>NZ_JACJII010000001.1:4800000-7378730 GCF_014138835.1 Thermomonospora cellulosilytica
GAAGCCGAGACAATGACACTCGAGGCATTCGCCGACACCATCGTTCCCGGTGAACGGCGTTCCCCCGACGACAGGGCGGTCGCGGGCGCCGCCGAGGGCCCCGGGGCGGTCGCGGCGGGCGCGGTCGAGCTGCTGCGGACGCCAGCGACCGGGATCCACACCGATCTGCCGGTGCTGGCGGACATGCTGAACGAGCATGCGCGCGCGTACGCGGACCAGCACGGGCTGACGCTGGACCCCGGCGTCCCCGCCTTCGTCGCGCTCGCGTTCGAGGACCGGACCGCCCTGGTCCGCTCCCTGGTGGCCCCCGGCCATCCGGAGAAGGACGCCTGGGTCCTTCTCGCCCTGTTCAGCAACATGGCCTTCGACACCGCCGCGCACATGCACACCCGGGACGCGTTGGCCGAGGGGCATCCCGGCCTGCTGGCCATGGGGCTGATGGAGCCCTCCCCCGACGGCCTGTGGCGCTTCCCCGCCTACTCCTACGGCCGCCGGCTGGCCGACGTCCATCCCGACACCACGCCTTCGGGGAGCCCGCGATGAGCAGTGTCGAACGCACCGACGTCCTGGTGGTGGGCAGCGGCTTCGGCGGCGCGATCGCCGCGTACCACCTCGCCGCGGGCGGCGCCCGCGTGGTGGTGCTCGAACGCGGCCCCTGGCTGGAGAGCAGGGAGTTCGAGCACGACTTCAAGCTCGGTTCGTCCTACACCCGGATCTTCGACTTCGTGGTGGGCGACGGCATGAGCGTGCTCGGCGGCAACTGCGTGGGCGGCGGCAGCGTCGTGTACTTCGCCGCGATGCCCCGCGCACCGCGCTTCGTCTTCGACCGCCAGGGCAGCATCGGCCGCCGGATCTGGCCGAAGGCGATCTCCCGGGACACGCTGGAGCCCTGGTACGACCGGGTGGCCGAGGCGCTGCCGGTCACCGGGCAGGACTGGAACGAGGTCACCTACGCCGGCGGGCTGTGGGCGGCGGCGTGCGCCCACGCGGGCCTGACCGCCAATCCGGTGCCGGTCGCCGTCGACAACGACAAGTGCACCAACTGCAACTGGATGATGGCCGGCTGCCGCTTCGACGCCAAGCGGTCGCTGCTGTTCAACTACCTTCCCGCGGCCCTGGCGCACGGCGCCGAGATCCGCCCGCTGCACGAGGTGCAGCGGCTGACCCGCACCGACGACGGCGGCTACCGGGTCCACTACAACGTCATCGACGACGAGGACTACCGCATCCACACGGCGAGCGGGACGATCGACGCCAAGATCGTCGTTCTCGCCGCGGGGGCCGGGGCCACCCCGGTGATCCTGCAGCGCTCCGAGGCCGACCTGGGGAAGATGCCCCACGCGGTGGGCCGGTACTTCTCCGGCAACGGCGAACGCCTCAACACGGCGGTCATCGACGAGGACCGGGTGCGCGAGGTGCTCGGGCTCTCCCGCGAGGGCGGCCTGGCCTATGCCGCCAACCAGATCGGCCGCGGCCCGGTCGTGGCGAACTGGGACCGGCTGGACGGAGACCTGCCCGAGTTCTCCCGCTTCTCGCTGGAGCAGCTGTACTTCCCGCCGGGCCTGGGCACGATCCTGGCCCAGGCGCCGGACGCCGAGGACGCCGGCGCCCCGACCTGGTTCGGGGTGCGGAAGAAGGAGATGCTGCGGCGCTGGCAGTCCTGGCTGACGATCTTCATCATGTCCGAGGACGACAACGAGGGGGTCTTCGGCCCGCCCCCGGCCACCGGCAACGCCATGCGCATCTCCCAGCAGATGCTCGGGCGCGGCAACCTCCGGTACAGCCCCACCCTGAACACGGCGCGAGGCTGGGCCGAGGCGGACGCCGCGGTGCGCGAGATCCTCGAGCGCGACGGGCTGGCCAAGGTGCGGCCGTGGACGAACGACCTGGTCGGCGCCTACACGGTGCATCCGCTCGCGTCCTGCCGGATCGGCGATGATCCGGCCACCTCGGCGCTGGACGACCGCCACGAGTTACGCGGCCATCCCGGCATCTTCGTCACCGACGGCTCCGCCGTGCCGACGGGCCTGACGGTCAACCCGGCGATGACCATCGCCGCGCTGGCCGAACGTGCCATGCCCGCCATCGTGCGGGCGGCGCAGGAGCGCGGCATACCGGTCAGGTACGGGGCGCCGGCGCCGGACGGCGCCACGAGCGCCCGCCGCGCGGTGGAGCCGCTGGTGCCCGGCGTGATCCGCGGATGACGGCCCGGCAATGAGCAGAATGCTGGCCCGGGCGGCCCGCAGAGGGGCACAGGTCCAGATCCGCCACGTCTCCGCGGTGCCGTACGGCGCCGCGGAGGGGCTGGCCGGCGCGGTCTACGCGCAGGTCGAGCAGGACTTCGGCATGCTCGCCCCACCGGTCGCGCTGCACGCCCCCGTGCCGGAGTCCCTCGCGGCCTGCTGGATGATGCTGCGGGAGACGCTCCTGGCCTCGGGCCGCGTGCCGCGTGCGGTCAAGGAGACGGCGGCGGCCGCCGTGTCGCTGGGCAACACCTGCCCTTACTGCGTCGAGGTGCACGGCACCGTGCTGCACGGCCTGGCCTCGGGGCGCGACGCCACCGCCGTCTCCCAGGGACGGCTCGCGTCGGTCGCCGATCCACGGCTGCGCGAGATCGCGGCCTGGGGGATGGGGGGACCGTCCGGAGGTCCCGCGGCACCGCCCGGAATGCTCCGCACGGACGCCGAGGCCGCCGAGCTGGTCGGGGTGGCGGTCACCTTCCATTACCTCAATCGCATGGTCAACGTGTTCCTGGGCGATTCGCCTCTCCCACCGGGCGTGCCGGCGGCGCTGCGAGGCGGCGCCAGGCGGCTGCTCGCCCGCGTGATGCGGGCCGGTGCCCGGGGCCGCCGCCCCGGGCGGTCGCTGGACCTGCTGCCCGACGCGGCACTGCCCGAGGACATGCGCTGGGCGGCCGGCAGCCCGCACGTGGCCGGCGCCTTCGCGCGCGCGGCCGCGGCCTTCGCCGAGGTCGGGCGGCGTTCGGTGCCGGAATCCGTCCGGGCCCTCCTGCCGGACCCGCCGGACGGCATGGCCGGGGAGAACGGCCCGGCCATGCCCAGCCGGGCCTGGGTGGAGCCGATGCTCGCCGGGCTGCCCGCCGCCGACGTGCCGGCCGGGCGGCTGGCGCTGCTCACCGCCCGGGCCTCCTACCAGGTCGACCGGACGGTCGTCGACGACTTCCGCCGTGCCCGGCCCGGCGACGCGGCGCTGATCGGCCTCACCTCATGGGCGAGCTTCCAGGCGGCCCGTGCCGAGGGGGGCCGCCTGTACGCCGGGCTGAAACGGGACCGTCCGGGATGACCGTCCGTGTCGTCCTGGTCGAACGTCTCCGGGGCCGTCAGCCGTCCGTGGGGGTCAGCGGGAGATAGACCCGCCCGCCGGAGGCGGTGAACTCCTCGGCCTTGGCCTTCATGCCTTCGGCGAGGGCCTCCTGCTCCGACAGCCCGCGCTCCTCGGCGAACCTCCGCACGTCCTGGGTGATCTTCATCGAGCAGAAGTGCGGGCCGCACATCGAGCAGAAGTGCGCGGTCTTGGCCGGGGCGGCCGGCAGCGTCTCGTCATGGAACGAGCGCGCGGTGTCGGGGTCCAGCGACAGGTTGAACTGGTCCTCCCAGCGGAACTCGAACCGCGCGTCCGACAGCGCGTCGTCCCACGCCTGCGCCCCCTTGTGCCCCTTGGCCAGGTCGGCGGCGTGGGCGGCGATCTTGTAGGCGATCACGCCGGCCTTGACGTCGTCCTTGTCCGGCAGCCCCAGGTGCTCCTTGGGGGTGACGTAGCACAGCATCGCGGTGCCGTACCAGCCGATCATGGCCGCGCCGATCGCCGAGGTGATGTGGTCGTAGCCGGGCGCGATGTCGGTGGTCAGCGGGCCGAGGGTGTAGAACGGCGCGTCGTCGCACCACTGCCGCTGCAGGTCCACGTTCTCCTTGATCTTGTGCATCGGGATGTGGCCGGGACCCTCGTTCATCACCTGGTTGTCGTACTCGGCCGCGATCCTCGTCAGCTCGCCCTGGGTGCGCAGCTCGGCGAACTGGGCCTCGTCGTTGGCGTCGGCGATCGAGCCGGGCCGCAGCCCGTCGCCCAGCGACCAGGTGATGTCGTAGGCGGCGAAGATCTCGCACAGCTCCCGGAAGTGGGTGTAGAGGAAGTTCTCCTCGTGGTGCGCCAGGCACCACGCCGCCATGATCGACCCGCCCCGCGAGACGATGCCGGTCTTGCGCCGAGCGGTCAGCGGGATGTACCGCAGCAGCACCCCGGCGTGCACCGTCATGTAGTCCACGCCCTGCTCGGCCTGCTCGATCACGGTGTCCCGGAAGACCTCCCAGGTCAGGTCGGCCGGGTTGCCGCCGACCTTCTCCAGCGCCTGGTACAGCGGCACCGTGCCCACCGGCACGGGGGAGTTGCGCAAGATCCACTCCCGGGTGGTGTGGATGTCCCGGCCGGTGGACAGGTCCATGATCGTGTCGGCGCCCCACCGGGTCGCCCAGGTCATCTTCTCCACCTCCTCCTCGATGGAGGAGGCCACCGCCGAGTTGCCGATGTTGGCGTTCACCTTCACCAGGAAGTTCCGGCCGATGATCATCGGCTCGATCTCCGGGTGGTTGACGTTGGCCGGCAGCACCGCCCGGCCCGCCGCCAGCTCGGCCCGCACGAACTCCGGCTCCACGCCCTCGCGCAGCGCCACGAACTCCATCTCCGGGGTGATCTCGCCGCGCCGCGCGTACGCCCGCTGCGTCACCGGCCCGCCGGTGGCGCGGCGCGGCCTGCGCGGGGGGCGGAAGGAAAGGGCGGCCCGGTCGCGATTGGTGGAGCGGCGGCCGTCGTCCTCGGGCCGCACCGGGCGGCCGTCGTACTCGGCGGTGTCGCCGCGTTCGGCGATCCACTTCGCCCGCAGGGCGGGCAGCCCGCGCCGCACGTCCACCTCGTAGGCGGGGTCGGTGTACGGGCCGGAGGTGTCGTACAGCACCACGGACTCGCCGGTGCTGAGCGGCACCTCCTTCATCGGCACCCGCAGGTCGGGGCGGGTGGGGCTGGTGAGGTAGGTCTTGCGGGCAGCGGACACTGCAGCTTCGGTCATGGCGACTCGACTACTCCCTACGCCGGCATTACCCGGTCAGGTTCCAGCGGTCTGCGGCCGTGTCAGCCGCACTCTCAGCCCGGTTCGCCGGGCTCCCGCGTCTTGCCGCCCAGACGTTAACCCGCGCCCGCCCCGTTGCCGCAAGCCCCGGTCATGAGGTAGAGCAGCGCCGCCACGGTGGACCCGGAGACGATCTCGCCCCGGGCGATCAGGGCGGGCACCGACTCCAGCGGCACCCAGGAGATCCGCTCGGCCTCCACGTCGGTCGGCTCGCCGGCGGGCACCGCGCCCTCGGCCCGGAAAATGTGATGAATCCCATCGGTGAGGCCGGGGGAGGGGCGGACGTCGAGCAGATGATGGAGCGGTCCCGGCCGCCAGCCGGTCTCCTCCTCCAGTTCCCGGGCGGCGGTGGCGGCCGGATCCTCGCCCGGCTCCACCCGGCCGCCGGGGATCTCCCAGCCCCAGCTGTCGGGGATGAACCGATGCCGCCAGATCAGCAGCGCGCGGCCCTCCCCGTCCACGGCCACCACCCCGGCGGACGGCCGTACGCGCACCAGATGATGATCGAATCGGCGTCCGTCCGGAAGTTCCACGTCGGCCAGTCGCAGATCCAGCCACGGACTGACGTAAATGGAGCGTTCTCCGTGCAGGGTCCAGCGCATGAGGTGGGACGCTACCCGAGCCCGGCCCGGCGCGGCGGGTAGGGTCGGGATCATCGGGACTGGAGGTGAGCTGGTGGAGGCACCGGTCGAGCCGGCCGGGCGGGCCGTGGACCGCGTGTGGACGGTGCCCAACGCGTTGAGCCTGGCCAGGCTGCTGGGCGTGCCGCTGTTCCTGTGGCTGGTGCTGGCCGGACACGACTGGTGGGCGCTGGCGCTGCTGGCCGCCGCCGGCCTGTCGGACTGGCTGGACGGCATGCTGGCGCGGACGCTCGGGCAGACCAGCCGGCTGGGCGTGCTGCTGGACCCGGCCGCCGACCGTCTCTACATCCTGGCCACCCTGGTCGGCCTGACGGCACGGGAGATCATCCCGCTGTGGCTGACCCTGTTGCTGGTGGGCCGGGAGGTCGCCATCACCCCCATCGTCCCGGTGCTGCGCAGGCTCGGTTACAACGGCACGCTGCCGGTGCACATGGTGGGCAAGGCGGGCACGCTGTGCCTGCTGTACGCCTTCCCGCTGCTCCTGCTGGGCGACCACTCCGGCGCGGTGGCGACCGGAGCGAGGATCATCGGCTGGTCCTTCGCCATCTGGGGAACGGCGCTGTACTGGTGGGCGGCCGTCCTCTATTGGGTCCAGGTGCGGCAGCTCCTGCTGGCCGACCGCACCGGCGTCCACGATCCGCCGCGCGGCGGCGGGACGGGGCTGGACCCCGGACCTCAGGCCGGCTGAGCGAAGGGAGCGCGACACTCCATGAAGGCCGTTGTGATGGCGGGCGGAGAGGGAACCCGGCTGCGCCCGATGACCGCCAACCAGCCCAAACCGCTACTGCCGGTCATCAACCGGCCGATCATGGAGCATGTGCTGCGGCTGCTGCGGCGGCACGGGCTCACCGAGACCGTGGTCACCGTGCAGTTCCTGGCCGCGCTGATCCGCAACTACTTCGGCGACGGCGAGGAGCTCGGCATGTCGCTGAGCTACGCCACCGAGGAGATCCCGCTCGGCACCGCCGGCAGCGTCAAGAACGCCCAGGAGGCGCTGCGCGACGACCGGTTCTGCGTGATCTCCGGGGACGCCCTGACCGACATCGACCTGACCGACATGGTGCGCTTCCACGAGCAGAACGGGGCGCTGGTCACCATCGGGCTCAAGCGGGTGCCCAACCCGCTGGAGTTCGGGATCATCATCGTCGACGAGGCCGGCCGCATCCAGCGGTTCCTGGAGAAGCCCACCTGGGGGCAGGTGTTCTCCGACACCGTCAACACCGGCATCTACGTGATGGAGCCCGAGGTCCTCGACCACGTCGCCGAGGGCGTCCCGGTGGACTGGTCCAGCGACGTGTTCCCCAAGCTGCTCGCCGAGGGCGCCCCGCTGTACGGGTACGTCGCCGACTGCTACTGGGAGGACGTCGGCACCCACGAGAGCTACCTCAAGGCCCAGGCCGACATGCTGTCCGGCAAGGTCGACGTGGAGATGGACGGCTTCGAGGTCTCGCCCGGCGTGTGGATCGCCGAGGGCGCCGAGGTCGACTCCGAGGCCGTCCTCAAGGGCCCGCTCTACATCGGCGACTACGCCAAGGTCGAGGCCGGGGTGGAACTGCGCGAGTTCACCGTGCTCGGCAGCAACGTGGTGGTCAAGGAGGGCGCGTTCCTGCACCGCGCGGTGGTGCACGACAACGTGTTCGTCGGCCCCTCCACCAACCTGCGCGGCTGCGTCATCGGCAAGAACACCGACGTGATGGCCGGCGCCCGGGTCGAGGAGGGCGCGGTCGTCGGCGACGAGTGCGTGATCGAGGCCGAGGCGTACGTCTCCAGCGCCGTCAAGGTCTACCCGTTCAAGACCATCGAGGCCGGCGCGGTGGTCAACACCAGCGTCATCTGGGAGTCGCGCGGCCAGCGCACCCTGTTCGGGCCGCGCGGGGTGTCCGGGCTGGTCAACGTGGAGATCACCCCGGAGCTGGCGGTCCGGCTGGCCAGCGCCTACGCCACCACCCTCAAGAAGGGCGCCACCGTCGTCACCGGCCGCGACGCCTCCCGCGCCGCCCGCACCCTCAAGCGCGCGATCATCAGCGCGCTCACCGCCAGCGCCATCGACGTCGCCGACCTGGAGGCCTGCCCGCTGCCGGTCACCCGGTTCGAGACCGCCCGCGAGGACGCCGGCGGCGGCATCTACATCCGCACCACCCCCGGCGACCCGCAGGGCGTGGACATCATCTTCCTGGACGCCGACGGCGCCGACCTGTCGCTGGCGGCGCAGCGCAAGCTGGAGCGGGTGTTCGGCCGGCAGGAGTTCCGCCGCGCCTTCCCCGGCGAGATCGCCCAGCTCAGCTATCCGGCCCGCACCCTGGAGACCTACACCCGCGACCTGCTCACCCGGGTCGACCAGCGCGGCGTCCGCGAGGCCGAGCTGAAGATCGTGCTGGACTGCGCCGGCGGCACCGCCTCGCTGGTGCTGCCCAGCCTGCTCGGCCTGGTCGGGGTGGAGGTGCTCACCAGGAACAACCGGCTGGACGAGGCCAACCCCACCGAGACCCTCGCCGAGCGGATGCGGGACCTGCAGCGGCTCGGCGACCTGGTGTCCAGCTCGCGGGCCGCGTTCGGCGCCCGGTTCGACCCGGTCGGCGAGCGGCTGTCGATGGTGAACGAGAACGGCGAGCTGATCGGCGACGACCGGGCGCTGCTGGTGTTCCTGGACCTGGTCGCCGCCGAGCGGCGGGGCGGGCGGGTGGCGCTGCCGGTCACCACCACCCGGGTCGCCGAGCAGGTCTGCCGGTTCCACGGCGTCCAGGTGGAGTGGATCTCCACCTCCCAGGACGCGCTGACCAAGGCGGCCGCCGCACCGGACGTGATCTTCGCCGGGGACGGCCGGGGCGGGTTCGTGTTCCCCGAGTTCAGCAACACCGTCGACGGGATCGCCGGGTTCGTCCGGCTGGTCGGCCTGGTCGCCCGGACCCGGCTGACCCTCTCCCAGATCGACGCGCGCATCCCCCAGGCGCACCTGCTGCGCCGTTCCGTGCCGACCCCGTGGGCGGCCAAGGGCGGGGTGATGCGCAGCGTCGTGGAGGCCGCCGGGCGGCGCACCATCGACACCACCGACGGGGTGCGGGTGGTCGAGGACGACGGCCGCTGGGTGCTGGTGCTGCCCGACCCGGCCGAGGCGGTCACCCACCTGTGGGCCGAGGCCGCCGACGACGACGCCGCCCAGGCCCTCCTGGAGGAGTGGGCCGCCGTGGTCGAACGCGCGGGTTCCTGAGGGAAGCGGGTTCCCGAGGGAACCGGCGGCGCTCGGGCGGGCAACAACGGGTGTCCCGACCGAGAGCCGGAAGGCCCCCACATGAGCGAAACCAGCCGGATCGCGGGATCGGCCGACGCCGATCTCATCGCCCGGTCCCGGCACGAGCCCGAGGCGTTCGCCGAGCTGTTCCACCGGCACGCGCCCGCCCTCAAGCGCTATGTCACCCGCAGGCTGGGCGCCGACGCCGCCGAGGACGTGGTGGCGGAGACGTTCCTGGCGGCGTTCCGCCGCCGCGGCCGCTACGACACGGCGCGCCCGGACGCGCGCCCGTGGCTGTACGGCATCGCCACCAACCTGATCGGGCGGCACGTGCGCACCGAGGTCCGGGCGCTGCGGGCGTTGCAGCGCACCGGCGTCGACCCGGTCACCGCGCCGTTCACCGAGCGCAGCGACGAGCGGGTCAGCGCCGTCGCGGCCCGCCGGGCGCTGGCCGCCGCGCTGGCCGGGCTGCCCGCCGGGCACCGCGACGCGCTCCTGCTGGTCGCCTGGGGCGGCCTCAGCTATGAGGAGACCGCCCAGGCCCTGGGCGTGCGCATCGGCACGGTCCGATCGCGGATCAGCCGTGCGCGCGCCAGGCTGCGCCGGGAGCTCGGCGGGGTCAACCCCACTTCGACCGTTAGCGAGGAGCCCGTCGGTGGATGAGATGACCCGCTTGGAGAACCTGCGCGCCGAGGTCCCGGTGCCGGACCCGGCCGACCTGCGCGCCGAAGAGGAGCGGCTGATGGCCGCCGTCTCCGGGGCCTCCGTCGCGGAACGCCCCGGCCGCCGCGCGTTCCGGCCGCGCCGTGGATCCGTGGTGATGCTGGCCGCGGCGGGCACCGCCCTCGTCCTCGCCGGAGGGACCCTCGCCGTTCGCGGCGACGACCCCTCGCCTCGGCGGCCGGTCGTGCACGTGATGCCCAACGCCTCCGTCGAGGTGCTCGACCGCGCGGCCGACCACGCCCCGCGTACCGAGCTGCGGCCCCGGCCGGGCCAGTACCTGGTCTTCGAGACCGAATCCATGGCCGGCGTCGAGGGCGACGTGGGCGGCGGGGTGTACGGCCGCTACCTGTCCCGGGGGCGCCGGACGACGTGGTGGCCGGTGAACGGCCCGTCGCTGGACGCCGTGGTGCTCGAGACGGTGCTGCCCGCCCGGCCGTACCCGGGATACCCGCTGCCGGCCACCGCGCCCCGCACCGCACGGACCGGCGTGCCCGAGAAGCTGCTGGACTTCGACCAGCGTCCGGAATACCTGCGCACGGACTACGCCTACCTGAGCCGGCTGCCGGCCGATCCCCGGGGCATGTACCGGCACCTGTATACCGGCCTGGGCGACGACGAGGAGGCCCACCGGGAGGCCTGGTCGCGAGTGCTCGGCATGCTCTACGAGGCGTACATGCCGGCGCCGCAGCGGGCCGCGCTGTTCCGCGCCGCCGGGGCCATCCCCGGCGTCACGGTGGTCCGGGACGCCCGGGACGGCACCGGCCGCAAGGGCGTCGCGGCCGCCCGGATCGACCGGCGCGCCGGGACGCGGGTGGAGTACGTCTTCGACCCCAGGACGTACGCGTTCCTCGGCGAGCGGACCGTCGTGGTGGACCCCGCCGTCGCCCGTGCGCCCGCCGGCACCGTGCTGTCCTACGCCACGATGCTCAAGGCGGGCGTCGTCGACAAGGCCCCGATCCCGCGGCCGCGCGATTGACCCGCGCCCGTGGCGCCCGTTCCGCAGCGGGCGCCACGGGACGCCGCCGGACCCCCTCTAGCGGGCGATACGCTGCGCAAGTAGAGTCTGACTGCATGCGTCCGACGAATGACCGGCCCATCTTCGTCGTCGGCTGCCCCCGGTCGGGGACGACCCTGCTGCAGCTGATGCTGCACGCCCATCCGCAGATCGCGATTCCGCCGGAGACCCGGTTCCTGCTGGCCGCCTATGAGGAGCGCACCGGCTTCGGCGATCTGGCCGACCCCGCCAACCGGGAGACGCTGGCGCGGTGGATCACCGACCGCAGGAAGACCCGGTTCGGCGACCTCGGCCTGGACGCCCAGAAGGTGATCGACGAGATCGTCGCCGGACCTGGGACGCTCGGGTCGGCGCTGGGCATCGTGTTCCGCGCGTACGCCCGGCGGTTCGACAAGCCGCGCTGGGGCGACAAGCGGCCCGGCTACTTCCAGTACATCCCGGTGCTGCTGCGGCTGTTCCCCGACGCGCAGATCGTGCACCTGATCCGCGACGGCCGCGACTGCGTCGCCTCGCTCAAGGAGATGCCCTGGTACAAGCTGGACTCCTACCACGCGCTGTCGACCTGGATCGAGGCGATCGACGCCGGCCGCCGCGCCGCCCGCCTGCTCGGCCCCGACTCCTACCACGAGCTGCGCTACGAGGACCTCGTCGACGACCCCGAGCACCAGCTGAGACGGCTGTGCGAGTTCCTCGGCGTCGAGTACGGCCCGCAGATGGCCGAGCCGTCGGCGGTGGCCCCCGAGGCGGTGCCGAGCCGCAAGGTCTGGCACCGGCGCACCCACGAGAGGGTGAGCGCGGCCCGTTCGGGGACCTGGGTGCGGCGGCTGGCGCCCTGGGAGGTCGCGCTGTGCGAGGCGGAGGCCGGCCGGCACCTGCGGTCGCTGGGCTACGAGCTGTCCGGCGCGCCCGCCCCCTCGCCCGCCGACCGCGCCAGGTTCTGGCGGGTGGCGTCCCGGCGGCGGCTGGCGGCGCGCAAGCGGCAGGCCGCCGACCGCCTGCGGCGGCTGCGCGAACCCGGGCCGGTCGCCGCCCTGCTGACCTCCGGGCAGCTGGCCGCGGCCGGGCTGGAGCCGCCCGGCGCCCGCTGAGGCCCCGGCGCGGCCGGGGCGGTCAGCCGGTGGGCCAGGCGGCGATCTCCGCGTCGCTCAGCGGCAGCAGGCACCACCGGGCGTCCTGGTGGGTGGTGCACAGCGGGATGCGCTCGTGCAGCCCGAACGCCCGGAACAGCCCCTCCAGGTACTCGCGCAGCCCCACGACCGCCAGCGGGACGCGCCGCCGCGAGCACTCGCCCTCCACGGCGGAGAACATCCGCAGCGCGCTCCCGTCGCAGAACGCCACGCCGCTCATGTCGACGATGAGCGGGCGGTCCAGCCGGACGAGCAGCCGGCGCAGCCGGCCGTGCAGGTCCGGCACGGTGTGGCAGTCGATCTCGCCGCAGAGCAGCGCGACGGTGTATCCGTCGCACTCCACGACGACCATGTCGACGACGTTGTCCGCCATGGCAGTCCCGATGATCCGATGACCGGTGTCCGTCTTCCGTGGCGCAACAGCATGGCGTGAACGTCGTGAGATGCCAAGGGATATCACGCTCGCGGCATTGAATTCCTTCGCGCCGCGGACCCGGGCGGGCCGGATTCTTCGTCCTTCCCGCCCGGACCGGCCGGTCGTTCAGATCTTTCCGACGCCGGCTCCCGCGGTCACGATGGACTTCACGTCCGGGGCGCCGTCGGGGGTGTAGGAGTAGGGGATCGGGGCGACCAGCGTGGAGTTGCGCGAGGCCGGGGCACCCGAGTTGACCAGGTGGTTGTTGAGCAGCTTGATGTTGCCGGAGGCGGAGTCGCCGGTCTGCGTGACGGTCGGCTTGGAGGTGTTCTCGAAGTAGTTCCGCTCGACGTAGACGCCGGCGTTCTCGGTGGAGGCGACGCCGTAGCTGCCGATTCCGTAGAAGTAGTTGTTCAGCACGTGCACGGGGTTGCCGAACCGCACCCGGGGGTGGCGCTGGTTGGTGCGGTCGAACCAGTTGTGCACGTAGGTGACGCGCAGGTGTCCGCGATCTTCCGCGCCGTTGTCGTCGGAATGTCCGAGCAGGAACGTTTTGTCGTGACCGAAAGCGTGGTTCCAGGACACCGTGATGTAGTCCGAGCCGCGTTTGATGTCGATCAGCCCGTCATAGGCGTCGGTCAGGTCGTTGTGGTCGATCCAGACGTTGGTCGACCGCTCGACGTTGATCGCGTCGTCGGAGGAGCCGCTGAAGGCCAGGTTACGGATGACGACGTTGCGGACGCCGCTCAGGTTCAGCCCGCCGCCGGTGATCCGCCCGGCGGTGCCCACCCCGATGATCGTCTTGTCGGAGGCGACCTTCTGCATCCCCGACAGCCGGACGGTGCCGTTCACCCGGATGACGTACCGGCCGCTCGCGGTGGCGTACCGGACGAAGTCGGTCGCGCCGGTGACCGTCACCGTGGTCCCTCCGGCGCCCCCGGTGGTGCCGCCGTTGAGGCTGGCGTACCCCACCGGGCTGCTCTCGAAGGCGGCGGCCGCCTGCTGCGCCACCTGCCGGACCTGCACGGCCGAGGCGCAGCCGGAGACCGCGAGCGCGAGCGCGGCGCCGCCGCCGATCAGCGCGGCCGAACGCGCGATGGTCATGGGATCCTCCCCTTGCTCGGGTTCGGGTGGTCCAGAAGTCCAGCACGCGCCGCACGGCCGTTGAAGACGCCGGAGGCAACGTTGGGAGCCTCCCCACCGGGGCCCCTGAAAGGGCGGTGAAAGCTCCACAGCCGGGCCGCCCGCCCCGCCGAGGAATGACGGTGCCCCTGCCGGGTAGCGCCGGGGACACCGGCGTTCACCGATCGCGGAGGGGGCACATGAGGCGGACATCCGGCAGGGAAGGCATCAGACGGACCTCGGTCGTCGACACCGTCCGCCTGGGCGGCGCGCTGCTGGCGCCGCGAGGCCCCCGCCCGGCCCTGTGGACCGACCGGCGCGTCCTGCGGCTGCGCCGCCGGTACGGGCCCGGCCCGGTGCGGATCGCGCTGCCCGGCGGCCGCCTGGTGCTGGTGCTGTCGCGGCGCGACGCGCGGCGCGTCCTGACCGGCGGGTCCGCCGAGTTCGCCCCGCCGGACCTCACCGGCGGGGACGGGGTTCCCCCGCACCTGCTGCCCCACCGGGTGCCGTCGCCGCCGGGCGAGGACGCGGTGGAACGCCGCAGCGTCGACGAGGACGTGCTGGACGCCCACCAGCAGGTGCACCGGATCGCCGGGCCGATGATGCTGCGGGTGCAGCGGGAGACGTCGCGGCTGCTGGACGCGGTCGCCGCCGACGGGGAGCTGACGTGGGGCGCCTACGCCGCCGCGTACCGGCGGCTGGCCCGCCGGATCGTGCTCGGCGACTCGGCCCGCGACGACCGGATGCTCACCGACATGTTCGGCGCGCTGCTGGCCGGGACCGCGCCGGGCGCGGGCCGGTTCCGCCGCCGCAGGCCGCCCGCCGCGCTGCAGGACACGTTCCGCCGCCGGTTGCGGATGTACGTCGAACGGGCCGAGCCGGAGAGCCTGGCCGGGCAGCTGGCGCGCAGCCCGGCGGGGGAGGGCGGCGACCCGCTGAGCCAGGTGGCCCGCTGGCTGTCGGGCTTCGGCGCGGCCGGGGTGACGGCGTACCGGACGCTGGTGCTGCTGGCCGCCCATCCCGACCGGCTCGCCCGGGTCCGCGACGAGCTGTCGGGCCTGCACGCCGCCCATCCGCCGAGCCCGGTGTCGGTGCCGTACCTGCGGGCCTGCGTGCTGGAGTCGGCACGGCTGTGGCCGGTCGCCCCGGTGGTCTGGCGGCGCAGCACCGCCGACACCCGGTGGGGGGACCGGGTCCTGGCGGCCGGATCGGCCCTGATGGTGCTGCTGCCGCTGTTCGGCCGGGACCGCGCGACGCTGCCGTACGCCGACCGGTTCGACCCCGACGTCTGGCTGGACGGCCGGGCGGCGGCGGACGGGGCGGTCACGCCGTTCGGGGCGGGCGCCGGGCGGTGCCCGGGGGAGAGCCTGGCGCTGCTGGTGACCACCTCGCTGCTGGCGAGCCTGCTGCGCGGGCACGACCCGCGGCTGCTGCGCCGGCCGCGCGGCCTGAGTCCCGGGCGCCCGCTGCCGCAGGCCCTCGACCACGGCGCGGTGCGGCTGGCCCTGGACCCGCTGCCGGTCCGCGCGTCCGGGCGCTGACCACCGCGATCGTGTGATCTACGATGTAAAGGTGCCGGTCCGGTTCCGGCCAGGTCGCGGCCGCGGGCGGGGACGTCCCGCGCGGCGGCGTGGACCTGCGATCATTGACGAAGTAGCGTGGGGAGTCCCGGGTCCCTGTCTCGGTTGACCCTCCGGGCTCGCCCGGCATAAGTTGCGGCAACCGTCGCGTGACGGGCGGGAGTCGGGAAGAGCAGCGCGGGTCGTCGCGCTCGCGGAACGCGGGCGCGCCGGGGCACGCCGAAGGTAGGAGGCCGAGCCGATCGATGCCGAGCGTCTACTGCACGCAGTGCGGTCACGCCAATCCGGATGATGCCCGCTTCTGCTCCCAGTGCGGCACTCCGCTCACCCGGGGCGGACCGCCGCCCATGCCCCCGCGGGAGTCGCCTGGCGAGTCCACGTCCACCATCTCGATCGCCGGGATCGAGGCCTACGAACCCGACGCCCAGCCCGCCGAGGACACCGGCGCCGACCAGATCGCGGTGGAGCAGCTGCCGCCCGGCACCGCCCTGCTGGTGGTCAAGCGGGGCCCCAACGCCGGCAGCCGGTTCCTGCTGGACAAGGACCGCACCTCGGCCGGCCGCCACCCCGAGAGCGACATCTTCCTCGACGACGTCACCGTCTCGCGGCGGCACGCCGAGTTCGCCCGCCACGGCGGCACCTTCTCGGTCCGCGACGTGGGCAGCCTGAACGGCACCTACGTCAACCGCCGGCGCATCGACCAGGCCGGGCTGTCCGGCGGCGACGAGGTGCAGATCGGCAAGTTCCGGCTGGTGTTCCTCACCAATCCGCAGCACTACGGCTGAGGCCGTCCGCGGCGGGGTGTGACACGGGCGTGAGCGAGCCGCGAACCGAACCGACGGCACGGCGGGCCGGTGGGACCGGCCCGCCGCCGGCGTGCCCGGGAGGAGGCCGGTGAGCGTCCAGCCCGCCCGGCGGACGATGACGATCGGGGACGCGCTGGCGCTGCTGCGGCCCGACTTCCCGGACGTCACCGTCTCCAAGATCCGCTTCCTGGAGGCCGAGGGGCTGATCGAGCCGCAGCGCACCCCCTCCGGGTACCGCAAGTTCACCCCGGCCGACGTGGACCGGCTGCGCTTCATCCTGTCCGCGCAGCGCGACCGCTATCTGCCGCTGCGGGTGATCAAGGAGTACCTGCAGGCCAGGGACCGGGGCGAGGAGGTCGACCCGCCGTGGGCGGCACCGGCCCGGCCGGCGCGGGCGCCGCGCCGCCTGGTCGCCGCCGACGGGGCCGCCGCCGCGCCGGGCGAGGACGTCCCGGACGTCCGGCTGACCCGCCGCCAGTTGCTGGACGGCGCGGCCGCCGACGAGGAGCTGCTGGCCGAGCTGGAGGACGCCGGGCTGGTCCGGCGGACCGGCCGGCACTACGGCGCCGAGGCGCTGGCCGTGACCCGCGCCGCCGCCGCGCTGGGCCGCCACGGCGTGCAGGTGCGGCACCTGCGCGCGGTCAAGGCCGCCGCCGACCGGGAGCTGGGACTGATCGAGCAGGCGGTGGCCCCGCTGCTGCGGCGGCGCGGCCCCGGCGGGCCCGAGGAGGCCGAGCGGACCGCCCGCGCCATCGCCGACCTGCTGGCGCGGGTGCACGCGGCGCTGGTCTGCGCCGGGCTGCGGGAGACCCTGGACCGGTGAACCGCCCGATCCGGCGACGGATCATCGCGCCCGGCGGGGGATCGCCGCCGACCGGAGGGTGTACGTTGGCATAAGGGTCCGTCACGAGCCGATCGAAACAGCCGAGAAGCAGCAGGGAGCCGCTGTGAAGCAGATGGAGGTCGTCGGCGTCCGGGTCGAGATGCCCTCCAACCAGCCGATCGTCCTGTTGAAGGAGACGGCCGGGGATCGGTACCTGCCCATCTGGATCGGCGCCGTGGAGGCCACCGCGATCGCCTTCGCCCAGCAGGGGGTGCTGCCGGCGCGGCCGCTGACCCACGACCTGTTCCGGGACGTCCTGGAGGCGCTCAGCGTCCAGCTGCGCACCGTCAACATCACCGCGCTGCGCGAGGGCATCTTCTTCGCCGACCTGGTGTTCTCCAACGGGGTCGAGGTCAGCGCCCGCCCCTCGGACTCGATCGCCCTGGCGCTGCGCACCGGGGCGACCATCTTCGCCAGCGAGGACGTGCTGGAGGAGGCGGGGGTGGCGATCCCCGACGAGCAGGAGGACGAGGTGGAGAAGTTCCGCGAGTTCCTCAACACCATCTCGCCGGAGGACTTCGGCCGGGCCGGCTGACGACGCGCCCACCGGCCCCCCGCGGACCGGTTCGCTCCTGGCCGTTGATTACGCTGGGGAACGGGGTAAGGGAAGCGATGAGGGCGCCTGCGCGCAGTTTGCCCACGTGAAGCCGGTTCATCCGGGCATGCGACGCGCCGACGCCGAACGTTGACCACACCCTGACCGGCACCTACCGTGCTGGTGGAACACCCGTGGTGTAATTCGTCAAACCCCCTTGACGAAGCGGCACGGGCTGATAGAAGCCGGAGGTCCGCGTGGCGGTGAGCAGCGGCGAGGGCAAGGCGCACTCTGAGCACCCTGACAGGCACGTCGCCTCACAGCGTGCCGGAGAGCAGGGACTGCTGTTCGACACCCAGGTGTCGCCCCCGCCTGAGAACGTCGGTTACCGCGGTCCCACGGCGTGCGCGGCGGCCGGGATCACCTACCGCCAGCTCGACTACTGGGCCCGCACCCAGCTGGTGGAGCCCAGTGTGCGGGCCGCGCACGGCTCGGGCAGCCAGCGGCTGTACAGCTTCCGGGACATCCTGGTGCTCAAGGTCGTCAAACGGCTGCTGGACACGGGCGTGTCCCTGCAGCAGATCCGCACCGCGGTGTCCCATCTGCGCGACCGCGGGGTCAAGGACCTGGCCCAGATCACCCTGATGAGCGACGGCGTGAGCGTCTACGAGTGCACCTCCGCCGACGAGGTGGTGGATCTGCTGGCCGGGGGGCAGGGCGTGTTCGGCATAGCCCTGGGCCGGGTCTGGCAGGAGGTCGAGGGCAGCCTGGCCGAGCTGCCCGCCGAGCGCGCGGTCCGCGATGACGCCCCCCATCCTCATGACGAGCTGGCACGTCGGCGGGTCCGGCGCACCAGCTGAGACACACATCAGACGATCAGTGCCCGCCCCTATACCCGGAAAACCCGGCACATAACCCACAAACGATCATATAGTCCCGGAGGTTCCCCCGAGCCGCCCCCGGCGCTCAGATGATCTCCTTGCGCTGCAGGTACGCGAACGCCCCCCAGCCCGGCAGCACCGGCAGCCAGAACGTCAGCAGCCGGAACAGCAGCACCGCGGAGGTGGCGGTCTCGGCGGGCAGCCCGGAGATGGTCAGCCCCACCGACAGGGCGCCCTCGACCGCTCCCAGCCCGCCGGGGGTGGGCGCCGCCGAACCCAGCGCGTTGGCGGTCAGGAACACCACCACCACCGACGTCCAGGCCAGCTCCCCGCCGAACGCCCGGATCGAGGCGTCCAGGCACAGCACGAAGGACGCGGTCAGCAGCAGCGTCCCGCCGAACCCCGTGATCAGCTTGCGCGGCGACTGCAGCACGTCGGCCAGCCGCGGCAGCACCCCGGAGAACATCGACCGCAGCCGATCGGCGGCCAGCCGGCGGATCGGGGGGACCATCGCCGCGGCGCCGGCCGCCACCGCCACCGCCAGCAGCACGATCACGATCATCCGGGACGGGGCCAGGTTCTCGGTGGCGGTGCCGGTGGAGCCGGTGACGAAGCCGAACAGCACCAGCAGCAGCACGTGCATCGCCAGCCCGATCAGCTGGGAGGCGCTGACGCTGGCCACCGCCGGCCCCGGCCGCACCCCGGCCCGCTGCAGGTAGCGGGTGTTGAGCGCGACGCCGGTGACCGCGGCCGGGGCGACCAGCTTGACGAACGAGGCGGCCAGCTGCACCAGCACGGTCCGCACCAGCGGCAGCCGTTCGGGCACGAACCCCATCAGCATCCAGGCCGCCGCCAGGTAGGAGGCCGCCGCGCCGGCGATCCCCACCAGCACCCACCACCAGTGGGCGTTGGCCACCAGGCCGCCCACGTCGACATCGCTGAGCTGCGGGAAGACGATGTAGGCGGCGATGGTCAGCGCCACGATGCTGACGATGGTGCTCGGCCGGAACCGCTCCAGCCGGACCGGGGCGGCCTCGGTCTCCGGCTCCAGCCGCAGGATCTGCTCGCGGATGCGGGTCAGCAGCTCCCGGTCGTGCCGCAGCGCGGCGCGGGTGCCCCGGTTGAGCGCCACCGGCTGCAGCAGCGGCACCGCGCCGGCCAGGGCGCGGGCGCCCAGCACGGCGGCGGCGGTGCCGACCGACCGTTCGGCGCCCACCCGCAGCGCCAGCGTGGTCAGCAGCTGCGCCAGGTCCAGCCGCAGCAGCAGGTCGTTGGCGGCGGTCTCCCCGGCGCGCAGATCGACGATCCAGGCGGCGCCGGAGTCGTCGCGCAGGACCGACCCCTGCTCCAGCCGCCGGTGCGCCAGCCGCGCCTCCTGCATCAGCCCGAACTGCCGCCACAGGTCGGTGAGGAACTCGTCGGTCAGCTCCGCGTCGTCGAGGGCGTCCAGGGTCCGGCCGGGGACGTGCTCGTAGGCCAGCAGCGCCGCCTCGGTGCCCACCTCGCAGGTGCCCAGCAGCTGCGGGGTGCGCGCGCCGGCGGCGTGCAGCGCGTACGCCATCAGCGACTCCTGCTCCAGCGACCGCCGCAGCGACCGGACCGCGCGGCGGGTGGAGCGGTCGCGCAGCCGCACCAGCCGCCACACCCGGTACAGCATCCCGGCGGTCTGCTGGTCGCGGTCCAGGACGGTGACCTCCAGCCGCCACTCGGCGTCCGGATGCGGCGGGTCGCCGAGCCGCCGGCCGTCCTCCACGGCGACGCCGTACCGGCGGACGTCGTCGCGGTCGGGCAGCCGCCGGGCGCGCACCGGCCGCAGCCCCAGCCGGCCCAGCGCGGCCAGCACCGCGGCGCCGGGCGGCCGCGGGTTGGGGGCGCCGACCGCGTACAGCGTGCCGTAGCCGATCGCGCGGCCCAGGAAGTAGGTGGCTGCCAGCGCCGACACCGAGGCGTACTGGGCGGTCAGCCCGGTCAGCGCGGCCAGCCCGATCATCGTCCAGATCGCCGCCTGCCAGCGCGGCCGGCCGGCCGTCCCCACCGCGGTGACGAACGCGATCACCGGGGTGATGTCGGTGTGCAGCGGCGCGGTCCGCGAGCCGCCCCAGATCAGCGAGTCCAGCACCCCGCCGGGCGCGGCCGGGATCTCCCAGCCGTCCAGCAGCACGGTGAGCGCGAACGCGATCACCGCGGCCAGCAGGCCCACCGCCACCCGCAGCCCCTCGCGGCGCAGCAGCCGTTCGACGGCGAACGCCACCGGCACCGCCAGCACCCCGAAGCTGGACACCAGGGTGGCCAGGCCGAGCAGCACGTGCGGGGCCCGCTCGGTGCCCTCCCGGATGTCGGTCTGCAGCCCTTGGGTGGTGCCCTGGGCGATGTTGACCAGCAGCAGCACCCCGGCCACCCCGGCCACCGAGGCGGCGAACCGGATCGCGTCGCCGGGCCGGCGGATCCGGCGCGGCAGCGACGGCTCGTCCACCGTCGCCGCGGCGGCCGGGGTCGGCTCGGCCGGTTCCGGCCGCTGCGCCCGGGGCTCCCGCCCGCCGGGCTCGCCGGGAGCGGTGCCGGCCTGCCGCCGGTCCACCGCGTTGTCGTGAGTCGGTGTCACGTGACACCGCCGTCCGGACACTTCATCGTGATCAGCGTCCCAGAACCGGGCGCGACGCGTCGAGGGCCCCTCGTCGGCTCCACTGCACCAACCCCCAGCCCCGTCCCGCGGCCGGAGCGGCCTGGGGTCCCCGTCGTGTTGTCGGGGGCCATCGTAGCGGTCGGCAAAGCGTGTGCATCCCCACGTCGACCTGCGTTTTCCGTCTCGAGGCGGGACCGTTGTGATCGCTTGGCCCAGGGGTTGAGTACAGTGGCGGAGGTAGCCGTCAAACCCCGCGCGGGAGAGACCTCGCGCCGCAGGGCGCGGGGCGCCGAAGGGGCAACCCTCCCCGGAACCTCTCAGGCAAAAGGACCGTGCGGGGAAGGCATCTCTGGAAAGCAGGCGTGTTCCCGGTGCGAACGGGGAACGGCGTCTCACCGAAGGTGCAAGCCCGCCGCCCGGCGGGTGAAGCTCTCAGGTGCAGATGACAGAGGGGGAGACGGCCGGCGGGCCCGCCCGCGGGCCGGACCACTGCGACAGCCCGCGCCGCAGCCCAGGAGGCTCCCCAGCCATGACGACAGCCCACACCACGTTCGCCGACCGGCACATCGGACCCTCGCCGGACGACCACGCCCGGATGCTGGAGCGGATCGGCTACAGCGACATCGACGCGCTGGTCGCCGACGCCGTTCCCGCCGCGATCCGCACCGGCCGGCCGCTGGCGCTGCCCGCCGCGCTGGACGAGAGCGCCGCGCTGGCCCGGCTGCGCGAGATCGCCTCCCGCAACACGGTGCTCACCTCGATGATCGGCCTGGGCTACCACGGCACGATCACCCCCGGCGTGATCCTGCGCAACGTGCTGGAGAACCCGGGCTGGTACACCGCCTACACCCCCTACCAGCCGGAGATCTCCCAGGGCCGGCTGGAGGCGCTGCTGAACTTCCAGACCGTGGTGGCGGACCTGACCGGGCTGCCGGTGGCCAACGCCTCGATGCTGGACGAGGGCACCGCCGCCGCCGAGGCGATGGCGCTGGCGCACCGGGTGTCCAAGGCCAAGGAGCCGGGCGCGTTCCTCATCGACGCCGACGTCCTGCCGCAGACCATCGAGGTGGTGCGGACCCGCGCGGCGGCGCTCGGCATCGCCGTCGAGGTCGCCGACCTGTCGGAGGGCCTGCCCGAGCGCGACGGCTGCTTCGGGGTCCTGCTGCAGTACCCGGGGGCCGGCGGCGCGGTCCGCGACCTGGCCCCGGTGATCGCCCAGGCCAAGGAGCGCGGCGCCCAGGTGGTGGTGGCCGCCGACCTGCTGGCGCTGACGCTGCTGCGCCCGCCGGGCGAGCTGGGCGCCGACATCGCGGTGGGCTCCTCGCAGCGGTTCGGCGTCCCGTACGGCTTCGGCGGCCCGCACGCCGGCTACATGGCGGTCCGCGAGGGCATCCAGCGGCAGCTGCCCGGCCGGCTGGTCGGGGTGTCGGTGGACGCCGACGGCCGCCAGGCGTACCGGCTGGCGCTGCAGACCCGCGAGCAGCACATCCGCCGGGAGAAGGCCACCAGCAACATCTGCACCGCGCAGGTGCTGCTGGCGGTGATGGCCGGGATGTACGCCGTCTACCACGGCCCGGAGGGGCTGCGGGCGATCGCCGAGCGGGTGCACGGGCACGCCCGCACGCTGGCCGAGGGGCTGCGGTCCGGCGGCGTGCAGATCGTTCACGACGTGTTCTTCGACACCGTCCTGGCCCGGGTGCCGGGCCGCGCCGCCGAGGTCGTCGGGGCGGCCCTGGAGCGCGGGATCAACCTGCGTCCGGTCGACGCCGACCACGTGGGGATCGCCTGCGACGAGACCACCACCGCCGAGCACGTCACGCGGGTGCTGGAGGCGTTCGGGATCGAGGGGCCCGGCGGGCCCGCGCCGGCCGGGGACCTGCTGGAGGGGCTGCGGCGCGACAGCGTCTACCTGACCCACCCGGTGTTCCACGCCCACCGGTCCGAGACCGCGATGCTGCGTTACCTGCGCCGGCTGCAGGACAAGGACCTGGCGCTGGACCGCACGATGATCCCGCTGGGCTCGTGCACGATGAAGCTCAACGCCACCACCGAGATGGAGCCGATCACCTGGCCGGAGTTCGCGAACATCCACCCGTTCGCGCCGATCGACCAGGCCCGCGGCTACCTGGAGCTGATCGGCGAGCTGGAGGGCTGGCTGGCCGAGATCACCGGCTACGCCAAGGTCTCGGTGCAGCCCAACGCCGGTTCGCAGGGCGAGCTGGCCGGGCTGCTGGCGATCCGCGGCTACCACGCCTCCCGCGGCGAGGAGCACCGCAACGTCTGCCTCATCCCGTCCTCGGCGCACGGCACCAACGCCGCCAGCGCCGCGATGGCCGGGATGCGGGTCGTGGTGGTCAAGTGCGACTCCGGCGGCAACATCGACCTGGACGACCTGCACGCCAAGATCGCCCAGCACGGCGCGAACCTCGCCGCGATCATGGTCACCTACCCGTCCACCCACGGGGTGTTCGAGGAGACCATCGTCGAGGTGTGCAAGGCCGTGCACGACGCCGGCGGGCAGGTGTACGTGGACGGCGCCAACCTCAACGCCCTGGTCGGCCTGGCCCGGCTCGGCGAGATCGGCTCCGACGTCTCGCACCTGAACCTGCACAAGACGTTCTGCATCCCGCACGGCGGCGGCGGCCCGGGCGTCGGCCCGGTCGGCGTGGCCGAGCACCTGGTGCCGTTCCTGCCCAGCCACCCGCTGCGCCCGGAGGCCGGGCCGGCCGACACCGGCGTCGGCCCGATCTCGGCGGCCCCGTGGGGCTCGGCGGGGATCCTGCCGATCTCCTGGGCCTACATCGCGATGATGGGCCCCGACGGGCTCCGCGAGGCCACCGAGGGCGCCATCCTGGCCGCCAACTACGTGGCCCGGCGGCTGGCCCCGCACTACCCGATCCTGTACACCGGGCGGAACGGGCTGGTCGCGCACGAGTGCATCGCCGACCTGCGCAAGATCACCAAGGAGACCGGGATCACCGCCGAGGACGTGGCCAAGCGGCTGATCGACTACGGCTTCCACGCCCCGACCCTGTCGTTCCCGGTGGCCGGCACCCTGATGATCGAGCCGACCGAGAGCGAGGACCTGGCCGAGCTGGACCGGTTCTGCGACGCGATGATCCAGATCCGCCGGGAGATCGCCCGGGTCGCCGACGGCACCTACGACCGCGCCGACAACCCGCTCAAGAACGCCCCGCACACCGCCGAGCACCTGGCCGCCGACTCCTGGAAGCACCCCTACGGCCGGGAGGAGGCCGCCTACCCGCTGCCGTCGCTGCGCGAGGCCAAGTACTGGCCGCCGGTCCGCCGCATCGACCAGGCGTACGGCGACCGCAACCTGGTGTGCGCCTGCCCGCCCCCGGAGGCCTTCGAGGACTGAGATCGTTTTCCGGTGGAACGCCGGGCACGCCCCGGCGTTTCACCGGGTCTTCCGGCCCCTGCTGGGTAGGGTTTCAGGGACTTGTCGGCCCACCCCCCGGAAGGCACCATGAGCACGACCCCGGACGAGGCGACCGCAGATCCGTCGCTGCTGTGCGAGGAGGCCCGCCGGCTCGCCGAGGGCGGTGAGCCGGAGGCGGCCGCCCGGTTGTTCGAGCAGGTCCTGAGGATGGGGGAGGGGCCGCACCGGGCGCGGGCCGCGCTCGGGCTGGCGGTCGTGCTCGACGACGTCGGGGACGTGGCGGGGGCCCGGGACGCCGACTGGATCGCCATCGGCACCGAGGACCCCGAGTACGGGCCGCGCGCCGCCTACCACCTGGCGCTGCTGCACGAGCGCGCGGGGGAGCGCGACGAGGCCGCCCGGGCCTGGCGGACGGTGGTGGACTTCGGCAACCCCGGCTACCTGCCGCCCGCGCTGCTGGCGCTGGCGCAGCTCGCCGACGAGGACGGCGACTTCGAGACCGCCCGCGGCTGGTGGGAGCGGGTGATCGAGACCGGCAACCCGCAGTACGCCCCGGTCGCCGCGCACGACCTGGCGCAGCGGCTGCTGGAACGCGGCGAGCCGGCCCGGGCGCAGCGGGTGCTGACCGCGGCGCTGCGGATGATCGACCGGGAGACCTCCCCGTACGCCTACGCCCGGCTGGCCACCGCGATCGGCATCGCCTACCTGGACCAGGCGATCGGGGCGTTCCGGACGGTGCTGGAGGACGAGGAGGCCGCCACCGACCCGGAGGTGGGGCCGCTGGCGACCGAGCTGCTGGCGCGGACGCTGCCGTTGCGCGGCCGCGCCGAGGAGGCCGGCGAGGTGTGGGCGCAGGGGCTGACCCGGTCCGCCGTCGCCGGGCAGGTCCGGGCCAGGCTGCGCCGCGGGTTCGGGGAGCGCGACGAGGACGCCGAGATCCCCTGGTGGGAGCCGGTGGTGGAGTCGGCGGTGGCCGACGGGAGCCTGCCCGCCCTGACCGGCGAGGTGTTCGGCGCGCTCGACCACATCTACGCGCTGGCCGCGCTGCGCCACGTCCAGGGACCGGCCGGTGATCCCGCCGAGACGCACCAGGTGCTCGGCGAGGCGATCCGGGTCCCCGACGACTACTGGTGGGGCGGGCTGCTGCACGAGAGCTTCGACGACCGGGCCCGCCGCGCCCTGGGCCCCGACACGCCCGAGCGCTGACCCGGCGGGCCGGGTGCCGGGGACGGACCGGCCGCCGTTAGCGTGGCCCCATGCGGATCATGACGGCGCACGGGCCCGCCGAGGTCACCCTGGACGAACCGGGCGACCCGGCGTTCTGGCTGGTGCTGACGCACGGCTCGAACGGGGGAGTGCAGGCCCCCGACCTGCTGGCGGTGCGCGCGGCGGCGCTCGGGCTCGGCGGCGCGGTGGCGCGGGTCGTGCAGCCGTTCCGGCTGGCGGGGCGGCGCGCCCCCGGCTCACCGGTCAAGCAGGACGAGGCGTGGCTCGAGGTGATCGGCGCGCTGCGCGACCGGATCGGCGGCCTGCCGCTCGTCCAGGGCGGCCGCAGCAACGGCGCGCGGGTGGCCTGCCGCACCGCCCGCGCCGCGGGCGCCGCCGGGGTGGTGGCGCTGGCGTTCCCGCTGTGTCCGCCGCGCCGGCCCGGGGTCTCCCGCGCCGGCGAACTGCGCACCGCCGGGACGGAGGTGCTGGTGGTCAACGGGGACCGGGATCCGTTCGGGATCCCCGACCCGGCCGACGCCACGCAGGTGACGGTGCTGCCGGGCGAACGGCACGACCTCGACAGGAACCCGGCCGCGGTTGGCGCCGCGGTGGAGCCGTGGCTGCGCCGCTGGGCCCGGATCGGCGCCCCGGCGTGAACGGGCGGACACGCGCGTGAGCCGATCCCGGGCCGGGTGGCCCGGGATCGGGCAGGCGGCTGTGCCCCCGAAGTGATCACTGCGTTGAACAGGCCCCCGTCGTGGAGACCGCTCAGACCGCGGGCGTGGCCGACCTTGCGATCGGGCGCTGCGGGGCGATGACCTCCCCGTCGGGCAGCAGCTCACCGGTGTCCTCGAAGACCACCACGCCGTTGCACAGCAGGCTCCACCCCTGTTCGGGATGGCGGGCCAGCGTGCGGGCGGCGTCGCGGTCGGGGGCGTCGTGGGGCGGACAGGGCGGCTGGTGCGGGCACATCGGCGTGCCTCCGGGTTCGACTACTCGCGGATGTTCGGAACTGTCTCCTTGGACGTTCACCAGTTTGCTGTGGTTCAGGTCACCGCGACATAGCCCGTTGGGACGATGTTGATCTGACACCTTCCTACCGCCGGACTAGCCACGACCGGCTCCCCGGCACCGCCCGGACGGGTGCCCGGCCCGGCTCAGCGGGGGTTCTGGGCGGCCAGCCCGGTGAGGACCAGCTCCAGCCCGGCGGTGAAGCGGGCCTGCCAGTCCACCGCCTCCTCGCCGGCGGCCTCGCCCCGCACCTCCAGGGCGGCGTGCCCGATGACGTAGCCGAGCAGGGCGTGCGCGCCGTCGGCGGCGGCGCGTTCGGGCAGCCCGGCCAGCCGCAGGATCTCCCGCAGGGACGCGGTGGTGGAGGCCAACGCCGCGGGGTTGCGCCGGGTCACCACCAGCGGCAGCACCCCGGCGTGCTCCAGCAGCCGGGCGCGGTAGTCGCCGGCCCAGCCGCGCAGTGCCGCCCGCCAGTCGGCGGCCCGGCCGGTCCGGCCGATCTGCGCGGGGTGCACCGCGACATGGGCGACCAGCCCGTCCAGCAGCTCCTCCTTGCCGCGCGGCAGATGGTGGTAGATCGCCATCGCCTCGACCTCGAGGGCGTCGCCGAGCCGCCGCATGGTGAGCCGGCCGAGTCCCTGGCCGTCCACGATGCGCAGCGCCGCCTCGATGATGCGTTCGCGGGTGAGCGGCGGGCGGTTCTGGGCCGCCACGCTGGGCTGTCTGACCATGGCTGCACCTTACTGCGTAAAGGCACGGGCCGGTAGAGATCCCGTCCGACGCGGTGCCCCCGCCCCCGGGAAAGCGGCCATGCGCGTACCCTGTCCTCCGGAAACGACCGCAGCGAGAGGAAGGACCCCCGCCATGCCGCTGGGCCGCCGGATGACCAAGGATGTCATGGAGCGGTACGCCGCCGATCAGGAGCTGGCCGGCACCTACCGCGACCGGCTGGCGGACGCGGTGCGGGCCGAGGACGCGTTCCGGCGGGCGCAGGCCGAGGGCGCGGCCCGGCCCACCGAGGAACTGCGGGCGCTGGCGGTCGAGCTGGACCGGGCGCTGACCGAGGCGCTGCGCGCCGCCGAGGCCGCCGAGCGGGTGGCGATGGGCCCCAAGACTTACGCCCCGCAGGACGCCAAGGACCCGGCCAAGGCCCGCCGCGCCGCCGAGATCGCCCGGCGCAAGGCCAAGGCCCGCACCAGTGTGCGGCCGTGGACCGACGAGGTGGACCGGCTGCGCACCGCCCGCGAGGCGCACCGGCTGACCTTCCGGGTCGGGCGCGGCGTGGCGGCCTGACGGCGGGCGGCGCGGACCGGCCCGGGGAACGGGTGCCACGGCGGGTGGCACCCGGGCCGGAACTTTGAGACCCTACGCACTCGAGGATGCGCCGGGATCGCCGCGAGCCAGACGATGCGGTGGCGCATCGGTGAACAGTCGGGGGACGGGGAGATCCATTGGAGGGCACGCCGCCAGATAGGCATCGCCTGCTGGAGTCCTACCAGGACGGGGTCCAGGCGATCCGGGGGCTGGCCGCGCAGGTCGAGGACTGGTCGGTGCCGACCCCCTGTACCGAGTGGACGGCGCTGGACCTGGCCGGGCACCTGCGCTGCGTGGCCGAGAACCAGCTGGAGTACCTGCAGGACGCGCCCGACAGCCGGCTGGCCAAGCTGTTCGCGCAGAACGCGCCGTCGGCGGTGCTGATCCGCCAGCAGGCCCGGCAGAACGCCGCCGAGCTGGCGGTGCTGCCGGCCGAGTCCGGCCCGGAACGGATCATGTCGTTCACCGTGTCGGCCGGGGCGTACGCCGACCTGATGCCGGACGCCTGGGACCGCACCCACCTGATCTACCGGGGCACCAAGTACACCGTGGGCGACCACGCGGGCGCGGCCTGCGTGGAGTGGCACCTGCACGCGTGGGACCTGGCCAGGGCCATCGGCCTGGACTACCGGCCGCGCGACCCGGAGGTCCTGGTGCCCGCCTGGCACTGGGGGGTGCCGCACCTGCCGCTCACCGGGGGCGACCCGTGGGAGTCGGTGCTGCGCTCGTCGGGACGCTCACCGCGCTGGCCCGACGTCGATGAGACCCGGCGGACGAGGCGTTTCGTTCGGGCCAGGTGACGATCCGGCGTCGGTTTCACACCGGGGGGTTGCGTCTGTGCGGAGGATGTATCACTGCGGGTACACCGACGGGCGTCCCGTGTAACCCGCCGTTCCTAGCGTCCAGGTGTCCACTCGACATCTGGAGGCAGCGCAATGACGGTTCTGACCGGGCCCGAGGAGGCCCGCACGGCCGCCGCGGTCCCGAAAGGCGGCCGCTGGATCGACCACTGGGAACCGGACGACGAGCAGTTCTGGGCACGGATCGGTCGCCGGGTCGCCGCCCGCAACCTGGCCTGGTCGATCCTGACCGAGCACCTCGGGTTCTGCGTCTGGCTGCTGTGGAGCATCGCCGTCCTCAACCTGAGCTCGGTGGGGATGCAGCTGTCGGTCGGGCAGACCCTGTGGCTGACCACGCTGCCCAACCTGGTCGGCGCGGCGATGCGCATCCCGTACACCTTCGCGCCGGCCCGGTTCGGCGGCCGCAACTGGACGATCGTCAGCGCGCTGCTGCTGCTGATCCCGTGCGGGCTGTTCGTGTACGCGATCGAGAACCCCGACATCCCGTTCTGGGTGCTGCTGGTCATCGCGGCGACCACCGGTCTGGGCGGCGGCAACTTCGCCTCCTCGATGGCCAACATCACGCACTTCTACCCGACCGGCAAGCAGGGCCTGCCGCTGGGCCTGAACGCCGCCGGCGGGAACCTGGGCACCAGCGTCACCCAGCTGGCGATGCCGCCGCTGATCGTGGCGTTCGGGCTGGTCGCGGTCGGCTGGGTGTGGATGCCGCTGGTCCTGCTGGCCGCCACGGGCGCGTACTTGTTCATGAACAACCTGCGCAAGGCGACCTCGGCCTACACCGTCCGCGAGATGGGCGCCATCGCCCGCAAGCCGCAGACGGTCATCATGTCGGTGCTGTACATCGGCACGTTCGGGTCGTTCATCGGCTACTCGTTCTCCTTCGGGGTGCTGATCAAGTCGCAGTTCCCCGACATCAAGGGCGCCGACTACATCTGGCTGGGCGCGTTCGCCGGGTCGCTGGCCCGCCCGCTGGGCGGCTGGCTGGCCGACCGGTTCGGCGGCGCCAGGGTCACCGCGGTGGACTTCCTGCTGATGGCGCTGGGCATCGGGGCGGTGGCGATGGCGGTGCGGGCCGGCAGCTGGCCGGTGTTCCTGGCGGCGTTCCTGTTCGTGTTCATCACCACCGGCATCGGCAACGGCTCGACCTACAAGATGATCCCGGCGATCTTCAGGGCCAAGGCGATGGAGGGGGTCGACCCGGCGGACGGGCCGGCCGTGGAGCGGGCGCTGACCAGGGCGCGGCGCAACGCGGCGGCGGCGATCGGGATCACCTCGGCGGTGGGCGCGTTCGGCGGCGTGCTGGTCCAGCAGGCGTTCCGGATCTCGCTGGAGCAGACCGGCGGGATCGGCCCGGCGCTGGTGGGGCTGACCGTCTTCTACGCCCTGTGCATGACCCTCACCTGGGCGGTCTACCTGCGGAAGGTGCGCATCGGGGAGACCCGGATGAGCCTGGCGCAGGCCGGGGTGTGACGGAGGGCGTGCCGAAGCGGCGCCGGCGGGCGGGCCCGCCGGCGCCGCTCGTCGTCGGCGCCGTCAGACGTGGTCGGCGACCAGATCGGCCTGCTGCGGGTGCTCGGCGCGGGCGCAGTGGGCGCAGCAGTACCAGTGGCGGTCGACCTCCACGCCGTGGCCGAGGATCCGGCAGGAACAGTGCTCGCAGATCGGGGCCATCTTGGTGATGGCGCATTCGAACGAGTCGAACGTGTGCACCGCGCCCTGCGCGTGGATCTCGAAGGACAGCTCGTAGTCGTTTCCGCAGACCTCGCATGTGGCCATGGCGGTATCTCCCCCCGGTTCGCCGGCCGTACGCGGTGCCACCTACCCGCCGGGGGCGGGCCTCTACCGCCCCCCGCCAGGTGACCGGGCCGGGCCGAAGGCAGGCTCGTACCCGTCCTCCAGGTAGACCGTGCGGCCCTCGGCGAGACCGCGCAGGCTGGGCGCCATCCGCCGGGCGATGTGCGGGGCGGCCAGCTCGGCGACCTTGTCCGGGGCGACCAGCACGTGGTCGGACAGCTCGTCGGCGGGCAGCCGGATGCCGCCGACCTCCTCGGCGGTGATGCCGCCGCCGAACACGAACACGTTGACCGCGTCCACGCCCTCACGGGGCGGCCCCCAGTCCACGCAGGCCAGCCCGTCGAGCCGGGGGACGAAGCCGAGCTCCTCCTCGCATTCGCGGATGCAGGCGGCCAGCGGGGACTCGCCCTCCTCGATCACTCCGCCCGGCAGGAACCAGCCCTCCTTGTAGGTGGGCTTGACCAGCAGCACCCGGCCGAGATCGTCCAGCAGCAGGGCGGCGGCGGCGCCCCGGGTGCGGGGCAGGGAGGCGTAGTAGGCGGTGTCGGGCATGCAGACGAGGCTAAGGCGTGCGCGAAGGCCCCCTCCGGGGCGTCCGTCCGCAATCTGGCCCGGTGCCGGGAGGGGCCGTCGATCCGTTCGAGGCGGCGGCGCCGGGCGCCGAATACGGCCGTGACCGGCGGTGAGAACAGCGAAGACGCGGTCGTGCCCCGGGGCGTTCGCGGGCCGGTGCGGGGCATCTGGCTGGACCGTGCCACGCCGGGCTCTGACCTCGCCGAACGCGACTCGGTGAAGCGCTTTTAACATCCGGGACACAGCCGGGACCCGCCCGCGAAACGCCCCACGCACACGATCGGGGCCATGGCGGTGAGTGAACAGACCAGCGCGCCGGGCGCTCCGGCCGTGGTGGGCGACACCCCCACCCACTGCCCGTACTGCGCGCTGCAGTGCGGCATGACGGTGGGCGGCGCCCCGGTGCGGGTGACGCCCCGCGAGGACGTTCCGGCCAACCGCGGCGGGCTGTGCCAGAAGGGCTGGACGGCCGCCGAGCTGCTGACCGTGCCCGACCGGCTGACCACGCCGCTGATGCGCGCGCACCTGGACGCGCCGCTGGAACCGTGCACCTGGGACGAGGCGCTGGACCGGATCGCCGCCGAGATCGCCCGGCTGCAGGAACGGCACGGCCGGGACGCGATCGGGGTGTTCGGCGGCGGCGGGCTCACCAACGAGAAGGCCTACCAGCTCGGCAAGTTCGCCCGGATCGCGTTGCGCACCTCGCAGATCGACTACAACGGCCGGTTCTGCATGTCCTCGGCCGCCGCCGCGCTGAACCGGGCGTTCGGGCTGGACCGCGGGCTGCCGGTGCCGATCACCGACCTGGCGCGGGCGGACGCGATCATGGTGGCGGGCGGGAACGTCGCCGAGACCATGCCGCCGTTCATGCGGCACCTGACCGAGATGCGCGAGCGCGGCGGGGCGCTGATCGTCATCGACCCGCGCCGCACCGCCACCGCCCGGCAGGCCGACCTGCACCTGCAGCCGACCCCCGGCACCGACCTGGCGCTGGCCAACGGGATGCTGCACCTGGCGATCCAGGAAGGGCTGATCGACGAGGAGTACATCGACGCGCGCACCGGCGGGTTCGAGCAGGTGCGGCTGTCGGTGAACGCCTACTGGCCGGACCGGGTCGAGCGGATCACCGGGGTGCCGGTGCCGCAGATGCGCGAGGCGGTGCGGCTGCTGGCGCGCGGGCGCAGGTCACTGATCCTGACCGCCCGGGGCGCCGAGCAGCACGCCCGCGGCACCGACACCGTCACCGCGTTCATCAACCTGGCGCTGGCGCTGGGGCTGCCCGGCCGGGAGGGCTCCGGGTACGGCTGCCTGACCGGGCAGGGCAACGGGCAGGGCGGCCGCGAGCACGGCCAGAAGGCCGACCAGCTCCCCGGCTACCGCAAGATCGACGACCCGGCGGCGCGCGCCCACGTCGCCGCCGTGTGGGGGGTGGACCCCGGCATCATCCCCGGGCCGGGCCGGTCGGCCTACGAGCTGCTGGACGCGCTCGGCACCGACGACGGGCCGAAGGCGCTGCTGCTGTTCGGCTCCAACCCGGTGGTGTCGGCCCCGCGGTCCAACCGGATCGAGGACCGTCTCAACGCGCTGGACTTCCTGGCGGTGTCGGACTTCGTGCTGTCGGAGACCGCGCTGCGCGCCGACGTGGTGCTGCCCACGACGCAGTGGGCCGAGGAGTCCGGGACGATGACCAACCTGGAGGGCCGGGTGCTGCGCCGCCGCCGGGCGGTCGACCCGCCCGCCGGGGTCCGGTCCGACCTGGAGATCCTCGCCGGGCTGGCCGAGCGGCTGGACGCCCCCGGCACCTGGAGCACCGACCCGGCCGAGGTGTTCGACGAGCTGCGGGCCGCCAGCGCCGGCGGCCTGGCCGACTACTCGGGCATCACCTACGAACGCATCGAGAGGGAGGGCGGCGTCTTCTGGCCGTGCCCGTCGGAGGACCATCCGGGCACGCCCCGGCCCTTCCTGGACCGCTTCGCCACACCGGACGGGCGGGCGCGGTTCACCCCGGTCGAGCACGGCGGCGCGGCCGAGCGCACCGACCGGGACTACCCGATCCATCTGACGACCGGCCGGGTGCTGGCGCAGTACCAGAGCGGCGCGCAGACCCGCCGGGTGGCGCCGCTGGTGGAGGCCGCGCCCGAGCCGTTCGTCGAGCTGCATCCCGACCTGGCCGAGCGGCACGGCGTGGCCGAGGGCGCCATGGTGCGGGTGACCAGCCGGCGCGGCACCGTCGCCGTCCGGGCGCGGCTGGTGGACACCATCCGGCACGACACCGTGTTCATCCCCTTCCACTGGGCCGGGGAGGGCCGCGCCAACCTGCTGACCAATCCCGCGCTCGACCCCCTGTCACGGATGCCCGAGTTCAAGGTGTGCGCCGTGCGGATCGAGCCCATCGAGCAGAACGGAGCCGATCAGTGAAATCGGGGAGCGATCGGATCGTCGTCGTCGGCAACGGCATGGCGGGGTCGCGGTTCGTCACCGAGATGCGCGCCCGCGACCGCGCCGTGCCGCTGACCGTGTTCGGCGCCGAGCCGCAGCAGCCCTACAACCGGGTGCTGCTGTCGAACGTGCTGGCCGGGGCGGCCAGGCCGGACCAGATCGGCCTGGTGGACCCCGCCTGGTACGACCGGCACGACGTGGACGCCCGGCTGGGCGTCGAGGTCGTCAAGATCGACCGTGACCAGCGGCTGGTGTACGCCGCCGACGGCAGCGTGACCGAGTACGGCACCCTGGTCGTCGCGACCGGCAGTGTGGCGCTCGTGCCGCCGATCCCGGGCACCGAGGGCGGCCTGCCGGCCGGGGCGCTGGCGTTCCGGACGCTGGAGGACTGCCACCGCATCCTGGAACTGGCCGACCGGGCCGAGCGCGCGGTGGTGGTCGGCGGCGGGCTGCTGGGCATCGAGGCCGCCCGCGGGCTGGCCGGCCGCGGCCTGGACGTGACGGTGCTGCACCTGGCCGGGCACCTGATGGAACGCCAGCTCGACCAGGGCGCCGGCCGGGTGCTGGCACGGACCCTGGCCAGGCTGGGGATCCGCACCAGGGTCGAGGCCAACGTGTCCGCGCTGCGCACCGGGACCGGACCGGACGGGGAGCGCCGGGCCGTCGGGGTGGAGCTGGCCGACGGGGAGTTCCTGCCCGGCGATCTGGTGATCATGGCCTGCGGGGTGCGGCCGGACGTGCGGCTGGCCCGCGAGGCGGGCCTGGAGGTGGACCGCGGCATCGTGGTGGACGAGATGCTGCGGTCGGTCACCGACCCGTCGGTCCGCGCGATCGGGGAGTGCTCGCAGTACGGCGGCATGGTGTACGGGCTGGTGGCGCCGGCGTGGGAGCAGGCCACGATCCTGGCCGACCTGCTGGCCGGCACCGACGCCGCCGCCCGGTTCACCGGGGCGCGGCAGATCACCCGGCTCAAGGCGGCCAGCGTGGACCTGGCGGCGATGGGGGAGACCCACCACACCGACGACGACCCCGAGGTGGAGGTGGTGCAGTTCGCCGACCCCGCCCGCGGCACCTACAAGAAGGTCGTGATCAAGGACGACCGGCTGATCGGCGCGATCCTGCTGGGGGAGACCAGCACCGCCGGGACCCTCACCCAGCTGTACGACCGGGAGTCGCCGCTGCCGTCGGACCGGCTCAGCCTGCTGTTCCCCGGCATCAACGGCGCCGCGGTGAGCGATTCGCCGGTGCGGATGCCGGACGCGGCGACGGTGTGCCATTGCAACAACGTCTCCAAGGGCCAGATCCGCGCCTGCTGGGAACGGGGCGCCCGGACCGCCGACGACGTCGCCCGGCAGACCCGGGCCAGCACCGGGTGCGGCAGCTGCCGGGACGCGGTGGAGGGCATCGTGGCCTGGCTGGACGAGCAGGAGTCCGCGCCCACCGGCTGACCCGTGACACCGTGCTGCGGCCCGCTCCGGCGGTCCCGCCCAAACCGAACGACGAAACCGAAACCCGCCGTCCGCGGCGGGTTTCGCCTTTGTGGGAGGTCACGGGATGACCACGAATGCATCTCGAGGTGAGCGGCTTTTAACACGCCGGTGACAAAGGGGACCCAGTCGCGAAACGCCTCCTGCTGAGTATCGCCCCATGGACGTCGGAGGGGAAACCCAGAAAAGGCTGGTCGTGGTCGGTCATGGCCCGGCCGGACATCGCCTGGTCGAAGCGCTGCGCGAGCGGGACGCCGCGGGCGCATGGCAGATCACCGTCATCGGGGAGGAGACCCGCCCCGCCTACGACCGGGTGGCGCTGACCTCCCATCTCACCGAGGGCGCCGATCTGGCCTTCCCGGCGCACGGACCCGAGGTCGCGCTGCACACCGGCGACCCGGTGACCGGGATCGACCGGGCGGCGCGCACGGTCACCACCGCCTCGGGACGCGAGTTCGGCTACGACGCGCTGGTGCTGGCCACCGGCTCGTCCCCGTTCGTGCCCCCGGTCCCGGGCCGCGACCTGCCCGGGGTGTTCGTCTACCGCACCATCGACGACCTGGACGCGCTGCGCGACCACTGCGCCGCCCGGCCGGGCGCCGGCGGCGTGGTCGTCGGCGGCGGGCTGCTGGGTCTGGAGGCCGCCCGCGCCATGCAGGACCTGGGCATCGACACCCACGTGGTCGAGGTGGCGCCCTGGCTGATGCCGCGCCAGCTCGACGAGGGCGGCGGGTCGATGCTGCGCCGCCACATCGAGGCGCTCGGGCTCACGGTGCACGCCGGGACGCCCATGGCGGGCCTGGAGGCCGGCGAGGACGGCACGGTCGCCCGGGTGGCCCTCAGCGACGGCTCGGCCATCGACGCGCAGGTGGTGGTGTTCTCCGCGGGCATCCGGCCCCGCGACGAGCTCGCCCGCGGCTGCGGGCTGCCGGTCGGCGAGCGCGGCGGCATCGTGGTGGACGCCACCTGCCGCACCGAGGACCCGGCGGTGTACGCGATCGGCGAGTGCGCCCTGATCGGCGGCCAGGTGTACGGGCTGGTCGGGCCCTGCTTCTCGATGGCCGAGGTGGTCGCCGACCAGCTGGTCGCCGAGGTGACCGGCGGCGCCGGGCAGGCCCGCTTCGAGGGCGCCGACACCTCCACCAAGCTGAAGCTGATGGGCGTGGACGTGGCCAGCTTCGGCGACCCGTTCGCCGACCAGGCCGAGGGCACGCTCGGCGTCACCTACACCGACCCGGTCGGCGGGGTCTACAAGAAGCTCATCGTCAGCGACGACGCCCAGACACTGCTGGGCGGCGTGCTGGTGGGCGACGCCTCCGCCTACCCGACGCTGCGCGCCTACGTCGGCGCCACGCTGCCGGGCAGCCCCGAGCAGACGCTGTTCGGCGGCACCGAGCCGGCCGGCGGCGACCTGCCCGGCGCGACCGTGATCTGCAGCTGCAACAACGTCACCGCCGAGACCATCCGGTGCGCGATCCGCGACGAGGGCCTCACCGAGATGGGCGGGGTCAAGGGCTGCACCCGGGCCGGCACCTCCTGCGGAAGCTGCGTCCCGCTGGTCAAGAAGCTGCTGGACGCCGAGCTCGTCGCGGCCGGCATCGAGGTCAGCAAGGCCATCTGCGAGCACTTCGACTACAGCCGCGCCGAGCTGTTCGACATCGTGCGGGCCCGCCAGATCACCACGTTCACCCAGCTGATCGCCGAGCACGGGCGCGGCCGCGGCTGCGACATCTGCAAGCCGGCGGTCGCCTCCATCCTGGCCAGCCTGGGCAACGGGCACATCCTGGACGGCGAGCAGGCCGCGCTGCAGGACACCAACGACCACTTCCTGGCCAACATGCAGAAGAACGGCACCTACTCGGTGGTGCCGCGGATCCCCGGCGGGGAGATCACCCCCGACAAGCTGATCGTGATCGGCGAGGTGGCCCGCGACTTCGGCCTCTACACCAAGATCACCGGCGGGCAGCGGATCGACCTGTTCGGGGCCCGGGTCGACCAGCTCCCGCTGATCTGGAAGCGGCTGGTGGACGCCGGGTTCGAGTCCGGCCACGCCTACGGCAAGGCGCTGCGCACGGTGAAGTCCTGCGTCGGCTCCACCTGGTGCCGGTACGGGGTGCAGGACTCGGTCGGCATGGCGATCCGGCTGGAGCTGCGCTACCGCGGCCTGCGCGCCCCGCACAAGCTCAAGTCGGCGGTGTCCGGCTGCGCCCGCGAGTGCGCCGAGGCGCAGAGCAAGGACTTCGGGGTCATCGCCACCGAGAAGGGCTGGAACCTCTACCTGGCCGGCAACGGCGGCATGCGTCCCCGGCACGCCGACCTGTTCGCCTCCGACCTGGACGACGAGACCCTGATCCGTTACATCGACCGGTTCCTGATGTTCTACATCCGCACCGCCGACCGGCTGCAGCGCACCGCGAGCTGGCTGGAGAGCCTGGACGGCGGCATCGACTACCTGCGCGAAGTGATCATCGAGGACCGGCTGGGGATCTGCGCCGAACTGGACGCGGCGATGGACCGGCACGTGGACTCCTACTCCGACGAGTGGCGCGACACCCTCGAGGACCCCGACAAGCTGCGCCGCTTCGTGTCCTTCGTCAACGCCCCCGACGTGCCCGATCCCAGCATCGTCTTCGAACCCGAACGCGACCAGATCAAGCCGGTACTGGTGGCCGGACCCGAGCTGGAGGTGCTGAGCCGATGACCGCAGACGTGCAGATGCAGCCCGTCGCCGCCGTCCCGCAGCGGACGGCGACCCGCTGGCACGACGTGTGCGCCTACGACGACCTGCTGCCCGAGCGGGGCGCCGCCGCGCTGGTCGAGGGCGTCCAGGTGGCGATCTTCCGGACGTTCGACGGCGACCTGTACGCGCTGTCCAACTTCGACCCGTTCAGCGGCGCGTACGTGATGGCCCGGGGCATCCTGGGCACCCGCGGCGGCACCCCGACCGTGGCGTCCCCGATGTACAAGCAGGTGTTCGACCTGGCCACCGGGCGGTGCCTGGACGACGCCGAGGTCGCCCTGCCCACGTTCCGGATCCGCCGAACACCGGGGGACCGGGTGGAGGTGGCGCTTGCGTGAACGTTCCGACCGACCTGGGGGAGCGGGCTGCGGCGGCCATGAACACTGACAGCGAGCCGCTGGCCGGGTTCGCCGTCGGGGTGACCGCGGCCCGCCGGCACGAGGAGCTGGCGGCGCTGCTGGAGCGGCGCGGGGCGCGGGTGGTGCACGCCCCCGCCATCCGGCTGGTGCCGCTGTCCGACGACGCCGAACTGCTGCAGGCCACCACGACCTGCATCGGCGAGCGGCTGGACTACGTGGTGGTCACCACCGGCATCGGCTTCCGGGCGTGGCTGGAGACGGCGGACGGCTGGGGGATGCGCGACGACCTGATCGAGTGCCTGCACAAGGTGCCGATCCTGGCGCGCGGCCCCAAGGCGCGCGGCGCGATCCGCTCGGCCGGGCTGACCGAGCGGTGGTCGCCGGAGTCCGAGAGCTGCGAGGAGGTGCTGCGGCACCTGCTCACCCGGGACCTGGCCGGCACCCGGATCGCCGTCCAGCTGTACGGGCAGCCGCTGCCGGACTTCACCGCGGCGCTGCGCGGGGCCGGGGCCGAGGTGATCGAGGTGCCGGTGTACCGCTGGTCGCGCACCGACGACTCCACGCCGCTGCGCCGGCTGGTGGGCCAGGCGGTGGCCGGCACGGTCGACGCGATCGCCTTCACCAGCGCCCCGGCGGTCACCGCGACGCTGGCGGTGGCGGCCGAGGACGGCCTGGAGGAGGCGCTGCTGGAGGCGCTGCGCACCCATGCGGTCGCCGCCTGCGTGGGACCGGTGACGGCCGAGCCGCTGACCGCCCGCGGGGTGCCGACCGTGCAGCCCGAACGGGCCCGGATCGGGGCGCTGGTCCGCGCGATCGTCTCCGACCTGCCGCGCCGCCGGGCCCGGCTGATCAACGTGCGGGGCCATGCGCTGGAGCTGCGCGGTCACGCGGTGGTGCTGGACGGCCAGCTCCGCCCGATCGCCCCGGCGCCGATGGCGATCCTGCGGGCGCTGGCCCGCCGTCCCGGCCACGTGGTGTCCCGGGCCGAGCTGTGCACGGTGCTGCCCAGCCGGATGCTGGGGGGCGGCAACGGGACCGCGTTCGCCCGCGACGGCCGCCCGCAGGCCGACGAGCACGCGGTGGAGATGGCGGTGGCGCGGCTGCGGCGCGGCCTGGGCCGGTCCGGGATCGTGGAGACCGTGGTCAAGCGTGGCTACCGGCTGGCGTGCGACCCGGTGCGGGTGGAGGTGCCGCGGTGAGCGTTCCCACGCTGGTCGCGGTGGCGCACGGCACCCGCGATCCGGCCGGCCCCGCCACCGTGCGGGCGCTGCTGGACCGGGTCCGGGCGCTGCGGCCCCGGCTGCCGGTCGCCGAGGCGTACGCCGAGCTCGCCGAGCCCTCCCTGGAGGAGGCGGTCCGCGCCGCCCGCGGCCCGGTGGTGGCGGTGCCGCTGCTGCTGGCCCGCGGCTACCACGCGCTGATCGACATCCCGGGGCGGGCCTGCGAGGCCGCGGGGCCGCGTCCCGTCGCGCTCGCCCGCCCGCTGGGGCCGGACGCCCTTCTCGGGGAGGCGCTGGCCGACCGGCTGGCGGCCGCCTGCCGCGCCGAGGGCGTCGCGGCGGGCGGCCCGGACGGGGTGGACGCGGTGGTGCTGGGCGCGGCCGGGTCCTCGGACCCGGCCGGGCTGGCCGACGTGCGGGCGGCGGCGCGGCTGCTGACCCGGCGGCTGGGGCGCCCGGTGGCGCACGGCTTCGTGGCCGCGGGCGGGCCCGCCCTGCCCGACGTGGTCGCCGGGCTGCGGGCGCGCGGGGCGCGGCGCGTGGCGGTGGCCTCGTACCTGCTGGCGCCCGGGTTCTTCCACGACCGGATCACCGGGGCGGGCGCGGACGTGGTCAGCGCTCCGCTGGGGGCGCACGACGCGGTCGCCCGGCTGGTCCTGCGGCGCTTCGACCAGGCCCGCGCCGGGGCGCGGGACGCCGGGAGCCGCCCGGTCGCGGCGGGCTGACCGCGGCGCTTGGCAATGCCGATGCCGCCCGCGGCGTGAGCGTTTACCGGGACCCCGCATAGCCTGAACGGCAGACCCCTCGACATCAGGGAGGCTGCTGATGGCCGAGAAGACGTCCTACGCCCCCGGAGAGCCCTGCTGGGTGGAGCTGGCCAGTCCCGACGTCGAGGCGGCCGAGGTCTTCTACGGCGGGCTGTTCGGCTGGGACTGCGCCTCACCGGGACCGCAGTACGGCGGCTACACCACGTTCACTCTCGGCGGGACTCCGGGCACCGAGGTGGCCGGGCTGCTGAAGGCCGCCGATCCGGCCCAGCCGTCCGACTGGATCTGCTATTTCAGCGTCGCCGACGCCGGGGCGACCGCCGAGCTGGTGCGGGCGGCCGGCGGGCGGGTGCGGGTTCCGCCGATGGACGTGATGGACCTGGGACGCATGGCGGTCTTCACCGACGCGCTGGGCGCGGGGTTCGGGGTGTGGGAGCCGGCGGCGTTCGCCGGCGCCCGGCGGGTCGACGAGCCCGGCACGCTGCTGTGGACGGAGCTGGCCTGCCGGGACGTGGAGACGGCCCGTACGTTCTACCGGACGGTGTTCGGCTGGGAGTTCACCGAGGAGCAGGAGGGCGGGTTCTCCTACACCGAGTGGCTGCTGGAGGGCCGGTCGGTGGCGGGGATGGTGCGGATGGACCACCGCTGGCCCGATGACGCGACGCCGTACTGGATCCCGTACTTCGCGGTGGACAACTGCGACGCCACCGCCGACAAGGGCAGGGCGCTGGGCGGGTCGGTGCGCGTCCCGCCGACCGACATCCCGCCGGGGCGGTTCGCGCTGATGGCGGATCCGTGCGGGGCGCATTTCATGGTCTTCACGCCCAAAGACTGATCCGCCCGCGCCCGGCTAGGCTCCAGAGCATCGAGTCGATCCCGAGGGGGCGTGATGTCGGAGCCCGCGATCGCGGTGGCGGGTCTGGTCAAGCGGTTCGGTGAGGTCACGGCGGTCCGGGGCATCGACTTCACGGTCGCGCCCGGCGAGGTGTTCGGGTTCCTGGGGCCGAACGGGGCGGGCAAGTCCACCACGATCAACATGCTGGCCACCCTGCTGCGGCCCACCGCCGGCACCGCGCGGGTCGCCGGGCACGACGTGGTCGGCGAGCGCGACGACGTGCGGCGCAACATCGGGCTGGTGTTCCAGGACCCCACCCTGGACGCGTACCTGAGCGGGGAGCAGAACCTGCGGTTCCACGCCGAGCTGTACGGGATCTCCCGCTCGGTGGTGGCCGACCGGATCCGGCAGGTGCTGGAGATGGTGGGCCTGTGGGAGCGGCGGCGCGACAAGGTCCGGACGTACTCGGGCGGCATGCGGCGGCGGCTGGAGATCGCACGGGGACTGCTGCACTCGCCGCGGGTGCTGTTCCTGGACGAGCCGACCATCGGCCTGGACCCGCAGACCCGGGCGTCGATCTGGGACTACATCCGGCGGCTGCAGCGGGCCGAGCAGATCACGATCTTCCTGACCACCCACTACATGGAGGAGGCCGAGTACTGCGACCGCATCGCGATCATGGACAACGGCCGGATCGTGGCGCTGGACACCCCCGAGGCGCTCAAGGCCGGGGTCGGCAAGGACCGGGTGCGCCTGCAGACCGGCGGCGAGGAGACCGACCGGGCGGCGATCCGCGCGCTCAAGGACGGATTCGGCATCGACGCCGAGGTGCGCGACGGGGCGGTCACCTTCGCGGTCGCGCGGGGGGAGGAGTTCGTGCCGCGGCTGTTCACCGAGCTGGGACTGCCGATCCGGTCGGTCAACCTGGCCCGGCCCTCTTTGGACGACGTTTTCATGGCCTACACCGGCACCACCATCCGGGACGCCGAGGGCTCGTCCCGGGACTGGATGCGGCTGGCCGTGCGGAACCGGTGAGGCGATGATGACGACGTCCACGCGGACCTCCGCGGAGATCGTGCGGGTCCGGGTGCCCGAACGCAGCGTCCGGCACGACCTGCGCGCCGTCAAGATCGTGTTCCACCGGGAGCTGCTGCGGTTCGCCGCCGACCGGATGCGGATCGTCTCCGGCCTGGTGCAGCCCGTGCTGTGGCTGCTGGTGCTGGGCACCGGCCTGTCCAGCCTGACGGCCGCCGGCGGCGGGGAGGTGGACCTGCGCACGTTCATCTATCCCGGGGTGTGCGCGATGACGGTGATGTTCACCGCCATGTTCTCGGCCGCCTCGATCGTGTGGGACCGCGAGTTCGGGTTCCTGCGGGAGATGCTGGTGGCGCCGGTCAGCCGCGGCGCGATCGTGCTCGGCAAGGTGCTGGGCGGGGCGTCGGTGGCCACCGCGCAGGGGCTGGTGATCGTCGCGCTGGGCGGGCTGGTCGGCGTCCCCTACCACCCGGCGCTGATGCTGACCCTGGTGGCGGAGCTGTTCCTGGGGGCGTTCGCGCTGACCGCGCTCGGGGTGATGCTGGCGGCGCGGATCTCCACCATGCAGTCGTTCTTCGCCGTGGTGCAGATGGCGATGATGCCGATGCTGTTCCTGTCCGGGGCGCTGTACCCGCTGACCGGGCTGCCGTCCTGGCTGAACGTGCTGATCAAGCTGAACCCGCTGACCTACGCCGTCGACCCGATGCGGCAGGCGGTGTTCGGCCGGCTGGAGCTGCCGCCGGAGCTGGAGCGCACGTTCAACTCGGGCATCACCTGGAACGGCTGGCCGGTCCCGGTCTGGCTGGAGCTGGTCATGGTGGCGGGCATCGGGCTGGTCCTGCTGGCGGTCGCGATCGCCCGGTTCCGCCGCGGCGACTGACCCCGTCGTTCCGGGGGCCCGGACCCCGGAGAGCGCGACGCCCCCCGGCGGTGCGCCGGGGGGCGTGCGGAAGGGCGGTCAGACCGCGAAGTCCAGCAGCGGCATCGCGTTGCTGGGGTGCCGCAGCTTGGACAGCGACTCCTTCTCCAGCTGGCGGATCCGCTCGCGGGTCAGGCCCAGGTGCTTGCCGATCTCGTCCAGGGTGTGCGGGGTGCCGTCGTACAGCCCGAACCGCATCGACATGATCATCTCCTCCCGCGGGGAGAGGATGGACAGCGTGCGGCGCAGCTGGTCGGCCATCAGCTGCCGGTCGACCATCTCCGAGGCCTCGGGGCTGTCGATGTCCTCGATCAGGTCGCCGATCCGGGTCTCGCCGTCCTCGCCGATGGTGGAGTCCAGGCTGATCGGCTGCCGGCTGGTGCGCAGCAGCTCGCGCACCTGCTCGGGGCTCTTGTCCAGCTCGACGGCCAGCTCCTCGGGGGTGGGCTCGCGGCCCAGCCGCTGGTGCATGTCCCGCTCGACCCGGCTCAGCTTGCTCAGCATCTCCAGCACGTGCACCGGCAGCCGGATGGTGCGGGCCGAGTCGGCGAACCCGCGCTGGATGGCCTGCCGGATCCACCACATGGCGTAGGTGGAGAACTTGAAGCCCTTGGTGTAGTCGAACTTCTCCACCGCGCGGATCAGGCCGAGGTTGCCCTCCTGCACCACGTCCAGCAGGGACAGGCCGCGGTCGGAGTACTTCTTGGCGACCGACACCACCAGGCGCAGGTTGGCCTCCAGCATGTGGGCCTTGGCGCGGCGGCCGTCCTCGGCCACCCACTCCAGCTCCTCGCGCGCCTCGGCGGACAGGCCGGTCTCGGTCTCCAGCTTGTACTCGGCGTACAGGCCCGCCTCGATCCGCTTGGCCAGCTCGACCTCCTGCTCGGCGGTCAGCAGCTGGCGGCGGCCGATCGACTTCAGGTAGGTGTGCACCGAGTCGCCCATGGCGCTGGAGACGTCGTCCAGGTCGGCGACCTCGTCGGCCTCGGTCTCGACGGCCTCGATCTGGAACGCCTCGTCGTCGTCCACGGGAACGTCCCCGCCGGGGAGCACCGGCTCGTCCGGCACCGCCTTCGGACCGGTCTGGGGGGCCGCCTTGGCGGCGGTCCTGCGGGTGCGGCCGGAGGCGCCGGCGGTCCCGGCGGCCTTGGCGGCGCGACGGCGGGCGGGGGCGGGTGTCTCGTCCTCGGTGGCCAGGCTCACGCCGGCCTCGGAGATCTGCCGCAGCAGCGAACGGCCCTGCGCCGGGCTGATCCCGGCGGCATCGAAGGCCTCGCGGACCTCGCTGAGAGAGAGGTGGCCCCGTGCCCGACCGCGCTCCAGGAGGTCCTCGAGCGGTCCGGGCGTCGTCTCCCTGGTCGGGGTCGACACGGCGGTACGCGGCATGGGGACACCCCCCTCCCTTCTCTGTGACGTAAGCGATCGACGCATGCCTCACCTGCGGTGGATGCGTTCATGGGTGGTGGATTGTGCGGCTGTGCGCACTAGTCGGAACGCCTCCGACCGCCGAAGTTGTTCCCACCGCCCTGAAACCGCCTGCTCAAGCCCCACCTTACTTTGTCAAGGCAGCGGGTATTGGCCGCGACCCCGGTCATCGCCCCAGAAGCGCCGCTCATTGCACCGAATGAACCCGACCTGTGGCACGGCGGTTCCACGAGCGCAATGCCATGGTCGCCCGCGGCCGCCGGAGGGGCGTGCCGAGGGGATCCGGCCGGGGTCAGGAGGCGTCGCCGTCGGCGGTCAGGGAGTCGAGCCAGCGGGTCAGGCGGGCCCCCTGGCTGGTCATGATCTCGGGGTCGCGCAGGGCGTTGGCCAGCAGCGACATGCCCTGGTACGCGGCGACGAGGGTGACGGCGTGGTCCGCGGCGTCGGGGAGGCCGAGTTCCCGGAACTGGCGTTCCACCCAGTCCAGCAGCCTCCGGATGACCCGTCCGGCCTCCAGGTCGAGGACGCCGTCGGCGCGTTTGTCGAGCTCGGCGGCCAGGGTGCCGGTGGGGCAGCCGTAGCGGGCGGCGACGTCGCGCCGGCCGACCCACGCGTCGACCAGGCCCTTGAGGCGGTCGAGGGGGTCGGGGAGCCGGTCGAGCGCGCCGGTGAGCTCGGCCAGGCTGCCCTCGTGTTCGGCCAGGGCGGCCTGGACCAGCTCGTCCTTGGTCTTGAAGTAGTAGTAGACGTTCCCGACGGGCACGCCGGCGGCCTTGGCGATGTCGGCGATGGTGGTGCGCTCGACGCCCTGCCGGTGCAGCACCTGGGCCGCCGCGGCGGTCAGGCGACGGCGTTTGTCGGCCCCGCGCGCCCGGACCCTCGTTGAGTCGGTCACCTGACTGACTATAGACGGCGACGCGCTCGGCGAGCCCGTCCGGTTCGTCGAGCAGACCGCCCGGCACCTTCGCCGCCTGGGCCCGGCGCAACGCCGCCGCCTTCCGCTGAACCTCCCGCCGGAGTCAGCGGGGCCTGCGCAGGGCCTGCCGGTCGGGCTTCCCGGAGGGCAGCAACGGGATCGCCTCCCGCAGGTCCAGCTCACGGGGGGCGGCGTAGACCGGCAGGGTGGCGCGGACCAGGTCGCGCAGCTCGGCCAGGGTGGGCGGGTCGCCGTCGGGGACGACCACGGCGGTGACCCGCTCGCCCCATTCGGGGTCCGGGCGGCCCACCACGACCACGTCCCCGACCCGCGGGTGCCGTGCCAGGACGGCGGCGACCTCGGTGGCCAGGACCTTCTCGCCGCCGGTGTTGATGACGTCGTCCACCCGCCCCAGCACCCGCAGCCGGCCGTCCTCGAACGCCCCGAGATCCTGGGTGCGGAACCAGTCCCCGTCCCGAGCCTCGGCGGTGGCGTCGGGCCGCAGCCGGTACCCGGAGAACAGCACCGGGCCGGCCAGACGGATCCGCCCGTCCCCGCCGACCTTCACGCGCACCCCGTTCAGGGGAACGCCGTCGTAGACGCAGCCGCCGCTGGTCTCGCTCATCCCGTAGGTGGTGAAGACCCGCCCGCCCCGTGCCCGCGCCTCCTCCACCAGCCCGGGCGCGGCGGCCGCGCCGCCCAGCAGGATCGATCCGAACCGCGACAGGTCCGCCCCGGCGTCCAGCAGGCGGCGGAGCTGCGTGGGCACCACCGACAGGTGACGCGCGTCGGCCTCGGAGACCGCGGCGGGGGACAAGCGCGGCACGATCACCGGGTCGGTCCCGGCCACCAGCGACCGCACCAGCACCTGGAGCCCGGCGACGTGGTTGGTGGGCAGGCAGCACACCCAGCGGTCCCCGTCCGCGGCGCCGATCCGTTCCAGCGTGGCCGACGCCGAGTGCCGCAGCGCGCCCGCCGTCAGCTCCACGAACTTGGGCGTCCCCGTGGACCCGGAGGTGGCGATCAGCACCGCGACGTCCGGCGCCACCGGCTCGCCCCCGCCGCGCGGCCGGACCCCCTCGGCGGTCTCGACGGCCTGCGGCGCGAGCGCGTTCAGCAGGGACTCCAGCGCCGGACCGGGCAGGCCGGGGTCCAGCGGGCAGATCGCCGGGCCGGTGCCGTCCAGCGCCTCGGCCAGCGCCCGCAGCAGCCGGGGTCCGGGCGGCAGGACGAGGGCGTGCAGCGGGCGATCCATGGCGCGGCCCAGCCTAAAGGACCCCTTCCCAACAGGGTCGTACCGGCATGGCGGTTGAATGGACCCGGCCGGCGAGCGGCGCCGGCCGAGGGAAGGGACACATGGTTTCGGAGCTGTTCGACCCGGCGGCGTGGAAGGAAGTCGAGGGATTCGACTTCACCGACATCACCTACCACCGCGCCGTCGACCAGGGCACCGTGCGGATCGCGTTCAACCGGCCGGAGGTGCGCAACGCGTTCCGGCCGCACACCGTCGACGAGCTGTACCGGGCGCTGGACCACGCCCGGATGAGCAGCGACGTGGGCTGCGTGCTGCTGACCGGCAACGGCCCCTCCCCGCGCGACGGCGGCTGGGCGTTCTGCTCCGGGGGCGACCAGCGGATCCGCGGGCGGGACGGCTACAAGTACGCCGAGGGGGAGACCGCCGACACGATCGACCCGGCCCGGGCGGGGCGGCTGCACATCCTGGAGGTGCAGCGGCTGATCCGGTTCATGCCCAAGGTCGTGATCTGCGTGGTGCCCGGCTGGGCGGCCGGCGGCGGGCACAGCCTGCACGTGGTGTGCGACCTGACGCTGGCCAGCCGCGAGCACGCCCGGTTCAAGCAGACCGACGCGGACGTGGCCAGCTTCGACGGCGGGTTCGGCTCGGCGTACCTGGCCCGGCAGGTGGGGCAGAAGTTCGCCCGGGAGATCTTCTTCCTCGGCGACGCCTACGACGCCGAGGCCGCGCACCGGATGGGCATGGTCAACGCCGTGGTGCCGCACGCGGAGCTGGAGCGCACGGCGCTGGAGTGGGCCCGTAAGATCAACGGCAAGAGCCCGACCGCGCAGCGGATGCTGAAGTTCGCCTTCAACCTGATCGACGACGGTCTGGTCGGCCAGCAGGTGTTCGCCGGCGAGGCCACCCGGCTGGCGTACATGACCGACGAGGCGGCCGAGGGCCGGGACTCGTTCCTGGAGAAGCGCGACCCCGACTGGTCACGGTTCCCCTGGTACTACTAAAGGCCGGTACGGTTCGGTACGTGCCGGTACGAGGCGATACGGCGCATGGGCAGGGGGTCAGCGGGTGCGGGTCTACTCCATCCCGATGCGGACGCGGTTTCGCGGCATCACGCGCCGGGAGGGCGTGCTCATCTGCGGCCCCGCCGGGTGGGGGGAGTTCTCCCCGTTCGCCGAGTACGGCCCCCGCGAGTGCGCCCGCTGGCTGGCGGCGGCGCGGGAGGCGGCCTACGACGGCTGGCCCGCGCCGGTGCGCGACTCGATCCCGGTGAACGTGACGATCCCCGCCGTCGGCCCGGAGCGGGCCGCCGAGCTGACCCGCGCGTCCGGGTGCCGTACCGCCAAGGTCAAGGTCGCCGAGCGGGGGCAGAGCGACGCCGACGACATCGCCCGGGTGGAGGCCGTCCGTGACGCGCTCGGCCCGGACGGGCGGATCCGCGTCGACGTCAACGGCGCCTGGGACGTCGACCACGCGGCCCGGATGATCCGGACGCTGGGCCGGTTCGACCTGGAGTACGTCGAGCAGCCCTGTGCGACGCTGGAGGAGCTGGCCCGGGTGCGGCGGCTGGTGGACGTGCCGGTCGCCGCCGACGAGTCGATCCGCCGCGCCGAGGACCCGCTGAAGGTCCGGGCCGCCGAGGCCGCCGACATCGCCGTGCTGAAGGTCCAGCCGCTGGGCGGGGTGCGGGCCGCGCTGCGGGTGGCCGAGCAGGCGGGCCTGCCGGTGGTGGTGTCCAGCGCGGTGGAGACCTCGGTGGGGCTGGCGGCCGGGCTGGCGCTGGCCGCCGCGCTGCCGGAGCTGCCGTACGCGTGCGGGCTGGCCACGATGGCGCTGCTGGAGGGCGACGTGACCGCCGATCCGCTGGTGCCGGTGGACGGGGAGATCCCGGTGCGCCGTCCGGAGCCCGATCCGGCGGAGCTGGACCGCCATGAGGCCGACGCGGCGACGGGGGCCGCCTGGCGGCGCCGGGTGGCCGACGCCCAGGCGCTGATGGACGCGCCGCCCGTGATCGGAGTCGTGCGATGAACCCGGCGACCGCCCTGGCCACGGTGCTGGTCGACGAGCTGCTGCGGTGCGGGATGACCGACGCGGTGCTGGCCCCCGGATCCCGGTCGGCGCCGCTGGCGCTGGCGCTGGAGGAGGTGGCCAGGACCGGCCGGATGCGGCTGCACGTGCGGATCGACGAGCGGTCGGCGTCGTTCCTGGCGCTGGGGCTGGCCAAGCGGTCGGGCCGGCCGGTGGCGGTGGTGTGCACGTCGGGGACGGCGGCGGCCAACTTCCATCCGGCGGTGATCGAGGCGCACGAGGCGCGGGTGCCGCTGGTCGTGCTGACCGCCGACCGGCCGCCGGAGCTGCGCGACACCGGCGCCAACCAGACCATCGACCAGATGCGGCTGTACGGCACCGCGGTCCGGTGGAGCTGCGAGATCGGGGTGCCCGAGGAGCGGCCCGGGATGGTGGCGTACTGGCGGTCGCTGGTCAGCCGGGCGTGGGGGCTGGCGCTGGCGCCGTCGCCGGGGCCGGTGCACCTGAACGCGGCGTTCCGCGAGCCGCTGATCCCCGACGGCGACGACACCTGGTGCGAGCCGCTGGACGGCGACGCCACCGGCGCGTGGACGCGGGTGCGGGCCGCCACGCCCGGGTCGGTGCTGCACGTCCCGCCGACCCGCCGCGGCGTGCTGGTGGTGGGGGACGGCGCGGCGAACGTCAAGCGGTACGTGGCGGCGGCGTCGATGGCGGGCTGGCCGGTGCTGGCCGAGCCGAACGGCAACGCCCGTTACGGCGACCACGCCCTGTCGTCGCACCACTTCCTGCTGGGGATGCCGGAGTTCGTGGAACGGCACCGGCCGGACGTGGTGGTGACGCTCGGCAAGCCGGGGCTGTCGCGGCCGCTGCTGTCGCTGCTGCGCCGCACCGAGGAGCACATCGTGGTCTCCCCGGACCTGAGCCGCTGGCCGGACCCGGTCCGGTCGGCCACCCAGGTCGCCCAGGAGGTGGAGATCCCGGTGATGTCCGGGGACGACGGCTGGCTGCGGTCGTGGCGGACCGCGGACCTGGCCGCCACCCGGGCCGTGGACGCGGTGCTGGACGCCGGCGACGAGGTGACCGAGCCGCGGCTGGCGCGCGACCTGGTGGCCTCGATCCCGGGCGGGTCGCTGCTGTTCTGCGCGGCCAGCATGCCGATCCGGGACCTGGACCAGACGATGCGGCCGCGGCGCGGCATCCGGATCCTGGCCAACCGGGGGACCAGCGGCATCGACGGGCTGGTGTCCACGGCGATGGGCGCGGCGCTGGCGCACGGCGGCCGGTCGTACGCGCTGCTGGGGGACCTGTCGTTCCTGCACGACCAGAACGGCCTGATCCTGGGCCCGCACGATCCGCGTCCGGACCTGGCGATCGTGGTGGTCAACAACCGGGGCGGCGGGATCTTCTCGCTGCTGCCGCAGGCGGCGCTGGCGGACCCGTTCGAGCGGGTCTTCGGGACCCCGCACGAGGTGGACCTGGCGTACGTGGCGGCGGCGCACCGGATCCCGTACACGCTGCTGGAGTCGGCGGGGGACCTGCCGAAGGCGATCTCCGGGCAGGGCCTGCGGATCGTGGAGGCGCGCACCGACCGGGAGGCCAACGCGGCGCTGCACGCCCGGATGCGGCAGGCCGCCCAGGAGGCGGTCCGCGCGGTGCTGGGCGTCTGACCCGGTCCGCGGCCTGCGTGGGCGACCGCGGCGGAGCGTCGCGGGGGTCCGGGGCTTCTTCCCGGCGGAAGGGTCAGTCGAGGAAGCGGGCCCGCAGCGCCTCGGTGTCGGAGTCGTCCCAGCCGTGCCCGGTCAGCCAGCCGAGCACCCCGTCGTACCGTTCGTCCACGGCGGCCAGGAACTTCTCCATGATCGCCGCGTCCGGCAGGTGGGTGTCGGCCGGGCGGGAGTCCAGGTCGGCGGCGTAGGTGTCGCTGGCCCGCAGCCGGGCCAGGATCGCCTCCAGGCGTTCGCCGGTCTGCACGTAGTCGGCGACGATCTCCTCGCGGCGCACCCCGACGACCTCCAGCGCGAGCGCGCACACCACGCCGGTGCGGTCCTTGCCCGCCGCGCAGTGCACCAGCGCCGAGCCGCGGGTGCGGGCCATGACCCGCAGCGCCGCCACCACCGAGTCCGCGCGGTCCTCGAGGTAGCCCAGGTAGTGCCGGATGGAACGGTCGTGCTCGTCGCCCTCCCGGGACCGGGTCTGCCAGGGCAGCACCTTGTCCACGTCCACCTTCGGCAGGTCTGCGGCCACGTCGGTGTGCACGCCGCCCTCGGAGAACAGCGACAGGTGGTGGATGGTCACCGCCAGCACCCGGGTCAGCGGCCCCGGCCCCTCCAGCCGCACCTCGGCGCCGCTGCGCAGGTCGATGACGTCGGTGAGCCCATAGTCGCCGAGCAGCGTCCGCAGATCCCCGTGCGTGAGCCCCTGCAGGTTGTCCGAACGCAGGACCCGGCCGAACCGGGTCGTCCGCCCGTCGGCCGTGGTCAGCCCGCCGAGATCACGGACGTTGACCGCGCCTTCCAACTCGATCCACCGTGTGTGCGTGCTCATCACCCCGAAACCCTATATGCCGGGTCTGTAGCGATTCCGTCCGGGGTGTGGAAAATCTCCCGTCCTCGGTAGGTGCGCGGAGATTCCAGGTCACCTGAGGACGGGCCCACGGTGGGGGAGAGGCCCGATTCCGCCGACCGTACGATCTTCCGTACACTGCACGGATCAAATGATCTACAACGTAAAGGCCGTGCCCTGAAAGGACGATATCGGTGCCGGTGTGGTTCGAAGAAGAGCGTCCGCGCCGACCGCGCCTGTCGCGGGAGCGCATCACCGAGGCCGCGGTCGCCCTGCTGGACGCCGAGGGCGTCGGCGGCCTGTCGATGCGGCGGCTGGCCGCTCGCCTGGACTGCGGAACGATGTCGATCTACGAGTACGTGGCGTCCAAGGAGGATCTGCTGGACCTCGCCCTGGACGCCGCGCTGGGGGAGATCGACCTCGCGGAGGCCGCCGGGCCGACATGGCGGGACACGCTGACCCGGTTGATGTCCCGCAGCCGTCAGGTGATGCGGCGCCACCCGTGGATCCCCGCGCTGCTGGGCACGCGCCCGCTGCTGGGCCCGCAGGCGCTGGCCCGTTCCGAACGCGTCTACGCGGTGCTGAACGAGGCCGGCCTGACGGGCCCGCAGTTGCTCGGCGCGGTCGGCGCGCTCTCCAGCTACGTCAACGGCTTCGTGCTCACCGAGCTGTCCTGGCGGTCCCGCCACCGCGACCCGGCGGGGGAGTCGGACCTGCGGCACCGGGCCGCCGAGCACATCGCCCGGCACGCCGACCGCTATCCGGTGCTCACCCGGCACGCCCGGCTCGACATGGACGACTTCGAGGAGGGCTTCCTGCTGGGCCTGAACGTCGTCCTGGACGGCATCGAGACCCAGCTCAATCAATGATCTACAATGTAAAGGCCGCGTTCGGGAAATTGAAAACCGCGTGGATCACGGCTCACAGCCGTCGTCGCTTCGTCAATGACCGGCCGCGACATCCGGCACCGCTCGCTGAGCCAGTCCGCGTTCTCGTCGCGAGCGAGGCCGCTACCGGTCCATGGCGTCAGGGGCTCCGCGCCGGGGTCGCCTTGCCGGTCGAGTCCGCTGATCGGCAGGTTCAGCGGACTCGGTCGTAGACGAGGGCCAACGTGCCGTGCTCGCCGGTGGCCTGGCTGACGAGCGTCCACCGTCCTGCGGGCAGGCCGTCGTCGAACAGGCGCGGTCCGCCGCCGAGGAAGACCGGGAAGATCGTGAGCGCCAGCCGGTCGACCTTGTCGGCCGCCAGCAGCGCCTTGATGACGCTCGCGCTGGAGAGCACGAGAATGTCGCCGCCCTCGGTCGCCTTGAGGTCCGCGGCCACCTCGGCGGCCGGCTTGTCGACGATCGTCGTCCGCTCCCACGGGGCCTCGCCGAGGGTGGAGGACAGCACCACCTTGTCGGTGTCGGCGAGCCACTTGGCGAAGGCCTCGTCGCGCGGGTCGGCGCCCTCCATGCCGATGACGGTGGGCCAGAAACCCAGGAACCCCTCGGCGTTGACCCGGCCGAGCAGGGCCGTCGTCGCCGGCTCCCAGAGGCTGGTCAGGTGGTCGCGGGAGACGTCGGTGACGGCGTACGGCATCACCCAGCTCATGTCCTGGGGGTCGTCCGGCCGGGCGTAGCGGCCGTCGAGGGAGAGGTTCATGTTGGTGACGACCCTGCGGCCGCCGGTCTGCTCTGTCACTTCGTGCTCCTTGTGTCGGTGTCGTGCTCGGTGTCGTCGGTGCTGTGGGGATCCGCGGCGAGGGCCGCCGCGAGCTTGTCGAGGCTCTGGCCGAAGCCGATCTCGATGCCTGCGATGAAGTCCGCGGAGTCGACCGTGCTGCCGGTGATCCGGTAGTGGACCTCGAGGTCCGTGCCGGTGCCGGTGGGCCGGAGGTCGAAGTCGACGTGGGCGGTGAAGGCCGGGCCGCCGTCGGGAAGCGCGGGGGAGAGCCGGTAGGCGAGGCGCTCACCGGGACGTGCGTCGTCGACGACTCCCTCCGCGCGCCCGGCGACCAGGTCGGAGCCGTCGGCGTCCTCGGCGTCGCGGTACTCCAGGACGATCCGCCCGCCCGGTCGCGCCTCGAAGACGAGCTCGGAGACGCGCAGGTCGTCGGGCGTCCACCAGCGGGCGAGCAGCGAGGTCTCGGTCAGGTGGCGCCAGACCAGCTCGGGGCGCCCCGTCAGCGACCGGAGGAACCTGAACGAGCGGCCGTCGGCCCACCCCGGCTCCTCGGCCGCGAGCCGCTCCGCGCGGAGGCTGAGTCCGTAGCGGTCGTAGGTCTCGCGCAGGCCGCCGACCTGGTCCGCGGTGTCGGCGAGCCGGCTGAGCGCGGCCGCCAGGTCCCGCAGGGGAGCGGACCGGAGCGCGTAGATGCGGCGCTGGCCGGTGCGCTGGGAGGTGACGACGCCGGCGCGCTGGAGGGTCTGCAGGTGCTTGGTCGTCTGCGGCTGGCGCGCCCCGGCGAGCTGGGCGAGGACGCCGACCGAGCGGGGCCGCTCGGCCAGCAGGTGCACCAGCCGCCAGCGGGCCGGGTCGGCCAGTGCGGTGAGGAGTGCGTCCATGGAGACATGGATTCTCCATGACGAATATTCGTGTCAAGGAATATCTCTGGATCGACCAGGCCGGACCCGGACGGAAGCCCTCGGCCTGACGTTCGGCGCGCAGAGCGGCCGGAGCGTCCCTTCGAGGTGCTGCCGAAACCGGTCCGATCCGCCTCAAAGACCGACGTCAGGAGCTCGTGAGGATGACGAGCCGCTGGGTCGCCCGGGTCATCGCGACATAGCGGTCGACCGCTCCTTCGATGCCCTCGCCGAACGCCTCCGGATCGATGAGGACGACCAGGTCGAACTCGAGTCCCTTCGCCAGCTCCGGGGTCAGCGACCGGACGCGGGACGTCGACCGGAACGTGGGGTCGCCGATGACGCAGGCGATCCCGTCGGCATGCTCGGCGAGCCAGCCGTCGAGGATCGGGTCCAGCTCCGAAACGGATCCGTGGACGACGGGGACGCCGCTGCTGCGGATGGAGGTCGGCACGTTGGCGTCCGGGAGCGCGGCCCGGATGACCGGCTCGGCCTCCGCCATGACCTCTTCCGGCGTCCGGTAGTTGATGCTCAGGGAGGCCAGGGTGATCCGGTCGAACCCGACCCGCTCCAGCCGTTCCCGCCACGACTCCGTGAACCCGTGCCTGGCCTGGGCGCGGTCCCCGACGATGGTGAAGCTCCGGGACGGGCAGCGCAGCAGCAGCATCTGCCACTCGGCGTCGGTCAGTTCCTGGGCCTCGTCCACGACGATGTGCGCGAACGGGCCGGCGAGCCGGTCGGGGTCGGCGCTGGACAGTGCGGCCTCGTCGACCAGGGCGTCCTGGAAGTCCTCGCCGCGCAGCATCGTGACCAGGCCCACGCCGTACTCGTCGTCGGCGGCCTCGATGAGGTCGTCCACGACCCTGGCCATGCGCTCGCGCTCGGCGGCGACGGCGGCCTCGTGCCGACGCCTGCGCCGTGACGCCTGCGGGTCGCCGAGCCGCCTCCGTGCCGCGTCCAGGAGCGGCAGATCGGACACCGTCCAGGCCTGGGCGTCCGTGCGCTGCAGTTTCCGGATCTCGTCGGGGGTGAGCCAGGGAGCGCACATCCGCAGGTAGGCGGGTACCGACCACAGGTCCCCGACGAGGTCGGCCGCTTCGATCAGCGGCCACGCGCTGTTGAGGGCCATGAGCAGCTCCCTGTTCCGCAGCAGCGACTTGCGGAGCAGGTCGACCGGCACGTCGCCGTCGTGCTTGTCCATCAGGATCGTGACCAGCTCCTCCAGGATCTGGTCACGCGCCTCGTTGTGCGGAGTACCGGGCTCCGGTGCCTCGAACGCCTCGGCCCAGTCGTCGGGGCTCAGCCGGACGTCGGCCCAGGGGGTCGTGACCGTCATCCCCTTGGCGGGCGGGTTCTCGTAGAACCTGACGGCCTTCTCGATCGCCTTCACCATGTCCGCGGACGACTTCAGGCGGGCCACGTCCAAGTCGGTCTCGATCGCCGCCGCGGCTCCCTCGGGAACGAGATCCCGCAGGGTGCAGGTCTGCACGCCCTCCTCCCCGAGGCTGGGGAGGACGTCGGAGACATAGGCCAGGTAGGGCTGGTGCGGACCGACGAACAGCACGTCGCCCCGGCGGTGACCGAGGCGGGGGTCGGAGTAGAGGAGGTAGGCGGCGCGGTGCAGGGCGACGACGGTCTTCCCCGTACCCGGACCGCCGTCGACGACCAGGGCGCCGCTGGATCCCGCGCGGATGATGGCGTCCTGGTCGGCCTGGATGGTGCCGAGCACGTCCCGCATCCGGGACGACCGGTGGCCGCCCAGGCTGGCGATGAAGGCGGACTGGTCGTCGAGCGCGGCGTGCCCTTCGAACCCGTCGGAGGTGAACACCTCGTCCCAGTAGTCGCTGATCCGGCCGTTGGTCCAGCGATACCTGCGGCGGCTCGCCAGGCCCATCGGGTTGGCGTGGGTCGCGCCGAAGAACGGCTCGGCCGCGGGGGAGCGCCAGTCGAGCAGCAGCCGGCGACCCGCGCTGTCGGTGAGGCCGAGCCGTCCGATGTAGACGGGCTCGGGGTCGTCTGCGCCGACCATGCGTCCCAGGCACAGGTCCAGACCGAAGCGGCGCAGAGTGCGCAGACGGACGGTCAGCCGGTGAATCTCCATGTCCCGGTCCATCGCCGCCTGGCCGATGCCGCCGGGCGCCCTGCGCTCGGCGTCGAGGCGCTCGGACAGGGCGGCGATCGACTGCTCGAGGCACTCCGCGATGGCCGCGAAATGCCGCTCGTCGTCGGCGATCAGCGCCGGGTCGGCCTTGGCGGCGAGATGGTCGGGAAGGTCGAACGCACTGGTGGTCAAGGGGCTCACGTCATCGGCTCCGATCTGAGGGTCGTCAATGTTGGCGGCGCTCACGAGCGCGGCTGGACTTGCTGTGAAGGAGAAAGGGGAGTCGCTGCGACCATTGCGCGCAGCAAGGCGTTCGGACCGGCGGGACGAACCCGGTAGTCATGGCGAGCAACGCTTCGCCTGGCCTGCTCGCCGGGCTCTACGCGGCCCCCTTACACGGGGCTGGCGCGCCTCGCGGCACTGCTGCTCGACGAGCCGGCCAGGTGCTCCGGGAGCTGATGCTGCTCCGGCCTCCACGATCCCGCCCGGCGGGACCTTCTCCGACTTGACGCCGCGGCTTCGGGCATTGCCGCGTCGACCGGCCTACGGGCCGCAGTGATCCCCGAAAACGATCGGCCGCTCCGCGCGTCCCCCCAGCGGTTCGACGTCCCCACGCGACCCGATCGTCGACAACGGCACACGCATCTCGCGACCCCCCATTTCCGGCCTCGGCCGACGATTCTGCGGCACGACCCGGGTCTTGCCGCAAGCCCCCCGGTGCGCTATACATTGAGAGTGGAAAGGAATGACATTCTCCTTTCCACTCATCGTCCACTGCGGACGGACGACCTCCCCCTCGCGAAAACGGCGGCACGCCGCGTACGGCGATACCGCCGGCCCAGGAGAACGGCCCAGCCATACCTGCGCCGGGGGATCACACGTCAGGGATTCGCCGGTGGCTGCGGCCACGTCGTGATCGCCTGGTTCTCAAGGCCGAACACCGCGGAGACCCGCCGTGCGAGATCCTCCTCAGTGACCGTGGAATCCACCCTGAACCCGTGGAGGCCCAGGCGCCGGGTCCGCTCGGCGATCCGGTCGGTGAACAGCGCGTCGCGCTGGAGCAGGTTCCGCAGCGCCCGCCGCGGGTCGCCGGTCTTGGCGATGAATCCCCATGCCGGGCCGCCACGGCCGTCGAACACCGCCTGACGGAACCGGGGGGTCGCCAGCAGCCACACGGCGTGGCCCACCTCGGTGAGCAGGGGTTGGACGAGGTCGGGCAGCAGCCGGAATCCCTCGGCGACCACCGGCCGGTCGGCGGGGAGGGCGAGAAGGTCTTCGATGATCAGGTCGAATCCCTCGCCGCGGAACCAGTGGAAGGTCTCGAGCATCTCGCGCGGGCTTCTGGCCACCCACCGCTCGTCCATGTCCATGGCGGCGAACTCGCCCAGGTAAGGAGCCTGTTCCGCGGACATGCGGCGGGCGTGGTCGGGCATGACCGCGTCGGTGTCGTACAGGCGCATCCCATACCGGTCGGCGATGCGCCGGGCGATGGTGGATTTCCCGGATCCGCTGCCGCCGCCGATCCAGTAGACGTGGCGCAACCGCTCCCGCCAAACGTCGGGGGAAGTCCCCTCGTACGGTGCAGAGTGCATTCGTCGGCTCCTGTCGAGTGGGCGCGCGGCCGTACCCAAGATGAGCATTCATTTGCTGGCGCGGGCGGCGGCCTCCAGCCGCCGGTGGTCTCCTGGGCATCGACCCTCATCCGGTGGACGACCACCGTGACGTGGGCCTGCCGGGCTTGGTCCGGCACGTCACACGCGCGGCTCGCGGTCGAGGGCCTGACGCCGGCCCTGCGCACCCGCTGATCAGGCGACGACCGAGGTGACGAAGGCGTCCAGGTTGGCCCTGATGCGCGCGATCTTCTCCGCTAGGGGGACACCGTCGTCGTGGCCGTCGCCCAGCAGGGTCTGCTTCTTGCCCCGCACGTAAAGGGAGCAGGCCAGGTCGGTGCACAGGTACCGCCCGACGGTGTTGCCCTGCTTGCCGGCCTCGCCGCTGCGCCGCGCGCTCATCAACGCGACACCGCCGCCGGTGTGCACGGTCTGGCAGAACGAGCACAGGCTGGTCGAGTTGAATCCGCGTGCCTTGCCGGGCGCGGACGCGAGTCGCAGCGCGATCCCGGTGAGCCGGTCGCCCGTCTCGGCGACCAGGTAGGTGCGGTCGGGGGCCTTGGGATCTCGCCAGCCGAGGAAGTCGAGGTCGTCCCAGGGTGACTGGGCGAAGTCCTTGGGGAGGTTGAGGCGCTTGGCGTCGCCCTTGGAGCAGTTGACGAAGCAGGACCGCAGGTCGCGTTCGGTAATCGCTCGCATGGGGTGCGAGCCTAGGTTCGCGTTCGCGGCACGGGCAAAGGGTTATCGGGCCGGGACCGAAACCGCCTTGCCCCAGGCCGGGACGCTCCTGGACTGGCCTGTATCGCGCCGAGTCGTTTGGTCTTGCGGACGATGTCGCGGCGCCGAGCCTCCGCCGGCGCCGGCTCGCGGGCCGATCCAACCAGCCGGGACCGGCCGCCGGTCTCCTCCAGCGGGTCACCGTGGAGGTAGGTGGTGCGCCCGTCATCCGTGGCCGGTCACGTCGCGGTTCCACCGCGCAGCTGCGCGTTGAGCCGGGCGGCCTGGCGCGTGAGGTGGTCGAGTTCGGGGATGTTGGGCGCCGACCGGGCGGCTTCGGCGTAGAGCCGTGCCGCGGTCGCCAGGTCACCGTCCCGCTCGTGCAGGTACGCCGCGGCGGCGGCGTAGCGGGGCAGCGAGGGGTCGAGGTCGGCCAGGGCGGCCAGCCCGGCCCGCGGGCCGTCGGCCTCGCCGACCGCGACGGCCCGGTTGAGGCGGGCCACCGGGTTGCCGGTGAGGCGCACGAGTTCGTCGTACCACTCGACGATCTGGACCCAGTCGGTCTCCTCCGCCGTCCGGGCGTCGGCGTGGAGCGCGGCGATGGCGGCCTGGGCCTGGAATTCGCCGAGCCGGTCGCGGGCGAGGGCCGCCTGGAGAATGTCCACGCCCTCGGCGATCAGGCAGGTGTCCCACAGGCTCCGGTCCTGCTCGGCGAGAGACACGAGCCTGCCGTCGGGACCGGTCCGTGCCGGGCGCCGCGCGTGGTGGAGCAGCATGAGCGCCAGCAGGCCGGCCACCTCCTCATGCTCGGTCTTCGCCGCCAGCTGGCGGGTGAGCCGGATCGCCTCGGCGGCGAGGTCGACGTCGCCGGAGTAGCCCTCGTTGAAGACGAGGTAGAGCACGCGCAGCACCGTGGCGACGTCACCGGGCTGGTTGAACCGGACGGACGAGACGGTCCGCTTGGCCCGGCTGATGCGCTGGGCCATGGTCGCCTCCGGCACGAGGTAGGCCTGCGCGATCTGGCGCGTGGTCAGGCCGCCGACCGCGCGCAGCGTGAGCGCGACCGCCGAGGCCGGCGTCAGGGACGGGTGCGCGCACAGAAAGTACAGCTGGAGCGTGTCGTCCACCGCCTCGCCGGGGCCGGGGGCGGGCTCGCCCTCGACGAGCTCCTCGCGGCGCCGCCGGGAGCTGTCGGCGCGGGCGGCGTCGAGGAACTTGCGCCAGGCCACCGTGACCAGCCAGCCCTTGGCGTCCCGCGGCGGATCGTCCGCCCACACGCGCAGGGCCTCGACCAGGGCTTCCTGCACGGCGTCCTCGGCCGCCGCGAAGTCGGCTCCGCGGCGGACCAGAACGCCGATCACCGTGGGCGTGAGAGTCCGTAGCAGGGCCTCGTCCACCGTGCGTCACTCCGTGATGGTCGGGGGCGGGGTCAGGAACGGGCGCACCTCGAGCCACTCGTGGATCGGCCTCCCACCGGCGCCCGGGGCGGCGGACAGCTCGGCGGCCAGCTCGAGCGCCCGTTCGCGGGTCTCGACGTCGATCACCATCCAGCCGGCGATCAGGTCCTTGGTCTCGGCGAACGGGCCGTCGGTGACCGGCGGCCGTCCCTCGCCGCCGTAGCGGACGAACGTGCCCTCGGGGGAGAGCGCCTGGGCGTCGACGAACTCGCCCGTCTCTTCCAGGCGGTGCGCGAAATCCTCCATGTACTTCACGTGCGCCGAGATCTCCTCCGGCGTCCACTGGTCCATCGGCACGTCGTTGGCCGGTGCCGGGGCGCCGCGGTAGTGCTTGAGCAGCAGGTACTTGGCCATCATGATCTCCTTGGTGGGTACGGCCCATTGTGGCCGCGTTCAGTGCTGGGACGGGGCGGGGTACGGATTCTCGACATTCCGCCGGAGCGTTTCCGGGCGGATTTCAGGCGCGTGCACGCTCTTCCCGCCGGCGGACCAGTTCCTCGACCGCGCTCGGCAGCGTCGTCTCGAAGTCGATCAGCTTCGCCCACGTCGGGGTCACGACGATCCGGACCATGCCGTCGTAGAGCGAGCGGACCTCGGCCTCCCACTCGGCCCGCTGCTCGGGCGTCATCTGGTAGCTGCCGTTCATCTGCAGGTACTCGTCCGGGATGCCCTCGACGAGGTCCAGCTCGGCCCGGCCGCGGATGAGCAGGATCTTCGGCGGGTGTACCTCGGTGTCGATGGTCAGGGCGACCATCGGGTTCGCGCGCAGGGACCGGAGCTTCGGCGCGTTCGTCGAGGTGCACATGACGATCTCCGCGCCGTTCCAGGTGAACGCGATCGGGATGTTGCGCGGTGTGCCGTCCGTGGCGACGTAGGCCAGGCGGGTCAGGTCGCGGGCCAGCAGCTCCTGGCTGAGCGGCCGGTTCAGGATCTCGGTGATCTCGTTCTGGTCCATGGTCGTTCCTCCGTCGGCCGGGCGGCCCGTCGCGGCCGCCGATGTCCCTGGGACGGAGCCCGCCGGTCGTTCTCGACATCCCGAGCGCACCGATTTTGGGAAGGCCTACGCCGGCGCGACGTCCATACCCCTCGGCCAGGACATCAAAGACCTCGGCGAACAGGTCGTAGAACGCGCCGTCCGGTGCCAGGGCCCGGGACAGGTGCTCGTGCGCCGTTGCGGCGTCCCGCCAGAGCAGGGTCGCCGGGCGGTGTAGCCGAAATCGCCGCGCAGGCAGTCGCCGAAGCAGCCGCCCGGCCCGTTCACCGCCTCGCCGAGCGCCAGGTAGAGGCCGGGAACGTCAGTGATGCGCCGGCCGTCGAGCACATAGGCGTGACCAGGTGGCCGGTCACGGTGGACGCGCCGGCAGGCCCGTTCCCGGACGAGATCATGCCGGCCCCATGGCACTGCGCCACAGCCCAGACGCCGACAGTCACCTGGCTACCAGCACGACTACCGCCAATTCCTGCACTCAGCCCCCTCTGGGGGAGGGGGAGATGCCGCATCTCAGGCTGCGGTGTCCTTCTGCCGTATTCCGACTGGGGCCCTATTTCGGTCGTCTCGGGGGAGCGCAGGCCGAGAGACCGTCGAGAGGACCGACCGGGTCGGGGGAGGGCCTCTGTCTCGGCGGTGGCGGTCGCCCAGGGTGGGCTGTGGCAGCCGTTCACCGCCGAGCAGACGCCGTCTCCTCTGAGGCGGTACGACCCGTCGGCACCATGAGAAGCTTAATGATCTACATTGTAAAGGGTCGCGGTTATTCGCCTTCAAGATCAACAAGATCGACGGAATCAGCGGAGCGGAAGGCCGCCTCGATGACTTCCAGGCCGGTGATGGCGTCGGCCATGGTGACGGGTGGGGGTGCCTCGCCGCGTAGGGCTTGGGCTGTGGCGATGTAGAAGTCCTGGTAGCCGCCCGGTTCTGTGGGGACTGGGCGGGTGTCGCCGGGGGTGCCGAGGTGCCCGTACTGGGACGGCGGTGTCAGCCCCCAGTTTTCGTCGAGCGGGGTGCGGCCTGCGCGGAGCGCGTCCTCCTGGCCGTCCATGCCGTGGGTGACGTAGGAGGCGCGGTCGCCCAGGGCGCGGAAGCGGGGGCCGAGGTCGGCGGCGGTGGCGCTCATCCACAGGTGGGTGCGAGTGCCGCCAGGGTGGTGGAGGGCGACGAAGGCGTCGTCGTGGGTGAGGGCGCCGGGGCGGCGGATGTCGAGTTCGGCGTAGACGCGGGTGGGGCGGCCGAAGAGGGCGATGGCCTGGTCGATGAGGTGGGAGCCGAGGTCGTAGAGGATGCTTCCGGCGTCGGCGGGGTCGGCGCTTTCCTTCCAGCCGGGTTTGACGGTGGGGCGCCAGCGTTCGAAGCGGGATTCGAGGCGCTGGACGTGGCCGAGGGCGCCGTCGGCGATGAGGCGGCGGAGGGTGCGGAAGTCGCCGTCCCAGCGGCGGTTGTGGTACGGGATGGCGGCCAGTCCGCGTTCGGCGGCGAGGTCGGCGATGCCGCGGGCCTGGTCGGCGGTGACGGCGACGGGTTTGTCGATGACGACGGGCAGGCCGGCGTCGAGGGCGGCGCGGGCGAGGGGGAGGTGGTGGCGGTTGGGGGCGGTGATGACGGCGAGGTCGTAGGCGTCGGCGTCGTCCCAGAGCCGGTCGGGGGTGGGGATGATCGTGGTGTCCGGGTGGCGGGTGCGGGCGGCCTGCTGTCGTTCGGGGTTGCCGGTGACGACGGCGGCCAGGGTGAGGTCGGGTACGGCCTCGATGAGGGGGGCGTGGAAGAACGCTCCGCCGGTGCCGTAGCCGATGAGTGCGACGCGTAGTGCCATGTCCTCGATCATCGTCGGTGGGGTGGTCAGGGTTGGTCGGGGGGTGGGGGGTAGAGGCGGGCGAGGGCGTGGGCGGTGGCGGCGAGGGTGCGGCGTAGTTCGGGGGGTTCGAGGACTTCGACGTCGGCGCCGAGTTTGAGGAATTCAGTGATGGCGTGCCGGATGGATTCGGTGGGGATGGTGACGGTTGTCCAGCCGTCGGGGTCGGGGGTGGCGGTCTCGTCGCAGGCGGCGCGGGCCATGACGGGTGGGAGGAGGTGCTGGGCGCGTTCGCGGCCTCGGGGGGAGAGGCGGACGGTGGCGGTGTCGCGGTAGGAGTCGGTTTCGAAGCGTTCGGCCCAGTCCTGCCAGTAGACGGCGAGGTCGAAGCCGTCGGGTGGGGTGAAGTGGTCGGGGAGGACGGTGAGGTCGAGGATGCGGGCGACGCGGTAGGTGCGGGTGCGGTCGTCTGCGTGGGCGATGAGGTACCAGCGGCCGGCTTTGAGGACGAGGCCGAGGGGGCCGAGGGTGCGGGTGACTTCGTGGGGGTGCCGCCAGCGCTGGTAGCGGATGTGGATGCGGCGGCGGTCCCAGACGGCTTGGGCGGCGGTGGCGAGGTGGGGTGTGTGGTCGGGGTGGTGGAACCAGCCGCGGGTGTCGAGGTGGAAGCGTTCGCGGATGCGTTCGGCGCGGGTGCGCAGGTCGGGTGGGAGGGCGGCGAGGAGTTTGAGCTGGGCGGTGGCCAGGTCGGCGCCGAGGCCGAGTTCGGTGGCGGGGCCGGGCATGCCGGTGAGGAAGAGGGTGTGGGCTTCGCCGGTGGTGAGGCCGGTGAGGCGGGTGCGCCAGCCGTCGAGGAGGCGGTAGCCGCCGTCGGGGCCGCGGTCGGCGTAGACGGGGACGCCGGCGGCCGAGAGGGCGTCGATGTCGCGGTAGACGGTGCGCAGGGAGACGCCGAGTTCGGCGGCGAGCTGGCGGGCGGTGAGGCGTCCGCGGTTCTGCAGCAGGAGCAGGAGGGTCAGGAGGCGGTCGGCGCGCACGTGGTCAAGGATGGCGCGGGTTCAGCCTTGGAGGGCTTCGCGCATGGGGCGGAATTTGGCCTGGGCTTCGGCGAGTTCGGCGGCGGGGTCGGAGTCGGCGACGATGCCGCAGCCGGCGAAGAGGCGGGCGCGGGTGGGGTCGGCGGGGTCGAGTTCGGCGCAGCGCAGGGCGATGCCCCATTCGCCGTCGCCGGTGGCGTCGATCCAGCCGACGGGGCCGGCGTAGCGGCCGCGGTCCATGGCTTCGAGTTCGCGGATGAGGTCGAGGGCGGGGCCGGTGGGGGTGCCGCAGACGGCGGGGGTGGGGTGGAGGGCGGCGAGGACGTCGAGGACGGAGCGTTCTTTGTCGAGGGTGCCGTGGACGGGGCTGGCGAGGTGGATGACGTTGGGGAGGGTGAGGATCTCGGGTTGGTGGGGGACGTGGAGGTCGGCGCAGAGGGGGGTGAGGGCGTCGCGGACCATGTCGGCGGCGTAGGCGTGTTCGCGGCGGTCTTTGGGGGAGTTCAGGAGGCGTTGGGCGCGGGCGTGGTCGTCTGCGGGGGTGGCGCCGCGGGGGAGGGTGCCGGCGAGGACGAGGGAGTCGATGTGGTCGCCGGTGCGGCGGATGAGGAGTTCGGGGGTGGCGCCGATGAGTCCGTCGACGGCGAAGGTGAAGCAGGCGGGGTAGCGGGTGGTGAGGCGGTCGAGGAGGACGCGGGGGTCGATGGGCTGGGCGGCCTGGACGGTGAGGTCGCGGGCGAGGACGGTTTTGCCGAGGCGGCCGTGGCGGATGCGCTGGACGGCGGTGGCGACGGCGTGCTGCCAGGCGGGGGCGGTGAGGGTGCCGTCGCTCCAGCGCAGGCCGGTGGGGGGTGTGGGGGGGTGGGCGAGGGTGAGGGGGTCGCCGGTGGGTTCGCCGATGGTGGTGAGCCAGGCGTGGCCGTCGCGGCGGCCGAGGATGTGGCGGGGGACGATGAGGACGGAGCCGGGGGCGGCGGGGTCGAAGGTGAAGCTGCCGAAGGCGACGGGGCCGGTGCCGGGGAGGCCGAGGGGGTCGTCGATGTGGGCGGTGGTGAAGAGGTCGTCGAGCCAGGCGCGGGCTCGGGTGAAGCGGTCGGGTCCGCCGGGGATGGTGGTGCGGGCGGCCTGGCCCCAGGCGACGATGCCTTCGCCGTGGTGGATCCAGGCGAGGGCGTCGGGGTGGGGGAGGCGGGCCGGCAGGTCGCCGGGGTCGGGGACCGGGACGGTGCGGACGGTCAGTGGTGGGGGAGAGTCCACTGCGGGCTTCACGGGGTCCACTGTACGGGAGAGTTGAACCCGTTCAAAAGATGTGCGGTGTGGTGTGGGCCACGGGGTGGTGTGCCAGGTAGATGACGTCGGGTGGGCCGTGCCGGGTGGGGACGGTGCGGGTGGTGACGTGGGTGAAGCGGGCGCGGAGGCGGTGTTCGAAGGCGGGTGAGGGGGCGGCGCTCCAGACGGCGAGGGTGCCGTGGGGGGACAGGCGGGCGGCGGCGAGGTCGAGTCCTTGGGGGTGGTAGAGGCGGGCGTTGTCGTCGGTGACGGTCCAGTCGGGGCCGTTGTCGGTGTCGATGCAGATGGCGTCGTAGGTGTCGGTGGTGGTGTGCAGCCAGGTGTGCAGGTCGGCCTGGTGGAGGTGGACGCGGGGGTCGTTGAGGGCGTCGTCGTGGTGGTGGCGCAGGTGGGTGCGGTTCCAGGTGATGACGGCGGGTTCGCGTTCGATGACGGTGATGGTGCCGGCGGCGGGGTGGCGGGTGGCGGCGTGGAGGGTGAAGCCGACGCCGAGGCCGCCGATGAGGACGGCGGCGGGTGGGGTGTGGTGGTCGAGGGCGGCGGTGACCAGGAGGCGTTCGGAGGTGCCGTCGCGGGTGTCCATGAGGAAGACGCCGTTGCTGATGATCTCGTGGTGGGGGCCGGTGCGGCGCAGGACGAGTTCACCGGTGGTGCCGTGGACCCGGTCGACGGTGACCGTTTGGTGTGCGGCGTCCATGTGGGGTGAGGGTAGCGGGGTGGGCGCGGGCCTTCGAGGGGGCTGGGCGCGGGGGGCGTTGTCCGCCCAGGGGTTCGGGCCGGCGCTCGGGTGCCGAGACGGTGATCCCCGGTGGCTGGGGGATGTCAGATGGTGCGGTCGGTCCTGTCGAGCAGGCGGGCGCGGTCTCGCCAGGCGCGTTCCCACTGGCGGGTCAGTGCCGGGTAGATGATCAGGTGGCGGAATGGCGCGATGAAGGCCATGTAGAGCCGTCCGAACAGTCCGTTGGGTTTGACCAGGGCCGCCATGCGCAGTTCGTATTCGCCGTCGCCGGTCGCCGCCCAGCCCAGGTGCATGATGTCGTGGACGGTCTTGTTGGCCAGTTCGCGGGCGGCCTCGTTGCCGAGCTGGTACGCCTCGGTGAACGGGTCGGTGCAGGGGGTGGCGTCGTCCGCGGTCTTGGCGAGGTCGGGTGGGAGGCGGTCACGCAGCGAGGCGACCCGGCCGCCCAGGCCCGCCTGGGGAGTGTCCCAGCCGAGCAGGGCGCCGAGCTTCCAGCGCACCGCGAACAGGAGGCGGACCGCGAAGGGCTCCTTTCGGGTGTCGTAGGCCGCCTTCAGCGCGTCGAGCATCACGGGGAAGTCGTCGGCTCCGACCTCCGGGAACGGAAGACCGGCCCACACGTCGTCGAGCAGGGCCCGGGGTCTGGGTGTGCCCTTCACAGCGCTCGCGGCGACATCTGTCACGCGGGTTCGGCGCGGCCCCGCCGCCCCGGTGGGCAAAGGGGCCGTGACCTGCTGGGAACCGATCTATCCGAGCACCGGGTAGTTCGCGCGGAACACGTTGTGCGGGTCACGGGCCCGCTTGATCTCCCGCAGCCGCGCGAGCGCGCTGCCGGAGAAGGACTTCGCCGCCGTGTCACCGGGGGACAGCACGGTGTACGGCTTGCGGCCGCTGATGTAGGCCTCCAGGTCGGCCGCGACCTCGGCCTGCTTGGCGCGCGTCGCGTCGGCCGCGTGCGGCAGGCCGAGACCCAGCAGGCCGAGCAGGTACGGCTCAGCCACCGCGCCGCCGGCACCGGCCCCGCCGCCCGGCTCGGCGAGCGCCCCGCCCAGGTGCCTGATCTGCACGTTGATGAGCGGTTCGACCGGCTTGGCCAGCAGGAGCTCCACCGCGTCCGCGTCCAGGCCGGTGAGCAGTTCCGCACGAGCGATGGACGGGGCCGGATCGCTGGGCTCGGCGGCGATGTCACCCAGGTCGGCGACCGGGACGACGCCGCGGCTGTCGGAGATCGCGCCCTCGATCTTGTCGATGCGCGCCAGCAGGTCCTCCCCCTGAGCCGCCTCACCCAGGTAGGCCAGATCCAGCGTCACCATCGGCGGCGCGCCGGGGGGCTGGAGTCGGTTGATCCAGACACTGAGTTCACGCGGCGCCTCGGCGGTGATCTCCAGGAACGCGTCGTACACCTCCCTGGTCCGGTGCTCCGGCCAGATCACGCGCCCGCCGTACAGGACCGGCGCGGGATACAGCTCGAGTTCGAGGGCGGTCACCACCGCGAAGTCCCCGCCACCGCCGCGCAGCGCCCAGAACAGCTCGGGATCGGACTCGGCGGTCACCCGGCCCGGCTCGCCATCGGCGTCGACGATGTCGATGGCCCGCACGCTGTCGGAGGCGAAGCCGTACTTGCGGCTGAACCAGCCGACCCCACCGCCCAGGGTGTAGCCGGTCACGCTGATCCCCGGCGCGCTGCCGGACAGGCCGGTCAGACCCAGCGGTCCGGCCGCCGCCAGCACCTGCCCCCACTTCACGCCCGCGCCCACCCGGACCACGCGCTCCTCCGCGCGTACCTCCACCTCGTTCAGCAGGCCGGTGCGCAACAGGATCAGGCCCTCCACATCACCCGAGGCGCCATGCCCGCTCGGCTGCGCGGTCACCGTCATACCCGTCCGCCGTGCGTAACGCACGAGCGCCGCCACGTCATCGGCGTCCGCGGCCTCGGCCACGGCCGCCACGGGCTGCCCGACGGTCAGATTCCACGCGGTGGCCGCCTGTTCGAAGCCGTCGTCGTCGGCCAGGAGCACGCGCCCTTTGAGGACACCGCGCAGATCGTTGATCGTCATCGTCGTCTCCCTTTTCGAGTTCTCAGAAAATGCGAAGGAATACCGTGCTGCACCACGGGAAGGACGGCGCCCGGACCGGCCGGACAAGGAGCACGCCGAAACCTCGATGCCGGCCCTGCACCTGTGGTGGTCTGCGCTGGTGCACGTCAACACGCTGCTGCTTCGGCAAGTTCTCGGGCCGCCCCTTCGGGGCGTGCAGACGTCAGGCGGGCTGCGCCGCGGCCTCCTGGGCCTTGCGGGCCTTGCTGGTCTCGCGGAGGATCAGCAGGCCGGTGATCGCGATCAGTGCCGAGGTCAGGCCGTGGACGCCGAACGCGGCGGCCATGGAGCCGTGGTGGGCCAGGACGGTGATCATGTCGCCGAACGGGGCGACGGCCACCATCAGCAGGACCCAGCCCAGGGCGCGGCGGTGGCCCGTCACCAGCAGGACGCCCATGGCCAGGCCCATCGCGTTTTCGCGGTTGCCCTTCACGTTGAGGAAGCCGCCGCCGTCGCCAGAGGGCCAGTTCGGCAGGCCGAAGCCCGGGGCCTGCGTCTCCGGGATCAGGACGAAGGAGATCCCGAGGTAGAAGGTGAACAGGACGACGGCGGTGGCCAGGACGGTGTTGATGTTCTTCAGCGACATGGTTCTTCTCCTTCGATGGTCGGACCGGGCGGGTTTCAGCCGCGGACGCGGCGGATGTGGCGGGCGTAGCGGGGGCGGCCGATGAGGTGCCAGATGACGCGGGCCGGGGCGGGAAGGCCGCGCAGGACGAGGGCGCGCTCGGCCGGGTCGGCGTCTTCCAGGACGGCGCCGAAGAGCGTGAGCAGAGTGGGCTTGGGGGTGTTGTTGACCAGGTGGTCGCCCAGGGAGGCCCACTCCTGCTCGGTGATGTGCTCGGCCGCGAGCGGCAGGAGGGTGGCCTCCTCGTCGTCGAGGTGTTCCAGCAGGACCACGCGATGCTCGGACAGGGCCGCCACGAGTGCGTCGCGTTCGTCGGCCCCGGCGGTGGCCTCCCAGGCGGGGACCGCGGCGTCCAGCCTGGTCAGGGTGGCCGCGACCCGTTCGTGCTGGGCCTCCATGCGCAGCACGATGTCGGCCTCCAGGTCCACCCGGGACAGCAGCGGCGGCCACAGCAGCTCGTCCTCGCCCTCGTGATGGCGGTGCAGGCCCAGCCGGTAGACGCGGAAGTGGTCGCCGATCACCTTGGCGCGGGCGGTGTCACCCGGGGCGACGGCCGCGACGAGTTCCACCAGCAGCCGTGACTCGCGGCGGAAGGCGCGGTGGACGATCTTCATGTCCTGGGTGTTGACGCTCATCTGTTCCCGCCCTTCATCGGTTGCGACGTGTTCAGGCTGCTCCCGGGTGTTTGGAGGGGATTTGGAGTCGACTTGGAACGGCCCGCGTACGATGTGCGGATCATGGTCTTCGTCCGGGTGCTGGGCGCGTTCGCGACCGAGGTGAACGGTGAGAGCGTTCACCTCGGCGGGCCGCGGCAGCGGGGCGTGCTGGCGTTGCTGGTGGCGGCGCGTGGGCAGGTCGTGCCGGTCGACCGGATGATCGAGGATCTGTGGCGCGGGGAGCCGCCCGCGCGGGCGCTGATGTCCTTGCAGGCGTATGTGTCCAACCTGCGTCGGCTGCTGGAGCCCGGGCGCCCGCCGCGCACGCCGGCCCGGCTGCTGGTGAGCGCGTCGCCCGGCTATGCGCTGCGGCTGCCGCCGGAGTCGGTGGACGCGTGGCGGTTCGAGGACCTGCTCGACCAGGCCCGGACGGTCACCGACCCGCGCGCCGCCCGGGCTCGGCTCGCCGAGGCGTTGGGGTTGTGGCGGGGACCGGCGTTCGCCGAGGTCGCCGACGAGCCGTGGGCCGCCGCCGAGACCGCCCGGCTCAACGAGCTGCGCCTGGTCGCCACCGAGCTGCACGTCGCGGCGGGTCTGCGCATCGGTGACCCTGCCGCGGTGGTTCCCGAGGCCGAGCGGCTCACCCGCGACGAGCCCTTCCGCGAGGAGGGCTGGCGGCTGCACGCTCTGGCGCTGTGGAGCAGTGGCCGCCAGGCCGACGCGCTGGCGACGCTCCGCCGCGCCCGCGGCGTCTTCGCCGAGGAGCTCGGGCTCGACCCCGGCCCGGGCCTGACGGCGTTGGAGGAGGCGATCCTCACCCAGCGCACGGACGTCCTGCGCGAGACCGTGCCCCCGCCACCGCCGCCCGCACCGCCGCCGCGGCCGGCTCCGGTCATCGAGGCGCCGTTCGTCGGACGCCGGGCGGAGCTGTCGGCGCTGGTCACGGCCGCCGCCGAGGCCGCCGCCGACGGAGCCCGCATCGCCCTTGTCACCGGCGAGGCCGGGCTCGGCAAGTCGACGCTGCTGGAACACCTCGGCAGGCGGCTCGAACGTGACGGATGGTTGGTCGCCGTGGGCCACTGCCCCGAGGTCGACAGCGCGCCGCCCGCGTGGGCCTGGACCGAGGCGCTGAGGGCCATCACCGCGGTCACGTCCCCGGGCGAGTTCGCCGACGACCTCGCGCCGCTGCTCACCGACACCGAGCCGGTCAACGCCGACGCCACCGCGGGACGGTTCCGCCTGCGCCGGGCCGTGTGGAAGTGGCTGGCGGCGGTCGCCGCGCAACGCCCGGTCGCCGTCGTGCTGGACGACCTGCACTGGGCGGACGCCGCCACGCTGGAGCTGCTCGGCGGCGGCCTCGGCGTGCGGGCTCCGATCCTGGTCGTCGCCGCGTACCGGGCGGACGAGAGCGGGCACCTCACCGAAACGCTGGCCTCCCTCGCGCGCGCCACGCCCCTCCGCCTGGCGCTGCCGAGGCTGAACGCCGAGGCCGTCGCGCAGCTCGTACGGGCCGAATGCGAGGCCGACGAGGAGACCATCGCAGGGATCGCCGAGCGCACCGGCGGCAACCCGTTCTACGTGCGAGAAAGCGCCCGGCTGCTGAAGGGCGAAGGCGCGCTGGTCGCCCTCTCCGAGGTCCCCGAAGGCGTACGGGACGTCCTCCGCCGCCGGCTCGCGCGCCTGCCCGAGGGAGGCGTGTCCATTCTCCGGCTGGCCGCGGTCGCAGGCCGGGAAAGCTCGGTGGACGTCCTTGTCAAGGCCGCCGACACCGACGAGGACGGCGTGATGGACGCGCTGGACGCGGGCGTCATCGCCGGGCTGCTGAACGAGCCCGCCCCCGGACGCGTCCGCTTCGTCCACGCCCTTGTCAGGGACACGCTCATCGCCGACCTCAGCCGCCTCCGCACAGCCCGTATGCACGCCCGGATCGCCGCCGCTCTCGAAGGAACCGACGACATCGCGGCGCTGGCCCACCACTACGCGCGCGCAGGCTCACCCAAGGCCGTCGGCTACTGCGTCCAGGCCGCCGAGCTCGCCGAGGCCCGCTACGCCCATGACGTGGCGGCCGACCTCCTCACCGACGCCGTCACCAACTCGACCGGACCGGACGAACGGGTCGAACTGCTCGGCAGGCTGCTGCGCGCGCAGATCCGGGCGGGAGCCGTCGCAGCCGCCCGCGAGACACGCCGCCAAGCCGTGGAGTACGCAGAGTCCCTGGGCCGCGACGACCTGATGATCGCCGCATTCACCGCGTGGACGGAGCCGACCCCCTGGCAGGCCCGTACGTACGGCACGGTGGACCGGCCCATCGTCGACCGCCTGCGCCGCCTGCTGAAGCGTGACCTGCCCCCTTCGGTGCGGGCCCGACTCCTGACGGCGTACGCGGACGAGCTGGTCGGCGAGGACGACCCGACCGTTCTGGAGGCGGCGCGGGAGGCACTCGACCTCGCCGCCGGACCCCGGCTGCGGGCCGCGGCACTCCAGGTCCTGGCCCGAGTCCACGGAGACGCCGAGCTCTGCCGGGAGCTGGTGGAGATCGGCACCGAGCACGACCTGCCGGTCTACCGCTTCACCGGGCTGCTCAACCATGCCGGCGTCGCCGCCGCCGCCAACGACCCGGTGACCATGCACCAGGTGACCACCGAGGCCCTGGACCTCGCGCGCACCTACCGGATGCGCGAGGCGATCGCCGTCGCCGAGATCACGCTGGCGACCCTGGCGCTCGTCGAAGGCCGATTCGCCGACGCCGAGCTCCTCTACATCAAGGCCGACGAGGGCATGCGGCGCGCCGGATCGGTGCACGCCGCGGGCTTTCTCCAACTCGCCCTGGCCGTGATCTGGCTGAACGACGGCACGCTGGGCGCGCACCTGGACGACGTGCGCGCCCTCCACGCCGCGCTCGGCCCCATGGTCTGCGACCTGCTCGCGCTCGCCCTCCACGCCAACGGCCTGGACGCCGAAGCCCGCGAGGTCCGCGCGTCACCCGGCCCGATCCGCCCCGACTTCTTCTTCACCTTCCTCACAACGTTGCGTGCGATGGCCATCGTCGCCTTGAACGACCGCGCCGCGGCCGAGGAGATCTACGCGACGCTGCTTCCGCACCGCAACGGCCCCCCGGCGGGCGCCACGAGCCTGGCGGTGGCGCTGCGCCCGGTCGCCCACACCCTCGGCGAGCTGGCCGTCCTCCTCGGCCGCGACCACGAGGCCGCCGCCCACTTCACCCAGGCCGCCGCCATCGCCGACCAATGGAACGCACCCCACTGGGCCGCCGAGGCCCGGTTGCGAACGGCCACCTAGCCTGTGCCCACGGCGCCGCACATCGGTGACACAGAACTCGGACTACCTGTCGCACCGTCCTGCGTCGGCTCGCGTCCGCCCAGCTCGCCGTCCGCCGCGGCGGGAGTGAGTCGGCAACCTCATGTGTCACATCGCCCTGGGGGGAGGCCATCGGGTGTCCGTCGCCGCGTTCCCCGGCCGACCCGGCTCATCCGGTGCCTGCACCCTCGCCGAGCCGCGTGGCGCCGCGCCTCCCGGCGATCAGCTCACGCTCCTCAACGGCAGGTCCGCCTCGCTTGGGCGGCGCTGCCGTCGGCGAGCGACGGTATGTCTTCACGTTCGGGTTTTGCCGTGTAATGCTGTAATCATGGGTGAGCCGCTGGATGCGTACTCGCAGGTGGTGTCGGCGGTGGCGCGGGAGCTGACGCCGAGGGTGGCGGCGTTGCGGGTGCCGCGGCGGGGCGGTGCGGGCGGGGGTTCGGCGGTGGTGTTCGACGCCGCCGGGCTGCTGCTGACGAACGCGCACGTGGTGGGGTCGGCGCGGGAGGGCCGGGCGGCGTTTTCGGACGGGACGGTGACGTCGTTCGAGGTGGTGGGGGCCGACCCGCTGTCGGACCTGGCGGTGGTGCGGGCGGCGGGGGACGTTCCGCCGCCGGCGGTGCTGGGCGACAGCGACGAGCTGGTGGTGGGGCAGCTGGTGGTGGCGGTGGGCAATCCGCTGGGGCTGGCCGGGTCGGTGACGGCGGGGGTGGTCAGCGCGCTGGGCCGGTCGCTGCCGGTGGGCGACGGGCGGGCGGTGCGGCTGGTCGAGGACGTGATCCAGACGGACGCGGCGCTGAACCCGGGCAGTTCGGGGGGTGCGCTGGCCGACGCGCGGGGCCGGGTCGTGGGGGTGAGCACGGCGGTGGCCGGGGTGGGGCTGGGGCTGGCGATCCCGGTGAACGGCACGTCGCGGCGGATCGTGGGGGCGTTGCTGCGCGAGGGCCGGGTGCGGCGGGCGTTCCTGGGCCTGGTGACGGTGCCGGTTCCGGTGCCCGCGGGGTTGCGGGAGCGGACGGGGCGCCGGGAGGCGCTGCGGGTGGCGGAGGTGGTGGCGGGCAGCCCGGCGGAGCGTGCGGGGCTGCGGCGGGGGGATCTGGTGCTGTCGGCGGGCGGGGTGCCGGTGGACCGGGCGCAGGGCCTGCAGCGGCTGCTGTTCGCGGAGGCGATCGGGCGTCCGCTGCCGGTGACGGTGGTGCGCAACGGCGCGATGGTGGACGTGATCGCCGAGCCGGTGGAGCTGACCGGCGTGTGAGCCTCCGGGCGGCCTCACAGCGTGCCCCAAGGACGCGTGGGGTTCATTCACCCCGCGGACCGCTGGAAGCGTTCCGCGGGAGCGCGGCGTGCAGAACGAGCCTGGGCGTGGGGCCGGTGCCGGGTCAGCCGAGGAGGCTGAGCTGCTGGGGGCCGGGCGGCGGAGGCGGTGGTGCGGGCCGGTGGCGGGCGTGGCGGCCGATGCCGTACCTGGCGGCGAGGTCGGCGACCTGGCGGGTGATGCGGTCGCGGTAGGCCTTGGGGGCGTAGGCGCCGCGGGCGTACAGGCGGCGGTAGGGCTCGACGAGGCGGGGGTGGTGGCGCTGCAGCCAGGCCATGTACCACTCGCGGGCGCCGGGCCGCAGATGCAGGGGGATGGCGGTGACGGAGGTGGCGCCGGCGTCGGCGATCTGCCGTACGGCGTTCTCGAGCCGGCGGGGAGAGTCGGTCAGATACGGCAGGACGGGGCCCATGAGGACCGAGCAGCCGATGCCGGCGTCGCCCAGGGCGGCGCAGACCTGCAGGCGGGCGGTGGGGCTGGGAGTGCCGGGTTCGGCCTGGCGCCACAGGTCGTGGTCGATGAAGCCGACCGAGACCGCGACCGAGACGGTGGTGCGTTCGGCGGCCTCGGCCAGCAGCGGCAGGTCGCGGAGGATGAGGGTGCCCTTGGTGAGGATGGAGAAGGGGTTGGCGGTGTCGCGCAGGGCGGCCAGGATGCCGGGCATGAGCCGGTAGCGGCCTTCGGCGCGCTGGTAGCAGTCGACGTTGGTGCCCAGGGCGATGGGGGCGCCGTGCCAGCGGGGATGGGTGAGCTCGCGGCGGGCGAGTTCGGCGGCGTTCACCTTGACGATGATCTTGGAGTCGAAGTCGGCGCCGGGGTCCAGGTCCAGGTAGGTGTGGCTGTTGCGGGCGAAGCAGTACACGCAGGCGTGGGTGCAGCCGCGGTAGGGGTTGATGGTGTGGGTGAAGGGCAGCCGTGAGGCGCGCGGGACGGTGTTGATGATGGTGCGGGCGTGGATCTCATAGAAGGTGACGCCGTGGAAGCCGGGGGTGTCGAAGGTACGGGCGACGGCCCGGCGCCGCAGGAGGGGGAGCGCGGGCCCGGTGTCGTCGGTCAGCCGCAGATGGTCCCAGCGCATGCCTCACCCCCACCCCCAACGATAGAACACGTGTTCGATTTAGGCAAAATTTCGTCTCAGGCGCCTCACTTGACCCACCGATCGGAACGATCCGTACATGGCACTGTTGTCGTTCCGTAAGAATCGGGGGCTATGGCATGGCTAACGGGGAACCAAGCATGCGCAAAGGCGATCGCCGCGCTGGTGGCGACCGGGCTGCTGGCCGGCTGCACCTCGGCCGCCGGTGAGGCCGGCCGCCGCGCGGACGCGCCGGTGGCCCGGGGCGACGCCGAGTGCCCGGGCGTGGACGCGCCCGGCGACTCGCGGCACCGGCAGCTGCGGGGCATGTGGATCGCGACGGTGTCGGGCATCGACTGGCCGCGCGACGTCGCGCACTCGGCCGAGCGCAAGAAGGCCGACTACCGCAAGATGCTCGACCAGGCCAGGGCGCTCGGGATGAACGCGGTGTTCGTGCAGGTCCGCCCGAACGCCGACGCCTTCTACGACTCCCCGTACGAGCCGTGGTCGCAGTGGATCACCGGCACGCAGGGCAAGGACCCCGGGTTCGACGTGCTGAAGTTCTTCGTGGAGGAGGCGCACGCCCGGGACCTGGAGTTCCACGCCTGGTTCAACCCGTACCGGGTGGCGCGCGGCACCGACCGCTCCAAGCTGCACCCCGACAACCCGGCCCGCAAGAACCCCTCGTGGGTGCGCGCCTACGGCGACGGCCTGTGGTACGACCCGGGGATCCCGCAGGTGCGGGAGCTGACCACCAAGGTCGTGCTGGACGTGGTCGACAAGTACGACATCGACGCCGTCCACTTCGACGACTACTTCTACCCGTATCCGGTGGGCGGCAAGGACTTCCCCGACGCCGACACCTACTCCAGGTACGGCGGGGGCCTGAGCAAGGCCGACTGGCGGCGCCGCAACGTCGACACGCTGGTGCGGGAGCTGCACGAAAAGATCCACGACGCCAAGCCGCACGTGCGGTTCGGGATCAGCCCGTTCGGGGTGTGGCGCAACCGCACCAGCGACCCCAACGGGTCGGCGACGCGGGCGCTGCAGAGCTACGACGACATCTACGCCGACACCCGCAAGTGGGTGAAAGAGGGGTGGGTCGACTACATCACCCCGCAGCTGTACTGGGAGATCGGGAACCCGGCCGCCGACTACCGGACGCTGGCGCGATGGTGGGCCGAGCAGGTCGAGGGCACCGGGGTGGAGCTGACGATCGGGCAGGCCTCCTACCGGGCCGGTGAGGCGGGCGCGTGGCGCGGCGCCGCGGAGCTGTCGCGGCACCTGTCGGTCAACGCCGGGCTGCCGCAGATCCGCGGGGACGTGTACTTCAGCGCCAAGGACCTGCTCGGCGACAAGGGCGGGCAGACGTCCCGGCTGCGCAAGGACCACTACCGGACCGCGGCGATCCCCCCGGCCGCCGAGGGCGGCAAGGCCCCCAAGCCGGCCGGGTCGGTCAAGGCCGCCCCCACCGGCGGCGGGGTGAAGGTGTCGTGGCACCTGTCGCCGAGCGAACGGGCCACCTCGTACGCGGTGTACCGGGTGGAGGGCAAGGGACGGGCGTGCGCCCCGGTCGACCCGAAGCGGCTGCTGACGACCGTGCGGGGCGCGTCGATCGTCGACCCCACCGTCAAGCCGGGCGTCACCTACACCTACTACGTGACCGCGCTGGACCGGCGGCACCACGAGAGCGGGCCGGCGCGGGGCGCGACGGTGACCGCCGCCGAAGGCCGATGATCACCGGCCGGTCGGTCCACGGCTAATGATCTTGATGGTGGGGCAGATATCACAGCACCTGCCCACCCCCCGGAGGTTCTCGCATGGCGCTGTCGATGGAGGAGCAGCGGATCCTCGCCCAGATCGAGACGCACCTGGCGCACGACGACCCCAGGCTGGCCGCGCGGCTGTCGGCGCTGCCCCGGCTGCGGCGCCGACGCCGGATGCGGGCGGTCGCGGCGGCGGTGCTGGTGCCGGCGCTGCTGGCGGTGCTGCTCGTGGTGGTGACCTAGGCCGCTCCGCGGGCCGGTTCCGCGCCCGGACGAGGCCGGAACACGCCGAGGCCCCGGCGGGAACGCGCTTCCCGCCGGGGCCTCGGCGTTTGCTCGGGCCGGTGTGGTGGTCGCCTCACGGCGAAAGGCACAACGTGGCTCCTGCCCGGCCGTGCGGCCGGCGGTATTCCACGAAGGCAAAAGGTGCGGCCCGGGGGACACATGCCACACCGGCTCGTCCCACCTTAACGGCATCGGGCCGGTGCCTGTTCCCTCGACCTGCCGTTTCACCCGCGGCGGGCGGTGCGGGTGCGCGCGGGAGGCTCACCGGAAGGTGAGGCCGGTGTGGTCGGGGGGTGCGTTCGCCTTGCCGGGTGTGCACCGCCTGCGGTGCCGCGGCGTCCGAGGAGACGGGCGGACGAAACCGGCGGCGGACGCGGAGCGCACGGCACCGGAAAGGCGACCTTCCGCGCATGGAACGTCGATCTTCCCTGGCGGCCAGATCTGCCCGTCGCGCCCCATCGCCGGGCCCCCACCGGGAACACAGCGGTGTGGAGCCGCGTCCGGCGGCGCCGGGGCGAGGGTGAGGAGCAGGGAGTGGCGATCAGGCGGCTCGGGGCCGAGGGGCGGTCCCCGCACGGCGGGCGCGCCGGCGGGCCGGTCACCGGGCGGACGGCGGGGGAGAACGGGACGGCGGGCTGGGAGGCGTCGTGGGAGCTGGGCGGTGAGGTCACCGCGGCGGCGCGGGCGCGGGCGCTGGTGCGCCGCGCCCTGCTGCTGTGGCGGGTGCCGGACCCGGCCGACGTCGAGGACGCGGTGCTGCTGGTGGACGAGCTGGTCACCAACGCGATCCTGCACGGCACGGGGGAGGTGCGGCTGCGGCTGCGGCTGGACGGGCGGCGGCTGACCGCCGAGGTCGGCGACGACAGTCCCCGCCTGCCGCGGCCGCGGCGCCGCCCGGACGACCAGGTCGACTGGGCCGAGAACGGGCGGGGGCTGATGCTGGTGGCGGCGCTGGCCGACGACCACGGCGCCCGCCCCAACGGGCACGGCAAGGTCGTGTGGTTCGGGCTGCCGCTGCGGCAGGCGGCGCCGGGCCCGGTCACCGCCGGCGGCCTGCCCGTCCGCCACTGACCGCACCGCGCGGCCCCTGGCGGCTCCGCAGGCTCAGGTGCGCAGGGGGCAGTGCTCCACCGGCCCGGGGCGCCCGGGCTCGGCACGGTCCGGTCCGGTGAGGCGGTCCAGATGCCACCGCACGTGCCCCACCGGGCCGTGCGATGCGGTCAGCAGCTCCTCCAGCGGCGCCGAACCGCCGGGGCGGGCCGGGTCGGGCAGCGTCCGCCGCCACAGGCCCGCATCGCAGCCGGCCGCCCACCGGTGCGCGGCGCGCAGCACCATGTGCAGGTCGCGGCCCAGCTCGGCCAGCGACCGCGGCGCCATCGCGTCCTGGATCATCCGTTCCCGCACCGGGTAGGGCAGGTCGTCGTCGAACGCGGCGGGGAACGCCGGCCGGTCCCCGTCCAGCTGCGGGGGCGTGCCGGTGGCGACGGCGCGGACCGCCGCGACCTGCCAGCGGGTCCATTCGGCCAGATGCCCCAGCACCGCCCGGGCGGCCGCGGCGCCCTCCCCGCCCGCCTCGGTGCCGGCGACCAGCTCGGCCAGCCGGGCGTACAGGTCGGTGAAGGCGGCCAGGACGCGGGCGCGGGCGGCGGGGCCGCGCGAGGGGCGCGGCGGCGGCGGTTCCCACAGCAGCGTCAGCAGCTCGTCGATGTCGCGGCGGCGGGTGTGGGGGCCGGCCGGGTAGGCGGCGGCGATCCGGTCGACGCGGAACACCCGCGGGCCCTCCCGCATCCGGCACCAGCCCACCAGGTAGACGCCGTAGGGGGCGATCACCAGGCCGTGGGCCTCCACGTCGCGGCGGGTGCGTTCCCCCGACTCGCCGGTGTGCTCGATCCGCACCACCCGGCCGTGGCGGGCGGCGGCGGCCAGCGCCTCCTCCACCGGCCCGGCGAGCGCGTCGACCGGGGACGGCAGCGGCGGCGGGCCGGGCGCCCGCAGGGCGTAGCCGCGGCCGGGCACCCCGCGGACCGGCAGGCCGTGGCGGGTCAGGTCCTGCAGGTCACGGCGGACGGTGGCGGCGGGAACCCGCAGGCGCCGCGCCAGCTCCGCGGCCGCCACCGGGGCGGGCGCGGCGGCGCGCAGCTCGGCCACCAGGGCCAGCAACCGGTCGGCACGGTCCATACCCCTATGCTGACGCACACCCGGCGCGGCCGGTCAGGCCCCCTCTACGGGAACGTCACGGGCCGGACAGCTCGGCGGCCAGGCCCTCGAAGTCGGCGCCGGTCAGCTCGAGCGCGCCGGCGTCGCCGATCGCCTGGGTGGCGACGGCGCGGCCCAGGTTCCGGTTGCAGGCGTGGTCGAGGTAGGCCTCGATCAGCCGGGCGCCCGTCAGGCGGCCGCGGCCGCGCAGGCCCGGCAGGTCCCGTTCGACGATCCGCCAGGCGCCGGCGTTCAGCACCAGCCGGCGCTCGTCGGCCAGCAGCGCCAGCAGCGCCCGCCGCAGCGTCGGGTCGGCCAGGTCCGGCATCCGCACCGCCCGCAGGTCGGTGACGACCTCCGGGGCGGCCGCCGCCAGGTCGGCCCGCCGGTCGGGGGCGCAGGTGGCCAGCAGGGCGGTGTCGCTGACGCCCTCGGCGCGCGCCCGGTACAGGGCGGTGGCGTAGGCGGGGCCGGCCGCGTCGTCCAGCAGCAGCCGGTCCAGGCCCTCCAGCAGCAGCGTGTGCCCCGAGTGCTCGGCCAGGACGGCGCGCAGCCCGTCGGGGCCGCGGTCGCGCAGCTCGTCGGCGTGCAGGCCGTGCAGCCGGCCGCTGGACACCTCGACCTCGGCGAGCGCCTTGGCGACCATCCGGCCCAGCCGCCGCTGCCCGGTCGACGGCTCGCCGACCAGCAGCAGCGCCGGCATGGAGGCGCTGGAGACCTCCTGGCCGCGCAGCCGCTGCGCCCACTTGCCGCGGCGGCGGACCTCCGACAGCAACCGCTCCACGTCCTCCTCGCCGCACAGGAACCGGATCCCGTACGCCTCGGCGATCCGCACCCCCTCCAGGTCCGGCCGCCCCGCGGCGGGCGCCGACGGCACGGCCGACGAGGCCGACGAAGACGGTGCGGGCGGCGGGTTGTCCGCCATGCGGTAACGGGTGGTGGGCGGGGCCTCACCGGCCTGCCAGGACGGCTGCTCGGCCACCGTCGCGTCCGCAGGCGGCGGGAACGGCTCCACCGGCTGCGCGGGCTCGGCGCCGGGCGGGGCCTGCGGCGTCTGCGGGCCGTCGTGGGCGAACGCCGCCGGGGACGCCCCGCCCTGCCCGGCCCCCCACGGGTCCGGCGGGGACGAGGGCGGTGGGGGCGGCGGGATCCGCGGGAACCCCTCGCCCTCGGCCGCCCCCGCGGACGGCTGGGCGTGGCCGAACGCATCAGATCCGCCGGTGCCCCCGCCGGGCGCGTCACCCGGCGGAGGCGGGTAGGGCGGATAGGGCTGATGGGCGTCCTGGTCGGCCGCCGGGCCCGGCGGCGGCATCCGGTCGTAGGGGTCCGGGCGGCCGCCGGCCGGGTCGTGCGCGGGCGGCGGGTACGGCGGATGCGGCGGGTACGGGTCGTGCCCGCCGGTCTCGGCCTGCGGGGGCGGCGGGGCCGGTTGGAAGGCGTCCGGTCCGGCGACGGCCGTCTCCGCCGCCGGCGGCACCCCCGGCGGGGGCGTGTGCCGCGGCTCGGCCACGGGCGGCGGGGGCGGGGTCTGGTCGGCGGGCGGGACGGGCGGCGGCACCGGGGCGGCGGCCCGTTCGGAGGCCATGTGGGCGCGGGCCGCCTCGATGATCTGCCACGGCGTCAGCTCCCCCGTGCCGCGCGGCGCGGCCGGCGGGCCGTCGGCGAGCGCCGCCGCGGCGGCGGCCGCGACCGCGAACCCGGTCGGCGGGGGCGGGCCGCCCGCCAGCCGGCACCAGGTCAGCCCGAGGGTGTAGGTGGTGGCCAGCAGGTCCTGGAGGGCGGTGGCGTCGCCCGCGCGCAGCTCGTCGGGCAGGCGGCCGTCGCGGGGCCACAGCCGCCGCCCCGGATGCTGCGGGTCGGTCAGCACCGCCTGCACGGTGCGGGCGCCGTCGCCGTCCAGCCACGGCAGCACGGCGTGCACCGCGGCGGGGGCGGCGTGCAGGTCGGCGGCCAGCAGGGCGGCCGCGGCGCGGCGGACCTCGCCGTGGTCCATCGGCCGGCCGGTCAGCCGCACCACCAGCAGCTGCAGGTCGTACAGGGCCAGCCGGAGGAACTCGCCGGGGGAGGCGTCGCGGACCATCGGCAGGGCGTGCTCGGCCGGGCAGCGGCGCCGCCACTCGGTGAGGACGGCGGCGGGGCCGTACCGGGCGGCGGCCATGTCGTGCTGCACCAGCGGCAGGGACGCGGCGGTGATGGCGGCGAGCGCGTCGGCGCCGGGGCTGAAGCGGGCGTCGGCGCGCAGCGCGGCGGCCACGTCGTGCATGACGCGGGCGATGGCGGTGGCGCCCGCCCAGTCCCCGGCGACCAGCCGGCCGGTGTAGTAGCCGACCAGGGTGGCCAGGTCCGGCGGGGTCATCCACCGCAGCCGGTCGGCGGGGGTGGTCAGGTAGGCGGCGAACAGCCGTACCAGGGGGTGCTCGTCGAGGGTGACGGGGGCGCCGGCGCACCACAGCAGCGCGCCCCACGCGGCGGCCAGGGTGCTGGGGGTGTGCGGCTGGAAGGTGGGGTCGGCCAGGGCGAACTGGGCGGCGTTGACGCCGAGCGCGTTGATCTGGATCTGCTCGATGCGGGCCACGACCGCCGGGTCGGGCGGCGGCCCCAGCAGCGCGGCGGTCGCCACCGGCCCGGCGGCCAGGTCGGGGCCGGTGGGCAGCAGCTGCGGGGGGACCGGCGGGTTCCCGGCGCCGCGGGGGGCGGTGAAGACGCGGCGGCGCGCCGACGGGTCCGACGGCGGGGGGCACGGCTGCCAGCCGCCGTCCAGCCCGCACCGGTACCAGCGGCCCCAGGCGCCGAACAGCCACCACTCGCCGGCGCCGGCCAGCATCCGGGAGGTGATCGCCTCGGCCCGCTGCATCGGCGGGGCGGCGGCCCACCAGGGCGCCGACACCATGGCGCGGACCTCGGCCTCGACCGTCGAGAAGGGGTCGTCGGTTCCGGTGCCGGGTCCGGGCCCGGCCGCCTGCCAGCTCACGGGGCGATAGTAGTCGCCTCCGCCGCGGGGACGGGCATCCCGGACGATCTCGATGTAATGACCGTTCCACCTGTATGCTCATGTTCGTTGCGGGTCGGCGGCGCGGAAAGGGGCGCACGGTGGCGGGAACCAAGGCCTGGGGGCTGACGCTGGCGGTGATCTCCTCGATCTGCTTCGGCGCCTCCGGCCCGTTCGGCAAGGCCCTGATCGGCGCCGGGCTGGACCCGCTGCAGGCGGTGTGGGTGCGGGTCACCGGGGCGGCGCTGGTGCTGGTGCCGCTGGTGCTGGTGCTGCGGGGACGGCGGGCCGCGGCCGGGGCGCGCGCCCACTGGCCCGCCCTGGCCGCCTACGGGGCGGTGGCGGTGGCCGCCTGCCAGGGCCTGTACTTCGTGGCCGCCTCCCGGCTGCCGGTCGGCATCGCGATCCTGCTGGAGTTCACCGGCCCGGTGCTGGTGCTGGCGTGGATCGGGCTGGTGCGGCGGGCCCGCGTGCCGCGGGCGGCGGCCGCCGGGGTCGCGATGGCGATGGCCGGGCTGGCGTGCGTGGTGGAGATCTGGTCGGGGATCGGGCTGGACCTGCTCGGCCTGGCCGCCGGGCTGGGCGCCGCCGCCTGCCAGGCCGCCTACTTCCTGCTGGTGGAACGGATGACCGGGCGGGTCGACCCGCTGGTGATGACCGCCGCCGGGATGGTGGCCGGCTCGGTGCTGCTGACCGCCGTCGCCGCCCCCTGGGCGCTGCCGTGGCAGGTGCTCGGCCGGCAGGTCGCCGTCGGCGACCACGCCGCCCCCGGCTGGACGCTGGCCGCCTGGATCATCGTCGTCAGCACCGTACTGGCCTACCTGACCGGGGTGGCGGCCGTGCAGCGGCTGTCGGCGCCGGTCGCCGGCGCCATCTGCTACACCGAGGCCGTCGCCGCCACCGTCATCGCCTGGGCCGCCCTCGGCGAACGCCTCACCACGCCCCAGCTCGTCGGCGGCGTCATCGTCCTGGCCGGGGCGTTCGTCGCCCAGCGCACCGCAGCCTCCCCCGGCGTGCAGGCCCCGCCGCCCGCACCCGTGCCCACCGTCGAACAGGCCGTCGCCGAAAGCGCCCAGGCCGCCCGCTGACCCGGCGGGCCGCCCGTCAGCCGCTCGTCACCGGTCGGGCGCGTCCGCCGGCGGCCCGTCCGGCGGGCCGGCGGGCTCGGTCTCCGGCAGCGACGGCAGCGGGCCCGTCTGGTCGGGGACCGGCAGGCCCGCCGGCGCCGGAGGGAACGACCCCGACAGCGCCAGCGCCGCCTCGCTGACCGGCCGCTGCGCCCCCCGCGACGGCCACAGCTGGATCAGGTAGTGCTCCACGCCCTGCAGCTCCCGCAGCGCCGCCTGGAACTCGGCGCTGAACCCGTCCCGGAACCGGTCCAGCAGCTGGTCGTACAGGCGGGCGATCGCCTCCCGGTGCTGGGCGCGGATCCGCATCCGGTAGCGGCCCACCCCGCCCAGCAGCCGCACCCCGTGCAGCACCGGCTCCCCGGTGACGGTGCTGACCGCCACCGCCCCCCGCAGGTACAGCTCGCCGGACGCCTCGTGCTCCCAGGAGCCCGGACCCGGCGGCGGCTCGGCGTCCCACTCCTCCAGCAGCACCGTCACCTCGACGTCGTCCTGGAGGCTGCCGACCCACATCTGGTCGTAGCCGACCGTCAGCAGCTCCCCGGGCTGCGGCAGCGGCGGCGCCTGCAGGCCGGTCGGGTCGGCGCCGCGATCGTGCACGCGGAAGGCGGCCTTGTCGGGATGGACCCGCACCCCCAGCCGCAGCAGCCTCCGGCTCACCCCGCCATCACCCCCAGCTCACCGTGCGCGCCGCCGGAACACCGCCGGTCGGCGGGACAAATCCTGCCGTATCCCGCGCCGGATGATGGCGGTTTGCCCCATCCGAAGGCGGGCGGCGGTGACCGTCCACACCCCTCGCCGCGCGCCCGCCGGGGCACGGCACCGCTAGCGGCGGACCGGCTGGCCGATCCCCAGCAGGTTGCCCTCGCTGTCACGGAACCAGGCGGCCCGTTCCCCCGTCGCCCCCGTGGAGGGGTAGTGGCCGGTCACCTCCGCGATCCCGTCCACCGTCCGCAGCCCCGGAACGTCGACGTCCTCGAACACCACGCCCCGGTCCCGCAGCCACGCCACCACCGCCTCGATGTCGGTGACCTGCCACGCCATCTGCGTGTGCTCGCCCGACGGCGCGCCGGTGGAGGCGAACACCGCGAACCGGGTGCCGCCGCACTCGTACAGCAGCCCGCCGGGGCGTTCGTCGATGGGCCGCAGCCCCAGCTTGTCGGCGTAGAAGGCGCGCGCCCGCTCCAGATCCCGCGCCGGAAGGCGCGTCGCCACAGGAAAGTCCTCGAGCATGCCCCCACTGTGTCACGCCCGGGCCGACCTCCCGGCGTGTCATCGGCGACCGGCGCACAGTCCGCAGCGGACCGGCGCCTGGGAACCCCCGGGCCGGTCATCGGCCCACGCGCCCTGACCACCGGCCAGGGTCAGCCCGCCGTGCGCGGCGGGGCCGGGGGGCGGCCGCCGACGGCGGTGACCGCGCGGGCCCCGGCGCGGCAGCCGGCCGCCAGGGCGTCCGGGACGGGCGCGCCGGACAGGCGGGCGGTCAGGAAACCGGCGGCGAACGCGTCCCCGGCGCCGGTGGAGTCGACCGCCCGCACCCGCCTCGCCGGGACCTGCGCGACGATCCGCCCGTCCCGTGCGGCGAGCGCGCCGTCGGCGCCGAGCTTGCAGGCCACCAGCCCGTACCGGCCGCTCAGCCGCGCGGCCGCCGCGCGCGGGTCGGGGACGCCGCCCAGCAGGACCGCCTCGTCGCGGTTGGGCAGCAGCACGTCCGCGCCCTCGGTGGCCGCCAGGAACCGGTCCGGCCCCCACCGCCGCAGGTCACCGGCCGAGGCCGGATCGACGCTGACCCCGGCCCCGCGGGCCCGGGCCGCCGCGACCGCGCGTTCGGCCAGCGCCCGCCCGGGCGCGGTGAACAGCACGTACCCCGACACGTGCAGCCAGGCCGCCCCGTCCAGCAGCGCGTCGTCCCAGTCGCCGGGCCCCAGCCGGGCGCCGGCGCCCCGCTGGGTCAGCATCGTGCGCTCCCCGGCCGCGTCCACCATCACGATGATCACCGCGGTGGGGCAGGCGGCGTCGACGCGCAGGTGCGGCCGCACCCCCGCCTCGGCCAGCCGCGCCGCGTGCCAGTCGGCCGCGTCCGCGCCCGCCCGCGCCAGCAGCCGGGCGTCCGCGCCCAGCGCCGCCGCCCACGCCGCCGTGTTGGCCGCCGACCCGCCCGCCCGGACGGTGATCTCGGCGGGCAGGTCCGCGCCGGGCGGCAGCGGCCCGGCGTGCAGCGCGACCACGTCGGTGACGACGTCGCCGACCACCAGCAGGGCGGCGGCCGGGCCGCTCATCGCGTCCCGGCCGCCCAGCACGCGGCGATCTCGGCGGCCAGCCGCACGTTCCCGCGCACCGCCGCCAGGTTCGCCTCCAGCGACGCGCCGCCGGTGGCGCGGACCAGGTGGTCCAGCAGGAACGGGGTGGTGGCCTGCCCGGTGACGCCCTGGCGTTCGGCGGCGGCCAGCGCCTCGGCCAGCACCCGGTCGTGCAGGTCCGGGTCCAGTTGCAGTTCCTTGGGCACCGGGTTGGCCAGCACCAGCGCCGCCGGCGGCCCGTCCAGGGCGTCCTGGGCGCGCATCACCGCCGCCACCTCCTGCGGGCCGGTCAGCGTCCAGTCCACCGGCTCACCGGAGGAGTGCAGGTAGAAGCCGGGGAACGTGTCGGTGCGGTATCCGGCGACCGCCACGTTCAGCGTCTCCAGCCGCTGCAGCGTCGCCGGAACGTCCAGGATCGACTTGACCCCCGCGCACACCACCGTGATGCGGGTGCGGGCCAGCAGCGCCAGGTCCGCCGACTCGTCCCAGCTGTCGGCCCACCCCCGGTGCACCCCGCCCAGCCCGCCGGTGGCGAACACCCGGATCCCGGCGCGGGCAGCCAGGAACGCCGTCCCCGACACCGTCGTGGCCCCCGACGACTTCGTCGCCGCCGCCGGCGCCAGGTCGCGGTAGCCGAGCTTGCGCATCTGCGGGTCGGCTGCCACCCGTTCCAGCTCCGCCTCCTCCAGCCCCACGTGCGCGACGCCGTCCAGCACCGCGATCGTCGCCGGCACCGCCCCGCCGGCCCGGACCAGGTCCTCCAGCTCCCGCGCCACCTGCAGGTTCCGCGGCCGTGGCAGCCCGTGCGCGATGATCGTGGATTCCAGCGCCACCACCGGCAGGTCCCGCTCCAGCGCGTCGGCGACCTCCGGCGACACGACGAGCCCGGCAACGTCGGGCGACTCGGGCATCGACACTTCCCCCCATCACGACGATTGTCCGCCGGTCCTCGGCAACCAGCGGAAACCGACGTTATCGGCATCCACCCCAAAGCCGCGAAACGGCCACAAGGACCCGGAACACCGAAGGTCGATCAAGGAGGTGGGGGAGCGGGAGAGCGCGGCGGCCCGGCCGCTTTCGGGCGCGGGGCCGCACCCACCCTGACAGTGGCCCCGCGCCCCGGCGTCAGGCCAGGTCGGCGAGCAGGTCGGCCAGGTCGGCCGGGCGGGACAGCATCGGCCAGTGGCCGGTCGGCAGCTCCAGGTGGCTCCACTCCGGGCCGGTCATCGCCGCGAACACCGGGTTCCCGCCGGCGGCCAGCTCCTTGACCAGCGGCAGCGGGATCGACGTCGCGATCATCGTCTTGGGGGTGTCCGGCAGCCGGTCCGGGCGCAGCAGCGGCTGGGTCGCCGTCCGGTACGGCTGCGGGGTGGCGCGCTCGCGCAGCTCGGCCAGCCGCTCGGGCGACAGGCCCGCAAGACCCGCCGGGTCGGCGGCCGGGTCGAACGGCGGGGGCGGCATCATCACCCCGCCGCCCTCCTCGGCGACCCGCCGCTCGGTCTCGGCGCGCTCCTCGGGGTCCAGGAAGTCCTGCTGCGCCATCCCCGACGGCAGCGGCGCGGTGTCCACGTACACCACGCGGGCCAGCCGTTCGGGGATGCGGTCGGCGGCGCCGGTGACCGGCATGGCGGCGCCGCTGTGCGCCACCAGCACCACGTCCCGCAGGTCCTCGCCCTCGATCAGGGAGACCAGGTCGTCGATGTGGGTGTCCAGGTCCACCTCGGCGGCGGCCCGGATGTCCTGGGCGGCCCGTTCGGCCAGGCCCGTCAGCGTCACCGCGTGCACCCGGTGGCCGGCCGCGCGCAGCCGGCCGGCCACCTCGTCCCACGCCCACGCGCCCAGCCAGTACCCGGGGACCAGCACGTACGTCGCCATCGTCGGTTCCTTCCGCCGTCTTCCTCCGCGTTCATGACGACCCTAGGATCAATACCGGACAGTCTCCGCCCAGATAAAGGGAGTGACCTGTGTCACATCCGCTGACGCGGGTGCTGGCGCTGCTGGAGCTGCTGCAGGCCCGCCCCGGCATCGGCGGCGCCGAGCTGGCGCGGCGCCTGGACGTCGACGAGCGCACCGTCCGCCGCTACGCCGCCCGCCTGGCCGCCCTGGGCGTGCCCGTCGTCGCCGACCGCGGCCGGTACGGCGGATACCGCCTGGCGCCCGGCTACAAGCTGCCGCCGCTGATGCTCACCGACGACGAGGCCGTCGCGGTGGTGCTCGGGCTGCTGGCCGCGCGGCGCCTGGGCCTGCCCGGCGACGCCGCCGCCGCGGCGCTGGCCAAGGTGCAGCGGGTGCTGCCGGCCGCGCTGCGCGACCGGGTCCAGGCGCTGGAGCAGACCCTGGCGTTCACCCTCGCCGAACGCGACGGCACGGCCCCCGCCACCGCCGCCCTGCTGACGCTGGCCGCCGCCGCCCGCGACCGGCGGCGCACACGGATCCGGTACCGGTCCTGGCGCGGCGGCGACAGCGAGCGCGACCTGGACCCGCACGGGCTGGTGCTGCACTCCGGCCGCTGGTACGTCACCGGCCACGACCACCGCAGCGGCCAGATCCGCACGTTCCGCGTCGACCGGATCGCCTCGGCCGAGCCGCGGCCCGAGACGTTCACCGTGCCCGACGGCACCGACCCGGCCGCGCACCTGACCGCCTCCCTGGCCGCCGTCCCCTACCCGCACCTGGTGCGGGTGCGGCTGGAGACCACGTTGGCGCAGGCGCGCCGCCGCATCCCCGCCACCCTCGGCGTCCTCACCGAGGACGGCGGGGGAGTGCTGCTGGAGGCGCGGGTGCAATCCCTGGAAGGAATGGCGGTCATGCTCGCCGGGCTCGGCTGGCCGTTCGTCGTCTGCGAGCCCGACGAGCTGCGGCGGCACATCCGCGACCTGGCCGACACGCTGCGCGCCCAGGCCGACCGGACGCCCTAGATCGTTGATGGGGGTTGTTGGGGCTGAGGTTCAGTGGTCGTAGGCGGTCAGTGATCGCTTGACCGGTGCGTCGATCAGCCAGTTGTGCCAGATTGCGGCGTTGAGCGCGCAGATGCGCTGGCACAGACGTGTCCATAGCCCTTCGGTGGTGCGGGCCTGGTGGCGTTCCAGTCCGAGCTGGTTCTTCAACGTCCAGATCACCGCCTCGATCCGCTGGCGCAGCCAGGCCGGGAACATCGCCGTCTGAGAACGGGGCTCGTCGGCGCGGACGGGGCGGATCAGCACATGGCCCAGATCGGCGGCGGCCTTCTCCACCCCGGCCCCGGCAAAGCCCTTGTCGCACACGATCGGGCACGGCCCGGGCGCGGGCGGGGCAACCTGCAGCAGATGCACCGCCTGCACCCGCTCGTCCAGCTCCTTGGGGTGGGCCAGGCTGAAGGCGCACACCGCGCCCTCGGCGGTGGTGATCAGCATCAGCTTGGCGCCCCAGTAGAAGGCGTGGTGCGAGGTGTCCATGCCATAGCCGGCGATCTCGCCCAGCCCCGAGCGGTGCACGGTGGTGCGCGAGGCGCCGCAGCGCACCGGGGTGCCGTCCATCAACCGCAGCCGCTCATGCCAGGACGGAACCCGGCGCACCAGCCACATCGACGCGGCCAGCAGGGCCGGGGCCGCATCACGCAGGTGCCGGTTGTACTCGGACTGGCCCGGCAGCCGCGGGAACAGGTGCCCGATCCTGCCCGGCGCCGTCCGCAGCCACCGGCGCTCGGAATCGCACCCCAGCAGCACCTGCGCCACGGCGACGCAGACCAGCTCGGCATCGGTCAGCAGCCGCTCGGGACCGCGTCTGCGCCGGCGGGCGGCCGATGGCAGGACATGGTCGTCCAGATGGACGTAGAGTGCGGTCAGAAGGGCGTCCAGGTTTGTCTTCACACACTGATCATGGGCGCCCTTCGCCGTGTCCACCACCGGTTCAGCAAACCCCATCAACGATCTAGGCCAGCGAGGAGGATCGGACCGGATTTTGGCGGTACCAGCGTTGCGGAACAGAGGGTGGCAACGTGGGAGCCATGAACGAGACACCGGACTCGGCTGCGGCGACCTACGAGGATCTGCTGCGCCAGACCCGCCGGATCTACCGTGAGCTGGAGCGGTACGGGGCTCGGAGGGAATCGGAACGGAAACCCCCGTTAGTGGAGTTCTCGGAGGTCCGATAGGAATCTCCAGTTGCCTTCGGGCCAGGAGTGCCCTTGGGGAACAAGGGCAGGACGTGACGCGAGACGCGCGCTGGCCCTTCAGCAGCCGTTTTCCCGCACCTCCAGGAGTGGCAGGCCCGCCGCGTACCGGCGGAAGAAACCGGCGGTCGGGGTGTCCGTCGTCGCGACGGTGTCCGGGGTGCCCTCCGCGACCACCGTGCCCCCGTCCGGGCCGGCTCCCGGCCCCAGGTCGATCACCCAGTCCGCGGACGCGGCGACGGGGATGTCATGTTCGGCCACGACGACGGTGTTGCCCGAGTCGAGCAATGCATCGAGCGCGTCCACCACACGCTGGATGTCAGACGGGTGCAGGCCCGAGACGGGCTCGTCGAGAACGATGAGGCCCGCCTTGCGGCTTGCGGCACCGCGCTGGATTGCGGACGCCAGCTTCAGCCGCTGCGCCTCGCCGCCGGACAACTCTGTGGCGCTCTGGCCGAGTTGGAGGTAGCCAAGTCCGACCTGGTTCAAGGCTCCCAGAGTCTCCGCGAGCTGCCGGGGCTCGGAGAACCGCTCTCCGGCCTCGGCAACGGTCAGCTCCAGCACCTGATCGATGGCCAACCCCTGATACCTGATCTCCAATGCCTCTGGCTTGTAACGTCGGCCCTCGCACGCGTCGCAGACCACCCACACATCCGGCAGAAAGTGCATGTCGACCAGCTTGCGGCCGTAACCGGTGCAGGTCTCGCAGCGGCCGCCTTCCGTGGTGTTGAAGCTGAACCAGGAGGCGTTGACTCCGCGCCCGCGCGCCACGTCGGTCTCGGCGAACAGCTTGCGGACGATGTCGAACGCCTTGCTGTAGGTAGCCGGGTTGGACCGCGGCGTCCGCCCGAGCGGTTCCTGATCGACGACGGCGACCCAGCCGAACCCCTCGAGGCCGGTCACCTCCCGCACCGTGTCGGTCGCGGTCCCGTTCAGGGCGGCCTCCACGCTCGCCCCGAGCGCGCCGAGCAGGCTGCTCTTGCCGCTGCCGCTCACCCCGGTCAGGCAGGTGAGCCGACCGGCGGGGAAACGCACCAGGTCCGCGGTCACGTTGTGGGCACGCAGGCCGTGCAGCTCCACCCAGCCGGTGTCGTCCCCGGCCGGGCGGCGGGTCCGGCGCAGCCGCGGCCCCTCACCGGCCAGATAGCGCCCGGTCAGCGACTTCGGGTGAGCGGCCGCGGCGGCGGGAGGCCCCGACACCAGGACCTCACCGCCGAGGCGGCCCGCGCCGGGCCCCATATCGATCACCCAGTCGGCCCGGGCGATCAGCTCAGGGTCGTGCTCGACCAGGAGCACCGTGTTGCCGGCCTCGCGCAGCTCCAGGGCGATGTCGAGCAGGTGCGCCTTGTCCGCCGGATACAGCCCGGTCCCGGGCTCGTCCAGGACGAAGACGATGCCGCTCAGCTCGGTGCTGAGCTGCGCGGCGAGCCGGGTCCGCTGCAGCTCACCCCCGGACAGCGTCGCCGCGCTCCGGGACAGCTGGAGATGGGCCAGGCCGAGCCGGTCAAGGATTCCGAGCCTGCGGCCCAGGTCCTGCAGCAGCGGCTCACCCACCTCGCGCTGCCGGGCGTCCAGGTCGTCCGCCACACGCTTCGCCCAGTCGCGTACCTCCCGTACTTCCACCGCGAGCAGGTCGGGGTAGGTCAGCCCGCCGAGCCGCACGGACCGGGCCACCTGGTCGTACCCGCTGCCGCCGCAGGTGCCGCAGGGCTGCTTGCGCATGTACGGCAGGTAGCGCTGCTTGGCGCTGGGAGTCTGGGCGTTCACGAACACCCGCTCCACCTCGGCGAGCGCGCCCCGCAGCGGCTGGCTCGAGGTGTAGGTCATCCGGGCCGTCTCGTTCTTGTTCGGCATGTCGACGGTCGCCTCGACCTTCTCCTCACCCGTGCCGTACAGCACGCAGTGACGGAACTCCTTAGGCAGCGACTGCCACGGCCGGCCGAGGTCCACGCCCCGCTTCTCGGCGAGCGCCGGCACGAACGCGTGCTCCCCCGACCGCCACTTCGCGAACCAGGGCGAGGCGCCCTCGAAGAGCGGAAGCTCCGGGTGGATGATGATCAGGTCCTCCTGCGCCTGCCAGCGCCCGCCCACCCCCGTGGCAGTCCACGCAGCTCCCTTCTGGTGTATTGCGGTCGAAGTGAGCGGTCGTCAAGGGCCCGTCCCCACTCTCCGCCGCCGGGGCCGCGCCGATCCCCGGAAGGCGCGAGTACAGCAGCCCCAGGTGCCCGTCGATGCCGGTGATCGTCGCGACCGTGGAGCGGGGGTTGCGGTTCAGGCGGCGCTGGTCGACCGCGAGCGTCGCGCCGAGTCCCAGGATGCGGTCGACCTTCGGCCGATTGCGCTGGGTGATGTACTGCCGCACGAACGGCGAAAGTCCCTCCAGATACCGCAGTTGGGCCTCGTTGTGCAGAGTGTCGATGGCCAGCGAGGTCTTGCCGCTGCCGCTCACTCCGGTGAAGGCGACGAGCCGCCCCTTGGGGATGCTCACCGACACGTCCCGCAGATTGTTGGTACGAGCCCCCACCACGTCGATGGTCTCGCGCCCCATACTCGCGACGTCCCGTACGAATACACTCAACCTTCGTTCCACCCTCTCGCAACGCAGCAGGGCATGGGCGGCCAGGCCCCACCCATGCCGAACAAACCGATCACGCCACTACGCGACGGCCACTCGTCACCAATGGCGCCGAGCGGCCGCTTCACCAGATCTGTCGGCCAGCAGGTGGCCGTCCCGATACGGCCCGTGCCGCCGATCAGGACCGGGACACCGCAGTGAGCTTGGCGATATCGGGGGCGTAGACGCTCATCCAGTGCGGATGCAGCCGGTAGTAGACCACGTCGTCGTCCCAGTCGGAGTCGTCGCCGTAGAAGTCCTTGAGGTAGGCGAGCAGGTCCGGCCAGTCCGCGGCCGGCTCGCCGTGCTGGGGGTTGAGGATCTCCACCGTGCCGTGCGTGAACACGCCCAGGTCCTCACCGCGCATGTGCGCGGCGCTGACGGCCGGGCGGGCGGCCAGGTGGCGGGCCTTGGCGGCACCGCGCGCCGTGCCGAAGTGCCACTTGCCGTGCAGGAAGTGCCCGTCCACGCCGCTGATCCGCGGTTCGCCCTTCGCCGTCACGGTGGCCAGGGCCAGGGTGCACATGCCGGTGAGGACCCCGGTGAGCTGCTCCGCGGTCAGTGTGCTCCCGGTGTTGATGATCGAGCGGAGGTGCGAGGTGGAGCGGGACAGAGAGGCGTCCAGCAGGGCCTGCAGCTCTTCGAGATCTTCTCGCGTTTCGCGCATGGAGCTCCTCCTTGTCTGTTCGTGGGATCCGGTCCGCGTCCACCATCGGCGCCGACCGGTGAACCCATGATCGCCTTAAAACCTGACACCTTGCGTCAGGTTTTCATCCGTCCTGCGGACGCCACCGGGCCGTCTGGCCGACGTCCTTCTTCCGAACGTGTCCCCGGCCGCCAGGTAGGCGAGCGGTCGGTCAAGTCGTCTCGATGATGACGGCCCGCCAGTCTTGTGGCTGAGGTGGCGGCCGTTATGGCCTAGAACTCCCGAAGCCACGGCGAGCCGCAAAGTAGGCCGCTGGTGATCGCTGGCTGCGGAGTGTTACCGCCGCCTGCCGTGCCGATGGGTCGGGCAGTGGGTCGGCCAGCGCGGTACGGACGGCGGCCCGTCCGGGCGTTCATCTAACGAGCGTTTGACGAACGCTCGCCGGACACGCACCTGGGCCGCGCCAGATGTACTGCGAGTCCGATTCGAGCGTTCATTTGGCCGTTCATTTTCCGGTTGTGTCCGCTAGGGTTCATCTACCTCGCGCAGCACGTTTGATGAACGGAAGGCGGTCGTCGTGGCGCTCATCGGTCTGGTCCGGGTCAGCACCGACAAGCAGAACACCCAACGGCAACACGACGCCCTCGACCCCATCTGCTGGAAGGTCGTCGAAGAGAAGATCAGCGGCAAGCTGAAGACCGACGACCGGCCCGCGCTCCTGGAGGCGCTGTCCCACATCCGCGACGGCGACATGCTCACCGTCCAGGAGGTCGATCGCCTCGGCCGCAACCTCCTAGAAGGACTGATCGTCCTCAACGACCTGTTCCAGCGCGGCATCGCCGTCAAGGTCCTGGACGGTATCGCGGCCGGAGAGCACACCGAACGCTCCCTCATCCTCGACCTGGCCCTCGCCCTGGCCGAGGACCGCCGCCGCGACATCGTCCGCAAGACCAACAACGGCCTGGAAGCCGCCCGCAGACGCGGACGCGTCGGCGGCCGGCGGCCCGTCGTTGACGCCGACAAACGCGCTGCCATCCTGGACCGCCGCAAGCGCGGCCAATCCATCCGCACCATCGCCGCCGGCGTGGGTGTCTCCGTCGACGTCGTCCACAAGACCCTCACCGACGCCAGGCAGCAAGAGCAGCAGCCGTAGCGCACGAGGGTGGGGAGGATGGGCCCATGAGTACTGCGGGCAAGCGGTTCACCTACCTCGATCCCGAGGAAATGGATGCGCTCATCGGCCCCCCGGCCCGGCGATACGACGAGATCACCGAGTTGTGGGACACCCTCCTGCTCAAAGAGAGCGAGCTGGCGAAGGCCGAGGTGATCCTCAGCGCGATGAAGGCCCTGGTCATCTTCACGGTGCTCCCCGACTCCCAGGCGGCGGCCGCCGAGGCCACCCGGCATCTGAACCGCCTGTACGAGCACGAGGGCGATCTGGGAGACCAGCGTCTGCGCCAGCACCAGCGCCAAGGCGGGATCGGAGCCGCCCTGGCACACCTGTGGAACTCCTATCTGGACCTGGTGGAAGACCCGTCGATCCCTCGAAAGAAGTAGGCCGCGCAGAGTGCCCGCCGGTTCCGGCCGCCGCTCTATGACTCCTGAGCGGGGTCGTGGAAGGGGCGGAGCCCGGCGTCGAGCTCGGCGCGGGTGAAGGCGTAGCGGCCCAGGAAGTTGATGTGGTCGTAGCAGATTGGCGAGAGCCGGGCGCACATCTCGTCGGTGGCAGGGAACCCGTCGGTGCGCAGCTGCTTGACCGCAGCATCCAGATAGAGGCTGTTCCACCACACCACGGCGTTGAGCGCGAGTCCGAGGGAGCCGATCTGGTCTTCCATGCCCTCGCGGTAGCGCTGGCGGAGTTGGCCGCGGTTGCCGAAGGCGATGCGGCGGGCCAGCCGGTGGCGGGCCTCCTGGACGTTGAGCTGGGTGCCGATCATCCGGCGGTATCCGTCGTCGGAGATGAACTGGAGCAGGTGCAGGGTCTTGAAGATCCGGCCGTAGTGGGCGAAGGCGTCGCCCAGGCCGGTGGGGCGGCCGTCGCGGGACAGCATCCGGATCAGGTCGTAGGCACGGACCGTGCCCATGGTGAGGGACCCGGCGACGCGGAGCATGTCGGCCCAGTGGACGCGGATGCGGTCCAGCCGGACGGTGTGCCGGGACATGTGATCCAGCGGGCCGTAGGTGGTTCGGGTGTTGGTCCGCCACAGCCGGGTGTCGGCCAGGTCGGCGATGCGCGGGGAGAACTGGTATCCGCAGATCGCGAAGAGACCGAAGACGATGTCGCTGTAGGAGGCGGTGTCGGTGATGACCATCTCGGGGCGCGGGCCGCCGTCGATGGTGTGGATGGCGTCCAGGATGAACAGGGAGTCCCGCAGGGTGCCCGGGACGACCAGGCCGCCGATGCCCATCACCTGATCGTTTACCACGTTCAGCCAGGTCGCTCCGCGCTGGCGGCCGAAGTAGATCGGGTTGTGGCCGGTGTGGAGGTTGGCGACCGGGACCACGAACCGCAGCCCGTCGGCCGAGGCGATCTGCCCGCCGCCCCAGGTGGCGACGATGTCGATGTCGTCTTGGGCGGCGATCAGCCGGGCGTTGGCCGCCGAGATCGTCTCCGCGCGCAGATAGCCCTGGTCGACCTGTTGCAGCCGGGCCCGGGTCAGCGCCGGGACGTTGGGCTTCTCGATCGGGACCAGGCCTACGTTGCAGGCTTCGCAGGCTTCGGCGACGATCAGGCCGCACAGGCTGACCGCGAAGTCCTCCATCGGGAGTCGGCGCCGGAGATGTGGGTGAAGTCAGCGGGCAGTCCGGTGCGGTCGAACACCTCCAGCAGCAGCTCGGGGAAGTCCAGGCGGGGCAGCATCCCGTCCACCAGGACGCGGAACTCCTTCATCAGCGGCGGCTCGGCGACCGGCCCGAGCTTCTCGATCTGCAGGCGTCCGCCCACGAACTGGACGGCGGTGTTGCCGCCGAGCCCGTCGAGCACGCGGGTGTAGGCGCCTTCCAGCGCGGAGGCGAGCTCGGCCAGGTGCCCGGCGGGTTCGGTCTCCAGCTCCAGCGACGCCAGCACCCGCGGCCGCGCCGCTTCCCACCGCGGGCCCTCCAGCAGCCGGGCCCGCGGGTCGCTCCATCGGTCGGCGCCGGCGGCGAACACGTCCCGGCGGCGCAGCGCCTGGTGCAGGTGCATCACCGCGCACAGCACGAACGCGGCCTTGTCGACCTGCCCGGCGGGCAGGTCGGGGTTGGCGAACACCAGCGGCCGCCACGACCCGGTGATCAGTTCCTCGTGCGCGGCGACGTCGCCGCGGGCGTACTTACGGCGGGCCTTGGCCATCGCCGCGGCGGTGCGGACCATGGCCAGCACCTGTTGCCCGGCCTCCACCGCCCGGAAGTCGATGACCTCCAGCAGCAGCTCGATGAAGTGCTGCACGGTCCGGTAGCGCTTGACCAGCTCGGCCCGCCACGCGGCGGCCGCGTCGTCATCGGTCTGCGGGATGAACGCCGCGATCGTCTCCACCGCGGCCGCCAGCTTCTCGCGCGGCACGACCTCCTCGATCGCGTTCCACACCTCCGCCAGAGACACCAGCCGGTCCTCGGTGGCCTGCGGCGTGCCCATCACCACCTCCATCGCCGAGGCCACCTGACGCGCCGCACTGCGCAGCTTCGGCAACGTCCGCAACTGCTCGGCCTTGCCCTCCCGCTCGGCCCGCGCCAGCAGGTTCGAGGTGACCAGCAGGTCCAGCACGTCCAGGGCGTCATCGATGGAGGAGGTCTCCAGGTGCCGGACCGTGGCCAGCAACGTCGCGGTCTGCCGCCGGTCCTCCAGGTCCCGCAGCGTCGGCGCCTTGGACGCCATCCCGTGGCGGGCCAGCGCCGCCAGCTTCACCGGCGGCACCAGATCCACCTCAACCTTCCCGGCGCCCAGCTCGGCGATCTCCGAGACCCGGCCCAACTCCTTGACCAGCACCCGGCTCGACGCCTTCACCGGCGCCGTGCGCAGCCGCTCCAGCTCCGACACCCGCATCCCCGCCGGGACCAGCAGCAACTCGCGCAACGCCGCGGTCGTCTCCATCGGGGTCCGGTCGGCCAGCAGCCCGTACAGCCGCCAGTTCTCGGCCCGCCGCACCTCGCTGATCAGCCGGGTGAGCGTGGTGATCCCGGCGGGCAGCAGGATCCCGGCCTCCAGCATGTGCACCACCGCGCGGTCGAACAGCGCCCGCGGCCCCTCGGTCGTCGCCCACACCCGCGCTGCCACGAACGCCCGCACCTCCTGCTCCCGGTCGGAGAACTCCGACAGGCCCAGCAGGTCGCGGATCTCCCAGGAATGCTCGTAGGCGGTCTTGGGACGGGTCAGGTACTCCGGCGCGCACTCCCGCTCGACACCGACCTGCTCGGCCGCGAACCCGATCACCTCCGCCGGGACCTCCAGCGGGGTATCGGCCAAGAACGTCCCGAGCATCCGGACCGTGCCCCACTGCACAGCCCAGCCCAACTTCGTGGCCGGCCGCCGCTTCCCCGAAACCACAGCGAGGGCCTTGGCATCGAGCCGGAAGAACTGCTCCAGCTCGGCGACCGTCACCTCACCACGGAACCGGCGATACCGCGCGACCTGCTCTTCGGACAAGAAATCAACTGGCATGGCCAAGGACCGTAGATCCCACCAACCAGGCAAAATCCCGCCGTCACCGAACCGTGGTCAAGATCGCCCTGCTACCGCCAAAACCCGTTCCAATCCTCCTCGCGGGCCCCTAGATCGTTGATGGGAAATGTTGGTGCTGGTCAATGGTCGTAGGCGATCAGTGACCGTTTGACCGGTGCGTCGATCAGCCAGTTGTGCCAGATCGCGGCGTTGAGCGCCACGATGCGCTGGCACACCCGTGCCCACAACCCTTCGGTGGTGCGTGCTTGGTGGCGTTCCAGCCCGAGCTGGTTCTTCAACGTCCAGATCACCGCCTCGATCCGCTGGCGCAGCCACCCGGGGAAGGCCGTCACCGGCGGGGCGGGCTCGTCGGCGCGGACCGGGCGGATCAGCACATGGCCCAGGTCGGCGGCGGCCTTGGCCACCCCGGCCCCGGCGAAGCCCTTGTCGCACACGATCGGGCACGGCCCGGGCGCGGGCGGCCGGGCGTGCAGCAGATGCACCGCCTGTTTGCGTTCGTCCAGCTCCTTGGGATGGGCCAGGCTGAAGGCGCACACCGCGCCCTCGGGGGTGGTGATCAGCATCAGCTTGGCGCCCCAGGAGAACGCGTGGTGGGACTTGTCCATGCCGTAGCCGGCGATCTCGCCCAGGGCTGAGCGGTGCACCGTGGTGCGCGAGGCGCCGCAGCGCACCGGGGTGCCGTCCATCAGCCGCAGCCGGTCATGCCAGGACGGTATCTGGCGGACCAGCCAGGCCGCCGCGGCCGGCAGGGCGGGGGCGGCATCGCGCAGGTGCCGGTTGTACTCGGACTGGCCGGGCAGCCGCGGGAACAGGTGCCCGATCCGGGCCGGAGCCAGGCGCAGCCACCGGTGCTCGAAATCACATCCCAGCAGCACCTGGGCGACCGCGACGCAGACCAGTTCGGCATCGGTCAGCAGCCGCCGGCGGCCCCGCCGCCGCTGCTGCCGCCACGAAGGCAGGACGTGATCGTCCAGATGGACGTAGCGTGCGGTCACAAGGGCGTCCAGGTTTGTCTTCACACACCGACCATGGACGCCCTTCGCCGTGTCCGCGCCCAGTTCGGCAATTTCCCATCAACGATCTAGGGGCGGCCTGGCGGGGGCCTAGTGGCGGACGGTGTGCGGGTTCGGGTACCGGTCGCCGGCGACCGCGTCGGCCGGCACCGCCTCGGCCAGCGCCGCCAGATCCTCCGCGGTCAGCTCGACGTAGCGGGCGGCGGCGTTCTCCTCCAGCCGGGCACGCCGCTTGGTGCCCGGGATCGGGACGATGTCGTCGCCCTGGGCCAGCACCCACGCCAGCGCCAGCTGCGCCGGCGTGACCCGCTTGGCCTCGGCCATCCGGCGGACCCGCTCGGCCAGCCTCAGGTTCGCCGTGAAGTTCTCCCCCTGGAAACGGGGGCTGCCGGGCCGGAAGTCGTCGTCGGCGAACTGGTCCGGGCTGGTGATCGCGCCGGTCAGGAACCCGCGGCCCAGCGGGCTGTAGGCCACCAGCCCGATCCCCAGCTCCCGCAGCGTCGGGATGATGTCGCCCTCCAGATCCCGGGTGAACAGCGAGTACTCGTACTGGCCCGCGGTGATCGGGTGCACCGCGTGCGCCCGCCGCAGCGTCTGCGGGGTCGCCTCGGAGATCCCCAGGTGCCGCACCTTCCCGGCCTGCACCAGCTCCGCCATCGCCCCCCAGGTCTCCTCGATCGGCACCGACGGGTCCACCCGGTGCTGGTAGTACAGGTCGATGTGGTCTGTGCCGAGCCGCTGCAGTGACGCGTCACAGCACTTGCGGACGTATTCGGGCCGCCCGTTGATCCCCACCCGGGTGCCGTCCGGCAGCCGCTCGACGCCGAACTTGGTCGCCAGCAGCACCTCCTCACGCCGCCCCTGGATCGCCTTGCCGACCAGCCGCTCGTTGGTGAACGGCCCGTACATGTCGGAGGTGTCCAGATGGGTGACGCCCAGGTCCAGCGCCCGGTGGATCGTGGCGATCGACTCGGTGTCGTCGCCCGGCCCGTAGAAGTCGCTCATCCCCATGCAGCCCAGGCCCAGCGCCGAGCTCACCAGCCCCTGTCCCAGGGTGCGCGTGCTCATCGCCGCCTCCTCACGTCGCTCGTAGTCGCCGATCTTGCGGTCGATGAGGGCCAGGTCCTGCCGCAGCTGCGCGATCTGTCCCAGCACCTTCGCCCGGTGCTCCACCAGCATCAGCCGGCGCGCGCTCGTGGTCGCCGCGCCCGCGTCCACCAGCTCGAAGTACCGGCGGATGCCCGAGATCGACATCCCGGTGGCCCGCAGCCGGGTGATCAGGTGGATCCGGTCCAGATCCCCCTGCCGGTACCGGCGGTGCCCGCCCGCCGCCCGGACCGGCGAGGCCAGCAGCCCCGCCCGCTCGTAGTACCGCAGCGTGTGCGCGGTCAGCCCGGTCCGTTCGGCGGCCTCCGCGATGGACAGCCCCTCATCCATGACGGCAACCCTTCCTGTTAGAGCGCGCTCTAAGTCAACCCCGGCCGCCGCCTGGGTGCGCCATGCCCGGGACCTTCGGCCTCCGGAGGTCAGGCCGGGGTGGTGGTCCTGTCCTTCGGGCGGGCCGCCGCGTTCTCGGCGGCGCGGACGATGCCGCGGCACATGCCGCCGAAGACCACCTCGTGGAACGGCCGGAACGCCCACCAGTAGGCGTGCCCGGCCAGGCCGCGCGGATGGAACAACGCCCGCTGGGTGTAGGCGGTGCGGCCGTCCCGCCGGCGCACGCCCAGCTCCAGCCACGCCAGCCCGGGCAGCCGCATCTCCGCGCGCAGCCGCAGCAGCCGTCCGGGCTCGATCTCCTCCACGCGCCAGAAGTCCACGCTCTCCCCGACGCGCAGCCGCCGGGGGTCGCGGCGGCCGCGCCGCAGGCCCACACCCCCGACCAGCCGGTCGATGACGCCCCGGGCCCGCCAGGCCAGCGGGAAGGAGTACCAGCCGTGCTCCCCGCCGACCCCCTCGATGACCTCCCACAGCAGTGCGGCGGGGGCGGCGGTCGGGCGGGTCCGCTCATCGACGTACAGGCTGCCGCCGGCCCAGTCCGGATCGGTCGGCAGCGGGTCGCTGGGCGCGCCGGGAACCGCGGCCGACGACCAGCGGGTGGCGACGTCGGCGTCCCGGATCCGGCGCAGCGCCAGCGCCACCGAACGCTCGAACCCGGTCGGCCCGCCCGGCGGCGGCCCCACATGGCGCGTGATCTCGTGCTCGCGGCACACCACCTCGTTGCGCAGCGACTCCACCAGAGGGCGGGCCAGGCCGCCGGGAACGGGGGTGAGCGCCCCCACCCACAGACTCGACAGCCAGGGGCTCAGCACCGGAACCGGCACGATCAGACGGCGCCGCAGCCCCGCCACGGCGGCGTAGCGGCGCATCATGGCCTCGTAGGTCAGCACGTCCGGGCCGCCGATGTCGAAGCCCCCGGACACCTCGGGCGGCAGGTCGGCGCACGCCACCAGGTAGTGCAGGACGTCGCGGATCGCGATCGGCTGGATGCGGGTGCGCACCCACCGCGGGGTGACCATCACCGGCAGCCGCTCGGTCAGGTAGCGCAGCATCTCGAACGACGCCGACCCCGAACCGATGATCACCGCGGCGCGCAGCCAGATCGTCGGGACGCCGCCGTCCAGCAGGATCCGCCCGACCTCCGCCCGGGACGCCAGGTGCGGCGACAGTTCGTCGGCGGGCGCCATGCCGCCCAGGTAGACCAGCCGCCCGACGCCCCGTTCGCGCGCCGCGGCGGCGAACACCCGCGCCGCCCGCCGGTCGACCTCGCCGAAGGCGTCCCCGCTGCCGATCGCGTGGATCAGGTAGTAGGCGACGTCGACCCCGTCCAGGGCCCGCGCGGTCGCCTCCGCGTCGGTGGCGTCGGCCTCGGCGATCTCCACCCGATCCGCCCACGGATGGTCCCGCAGCCGTCGCGCCGAGCGGACCATGCACCGCACGCGGTGACCACGGTCCAGCAGCCGCGGCACCAGCCGCCCCCCGATATAACCACTGGCCCCCGTCACCAGGCACAACCGGTCGCCCACCTCAGCCCCCACTCGGTCACCGGCCGGCGTCACCGCCGAGACGGCCCCCCTACCCTGCGCGGAGGCGGGCAAGCACGCCACCGGCCGGTTCCGGCCCGCCTCGCCGCGATCCTCACGCGGCCGATCAGGAACGGAGAAGCCGGGTGCGCCGCCCGGCCGTAGCGTGATCCCCGAGGCCCTCCCGGAGGGCGCGGCGCGAGTCCGGCTCCGGCGTGGCCGCCCGCCCAACAAAAGCCGTACAGTGTACGGCGTAGTTGTGCTCGTCCCCGAACGGAAGGTTCTGCGCGGTGCTCTCCAGATCCGATCATCCCGCCGACGGCCACGACCTGATCCAGGTCCGCGGCGCCCGGGAGAACAACCTGACCGGCGTGGACCTGGACATCCCCAAGCGGCGGCTCACCGTCTTCACCGGGGTCTCCGGGTCCGGCAAGTCCTCGCTGGTCTTCGACACGATCGCGGCCGAGTCGCGGCGGCTGATCAACGAGACCTACACCGCGTTCCTGCAGAGCTTCATGCCCAGCCAGGCGCGGCCCGAGGTGGACGCGCTGCGCAACCTCACCACGGCGATCATCGTGGACCAGGAGCGGATGGGCGCCAACGCGCGCTCCACCGTGGGCACCGTCACCGACGCCTACACGATGCTGCGGATCCTGTTCAGCCGGATCGGCCGGCCGCACGCCGGGTCGGCGCACGTGTTCAGCTTCAACGACCCCGACGGCATGTGCCCCGACTGCGAGGGCCTCGGCAAGATCTCCGACATCGACGTGGACGAGCTGGTCGACCGGGACAAGTCGCTGAACGAGGGCGCCATCAAGGTCCCCGGGTTCGGCGTGGACACCTGGTCGTGGCGGATCTACGCCGAGTCCGGCCTGTACGACGCGGACACCAAGCTCAAGGACTTCACGCCCGCCGAGTGGGACGACCTCCTGCACAAGCCCCCCACCAAGATCAAGTACGACCGGACCAACCTGACCTACGAGGGCCTGGTGATCCGGGTCCGCCGCAGCTACCTGGCCAAGGACCGCGAGTCGATGCGTCCGGCCATGCGGGAGTTCGCCGACCGCGCCGTCAAGCTGGTCGGCTGCCCGTCCTGCGGCGGCACCCGGCTGAACGAGGCCGCCCGCTCGTCCAAGATCAACGGGCGCGGCATCGCCGAATGCGCGGCCATGCAGATCAGCGACCTGGCCGAGTTCGTCCGCGGCATCGACGACCCCTCGGTCGGGCCGATGCTGGAGCACCTGCGCGAGACGCTGGACTCGATGGTCGAGATCGGCCTGGGCTATCTCAGCCTCGACCGCGAGTCGTCCACCCTGTCGGGCGGCGAGTCGCAGCGCGTCCGGATGGTGCGGCACCTGGGGTCCAGCCTCACCGACGTCACCTACGTGTTCGACGAGCCCACCATCGGGCTGCACCCGCACGACATCGCGCGGATGAACGACCTGCTGCGGCGGCTGCGCGACAAGGGCAACACCGTCCTGGTCGTGGAGCACAAGCCGGAGGTGATCGCGATCGCCGACCACGTGGTCGACCTCGGCCCCGGCGCCGGCAAGGAGGGCGGCCGCATCTGCTACCAGGGCGACCTGGACGGCCTGCGCACATCCGGCACGCTCACCGGCCGCTACCTCGACCACCGCGTCCGCCTGCGGGACGAGCCCCGCAAGCCCACCGGGCACCTGCCGATCAGGAACGCCACCCTGCACAACCTCCAGGACGTCAGCGTCGACATCCCCCTGGGCGTCCTGACCGTCGTCACCGGGGTCGCCGGGTCGGGCAAGAGCTCGCTCATCCACGGCTCCCTCACCGGACGGGACGGGGTGATCATCGCCGACCAGTCCGGGATCCGCGGATCCCGGCGCAGCAACCCCGCCACCTACACCGGCCTGCTGGACCCGATCCGCACCGAGTTCGCCAAGGCCAACGGCGTCAAGGCCAGCCTGTTCAGCGCCAACTCCGAGGGCGCCTGCCCGAACTGCAAGGGCATCGGCCTGATCTACACCGACCTGGCGATGATGGCCGCGGTCGCCTCGGTCTGCGAGTCCTGCGAGGGCAAGCGCTTCACCCCCGAGGTCCTGTCCTACCGGCTGCGCGGCAAGAACATCAGCGAGGTCCTGGACATGACGGTCGCCGAGGCCGTGGAGTTCTTCACCACCGGCCAGGCCCGCGCCATCCTCGACCGCCTCCACGCCGTCGGCCTCGGCTACCTCGGCCTGGGCCAGCCCCTCACCACCCTGTCCGGCGGCGAACGCCAGCGCCTCAAGCTCGCCATCCACATGGCCAGGAACGGGCACACCTACGTCCTGGACGAGCCCACCACCGGCCTGCACCTGGCCGACGTCGACCACCTGCTCGCCCTGCTCGACCGCCTGGTCGACGACGGCAACACCGTCATCGTCATCGAACACCACCAGGCCGTCATGGCCCACGCCGACTGGATCATCGACCTGGGCCCCGGCGCCGGCCACGAGGGCGGCCGGGTCGTCTTCACCGGCACCCCCGCCGAACTGGTCGAATCCGGCGCCTCCCTGACCGCCCGCCACCTGCGCGAGTACGTCAGCTGAGCAAAGACCGCCCGGCGCGCACCCGGTCCCCGTCGCAGGCCCATGGCCGCCGGGCGGCGGGCGGTCAGCCGCGCCGCGGAGTGACGAGGCCGGACTCGTAGGCGAACACCACAAGCTGGGCGCGGTCCCTGGCGCCCAGCTTGGTCATCGCCCTGCTGACGTGGGTCTTTGCGGTGGTCGGGCTGATCACCATGTGGGCGGCGATCTCGTCGTTGGACAGGCCGCGGGCCACCAGCGCGGTGACCTCGCGTTCGCGGTTGGTCAGCACCTCGAGCGCCCCGGGCGCGGGCCCGGGACGGCGGGCGACGTACTCGCCGATCAGGCGGCGGGTGATCGCGGGGGACAGCAGCGCGTCGCCGCGGGCCGCGACCCTGACGCCCTGCACCAGGTCGGCGGGCTCGGTGTCCTTGACCATGAAGCCGCACGCGCCGGCGCGGAGCGCGTTGAAGACGTACTCGTCGAGGCCGTAGTTGGTGAGGATCACGACGTGGACGCCGCTCAGCCGCTCGTCGGCGGCGATCAGCCGGGTCGCCTCGATGCCGTCCATCACCGGCATCTGGATGTCGACCAGGGCGACGTCGGGCCGGTGCTCGAGGGCCAGCGCGACGCCCTGCTCGCCGTTGGCGGCCTCGGCCACCACCTCGATGTCGTCCTCGTTCTCCAGCAGGGCCCGGAAGCCGCCGCGGATGAGCGCCTGGTCGTCCACGAGCAGCACCCGGATCACGAGGGCTCTCCCAGGGGAAGCTCGGCGCGTACGGTGAAGCCGCCCTCGGGGCGCGGCTCGGCCCGCAGCCGGCCGCCGAGCGCCGCGACGCGCTCGCGCATGCCGAGCAGACCCGTGCCGGGCACGGGCGGCGCGGCCGGGTCGGCCTCGCCGTCGTCGTCGACCTGCACGACCAGCTCCCCGTCCGCGTACTCGATGCGCACCTGCGCGGTCGCCCCGCCGGCGTGCCTGGAGACGTTGGTGAGCGCCTCCTGGACGATCCGGTACGCGGCCCGGTCCACCTCGGCCGGCAGCTCCCGCCGCGTGCCGCAGATCGTCACCGTGGCCGGCAGCCCGGTCGAGCGGGCCCGCTCCACCAGGTCGTCGAGCCGGTCCAGGCCGCTGGCCAGGGCCTGGTCGTCGGGGCGGCCGGAATCGCGCAGCACCTCCAGGGTGGCGCGCAGTTCGCGCATGGCGTCGCTGCTGGCCTCCTGGATGGCCAGCAGCGCGGGAGGCACCTCCTCGCCGCGCCTGCGCGCCAGGTGGACGGCCACCCCGGCCTGGACCTTGATGACCGAGATGCTGTGGGTGAGCGAGTCGTGCAGTTCCCTGGCGATGCGCAGCCGCTCCTCGCCCGCGCGGCGCCGGGCCGCCTCCTCGCGGGTGCGTTCGGCCTCGGCGGCCCGCCGCTGGGCCTCCTCCAGGTACGCCTGCCGGTGCCGGGTCACCGTCGCCACCACGCCGGCCGCCACGAACCAGCCGACCAGCAGCGTGGTGTCCTGGAGGTTCTGCCCGGACCCGTCGGCGCCGGACAGGTTCACCGCCAGGCCGGCGCCCAGGAAGACCAGGCTCGCCAGCGCCGCGGCCAGCCGATGACCGACCCTGACCGCGGCGAACACCGACACCATCACCGGATAGGCGGCCGCCGGGCCCGGCTGGACGCGCGCCGCGACCACCAGCATGCAGGCCGTGCTGACGAGCAACGCCAGCAGGGGCGCCCGCCGCCAGGCGACGAGCGCGAGCGAGCCGGCCAGGGCGGCCGCGAGATCCGGCGCGCCCGCACCCGGCGTGTTGAACACGAAGACCGACAGCAGGAGGGCCATCGCGGCGGCGAGCAGGACGTCCTGGGCGAACGGCCGCCACCGGTCCACAAACCTCATTCGGGCAGATTAGGGCCATTCCTGCCGAGGATCCTCCGCTGGAAGTCGTAATCAACGGCTACTCCCGGCGATGTAGTGGGGCCGATCCTGCTTCCCCGGTGCCGGCCGGAGGAGACTTCCCGGGCACGATGACCGCCGACCGGCCCGAACACCACGATGTCCGGCATGCACACGATCCGAGTCGAAGGCGGGTTCGGCCACCCGCACCCGAAGCCGCCCTTTGCGCGGAGATCCGGCACGGGCCAGCCCGCGGCACCGAGGGCCGAGCTGCGATGACGGTCAAGGAAACGGCAGGCGGGACATCGGCCACCGATCCGGATGCCCGGCCGGGGCTCACCCTCGCCGCGGTGGCCGTCGTGCAGTTCATGGTGTCGCTGGACCTGTCGGTCGTGAACGTCGGACTCCCGCAGATCGCCACCGGCCTCGGCTTCAGCGCGGTGGGCCTGACCTGGGTGATCCACGCCTACGCCCTCACCTTCGGCGGACTGCTGCTGCTGGGCGGCAAGGCCGCCGACCGGTACGGCCGCAAGCGGGTCCTGCTGCTCGGGCTCGGCCTGTTCGGCCTGGCCTCTCTCCTCGGCGGCCTGGCCCAGGAACCCGGCCACCTCGTCGCCGCCCGCGCCGCACAGGGCGTCGGGGCCGCCGCGCTGGCCCCGGCCGCGCTGGCGCTGCTGACCGCGGCGTTCCCCGCCGGCCAGGCCCGCATCCGGGCCTTCGGAGTCTGGAGCGCGACGAACGCCGCCGGCGGCGCCCTCGGCGTCCTGATCGGCGGCCTGCTCACCGAGTACGCCGGCTGGCGCTGGGTGATGTTCGTGAGCGTGCCGATGGCCGCCTGCGCGCTGGCCCTGGCCTGGCGCGGCATCACCGCCGGCCCGCCGGCCGCCCGCGGCGGCCGCCCGGACGTGCTCGGCGCCGTCCTGGCCACGGCGGGCATGACCCTGCTGGTGTTCGGCGTCGTCCGCACCGACCGGTACGCGTGGGCCTCGCCGGTCACCCTGACGACCCTGGCGGTCGCCGCCGCGCTGCTGGCCGCGTTCGTCCACGTCGAGCGGACCACCGCCCGCGAACCGCTGATCCGGCTCGGCCTGCTCGCCAACCGCTCGGTCGCCGGCGCGAACGCCTTCAACCTCCTGGCCGGTGCGGCCATGGCCGCGGCCTTCTACTTCCTGTCCCTCTACCTCCAGCAGGTCCTCGGGACCGGGCCGGCGCTGACCGGGATCATGTTCGTGCCGCTCGCCCTCGCAGTGATCGCCGGCTCCGTGCTCGCCGTCCCACTCGGCTACCGCCTCGCCGCCCGGACCCTCCTGGTCATCGGCGGGCTCCTGACCGCGACCGGGTTCGCCTGGTTCGGCCTGATCAGCCCCGACGGGGCCTTCACCACCGACGTCCTGGGACCCTCGATCGTCGTCGGCGTCGGCTTCGGGCTCTGCCTCGGACCGGTCGTCTCCACCGCCACCACCGGCGTCGCGCCCCACGAGACCGGCATCGCCTCAGGGCTGCTCAACAGCTCACGCCAGATCGGCGCCTCACTCGGACTCGCCGCCCTCGGCACCGCGGCCCACCACCGCACCGGCCAGACCGTCACACCCGAAACCCTCAACGACGGATACGCGCTCGGCCTGACCCTCGGCGCCGCGCTCCTGGTCGCCGCCGCCCTCATCGCCCTCACCGTCCCGCGCCGGACCGGCCCGCCGGCACGGGCCGAGCAGGCCGGTGGCCGTGATCTGCTCCCCGCCCGGGACTGACCGGCACTCCACCCCCGATCCCGCAACCCACCAGACGAAAGAGCACCGCAGGAAGGACGTCCCGGCATGACCGTCGCCCCGATCGATCTCTTCGCGTCCTTCATCCACCTCCGCCAGGGCGGCCAGATCCACGCCGGGAAGACAACAACGGACCCCGACCGGGACGGCTGGCGGCTGACGGCCTTCCACGCCAAGACCGACGCCGACGTCCACGCCGACCACTGGGAGGTCCACCCCGAGGCCGAGGAGGTCGTGTCCTGCCTCATCGGGACGATACGCCTCTACCTGCGTCCGGAGCGGCCGGGACAGGCGGAGGAGGAGATCAGGCTGACGGCCGGAACCGCCGCCATCATCCCGCGCGGGCGCTGGCACCGCATCGAGCTGGACACCCCCAGCAACATCATGGCCGTCACCCTGCCGCGGGGCAGCCGGCTGGAGAAGCGGACCGAGACCTAGGCCAGACCCCCGAACCCTGTCCTCATCCACCACCGGCCCGGCCACCTGCCCGGCCGTGACGAGATCGACGGAGACGGTAGAGCAATGACCACCACCGACCTCGCCGAGGCGAGGGAGCAGTCCATACCGCCACCGGATGCCGACTCCGTGGCGGGGCTGCTGCGCCCTTATCTGTGGAGTTTCACCGCCGTGGTGATCCTGCAGATCATCGGCGCCGTCGCGGGCCTGGCGCCGCTGCTGGCGGTCGCCGAACTGGGCCGTGTGCTGCTGGCGCCCGGCCCGATCGATCACGACCATGTCCGGTTCGTCGTGATCGCGGGTGCGGCCGGACTGTTCGCCCGGCTGCTGTTCACCGCCGCGTCCTCCGGAATCGGGCACCTTCTCGACGACCGGGTGCAACTGTCGTTCCGCCGGCGGCTGGCCGCGCGGCTGGGGCGCGTACCGATCGGCTGGTTCTCCCGGCGCCGGACCGGCGAGCTGGCGAAGGTGGTGGGGGAGGACGTCAGCGCCGTGCACCCGTTCATCGCCCACACCCCCGGCGAGCTCGTCTCCGCGTTCGTGGTGCCGCTGGTGTCGCTGATCTACCTGTTCACCGTCGACTGGCGGCTCACGCTGGTCACGCTGATACCGGTGGCGCTGGCGGTGGCGCTGGTCCCGCTGATGATGACCCCGGCCCGGCTGCGCGAGCAGAAGGAGTTCGACGCGGCCATGGGCCGGATCGCCGATTCCGTCGTCGAGTTCGTGCAGGGGATCGCGGTGGTCAAGGCGTTCGGCGGATCCGAGCGCGCCCACCGCAGGTTCCTCACGGCCGTGGACGATTTCGTCGGCTCGTTCTTCCGGATGGTGCGCGGTCTCGCCGGGATCGCCGCGGGGATGCAGGTGGTGCTGTCGCCGCCGTTCGTGCTGCTGGTCGTGCTGATCGGCGGTGCCGCCCTGATCACGAACGGCTCCATGGCCGCGGCCGACCTGCTGCCCTTCCTGCTGCTCGGGCTGGGCCTGACCGCCCCGGTGGAGGCGCTGGGTCACGGCTTCGACGACATGCAGGCCGCCCGGCGCGCGGTCGGCCGGATCCGGGACGTGCTCGGCGTGCGGTCGCTGCCGGAGCCCGCGCACCCGGTCGCACCGCAGGGACACCGGGTGGAACTGCGCGGCGTTCGATTCGGTTACGACGCCGGCCACGAGGTGCTGCGCGGGATCGACCTGGTGCTCGAGCCGGGGACGGTCACCGCGATCGTCGGGCCGTCGGGCAGCGGAAAGTCCACGCTGGTCCAGCTGTTGCCGCGGTTCTTCGACCCGACCCACGGTTCGGTCGCCCTCGGCGGCGTCGATCTCCGCGACATCGGCAGCCGGCAGCTCTACCGGATGGTCTCCTTCGTCTTCCAGGACGTTCGCCTGCTGCGCGCGTCGGTCGCCGACAACATCGCGCTGGCGGTGCCGCAGGCCGACCCCGACGACGTGGTGCGCGCCGCCCGGCGGGCGAACATCCACGATCGGATCCTCCAGCTGCCACGCGGATACGACACGGTGATCGGTGAGGACGCCGGACTGTCGGGCGGCGAGGCACAGCGGATCGCCATCGCCCGCGCACTGCTCGCCGACGCGCCCGTCCTGGTGCTCGACGAGGCGACCGCCTTCGCCGACCCGCACACCGAACAGGCGGTGCGCCGGGCCCTGGCGACGCTGAAGGGCGACCGGACGATCCTGGTCATCGCCCACCGCCTGGAGACGATCGCCGACGCCGACACCGTCGTGATGCTGGAGAACGGGTCGATCGTCGAGCGCGGCAGGCCCGCCGAGCTGCTGGCACAGGACGGAAGGTTCGCCGCGTTCTGGCGATCCCACCGATCGGCGGTCACCGGCCAGACCCAAACCCACGGTGGCGTACCGCAAGGAGGCGAACCCCGATGATCCGAATGCTGCTGCGCGTGCTGGGACACCAGTACGCCCGGCCGGTGCGCCGCACCGTGGCCCTGATGACGACGACCGCCGTGGCCGAGGGCCTGTCCTACGCGCTGCTGGTTCCGGTGCTGCGGGCACTGTTCGGAAACGACCCCGGGGACGCCCGGCCCTGGCTGATCGCGTTCGGGGCCGCGGTCGCGGTCTACGCGGTGCTGCGCTACGTCAGCGACCTGTCCGGTTTCCGCGTCGCGACCACGCTGCTGCGCGGCATGTACCACCGTCTCGGCGATCACCTGGCCCGGCTGCCCCTCGGCTGGTACGGCGCCGGCCGCGTCGGGGAGGTGTCCGTCCTGGCCAGCCACGGCGTCCTGCAGGCGATGAGCGTGATCGCGCATCTGCTGGCACCGTTCATCTCCGCCTGGGCGACGCCCCTGACGATCGTCGTCGTGATGCTCGCCTTCAACTGGCAGATGGGGCTGGCCGCGTTGCTCGCCGCACCGGTCGTGGCGGCGACCCAGATCTGGACGGGACGCTCGATGGCCGCCGCCGACGCCGAACGCGCCGAACGCGACCACGAGGCCACCGGGCGGGTCATCGAATACCTCCAGGCCCAGCCGGTGCTGCGCGTCGGCGGCCGGACCGCCGAACGCTTCCGGCTGCTCGACGACTCGCTGCGGGAACTGCAGCGCGCGTCCCGCCGTACCGTGCTGTCGGCGCTGCCCGGTGTGGTGGGCCTGACGCTGGTGGTGCAGACGATGTTCACCGTGCTGCTGGTCCTGGGCGCCTACCTCGCGCTCGGCGGGGACATCGGCGCGGCGGAGGTCCTGACGATCCTGGTCCTGGCCGCCCGCTGCGCGGATCCGCTGCTGTCGCTGTCGGACCTGGCCGGCAAACTCCGCGGCGCACGCGCCGAGCTGGCCAGGCTCGACGCGGTGTTGCGCACCGAGCCGCTGCCGGAACCTCGCGAACCGATCCGGCCGGCAGGCCATGACCTGGAGCTGGAGTCCGTCACCTTCCACCATGGCGACCGCACGGTGATCGACGGCGTGTCGCTGTCCGTGCCCGAGGGGCAGCGGCTCGCCGTCGTCGGACCGTCGGGTGCGGGCAAGAGCACCTTGCTGCAGTTGCTCGCGCGGTTCTACGACGTGGACGCGGGCGCGGTGCGCGTGGGGGGCGTGGACGTGCGCGCCATCAGCACCGAGGCGTTGACGGCGCAGATCGCCATCGTCTTCCAGGACGTCTATCTCTTCGACGGCACGATCGAGGAGAACGTGCGTCTGGGCCGTCCCGACGCCGACGAGGCCGAGGTGCGGGCGGCGGCGACCGCGGCGCGACTGGACGAGGTCATCGAGCGACTGCCCGGCGGATGGGCGACCAATGTCGGCGAGGGCGGCGCCCTGCTGTCGGGCGGTGAACGCCAGCGCGTCTCGATCGCGCGGGCGCTGCTGAAGAACGCGCCCATCGTCCTGCTGGACGAGGTGACCTCCGCGCTGGACCCGATCAACGAGGCGGCCGTCCATGAGGGCATCGAGCGCCTGATGGCGGGCCGGACGGTGGTGATGGTGGCGCATCGGCTGCGGACCGTCCAACGCGCCGACCGCATCGTCTTCCTGGACGGCGGCCGCATCGTGGAAGAGGGCACCCACGACGAGCTGCTGCGCCGCGGTGGCCGCTACGCCGACTACTGGAACATGTCCCTGACACCGGCGGCGAGTGAATGAACCGGTCGACCCTTCGCCGCGGGCCCGCCGAGCCTGTGGAGGGTGGGGCGGGCCTGCCGCGGCTGAGGGAGCCTAGCTCTGCGGGACGTCCTTGACGAACACGATCCCGTCGTTTTCGGCCAGGTGGGCCGGGTCCAGCGAGGAGTAGCCGAACCAGGGGGACACGCGGGGAGCGGGCCGCACGTCGCCGAGGGCGGTGGCCAGCCGGCGGGGGTCGACGACGTATCGGTCCTCCGGGAGCGCGTACAGGAGCCCTTCGACGGTGTCCGGGGGCGGGGTGTCCACTCCCTGGTGCCGGATCGTGCCGAGGGCCGTGGCCAGGAAGGCGTACTCCTCGCCCAGGCGGGCGCTCACGATCGCGCCGGCGCTCCACCACTCCAGCGGCAGGCCGCCCATCCGCATCGTGGACTTGTGGCGCTGGAGATGGCCGTTGTGGGCGTGGACCAGTACCGGGCCCTGTTCGGCGACGGCGAGGAGGTTGTCGGCCATCATCTGGTCCCGCAGGCTCACCAGCCGTGTCATCCGGTTCGGTGACGTGTCGGCCATCCAGAAGTGGTAACGCAGCAGGCCGGTGGCGGTGCGCCCGTACAGGCGCGCCCGTTGCCAGTCGTCCCGCGAGGACGCCGCGATCAGGCCCGGCGTCTGCGCGTCGAGCAGCGCCACCAGATCGTCGGCGAGCAGCCGCAATCGCTCGGCCTCGGCCGACCGCCCCACAGATCGGGACGGGTCCATCATCGCGGCGGGATTCGTCCACCGGTCGTCGTCGCCGAGCAGGCGGTCGAGCGTTTCCGCGGTGCAGGGGAGCAGGTCCGCGTCCACCCGGGCCGAGAGGTAGCCGTGGAGTGCGGTCAGGGACTGCCGGGGGCTCGCGGCGTGAGTGATCTCCAGCGGGCCGTCGAAACCGGCGAAGCGGAGCCGTTCGGACGCGGGCCGGCCGTCGTTGTAGGCGCGCATCCAGCGCACGAGTTCGCGGTTGGCCGCGGACGCGCCCCACCCGTGGCTGAATCCGCGCTCCATGACCTCATCGAGGGCGCCCGTGCCCGAGGTGACGTAGTCGTCCACGACCAGGCCCATCACGCAGTCGCTCTCGATCGCGATCCACCGGTAGCCCTCCTGCTCGACGAGCTGCCGGAAGAGCTCGTTGCGCAGCTCGAGCAGAGAGTCCTCGCCGTGGGTGGGTTCGCCCAGTGCGAGCAGCCGTGGCCGGGCCGGGAGCAGCCCCATGACGGCGGCGGCATCGACGGCATGGACGGCGGCCTTGATGTCAGCAACCATGCATTCAACGGTATCGTTGAACAAATCAGTTGAGGCTTTATCGCCATATCACCAGCACTAAGAGACAAAAACCTTCAAAACAACGAGGAGCCCAAGCCGGCCGGCCCGGCGTACGGCACGGCCCGTCCACCTCCGCAAGCCGCCGACGCCCACCCACGAGGCAGGGTCTGGGGTGGCCATGACCATCGGCTCACCGTTCCAGCGCACTTTCAGTGCGGTCAGGTCGAACGGTTCGAAGACCAGTTCGATCATGCGGCCGACACCGGCGCGGCTGGACGCCCGGGCATCGGAATCGGTCCAAAGCACGGCTTGAACGGCCCGCTACCGTACTTTCGGCCGGTTCCTGCGACACCGCGTCTTCCTAGCCTCAACAGCATGAATACCGTGGAACGGCCGACGAGGCCGGGCGCAATGATGGCCAACATCGGGCTGGGCGTGGTGTTCGCCTCGGGTATCGCCTTCACGGCGTACATGCTCATCGACAGCTGGGGTGCGGCCTACTGGGTCTACAACTCCGCCGTCGCGGTGGTGGTGTGCGCGCTTGCGCTGCTGCGCGAGCGGCAGAAGGTGTGGACCGCGACCGCGGGTCTGGCCGTGGCGGCCGTCGCCATCGTGGTGTCTCTGGCGGCCGACTGGCCGCAGGAGCCCGCGCCCATGACGGCCTTGGCCCTCGCCGTGCTCGTCGGCTCCTCGATCCGAACGCTGCCGGCGTGGTCGGCCGCCGTCATCACCGTGGGAGGCGTCGCGGTGATCGCGCTGGCCTGGCTCTCCGGGCCCACCGGCGTGACGGCCTCGGCCACCGCGGCCCTGGTCGCCGGCCTCGTGCTCGGATCGGCGTTGCGCCTGTTCGACAGAGGCCGGCGCGCCAACGCCCCGACCACGGGGCCCTCCTGGGCCGACCGGCCGCGGCCGTAGGAGTGGGACGAACTCCAGGCGCGGCGAGCGCCGTCCCGCCGGAGAACGCGGCCCGCGGACGGCGGGTCAGTAGCCTGGCCAGCGTGATCATTCCGGACCGATGGGTCGGGGTCGCCTCCGCAGCCGGACTCGGCACCGTGTTCCTCACGGCGATCGCCGTCCAGGCCATTGCCATCGCGCAGACCTGGGGTGCCTGGTACTGGGTCCCGGGCGGCGGCGCCGCCGTGGCGGTATGCCTGCTGGCCCTGCTGCGCCAGCGGTGGCCGGTCTGGGCGGCGGTCGGGGGTCTCGGCGTCGCGGCGCTGGCGATCGTGGCCGCCGGCCTGGCCGACCGCGACCTTCCCGCCGAGCCGAGTCCGGCCTTGACCCTGGGACTGGCGGTGCTCGTCGGCTCCGCGCTTCGGGTCCTGCCGCCCGTGCCGGCCGGTGCCGTCGCCGGCGGCGGGCTGGCGGTGGTCGTCGCCGGTCAGTTCACCGCCGGTCCGTCGTCCCCCGGCATCACGGGGGTGACTGTGCTGGACGGCTTGTTCTGGCTGGCCGCCGTCGCGGTCGGGTTGTCGCTGCGGCTGCTGGACGCCCGGGCGCGGGCCACCGCCGAGCGGGTGCGCCGGGCCGAGCGGCTGGAGCTCGCCCGGGAACTGCACGACGTCGTGGCCCACCACATCACCGGCATGCTGATCCAGGCACAGGCGGCCCAGGTGGTCGCGCGGCGGAACCCGGAGGAGGTGACCGGCTCCCTCGTCGAGATCGAGGCCGCCGGCGCCGACGCCCTGGCCGCGATGCGGCGGGTCGTCGGGCTGCTGCGCGACGCCGACGACGCGGCGCCGGTGTCTCCCGGACCGGAGCGGCTCAGCGAGTTGGTCGAGCGGTTCGGCCGGCGGGGCCCGAAGGTGTGCCTGAGCGTGCCGGACGAGGACGTGACGTGGCCGCCGGAGGTGACCAGCACCGTCTACCGCATCGTCCAGGAGGCGCTGACGAACGTGCTGCGGCACGCGCCGCACGCCCGGTCGGTCAGCGTCACCGTCGACCGGGATCCGCGGGGGGTCACCGTCGAGGTCGTCGACGACGCCCCGCCGACCTCCGTCCGGCACCATCGCGGCGGGTACGGTTTGATCGGCATGCGCGAACGCGTCGAGACGCTCGGCGGCTCGCTGTCCGCCGGCCCCCGGGCCGGCGCCGGCTGGTCCGTGCGGGCGACCCTGCCCGTCCCCGCCAGGGAGCCCGGATGACCATCACGGCCCTGCTCGCCGATGACCAGGCGATGATCCGCCGCGGCCTGCGGCTGCTCCTGGAGGACCAGCCCGACATCAGCGTCATCGGGGAGGCCGCGGACGGGGCCGAGGCGGTCTCCATGGCCCGGAGGCTGCGTCCCGACGTGTGCCTGGTGGACATCAGGATGCCCCGGCTCGACGGCATCGAGGTGACCCGCGCGCTGGCCGGCCCGGGGGTGCCCGATCCGATGCGGGTCATCGTGGTCACCACGTTCGACCTCGACGAGTACGTGTACGGAGCGCTGCGCGGCGGTGCGGTGGGATTCGTCCTCAAGGACGCCGGGCCCGCCCTGCTCGTCGAGGCCGTCCGCGCCGCCCACAACGGCGAGGCGCTGGTCTCGCCGTCGATCACCCTCCGGCTGCTGCGTCACATGACGGCCGCCGTGAGGCCGCGCTCCGCCGTGCAGTCGCCGCTGTCGGACCGCGAGATCGAGGTCGTCCGGGCCATCGCGCGCGGCCGCACCAACCAGCAGATCGCCTCCGAGCTGTTCATCTCGCTGAGCACCGTGAAAAGCCACGTGTCCGGCATCCAGGCCAAGCTCGGGACGCGCAACCGGGTCCAGATCGCCGCGTGGGCGTGGGAGAACCGCATCGTGGAGAGCACGTGACGGCGGCACCCTCCGGGGCGCGGGCGGGACCACGACCGCAGCGCCGCCGTCAGCCGGCGTACCGTCGGGTGAGGTACAGCGCACGTAGGTGAAGCGACGCCAGACCCTGCTCGCGCGTGACCGCGGCCATTCGCACGGCAAGCAGTGAATTGCCGCCCAGCCCCGAGAAGTTGTCGGACACCCCGGCGGAGAAGCCGACCAGGTGACGCCACACGTCGAGCAGTTCGTCGGCGAGGTCGCCCTCCTCGGCGGGGGATCGTCGGCCACGGCCACGCCGGGCACTCGGCCAGCACAGACCGGGTCATGTCCAGCTCGATGCGATACCCGCGCAGCTCGACCTGGTTGTCGAACCGGCCCAGGTGCTCAAGCGCGCCGTCAGGGCGCAGCCGCCCCGGTCGCCGGTGCGGTACATCAGCCCGCCGCCGAACGGGGTCGGCGCGGAACCTCTCCACGGTCAGCTCGGGACGGCACAGGTAGCCCCGCGCGCTCACGGCCCCGGCGACGTGGATCTCGCCCCCCGGCGTCGCCGGGCACCCGGCCGCGTCCAGCACCTACACCCGCCAGCCGGGCTGTACCGCACCCAGTTTGCTCAGCAGCGGGCCCCGGGGAACCGAACCGGTCAAAAGTACGATCGTCACGGCGCCAACCGTGCCTTGGGCCGATGCCCGGCATGGCGCCGATTTCCAGGATGGGACCATGTCGAAGGAGAATTCCCCCCTGGTTCTGCAGGCGGAGGGTTTGACGAAGAGGTACGGCCGCCGTGTGGCACTGAGCGACGTTGACCTCACCGTTCCCTCCGGCCGCGTCATCGGCCTGGTCGGCCCGAACGGGGCCGGCAAGTCGACGCTGCTGCACCTGGCCTGCGGGCTGCTCGAGCCGACGTCGGGCTCGCTGCGCGTCCTGGGGTCCCGCCCGGCGGAGAGCGCCGCGCACCTGGCCCGGGTCGGGTTCGTGGCGCAGGACACGCCGGTGTACGCGTCGTTCAGCGTGGCCGACCATCTGCGCCTGGGCGCACGGCTGAACCCGTCGTGGGACCAGGGCCTGGCCGAACGGCGCATCGCGCAGGTCGGGCTGGACCCGACGCAGAAGGCGGGGCGGCTGTCCGGCGGCCAGCGCGCGCAGCTGGCGCTGACCATCGCCGCCGCCAAGCGCCCCGAACTGCTGATCTTCGACGAGCCGGCCGCCGCGCTGGACCCGCTGGCGCGCCAGGGATTCCTGGGGAACCTGATGGAGCTCGTCGCCGAGCTCGGTGCCAGCGCCGTGCTGTCGTCGCACCTGCTCGGTGACATCGAGCGGGTCTGCGACTACCTCATCGTGCTGTGCGACTCGCGGATCCAGGTCGCCGGGGAGGTCCGGGACCTGCTGGCCGACCATCACCGGCTGGTCGCGCCCCGCGGCGAGCTCGACCGGCTGCCCGCCGGTGTCGAGGTCATCCGGACGGATCACAACGCCCAGTACAGCAGCGCGGTCGTGCGCACCGACATCCCACCGTCGTCGATTCCGTACCCGGTCGAACCCGTCACCCTCGAGGAACTGGTGCTCGCCTACATGTCCCGGGCGAACGCGCCCGTCGCCCAGGTCGGCGCCGCAGCCATGGAGGGTCCGCGATGATCTGGTTGAACTGGCGCCAGTTCCGCCTCCAGGCGCTCGTCGCCGCCGTCGTACTGGCCCTGATCGCCGTCTACCTGCTCCACCTGGGCGGGGACATCCGGGACGCCCATGACGCCTACCGGTCCGGCTGCGGAAACCCCGGCGACTGCGCCCAGGCCAAGAGCCAGTTCCAGAGCACCTACCAGAACACGCTGCTGTTCCTGGCCGCCGGGCTCGGGCTGCTCCCCGTCGTCATCGGCGCGTTCTGGGGCGCGCCGCTCATCGCCCGGGAACTGGAGACCGGCACCCACCGGCTCGTGTGGAACCAGAGCGTGACCCGCCGCCGCTGGCTGCTGGGCAGGATGGCGTTCGTCGGCCTGGCCGCGATGCTGCTCACGGGTCTGGCCAGCCTCCTGCTCACCTGGGCGGCCTCACCGTACGACCAGGTCGCCGGGGACCGGTTCGGCACCGTGGAGTTCGGCGCCCGCAACATCGCCCCCCTCGGCTACGCCGTCCTCGCCTTCACGCTCGGCACCGTCATCGGCCTGCTCGTGCGCCGGACCCTCCCGGCGATGGCCATCACCGGCGTCGTCTTCCTCGTCCTGCAGTTCGCCGTGCCGAACCTGGTGCGTCCGCATCTCATGCCGCCCGAGAAGACGACCCTGCCGATGACGGCGGAGACCATCAACCAGGCCAGGAACCTGGGCAGCATCACCGGCGCTCCCGTCATCGGCGGCCTGGAGGTGCCGGGCGCCCCCGACGCGTGGATCAGCGAGATCAGCCCGATGCGCACCGCGGACGGGCGCACGCTCAGCGAGACCGCGTTCAACGCGTGCCTCAACACCCCGCCCGAGACCGGCGCCGGCGGCACGTTCGGCGACGCCGCGGTGTGTCTGGCCAAGCTCAACCTGCACGTCGACATTCGGTACCAGCCGAGCGACCGCTATTGGGCGTTCCAGTTGAGCGAGACCGCGCTCTATGTGGCGCTCAGCGGCATCCTCATCGCATTCGGTCTCCGGCGCATCAGGCGCGCATGACTGCGCCACCAAGGAGGCCGTCGTCGCGATCACCCGAATCACCATCAGGAACTTCCGGCTCACCAGCCGCCTGGTCGCGCGGATCGAGCGGACCCTGCGGATCGAGCGGCTCAACATCGTGACCAAGGAGGTGGTCGAGGCCGCCTGCCAGAACCTCGTCATCGAAATCGTGTGACCGGGGATCTCCGTCAACAGCAGAGCCCCACCAACTATTGACTGGAGCACGCCCGTCGCCACGGCCGGGGGAACTCGGCCGTGGCGACGGGCGCTCCGTCTCGGCCGCGGACGATGGACCTCGCCCGGCGCTGACCATGCACAACGCGCTCGCGTGTACTTGTGGCAGCTTCCTTAACGACAGGCCAACTCGCGGATTCCGGCTTTGCGTAGAACGCGGCGGATGCGTTCGGCGTCACGGCAGCGTTCATCCATAGAACCGCTCCAGCTCCTCGGGCGTCGGATCCGCCACGAACGCCCCATACCGCCGCACCTGCTCATCCGACGGAAACTCATGGGCCACGAAGCGTGACCATATGGGCCCCTCAGGTGACTACCGGCCGCTAGCGGCAGACGTGATCACAAAATTACTCTCGGTCGCAACAAACCGCGCTGAACCACGGACCAGTCCTAGCGTTACTACCGACCAGTAGAGTCCCGGGCCCCCCTCCATGAAGCCTCCCAGCGAATCACGACATGCCGTGTCGGGTATTCCGGCAGAATCCTCGTATGCGCGCCGACCGGTTGGTCTCGCTGGTGCTGCTGCTGCGCCGGCACGGTCGGCTGTCCGCGACCGCGCTGGCCCGCGAGCTGGAGGTCTCCACCCGCACCGTGCTGCGCGACATCCAGGCGCTGTCCGCGGCCGGCGTCCCGGTCTACGCCGAACGCGGCCGGCACGGCGGTTTCGCGTTGCTGCCCGGTTTCTCCACCGAGCTCACCGGACTGAACCACGACGAAGCACTCGCCCTGCTGATCGCCGGATCACGGCGCGGCGCGCAGGCCTTCGGCCTCGGCGCGGCGCTCGCCTCGGCCATGCTCAAAGTGGTCGACGCGCTACCCGAAGGCCATCGGGACACCGCGGCCGGCGCGGCCCGGCGACTGCTCATCGACCCCGAGACCGATCTGCTCTCGCGCCGGCTGGTCACCGAGGAGGTGCCCGACACCGTCATGGCCGAGGTCCGGCGCGCGGTGCTCGCCGGACACAAACTGCGCATCCACTACGCGGCCGTGGACCAGGCCCCCAAGTGGCGCACGGTGGACCCGATCGGCCTGGTCACCGTACGCGGCCAGGGCTACCTGCTGGCCACGAGGTCGGGCGCGGACCGCACCTACCGGCTGTCGCGGATCCTGGCCGCCGAGGAACTCGCCGAACCCGCGCAGCGACCGGACCGGGTCGATCTGGACCGGGCCTGGCAGGAACGCAGCATGCGGTTCCGGACCGGCGGCGACCAGGTCACCGTGCTGGTACGGGTGAACCCGGCGCGGCGGGAGGACCTGGTGGGCACCGCGCTGGCCGTCCGCGCCGAAGAAGCCGACGCAGACGGCTGGCTGCGGCTGGAGGTGACCTTCCAAGATCCCAGACATGCCGAATGGGCGCTGTGGCAACTGGCCACGAACGCGGAAGCGCTGGCCCCGCAGTGGCTGCGCACCGCCCTGCGCGACCGCGCCGCCGCGATCGCCGCCCGCTACGAGCGTCAACCTGAGAGTTGATGGGCGGTTCACCTGCCAGGCCGTCACGATTCGTGATCATCTGCGCGGCTCGACACTTAGCCCTTGCGCTAACCATTGTGAGGCCGGATACTTAGCCGTATGGCACAGTATTCGGCGCAGCTCGACGGGGTGTTCCTCGCCCTCGCCGACCCGACCCGGCGCGCCGTGGTCCGGCGCCTCGGCCACGGGCCCACGAGCGTCGGCGACCTCGCCCGCGAGTTCCCGATGACCCTGCCCTCGTTCATGAAGCACGTGCGGACGCTCGAATCGAACGGGCTGATCCGCACGGTCAAGTCCGGCCGGGTGCGCACCTGCGTGCTCAACCGGGAACGGCTCGCCTTGGTCGACGACTGGCTCGCGGAGCAGCGCCGGATCTGGGAGGAGCGCACCGACCGCCTCGAACAGTTCGTCACCGACCCGGAGGAGAACCGGCAATGAACCTTGACCGTGACCTCGATCTCGACCTGGAGCGGATCATCCGCGCCCCGCGCGCGACCGTGTGGAGCGCCTGGACCGACCCGTCCCGGCTCGAGCGGTGGTGGGTCCCGGCGCCGTCCCGCTGCCGGGTGGACCGCCTGGACCTGCGGCCCGGCGGGGCGTTCGTGACGCGGCTGAGCGACGACGGGGGCGAGTTCGTCCCGCACATGGACGCGTGCTTCCTCGCCGTCGACGAACTCGAGCGGATCGTGTTCACCAACGCGATCGACAGCGCGTGGCGTCCCGCGAGCCCCGCCCCGGTCGCGATGACCGCCGCGATCACGCTGACCGATCACCCGGACGGCACGCACTACCGGGTCGTCGTCCGGCACGGCGACCCGGAGGCCCGCGCTCATCACGACAAGCTCGGCTTCGCCGAGGGCTGGGGGACGGTCGCCGCCCAGTTGGCCGCACTCACCGAGAACATGCAATGAAGATCACCCTCACCGAGTTCGTCACGCTCGACGGGGTCAGCCAGGGACCCGGCTCGCCGGCCGAGGACACCGGCGACGGATTCACCCGCGGCGGCTGGCTCGTCCCTCACATGGACGAGACGTTCGTCCGGCGCGTCTCCGACTGGCTCGACCTCGCCGACGGCCTGCTGCTCGGACGGCGGACCTACCAGGCGTTCGCACGCGACTGGCCGAAGATCACCGACCCGGCCGACCCGTTCGCCGAGCGGATGAACACCCTGCCGAAGTACGTCGTGACCAACACCCTCACCGAAGGGACCTGGAACCCCACGATCGTCCTCAACGGCGACCCGGTCCACGCGGTCACCGAACTCAAGGCACGGCCGGGCCGGGAACTCCAGATCCACGGCAGCGCCCGCCTCGGCGACGCACTGCTGTCGGCGGGCCTGATCGACACGCTCCGCCTCGTGATCGCCCCCGCCGTCCTCCGGACCGGCCGGCGGCTGCTGACCGGCGCGGGCACCCCGTCCGGCCTCCGCCTGCTCCACCACGAGGCCACGCCGAACGGCCTGCTGCTCCTCGAATACGAGGTGACCGGCCAAGCACGCCAAGGCGAATACGAGGGCGTCGCCGCCTTCACATGAGCGGCGCCACCGGGAGCTCGGCACCTGATCCCGTCCGGTGTGAGCCGGGCCTTTACCTCCGGGTCACTCTCGCCCCCTGGCGGAGCGGCTCCCGGGACGCCCGTGCGGTCGCGGCGATCAGGTGGCCCTGCCGGGGGCGATGTAGACGTTCATGTCGGTGAAGTCGAGGGTGACGTTGTAGGGCTTGTAGAAGCTGTGGGAGAAGTGGGCCACCACCTCGAACCCCTCGCGGCCGAGCGCGGACCGGTTGTTCGCGTAGCAGTAGACGTCCTTGGCGGCGGCGTTGCCGAGGCGGATCTCCTTCGGGTAGCAGGGGTGGCTGACGATCGGCCGGCCCCCGGCAAAAGCCTCCCGCGGGCGGTCGTAGTCGGTGCGGATCCGCAACTGCTTGGCCGTTTCCTCGGTGATGCCCGCGGCCATTTCGCCGGGCCCGCCGATATGCAGGCCCACCACCCGTGCGCCGGAGCCTGCGATGCTGCCCCTGCTGAACAGCAGGTGCTCATGGGCCAGCCACAGCGGCAGGGGCTCGGCTCCCGCCCGTTCGGCGTCGGCGCGTGCCTGCCTGGCCGTTTCGGGGGTCCGGCGGCGCAGGATCAGCGACCGGCCCGCGTAGTCGACGGTGGTCAGGAAGTGGTACAGGATCCACGTACCGATCAATCCGTCCCCCAACGACTCTGCGCCGTCCTCTGCGTCCGACCAGCTCACGGGGATGTTGCGCAGTTCGATGCCGCCCAGTTTGAAGGAGTCCAGCACCCCGGAGTAGCTCGTCACGGTTCTGCCCTCGTGCTCGAACTGTTCCTCGACCACGGCGCGCAGCCCGGCTTCCTCGGCCGCCTTCTGCGACAGGTTCAGCGACGCGAGGCGCGTGTAGAACGAGAACCTCCTCGGCGGTCCGCCGTTGAGTGAGGCCTCTACCAGCGGGCTCGGGTCCATCTGCTTCCATGGCACCCGCGCGATGTCGCCGTGGATCTGATACGGCTCGCCGCGGAATGCCGCGAACAGTTTGGCGTAGCCGTTCTCGCCGGCCGCTTGCCAGTGCGGCACGGAGAGGGAGAACTTGTCCTGCCGGATGTAGCAGTCGCCCAGGAACCGGTTGGCCTCCCTGTCGTCGGGCGCCAGCGTGACGGCCATCTTGAGGTACTTCTCGGCGTCGGGAAACCTGTTGGCCAGCAGCCCCACATAGCCGCGCTGGCGGGCCGCGTGCACGTTGCCGGGATCATTTTTCAGGATCTCCTCGTAGGCCCGGCCGGCCTGCTCGAACTTCCCGGCCCTGAACAACGCGTCCGCGTCACCGCCGTCGGCCTGCGCCGTGGCCGCCTTGCCCAGCAGCGGCGCGGTCGCGGCGGCACCGGCCACCACGGCGGCGCCCCGGAGCAGCGAACGCCGGTCCCATCCACCGTCATCAGCCATGGCCTTCTCCTTTTCGTGGTCACCTTCCGAGGCCGGGGCAGCATGCCCCCGGCACGGACCGCTGTGGTCCATGCCTCCACTGAAGACGGAGGACCGTTGCGGCGGCGTATGCGTTTTTCGATACGCCCGCGATACACGCGATCCCCGGCATCCAGGCCGAGCTCGCCGTCACGGCCGCACATCTGCCCTGGACCGTGAACGCCTGTGAACCGCAGCGGCGGGACGCGCATCCACCGGCAGGTCCAGACGGGGCCGCCCAAGCGGACGGCGGAGCCGGCCACCGGATTTCCCGTCAACGATCTAGTGCCGCATCAGGCAACGTTCGCCCCCCGTACTTGGTCCTCGTGATGTTCTTCGCCCGCGATTCAGAGTTGTTGTCATCGAGGCGAGACATCCGTTGACACCGTGTCGGGGTGTTCGGAGCAGTGATCGGATGTCACAGGGCGCCAACCATGTTCAACCGACCGGCGGCATTGTTCGGGGTCGTCGCCTGCGCTGGTGAACAGGGCGATCAGCAGCGGCACGCCATGGGCGAGCGCTTGACGGGGCAGGGGGCCGGTGGCGACCAGTGATGCCAGTCCATGACCGATGGTCCAGCTCTGCGTGGCCAGCTCCAGCGGGTCGATGTCGCCGCGAAAGCGGCCGGCGGCCATGGCCCGTTCGACGGCCCGAACCAGACAGTGCAGCGTGTCATCGGCGGCCGCGGCGTCCTGGAGTTCGAAGCCGGCGTCGAACATGACCCGGTAGAGATCTGGGCTGGCCAGGGCGTTGGACAGGTAGGCGGCGCCGAGGGCGGCCAGGTCCTGTACCGGATCCTCCGACGGCGCGACCGCGGCGAGCCGGGCCGCCAGGCGGGTGAAGCCTTCCTGACGCATTGCCGTCCACAGGCCGTCCATGCCGCCGAAGTAGGTGTAGACGGCCATGGTCGAGACGCCGGTTCCGGCCACCAGCGAGCGGAGCGTGACCGGCTGCCGGGCGGTGAGCATCTGCGCGGCTCGGTCGATGAGCAGGGAGCGGACCGCCGGATCTTTCATCCTCACCATGGCATCACAATACATAGCATTGCTATGTTTTCGGGGAGCGCAGAACACGTCTGTGCCGGTTCTCAAGGAGCGGACATGACCGTGACGCTGGTCAACCCCGACGGGCTGCCGAAACCCGACGTATACCGCCAACTGTCGATCGCCACCGGGTCGAAACTGGTGTTCCTGGCGGGCCAGGTGGCCCGCGATGCCGAGGGGCGACGAGTCGGCGAAGGAGATCTGGCCGCTCAGGTCGAGCAGGCCTATCTCAATATCGGCACCGCCCTGGCCGAGGTCGGCGGATCCTTCGATGACGTGGCCAAGCTGACCATCTACGTCGTCGACTGGACACCCGACAAGATGCCGCTGCTGGGAGAGGGCGTCACCCGGGCGGCGGCGAAGCTGGGGATCGACCCGGTCAAGCCGATCACGCTGCTGGGCGTTGCGGCGCTGGGAGAACCCGATCTGTTGGTCGAGGTCGAAGCCACCGCGGTCATCGACTGAATCAGGGCGCCCCAGACACGCCCATCACAGACATGCCCGTCGACCTCCTGGGCCGGCGGGCGTGACCACTTCAGACTGCGGGCATGTCCGACCGGGTGCGGGTCCGTGAACTCGATGACGACCGGGGGCAGCGGCTGCTGCGGATTCAGCCCGCACCTGACCACCGAAGCCGACAAGCGGGTCGGCCAATGGGCGGCGGCAAACAACGTCGAGATCGCCTGCACGCCGACCAACTCATCCTGGCTGAACCGCATCGAGGCCCAGTTCACGGCCCTGCGCTGCTTCACCCTGGACGGCACCGACCATGCCGGCCACCGCGAGCAGGGCAGCATGATCCGCCGCTACCTCGCCTGGCGCAACCGACACACCAGCGACCCCGACCTGCGCCGGGTCGTCAACCGGGCAAACGTTGCCTGATGCGGCACTAGTGGGCCCGGTTCGGGGGCGATGCCTGCGGCGTGCGGGGAAGCCGGACCGTGACGAGGAGACCACCGCCGGGGCGGGGTGTGAGGTCGAGGGTCCCGTTGTGCGCTCGGACGATGCTGTGCACGATGGCCAGCCCGAGGCCGATGCCGGCGTGCTCGTTGGTGCGTATGCGTTGTGTTCCGCGCTGGAAGGGTTCGATGAGGGTCGGCACCAGTTCCGGTGGGACCCGATGGCCGGTGTTCTCGACCCGCAGCACGCTCGCGTCGTGCTGCGACTGGGTGTGGACCGTTACGGTGCCGCCGGTGGGGAGGTTGTGGACGATGGCGTTCTGGACGAGGTTGGTCATCATCCGCAGGATGAGCTCCGCAGAGCCGACGGTGTGCGTCGTCTCGCCGGTGACGTTGAGCGTGATCTGGCGTTTTTCGGCCAGGGGGAGCAGCGTTTCGGTGACTTCTTCGGCGATGAGGGACAGGTCGACGGGCTCGCGGGTGAAGCTCCTGCGGTCGCTGCGGCTGAGCAGCAGGAGGGCCTCGGTGAGGTCGATCGCCCGCGTGTTGACGGTGTAGAGGCGTTCGAGGAGTTGTGCCTGGTCCCGCGTGGGGTCGCTGCGGGCGACGTCGAGGAGTGTCTGCGCGATCGCCAGCGGGGTGCGCAGTTCGTGGGAGGCGTTCGCGGCGAACCTCTGCTGTTCGGTGATGTGGGACTCGAGTTGTTCGAGCATGGTGTCGAACACGTCGGCGAGTTCGCGGAACTCGTCGTTGGGGCCCTCCATGCGGATCCGGTGGGACAGCGACCCGTTGGCGGCCATCCGCGCCGCGTCCGTGATCCGGGTGAGTGGTGCGAGCATCCGGCCGGCGAGGATCCATCCACCCAGGAGCCCGAACGCCAGCAGGAAGGCCAGTGCCTGGGCCGCGCGGGGAACGAAGGCGCGCAGGAGGTCGGAGCGGTTGGGTACGAACCCGAGGGCGATGATGGGGCGGTCGGGTACGTAGCGCAGCAGGAACACCCAGACCACGGCCAGCAGCAGGGCGCCGGCGAGCAGGAGGAATCCGGCGTAGCTGAGGGTGAGTTTCAGCCGGGCGCTGAGCCCTGGGCGTCTATTCATGAGTGCCGCCGGGGCGGGCGGTGCCCTCGCCGGTGTCCAGGCCGGTGTCGATGCGGTAGCCGACGCCGGGCACCGTGGCGATGAGCCATGGTTCGCCGAGTCGTTTGCGCAGGGCGGAGACGGTGATGCGGACGGCGTTGGTGAAGGGGTCGACGTTGGCGTCCCAGGCCCGCTCCAGGAGCTCTTCGGCGCTGACGACGCCGCCCTCGGCGGCGACGAGGACTTCGAGCACGGCGAACTGCTTGCGGGTGAGCGCGACGTAGCGTCCGTCGCGGAAGACCTCCCGGCGGAACGGGTCCACCCGCAGGCCCGCGATCTCGCGCACCGGGGGCCGGGCGTACGCGCGCCGGCGGTCCAGCGCCCGCAGCCGCAGCACGAGCTCCCGAAGCTCGAACGGTTTGGTGAGGTAGTCGTCGGCGCCGAGCTCGAACCCGGAGGCCTTGTCGTCGATCCGGTCGGCGGCGGTGAGCATGAGGATCGGGACGCCGCTGCCCGAGGCGACGATGCGCCGGGCGATCTCGTCGCCGGAGGGGCCGGGGATGTCGCGGTCCAGGACCGCGATGTCGTAGGAGTTGATGCCGAGCAGTTCCAGGGCGGTGTCGCCGTCGCCGGCGATGTCGGCGGCGATCGCCTCCAGCCGGAGACCGTCACGGACGGCTTCGGCCAGGTAGGGCTCGTCCTCCACGATCAGCACGCGCATACCCGAAGCCTAGGCGGCACGGCATATCGCCGACGTATGCGAACCGGACCCCGGCACGGTGACCGTGATCTCCTCTGCCTTTCGCGACGTCTGCCGGGCCGGCCGGGTCATGGCTTCACACGCTCAGATCCCGGGCTCGCGGGTCCGGGCACGGTGGCGGCGTCGACCAGGCGCGCGACCAGCTGCTCGTAGGGCAGTCCGGCTGCGGCGAACATTCTGGGCACCTGGGAGGCGGCCGTCATCCCGGGCATGGTGTTGACCTCGTTGAGGACGGGGCCGTGGTCGGTGAGGAAGAAGTCGATGCGGGCGACACCGGCGCAGCCGAGCGCGTCGAACATCCGCAGCGCCGCCCCGGTCAGGGCCGCCCGGTCCGCGCCGTCGAGGTCGGCGGGCACGGTGAACCGGGCTGAACCGTCGTACTTGGACCGGGTGTCGAACAGGCCGTTGGCCTGGATCTCCAGCGGCGGCGACGCCCATCGACGGCCGTCGGCCTCGCGCAGGACGGCCACGTCGATCTCCCGGCCCTCGACGACGTCCTCGATCAGGATCCGGTCGTCGAAGCGCGCCGCGCCACGCAGCGCCTCCCGTAGCTGGGCGGCGTCGCGTGCCAGGGCGACACCGAAACTCGACCCGGCCGAGGCCGGCTTCACCACCACATCCGTCTCGAACCCGATGTCGGCGATCTCCGCCGCCGCCACCAGCCGGCCGGGAGCGGTGCGGATCCCGACGGCTTCGGCCACGAGCTTGGTCGCCCACTTGTCCATGCCGACCGCTCCGGCGCGCAGGCCCGAGCCGACCATCGGCGTGTGCGTCAGGGCGCACAGCGCCGCGAGGGTCCCGTCCTCGCCGCACGGGCCGTGGACCGCGGGGAAGACGACGTCGGCGCGTTCGATGACGTCCAGTGCCGCCGCCAAGGAGGTGATGGCCTGCGACCCGAGCGCGTCGGCTCCTCGCCGCCACGTCCCGTCGCGGTCGATGGTCAGCTCGTCGACGTCGAATCCGCCGGAACGCAGAGCCTGCGCGACCGCTGTGGCGGTGGCCAGGGAAACGTCGTGCTCGGCGTTCTGTCCGCCGCCGATCACCACGATCCGCCGTGTCATGCGGTGCTCCTTTTCACGCGCGGCCCGATGCCGGTGACGATGGTGTGCGGAATGGTCCCGGCCCAGCGAGCCCAGTCCTGGATGGTCGGGGTCGCGCCCCCGTCCGGGCCGAACACGGTCGCGGACGTGCCGACCGGGAAGGACTCGGCACCGGTGTCGATCACGATCTGGTCCATCGAGACCCGTCCGACGACCGGGAAACGGCGCCCGCGGATCTCGACGCCGGCCTGGGGCGAGAGCTCGCGCGGGATCCCATCGGCGTATCCGACGGGCAGGACGCTCAGGTGGGTGGCGCGATCGGTGACGTACGTGCCGCCGTAACCGACCGGCACGCCGGCCGGGGCCGCCGTCGTGTGCGCGATCGGTGTGGTCAGACGGGACGCGCCGTGCATCTCCACGGTCCCGGAGGGATCGATGCCGACCAGTCCCGCCCCGACGCGGACCATGCCGAAATGTGTCGCCGGGTCGGTCAGCGTCCCCGATGTGGCCGCGAGATGGGCAAGCGGCGAACCGAGCCCCGCCGCCCGGACCGCTTTCAGCGCCTCGTGCATTGCGGCGACCGCCGGCGCGTTCGCCGCGGGGTCGGCCCGGTCGGCCAGCGGAAGATGCCCCATGACACCCACGACGCGGATTCTCCGAGCCCGTTGACCACGCCGGGCCAGACCGATCAGTTCGTCCCACTGCCCTCGGGGGCAGCCGCCACGCGACATTCCGGTGTCCACATGCAGGTGAACCCGCACCGGCGACGCGGCCTGCGCAACAAGCGCGCCGAGCTCGTCCACCGACCCGACCGCGACATCGACCCTGGTGGCCGCTGCCGCTTCGGCGTCGATCCCGGAGGGGTGCAGCCAGGTGAGGATCGGCACCGCCAACCCCGCGGCGCGCAACGCGCAGGCCTCCGCGACACTCGTCGTCCCGAGCCACCCGGCACCGGCGGCCACGGCGGCCTTGGCGACCGTGACGGCGCCGTGGCCGTAACCGTCGGCTTTGACCACGGCCATGATCGTGCTCGGAGTCCGCGCGCGGATCTCGGCCACGTTCGCGGTCACGGCCGCAGGCAGCGTCTGCAAGGTCGGGGGTCGAAAGGTGCCTGATCGACGCTGAAGCGCGTCCGGAGCCCGATTCACGGCTGCGTCCTCGGGTTCTCAGCCGGATCCGCGTACATCGGCGGGCGACCGTCGTCGACGGCATCGGGGCGCAGTTCGTCATGCCAGGGCTCATTGTCATAGATCCGACACAGCCCGTACGCGGCACCGTGCTCGCACAGCCAGGCCGCGGCAGCCGGATGCGGCAGCCGGATCGGCTCGACCGTGCGGTACTCGAAGTGCCACCACTCGTTGTCGTAGGTGAGGCCGATCAGCTGTCCGTCGCGCCAGAACGCCTCGGCTCGCGCGTGCGTGAACGCCGCCAGCGTTTCCGGTGTCAGCCCGCGGAGATCCTCGGCGGGGAAGCGCAGGCCCAACGCCCACTGGCAGGCCAGGAAGCGGGCGCGGCCCGGTGCGAGGCAGAAGGCGATCGGCACCAGCAGCACCGCGATGAGCCGGGTGACGGTCGCGAGGACGCGCGCTTTGATCGCCAAGGGGGGATTGGCCACACCTCACCGCCGAAGGGTCGGGCCGTACGCACGGTCCCGGTCGGCGAGAGCCGGGCGGAGCATCAGTCCGGCGATCGCCGCACCGAGGATCGCCGGACTGACGAGCGCGATCCTGGGCGTACGACGGGCCGGCGCTGACAGTGATGCGCTGTGGTTCATGCCTCCACTGAAGAGGGAGAGCCGTTGCGGTGGCGTATGCGCTTTTCGATACGCCCGCGATACACGCGATCCCCGCCATCAAGGAACGGGCGCAAGCCGGCGGTGAGAGGGTCCCGCCGCCGGTGATCGCACCAGCCCGGCTCCTGCAGGTGCCGGACGACTCGTCCGTGAACATCGCGCACTCATGCGAGACACACAGTCACCGTCATCACAGGGCGGCTTGGGCCTGCTCGAGGAGAGACCGCTGAGACGGCATGTCCGGGCGGTCGGACGACCACGCATGACATCATCTCGATGCGCACTGACGTCATTAGCCGGTTGACGTGACGTCATGATGGCGTCATAGTTGAGGCATGGACCTGATGCCGTACGTGGAGAACCTCCGCCGCGAGCTCGCCGTCGCCGCCGAGGCGGGCGGCCCGGACGCCCGCGCGCTGGCCGAGCGCCTCACCGGCGTCCTCGAATCGGCCGCCAGGCTCACCCTGCTGGAGGCGTTGTCAGCGGCGGCGGACGAGATCACCCGCGATCTCGCACCGGGTTCGGTCGACGTGCGGCTGCGCGGCGGCGACCCGGAGTTCGTGGTGACGCCGCCGCAGCCGGGGCCGTCTTCGGAGGGCGCGGTCGGCGGGGCGGAGACGGCGCCGCCCGCCGGGCCGCCGGCCGGTGAGGAGGGCGGCACCGCGCGGGTGACCCTGCGGCTGCCTGAGCACCTCAAGCTGCGCGTGGAGGAGGCGGCCGGCCGGCAGGGGATCTCGGTCAACGCCTGGCTGGTCCGCGCCATATCCGCCGCGTTCGAGCCGGGCGCCGGGAGTCGTCCCGCCGACCGGCCGCAGCAGCCCCCGAGCGGGCGCAGCTACACCGGCTGGGTGCGTTAGCGGCACCCGCCCGGGCCCCCATTACCCGTCACCACTCATCGCCCGGCCCCGAGGCCGGGATATCGCACCGGACCCGTGAGGAGGGCTCCGCCATGCCTGCTTTCGACACCCCCGAACCGATCACCGCCGACATTCAGATCTACACCGGCCAGGTCCGCGTCCACGCGAGCGACCGGACCGACACCGTGGTGGAGGTGCACCCCACCGACCCGTCCACCGAGGCGAGCGTGCAGGCCGCCGAGCGGACGATCGTCGAGTTCTCCGGCGGACGGCTGCTGGTCAAGGGTCCCAAGCCCAACATCCTCGGGCAACTGCGCAACTGGCGCGGCTCCATCGACGTGACCGTCGACCTGCCGGCCGGCTCCCGCGTCGCGGCCGAGGTCGCCGCGGACTTCATCGCCACCGGCCCGCTCGGTCGGACGGTCCTGCGCAGCCTGTTCGGCGACGTCCGCCTGGAAGAGACCGGCCCCCTGGAGGCCAAGGCCTCCGTCGGTGACATCTCCGTCGACCGGGTGACCGGATCCGCCGAGGTGACCACCTCCACCGGGTCGATCCGGATCGGGACCATCGACGGCCCCGGCATTCTGAAGGCCTCCACCGGCGCCATCACCTTCGGCGAAGCGACCGGAGACCTGCAGATGAAGACCGGCACCGGCGACATCACCATCGACCGGGTGGTGGGCGACCTCACCGCCAAGACCGCGCACGGCCGGATCCGGATCGGCGCGGCGGTGAGCGGCACCGTCCGCCTGGAGGGCGGCCACGGCAAGGTCGACGTCGGGATCGCCGAGGGCACGGCCGCCTGGCTGGACCTGCACTCCAAGAACGGCGTGGTGCGCAACACCCTGATCGCCGCCGAAGGCCCCGAGACCGGCGACACGGTCGTCGAGGTGCACGCGCACACCAACTGGGGCGACATCGCCGTCCACCGGTCCTGACCCCCGGACACCAGCAAGGAGACCCCTCATGAGCGACGCGATCACAGCCGAAGGACTGGTCAAGAGATACGGCGAGGTGACCGCCCTGGACGGGCTGAGCTTCTCCGTCCCGCAAGGGACGGTGCTCGCCCTGCTCGGCCCGAACGGCGCCGGCAAGACCACGACGGTACGGATCCTGACCACGCTGCTGCACCCCGACGGCGGCCGCGCCACCGTCGCCGGATACGACGTCGTCCGCGACGCCCGGCGGCTGCGCGCGCACATCGGGCTGTCCGGCCAGTACGCCGCCGTCGACGAGCACCTCACCGGCGCCGAGAACCTGGAGATGGTCGGACGCCTCTACCACCTGGGCGCCAAGCGCAGCAAGGCCCGCGCCCGCGAGCTGCTCGAACGCTTCGACCTCACCGACGCCGCCGACCGTCCGGTGAAGGGCTACTCCGGCGGCATGCGCCGCCGCATCGACCTGGCCGGCGCGCTGGTCGCCGACCCGCCGGTGCTGTTCCTGGACGAACCCACCACCGGCCTGGACCCCCGCGCCCGCGCCGCGCTGTGGGACACCATCTCCGAACTCGTCGCGGGCGGCAGCACGCTGCTGCTCACCACCCAGTACATGGAGGAGGCCGACCGCCTCGCCGACCAGATCATGGTGGTCGACCACGGCCGCGCCATCGCCCGCGGCACCGCCGACGAGCTCAAGGACCGGGTCGGCGGCAACCGCATCGAGCTGACCGTGACCGACGCCGCCGAGCTGGAGACCACCCGGCAGACGCTGGCCTGGTTCGCCGTCGGCGCCATGCGGACCGTGCCGGAATCGCTCCAGATCACCGTCCCGGTCACCGACGGCCCCGAGGCGCTCCGCCAGATCCTCGGCCGGCTCGCCGACGCGGGAGTCCGGGTGCGGGACGCCGGGCTGCGGCGACCCACCCTCGACGACGTCTACCTCACCCTGACCGGGCACCGGGCGTCCGGCGCCGGCCCGCAGGCCCAGGAGGCCACCCGATGAACGCGCTCACCATGCCCATCGCCGACGGCTGGACCATCGCCAAGCGCAACGCCCTGAAGATCAGGCGGTCGCCGGACCTGCTCGGCGCCGCGGTCATGTTCCCGATCGTGTTCGTGCTGATGTTCGCCTACGTCTTCGGCAGCGTCATCGACGTGCCGGGGATGTCGTACCGGGAGTTCCTGCTCCCCGGCATCTTCGTCCAGGCCGTGCTCATCAGCGCGCAGACCACCGGGTACACGCTCACCCTGGACCTGCAGAAGGGCATCTTCGACCGGTTCCGCTCGCTGCCCATGGCCCCGTCCGCGGTGCTGATCGGCCAGACCGTCAGCGACCTGCTGATGAACCTCGCCAGCCTGGTCGTCATGGCGGTGATGGGACTGATCGTCGGCTGGCGGGTGCACACCTCGCCGCAGGAGGCCGTACTCGGCTTCGGGCTGCTGCTGCTGTTCGCCTACGCGTTCTCCTGGGTCACCGCGACCGTCGCGCTGGCCCTGCGCACGCCGGAGAACTTCAACAACATCGCCACCATGGTCTCCTTCCCGCTGATGTTCATCTCCAACGCATTCCTCGACAGCTCCGAACTGCCCACGCCGCTGCGCGTCGTCGCCGAGTGGAACCCCGTCTCCACCTTCACCCAGGCCGCACGCGAACTGTTCGGCAACACCAGCACCGCGATGAAGACCTCCGACGCCTGGCCCATCCAGCACGCCGTCCCGGCGTCACTGCTGTGGATCGCCGTCATGCTGATCGTGTTCGTCCCGCTGGCGACCCGCCTCTACAAGAAGGCGGTCAGCGCCTGACCACCCGCCCCAACGCCGAGGCGCCCCACCGGCAACCCGCACCGGAGGGGCGCCTTCAGCGTGCTGGAAACGCCCCGGGCTCAAGGGGCCGGTGCATCATCCGCGCCGGACGGGGGCGCCGAACCATCTGGGCAGGTGGTCGAGCAGATCCTGCTGGTCCTCGCCGGCCCAGGCCACGTGGCCGTCCGGCCGCAGCAGCACGGCGGGCACGTCCAGTTCCTCGCTGACGTCGACGACGTGGTCGATCCGGTCGGCCCAGCCGGTGACCGAGAGCCGGCCGGTCTGGTCGAGCAGCAGTCCGCGGCCGCCGTGCATCAGCTCGTAGAGGCGTCCCCGCTTCAGCCCCACGTCCCGCATCCGCCGGCCGAGCAGGTCGTGCCCCTCGCCGAAGTCGTAGCGGACCCCGATCGCGGTGATCTTCTCGATCAGGTACCGGTTCACCTCCTCGAAGTCCATCAGTTCCGACACCAGTCGGCGCACTGCCCGGGGCCCCGGCTCGGTGGACATCAGCTCCATCTGCGCGCGGGTGTTGTCCAGCACGTCGGCGGCCACCGGGTGCCGTTCGGTGTGGTAGCTGTCCAGCAGCCCCTCCGGGGCCCGGCCGCCGATCTCGGCGGCCAGTTTCCAGCCGAGGTTGAACGCGTCCTGGATGCCGAGGTTGAGGCCCTGCCCGCCGGCCGGCGGGTGGATGTGCGCCGCGTCGCCGGCCAGCAGCGCCCGGCCGACCCGGTAGCGCTCGGCCAGCCGGGTGGCGTCGCCGAACCGGGACAGCCAGCGCGGTGAGTGCACGCCGAAGTCGGTGCCGGCGACCGCCCGCAGCCGCTGCCTGAACTCCTCGAGGGTCGGTGGGACCGTGCGGTCCTCGGCCACCCCCTCGGCGGGCACGACGACGCGGTACACCCCCTCCCCGAAGGGAGTGACGCCGAACCGCAGCTGGGTCCTGCGGACTTCCGCGACGATGGCGGCGACCGTCGCCGGATCCTCGGTCACCTTCATCTCGCCCAGCAGCGTCTCGACCTTGGCGGGCTCGCCGGGGAAGCCGACGCCGAGCAGCTTGCGCACCGTGCTGCGGCCGCCGTCGCAGCCGACGAGGTAGCGCGAGCGCAGCCGCGTGCCGTCGGCCAGCTCGGCGGTCACCCCGTCCTCGTCCTGGCTCAGCCCGACCAGCTCGTGGCCGCGCCGGATCTCGGCGCCGAGCTCGGCGGCGCGCTCGGCCAGCAGGCGATCGGTGATGGTCTGCGGGATGCCGAGCACGTAGGGATGCGTGGTGTCCAGCCGGTCGGGGGAGGGCTTGGCGATGCCGGCGAAGAACCCGCCGAGCTCGTACCGCCGGCCGTGCGCGAGGAACCGCTCCAGCAGACCGCGCTGGTCCATCACCTCGATGCTGCGCACGTGCAGGCCGAGCGCGCGGACGTACCTGGTCGGCTCCGTCTCCTTCTCCAGCACCAGCACGCGCACGCCGTGCAGCCGCAACTCGCCGGCCAGCATCAACCCGGTCGGTCCACCACCGGCAATGATCACGTCGAACACGAACCCCCCGTTTCCGCAAGTTCCGGTTTCGGTCGGCGATTCTGCGGCACGACCGGGGTCTTGCCGCAAGCCCCCCGGTGCGCTATAAGTTGAAAGTGGCGAGGAGTCGGCAATCTCCTTGCCCTTTCTTTTTGCCGTGCGCTGTTGGCCCCCAGCGCCATCGACACGCCTCAGCCGCCAGCCGACTCGTAGGGGACCGATCCCGATCCTGGCCCCACAGCCGGGCGGTGCTTGTCGGTGGATGCGGGGATGCCCGGAACGGGGTTCCGGCCGTCGCGGACGACCCCGCCTGCGGCAGGCGCATGCGGGCGGTTCCTTGATCCACGCGGGCATAGGATCGGCGGCATGACGACGCGGCTTGTTCAGATCCATATGAAGGCTCGGGATGACTCGGCGCTCGGCCGGTTCTGGGCGGAGGCGCTCGGCTGGGGGGTTTCCAGCGAGGGACCCGGCGTGACCAACCTCGAGCCCGTGGGCTTCGACTATCCCGACCCCACCGCCGTCTGCATCGACATCGTTGCCGACCCGATGCCCAAAACGGTGAAGAACCGCGTGCACATCGATCTCGCCACCACCTCGGCGGCCCATCAGGCGGACCTGGTCGCGCGCCTGAAGGATCTCGGCGCGACGCCCGCCGACGTGGGCCAGGGCGACGTTCCGTGGACGGTCCTGGCCGACCCCGAGGGCAACGAGTTCTGTGTGCTGGAGCCCCGATCGATCTACCGGGACACCGGGCCGATCGCCGCGGTGGTGGTCGACTGCACGGATCCGCGGGCCATGGCCCGGTTCTGGGGCGAGGCGATGGACTGGACCGTGCACGAGGTGACCGACGAGCATGCGGTGCTGCGCTCCGCCCAGGGCGTCGGGCCGTATCTGGAGTTCCTCCGCACGCCCGATGTGAAGACCGTGAGGAACCGCGTCCACCTCGACCTGCGGCCGTACCCCGGTGACGATCAAGCGGCGGAGGCGGCCCGGCTGCGGGCTCTCGGCGCCAGCGACATCGACATCGGCCAGGGCGACGTGCCGTGGACCGTCCTCGCCGACCCGGAGGGCAACGAGTTCTGCGTCCTCACCCCGCTCTGACGCGGAGCCTTGCCGACCCTCACCGTGGACACCAGCGACGGCCACCGGCCGGGCCTCGACGACACCATCGCCTTCGCCGCTGAGGGGTCCCGGTGGCACTGACGGAGTTTCGGCCGGAAAACCGTTTGAGCCTTCCTTCCGCGTTCCCGTAGCTTGCCTGCGACCCCGTCGCAGTGAGGACAGAGGACAAGACCGCGTGACCCCGCCTGCTCTTTAGACCTGACACCTTCTTCCGCTCACCTGTAGCCGACCCTCTCGTCGGCTCTGCCGGGCTGCCCATGTGCGCCCGGTCGTACGGCGTTTGAGGCCGCGCGCAATCGGCCTCGTGTCAGGTCTAGAGAGCTCATGTCTTCACAACCTCATATCGTGCTGCCCTGGGTCGTTCGCCGGACCAGGCTGCCTCTGCTGTCGTTGCGGTGCGCGGACTGCCGGTCGGAGTCGGCCACCACCGGCGAGGGCAGGTTCCGCGTCAACGCCAACGGCAAGCTGCTGGACGTGTGGCTGCTGGTCCGCTGCGTGTCCTGCGATCGGACGAGCAAGCTCACCGTGCACGAGCGAGCGCCGGTCAGGTCCTTCGATCCGGCCGAGATCCACGGCTACCGCGTCAACGATCCGGAACTGGTGGCGTCCAGGCTGCTGGATCCGCTGTTCGCCCGGCGCAACCGCTTCACCCTGGACTGGACGGGGGCCTGGCGGCTGGACGCCCCGCCGGCACGGCCCGACGAGGCGTGGCCGGTCCAGGTGGAGGTCGTCTTCGAGGATCCGGTACCGGTGCGCCCGGACCGGCTCATCGCGCAAGGGCTCGGCCTCAGCAGGAACGAGGTACGACGCCGGATCAAGTGCGACATTCCGCTGCGCCGTCCGACGAGCGCCGGATTCACCTTCACCGTGATGGCCGGGGACTAGCGGGGATGTAGCCGCGGCGCGCGATCCCCTCAAGCATCCGCGCGAAACACGCCGCGTCCGGGGGCGGCTCCGGCGGTATGGAGCCGCCCCCGGGCGGCCACGGTGTGCGCGGAGCGGGCCGGTAGAGGCAGAGAGCGGGGACTCGGGGACGATCATGGAGGCCATCGGGGCTTCGTTCAGCATGTGCGACGTTGGGAGCCGGCCAGGCCGTCATCTTCCTCGGCAGCGAGCACCCCGAAGCCTCAGGCGCCGGACTTGCCGAAGGGGGGGCGCCGGCAGGGCGGTGGCGCGCAACGTTGCGCATGGCCCGGCCGGTGCCGGGGGTCACTCCGCGTGTGGTGGGTCGTGGCGGGCGCGTAGTTCGGCGGCGACGGCGCGTTCGCGTTGGGCGGCGGCCTCGGCGCGGGCGCGGTCCCGGTCGCGTTCCAGCTCGGCGGCGCGCAGTTGCTCGGCGCGCAGGGTCACGCGGAGTTCGTCCAGTTCGTGGCGGAGCCGCTGGAGCTGCTGCTCGGCGTCGGCCGCCCGGGCGTGGGAACGGTCGGCGGCCTCGCGGGCGCGTTCGGCGTCGGCGGTCGCCTCCGCGCGGCGGGCCTGTTCGGTGCGGGCGCGTTCTTCGGCCTGGTGGCGAGCCTGTTCCGCGGCTTGGGCGCGGTCCTCGGCGCGGTCGCGTTCCTGCTCGGCCGCCGTGGCGCGGGCACGTTCGACGGCCAGTTCCCGGTCGGCGCGGGCGGCGTCCCGGCGTGCCTCGGCGGCTTCTTCGGCGGCCTGGCGCGCCTGCCGTCCGGCGTGCTGGGCGCGTTCGGCCTCCTCGGCCGCCTGCCGTGCGGCCTGCTGCGCCCGCTGCTCGGCGGCGTCGGCCGCCCGCCGCGCCTCGGCGGCGTCCCGCCGGGCCCGCTCGGCCTCTTCGGCCGCCTGCGCGACGGCCGCCTGGGCCTGCGCGACGGCTTCTTCGGCCTCTCGGCGGACGGCGCCGATCCGCTCGTCGGCCTCGCGGCGCACCGCCGTCACCGTACGCTCGGCCTCTTCGGCGGCGGCGCGTGCCTCGGCTTTGGCCTCCTCGGCGGAACGCAGTGCCGCGTCCCGTTCCCGCTCGGTCTCCCGTGCCCTGCGCAGCGCGTCCTCGGCCTGCTCGCGGGCCCGCCGTGCCTCCTCCTCGGCCCGCACGGCCCGTTCGGTGGCCTCCTCACGCGCCGCCATCGCCGCGGCCACCTGCGCCTGGGCCTCGGCGCGGACCGCGCTGATCCGCGCCTCCACCCCCCGCGGCGACAGTTCCGCCTCCAGCGCCTGCGCCAGTGGCGCGACCGCGGCCGCCAGCCCCCGCTCCATCCGCTCGTACAGGTCCTCGGCCCGCGCCAGCGCCCCCTCCAGTCCCGGTACGGACCGCCGCAGCTCCCGGTCCCGTTTGGCCCGCGCCTGACAGTCGGTGCCGGCGCAGTACTCCCGGGGCCGTCCCCGCCCCGCCCGCTGCGGCACCGGCTTCCCGCAGTACCGGCACGCCCGCGCCTCCGGCGCCGCCTCCTCCTGCCCGGCGTCCACCTCGGTCCCCGCGTCCATCCGCTCTCGCTCCTCGCGTCGTCACACCAGCCCCACCATTAAAGATTTTCTATTTCCAGAAAACAAGTATTCCGATAAATCTCCACCGTCTGACTGACGGGAATGTTCGTTCCCAGAAGCCAGCCGCCAGGGACTGCTGTGACAGGGCCGGCGGCCCTTGGGCTGGTCACCGCGGGGCAGCGGGGTGACAGTCCGCGGTTCACCGCCGTCCTGGAAGGCATACGGGTTCCCCGCCTGGGACTCGGCCGCCCTCGTGTTCGTCCGCTGCGGGTGCGCGGCGACAAGGCCTATTCCTCCCGCGCCAACCGGGCCTACCTGCGCAGACGCGGGATCGGCAGCACGATCCCGGAACCGGCCGACCAGACCAGGAACCGCGAACGACGCGGGAAGGCCGGCGGACGGCCTCCGGCCTTCGACCATGAGGACTGCAAAGCCCGTCACGCAGTGGAGTGCGGGATCAACCGGCTCAAGCGCAACCGCGCGGTGGCCACCCGGTTCGACAAGCTCGCCGTCCGCTTCGAGGCCACCGTTCTGGTCGCGGCGATCGGCGAATGGCTGTGACCTGCTGGAGGGGTCGCCCGGCCATGCCATGCTGACCGCGACCAGGGTGAGCGGGGCGAGGGGAGAAGCCGCAGATGGGGGCTGGCTACTACGGTGCCGACAGCGAGAACGGCGACCGCGTCGACGACCCGTCCGAGGACTCGCTGTTCATGCTGATCAGTGACCTCAACGACTCCGACAACACCTTCGTCGTCATCCAGCCCGACCAGGACGACCCCCTCTGGTTCGCCTCGGTAGCAGTCCGGGAAGAGGGCGGCTACGAGATCGTCCGCCGGGACACCACCCGCAACGAGCACGAGGTCACCACGTCGGCCAGCATCAACGACATCGCCCATGACCTCATCATCTGGCTGGCTGGTCGCCACTTCCCCGGACTACCAACCAGCCAAGCCAACGACTTCTAAAACACGGCCTAGATCGTTGATGGGTTATTGCGGGAGCTGGGCCCGGGCGTGGCGAAGGGCGTCTCTGACCGCGCTCCATATCCATCTGGTCCCCCGCCCGGGTCCGCGCCACGAGGGGCAAAATAGCTCTGCGTAACCGTCGTTACGGTGAGTGCTCTCATAAATGACCGGTTGCGCGAGATCAGCGCGCCGTACGTCCAGCGGGGCGTCCTCCAGGTCACCGTTTGCAGAACTCCTCTCACAACCTCGGCGTTCTGAGAAACAGTTCTGAGAGCGCCGTGTCGTGCCCGGAGGCTCTACTTTGCGGCGGAGCGCACGGACCTCAGCGGGGCTCAAGCGACGTCACCCGGGCAATGACCAGCACGGACAAGACCGGACAAGACCGGACAGTCATGGATCTTGGCGGCGGAGCGGGTTTCCTTACAAGCTCTGGACGTCGCTTAACGGCGCGGGCGAGAGGCGGAACGCACGATCTGCCGCCTTGACGCCCCCGCAGACCTGTCACCGCGCGGCCGCTGGCCGCGCACTGGAAGGAGTGAGTGCCCTCGTGAGCACAGCCGTTCGTCTCGCAGGTATCGCAGCAGCCGCGGCGTCGGCCGCCGGCCTTCTGGTGGCCGCCGCCCCCGTCGCCCAGGCGACTCCCGACGTCCAGCAGAAGAGGGCCAACTGCAACTGGAACCCTGCCACCAACGGCGACGGGTACATGTACACCACGAAGGAAATCCGTCTGAGGACGGGCCCCGCCGCGTCCTGCAGTTGGATCGGGTGGTTCGACATGCCCGTGGGGCAGAAGCTGTGGGCTTGGTGCTACACCGTCAACGGCTCGGGCAACACCTGGTACTACGTCCGCCCGGACGAGTCGGGGTGGGACCCGGGCTGGATCTACTCCGGGAACGTCGACGTCGTTGGTTCATCGATCCCCAGGTGCTCCTGAACACGGGGCCTTAGGGCACGCGAGAACTGAGCTGAAGACCAAGCCGGGTACGGCACGGATAGCCGCTTCAAGAACCGGACATACCGGGGCGCCGGAAACGGCTATCCGTGCCGATCGTCGGTCTGGCGGACACAGGGGCCGTTCGGCCGGCCCAAAGATCGCCGACTGCGGAGAGCCTCCCCGCTGACCGGCGGTGATCAGCAACGACAGCACCTTGCGGCCTGCTCACATGACAAGTGGATCTTGATGGTCGGCCCGCCACGATGGCCTGGCCTGCCAGGTTGCGGCGTTCCTTGCGGTGGTGTAGGCCCTGGATGCCGGCCGCGCGCATGAGCCGTTCGACCCGTTTACGGTTGACCGGCTTGCCAGGACAGACGTAACTCGGCGTGAACGCGGGGCGCGCCATATCTCCTGCAGGATTCTTCGTGGGTCTGCCTGATCGGCTTGACCAGTCCGGTGCTCCCGGTGCCTCTCGGCGAGGCGGGCCGGCCCGGTCGTGGTATCCCGATCGGGAAACACCCAATACGGGTGTCGTTAACCGATGTGCTGTCAACCGCGAACGAGAGCTGGTTCCTTAGCCCAGATCGGGCAGAGATGCGCCTTCGGGAGGATTGCCTCCTCATCTACCGGGGGCCCCGACAGGAGGAACCTCCCATGACCGCGTCGCACGGAGATCAACCCGGCTGCCGGAGACTCCGCGTCCCTGAAGTCAACCTGGCCGCCGGAGAACGTCGCGCCTCCGAAGTCGACCCGGCCACCAAAGAAAAGATGCGCTCCTGAAGTCGAAGCCATCGGTGAAGGTGGCGCGGGCGAAGCTGATGGTGCCTGCGGTGAAGCAGGCGCCGTGCAAGTCGCCACCGTCGAAGATGACGCCGGTGAAGTCGAAATCGTGGCCTTGCCAGGAGCGCGGGTCGCCGACGGGCAGGCGCAGGTGGTTGCCGATGAGCCGGATGATGGTGTACCGGACCTCGCATCGGCCCCGGAACTCGGCGCGACGCCGCTCGTGGGCCTCGCGTTCCTCGGTGGTCATGGCCGTCTGCTGGTCATTGTCCAGAGACCCGGGGTCGGGGGTGTAGGGCAGGCGTAGGTAGGCGCACAGCACGTTGATGCAGGTCTGCCGCATGGCGGGGGCGTCGTCGGCGATGCCGGCCAGGGCATGCACGCCGCCGAGCCGAACGGCCGGGCTGGTCTCGCCGAGCCGGGCGACGGCGGCGGTGAACCGGTCGGTGACCTGGCCCTGCTCGGTCAGCTCGTGGGTACGGCGCTGGACTGCCTCGTTGTGATCGACGGGGCGCAGCGCCGCCTCGGCGGTCTGGCGGGCCGAGCGGGCGTTGCTGGCGGTGTAGTAGATCGCCACCGCCGTGGTCGGCCACAGCAACAGCACCACCAGCGCCAGCACGATTCCGGCCGTCCACCACACCCACCGCCGACGCCACCACCGCACCACTACCGGATTCGAGGATTCGGCAGGCGGCTCACCCGGATCGCCCATGCCTCTCAGATGCAAGAGGGGCTCGGACAGATCACCGCTTAGCCAGTCCCGTCGCCTCCGGCTGCACGTCCATGCTTGCGGCGGATGACACCGCCGTTAACGACACCCCGTAGATGGGTCCTTCCCAGGGGCAGGCGGTGATGGGGGACGAAAACTCCTGCCGCCACCGCGCCAACAGCAACAAGATATGCAGCGCAATCCTGCATTGATTTATTTTTCATTTTTCTGCAGACATGGAGATTTCTGTGCGAGTCAGGGTCTTGTGGGGATCTGGTTCGCATGGCAAGATCTTTGATGCTCAGGCTTGTCCGGATCTGTCCGGGCAGGTCAGACGGATCGCGGACGCCTTATTGATCTTGTTGTTGAGATGGTTGCGAGAAATGATGGCCGGTGAGGACATCCCTGTTCCCGAGCGCGCGAATACGGTGGCGGAGTTCGTCGGTGAGATGCGTCGGCTCAGGTCCTGGTCGGGTTTGACGTTTCGGCAGTTGGAGAGCCGGGCGGCGGCCATGGGGGATGTGCTTCCGCGCAGTACGTTGGTGGAGGCGCTCAAGCGTGATCGTCTTCCTCGTGAGGAACTCTTGGCCGCGTTCGTTCGTGCGTGCGGAGCTGAACCAGACACCGTCGCCCAGTGGCTGACGATCCGCAGGAACCTCGCGATGGCCAGCACAGGTGCGGCTCACCAGACCCCGCCCGATTCCCCGGCCACCGCTGCACAGACCGCGTCCGGGCAAAGGCCGGATCCAGGGTTCGCCCCCGACGCCCACCCCGCCTCGGCGCTGCCGGACCCCGTGCCTCCGGCCGCCCCCAAGGCCGCCCGCCGGCAACGGTGGGGCGAGCATCCGGCTCATGCGGTGGTACGGCTGGGCGCGGTGACCGCGATCTCCGCCTTCGTGTGCACCGGAGGCGTCCATGCCCAAACGGGGCAAGCCCCGTCTTCACCGTCCAGCAGCCAGTCTGCGGACGCACGCCATCAGATCACCGGGGCCGTGCCGGGTCGATTGTCCGGTCGCTACAAGATCAAGTCGGCGCACTCCGGTCTTTGCCTGTCGGAACGAACACCTGAATCCAGTGGCCAGATCCATCAACTTCCCTGTCAGGCCGCCTTCCCCCCGCTGGCACTGCAGGCCCAGGCCGACGGGACCTACCTCATCACCCCCAACCATCCGGTGGCAGGCCCAGGATGCATGGGAGTCAGAAAAGCCTCCACAGACCCCGGCGCAGCGCTCTACAACGACTACTGCGGTGACCGGGGTGCCAACCTCGGCGGCGACCGATTCTGGGTGGAACCGGTCACCACACCGACATCCGGATTCCGGATCACTCTCGTCCACAGCAAACTCTGTCTCGGATTCGCCAGCGGCCAAGCCCGCGAAGGAGCACCTTTGCTCCAACAGCCCTGCGACACCGCAGCGCCCCACCAGGTGTTCCTCCTCGCCTCCCCATGACAAGACCAGCAGCACCGACCAGCCCTTGGCCAGCCCAGGGTCTGTTCAGCTAACGGCACCCCTGTTCTGTCGGTTAGCCCCTCGGCGCGGTGCCTTTCTGTCATGTTCCGGCCGCCCTGGTGAAGTACTGGGCTTCGCCCTCCGGCACCGTGGTCTGGTCCGACCGGTTCGACCTGCTGGAACTCCCGTGGCGGCTGGCGCGTGTGGCTCGTCTGATCCGCGACTTCCACGACGCCGTGCAGGACTTCACTCCGCCGCCGGACGCCCGCTGGCGGGCACTGATCCCCGCGGAGGGAGGCGACATCATCGCCCACAACGACCTGGCGCCGTGGAACCTGGTGGCCGGCGAGCAGGGGTGGGTGTTCATCGACTGGGACGCCGCCGCGCCCGGTTCTCGCCTGTGGGATGTCGCCTATGCCGTTCACGGGTTCATTCCCTTGTCGGCGGATCCGGGTCTGCAACGGGCCGATGCCGCCGCCCGGCTGCGCGTGTTCGCCGATGCCTACGGCCTGGACGAGGACCAACGACGGCGTCTGGTGCCCCTGCTGGGCCGCCGTACCCGTTCCATGCACGACTTCCTGCGGGACCAGGCCGCCCGGGGCACCCAGCCCTGGGAGGCTCTGGGCGCAGGGTCACGGCGACGGCTGGCGCAGCGACGCCGAGTACATCGAGCACCACCAACAGACATGGGCGCGGGCCCTGCTCGATGGGTGACCGCGACGTCGGGACGACTCGCGTCCGCCGACGACCGCTCGGGTGAACGATTTGATCTGTCGAGAAGCTGATCACCAGCGAGCGTCAGTGGGGCGCGCGTTCTGCCGGCTCAACGCTCCGTTGTCGGCGCGTAGCGCCAGCGGCTGCCCTGGCGCTCGACCGGCCCCGTGCTCGTCGCCTCGTCATAGCCCTGCGGGTGCAGGGCCGGCACCGACTCATTGTCCGTGGTGGTTTCCGTGGTCAGCACGGAGGCGGCCCGTACCCCTACTGGGAGATGCTGTGATCACAGCGATCAGCCCGGCGGGACATCCCGGGCCGATCGTGACCCACATCTAAAGGAGTGAACATGGCCGGTAGCGAGAACAGCACGTACGAGGGATTCACGGCCGAGGAGCGGGCCGCGATGAAGGAGCACGCTCAGGAGCAGAAGAAGGCGGCGCGCCGCGGCTCGCGCGCGGACAAGGCGGCGGAGGCGGAGCGGGACGTGCTCGCGAAGATCGCCGAGATGCCGGAGGCGGACCGCATCCTGGCCGAGCGCGTCCACGCCATCATCAAAGCCAACGCCCCGGCCCTGGCGCCGAAGCTCTGGTACGGGATGCCCGCCTACGCGCTGGACGGCAAGGTCGTCTGCTTCTTCCAGAGCGCGGCGAAGTTCAAGGCACGCTACGCGACGCTCGGGTTCAACGACCCGGCGAAGCTGGACGAGGGTGCGATGTGGGCGACCGCCTTCGCCCTGACCGAGGTGACGCCCGAGGTGGAGGCGCGGATCGCGGCGCTCGTGAAGCAGGCGGTGAGCTGAGGCGCGCCCGGTGAGCGGCCGGGTGCGGCGGGCGGGATCGGCTCCGCTGGTGCCCCGGCCGTGCTGCTCGCCGTAGCGGCGCCGGTGGTACGGCTACCGGACGGCCGTGGGGGCGAGGCCGAGGTCGGCGAGCGCGGCCTCGTCGGCGGCGGCGTGCTCGTCCCCGGCGAGCACCAGCGTGCGCGCCGACTGGTAGCGGCAGCCGGCCGCGTCGAACGCCGCCGCGGCGGCGAGCAACCGCGTCGGGTCGCCGTCCAGCAGCGCCTCCGCTCGGTCCACCTGGGCGGAGGCGACCGGGTTGCCGGCGACCACGGTCCGGGCGGCGTCGACCCGGTCCCGGGCGTCCGGGTGCCCGGCGAGCACCGCCGCCTCCGCGCGGAGCGCCACGTACCAGTGAAGCCAGATCCAGGAAACCCACTTCCACACCTGATCCGGCTCCGGCGCGACCCGCTCCAGCGCCGCGCCGGTGTCCCCGTGGTGGAGCAGGACCATGGCGTCGAAGACCGCGCCATAGCCCCAGTGGTGCTCCGACGCGGTGCCCGCCTGGTCGACGATCGCGAGCCAGGCCGCTCGGGCGTCGTGGTCGCCGCGCAGGCCGTGGATCATCGCGACCGACGCGGCGGCGGGGCCGAGAGAGAACGACCGCTGGCGGCCGCTGTGCTCCCACGCGTCGAGGAACCTCACGCTGCCTGTGAGCACCTCGGCGGCGTCGCCGGTGAACGCGTCCGCGACCAGGAGCCAGGACGTGGCGTGATGGCCCGCCTCGGCCAGCAGCGGGTGGTCGGCGAGCCGCCTTCCCCACCGGCGGGCCTCCGGCAGCTCGCCCACGCCGATGGCGGTTCCGGCGGCCATGGCCAGGGCGTCTATCAGCTCGTGCGTACTGGCAGGGGCGGGCGGCATGGAAGCCAGGACGTCGATCCGGCGCCGGGCGGCCGCTGCGGCGGCGAAGGCGTCACCGGCCCAGCTCTGGGCGCCGGAGAGCGCGTCGAGGGCGGCGGATTCCGCCACCGGATCGCCCGCGCGCCGGGCGAGCTCGACCGCCTGTTCGGCGCGCTCGACCGTCTCCTGCACGGTGTTGTCCGTGCTTCCCTGGACCGCGCCGAACGCGTCCGCGACCACCGCCGCCTCGGCCAGCGCGACGGCCGCCTCGGCGGCCGGGGTGCCGCCGGACAGCTCTCGCGCCTCCGCGAGCATGGCGGTCACCTCGTCCACGGGGGGAATCCGCGTGAACGAACTGGAGAAGCGGTACGCGACGGTGGCGGCGGCCGCCAGTTCGCGGCCGGCGCCGGCGGTGTCCCCGGCCCGGCGGGCGGCCTCGGCGGCGGCACGGTGCAGGCGGAACATGTCGTCGCCGAGTCTGCGGCACCCGGCCACTGCGGCGGCGTGCCGCAGCGCCGTGGCAGCGGCGGCGGCGTCGGCGAGCCGGGCCGCCTGCTCGAACCGCTGCTGGGCCTCGCCGAGCAGGTTGCGGGCAAAGGCCAGCTCGGCCATGGACAGGGCGAGCCGGCAGGCGTCCGCACGCTGCTCCGGCCGGTCGGCGGCCCAGGTGAGGGCGGCCCGCATCTCCTCTGCCACAGCGTCGAACCGGGCGCGCCAGTCCGCTCCCGCGGCTTCCCTGAGGGCGGCCGCACCGGTCAGGCACCAACCCAGATGCCGGGATCGGACGCCCGTCAGCTCGCCGGCGTCGGCGAGCCGCTCCGTCCCGTACTGGCGGATGGTCTCCAGCGCCTGGTACCGGGTGCCGGTCTCAGACGGTGTCACGGTGAGCAGGCTCTGCTCGGCGAGCCTGCCGAGCCCGTCGACGACCGCGGCCGGATCCAGCGGGGCGAACCCGGCGACCTCGGCGGCCGCCTCGGCGGTGAACGGCGCGACGAACACCGACACCCGGCGCAGCAGTGCCTGATCCTGCGGTTCCAGCAGGTCGTGGCTCCAGTCCAGCACCGCCCGCATCGACCGGTGCCTGTCGTCGGCGCGGGGTCCGCCGGTGAGGATCCGCAGCTGGTCGGAGAGGCCGGCCGTGAGGCCGTCCAGTCCGAGCGTGGACCACCGCGCCGCCGCCAGCTCGATCGCCAGCGCCATGCCGCCCAGCCGTTCGCAGATGGCCACGATCCCATCGCCGGCCGCCGGGCCCGGCGGCCAGCCGACCGCCGCCGCCCGGTCCATGAACAGGGCCACCGCCTCCGACTCGTCACCGTCGGCGCACGACAGCGGGAGGACCGGGAAGACCCGCTCGAACGGCACCATCAGCCGGGCCCGGCTCGTCACGAGCACCCGCAACCGCGGACAGGCCGCCAGCAGCCGCTCCAGGAACGGCGCCACCCCGTCGCGCACCTGCTCGCAGTTGTCCAACACCAGCAGCGCCCGGCGATCGGCCAGCGCGGCCAGCACCGCGTCGTCGATGCCGCGCCCGGGTTGCTCGCCCACGCCCACGGCCGCCGCGACCGCCGCCCCCACCCGGCCCGGCTCGGCGATCGGGACCAGGTCGACGAACCACACCCCGTCGGCGAAGTCACCGGCCACGTCCGCCGCCACCGCCAACGCAAGGCGCGTCTTGCCCACCCCGCCGGGGCCGACCACGGTCACCAGCCGGTGCGCCTTCACCGCCTCGGCCAGCTCCCCGCGCTCCCGCACCCGGCCGATGAACGACGTCAACGGCGCCGGCAGGGCGGGTGCCGGGCGCGACCGCTCGGCGCGGGCGAACTCGGCCGCGTGCCGGGCGAGCGCCCGCCGATCCGGCAGCTGCAGCTTGCGCAGCAGCGAGGAGACGTGCGACTCGACCGTGCGCACGGAGATGACCAGCCGCGCGGCGATCTCCGCGTTGCTGAGGTGCTCTCCGAGCAGCGCGAGCACTTCGGCTTCCCGAGCCGAGATCACCGGACTGGACACCGACTCATTATCCGTAGTGGTTTCCACGGCCGGCACGGAGGCGGGTCGCCGGCGTCCCACGTTCCTGAGCGGCTCGTGATCACCGTGGTCCGCCTTGGCGACGGCGCCGTGGGGAACCTCCCGGACCCGGCCAGGTAGGGGTGCCGGGATGGGGGTAGAACCCGGTCAATGGAGGAGATGCCCACCGTCAGCACCCTTGATGACCTGGTCAAACTGGTGGAGAAGGACGATCGGTTGTTCGTCCGGTGGTCGCGCGGGCCCCAGGCCGACGCCAAGGGATGCAGCCACGACGACCTGACCGGGGTCCAGATGCCGGGTCTGTCGGCCAATCCTCTCGCGGTGGAGGACTGGTGGGCGCCGCGCCCGCTCGTGGTGTGGGTGGCCCGGCGTCTGTACGACTACTCCCACCTCGAACGCGAGAAGGGCCCTGGGGTACGGCCGTGGATCCTGGTGGGGGAGGAGCTGGGGCGCGGCCCCGACAACGAGCCGCTGGTGCGCTGCGTGCGGCCGGTCGCCTGGATCGACGAGGCCCTGCTGAGCGACGCCAAACGCGTCGTCGCCGAGCAGAGGGGCGAGTGGGGCCCGATGCGCCGCCCCGCCGACGTATAGCCGACGTCTCGGCCTCGGCGGTCGTCGGCGTCCGGCTCGGCGGTGGCCTGCGGGCGCTCAGAGCAGGACGATCAGGAGAACGCCGAGGAAGAGCGCCGCGAGGCCGCCGAAGACGAGGGCGACGACGATGCTCAGGCCGTGGGAAGGCTCCCGGACGAGGGCGGCGCGGCCGGGGTCGGCCGGGTCGTATTTGACGCGAAGCCCACGTCCCAGCCTGGAGACGGAGCGGCCGGTGACGATCCTGGCAACGACCTCCTCGCCTTCCAACGTGGTGAAGCGGATGTGGGAGATGATCTGGCGGCGCTCGCCCCTGGTGTGCTCCTCCCTCACGACCTCTCCGGGGTCGGGGGCGAGCACGGCGACGCGGTCCAAGCGCATGTCGCTCAGCGTCTCCCACACCACGAGCACGGCCCCGACGGCGAAGATCAGGCCCGGTGTCCCCAAGGCGACCAGGGCGACCGGCGCCTCGCCTTGGTTCGCCGACGCGAGGGTCTCGATCACGGGACGACGTTAAACGGGCGGGCGTCCCGAAGGTGAGAGGTGGATGTCCCGGGCACCCCAGGCGCCCGGGGCTTAGACGCCCAGCGGGAACGGTGACGTGCCGCGGGGTCGTGTTCGGCGGGTGCAGGGTGAGGTCTCCTCGCCGAGCCGGACATGGCGGCCGAGGCTGCCCGGGGTGGCATGGCGGGACTTGGCCTGCGGCTCGGCGGCGGACCGTCCAGCAGGTGGGCGCCGGGTGGCGCGGCTGGTGCGGCCTCCACCTGACCCGGAGGCCGCTTGATTATAGGAAGATATCTTCCTATTGTTGTCGTCATGCCACGGCGCAAACCTGGAACCCTGCTGCCTCTGGAAACCGAGATCCTCGAGGTCGCGCTGGTGATGCTGCGTTCGGGGCAGGCCGACTTCCACGGATTCGGTCTTGCCCAGGCCATGCGGGAGCAGGGCGCGTCACGGTCCCTGACCGCCCACGGCACCTTGTACAAGGCCCTGGGCCGGCTTGAGGAGTTCGGTCTGCTCACCTCCCGGTGGGAGGACGCGGCCTCCGCTGAGGGGCGACCGCGGCGGCGACTGTACGAGCTCACGGAACGGGGTGCCCAGGCGGCCAGGCAGGCCCTTGCCGCCAAGGAGGACAAGGCCGTTCGACGTTCTCCGCGCATCGCCCCGGGGCCCGCATGACACCGGAGCGCATGGCCGAGCTGGTGGCCCGGTGGGTGCGGTTCTACACGCGGGGCCTGCCTCCTCCGATCGCCCAACGCCGGATCGAGGAGATCAACGCCGACCTCCACGACCACATCGCCTATGAACGCGCCCACGGGATCGGCGACCGGCGCATCGCCCTGAGCATCCTGTCGCGGATGGTCCGCGGCCTGACGGCCGACGCCTCCTGGCGGCGGCGGGTTCGACCTGTGAAAGGAAATCCCATGAAGCCCCTTCTCGCCATCCTCGCCATCGTGATCGGCGTCGCCGCCGTCGTGCTCGGAGAGGCCGATGACTCGCCCGGCCTCCAGCTCTTGGGCGCCCTGTTCGTCGTCGGCGCGGTCACCTTCGGTGTGAGGACCGTCCTGCGCAGCAAGTAGCACCCCCGGGCGAGGTCGTCTGCCGTTCCCGGGGCGGACTGCGGGCACACGCCCGCAGTCCGCTGCGATGACGGCGGGCGCTGACCCCGCAGAGGTTCCCGATCCGGTCCATGGTGTTCCCGCCGACCCGCACTGGGGGCTCGGGCTGGTCGTCGGGGCGGTCGTGGGCGCAGCGCTATCGGTGGAGGTCGGCGGCGGCGCGGGCGGCGGATGGGCTGAGCAGCGGACGCCAGGCGGTGAACAGGGCGGCCAGGGCTCGGCCGTGGGCGGCGCGCAGGGCGGGGGAGGCGGCCAGGACGTCGAGTTCGTTGGCGACGGTGAGCTCGGCGAAGTCCCGGCGGTCGGCCGGCCGCAGGCGGTGCGCCGTTCCGGTGAAACGGTCGATGAAAGGGCCGTCGGGCGAGGTCAGGTGCGGATAGGACCGGGAACGGTCGCAGGCGGCGTACAGGTAGACCAGGCGCTCGGCCTCCGGCCCGATGACCTCGATCAGGTCGCCGCGCCGGCCGGGGTCGCCGAGGGCCGTGGCGAAACCGTCGGTCCCGTAGAAGGCGTGGCAGCCGACTGGGACACCGCGGTCCTGCTCGCCGAGCTCGGCGTCGGCCACGCCGTGCTGCCGGGCCTGCCCCGGCTGGCGCTCTCACCGGACGGTCCGGTGCGGGCCGTTCCCATCCCCGCGCTCTCGCCCATCACGGTCGGGTGGGCGGCCCGGCAGTGGAACGCCCTCAGTCCGCTCGCCGCCGAATTCGCCGATCTCGTCGCCGCCGATCAGGCCCGGTTCGCCGCAGACCGGGCCGAGACCCCCACCGGCGAGGACACCCGGTGAGCGGGTCGGTCTGCGGGGGTCCGGCGCCGTCGGCCGCGCCGTGAGAGCGGTCGTCGTCAGACCAGGGCGCCGTCGCGGGCCACCACGCGGCCCGCTTTGAGGACCAGGTCGCGTACCGGCCGGGTCACCACCGCGGCGGCCGGGGTGTCGGCGCTCACCACGACCAGGTCGGCCGCGGCCCCGGCGGTCAGGCCGTAGGAGGGCAGGCCGAGCGCGCGGGCGCCGCCGTGGGTGGCGGCCTCCAGGGCGATCTCGATGTCCTCGTCCCGGCGGAACGTGCTGCGGTAGGCCACGTGCATGGCGCGTTCCAGCATGTCGCCGCTGCCGTACGGGCTCCACAGGTCGCGGATGTCGTCGTGGCCGCAGGCGATGTTCACCCCGGCGGCCCGCATCCGTTTGATCGGCGGCACCGGGAAGTCGAAGACGGCCGCGGTGGTCAGCGTGATGCCGGCCTCGGCGAGCCCGGCCGCCAGCCGGTCCTGGTGGGCGGTGTCGATCTGCGCGAGCGCGTAGGCGTGGCTGACGGTCACCCTGCCCGCCAGCCCGGTGGCCAGGGTCCGTTCGATGATCAGCTCCAGCTCGAACGCGCCCAGGGTCCCGCCGTCGTGCAGATGGATGTCGATCCCCGCGCCGTACCGCTCGGCCAGGCCGAACACCACGTCCAGGTGGCCGACCGGATCGCGGTCCATGCCCGCCGGGTCGATGCCGCCGACGGTGGTCGCGCCGAGCTCCAGCGCCTCGGCCAGCAGCTCGGCGGTGCCCGGATCGGCCAGGATCCCGCTCTGCGGGAAGGCCACCTGCTCGACCGTGACCCGCCCGTCCAGCCGCCGCGCCGCCTCCTGCACGGCCTCGATCCCGGTCAGCCCCGCTCCCGTGTGAACGTCGGTGTGCGTGCGGACGTGGCAGGTGCCGAAGGCGACCATGCGTTCCAGCAGGGCGGTGGCGTAGTCGGGGTTCGGCAGCCCCAGATCGCCGCGGCGGCGACGCTCGTTGGCGATCCGGTCGGCCAGGGCGTCACCGGCCGAATGGGGCTCCCACCGCCGCCCGTACAGGGTCTTGTCCAGATGGCAGTGCGCCTCGACCAGGCCCGGCAGGACCAGCCGCCCGGAGACGTCGATCACCTCGGCGTCCGGGGACGCCGCCACCCGCGGCCCGATCTCGGCGATCACCCCGTCGCGCACCAGCACGTCGGCCGGGCCCGGATGCCGCCACGGCCGGCCGCCGCGCAGAACGATCTCAGACACGCACCCGAGTCTGACCCCCGCCCATCAAGTCCCACAAGCCCCACCGGACACGGCCGGCCGCGCCGTACGAGGCATGCCGCGCCACAGGCCCGCACGCGGCGCCCTCACCGGGGCGGGGCGCCGCTCCGTGCGATGGTCCGGTGCATGGGCGACGGATCCGGCGGGCGGCCGCTCAAAGGACGTCCGCCGGCAGGAGCTGCTCGGTCAGCAGGCGCCGTACCCGGGTGGTGCGGTCGGGGGAGTCGAGCCAGGCGTTCAGCAGCCGCCACCCGTGGTAGTAGCCGAGGGTGTAGAGCGTCCCGCCCGGGGCCCGCAGCGTGCCCAGTGCCATGCGGGCCTCGTCGTCGGACAGCAGGGCCCAGCGGGACAGGTACCCGGTGATCTCATGGTCCGGGCGGCCCTCGTCGGCCAGGAGCGCCGCGTCGGCCCAGACGCCGAGCAGCGCGTTGCGGGCCCGGTGGATGGCGGCGAAGTCGCTGCCGTCGGGGGGCATGCCGTGGTCGGCCAGGACGTTGTCGGTCAGCCACGCCTGGGCCTCGTCGCCCGGGAAGAGGAGGTCCTGGGCGTGCAGGCCGAGGCCCTCGCTGAGGACGAACGACGGCCCGAGCATGAACCGGACCTGCTGGTCGAGCCGGCCCTGCCGCTGGACCAGCGTCAGTTCCTTGAGCATGGACTCGGCGATGTGCCCGGGGTGGCCCTCGTGGGCGACCACGTACAGCAGGTCGGCCAGGTTGAACGGCAGGTCGGCGTTGATGAAGATCGTGGAGCGGAGGTCGCCGGCGTAGTGTCCGGCCGCCAGGAAGTGCGCGCCGTGCCGCAGGCGGCAGTCCACCACCTCCCCGTCCGGCAGCGGCACCAGGGTGCGGGTGCGCCGCCGGGTCTCGGCGACGGCCCTCTCCACGAGGGCGGGCAGCCGGTCCAGCCGTTCCGGCGGCAGCGTGTGGGCGGTCTGCCAGGACCGCAGCCGCTCGGCCAGGGTGCCCGCCGTGCGGGGCAGCGCCCGGTCCAGCCGGTCGTGCGCCTCCTGGAACACCTCCTGCGGCACCCGGTGCACCTCGATGCCCAGGCACTGGCGGGCGTACTGCGGCAGCGGCAGTTGCTCACCGGCCAGGCGGCGGGCGACCGCGCGCAGCGCCCGGACCTGGGCGGTCAGGTAGCGGGCGCGTCCGGGGTCGAACGGCGGGTCCTCCAGCAGCGTCTCGGCGTCGTCGGCCAGCCGTCCGGGGGGAGGCGGCTCCTCGGCGTCGACCTGCGCGTTCCATTCCTGTGGTCCCCGGTAGATGAGGACCGTCGCTCCGCCGTCCCCGGCGACCTGCCGGTTGACGCGCAAGGCCAGCAATGCGTATCCGTGCAGCCACTCCTGGGGCGTCATCGCGGCTGTCTCCCTCCTTGAGGCGTCGTCCCCGGGGAAGCTAGCCGTACGGCGATCCGTACAGTGTACGGCGGAGGCGGCGGACGTTCCCGCCCGCCGCCTCCGCCGAGGAAAGGTCCCGCAGGCCCCCCGTCTGGGGGCCGCGTGGGACGTCGTTCAGACCTCCAGGTCCTCCTCGATGGTCTTGAGGCGGTGGCGGGCCAGCGCGAGGTTGGCGCGGCCCCGGTCCAGCGCCGAGTACAGGAACAGGCCGGCGTTCTTGCGGCCGGTGACCGGGCGGATGATGTGGTACTGGCCGGACAGGGTGATGAGGATGTCCTCCAGGTCGTCCTTGAGGCCGAGCTGTTCCATGGTGCGCAGCTTGGCCCGCACCACCTCGGTGTTGCCGGCGGCGGCGACGTTCAGGTCCAGGCCCTTGGCGCTGCTCAGCGTTCCGAGGGCCATGCCGCTGCCGTAGTCGACGACGGCGGCGCCGACGGCGCCCTCGATCGACATCATGTCCTTGAGGACCAGGTCGATGTTCGACATGGGGGTGTCCCCTTTCGCTAGTCGGTGGCTGGGTCACTTGCGGTTTCGGCGGTGGCGCGGGCTCTTGGACGGCGGGGGGCGCGGTGCGGCGGCGCCGGGGTCCTCCAGCAGGGCGGCGATCCGGGCGGCGGTCGGCCGGGACTCCAGGTGCAGCCGGCCGACGTTGACGTCGGGGCCGGCCAGGACGGTCAGGGAGGCGGTGGCCCCGGCCGCGTAGGTCACCACGTAGCCGCCGGCGGCGCGGATCACCACCTCCTGGAACCCGCCGTCCTGGACGGTCAGCGCGATCCGCTGGGACAGCGCCAGGCCGGAGGTGGTCAGCGCGGCCATCCCGGCCGGTTCGATCTGCGCGGGCAGGTCCGCGGCCACCAGCAGGCCGTCCGCGGAGGCGATCAGGCTGCCGGTCAGGCCGGGCAGCCGGTGGCGCAGGGTGCGCAGCTCGCCGAGCACCGGCGGTTCGGGCGGCGGGGGGGTGCGGCCGTCGGCCGGGGGGTGGACGGTCACCTTGGTGAGCCTTTCGATCAGAGTTCCCAGTCGCCGTCTCATCGGGCTTTGGGTCATGCCAGCTGTTCGAGCGCCGCGCGCAGCCGGTGCAGCACGTCCTGGTCGACGGGGCTCCACCGGACCGGTGTCGCCGGCGCCGGTCCGGTGGGGGTGCGGGGCGGTTCGGGGTGGGGCGGATCGGCGGGTTCGATCAGCGCGTCGGCGGCCAGGCCGCGCACCGCCAGCAGGCAGCCGTAGGCGGTGCGGCCCAGGTCGCGGGCCAGGTCGACGGGGGTGCGCCGGCCGTCGGCGTTGAGCAGGATCTCCGCCTGCAGGCCGGTCAGCACCAGCCGCTGGCGGCGCAGCCTGCGGACCGGGACGACGGGGGCCCGGTCGGCCTGCGCCGAGGGCCACTGCGCGGCCAGCAGCGCGCGGCGCCGTTCGGTCTCGAACGCCAGCGTCGCGGGGGTGATGCGGCACAGCGGCGGCAGGTCGTGCCGGATGCCGTCGGCGAAGCGCGGGTCGTCCTGCGAGCCGAGCAGGAAGTAGGCGGCGTCGAAGAGCGCCATCAGGGTGAACATCTCCAGTTCGGCCCGGCCGAGCCCGGCGGGCGGGCGGCCGGCCCGGCGGTCGCGCCACCACTGCTCGGCGGGCACCCGCCCGGAGGCGGTCACCAGTTCGTCCAGCCCGGGTGCGCAGCGGTGCTGGGCGAAGGTGACGGCGCCGTCGACGAGGAAGAACGCCCCCTCGGCGCCGACCCGCAGCATCCCGGTGGCCTTCCGCTCGCCCAGCCGGTGCAGTTCGGCGGTGATCGGGCCGGTCTGCGACGTCGGCGTCGGCTGCGGCGTCGACGTCGGCGGTGGCGTCGGCGGCATCGTCAGGGCCCCACCATCTCGCGGACGATCTCGCGCAGCCGGATCCTGGCCAGCGCCAGGTTCCCGGTGTCGCCGTCGATGCGCACGTGCAGGAACAGCCGGCCGTCGAAGGCGGTGTTGAGCAGGGTGAGCAGGTGGTGGCCGTGGGCGCCGGAGACGATGATGTCCTCGATGTCCTCGCCGGTCGCGCGGGTGCGCAGGCTGGGGGCGGCCAGCACGGCGCGCACCACGTCGGTCGTGCCGGCGGCGTCCTCGTGCTGGTCCGCGAGGTCCTCGCGGCCGGCGGCGGCCACCGCGAGCCCGCTGGCGCCGTCCACCAGCGTCACGCTCTGGGCGCCGGGGATGGCCATGACGCGGTCCAGGCACTGGTCGATACCGAGCACGATCTCCCTCCGGTGATAGGGGTGGCGGGTACGGGCCGCCGGTTCGCGCGGCGGCCGGGAGTCGGCGGCCGTGCCGCCGGAAAAGAACGCGCCGCCATTTTCCCGGCGATGCCGTGGTGCGGCCCGGCGGCGTCATATAAACGTGTCATCGCGTGCACCGGGATGCGGCCGACGAGATCTTCTCGGCTCCGTCCCGGCGGTCATATCCGAAGCGTGGTAACGCGTACGCGACGACGTCGATGAGACTGAAACGGAAGACGATATTCCAGGGATTCCGCGGTCCCCGCGCAACGGTCGCGGGCACGCCCGCCCCAGGGGCCCGGCGGTGGCGCACGGCGGCGTCCGGCGCGGCCGCCGGCCGGCGGCACCGCAGGGGATCGGCGCAGGGCACGACCGCCGTGACCGGCAGGAACAGGCGCCGGCCGGACCGGGCCCCCCGCCCGGCGGTGTCCAGAGCGGGCGCCGCCCGCCCCGCCGGTGGGGCGTTCGCACCGGCCGGCGAGAACGTCACCGTCGGTGATTGTCGCGCACTCTCCGGAACGGCCGTGCGGTGTCATGTTCCGGGCGGCGGAAATGACCATGACACGGTCCAGGCAATGAGCAGCCCGCAGCACTCTCCCCTCCCTCCCTGCGGTGAGAGTTGCAGTGGTGCCGACGCTACACAGGACCGCACCCGCCGACCACCGGAATCCGCACGAATATCCCTGAAATCCTCAGATGATCTCGCAAACCACGCCGACCGGGGAGGAACGACGTTCCATATAGACGTCCGAAACCAGCCTTTACGGTTCCCTCGGATAACGGGACGCCTCCCGGGGCCGGGCCCGCCCCGGGGCGGGGCGGGCCGGTGCGGGCGGTGAGGGTCACGCCTCCAGGAGGTGTTTGAGGGCGGTGAGGCGTTCGCGCCAGAACGCCTTGAGGGCGGCGGCGGTGGCGGGGTCGGTGACCTTCTCGTGGGCGACGGCGATCTGGGTCTTGGTGTCGCTCTTGGCGGTGAACCAGACGGCGATGCGGGTGGCGCCGTCCTCCCAGTCGGCGCGGAACGACTTGCCGGGGGTGGCGGTGCGGACGGTGACGGTGCGGCCGGGCAGCCAGCGGGCGCGCAGGCCGGGGTCGGTGAACGCCGCGAAGGCGCGGTCGGCGGGGACGTCGACGGTCCTGCTGGCGCCGGCGCCGAAGGAGCCGTCGCTCTGCTGGCCGGGGACGCGCAGGCCGCGGGCCTGTTCGTAGGCGACGGTGATGCTCTGCGACCACCAGCCGGGGACGTTCTCGTCCTCGACGAGGCGGCGGGCGATCTGCGGGTGGGTCAGGCGGGTGGCGTCCCAGCCGTCCAGCAGGGCGAACCACTCGTCCCAGCCGCGGCCGGTGCGGGCGCGGACGACGTCGTCGGACACCCGGTTGCCGCGGATGGCCTCCGGCGGCGCCTCACCCGGCGCGGTCACGGGCGCGGCGGCGGGTTCGGTCGTGGGTTCGGTGGTGGCCAGGAGGTGGCGGCGGGCGGTGGTGTAGCTTTCGCCGGTCTTGGCCATGCGGGCGCGGACCCGGCTCTTGAACGACTTGCGGGTGGTCATCGCTGCTCCCCGTCCGCGGCGCGACCGCAGGACTCACGCTCCTGAAGGCCCGCCGCATCAAGGGGCACGCCGGTCGTGCGTCCCGAGGACTGGGGTCCCCTTTGCCTCCGCGACGCCGGTGGCGTGAGCACCGGAATGGAGGTGAGGCGCGGGACGGCGCCCACCCGTCCAGCGTACGTACCCGCCGCCGGGCGGTGCAACGGCCGGAGCATGGCGGGTGGTCTGGGAGTATCGGGAGCGCCGGGGCCTTGGGAGGGGATCGTGTCGCAGGAGCTGGCGGCCGACTGCGGCCGTTGTTTCGGGTTGTGCTGCGTGGCGCTGCCGTTCGCGGCGTCGCCGGGCTTCGCCATCGACAAGCCCGCCGGCCGGCCCTGCCCCAACCTGGGTGAGGACTTCGGCTGCGGCGTCCACGCCCGGTTGCGGGAGGAGGGGTTCTCCGGCTGCGCGGTCTTCGACTGTTTCGGGGCGGGTCAGCAGGTCAGCCAGGTGGTGTTCGGCGGGCGCGACTGGCGGGGCGACCCGGGCGCGGCGCGGGCGATGTTCGCGGTGTTCCCGGTGGTGCGGGCGCTGCACGAGCTGGCCTGGTATCTCACGCAGGCCCTGGAGCTGCCGGCGGCGCGGCGGTTGCACCGACAGCTGCGGCGGGCTCTGGCGGACACCCGCCGCCTGGCCGGTCAGGGTCCCGGTGAGCTGCTGGCCCTGGACGTCGCCGCCCACCGTGAACGGGTCAACGCGCTGCTGTCGCGGGCCGGTGATCTGGCCCGGTCGGCGGCGCCGGGGCCGCGCCGCCCGCTGCGGGGCGCCGACCTGATCGGCGCGGATCTGTCCGGGGCGGATCTGCGGGCGGCGAACCTGCGCGGCGCCCTGCTGATCGCCGCCGACCTGTCGGGGGCGGATCTGACCGCGGCCGACCTGACCGGCGCCGACCTGCGGGACGCCGACCTGGCCGGGGCGGATCTGGCGGGGGCGCTGTTCGTGACCCGTCCGCAGCTGGAGGCGGCGCGGGGGGATGCGGCCACCCGCCCGCCCCGCGGCATGGCCCGCCCGGCGCACTGGCGGGACGGCCGGCCGACCCTTGCGTCCCGGGCCCGCAAGAGGGCGTGATCGCCGCATGGGCGGGCCGGTGAACGGGCTGCCGCCGCAGGTCCGGCACAAGGCCGCCCACCTCGGCGCGGAGGGCGAACGGTGGCTGCGGGACCTGCCGGGCATCGTGGCCGAGCTGTCGGGGCGCTGGTCGGTCACCGTCACCGGGCCGCCGCTGCCGGGGGGCAGCGCCGCCTACGTGGCCCGGGTCCGGACCGGCGACGGGCGGGAGGCGGTGTTGAAGATCGCGCTGCCCGGCCACGGCGCCGCCGGGCAGATGCGGACGCTCGCCGCCGCCCGGGGCCGCGGATACGTACGGCTGCTGGCCTGCGACACCGGCCGCCGCGCCATGCTGCTGGAGGCGCTGGGCCCGCCGATGACCGACCTGCCGTTGTCCCCGGAGCAGGCGATCACCGCGCTGTGCCGGACGCTGCGGCGGGCCTGGCGTGTCGCGCCGCCGCCCGGCGCCGTGCCCGCCCGCAAGGCCGAGCGGCTCGCCGGGCTGATCCGGCGGCTGTGGGAGGAGCTCGGCCAGCGCCCGTGCCCGGAACGGGTCGTGGCCCGGGCGCTGGCGTTCGCCGAGCGGCGGGCCGCCGCGTTCGATCCCGGCCGTGCCGTGCTGGTCCACGGGGACCCGCATCCGGGCAACGCGCTGCGGGTTCCCGTGCCCCGGGCGGGGGCGGAGTCGGGGTTCGTGTTCATCGATCCCGACGGGTTCTGGGAGGACCCGGCCTACGATCTGGGGGTCGTGCTGCGCGAGTGGTGCCCGCAGTTGCTGGCCGCGTCCGATCCGGCCGCCCTGGCCCGCCGCTACTGCCGGCTGCTGGCCGCCGCGGGCGGGCTGGAGGAGACGGCGATCTGGGAGTGGGGGTTCCTCGAGCGGGTCTCCTCCGGCCTGTACTGCCTGCGGGTGGGTCTGGACGATCCGGGCCGCCCGCTGCTGGCCACCGCCGGCCTGCTCGTCGACGCCTGACCCAGGCTGACTCAGATGGCGCGGGCGTGGTCCTTCCAGTACGGGTCGCGCAACAGGCGTTTGTAGAGCTTGCCGGTGGGGGTGCGGGGCAGCTGGTCGACGAAGTCGACGGAGCGGGGGGCCTTGTAGCCGGCCAGGCGGGCGCGGCAGTGGGCGATCAGCTCGGCGGCCAGGTCGTCGGTGCCGCTCACGCCGGGGACGGGCTGGACGGCGGCCTTGACCTGCTCGCCGTACTCGGGGTCGGGGACGCCGAACACGGCGACGTCGGCGACCGCGGGGTGGGTGATGAGGACGCCCTCGATCTCGGCGGGGTAGATGTTGACGCCGCCGCTGATGATCATGTCGATGGCGCGGTCGGCCAGGAACAGGTAGCCGTCGTCGTCGAAGTAGCCGATGTCGCCGGTGGTGAACAGCCCGCCGGGCCGGTGCACCGAGGCGGTCTTGGCCTCGTCGCCCCAGTAGGCGATGTCGTCGCCGCTGGTGTAGCGGAACCACAGCTGCCCGGGTTCGCCGGGGGCGGCGGGGGTGCCGTCCTCGCGCAGGACGTGGATCTCGGTGGTGGGCAGGGGCCGGCCGACGCTGCCGGGCCTGGCCAGCCATTCCTGCGACCCGATGATCGTGTTGACCGAGGCCTCGGTGGAGCCGTAGTACTCCCAGATGATCGGGCCGAACCAGTCGATCATGTCGCGTTTGACCTGCGGCGGGCAGGGCGCGGCGCCGTGCCAGACCACCTGCAGGCTGGACCCGTCGAACGCCCGGCGCACCTGGGGGTCCAGCCGCAGCAGCCGCACGAACTGGGTGGGGACCAGGTGCACGTTGGTGATGGCGTGCTCGTCGATCAGCCGGAGCGTCTCGGCGGGGTCGAAGGAGCGGCGCATCACCACCGACCGGCCCGCGTACAGCAGCAGGTGGGAGAACATCCACTGGGCGGAGTGGTAGACGGGGCCGACCAGCAGGGACCGGCCGGCGGCGGGGATGTGCAGCAGGTCGGCGATGCCGGCGGCGACGAGTCCGGACAGCTCCAGCGGGGAGCCGGCGCCGCGGAGGGTGCGGGTGACGCCCTTGGGGCGGCCGGTGGTGCCGGAGGTGTAGATCATGGGGAAGCCGGTGCTCTGCCCGCCGGGTTCGCCGTCCGGCCCGCCCGTCAGGAACTCCTCGTAGTCGCCGAATCCGGGGACGGCGCCGCCGATGGCGTAGCCGCGCACGCCGGCGCGGGCGGCGGCGTCGCGGGCCACGTCGGCGAACGCGGCCTCGGAGAACAGCACCGACGCGCCGGAGTCGGTCAGCACGTAGGCGAGCTCGTCGGCGGTCCAGTGCCAGTTGACCAGCACGTACCGCAGGCCGGTGTGGCCGGCGGCGGCCATCAGCTCGAAGTACTCGCGGCGGTTGCCGCAGTGGATGGCGATGGCGTCGCCGACCTGCAGGCCGAGGGCGCGCAGGGCGCCGATCAGCCGGTCGGTGCGGGCGGCGAGCTCGGCCCAGGTGGTGGTGCCGTGCTCGTCGGTGAGGGCGGGCTCGTGGGGGCGGGCTTGGGCGTGGGGGCGCAGCAGTTCGGCCAAGGGGCCCTCCAGCTGTCCGGGGCCGTTGACAGGTGCTCGCACACCGTGTCACGGTGACGGCACCGCCGCAAGACGTACGGTGTAAGTCCCAGGAGGCGCCGATGTCGACCCACGAGCTGTACACCGCCGAGGCCGGGCGGGCGCCCTGGACGGTGCCGATGACCGGCGACACCCGCTTCACCTGGGAGTACGACGATGGCCGGGACCGGCTGCTGGCCCTGTACCAAAAGGGCAAGGACAGGCAGTGGGACCAGGTCACCCGGATCGACTGGGACCTCGAGGTCGACCCGTACGACGTGATGGGGGTGCCGGACCAGTCGCTGGCGATCTACGGCACCCGGCACTGGGACAAGATGAGCGAAAAGGATCGCCGGGAGCTGCGCCGCCACCAGGCGTCCTGGCAGTTCTCCCAGTTCATGCACGGCGAGCAGGGCGCGATGATCACCGGGGCGCGGATCGTGGAGACGGTCCCGGACCTGGACGCCAAGTTCTACTCGGCGACCCAGACGATGGACGAGGCCCGCCATGTGGAGATCTTCTCCCGGTTCCTGACCGAGAAGGTCGGCCTGGTGTACCCGATCAACCCCAACCTGCAGAACCTGCTGGGCGAGACCCTCAACGACTCCCGCTGGGACATGCCGTACCTGGGGATGCAGGTGCTGATCGAGGGGCTGGCGCTGGCGGCGTTCGGGGTGATCCGGGACGTGACGACCAAGCCGCTGCCCCGGCAGATCCTGGCGTACGTGATGCAGGACGAGGCCCGGCACGTGGCGTTCGGGCGGATGGCGCTGCGCGACTACTACCGGGAGCTGACCTCGGCGGAGCTGGCCGAGCGCGAGGAGTTCGTGATCGAGGGCTGCCTGCTGATGCGCGACCGCATCCGCGGCCGGGAGGTGTGGGAGAACTTCGGGCTGAACCCGGACGAGATCAACGAGCTGGTCTCCGAGTCCCCGTACCTGCGGATGTTCCAGAGCCTGCTGTTCAGCCGGATCGTGCCGTGCGTGAAGGACATCGGGCTGTGGAGCGAGCGGATCCGCCGCGCGTACGAGGACATGGGCGTGCTGGAGATGTCCAAGGCGGACCTGCAGGCGCTGATGACGGCGGACGAGGAGATCGCCGAACGGCTGGACGCCGAGCGGTTCGCCGCCGAGGAGGCCGAGCGCCGCGCCGAGGTCGACGCGGTGATCGAACGCGCCCGCGACGATCACTGAACGGATCACCGGGCGCGGGCGGCGGTAGATTGCCGCCATGCCCGAGATCGAACCGGCCTTCCAACCGGCCGGGGCGCCCCCCGCCCTGCCGGGCGCGGCCCCGGCCGGGCCTGTCAGGGCGGCGAATCCGTTCGCGGTGTACGTGGCGTCGCTGGGCAGCGCGGGGTCGCGGCGGGCGATGGCGGCGTGCCTGCACCGGATCGCGGCGCTGACGCTGACCGCCTACGGAACCGAGCCGGGGCCGTCGCCGGGTGAGACGTTCCCGTGGGCGGCGCTGCGGGCCGAGCACACCGAGATGATCCGGGCGTTGATCGCCCGGCAGACCACGACCGGCCCGGACGGGACCGAGCAGCCGTGGTCGCCGGCGTACCGCAACAAGCACCTGTCGGCGTTGCGGGGGGTGCTGGAGGCGGCGTGGCGGCTGGGGCTGATGAGCACCGACGAGCATCGGCGGGCGGCGGCGGTCCGCAACTTCCGCGGCAGCCGGCTGCCGGCCGGCCGCAGCGTGCACGCCGAGGAGTTCGCGGCGCTGCTGCGGGTGTGCGCGGCCGATGCGTCGGCGGCGGGACGGCGGGACGCGGCGCTGCTGGCCGTGCTCTACACCACGGGGGCGCGGCGGTCGGAGGTGACGGGGCTGCGGCGGGAGGACTACGACCCGGGCGAGCGGTCGCTGCGGATCACCGGCAAGGGCGACAAGCAGCGGATCGAGTACGTGCACCGGCGGGCGGCCGAGCTGCTGGGGGCGTGGCTGGCGGTCGACGAGCGGACGCGGGGGCCGTTGTTCAAGCCGGTGCACCGGTCGGGGGCGATCCAGCACCGGCCGATGACGGACGCGGCGGTGCGCAACGCGGTGGTCAAGCGGCGCCGGCAGGCGGGGCTGCCGCCGATGACGCCGCACGACTTCCGCCGCACGTTCATCGGGAACCTGCTGGACGCGGGGGTGGACCTGGCGACGGCGCAGGCGCTGGTGGGGCACGCCTCCCCGGCGACGACGGCGCGGTACGACCGGCGGCCGGAGCGGCGGCGGCGGGGGGCGGTGGACCGGCTCCCGTTCCCGGAGTTCACTATCTGAACATGTGGGGCTGGGCGGGGGCGGGGCGGGCGCGCACAATGGGGGGCGCTGGAGCGAGGCCCTGGTTTTCCTCATGCGGCCCGGTCGGCCCCGCCGTGTTCCTCCCCCCGGGACACGGCGGGGCGCCCGGTCCTCCTTGGCCGGTCCGCGGCGCGGCTTGCGTCGGCTTGGTTCCCGTATGGGCGTTCCGGGTGGTTAACGGTCGGAGGGGCGGGGCACGTCACCGCCGGTAACCGACGTTCTCGGGGGGAACAATGATCACGTTGCTGCGCCGGGTGGGCATCTCGTCCTCCATGATGTACACCGCCGGGATCGCCTCGATCGGCCTGTCGGTGGCGAGCTGGTTCGCCTCCAAGAACCTGGAGGCGGCGAGTCTGGCGCGGGCCGACCGGTGGGGCATCTTCGTGGGCCAGTGGGCTCCGACGTTCTTCGCCCTCGGCTGTGCCCTGCGGCTGGAGGAGCAGTGGGGGGAGACCACCCGCGCCGACGCCCGCATGATGGAGCAGCCGGCACCGGAGACCATGCCGGTCGGCTGACCCGGCACTCAGGCGCCGCCCGGCACGGTCTTCGGGGCCGGGCGGCCGCGGGCCGGGCGGGCACCGCGCGGCGGGTCACCGGTCCCGGCGGCCGCGGGCCGCGGGGTCAGGGGCGGCGGATGCCGTTCTCGAGGGTCTTGATGACGGTGGCGGTGACGCCGTGGCGGGGCAGGACGCCCAGGGCGGCGGCCTCCAGGCCGGTGTAGACCAGGGCCCACAGGGTGTGCTGGATCCACCCGACGGGCAGGTCGGGGTCGAAGACGCCGGCGCGCTGGCCGCGTTCGATGAGGTCGAGCATGGCGCGCTCGCCGGCGGTGGGGCGTTCCCCGACGCTTTGCAGGGTGACGCCCTCGAGGGTGCGGGGGTCGCCGAACAGGAACAGCAGCCGGTCGCCGACTTCGACGTGGGCGGCGACCAGGCGGCGCAGCGCCTCGGCCGGGGGTCCCTGGTCGATGGCGGCGTCGGCGACGGCCTGCTCGATGAGCCGGAGGGAGTCCTCGACGGCGGCCTTGATCAGCTCGTCGCGGTCGGGGAAGTAGCGGTGCAGGGTGCTGCGGCCCACGTCGGCGGCCGCGGCGATGTCGGCCAGCGTGGCGGTGCGGTTGCGGGCGAGCACGGAGGCGGCCGCGGCGAGGATGGCGCGGCGGGTGCGGCTGCGGGTTCCCGATTCGGCCGGCACTGGAGTCCCCCTCATGGCATCGGAAGTTATCACCGCCTCCCACCGCGGGATCCCCGGCACCCCCGATGGGACATTGATATCTCATTAATGTATGTTCGACTCCATGAGTTGGAGTTTTGATTCCCACCCGGTGGGTGGGGGGCCGGTGATCGAGGCGGAGGGGCTGCGCAAGCGGTTCGGCCGTACGGTCGCGCTGGCCGGTGTGGACCTGCGGGTGGGCCGGGGCGCGGTGTGCGGGCTGCTGGGCCCCAACGGCGCCGGCAAGACCACCGTGGTGCGGATCCTGGCCACGCTGCTGCGCCCCGACGGCGGCCGCGCCCGCGTCGCCGGCCGGGACGTGGCCGCCGACCCGGCGGGGGTCCGCGGCCGCATCGGGCTGGCCGGGCAGCATCCCACGGTCGACGAGATCCTCACCGGGCGGGAGAACCTGCGGCTGTGGGCGCGGCTGCACCATCTGGGCGCGGCCGAGGCCCGCCGCCGCGCCGACGAGCTGCTGGAGCGGTTCGGCCTGGCCGACGCCGCCGACCGGCGGGTGCGGCACTACTCGGGCGGGATGCGCCGCCGCCTGGACCTGGCGGCGGCGTTCCTGCGGGCGCCGCGGGTGCTGTTCTTGGACGAGCCGACCACCGGCCTGGACCCGCGCAGCCGCGACCAGGTGTGGCGGGCGGTCCGGCAGATGGCCGCCGACGGCACCACCGTGCTGCTGACCACCCAGTACCTGGAGGAGGCCGACCGGCTGGCCCACCAGATCGTGGTGCTGGAGGGCGGGCGGGTGATCGCCGACGACACCCCGGCGCGGCTGAAGGACCGCCTGGGCGGCGACCGCGTCGACGTGGTGGTCGCCGAGGCGGACCGCCTCGGCGACGCCGCCGCCGTCCTGTCCCGGGTCGCCGGCGCGCCGGCGGCCGTGGACGCCGCGGCCCGGCGGGTCGGCGTCCCGGTCCGCGACCGGATCGGCACGCTGATCGCCGCGGCGCGGGAGCTGCGCGGCGCCGGGGTGGCGGTGGAGGACCTGCAGCTGCGCCGCCCCACCCTGGACGAGGTGTTCCTGCACCTGACCGGCAGGACGGGGACCCGGTCGTGATCGCCTCGACGATCGTCGCGGTGCGGTGGGCGCTGGCCGACGCGTGGGCGCTGGCCCGCCGCGGCCTGGTCCACTGGGTCCGCAACCCCGGCATGGTCGCCGGGGTTCTGGCCTATCCGGCGGTGATGGTGCTGCTGTTCGGCTACGTGCTGGGCAGCGCGATCCAGGTGGCCGGCGGCGGCGACTACCGCGAGTTCCTGATGCCGGGGATGTTCGCGCAGACGATGGCGATGGGGGTGGTGTCCACGATGATCGTGGTGGCCGCCGACGCCGCCCAGGGGGTGACCGACCGGCTGCGGGTGCTGCCGGTGTCGCGGGCGGCGCCGCTGCTGGGCCGCTGCCTGGCCGACATGGTGAACGGGACGCTGGAGCTGGCGATCCTGGCCGGGTGCGCGCTGGTGGCCGGGTGGTCCTGGCACCGGGGCCCGGCGGCGGCGCTGGCGGCGGTCGGGCTGCTGCTGGCGCTGCGGCTGGCGATGGTGTGGCTGGGGATCTGGCTGGGGCTGGGCCTGAGCCCGCAGGGAGCGCAGGCGGCGTGGATGCCGGTGCTGCCGGTCACGTTCCTGTCGGCGACGTTCGTGTCGCCCGCCCAGCTGCCGGGCTGGCTGGAGCCGGTCGCGGCGTGGAACCCGCTGTCGGCCACGGTCACCGCCTGCCGGGACCTGTTCGGCAATCCCGGGGTGGCCGGGGACGGGTGGGCGGCGCGGCACGCGCTGGAGCTGGCGGTCGCGTGGCCGGTGGTGATCATCGCGGTGTGCGCGCCGCTGGCGGTCCGCCGCTACCGCCGCCTGGACCGCTGACGCGGCGGCCGCGGCGGCGGGCACGGCGGGAAAATCGCGGTGCGGCGGCGGGGCCGGGTGACGTACCGTACGCCGGTGCGTGATCTGCTGACGCTCCCCAAGGCTCATCTGCACGTTCATCTGGAGAGCACGGTGCGGCCCGCCACGCTGCGCGAGATCGCCGCCGCCAACGGGCTGCCGGTCCCGCCGGACCCGCCGCCGGGCGGCGCGTTCGGCGGGTTCGCCGGCTTCTTCGCCTACAACGACCTGGTCCGCGCCTGCCTGCGCACCCCGGCGGACTTCCACCGGATCGCGCGGGAGTTCTGCCACGACGAGGCCGCCCAGGGCACCGCCTATGCGGAGGTGTCGTTCAGCGCCGCCGCGCACGGGGAACGCCTGGGCGACCCGGACATGCCGCTGCGGGCGGTGCTGGAGGGCCTGGCGGCCGGCCGCGCCGAGACCGGGGTGGAGGTCCGGGTGATCCTGGACCATTCGCGGCGCCGCCCGGTGGAACGCGCCTGGCGGACCCTGGAGCTGGCCGAACGGTACGCCCCCGACGGGGTGGTGGCGGTGGGGCTGGCCGGGGACGAGGCCCATCCGGCGGCGCCGTTCGTCGAGGTGTTCGCGGCGGCGCGGGCGGCGGGCCTGCACGTGGTGCACCACGCCGGGGAGGGGGAGGGACCGGCCGGCGTCCGGGAGGCGATCGGCCCCGGCGGCGCGGAGCGCATCGGGCACGGCATCCGGATCCTGGAGGACCCCGCCCTGGTGGCCGAGGTGCGGGACCGGCGGCTGCCGCTGGAGGTGTGCCCTTCGTCGAACGTGGCGCTGGGGTTCGCGCCGTCGCTGGCGGAGCATCCGCTGCCGCGGCTGCGGGAGGCGGGGCTGGTGGTGACGGTCAGCACCGACATCCCGGCGCCGATCGGCACGCCGCTGGCCGCCGAGTACGCCCGTCTGCGGCGGGTGTTCGGGTACGGCGACCGGGTGCTGGCCGAGCTGGCGGCCGCCGGGGTGTCGGCCTCGTTCGCCCCGCCGCAGGTCAAGGACCGGCTGCTGGGGCGGATCGCCGCCTGGGCGCGGGGGGCCGGCGGCGGGCTGAGGGCGGGCTGACGGCGCGGGTGCCGCCGCCGCGGGCCGCGGGTTATCGTGAAATCCTGGCACGGCAAAGGCGGGGGTAGTGGACGAACGGCACGAAGCAGCGCGGCCGCGGCGGGCGGCGCTCCCCGCACCCGCCACCGGCGACGACATCGACCGGCGCACCGATCATCAGACCGATCACGACACCGGCCCCGGCACCGATCACGGCACCGGGCAGGGCGCCGGCCGGGACGACGCGGTGGTCGGCGCGGTCGTGGTGCGCGGCGCACCGCGGCCGCCGATGCCACTGGTGCCGCCGGTGCCGGACGCGGTGCGGCGGCGGGCCGCGCAGGCGGCCGAGGACGCCGCCGCGGTGATCGTGCGGCGGCTGGCGGGCACCCCGGTGATGCGGGCGGCCGAGCAGGCCGCCCGGGACGCGATGATCACGGCGGCGCAGACGGCGGCCGAGCGGGCGCTGGCCGAGGCGCGCACCGCCGCCGGCGGCAACCGGCTGGCCGGCACGGCGCTGGAGGCGGCGGCCGCGGCGGCGCGGCTGGCCGGGCGCGGGGGCCGGCCGATGGCGGGCCGGGCGCTGCGGCTGGCGGCGGCGCATCCGCTGGGCCGCGCCTCGATCGCGACCGCGCTGGAGCTGGCGGCCTCCCCGGTGGTGACGGCGGCGGCCCGCGCGGTCACCGACACGGTGCTGGATCCGCTGCTGGACGCGGCCGCCGACGCCGCCGTCGACGTGGTCATGGACGCCGGCGCCGACGTGGTGCGGGCGGTGCTGGCCGACGCCGCCCGGCAGCTGGCCGCCCGCGCCGCCGGGCAGGCGGCCGGTGCGGTACGGGACCGGGCGGTGCGCGCGGTGGCCGGGACGGGCGCGCTGCCGCTGGTGTCGGCGGTGGCGGGTCTGGCGGCGTCGCTGGCGGGGGATGTGGCCGCCGATCTGACCGGGTCGCGGGACGCGGCGCCGTTGCGGGCGGCGCTGGCGACGGCCGGCGGCCGGGCCGGGCGGCTGGCCGCCTCGGCGATCGAGCCGCTGCTGTGGGACCTGATCCGCGAGCCGCTGCGGGCGGCGCTGAAGCACACCCTGCGTGAGACGCTGCGGGACGCGGCCCGCCAGGTGGCCGCCGACGCCCTGCGCGCCGCCGCCGAGGCCGCCCGCACCCCCGAGGACCCGCCCGAGCACCCCTGACCCGCGGGCTGGCCCGCGCCCGGCCGCCCGCTGTGCGGGGGAGGGCGGTTGCACAGCGGGCGGGTCCGGGTGCCCCCGGCGGGCGGTGCGGGCCGGGGGTGTCAGGGGCGGGGGTCGTCTTCGCGCTCGTCTTCGTGTTCGTCTTCGTGGTCGTCGGTGCGGTGGCGGTCGCGCCAGATGACGACGGCGATGACGGCGACCACGATGAACGTCGGGACGAAGAACGGGACGGCGCTGATCAGCGGGTGGGAGGCCAGCACCCCGGCCGCCCCGTCCATCCCGGCTGCGGGGCCGGTCATCGGGCGGTCTGCGGCACCGGGTCGGCGGCGCCCTCGGTTCCGGCCGGTCCGGCGGTGCCCGCCGGGCCGGAGAGTGCGGCGGGGCTGCGGCGCGAGACCCGGTTCACGCCCCAGCCGAGGGAGATGACCAGGGTGAGGGTGCAGGCGAGCACGACCGCGGAGGCGGCGGCCCACCACCAGCCGGGCACGTCGTCCTTGAGCTCGCGCTGCAGGATGGCGCGTTCGGTCTGCACCGGCCGGGTGAGGGGGTCGGTGGCGGGGACGGCGGGCGCGTCGATGGCGGGGTCGGCCGGCAGGTAGATCGGGACGGCGGCCAGGGACCGGCCGTCGTGGAGGCGGATCATGGTCTTCCAGGTGCCGTCCAGCGGCATCGGCTCGCTGGTCCGGTACACCCCGTTCCCGATCCGCCGCAGGGGGTGGACGTGCAGGTCGCCGCCCTGCCAGCCGGTGATGGTGAGCCAGGCCGGGGCGTCGGCGGCGCCGGCCGGCCGCAGGGTGACGGTGGCGTGGGCGGTGCGGCCCGCCCCGGGGGCGGGCCGCAGGTCGACGGTGGCCTGCACGCCGGTGGGGACGGTGGTGAGCAGTCCGTTGGCGACGGCGGCGGCGACGGCGGCCAGCGCGGCGGCGAACAGGGTGCGTGCGACGGCGGGCCGGGGCATGCGGCCCTGCAGCCCGAGGGCCAGCAGCGCCCCGCACACGCCCCCGGCCAGGCCGCCGGTGACGGCCATCAGCGTGCCCTCGGCGAGGATGTCGCCGCTCCAGGGGAGCCGGAACGCCACCTGCGTCCAGGCGTACTCGGCGGCGAAGCCCACGGTGCCGACCAGCAGGCCGCCGACGGCGCCGAGCAGCAGCGGCCGCCGGGCCAGCGCGAGCGCGGCCAGCTCGATCAGGATCGCCTCGGCCAGGTACATCGGCACGGCCGCCCACAGTTCCCCGATGACGGGGCCGACCAGCACCGACACGCCGCCGCGGACCAGCAGGTAGAACGCCGCGGCGCCGAGGGCGGCGCCGCGGCCGGCCCACAGCCGCACGGCGACCAGGGCGCAGGCGGCGGCCATGGCGATCAGCAGCGGCTGGAACACCAGCCGGAACTGGGGGACGCCGAAGTCGAACTCGGCCTGGAACACCGACAGCCCGATGAGCAGGCCGCCGCCGGACATGACGCGCCGCACGTACCGCAGCCGCCCGCCGGGCGCGCCGGGGACGTCGGGGGCCGAGGCCAGGCGGCCTTCGCGTTCCAGGACCATCATGGCGACCAGCGACAGGCCCGCGCCGCCGATGAGCATCAGGTGGGTGGGTCCCCACAGGGTGACGTCCTGGCCGAAGATGCGGTGCCACACGTCGTCGAGGGGGAATCCGAGCAGGGCGTAGAACCCGGCGCCGGCCAGCAGCGCCCCGCCGGTGGGGGCGTGCCAGTCGCGGGTGATCCGCAGTGACGCGGGCCCGGGCCGTTCGCCCTTGGGCAGGGTCATGGCCAGCACGCCGGCGGTGAAGATCCCGAACAGGCCGATCAGGATGGGGTAGTGGGCGAGGTTGGCCAGCGGCCCCTCGTCGCGGCCCTGGGTGATGTGCAGGGAGATGTCCCAGTACATGCCCAGCAGCGCGGTCAGCAGCGACCAGAACGCCACCATCATCGGCAGCGCCGCCCAGCCGGGCATGCCGCGGCTGGGGCCGCGGGAGGCGGCCGCGGCGGCCAGCCGGCCCAGCAGGGCGATCCGGCCGGTGCGGTGCCCGGCGCCCAGCACCAGCAGCACGGCGGTCAGCGCGCCGGCGCCGCCGGTGGCGATGAGGACCTGGTCGAGGGCGGCCCCGCCGGCGGGCGGCGCTTCCTCGGCGATCACGCGCAGCGCGTGCTGCGTCCGTTCGTCCCACACGGCTCGGTCTCCATTCGTGCGCCCACGGGGCGGTCATGCCCCCGCATGCCAGGAGTATGTCATCCTTCAATGTGTCATTGTCCAGTGTCACGTTGTGTGGTGTCACGCACTGAGCGGAGCACCGAGCGAAAGAGGCACCGATGCGCGCACGCCGCCCCCTCGCGGCCCTCGCCCCGGCCGCGGCCCTGGTCGCGGCCCTGGTCGCCGGCTGCGGAGAACCCGCCGCCCCCGCCCCCGCAGGACCCGCCGGCGGCCCCTCCGGGACCGCGGCGGCGTCCCCGGCGGTGGTCCCGATCACCGTCACCGTCCGCGGCGGACGCGTCACCCCCGAGCCCGGCCGGATCACGGTGGACCGCGGCGCCCGCGTCCGCATCACCGTCACCTCCGACGCCCCGGACGAGTTCCACCTGCACGGCTACGACCGCGCCCTGGACCTGCGGCCGGGGAGCCCGGCGGTGCTGGAGCTGACCTGCGACGTGCCGGGGGTGTTCGAGGCCGAGCTGCACCACTCCGGCGCCCGGGTGTTCGAACTGCAGGTCGGCTGAGGTGGACCCGCTGCTGCTGGCCCACGGCCTGGGCGGCCGCACCGACCTGCCACTGGACCCGCTCGGCGCGATCGCCGGCGGCGGGATCGCGGTGGCCGCCTCGTTCTGGGCGCTGACCGCCGCGTGGAAGCGGCCCCGGCTGCGTCCCGACGCCGGCCGCCCCGTCCCGGCCGCCTTGGAGGCCGTGGCGGGGTCGCGGGCGGTGACGGCGGCGGGCCGGGCGGTGGCGCTGGCGGCGCTGGCCCTGGTGGTCGCGGCCGCGTTCGCCGGCCCCGGCGACGAGCGCCGCAACCTGGCCCCGTGGGCGCTGTACGTGACGTTCTGGGTGGGGCTGGTGCCGCTCAGCGTGCTGGCCGGGCCGGTGTGGCGGCGGATCAACCCGCTGCGGACCCTGCACGCCGCCTGCTGCCGCCTGACCCGCCTGGACCCGGCCGGGCGGCGGCCCGCCCCCGGCGGCCACTGGCCGGCGGCGGCGTGGCTGACGGCCTTCGTGTGGCTGGAGCTGGTCGCCCCCCACCGCGCCGACCCCCGCCTGGTCGGCGCCGTGATCTGCGGGTACGCGGTCGTGAACGTGGCGGCGGCGCTGTACTTCGGGCGCGGCTGGTTCGCCCGCGGCGACGGCTTCGAGGTGTACGCGACCCTGCTGGCCCGCATGTCCCCGATCGGCCGCCACCCCCAAGGGCGGCTGGTGTGGCGCACCCCCCTCACCGGCCTGACCCGCGACCCCGACCAGCCGCCGGAGCGGGGACTGGCGGCGGTGGCGTGCGTGCTGATCGGGTCGACCGCGTTCGACGGGATCACCCGCACCACCTACTGGCGCGACACCGTCGACCCCGGCAGCGTCACCGCCGGCACCCTCGGCCTGGCCGCCGCCATCGCCCTGGTCACCGCCCTGTACCTGGGGGCGCTGCGCGTCACCGCCGCCCTCACCGGCCTGGACGCCGCCGCCCTGCCCGGCCGGTTCGCCCCCACCCTGCTGCCGATCGCCCTCGGCTACACCCTCGCCCACTACTTCTCGTTCTTCCTGCTGGAAGGGCAGATGACGGTGATCTTGGCCGGTGACCCGTTCGGCGCCGGATGGGACCTGCTGGGCACCGCCGGGCACCGCGTCGACTACGACCTGGCCCCGCCGATGCTGGTGGCGCAGGTGCAGGTGAACGCGATCGTGCTGGGCCACATCGCCGCCACCGTCGCCGCCCACGACCTGGCGCTGCGGCTCGGCCCGCCCGGCCGCGCCGTCCGCGGCCAGCTCCCGGTGGCCGCCGTGATGGTCGCGCTGACCTGCGCCGGCCTGTTCGCCCTGCTCAGCGGGTGATCCGCCGCCCACCGGGCCGCCACCGGCCCGGGCCTCCCGCACCGGGCCGTGCGGCCCGCGCCACGCCCGCCGGGCGTTTAACGACCTTTTGCCCGGGGACGCAAGCCGCCCCGAACGAAAGGAGAAAATCCCCCATGAGCACGATCGAGCAGTCGGTCGACGTGGAGGTCCCCGTCCGCACCGCCTACGACCAGTGGACCCAGTTCACCGAGTTCCCCCGCTTCATGAAGGGCGTGGAGCGGATCGACCAGATCACCGACACCCGCACCCACTGGCGCACCAGCATCGGCGGCGTCACCCGCGAGTTCGACGCCGAGATCACCGAGCAGCGGCCCGACGAGCGGATCGCCTGGCGCACCGTCGACGGCCCCCGCCAGGCCGGGGTGGTGACGTTCCACCGGCTGGCGCCCGGCCGCACCCGCGTCATGCTGCAGATGGAGTACGAGCCCGACGGCGTCGTGGAGAAGGCCGGTGACGCGCTGAACATCGTGCAGACCCGCATCAAGGGCGACCTGGACAAGTTCAAGGAGTTCATCGAGTCCCGCGGCGCCGAGACCGGCGCCTGGCGCGGCGAGGTCGGCCAGGACCCCACCCGCTGACCCCGGGCGTCCGGCCCGGCCGCCCGGTCAGGCGGCCGGGACGCCCGGCCCGGGCGGGGCCTGCCGCGCGGCGGCGACCAGCTCGTCCAGCAGCGCCGCCACCGCCGGGGGCCGCCCGCCCGCCGGGACCAGCGCGCTCACCCGCCGCCACCCCAGCTCCGCGGCCTGCAGCACCGCCACCTGCGGATCGGTGTGCACCGTGAACGCCAGCCGCGGCAGCGCCGTCACCGCCAGCCCCCGCCCCACCAGCCGCTGCACCGCCACATGGTCGTCGGTGGCGAACGCGATCCGCGGCTCGAACCCCGCCCGCAGGCACGCCCGCGTCAGATGCCCCCGGCACCGCTCGCACCCGGCCGCCCACGCCTCGTCGGCCAGATCCGCCAGCCGCACCCGCCCCGCACCGGCCAGCCGGTGCCCGGCCGGGACCGCCGCCAGCACCGGATCGGTCAGCAGCGGCACCTCCCGCCACCCCGCCTCCGGCGTCTCCTCGTAGGAGAACACCACCGCCACGTCCACCTCACCGGCCTTCAGCGCCGCCAGCGCCTCCGGCGGCTCGGCCTCCAGCAGCGACACCGTCACCTGCGGCGCCCGCTCCCGCAACGCCACCAGCGCGTCCGGCAGCAGCCCCGCCGCCGCGGTCGGGAACACCGCCGCCCGCACCCGCCCCGCCCGCAGCCCGGCGATCGCCGCGATCTGCTCCTCGGCGTCGGCCAGCCGCGCCAGCACCGCCTCGGTGTGCTCCACCAGGATCCGGCCCGCCTCCGTCAGCCGCACCCCCCGCCCGTGCCGCACCACCAGCGGCGTCCCCAGCTCCCGCTCCAGCCGCGCGATGTGGTGCGACACCGCCGGCTGCGTGTACGCCAGCGCCTGCGCCGCCGCGGTCATCGACCCCCGCCGCGCCACCTCCCGCAGAATCCGGGCCCGATGCAGATCCAGCACACCCGCACGATATCAACACCGCTTATGGATCCCCCAGAAAACAGTCCTTTGCCTAATGCCTCGCATGTGGGCCAGCATCGACCCATGTCCCAGCGCCTGCCGATCGCCGCCGCCCAGGCCGAGTTCACCACCGACCTCACCTACCTCAACACCGCCACCTACGGCCTGCCGCCCCGCCGCGCCCACCAGGCCATGCTCGACAGCGAAACCGACCGCTACGCCGGACGCCTGTCCGTCCCCGCCGCCGACCAGGCCGTCGCCCGCTGCCGCACCGCGTTCGCCCGCCTGCTGGGCACCGACCCCGCCCGCGTCGCGGTCGCCTCCCACGCCTCCTACTTCGTCGCCCTGGCCGCCGCCTCCCTGCCCGCCGGCGCCACCGTCCTGGTCGCCGACGGCGACTTCACCTCCCTGCTGTTCCCGTTCCTGGCCCGCCCCGACCTGACCGTCCGCTCCGCCCCCCTGGAACACCTGCCCGACGCGGTCACCCCCGGCCTCGCCATGGTCGCGGTCTCGGCCGTGCAGTCCGCCGACGGCCGCATCGCCCCCCTCGAGGACCTCATCACCGCCGCCCGCGCCGCCGGCGCCCGCATCCTGCTCGACGCCACCCAGGCCGCCGGATGGCTCCCGCTGCCCACCGACCGCGTCGACCTCCTCGTCGCCTCCGGCTACAAGTGGCTGCTCGGCCCCCGCGGCACCTGCTTTTTGACCGGCACCGACGACGCCCTGGCCGCCCTCCCGCCCCTGGCCGCCAACTGGTACGCCGGCGAGGACCCCTGGGAGGCCATCTACGGCGCCCCGCTGCGCCTGGCCCACGACGCCCGCCGCCTGGACCTGTCCCCGGCCTGGCAGTGCTGGACGGGCCACGCCCCCGCCCTCGAACTCCTCGCCGACGTCGGCGTCCCCGCCATCCACGACCACAACGTCGCCCTGGCCAACCGGTTCCGCGCCGCCCTGGGCCTGCCGCCGGGGGAGTCGGCGATCGTCTCCCTGCCCGTCCCCGACGGCACCGCCGAAACCCTCCAGGCCCACGGCATCATCACCAGCGTCCGCGCCGGCCGCCTGCGCTGCGCCTTCCACCTGTCCACCACCGTCGCCGACGTCGACCACGCCGCCGACGTCCTCACCCACCACCTCACCCACCACCTCGGCCGCCGCCTCCCCGCCGCCGTCTGACCCCGCGACCGCCCCGGCGGGCCACCGGGTGCGGACCCGCGTATCCCTTCACCGCCCCGGGTCCGGCCGCGCCGTCGACGATCCGGCCGGGCGGGGCCCAACTCCCAAGGGCGTCACCCGGACCCTCCGCAGCGTCGGCTCCCTACCACAGCTGTCCAGGATCGTCGTCCTGCCGAAGGACTCCGATGCCACCGTGCCGCTCAGGGGGCCATGCCACCGAGCCACGGACCCCGCGGCCCGAGCCCACCGGTCGTCGTACCGCACACGCCGCGCGGACTTGCCTGACACGCCGTGCGGACTTGCCTGCGGCAAAGCCGCCGACATCACGCACTCCCGGCCGTCAACCGGGCGCGGTCCGCCGTTCACCACAGGCGGCGCCGTCGAGGACGGGCAGGAAGACGACCGCCGACCCACGCGGCGGAGCACCCGGGACCGCGTGGAACCGGCCGGTCAAGCCCACGTTGTGGTCGTGGACGGCGGACGGGCCGATGATCCGCGCGTCGGGAGATCACTGCTGAGACAATGACGGCATGAACGAACCCGAGGCCATCGAATACTGGCTGACCGACATGGACGGCGTCCTGGTGCACGAAGGCCACCCCGTGCCCGGAGCCGCCGAGTTCATCGCCCGCCTGACCGCCTCGGGCAAACGGTTCCTGGTCCTGACCAACAACTCCATCTACACCCCCCGCGACCTGTCCGCCCGCCTGGCCGCCGCGGGCCTGCAGGTGCCCCCCACCGCCATCTGGACCTCCGCCCTGGCCACCGCCAAGTTCCTCGACGACCAGCGGCCCGGCGGCTCCGCCTACGTCATCGGCGAGTCCGGCCTCACCACCGCCCTGCACGAGGCCGGCTACGTCCTGACCGACCTGGACCCCGACTACGTCGTGCTGGGGGAGACCCGCACCTACAGCTTCTCCCAGATCACCAAGGCCATCCGGCTCATCGAACGCGGCGCCCGCTTCATCGCCACCAACCCCGACCCCATCGGCCCCTCCCACGAGGGCTCCCTGCCCGCCTGCGGCGCCGTCGCCGCCATGATCAGCAAGGCCACCGGCGTCGCCCCCTACTTCGTCGGCAAGCCCAACCCGCTGATGATGCGCAGCGCCCTGAACGCCGTCGAGGGCCACAGCGAGTCCACCGTCATGATCGGCGACCGCATGGACACCGACGTCGTCGCCGGCATGGAGGCCGGCCTGCGCACCATCCTCGTCCTGACCGGCGTCACCCGCTCCGCCGACGTCGACCGCTACCCCTACCGCCCCACCCGCGTGCTCCCCTCCATCGCCGACGTCATCCCCCTCATCACCTGACCGCCGACGCAGCACGCCCACCCACCGGCCTCAAGGCCCCGCCGGTGGGGGAGCGGCACCCGTACGACACGGCCCCACCGACCGGCCCCTCTGGTGCGGGCCGCGTTCCCCAAGCACGATCGCGCCGCCCAGATGCGAGGAACGGGAAGCCGCCGCAAGGCACACCCGCTCCCGTTCTCCGCAAGATGAACGGCGGAACCGCCGCACCGTGCGCACGCCTGTGCATCCCGAACACGGCATCCTCGTCTTCAAACGGCCCCGGGGACCGGCGGCGTCGAACACCCGGTGAGAAGTCCGGAACGGGGCTCAGGGGACACCGGTGGAGGCGCCGCCCGCCGGGCGGGTGCGGTGGCGGGTCACCGCCGGGAATGCCCCGGCGGTCACCGCCGGACGTACGCCTTGAGGTCCTTCAGCAGCAGGTGCGCATCGTTCAACCGCGAAGCGTCCTCGAGCGAACGGTAGATGCCCCACTTGGGGAAGACCCCTCGCGCACCGGCCCAGGTGGCCAGACCACCGCGTTCGATGTCGACCGCGACCGCGTTCCCCGCGGTGACCCGCCACCGCACCCGCCCGGCGGGCGGCCCGGCGAACAGCACCTCGAGCTCCACCCCGATCCAGCGGCTCCGCAACGGCGCCAGCTCCGCCTCCCCGACGATCACCCCCGAGCGGAACGCGTTCAGCTCCACCAGGTCACGGCCCCCACGGCGCCGCAGCGAGACCGTCAACACCGGCCCGCCGCCCGCCCCCGACGCGAACTGCTGGTGGACATGGGTGAAGCTCCTCGTCGCCCGCAGCGCCGCGGGCAGATACCACGACCAGGTGAACCGCCACGTCTCACCCTCGGCGGCCCGCCGCTCCCGCCCGCCGACGCGCATCCCCCGCACCTCCTGCCGCTGCCGGTCCGGGTAGGTGTCCACGTCACCGGGATGGTGGATGTCGAACCGGTACATGGTGCCCAGCGCCCTGACATGCGGCACCCCCGGATGCGACCCGGCCCGGTCGTCCTCGATCCCCCCGAACGCCCCCAGCCCGTCCCGCCGCGGCACCGGACTCCACACCAACGTCCAGCGATCACCACCCACCCGCCCAGTGTCGCGCCCCCGTCTCCCCCCACCTCGGAAACCCGGCATCAACAACCCCCGCGGAACCGCCGGTCACCGCTCATCCTCGGCAGGCCACCCGCCCTCGTTCGGCACCCTGCTCTAGGGCCGGCGGCCGAACTGGGGGAGGGCCAGGCGGAAACCGCAGGCAGGGGAGAGGAGCGGCCTCCTTGCAGGCGTTTCTCGCCCGGTCGCCGCGTCCGCCACCGAAGGCACGCCAAGGACGCACCTCGTCGGCCGACCAGGGGCGGCCGGCGGGGGAGCACCACCCGCCATGTCCTCATGCCGCACCACCCGAACCGACACCATCCAACTACGGACCGTAATCGCCGATTCGTGACGTCTTCTCGCCGGACGGCAACGACCGCCTGCGGCCCACCGCACAGGAGGCGCGTAGGGGAGTGGCGCGTCACAGGCCGGCCAGGCCCCGCCACAGAAACCCGCCCAACCTCCTTGCCATGGGCCTGACCGAAATACCGCAGAGCCCTCTGCGGGACCGTCACGAGGCGCCGACGCCACCCATTCCAGACCTTCCTGTGATCGCAGTTCGCGCAGGCGGGCTTGTGGCACCACTGATCCTGATCGGACGCCGCTCTTGCCGCAGGGAAGGCGGCTCACCGCTCCAGAAGCCCGGAAAGCGGCACCAGCGAGTCGGATCGCCGTCGTCCGCCGTAACGGGCGGTGGGCCAGGGCAGGCCGCGTACGCCGGAGAGCACGGGCCCATGTGCCATGCGGCGGTCGTTCGGGAGAACTCTTGTGGAGACGGAATGCGGCGAGCGTGAACGTCGGGCGTCCGGCGCTCACGTTTGCCTGCAGCGCGCCGGCACTGCGGTGCCATGGGCGATGGTCCGCTGGTCGGCATGGGGCGGCACCGTACCGACGTCGCTTGCTTGGCTCGTCCGGGGACGCAGGACCAGGCGATGCGAGTGCGCGACACGAGGGTCCCGGCGCCGGCGGAGGAGCGGGAATCTGTCTAGGATAATATGTATTATCCTGGATAAGCAGGTGAACGAGCGGGGCTCGGCGGGGTCCGGGCGGTCGGCACGTGGCGCCGTTCCACCGTCGTGAACGAGCGACACCGACACCCCTCAGGGTGAGCGAACGGACAGGGAGGATGCGCGTGGCGGACGTGACGCTGTGGGAGCTCGGGCGACGCTGGCTCGACCACAAGCGCGCCTCCGGGCGGGGCATGTCGGACAACACCGAGGCCGCCTACCGCGCCGACCTGCAGGCATGGGGGCAGGCGCTGGCCGACCACCACGGCGTCCACGTGCCCGAGGGGCTCGAGCCGCTGGAGGCGCTGGAACCGGCGCACCTGACCGTGGAGGCGCTGACCTCCGCGGCGGCCGCGTTCTTCCGGGAGGGCAAGTCCGCCGCCACCCGCAGCCGCCGGATCTCGGCGATGCGCGGCTGGTGCGCCTGGCTGGTGCGCACCGGGCACCTGACCGCCGACCCCACCATCGAACTGGAGACCCCGCGGCTGCCGCGCCGCCTGCCGGTCGCGCTGACCGACGAAGAGCTCGGCCGGATCGTCCGCGCCGCCTCCACCCCCCACCGGCAGGCCCGCGGCCAGTGGATCCTGCTGGACCGGGCGCTGATCGCCCTGTTCGCCGGAGCCGGGCCCCGCACGTCGGAGGTCGTGGGCCTGCGGGTCCACGACGTGGTCCGCGACACCGGCGGGGTGCTGCTGCGGCTGCGCGGCAAGGGCGGCGCGCACCGCAACGTGCCGATCGACCCGGTCGCGGTGGAGCCGGTGGACGACTACCTGGCCGACCGGCGGCGGCGCCTGGGGCCGTTCGAGGCCGGCGATCCCCTGCTGGTCACCCTCACCGGGCGGGCCATCACCACCGGGATGATCGAGTACCGGGTGGACCAGTGGTTCCGCCGCGCCGGGGTGCGGCGGCCGGAGGGCGAGCTGGCGCACGTGTTCCGGCACACCTACGCGGTCGGCGTGCTGCGCGAGGGCGGTTCGCTGAACGAGCTGCAGGCGGCGCTGGGCCACCAGAACCTGGCCACGACCAGCATCTACACCAAGGTCGCCGCCGAGGGCCTGCGCGACCTGGCCCGCACGGCACCGGTCCTGCGGCACCTGCGCGAGACCCGCCCGCCCGTCTCCGACCCCGGCACATGACCCCCGCACCACGTCCCCGACCGGGCACATGCCCCGGTGCCTTTGAACGCTCGGGTGCCTCGCCGCTGCCGCAGGGCGCCTCGCTGACCGCCTTCACCGAATCCCATGTCCCCCCTTCCCCAGCGCCTCCCTGCCAGCCGCCCATGACCCCACTCGGACATTCGGAACATTCAGGTTGATACCAGACAGAAGCCAAATTCTGTTGGGTATCGCCGTTGGTCCGGCCGACCGACCCGGCGGGCCCTCTCGCCAGGGAGATCCTGCGGGCAGCCCCGTCCACTCCAGCCGCAGAACGATCCCACCCGCTGTTGCAACGCGGCCCGGCAGCTCCAGGCTCGCACTTCTTCCGCGTCCGGTCGGATGTGCACTTCGCGGCCGGCGCACCGCCCCACTCCCCTGGCGGCGACCGTGGACGCCTACCGCAGTTCTCGGGGCGCACTCCCCTGGGACGGCCACTGCGAACGGCTGGTGAACGGGTCACGCAGCGTGACGTTCGGGCCACCGCCAAGGTCTACCGGACAGACCCTAGGACGGGGCCCTGGGCGGATGTAGTCGCGGAACTCCCTGGGCGTCCCGCCTCTCACGGCCATCTTCAGGGGTTCTCAGCACGGCCCCGTGGCAGTCATCGGGGGCGTCCCGTGTCGGGCGCGGGGTCAGGTGTCCTGGCCGACTGTGCCGTATGTGGGTTTGCCGGCGCGTTCGTAGGAGGTGATCACCACGCCGGTGCCGGTGGTCTGGGTGTGGGTCAGGCGTAGTGCGCCGGGGGTGGTGCCTTCGGGGAAGAGGCGTTTGCCGGTGCCCAGCACGACGGGGAAGGTGAGGAGGTTGTAGGCGTCGACGAGGTCGTGTTCGATGAGCGTCTGGACGAGGTTTCCGCTGCCGTGGACCTGTAGTTCGCCGCCGGGTTGTTCCTTGAGCGCCGCGACCTCGGCGGGCACGTCGCGGATCACCGTGGTGTTGTGCCAGTCCGCCTTGTCGAGCGTGCGGGAGGCCACGTATTTCGGGAGCGTGTTGAGCCGGGAGGCCACCACGTCGTCCTCGTCGGTCACGTGGGGCCAGTACCCGGCGAAGATCTCGTAGGTTCTGCGTCCCAGCAGGAACGAGCCGGCGCGTTCGATCACCTCGTTGATGAACGCGCCCGCCGTGTCGTCGAAGTGCGGTGCTATCCATCCGCCGTGCTCGAAGCCGCCGCTGCGGTCCTCTTCGGGTCCGCCCGGGGCCTGCATCACGCCGTCCAGGGTGACGAAGGTGTTCACTACCAGCCTGCTCATGGGTCCGCCCCTTCCGCCGCCGGTCCTGTTCGTCACGGTAGGCGGGGCGGGCTCATGGGATTCCTCGGTTTGCGTGAACCGGGGTTCGAGCAATCGGCAAGAGATCGGATCTGCCTCTTCTTCGCTTGTCGGGCGCTGGTCGGGTCGGTCGGTCCCGGCTGGCTGCGGTCAGGGTTCAGGAGGCCGGAGGTGCGGGATCGGTCGTGTTGGTGCCCGGGGGGCCGGTGGGGCGGGGTTTGTCGGTGGGGGTGGTTAGGGTTCGGGGGTATGCGGCCTGCCGAGATCGAGCGTGTGTCCGTTCAGGAAGCCGTGGATCGGTATGTGGAGCTGGTGCGGGCCAAGACGGTGACGGGGCAGTTCTCGCCGGCGACCGCCGAGGTGTACTGCCGGGATGTGCAGACGTTCGCGGAGCTGGCGGGCGCCGGGCGGGTGCTGGACGATCTGGACGGGGCGGACGTGGACGCGGTGCTGCTGGCGTTCGCGCGCAGGCCGGACGGGCGGCGGCGGGCCGGCGAGGACGGTGGGGACGGCGGGGGTGCGGCGCGGGCGGGGCGGGCGTCGCAGAGCGCGGCGTCGCAGGCGCGGTTCCGCCGGTCGTTGTCGGTGTTCTTCCGGCATGCGGTGACGGCGGGGTGGGTGCAGCTGGATCCGATGCGGGCGGTGACGGTGTCGGCGCGTGAACGCGGGGGGCTGCGGGCGGAGCGGCGTGCGTTGACGGTGGAGCAGGCCGGTGGGCTGCTGGCGGCGGCGCGGCGGATGGCCGAGGAGCCGGTTCCGGCGGCGCGGCGGCGCGATCAGCGGACCGAGTTGCGGGATGCGCTGGCGGTGGTGCTGCTGGCGACGGTGGGGCCGCGGGTGTCGGAGCTGACGCGGGCGAACGTGGAGGATTTCTTCGTCAACGGCGGTGACCGGTACTGGCGGATCTTCGGCAAGGGCGGGCGGACGCGGGACGTGCCGCTCCCCCGCCCGGTGGCGGTGTTGTTGGAGGAGTATCTGGCGCGGGGTCGTCCGCTGCTGGACCGGGGTGTGGAGCCGAAGGCGCTGCTGTTGTCGTGGCGGGGGCGGCGGCTGGCGCGCGGTGATGTGCAGGCGGTGATCGACCGGGTGCTGGCGCGGGTGGAGCCGTCGCGGCGGCGGGCGGTGACGCCGCACGGGTTGCGGCACACGACGGCGACGCATCTGCTGGCGGCGGCGACGGACATGGACGCGGTGCGGCGGGTGCTGGGGCATTCGGATCTGTCGACGTTGTCGCGTTACCGGGACGAGCTGCCGGGCGAGTTGGAGGCGGCGATGCGCGTTCACCCGCTGCTGGAGGAGGGCCGCAGGTGAGCCGGTGCCGCGGCGGTCGGCCGCCCGCCGGGGCCGCCGCCATGCCGTCGCGTCGCAGGGGTGTATCAGCGGCGGGGTGACGGGGGCCGGTCCTTACGGTCGCATGCTTCGGCGGCGTGGCCGTTCACGCCGCCGAAGCATGCGGGGGTCGGCGGCACCCCTCCGGCCTCGCCGTGTGGCCGGGCCGCGAAACCGATCCGGCCGCGTGGTCTGGGTCGAGTGCCGGTGCCCGCCGTGCGGGCCTTGGGATCCGCCGGTGGGGCTGTTGCGGGGTGCTGGTGTTGCGGGGGTCAGCGGGCGGGGACCAGGCCGTCGGCGACGAGGCCGGCGTGGACGGCTTCGCTGAGGGCGGTGACGGCCGACAGGGGGCGGACCATGACGGTGAAGTCGGTGATGAGGCCCTGGGCGTCGGTCTGGATGAGGTCGATGCCGTGGATGTGCCTGCCGGCGACGGTGGCGTGGAAGATCAGGATGTGGGAGGGGGCGTCGGGGCCGTCGGCGCCGATGCGGGCGTGGCCGTGGAGTTCGCCGGTGTAGCGGAAGTCCTCGAAGGTGCGCAGCAGGACGCCGAAGAGGCCGCCGACCATGTCGGCGCCGGTGAACGGGGTGAACTTCACGGGGCTGAAGAAGCGGACGTCCGGTGCGAGCAGGGCGGTGATGGTGTCCAGGTCGCGGTCGTGGACGGCCTGCTGGAAGCGGCGTGCGGTGTCCATGCGGGTGCCTTTCGCGTACGGGATGTCCAGGTATATCAGCGGCGGGGTGACGAAAGTCGGGGGCGGGAGGTGTCTTCGGCCGGATGTGGGGGCCGGTGGCCGGTCCTTACGGTCGTGCGGTGCGTGGGCGGGGTGGCCGTTCACGTCGCCGGACGGACGTGAGAGGGATGGCCGCGGTGGTCGATCAGGTGCTGGTGTGGGTGGAGGGGGCGGTGTCCTCGCCGTGGTTCTATGTGGCGTTGCTGGTGTTCGCATGTGTGGACGCGTTCTTCCCGGCGGTGCCGAGCGAGAGCCTGGTGATCACGGCGGGGGTGTACGCGGCGTCGGGTGAGCCGAGCCTGGCGGGGGCGATCGTGTGCGCGGCGGCGGGGGCGTTCGCGGGTGATCATGTGGCGTTCTGGGTGGGGTGGGCGTCGCGGGGACGGCTGGAGGGGCGGTTGCGGCCGGGGTCGCGGCGGGAGCGGGCGTTCGGGTGGGCGTCGCGGACGCTGCGGCGGCGGGGCGGGCTGGTGCTGGTGGTGGCGCGGTACGTGCCGGGGGGTCGTACGGCGGTGACGGTGACGATGGGCGCGTCGGGATATCCGGGGCGGTTGTTCGCGCTGTTCGCGGGGGTGGCGGCGGTGAGCTGGGGGGCTTATGCGGCGCTGGTGGGGTATGTGGGGGGCCGGGCGTTCGAGGCCGATCCGCTGCGGGGGCTGCTGGCGGGGTTCGGGCTGGCGGTGGGGATCACGGTGGCGGTGGAGACGGTCCGGTTCGTGGTGGCGCGGCGGCGGGCGGGGGTGCCCGCGGGCCGTTGATCCGCACATTTCGATCTTGATCGGGTGATATCCCCATAAAAAGATGAACGGGATGTGAACTCGCCCCGTCCAGGAGACGATCTGTTCGTGTACGGGCCCTTGCGCACGGTGCGCGGGGCCGGGCTCCGAGGTCGAGGGAGAGCATGCGAGCGCCGGAATTCAGCGCCGACTGGTATCGGGCGGTCACCGAGTTCGCGCACGGGACCCCCGCGTGGCTGCACACGGTCGCGGAGGTCGGCACCGACGCGGGACTGCTGCTGTTCGCCGTCCTGTTCGCGGCGGGCTGGTGGCGGGCCCGCACCGCCGACGCGCGGGCGATGGCGCTGGCGGTGGCCGGGCCGGTGGTCACGGTGGCCGCCTACCTGGTCAGCGAGGTGGCCAAGAGCCTGATCGAGCAGGAACGCCCGTGCCGGGCGGTGGCCGGGGCGATGAACATCGCGGCCTGCCCGGCGGTGGGCGACTGGTCGTTCCCCAGCAACCACGCCACGATCGCGGCGGCGTCGGCGACGGCGCTGGCGGTGGCGTGGCGGGCGGTGGCGCCGCTGGTGCTGCCGCTGGCGGCGCTGATGGCGTTCTCCCGGGTGTTCGTGGGGGTGCACTACCCGCACGACGTGGCGGCCGGGTTCGTGGTCGGGTCGGTGGTGGCCGGGCTGCTGGCGGTGGCGGTGGCGCCGTGGGCGGCGCGGCTGGTGACGACGCTGCGGACGCTGCCGGTGACCGGGCCGCTGCTGTCGGCGGGCCCCACCGTCCCGGCGGGCTCGGTGGGCTCGGTGGGGACGGCGCGGGATTCGCGGCCGGTCCCTGCCATGACGGCCGGTGACGCCCGGGACGGCACCGGCGTGTGAGAACGAGCGGGCGTGGGCCCGGCACCCCTGAGCGGCGGTGCCGGGCCCACGCCCGCTCCACGGCAAGACCCCCGGGGGACGGCCGCACCACCGGGCGCAGGCGCCCGCCCCCAGCCCAGGTGACGTGCCCCCGCGTGCTCAGGGGCCGTCGTCGCCGACCAGGCCCGCCTCGTAGGCCAGGATCGCCGCCTGGACGCGGTTGCGGACGTCCAGCCGCGCCAGGATCGCGCTCACGTACGCCTTGACGGTGCCCTCCACCACGTTCAACCGCCGGGCGATCTCCGCGTTCGACAGGCCCTCCCCCACCAGCCCCAGCACCTGCCGTTCCCGCGCCGTCAGCGCCTGGACGCGGCGCCGCGCCGCCGCCGCCCGCGACAGCCGCGACCCCCCGCCCAGATGGGCGACCACCCGCTGGGCGACCCGCGGGGACAGGAACGCCGCCCCACCGGCGACCGCGTGCACGCCCGCCAGCAGTTCCCGCGGATCCCCCGACTTGAGCAGGAACCCGGCCGCCCCGCCGGTCAGGGCACGGGCGATGTAGTCGTCCTCCCCGAACGTCGTCAGCATGATCACCGCGGTGGCGGGGACGGCGCGGCGGATCTCGGCGGCGGCCGCCAGCCCGTCCATCCGCGGCATCCGGATGTCCAGCAGCGCCACGTCCGGCCGGTGCCGGCGGGCCGCCTCCACCGCCGCGCGCCCGTCGGCGGCCTCGGCGACCACCTCCAGGTCCGGGTCGGTCGCCATGATCGCGGCGACCCCGGCGCGGATCATCGTCTCGTCGTCGGCCAGCAGCAGCCGGATCGTCACGACGTCGGACCCCTCTCACTCGTCGGACGCGGGCCGGGCCGGGGCCGGGGACGACGGTCCCGGCCCGGCCCGCGTGATGACGTCCTTGGCGGCCAGCCGGCCGCCCGCAAAGCACAGCCGGTACACCTGCCCCAGCCCCAGCGGGTTGGCGTCGGGCCGGTACAGCGCGCAGTCCGTCCCGGGCGGGGCGGGCGGGTCGTAGGGGGCGGCGCCGCCCCACAGGGTGCGGCGCGGCAGCAGCGGATCGATCTCGGCGCGGGTCTGCCCCACCGTGATCTGGGCGAACGTCGACGGCGGCAGCACCGAGTTGATCGTGACGTACACGTAGTAGGCGGCCATCACCGCCCCCAGCCCCGCCAGCAGCGCGGCCAGGGCGGCGGCGCCGGTGACCAGCTCGCGGCGCAGCCGGTGCCGCCACCGCGCCAGCTGCCGCCCCGACACCGTGTCCGGCCCGTCGTACGGCCCGCCGCCCGGATCGCCGTCCGGCCCCGCGGGGTCCGGGGCGCAGGCGTCCGCCGGGGGTTGGAGGCGGGCCGGCGAGGTGTGCGGCAGGTCGGCCCGCACCGCGAACCCCCCGCCCGGCAGCGGCCCGGCCCGCAAGGTCCCACCGGTCAGGCGGACCCGTTCCCGCAGCCCCGCCAGCCCCAGCCCGCCGCCCGCCCCCGCCGGCTCCCCCGCACCGGCGGGGGCGGTGTTGACCACCACCACCCGGGTGCGGTCCCCGCAGCGGGTCACCTCGACGGTCACCGATGCGCCGGGGGCGTGCTTGGCGGCGTTCGTCAGCGCCTCCTGCACCACCCGGTACACCGTCCCCTCCACCAGCGGCGGCGCCGGCTCGGCGTCCCCGCGCAGGTCGAAGGCGACGGGCATGCCGGACGCGGCGGCCCGTTCCACCAGCTCCCGCAGCGCCGCGGGCCCGCCTCCCGGCCGCAGCGGCGCCGGCTCGGCGTCCTCGCGCAGCACCCCGATGATCTCCTGCAGCCGCTGGGTGGCGGTGGCCGCCGCCTCCCGCACCCGCGCCGCCGCGGCCCGGTGCCGCTCGTCCAGGTCGGCGGCCAGCTCCAGCGCACCGGCCCGCAACGCGATCAGGCTCAGCTCGTGCCCCAGCGAGTCGTGCATGTCCTGGGCGATCCGGGACCGCTCCCGCAGCCGTTCCCGCTCGGCGACGATCCGCTGCTCGCGTTCCAGCTGCTCGGCCCGCTGCCACCCGGCGCGGACCAGCGCGGTGTACTGCCGCCACGCCCGCCCCGCCAGCCACGGCAGCACCCCCAGCAGCACCAGCCACACCGTCAGCGGGAACCACACCGTCACCGGCACGCCCCGCACCACGTTGAGCGCCGCACCACCACCGCAGATCAGCGTGAACGCCCACACCACCGGCCGGGCCCGCTCAGAACGCCGCCCCACCCGGTAGGACACCAGCGGCAACCCGAACGCGAAGTTCCCGCTGAGCAGCGGCAGCGCGAACGCCGCCGGCAGCGCCACCAGCGGCCGCCGGCACGCCGCCAGCGCCCCGCCCAGCACCACCAGCCCCGCCAGCTGCGCCGCCGCCACCGCCGGTGCCCGCGGCAGCCCCGCCAGCACCGGCAGCGCCGCCACCGCCCACAACAGCCCCCCGCGCAGCACGGCGCCGCGCACCAGGCCACCGGGCAGGCGGCGGAACAGGCGGGATCGGGGCATGGCGGTCACCCTCGCGACGCTACCGCCGCCCCCGCCGCGCCCGGCACTGCCGAAAGTCAACCCCGTCCCGTCACGACGGGCAGGTCGGGATCTCCACCCCGTCGTTGTCCTTGGCCTCGTCGTCGCCCCAGTGCGTCAGGTACAGCGCGGGCACGTAGGCGCGGGGCCCGCCACCCGAATACACCTCGTCCAGGTCCGTCAGCAGCCACCAGTGGTTGTGGGCGTCGCCCCGCGACCGGCGCGGCCCCCACACCTTGCAGAACACATAATGCGTGCCCGCCCGCAGCACCCCCACCGGCGGGCCCGCCCCCGGCTCGCGGTGCCCCTCGGCGTCGGTGAACGTGTCCACCCAGTAGCGGCGCTGCGTCGGCGGCTCGGACGGCCCCGCACCAGGCGCCTGCGACGCCGAGGTGGGAACGGCCACGTGCGGGCCCGGCGTCACCCCTCCCCCCGCGTTCCCACCAGGCCCCTCAGGCCACAGGACCAGGACCGCGGCGACCCCCCGACCGCGACCGTCCACGCCGTCAGCACCCACGGCAGGTACGCCCCCGCCCGGCCCCGCCGGCGGCTTGCCGGACGCGGCGGGTCGGGCCACGGCAGCTTCTCCCCCCGCCCGGCCCACCGCACGCCCGGCGCAGGCGGATCCTCAACGGTCGCCGTCTGCCCGGACGTCTGCGGCAGCGGCGCGTTGCAGCGGGCGCACCGCGGCCCGGCCGCCGCGTTCGTCCCACACGACGGGCACTCCACCCGGCACCACCCCTCGAAAACCTTTCGGGCGCGTCAGCGGCCCCCGGCGGCCGGCCAGGCCCCCGACCCGACCAGCACCACCCCCGACACCCGTTCCAGAGCCCGCCGCACCCCGGCACGCCCCGGCAGGGCCGCCTCCCGCAAGATCACCACCGTGGTCGGCCCGGGAGCCGTCGAGATCAACACTGCCGCACCGCAGAACGCGACCAGACCCTCCACCACCCCATCGTGACCGCGGCCCCCCGCCCCCGCAATCGGGATGACCCCGGGGGCTGCAAGGGCTACAGCTCGCCGCCGTCCCCGGGACCCACCGGCTCACCGGGCTCACCCGGCGACGGCGACCCCGACGACGGAGACGGCGACGGCGACGGCGACCGCCCCGGCGACGACGGGGACGGCGACGGCTGCTGCGACCGAGGCTGCGACTGCGACGGCGAATCCGCGGGCGGATCGGGCGGCGGCGGATCCACCTTCGGCCGGCACGCGAACAACAACAGCATCAAAACCGCCAGCACCAGCAGCATCACCGCCAACGCCAGCACCGCCGCCGCCAGCCCCCGCTCACCCCGCCCATCCGGCACCGGACCCCCCACCGGGGCCGCCGCCTGCACCGCCGGGCCGCCACCACCCGCCCAATACGGCAGGAACAACGGGCCACGCCGCCACCACCGGCCACCCGACAACGCCACCGGCTCCAAGAACCGCTCCGCCCCCGCCGGCCGCACACCCCCCGCATCCGGCTCGTACGCCACCGCCACCCACGGCGCCGGCCCCTCCGGCTGCGCCGCCAGCACCCGCGGCCCGTCACCGTTCCCCGAGCCGTTCTGCGGCACGGCCGCCAAGATCGCCGCACGGAACCGCTCCCGCGCCGCCGGATCCGCCGCCGCCCCCTGCCGCAGCACCGCCACCGTCGCCTGCCGGCCCCGCTCGTCCTCACCCCAGAACACGATCCCCGCAGGCGTCTCCGCCAGCCGCGCCGACAACCGGAACGGCCCCAACCGCATAGGATCACCAGACGGCAACGGCCTCGACATGCCGCCACACTAACGCCGCCCCACCCGCCCCGGCACACCGAGCACGCTCCCGGCGGGTAGGAGAGATCACATAAGGTCATAACCGCGACCGTCGGCACCACTCACAGCGAGACAGCGAGGTCCACACGACATGACCCTGGCCGCCCACGACATCGACCAGGCCGCAGCCCTGCTGCAGCGCACCGTCGCCGAGGTCAAGAAGGTCATCGTCGGCCAGGAGCACATGGTCGAACGGATGATCGTCGCGCTCCTGGCCCAGGGCCACTGCCTCCTGGAAGGCGTCCCCGGCGTCGCCAAGACCCTCGCCGTCGGCACCCTCGCCAAAGTCGTCGGCGGCACCTTCGCCCGCCTGCAGTTCACCCCCGACCTCGTCCCCTCCGACATCGTCGGCACCCGCATCTACCACCCCTCCACCGAACAGTTCGACGTCGAACTCGGCCCCGTCTTCGTCAACTTCGTCCTCGCCGACGAGATCAACCGCGCCCCCGCCAAGGTCCAGTCCGCCCTGCTGGAGGTCATGGCCGAACGGCAGGTCTCCCTGGCCGGCAAGACCTTCCCCCTGCCCAGGCCGTTCCTGGTCATCGCCACCCAGAACCCCATCGAGTCCGAAGGCGTCTACCCCCTCCCCGAAGCCCAGCGCGACCGGTTCCTGATGAAGGTCGACGTCCGCTACCCCGGCGCCCACGACGAACTGCAGATCCTGCAGCGCATGAGCGTCGAACCCCCCGAACCCGCCCAGGTCCTGGACCCCGAACGGCTCACCGCCCTGCAGCGCACCGCCGCCGAGGTGTCGGTCCACGAACTCGTCGCCGACTACATCGTCCGGCTCGTCATGGCCACCCGCGAACCCGCCCACTACCGGCTCCCCGACCTGCGCGGCGTCATCGAGATCGGCGCCAGCCCCCGCGCCACCCTCGGCCTGGTCGCCGCCGCCCGCGCCCTGGCCCTGCTGCACGGCCGCGACTTCGTCCTCCCCGACGACGTCCGCGCCGTCGCCCGCGACGTCATGGCCCACCGCATCGTGCTCACCTTCGACGCCCTCGCCGACGGCGTCCACACCGGCGAGATCATCGACCAGATCCTCGCCGCCGTCCCACCACCCCGCGTCGTGTGGAACCACGACCAGGCCGCCCACGCCTGACCGCCCGAAGCCGCACCGTCATGCCGTACCGACCGCACCGCCAGCACCACGGCGACAGACTCACCCGGCTGGCCCCCGAACGCACCCTGCGGCGCCTGGAACTGTCGGTCACCCGCCGCCTCGACGGCCTCCTCAACGGCGAACACCTCGGGCTGCTGCCCGGCCCCGGCACCGAACTCGCCGAAGCCCGCGCCTACCAGCCCGGCGAGGACGACGTCCGCCACATGGACTGGGCCGTCACCGCCCGCACCACCCAGCCCCACGTCCGCGACCTCGTCGCCGACCACGAACTGGAGACCTGGGCCCTCATCGACCTCACCCCCAGCATGGACTACGGCACCGCCGCCCTCCCCAAACGCGACCTGGCCGTCGCCGCCCTCGCCGCCGTCGGCTTCCTGACCGTACGGCTCGGCGACCGCACCGGCGCCTACCTCATGCACCCCGGCGGACTGCGCCGCTGGCCCGCCCGCACCGGCAAGGCCGCCATGTACGCGCTGCTGCAGACCCTCCTGGACACCCCCGCCCAACCCCCCGCCGACCCCCGCGCACGACCCGTCACCCTCGCCGACGGCATCGCCTCCCTCGGCCGCGGCCAGACCCGCCGCGGCCTGCGCGTCGTCATCTCCGACTTCCTCGACCAGCCCGCCCCCGGCGCCCCCCTCGCCTGGGAACGGCCCCTGCGCCGCCTGACCCGCCGCCACCAGGTCCTCGCCGTCGAGATCATCGACCCCCGCGAACTCGCCCTCCCCGACATCGGACTGGTCCACATGGCCGACCCCGAAACCGGCCACGTCCACGAGATCGCCCTCAACCGCAGGACCGCCGCCGCCTACAACGCCGCCGCCACCGCCCACCGCCACGCCGTCGCCGCCGCCCTGCGCCGCTGCGGCGCCCACCACCTGCAACTGCGCACCGACCGCGACTGGATCACCGACATCGCCCGGTTCGCCCTGCGGCAACGCCGCACCGCCGGCCGCACCACCGGGCGCACCACCACGGGGGCACGCCCATGACCTTCCTGTCACCCGGCCGCCTATGGGTCCTGGCCGTCGTCCCGCTGCTGGTCGCCGTCTACGTGCTGCTGCAGGCACGCCGCCGCCGCTACGTCGTCCGCTTCACCAACCTCGCACTGCTGTCCCAGGTCGCCCCCAAGAACCCCGGCTGGCGGCGGCACGTGGCCGCCGGGCTGTTCCTGGTCATGATCACCCTCATGTGCCTGGGATTCGCCCGCCCCGCCACCGCCGTCAAGGTCCCCCGCGACCGCGCCACCGTCATCGTCGCCATCGACGTGTCGCTGTCCATGATGGCCCGCGACGTGGCCCCCAACCGGCTCGAGGCCGCCAAGTCCGCCGCCAAACGCTTCATCGGCGACCTGCCCGCCCGCTTCAACGTCGGCGTCATCGCCTTCGCCGGCAGCGCCAACGTCATCGCCTCCCCCACCGGCGACCGCGCCACCGCCATCGCCTCCATCGACAACCTCACCCTGGAAAAGCGCACCGCCATCGGCGAAGCCGTCTTCACCGGCCTGCAGGCCATCCGCGGCTTCGACGCCCAGGCCGGCCAGGACCCCCCGCCCGCCCACATCGTCCTGTTGTCCGACGGCGACAACACCACCGGCCGGTCCGTCCCCGAAGCTGTCGAGGCCGCCCGCGCCGCCAAGGTCCCCGTCTCCACCATCGCGTTCGGCACCCCCTACGGCACCGTCGAGATCGACGGGGAGACCACCCCCGTCGAGGTCAACAAACTCACCCTCGCCGACCTCGCCCAGGGCACCGGCGGCAAGGCCTACGAGGCCGCCGACCGCGACCAGCTGTCACAGGTGTACGCCAACATCGGCACCTCACTGGGCTGGCGCATCGAACACCGCGACATCGCCGCCCGCTTCACCGGCATCGCGCTGCTGTTCGCCCTCGCCGCCGCCGGCGCGTCCCTGGCCTGGTTCTCCCGCCTGCCCTGACCGGCACGCCCGCCCGCCCGGGGCTGGTACGGTCACCGGACGTGGGGGATCACTACTTCACCGAACGTCCCGAGACGGCCAGCCGCCCCGGCACCGTCGACCTCGTCCTGCCCGACCTACACCTGCGGCTGGCCACCGACCGGGGCGTGTTCTCCCCCGACCGCATCGACCCCGGCACCCGCATCCTGCTGGAGACCGTCCCCCCGCCCCCGCCCACCGGGAACCTCCTCGACCTGGGCTGCGGGTACGGGCCCATCGCCTGCACCATGGCGACCCGATCGCCCCGGGCGACCGTCTATGGGGTGGACGTGAACGTTCGCGCACTTCGGCTTGCGGAGCAGAATGCCCAAACCGCCGGGCTTGACAACGTAAGGTTCATCCGGGCGGAGGAGATCGACCCCGAGCTGCGGTTCGACGCCCTGTGGTCCAACCCGCCCATCCGCATCGGCAAGACCGCCCTGCACGACCTGCTCGCCACCTGGCTGGACCGGCTCACCCCCACCGGCACCGCCCACCTGGTCGTCTCCAAGCACCTGGGCTCCGACAGCCTGCACCGCTGGCTGGAGACCCACGGCTGGCCCACCCGCCGCGTGGCGTCCCGATCCGCCTACCGGGTCCTGGCCGTCACCTCCCGAGGCACCACCCGACCCGCATCCGACGAGGACACCCGATGACCGCGCCCCGCACCGACCGGCGCCGCCAGCTGCGGCCCACCGACGTCAAACGCCTCAACCGCGACTGGCGCCGCCGCACCCACGGCCGCCTCGCCCTCATCGTCGAGTCGGTCACCCAGCCGTTCAACACCGGGTCCATCCTCCGCAGCGCCGCCGCGTTCGGCGTCGAGCACCTGTGGCTGGCCGGCAACGCCACCCTCCCCACCCACCGCAACGTCGGCAAGACCGCCCTCGGCACCGAACGCCTCGTCCCCTGGGACCAGACCCCGGCCGCCGCCGACGCCGTCGCCGCCGCCCGCGCCGACGGGTTCCGCGTCGTCGCCCTCGAACTGGCCACCGACGCCGTCCCGCTGCACGCCGCGCCCCTGGACGGCGACATCTGCCTGGCCGTCGGCGGCGAGGACCACGGCTGCTCCCCCGCCCTGCTGGCCGCCGCCGACGCGGTCGCCTACATCCCCCAGATCGGCCGCGTCGGCTCCCTGAACGTCGCCGTCGCCACCGCCGTCGCCCTGGCCGAGATCCGGCGGCGGGAATGGGCTACCAACCCCGCGCCTTGACAAAGTAAGGCGCGAGGTGGCGTGGCGGATCGTCCCCACCCGCGCCGACGGGCGATACTCGCCTACGTGCCGTACGAGTTCCTCGACCATCCCGGGCCGATCCCGTTCGCCCACCGCGGCGGCGCCCGCCACGGACTGGAGAACTCCATGCCCGCCTTCCAGTACGCGGTCGACCTCGGCTACCGCTACCTGGAGACCGACGTGCACGCCACCGCCGACGGCGTCCTGGTCGCCTTCCACGACCGCACCCTCGACCGCGTCACCGACCGGCACGGCGCCATCGCCCGCATGCCCTACAGCGAGGTCGCCAAGGCCCGCATCGCCGGCGTCGAACCCATCCCCCTGCTGGAGGACATCCTCGGCAGCTGGCCCGACATCCGCGTCAACATCGACATCAAGGACGCCCCCGCCATCGCCCCCCTGGCCCGCACCCTGCACCGCACCCAGGCGTGGCGGCGGGTGTGCATCACCTCGTTCTCCACCCGCCGCCTGGCCGCCCTGCGCGCCAGGCTGCCGCTGTTCACCGACGAGGACGTGTGCATGGCCCTCGGCCCCCGCGGCGTCATGGCGCTGCGCGCCCGCTCCGCCGGAGGCCCCGCCGCCAAGCTCATCCGCCTGGCCGCCACCGGAGTCGCCTGCGCCCAGGTCCCCCACGCCCTCGGCCGCGTCCCCTTCGTCACCGAGTCCTTCGTCGCCCAGGCCCACGAACTCGGCCTCAAGGTGCACGCCTGGACCGTCAACCGCCGCGCCGACATGGAACGCCTCCTCGACCTCGGCGTCGACGGCGTCATGACCGACGACCTGCTCACCCTCCGCGACGTCATGACCCGCCGCGACCTGTGGACCCCCCACCACGCCCTCCGCTGACACTCCCCCGCATCCCTGCGCCACCTCCACGTCTCCGCACAGAACGAAGGACCTGGTCCAGGCCGGACGCCGCCACCATCGCCACCAGGGTGCGCCCCCTGGCTCTGGCCGCGCCGTCCGACAACGCGCGGTGGTTCGGCGTCGACACGATCCCGCGTCGACGCCGAACCTGCTCCTCGGTGCCGGTCACGCCGGTCATACCGAGGGACCATCCGTCCAGAGAGTCCGGCCGGCGTGCCCGGTAGTGGCCGCGTCGCCCGCACTCGCCAGAGGCCTTTCTCAGCGGCTACTCCGCGTAGGGCTGGTCCGTTCCCCGGGCGCTGTAACCGAGACTCCAGATGTAGCCGTCCGGGTCCGCGAAGGTGCCGCCGTACCCGCCCCACGGCAGGGCGCCGGCGGGCTTGAGGATCGCGGCGCCCGCCTTCTCGGCCTCCGCCATGATCTCGTCGACCCGCGCCTCACTGCGGACGACGTAGGTGAGGACCAGCCCGCTGAAGCCGCTGCCCTCCGGGCTCGTGCCCACCTGGTCGGCCAGGCCTTCGCGGCCGTAGAAGCCGACGGGCGAGGCTCCGTCCGACTCGAAGAACACCGAGACGCCGTAGTCGTTCTTGATCTTCCAGCCGAGTCCCTCGGTGTAGAACCGCTTGGCCCGGTCCATGTCCCGGACGCCGAGGAGGATCGAGCTGACGTGCGCCTTCATACCTTGTCTCCCTGTGCTCGAGGTGCTGCCTGAACCGGCAGGCCGGGCGTCCAGGCCGGGCCCGCCTGTCACATCGGCGTGGGTTCGCCGGTCAATCGGTATGACAGGACGCGACGAAGGAATGTGACAGATGGTCGAGCAGGACTGGCTGAGCGAGCGGTTCGCCGAGCACCAGGGCCGCTTGCACGCGGTGGCCCACCGGATGCTCGGCTCACCCAGTGAGGCCGAGGATGCGGTGCAAGAGGCGTGGTTGCGGGTCAGCCGCGCCGACACCGGCCAGGTGGAGAATCCGGCCGGATGGCTGACCACGGTCGTCGCCCGGGTGTGCCTGAACATGCTCGAGGCACGCCGGGCCCGGCGCGAGGAGTCGGCCGGGGCGCTGCCGCCCGAGCCGGCCGCCCCGCACGCGAGCCCCCACCCGAGCGGCCGGGCCGGCCCCGAGGACGAGGCGCTGCTGGCCGACTCGGTCGGTGTGGCGCTGATGGTGGTGCTGGACACGCTGACTCCCGCCGAGCGGCTCGCGTTCGTCCTGCACGACGTCTTCGCCGTGTCGTTCGGCGAGATCGGCGCCATCGTCGACCGCTCCCCGGCGGCGGCCCGGCAACTCGCCAGCCGGGCCCGGCGCCGGGTGCAAGGAGCGGCCGGGGCATCCGATGCCGCGCGATCGGCGAAGCGGGAAATCGTCGCCGCCTTCCTCGCCGCCTCCCGGAGCGGGGATTTCACCGCCCTGCTCGAACTGCTCGACCCGGACGCCGTGGCCGGCGAGGCCCGCGGCGCCGACGCGGTGGCGGCTTTCTTCGCCGGACGGGCTCAGGCCGCCCGGCTCGCTCTGGTCGACGGTGTCCCGGCGGCCGTCTGGTCGCACCGCGGCCGACCGAAGGCCGTCTTCACGTTCACCGTCAGCAACGAGAAGATCACCCGCATCGCCATCGACACCGACCCGGACCGGCTCCGCGACCTCGCCATCGTCTTTCTTCCCGTCGGCGACAAGGAGCGGCGTTGACCGGCATGGACCTCAGGCTCTCGTCCTGCGCTCTCGCCGTCCACGATGTTGACGAGGCGCTCGGCTTCTACCGTGACGTGCTCGGCTTCGAGATACGCGATGACGTCGCATTCGAGGGGACGCGGCGGGTGGGCGTCGGCCCGCCGTCACAGCCGGACGTGCAGATCCTCCTCGAATCCCCCGGCGCGGACCCGGATGTCCCGCCGGCCGACCGGCGGGCGATCGAGGACCTGATGGCCAAGGGACTGCTGGGCCGTCTCGTCTTCGTGACCGACGACTGCGACGCCGCCTTCGAGCACATCGAGGCCGCGGGCGCCGAAGTGATGCAAGAACCGATCGACCGGCCCGACGGCGTCCGCGACTGCGCCTTCCTCGATCCCTCCGGCAACATGCTGCGCTTCGCCCAGCCGTGGCCGGTCGAACGCAACCGACTCCGCGCCGCCGGCATACAGCCACCGCATGATCAGGAATGAGTTCCCCGATTCACACCGGGAGGCCGGAACCGCTCGGCCGCCTCGGCTCTGAACGTCTCCAGCGGCCGGAACGGGGCGACCAGGGACAAGTCCCCCGACCACATGCCCACCGGCCGTTACGCCTCCGGGTTCGCCAACACCCTCATGAGCAAGGACGTGCGGCTCTACCTGAACGCCGTCCAAGGGCAGGACGGCCCCACCACGATCGGCACGGTCACCGCGGCCCTGTGGGAACGTTTCGGCGCGGCCGAACCCGGCGCCGACTTCACCTGCGTCTTTTCCTTCGTTGAGCGCTTCTGACGTGCATTCTGGGCAGATCAACATGCCGGGTGGCTTTACACTGTAGATCAGGTCATGGTCGGCGGCGAAGGCGGATCACGGAGCCGGGTGCTCGGCCTGCCGGGGCGTGCCGGTGGTCGTGCGACGGGTCAGTCCAGGCTCCACCGGTCGTACATCGCCTCGAGCCGGACCCGGCGTTCCGGGTCGCCGAGGACGATCCGGATCCGCACCAGGTCTCCGGCGGCGTCCTCGTCGGCGTGGACGGGGAAGAAGCCGTCGCCCCAACTGGTCATGAAGCACATCGTGCGGGTGCCGCCGACCTCGATCGTTCCGCTCTCGTGTTCGGTGGCCCGTACCTGGGCCATCACCTGCCAGTGGTGGGAGTGCGGCCGGAAGTCGACCATCAGACGCCGTTCAGGATCGGCCGCCTGCCAGTCCCGCAGGGCGATCGCGCGGTCGACGGCCTCGTCGACGGGCAGGTCCACCCACCCGTACGTCCCGTCCTCCCCCGGGTACGGCAGCAGCGAGGCCCCGAAGCGGGCGGCGGCCTCCTGGTCCGACCTTCCCCAGAACGCCACGTCCGCCAGCCCGTCGATCGGCTCCTCGTGCCGCCACGCCGCCAGCCCGTCGGCGTCGACGAGGCTCAGCCGGGCCGCGTCCACTCCGACATGGCCCACCAGCCTGGACGAGACGGGCTCTCCCGCCCCCACGGCGATGACGACCGACTCCCAGCGGGCGCCGATCCGGCCGAAGTCCCGGCGGGTCGCGGTCACCTCGATCGGCCGGTCGGTGGGCAGGCCGCCGATCGCCACGACCGGAACGCCGTGCATGACGAACTCCAGGCCCCCGGCCCGCACACAGCGTTCGGCGCGTTCACGATGCGGCACCCGCGGCCGTTCGCGTTCGAGGCGGGCGTCGAAACCGTGCGCGCGGCAGTGCTCGGTGAAGGCGGCGGTGAACTCCTCGACGCCGTGCCCGGGAATGTCGTACAGCCACGTGCCCGCCTGACGGTCGAAGGACCGGGCGGCAGGCTCGGCGTCCGGGCCGACCACGACCAGGTCGGCCGCGGCGCGGATGCTCTCGCGCAGCGCCGGGTCGTCCACGCCGGCGAGCAGGCTCTCGTCCGCCACCGGCGGCGCGCCGCCCGACCACAGGCCCAGGTAGCCGGTGTCGGCGATGACCAGCCGCCCGGACGGGCAGGTGATGGAACCGAGGTGGATCTGAGCGCCGATCGTCATCCCGGCAGTATGCAGCAAACCCCTCCCGCCCCCGCCGGAAGTTCTGCACGTTCACCGCTCCGGCGGCTCGGCTGCGCAGACCCGGGCTCAGCGTGTTGTCGACGACCACCTCGAGCATGCCGCGCAGCGCCTTCAGCGGGTGCGTCGTACACATCCTGCTGGGCCCGGGAAGGCCGCCGCAGGCCCGGCAGAGCACCCATTCCGGGGCAAGAGCCGTTCGGGCACTCCCCTACCGGCCGCCCTGGTGCGCACCGTGGTACGGATCGACGTCCGTCATGATCGTTCCTGTGTGAGGACCTCCGCGACCATGGTCAGCCCGACGGCGAGCTCGGAGAAACTGGTGCTCAGCGGGGAGAGGCCGACCCGCAGCCCATGAGGCGGCCGGAAGTCCGGGATCACCCCCCGGGCCCACAGCTCTTCGGTGACGCGCTTGAAGTCGGGGTGATCGAACGTGACGTGGCCGCCCCGCTCGCCGGACGCGCGCGGGGAGGCCAGTCGCACGCCCAGCGGGACGAGCAGCTCGTCGGCGACCTCGATCGCGAAGCTCGTCAGCTTCGAGGACTTCGCCCGGATCGCGGGCATGCCGGCCTCGTCGATGAGCTCGAGCATGTCACGCATGGGGAGCATGCCCACGATCGGCGGGGTTCCGCTGATGAAGCGCCTGATGCCCGTGGCCGGCTCGTACCGATCGCCCATCGCGAACGGGTCGGCGGCGCCCATCCACCCCTGGACCGGTTGACGCAGCCGGTCCTGCAGGCGCCGCGCGACATAGCCGAAAGCCGGCGCTCCGGGTCCGCCGTTGAGGTACTTGTAGGTGCACCCGACGGCCAGGTCCACCTCGTGCTCGTCGAGCGCCAGCTCCACCGCTCCCGCCGAATGGCACAGGTCCCAGAGCATGAGCGCGCCCGCCTCGTGCGCGACCGCGGTGATCGCCGCGAGGTCCGCCAGATATCCCGACCGATAGGCGACATGGCTGAGGAGGACGAGCGCGGTGCGGGGTCCCACCGCCGCGCGGACCTGTTCGGTCCGCACCCCGGCGGCCGGGTCCGGGTGGATCCAGCGGATCGTCAGGCCCCGCTCGGCGGCGACGCCTTCGACGACGAACCGGTCGGTGGGGAAGTTCTCGCTGTCGATGACGATCTCGTCGCGCCCGGGACGGGCGTCCACCGCGGCCCGCACGAGCTTGTAGAGCATGACCGTCGTGGAGTCGGCGACCACCGTCTGCCCCGGCCCCGCCCCGAGCACGACCCGGCCGATGAGGTCGCCCAGTTCGGTGGGGGCGTTCATCCAGCCCTCGTCCCAGGACCGGATGAGGCGATCGGCCCAGGGCCCGTCCACGAACCGGGTCAGGTTCGCGCGGGTCGCCTTGAGGGGACGGCCCAGGGAGTTGCCGTCGAGGTAGGCGACCACGTCCTGGCTCTCGATGAAGGCCGCCCGGTATCCGGCGAGCGGATCGGCGGCGTCCAAGGCGGCCGCCCTCTCACGGATGGCGGCGGGAACGCGGGTGGCGACGTCGTCGAAGGTCACGGGGCATCCTGGGGGTAGACGGTGTCGAAACGCCGGGCGGTGGAAAGCCAGGTCACCAGTTCCTCGCCCGATCCGGGCAGCGGCAGCGGCGACACCAGCGCACGGTCGAGGGGGATCGAGGCGCCGACGGCGCCGACGACCGCGGTGATCAGCTCGTCGCCGTCGAGCCCGGCCTGGTGGAGTGCTCGGATCTCGGCCTCGTTCGGGCCGACGGGAGTGGGGCCGTTGCCCATGTCCGTTCCGTAGACGACCCGGCCGCCTGAGGACCGGAACCGCCGGACGTTGTCGATCGCCGTGCTGCGGTCGTGGCGGTCATGGATGGCCAGGGTCGAGATCCAGGTCATGTGCCTGCCCCGGGCGAGCACGTCGTCGGGGAGCCGTTCGGACCACGGGGCGTGGACGAGGACGTCGGCGCCCGCGTCGATGGCGCGGGCGGCCTGCCCCGGTCCCTCCGCGTGCACGAGGGCCGGCAGTCCCGCCCTGTGGGCGGCGTCGACCAGGGCGCGCAGCACGTCATCGCCGAGCAGCGGGAGCCCGGTGTGCAGGGCGATCTTGACGGCGTCGACCCCGCGGTCCTTCGCGGCCCGGACCGCGGCGAACGCGTCCGCGGTGTCCGCGACGCCCCGTACGGCCGCGTCCGGGGCCCAGGGACGGCCCGACGGGTACCCGCCCGGCGCCGTGTGGAACGGTCCGGCGACCCGGACCGTCACGCCCGCCGGTGGATGCGCGCGCCAGCCCACGGCGACCTCGGGGATCCAGCCGAGGTCGTGGACCTCGACGACGGGGCCGCCGGCCAGCCGCGTCCCGTCCACCAGACCCAGGTGAACGTGCCGATCGACGACCCCGGGCAGGATCGTGATCCGGCGGCGGGGGACCCGCGCCGCGGGGACTTCGGCCCGCTCGATGCGGCCGTCGACGACGCGGAGCACGGTGGCGCCCATGCGGGTGCCGAGCCAGACGCCGTCGACGAGGAAGGGCGTCGAGACGCCGGCTTCGTCAGCCACCGATCTCCGTCCTGACCGTGATCAGCTCGGGGAAGAACGTCAGCTCCAGCGCCCGCTGCAGGAACTTCACCCCGGAGGAGCCGCCCGTGCCGGGTTTGCGTCCGATGGTCCGCTGGACGGTCTGCAGGTGCCGGAAGCGCCAGACCTGGATGGCGTCCTCCAGGTCGACGAGGTCCTCGCAGGTCTCGTACAGCTCCCAGTGGGCGGCGGTGTCCTCGTAGATGGCGCGGAACACCGGCACCAGCGCGGGCGCCTCGACCCAGGCCGCGCTGACGTCCCGGTCGAGCACCTCGGCGGGGACGTCGTGGCCGCGCCGGGCGAGCAGCCGCAGGAACGCGTCGTAGACCGTGTGGGTCTCCAGGATGTCGGAGAGCATCGCGTGCGCCGCCGGGTCCGCCCTGAAGACCGCGAGCATCTGCGGGTTCTTGTTGCCCAGGAGGAACTCGATCGCGCGGTACTGGTAGGACTGGAACCCGGAGGCCGAACCCAGCGCACCGCGGAACTCGGCGTACTCGCTGGGCGTGAGCGTCGCGAGCACCGACCACTGCTCGGTCAGCGTGCGGATGATGTGCTTGACCCGGGCCAGGCTCTTGCGCGCCGGGGACAGCTCGTCGGCGTCGAGCAGCCTGCGCGCCGCGAGCAGCTCGTGCACCACGAGCTTGAGCCACAGCTCGGCCGTCTGGTGCTGGATGATGAACAGCAGCTCATCGTGATGCGGCGGCTCGCTCCTGGGATGCTGGGCCGACAGCAGCACGTCCAGCTCGAGGTAGCTGCCGTAGCTCATGGTGGAGCTGAAGTCCGTGTGCACGCCGTCCTCGAGGCTGCGCACCCCGTTCTCGATCGACATCGGGCACTCCGTTGTATCCGCGGGTCGACATTTGCCGGAACTGTGACGAACGTTAGCAATCGAACCCGCAGATCTGGACCGGTGCAAAGCGGACGGCGACCGCACCGGACCCGAGGCCGGGCCGCCGAACGCGGTCGGCCCGTCGGAACCCTGCTCCGGCGGCCGGTGGCCGGTGGCCGCAGTGCCGGCTCCTCGTCCGGCGGTGCTCGCCCTACTCGAAGGGGGACGGGTCTCCGGCGCCCCTGCGGACGATCTCGGCCTCCCCCTGCGAGAAGTCGACGACCGTCGTGGGCACGGCACCGCACTCGCCGGAGTCGACCACCGCGTCCACCACGTGGTCGAGCCTCTCCTTGATCTCCCAGCCCTGGGTCATGGGCTCTTCCTCACCGGGCAGCAGCAACGTGCTGGACAGCAGCGGTTCGCCGAGTTCGGCCAGCAACGCCTGCACGACGACGTGGTCGGGGATCCGGACGCCGACGGTCTTCTTCCTGGGATGCAGCAGCCGGCGCGGCACCTCCTTCGTCGCCGGAAGGATGAACGTGTAGCTGCCGGGGGTCGCCGCCTTGATCGAGCGGAACAGCGCGTTGCTGATGTGGACGAACTGGCCGAGCTGGGCGAAGTCCTTGCACACCAGGGTGAAGTGGTGACCGCCGCCGAGGTCGCGGATCTCCCTGATCCGGTCGAGGCCCTCCTTGTTGCCCAGCCGGCACCCGAGCGCGAAGCACGAGTCCGTCGGGTACACGATCAGCCCGTCCGCGCGGATCAGGTCCACCACCTGACGCAGCGCCCGCGGCTGCGGGTTGTCCGGATGCACGTCGAAGTACTTCGCCATACATCGGAGCCTAGAAGCATCCGCCCTCGCCGATGGACGGGGGCGGTTTGTGTTCCGGCACGCCTCGTGTTCCGTCGATGCGTTCGCGGAGCGGGCCGGCGTGGCCGTTGGGCGTTCCATGCGCCCATGACCGGGCCGCGGGCACGCCGGTGATCCGGATTGCCGGGTATAGGGTGGGTAGTGCGCGCTGATACGGCTCAAAGGAGCGCGCGATGGCCTGGAAGCATCTCCCACTGCGAGTCAGCTCGGCTCTCACCGCGGCGGCCTTCACCGCGGCGGAGGCCGTGGGGCTCAGTCTGCTGTTCCTCCGGTCGATGGGCAGGGAACGGGCCCTGCCGAGCCGCCGGCGGGCCCGGCCGGCGACCTGCGGCCCGGTGTTCACCGTTCCGGAGCCGCACCGGCCGCGGAGCGGGCGCGGCCCGGTGCTGGTCTGCGCGGTGGCCTCCCGCGTCCCCTGGTACGGCTCAGCGCGTCTGGTCATCGCGGCGACCACCGTGTCGGCCGCGGCGACCGCCGTGGCCTTCGCGATGGCCTACCGGGACACGGGCCGGGTCCTGACCCCGATGGACCAGATCCGCAGGGAGTTCGCCGAGATCACCGCGACCGATCTGAGCCGGCGGATCCCGGTGCCCGACCACCCGGAGCTGCGGGACATGGTCGGGGCGATGAACGCCGCCCTGGACCGGCTGGAGATCGCGTTCGACGACCTGCAGCGATTCACCTCCGACGCCTCCCACGACCTGCGCAGCCCGCTGGCCGGCATCCGCACGCGCCTGGAGGAGGCGCTGGCGCATCCCGGCGACGTCGACTGGCCGCGGACCGCCGCCGACGTGCTGGCCGGGGTGGACCGCCAGCAGGCGATCGTGACCGACCTGCTGAGCCTGGCCCGGCTGGACACCGGCGGGCCGATACGCCTGCAGCGCACCGACCTGACCCGGCTGACCGGCGCCGAACTGCGGGCCCGCCCCGCCGGCCGGATCCCCATCGCCTCGGACCTGGGCGAGGCGGTGACGGTCGACTGCGACCCGCTGCTCATCACCCGCCTGCTGACCAACCTGCTCGACAACGCCCAGCGCCACGCCGCGACGCAGGTCACCGTCGCCGTCACCGCCGACGAGGGCGCGGCGGTCCTGAGGGTCATCGACGACGGCGACGGCATCCCGCCCGAACAGCGCGAGAAGGTCTTCGAACGCTTCACCCGCCTGCAGGCCTCCCGCGACCGCGATCCCGGCGGCACGGGACTGGGCCTGCCCATCAGCCGTCTCATCGCCGAGGCCCACAACGGCACCCTCACCATCGAGGCCCACGACGACCCGCACCCCGTCACGTGCTTCGTCCTGCGTCTCCCCCTCTACGGCGGCTGACGGGGCGAACGGTCCCCGGCGTGCACGTGCCGGCGGCGGTCAGCGCCTGAAACCCGGGGGGCGGTACTCGGCCGCGATGCGCAGCGGCGTGCCGTGCGGCGCGGGGGCGTCGAGGCCCTCCTGGGGAGCGGCACCGCCGTCCGCGCGGGACAGATCGATGCGGCCCTCGCGCAGCCGCTGCAGCAGTTCCAGATCCTCCGGGGGGATGATCGCGGCGACGACCCGGCCGTGGCGGGTCAGCACCACGTGCTCTCCGCCGTAGGCGACCCGGTTCACCAGGTCCGCCAGGACCTGCCGGGCCTTCGTCACCGGAATCCTCACCCGTTCATCCTAAGCGAACAGCACGGCCGGCCTGTAGCGCACAAGATGCTGAAAATGTACGTTTTATTCAAAACGTACAGGAGGAGCCATGGTGCCGAACCAAGGACGGCCGGAGACGTTCGCGCCGCGGGCGCGGGCGACGGTGACGGAGCTGCCGCAGATCGCGACCGAGCACGTCTACCAGCGGCTGCTGGCGCAGCGGATCGTGATGCTGGGCTCGGAGATCGACGACGAGCTGGCCAACCGGGTGTGCGCGCAGCTGCTGCTGCTGGCGGCCCAGGACGCCGAGCGGGACATCACGCTGTACATCAACTCGCCCGGCGGGGTCGTGGACGCCGGGATGGCGATCTACGACATCATGCAGTACCTGCCCAACGACGTCGCGACCGTCGCCGTCGGGATGGCCGCCTCGATGGGGCAGACGCTGCTGTGCGCGGGCGCGCCCGGCAAGCGGTACGCGCTGCGGCACGCCCGGGTGATGATGCACCAGCCGCACGGCGGGATCGGCGGGACCGCCTCCGACATCAAGATCCAGGCCGAGCAGTCGCTGTACCTCAAGCGGGTGCTGGCCGAGCGGACCGCCTTCCACACCGGCAAGACCGTGGAGCAGATCGAGGCCGACTCCGACCGGGACCGCTGGTTCACCGCCGAGCAGGCCCGCGAGTACGGGTTCGTCGACCACGTCATCGACACCACCGACCGGGTGGGGTCGTGATCGGGCCGCGCGGCGAGGGCCGCTACATCGTGCCGTCGTTCGTCGAGCGCACCACGTACGGGGTCAAGGAGATGAACCCGTACAACAAGCTGTTCGAGGACCGCATCGTGTTCCTGGGCACCCCGGTCGACGACACCGCCGCCAACGACGTGATGTCGCAGTTGCTGTCGCTGGAGGGCATGGACCCCGACCGGCCCATCGCCCTGTACATCAACTCGCCGGGCGGGTCGCTGACCGCGATGATGGCGATCTACGACACGATGCAGTACATCCGCCCCCAGGTGGAGACGACCTGCATCGGGCAGGCCGCCTCGGCCGCGGCGATCCTGCTGGCGGCCGGCGCGACGGGGCGGCGGGCGGCGCTGGCCAACTCGCGGATCCTGCTGCACCAGCCGGCCACCGAGGGCGGCCGCGGCAGCGCCGGGGACCTGGAGATCCAGGCCCGCGAGATCCTGCGGATGCGCGCCCAGATGGAGGAGATCATCGCCCGGCACACCGGGCAGGACCTCGAGCGGGTGCGCCGCGACATCGAACGCGACCGGTTCTTCACCGCCGAGCAGGCGCTGGAGTACGGCCTGATCGACGAGGTGCTCACCACCCGGCGCCGTCCGGGCGGCTGACCTGCGAAGGCGTCGATCTTGCGGTCGTGGCGGGCGTGGCGCGCAAACCGGCAGGGTTGGACAGGGCCGGGGGCGGGAATCTTGTGACGGGATTCAGCGTTGGTCGACATAAGACCGCAAGCCGTCTGGGAGGCACGTGACGATGGCCGAGCGCGCACTTCGCGGCACCCGACTCGGAGCGACCAGCTACGAGAACGATCGCAACACCGATCTGGCTCCACGGCAAGAGGTGGACTACACCTGCGCCAAGGGCCATCGGTTCACCGTGACGCTCGCCGCTGAGGCCGAGGTGCCGATGACGTGGGAATGCCGCAACTGCGGCGCCACCGCCCTGCGGGTGGACGGGGAGATCCCCCAGCCCAAGCAGGGCAAGGCGCCGCGCACCCACTGGGACATGCTGATGGAACGGCGCACCATCGAGGACCTGGAGGAGGTCCTCGCCGAGCGTCTGGCGATCCTGCGGGCTCAGCGCAAGAAGACCGCCTGACCGATTCGACCAACGTCCGCCGGGCCCGTGCCGCACACGCGCGGTACGGGCCCGGCGCCGTTCCGGAGCCCTCGCGCCCGAGCGCCGCCGCCCCCCGCCGGCTCAGATCCCGGACCGCGGACACCGGGCCGGCGGCGGCGATGAGGGAGTTCTTCCAGGTCGTCTCGCCGAGGGTGGTGGAGAAGACGACCTTCTCGGCGGCGTCGAGCCACCAGGCGAAGGCACGGTTCGTTGATACATTGTTACCATGGTAACAGTGGAACGGGTTCAGACCGGGCTGCGGATCGAACGGCGGCTGCTGAAGGTCCTCAAGGGCCTGGCCGAGTACCTGGACATGTCGCTGGGGGATCTGGTGGAGGGCGTCGCGCTGCACGCCTTCGAGGGCAAGGCGCCCTTCTCCCCCGCCACGATGGAGAAGATCCAGCAGCTCAAGGCCGTCTACGAGCTGACGCTGACCGCCGAGGACGCCCACCGGCTGGCCGAGAAATGACCGCCCGCCGCACGCTGGAGGGACGGTTCACCCTCGCCCTCCCGCCGCGGGAGGCCTTCGCGCTGTTCACGCCCCGCGGCGAGGAACGCTGGGTCGAGGGCTGGCGACCGCACTTCCCGGCCCCGGCGCACGATGACACCGCACCGGGAACCGTCTTCCAGACCTCGCACGGCGAGCAGACGATCTGGGTCGTGCTCGAACGCGACCACGGGCGCCGGATCTCCTACGCCCGCGTCACCCCCGGCTCGCGCGCCGGAACCGTCACCGTCACCGTCGAGGAGGACCCCACCGGGCACTCGAGCGTCCAGGTCGTCTACGACCTCACCGCACTGACCCCCGACGCCGCCGAGGAGCTGAGCGCCTTCGCCGCCGGCTACCGGTCGTTCCTGCACTCCTGGCAGGAGGCGATCACCCGATCACTGCAGTCGAACGATCCGGCTCCCCCCACCCGCTGAGCCGCCCGCGAGGCGGTCCGTGCCACCGGGCGGTCCCGCGGTCAGTCCTCGCGGATGACCTCGCCGCGGATGACGGGGCCCTGCGCGTCGGGACGGTCGGCGGGGACGTGCATGCCGGGCGGGAACATCCCGGGCATGACGCCCTGCTCGGCCAGGCGGCGTTCGGCGGCGCGGACGCGGCGGGTCGCGTACAGCACCAGCAGCCGGCGGACCAGCGGGCGGGTGAACGGCAGCACGAACGCCAGGCCCACCAGGTCGGTGACGAAGCCGGGGGTCAGCAGCAGCACCCCGCCGACCAGGACCAGGGCGGCGTCGGCCAGCTCGCGCTCGGGGACCTGGCCGCGGCCGAACGTCTCGGTGAGGGCCCGCCAGGCGCGGCGGCCCTCCCGGCGCACCACCCAGGCGCCCAGCACGCTGACCGCCAGCAGCAGCGCCACCGTGGCCCAGCCGCCGATCAGCGACCCGACCTGCAGGATCAGGTAGATCTCCAGGACCGGCACGAGCAGGAACGCCAGGAACATCAGCAGCGGGAGCATGACACCAGCTTCACGACGGGACTCGAACAGGGACGGACACCGCTGACCGGTCAACGTCGCCGGGCCCCGGATCGTTCCGCACGCCTCACGAGCGGCCGGGGCGGCGACCCAGCCGGGCGCGGACGCCCCAGCGGGTGACCTTCCACATGGCCTCGGCGACGATGTCGCCGCTCATCTTGCTGGCGCCGTGCTCGCGCTCCACGAACGTGATCGGCACCTCCCGCACCCGCAGCCCCTCCTGCAGGGCCCGCAGCGCCAGGTCGATCTGGAAGCAGTAGCCGCGCGAGTCCACCCCGTCCAGCCCGATCTTGCGGAGGGTGGAGGCGCGGAACGCCCGGTAGCCGCCGGTGGCGTCGTGCAGGGGGGTGCCGAGCATGAGGCGGGCGTAGACGTTGGCGCCGCGCGACAGGGCCTCGCGGTGGCGGGGCCAGTTGACGACCTTGCCGCCGGGGATCCAGCGGGCCCCGATGACCAGGTCGGCGTCGGCGAGGGCGTCCAGCAGGGCGGGCAGCTCCTCGGGCTGGTGGGAGCCGTCGGCGTCCATCTCCACCAGCACGTCGTAGTCGCGCTCCAGGCCCCAGCGGAAACCGGCGATGTAGGCGGCGCCCAGCCCCTGCTTCCCGGACCGGTGCAGCACGTGCACGTGGGAGTCGCCGGCGGCGAGCCGGTCGGCCAGCTCGCCGGTGCCGTCGGGGCTGGCGTCGTCGACGACCAGCACGTCCGCGGCGGGGGCCGCCGCCCGCACCCGCGCGACGATCCGTTCCAGGTTCTCCCGCTCGTTGTAGGTCGGGATGATGACCAGGACACGGCCGGGATCCCGGCGTGGACCGCGAGGTGTGGGCATCGGGTCAGGCTCCTTCGGTGGTGCGGGTGCGGCGGGCCGCGACGGCGACGGCGGCGACGGCCAGCAGGGCCAGCGCGCGTTCCGGCCACGGGCCCAGCCGGTCGGCGAGGGTGGGCGCGGTGCGCGCCGGGACGGCGGCGACCTGGATGTCGGGGACGAACTCGGCCGACCGGTCGATCAGCCGCCCGTCGGGGGCGATGATCGCGCTGATCCCGCTGGTGGCGGCGACCAGCACGGTGCGGCCGTGCTCGACGGCCCGCAGCCGGGACATCGCCAGCTGCTGCGGCGGCAGGCTGGTGCGGCCGTAGGTGGCGTTGTTGGTCTGCACGACCAGCAGCTCGCCCGCCGCGACGTCGCGGACGACCTCGTCGTAGGCGACCTCGAAGCAGATGACGTCGCCGACGCGGACGGGCCCCAGGCGCAGCAGCCCGGGCGGGCCGCCCTGGGTGAAGTCGCGGGGGATCCGCTCGAACCGGGTGATCAGCTTGGTGAGGACCGGCCGGAACGGCAGGTACTCCCCGAACGGCACCGGATGCCGTTTGACGTAGTAGGCGCCGGGCCCGCCGGCCGGGTCCCACACGATCCCGCGGTTCTCCACGTGCCGCGGGTCGGCGGAGTCGACGACCGCGCCGACCAGCACCGGCACGCCGACGTCCTTGACGGCGGCGTCGATGAGGGCGCGGGCCTCGGGGTCGGTGTAGGGGTCCAGGTCGCTGGAGTTCTCCGGCCACACCACCAGCTCGGGGCGGGCGACCCTGCCGGCGCGGACGAGGGCGGCCAGTTCGTGGGTGCGGCGCACGTGGTTGTCGAGCACGGCACGGCGCTGGGCGTTGAAGTCCAGGCCCAGCCGCGGCACGTTGCCCTGGATGACGGCGACGGTGACCGGCCGCCCGCCGGTGGGGGTCGGCACCAGCGGCCCCGCGACGCCGATCGCCAGCACCCCGGCGGCCGCGACGGCCAGCGGCCGGAGGGTGCGGGGACCGGCGCCGGGCAGGCGGCGCGCCACCACGGCCGGCAGCGGCCCCCGCAGCAGCGCGTACGCCAGCAGCGTCCCGCACAGGGCGGTCAGGAACGTCACCAGCGGCGCCCCGCCCACGGCCGCGTAGCCGGTGAACGGGCCGTCGGTCTGGCTGAACACCAGCCTGGCCCACGGGAACCCGCCGAACGGGACCCGCCCGCGCACCAGTTCCTGCGCCACCCACAGCGCCGCCGTCCACACCGGCCAGCCCGGCAGCCGCGCCGCCAGCGCGATCCCGGCGCCCATCGGCATGAAGTACAGGGCCTGCACGACGCTCAGCAGGATCCACCCGTCGGGGCCGATCTTCACGATGCCCGACAGGGCGGGCAGGAAGAACACCACCCCGCACCATAGCGACGGCCACAGCGCCGCGCGCGGCCCCAGCCCGTACAGCGCCATCGTGAGCAGCGCCACCCCCACCGGGGCCAGCGGCCACAGGTCGTACGGGGGGAACGCCGGCCACATCACCAGCCCGGCGGCGGCAGCGGCCAGGGTCCGCGGCCACCCGGCCCGGCCGCCGCGCCACAGCCGCGCGGGCCGCCGGGGCGGGACGGCCTCGGTGTCGGCGGGCTGCGTGCCGGGCAGGGTGTTCGGGGCCACGTCGCTCCTCGGTGAAAAGGGCTTCTTGGCCGAACGTTATCGCCCCCGCCGGACTGTCCGGGCCATCACGTCCCGGGCGGCGGCACCACGACGGTGCCGGTGGCGGTCACCACGACGATCGGCTCGTCCAGGACCCGGGCCGCCGAGGGGCCGCGCTCGGGGTCGGCGCGGCACACGACGCGGGCGGTGAACTCCAGGCGGCGGCTGCGGCGGCCCGCCGCGACCACGACGGCGGTGGCCTCCAGCACGTCCCCCGCCCGGACCGGGGCGCGGAACTGCACGTCGTCGTAGGAGGCGAAGAGTCCCTCGTCTGCGTCCGTGCGGATGCACACCTCGGTGGCGACGTCACCGAACATGCCCAGCACGTAGGCGCCGTCGACCAGGGCGCCGCCGTAGTGGGCGTGGGAGTAGGGCACGTAGCGGCGGTGCGTGACGGTCAGTCCCACGGTCATGGCGTCTCCAGCAGGGCGTGCACCAGGTAGGAGGCGACCTCGCCGGGGGTGGTGCCCTTGCCGAACACCGCGTCGACCCCCAGTTCGGCGGGGGTGAGGGAGCCGAAGCGGGGCCCGCCGACCACCAGCAGCGGCCGTCCCCTGCCGGGCCCTTGCGCGTCGGGGAACGCCGCGCCGAACGCCTCGGCCATCTGCCGCGTGTTGTGCAGGTGCGCGTCCCGCTGGGTGACGACCTGCGACACCAGGACGGCGTCGGCGTGCTCGGCGACGGCGCGCTCCACCAGTTCGGCCACCGGCACCTGGGCGCCCATGTTGATGACCTGGATCTCGCGGTAGTACTCCAGGCCCTTGTCGCCGGCGAAGCCCTTGACGTTGAGGATCGCGTCGATCCCGACCGTGTGGGCGTCGGTGCCGATGCACGCGCCGACCACCACCAGGCGGCGGCCCAGGGTGCGGCGGATGGCCAGGTTGACGTCGGCGGCGCTCAGCAGCGGGTAGGCGCGGCCCTCGGGTTCGGGGATGTCGGCGTAGTCGATCAGGTGACGGACCCGGCCGTAGACGATGAAGAACGTGAAGTCCGGCCCCATCGGCTTGGCGTGCACCACGTGCGCCGGGTCCAGGCCCATCGCCGCCGCCAGCCGCAGCGCCGCGGCCTCGGCGCGCGCGCCGTGCGGGACGGGCAGGGTGAACGACACCTGCACCAGCCCGTCGCCGGTGGTGTCGCCGTAGGGGCGGATGATCTGCGGTGCGGTGGTCATGCGGTCACCTCCGCCGGGGCGGGACCGGCCAGGTCCGGGTCGGCGGTGCCTTCGAGGATGTCGATGGCGGGGTTGTAGTAGCCGTCGGCGCGTTCGGCGACCCCGTCCAGGCCCTTGCCGCCGTCCGGGGGTCTGCGGGTGACGCCGAACGTGCCGTCGGCGATCGCGGCCAGCAGCCCGTCGTCGCAGATGCGTTCCAGCAGTTCCACCGACTCGGCCAGCACCCGGCGGGCGCGCTGCGCGACGAACCCGTCCGGGCGGGGCGTGAAGTCCTCGGCCAGCCGCCCGCACGCGTTGCGCACGTACCGGACGTTCTGCAGCGCCAGGTCCCGGTCCGACAGCCAGGGGGTGTGGATGCCCTCGGTCATCATCCCGATCAGGATGATCGACTGGCCGGTCATCACGGCGGCCAGGTTGAAGAACGCGTCCAGCAGGTAGCCGGCGAAGATGTCGCCGGTCATGTGCCGGGTCGGCGGCATGTACTTCAGCGGGGCGGCGGGGAACAGCTCCCGCACCAGCTGGGCGTGCGCCAGCTCCAGCCGGAACGAGTCCGGCAGCGCCGGGTCGATCTCGAAGGCGTGCCCGAGGCCGAGCAGCCCGTCGGTCAGGCCCGCCTCGTGGGCGAACCGTTCGTTGAGCAGCTGGCTGACGATCACGGTGTGGGCGGCGTCGACGGCGTCGGCGGTGGTCAGGTAGTTGTCCTCGCCGGTGTTGATCACGATGCCGGCGCGGGCGTGGATCTGCCGGGAGAACCGCTGGTCGATGAAGGTGCGGCGGGGGTTGATGTCGCGGAACACGATGCCGTACATGCAGTCGTTGAGCATCATGTCCAGCCGTTCCAGCCCGGCCAGCACCGCGATCTCCGGCATGCACAGCCCGGAGGCGTAGTTGGTCAGCCGCACGTAGCGGCCCAGCTCGGCCGACACCTCGTCGAGGGCGGCGCGCATCAGCCGGAAGTTCTCCCGGGTGGCGTAGGTGCCGGCGTAGCCCTCCCGGGTGGCGCCCTCGGGCACGTAGTCCAGCAGGGACTGCCCGGTGGAGCGGATCACGGCGATGACGTCGGCGCCCTCGCGGGCGGCGGCCTGCGCCTGCGGGATGTCCTCGTAGATGTCGCCGGTCGCGACGATCAGGTAGATCCACGGGTGCGGCGGGTCTCCCACGGTGCGCAGCAGCCGGTCGCGTTCGGCGCGGCGCGCGTCGATCCGGGCGATCCCGGCGGCGGCGTCCCGGTGCGCGGCGGTGCGGGCGGCGTCGGCGTCGGCCCCCTCCGGGATGCGGAACGCCGCCTGTCCCGCGGCGGCGGCCTCGGCCAGTTCCCGCAGGGTGCGGTGCGGGCCGGTGACCAGCGCGTCCCATACCGGCAGGGCCACGCCGTGCTCGATGCCGACCTGGTCGCGGACGGCGTCGGCGAGGTGGTTGACCCACGGGGTCCCGCCCTCGTCGGCGCCGGACAGGCCGGCCAGCCGCAGCAGCGCCCGTTCCACCGACACGGTGGTGTGGGTGCGGGCCATGTCGATGATCGGCTCGGCGGCGCGCGCGGCCAGTCTGCGCGCGCGCCGCACCACGTCCGGGTCCAGGCCGAGCTTGCCCATCGGCGCCTCCTCGCAGAGAACGAAACCCCTGCGAAGGATCCTCCGCCCTCAACCGGCTTTTCCGCAAGATTCTTCATGGAACGGAGGCACTCCCAAGAAGAAATCGGACATCGTGGACCGGAGGAACGCCGCCCGCCCCGGCCTGGTCAAGGACGTCCGTCACCGCGTTCCCGCCCCGCCCGGTCACGGGCCGCCGGGCCGCCGGGCGGGCCGGCGATGTCAGACCAGCCTGCCAAGATCCCGGCATGCTGTACGAGCGGCTGACGGCGAAGGCGCGCGCGGGCGACGGCCTCGACGCCGTCCGGACCGACGCGATCGAGAAGGTCCGCTGGCTGGTGGACCTGCTCGACCGGCAACGCGAGAACTGGACCGAGCAGCTCGCCTGCCGTGACCGCGAGCGCCACGAGCGGCTCTCGACGGAGATGGACCTGATCGGGACGAAGATCCGGGAAGGACTCGGTTCCTGCGGGCATGACGAGCGGCGGGCGGCGGCCGTCGTCCTGACGCTGGCGGCGGAGTTCACCGACACGCTCTGGGACTACGACGAGGAGCTGGCGCTGGTCGTCCCGGGCACCCGGGGATGGTCGGCGCCCGAGGCGTCCGCGCTGCTGGCCCACGTGGAGGCATGCCACATGGCGTTCTGGTTCGCCAGGTCCCTGGGGTTCGCGCTGACCGCCGCGGAGGCGCTCGACGTGGACGATCAAAGGACCGTCGCGCCCCTGCTGCAACGGATCCACCGGCGGCTCATCGACGAGGAGGGCGTCGGCGCGGGACATTACAGCGCCCTGGCCAGGCGGATATGGAGGCTGCTCAAGAACGTCGACGGAACGCGGTTCCCCGCCGGGACGATCCCCGACCACGACCCCTGGGCCGAGCCGCTGCGCGAGCACGCGAACGCCTCCCCGACGCCCGAGCTGGTCGACCTCGTCCTGCATCTGGCCGCCCTGTCCGGGCCACGGCCGTCGGAGCGGTGGCGGCGGCGCTGCCTGGAACTGCTCGATGCCACGGGCGCCGTCGATCTCCCCTCCCGCTGCCTGCGCGGCTTGGCGGAAGGCGAGGCGCTGTGCAGCCGGGAGCACGGGCCGCTGCCGTCGTGGCCGTTCGATCATCACCACCACTACCTGGTGCGCCCCACCCACGTCGACCTCGCCCGGGGCCTGGTGTGGTCGGCCGCGCTGGTGGACGGGGCCGCGACGGTGCACGACCTGGTCGCGCTCGCCCTGCGCACCGGGGGGCCGGACGGCGACGTCGTCGAGCAGCTCAAACTCGCCGGGGCGGCGGTCAATGCCCTGGGCGGCATCGACGGCCCGTCAACGCTCGAAGCGCTCTGGCGGCTGCAACGGACGATCCGCCACCGAGGTCTGCGCAAACAGCTCGACACGGCGCTCCGCACCGCCGCCGGACGGCAGGGCATCACCCCGGAGCAGCTGATCGAGCGCAGCGTGCCCGCCCACGGCCTGGCGGCCGACGGGTCGGCGACCCGGGAGCTGGGCGACCACCGGGCCGTGGTGTCGGTCGAGAACGCCGCGACCGTGCGGCTGTCCTTCGCCCTGCCGGACGGGCGGCGGGCCCGGACGGTGCCCGCGGCGCTCAAGGAGCCGTACGCCGAGGAGCTCAAGGAGCTGAAGTCCCTCGTCAAGGAGATCCGCGGCACGCTGTCGGGCGAGCGGGCCCGGCTCGAAGGGCTGATGTCCGCCGAACGCCGCTGGACTTACCAGGAGTGGAGCCGCCACTACCGGGACCACCCCGTCACCGGGGCCGTCACCAGGGACCTGATCTGGGAGTTCGCCGGCCCGGACGGCGCCTGGACGGCGGCGGTGCCGTCCGGGCCGGGCCTGCTGCGGGCCGACGGGCGCGAGCTGCCCCCACCGGCGGCGCACACGCCCGTCCGGCTGTGGCATCCCATCCGGGCCGCGGCCGACGAGATCACGGCCTGGCGGGAGTTCGTCACCGGCCGCCGGATGCGCCAGCCGTTCAAGCAAGCGTTCCGCGAGATCTACCTGCCGACCCCGGCCGAGCTGGAGACCGGCGGCTACTCCAACAGGTTCGCCGCGCACATCGTCCACTACCCGCGGCTGTATGCACTGTTCAAGACCCGCGGCTGGCGGGCGAACTTCCTCGGCCCCTACGACGGCGGCCACGACGGCGAGGCCCGCGGCACCTTCGCCGAGGGCGAATGGCAGGCGTGCTTCTATCACGAGAGCGTCGAAGCGGAGGACGTCGACCACCGCCCCGACTACGCCGCCACCGACCAGGTCCGCTTCGAGCGGCGCACCGGCCGCACCTGGCGCCGGGTGCCGCTGGCGGAGGTGCCCGCGATCGTGTTCAGCGAGGCCATGCGGGATGTGGACATGTTCGTCGCGGTGACGTCGATCGCGGCCGACCCCGACTGGGCCGACCGCGGCGAGGACCGCTATGCCGCCTACTGGCGCAGCGCGAGCTTCGGTGAGCTGACCGCCGGCGCCGAGGTGCGCCGCGACGCGCTGGCCCGCATCCTGCCCCGCACCAGGATCGCCGACCGCTGCCGGCTGGACGACCGCCACCTGGTCGTCCGGGGCGACCTGCGCATCTACAAGATCCATCTCGGCTCCGCCAACGTCCTGATGGAGCCGGACGACTCCTACCTGTGCATCGTCCCCGCCCGCCGCTCCACCGGCGGCGGGCTCTACCTGCCGTTCGAGGACGAGCGGCTCTCCCTGATCCTCAGCAAGGCCTTCCTGCTGGCCGCCGACACCGAGATCACCGACGGTTCGATCCTCCGCCAGATCACCCGGGGCACCCCGCCGTGATCACCGGTCGGCGCCGGACGCGCCCCACCGGGTCCGGGCCGCGTGGGGGCAGGCCGCGGCGGCGCGGCGAGGCGGGCGGCCGCCGGGGGCGTTGGCCTGGATGGCCAGGCTGACCAGGGACTGCAGGAGGAACAGGTCGCCGTCGGTGTCCAGATGCACCTGGACCCAGCCGGTGTCCCGGCAGGTGTCGACGCGGCCGGAGGCGGTGAGGGTCGTGCTGAGACGGCAGATGACCTTCTGGGTGAGGAGGACCTCGGCCAGGTCTCCCTGATGGAGGTGGACGATCTGCAGGCCGGGCAGGGCCAGGGCGCGGCCGGGCGGGCAGTCGGCGCGGCAGGCCGTCAGCGGCCAGTTCCGGAATCGGTCGATCGCCAGGTCGGCGTACGAAACGGAGCGGGTGCTGCGTCCTCGGCTCATGGCTCCCAGCGTGGCCGAGCACCGGGCCGTGTGATCGCTCCGCGGCCGTCCTGGTGGGATCCGCCGGTTCCTGGTCCCTTCCGGGAATCCCGGAACGCTCCCGGAAGCGTCCTGGACGCGACCACCGGTCGCACGGACGGACACCAGAACGCGAACTTCAGGACAACTCGCCGACGCCGCATCCGCCCGGACCCGATCATGGATGGTCGCCTCACGGCGGGTGCCGGGGGTGCGCGAGACGGACGGAGCGGCGTTGGACTCCTACCTCGACCGGAAGGCGGCCTTCACCCGTGACCTGGTCGCCCGCCTGGGCGGGAACGAGCCGGGCGCGCTGGCGCGGCGCACCGGGCTGCTGGAGGAGACGGTCCGGGCGCTGCTGGCCGGAGACGGCGAGCTGATGTCGTGGGAGGTCGTCAGCGCCTGCCTGGCCGCGGCGGGCGTCGACGGCGGCGCGGCGGCACAGGTGCGCGGCCGGTGGGCCGCGGCCGAGCAGGCCCTGTGGGACGAGCGAGGCGACGATCTGCGCGCGGCGTTCGAGCAGAACAGGCAGGGCAAACCCGCGAAGGTGGCCGAGGCCCACCGGGCGAAGGTGCCCTGGCGGCGGCTGACCGCGCGGCATCCGGTGACCTTCGAGCCGTGGACCGTGCCGACGTTCGCCGCCGACCGGACACTGCCCGATCCGGCCACGGCCGGCGACATCCGGGACTTCTACGCGCTGCTGGCGGACCTGAGGGCCTGGGCGGGCTCGCCCCGGCAGTCCGAGATCGAGAAACGCTCGTGGGGCGCGCTGCCCGACGCCACGATCAGCGCGATGTTCCAGAAGGACCGCTGGCGCACGACCAGCGACCGCGAGCGCACCCGGATCGGCTACTTCGCGGCGGCCTGCGGGCTGCCCGAAGCCGAGGTCGCACGCTGGGTCGAGGCGTACGAACGGCTGCGGCACGTTCCCCCGCCCGACGACCTGGCCCATGCCCGCGCCGAGGCGGCCGAGCTGCGGCGGCGGCTGGCCGCCGTCCAGGCGGAGGCGGCGGACCTGCGGGAACGCCTGGCGGCCGCCGAGAACCGGCGGCCCGCGCACCGGCCCCCGCCCGCCCGGGACACGCGGCGGGACCGCGGGCGCCGGGCGCTGTCGGCGGTCGTCGCCGCGCTGCTGTTCGCCGGCGGCGTCGGGATGGGCGCGGCGGTCGGCGGGGACGGCTCGGCGGCGGGCGGTCCGGTCTGTTTCCGCGGCACGCTCCACCTGATCGGCTCCACCGCCTTCGAACGGACGGCCGAGGCTCTCCGGCGGGGCTACGAGGCCCTGTGCGAGGACGCGGACATCGAGGTGCGGGCCATCGGCTCCAACGAAGGAGTGCGCGCTCTCACCGCCGCCAACGCCGCCTCGACGATCGCGATGCACGACGGGTACCTGCGGCCCGACTCCGACGAGATCAGGGTGCGCGGCTTCCGGAGGTTCCCGGTCGCGCTGGTCGCGTTCGCCGTCATCGTCCACAAGGACGCGAACGTGACCGGCCTGTCGGTCCGGGAACTGCGTTCCATCTACGCCCGCGACGGCGGCCCCACCGGCTGGAAGCACTTCAGGGGCGGCGCCGACGTGCCGATCCGGCTGGTCAGCAGGACCGAGGGCTCGGGAACCCGGACGATCTTCGAGGAGCGGGTGCTCAACGAGCCCGAACCGGAACTGTCGTCCCGGGACTGCCGGCGCAAGGACGAGATCCGCGCCGCCGCCCGCATCATCCGCTGTGAACGCAGCAGCCAGGGACAGGTCCTCGACACGGTCGACCAGGTCCCCGGCGCGATCGGCTACGCCGAACTGCACGTCGCCGCGAACGCCCGCCGCTACCCCAACGTGCGCATCCTCACCCTCGACGGCATGAAGGCGGACGTCTCGTCGGCGGGAGCCCGCTACCCGTTCGTCGCTCCCGAGGTCTTCTACACCCACGGGCCTCCCCCCAACGGCAGCCCCGCCTCGGCGTTCCTGACCTTCCTCGCCGGTGACTCCGCCAGGAGGCTCCTCCAGCAGGCGGGATCTCCCCCCTGCCTCACCCCCGGCTCCCTGCTCTCCGCTCCCTGCCAGCCCGACCAGAGGTGATCTCCCACGCGCACCGGCGCGTCCCCGGCCTGCTGGCCCGTCCGCACGGGTCATGCCGGCGAACGGCGTTCGGTATCAGGCGCCGGTGGGGCGGGGACGCAGCCAGCGGCAGCCGTGCCCGTCCAGGCCGATCACGGCGCGGCCGTCCGGGGCGATCTCGGTGGTGCCCTCCCCCAGCAGATCGGTCAGCGACCAGGACGAGTCGAACCCGTCCAGCACGAGACCGACCTCGACGGCGTCCGCGGAGAAGTTGTGCAGCGCCACGACGGTGCCGCCCTCGTAGGTGCACCGGTGCGCCAGCACGGACTCGGACCCGGTGTCGAGGACGGTGAAGTCGCCCCAGGCCAGCTCCGGGTTCTCCCGGTAGCGCTCGATGAGCATCCGGATCCACGACAGCAGCGAGCCGGGGTCCCGCCGCTGGGCCGCCACGCTGACATGATCCGGCCCGTACCGGCCCTGCACCACCCTCGCCGGGAACCGCGACGGCTCCGCCTCCGAGAAGCCCGCCCCGCGTCCGGGCCGCCACTGCATGGGCGTGCGGACCGCCTGCCTGCCCTCGGCCTCCGGGTCCTCCCCCATCCCGATCTCCTCGCCGTAGAACAGCACCGGGGTGCCGGGCAGGGAGAACAGCAGGCTGTAGACCATCTTCAACCGCTCGAGGTCGCCGCCCAGCGTCGGCGGCAGGCGCCGGCGCAGCCCCCGCCCGTACAGGCGCATGCCCGGCTCGGGACCGAACGCCTCGAAGACCTCCTGGCGTTCGGCGTCGGACAGCTGGTCCAGCGTCAGCTCGTCATGGTTGCGGACGAACGTGGCCCAGTGCCCGTCCTTGGGCGGCGTGGGCCGTGCCGTCAGGGCCTCGGCCAGCGGCCGGGCGTCCCGGCGGGCCAGCGCCAGGTACATCTTCTGCATGCCGACGAAGTCGAAGCACATCGTCAGCTCCTCGCCGTCCGCGCCGCCGTAGAAGGGCATCGTGTCGGCGTAGGGCAGGTTGACCTCGCCGAGCAGGATCGCCTCGCCGTTGCGGCGGGACAGGAAGGAGCGCAGGTCGGCCAGGTAGTCGTGCGGGTCGGGCAGCCGTGACGCGTCGGTCTGCCCGCTGGTCTCCAGCATGAACGGGACGGCGTCGACCCGGAAGCCCGACAGGCCCAGCTCCATCCAGAAGCCCATGATCCGGGCGATCTCGTCGCGCACCTCGGGGTTGGCGACGTTGAGGTCCGGCTGGTGCTTGTAGAAGCGGTGCAGGTAGTACTGCCCGGTGTGCTCGTCGTACTGCCAGAGGCTGTCCTCCTTGTCCGGGAAGACCACGCCCTTCGGCCCGTCGGCGGGCGGCTCGTCCGCCCACACGTACCAGTCGCGGTACCGCGAGTCCCGGCTCGCGCGGGCGTCGCGGAACCAGGGATGCCGGTCGGAGGTGTGGTTCACCACCAGGTCGGCGATCACCCGCATCCCGCGGTCCCGTGCGGTACGGACGAACTCCACGAAGTCGCCCAGCGTGCCGAGCCGGGGATCCACCCCGTAGAAGTCGGTGATGTCGTAGCCGTCGTCGCGGTCGGGCGACGGGTAGAACGGCATCAGCCAGATGCAGGTGACGCCCAGCCGTTCGAGGTGGTCGATCTTCTGGGTCAGCCCGCGGAAGTCGCCGCAGCCGTCCCCGTCGCCGTCCCGGAAGGTCTCGACGTCCAGGCAGTAGACGACCGCGTTCTTCCACCACAGGTCCGAGGTTCTGGTCAGTCTCATGGCGTGTGGTCCCCGGTGAGCTGGGGCAGCACCCTGGCGCCGAAGGCGTCGATGAACGGGCCGAGGTCCTGCCCGACGTGGTGCAGGTAGATGCGTTCGAAGCCGAGTTCGGCGTACTCGTGCAGCCAGGCGGCGTGCCTGCCCAAGTCGGCCGAGACGTTGACGACCTGGGCGACCTGCGCGGCGGTGACGTGCTCGGACACCACGTCGAAGTGGTCGGTCATCTCCAGGTCCCAGCAGACGGGCGGGGCGAACACGTTGCTGCGCCACTGGTCGTGCGCGATGGCGGCGGCCTCCTCCTCGTCCGGTGCCCAGCTCAGATGGACCTGGAGGGCCAGCGGGCCGCGTCCGCCGGCGTCGCGGTAGGCGCCGGCGATCCTGCGCAGCGTGGGCAGGGGGGCGTTGACGGTGATCAGGCCGTCGGCCCATTCGGCGCACCAGCGGGCGGTGGCCTCGCTGACCGCCGCGCCGAACAGCGGCGGCACGCTCTCGGGGCGGGTCCACAGCCGGGCCCGGTCCACGGTGACCAGCCCGTCGTGGCTGACCTCCTGGCCTTCCAGGAGCGCCCGGATGATGTCGACGCACTCGCGCAGCCGCGCGTTGCGGACGTCCTTGCGGGGCCACGGCTCCCCGGTGATGTGCTCGTTGCTGGCCTCGCCGCTGCCCAGCGCCGCCCAGAACCGGCCGGGGTACATCGCCGCCAGCGTCCCGATGGCCTGCGCGATGATGGCGGGGTGGTACCGCTGCCCGGGCGCGTTGACCACGCCGAACGGCAGCCCGGTGGCCTGGAGCGCCGCTCCCAGCCACGACCAGGCGAACGCCGACTGGCCCTGGCGGGCGCTCCACGGCGAGAAGTGGTCCGAGGACATCGCCGCCGTGAAGCCGGCCTCCTCCGCGTGGACCACGGCCGCCAGGAGCGCCCCGGGTGCGATCTGCTCGTGGGAGGCGTGGATTCCGTAGCCGGTCATGCGCGGGCCATTACCCCGTAAACGGGGGCATATCCGCGGGTGTGTCCCACGGCCGCGCGGCCCCGTTCCGCGAACCGCCTGACCGGCCGCGAAAGGACGGAGCACGCCCCAGGGTCAGGTGTCAGCCGGTGGCGGAGGGTTGCGGTGCGGCGGCTCTGGCCGCCCGCAGGCCGGTGGCGGCGCCCAGGATCATGGCCGCGGCTCCCGCGATGTGCACCGGGGTAAGGGCGACCGCGGTGAGGCGGCCCCGGGCCGTCACCGCGAGGACGGTGGCGAGCGTGGTGCCCGCCTGGCTGAAGTACACCGCCTGCCGGCTGGCCGTGTGGGCGGCCGAGGCCACGCGCAGGACGCGCCACACGTCGGTCAACTGCCGTCCGCACACCAGGTCCGCCGACCAGAACACGGGGCTGCCGGGCATGGCGAGCGCGACGCCGACGTCGGCGGCGGCCAGTGCCGCGTCGTCGGCCGCCGAGATGACCAGGACGCCGTCGCCGGCCTCCTGGAGCCGCCGTACGTGTCCGGCGAGGTCGTCGCCGGCGTTGAGGATCCGGCCGGCGGGGGGCAGCAGTTCGGCGACGCCCGGCCCGTCGGTGACCAGCAGGCCGGCCCGGGTGGAGCCCGCCGCGGCGAGGATCTCCCGGGCGAGCGGCACCGGCCGCGGTCCGACGGTGACGCGGCCGAGCCGCCGGCCGTTCTCGTGCACCCCCAGCCGATGATCGCCCGGGACGCGTTCCAGGCGATGATCGCCCTGACGCCAGGGACCGGCTCCGGTCAGGTCCGGCCGCGGCATGCCGTGCAGCACGTGTGACGCGGCCCGCAGCACCTGGTCCCGGTCGACGCCGGGGTCGGGTTCGGCGTCGAGGACGTGAAGACGGCGCAGGGCGGCGGAGTCGACCACGATCGTCGACACCCGGTCGAGCCGCCGCAGGCCCGCCGCGTTCAGCGGCACGATCCCCCGCCGGGCCAGCTGCCAGCCCGCCGCCGCGGCGAAGGCTCCGCGCCCGTAGGTGGCGGCCTTCGGCACCGCGGCGAGAAAGGCGTCGATCGCCCGGCCCGGGTCGCGGGTCAGGGCCAGCGCGCCGGCCGCCGCGGCGGGGGCGACCGGGCCGAGCCGTTCGTCCCACCTCTCGATGGGGCCCGGCGGGCGGGGACGCGGGCGCGGAGACCGCAGGGGCGGCTCGTGCGGAACGCTCGCCGGGCCGACGAGCTCGCCTTCGCGGCGTCCCCAGACCCGCCGCCGTTCCCACCGTTCGCCCAGCAGCAACGCGTGGTACATGCCGTCGACCACGGGCGCGAGCATGCCTTCGGACAGGCCGTGGACGGCGGCGTTCGCGACCGAGATCACCAGGTCCGTCTCGATCGGGCCGATCCGCCGCTTGAGGCGCCGGCGCAGGCCGTGCTCCACCTCGAACAGGGCGACGGCCAGCCGTGCGCGGTGCGGCAGCGCGGGAAGGCCCAGCAGCGTGCCGACCGCCGCGGCCGCCAGGGCCGCGCAGTCGGCGGCCAGCTCGGTCGCCGCCACGATCACGGGGGTCCTGTCGCCGGGCAGGACCACCTGGTCCCAGGCGAAGTCCTCATCCCGCGTGCCGTGCGCCCCCTCCACCGCACGGACCGCGTCCAGGAGCGTTTCGACGTCCACCCGGTCCTCGTCGAACGCCACCAGGACCTGGCCGGTCACCGCGTTGACCTCGGCCCAGCGCACTCCCCGAAGGCCGCGCAGCGATCTGGTCGCATCGCCGGCCACCTTGCGCGCCCGCTCGTCGTGCCCGCCGATCCCGCGCACCTCGATGTAGGCCCGGCCGTGCTCGGCCCACACCCGCCGCCGGCGGCGACGTTCGTGGAAATCGATCAGGGAGCGTTCGGCCTCGGCGATCTCCCGGGGCGCCGTGGCGGCGGCGTCCAGTCCCCGTCGCGCCACCGATCGTAGGGCCGTGTCGGCCTGCCCGACCGCCCCGGCCACCGTCGCCTTCCCGAGGGTCGCCGCCCCGGCCGCCGCGCGCACACCGGCAGCGGCCGTCGCCTCGGCGGTGCGCAGTGCCATGTCCGCGCCCCGCCGCGGCAGTGACGTCGCTCGCCCGGCGAGCCGGACCGTGTACCCCAGCATCGCGCGCGAATTACCCCGATGGCCGCGACCTATTCCAGGCAGAACGTCCTTCCCGGGCACGGGCCCGGCGGCCCGGGACGGACGTTCCCGGTCTCACGCGCCCGGATCTCGTCCGGCGATCCGCGCGGCGGGACAGCCCGCACGTGGCTCAGCGGAAGTTGATGACCAGATAGGCCGTGATGAACCCGAGCCCGTTGGCCGCCCAGTGCAGCGCCGCGGGTGCGAGCAGGCTGCCGCTGCGGCGTTGCAACTCGCACAGGACCGCCCCGGCGAGGGCCATGGCGGCCACCGCCACCGCCGTGGCGATCACCGCACCCAGCGGCCCCGCACCGAAGATCCGCGTGAAGAAGGGATTGACCGTGCTGATGCCGGAGGCGGGCACGACGTGCCAGAGACCGAACAGCCCCGAGGAGACCACGGTCGCCCACGCCACGCCGTGCTCGGATCTGACCAGGGCGTACAACACTCCGCGAAAGGCCACCTCCTCCAGCAGAACGGTGCCCACGGGTATGCGCACCAGGACCTCGAAGGCCAGCCTGCCGGGGTCGGCGCTGCCGACCCGGCGGTCGAGGAAGAGATCCCGCGTCGCCGGAAGCAGCGCGCACACCAGGTAACAGACCGCCACCACGACCACGAGGAGCAGACCCCAGGTCACTCCGCGGCGCACCGCGTCGCGGCCCAGCCCCGCCTGGTCCCAGCCGACGCCGGCCGACCTGAGCAGGACCAGCAGCACCGCGGTCGCGACGATCGAGGTGAGCACGTAGGCAGCGGGCAACAGGCGGTTGTTCAGCACGTTGACCAGCGTCAGCACGATGACAACCGCCGCCACCGCGACGTGCGAGGCAACAGGCATGACCACCTTCGAGCCTAGGCCCGCCGTCAAAGCGGGGACATGGCCGGCGCGGTGGGGCGGTGCACGCCGAGACCATCGCCCGCATCGCGCCGGCGGGGTCAGCCGGCTCGCTTCAGGCCGTCGATCAGAAGGGTTCAGTCCGGGTCCCGTTCCGTTGGGGGCGGATCGGTGGGCACGAGAATCGGACGCAGCCGGGCCCAGACGAAGAACACCGCGGCCACCACGATGAGCGAGATCCCGGTCCAGAGGTTGAGGTTGATGCCGTCGGCCTTGGCCAGATCCTCCTCCGTCGTCCCGACCAGGCCGGTGACGACGAGTATCACCCCGTAGATCCCCATCAGCAGGCCGATCATGGTGCGGATGTCGAAGACCCCCGCCCGTTCCCTGCGCGGGCGGTCGCGCTGCGGGTCGCTGTGCGGCGTGGACATCTGTGGTCTCCTTGCTCAGCCGAAGACGACGTTCAGGCCGATCACCAGGACCAGGGCGACACCGGCCAGGAGGCCGGGCCGCTGGTACCAGGATTCGCGCGCGTCGCGCGGGTCCCGGAAGCTCTCCTTCGGTGTCAGCGAGTACACCAGGCCCGCCAGCTCGCGCTCGGGCTTGGAGCGGGTGACCATGGTGACCAGCCAGCTGACGACGATGTCGACCACGAACGCCGCCCCGGCGCCGATGAAGCTGGCGCCCTGGCCGGGAAGGTCGATCACGCCCGTCTCGTTCATCAGGAAGACGCCGACCGCGGCCACGGTACCGCTGACCAGTCCCAGCCACCCGGCCGTCGGGGTCATCCTCTTCCAGAACATGCCCAGGATGAAGGTGGCGAACAGCGGGGCGTTGAAGAACGAGAACAGCTGCTGCAGGTAGTCCATCAGGTTGCTGTAGCCGGCCGCGATGAACGCGGTGCCCATGGCCGCCACGGTGGCCAGCACGGTGACCACCTGGCCGACCCGCAGGTAGTAGTCGTCGGAGCGGTGCCTGACCGCGTACCCCTGCCAGATGTCGTAGCTGAACACCGTGTTGAACGCGCTGATGTTGGCCGCCATGCCGGCCATGAACGACGCCAGCAGCCCGGCGATCGCCAGTCCCAGCATGCCGTTGGGGAGCATGTCGCGCATCAGGTACAGCAGCGCGTTGTTGTAGTCGACGTCGCCGCCGGCCTTGCCCGCGATCATCTCGGGCACCAGCACCGCCGAGATCATGCCGGGCACGATCACGATGAACGGCACGAACATCTTCGGGAACGCACCGATGATCGGCGTCCGCCGTGCCGCGTTCATGCTGTTGGACGCCATCGCCCGCTGCACCTCGACGAAGTTCGTCGTCCAGTACCCGAACGACAGCACGAAGCCCAGCCCGAACACCAGCCCGATCGCCGACAGGACGCTGGAGTCGAAGCCCGCCAGCTCGTTCCCGGGCCAGGCGCTCATCTGCTCGGCCCCGCCCGGGCCCGCGCTGACCCGATCGACCAGCCCGTCCCAGCCGCCGACCTGGATCAGGCCGCCGATGGTCAGCGGAGCCAGCGCCGCCACGATCACGAAGAACTGGAGCACCTCGTTGTAGATCGCCGCCGACAGCCCGCCGGCGGTGATGTAGAGCAGCACGATCAGCCCGGCCACGATCACGGCGACCCACAGCGGCCAGCCCAGCAGCACGTTCACGATCCGGGCGAGCAGGAACAGGTTGATGCCGGCGATCAGCACCTGCGCGAACGCGAAACTGACCGCGTTGACCAGGTGCGCTCCGGGACCGAAGCGACGCAGCATGAACTCCGGGACGCTGCGCACCTTGGACCCGTAGTAGAAGGGCATCATCACGATGCCCAGGAACAGCATTGCGGGGACCGCGCCGATCCAGAAGTAGTGCATGGTCGGCATCCCGTACTGCGCGGCGGTGGCGCTCATGCCCATGATCTCGACGGCGCCGAGATTCGCGGAGATGAACGCCAGCCCGGTGATCCAGGCCGGTAGCGAGCGCCCGGAAAGGAAGAAGTCCAGGCTGTTGGAGATCGCCCGCCGCGCCAGATAGCCGATGAGGAGCACGAACGCGAAGTAGAGCGCGATGATCGCGTAGTCGATCACCCCGGCGTCGAGACGAAGGCTTGTTTCCTGGGCGAGGACCACACTCAGCTCCCCGAAGTCGTCACGGTTCCCACATCGGCGGCTGCCCTGCTCGGGCCCGTAGCACGTTCGCGGCTCAAAGTGGCGCCAACGTACTATCCGATCGGCAGGAGCTGTCAAGGCGGCCGATCACGCCCAAAGCCCGCTCTGGAGTAATGGCGTGACGAACCGTGAGCGGCGGTCCCGGCTGACACGGCCGTGAACGGCGGCGACCGGCGGGACACCCGCTTTGATGCGGTGTGGACGAATGCCTTCGCGTCGTCGGGTCACGACTCCAGGAGCAGCTTCAAAGGCCCTTGCTGGGAACGGAAGGCGTCGACGAAAAGGCGGTGGTCGTCGCGGACGATCTCGGCGTACCCCATGCCGAAGGAGACCATGGCGTCCACGAACGCGTCCTCGCCGGTTCGCCCGATCACCTCCATGATCGCGTCCTCCACCTGGAAGTCCACCAGCGAGTGGTCCGAGTCCCGGTCCGACACGCAGTGGATCTTGGCGGTGGCGCGGCCCAGGTCCTCCAGCAGCGGCAGCATCTCCGCCGGCTCGGTCAGCCCCGACCAGTCCAGGTCCTCCTCGTACGGCGACAGCTCCTGCACCACGTAGCCGACCCCGTCGATCTGCGTGTGGCCCAGCCACGGGTCGGTGTTGGCCTGCAGCGCCCGCCGCGACACCGCGGTGCGGTGCCCGTGGTGCAGGAAGAACTCCCGGATCCGGGCGTCGTCCACCACCCGGCTCGGCGCCGCCACGTTCCCCTGCTTCATCGACAGGATCACGTCGTTCTCCAGCGCCTGGGTGCGGCCCTCCACCAGGATGTTGTACGCCGACAGGCCCGCCGACCCGATCCCGAACCCGAAGCTGCCGATGATGTCCTTGACCCGGTAGGTGATGCTGGAGAACCGCTTCTCGGCCGGGATCGTGTCCAGGTACTCGGTGAACGCCGCCTCCACCTTGGCGCGCTCGGCGTCGTCCAGCCGCCGCACGCCCGGCCCGGACTTGAACCGCCGCTCGTGCTCCTCCACCAGCGTCTTGCGCTCCAGCAGCTCGATCCGCGTCGACGCCAGCGCCTGGATCAGCACCTCCCGCACATAGCCCTCGGCGTTGTCCAGCGTGATCGCCCAGCTGCTGTCGCCGGGGTTGGTGTGGAAGTAGCGGACCTGGTCGACGTAGGCCCGCACGTAGGCGGCGATCAGCCGGCGGATGTCGTCGTCGGAGATCGCCTTGATCCACGCCAGCAGCGCCACGCTCGCCACCAGCCGCTTGATGTCCCAGGTGAAGTGCCCGACGTACGCCTCGTCGAAGTCGTTGACGTCGAAGACGAACACGCCGTCGTCGTTCATGTAGGTGCCGAAGTTCTCCGCGTGCAGGTCCCCCTGGATCCACACCCGCGAGGTGCGCTCGTCGGCCCACGGGTCCTCGTCGTGCACGATGTCGGCGTAGTACAGGCAGGCGCTGCCCCGGTAGAACGCGAACGGATCGGAGGCCATCTTGCGGAACCGGCGGCGGAACTCCGCCGGGCTGCGCCGCATCAGGTCGGCGAACGCCTCCACCAGCACGTCCACGATCTGCGCCTGCCGGTCCTCGGGCTCCCGCCGCCGCAGCGACTCCACGATGCTCAATGCCCGCTCCCTCCGCTCGTCCCCCGCGGGGATCACCGAATCCTCCCCGGTGACGCCGTGCCCGGCCCCCGGGGGTGCTCCGTCATGAGACGGCGGCGCCGGGAAGGTCGACTCATTCTTGCGGAGAATGTCCCAGCCTGGCGGTGAAAAGATCGCGAACGCCGGCCGACGAGCGCACCAGGTCCAGCGCCGCCTCCGCGTGGCCGGGCACGTACCCGTTGCCGATCAGCATCGTCACGTCGGCCGCCAGCGCCTCGGCCCCCAGCGCCGCCGCGGTGAAGGAGGTGGCCATCGAGAAGAACACCACCGTCCCGCCCTGCGCGGTGGCCAGGATCGCGCCGTGCTCGCAGCCGGGCACGTCCACGCACACCACCGTCACGTCCGCTGGTCCCCCGGCCGCCCGCACCGCCGCCTCCACCGCCACCGGGTCGCGGGCGTCGGCGACCGTCACCCGGTCCGCCAGCCCGGCCGCCGCCAGCAGCCCGGCCTCGCGGTCGTCGCGGACCAGCCCGATCAGCGTGCGGGCGCCCGCCCGCCGGGCCGCCGCCAGCGACAGCGACCCGCTCTTGCCCGCCGCCCCCAGCACCGCCACCACCGGCGCGGCCCCGGCGGCGCGCACCACCCGGCCGGTCAGCGCGGGTGCGCCGCACACGTCCAGCACCGCCAGCGCCAGCGGCGTCGGCAGGTCGCCGGGCAGCACCGCGGCGATCGAACGGGCGAACAGGATCGCGTGCCCGTCGGCGGGGACCTGCTCGTCCAGCCCGTCCCAGCGGGCCAGCCCGTCGGTGATCGCCAGCGGGGTGCAGGTCAGCGACACCAGCGTGGCGACCCGGTCCCCCGGCGCAAGGCCCAGCGGGGAGTCCGGGCCCACCTCCTCGACCGTCCCGACCAGCATCCCGCCCGACCCGGTCACCGGATTGTGCATCTTGCCGCGCTCGGCGACGATCTCCAGCACCGCGGCGCGGATCGCCGCCCCGTCGCCGCCGTGCCGCTCGTGCAGTTGCCGGTACGAGGCGGCGTCCAGGTTCAGGCGCTCGACGCGGACCCGGACCTCGTCGGGGCCGATCCGCGGGTCGGGGTCCAGGCGGCGGGCGGCCTGCGGGAGCACCCCGGGCGGGTCCACGACCCGGTGCAGGCCCAGCGGGGATGATGCGGAGATGATCCGGTGATCCATCCGTTCACGGTAGCCCGCCCCCTGTTCACTTGAGAACATCCGGGGTATCTCTGGTCTCGACGGAATTCTTCCCGTACGGTCAGATCAAGACTGGAACATATACGGATTCCACTGGGCGTCGACACCCAACGGAGGGTGCCATGACCACCGTGACCAGCACCGCGACCACCGCCGCGCCGCGAACGGCCGCCCCGGACCCCGCGTCCCAGCCCTACCCCTACCGCCGCCGCCCGCTCACCGAACCCGACTGGCGGCGCCTGCCCGGCTGGCGCGACGTCACCCGCGCCGAATGGGAGTCCGCCCAGTGGCAGCGCGCCCACTGCGTCAAGAACGTCCGGCAGCTGCGCGAGGTCCTCGGCGACCTGATCGACGAGTCCTTCTACGCCGACCTGCAGCGCGACCAGGCCACCCACGCCACCATGTCGATGCTGGTCACCCCGCAGATGCTCAACACCATGGACACCGGCGGCACCGACGCGTTCTACGCCGACCCGGTGCGCCGCTACATGATCCCGGTGTTCAGCGACCGCCGCGCCGACTGGCCCTCCCACCCCCGCGCCACCCGCGACTCCCTGCACGAGGCGCAGATGTGGGCCGTGGAGGGACTCACCCACCGCTACCCCACCAAGGTCCTCGCCGAGCTGCTGCCCACCTGCCCCCAGTACTGCGGGCACTGCACTCGCATGGACCTGGTCGGCACCTCCACCCCCGCCGTCGCCAAGCACCGGTTCACCCTCAAGAACCCCGACCGGCACGCCGCGATGCTCGACTACCTGCGCCGCACCCCCGGCGTCCGCGACGTGGTGGTCTCCGGCGGCGACGTCGCCAACCTGCCCTGGCCGCGGCTGGAGGCGTTCGTCGACGCGCTGCTGGACATCGACTCCGTCCGCGACATCCGGCTGGCCACCAAGGCCCTCATGGGCCTGCCCCAGCACTGGCTGCAGGACGAGGTCCGCGCCGGCATGGAACGGCTGGCCGCCAAGGCCCGCCGCCGCGGCGTCCAGATCGCCGTGCACACCCACGTCAACACCGCGCGGTCGCTCACCCCGCTGGTCGCCCGCGCCGCCCGCGCCCTGCTGGACACCGGGATCCGCGACGTCCGCAACCAGGGGGTGCTGCTGCACGGCGTCAACGACACCCCCGCCGACCTGCTGGACCTGTCGTTCGCCCTGCTCGACGAGGCCCAGATCATGCCGTACTACCTGTACATGTGCGACATGATCCCCGGCAGCGAGCACTGGCGGCTGCCGCTGTGGCGGGCCCAGGAGCTGCAGCACGCGATCATGGGCTACCTGCCGGGGTTCGCCACCCCGCGGATCGTGTGCGACGTGCCGTACGTCGGCAAGCGCTGGGTCCACCAGCCCGCCGACTACGACCGGGAACGCGGCATCTCCTACTGGACCAAGAACTACCGCACCGCCCTGGAGGCCGCCGATCCCGACGCCCTCACCCGCCGCTACGAGTACTACGACCCGATCCACACCCTCCCGTCCGCCGGGCGGGCCTGGTGGGCCGAGCAGGCCGCCGCCCGGTGATCGTTCCCGGGCCTGGGAACTGATCGACGCATCTGACCTGTGACCTTTACATTGTAGATCAACTGTCCGGGGCGGGCGTTCCTGTGGCAGCATCGACGGATGATCGTGGAACGTCAGGTCGAGCTGCGGTTCGCCCCGGAAAGCCAGGCCGCCCAGACGCACGTCAACCTGTCGGCGGTGCGCCAGGACGGCCGCTGCCTGTGGGTCGCCGGGGACGAGACCGCCACCGTCGAACGGCTCACCGCCGAACTCGACGCCGACGGCAACGTCACCGGCTACGGCGACCAGCGCACCGTCCCGCTCGCCGACCTGGTCGAACTGCCCGCCGGCCCCGACGAGGAGGCCGACATCGAGGGGCTGGCCCGCGCGAACGGCTGGCTGTGGGCGGTCGGGTCGCACAGCCTCAAGCGCAAGCGGATCAAGGAGGGCCAGCCCGACGCCAAGGCCCGCAGGCGGCTGGCCACCGTCGTGCGCGAGGAGAACCGGCACGTCCTGGTGCGGATCCCGCTCGTGACCGGCCCCGACGGGCTCCCCGAGCCGGTCCGCGCCGACGGCGACCGCACCGCCGCCGTGCTCGGCGGGCGCGGCGACTCCCTGACCGACCTGCTCGCCGACGACCCCCACCTCGCGCCGTTCCTGAACATCCCCAGCAAGGACAACGGCATCGACGTCGAGGGCATCGCCGCCGTCGGCGAACGCCTCTACATCGGGTTCCGCGGCCCGGTGCTGCGCGGCTGGGCGGTGCTGGTGGAGATCTGGCCCGACACCCACCCCGACGACCCGGGACGGCTCAGGCTGCGCCGCATCGACGGCGGCGACCGCTACCGCACCCACTTCCTGGACCTGGGGGGCCTCGGCATCCGCGACCTGTGCCCCGACGGCGACGACCTGCTCATCCTCGCCGGTCCCACCATGGCGCTCAGCGGCCCGGTCCGCGTGCTGCGCTGGCGCGGCGCCGCCAAGGTCGCCGCCCCCGACATCGTGCACCGCCACGAACTCGACCACGTCGGCGACCTGCCGCACGGCGACGGCGAGGACCACGCCGAGGGCATCGCCGTCCTCGACGAGTCGCACGGCCCCGGCCCCACCCTGCTGGTGGTCTACGACAGCCCCGCCGGGGAGCGGCTCACCCCCGACGGCGGCATCCGCGCCGACGTCGTCTCCTTCACCCGCTGACCGCCCGCCCGCCGACCAGGGCGCCGCCCTGCTGCGCGCCCTGCCCGCCCTGGAACGGGCGCCGCGACAGGGAAACCCCGGGTAAGCGGACGCTTGCGCGGTCTGCTTGGATGGCCTCGGCACCGGGCCGGGCGAAAGGAACCGAGCATGATCGAATGGTCCGCGGAAGACCTCATGATCCGCGACGCCGTCCGCGACTGGGTCGACGCCGAGGTGCGCCCCCGCCTCGACGACCTCGACTCCGGGCGGATCCCCCCGTACGACCTGATCCGGGGGCTGATGCGCACCTTCGGCATGGACGAGATGGCGCGCGCCTCGTTCGACAGGCGCGCCTCCGGCGAGGACCCCGGCGGGCCGGGCGGCGGGCGGAGCGCCTCGATGACCATGCTGCCGATCATCGAACTGTGCAAGGTCTCCCCCGGCCTGGTCACCGCCATGGGCGTCAGCCTCGGCCTGGCCGCCGGCACCATCATGAAGCGCGGCACCCCCGAGCAGCGCAAACGCTGGGGCCTGGACCTGCTCACCTTCGACAAGGTCGGCGCCTGGGCGATCACCGAGCCCGGCTCCGGCAGCGACGCGTTCGGCGGCATGCAGTCCACCGCCCGCAGGGTCGGCGACGAGTACGTGCTCAACGGCAGCAAGACCTTCATCACCAACGGCCCGCACGCCGACACCATCGTCTTCTACTGCAAGCTCGACGACGGCCGGCCCCCGCGCGAACGCGAGATCCTGTGCTTCGTGCTGGACCGCGGCATGCCCGGCCTGGAACAGAGCAGGCCGCTGCGCAAGATGGGCCTGCACTCCTCCCCCACCGGCGAACTGTTCCTGTCCGACGTGCGGGTCGGCCCCGACCGGCTGCTGACCGGCGGCGGCAGCGGCAAGGAGTCCGCCCGGCAGAACTTCGTCACCGAACGCGCCGGCCTGGCCGCCATGGCCCTCGGCGTCATCGAGGAATGCCTGCGCCTGTCGGTCGAGTACGCCAGGACCCGGGTGCTGTGGGACAAGCCCATCGGCGAGTACCAGCTCATCCAGCTCAAGCTCGCCAAGATGGAGGTCGCCCGCCTCAACGTGCAGAACCTGGTGTTCCGGCACATCGAGATGCAGCGCGCCGGCCGCACCCCCACCCTCGCCGAGGCGTCGGCGATGAAGCTGTACGCCGCGCAGGCCGCCGTCGAGGTCACCTCCGAGGCCGTCCAGCTGTTCGGCGGCAACGGCTACATGAGCGAGTTCCGCGTCGAGCAGCTGGCCCGCGACGCCAAGTCGTTCCAGATCTACGCCGGCACCGACGAGATCCAGATCACCCACATCGCCCGCGACCTGCTGTCCCGCTGAACCGTCCCGCAGGTCACGGCCCCCGCCCGGCGTCCGGGCGATCCGCCGCGAACAAAACGGGCGCCGCAGGCGTCGGAAACGTCGGTGGCGCCGGCCTCGGCGCGGGGGCCGGTGCCACCGGTGCGCTCATCTGGACAGCCGCCGAGGGGAACTGGATACTCGCAATCATGGACGGTCAGGCCTCGTACCCGGTTCGGGCGTCCGACAGCGAACGCGACCGGGTGCTGCAGGTGCTCAGCGACCGTGTCGCCGAGGGCCGGATGTCCCACGACACCTTCGAACGGCGCGTCGACCAGGTGCTGGCCGCCCGCAGCCGCGCCGAGCTCGACGACATCGTGCACGACCTGCCCCCGCGGCACGGCGTGGTGGAGCGCATCACCGGCCTGGTCTCCTCGGTGTCGGCGATGACCGCGCGGATCGAGGCCGCCTGGCGGGCGCCCCGGCTGCCCCGGTTCCGGCTCCCGCCCGCCCACGTCGGCCGGATCGTCATCGGCCGCGCCCCCGGCTGCCACTTCGTCCTGGCCGACCTGACCGTCTCCCGCTTCCACGCCGAGCTGTTCCAGGAGGGCGGCGAGTGGATGCTCGCCGACCTCGGCTCGATGAACGGCACCCGCATCAACGGCTGGCGGCTGACCGGCCCCGCCCGGCTGCGCCCCGGCGACGAGGTCGGCTTCGGCAACTCCACCTTCATCGTCACCCCGGCCTGAGCCCGCCGCCGACGATCAGGTGGCCCGCGCGGAGGGAACCGTCCGGCGGTACCTGCCCGCTGCCCCGCTACGGCCGGTCCCGGCCGCGTTACCCGGCGGGACGTGTCCCGGGCCTGCCGTTCAGGTAGACCCATGCGCCGTCGACCCGCACGAAACTGCTGACCTCGTGCAGGTGGCCGGGTTCGCCGCGCTCGGTGTAACGGGCGCGGAACTCGACCGTTCCCCGGGTGTCGAACGCCGAGCCGCCGGTGGTGCCCAGAACCTCCAGCGCCTCCCAGCGCGTCCCCGGGTCGAGGTCGATCCGGGGCGGCCGCGTGCCGGGATGCCAGCTGCGGTGCAGGTACGCCACGTCTCCCACGGCGAACGCGCTGTACCGCGAGCGCATGAGCTGCTCGGCCGTCACCGCCTGCGCCCGGCCCCGGTGCAACCTCCCACAGCATTCCTCGTACGACGCGGGCAGCCCGCACGGGCACGGGCGGACGGACGGGGAACGGCGACGCTTGGTCACGTCCTCATTGTGCCGGACCGCACCGGCGGCACTCGTCCCGCCCGGTGGCCGGTCACGGCAGCCGCCCACTGGGGCACCGCAGCCCGCGAAGCCCGCCCCCCGTCACAGCGGTCCCGCGCGGTAGACCACGACCGACACCGCGATGTACTGCAGCACGTACGCCGCCACCGTCAGCGCGTGGAACACTTCGTGGAAGCCGAACCACCGCGGCGACGGATCCGGCCGCCGCAGCCCGTACACCAGGCCGCCGAGGCTGTAGAGCACCCCGCCCATCACCACCAGCGCCGCCACCGCCCAGCCGGTGCCCTCCAGGAACTGCGGCACGAAGAACGCCGCCACCCAGCCCAGCCCGATGTACAGGGCGGTGTAGAGCCAGCGCGGCGCCCCCACCCACAGCACCCGGAACAGCACCCCGGCGGTCGCGCCGCCCCACACCACCGACAGCACGATCACCCGTGCCGCGCCGTCCAGGATCAGCGCCGCGAACGGCGTGTAGGTCCCGGCGATGATCAGGTAGATGTTGGCGTGGTCCAGCCGCCGCAGCAGGCCCTCCATCCGCGCCGACCAGCGGCCCCGATGGTAGAGCGCCGACACCCCGAACAGCAGTGCCGAGGTCAGCGCGTACACCGCGGCCACCAGCCGGGCCTGCACCGTGGGTCCCAGCGCCACCAGCACCATGCCGGCGATCAGCGCCAGCGGGAACGTCCCCAGATGCAGCCAGCCGCGCAGCCTGGGCTTCACCGAGTCGACAAGCTGCTCGCGACTTCGCATCAGCACCTCCCGCCGCAAGCGTAATGGCCCATCAACGACCACTCCGGGTGATCCTGGCTACTCTCCCCGAGGGCGGATCTGCCCTCCGACGCCTCGATTTCACCACCAGTGACCAACGATCACCATCCATCACCGCAGCCAGAGGAGCGTTCCTCCACCGAACGCCCCGCGCCACGACCGGCCGGCCGCCGCCGTCCGGGCACTTCGACGACAGGTCCGAGGCGTTCGTGCGGATGCCGGGGTGCGGCGGGTCTTTCCGGTGGAGCCTTCAGAGGGAGGTGGCGACGCCTTCCCATGTTCTTCCGTGGAGATTTTTTGGTGATCGCCGCGCGCCTTGACGTTGTAAGGTTCAGCTCGGCGGAGCGGGGAGAGGAGCACGGATGCTGATCGGGTTCGCGGTGCCGATGTCGGGGGCCTGGGCGACCCCGCAGAACCAGGAGCGGATCGCCCGCCGCGCCGAGGAGCTCGGCTACCACTCGGTGTGGACGCTGCAGCGGCTGCTCACCCCCGCCGGCGAGGACCCCGGCCCCTACCGGGCGGTGCCCGACCCGCTGATCACCCTGGCGTACCTGGCGGGCCGCACCAGCCGGATCCGGCTGGGGGTGGCGGTGGTGAACATGCCGTTCTACTCTCCCCCGCTGCTGGCCAAGACGGCCGCCACCCTCGACCGGGTCAGCGGCGGCCGGCTGGACCTGGGGCTGGGCCTGGGCTGGATGCCCGAGGAGCTCGCCGCCACCGGCGCCGCCACCGAGCGGCGCGGCGACCGGGCCGAGGAGTTCCTGACCGTGCTGCGGGCCCTGTGGACCGAGGACACCGTCGCGTTCGACGGGGAGTTCCACCACGTCCCGCCGGTGCGGATGGAGCCCAAGCCGGTGCAGCGGCCGGGGCCGCCGATCCTGCTGGGGGGCGCGGCCGCGCCGGCGCTGCGCCGCGCCGGGCGGCTGGCCGACGGGTGGGTCAGCGCCAGCCGCGCCGACCTGGACACGCTGGCCGACCAGATCGGCGTCGTGCGCGCCGCCGCCGAGGAGGCCGGGCGGGATCCGGACGCGCTGCGGTTCGTGTGCCGGGGCGCGGTCCGGGTGCGGCCCGCCGGGCGCGCGGACCGCCGCCGGCTCACCGGGTCGCCGGACGAGATCGCCGGCGACATCGCCTGGCTGGCCGGGCGGGGGGTCACCGAGCTGTTCGTCGACCTGAACTTCGACCCGGAGATCGTCGGGCCCGACGCCGACCCGGCCGCGTCGATGCGGCGGGCCGAGGAGGTGCTGGAGGCGCTGCGGCCGGGCCGCTGACCGCGGTCACAGCGGCGGCGGCCGGTCCTCCCAGGGGGTGCTGAGCACGACGGTGGTGCGGGTGGAGACGTTGGCGGCCGCCCGGATCCGCTGCAGCAGGTCCTCCAGGTCGTTGGGGGTGGCGACGCGGACCTTGAGGATGTAGCTCTCGTCCCCGGCCACCGAGTGGCAGGCCTCGATCGCGGCCAGGTGCGCCAGCCGTTCGGGGGCGTCGTCGGGCGCGGCCGGATCGATCGGCTTGATCGACACGAACGCGGTCAGCGGCAGCCCGATCTGCTCGGCGTCCAGCTGCGCGGTGAACCCCTTGACCACGCCGCGCTTCTGCAGCCGCCGCACCCGCTGGTGCACCGCGGACACGCTCAGCCCGGTCTCCTTGGCCAGATCGGTGAAGCTCATCCGGCCGTCCCGGGCCAGCAGGGCGATGATCTGGCGGTCGATCTCCTCCACGGAGGAAATTTAGCGTGTCCGCGCCGGTCGCGCGGCACCGCCGGGCAATCCGGCCGGAGGCCCGCAACTGCCGCGTATCACCAGCTCGGCCGCCAGCACCACCGGCCGGGACCGGTCCCGCCGGGCCGGGTCGCGCAGCAGCACCTCGCACGCCTGGTAGCCGATCCGCCGTCCGGGCCGCGCCACCGCGGTCAGCGGCGGGTCGCACAGCTCCGCCCACGGCACGTCGTCGACCATCGCGATCGACAGGTCGGCGGGGATCCGCAGGTCCAGCTCCCGGGCCACCAGCACGGCCGCCTCGCCGAGCAGGTGGGTGGCGGCCAGCACCGCGGTCATGTCCGGGCGGCTCTGCAGCAGGCCCGCCGCCGCGGCGAACGCGCTGTCGCGGTGCGGCCGGGCGCGGACCAGCAGTTCCTCCCGCACCGCCAGGCCCCGTTCGGCCAGCGTGGCGCGGAACGTCTCCTCCCGCACCCCGGTGTCGGCGGCGGTGGTGCCGAGGAACCCGATGCGCCGGTGCCCCAGCCCCGCCAGGTACTCCACCGCGGCGCGCACCCCGGCGGCGTCGTCGGCCAGCACCGTGGGCACCTCCGGCAGGCCCGCCGGGGCCCGGTCGGCGAACACCACCGGGACGCCGGCCCGCACCGCCGCCCGCCAGGCGGCCTCCTCCCCGGCGGGCACCGCGATGATGCCGTCGACGCGCTGCTCGACGAGCCGGTCGACGATCTCGGCCTCCCGCCCGGGGTCGTCGTGGGCGGCGTCCAGCAGCACGTTCTCGCCGAACGTGCGGGCGCAGTCCAGCACCCCGGCGGCCAGTTCCGCGCAGAACGGGTCGGTGACGTCGGGCACGACCAGGCCGAGGGTGCCGGTGCGCTGGGTCTTCAGGCTGCGGCCGAGCGCGCTGGGCCGGTACTCCAGTTCCCGGGCGGCCGCCAGCACCCGGTCGCGGGTGGCCGGGCTGACCGGGCCCGAGCCCGACAGCACCCGGGACACCGTGGCGACGCCGACCCCGGCGCGGCGGGCGACGTCCTTGATCGTCGCCGCGCGGCTCACCGCCCGCTCCCGGACATCGTCCTCCCCATGCTCGGCCCGCACACATCTTCCCACGTGAAGACTGTTGGAAACGATTCCACACAGTACCGCGGCCGGCCGCGCGAACCGCAGGACCGAGCAGGGCCATCCTCGGCTTCACTTGGCCTTATCCGGTCAGCTATGCCGGAGATTGGTCCATACCACTCTTGACAGCGGGCAGGCGTCCTGATGAAGTTCGGTGGAAACGTATTCACCGGAGGTTGCGATGGCGCAGATCGTGCTGGACGGGGTCGACAAGGTCTACTCCGGCGGCGTCAAGGCCGTGGACGGACTCGACCTGGAGATCCGCGACGGCGAGTTCATGGTGCTGGTGGGCCCCTCGGGCTGCGGCAAGTCGACCGCGCTGCGCATGATCGCCGGGCTGGAGGACATCAGCGCCGGCACCATCACCATCGGCGACCGGGTGGTCAACGACCTGGCCCCCAAGGACCGCGACATCGCCATGGTGTTCCAGAACTACGCCCTCTACCCGCACATGACCGTCGCGCAGAACCTCGCGTTCGGCCTCAAGCTGCGCGGCATGCCCAAGGAGGAGCGCAACCGCCGCGTCCAGGAGGCCGCCAAGATGCTCGGCCTGGAGCAGTTCCTGGACCGCAAGCCCGCCGCGCTGTCGGGCGGCCAGCGGCAGCGGGTCGCGATGGGCCGGGCGATCGTCCGCGAGCCCAAGGCGTTCCTGATGGACGAGCCGCTGTCCAACCTGGACGCCAAGCTGCGGGTGTCGATGCGGGCCTCCCTCAACCAGCTGCACGACCGGCTGCGCGTCACCACCGTGTACGTCACCCACGACCAGATCGAGGCGATGACCCTCGGCGACCGGGTCTGCGTGCTGCGCGACGGCAGACTGCAGCAGGTCGACACCCCGCAGCGGCTGTTCGACCACCCGGTGAACCTGTTCGTGGCCGGGTTCATCGGCTCTCCGGCGATGAACTTCGTGACCGCCGACCTGGTCCGCGACGAGGGCGTGCACGCCGTGTTCGCCGGCGTCCGGCTGCCGGTCCCCGAGGAGACCCTCACCACCAAGCCCGGCCTGGACGGCTACCTGGGCCGCAAGGTGATCCTCGGCATCCGCCCCTCGGACTTCGAGGACGCCGCCCACGCCAAGCCCGACTGGGCCACCTTCACCGTCGAGGCCGGCGTGATCGAGGAGCTGGGCAGCGAGATCAACGTGATCTTCACCATCGACGCCCCGCCGGTCGAGCACAAGGACACCGCCGACCTGGCCGCCGACGAGGAGGGCGAGGACGACGCCGCGATCCCGCTGAACGAGGACAGGGCGCTGTGGACCGCCCGGGTCAACGCCCGGTCCGCCGTCCGCCCGGGCCGCCCGGTCGAACTGGCCGTCGACACCCACCGGCTGCACTTCTTCGACCCCGACACCGGCCTGGCCATCGGCCACCCCGACAGCGCCGCCGCCAAGGCCCGGATCACCAAGACCTCCTGAACGCCCGAACGCGCCGAGCCCGCGGGACCGCCCCGGCCCCGCGGGCTCGCCTTCGTACCTGACCGGTGAGGTCCGGCCAACAGAGGGTAAAGGGGGGCGCATGAGGATTCCCCCTGTCCCCCACCGCCCCGACCTGGTCGAGCTGCGCAGGTCGGGCGTCGAGACGCTGGGCGGCTTCCGCAGCTTCCTGGTCCGCGGCAACCTGGTGGACCTGGCGGTCGCCTTCGTGGTCGGCGCCGCCTTCGCCGGCCTGGTCAAGGACTTCGTCACCGCGTTCATCGCCCCGCTGCTGGCCCTGCTGGGCGGCGAGCCCGACTTCTCCCGGCTGAGCTTCACCGTCTCCGGCACCCGGTTCCCCTACGGGGTGTTCCTGACCTCGGCGACGTCCTTCGTCATCACCGCCGCGATCGTCTACTTCCTGCTGGTCCTGCCCACCGCCAAACTCCTGGCCCGGCTGCATCGCGGGCAGACGGCGACCGAACGCGACTGCCCGCACTGCCTGAGCCCGATCCCGCTGGAGGCCCGGCGCTGCCGTCACTGCACCGCCGAGGTCCTCCCGGCGACCGAGGCGCCGCCGCGCTGACGCCCGCCCGGGGCGGCGCCACCGAGGCCGCCCCGGGCGGAACACCCCGATCGGGTACAGACACCCCCATCTCCCTCCAGGCTTCTTGACAGCCGAGCTGTCGGAGGCGAAATCTGTCAGTAAGGCCGGTGGATGCATCGACCATTCGACTCCGGCCGTCATCGACATACGCTCGCCCCGCACCGCGACCATGAGCGCGCCGTCGCGTCATGGCGGTGCCGCGACGAGTCCCGGGCCCATGGTGATAGCGCCGGCGAGGCCGGTCACCGAGCGGCTGGAAAGCGAAGCCGCCGTCGCTCATCCCGCGAGGAATGCCGTCTCTGCTTTCCGTCGCGCCGGGCCATGGACGGGTCCGCACAGGACATGCCATGCGGCCGAACAACGAGACATGCGGATGACGCGTGAACGGATCGCGCGGCGGACATGCGTTCGCCCGGCGCGACCGGTGAGCGCGAGGGAGAAGTCCATGACCGAACAGCAGGGTGACGAGGTCACCCACATGGACCAGGTGGACCGGAACGCCGACGCGCATCGGGCGACCGAGCCGGACGAGGAGCAGGTGCTGCGCGAACTGTACGGCGAGCCCGATCCGGACGGCGTCTACCACGGAACGGGGGCGTGATGGGAAGCGCGAAAGGAATGCTGGATGCGGCGCGGGCGTCCCTGGGAACGTCCGGCCGGCCGAACAAGATCAGCCGTGATTACGCCGCCCGCCACGGTTCGGGATTCCTGCGCGCGCCCTGGTGCGACATGGCCGTCACCTACTGGGCGCGCAACAGCAACAACGAACGGGCAGTCCTGACGGGCGGAGACCGGGCCTACACCGTCTGGCACGCCCAGGACTTCCAGCGGATCGGCCGCTGGCACACCGGCACCGCCGCGAACGTCGACCGGGCCAAGCCCGGCGACATCGTGTTCTTCGACTGGGGGCAGTCGAACGCCATCGGGGCCATCGACCACGTGGGCGTGGTGGAGAAGGCGCTCGGCGGCGGCAGGGTGCAGACGATCGAGGGCAACACCGGGGACCGGTGCCTGCGGCGCGTCCGCTCGGCGAACCACATCGCCGGGTACGGGCGGCCCGCCTACGCCGAGGACGGCGGCGGCGGCCGGGCCGAGCCGCGCCTGCTGCGGCTGACCACGCCGCACATGGAGGGCGAGGACGTCGAGGAGGCCCAGCGCCGCCTCAACGTCCACGGCGCCGACCCCGAGCTCGTCGTCGACGGCGTGTTCGGCCAGAAGACCGACGAGGCGGTGCGGACCTTCCAGCAGCTGCACCGGCTGGAGGTCGACGGGATCATCGGCTCGGAGACCCGGGCGGCCCTCGCCCGGCGGCCCTGACCTGCCCGGCCGCCCGTGAAGAGGCGCCCGGAGCGGCCCCGGGCGCCCACGGGGCCCGATCACGACTCATCAGTGTTCGCCAGAAGCACGGCCGCAGCGGGGACGGTGCCGTGGAACGCGGCCCGGCCGTCAAGGACGGGACGAGGAGGACGCGCCGGTGAGCGCGGCGAGCTGCTGCTCGAGGTCGGTGACGCGGCGGTGCAGGGCCTGAATGGCCACCAGGGCGACGCCGTGGGCGTCGACCAGGGGGATCGTGGTGTCGGTGTCGCCGAGGCCGAAGGCGGCGTGCCAGTCCTGGGCCATGGGCCCCAGGTGCCGGACGTGCTCGGGCTCCCACTGGTAGCGCCAGGTGCTGATCGGCAGGGCCGCGACCTTGTCCAGGACGTCGTACCCGTTGACCGGCTTGACCGGCACGGCGTCCGCCGCCGGCGCCGTGGTGGCGACACCCGGTGGGGCCGTCCGACTGCTCGAACGCCCCCACCGGCGGCTTCGCCCGAAGCGAAGGAGTCTCATCGATCCCAGCGCACCGGGGCGATGTCGGTCTTGACCTCGCGGTCGCTCACGAGGCTGAGAAGGGCCTGCACGAGGCCGCTCACGGGGTCCAACAGTCCCGGCACCTGAACCGGGGCCTGGGCGTGGGCGGGGGCGGCGGTCACGGCCGCCAGCCCGGTGGCCGCCCCGGCCCCCGACAGCAAGGTGATGATCCGCGTTCGGACGGACATAAGAGCGCTGCTCCCTTCGCTTGGGCGTCCCCGACGAGGACGTCCAAGCAGGCTTCCCCACCGCATGACGATCCGTAACGATCAGATACGCAAAGTAATCACCACACCCTACGGGGGGGAGCACTTCGCGGCGTTCTTCGCCGAGATCCGGCCGTACGTGCAGCGGATCGAGGAGATGCGGCACTACGAGCGCACCGCCGTGCGCGGCGCCGGCGGGTCCGTGCCCAGCCTGTACGCGTGGGAGGGCGGCACCGAGGCGTTCGAACGGCTCACCGAGACCTTCTACGCCAAGGTGCTCGCCGACGACCTGGTCGGGCCGCTGTTCGCCCACATGGACCCGGGCCACCCGCGGTACGTCGCGATGTGGCTGGCCGAGGTCTTCGGCGGCCCGGACCGGTACACCCGTGAACGGGGCGGCTACCACCACATGCTCACCCGGCACCTGGGCAAGGCGATCACCGAGCCGCAGCGGCGCCGCTGGGTGAGCCTGCTCATGGACGCGGCCGACGAGGTGGGCCTGCCGTCCGATCCGGAGTTCCGCGCGGCGTTCGCCGGTTACATCGAGTGGGGCACCCGGCTGGCCCTGGCCAACTCCCAGCCGGACGCCTCCCCGCCGATGCAGGCCCCGGTCCCGCGCTGGGGCTGGGGCGTGGCGCCGCCGTACACCGGCTGAGCCTCACGGGCGTCCGACGTCCCCGAGGACGGTCCGTACGCGCCCGCCGCCGCGCATCGCCGGAACCGCCGAGCAAGCCGCGATGCCCCGCACCGGGCACGCCGGACCGTGCGGGCGGGTGATGCCCTTCCAGCCGGGCCCGGCCGCACCGCGGCCCGTGACCGCCTTCCCGCACTTCAGGTGCCGGCTCCCAAGTTGAGAACGCCTCGGCCCTGGGTAGGGCCAGCCATCGACGCGCACGTCGGGACAAAAACGATCTTCCCCCAGAATCCATCCCAGGAGATCGTCATGGCCATATATCAGTACAGATGCCCCAAGTGCGGGCCTTTCGAGGTGATCCGACCGCTGGGAGAGGCCGGCCGGTCCCAGCGCTGCGGCGGGTGCGGTGGCACGGCCCGCCGGGTGTTCACGGCCCCGATGCTCGTGCGGACCCCCCGCCCGCTGGCCCGCGCCCTCGCCGCGCAGGAGGCGAGCGCGTACGAGCCCGCAGTCGTCGATCGCGTGCCGCCCGGGCGCCGCCCCGCGTCCTCGGCCGATCCCCCGGCACGCCGCCGCCCCACCGGAACCTGACCGGAGGAGACGCCATGGCGAGCGTGGGTCTGCTCTACGTCGGCGCGGTGCTCTTCGTCAACGCCCTGCTGCTGCTCGACCGCGTCGACGGCAAGGCGGCGGCGATCCTGAACCTGTTCGTCGGCGCGCTCCAGGTCGTCCTGCCCACCCTGCTGATCCTGCAGGCGGGAGGCGACATCAAGGCCATCAGCGCGGCCGCCGGGATCTACCTGTTCGGATTCACCTACCTGTACGTCGGGATCGGCCTGCTGGCCGGGCTCGACACCACGGGCGTCGGCTGGTTCTCGCTGTTCGTGTCGATCGCGGCGATCGTGTTCGCGCTCATCAACTTCTTCGAGCTGCGCGACCACCCGTTCGGCGTCATCTGGCTGATGTGGTCGTTCCTGTGGTTCCTGTTCTTCGTGACCCTCGGGCTCAAACGGGAGGAGTTCACGCGGTACACCGGCTGGGTCACGCTCGTCCAGGCGTGGGTCACCGCGGTGGTCCCCGCGTTCCTGATCCTGACCGGCCTGTACGAGCCGTCGGCGGCATGGGCCATCGGCCTGGCCGTGTTCGCGGTCGTCGTCTTCGCTCTTCTGTGGGTCGTCGCCGGACCGGCACGCACGCGTTCTCGTCCCACGGCACCGACCGAGTCCCCCACCGGGCGCTGACGCCCGGAACAGCTTCATCGTGTTCTCACCAGGAGGCTCACCATGCCCGAAGTCGTGTTCAGCGTCGACCAGTCCCGTTCGATGGCCGACCAGTCCCCGCCCGGCCACAACCGGTGGCATCCCGACATCCCGCCGGTCGCGACGGTACGGCCGGGCTCGGAGTTCCGGGTCGAGTGCCGGGAGTGGACCGACGGCCAGATCGGCAACAACGACTCGGCCAACGACGTCCGCGACGTCGACCTGCACCTCGCCCACATGCTCAGCGGCCCCATCGCCGTCGAGGGCGCCGAGCCGGGCGACCTGCTGGTCGTCGACATCCTCGACCTCGGTCCCGTTCCACAGCAGGTCGGCGACGCCCCCGGCCAGGGCTGGGGGTACACCGGGATCTTCGCCAAGCAGAACGGCGGCGGCTTCCTCACCGACTACTTCCCGGACGCCTACAAGGCGATCTGGGACTTCCACGGCCAGGTGGCCACCTCGCGGCACCTGCCGGGAGTGCGCTTCACCGGCATCACCCACCCGGGGCTGTTCGGCACGGCGCCCTCGGCGGAACTGCTGGCCAAGTGGAACGCCCGGGAGCAGGCGCTGATCGACACCGATCCGGAGCGGATACCGCCGCTGGCGCTGCCGCCGGTGGAGCGGGGGGTGCTCGCCGGGACGCTCGAGGGGGACGACCTGGCCAGGGTCGGCCGTGAGGGCGCCCGTACGGTGCCGGCCCGGGAGAACGGGGGCAACCACGACATCAAGAACTTCAGCCGCGGCTCGCGCGTCTTCTACCCGGTGCACGTGCCCGGGGCGCTGCTGTCGGGCGGCGACCTGCACTTCAGCCAGGGGGACGGCGAGATCACCTTCTGCGGCGCCATCGAGATGGGCGGCTTCATCGACTTCCACGTCGACCTGATCAAGGATGGCATGAGCAAGTACGGCGTGACCACGAACCCGATCTTCATGCCCGGCAACGTGGAGCCGCGCTACAGCGAGTTCCTGTCGTTCATCGGCGTCTCGGTCGACCACGCGGGCGAAAGGAACTACTACCTCGACGCCACCGTGGCCTACCGCAACGCCTGCCTGAACGCCGTGGAGTACCTCAAGACCTTCGGCTACAGCGGCGAGCAGGCGTACCTGCTGCTGGGCGCAGCGCCGATCGAGGGGCGCGTCAGCGGGGTGGTGGACATCCCCAACGCCTGCTGCTCGCTGTACCTGCCGACCGCCATCTTCGACTTCGACATCCGCCCGACGGCCGAGGGACCCCGCCGGGCCGACCGGGGTCAGTGCGCGATCTCGTCCTGAACACCACCGGCCGGATCCCGTGATCCGGCCAGGGGCCCGGTCGCGCTCGCCCGCGGCCGGGCCCCTCGACCCGTCCCCTCAGGCCGCGGGGACGAGGAGGGGCTTGACGACCTCGCCTTTGAGGACGGCCTCCTCGGCCCGGTCGATCTCCTCGAGGGGGAAGGCCGTGATCAGCCTTTCGAAGGGGAAGCGGCCCTGCCGCCACAGCCGGATCAGCTGGGGGATGAAGACCTGCGGGACCGTGTCTCCTCCGACGATCCCCGTCAGGGTGCGACCGGCCGTCAGGGCCTCGGAGTCCAGCACCAGATCGCCCTGCTGGGCGCCGACCAGGCCGCAGGTGCCGCCGGGGCGCAGCGCGTGGACCGCGATGCTGATCATCGAGGGCAGCCCGGTGGTGTCGAGGGCGTACTGCGCACCGCCCCCGGTCGCCTCCAGCAGGAGCGCCGGCAGGTCCTCCCGCGCGCCGTCGAAGCCGTGCGTGGCGCCCAGCCCGCGGGCCAGGTCCAGCCGGTCCGGGTCGGCGTCGACGGCGACGATCGTGTCCGCCCCGGCGACGCGGGCCGCCATGACCGCGCCGAGCCCCGCGCTTCCCATGCCGCAGACGATCACGCTGGAACCGAAGGTCACGTTGAAGGTGTGCAGCACCGCTCCGGCGCCGGTCTGGATCCCGCAGCTCAGCGGGCCGAGCAGTTCCACCGGCAGGTCCCGGTCGACCTTCACCGTGTTGCGGGCCGCCACCAGGGAGTGGGTGGCCCAGGACGACTGCCCGAACCAGCGCGCGGCGACCGGTGCGCCCCGCTCGTCGCGCATCGGGCCGGGACCATCGACGCCGGTGCCGGTCAGGTTGCGGGAGAAGAACGTCTCGCAGTGCGCCGGGCGCCCCCACAGGCAGTCGGCGCAGGACCGGCAGGAGTCGTAGGACAGCACGACGTGGTCGCCGGGTTCGAGCCGGCCCACCTCCGGGCCGACCTCCTCGACCACGCCCGCGCCCTCATGCCCGCAGACGATCGGCGGTGCGGCCGGGAAGCCGGGCACCCGAGGCAGCAGGTCGGTGCGGCACAGCCCGGCACCGGCGATCCGCACCAGGACCTCCCCCGGCCCCGGGGCGGCGAGCTCGACCTCCTCGATCCGATGGGGGGCGTCATGTGCTCGCAGCACCGCGGCCTTGATACGCATGGTCCTCGTTCCTCCTCCTCGCCGGGACGGGTCGGTCGGCCAGCCGGAAGACGATCACGTGTGACCCGGAACACGACTGCCATGCGTGGAAGCTAGGTCGGCTTCACCCGGGAGACAACGAACACGTGTCGACCATGTCGAACGGATTCGCCGGGAGCGACGGCGCGCCCGCCTCCGCCGGGGCTTCGGACGATGCGACGGGGACGGCGATGCACGGCGGTCGAGGACACGCCGCCGGGTGTCGACATTGTCGGCACCCCATTTTCAGGCGATCACCCGGAAGGGGGACCGCCGGCGGGGCCGGCGCCACAGGAGCCGCCATGAGCCCTGTGGCACCGGCGTCACCGCAGGTCGGCGCGGGTCACTTGACCGAGCCGGCCAGGACGCCCTGCACGAAGTAGCGCTGGAAGGCGAAGAAGACCACCAGCGGGACCAGCATCGACAGGAACGCCCCGGAGGAGATGATGTCGCTATTGTCTGGGAGACTCTTTCATGGGTCATCTGCCGGGCGATATCGCGCCCGCTGGGACTGACCTGCGGCGATGAAGCGCTTATGATCCCTTCCGATTCCCCGTGATCTCTTCCGAGTCCTTGTGAGTCCCATGATCGTCTCCCCATCGTCTCCCAGCCTCTCCCCCGCTCCCCTGCCCGGCACGGCCGGTCCGGCGGCTGTCAGCGTCGAGCAGTGCGTCCGCCGGGTCCGGGCCGTCGAGATCCTGGTGCGGCAGCCGCTGAACCGGCTGCCCGTGCTGCGGTGGCATGTGACCGACGACGGAGCCCTGCACGGCACCCCCCTCGACCGGCGCAGCGCGCGGGACGACTTCACCGCCTGGGCACGGCATCTGCGGTTGACGACCCAGCGGGAACGGTGCCGGCGGGGACGCCGGCACCTGCGCGCACGGGGCCTGGTCGATGGGATCGTGATCACCATTTCCGCTCGTGCGGAGCGGTGCTGCCGTCGAGGCCCGTAGGCTGGGGTCCGGCACAGGGGTTCGCCAGGGGTGGCGGATCACGGAGGTCAATTTCGGGGTTGAACGGCCCGCCGCACGCCCACGCGCGGCGGGCCGTTCTGGTGTCTACGCTCTGGCGGCTTCCTGCAGGGCGAGCTTGGCCGCGGCCCGGTCGCGGACCTGCGGGGCGTCCGGGTCGGCGGGCGCGTCCTCGCTGGACTTTCCCTCCCACCACCAGTGGTTCCGCATCTCGGTCAGGGTCTTCATGCGGTCGGCGCGGGCCTTGGCGTACTCGTCGGCGCGGGGGCCGGTCAGCGTCGCCTCTCCGGCGGCGATCGCCGTGCCGGTGGGCAGCTCGGCGGCCAGCTCCTCGCAGCGCCGGTCCAACGCGCAGAACTGTTTCTGCAGTCGCAGCAGGTCAGGCGGGAATTCGTAGCTCACTCAGGTGAGCGTAGAAGGGGTGCCGCGCCGCCCGGCGCAGCACCCCAGCGTGTCAGCTGCGGTCGCCACCGGCGGCGGCGTCCAGGGCGTGCTGGAACCGGTCGGCCTGGCGGTCGATGGTGACCCGGACATCGTCCAGCCGGTTGGCCTCACCGTGCCGGCCCGTGGCGCGGGCCTGCCGGGAGGACGCGGCGAGCTGCTCAGCATCGGCGCGGGCGGCGGCGATGGCGGCCTCGACCTCCTGGATGACGCGGTCGCGGTCGGCCTGCAGGTCGGCGCGCATCTGCTCCAGGATGGGCAGAACGGCGTCGGCGGCACCGCGGATGATCAGACCTGCCGGCAGGTTCCGCAGCGCCTGCTCGATCTGGTGGCGCAGCTCCTCGGCGGCGGGGGGCTGGGGGGTCACAGATTCCTCCTGATCGGTTCCCTGGGTGATCCGGTTGTCTCGAAGGCGCCGGTGGCCCGGACGCCAGCGCGTTAGGTTGTTCGCAGATGACCGCGCCCTGCCCGCTCATCACTCTCCGTTGGAGAAAGTGACCTCATGGACACCATCGCGCCGCTGCCGGACTGGCTGATCCCACCGCCGGACGGGTTCACCGTCGACGGCTTCCTCCGGATGGAGGGCCTGCCCCGGCACACGGAGCTGATCGACGGCAGTCTCGTCTTCGCCGCTCCGCAGACCAAGTGGCACAGCCGCGTCATCACGCTCCTCCTCGAGGAGCTGGACGCCCAGGCCCCGGACGAGCTGCGGGCCGACCGGGAGATGACCGTCATCTTGGCCAAGCGGCAGGCCCCGCAGCCGGACGTCCTGGTCGTTACCCGGGACGCCTACGAGCGGCAGGCCCCGTCGACGCACTACTTCCCTGAGGACCTGGTGCTGGCGGTGGAGGCCGTGACGCCGGACTCTGAGGACCGGGACCGGGACACCAAGCCCCGCAAGTACGCCGCCGCTGGCATCCGCCACTTCTGGCGGGTGGAGAACGACGGCGGCCGGACGGTGGTGTACGTGTACGAGCTGGACCCGGCGACCGGCGGTTACGCGCTGACGGGGATCCACCGGGACCGGCTGGCGGTCACCGTCCCCTACGCCCTCACGATCGATCTCACGCAGGTGGGGCGCCGCAGCAGGTGAGGACGGCCCGGGGCAGGGCTCGGGCCGTCGCGTCTACTCCTGGTCGGTGCCGTTGATGATCCTGGCCAGGGCCAGGGCGTGGACCTCGTTGGAGGTGTCCGGCCCGGTCCGGCCCGGCATCTCCAGGTCGCCGGCGGTGTCGGTCAGCTCCTCGGCCAGGACGTGGCGGGCATTGAGCAGAGCGGCGACCAGCTCCGCCAGTTTCGGGTGCCCGACCTCGATGACGTGGCAGCCGTTGCAGGCGGTGTGGTCCGGGTGCGGCAGGTAGTCGGGATGGTCGTCGGGCGCGGAGCAGATCGCGACGGCGTCGACCAGCCCGTCGGAGGCTTCCACGACCCGGGCGCGGCCGGTCAGGCGGTCGGGCAGGCCGTGCCGCAGCGTGTAGGCGGCGGCCTGGAGCTCCAGATGGATGTCCGGCATGGGTTCTCCCCTTGCTGTGGTCGGGTCTTTCAGAAGAGGGTTTCCTGGTTGGAGACGGCGCGGGTCCAGCTCAGGAGCCTGGGCAGGTTCTTGTCCGGGCCGTAGGTCAGGTAGGTGCCGTCCACCGAATCGGCCCAGCATTCGGCGTCGGCGTAGGCCAGCCGCAGGTGGGAGTTGACGCGGCCCATGTGCACCCACTTGCCCATGTCGTGGGCGGTGCGGGCCAGCAGCGCCGCGTCCGAGCCGAGTTTCCAGGCGGTGGTGCCGCCGATGAAAAGGGCATCGAATTCGTCCCACAAATACCAGGCTTCATACTCGAAACCGTTTTGCGCGACGAACGCTGCCGGATATCCCAGGTCCCGGATGCGGGGCAGCATCTGGCGGGCGCGGGCGTACGTCCCGTGGTGGTCGGCGACGACGTCGGGCGCGACCACGAACAGGCAGCGGTCGGCGTACGGCCGCCAGCGGCACAGCCATTCCAGGTAGGCGTCGTCGCCGGGGTAGCTGCCGGAGAAGACGCCGTTGTCGGCGGCCCACCACCAGCCCTCGCGGACGTGGTTGCCGGAGGCGGGGGTGATGATCGCACCCAGCGCGCCGGCGTCCAGGTGGGCGTGGACGGACGGGCTGGAGGGAGGTGTCAGGTAGAGGGGGGCCCGCCCCCACGGCGGCGCCGCGGGGGCGGGGGTGAGGCACACGGTCATCGGCGGTTCCCGGTCGGGTCGGTCGGGTCGTCGGGCGGGTGCCCCTGGAGGGCGTCCAGGCGGGCCTGCAGCTCGTCGCGCTGGCGGCGGGTCTCCTCCAGCTCCGCCAGAACCTCGTCACGCTCCCGCAGGGACAGGCTCAGGACGGTGCGCAGCTCGATCACGAACGCCAGGGCGCGGGCGACCGCCCGCTTGGCGGCGGCCTGCTCCGCGGTGTCTTCCGGCATCTGCTCCAGCCTCCGCCGGTGGCGGTGGTTGGCGGTGTCGACCCGGGCCAGCAGGTCCTCGGCGTTCACCATGCCCTCACCTCCTGGAGCAGGTCGAGCTGAACCGGCGGAGCGGGCTCGGTGTGGCAGGTGCAGTCGCAGACCCACCGGCAGGTGCGGTCCGCCAGCCACACCAGCGGCAGGGCTGTGGGGTGGGGGCCGGTCGCGCTGGCCCGGCAGGGGTGCTTGTAGTCCTCGGCGAAGAGCAGCGGGTGAACGCCGTCCCGGCCGCAGATGACGGTCGCCCAGGCGATCTGCGAGGTGACGCGGTGGCAGCGGTCGTGCTGGCCGCCCCGGCACGCCTGCGTCGCCCCGTACTGGCAGGCGCAGGCCGTGTAGTGGCCGGGGACGTCCCGGAACGTCTTGCGCATCGCGCCGGTCCACACGTGCGTGCGGATCCACTCCGCTTCTTCTTCGGTGATGCCGCACAGCGGGGAGGCGGAGGGCTGCATCAGTCTTTCTCTCCTTCCTCCGGGTCGTCCGGGCAGGTGTGCGTGGCGGCGGTGTCGGCGAGGACGAGGAGGCTGTCTCCGTGCTCGATGTCGCACACGACCCTGCGGCAGCGGATGCAGGTCAGCTCCAGGTCACGCTTGGCGGGGTCGTCGGACTGGCGGGCCTCGAACTGGTCGGTGGGCATCCGGGCGCTGATCCGGTCCCGCTCGGCCCGCTCGTGGGCGAGCTGCGCGGTGGTCCGCCGGTGAGCGTTCTGCTCCCGGGTCAGCTCCCGCCGGGCGTCGGCCAGGTCGACCTGCAGCCGGTCGACCTCGGTCCTGGTGCGCTGGGCCGCGGCGTGCCAGTCGGATGCGACCACGCCCCGCATGGTCAGCAGGGTGATGATCGATGCCGCCGCGTCCTGGGGGGCCTGGCCCTTGCCGAGCAGGGCGACCAGGTCCTCGGTCAGCTCGGGTCCGTGCACCACCCAGGGGCGGGTCCTTAGCTGATCCAGCTCGGTGGCCAGCGGCTCCAGCGCGCGCACGAGCTTGCGGCGCCACTGCGGGGAGGAGACCAGCGGGACCAGTGCGGCGTCGATCTCGGCGGCGGCCGGGCGGTCCCCGCGGCGTGGGAGGGGGGTCGGCTCCGGGGGCGTGGCGGTGCCGCAGGGGCAGGGGCCGCGGTTGACACGGAAGGCGGCCGGCAGGATCGTCCGCAGCGTCTGCTCGGCGTCCTCCCAGGAGCGGCACCACACGCTGGTCTGGCGGGCGGGTCCGGTGTCCGCCCAGGCCCGGACCTCGATCCTGTCGAAGTGCTCCTCGACCGCGAATCCGCAGACGGCGCCGTCGATCTGCCAGACGGCGGAGACCTTGCGGGGGCTGGTGAAGAGGTCGGGCGTGCCGGACCGCAGGATCGGGTCGCCGTGCGCGGTACTTGGAGGAGAGCCGAGCGGGCTTGGGCGGCTCGGCTTCGAGGGGACGGCCGGGAGTGGTGTCAGCCACGTACGGGCTCCTTTCGAGTGGGGACGTCGAGGGTCTTGCGGTGCACGCGGCCCGCGTAGCGGGGGTTGGTGGTCACGAGGGCCTGGAAGGGGGTGCCGTCCGGGCGGCGGGTGATGATCACGCCGTAGCGGTCGCCGCCGGTGAGCCGGTCGGCGCTCGCCTCGATGATCTCGACTTCGCGGGGGTCGAGGGTGGCGGCGCTGGTGACGCCGCCGGGGGTGCGGACGGTGGCGCCGGTGACGCCGAGGGCGGCGAGCGCGTCGCGCAGGGCCTGGGTCTGCGGCTTCACGGCAGCGTCCTTCCTGGTCCGGGTGGTTGTGGTGATGGGGTGGGGCTCGAAACCCACTGTTCCAAACATGTTAGGCCAAACATGATTGGCAGCCAAGTGGGGTCGCTCCGCCCCTCCCCCTCCGCCGGGCAGTGCTCCGAGATCGCCCGGCACGTCCCGCACCCGCCGCCGCGGCGGCACGCCACCAGATGCGCCCGGCAGATCGGACAGGACGGCCGCCCGTCCCCGTCCGGGTGAGCTCCACCCGGACGGCCGTGCGGGCAGCCCGGCAGCCGGTCCCGCAGCTCCACCACCACCACCTGCCGCTCCCCCGCCCGCCCGCCGACCGGCGACCCCTCCAGGGGACCGTCTGGGGGACCGTCCGGGCCGGTCTGCTCCACGGGCGGGACGTCCAGGCCGCACGCCTGCCGGACCGTCCGGCACCGCGAGCAGGACGCCGGCCCCTCGGCGCAGCGGACCAGGTGATGACGGCAGATCGGGCAGCGCGGCAGCCCCTCACCGGTCAGCAGCGTCCCCAGCGGCGTCCCGCACCCGCAGGCGGCGGCCCACCCGCCGCGGCGGCTCGCGGGCCGGGCCTGGACGCTCCCGCCGGGCAGCGCGACAAGACGAGCGCTCACGCCGCCCTCCCCGCAGTCGGCCGAGCCCGCTCGCCCCGCTTCCGCGCCTTGATCGCCCGGACCTGCGCCAGCAGCGCCGCCCGGTCCACCGGACCCGCGCCCTCGACGAACGGAGGGGCCGGTGTCGATTCCGCGATGGCCTCCGCGACCGTGCGGTCCGCCAGACCGTGGGAGGTGGGTTTGCCGACAATGCGCCACTCATCCAGCCGTTCCTGCAGATGCCCCCGCCCGGCCAACGCGACCAGGTAGGCGTTCAGCGACCGGGGCCGGTACCGGCCCGTCACCCAGTCCAGGAACCCCCCGGTCTCATCCGGCCGGACGTCAGTGCGCTCCCGCAGCAGCGCGACCTCGCGCGCCCGCGCTGGATTGGATGGATTTCTCCCAGGGTTTTCCTGTCTTGTTCGGGGCGCATCCATGCAGAGGGGTGGGGGCGCATCCATGCAGGGGGTGCCCCCCGCATCCATGCCAGGGCTGGGGGCGCATCCATGCGAGGGGTCACCCGCGGCGGGTGGGGCGGCATCCATGCCAGGGGTAACCCCGGACGGCTCCTCCCCCACGCCCGCACCCTGCTCCGGCTCGGGCCGGAGGTCCTGCGGCGGCGGCTCCGGCACCTGCCGCCTGCGGCGGCCGGACGGGTTCCTCGACGTCTTCCGCGGCTTCGGCCCGCACACCTCCAGGACCAGGTCGTACACCACCGGCCGCCGCCCCGCCGGCACCCCGTGCCGCTCCGGCAAGCTCTGGTCCCCCGGCACGATCAGGCCCAGGTCCAGCAGACGCCGGATGTCCCGCGCCACCTGATCGGGCGACTTGCCGGTCTTCTCCGCGACCGTCGAGACGGACTGGTAAGAGCCCCGGCCGTGCTCATCGGCACGCCGGGCGATCACCAGCAGGACGGGGAACAGATCGGCGGGCACGGGCGCGTCATCAATGACCCATGCCACACCTGCGACACTCACCCACGAGGGCGAGGAGTTCATGCGATACTCCAGAAGTCTGTTGGTTCCAGACGGATGCGCAGGCGTACCGTTTGGCTGACGTAGCGCCTGCGACGGGGCGGTGACCGGGCAAGGGTCACCGCCCCGCGGCGTTTACAGGGGCGCGTCGTCGTACTGGCGCTGGGCGCGCAGACGGCGCCCCTCGTGGAGATGGGCGCTCGGCTTCCGCGATCGACCCGCCACGCACGGCCCGGACATCACCCCGCAGTACGGGCACTCCAGCGTCGAGGCCAGGGCAAGGACGGCCTCCCGGCGCTGCAACACCCGCGTCAGGACCCGGTCCATCGAGCCCGCCAGCGGTTCCGGTAGCGGCCGGAGCCAGAACTGATGCCGCAGGTAGTGCCAGAACCGCAGCGTCTCCACCCGGGAGGGCTGCCGGGCCGCGCACACCTGGCGGAAGGCGTCCACCCACCGCCGCCGGTCATCCGGCAGCGTCACCGCGTGCCGCCCGGTGCGGAGGCCGATGCCCAGGCACCGGGCGGTCTCCAGAGCCTCCGCCCTCCAGCGCGGGTGCACGCCGTGCTGCGGCATGACGTAGGTCCGGCCCAGGTACCAGGCGTTCCGCTCGTACTCCTCGGCCGCAGGCCAGTCCCTGGCCCCCTGGTCGACACGTCCCATGAACACGTTGCACGCGGCGCACAGCAGGCCGCGCACCGCGTGGATGGCGTCGATCCGCCGGTCGTGGTCGATGTGGAGCGTCAGGGCCGAAGTCTCGCCGCAGATCTCGCAGCGGTCGCCGGCCCGTGCGCGTAGCGCGTCGTACTCCTCGCAGGCCAGTTTGTGATCGGTATGGGTCGCGCACACCGTGTGCGGCCCCAGGTCGGCTGATGCCGTGGACATCCAGGACTCCCTCGTTCTGGACATGCCAGGTCAGGCGACGGCCAGCATGGGCCGCCACCTACGGCAGGTAGGGGAAGGGCCGCGTCCTCAGCGGCTAGGGCGCGCGCAGGTCAGATGCGCGCGGATCATTCGTCGTCGGCGCTGGGGCTCGCCGGTTGAGTGGGCGTGATGCCCAGGGCACGCAGGAGTTCGGCCGCCGCTTCGGCGGCCCGGGGCAGGTCCGTGTCCGGGCCGACCCGGCTGCCGGTCAACTCCCGGACGACCAGGTTCACCACATCCCAGGGGTCCACGGACAAGGCGTCCGGTCTCGACTGCGCCCCGTAGGTGACCAGGTAGTCGCGGATGACCTGCGTGAGTGTCCTGCCCTCTGCCTGCGCCCGCTCCAGCGCCGGGTTCCAAATCGGGTCCCCGATGCGCAGGTTCCGCTTAGGCGTCTCTCCGGTGCGCGGGCGTGGCATGCGCCCATCTTCGCATCTGTACGGCGGTTCTCTCATCGCTGTCCCTACACGTTTGATTTCGACTCCCCGTAAACTTATTCTGGGTGGACAGAAACCGCAAGCAGGGGACCAGGGAAGACGCGATGACGACCAGGACCCGCACCGCCGTGGTGATCGCGGCGACCGCGCTGGTCTACGTGCTGGCGCAGGCCGACGTGACCGTGCCGGCACTGTCGCTGGTCGGGCTGCTGGCGTGGGCTGCGTTCGCGACGTACCTGGCGTGGCCCGTGATCACTGGAAGGACGGTCCATGACCACAACCGAGACGGAGACCGTCACCGGATCCGCGAGGACCTGTCCCGGCCACGGCTCTCCCTGCGGCGAGCCGATCGGGGAGGGCTCCGCGCGCTGCGGGGCCTGCACCGAGCTGGTGGTGCAGGAGCGCAACGGGCTGCTGGGCCTGCTGGGCGACAACCTCACCGAGGCGCTTCGGCAGGTCCGTGAGGGCCTGGAGCTGGTGGCGCGGATGGAGGACACCGGGCTGGCCCGGGGCGGCATGGCGGAGGAGCTGCGGCAGGAGCTGGGGAAGGTCATCGCGCGGCTGGAGAACACGCAGCGGACCCGTGAGGAGTTCCTGCGGTACGGCGATGAGACGTGCCCCGGTTACGGGCCGACCGCCGGTAAGTGCGATGCCGTGCTCGCGCCGGAGGTCGCTTTGTGCGACACCTGCCACGGTCACCTGCTGGAGGACCGGACGATCACCGACGAGCACAAGAACCTCACCTGGGAGATCGAGCAGGCCCTGCACGGTGTCGTGGACGCGCAGGGAACCGCGGAGCGGCTGGACCGCCGGTCCCACAACGTCAAGGGCCCCGAGGACGGGCTGGACCTGCGGCAGGAGCTGGGGGCGGCCGTGCGGCACCTGCAGAACGCGCGGCGGGTCCACGACGAGCACCTGACCGGCTGCCGGTCCGCCGCCCCGGCCGTGACCACCACGAGGAAGGAGAACGGTTCATGACCGCGACCGAGACCGAGGTCGTCCCGCAGGCACGGCGGACGTGCCCCGGCTACGGGGGGAACGCCGGCCGCTGCGGGACGCCGCTGGACCCGGCACTGCCGGAGGGGGAGCTGTGCGACGGCTGCGACGGGCACAGGCGTTACGACCTGAACCTCGCCGCCGAGCACAAGCGTCTGGACGAGGACCTGCAGCAGGCCCTGCAGCTGGTCGCGCGCATCCAGGGGTCGCTGGAGAGGCTGGCCGGTGACGAGCTGGACGACCTGGAGCTGAGCGGGACCAACGCAGCGGACATGCAGGAGGACCTGACGGAGGTCGCGCGGCGGCTGCGGAACGTCGACCGGGCCCACCGGCTGCACACGCAGGTCTGCCAGCCCGCCGACAAGGACGGGCAGCAGTGACCAGCCACAACAACGAGTCCGACCAGGCAGCCGAGGAGCTGGCCGCGCGGGTGGCTGAGAGGCCGCGGACCGGCCCGGAGCATTACCAGACCGGGCAGGTCCTGGCGGAGCTGGCCATGGGTTACTTCCGGCGCGGGGACCTCCAGCGCGCCAACACGCTCGCCGCGATCGGCCTGGTGCACGCGGGACTGGCCAACGCCGCCGCCGCGGCGCTGGCCCCCGCCTCACAGGAGGCGTCCTCTCCCGAGCGCCAGGAGTGGACGGCCGCCGCGGGTGTCCGGCCGCGGACCGGCTACCGGTCCCGGACCAGCCGCCGATAGCAGGAGGCCCCGGGCGGTGGCTCCACTCCGCCGCCCGGGGCCGGTGATCAGATCTGCCCCTCACGAAGGAGACCCGATCTCATGGCGAATCCTACGGTTCTCGCCGCACCGGCGCCGCCCGGCGGGCCGCCGGTTGCGGTGCCGGCGTGTCCGGGCTGGTGCCGCAGCCGCCACGCGCGTGACGTTCCGGAGACCACCCGCTCCCATGTCGGGGAGCTGGCCGGTGTCCGCGCCCCGGGCGGGACCCCGCTGGCCGTCGTGGACGGCCTGCGGATCGACGCCCAGCTGCTTCCCGGGCAGCCTCGGCTGGGCTGGGAGACCGGTGAGGTCACCCTGACCCTGACCCTGGCCACCCCCGAGCTGCCGCGGATGGTCGAGGACCTGTCCCCCCAGCAGGCGCTGCAGGTGGCCGACCTGCTGGCGGACGGGTGCGGTCATCCGCTGGACCTGTCCGCGCTGATCCGTAAGGCGGTGCGGCTGGCGGCGCCGGAGGTGATGTGCGGTGTGTGACGGCCCCGGCAAGAACGCCAGTCCCGGCTACTACGGTCCCGCGGATGAGCTGCCGGACGGCGGTGAGCTCCGCTCGGCCCGCGCCGCCTATGACCGGATGCTGCGCCAGCAGCGGACACAGGCAGGCAGCCGTCCGGACCCCCGGCTGGCGTCCATGCTGCGCGGCCTGGCGGTGTGGGCCGGGGCGGTGCTGGCCGTGGTGGCGGTGAGCCTGGCCCCGCCCGTGGTGGAGCAGATCGTGCTGGGCGTGATGGTGGCGCTGATCGCGGTCATCGTCGTCGCCGGCGCGGTCGCCGCGGCCTCCAGCGTCCGGCACCGCTGGCGATCTCGACGCCGGGACGGCGAGAACTGACCCCCGTGGCCGGCCCCCACCCCTGTGGTGGGGGTTGGTCGTTGCGAGACGAACGGAGACCAGCCCATGTCCGAGAAGACTCCCCAGCCCACCACCGGCGACCAGGAGGTGGAGCTGGTCGAGGACTTGGCCGAGGAGGAGGGCGAGGTCACGCCGGACCAGGACCCCAGGCGACCTCCCCCCACCCAGCCCGCCCAGGACGACGGCGACGGCGACGACGGCGGTGGCGGTGGGCGGGAGCTGGTGATCCCGGCGGTGCCGCTGCTGCTGCTCGGCGGCTGCGGCCTGCTGTCCGGTGGCGCCTACCTGTGGCACGTCGCTGGCACCTCTGGGCTGGCCGCCGCGGCGGTCGGCGCCGCGGGCGCCACCGGCTGGGCGGTCTCCCGCCGTCTGCAGAACCGCCGGAGCGGCAGCCGACGCCGGTACGGCGGCGGTGCCGGGGCTCGGCGGCCGTCGACGCCCCGGTCCTCCCGCTCGTCCGGCAGCTCCCGCACCAGCCGCACTAGCCGCACCGGCCGCACCAGCGGCTCCGGCAGCCGCCGCGGTGGTGGCGGCCGGGCGGGTGGGCGCGGCGGCAGCAGCCGCGGCGGCGGGGGTCGTCTCGGCGGCATCCTCGGCGGCGGCCGGACCAGCAGCCGCAGCGGTGCCGGTCGCAAGGCCCGCGCCCGCAGCCGGGCTGCGGGGGTTCCCCCGTCGTTCGGCCGCACCACCGGCGGTGGCCGTGCCGGCACCGGCCGGGCAGGCCGCCGCACTACCGGTGCGGGAGGTCGTCTCGGCGGCGGTGCGGGCGGGGCGCGCAGGGTTGCCGCCCGCCGCGCGGCCGGACGCGCCGCCGCACGGGTCGGGCGGGCCGCCGAGCGCAGCGCCCGCGCCGCCGCTGCCGCGCACCGCGCCGCCCGCAAGGGCCAGGGGCCCCGCGCGGCGGCACGCGCCGCCCGCCACGCCGCCACCGCCACCCCGGCGGGGCGGCTGGCCAGCCGCCTGCTCCTGGCGGGCACGGCCACCGTCGCCGGGATCGTCTGGGCGTGGTGGTGGCAGCTGCTGGCCAGCCTCCCGGCGGAGGCCCGCGCCGCGCGCCGCCAGGCCGCCCGCGACTACCGGACGGTCCGCGACTTCGTCATTCGACCAACCCCCGGCACCGCCGCCGGCGACGGCGCCGGTTCGAGCACCACCACTGGAAAGGCAGACGTGGAGTACCAGCAGTCCCCCATGATCACCGCGCTGTACGAGGCCGCCGCCGCCATCCGCAGCTACCAGCTGGAGCGGGAGGCCGGCGCGATGGCGCAGTTCCGCGGTGACCTCATCGAGCTGCCCAAGGCGATGGCGGAGATCGCCCAGGCATGGCGTTCCCTCGGCGGCCGGATCACCGACGAGACCCCCATCGACAAGTCCTTCGGGGACTTCCTCGAGGCACTCGGGCAGCTGCAGGACGCGATGGCCGAGGAGGCGGACGGCCTGGTCGGCGAGTTCGACCGGCTCCACCCCGAGCTGGTCGAGCACATCACCAGCGACGACCCCGACGAGGTCATGTGGGACCGGGGGCAGTGATGAGCCCGCGTATCAGCTGGAGCCCCCGCCACGGCCCCGTCATGCTCCCCGTCCAGGCCGCCGCCGGACTGTTCACCACCGCCGCCGTCTCCCACTGGACGCCGCTGGACCTGCCGTTCGGCTGGACCGCCGCCGGGGCGGCGGCCGGGCTGGGCCTGCTGTGGTGGCGGGGCCGCCTGACCGGCCTGCCCGCCCGGACGATGGCCTACCAGTGCGGCACCTGGGCGGCCGGGTCCGGATGGCTGCTGTACACCCAGGTCAACGGCCTCGGCTGGAACACCACGTTCACTCTGGCGGTCGGGGCGGCGGTCGCCGGGGCCGCCGCCGCCCCCATCCACGCCCACCGGCAGCACAAGCGGCAGGAGCACCTGCGGCACCTGCGCAGCATGGAGCTGCGGAAGCTGGCCACCGAGTGGGAGGACCGCATCTGGTCCGTCTGCCGGATCCGGGTCCGGGTGCTGGGGATCGAGCGGCAGTTCAACGACGCCGGCCGCGAGGTCGGCTACACCGTCGAGATCGAGCTGCCCGACAACGGGACCGGCCACGAGGACATCGCCAAGTACGCCGCCCGCCTCACCAACGCATCCCGGCTGCCCTGGGGCTGTGAGGTGCAGGTTCTGCAGGGCGCCGACCCCTGGCGGGTCCTGCTGGAGGTCGCCACCTACAACGCTCTCGGCCCGGTCATCCCGATCACCCAGGCGGGGCCGTCCACCATCAACGATCCCCTCCGGCTCGGCAAGCGCCGCGACATCTCCGAGGGGGCCGTGTCGCTGCGCTGGCACAACTGGGTGATCGTCGGCTCGGGCGGCTCCGGTAAGACCAACCTGGTGCGGACGATCATCAACCGTCTCTTGGAGTGCGAGGACGCGCTGGCGATCGTCATCGACCCCAACGGCGGCGGTGTCGCCCGCCCGTACCTGGACCCGTGGGTTGAGGGCCTGATCGACCGCCGCCCCCTCCTGGTCGCCAGCGACGAGGAGGAGATCACGTTCGTCGTGGAGTTCCTCCAAGCGCTCATCAGCGCCCGGATGCGCTCCCAGTACGAGGCGATGGTCGCCGTCGATGACGACAAGGTCCCCGTCAGCAACCGGGTGCCGCAAATCGTGGTCCTCGTCGACGAGAGCCATTCCCTGCCCAACCGGATCCAGCAGGGTCTGATCGACGTCAGCAACCGCAGCCGCGGCGGCAGCATCCGCATCGTCTACACCGCGCTGCGTGGAACGGGTGACAAGCACCTGCCCCGCCCGATCCTGGCGCAGGGCACCGCCCGGTTCATCCTCGGCGTCAACGACGCCGGCGAGGCCGACAACGTGGTCCGCGACAAGCAGCGCCCGGCCATCACCGCCCTGCCGCCCGGGTTCGGGAACGTCCGCATCACCGGGCAGGCGCTGTTCCTGATGAAGTTCTACCGGACCACCCCCCAATCGGCCCGCGAGTGCGCCATCCGCACCGCTGGGTGGCGTCCGGCCGGTCTGGAGCCCGAATCGCTGGAGCTGATGCCCGAGGCGCTGGTCCGCCGGTGGCTGGAACTGTGGAACCGCAGGGGCCACGCCCCCGCCGCAACCAGCGGGACCAGGACCGGCAGGACCAGGACCGAGACCGGCGGGACCAGGACCGGGACCGGGACCGGGGCGGGGGCGGGGACCGGCGGGACCGGGCGGGGTCGGCGGCCCTCCGTCCAGGAGGCCCTGGACAACCTCCGCAACGCCCGGGACCGGATCCGCAAGGTCGGCAGGCAGCCCGGTCCCGACGAGACCAGCGGACCCGGCGGGACCGGGACCGGCGGGACCGGCGGGACCGGCGGGGAAGGGCGGCCGGAGGACCGCTTCGAGGACGTCATCGCGGGAGCGGGCTTCGGCCTGGAGCCGGAACTGCTGGTGCGGCTCCAAGCCGCCTTCAAGGCGACCGGCCACGAAGAGATGCCCACCGAGGACCTGGCGGCGTTCATCGGCGCCGCCAAGAGCGACATGGGCCGCCTCCTCCCCCAGATCGGCGTGTACGCCCTCAAGAATCCGTTCCGCTACCCAGGCCGCCAGGGGCGGGTCCGCGGCTACGCCCTGGCCGACATCCGCAACGCCGTCGAAGCGATCCGCGCCGGCGCCCTGCAGGTCCCCCCGGAGGTCGCGGCCTGGACCTCCACCAAGCCCCTCCCCGACGACCAGGACGGCACCCCATGACCCACCCGGCGACACCCCGGCGGGACCGCACACTCCCGCACACCCACCCCGCAGGAACGGGTGTGCACCGGGTGTGCGGGCGGGTGTGCGCACACCCGCCCGCACACCCGACCGCGCACCCGCCCGCACACCCCCGAAAACCTGCCCTGACCAGCGTGCACACCCCGCACAGGCAGGGTGTGCGCCGTCTCCCTCCACTCCCCCGATACCAGCCCCGCAACCACCCCGCCGACACCACCCCCGAACGCCCCGCACGGGCCGGGTGTGCAGGGTGAAGCGGGTCGATCGAAAGGACCCCCGACGATGCAGCTGAGACCCCCCGATCTCCGCCGCCTCCCCCTCCCCCACCGCCGCCGTGGTGGGGTTGTGGAGCAGGTGCGGCGAGACGCCGCCCAGGCCGCGCAGCTGGCCGCCGTCACCGGCCAGTCCCGACTGGAGGACCCCCGCCTGCACCCGCGGCTGCGGGGCATGGTGGACCGGCTCCGCACCCGCCAGCACCGCCTCCGGCTCCGCGCCCAGCACCAGCAGGCCAAACGCCGCGTCCGCGTCGCCGTCCGCCAGGCCGCCGACGCCGAGCAGACTCTCCGGGTGCTGCGCAAGGCCAAGGAGACGCACGCCCCCTACCGGTCCCTGCTCGCGCTGCACCGCGGCCGCCGCTCATTCCTGGCGTTCACCGTCACCGCGGCGCTGCTGCTGGGCGCCGGGTCGGCCACCGGAGTGGCCGCGCTGGCCGACCGCCTGGGCATGCACCCGCTGGCCGGGTGGGTCGCCGAACTCGGCCTGATCGGGCTGACCACCGCGGTGATCCTGTACCGGTCACACCTGGCCCGGTACAGCAGCCGCCGGGTGACCGGCTGGCAGAACTGGGCGCTGTGGACCTTCACGTTCGCGCCGCTGGGCACCTCCATCGCCGCCAACGTCGCGGCGGCCGGGGTGCTCGGCATGGCCTGCAGCGTCGGCGCCGCCCTGTGGAGCGTGTTCGCGCACATCGTGGCCGACCAGTCCGCGGAGGCCATGCACGACCAGGCCCAGAAGGTCACCGCCGTCGATGAGGAGCGGCTGCATGCCCTGGCGGTCGCCGACGACGTGTTCACCACCGCCCCCGCCGCCGCGCCTGCTGCGGAGCCGGTGCCGCCGGTGGATCCCGGCGAGGTCGCCCGGGTGCAGGCGCACCTGGCCGGCCTGGGCGTGGACCTGCCCCCAGAGGAGATCGCCCGGTACCTCCCGGCCCCGGCTCAGGTCCCTGCCCGGGGCCCGGTGCAGGTCCCGACCTCGGTCACGGTGCAGGTGCCGGTCCCGCCGCCGGTCCCCCCGGCCGCCGTGGAGCGGCCCGCAGCACCCGCGAAGGCCCCCGCCCCCGTGTCCGCACCGGCCCCGGTCCCGACCGGCGGGACCAGCGGAACCACCCCCCAGAACCAGCAGGACCAGAACCGGCGGGACCGCCAGGATCACGGGGACCAGGACCAGGACCGGCGGGACCGGCGGGACCACGGGCCAGCCACCGCCGCAAACGACGCCACCTCCCACCAGACCTCGTCCCCGCTGGTGGGCGGGCAGCTGGACGTCGCGGCCACGGTCGAGCGGCTGGCCGCAGCCCGCTCCGACATCCCCCGGGGCGTGATCGAGAAGGCCGTCCAGGTCGCCGTCACCCTGAACGACAGGGGCGACCGGATCACCTGGCGCGACCTCCGCAAGAACGGAGTCTCCACCAGCACCCAGCGGCTGAACTACCTCGCCCGCGAACTGCGGGAGGCGACCGGGCAGGAGCCGGCTCAGACCCAGCTGCAGGTGATCTCGGCCTGACCCGCCACCAACGTCAACGGCCCGCCCCCGGTGTGGGGGCGGGCCGTTGCGTGTTCTCTGGCCGGTCAGGGCTCCAGCGGACGCCGGCAGCGACGGCGAGATACAGCATCAGCTGATCTTCACCAGGGTCAGCACGACCAGGTCTTTCGGGTCGACCTTCTTGCTGGCGGCGGGTTCCTGCTTGGTCACCCTCCAGTTCACCGGCAGCAGGACAACGGTGTCGTCAGGGTCGGCGGAGGCGTACTCGATGTTGCTGAACCCTGCCCGCTCGAGGGTGTCGCGGGCGATGGCGCCGTTCTTGCCGACGACGTTCGGGACCGCGACCGTCGCGGGCTCGCTGGGCTTGGGGGTGGAGGGGGTGGAGGGCGCGGCCGGTTTGGCGGTCACGGTGATGGTCTTGGTGACGGTGACCCGCGGCCGCGGCTTGGCCGACTGGCCCGGCTGGGCGCCGGCCTGGGGGTCGGTGGCCATCACCGCGGCGCCCACACCGCAGGACACGAACGCGACCGCCCCCAGGACGAGCGTCGAGACGATGACGGCGACGCTGCGGCGCACGGTGATGGTGCCCGGCTGCGCGGCCGGGCCGCCGGGGGTCGGGTAGCCAGGCGGCCCGGCCGGGGGCTGTGAGGGCTGGCCGGGCTGCGGAGGCTGTGGATGCATGTATCGGCTCCCGTAGGGGTTTCGGACTCGGGTTGCGGGCGCCGATGAGACGCGCCCCCTGCCGCCTACGGGTTACCGGGTGAGGCGAGTGTGGCGCCATGGGAAGCCCGAAGCACGGCGCTACGTGCCGTTCATGCCGCCCTCGGCCCAATTTCCAGTTGATGCCGGAACGGCCCCCTTGCCTCACCCGGCGCTGACGCGCCGACGCGGCCGGCTCATGACCTGGGCGTCTTGAGCCGGCGCTCCAACTGCTCCCGGCGGGCCTCCGGGTTGAGGGCCAGGCGGACGGTCTCCCTCGACACGTCGGCGGCCTTGGCGATGTCCCCCTGCAGGACTCCCTGCTCGGCCAGCGCGCGCCACTTGGCGTCACGTTCCTCCCGGAGCTTGCGCAGGGCCTCCTCGTAGTCCTGCTGGGCCTCGGCGGCCTGCTTCATCAGCTCCTGATACTGCGCGTCTCTGTTAACGACCTTCCTGGGCATGTCCGCTCCTCTCGTGTCTCGTGCCGTGCGACGGCAGCCAAGTGTATAAGGCCAAACACGTTTGACAATGCTAACATGTTTGGCCTAACGTGTTTTGCGTCAACGGATCGTGGTGATCGGCTGTTGAACCGGAAGGCCCCGGCGGCCCCTCGCCCGACGCCCGACCGAAAACGAAGCCGGCCCCCGCGCCCCACACGTGAAAGGACGGTCCATGCCCACTAGGAGCAAGTCCGCCAAGGGCAAAAGCCGCAAGGCGAGCCCCGCCCGCGTCGCCGCCGCGCAACAGCGCGACGCCGAGCTGCAGCAGATGGCCCAGGACACCCTGAACGACCCGACCCTGGGCCAGCAGGTCGCCGCCCTGCTGCCGACCGCCACGCCCAGCCTGTTCCGCTACAGCCTGCGGAACATCGCCCTGCTGATGAGCCAGGCCGCCAAGCGCGGCATGACCCTGACCGCCGTCGCCTCTTACGAGGAATGGCAGGACCTCGGACGGCAGGTCCGCAGTGGGGAGAAGGCCCTGTACATCAACCGGCCGATCACCGGCTCCCGCCGCCGGAACGAGGACGGCGAGGAAAACGAGGACGGCGAGGAGAAGACCCGCCGGGTCAAGTTCCGCGCCGTGCGGCGGTTCGACATCAGCCAGACGGACCCGATCCAGGACGCCCAGCCCCCCGCGGACCCCGACGAGGAGACCCAGGAGACGGCGGCGGCCGAGGAGACCGAGGTCGAGGAGACCACCGCGTTCGAGACGCTGATGGAGTCCCTGCTGGAGGACGCCGAGCGGCTGGGCCTGACGGTCTGCCTGCTCCCGGCCGACGAGCCCCACGAGCAGGCCGTCCAGGTGGACCACGACGCCGGGACCGTCACGATCCACTCCGACGACGACCAGACCGCCGTCGCGCACCTGGTGAACGTCCTGGCCCCGATGCTGGCGGAGCAGACCTCCACGCGAGAGCAGGAGCGGGAGCGGAAGGCCAGCGGTGACGCTCCCCGCCCCGCCGGGCAGCGCAACCGGCGGCCCGCCGAGGAGGCGGTGCCGACCCTGACGGTCCTGTAACCCCGGCCGGGGAGAGAACGCCACCCGCCCAGGGCCGTTCTCTCCCCGGCCGGGTCCGCCCGAACCGACGATCAGGAGCCAGATGCCATGCAGCGCATCAACCTGGACATCCCCGGCCTGGGGAGGCTGCGCGCCGCCTACACCGACGACTGGGAGGAGGGCGTCACCACCTACACGGTGACCGCCCCCCGCGTGACCGGTGCGTTCGCGGTCGCCCTGGCCGAGGAGTGGGACACCGGCAGGCCGCTGGACCCCGACAGCCCCCGTGTCCGGATCGACTACGGCGCGCACGTCCCCGGCCGCCACTACTTCCACGGCTGGGAACGCCCGGACCGCCCGGTCGTCAACGGGATATCGCTGGTCGGCGCCGCCTACGTCGACCTCGACGTCATGCGGCAGCGGCGGCTGGGCTGGCGGGACGTCAACTGCCGCAAGGCGATCGGCAAGTGGCACGACACGCCGGCGCCGCAGCCGACGAACGAGCGGACCGCGCTGGTCGTCCACGCGCTCGTCTTCCACTGGGCGACCCGGCCGGACAACCTCGCGCTGCGGCTGGCGGCCTGCCGCCGCCACGCCGGGCGGCTGAGCACCAACATCCAGCGGGACATCAAGCGGCAGGAGGAACTGGTCGCCGAGGAGCTGGCCCGGCTGCAGCGGCTCCGCGAATCGCTGACCGCCGCCCGCGTCCTGGCCGACATGCCGCCCGCCCAGACCTCACCCGCATCCCCATCCCCCATCCCCCACAGCACTCAGGAGGCACCGCCATGTCCTCAGCCGTCCGCCTGACCGCCCCGATGCGGACCCTGCTCACCGACGCCCTGGTCTACCGGCGTAACGGTCTGGCCGTCCTGGGGTTCGGGCCGCCCACCGTCGCCGCCCTCATCCGCCGGGGCCTGGCGTACGAGGACACCGGCCCGGACGGCCGCAAGTACGCCGCCCTCACCCCGCAGGGCGTCCTGGTCGCCGCGCGGCTGCTCGACCGCGGGCAGACGCTGCGGCCCGGTGACGTGGTCGTCTACCACGGGTCGCGGGAGGACGAGCGGGGCTGGGAGTACATCGTCATGTGCACCGACCGCGACGGCCGCCTGGTCCTGCTCGACTCCTACAACGCCTCGCGGGAGCTGGCGCGCGTACGGCGGGACTCGGTCTCGGCGACCGGCGAGACCCTGCTGAACGAGGACCCCACCGCCCTCGACGACGCCGCGGTGGCCGGTGCCGCGCCCCTGCTGGTGGAGGCCTACCGGGCGTCCGCGCGCCGTCTCGGGGAGGTGTCCCGGGCGATCGTGCAGGAGTGCCGGGACGGCGACGCCGGCCCCCGGGTGCCGGGGCAGGCGCTGGGCTCCCACCACCGGCGGCTGATCGAGCTGGTGCGGGAGCTGTACGCCGCCTCCCTCGACCACGGCCGCATCCGGGACGCGATCCAGCGCGCGGAGCCGCGGAACCGCGGAACCGCCAGGGGGTGATCCGGCTCGGCCGGGGTCGGGGGCTTCCCACCACCTTGACACGCAATACATGTTTGGCCTAACATGTATGGCACAGGGAATGGGATAGCACCAGGGAGACCCCGATGGACCTCGCCGAACTCGCCGCGAACATCTCCGACCTCTTCCGCGAGCCACTCACCGCCGGTGAGCGCAAGATGATCGACGAGGCGATCTACTTCGCGGACTCCGCCCGCTTCGAGCACACCAACGAGTGCGAGGACCCCGAGGGCTGCCCGGTCTGCGAGACCGCCGAGGAGGCCATCGAGGTCCTGAGCGCGATCTACGACGACGCCCCCGTCGCGGACGAGCAGCCCGCCGCCTGACATCCCCGCCGCCCCGGGCGCCCCGAGAGGAGTCCGCCGTGACCGATGGCCCGGCGCTGCCGGTCGAGGTGCACGCCGCCCTGGAGTACGGACCCGCCGGCGACCGCCGCACCCTGCGGCTGCAGGCCGATGCCACCGGCCGGTACGGGCGCATCGTCGGCACGGTCGAGGGCCGGTCGCGGTGGATGCCCTACCCGCGGGCTCTGGAGTTGTGGCGGGCCACCTGGGAGCTGCTGGAGGTGCTGGGGCAGGACGTCTACTGACCGGGCGTCCCCGCCCGCGCGGCCTGCTCCGCCGTTCCGCCTCTTACGCCCAACACGTTTGACATACCTAACACGTTTGGCCTAACATGTGTGGCATACGGAGACGGGATGCGAGGAAGAGACCCCGATGCAGAAGCAGGCCACCACCACCCGCTGCGCGAGCTGTGGCCGCCCGCTGCGCGCGGCGAGCAGCGTCGCCGCCGGTCGCGGACCCAAGTGCCGCGCCAAGGTGGCCCGCCAGGCCCGCGAGGCCGCCCGCACCCGCTACGCCCACAAGCCGCAGCTGGTTGCCAAGGCCGAGGAGCTGCTGGAGGCCGGAGGGATCGTGCTGGTCCGCGGCCGGGTCTGCCGCACCGTGGGCAGCCGGGGCGACCAGTACCTGTCCCACCCGGACGCCTGCAACTGCCGGGCCGGTCTGCGGACCCGCCCCTACCTGTGCCACCACCGCATCGCCGCCGACATCTACACCGCCGCCCTCGGGCTGGCCGCCTGACCCGACACAACGGAACGGAGACGGATCGCCATGGAGACCTGCCCTCAGTCCTGCACGCAGCTGTGCATGGACCCCTGCGGCCCCGACCGGGAGGCGGACCTGGAGCCCGCCACCGAGCCCAGCCTGGAGGCGTGGACCATCGAATGCCGCCTGGAGCCGGGCCAGCCGCGGGTGCGGCTGCCCTACCCGATGGACGAGGCCACCGCCCGGCTGACCCACTCCCAGATCGTCCGCTACCTCGACCCCGGCGCCGTCCTGGTCGACCTGGTCGGTGAGCTGCTGGAGCGGATGCCGCTCGGCTCCCGCGTCCGCCACAAGACCGCCGGACGGACCGGGGTCCTGCTCGACGTCCCGTGCACCACCGGTCCCCGGGGCGACGAGCTGGTCATCGAGATCGTCCTGGACGGCGGCAGCGGCTGGCCGACGACCTGGCTGGCCGACGCCTTCGAGCCCGCCCCGGACCCCGGCGAGGAGAGCTGATGTTCCTGTCCGACGAACTCGCCGACCTGCTCCGGGAACCCTTCACCGCCCGCGAGCGCGCCCGGCTCGACCAGGCCGCCGCCGATGCCGGCGCCGCGCTGGTGGAGCACCGCGCGTTCTGCTCGCCCCGCGGCGCGTTCGGCTCCTGCCGGGTCTGCGACACCGCCCAGGAGGCCATCGCCCACCTGGACGCCCTGGCCGACCTGGGCCGCCCCTGAACCCTTCCGTCACGGCCGCCTGGCCCGCCCCGGGCCGGGCGGCGTCCCCTCCCCTCGAAAGGAGCCCTGCATGTCCCAGCAGCCCGCCTGCCTGCCCGCCCTGCCGGAGATCGACCCGGAGGAGTCGCCGGTCACGTTCGTGATGCTGGAGTGCCGCACCTGCGGCGACTCCTCCGGCTGGATGCGCGACCGCGGCAACAGCCGTCACTACGAGTGGGCCATGGAGCACTTCGACAACGTCGGCCACCCGAACGTCTACACCTGGTCGGTCAGCCGCAGCACCGCCCGCACCGGACGTTTCTGACCACGACCGCCGGGCGGCCCGCTCAGGCCGCCCGGCCCCTCCCAGGAAGGAGCATCGCCATGGCCCTGTCCCACCGGCACGGAAGCCGGGCCATCAAGCGGAACCTCGCCAACGACCCGGTACGCCGGTCCATCCGGATCCGCAAGGCCAAGGTCGCGGACGCGACCTGGCGGGAGCAGCTGCGGGAGGTGCGCTGGCGCCGCGTCGTCCCGGCCCGCCAGGACGCCGTGCAGAGCGCCGCGCGGTGATCGTGCGGCTGGTGACCGCCTGGGACGTCTGCCCGCGGTCCTGGGCCGCCGCCGCCGGGATGGAGGCGCGGCGCTGCGCCGTCGAGCTGCCGTTCTACCTGTCGGACGGCATCCGCTGGCTGCCCATGGTGCAGGAGGCGGATGCCATGCCCCGGAGCCGGCCGTCCCCTCGTCCACGTCAGGCGGGGGACGGCCGGCTCCGTTTCCGCATGGAGTGGTCGATCGAGGTCGAGGCCGCGCGGTGGCGGCGGGCGCGTCGGCTGGGCGTCGGGTACGCGGCGCTCCCGGTGCACCCCTCGCTGCGGCTGGACGTGGCCCTGCACTTCGCGGCGGAGCTGTACGGGCTGCCCGTGGTCGCCGAGACGGACGCGGTGATGCGGGTGCTGCGTCCCTGCCCGGCCGCCTTCACGCCGGAGGGCCACCGTCTGGCACGCGGTATCACCGCAGGTGGTGGGCGTTTTTGGTGAATCGTCTCAATCCAGCTTGCATTGCCCAACATGTTTGGCCTAACATGTTTGGCATACGGAACGGCACGAACCGAGACGGAGGACACGATGACCACGCCGACCCCCACCACCACCGCCCCGACCAGCACCGCCCCGACCGCCAGCACCGCCACCGCCCCCGCGACCGGCAGCCGGATGTCCCCCGGCGAGATGCGCCGCAAGATCGCGCAGTTCCTGGCCGACAACTCCGGCAAGGCGTACACCCCCGGGCAGGTGACCACGGGCCTGGGCTGGAAGTGGGTGTCGAACGTGACCAAGGCGCTGCGGGCCATGGCCGACCAGGGCCTGGTCGACGAGGCCCAGAGCAGCCCGGCCAAGTACACCGCCAACGCCAAGACCTCCCAGGTCGCCTCCGGTGCCATCAGCCCCATCTCGGCGGCTCCGACCGGCAAGTCTGCCGAGGCCGTCAAGGCCGCCCCGGCGGCTCCGGCGGCTCCCGCCCCCCGCGCCTACTCGTTCCAGCCCGCCAACGGGCCGGTGAAGCGCCCGAACGGCACGACCTACTACCCGCGCGAGCTGGCGGGCACCTCGGACGTCAACGCCTTGCGCAAGCTGCGCGAGGCCGGGGTCGCGGTGCTGCTGTACGGCCCTCCCGGCACCGGCAAGACCTCCCTGATCGAGGCCGCCTACCCGGACGCGATCACCATCGCCGGTGACGGCGACACCACCGTGTCCGACTTCGTGGGCGAGTACACCCAGAAGCCGGATGGCACGTTCGAGTTCGTGTACGGGCCGCTGATCCGAGCCATGGTCGAGGGCCGGTGCCTGTTCATCGACGACGCCACCCTGATCTCACCAAAGGTCCTCGCCGTGGTCTACCCGGCGATGGACGGCCGCCGCGAGATCGTGGTCAAGGCCCACAAGGGCGAGGTCATCAAGGCCGCGCCGGGGTTCTTCGTGGCCGCCGGTCACAACCCCGGCGTGCACGGCGCGATCCTCACCGAGGCCCTGGCCTCCCGGTTCGCCGCGCACATCGAGGTGACCAGCGACTACGAGCTGGCCGACAAGCTCAAGATCAACCGGGCCGCCGTGCGGGTCGCCCGGAACCTGGCCACCAAGCAGGCCAACGGTGAGATCGGCTGGGCGCCGCAGCTGCGGGAGCTGCTGGCCTTCCAGAAGATCGCGGACGTGCTCGGGATCAAGGCCGCCGCGTCCAACCTGGTGGGGATCGCCCCCGAGGAGGACCGGGACGTGGTCGCCCAGGTGGTGGCCACCACCTTCGGCGACAAGCACGAGCCCCTGACCCTGGGCAAGCAGGTCTGATCCTCCCCCGCCGACCGGGGCCGGCTTCCCTGGCCCCGGTCGGCCTTGACATGCCAAACATGTTTGGCCTAACATGTTGGCCATACGGAATGACGACCCCGGAAGGAGCCCGATCCCGATGAGCGCCACCCACCTCAACCCCGGCACCGACCAGCAGGTCCGCCCGACCGGCGCATGGCTGCGCCTGTCGGCCGCGATGGCCGAGATGGTCGTGGACCTGGCCGACCGCGACGACCTCGCCGTCGTCTGCGCCCCTAATGCCGGCCGCGGCGCCCCCGGCTGCTTCCTGCCGAACCTGGCGCAGATCGAGATCGACGGCACCCACCTGGGCAGCGTCGACGTCAACACCTGCAACCCGCTGCGGTCCGGCGACATCAGCCGCTACCCGGCCCTGTGGGGGGTGCTCGCCCACGAGGCCGCGCACGCCCGACACACCCGCTGGGACCCGCCCCAGGGCGTCGACGGCGCCCAGGTCGAAGCGGCGATCCTGCTGGAGGAGCCCCGCATCGAGGGCCGCCAGCTGACCCGCCGCCCCGTCGACCAGCGCTGGCTGCGCTCCTCGGCCGGAAAGATCGTCCTGGACGACTTCGACCCCTCCCAGCAGATGGACGCCTGGCAGGCCGCCCACCTCGCTGCCCTGATGCTGGGACGCCGCGACGCCGGGGTGTTCACCGACCGCGAGGTCAAGGACGTCGAGCAGGCCATCGCCCTCGTCCTCGGCGCCCCCCTGCTGCGCGACCTGCAGGACATCTGGAGGGCGGCGCTCGCCACGGGTGATGAGGACGCCGCCGGGATGCTGGAGCTGGGCCGCCGCTGGTGCAAGCTGCTGGGCCAGGACCCCGAGCAGCCGCGCGAGGGCTCCGGCGACGGCCAGCAGGGCAACGGCAACCCCTCCGGCAACCCCGGCCAGCAGGAGCAGCAGGGGCAGCAGGGTCCGGCCCCGGCGTCACCGCTGGGCAAGGCCGTCAGTGAGGCTGTGCGGGCCGTCCAGAAGTCCGAGGACCGCAAGCACTCCAAGGAGCGCCGGGCGGCCGAGCAGACCGCCAAGGCCATCGCGGACGCCGAGCGGGCCCGCGAGCAGGCCGCCAAGGTGTTCAACCGCGAGCCCGGCGGGGCCAACCCCGGCGGCTACGGCGGCGCGACCCGGATCGTCGGCACCCGCAGGCCGCTGCCCGCCGAGGACGCCATGGCCCGTCAGCTGGCCAGGCAGCTGCGCAACGCGGCCCACCGGGAGCGGGCGACCACCGTCACGACCTCCCCGGTCCCGCCGGGTCGGCTGCGGATGCGGGGGGCGCTGGCCGCCGCCGCCCAGCGGGCGGCCGGTCAGATGCCGACCGCCGAGCCGTTCGTCCAGGTCACCCGCCGCCAGGTGCCCAACCCGCCGCTGCGAGTCGGGATCGCCTGTGACGTCTCCGGCTCGATGAAGCCGTTCGAGGACCCGATCGCCTCGACCGCCTACGTGCTGAACAAGGCCGCCAGTCACGTCACCGACGCGGTGGCCGCGACCGTGATCTACGGCTACGAGGTGCGGGCGGTGACCTTCCCGGGCGAGGCCCCCACGAAGGTGCGGGAGTTCGCCGCCGTCGACGGCTGCCACCAGCTCGGCGCGGCGGTGCAGGCCCTGGACATCGCGCTGGGGCTGTACAAGCCCGGCGCCGCCCGGCTGCTGGTGATCGTCTCTGACGGCCGCTACAGCGAGCACGAGAAGCGGGCCGCGCAGAAGGAGGTCACCCGGCTGGTCAAGTCCGGTTGCGCGGTCCTGTGGATCGCGCTGGGCGAGGCGTTCCCGCTGGAGGGTGCCCACCTGGTGAAGCTGGACGATCCCTCCAAGGCCGCCGCGGTGATCGGGCAGGCCGCGGTCCGGGCGCTGCGCACCGCCTGACTCCACCCCTGCCGACCGGGGCCGGATTCCCTGGCCCCGGTCGGCCTTGACATATCAAACATGTTTGGCCTAACATGTTTGCCATATGGAACGACGCGACCCGGAAGGACCCCGATGAACCTGCACCTGACGATCACGGTGAACGGCAAGAGCTACACCCGCAGCTTCCGCAACACCGCCGGCAACCGGGTGAAGGCCATCGAGCAGGCCCGCCAGATCACCAGCACCCGCAAGATCGCCGACGGCATCGAGCAGGTCAAGGTCATCGAGAACCGCCGGGGAGTCGCCCAGACCCTCTGGAACAGCAAGATCGACGCCCGCTGACCCCTCCCCCACCAGCAGGAAGGACACGCCATGCACACCACCGACCGCACCTACACCGCCCGCGAGATCGCCGGTCAGCTCCTGGTCGCGCTGCGGATGATGCGCAACGCCGCCGACCAGCGGCTGTCCCGCAACGGCACCGCGATCGACGGCACCCGCCCATTCGAGGAGGTGGCCGACGCCTACCGGACCGCGCTGGCGTCCATCCCCGGCATGGACGTCAACGCCGTCTGGGACGCCTACGCCCGGACCGCCCGCCTGGGCGAGGACCTGGACGTGGTGCTGGCGGAGCTGGCCCCGCAGCCGTGAACCCCACCGCCTCAGAGCGCCCCGCCACGCCCTGGGGCGGTGCGACCTCTACCCGACCCCCGCGACGGAAAGGACCCGCCATGCACGCCGCCCTCGACGCCCTGTGCGCCCGCACGACGCCGGCCGCCCCGCCCGCCCGGCTGCTGGAGCTGGCGGACCGGCTGGAGGCGCTGGCCGAGCGCGCCCTGCAGGAGGAGGACGTCACCGCCGCGCTGGCCGAGCTGACCGGCGGCATCGGCGACGCGCACCGCGCCGCCTGGTGGGCGGAGCTGCTGGCCTGCCTGGACAACCGGCGGCGGCAGGAGGACGGCGTCCTGGAGCGGCCCGGCGAGCATGAGGCCGACTGGTCGGCCCGGGTGGACGAGGCGCTGGCGGAGCTGCTGGGCGATGACCGGCTGCGCCGCCGCTCCACCTGACGTCCGGCGTCTCTGGCATGCCTTGATATGCCAAACACGTTGGGCCTAACCTGTTTGGAGTATGGCGGAACGGAAGGGAACGCAACCATGACCACGCCGATCACCTTCGAGACCGAGCCCTGCGGGCGCTGCGGCGGCACCGGCCGCCTGGAGCAGTACGGCCACGTCGCCGGCGGCGTCTGCGCCAAGTGCGGCGGCTCCAAGGTGCAGCTGTCCCGCCGGGGCCGCGCCGCCCACCGCGCCTACGAACTCGCCCTGGACGCGCGCCTGGGCCTGCGCGCCGACCAGGTCGAGGAGGGCCAGGTCCTCAACGAGGACGGCCGCCCCCGCTGCATCGACCAGATCGAGACCGAGACCACGACGACCGGGATGGCGATCACCGGCGACCTGCGCACCGTGACCGTGATCCGGTTCTTCACCAGGCAGGACAACGGCAGGTACGGCTCCGCGCACCGCCCGGAGTCCCGCGTCCGCCGGTACGACCCGCAGGTCGAGGCGGAGGTCGCCGCCCAGATCGCCGCCCGCTACTCCGGCGCGACCCTGGCCGCCCCCGCCACCTGAACCCGCCCGCCCGGGACGGCCCCTCTGGGCAGCCCCCGCGCGCACGGAAGGACGCACGCGATGACCCGCCGACCCGCCCGCAAGGGTTCCGGCTGCCCCCGCTGCGGCGGCACCGGCCGCATCGACGCCTACAGCCACGTCGCCTACGGCGCCTGCTTCGCCTGCGGCGGCAGCCCCGACATCCCGGCGCCGCCGCCGGAGCCGCGCATGTCCTACGCCGAGTGCGTCGCCCGGTACGGCCAGGTCGTGGACGAGTTGGTGGCGTTGTCGAAGGTCGAGGCGTGGATGCGCGCCGACCGGCGGACGGCGTGCGAGGTCGCGGTGACGGCGGTCGACGACGTCCGCAGGGGCCTGGTCACCGATCCGGCGGTGATGCGCCGGCTGGCCGACCGGTGCCGCCGCGAGCTGCGGCTGGAGGGGCTGCCGCTGCCGCGGCTGGTCGCCCTGGCCAGGGAGGTCGACCGGCGCCGGACGATCTCCTCGCAATGACTTGACATGCCAAACAGATTTGGCCTAACATGTTTGGCATACGGAACGGCACGGACCACACGGAGGACACGATGACCCGCCGCCAGCTCTCCCCCGCGATGCAGAAGGCCCTCACCGGCGCCTACCTGGACCGGGACCTGCACGACGGCGCGGCGGTGCTGTCCTGCCGCATCCAGACCGCCCGCGCCCTGGTGGCGCGCGGCATGGCCGTCCCGCGCTCCGGCCACGGCCACGTCCTGTCCGGCGACGGCGAGATCACCGCCGCCTCCCTGATCGACAACGCCCGTCCCGAGCTGGAGCGGGAGGACGTCGTGGTCTACCACGGATCGATCCTGGACCGGCACGGCCGGGAGTACATCGTGCTGGCCCGCAACCCCGTCACCGGCCGGTACTCCCTGGTTGGCGTCGACGGCGAGGGTGACGTGCTGCGGCAGGTGCGCCGCACCTCCATCACCTACACCGGCCAGTCCGCCCGCACCCGCTACCCCGAGATCGTCGGGGCCGTCGAGCCGCCCGCCCCCGGAGACGTGCAGGTGGCCACCGCCTCCCCCGAGGTCAACGCCTACCGCAAGGCCCTGGCCCGGCTGCACGGGCTGCCGGCCCAGGTTGAGTCGGCCCGCGACGCCTACGACAGCTACGCCCGGATGGCCACCCGGTCCACCCGGCAGTCGATCCGGGACAACCTGGAGCGCCGCCGCCGCCGCTTCGAGGACCTGGACGCGGAGCTGCGCGGCCTGCAGGAGGCCCTGCCGCGTCTGCGGGCTCGGGCGGAGCGGGCCAACCCCGCCGCCGCCGCCCGCGCCCGGCTGGCGCTCCCCACGGCCCTGGAGGCCCGCGAGCGGGAGCTGCGCCGCCGCAAGCGCGCCAAGGCCGGGTGACCGCCCCCCGGGGTCCGCCGCCGCGGTGGCGGACCCCGGACCGCCCTTCATCCCGCACCGCCCGACCGCCGATGTCCTAGATGAACGGAGAAACCGATGACCAGCCAGCCCCTGACCCACGGCCAGGCCACCGAGCGGATCGCCTTCCAGATGCGGATGGCGATCGACGAGGAGAACGAGGTCCGCGCCGCGCTGGCCGAGTCCCTCGCCGCCGGACGGGACCTGACCGCCGACATGGCCCTCCCCCTCCTGCGGGCCCAGGGAATCGCCGCCCCCTGGAAGGAGATCGCCCGCGCCCTCGAGCGCGGCGAGGACATCGTCGTGGCGGCCCGCGCCCAGTACGACAAGGTCCTCAAGGCCCGCCTGCGCGACAGCGAGGACCGCCACACCAGCCGCCCCCTACCGGCGGGTGCTGGACCGCCACGCCGTCAACGGCGAGGACCTGGTGACGGCGGCCCGCGCCGAGCACCAGCAGGCGACCCGCTACGTCCTGCAGATCACCGAGCCCCGCCACTACGACGGGGTCGCCACCGAGGACACCCGCGCCCAGCGGGAGGGCCTGCAACGGTTCATCACCGACATGACCGCTCTCCTGGGACCCGCCCAGCTCTGACCACCCGCCGTCCCAGGGGCCACGCGCCCCTGGGCTCGTGCGGGACGGGTTCCGGGTCGCTAGCATGATCCCGTTCGGGACCTCCGGCCGGGGCGATTCGTTACCCGATCCGACTCACGCCGGACATCGCTCATCAGCCCTACGAGGGACCTTCACCGCGACCACGCCAAGGAGGCCCCTTGAGCACCCATACCGTTCCGGCGCCCTGGGAGGAGATGGCCTTCCCCCAGCCGCACATGGACACCCGCGTCCCCGCCGCCGCCGTCGATTACGTCATCTGGTCGGGAACCCCCGACCAGCTCGACGCCGGCGGCGTCCGCGACACCCGCCGCAGCGTCACCGGGGTCAGCCCCTCCCAGCTCGCCCGCCAGGTCCGCGACGGCCTCATCGAGGACGGCGCACCAGCCGACGTCTGGGTGCTGGTCTGGGACATGCGCCCCTACCGGCTGCCCGGACGTCCCAGCTCCCGTAACAACCCCGGCGACCCCCACCACGCCCTGGCCGTCGCCGGCCCCGTGCGCGGCCCGGCCGCGGCGCTGGTGATGGAACGGCTCAAGATGGCCTGGCACCGGGGCCAGCTCCAGCAGCAGGCCACCGACCTGGCCCGCCAGGTCGGTGTCGAGGAGGCCGCCCGGCTGTCCGGACTGGACGCCGCCGAGATCGAGGAGCTGCTGGCCGACCCCTACGGCTGCCACGGCTACCCGGGCAACCCGACTGCCTGACCCGCCCCGGCCGGAACCGCCCCGCTGAGCGGGGGTCCGCAGCCGCAGCGCGGTTCGCCCTTGTCGGGTGTACGCCTGACCCCAGCGCATCGAGCGCCCGCGCCAAGGGCGCCGGTGCCGCTATCCGGGCAACCACGCGGACGGACGTACCGGTCTCTGGCAGCCGAGACCGGCATGAATCACGCCCGTGTGCAGCAGCTCCTGGCCCGCGCAAACTCCAAGTGAGGTCCATGACCACTCGTGTCCGGTAATCGCCGGGTTTTTGTCCTTCCTGCCGTCTGTTCTGGGCCACTACGGTTTCGGGGCATGCCCTACACCTCAGACGGCCACTGGATGGGCCCCGGGGATGAACCCGAGGACGACCCCGACGCCCCGGGCGTGGTGGCGCGGTGCAGCGGGTTCGTGTCCTGCCCGCACTGCATCGAGGAGCGGGACGCCTTCCTGGCGTCCCGCCCGGACCTGGTGCTCGACGAGCGCACCGGGCTTCTGGTCCACAGGCCCTGACACCCCCGCCACTACGGTGGAACACCTCGCCCCCCGCTCTGGAGGAGAACCCCCCGATGGTCCAGGTCCGCATCATGGACACCACCGATCCCGACCGGGCCCGAGCGGTTACGGACCGCATCTTGGCGATCCTGAGGACCGATCCTGGCCTGATGGTGGGGGACCCCCAAGAGCTGCACAACCGTCGCGGGCCCGGCTTGCGGGTGGTGGTGGAGGTCGCCTTGGCCCGGCAGCCCCCGCCGCCCACGGTGATCCGTGTGAAAGCCGAACGCGCCGACCAGCCGCAGCGTGGCCGGGGGCGTCTGGGCGGGCGGCGGGCGCTCCCGCCGGGCGGCTAGTAGCGGCGGCGGTGCTGCTGGGCCGCCCAGCGGATCGCGTTGCCCCTGGCGGCGGCCAGTCGCCGGCCGTCCCGCCGTGCCAGCTCGTGCAGCGCCCGCGCGGCCGGGTCGATCTCCAGGACACCGGCGGCGACCAGCCGGGCGGCCAGGCCCCGCAGGACGTCCACCGCGGCGGTCGGTGCGATGATGGCGTCCAGGAAGGCGTCGGCGTCGATGGCCTCGCAGGGGGAGGCTGTGGCGGCGGCCTGGGCCAGGTGCTCCCGCTCCTGCCGTTCCTGATCCGTGTCCATGCAAGACAGAGTCGCACAGGACCACTGAGGGCGGCAGAGCCGCCGATCACGCTCGGTTCACGCTTGCCCGCCGACCTGGGCGGTCCCGTTTCCCTGTGACGTGGAGGCCGTCTCGGCGGAGATGGTCTGCGTGACCTACCGCCTGGCCAAGTCGGACCTGGACGCCAAGCTCGGCGAGCGCTCCACCACGATGCGGTGGTCGCAGATCTGGTACCTCAGCAACCGAGACCGCGACCCGTACGCGGACGAGGTCGAGCGTGCCCTGGCGGACATCACCAACAACCCCTACTGCCCCTACCGCTGACACCACGAGGAACCGCCCCCGGACACGACGAAGCCCCGCCGTCCCTGGACCCAGGGGGCCCTTCATCAGGAGGCGGGGTCATCGCGTACGGGGGCGTACGAGGACCGGCATAGGCGACCGGTCGGGGCGTGCCCGGGGCCGCCCTCACGGCGGTCGAGCCCGCGACGCCAGGCTACAGGAAAGGGGACGGCCCGGCGCCCCAGCCGTGGCATGGGCGCCGGGCCTTCACCATGGGCGGGGTGACAGGGCCCCCGCTTCGGGCTTGGGGGAGCCCACCAGCGCTGCGGCCACGGGCCGGGGCTGGATACCCATCCCTGAACGTCACTCCTGTGTGGGAGCCCGTTGGGGAACGGCCAGGCTACAGCCGTTCCCAGTCCTCCACCGGCCGCCGCTTCGGCAGTGGGTAGACGCGGGTGCCGTCCTGCGCGATCGGCGCGGTGACCTGGGTCCGCAGATACAACGCCAGGGCGGCGGTCAGCAGCGCGCCGGCGCTGGCCACCTGGTCCTGGGTGGCGTCCCATCCGAAGGAGATCATCAGGTTCAGCACGGCGGTCAGCAGCCCGGCCGCTGCCGGGATGGCCTTGTCGCGGGCGACCGCCCAGGAGATCGCCAGGCCCATCGCCATGGCGGCGACGGCGTTGATCCCGGCCTGCTGCTCCTCGGTCAGATCCGCGCCCCAGGCGACCAGGAACTGGACGGCGACGGCGACCAGCGCCAGCCACGCGGCCGGGTCACGACCCAACACCTTCATACGGGACTCCTCTACATACGGGCGGCCGAGGCCGCCGCGGTGGTGGTGGTGTGGAGGCGGTGCTGGGCGGCACGTCCGCACCAGCAGTTGCCGGCGCCGCTGTGCGGGCTGGCCTCGTACGGGTGGGCGATGATCCGGCCGGTGGCCGGGTTGGTCCACCGGTCCTGCCGTGCGATGTCGACGCACCGTTCCGGATGGCACATCACGCTCGTCCTCTCGTATGACGTGGCGTGTGCTGCCCCGACGAAGTGGTGCGGGTAGCACACGCGCTCCGGGTCTCAGGTGCGCTCGGGCCAGTGCCAGGTGCCGCCGCGGCGCTCGCCCTCGGCTTGGAAACAACCGCCCTCGGCCAGCGGGCGGAAGAACACCCCGCCCGGGTTGAGCACGCACAGCCCGACCTGCAGAGGCTCCTCGACGTTGACCTCGGTGACGACAGCCGCCCGGCACTGCGAGGCGTACTCCCCGCCGGGGGTGCCGTACGAGACGTAGTGCACGATCCGGCCGACGCTCGGCACCTGCTGTTCCCCCTGCTCCTGCTGGCGGGAGGGGACGGGGTCCTGCAGGCCACCGGTGAGCGCGCGGACCACCGCGGCGAACAGCTCGTCCTTACGACGCTCGGTCTCCGGCAGGAGGTCATAGCGCACCAGAGACGGATGGGTGCGGGCCTGGGCGTTCTTGGCCGGCCCGTACTGCCAGCCCTCGGCCAGTTTCCGGCGGGCCCACGCCTCATGCAGCTCCTCCGGTCCGGCACCGGCCAGCGCCTGGGTGACGCCGGCGACGGCGCTGTCCCGCTGCCAGGCCGGGGCCTGCTCCCACGGCGGGGACGGGTCGGGGTCGCCGGTGGCGATCTGCCATGCCCGGTTGGCCTCGTGCGCCACCCGCGCGATGCGGGCGATGTCCTCGGGGGTGGTCATGTGATCGGGGCCTCCCAGGACTCCCGCCAGGTCTCCGGCCCGATGACGCCGTCGACCTGCAGGTCCTTCTCGGCCTGGAACGCCCGGCAGATCCCCTCCGAGCGGGGCCCGTACGCGCCGTCCACCGTGATCGGCCAGCCCCGATGCGACATGCGCGCCTGCCAGCGCCGCACGTCCGATCCGGTCATGATCGGCGGCTGGGTGATGTACCGGCCGGGCCACGGCGGCGCCGTGGTGCCCGGACGTTCCACCGGCCGCTCCGGCTCCTCGGCGTCGTCGTCGGGGGTTCCGTAGGCGGGCCGTCCGTATCCAGCGATGACGGCGGCGGAGCGGACACGGCGGCGGACGGCGTCGCCGGTGTTGCCCTCAATCGTCTGCACGCGTCCGCCGCCGAGCACGGCCTCGATGAGGCCGACATGGTCGATGTTGCTGATGCGATCGCTCTCGCCCCAGTCGAAGAACACGATGTCCCCCGGCTTGGCGCGGTTGAGGTTGGCCACGGTGCCGGGGTGCCAGCGGCCGATCTTCTGGAAGTCCTGGGCGTGCCACACCGTGTAAGCGCGGTCGAGCCCGGCGGGCAGCACCGCCGCCCGGTTGCCGGACTTGATCGCCCACTCGGTGATCGCCATGTCGCACCAGGCCGCCCGCAGGTACTCGTCGCCGTGCCGCGCCGAGTACGAGCGGGTGATCCAGTTCGGCCGCCCGGCCAGCCCGAGGTCGGCGCGGGCCGCCGCCAGCATTCCCGCTGCGGTGCCCATCAGCCGGTCACCTCCCCCGGCTGCTGGTCGCGGTACACGCCGTCCGGGCCGGGCTCGCCGTACATCTCCCCCAGCATCCGCTCCTCGTCGGGCTCGGTGGGGGCGCCCTTGTCCCGGGGCTCGGGAATGGGGATTTGGGCCATGCGCGTCTCTCCTCTAGGCGTTCACGTGGTGATCAGGGTGGCGATGACGCCGGCTGCGGCGCCCACGAGGGTGGCGACGATCGCGAAGGCGGCCAGCCGCTGCCGCTCCTTGTGGGCCTGGGCCTCGGCCTGCTGGGTGAACTTGCGGTTCATCTCCTCGCGGAGATCGGTGATCTTGGTTTCCATCTCCGCGCGCGTGATGTAGTCGCGCTCGAAGCGGTCGCCGCGGTCGTCCAGACGCTGGATGGCGGCGGCGTGGTCGGCCGCGCGGGCGTCACCGTGCTCTGCGCGTTGCACCAGCAGGTCCAGGCGTCCCTCAATGCGCGCCAGGGAGGCGTCCATACTGCCTCGTAGCTCGGTGATGGCCAATTCCAGCCGGGCTTCGGGAGTAGTCATGGCGTCCAAGAGGGTCGTGTGGCCGGAAAGGGGCACGGGCGGAGGGTTGACCGTCCGCCTTCTGCTCGGGGGGTGGAGGCGTAGCCGCCCAGCGCCGCACTTTCTCCGAGGTCGGCGACCCTCCGAGCCCGTCATAGCGCGCTAGTCGTCGGCGCGGTCATCGGGGACGTATCCGGTGAGGCGCTGGGCGGTCTCGGCCGGCAGTCCCAGCGCCACCAGCGCCTGATAGTCCTGTTCCTGACGCTGCCGGTCCTGCTCGGCCACGCGCTGGTCCTGTTCGCTGTGGGCGGCGCGGATCTGCTCCAACGCGGCCTGGTATTCGTCGGCGGTGATCTCCGTTGCGTCCTCGGGGATCGGCGGGGGCTCGGCGTGCGCGCCGGCCACGGACCGGGACGACACCGATCCGTCAGGCTGCCGGTAGTAGACGGTGTAGGACACGGCGTCTACAGGGCGAAGATCCACGCTGTCGCCCATGTGGTGACCTCCCGGTACTGGGAACCGCCGTTGCCGCGGCTGAGCTGGACGTTGAAGGTGTGCGTCACGGTCGCGCCGGGTGGGACGGTGACGCGGTAGAACTTGACGACCTGACAGTGGACGCCGTTGACGGCGCTGGTGCCGTTGTTGAACAGGTACTGCAGCTCGTCGCCGTCCAGCCACACGGAGCCGGCGCTGCCGCCGCCCGGGAAGTTGAAGTAGACGTCCAGCTGGACGGAGATGATCGCCAGGGCGGGGCGGCAGGCGTCGGGGTTCTGGACGTTGATGGTCCGCTGGGACTGCAGGGTCGGCGCGGTGCCCGTCGGCACCGGCTGCGGGGTGGGCAGCACATCCTGCTGGTCGGCCTGCACGATCGTGAACTTGCCGCGGGGCTCGCTGCGGAGCTGCCCGGTGCCGTCGCAGTACACGCCGCCGGCGTTGGCGGCGATGTCGCACGCATAGGGCCAGGGGGCGACCTTGGCGGCCAAGGGGGCGGCGGCGGTGCCGTCGCCGGTCAGGCCACACGCCCCGGCCGTCAGCGCCGCCCGCATACCGGCCGGCCCGCACTGCAGCAGGTTTCCCGCGGCCGGGTCGACGATCGGGGTGGCCGACAGCGGCGTGCCAGCGCCGTCACCGTCCAGGGCGATGCAGGGGGTGTCGGAGGTGATGATCGTGGCGCCGCCGCCCTCTGGCGCGAACAGGCCGCCGTCTGGGCCGATGCTCAGGGAGTTGCCGGCCTGGGTGGAGACACGGGCTCTGATCTGGTTGGAGCCGTCGTCGTACTCCAGGCCGTCCGCCACCGTCTGCCCGACGCAGTCCTGCACGTCCTCACACGTGACGGTCAGGCCGTCCGGTCCCTGGGTGAGGAGGTTGCCGGGTGCGGTCGACAGGCGGGCCTGGGCGGACAGGATGTGGGGGTCGGCGTCGGTGCCCGCCCCCAGCAGGGTCATGTCCACCGTGGGGGTGTCGTGAACCTGGAGGCCAGCGCCCTCGGCGGAGATGACGTAGGGGTTGCCGGGGGATCCTGTGCCCTCGATGGTCACTCCCGCGCCCGCGCTCATCGCGCAGGTGCACTGTGAGCTACACCCACAACGTGCCACGCCGGGCCTCCCCTCCTGGGAGTCGCCCGGCCCCTGGCCAGCGGCTACATGATCAGGGTAGCCGCTGCGCCGATGATCATCGCGTATCGGGCGGCCATGCTGACGGCCGTGGTGTCGGGGGCCGGTGGTGTCAGGGGCGGTGCCCGGTAAGCCGGGCGGCCAGGGCGGCGGGTATCCCGATACCGGTCAGGGTGCGGTACCCCTCCTCTGCCTCCGCGGCGGCCTGGGCGGCTGCCGCGGAGGCGGCCTGCTCGGTCTCGCGCCGCGCCCGCTCCAGGAGCGCCTGCGCCTCCTCGGCGCTGATCTCCCGGCACCCGGCCGGGATCGACATCCGCACGCCGGCGGGATCGATGCCCGCCGCAGCCTGGAGGCAGCGGTGCAGTACCCGCCCGTCCGGATGGGCATACCAGCGTTCCCACACCGGCACCGGGCCGTCGCCTTGACCGCCGCCGCCGGTGGTGGGGGTGGGGGTGGTCATGTCAGTCCCGCCAGCACCACGGCCTTGATCGTCCAGGCTGCTCGTGTCCATCGCGCACCTCCCGTGCCGCCGCCGAGCTCGATCGGATGGCTGAAGTTCGCCGATCCCCCGGCGGGGATCACCGCGACCTGGAAGCTGGGTTCCACGAACTCCCAGTGGTTCTGCATGTTCGTGCCACCGGCCGGTGCGGCGTTGGTCACCCGCAGGAACTCGTTGGTGTCGACGCGGGCGGCCGCGGTGGCGTCCCCGTTCGGTGGCAGGTTCAGATCCACATCCACATGCACGAACTGCAGCACCGTCGCCGGGTAGCACGCAGACGGATTGGTGATGGTGATGGCCGCGGTCTCCACGATGGTGAACGCCGACGGCACGACGCTGTTGACGGTGCCGCTGCTGCCGCTGGCGGTCACCACCGCCAGCCTGGGCGGAGGCGGCGCCCACAGCCCCAGCGCCGGATCGATCCGCAGCGGGCTGGCGGCGGGGGCGCACGGGTAGGGCCATGCCTGCTCGGCCGGAGCCCCCGCCAGTGAGATCCGCAGCCGCCCCTGCTCGTCCGGCCGCATCTCCGGGCCGATGCACACGGTCGTCATCGGGGCGCCCCTATCTGCCCTGCCCGGCGGCGTCCTGCGACTCCGGGTCCGGGGGGGTGTAGCCGGACAGGCGCCGGGCGATCTCCTCCGGGATACCGGCCGCGCGCAGCGCCTCATAGTCCGCCTTGGCGCGGGCGGCCTCGGCCTCGGCGACCTGGCGGCGCTGTTCCTCGATCGCCGCCTGGATGTCCGCGAGCGTCTGCTCGTACTCCTCGCGAGTGATCTCGACTGCGCCGGGCGGCAGCTGGTAGGGGGGCTCGTCGCCGGGCGGCTCGCCGGTCCAGTCGGGCCGCTCCACGGTCACCTGGCCCACCGAGCCATCGGGGTTGCGGTAGTACACCGTCGTCTGCATGGCGGCTCCTACAGGACGAAAACGAAAGCGCGGAGGAACGTCTGGATGCGGTTGTAGGTGGCGCCGCCGGCGCCGCGGCCCATCGTGATGTCGATGCTGAACGTTGCGCTGCCACCGGGCGGGATCGGCATCATGTTGGCCATCTTGGTGACCTGCACATGCCAGTCGCTGATGGCGCTGCTGCCGGTGTTGCGGTGGAACACCATCTCGTCGGTGGTGATCCCCATCGCTCCCGCTGCCCCGGCGGGCAGGTCGAAGTCGACGTCGGCCTCGACCTCCAAGATCACGGCCGCCGGGCGGCATGGGTCGGGGTTGGTCACCGTCAGGGATCTGGTGGTCACCACGTTGTCGGCCCCGGAGGGGACGGCCGGGGAGGGGTAGGTGACGTTCTCCTGGGACTGCACGAAGTCGTAGCGCCCCCGCGGCTCAGACCGCAGGGCGCCGGCCGAGTCGCAGTACACGCCGCCGGCGTTGGCGTCCACCGGGCCCGCGTAGGGCCATGCCTGCGTCCGCGCCTGCAGGGGCGCGGCGGCCGTCCCATTACCGGTCAGGCCGCATGTCCCGGTCGTCACCGCCGCCCGCAGCCCACCCGGTCCACACGACAGCAGGTTCCCGGCCGCCGAGTCCAGCCGTGGGGACGCCGATAGGGGCGCCCCGGACCCGTCCCCCTCCATCTGGATGCAGTCGGTGTCCGCCGTGGTGACGGGGTTGCCGCCGCCCTGCGGCGCGAACAGGCCGCCGTCCGGGCCGATGCTCAGGGAGTTGCCGGCCTGGGTGGAGACACGGGCTCTGATCTGGTTGGCGCTGTCGTCGTACTCCAGGCCGTCCGCCAGCGCCTCACCGACGCAGTCCTGCACCGCCTCACAGGCGACGGTCAGCCCGTCCGGCCCCTGGGTGAGGAGGTTGCCGGGGGTGGTGGCGATGCGGACGGCGGCCGAGAGGATGTGCGGATCGGCGTCGGTGCCCGCCCCCAGCAGGGTCATGTCCACCGTGGGGGTGTCGTGAACCTGGAGGCCAGCGCCCTCGGCGGAGATGACGTAGGGGTTGCTGGGTGATCCCGTGCCCGCGACGGCTACTCCCGCACCTGCGGTCACCGCGCAGGTGCACTGTGAGCTACACCCACAACGTGCCATGCCGGGCCTCCCTCCTGGGAGTCGCCCGGCCCCTGGCCAGCGGCTACATGATCAGGGTAGCCGTTCAGGGGGCGGCGATGATCGTGACGGCGCCGGTGGCCACATGCCGGGCGACCAGCCGCCCGGCCGCATCGACCTCCACCACCCACGCCCGGTCGCCGGCGCCCACCACTGTGCTGGTGCGGGCCTCCAGGCGGCGGATGCGGTCCTCCATCTGCCGCAGCACCTCCTCCAGGGTGCGGGGCCGGGGGTCGCGGACGACCATGGCGGGGCCTCCTGTTCAGACGGCTGCTCAGACGGTGGTGGTTTCGAGGCCGGCGGGGGCGAGGGTGACCTTGACGGCCTCGCCCGCGTTGCTGGTGTAGGTGACGGCCAGGCGGGTTAGCCGCAGGTCGGTGGCGACCTGCCGGCACCTCTGGGTGGCGGTGACCGGGACGACCACGCCGGGCACCAGGTCCCGGATCGCCACGGGGGCCTGGGGGTCGAGCTGGGCTCCGTCCGGGACGTCCACGATCAGCGGCGCCGGGTTGCGGGAGGCGACCAGCGCGTCCGCCTCCGCCTGCGCCGACGCCTGGTCCTTGATGGAGTCCTCCTTGACGATCACCGTGAGCAGCCCGCACGGGCCGGGGCCGCCGGCGGTGGCGGTGATCCCTTCTCCGATGACGATCGCACGGGTGGCGGCGGCCAGGCCGTCCTCGATCACCCGGACGTCCCCCAGGAAGTCCTCATCCGTCAGCGCCGGGAGGCGCGCGAACGGCATCTCCCCGGCGAGGATGATCCGCCGCCCCAGCGCCGTCCAGTCGATCCCGGTCCGGCCCAGCTCCCGCAGCTCATCCCCCGCGTAGGAGGTGTTCGGCTCGTATCTGCGTTCCCCGGTGACGCCGGACGGCAGCACGTACAGGTACGGCAGGATGTTCGGATCATCTGGTGCGAGGGCGGCGCGGATGACCTCCTCGGCGATCGCCGTCAGGTCGGCCGGGCCGGTGCCGGTAGCGGTGGTGCGGTCGATGAGGGTGGGGATCTCCCTGCGGGACAGCCAGGCGGACACGTCCCGCGCGGTCACCACCGTCTCCCCCGGCCCGTGGTCGAGGTGCACGACCGGTCCCTGCCAGACCAGCTCGCTGCCGTCCCGGTAGATGGACAGGTCGTTGCACCAGGTGCGGACGGCGGCGAGGGTGTCGCAGCACTCCACGTCCGCCACGGGGATGGTGACCTTGGCCTCGCTGGTGTCGTCCAGGATGCGGCCCCATTCCAGGGCGGATGGCTCCAGCGCGCCCCCGAACGGCACGCTGCCTGTGCGGTCGTGGAACGCCACTTCATACGTCTCGGCGCAGCCGAGCGGACCGGCCATCGGTCAGACCTCCCGGGAGATGACGCGGATGGTGATCGTGGCGTCGGGGGCGATGGTGCCGCTGGCGGCTTCCACGCACGCGATGTAGGGGACGCCGCAGTCCAGGACGGGCCAGGTGTACGGCATCCCTCCGGTGCCGGTGACCGCCGCCCCGGCGGGGGCTTCGGGGCTGCCGGGGCAGGTGACGGTGACTCGGCGGCGGGTGCCGTCGATCCGCAGGGTCGAGTACTCCGGGATGACGGTGACGTTGACCTCAGCGCACCACCCGCACTCCTCCAGCTCTTCGATCGTCCGGCCGAGGGGGTTGGGGTAGAACCGCACCCGCACGCTGCGGAGCGCGTTGCCGCCGGCGTAGATCTCGATGTCCGGAACCACGTCCGACCAGATGGGGGTGAGCACGCTGGAGGGGATGTCGATGCAATGCCGTCTGCGGGACAGCGGTTCGCAGGCGCACGGATTACCGGGCACCGGCAGGTCCGGCGGTGCGGTGGGCGCGCAGCCGAGCCCGGCCAGCGCGACATCCAGGCACGAGACCGTCACGGGCTCGCATCCGTCCTGGGTGGCCACGCAGTCCGGATCGTTGGACCAGGTGACGCACGCGGCCTCCGGGTCCTCCTCGGTCCAGGTCTCCCCCGGCGCGGTGACGGTGATCGGATCCCGCAGCGCGTGCGGCCTGCCGGCGAGCAGGGTGAACTCGACCTGCTTGGGCGGGCAGGACTGGCAGCAGCCGCAGGACGCGCCCACGGCGCCGGTGACCTTCGGCCCGTCGATCAGCGTCACGTCCCGCAGCGTCCGCCAGTGGGGGGCGGCGCAGTCCTCCACCGTGGTGAAGGCGGGGGCGTCCTCGCAGACCTCCGGGCAGCAGCTCAGGTATCGCAGGTCGTCTCCGGAGCAGCCGCCGCCCGGCCCGCACGCCATCGACCCCCGCAACGCGGAGGCGAGCCAGCGCATCCCGTAGTCGATGCCGCAGCAGGTCGAGCCGAGCAGGATGCCGGTCACAACGATCGTGCGGGGCCCGTACCGGCGGCGTCCGGCCACCGCGCCGTCCCCCAGCCGTTGCACGACAGGCCGTTCCACCGGTGCCGCGTCCAGACCCTCGACGCCGGTCACCAGCAGCCCGGCGAACTCGTAGCTTTCGGGGACGGCGTGGTCGAGCCATGGGGGCGGTGCGTGGGTGTCCAGGACGGGCAGCCGGTACTCCCCGTCTCCCAGGATCAGCGGCAGGTCCGAGCAGTAGCAGTCCCGCACCGTCATCGTGTGCGGTTTCAGCCCGTTGCGGGCGTAGGCGATGGTCCGGGCGGCATTGGCGATCTCCGTGCCGCCCAGGCAGAGCCAGTCCAACAGAGCCAACGTGGGTGCCTCCTATCGAGCCACGGCTGCGGCGATCCGGCGGGACACGGCGCCGCCCACGGCGTCCGGATCGGCGGTGGGCATGTGGACGGTGACCGGTGCGTGAACCTCCACCTGCCGCACCGGCCGCGACCGCCGATCCCCGCCCTGCCCGCCGCCGGTGGCGCGGGAGGCGGCGGCCGGCTGGAGCGCTTCCAGCGCCTGCCGGGAGCGCACCGGCAGCCGGTCGATGTCGGGGGCGGGCACCTGCAGCTGCGGTAGGGCCAGGGCCTGCTCCAGGCTGCGAGTGATCTGCGGTGCGAGCCGGTCCAGTCCGCGCAGGTAGCCGGCGAGGGTGTCCTCACCGAGGCCGGCCATCACCCGCGACGGCGACTTGATCTTGAGGGTGCGTTTGACGGTGGCGGCGACCTGCTCGGCGATTTGCCGCATCAGCTTCTCGATGTCCTTCTGCTGGGCCTTGAGCCCCTCCAGGAACCCCGCCCCCGCCCGGCGGCCGGAGTCAAACAGCAGGTCGGCCGACTGCCGTCCCAGCGACTGGGCCGTCGTGGCGATCTCCTTGCTGGTGCGGTTGAGGTCCCGGATCACGCTGTCCGGTCCGGACAGCAGCGCATCGGCCAGCGCGGCGCCCTGTTCGGGTCCGGCGGCGATGATCTGGTCCAGCAGGTCCCGCGACAGCCCCCTCCTGGCCAGCGCCGCCACGTCGCTTTGGAACTCCTTGAGCAGGGCCAGCCGGTTCCGCAGGGCGGTGGCCAGCGCCTCGGCCGTGCGGGGGACACTGCTGCCCAGCGAGGAGAGCACCCCGGACAGGGACGCGAAGTCGCTGGCCTGGCGGGTGACCTCGGCGGCGCGTTCGTTGGCGGCCTTGATCAGGTCCGTGATCCGCGAGCGCTCGGCGGCCAGGGTCTGCAGCCGCCGGTTGGCGCCACGCAGCCGGGCGATGAGCTGGTCGTCCAGGCGGGTCCGGCGGCCGGCGAACGCGGTCTGGATCTTCTTGACCAGCGCGTTGATCGTCGATTCGATCTTGGACTGTTCGCCGGTCAGACCCTGGACGAAGCCCTGGCCAACGAACTTGCCGATGTCACGGAACACCTTCGACGGCGAGCCGATCCGCAGCAGCGACCGGGCCGCGTTGATGGCGTTGCGGATGGGGGCGGTCGCCGCGGCGACCATCCGCCCGGCCATGGACTGCACCCCGGAGATGAACCCCTGCATCGCCTGCACGCCCAGGGAGTAGAGGGCGGAGCCGAGGCCGGCGAGGGTGCCGGTGATGCGGCCCGGCAGTCCCCGCACTACCGACGCCGCCCGGGACACCCCGGAGGAGAACGCAGCGCCCATGCGGGCCATGGCGCTGGTGGCGAGGGAGCCCAGCCGTCCCGGCAGAGACGCGATCGCGGCCGCGGCCCGGCCGGGGAGCTGCGCCGCGAACGACACCGCCCGCGACACCCCGGCCGAGATCGCGGCGCCCATGCGGGACATGGCGCCGGTCGCGATCGACCACATCCGCGCGGCCAGCGGTGCCAGGGCGGCGGCGAACCGCACCGGGATGGACGCGACCAGCGAGACCAGCCCGCCGAGCATCGACAAGATCCCACGCGACAGGGCGAGGATCGCCTGGACGCCCCACTGGAACATCTGCGTGATCAGGGCCTGGGCCAGGGCCAGCAGGAGCCGCCCGACCGCGGCGAGGATGCCGGGTGCGGCGGCGGCGCCGGCCTGGATGACGGCAGCGCCGATGGTGGCGATGGCCTGCCCGATGACCGGCAGCAGCCGGGGGATCTGCTGCGCGAACGCGACCGCCACATCCAGGAGGAGGTCAACGAGGGACTGGCGGAGCTGCTGCCCGCCGGGTCCGGTGCGGGCGCCGGTGGCGGCCTGCCCCGCCGCCCGGTCCACCCCCTGGCCGAGCTGGGCGGCCATCTCATTGATGACCTGTGGCAGGACCTCACCGGCCCGGCGGATCAGCGACGACAGGCCGTCTGCGATCCGCTGGGCCAGGCCGGGCAGGTGCGTGACCACGGCGTCCCCGGCCGAGCGGATGCCCTGGGCGACCATCGGCAGCAGCGCGCGTAGGGCCAGGTTCATGGCCCGGCCGATCTCCTGGCCGATCGCCGGCAGGTCCCGGGTGGCGAACTGGAACGCGGCTCGCAGCAGGTCCCGGATCCCGGCGGCGATCCGCGGCCCCTCGGTGCGCAGGGACGCCACCACCTGGGTGAACGCCTCCCGCAGCCCTTGGCCGATCTGCTGGCCGACGTCGGCCAGCCGGGCGAGCCCGGACCGCAGCGCGGAGATGAAGGAGGAGATCAGCCCCGGCAGGGCGGCCACCGCACGGGTGAACGCGCTGGTGAGGCCGGAGATGATGCGGGGTGCGAGGTCGGCTATGGCTGCGGGGATGCCGACCGCGATCCGCGCGAGCCCGGACAGGACGGCGGCGGCCAGCCCGGCGAGGGCGCGGGCGGCGACCGGGATCGCCTCCGCGGCGAAGTTCGCGATGCCGGAGCCGAGCTGCCGGAGCGCCGCCACGGCGCCCTCGGTCCGGAACGTCTGGACCAGGCTGGTGCCGAAGGCGCGCAGCCGTCCGAACAGGTCGGCGATGGTGTCTCGCAGCCGGCCCAGGAAGTTCCGGACGGTCTCCGACTGGGAGGCCAGCACTCCGAACGCCGCCGCCACGGCGAGGACGATGGCGGCGATCGGGTGCCGCGCCAGCGACGTCACCAGGGTGCGGCCCAGGCTGGCCGCGTCCCTGCTGGCGAACCGCAGGGCGGGCATGAGCGCGGTAAGCGCCGCCCCCCACGCGCCGGTGGCGATCCGCGCGGCGACCAGCGCCGCCACCAGCGGGCCGAGGGCGGTGCCCAGCGGGGAGTCCGCCAGGGCGGCCAGCCCCTGGGCGACCACCGACAGGACCGGGGCCAGGAGCTGCGCGGCGACCGCCACCGACTGCAGGGCCGACACCAGCACGTTCGCCAGCGCCGGCAGCAGCGGGGAGACGGCCGACAGCAGCTCCCCGAACGCGCGGCCGAGCGCGCCCAGCGCCCCCGACGAGGCCAGCCGCTCCACGGCGAGGCGGACGCCCACGAGGACGTCGACCAGCCCGATCCCCAGCCCCTGGAGGGCGGGCACGATGCCCTCGATCGCCGCGGTCAGGGTCGGGCCAATCTGCCGGGCCAGCGCGGCGACGGTCGGCCCCAAGGTGGCGAGCCCGCCGATCAGGGCCTCGATGACCGGGCCGGTCTGGCTCGCAATGGCGTTGACCGCGCGGAACACCTCGACCAGCTGCGCCTGGCCCCGTGCCGAGTTGGCGAAGTTCGCCAGCCGGTCCGCTAGGGCGGAGATCGACCCGAGGGCGCTGCCGCTGGCCGACTGAATGGCGCGGACAACGCCGATGACGATCCGGCCGAGGTCGGCGAACAGGGCGCCGAGCTGCCGGACGGCGGCGGCGCCCTCCCGCACCCAGCGCAGCGCATCCCCGCTGGCGGCGGCGCGGTCCAGGAACCCGGTCAGTCGGCCGAGGGCCCCGTTGATGGCCGACCCGATCCCGTTGAACGCCGGCAGCGTCGCCCGCGTGAAGCGGGACAGGGCGCCGAGCAGGTTCTCGATCGAGTCCGACCGGACCTGCGCCAGGTTCCGGCGCAGGGTGCCGAAAACCCTGTCGACCAGGCGGACGGCCTCCGAGGACCGCCCGAACTGCAGCGCGGCATCGGCCAGCCGCCCGAACTCGGCGGCGGTCCCCGCCATGCCCTGGCGCAGGGGGCCGCCGAGGTTCCGCGCGACCGCAGTGATGTCGCCTTCGAGCTGCTGGAAGAAGGCGTCCTGGACGGTGTTGCGCAGCCGCTCAAACTCCGGCTGCAGCGCCCGCACCTCGCGGGCCACCCGCTGCGCGGCCGGGGAGAGGTTTTCGAGGGTCTTTTCGAACTCCTCCGCCGACCCGGTCAGGGCGGTGGAGAACGCCTCCCCCACCCCCAGCAGGGCTAGGCGGAGGGTGCCGAACGCGGCCCCGGCCAGCAGCACCGCCGCCGGCAGACCCGCCAGGATCTCCACGGTGGGCGCCAGCACCCCGATCAGCCCGGCCGCGACCGCCGTCAGCCCGGCCAGCGCCGCCCCGAGGCCACCGACCGCGGCCGCGGCTCCGGCCAGTCCTAGGAAGATCCGGGCGAGCCCGGCGAGGTTGCGGCCCAGCCGGTCCGTGTCGACGTTCCGAAACGCCCGGCGGATCCGCTCCCCCGCCTCGGTCGCGCGTCGGACGATCTCCCGGAACCGGGTGTTGTCGATGCGGTCCAGCGCGCGGCGGGCGTCCTCGCTCGCACCGCGGAACGCGAACCAGATGGCCCGGCCCGCCTGGCGGGCCTCATGCTGGATCTGCTGCAGGCGGGTGCGGGACAGGCGTTCGGCCTCCCGCTGCGCCCGCTGCATCTCCTCGGCCAGGCGGCGGACCTCGTCGCCGTCCGAGAAGCGGGCGATCTCGGAGGCGGCGCGGCGGGCCTGCTGCTCCAGCCGCTCCATGTCCCAGGCGGCCTCGCGGGCCTCCCGGGCGATCCGCGCCAGCTCCTCCGGATCGAACGAGGAGAAGGCCCCATCGGCGTCGCGGGCGGCCCGCGCCAGGTCCGCCATCTCCGCGCGGGACCGGGCGGCCTCCTCGGCGACCCGCCGCAGCTCCTCCGGATCCAGGGAGTCGAACGCGGCGTCTGCGGCGCGGGCGACCTCCGCCAGCCGCTCGACCTGCTGGGAGGCGTCATCGGCGCCGTCACCGATCGCATCAGCGAGCCGCCGTCCGGTGTCCTCGGCCTGCCGGGCGATCCGATCGAGATCATCACCGATCTCATCGACCGCGTCGTCGATCGCCTCCTGCAGGCGGCGGCGCAGGTCATCGTCGAACTCGCCGGTCTCGGCGATGATCTCGACGGCCGCCTCGCCGAGGGTGTTGGCCACCGGGCGCTCCCGACAGGGAGTGGCCCGGCCCCTGGCACAGACGGCGTCTAAATGATCAGGCTAGCCTCCCGACCAGCGGCAGCGCCGCCACTCGCCTTTGCCGTCTGCGGACCGGTGAGGGTGCGTAGCCGGGCAGCCGCCCGGCAATCCCGACACCAGCGTGGGCAGCCACGCCGCTGGAAGGCCGGCCCGGCTTCAAACAGGCCGTGTCCGTGCCACTCCGAGGCTGCCCGCGCACGGGTTGTCCGCGCCTTCGCCCACCCATCACCCATGGGAACGGGGGCAGGGCGTGGACAGCCCCGCCCCTGCGCAGATCAGGCCGGCCGGGCCCGTGGCAGGATCTCCTCGTGTCGATGATCGTCCAGTGCAACGGGTGCGGGAACACGTTCAAGCCCGGCAGCAGCGACCACGCCATCAGCGGGGAGCGCACCAACGGCTTGGGCGGCGGGGGCCTGCCCAACGGCCGGTTCGACTGGTGCATGCCCTGCGCCCAGGTCGCGTTTGAGGCCGTCGCCCAGTGCACGACCGACCGGCGGCTGCGGGAGGCCGGCTACGTGGGGCGGTTCGGCGGCTGACCTGGCGGCAGCCGCAGCGCTCCAGAGGACTGCGCCGCGCCCATCGCGGCCATGAACGCCGCACCCTCCTCCTCGGCCAGCCACTGCTGGGTGCGGGGGCTAGCCGCCCGCAACTCCTGAACGGGCGGGCGGGTCAGCTTGGCGTCGAGCTTGTCCCGCTCTTTGCGGTCCGCGCCCTGAATGAGCCACGCGTACACCAGGTTGCAGGCGCGGGCGGGGGCGCGGTCCACCATCTGCGCCAGGTCCACGCCCCGGCCGATCAGCTCCCCATCCAGCTCCGCCCACCGGGCCAGGGCGGTGGCCAGCAGACGGCCGGTCACCCACCAGGGGCGGCCGGTCGCCTGCAGCACCAGCGTCTCCGCAACCTGGTCCAGGTCCTCGGGTTCGAGGGGGTCGTCGGGGTCGTCCAGCCGCTCCACCAGGACCTCCCCGTCCTCAGGGTCGGTGAGCTCCAGCAAAAGCAGCAGCCGCCACCCGGTGACCTGCTCGATCAGGCGGCTGGTCAGCGGCCACCAGGAGCCGGTCAGCGCATAGACCTCGTTGTCGAGGACGTAGGAGCGGGGCGGGCCGCTCCGGGCGATCTCGGCGAGCAGACCGGCCGGGCCGCCGGTCACCGCCGCCGGCGGGAACCGGCGCGCTGCCGGGCCTTACCAGGCCGGGACGCCGCCGACCAGCGCTTCACCAGCGCCACCAGGACGCGGGTCAGATCCTCCAGCTCGAACGGGTCGTCCGGGTCCTCCAGCCGGTCCAGCAGCCGGTCCCGGCTTTCAGGGCTCAGGGTGCTGTCCAGGAACCGGGTGATGGCCGCCATCCGGTTCGGGGCGGACATGGTCCGCGCCCCGGCGGACATCACCAGCGCGAAGGAGGAGTCGGCGGGGCGGTGCGCAACGTACCGTTCCCCGTCGATCTCAAAGGGCAGCTCCCGGTCCCCCTCATCGGCGGCAGGCCGGTCCTTGGCGCTGGTGGTGAACACCAGCTCCTCGGGCACCGGCGGCAGCTCCAGATCGTCGTCCTGGAGATCATCGGCGGGAGCGGTGAGGGCGTCGTCCTCAAGGGCGTCGGGGGCGGCTGTGCCGGGCATGGGGAGCCTCCGTACACAAGGCCCGGCCCCTGGCCAGCGGCGTCACCGATCAGGCTAGCCGCCCCGCCGGGGATCATCCCGCCCCAGGGGCCGGAGAAGATCAGCGTGGCCGTCCGCCGAGTAACGTTCGACGGAACAACAAATCCGCTATTCCCACTCGTGGACCCGATTGCCGTATTTGCGGGTTTTGTCGCAGCAGGCGGCACCATGACATCCCTACCGGGTAAACGTGAGTTCCGAACGTCAAGACCATTACAGCCAGGTTGCAGATTCTTAACTGCGCGCTTGTGACCTGCGGAAACTCCCCTGCACATGCAGGCGTACGATCGCCGTCTGCGATTCGCCCATCATGTGGGCGTCTGGTGCCTTAGTCTCCGCATCGTCTGCGTCTTGTGACATGCCCGCCTGGTACCCCGCGCCAGGTGGTCATCGCCTGGCGCGGGCCGACCCGGACGCCCGTCAAGCGCCGGGGGAAGGGGGAACCGTCCGTATGGGCGAGCCTCCCGACAAGAGGGAACCCGCTGACCCGGACGAGTGGCGATTCAGGCTGATCCTGGCCCTGCTGGAGCTTGTGCAGCTCCTGCTGTGGATCCTGGGTCTCTGGCTCGCCTCCGGGTGGCGGTAGCGGCCTCGTAAGGGGCCGCGGGGCCTGGTACCGCAGCAGGATGGCCACCCAGCGGGTACCAGGCCCCACTCTTTTCACCGACGGCCGACAGGGTGTGATTCTCAGCCGTCAGCGTGTTGCATGGTAGGCCGGTCACCCGGAACAGTGCGGGACAACGCCAAAGAACCGCAAAGGTTGTTTGTGTCATGTGACCTTGACGCTACCGCCTACCAGAGCGGTGCCTACCGCATCAGCGCAGACGGCGCATCCGACACCACCAGCGCCGCCTCGGGCCGCAGACCCGCCTCACGGTCGGCGACGACCTCCTCCTGTGGGGGCTCCGTCCAGAAGGTTTGCAGCCCCGTGGGGACCCCGACCATCCGCCAGGTGGCCAGGGTGGTGCGCAGCAGACCCCGCAGCGCCGGGTCGATCCCGGCGTCCAGGGGAACATGGTGGGGCCAGCGGGCCGTGCGCAGGGAAACCTGGTCCCGGTAGAACAGCGGGCCGAAGACCTCCTGCAAGCCCCGGCTGCCGACCATGGCGGACCAGGCCCCCGGCGCGTCCGCGTCCGCCTGCCGCCGGTAGAAGCGGCCCACCGCACGGATGTCCGCCCACCACACCACCCACAGGCCGGCCCCCTGGCACGGCCCCCAGTGGCAGGCGACCAGCGGCACCTCCGGGTCGCTCTCCCCCACCCCGGAGGGGCCCTCCCAGACCAGGAAGCCGGTACGGGTGGGCGGCTCGATACCGCCGGCGGTGTGCAGGTCGGCGCTGGCGGCGACGGCCCGCGCGGTGGCCTCGGGCCGTAGGACGTACAGGGCGGCGTCGGCGATCCGCCGCGCTTCCTGCCGCGCGTGCTGCTGGTAGCGGCGGGCGGGCGGCAGGTCCTCCAGATCGGGTGGGACGTCGATGAGCCACGCCTGGTCGCTGTAGCCGCTCAGCCACGCGCGGGCGGCGTGGCTCCTCAAAAAGCCGTAGGCGCCGCGCCGGAGTGTCCAGACGTTTCGCGTGGCGTCCTGGGATGTGGTGGTCACAGGCCGCCGCCTCTCACGGCCTGCACGATCAGGAACCATGCGGCGTGCCCGGCCATGAGCGGGACCACCCTGCGGGTGCGCCAGTACAGCCAGACGTTGACGCAGGCCAGCGCCGCCATGGACAGCGCTGGCAGCCCCATGTAGCCGTGCGGTAGGACACGAATGACGGCGGCCAGCAGGTAGACCTGCCACAGCGGACGGTCGGCCGCGCCCAGCAGCAATACCACGGCGGCCAGGAGCATCTCCTCCCGGACCGCCGAGCCGATCGCCGTGACGACCAGCTCCGCCCCTTGGGAGAGGCCCAGGGCGGCGGCCTGGTCGCGGGCGGCGGTCAGGCCCGGTCCCGGCAGCAGCGACAGCCCGATGGCCAGCCACGCGGTGACCCCGGCCGCCAGGGCCGTGGTCATCCCTACGGCCAGGGCCTGCAGGTGCCCGCCCGGCCCCGCCGCCCACCGCGGCCTGATCCCGACCATCTGGCGGGGCATGTGGTGGTGCTCGGCCACGTCCAGGCATAGCCACACCGTGGCGACCGCCAGGGTGGCCGTGCCCACCACGCGGGCGGCCTCACCCGTGTGGGGCAGCAGCCCGGCCCCGAGCACGGCCAGCGCGACCGCCGCCCAGATGCGGCGGCGTCCGTACAGCCACGCCAGATACGCCAGCCACAGGCCTGCGGCGATGAGGGACAGCGCGGCCGGGTTGACCGGCAGGGTGGGCATCTGCGCCCACCCGGCCAGGGCCGCGAACCGCAGGACGCCCTCCACCAGGTCCCAGCCGAGGAGGATGGTCAGCAGACCGGCCAACGGCGGCCACGCCAGCCGCAGGGACATCGGGGGCAGCCGCCGGTCCGGGGACGGCTGCAGCCACAGCAGCGGCTCCGGCGAGGCCGCCAGCCGAGGAGGAGATGCGGTCAACGGTCCTCTCCCGCCTTCACGGCCACCAGCCCGTACTGCAGGGTCGTGTTCCGCTGGGGCGTCTGCGCGTTCGGCCGCCACGCCCAGGTCGCGGTGACGCCCGGCTCCACCACGTGCACCCCGTCCGGGATCAGCCCTGCGACCTGCTCGTAGGTGCGGGGTTTGACCACCGGTCCGCCCCGGGCGACGAACTCCCGCGCCGCCTCCACCAGGCTGGGCTCGGGGGCGTCATGGGAGATCACCAGGGCGCTCCCCGGCGCAACGGCATCCATGTACTGCCACACGGTCCACGCCGCGTCCCCGTCGTCGGGGATGTGCGGCAGGACCGACGCCAGGATGACGGCGACCGGCTCCTCCAGGTCCAGGGTGCGCTCGGCCTGGTCTAGGACCCGCCGCGGGTCGGTCAGGTCCGCGTCGATGTACTGGCACACCCCGGGCGGGCTGCTGGTCAGCAACGCCCGCGCGTGGACCAGCACGACGGGGTCGTTGTCGACGTACACCACCCGCGCGGTGGGGTTGACCTGCTGGGCGATCTGGTGGGTGTTGTCGTCGGTGGGCAGCCCGGTGCCCAGGTCCAGGAACTGGCGGATGCCGTGCTCGGCCGCCAGGCAGCGGACCGCGCGGCCGAGGAAGGCGCGGCCGTCCTGGGCCATGATCTGGATGTCGGGGAAGATCCGCTTGATCTTGTCGCCGGCCGCGCGGTCGACGGCGTAGTTGTCTTTGCCGCCCAGCCAGTAGTTCCAGATCCGCGCCGAATGCGGCACCGACGTGTCGATCCGCGGGGTGGGCGGCTGCTCCTCACCGCCGGAGCCGCGGGGGATGTCATGGGGGATGTCGTGGGGGGTCACCGCGGGGTCCTTTACACGAAGTCGTAGGTCTGGGACAGGTCGATGTGCTCGGGGTGCAGCTCGCAGTACAGGGCCCAGTGGTCGCTGGCACCCTGCGGGTCCAAGGGGCGGAAATTGCGGACCCCCGGCACGACGGGCCGGGTGGCCAGCATCCAGTCCACGCGGATCCCGCCGTGCCCGGTGGGGGCGCACAGCGACTTGTCTCCGGTCATGAGAGCGAAGTGCTCGGCCAGGTCGGTCAGCCGCCCCTGGTGGATGACCCGCCCGACGATCCGGTCTCCCACCGGCGGCTGGTGGCCGGGGTGGGTGCGGCCGGCCAGGTTGTGGTCCTGGGCCTGGGACCAGTCCGGGTCCGGGTCCAGCCTCCAGTCGCGGGGCATGTGGTTGCCGTCCAACCCCACCAGCCCGATCCGCCGGTTACGGGTCACCCGCCCCAGGATGTGCTGCATCTCTATCGCTGCTGCGGCGGCGCTGTAGGGGGTCAGGTGAGCGGAGCAGAACGAGATCGGGAAGTCCACCCCCGGCACCCGCACCGTGGCGACCCCGAACCCGTACAGGGTGGCGTGGGACAGGGTGGTGTCCCAGAACCGCAGCTCCCACTCCTGGGGAACGGCCACCACGTTCCCGCCGGTCGGGGAGTCCGGGCGCAGCAGCCTCTTGCCCGGCAGGTGCTCTGCGATCATCTCCAGCAGGTCCGGCCGGTTGGGATCGTGGACCTCCTGCAGCAGCAGCACATCGGGGATGCCGGGCCGGTCCGGGTCGCTCGGGGTGAGGGCCGCGCGGCTGATGACGTCCATCAGCAGCGGCCACCGGTCCTGGCGCTCTCCGTTGGGGCCGCGGGTGCCCGCCCGGCAGATGTTCCAGCTCAGCACAGTGATCGGCACAGATCACGCTCCGTTCTCGGGGTTGGGGTGTTTCATTTGCGGGCGACGGCGGCCCACTCGTCCACGTCACCCGCCTGCAGCACGTGCCCGTCCTGCCGCCACCGGCAGGTGGGCACCAGCCCGGGTTCCACGACGGCCAGGCCGTCCAGGAACCGGCCGATGGTGCGGGGCAGCCGCAGCTTGATCAGGGGGCGGGCCCGCCGGTTCCACAGCCGCGCCACCTGCTGCATCAGCTCGGGCTTGCTGACGGCGGTGATGTGGCTCAACGCCAGGTGGCTGCCGGGCGGCATCCCGGCCATGACCTCCGCCACGACGCTGCGGGCCAGGGCGTCATCGCCGAGGTGCGGCAACACCCCGCACATCAGCACCCCCACCGGCCGGTCCGCCTCCAGCAGCGGGACCGTCTCCTCCACCAGCACCCGGGGGGCGGCCAGATCGGCGGCCACCACATGGCAGCCGGCATCGGTCAGCAGCGCCCGGCCGTGCATGACCACCAGCGGGTCGTTGTCGACGTAGACCACCCGCGCGCCGGGCGCGTAATGCTGGGCGACCTCGTGCGTGTTGGTGATGCACGGCAGCCCGGCCCCCACGTCCACGAACTGCCGTATCCCGGCCTCCTCCACCAGGTAGCGGACGGCGCGGATCATGAACTGCCGCCGCCAACGGCCCAGGTCGACCACACCGGGGAACACCTCGGCGATGCGCTTACCCAGAGCCCGGTCGGCCTCGTAGTGGTCTTTGCCACCCAGCCAGTAGTCCCACAACCGAGCCGGATGCGGCGTGACGGGATCGAACCCGTCCAGGTCCTCGTCTTCCTCGTAGCTCATGGTGCCCTTTCACCTGTCGGGGGATCGTCGTGTCTGCTCCATGAGCCGCCGACGGACGGCCGCCCGCTGCGTCGGGGTGGCGTCCTCAGCCAGGGCGGCGACCACCGTGCTCCACAACCCGGGAGGCAACCCGGCGTCCTCCTCGGGGGTGGGGGGAGGGTCCGGCAGCTCCACCACGCCCTGGTCCTCTCCCAGGCCCGGGGGCAGCTCGACCGGCTCGGGGAGGGAAAGGTTCTCCAACGCCGCCAGGACGTCCTGATCCCCCCAGCGGGTGTCGGGCACCTCGATCACCAGGCCGGGATCCGGGAGGCGGCCCAGCAGCCCCGGCAGGTCCTCGTCCTGGCCCTCGGTGGGCCACAGCCGGAACGCCCCGTACAGGGCCCGGCAGATGTCGCCGGCGACGGTGCCGCTGCCGCGCAGGTAGCCCAGCTGCAACGCGGTGATCCGCGTGATCTGCGGGCTGGCGAGATGCCGTTCGATGTCCTGACGCACCCGGGCCAGCACGTCCAGGGTGGCGTCGAACCCGGCCAGCAGCGCCGGGTGATCGTGGCGGGCCCGGTCACGGATGGCCTCGATGGTCTCACCGGATCTCACCAGGGCTCCTTCTCGTCTATAGCCGGTTTCCAGGTGCCGTCCGTGCGCCGGCCCGTGTGCTCGGCCAGCTCGCGATGCGCCGCCGCCACCAGCTCGGCCGCCCACCGCCGCCAGGTCGCACCGACCGCATGGGAGGCGGTCCACGGCCCGAACACGGCGATCAGCGCCCGCAGCCACGCCACCCGCACCAGCACCATGTCGGCGGGGTTGGGAGGCGCGGCGGCCCCGGCGATGTCCAGGGGGTTGTGCTCAGGGCCGCCGCGCCGGCTCAGCACCCCGCCGTGGGCGGGGAGGTCTCTCGCGGGTCGGAGGGGGTCAGCAACTGCTGAACGTGCCGGACGGCGTCCTGCAGGTCGCTGGCCGCGCACACCCAGAACGGGGCTCCGGGCTGACAGAGCCACACCCGCTGGTCGGATGTCCGGCAGAGCGCCCACAACTCCGCCGTTCTGCCGTCCCGGGCGGCGGTCAGACCCAACGGCCGGACGGTGACCTCATGGCCCCGCTCGCGCAGCAGCCGGGCCAGGTCCTCCACCACGGCCTGCCGCAGGTCGCCGTCCAGCCCCTCGGTGGGGGCCGGGCCCAGCACCCCCAGCCCGGTCATGCGGCCATCCCGGCGGGCAGCCGCTTGATCTCGTCGTACAGGTCACCGGCCGCGCCGGGCAGGCCACCGGCCCCCCACTCCTCCACCCGGAGAACGTCACCGTCCCGGCGCATCCCGGCCAGCAGCCGGTCGTAGTAGTAGGCGCCCCCCATGCCCAGATGGACGCGGTGCAGCACCCCGACCGCCCCGGCCGGGGAGTCCTGCATGGCCTCCACCAACCGGCGGACGGCGCGGTCACGGTCGTCGCAGACGCCCACCGCACCCAGACGCGGGGTCTCGCCGGGCTCAACGACCGTCCAGGAGAACATCCCGGTGGGACCCGGCAGGCCCGGCTGCCGGTTAAGGACGGTGGTTGTCGCCGGGAGCAGGCCCGCGCCGGTTCCGCTGGTAGGTTCTGGCATAGCCACGGCTCCTTCGTGGTCAGGCCCCGGGGCCCCGGTGCGCGCACACCGGGCCGGGGTCGCTAGCTGTCGGGGGACGTTCCGGGATCCGGCTGCTGGGCGGCCTGGAGCGCGTCGGCCAAGTCCTGGATGGTGTCGGCGGTCAGTTCGGCGCCGGGGTCGTTCCATTTACGGGCCTTCCATGGCCCGTGTTTTCCACCGGCCTCCAATACGCGCCATATATCCCATTCGTGCCCGTATTCGGCGATCAGCCGCTCGGCGGGGCTGGGCTGAGGTGCGTCCACTGCCATGACCAGCTCCATGACCGTCTCCGACTCCCCCGGCTTGTTCAATGCCGTTGAATGCCGTTGACGGTACGAAGCGTCACCGCCCCGTAACAGCGATGGGGCGTGGCCGTTTGGCCACGCCCCATCCGGAAGGGCTACGTTACGTATCCCTTCACATGTTGATGCCCATGAAGTCGGCCAATTCCCGGGTGCGCTGGCTGGGCATCCGCGGCCGCGCGTCCATCAGCTCCCGTACCGCGTCGCGGGCGTACTGCTGGTAGCGCAGCCAGTGCGGGTGCTCCCGCCGGATGGCCGTCAGGATGTCCTCCGCCTTCTCCACGTTCCCCGTGCGCGCATGAGCGACGGCAAGGTCCAGGCGGTGCCGGTCCCACCCGGACGTGTTGCCCCGTCCCACGTCACGGGGGATTCCCGCGGCCAGCTCCAGGGCCTTGTCGGGGCGGTCGTCCAGCATCTCGATCTCCACGGCCAGCATGGGGCCGTTCATGGGGCCGAACGCCTTGTGCCCCGACAGGTCCTGGTACTGGCGTCCCAGCCGGGTGCCCGCAGTGGAGGCGATCGAGGCGTACTCCCGGGCCTCCTCCATGCGGTTGTTGCGGGCAGCTGCGGCGGCGGCGCGCAGGAACATGTAGCCCCACCCGCACAGCTCATCCGGGGTGGCCTTTGACATCTTGGGCTCGATCTGGTCGGCGGTGGCCACACACAGCTGCTCAACCTCCGACAGCCTTCCCTGCCGCATCATCGCCCATGCCTGGCTGCACACCGCCGCCGCCGCCAGCGGGGTGTGGCCGATCTCCAGGGCGTCCCGCAAAGAGGCGTGCAGCGCGATCAGCGCCAGGTCATGCGCGCGGATCTGGATGAGGTAGCGGCCGGTCAGCCCGGTGATGTCCGCCCGAAGCCGCAGCGCCTCCCGCCGGTCCGGCCCCTCGCTGTCGAAGTAGTCCACGTGGTGATGGGCGCTGCGCACGAGCGCCGGCATCATCTGCGCCAGGTCGTCATACCGGTCCCCGTGGTAGGCCGCCGCGACGGAGGAGATGGCCTGCTTCAAGCTGCGCAGGTCCACCAGTTCCGCATCCGCCGTCCCGTACAGGGGCTTGCCCGCCAGCCCGATCGGGGGGTTGATGGCCGACCGCATGTCCGCCAGCACCGTGTCGTCCACGGCGGCCTCGACGGGTTCCGGGGAGGACGCGGACACGAACCAGACGGTCCGCACTCCTAGCGCCTTGGCCAGCTTGTGGTAGGTCTCCATCCGCGCCGTGCCGCCCTGCTCGATTTTCTTGATCACGGCGAGGCTGAGACCGCTGTGTTCAGCCAGCTCTTCCTGGGTCATCCCCCGGCTGCGCCGGAGGTTACGCACGCGGTCGGAAATGGTACCTTCCTCCATAGGCCCTGCACCTTTCTTGATGTTCCGTCACCATCAGGCTACGGCGCAGGGCCTAATTACGTTAGGGATAGGCCATGACTTCTCCTCAGGGGCTACGTTCCGTATCCCTTTGGCGGGCGGCGTCCGCGAACGGCCACGAACCGCACCTTCACCCGTGGTGCGGCTCGGGTCACAGTGAAGGGCGTCGTAGGGAACCCCGAGCCCTCCCTGGGAGGCCGCCAGTGAAACGGCTGATCGTCGATACGCACGCCGCCTCGTGCTACTTCCGGACCTCGGTGCCCGGTGACGGCCGTAAGGCCCTGGTGCAGATCACCGAGCGCTGCAACCTGCATTGCGCGCACTGCTTCGTGTCCTCCACCCGGGAGGGCCTGGACATGGCCTATCAGGATCTGGTGGAGATGGTGGTGCCGCGGCTGCTGGCGGCCCGGGTGCGTCGCATCACCCTGACCGGCGGTGAGCCGTTCGCCCACCCGGACCTGCTGCGCCTCTGCCGACACCTGACCGGGCTGGGCCTGCCGGTGGGCATCTGCAGCAACGCCACCTTGATCAGCGACGAGCAGATCGCCGAGCTGGCCGCGCTGGGCGGCGTGCACGTCAACGTCAGCCTGGACGGCTTCTCTGCCGACAGCCACGGCAAGTTCCGCGGGAACCGCAGCTCCTTCCAGATCACCGTGGACACCATCCGCCGCCTGGCGGACGCCGGGCTGCTGCAGGGGCTGCTGTCGACCCCCAACGCCCTGACCTTCCCCCGGGAGTTCGAGGAGCTGTGCGCGTTCGCCGTCGAGGTCGGCGCGGAGTACGTGCTGATGAACCCGCTGTCGTCCATGGGGCGGGGGGTCAAGAGCAAGGACCGGATGGCGGCCGACACTGCCGTCATGGACGAGATCCGCCGCCTCACCGACCGGTTCCGCGGCCAGGGCGTCGACGTGGTCCACATCCGCTTCCCCAACGGCGGCCAGGAGGGCAAGCCGCTGAGCGGCTGCGATGCCGGGAAGCTGATCTACGTGTTCGCCGACGGCGAGGTCGCCGTGTGCCCCTACCTGGTGTTCGCCGCCCGCACCCCCCACTCCCAGCATCCCGACAGCGACTTCCTGGTCGGCAACATCTTGGACCCCGCCATCGCGGACACGGCGGTGGCGGATGCGCTGGACGGCTACGACACCGGCCGTCTGGCCATGGGCGTCAACCCCACCTGCACCTCCTGTGGCATGAACAGCCGGTGCGGGAAGGGCTGCCCGGCGGCCGTCATCGCCTCCGGCGGCCGCATCGGCGGCGTGGACACCGGCCAGTGCCCCGTCACCGGCCCTGCTCCCGCCGGTCCGCTGCTGCAGATCGGCCGCCCCCCGACCCGCCCGGCCCGACCGGCTGGGTCGGCATGACCGCGACCGGCCGGTTCCTGGTCCTGGAGGGCCCCAACGGCGTGGGCAAGACCACCACCGCCGCCGCGCTGGCCGACCTGCTGCGCAGCCGCGGGGACCGCGTCCACGTGACCGGTGAGCCCTCGACCGCTCCGCTGGGCCGCCTGATCCGCGCCCACGAGGCCGAGCTGACCGGGCGGGCGCTGGCGCTGGCGGTGGCCGCCGACCGCAGCCACCACCTGGACACCGAAATCGTCCCCGCCCTGGCCGCCAGCGCCACGGTGATCTGCGACCGGTTCATCCCCTCCTCCCTGGTCCTCCAGCAGCTGGACGGCCTGGACCCGCGGGAGGTCTGGTCCTACAACGCCGCGCTGCGGCCGATCCCGGACATCACCGTCTACCTGATCACCGCCCCCGCTACGATCGGGGCCCGGCTCGCCCAGCGGCCCCGCCGGTCCCGGCTGGAACAGGCCGGCAGCCCGGACCGGGAGCTGGCCCTGTACCAGCAGGCACGGCGCTTCCTGGACGGGCAGGGATGGCGGCAGATCACGATCGACTGCCGGGACCTGCCCGCAGATCAGGTGGCCGCGCGGATCCTCGCTCACCTGCCCCGAAAGGACCCGGCACCATGACCCACGGCAGCACGCGGGACACGCGGGAGGTGTCGGTGCTGACCCTCAACATCGGCGCCGCCGCCCGCCCCCGCGCCGAGCAGCTCCTCACCTGGCTGGTCGACGCCGGCCACGATGCCGGCCACGACGTCGTCCTGCTGACCGAGACCAGCGCCGGACCCGGCACCGCCTACCTGCTGGACCACTTCGCCCGCGCCGGCTACACCATCGTCAACACCCCCGACCACGGTGACCGCGGCGCGGCGCTCATCACCCGCATCCCCGTCCTGGACCAGCCGGTGCAGTTCAAGACGGTGACCATCCCCGGGCGGGTGGCCGCCGCCGTGCTGGACACCCGGCCCCGGCTGTGCGTGGCCGCCGTGTACGTGCCCAGCCGCGACCGCAGCACCGACAAGACCGACCGCAAACACCGGTTCCTGACCTCGCTGCAGGACGCGCTGGCGACGCTGCCGGACCACCAGCGGGACGGGCTGCTGCTGGGCGGGGACTACAACGTCATCGCCCGCACCCACCAGCCGTCCCTGCCCGGATTCCTGCCGTTCGAGTACGACTTCCTCGACCACCTGCACGCCCTGGGGCTGGTGGACGTCCACGACCACCATCACCCCGACGCCCCGCAGCCGCACTCCTGGATCGGGCGGACCGGCGACGGCTACCGCTACGACTACCTGCACCTCGCCCGGCCCCTCGCAGGCCGGATCACCGGCTGCGCCTACCTGCACACCACCCGCCAGAACCGGCTGACCGACCACGCCGCCGTCACCGCGACCCTGCGCCTGGACCAAGTCCAGCGGCTTCCGGTCCAGGCCGTCACCGCCGACGACGACCTCGCTCTGTTCTGACCCTCCCCTGACCTCACCGAAACGGAAGTCCAGCTCGTATGGCCGATCGTGCTGCGCTGATGGAACAGTGGTTCGCCACCGCCGCCCGCGACCTGCACCTGACCGTCTGCGGGGAGGCGGTGCGCGGGGTCGGTGACCGGACCCTCAGCGGCCCCGCCGCCACTCCCCGCGGGGACGCCGTCTGGCTCCGCGTGCTGGCGGTCCCGGAAGACCTGGCACACGGCCCTGTGTGGGAGGGGCCGGTCACCTCCCAGGAGGTCACTGGCGTGTACCGGCCACGGCTGATGCACTGCCTGACCTGGGCCGAGCACGGGCATGTGGTCCGGGCGGAGGTTTGGAAACGGATCATCGAGCCGGCCTGTGCCGCGCACGAGACCCTGACGAACGATCCGCGGCTGCCCGCCGGATGGTGGGAGCGGCTGCACGCCTCCCTGGACCGGCTCGCCGAGCATCCCACCCAGCGGATGCCCCGCCCTCCGGAGCAGATCACCGTGGCGCTGCGGCAGGCGTACGGGCCGGACGTCCCCACGCGGGTGGAGCGGTGGGTGACGCAGCACGGGGACCTGCGCTGGTGCAACCTCACCCGTACCACCCCCTACCTGCTGGACTGGGAGTTGTGGGGGCTCGCCCCCGCCGGCACCGACGCCGCCACCCTGTACTGCACCAGCCTCCTGGTCCCCCACGTGGCCGCAGAGGTCTACCGGCAGTTCCGCCATGTGCTGGACAGCCCGGACGGCCGGATCGCGCAGCTGTGCGTGTGCATCCAGCTCACCCGGCACCCGGACTGCGGGCCGCTGCGGGAGCCGTTGACCCGGCTGGCGTATCGGCTCCTCACCTACGCCTGACCAGCCGCAGGGCGGTCAGGCGTGGGACAGGGCGGCGCGGACCAGGGAGTCGTAGGTGTCGCTGGTCCGCTCCAGCCCCACCTCCTCGCCCAGCGACCGCGCCCACTCGTCCAGCTCGGCCTGCACCGCCTCCCCCGACTCCTGCGGCCTGACCACCCGCTCCAGCTCCACGAAACAGCCGGCGTGCTCGACCTCGTCCACGCAGATGCCGATCTCTCCCAGGCGGCCGGTGCGGCGCCGTTTGACGATCCGCACGGTCGGCCGCCAGCCCATCAGCTGTAGCGCCCGCGCCATCTCCTCCCGGTCGGCCACGGTGGTCTCGTGCTCCAGGCACGCCATCTCGTTGTCCACCGGCTGCTTGACCGTGAACAGGTGGACCCCGTCCTGGGTCCGCAGCCGCGCGAACGCGATCCCCACCTTGGAGTCCCCGTACGACCAGGACGCCGGCGCGAACGCCTGGTCGTCCTGCAGCACCGGGAGGGACAGCAGTACGCCGCGGGCCGCCAGCGCCTTCTCCAACGCCGCCACGTCACCGGCCCGGTATTTGACCTCGATCTCCTGCACCAGCCGCCTCCTTGTTCACAAGGACCACGGCAGCCTAACCAGCCTCACCGCCGGGGCGCGGCCTGTTCCGGCCATCCCACCCAAGACCTGGGGTCAGCGCTCGACCACCGGGTAGGGCACCGTTTGTCGCAGTGCCCGTACCAGCCACTGGTCTCCGGGCATCCCGCGGACCTGCCGGGCGTAGACGATCCGGCCGCCGACCTCGAACCGCAGGAACTGGGCGCGGACCGGGCGGATGGGGCGGCCGCGCGGCCCGTAGATGCCGGTGCCCTCGTGCAGCCACCAGCCGACCTTCGAGGGTGTCCAGACCCGGCCGATCACGAGGGTGCCGCGGGTGCGGACGCTGCTGGTGATGCTGGCCCGGGTCGTCCCCGTGCGGACCCGGATGTTCAGCTTGGCCCGGGTCTCGGTGCGGCGGGTCAGGGCGGTGACGTGGTCGTGCACCGGGCCGCCGGGCTGCCGCAGCAGCCGATCGAGAGCGGCCCGGTCCAGCCGCACCCTGGCCGCCATCTCAGCCTCCTCGCCTGCCCGCACGGCCTGAGCGGGCGGGGCGGCGCGGCGCCGCTTGGGTGCGGGCGGCGTTCCTGGCGCTGGGCGGGTCCACCCGCCGCGCGGCGCTCGTTCGTACCACCCGCGGAATCGGGACGGGCTCCCCGTCCAGGGTGGCCAGGGAGAGTTTGCCGTCTGCGGCAGCGCCCAGCACGGCGGGGGTGACGTCCAGTTCCTCGACGTGCCCGCGGCGCTGGCCCAGGACGTTGGTCTGCCAGGTGGCGATGACCCGCTCCGGCATCCCCTCCCCGCTACCCGGCTCGGAAGCGGCGACGGTGGTGGCGGGATCGGTGGGGGCGGTGGGGTCGGTGGAGCTGGCCGGGGCGGTGGGCTCACTGCTCATGATCATGAGCATAGCCGCTGGTCAGCTCGCCGCCGGGGGAGGTCAGGTGATGCCGCAGCGGGCGGCCAGGCCCCGCAGTGGTGGGCTGGTGCGCCCGGACAGCAGCAGCCCGGACACCAGATCACGGACGGCGGGGCGGGCGTGGGTTTCCTCCGGTGCCGCGCGTTCGGCGGCCAGCAGCGCCCGCAGGCATTCCTCGCGGCGCCCCCACTGCGCGAACGCTCGGGCCATGTCGGTGTGGTAGCGGGCGCGGCGTTCGACGGTGGGCAGGCTGCCGGGGTGGATGGACCGGCCGGCGGCGATGGCGGCTCCGGGGTCCCCGGCGGAGTACTCGGCGGAGATCCGGTGCAAGGCGACTGCTGCGGCGCTGAATCCGCCGCCGTGGTCCCGCAGCAGGGTGCCGCCTCGGGCGGCCCCCAGGCGGCCGGCGATGGCGGCGGCGTCGTCGGTGAGTTCCCGCATCCCGGACCGGTCGCCCTGCTTGGCGAGGGTGTAGGCGGCCGACATGAGGAGCAGCCCCCGCTCAGCGGTGTGGGCGGGATCGTCGGCGCGTAGCCCGATCGTGTCGGCGGCCGACAGCACGAGCGAGGCGGCCTGGTCGTACCAGCCGGCGCGGCGAGCGAGGATGGCCAGGTTCCGGGCGGCCTCGGCGGCGGTCAGGGGCTGGTCGGCTGCGCTGGCCAGCAGCCGGGCCCGATCGGCGGCCATCCACCCCAGCTGCGGATCATCGAGTTTGATGAGCATCCGGGTGGCCAGGATGTAGGTCTGCGCCAGCACGGCCGCCGCCTCGCGGTCATCGCGGTCATCGGCGGTGGTGGCGTGGGCGTGGGCGAGCAGGCGGGGCAGGACGTCGGCCAGCCGCCCGTACCGGCAGGCGTGAAAATCGCTCAGCGCTGTGGTGAGCAGCGCGCGCAGCCGGTCGACCGGCAGCGGCGCCGGCGGCTGGGGGTGCAGGCCGAGCATCGTGTCCCGCAGGCGGCCGACCAGCAGTTCCCCCGTGTCCACCGGCTGAACGGTCACCGGGGCGGGCAGGCAGGGCCCGACCGCGGCAGCAGCCGTCACCGCCAGGTTGGCCAGCAACTGCCGTCGCCGCACCGGATCGTCACCGCCCTCCCGACCGCCGCCTCTGGCCACAGTAACCCCACCGGCTGCCGCCGTCCCGGCGGCACCACCGGCAGGTCCCGGGGCGGGCGCCAGGCCCAGCAGATGCGGAGGGATCTGGAGGGCGTCGGCGAACCGCCGCAGCACCACCACATCGGTGAGCGGGGCCACGCCGCGTTCGTAGCGGGAGACCTGGGACGCCGAATACCCGCACAACGCGCCGAGCTGGGCCAGCGTGAGCCGTCGCGCCTGCCGTGTAAGCCGCACGATCGCGCCGACGTCCCCACTGGCCCGCGCCTGACGCATCTCTGGCGTCGACCACAGCTGATCGTCCATCGCCGCCCCCCGGTGGGCAGACCGACTCCCCGGCCAACGTAGACCACCCCGTGATCATCGACCAGGGCCTTTGCATAACCGGCAAACCGTTTGCGCACCGGGACATGCGGCCTCGCTCGCGGCGGCGTGATGACGGTTCATAGGACTCATCAGCCCTCCGACATGAGGCAGTCGCCATGACGATCACGCACCCCACCGCCACCGCTGCCGGCGAAGCCGCACCGACCGCCGAGATTCCCGCCGACCTGCGATCCCAGGGCGTGAGTCACCCGGTGCCGTGGACGACCACCGAAACCGCGCGTGAACTGGCCGGCCGGGTACTGGCCGACCACGCCGCCGCCCGGCGGGAGATCATCCGCAACCCCCACCTCGACATCGGCTGGTTCCGTGACGCGGCCGCCAGCCTGCTCGACGCCGTCCAGGCGGTCATCGGCCCGGCCGTGGCCATCGAGAACACCTTCCTGGTGATCAAGTGGCCCGGAACCGCGTTCGAGGTCCCCTGGCACCAGGACGGCATCGACCGGCGGATCGAGCTGGACCCCGGCCGGTCGGTGGCGGCGTGGCTGGCCCTCACCGACGCGACCCCCGCCAACGGCTGCCTGCACATCGCCCCCGGCTCCCACCGCCTCGGGTACCTGCCGTACGAGCTGGAAGACGATCACGGGGCCGCGCGCGGCAGGGCAGGCCGCTCCGCAGGCTTCACCGGAGAGCACGAGGCGGTCGCGATCCCCGTCGCTGCGGGCGACGCCGTCCTCATGGACGTCCGCCTGCTGCACCGCTCCGGCAGCAACACCACCGACCAGGCCCGCGTCGGGCTCAACGTCCGCTACGTCGCCCCCGGCGGCCTGCGGATGCGCGACCACACGACCCCCAGCCTCACCCCGCTCACGGGAACCGGCTGGTGACCACCCACCTCAACCCAAGGGAGCAGCCCATGCACACGCCCACCACCACGGCGACGGGCGCCGTCGACCTCGACCACCTCGACGGCCTGCCGATCCGCATCCGCGTCCTGGTCGGCGCCGACGCCGACCCCGTACGGCTGGCCGGCAAGACCCCGATCGCCAAGTCCGACTGCCGCTACTACTGCCCGGACAAGGCCACCGCCCAGCGCGTCATCACCGCCCTGCAGGCCTCCGACGAGCGGCTGCGGAACCGCCCCGAGGAACTGATGCTCTGGGACTGGGAGTGCACCTGGTGGGAGCCCGAGCCCGGCAACCCCAACGGCGGCGGGACCGTCCACCTGGGCGTCGCTTGGTTCGACCCCGCGTTCTTCGCCGACCGCCGCGACGCCTGGTTCGGCGCCATGCACACCCGCATCTACCAGGAGCTGGGCGTGCCGCTGGAGAACATCACGGTCACCCACTGGACCGCCCTCACCAACTGACCCCACCCCACCCCACCGGACACCCTCCGGCCGGAACACGGCCGGAGGGTGCTCGCTTTCCTGTATCTTCGGTCGCCTGGCCTCTCCCAGACCTTCCACCGGCCACACTGGTCACTGCACTGTCGCCGTGACCGAAGGGGCCGCTCGTGAACCCGATCCTCACCCGTCTCGGGCTCGCCGACCACGACCCGCAGCTCCTGCACGACCGCAGAGGCACCACCCTCTACCGGGCCGGCGACACCGCCGTGAAGATCACCAGCGGGCTCATGGCCGGCAGGGAGGGCGAGATCCTGCGAGTCCTGGGCGCCGAGCCCTACCGCGACCACGGCTGGGACGGCGAACGGTCCTGGCTGGCCCTCCGCTGGATCGACGGCATCAGCCTGTGGGACGCACTGGACCCCGCCCACCAGGACGTCACCCCCGCCACCCGGCACCGGATACTCACCAAAGTCGGCGCGGCCGTACGCGCCCTGGCCGACCTGCACGCAGTGGGCTGGACCCACGGAGACCTGCAACCAGACCACATCATCTTCGAGGGCGACACCACCCACCTCATCGACCTGGCCTGCGCCCAAGGCCCGGCCGACGTGCCGTTCTACGTCCACCGAGGCGGCCTGGCCCACACCACCGCACCCGAGATCGCCACGGCGATCCTGACCTCCGACGACCACGTCGCCACCACCCCCCAGGCCGACATCTGGTCCCTGGGGGCCTCGCTCTGGTGGTCCTGGACCCGTACCACGCCGATCGCCTACACCGACCCGGCCGCCCGGCGCCCGCAGCTACTGGCCGACGTCGCCGCCGCCCGCCGCGCCGACCTGACCTCCACCCGGCCGTGGCCGTTCCCCCAACTCGAAGAACTCATCATGGCGTGCCTGGCGGCCGACCCCGGCAGCCGGCCCACCGCCAAGGAGCTGGCCTCCCGATTCCCCCGGGCCTGAGCGGGATGCCTCAAGCGCTCGTCGGAGGGCGTTGTTGCGGACCTCGGCGGCGGAGGTGAGGGCGGCGGCCAGGTCCTCGCTGGTGTAGCCGGCGGGCAGCAGCAGGGGACTCGGCTCCTCCCGGCCCGGGTCCTCGTCGTGCCACCAGGGATAGCCGAGCGGGCACCGGTACCGCAGCACCCCACCACGCAGCAGCTCCGGCATCGGCAGCGTCCTGACGGGCAGCGGCTCCTGGACGTCCCGGCGCCGTGCGGCCAGGACGTCGTCCATCCAGTCCGGTTCCAGACGAGCCAGAGGGGAGACCAGGACGGCGTCCAGCGGATCATCGCCCTGGTCCGGCGTCCTACGGTGGGTCACGTCGGGCAGCCTACGCGGGTCAGCCGCACTCGCCCCGCTGCTTCTTCTGGGCGGCGAGCTTGTCGACCCCGAGCCGATACCCGTCGAGGGTCTTCTTGTCCGGCATGAACCCCCACCGGCCGCCCTCGTACACGTACCGATAGGAGAACTTGAAGCCCAGCCGGTCGATCCGCACCGTCGCGGTGGTCTTGTCCGCCGACAGCCGCACCGCCTCAACCTTCATCGGCACGTTCTGCGCCGGCTGCGGGCACAGCTCGAACAGCCGCACATAGTTCTGCTGGCTGAGAACCTTCTGTGCCTCGGGGGCCCACAGCTGCCAGGTGCCCTCATAGTCACCGGCAGCGTAGGCGTCGGCGTGCTCCTGGGCGGCCTGGCGGGCGGCGGCCTCCGTCTGCGGCTGCTGCGGCGCCGACGAGGCCGGCGCCGGGGCGGCCTTGGACGGGGCGGCAGCAGCGTCCCCTCCGCCGGAGCCGTTCCCGCCGCACCCCACGGTGACGACGGCAAGAACCGGCAGCAAGACAGCAGACAGCACCCGACGCATCAAGAACCCCCACAGGTTTCGGACGCCCAGACAGGGCGCCGACTCGACGGCCCGCACGCTAACAACAGCCGCACCCGCCGCACCGCCGGAACGCCCGAACACGAGCGTGGCTGGGACAGGACAGCAGAGCCAGGGACTTTCCAATGAAAGTGACACAAATCCCTGCAATACGGACAACTCTTGCGTTTGCGCCATTAACACCTTGTGAAAGCCTTCGCAAGGCCTGTTGCCACAAGAAGCGGTAAGCACTTGTGCAAGCACATCAAAGTTGTGGCACTCTTGGTCGACACAAGATATAGCCCCGCGCGGTAGGCGCCGCCGGGGCCGTGGTTCGTTCCTTGTGTGGAAGGAAGAACGTGGCTGAGCGTAGCAACGCCTTGTGGCGCGTGCAGCGATACCGCCCACACGGCTTCCCTGCGTGTCTTCTCTGCAAGATCACCGAGCGCGGCGACCGCCTCAAGGTAAAGATCATCCGGAGAGTGGATTGAGCCGCCGCCGGTTCAGCGGCTCCGAGCGCGTTGCCTTGTACCTGGCGGCCGGCGGAGCATGCACGTCTTGCGGCACCGAGCTACTCCCGGGCTGGCATGCCGATCATGTTCATCCATACTCGCGCGACGGCGAGACCGACGTGATCAACGGTCAGGCTCTCTGCCCCGCCTGCAATCTCAAGAAAGGCAGCTCAGTGACCGAATTGCGCAGGTGGCAGGCCGATGCTCTGGTCGACCTGCTCCGCAACCCTTCCGACTTCCTGTGCGTCGCCACCCCGGGGGCGGGCAAGACCACCTGGGCGCTTACCGCGGCCCGCAAGCTGATCGAACGAGGAGAGATCACCGGCATCATCGTCGTTGTTCCCACCTCGCACCTGCGTCGCCAGTGGGCCACCGCAGCCGCGCGTATGGGCATCCAGTTGGACCACCGCTTCACCAACGGCAACACGGTCGTGGCCAAGGACTTCGATGGCGTCGCCGTCACCTACCAGACCGTGGCGGCCAGTCCTCTGCTGTGGCGACGCATCTGCACCACTAAGCCCACTCTGGTCATCCTGGACGAGGTGCACCACGCCGGCGACGACGACCACTTGACGTGGGGTCCGGCACTCAAGAACGCGTTCGAGGAGGCCGCCCGGCGCATCTTGCTGTCGGGGACCCCGTTCCGCTCAGACCGCAAGGCCATCCCCTTTGTACGCTACGACGAGGAACGGAAGGCGGTCCCCAGCTACAACTACGACTATGGGCAGGCCCTCATGGACAGAGAGGTTGTACGGCCCATCGCCTTCCCCGCCTTGACAGGCCAGGTTCGCTACCGCGAAGCCGGCGCCACGGTCTCCCTCGACCTCGCCGATGCCGATGACGAGAGGCTCAGCAAGGCGCTGGCATCCGCGCTCAACCCGACCGGAGAGTGGATCCCTTCGGTCCTGCGACGTGCCGACGAGGAGTTGACCCGCCAGCGTAGTGAGGTGCCCGATGCCGGCGGCCTGGTAGTCGCCGCCGACCAGGGCAAGGCCCGAGCCTACGCGCAGATCCTCGCCAGGATCACCGGAGAGGAGCCGACGGTGGCGATCTCCGATGACCCGGACGCTTCCGAGCTGATCAGCCGGTTCGCCAAGGACAGCACGCGTTGGATCGTCGCCGTCCAGATGGTCTCCGAAGGCGTCGACATCCCACGCCTGGCGGTTGGTGTCTACGCCTCCCGCATCCGGACGGAGATGTTCTTTCGCCAAGTTGTCGGGCGCTTCGTTCGCATGCGTGGTACCGAGGACGAAACGGTCGCGACCCTGTTCATCCCCTCCGTCCAGCCTCTGTACGGGTACGCCCAGGAGATCGAGAAGACCGTCAACATCGCCCTGGCCGAAGAAGAGGAGCGTGTGCGGCAGGAGCTCAAAGAAGGCGGAGTTCAAACCTCCCTGCAAGTCGACCTCGTTGAGCCGCTCGACTCCTCCGAGGCCGTCCACCACGCCACGATCCTGTCGGGCGAGGAGTTCACCGAGGCTGAGCTGCAACGCGCTAGCGCCGCAGCCGAGCAGGTCGGGCTCCCCTCCAGCGTCTCTCCCGCCCAGGTCGCTCAGCTGCTGCGGATGGGAGGCGCCGGGCGAGTCATCGGTACAGCCACCGTGCAAGCCCCTCATTCCGGGTCCGATCAGGGTCGCACGCTGGCGGACCAGAAGGCCACGCTCCGACGCCTCATCAATAAGAAGGTCGGCAGGCTCGTGTACGCCACTGGCCAACAGCACTCTCACGTGCACGCCACCCTGAACCGGATCTTCGGCGATGACGCCAAGACCGCAACCGTTCAGACGCTGACCGGGCGTCTGGACCAGCTCGACAAGTGGCTGGAGCAGGCATGAGCCCGAAGGCCAACGCGGTCTTGGTCGAAGCGCTCAGTTCATCCCTCAGGTACGGAGGAAACGCCCTGAAGCAGGTCCCGGACCTGGTCAAGCAGATCCTTGCCGAAGGGGCTTGGCGAGAGTTCGTGACACCACGCGGCGAGCTTGTCCGTCATGACCGGTTCGTGGACTTCGTCACCGCTCCGCCGACAAGAGGTATCGGCGCGACGGTGGACCTGGTGCGTCGGCTCGTGGCGGACGACACGCAAGCGCTCGACCTTCTCGATCAGGCGTTGCAGAATCCATCATCTCACCATGCCGGTAATAATATACCCAGCAGGCCAGAGGGGACCTCGCAGGCGAAGGCGCTTCGGCGCCTACGCAAGGACAGGCCAGACCTTCACGCCCAAGTCCTCGCCGGAGAACTCTCCGCACACGCAGCCATGATCAAGGCTGGGTTCCGCCCCAAGACCTTCACCGTCCGCGGCGATCGCCCCGATTCGATCGCCCGCACCCTCCGCAAGAACCTGTCACCCGAGCAGCTCGCAGAGCTTCGGCAACTGCTGGATGAATGACCTTCGGTTTTGGGGGTTCCAACGATCTGACTGCGGACTACCCCTGTGCGGCAGCCCGGTGGGTCAAGGGGTGTCCTCCGGGTCGGGGCAGCACTCGGTGAAACGCACGTACACGGTCTGCTGGCCGCCGGCGCAGCCGCCGTCCGGACCCATCGGCGTATACTCCCCCGCCATCACGTCCAGGCCGTCGTTGCCAGTGTAGGGGAAACAGCAGGCCAGGGCCTGCCGCATCGCAGCCGCGTCCGACAGGAGCTTCTCCGCGTCATCGAAAACGTCGGCGCAGCTGGGCGGATTGCCCTGGTCGTCCAGCACCGACACGCACCGGTAGACGCCCATCACCAGCTCCATACCCCAGCCGCCGGCAGCGTCGCAGGGCTCCAGGGTGGTGGACGGCTGCGGAAACCGGGCAGCGGTCGTCGGGTAGATCCTCCGCACCTGCACCCACGCCTGCCCCTCCCCCTCCTCACAGCCGCAGCAGTGGTCGACGGGAACCGTGGCGCCCGGATACACGCAGCAGCGGCAGGCCGCCCCGCCCACCGTCCCGGGCAGCTGCGCGCACAAGCAGTTCAGCAGCCGCTCCGCGAGCGGCATCACGGCATCGGTCACGGCCACGTGGTTCTCCTCGGGGGCCGGTAGTCGGGGCTGTAGACGCGGGAGCGGCCGGTCAGCCGGTGAGGGTTGACGGCCTTCACCCAGGTGTCAACCTCAGGGATCCCGGTCAGGCCCTGCTCCAGGAAGTCCATCGGGTCCACGACGGTCATCTGCACGCCGTCGCGGGTGATCTGCTGGACCCGCTTCGGAAGCTGGCACGGCCCACCTGTGCAGGCTTTGAGGAGTTCGCAGGCGTAGACGCCGGCGGCGTACTGTCCGGCCGGAGGGACCGGGACGCCCCAGGTGTAGGTGACGGCGAACGCGCCCGGCGCGTCGTGCGGCATCTCCAAGTCCTGGCAGTCCGGCCAGCACTCCCCGTCCGTGCGGATGAGGAGGCGGTGGTCGTCCACCCGGTAGCCGCCCGGGTCCACCAGCTGCCCGTCCACCCATACCTCGGTCACGTCATGGACCGGTGCCGGGAGCAGGACCTCGCACAGCGGGGAGCAGCCGCATTCGGTGGTGCAGGTGCCGCAGCGGGCGTTGCACCAGACGCCGTCCCGCATGTACGGGATGAAGGGCGGCGCGGCGGGGCTGCCCGCCCATACCGGCAGCGCGGCCTGGTCGGCGCACTTGCGGCGGCACGGCCGGACGGTCACCGGGCACAGGCCGAAGCGCATTCCGGTCAGCCGCCACAGGATCTCGGTGGCGACGCGGCGGGCGAACTCCCGGTCCTCCTCCGAGGCGTCCTCCCATGCGTCGCAGCAGCCGGCGTCGATCGGCCACTGGCAGGGTTCGACCCGGATCGCCACGCCGCCCTCCTCTCCGTGATGTGTGGTGGTGCGCCCGCCCCGCACACGCCCGAGCCCTCGGGCGGGCGCACCACGCCTTACCGCCGCCCCGGATACCTGCGGGGCGGGACCGGCGGCGGGGTCTGCTCGTACGGGCTGGGGCGGGTGAACCGGCCACGAACGAACCGCCCCGCAGCCCCCCGCCAGCTGGTGGGCATCGTGCTCAGGAACGTCCCGCTGGTGGGGAACCCGCCGGCGTGGATGACCTTGACGTCCGGGGCCCGCCAGCCGCCCAGCCCGGCGAGGTTGCCGTACAGGGTCCGTTTGTGCACCACGTCCAGGCCCTTGCCGACCTCCAGGGCGGCGAGCATCCCTGCCTTGTCCACCGGCATTGGGACGTGCAGCTCATACGACAGCGGATCCGGGCAGCCGAGGCTGGCCAGCAGGTCCCGGGTCTCCCGCATCCCCCGCAGGTACGCCCCAGAGGAGCGGCGCGCGTAGTACACCTCCACGTCGCGCACCGGCCCGCGGTGCAGCACCGGCACCCGATCGATGGGCCGCATGACGTAGATGTCGTCGTTGCTGAGGATGAACGGGTCGCTGATGTCGGGGTGCTCGCACGCCACCCGGACCGCGAGGGTGCTGTTCTGGTACTTGGTGCCGGTCTGGCGGGTGGGGATGTGCTCCACCCCCACCGCCCAGGACGGCCGGTACCCCACCAGCCAGATCCGGTCATGCGGCGCGTGCGCGGCAATGCTGCGCAGCGCGAACCGCAGCTCCTCGGCGGGCTCCCCGACCCGGACCGGGATCACCCAGTCCATGGCCGTTAGGACTCGTCCACGGTCAGCGGCTGGCACCCGCACAGCACCGGCGGAGGCGCGATGGTCGTCAGGTGCATGTCCATGTGGTCCTTCGGCCCAATCGGGGTCAGCAGCGGCCCCGCGGTGTTCGTGGCGTTGACGGCGTCAACGTTGTACGGGCCGACGCCCCATCCGCTGCCGGCCTTCGTCCGGCCGCTGAATGTGAATGTCGTGGCGTCGTTTTCGATGGTGAAATCACCGATGACCCCGGACGCGACCCAGGGCAGCAGGAAATACCCCCAGGGCTTGGCGCCGGTCACGCCGCACGCCTGCCCGGGAATATCCGACCAGAGCTCCAGCGCGAACCCCTCGTCGCACTGGACCTCACTGCTGATGCGGTTACCGACCGCCTCGCCCGCATGGTCGAGCACCGTCTCGTACCCGGTCATCAGGCTGAACAGGTCGGGATCCACGGCACAGAACTGGGCCTCGATGTTGATCCACCGCAGCTCCGGGCACCCCTGGTCCGAGATGCACAGGGTCCCGTCGGCCTTGCGGACCTCGATGTCCTCGCCCTCGGCGATCTCCGGGCTGAACTCGATGGACACGAACCCATCGGTCACGACCTGAGAGCACTGGCCGGGGACGGGGACGCCACATACGTCGACCCTGGTGGCGCGCAGGCGCCGGCCGCGGACGCTGTTCCAGCAGACAGTCATGGGGCTGGACCTCTTCTGGAGACCCGGCCCCTGGCCAGCGGCTCAATGCCAGATTATCGCCCCGGCCCGCCTATTCCACGGACCCGCTACCGGCGCACTTTATGCTTTATCGTGTTGCGTTCTGCACGCTATGCACGGCGTTTCATGTTCGCTATTTATCGCCGTGTTGCATTGTGTGCTTTAGACTGCTGTCAGATAGCTGCTGGCCAGGGGCCGAGCCCACACCGGGGAGGACCCCGCGATGGCCAGCCCACCCCCACCCGAGTTCTGGACGGTCGCCGAGGTCGCCGCGCAGCTGCGGGTCCACCCCGTCACCGTCCGGCGCCTGGCCGCCGCCGGACAGTTCGCCGGCGCCGTCAAGGTCGGTCGGCAGTGGCGTATCCCCGCCGGCTCCGTCCCCGCCACGAACGCCACGGGGGTGGCGGATGGATGACGTCCGGCGACGTCTCGCCCAGGCCGCCCGGGTGTGGCTGCGCGCCGATGAGGATGCGGCCCGGCAGGTGACCACCCACGGCGTCTGGCAGGCGCCCATGCCCGCCGTCCCGCTGGCCGGGGAGGAGCCGGAGATGGTCGCCGTCTATGGGAAGGACTGGCCCTGGCTGGAGGCCGCCCGCTGCATCAGCCCCGGCGACGCCCGGCACATCGCACGTCACCACCCCGCCAGGGTGCTGGCCGACGTGGAAGCCCTGCGACAGGTGGTCGCGCTGTGCGAGACGGAGACGGCGGAGACGGATGGGCTGCCGCTGGCGATGCGGATCCTGGAACTGCTGGCCCGGGACAACACGGCCCGCCAGGAGCAGCCGGTCCGGTAGCGATGGTGGCGCATCCATAGGCGGCGCAACCGGTAGCCGCAGCCCTCAGTCGCTCCCGTGCCGAAGAACTGCTCCCGGCCACATGGGGCTCGAGTCGCAGGTATGAGGCCCCTGCGCAGGTGTCCGCCCCCAGGTCTGTATAGGAGAGGCTGGGCGCGGGCTACTCCTCGCTGTCCGGGTGTGCCTGGCGCTGGTGGGAGCGGAGGGCGCGTTCACTGCCGAAGTCGCGGGTGCAGACGCCGCACACCAGCCGACCGTCGTCCTGGACGCTGGCCGTCTCCTCCCGGACGGCCTCCTGTGGCTCCGACTGGGGCTCCGGCTGGGGTGCGGGTACATACGGCTGGCCCTCGACGCGGGCGTCGAGCAGCAGTTCCTCCGGAACGTGCTCGAACAGGTCGGCGGGGACGGCGAACTCGTGCGGTGAGACGGTGCGGATCTTGGGGGTCTGGGAGACGGCCCAGCGGGCGAAGTCGCGGCGCCGCTGGGCGGCGGGCTGGACGCGGATCACCGCAGCCACGGCATCCTCCATGTCATCAGGGGCGGACAGAGACGCGAATGGCGCAGACGGTGCAGGTCGTGGCGGGGACGTAGGTGCGCTCGGCCAGGACACGCCGGTCGTTGTACCTGCGGTCGATGGAGGCGCCGGGACGGTCGGGGATGACATCGATCGGGCCGCGCCGCACCACCACCGGCCCGGAGGCATACAGCCACACCTCCCCCGCCGGTGCCGGTGTCCCGTCCGGCCCGCTGTTGACGGCGGAGTAGCCGGAGCCGACGATCACGCAGTTCCCCGCCAGCGTCCGCAGGCTGGCGCCGTCGCGGTGGGCGAGGTTGCAGCAGCCCAGCAGCGCCGCCGCCCCCGCCGGCACATGCAGGGTCCCGATACCGCCGTACAGCTCGGCCAGGCAGCCCTCCAGCGCGGCGACGCCCTCCGCCAGGGACACCGCCCCCGCGGCGGGGGTCAGGTCCGCGGCGCGGGGGGCGAGGTGGTAACGCCAGAACGCGGACTCGACCGCCTGCTGCTCGCCCAGCTCCAGGGCGGCGCGGACATGAGCGACGGCCTCCTCATAGGACCAGCCGGGGGTGGAGCACTCCACCCCCGTATAGACCGTGACCGGCTGGGCCGCCTCGGGGAGGGGACGGCAGAAATGCTTGCCCCCCGGCGGAGCGCCGGGCGACTCCGCCCCCGGGGACTCCTCCCCCGGGGATTCCTCGGGCGGGCACCAGTCGGTGTCCAGGACCGGGCAGCACCCGAGCGCCATCCACTCCACGCCGAGCAGCTCGTGCGGGTCGGTGACGTCGAGCACTGTGGTGCAGCCGCCGAGGATCCCGTACGGCAGCGGCCTGCCGCCGATGGCCTCGACCCGGCGCTGCATACCGGCCGGTGGCATCCGCCCACCTCCTCACATGGGGATTTGGCGCCGGGGCACGGGGCGGTCCGCGCCCCGGCGTTCCTGAGGGTCACGGGGGGTCAGGCGATGGGGCAGGTGATGCCGATCTGCTCCCCGGTACGACCGTCGGGGCAGACCGGGACGGTGACGATCCGCGCCTCGTCGTTGCGGGCGATCAGGGCCACGCACTCCTCGCTGAACAGCGCGGTGTAGTCGTTGGTGGAGAACTTGGCGCTGTCGTGGATCACGCCCAGGCTGATCTCGCCACCGCGGCCGGCCTCGAAGGTCCCGGCCGGGTAGATGAGGAACCGCATCTGCGCCGGCCAGTCCGCCGCGGGGGTGGCGCCGCCGATGTCGGTGGGCACGGCCGGGCCCAGGCCCCGCGCCCACTGGACGGACACGCCCAGGCGGGCGAACGCGTCGATGATGCACTGCGGGGAGACGTCGCAGGCGGAGACGCCGTTCTGCCGGGCGATGTCGGCGAGCATCAGGCCGCGGCTCCACCAGGGGAAGACGACCTCGATGTTGATCGACTCGCACAGCGACAGCCGCTCGGTCATGTCGGCGGCCTGCAGCGCGACCGCCGCGAAGATCGCGGAGAACGCCCCGAACGTCGCGGGGATCGTGACCGCTGTGGACTGGGCGACGGCCTTGGTGAACAGCTCCTGCTTGATCCGCATCTCGTGCGCGATCATCGCGAGCCGCTGGTAGTGGGCGACCAGCTCCGGGAAGTGCCGCTGCGTCAGGATGCCGGACTCCAGGCAGACGCCGACCGCGTCGCAGCGGACCTCGACGGGGTCCGGGCAGGGAATCTGAAAGCACGGCTTGGTCGCGCCGGAGATGTCGTCGGCCTCGGTGTGCACCCAGGTCATCGCCCCGACGTCCAAGCTGGGCATCGGAAAGAACCGCAGGCCGCCGCGGGCGAGCTGAATCTCCGGCAGGTCCCACAGCATCTCCGGGCACGCCATCGACGTGAGGCTGTAGACGGTCTCGGAGGGGGCGCACCAGCCGCCGGAGGCGACCAGGTCGCCCTGCGGCAGGCGGGACTGGTCCGCGGCCAGCACCACCGCGCGGGTGCCCTCCGTGCCCGAGCTGGAGTCGTTGATGATCAGGGACTTGTCGAACGGCAGCCGGTAGGAGGCCGTCAAGCCCACACCGCCGCCAGCGGTCTTGAGGGCGTTGGCGCGGCGGATGATGCCCTCGGTGACGCCCTCCATGTCCAGGGGCTGACCGGGCTGGTAGCCGGGCACGTCCACCGACGCGGTGATCTCCGGCCCGGCTGGGGTCGGCTCGGGCAGGACGCGGGGCTGGCGGGCGCGGACGCGGGACAGGTCCAGGACGGCGCGGCGCGGCCCCCCGGTGGAGGCGACGACGGTGCCTTCCTTGACCTCTCCCTCCGGCTGCGGCTCCTGTGCGGTGGTCTCGCCGCCCTCGGCCTCGCCGGTGCCGTCGCCGGCGTCGCCGTCGTTCTCACCCTCGACGTCGTTCTCGCCCTCGGGTTCGGTGGCGTCGCCGGGGTCGTCCTCGCCGCGGACCTCTGCCGCCAGCTCGTCGATCTCGGCGGCGGCCGCGGCGGCGGCCTCCAGGCGGGCCTTCTTCTCGGCGCGGATGGCCTTGACGGCGGCGGTGAGCTGCCGCATGTCGGCCAGATCGCGGTCGCTGATGGTGGTGGCGCTGGCCTTGGCGTCGAACTGCTGGACGGCGCTGGCGAGGAGCGCGTCCAGCTCCTCGTCCGTCAGGGTGGTGTAGTCGTCGGGGAGTTCGAAGCGATCCATGAGGCGGGTTCCCTCACATCGAACCCGGCCCCTGGCCAGCGGCTACGGATCATGGTAGCCGCAGGTGTCCGCCCGTGGCCGGATGCTGCGCCGACGCGCCTGGGCCGACGTCCCTGCGGCGCGTGACGGGACCGGGGCGTCCCGGCGAGGGCCGGCGGGGAGGACGCCGGGGCTCCTCAAGGGCGTCGAAGCCTCGGGCGTCGTCACCTACCGGCAGGCCCATGACCTGCGGTGACAGCAGCAACCTGGAGGATGGCTAATTTACAGGGGCGTAGGAGAACCACAAGGAAAGACCTACCAGGTTGCTACTCCCCAGGGGGAGGGGGCACCTATTCCTGGAGGTGGGGAGGCAACCATTCCCCGGGAACGGAAAGGTCGCTATTCTCCGGGGGTGGGGATGCGCCCTATAGGAAACGGGTCCCCCTCGACCATTACTTGCATAATCCCCCAGACGCATATTGCCGAATACGACCGGAGGGGGATGTGGGGAACTGTGCGGTGTTCAGAGCATGTAGATAACGCCAGTGCTAGCATCGAAGCGCGCAGGTGAACACCGTCAAGGCTCTGACCTGCGCAAACACGAAGCCGGCCCCGTGCCCCGGCATGGACAGTGGGGAGCACGGAGCCGACCGCGTGGGGCGTTGGGTGGCCTGCCGGCTCGCCGGTCAGGCCCCCAGCGCCCTCAGGAGGATCTCGATCACCCTCAATCCGGTGTCGATGGCCGCAACCCACAGGGTCAGCAGCGCCACGTCCCGCCACCAGGGCTGATCTCGTCCTCCCTCAGGCGACCTCTGCATCTGGGACACGCCCAGCTCCTCTCTGGCCAGGGGTGCCAGTGGACGGCACCCGGTCTGCCGACGCCATCCAGCCCACAGGTCGAATGACGTCGGCCCGGCCCTCCCTCGGGCATGCGCTCAAGGGGCGGACCGAGATCAGCTGCCAGTCGAGGTCGCCTCACCGCGTGAGTCTAGCGACCGATCCCATCGATATCTGTCTCTACTCGAGAAGATTCGTGGCGCATACATGGGCCGTCCTGCAGCAGTTATGCACTTGGGTTAGCAATTAACGCGCAATGCAGGGAGGGCGGCGATGGACGAACCACCGATCCACCTGCGGAAACCGTCCAGGCTGGCGCCGGGAGGACCGGGGCACCTCCTCCCTGCGCCGACACGCTCAGATGTTGACCGGCTCGCAGGACAGGGTGCGGCTGCCGCCAGCGATGAGGCCGGGATGCCCCAGACGAGCACCGCAGCAGAGAGCACCCGGGCCGTACGCGGCACCGGATGCCCTCCAGATGGCTGCTGTTGTGGACGGGCGGCCGGGGGCGTGCTCTTCTCCCGGAAGGTCGCACCCTCGTGGCAGGTGCGTCGCGCCTCACCGCATCTCAGTCGCCGTCCTGTTCAGCCTCCCCATGGCCTTGCTCGTGCCTATCTCCCCTGCGGTCCTGCTCGCCGTCGTCGCCGGAGTCAGGCCGGGTCTGCCACATCTGCCGCAGGTACTTCTGCATGGCTGGGGAGTCGGGGTTCTCCAGGAGCTGCTGACGCCGCATCATCGCAACCTGCTGTACGAGATCCCTCCAGGGCATGGTCATCTCGTTGTACGCCCGTACGCCCTCAAGCGCCTTCTTGAAGATGGAGAGGGTATGCGCGATGTCCTCCATGTCAACGGAGGCGTTCAAGTGGCCAGTCACGGCGGCAATCATGAAGCCTGCGTCCCTCAGAGCGTCACTGTCGATGCCCATGGTGAACGCCCACCCGTGCGGGGCATCTATGGCGCTGATCTCGTGGTCAGTGATGCGGTCCCGCTCATCGGTGGTGACCAGCCCGGACACCTGAACAGGCCGGGGGGCCTGGATGGCCTGGGGCTCGTCGGCGGGCTCGGGCACCAGCAGGTCGATGGTGGCGGTGAACGTCCAGACAGTGCCGCGGTCGACGCGCCCCTGCTCCTCCACGGTGACCTTCGTGTGGTCGAACCTGACCACGGCCCCCCGACGCTCCAAAGCAGAGCCGACGCTGTCCAGGAACGCCGGCAGCACCGTGTCGATGACGTACTGACTGATCGTCTTCGTGCACAGCTCCAAGCGGCCCTGGGACAGGTCGCCGTGGATGCCGTTCTCGGCGAGGAGATCGAGGGCGAGCCGGACCTCGCTGGGGTAGAGGTTGATCCGGTCCACGACGCCGGCGGCCTCGGCCTCCCGGAGCAGGTCCGGGTGGAACGACCTCTTGCCTTCCTTGCCGTCGCCGCAGAAGTCGCCGTCATCGGAAACCCAAACGATCCGGCGGTCGGGGTTGGCGCGGGCGGTCTCCAGGATGGTCAGCCAGTTGAGGGTGTCGCGGTAGCCATTGCCGTCCTTCTTGCAGGGCTTGCGGCGCTCGACCTGGCGCCGCACCAGCTCCAGGTGGGGCACCGGGACGGGGTCGATGAGGGTCGCGCCGGCGGCGGCGATGGCGTCCGTGACCTCTTGGACGAGCTGTTCGGCGCGTTCCCGGAGGTCGTCGGCGGCGCGGCGGAGCGCCCTGCTCCTGCGTTCCTTGGCCAGCTCCTCGACGGCTGCGGCGTCGTCACGGTAGCGGCGGCGTAGACGGCCGGTGGCCTCCAGCAGCGATACCTGGGGCACGCGCAGCTCGATCCCCCATGGCTCGGCCTGCCCGAGGATGATCTTCCAGGAGACGGAGTCCAGCCACGGATTCTGTACGAGGGCGTTGGCGTCCAGCAGCACTATCACGACCGTGGATTCTCCTCCCCCAGCGGGGGGCGTGGAGGGCGAACACGCGAACCTGCATGGCGGCGTGGACGTGGCGACGACCCCCGCCCGTCAGATGGGGCAGGGGCCGTCGAGGCTGCGGCGTGGGGTTAGCTCGTGGCGGTCGGCCGGGCGGGCTGGGCGGCGGGGGTGGTCTTGCCCTTCTCCCGGACGACCGCGCCCGGGTACCGCTTGGCGACCGCGTCGGCGGCGGGCTTGCTGGGGCTGGTCAGCTTGACCGCGCCATCGGGGGTGACGACCTCGTACTGGGTGCGGTTGCGCTGGCTGCAGGAACAGGCCATCTCAGACTCCTTCGTGGATCTCGGCCGCCAGGGAGGCGACCAGTTCGGCTCGGACCGGCTGCAGGGAGGCCTCCAGCTCGGCGATCTCCCGGCGGGCCTGCTCGCGGCGTTCCAGCTCGTCGGCCACCGCGGGGACCAGCGTGGGCATGAGCGCGGCCACTAGCTCCGGCGCCAGGGCGGCGGCCAGCCCCTCCACTCCCGCCGGCGTCCCGGCCGAGGCTCCGGCCGGTTCCTGGGTGGGGGCGCTGGAGGCGGTCAGCGCGAGGTTCGAGCGGGAGATCACCGCGCCGATCGCGGAGGCGGCCAGCGGGGTCGGGTAGCCGGGGACGGGCACCGACAGGACGGCCCGCAGGGACCAGCGGCCGTCCGCGTTCTGCCGCCAATGCCCGGAGGGCGCGCACGCCTGGAAGACGGCCCGGTCCCACTCCGACAGCCAGGGGGCGGCGGCTCCGGAGAACCACATGCCGCGGTCGTTGGTGCCGACCGTGACCAGCCCGGCGACCGTCCGGGTGTTGTCGAACAGCGCGCGGACGCTGGGGGTGTCGGTGCCGTCGTTGTCGTGGCCGGTGTTCATGGTGAACACCCCGACCCGGATGGTCTGCCCGTCATCGAGCTGGATCCGGGACCGCAGGAAGTGCGTGGTGTCGACGTCCCCCAGGGAGTCGATGGTCAGGCACTGGCCGGAGTAGCCGTCATGGCACACCCCCTTGCGGGCGACCCAGCCGAAGATGCGGCCCTCGGGGGTGACGTGCACCGGGCCGTCGTCGGTGGGCAGCTCCTCCGGCGACGGCTCGGCGAACCATGCGGCCGGCAGCGGCGGAAGCTGCTGGAACTGCGCCCACGCCGAGGCCATCACCTCGTCCATCCCGTCCCCCTCCTCGTCCTCATCACGGTCCTCATCGCGGTCCTCGTTTTGGTCCCAGGGGGCGCGCAGGCTCGGGTCGTCGAACTCCTCGGCCAGCCGCTCGTACAGGTCCTCCACCCGGTCCCGCAGCCGCTCAACGTCCTGGTCGGGGATGTCGACGCCGCCGCGGCCGCCCTGCAGCACGTTCGCGACGGCGAACACGCTGCGGGGGATGATGCGGAGCTGGTCGTCGTCCCACACGTCGGCGACGCCGAGCTTGTAGGCCGCCAGCGTCGCCGGGTCGGCGGACTCGTCCCGCCACAGGAACGCCCGTCCCAGCGCGTCCGGGTCCACCTCGCCATCCGGGCCGGTGGCGTACTCCAGGACGCGGGAGGCGGCAGCGTCCCCATCCCAGGGGTGGTCGCGGTCGGGGTGGATCGGCAGGTCCAGGTCCCCGCTCATGGCCGCCACCACCTCCCCCGGCCGGGCGGCGGCGGTGGTCTCCCCCTCCTCGGGGAACGTGGCGGCGCCGGTGTAGCGGCCCGGGGAGACGCGGGTGATCCATCCGGCCTGTGCCGCGCGGGCCAGGTAGCCGCGGGCGCTGGCCACGCTCAGGCCGGTGTAGCGGGCGACGTAGGCGGCGCCGACCGGGGCCGGCGCGGAGGTCACCAGTTCCACGACGCTGCGCATGGTCTCGCCGCGCGGCCCGGCCGCTGCGGTCACCTCCTCGTCGAGGACGATGCGGGCCCGGTCGAACGCCGGCATCGCCACGAGGGTGGCGCCGCGGACGCGGGCGCGGGTGATCCGCATGACGTAGTCCCCGGCGCCCTCGCTGAACAGCACCTCACCCTCGCCGCTGTCCCGGTCCCCGGCCGCTGCGGACAGGGCGGCGGCGGGGAGTCCGGCGGCGGACAGGGCGGCGGACAGGCCGGTGGGGGTGACGTCTCCGGCCTCGCCTGTGGTCCACTCGACGGTGCGGGTGGCGCGGATGGTCCAGGTGCCGTCCGGCCGCTGCAGCACCTGCGCGCTGGCCAGGGACGCCAGCAGCACCGGCGCCCCCTCCCCCTCCTCCTGTTGCTGTTCGTCGTGCTGGGTGGGGGTGCGGCGGTCGATGACCTCCACGTCCACGTCGTCCAGGTCCACCGACACCCCCAGCGGGGCGCCCCGCCGCAGCAGGGCGAGGGCAGCGGCTCCGGCGTCCCGGTCCGGGTACAGCACGCCCGCGCCGGTGATGCGGGCGCCGTCGCGGCCCAAGGACTCGATCGACCCGGCGAGGACGGCGCCCTGGTGGCCGCCGAGCATCTCGTCGGCGAACTGCAGCGGCCACGGCCCCTCCGCCCAGTAGAGGGCTCCGGGGGCGAACAGGCGGCCGTCGCCGGTCTCCTCGTCCTCGAACGCCAGGGCGGTGCCGTCGGGGGTGGACCAGCGCACCGCCCCCGCCATGGCGGGCAGGTCGAGGTCGAGGCGGCCGGTGAGGGGGATGTCGGTGGCCTCGCCGGCGAACGCCACCCGCACCCGGTCGAAGGTGACGTCCCCGACCCGCTGGGCGACCTCGGCCAGCCGGGACAGGTCGGGGCTGTAGGCGAGGGTGACGTGCGGGATCCACGGCTCGTACTGTTCCGGCAGGCCGTCCGGTCCGTACTCCCCGACCGCCTCGCAGACGGCGTCGTGGACCATCGCCAGGCCGGTGCCGGACAGGCCCAGCACCAGCGCCGTCTCCTGCTCTGAGTCGCCGCCGGGGTTGAACGCGGACGCGGCGAAGGCGCGGGCCTGCACGGGCGGGTGGGTGGCGGTGTAGGCGGTGACGAGGTCGATGAGCCGGTCCCGCTCCTCGGGGGTGAAGTCGTCGCCGTTGCCGAGGTAGTAGAGGGTGGCGTGCAGCTGCTCGGGCGGCTCCCCGCCGTCGAGGGCCAGGCGGGCGAGGTCGTCGTCGCTGGGGATGAGCGCGATCATCGCCCCGCTGTAGGAGCCGGCGGCGGTCACCTCCTGGCCGTCGTCGGGTGTGGCTGCTGCGGTATGGGCGGTACGCACGGTCCCTCGCTCCTCGTAGTGCTTGATGACCTCGGCGATCTGCTGGTCGGTCAGGTACTGGCGGCCCGCGTCGGGCGGTGGCCATGAGCCGTCCGCGTCGGAGATGAGCAGGACGCAGCGGCAGTTGATGACCAGGTCGGGGGGTGCGGTGGGGTCGCCGGGGCAGTCCATCGCCACACCGCCCACCGTGAACGTCTCGCCCAGGGCGACGCGCTGGCCGTCTGCGGCGAAGTGCGCGTCCCTGGTGCGGGTGTCGAGGGTGGCGAGCCAGCCTTTCACCAGCTCCACGCCGACCTGCTCGGCCTGGGCGCGGGCGGCGGCCAGGGCGGCGCGGTTCCATGCGGCCACGGTCTCGGTTCGGGCGATGCGCGCGGCGCGGGCCTCCCCCAGCTGCACGCCCCCGGCGCGGAAGGCGTCCCGCACGCGGTCGCGTAGCTCGTTCGGGGTGTCGCCGGTGGCGATGCCGTCCGCGAGGGCCCGGCGGGCGGCGTCCCACAGGGCGTCGCCGACACCGGCGAGCCGGTTCTCCGCCTCCAGGACGTAGCGGCGGGCCAGCTCCGGGACCTCGATGGGCTCGGCGGGGGTTGCGGGGTCGGCGGGGTCGTGCGGGTCGTCCAGGTAGCGGCCGGGCAGGTCGTCCGCCCCCGCCGGTGGGGGCGTCCGCATCCACCTGTATAGGGCTTTATAGGCGGCCTCGTAGACGGCCAGGAGCGGCGCCACCACCTGTTTGATGCGGGCGGTCCACCAGTCCCGCAGCCGGCGTAGCGCGCCCGGGTCGGACGGATCAGCCGCCGCCAGGGCGGCGGCGGTGAACTCGCGTTCGAACAGCGCGGCGATCTCCTCCAGGGCGGCGGAGACCTGCCGTTCGATCATCGCCTCCAGGCCGGTCAGCGTGCGCTCGGCCGCCCGCCGCGCGGTGTCCAGCTCAGCCACGGCGGGCCTCCCTGGGGACGGCGTCGGCGCTGGTGTCCGGGGGGCCGGGGGTCCATGCGCAGCGGGAGCACAGCGCCCAGCCGCCCACCGTCAGCGTCCCGGACGGGCCGAGCATGGTGATCTCGCTCGTCGCCAGGACCTCCGGGGCGCGGCAGGCGGGGCAGGCCATCCAGCGGACCTCCGATACCGAGGCGACCGGCGCCACGAACTCGGCGCTCATGCCGCCGGCTCCTCGGGCGGCCTGGTGGTCTCCTCGACCGGCAGGCCCTCACCATCCCCGCCGCGGCGGCCAGCGGTCGCCCGCGCCTGGGCGGCCTCGGCGGCGGTGGGGGCGTCGGCCTCATCGAACCCGGTCTCCCGGCGGGCGGCGGCTCCGGAGATCAGGCCCAGCCCGAACGCCTCCAGCGCCACCTGCGCCCGGTTGGTGCGGACCCGCAGCGGCGCGGTGTCGTACCAGACCAGCCACTCGTGGGCGTCCGGGACGTTCTCGGCCTCGAGGATGGGGCGGAGCCACTGGGTGGTCAGGGCGTCGGCGACGGTGGCGAGCTTGGGTTCCACGCCCAGGCGGATCGCCTCCTCCTGCAGCGCCCAGGCGGACCAGTGGTTGGCGTCGCCCAGGCCCAGCAGGATCTCCGCGGGGACCTCCAGGCCGGTCGCGAACCGGCGGATGGCCTCCTCCCGCAGCCGGATCGCCGTATCGTCGAACGCGCTTTCGAAGGTGAGGCGCTGGATCTGCCCGATCGTCTCCGGGGGGACCTCCAGCAGGATCGGCACCGCCGCGGCCGCGGACTCCGGATCGCGGATGGCGGCCTGCGCGACCTCCAAGAACACCTCCATCAGGTCGTCCTCGTCGCCGCCCGGCTCTCCCGAGGAGGGGAACCGCGCCCCCTGCGGCAGCAGCAGGACACCGCGGCCAGCGAGGCGGGACCGGGCGATGGCGATCACCGACGCCGACAGCACCCGCAGCTCCTCCAGCAGGCCGAGGGAGGCGCGGACGGGTGAGTCGGCTTCCAGATGCTTGCGGGGGTGCGGGTCCCAGACCCGGATCGCGACCGGCCCCTCGGGGTCGATGCGATCGGGGTCGCCAGCGGGGATCTTGACCTCCTCCCCGTCGATCTCGGCGGTCAGGTCGTTGCCCTGCCGGCGCATCTCCAGCACCGACAGCACCCGCCATTCCTGGCCGTCCCCGTCGCCGGTGGGGGTCTCGGTGGGGCGGATGAGGATCCAGCCCTCCCCCGCGACCACTAGGTGCGGGCCGAACGCGGCCAGGAGCTGGGACTGGCCGAGGGGTCCTCCGGCGATGGCGGCGACGATCTCGGTGGCGCGGTGGCCGTCCGGGGCGGGCTCGATGCTGGTGCCGTCCGCTGACCGGCGGCCCGCGTACAGGCGGGCGCCGCCCATGGCGTTGCCCGCCCAGGTCGCGGCGAAGCGGACCTCGGGGGTGGTGGAGTAGTACTCCCAGGCCGCTTCCTGCCAGGACTGGTTGGGTTCCTTGGCGCGGCTGAGGCGGCGCTCGACGAACCGGGCCGCCGCGGCGGTGAGCTCCCGGGGGCCGCGCCTGCGGCGGCTGGTCATCGGGAGTCGTCCCACCGGTTGGCGAGGACGGCGGCGCCGGCGACCGCCAGCCACTCGATCCCGTGCACCAGCAGCGGGGCGTCGTCCCATCTGCCTGCGGCGAGGAGGTAGGTGGCGAGGATGGCGCCGGACAGCCACCAGCCGGTGCAGTACACGCAGCCGATCAGCATCACCGCGGCCGTGCGCACCCTGGATTCGGGGCGGCGGGCGTGCCAGGCGTGAACGGCGCCGCGGGCGGGGTCGAGAATGCTGTCGTGGACGGCCAGCTGGGTGGCACGGTACCCGGCCAGGGCTAGGACGAGGAGTTCGAGCAGGCTGAGCAAGGGGCGCTCCCCCGCAGTGATGCCCGGCCCCTGGCCAGCGGCTCCATGATCAGACTAGCCCGCAACACCAGCGGCAGCCTGCGCCCACCACACACCCTGGTAGGGGCCGCCCGGATCAGAAGGAACGGGTAGCCGAAACACCCATGCCGGGAACGGCCATGCGGCACCTGGCGATCCAACCCGGGACAACACTGGGTGCTGCGAGAAAGGCGGGAGCGGCCCATGGCCACCGATATCGGCGTTGAGCGCTGCGGGGAGCCCCGTACCGATGATCCGTCGCAGGCGTGCGGGGCCGTCTGCCTGCCCGGCGGCGACCGGTGCCTGGCCCATGCCGGCGAGCAGGCCCGAGAGGAGTTCCTGGCCGGCTTGGCCCCCGGTGCGGCCATCGACATGCGTGGGGTGCCCTTCACCGCGGACCTGCTGAACCGGCTCCTTGAAGCCGTCCGTGACCCCCAGGCCGACGCCCGCCCCTGCTTTGGCCGGGCCCGTTTCGACGGGGCGTCGTTCTCCGGGGACGCCCGCTTCTCTTCGACGTCGTTCTCCGGGGACGCTGAATTCGGCGGAGCGTCGTTCTTCGGGGATGTCGGCTTCCTCAGGGCGTCGTTCTCCGGAGCCGCTGGCTTCGGCGGAGCGTCGTTCTCCGGGGACGTTCACTTCGGCGGGACGTCGTTCTCCGGGGACGTCCGCTTCCATTGGGCGTCGTTCTCCGGGGACGCCCGCTTCTCTTCGACGTCGTTCTCTGGAGACGCCCACTTCATGGGGGCGTCGTTCTCCGGGGACGCCTACTTCGGCGGGGTGTCGTTCTCCGGGAACGCCGACTTTGTCGGGGCGAGGTTTGCCGGTGATGCACGGTGGCTCTCCTGCCGGATCGGGGTCCTGTCCTTGGATGGCGTGGTGGCCGAGGGGGAGGTATGGGTGGAGGCGGCGGCCGGCCAGGTGTCGGCCCGGCGGCTGCGGTCGACAGGCCGGGTCGCGTTGCGGCTGAGGTCGGCGCGGGTGAACCTGACCGAGCTGGTGTGCAGCGGGCCGGTGAGCGTGCACGCCCTGGCCCAGCCGATCCCCAACGTGCCGGACCTGGACGGCCCCACCAGGGTGATGGCGATCTCGTTGCGCGGGGTGGACGCCGAGTCGCTGACGTTGACGGATGTGGAGCTGAGCGAGTGCCTGTTCGCAGGTCTGCACCGGGCCGATCAGATCCAGCTGGACGGCCACTGCCGCTTCGCGCCCGGCCCGAGGGGACGGCGGCGGGTGCTGGCCGAGGAGCACCACTGGCGGGCCGAACGCCGCACCGCCCGCCGCGGTGATCCCGGCCCCTGGCGGCCCGCTCCCGACGGGGTGGAGGTGATCGGGCCGCGGCGGATCGAGGTGATCTACCGGCAGCTCCGCAAAGCCCTCGAGGAGGGCAAAAACGAGCCGGGCGCGGCCCACTTCTACTACGGCGAGATGCAGATGCGCCGCGCCTCGGCCCGCGGCGCCGATCGGGCGCTGCTGTGGCTGTACTGGGCGATCTCCGGGTACGGGCTGCGCGCCCGCCGCGCCCTGGCCTGGGTGGCGGTCGTGGCGGTGCTGAGCATCGCCGGGATGGCCGCCTTCGGGTTCCCGCAGACCGCCAAGACCCAGCAGGCCACCGGCACCGTCACCACCCCTACCGGGCCGCAGAACATCCGCCTGACCATCCAGCAGTCCAAACCAGTCAAGCCCCTGCCCGAGCGGTTGGAGAAGGCGGTCGAGGTCACCGTCAACGCCGTCATCTTCCGCAGCCCCGACGCCGAGCTGACCACCGCCGGCCGCTACCTCAACATCACCGTGCGGATCCTGGGGCCGATCCTGCTGGGTCTGGCGATCCTGGCGATCCGCAATCAGGTCAAACGCTGACCGGCGGTCCCGGAGGGTGTGCACAAGGGAATAGGACGCGCCCCCAGGGGGTCGGGGGGCGCGTCCTGCCGGGGGCGGGGGTCAGCTTCTCGATGTACTTGCCGGTCAGCTCGCGGTGCTGGTCGTTGAGCTTGGTCATGACGTCGATCACGGCCAGGATCGCCTCGGCGGTGCCGTTGTTGTCGCGGAGCTTGTTGGCCAGGTCGCGGGCGGCCAGGTAGTCGCGGCGCAGGGCGGCGGCGCGGTAGCCGTTGCCGGTGGTGGCGGTGCTAATGGCGGTGGTGGCGGTGGTCATCGGGGTGTCCCTCCTGGTCGTTACTCCGTCCTTATGGCATACATGTTAGGCCAAACATGTCTGGCACATCAAGGGGGTTGGCAGAGTCCGGCGGGATCACTCCCACCAGATCCAGCGCCGGCAGCCGGGCGGGACGTCGCGGAAACGGCGGCCGTAGCCGACCACGCACAGCAGCTCCGCCAGCGCCCGGTGGACGTCCGGGTCCGGATGGCCGTCCGGCCAGCGCGCGAGCCGGGCGGCGAAGTCCTCCAGCGGGCTCTCCCCACCCCAGGCGACCTCCTCGAACCAGCCGGTGAGGTTCAGGGCCTCCCCGACCCGGTTGGCCAGCTCGGGCGGGACGGACACACAGGGGGCGGTGTCGACATGGTGGGGCATGTTGCCGTCGTACACCCCGAAGTACCACTCGACCGTTGTCGGCCGGGTGGGGATGGGCGGGTCGCCGGGACGCCACAACATGACGGCCTCTCCTTCCGTTCGCATCGCCCACGGGAGCGGGGACGCGCCCGGCGGCGGGCCGGGGGCGTCCCCTCGGGGCGGCTCAGTAGCACTCACCCGCGTGCACGGTGAAGCAGCTCCCGCACGTCTTCGCGCGGATCGCGCGAGCCTGAGCGGCGTTCTCACGCTCCTGCCGAGCGGCCTTGACCTTCGCGTTGATCGCGCGGATGTGCTCATTGGCCCGGCGGCGCAGCTCCTCGCCCTTTCGCCAGTACTCGTCCAGCCGCGGTCCGGCGGCGGCGAGCGCACCGGAGACCTTGACCAGCGCGGCGGCGGCCTCGGCGGCGTCGGCGGCCAGGGCGGCGTCGGCGTGGTCGCGGGCGCCCTCCAGGGCGTTCATCCCGTACTCCCGGCGCAGCGCGGCCATCTGGGCCTTGATCTCGGCGAGGGCCTTGCGGTGCTGGTCGATGGTCATCTCGGTCACCAGGGGTTTCCTTCCGGGTCGCCGTTCCGCCCTCATGCCATACATGTTAGGCCCAACACGTTTTGCATATCAAGGTGGTGGCATACCAGCGGGAACAGCGACCGCCCTACCGGCCGAGCGAGCGGGAGTACCGGGACGCCGCGCTCGACCCCGCCCCCGCCCCAGAGGTCTGGCGGGCCGGAGAGTGAACACGCCGGGTGACCGCCAGCAGCTCCGCGGCCAGCCCCATCACCACCGCGTCCCCCCGGTCCGGGGACCGGCCGAGCCGCGCCTGCACGTCCTCCTTCGGCTCGATCTTGATCTTCGGGGGGATGCCGGTGGTGATGCTCCAGGTCGGTGTCGTCAGATCCGCCAGCAGCAGGTCATCCGGCGGCAGCATGACCTCCGAGTCGAACGCCGGGTCCAGCAGCTCCCGCAGCCGCCAGTACCCGGCGGACCGCAGGTTGACGAACCCGTACTCCCGGTCGCGGGTGCGGGCCTGGGTCTTGGCGGAGCCGGTGTAGGCGACGACCGGAACCCCCAGCTCCCGCAGCCGGTCCACCACACCGCCGCCGACCCCGACCGAGTCCACCACCGGCACCGCCTCCTCGTCCTCCCCCAGGGCGGCCTGGACGCGGGCGGTGGTCTGCATCGTGTCCTCCCGGTCCTGGATGTCCAGCCGGGTGATCGCCACGCCGACGCGGTGCGCCAGGACGGTGGAGTCCCCGCCCGCACGCGCCACGTCCACGCCCAGGACCCGCTTGCCGGTCAGCCGAGGGCGGCCGGCCTGATCCCAGACGTGCCAGCGCTCCACCGCCGCCTCAACCCACGCCAGCGGGATCACCGAGTCCTCATCCGAGGCGTGGAACTCCCCCAGCACACGGTTCGCGTACAGGGCGGAGTCCGCGCCCCACTGCCGGCGGCGCTGCTCCGCCCAGGTCCGGGAGATGCGCCCGGCCTCGATCGCCTCGGCGAGGGTGACGTGCCGGACCCACCAGTCCTCCAGCCCTGGGGCACGCCGGTGGATGTCGTAGAACCGGCCCGCGGGCGGCCCCGGGGTTGAGATCGCCAGCGCCAGCGCCTCCGGATAGCCGGTCTCCCGGCCGCCGGAGAACGCGCCCTCGATCGCGTCCCAGGTGCCGTTCGGGACGATCTTCGCCTCATCGATCAGGTAGAACAGGCTGTCGGCGTGGGCGCCCTCGATCAGCTCCGGCTTGTTCGACGCCACCGCGGAGGCGGCGCCGTGGGACAGCTTGAGGTTGTAGGCCAGCAGCTCCCGGATATCGCTGAACGGCGGCCGCCCCAGCACCTCCCACTTGATGCGGCGTGCCCACTTGTGGATCTCCGGCCACAGGTACACCGACAGATGCCGCCAGGCGGAGGCGGTCGTCAGGACCTTCCAGTCCAGCCCGGCCGCCTCCCTGGTGGTCGCGAACCACAGGACCGCGATCGCCGCCACACCCGTCTTGCCGAGACCATGGGGTCCGCGGACCGCCACCCGCCGTTTGACGGGCAGCGCCCCGATGACCTCTTCCTGGTAGGAGGCCAGCGCCTGCCCGTCCGGCCAGTCGATGACGTCCCGCGCCCACCCGACCGGGTCCCGCAGATAGCGGACGGCCCGGTGGGCGTTGCGGCGGGCCTGCTCCTGCCGCAGCCGCTCCCGCAGCTCCCGGAGCGTCTTCACGTCCCCGGCGCGGACCAGCTCCTGCACCTGGGCGCGGATGCGCTCCGGGTCAGGACTCCGGCTCGACATCGCCGCCGTCACCGTCACCGGCGTCGCCGTCGTTGTGGGGGCGGGACACGCCCAGCAGCTCCAGGATCTCGTCCCCGAGCTGCTGGGCCTCCACGCTCACCCTCGTCGGCGCCTCCAGCCCCTCCAGGCGGGCGCGCTGCGCCATCACCCGCAGGATCACCTCCGCCGACCGGTGGTCGCCCTTGAGCGCCGGCGCCCAGTAGGCGGCCTGCAGACGGTCCAGCCGCTGGCCCTCGATGTCGCGGAGCAGCTCGACCTCCTGGGCCTCGGCGCGCCGGTTGGCCTTGAGGGCGCGGGTGACGTCGGTGCAGGCGGCGCCGCGGGAGGCGTAGCCGAGCTGGTCGGCGATGCTCTGCCAGTCGACGCCGGCGATGCGCATCGCGATCGCCTTGCGGCGTCGCTCGGCGGTGGCCGCCTGCTGGGCTTTGGAGGCGCTCATGTTTGCACGTCCCTATTGGTTCGCACGTGTCCGATTCATGCCGGTGTGGACATGACCTAGTGTGCGGGCCGTTCAGGCTGCGGTGATCTTGGTTTCTGTGAAGGCCAGCAGCCCCTCGGGGCCGAGTTCGCGGCCGATGCCGGAGCGTTTGAATCCGCCGATGGGGGCGTGGATGCCGGTCGGGGCGCCGTTGATACGGACGGTTCCTGTGCGCAGGCGTGCGGCGATCTGGCGGGCCCGGTCGGGATCGCCCCAGACAGAGCCGTCGAGACCGTAGGCGGTGCCGTTGGCGTATTCGATCGCCTGTTCGATCGTGGTGTAGGGGGTGAGGGCCAGGACGGGGGCGAACACCTCCGTCTGGAAGAGGCGGGATGCGGGGTGGACGTCGGTGAAGAGGGTCGGGGCCACGTACCAGCCGGGACGGAAGAGGGGCAGGCCGCCGACCTCCAGGCGGGCGCCGTCCTCGTGGGCGGCGTGGATGTGGCGGAGGGCCTGGTCGCGCTGGTGGCGGGTGACGAGCGGGCCGATGACCGTGGCGGGGTCGGTGGGGTCACCGACCGGCAGCGAGGCGAGCAGGTCGGTCAGCTGCCGGGTGGCCTGGGCGTAGTCGCTGGTGTGGACGAGGATGCGGGTCTGGTTCGAACAGATCTGCCCGCTGTTGGCGAGGCTGGCGTCCGGGACGGTGGCGACCGCGGCGGTGACATCGGCGCCGGGCAGCAGCAGCATCGCCGATTTGCCGCCGAGTTCCAGGGAGATGCGGCGGATCGAGGTCGCGGCGATGCGGGCCAGGTGCGCGCCGACCCGGGTGGAGCCGGTGAAGGCGATCTTGTCGACGTCCGGGTGGGCGGCGAGGTGTTCGGCGACCGTGTTGTCCGCGGGCACCACGGACAGGACCCCGGGCGGCAGGTTCAGGTGTTCGAACGCCTCCGCCAGGGCGAGCGCGTCCAGGGTGGTCTGCGGGGCGGGTTTGACGATGACGGTGCAGCCGGCGACGAGCGCCGGGATGACCTTCATCAGGATCGTCTTGTGCGGCATGTTCCACGGGGTGATCACCGCCAGGACGCCGGCGGGCTCGTGGGTGAGGGTGAAGCCGTCGCGGGGCTCGGGGTTCAGCGGCGTCAGGTTCCCCGGATCGCTGTAGTAGTCGATGATCTGGCGGGGATGCTCGGTCTGCGCGGTGAACGCGGCCGGGGAGCCCATCTCCGCGGTGATCAGCCGCGCGTAGTCCGGTGCCAGCTCGGCGTAGAGCCGGGCGAGGGGGGCGAGGGCGGCGGCCCGCTCGGCGGGGGTCATCCGCGGCCAGGGGCCGGTGTCGAACGCGGTCCGGGCGGCGTGGACGGCGCGGTCGATGTCGCGGGAGGTGGCGGCCGGGCAGGACCCGACCGGTTCCTCGGTGGCGGGGTTGATGACCGTGATGCGGCCCCCGCCGGTCGCGGGGGTCCAGGTCCCGCCGATGTAGAGGTGGTCGTAGGTGAGCGTGGGGGTGCTGGACATCAGGCGACCGTCCAGCCCTGGTTGAAGGTGTCGGGGGCGTGCCGCTTGATCATGTTGCCGCGGTCGGCCAGCCGCTCGACCTCCTCGTCGTCCATCTCCAGCCGACGGCCGATCTCCTCCGGCGACAGGCCCTCGGCGAGGAGGTCCGCGACGATCTCGGCCATGCCGAGGACGTGGTGGGTGCCGCGAGCGCGGTTGTGGCGGATGGTGGCCATGCGGGCGGTCGCCGGATCGGTCGGCGGCAGGACGACGACGGGAACCTTTCCATCGGTGAGGGCGTAGACCTGGCGGTCCTCGCTGACGGTCCAGCGGTGGTAGCCGTCCACGATCTCCAGCTCCCCGTCGATCTCCCGGGCGACGATCGGCTGAGTCCAGCCGTTTTCGAGAATGCTCGTCTTTAGCAGGCGGTGCTCAGGCGGCGCCTGCCGGTTGGGATTCCAGAGATTTTTGGACAGTAGCGTCCTGTCGATCCACTGGACGTTCCACAGGGGCTGGTTTTCCACGCCGGGTGAGGCGCGAAAGCTGGTCTGCGAGTTCGAGTTCTCGGTCACTGTAGGGAACCCACCATCCTGGTTTGCCGCCCTTCCGGAGGCGGCCCTGGTCGTCAAGACCCATCCGCCCGACGCGAATCTCACAGAACTCCTTGATGAGAGTCCAGTGTTCCCGCTTGGTGACCGCGTACGGGAGGAGGAGGGTAGCCATCCGCAGCACGTAGCCGGTACGCGAGATGTTGTAGCCCCACATGTCCTTGTGGTGGGCCTTGCGCTCGCGCCAGGTGTACGCGGTGGCCGTGAGCCCCATCTCCCGAAGGATCTCCACGGTCTTCACGACGGTCGGTTCATGGGTCATCTGGATTTGCACCTGGGGCGCGATGACCTGGTTGACGTTTCCCGGCCTCCTATACCGGCTCACGCCAACCGACCCTTCACCGTCCCAGATACCCGCAAGCCAAGCCAATTCAGTCTCTTTCATGAGCGAAAGGCTAACTCATCACACAGGGACCTATTTAGGCTTGGGCTGTGCGCTTAATCTCACTCGCGCATATCTGACTCCTTGATCTCGCTGGGGATGAGGGCGTACGGGTCGGCAGGAAGCGGCCGCGGGTGGCCCAGCTCTTGGCCGGTGCCGGCGGTGAGGATCTGCTCCAGCTCGGCGGCGTAGTTCCGCCAGAGCGTCGCCTTGTCGGCGTGCATGAGCTGGTTGGACTCCTGGCGGCGTTCCTTGAAGTCACCGCGCATCGCCAGCGTGAGCAGGAACCGCCAGCTCAGCCCCGTGACCGGATGCGGGGCCGTGGGCAGAATCGGGTGGGTGGTCTTGCGGTAGTGGCGGGCGATGACGTCGCGGATCCGCTCGGCGATCTTGGCCTGGGCCTTGCCGCCGTGCTTGGACAGGTAGTGGGTGATGAAGTCCGGCCAGGTCACCCCCTCCGGCTTGGGGGGTTTCTTGCCGTAGCCGTACAGCTCGGTGCGGGCGTACCGGTACGCCGCGCCGATGCCGGGGACGCGCTCGGCCATCCGCGCCCACACGTCGGGGAAGCACTGGGCGTAGACGTGGATCTTCTGCAGGGGCTCCTCACCGAACGCCGGAGAGCACCGCTGCGAGGAGGGGCCGATGCCGGCCATTTCCATGAGGTCGTAGGCGCGGTTGTAGTCCCAGCCGTGCACGCGGACGGCGGCCCAGACGTCCTCGGTCCGCCAGTCGTAGATCGGGTACGCCTTCCAGAGGTTCCCGCCGTTGAACGCCGCCGCCTGCTTGCCCTGGCTGGCCAGGTCGTACTTGACGATGTAGTTGTCGACGCTGCGGACCCGGACGGCGTGGGCGCGGATCAGGGACTCCTGCGCCCGGATGCCCATCAACATGGCCGTGGTGTGCGGGGGCGGGGCGAGCAGCCCGTTGGTGTTCGGGATGGTCAGCCGCTCCTCGGGCGGCCAGAGCGGAAACCCCGGGAGCGTGGTCAGGGCCTCCGGCGGCATCGGGCGGCACCACTTCGCCTCATCCTCCGGCGCCCACGGCCACCAGTACGGATACCGGCGCGAGCAGGCGTTGCGGTGCTGGACGGGCAGGCAGTACCACTCCAGGGCGACGTCATCGCGTTGGGAGACGCGGCGGACGTACTCCTCCGTCTCCTGCGGGATCGCCTCCTCATCGAAGAACACGACCCGCAGCGGCAGATGCCGGCGTAGGTGCGGCTCCCGGTTGGCGACCTCCAGGGCGATGTTCAGCACGGCGGTGGAGTCCTTGCCGCCGGAGAACGCGACAGCGACGCGGTCATGGGTGTCCATGACGTAGGCCATGCGTTCGCAGGCCAGCGTGTAGACGTCGGCTCCGGCGGCGATGCGCGGCCGGTTCTGCTTGGCGATGTAGCCGCGGACATGCTCGCCGTCGAGAGGCGTGCCCTCCGGCAGCCAGCCCTCGCGGGACGTGGTGGTGTCGGTCATGGTGCTTCCTGGCGGAGATGCGGAGGGATGAGGGCGTACGGGTCGGCGGGGAGCGGGCGAGGGTGGCCGAGTTCGGCCGGGGTGACGCCATCGGCGAGGACCTGGGCCAGCTCGGTGGCGTAGCGGTGCCAGTAGGTGACCTCGTCGTCATCGATGAGCTGGTTCCGCTCCTGGCGGCGTTTCTTGAAGTCCCCGCGCATCGCCAGCGTGAGCAGGAACCTCCAGCTCAGCCCCGTGACCGGATGCGGGGCCGTGGGCAGGATCGGCTGGGTGGTCTTGCGGTAGTGGCGGGCGATGGCGTCGCGGATCCGCTCGGCGATGGTGGGCTGCACCTTCGGGTCGTGTTTGGACAGGAAGTGCAGGATGAAGTCCCGCCATGCCATCCCCGCCGGCTTGTTGGGGCGGCTGTTGAACCCGTACAGCTCCGTGCGGGCGTACCGGTATGCCGCGCCGATGCCGGGGACGCGCTCGGCCATGCGCGCCCACACGTCGGGGAAGCATTCGGCGTAGACGTGGATCTTCTGCAGCGGCTCCTCACCGAACGCCGGGGAACACCGCTGCCCGGAGACTCCGACGCCGGCCATCTCCATCAGGTCGTAGGCGCGGTTGTAGTCCCAGCCGCGGACCCGTACGGCGGCCCACACGTCGGCGGTGAGCCAGTCGTAGATCGGGTAGGCCTTCCAGAGGTTGCCGTGATCGACGGCGGCGGCCTGCCGGCCCTGGGCGGCGACGTCGTACTTGACGATGTAGTTGTCGACGGCGCGGCGGCGGACCGCCATCGCTCGGATCCGGGACTCCTGCGCGCGGATCCCCATGAGCATCGCCGTCGTGTGCGGGGGCGGGGCGAGCAGCCCGTTGGTGTTCGGGATGGTCAGCCGCTCCTCGGGCGGCCAGAGCGGGAACCCGGGCAGCGTGGTCAGGGCCTCCGGCGGCAGCGGACGGCACCATCGCTCCTGGTCCTCCGGCGCCCAGGGCCACCAGTACGGATACCGGCGCGAGCAGGCGTTGCGGTGCTGCACCGGCAGGCAGTACCACTCCAGCGCGACGTCGGGACGCTGGGCGATACGGCGGACGTACTCCTCGGTCTCCTGCGGGATCGCCTCCTCATCGAAATGCACCACCCGCAGCGGCAGGTGCCGCTCGAAGCGGGGGTCGCTGTGGGCGACCTCCAGCGCGACGTTCAGCACCGCGGTGGAGTCCTTGCCGCCGGAGAATGCCACGAACACCCGGTCGTGGGTGTCCATCACGTAGGCGGTCCGCTCACAGGCGAGGGTGTAGACGTCCGAGCCGGCGGCGACGCGCGGCAGCGTGGCCTTCAGCTCGTAGGCGTCGTCATGCCGGTCGATCGGGGTGCCCTCCGGCACCCAGCCGTCCGGCAGAGCAGCGTCGGTCACGGGCGCTCCTGGTGGGCGTACTCGGCGGGGATGAGGGCGTACGGATCGGACGGCAGCGCGCGCGGGTGGCCCAGCTCCGCGCCGGTGCCGGCGGTGAGGATCTGCGCCAGCTCCTGGGTGTACTTGCGCCAGTACGCGGCGGCGGTGGCGTCCATGAGCTGGGTGACCTCCTGGCGGCGTTTCTTGAAGTCACCGCGCATCGCCAGGTTCAGCAGGAAGTTCCAGTTCAGCCCGGTCGCCGGATGTGGGGACTTGGGGAGGATCGGATGGGTCGTCTGCCGGTAGTGGCGGGCGATGGCCTCGCGGATCCGCTCGGCGATCTGGGGCTGCGCTCGCGGGTCGTGCTTGGACAGGTAGTGGGTGATGAAGTCCGGCCAGGTCATCCCGTCCGGCTTGGGCGGCTTGGCGAGGAACCCGTACAGCTCGGTGCGGGCGTAGCGGTAGGCGGCGCCGACACCGGGCACCCGCTCGGCCATCCGCGCCCACACGTCCGGGAAGCACTGGGCGTACATGTGGAGTTTCTGCAGCGGCTCCTCACCGACCGCCGGTGAGCAGCGCTGCTGGTAGGGGGTGACGCCGGCCATTTCCATGAGGTCGTAGGCGCGGTTGTAGTCCCAGCTGTGCACCCGGGCGGCGGCCCAGACGTCCTCGGTCCGCCAGTCGTAGATCGGGTATGCCTTCCAGATGTTGCCCTGGGCGGTCAGGCCCTCCCCGTAGGGGACGATGTAGTTGTCGATGGGGCGGCGGCGGACGGCCATCGCGCGGATCCGGGACTCTTGCGCGCGGATGCCCATGAGCATCGCCGTCGTGTGGGGCGGTGGGCAGAGCGGCCCGTTGAACTGCGGGATGGACATGCGCGCGGACGGCGGCCAGACCGGGAAGGCGGGGTGGCTGGTGATCGCCTCCGGCGGGAGCGGCCGGCACCATCGCTCCTGGTCCTCCGGCGCCCAGGGCCACCAGTACGGATGGCGGCGGGAGCAGGCGTTGCGGTGCTTGACCGGTAGGCAGTACCACTCCAGGGCGACGTCGGGTCGCTGGGCGACGCGGCGGACGTACTCCTCGGTCTCGATGGGGATGGCCTCCTCATCGAAATGCACCACCCGCAGCGGCAGGTGCCGCTCGAAGCGGGGATCGCTGTGGGCGACCTGCAGGGCGATGTTCAGCACGGCGGTGGAGTCCTTGCCGCCGGAGAAGGAGACGGCGACCCGGTCGTGGTTGTCCATCACGTAGGCGATGCGCTCACACGCCAGGGTGTAGACGTCCGCGCTGGCGGCGACGCGGGGCCGGTTGTTCTTGGCGACGTAGCCGCGGACGTGTTCCTCGCCCTGGATGACGGTGCCCTCCGGCAGCCAGCCGTCCGGCAGGGCGCTGCTGGTGTCGGTCATGGGTGTTCCTGGCAGATCGTGTCCTCGGGGACGGGGGCGGCGTCGGGGTGGAACCGGCGGGACGCCAGGTACAGGCCGGTCGGATGCCGGTGCTGCCAGAGCGGCAGTCCCCGCCGCCAGACGACGAGACTCCCGTCAACGTCGAGGACGAGCAGCGCCCAGGCGGCGGTGTCCGCATCGGCGAGGGCCGCCCGGAGCGCGTGCGGCCCGTCGAGCTGCCGGCGGTGGTGGGCGTACAGCTCCGCCAGGGCGACGCTGTCCGACGCCGCGTCGGGGGTGAGGGTCCGCCAGTTGCGGACGGTGCCGTTGTGGGCGAGCCAGTGCCCGCCGGCCGCGACCGGCTGCAGGCCGGTGCGGTCGCGGTAGTCGCCGGTGGTGGCCAGGCGGGCGTGGCCGATCACCGCGCGGTCGGTCAGATCGCGCACCGCCGCCGGCGGGAGGGGCCCGAACTCGTGGCGGGTGGTGCTGGCGCTGGTGGCCCAGCCGTGCCCGTGCGGCCCCCTGGAGGCGGCCGCGGTGGCGGCCGCCTCCAGCAGGTCCGGATCGGGCCTGGCGGGGCCGAGGTAGGCGAAGATCCCGCACATCACTGCCTGCCGGTGCGGCGCATCCAGTCCGCGGCCGCGGGCAGGTCGGGAGCGGCGGCGCGGATGACGTCGGGGTCGATCTCCCAGACCTCCTCGAACCCGTGATCGCGGTCGCGGGTCCACTGGCGGGCGGGCCAGGAGCCGGTGCCGACCTGGTAGCCGCGGGGCCAGTCGTAGCAGGGCGGCATCGGGAGCTGTTCGCGGTCGATGAGGGCGAAGACGGCCTCGTGCGGCCAGGCCGCGAGGGGGCTGTAGCGGGTGATGCCCTCCTTGTTGGTGTAGATGTGCTGGCCCTTGGGGCCGGTGTAGTTGCCGTCCGCAGTCCGGCGGCCGAGCAGCAGCAGATCGAGGTTGTTCTGCCGGTAGTAGCGGGCCTGGCCGCGGTGGTTGACGATGCTGAACCAGCGGGTCCCGTAGGAGCCCTGGGGGAACAGCATCTCGGGGTGCTGGGCGAGCCAGGCGAGGTCCTGGCCGGTGTTGATGACGGTGAGGCCGCCCGGCATGTGGTCGGTGACCCAGGTCAGGAACGCCGGGAACTCCAGGTTGGAGATCGCCAGGCAGCAGTCTTCGACGCCGGCGAGCTCAGCCACATGGCCGAGGGCGATGGAGTCCTTGCCGCCGGACCAGGCGTAGGCGGCCCGCTTGCCGCGGGTCTGCGCGCGGATCGCCTCGACGGTCTGGTCGATGAGCTGGTCCAGCCGCTCGTCCGGCCACTCGGCGCGGGCCTGGGCGCGTGCCCGCCGCCAGGTCTCGGAGTCGGGGAGGGTCTGCTTACGTGGAATCGCCACGAGCGTGGTCCCCGATCAGGCGAACAGCGGGAGGTCGCTGACGGTGCCGGCCCAGTCGGTGAAGGACATCCGTTCCGGGGAGTCGACCGGCTTGTGGGGGGCGCCGATGGCCAGGAGCGTGTGCCCGGCCTCTCCGGCGCCGACCGCGTGCGGAACCTGGCCGGGCACCATGTAGATGTCGCCCGGCCGGACCTGGTAGGTGCGTTCGTCGATGCTGATGGTGCCCTCCCCCTCCAGGCACAGCAGCAGGTGGTCGCCGGGGTGGACGTGGATGGGGAACCGGGCGTGCGGCGGGACCTTGAGCAGGTCGGCGCCGAGGTGGCCGTTGGTGTGCAGGGCCAGGCCGAGGGCGTCGGCGCCGTGTACCGGGACGCCCTGCTCGGCGACCGCCAGGGTGGCGGCGCGGAGGTTGATGATCGACAGGTCGCTGCTGGTCTGGCGGGTCACTGGTTTTCCTCGCTGACGGTGGACAGGTACTGCTGGCAGATGTCGGTCAGGGCCTCGGCGGCGGTCTCGAAGCCGCCGGCGGCCTGGGCGTGCTTGAGGGCGGCGCGGATCGTGTCGCGCTGCGGGAGGGTGACGACCCACTGGATCGGCACGGTGGTCTGCGGCGGCGGCATCGGGCTCACCCCGCCCACCACCGGCGCCGCCGCCGCAGCGGCTGCTGGTCCGGCCGCCGGGGCGGGGGTGGGCTGTCCCGGCGCCGCGGCGGCGGGGCCCGGGCTGGGCGCGCCGCCGGGGGGCAGACTGGCAGCGCCGACCGCCCCGTCCGGTCCGGCGGCCGGACCGGACGGCGGGGCGGAGGGCTGGGCGGGATCGTCCTTCGGGGCGGTGAAGGCGGACAGGAACTCGGTGGTCTCCTCCGCCAGGGCGCCGGTCACCTTCAACAGGTCGTCGTAGTCCTCGGGGGTGTAGCCGGTGCCGGTGTAGTCACCGCCCAGCTCGCCCAGCAGCTCCAGCAGCGCCTTGTCGTCGTACTCCCCCAGATCGGACGTGCGGTTGTCGGCGACGTTGATGCGGCGTGCGGCGTCGTCGTCGCAGCGGATGACCTCGCAGCGGGCGGTCGGCGTCCACGCCTTGTTGCCGCAGATGCCGCAGGGCTGCTCGGCGTCGCCGACCTTGACGGTCTGGCCGCAGTCCCCGGGGCCGTGCGCCTTGAGGGCCTGCATGGTGTGGTTGCCGGCCAGCACGACCAGGCGGCCCTTCTTCACCTCGCGGACGACCAGGGACCGGTACTGGCTGTTGCGGCGCAGGCTGGCCAGGATCGCCTCGACGTCGCCCTTCTTGGCGTTGCCCGGATACGGGGTCAGGTCATTCAGCGGGACCTCGGCGGTCCGTAGATAGGTGACCTGCGCGGTCTGGGCGGTCTGGGCCATTCGGCTACCTCTCTCCTTGTGCGGTGTGCGGGCTGTGGGCGCGGCGGCGGGCGGCGCGGCGGGCGTCCAGCTCGGCCTGCCACTGCCGGAAGGTCCGGTCGCCCTGGCGGCGCCGCAGGTGCGGGATGTTGTTGGCGGGGATGCCGACCGGGGCGGGGCCGAGGACGGCCAGCAGGTCGCTGGCGTTCTGGGAGTGCCAGCCCGCCGCGCGGATCGATTCCTCGTCGGGGAACACGTCGGCGACCCGATCGATACCGGGGCGGATCAGGTGGTCCTCGCGGCCGCCGTAGGAGTAGACCCACCAGAAGTTCCGGGGCGGGGCGGGCTCCACCAGCCTGCGGAACCTCGAGACTTCCTTCGTGTAGCAGTAGAAGTTGACGTAGGGGCGGAACGCCATGATCCGCAGCCAGGCCGCCAGGTAGTGGTCGGAGAAAAAGTCCCCGCTGTCGTGGATGCGGATCCAGCCGCCGCGGTGCCGCTGGTGGGCCAGCTCGGCGGCCATCTGCCGCTGCCAGCCGGGCAGGTCGTCCAGGACGTAGGCGAGGTTGGCCTGGTGGCGCTCGGCGACGGCGGGGAAGTTGTAGGTGCCGCTGCGTGCGTAGCAGGCCAGGGCGCAGACCCCGGCGGCCGGGCAGGTGGAGACGGTGCGGCCGTCCGGCAGGCGGGTGGCCAGCGCCGGGAGGGTCCAGTTCCACACCCCATCGGCGCGTAGCTCCGAGTTTTGGCCGAGCAGCCGGTCCGGGCGGCGCAGACGCCGGCGACGCCGCCGGCGTGTGGGGGTGGGCAGGGTCGCGGTGGTGGTCACGGTGGGCACCTCCGGTCAGTGGAGCTCGACGTCGGCGGCGCGCAGCAGGGACGCCACGGTGACCGTTCCGTCCGGGGCGTGGCGGGAGTCCAGGACGGCGACCAGCGTCCGCAGCCCCCGCAGGACGATCTCCGGCGTGCCCGCTGCGGGCAGGACCTCGCGGGCGGCGGCGATGAGCCGGTTCGCCTCGTCCCGGTCCTCTGGCGGGTAGGTCAGGATCAGATGGACCTGGCCCGGTGGCTGCGGCAGGACCGGCTGGGCGGGCTGGGCGGGCTGGGTGGTGGGCTGGACGCCCTGGGCGGGGGCGGCGGGCTGCCCGGCAGGAGGGGCGGCGGCGGGGCCGTCAGCGGCTCCTGCAGGTCCCTGCGCGGCCGGGACGTCGTCGGCCTGTCCCTGCTGGGGCTCGCGGCCGTTCTCCTGGCCCCCGCCCTCCTCGCCCTCGTCGGCCTCGTCTTCGTCGTAGGGGGTTTCCTCGATCTGGACGATCTCCAGGACCTCCAGGAGGTCGCCCAGGTCGGTGTCGGTGTAGCCGGTGCCGATCAGGTCGCCGTCCAGGCCAGCGATGAGCTCCAGCAGCGCGGTGTCGTCGTAGGTGCCCAGATCAGCGGACCGGTTGTCCACCAGGTTGATCCGGCGGGCGGTGGCGTCGTTGCAGGTGACGATCTCGCAGCGCGCGGCCGGTTCCCACGGCTTGCCGCCGCACAGTCCGCAGGGACGTTCCTCCTCCCCCACCGTGTAGGTCATGCCGCAGGGGCCTGGGCCGTGCGCGGCGATCGCCTGCAGGGTGTGGTTTCCGGCCAGCACCACCAGCCGCCCCGGCTGGTCCGGCTGGTCCGGCTGGTCCGGCTCGACCTCGCGGACCACCAGGGACCTGTACTGGCCGTTGCTGCATAGGCTCTCCAGGCTCGTGGCGGCGTCCCCGCGTTTGGCGTTGCCCGGGTAGGGCGTCAGCTCGCCCAGCGGAACGGTGGCGGTCCGTAGGTAGGTGGCTGAGGCCACCTTGGACACCTCGGTCATGCGCTCCCCCCTGATGAGCGGCAGGCGGCGGCCCCGTGGTGCCGCCCGGACATGTGAACGGTGCAGGTCGGTGGCTATGGGGCGATTCCGGCCTGTTCGAACGCGGCCTCCAGGTAGGAGATGTCGTGGGGGATGCCGGCGATCAGCAGCTCCCGCACGTAGGTGTCGGCGACCCGGATGATCTCGGGGCGGCCGGGGATGGCGGCGGCCAGCAGGTCCCAGTCGCCGGGGCGGATGAGGATGTCCAGCTGGGACCGGTAGATCTTGCGGTGGGTGTGGCGTAGCCAGGTGGGATTGGGGAGGTCCTTGTACTCCAGCCGGGACGTCACCATGCGTTTGCCCGCGATGTCCAGGGCGCGCAGCACCATCGTGTGCACCTGGCACAGGATCTCCCGGCAGGACGCACACTCCCCCGAAACGGTCATACCAGGCAGGCTAGTGCGCAACGATCATGGAGTGGGGGCGGCATTTTTCGCGGTGACCTGCGGGGTTTCCCCCATGTCGGCCGGGGTGGTTCGTGGCCCCGGCGACCCCCCGATCAGCGGAGGCCACGAACCTGACACGCCCCCCCCGACGACGAGGGAACCCGGCGGGGGCTGAGGCCGCCGGGCGACACGCATCCATGATCATCAGGTCGGGGGCGGTGGTGTCAAGCACCGGCCGCCGCGGGAACGTCCGGGGGCCGTACGATGAAGGTCCTCTCTGTGAGAGGTCAAGATGCAGAGGCCGGCGAGACTGCCACCCCCGCCCTGCGGGGAGATTCTCGCCGGCCTCGCTTTGGCACCTGGAACACGCAGGGAGACGGTGGGGGCCGCCCCCGGCTGGGTGCCGGGGGCGGCGCAGGTCACTCCGAGTCGAGTTCGAATCCAAGCTCCCTGGCGGCTGCGTCCGCCAGGGAGATCACCCGCATCAGCACCCTGCTGACCGCGTCGTACTTCCACGGGTCTGGGGCACCGATGACCATCGTGTTGCCGACCTCGTAGGCGGTCAGCCACATCAGGACCGCCTCGTCGATCAGGCCACGGGGCCAGTCCTCGATGGGCTGCGGCCCCAGCAGGCTCGTCCGGGTCCGGGCGAGCACTTCGATGGCCTCCTCGGGGTCCCACTCCTCCTCGAGGGGCGGGATCCCGATCGGGATGGGCAGGCGGCTCAGGAGCCGGGCCAGCAGCGTGTAGGTGGCTGCCAGCTCGACCTTGAGCCGTTCGAACTTCTCCTCGAAGGAGTCGTCCACCTGTGTCTCCTCTCTGCAGTTGTCAAGATGCCTGCCGGTCCAGGGCTGCCACCCCCCGTCCCGACACCAATAACTATACCACAGTCACATACCGGAGTGGGGGTCTCGAGGAACAGACCCCCGACCCGAAGCAGGCCGACACCCGGCGACGCGCCGGACGCGCCGGGGACCCGGGCCGCCACCGGCACGGCCCGCCCGCCGACCGCCGGTGTTCGCTCCGAGGGGCCGGCGACGCGAGGTTATGCTGGCGGCGACTCCTCTCGCGAGGGTCAACCTGCACAAGGGACCGGCGGGTGTTCCACCAGGCTTTGCAGCCTGCCCCCGCCGGTCCCGTTGCTTTTCCGCTGGTCGTGGCTCCGCGCAGAGGGGGCCGCCCCGGCCGGATGCCGGGGCGGCCGGGCGGCTCACTCCTCGCTGGGGAGCTCCAGCTCCACCTTCGCCTGATCCGCCGCCGCGAGGATCCGGGCGTGCTGGGTGTCGGCCAGGTCGAGCTTCCAGCGCGCCGGATACTTCCCGTCGTCCTCGACGATCTCCTCGGCGATGACCCAGTCCAGGACCATCTCCCTGATGACCTCCCGGGTCGAGTCCTTCATGGGGATGTCCCCGATGAGGTCGTACGCCCGGAGCAGGGAGTGGTGGACGTGGTCGCCGTGGATGTTCGCAGCGGAGGGGATCTTGATCGGCAGAGGGAGGGCTGCCAGGACCCGCATGATCACGCCGTAGGCGATGAGCAGCTGATCCTCGGCGACCAGGTGCCGCCTCTCGTGGTCGTCCATGGGACGTCCTCTCTGTGTGGAGTTGTCAACCTGCGGTTGTCCAGGCCGGGGGTTCCACACCCCGTCCCGACATGAGCAACTATACCACAGTCACATACCTGTCGGGCAAGTCCACCCCGTAGAACGCCTTGCAGATTAGGGTACCCGGCCAGCTTGCCCAGGTATGGGAATGTGGTATAGTTGTTGGTGTCAGGGTGAGGGAGTGGAACCCCGAGCCCCGGACAACCGCAGGTTGACAACTCCAGAGAGGAACCGGGATGGCCTACCAGGCACCCACCTTCCACGAGCCCACGCTGGCGCTCCGCTACTACGGGCACCACGAGGTGATCGTGACGGGAGGTGAGCCGGTCCAGGTGATGATGCCCCACGCGGTCATCACGCTCATGGACCGGGACTCGATGAGGGCGATCTTCCGCGCCTTCGTTGAGGGCAACGTGCTCGCGGAGCGGGTGTTCGGCCCGAAGGTCGAGCCGACCGGCGGGATCTACCCGGGGAGCAATGCGCCCCAGATCCACGCCGCCGTCAAGCTCGAGGGACGGAACCCGCGCCCAACGGTCCTGGCCAAGTCACGGGCCACCAGCCCGAGCGGATACGGCCAGATCACCATCCGGTACCGGACCTTCGCGATCATCTGCGACGGTCCGGCGGCATGGAGGGCCCAGTACCACGGATGGCGGCAGGCGTACACCGTCGCCGCCCAGACGTGGAGGCTGTGGGACGTCGCGAGCGCCGAGGAGAACTACCGCGAGCGGGTGATCCTCCGGCTGCTCGCCGAGCGGAAGTCCTGACCGGAGCCCTGCCGGGGGCGGCGGCCCCGCCCCCGGCAGGGTTATCCACACATCCGCGCCAGTGTCGCCGCCGCACCCATCCCGGGGCCACTGTGGAGACCAGCCACGAAACCGAAAGGGAACCCATGTACGAGGTCTGGGACACCGGCGACCCGCCCCGCCTGATCACAAGGGCCGCCGGCCTGGACGAGGCGCACGCCGCGCTGGACGGCGAATGCCGGCGCCGCCACGACCAGGCGGTCGCCAACGGCGAGGGCGTCCGCGGCATGACCCACCGATTCGAGATCCGCGGCGGGGACGGCCCGGTGACGTGGCTGGTGTACGCACCCGACCCGACCGGCCCCTACGCCAGTCCCCTGTCCGAACTCGATGAGCAGCCCGAGGAGGTGACCCCTTGATCCCGCGTGGCCGTAAGGTCGTCGACGCGGCCGGTGCCGCCGCGATGGGCGGCATGTCGCTGCAGACGTTCCGGAACAAGCGCATCGCCGCCCAGCCCGCCTTCCCCCAGCCGGTCAACCCCGGCCGCCGCACGGCCCTGTACGACGCCGAGCAGGTCGCCGCCTACTGGTCCGGGGACCCCATGCCGGTCCTCCCCAAGGGTGAGCACGAGACCGACCTGCTGGACGACCTGGACATCGCCGCGGTGCGGGGCGTGAAGTACGCGACGGTCCGCAAGGAACGCGCCGAGGGCCGTCTGGTCGGCTGGGTGGAGGTGTGCGGTGTGCTGCACATGCCCCGGCGGGAGCTGAACCGGCAGCTCGCCGAACGGCCCGGCCGTGGCGTCGGCGGCGGCCGACCCCGCAAGAACCCGCCGCCCCGTCCTGAACAAACCTGAACAGAACCGAACAGGGCTGAACAGCCCCTCCAGGAGGACACGATGAACGATGTGACCGGCACCGACCGCGTGAAGGTGCGGGTGCTGCTGACGTTCGGGGACCAGGCCGAGCTGGTCACCCCCACCCACTCCGCTGACAACCCGCTGCGCGTCCCGGCCGAGCAGATCACCCGCGACACCGGCCTGCCCGCCGGCGAACTGCCCGGCCGCCAGTTCACCGCCCACCGGGCGCAGGACGGGACCCTGTCGGGGTTCCAGCTGCTGGATGACCCCCGCACCCGGTAGGAGCGCACACGAGACGGCCCGGCGACCAGAGCGGTCGCCGGGCCGTCGCGCGTCCCCGGGGTCAGCAGGGCCGGTCCGCCTCGGTACGGGCGCGGTGGCGCCGCCCGAGCAGCTGGGCGCGTCGGGTCTGCCCGAGCCGGGCCATGCTCCGGATGCCGGTCACGCACACCAGCACCACCGCGGCGTGCAGGGCGATCCGCTCCCCCGCCGACAGGTCGGGCCGGTCCAGGCCGAGCAGCAGCCACACCAGCGCGCCCTGCACCACCAGGATCAGCAGCTCCAGCGGCGGCGGCCACACCAGCCGCAGCAGCCGGGCCGCGCCGCCCGGCCGGGGGTCAGCCGACCCGCAGCTCATCCAGCAGCTCCCGCACGCGGGGCTCGTCGGCGTGCCGGACCCACGCGGTCCGCACGGTCATGAACCCGCGCCGGTCCGTGCCGATGTAGACGACCTTGGTCAGGTCACCCATCCGCAGGTCCTCGGGCGTGTCCGCGCCCACCGGGACGCTGACCTGGTCCAGCAGGGCGTTCACCCGCTCGTCGCTCTCTCTGGTGATGCACACGGACATGTTCTGCAGGCGGCCGTTCGGTCCGGTGCGGACGTACACCACGTTGGTGACGTCGACCAGCCGCGGGTTAGGCCGCAGCTGGTCGACGGGCGTCTCGAGCGTCTCGGTGCTGGTGGCGGTCATGGTCTCGCTGGTCCCTCTCAGTCGTGGTTGCGGTGATCAGTGAAGCGGTGCGCGGGGGGCGCGTCCATCTGGATCGGCACAAACGCCACCAGTCCGCTGCCGTCACGTCCGGCAGCAGCAGGTGGACCACCAGCGTCCGCAGACGGCCGCCGGTCCCCCACACCAGATGGCCCTCCGCCCAGTACCGGGCCCGGTACAGGGGCCTGGTGCGGCCGGTCGCGTACCCGGCCGCACCACCCAGCAGCGCCCCGGTCACGAGGAGGACGGTGAGCACCGGCCCTCCCAGTCCTGCTGCTGGGCGTGGACCTCCGGGGCCAGGGCGCGGTCGATGCGGTCGCGGACGTCCTGCCAGCCCTGGACGTAGGCCGCGTCATGCGTGCCCTGCGGCGTCCGGGGGATCGCCCTCACCTGGTCGAGGACGGCCTCGGCCTTCCGTGCGCGTTCCTGCTGGCCGGACAGGACACCACGCAGGTCGTGGACACCGCGGGCGCCGGGCGGGTGCTCGATGCCGGCGGCACGCAGCTCAGCGTTGACCCGTTCGAGCTCGGTCGCCTCCGCCAGGCGGCCGGTGGGAAACTCGAGGATCTCCGTGAGGCCGTGGCAGGTGACGGTAACCCGGGTTACCGGCCGCACCTCGTCCCGCCCGGACTGGGTGCCAGCGACGTCGGCCAGGGCCTCCGCCCAGGCGTAGTCGCAGTTCAGGCAGGCGCGGCACAGGTGCTCTCTGCCCGTTCCGCGCGTTCCGCACGGCAGGCGGCCGGTGTGGTAGCGGGTCGCGGCGCCCACTGGGAGCGGCAGGCTGCTGGGGCAGGAGGTGCGGACGCAGCACCTCCAGCAGGACGTCCACGCGGGCGGCCTGGCGGTCTTCCGCGGGCACGTAGCAGCGGCACGGCCTGGTGCCGCTGCAGCGGGGGCAGGGAACGGGGCGGTCCAGGGCCTCGCGCAGTAGCTCCCGCAGCCGCCGCTTCCGGTCGTCCTCGTCGGGCTTGGTGCGCAGGTCAACCCCCATAGGGGGCCTCCTTTCCTGATCGCGGCTTGGGGCCTTGACGGCGTAGATCACCGGAGCGGTCCGGGGACGTCTCCGGGCGCCGCGCCCGGCGGCCCCACATGGCCAGCAGGACCACGGCCGCCACCACCTCGCACACGAACACGACGTCACCCAGCGATGGCGTCACCGCCCCTCCCCCTGCCTGGGGAGGAGGCGGGGCCGGTCCAGCCAGCGGGCCAGTCCCGGGAGCGGCAGCACCGTGGGGGCCTCCTCCAGCCGCTGCCACCAGCGGGGGGTGGTCTCGTACCAGCGGGCGCGGCGGCCCCACCGGACGGCCAGCACGGCGGAGATCGGCACGGCCGCCAGGGTGGCCAGCGCCTGCCAGGGCGGGACGGGACCGGTGCCGGTGTCGATCCATTCCCAGTGCTGGGCGGCGGATCCGGCCAGCTCCAGGTACATGCCGGAGCGGAAGATCCGCTCGGCGCGGCGGGCCTCCCGCGCGAGCCGGTGGCCGCCGTGGGGGCCGCTGCAGCCGCACTCCTCCCGGGCGGTCATCGGATGGCCTCGACGGTGCCGGCCTGGACCATGCGCTTCAGCGCGTCCTCGGTCGGCCAGCCGAACTGCTCCCAGGTCCGCAGGATGTCGCCCGGGACGCGCAAGGTCCCGTGGCCGGTGTTGATCACCCTGCTGTCGGCGTCCATCTGGGGCTCCTGCCGGGCGTCGGCGTCCGCCGCGGCGGTGGGGCGGCGGTCCAGAGTCCGCAGGGTGCCCACGAACTCCTCCAGCGCCCGCAGGAACGTGGCCTGGTCGTCGAGGCGCGTCATGCCGCCCTGCTGGTAGTCGCTGGGCGCGAGGACGGGGGCGGTGGCCTGGAACTCCTCGCAGATCTGCCGCATCCGCGCCAGGTCGACCTGGTTGACGGCGGTGAGGAGCTGGCCGCACAGGCTGGCGAGGGCCTGCAGGACGCCCGGGTAGCTGTCGCGGGTGATGTCGATCATCGTGTCTCTTTCCATGGGGGGCGTGGCGGCGGGTTTTGCACAGGCCGGGGCGGCTTCCACCTCAGCCCGTGACGACAGCAACCACGAGTTAGCTGGTCTGGTCTGTAGTTCGTTGTGTTCCTGGTGTTCTTCTCTGGTGCATGTCTCCTGTTCTGGTTACCGGGGGATGCCGCCGGTCATTTGTGAGCAGCCCCCGGTCATTTCCGGATTCACCGGGGGATGCCCCCGGTCATTCGGAATGGGCGGGGGCAGCCCCCGGTCATTCCGGCGGCGTCTCCCCGGCCGTCCACAGCTGTTCCTGCTCCTGGCGGGGTTGCCGGCGGGCGCGGGGTTTGCGGGCCGGGCCGGTGACGGCGCCGGGCGGGACGACCAGCAGCTTCTCCTCCGGGTCCAGGTAGGCGACCCGCTCCAGCAGGTCGGTGGGGGCGGTCAGCCGGTACTCGGCGGGGCGGCCGGGGCCGCCGCGGCGTCCTGGGGAGCGGCGGGGCCGCACCATCTGCAGCAGATGCAGCGCCCGCAGCCGGCGCAGGCACGTCTCCACGGTGCGGACGTCCAGCTCGCACACCCGGGCCACCCGCTCCGCGCTCGGGAACACGCGGCTGCCGTCCAGGTCGCCGTAGGTGGCGATGACGAGGGCGACCTGCTGCACCGTGGCGTGCCGCACCCACCGTTTCGGGTCCTGGCGCGGCGAGTCGTAGAACCCGAGCCGTACGCGCCGGATCGCGCGTTCCCATTCGAACCGGCCCAGCGGGGTGATGCCTGGGGCGTCCAGCTCCGCCTGCCCCGGCTGCCCGGCCGACTCTGGTTCCTGCACCGGCCGTCTCTCCTGCCCGTCTTCGTGCGGCCATCCGGTCGCGTCTCCCCGTCCCTGGGTGGTCGCGGGCGTCTATATCGGCCCACCTGCAGCAGCGGCGCGCGGGCGCTCGGGCGGGTCATCGTGCGTTCCGGCAGCGGCGGCAGCGGCGGACGGTCTCGCGGCTGGTCGGGCCCTGACAGACCTCGCAGGTCCCGCCGCGGGTGGGCCGCTGGTAGGGGCCGACCTGGTAGACGGTGACCTCCGTGCGGGCCTGACCGGGTGAGGGGGCGGCCTTGTCGGCGGCCACGTGCACGACCTGGTCGTCGTCGGCCCAGGCGATCCCGCTGAGGGCGTCCAGGACGAGCTTGAGCATATTGTCGATGTCGCGGCGCTGGCGGGTGCCGGGATGGAACGTCACCAGAACGCTGTAGGCGGAGTCGGGGTCGGGGCGGTGTGGTCCGGCGGCCTGCCGGAACGCCCAGCCGACCCGCCCCTCGGCCTGGGTGGTGCGGTCGGGGGTGTAGCTGCGGGCCTTGCCGTCCCGATGGATTACGCGGGCCCGTTCCTTGGACAGGGGCTCGCCGTCCACCACGAAGCGGGCGATCAGGCGGGGCTCCCGGGGCGGGAGATCGGTGGGTACGGTCACGTTGGCCTTTTCCAGGTGGGCGCGGGGGCTGGGTCAGCTGCCGGCGGTGTGCGCGGCCTCGTACTGGCGGACCAGGTCCCCGGGTACCCGGCCGTGGTCGTTGACGGGGATGCCGTGGGCCTTGGCCCAGGCGCGGACCTCGCTGTCCCTGGGGCGTGCCTGTGGTGGGCGGGCCGTGCGGGGGGTGCGGGACGGCCGGCGTCCGGCCAGTTCCTTGGCGCGGGTTCTGGCGGCGGCCAGTCGTCTCTCCAGCTCGGCCACCTCGCGTTCGGCCGCCTGGCGCCGCTTGTAGTGGTCGACGGCGTCCCGCAGGTCCGCCAGCGCCTTCCATGCGCGTTCCAGCGTCCGGCGGACGGCGGGGTCGTTGATCTGCTGGGCGTCGGTCAGCATCCGGTCCACGGCGGTGACCGCCGGAGCGGTCGCGTCCGTCCTGGGCGGCCTGGGCGGCTTGGCGGTGCTGCGCCTGCCGGACCGGCCGCCGCTCCCGGCCGGGGCCGCCGGAACGGGAGCAGGGGCGGGGGCGGGAGCCGGGTCGGGGTCGGGGTTGATGTAGACGGTGTCGGTGTCCGGCTGGTAGCGCCAGCCGGGGATGCCGTTGACGAGGGCGAGGATGTGGTCGCGGGGCCAGGCGGCCTGCTGGGCGGCCTGGTGCACGGTGCAGCCGTCCGCCAGGAGCCGCTTGACGAGGTCGGCGCTGGCGGGCAGGGAGTCCCCGGCCGGTTCGAGGGTCTGGGCGGGTTCGCTGGTGCGGTTCATGGTCATGGCGTCCCGGTGGTCAGGTCTTGGTCAGGCTGGCGCGGGCCGAGGCGTAGGCGGTGGGGCTGGAGCGGCGTTTGCCGGAGGCGATGGCCTCGGCGTCCACCTGCCAGGCGTAGGGGTTGTCGGCGTAGGTGTCCGCCTGCCGGTACGTCTCGAAGGCAGGGCAGGTACCGCGTCCGCAGTAGCAGCGGCCCGGCGCGCAATACCCGGGCGGCGGCTCCGGCTTGCCCTCCAGCGCGGATGGGGTGTGCTGCCGACACTTGTAGCCCTGGTCGTAGCGGCGGGTGGGGATCTGCCCGCAGTAGCGGCCCTCCGCTCGGAGCCACTGCTCGCAGGGGGTGCGGTAGCGGGGGTGCAGGCGGGCCAGCTCCTGGTCATCCACCAGGCTCCTCCAGCGCGAGGATGTTCACGCCCAGCACCGCCGCCCACCGCAGCGCGTTGGTCCAGTGCGGATCCGCGACGCCCCGCTCCCACTGGCCGATCAGCTCACGGGAGTAGCCCAGCCGCTCGGCGACCTGCCGCTGGGACATGCGCAGGTCCCTGCGGCGGCGCCGCAGCACCACGTGCAGGTCACGCGGATCGAACTGTCGCGGCCCGGGGCCAGGGCCGGGAGGGGTGGGATGGGGCGGCCGGTGGCGGGTGAGCGTGGTCATCGTCAGCGCCACCAGCCGGTCACCAGCTCGACCAGGGTCTCGGCCAGGTCCCCCAGCCAGCCCAGACGGCGTCGGCGGGGGCGGTGGGCGCGGTGGTCACGTCGCATGGCGGGTGTCCTCTCAGAACAGGGGGAGCTGGATGGGCGGCCGGTAGACGTTGATGCCGCGTCCGGCGGCGGTCTGGACGATCCGCTGGGGGTTCAGGCGGCCGGTGTTGTCGATCGCCTGCTCGAGCCCGGCGGCATGGTTGATGCCGCCGCACACGCAGGTGCAGTGGTCGGGGCCGGTGGTGGCGTCGTAGCAGCTGGCGTCGCAGCGTCCGGCGACTGATCCGGCCGCGCGCAGCAGCAGCAGCGTCGCCACCGGCCCCTCCCTTCCGGTCTGGTCGTGCGGTCAGGTGGTGCGGGTTTCAGACGTCCGGGCCTGCCGGTAGTGCGGCGGGCACGGCGACGTCGTGCGGGTCGAGGTCCACGACGTAGGTCAGGGCGGCGTAGTCGTGCGGGTCCAGGTGCAGGACCTGCCGCCGCCCGGTGGCCACCGACGTGACGGTGATGACCGCCGTGGCGTCGGCGCAGCGGCTGCACAGGTCCCCCAGCAGGTGGGGGTCGGGCGCCCACTGGCAGCCGCCCTCGCACGGGGCGTTCTCGGTGCAGCCGCACCCCCGGCAGGTCGCCTCCTCCTCGCCGCCGCTGCCGGTGGGCCAGGCGGCGCGGACCTTCTGGGGGGTCAGGGCGGCGCCGCCCAGGACGGTGTTCGCGCGTTCGGTCAGCCGGAGCGCGGCGTCCAGGGCGGTGCCGGACGCATCGGGGGCCGGGTGGCCGAGGCGGAGGAGGGCGCGGGCGGCCCGGTCCCAGTCGTGGGCTTCACGCGGGTTCAACGAGGGGTCTCCTTGCGGTGGTCGGGGTCTCGGTAGGGGGTCTCGGGGAGGGACTGGCCGGTGGCCAGCGCCCACCATCCGGCGCAGATCAGGTAGCCCAGCGGTCTGTCGTCCGCCCAGGCGACCGGCTGGTAGCCCTCGCTGGTGCGGTGCATCCCGTGGTGGCAGTAGAAGGGGCCGTCCTCGACCGCGGGGACGGTGCCGGCGTCTGCCTCCGGGCTGCCGGGCCGGTACGCGCAGTCCCCGCACGCCCGGCGCATGACGCCGGGCGGGACGGGCAGCGGCACGGCCTCGATCTCGGCCGGATCGCCGTCACAGGTCAGGTCGACACCCAGCTGGGGGCCGTCGACCAGGCCGGTGCCGCCGCACTCGACGCACTGCCCGTCGCAGGCGCGGCCTGTGCCGATGCACCAGGGGCAGATGTAGCGGGTGACGGTGATCCGGCCACCGGCGAAGGTGGTCACGACCGGCCGGTCCTGGTGCGGCCGGTCCCGCCGCCGGTCCCGCCGCCGTTGTTGTTCTTGCCGGTCGTGGTGCGTCCACCACCGCCGCCGGTGCCGGTGCTGGGGCCGGTGGATGAGCGGGACCGGTGCGGCGGGTCGGCGGGGCCGTCCTCCCATTCGTATCCGGGGATGCCCTGGTCGCAGTGAGAGGCGGGCACGTCCCGGTCGGTGGCGTCGTGCTCGCAGTGCCGCTCCGCGGGGCCGCAGGCCCCCAGGGCGACCGCGGTCACGGCGGTGGCCAGGACAGCGGTGGTGGTTCGCAGGGTCACGGTCATGGGTTCCTCGTGTCAGTCGGTGACGGGGTGGACGGCGCAGTGCTGGGGGTGGGTCGTCCGCTGGTCGGATCCGGTTTCGGCCGGTCCCGCCGCGGCGGCCGGGAGGTGGCCGTGCTGGGAGCGGGAGGCCGGGGCCTCCAGCCGCGCGGCGGGACCGGCCGGGGGCGGGGCGTGGCCGTGTCGCTCTCCCGGGCCGTCCGGCTCGGGGTGACCACCGTCGAGGGGGCGGCCGGGCTGGTGGGCGCCGCAGCGGCAGGGGCGTCGCCGCGGGCGGGCTTCGGCTGGCCGCCGGTCAGCGCGGATGCCGCGGCGTGCCCGGCGGCGGTCAGCAGCAGACCGGCCGCCACCGCGACCGCGCCCATGGTCAGCGACTCGCTGAGGCGGGGCGGGGCGGCGTGACGTGGGGTGTGCTGCCCCACCCACACGGGGCGGGCGGGGGTGGGCGGGTCAGCCATTACGGCCCCTCCTCCTGCTGCTGGTGCTCTTGGTGAGCGGAACGTTGGTCGGCGGGTGCTGGAGCTTGAGCTGGCAGGTGGCCTGGTGGGGCATGTAGACCTTCTCCAGGGGGTGCCAGTTCTGGCGGGGCCCGGCGGTCGAGACGGCTCGGGATCGGAGCACGCCGTGGTGGTCCTTGTAGGCCAGCACCGATCCCTTTGCGTTCGGGGTCGGGTCGAGGGGCTGGCGGTATCCGGCCTGGGTGGTGGCCCAGAGAATCGGCTCCCCGCACAGGTCACAGGTCGGTGCGCTGCGGTGGGGACGGCGGCGCCTACCCATACGCCACCTCCCCGGCCTTCTCCCGGGCCTTGGCCGCTTTGGCCGCTTTGCGGTACGCCTCGCGTTCGCTGAGGGTGGATCCGCCCCACACCCCCGAGGTGGTCAGGCGCGGGTTGTCCAGCGCGTACCGCAGGCACTGGCGGCGTACCGGGCAGGGCCGGCAGACGGCCCGTGCACGTTCCAGCTGCCCCTTGGGAATGTGGTCGCCCTCACCGCGCGGCTGGAACAGGTTGGGGTCGGCGTCCTTGCAGGCGGCGCGGCTCATCCAGCGGTCGTCCATAGTCACCGCCCTCCTCGGCGGGTGGTGTTGCCGGTGGTGCCCGCGGCCTGGCCGGAGCGGTCACGGCCAAGCCGCGGGTGCTGAGGGGCCCGGCCACACCCGGGGAGGGTGGGGAGGTGTGGCCGGGCCGTCCCGGAACCGCCCGCCCCCCAGGGGGCGGCTCCGGGTGCGCTGGAGGGGCACATCCGCAGGGGTCGGGTATGCGGCAGCCCGCGCTCCAGCGCGTCCAGGGCTCGGCAGGCGACCAGCGACCGGCGGGTGGGGTGCCGGTCCGGAGCGCTGCTGGTCATCTCTGCCGTCCCTGGAGTCGAGAGAAGGGGGTTACTGGTCGTCGCGGTCGTGGTGGGGGGCGCGGTCGCACCACAGGTCGGTGCCGGTGGCGCTGCCGGGCCGGGTCACCGCGAGCACCGCGGCGAGGACGGCGACGGCCGCCACCAGCAGTCCCGGGTCAGGCATGGCCGGCCTCCCTGCTGGTGTGCGTCAGCAGGTCCGTGATGGCGTCCACCCCACGGGCGACCCGGCCGAGGGCGTCAGCGGCACGGTGGTCGCCCCGGCGTGCGGCGTGCCGCTGCAGGGCGTGAAGGCGGGCGGCGCGGGCTCGGGCCAGGGCGACGTCGTCGCCTTCCTGCTGCAGCTGTTCCCAGACGCAGTCCACGGCGATGGTGGCGATGGCGTCGGCCTCACCGCCGGACAGGTGGACCGCGCCGCCGTCCATGGCGATCAGCAGGGCGTTCGGGCCGAGCCGGAGCAGGACGCCCTGGCGGACCCGGTCGGAGATCCTGCGGTGCAGGCCCTCATCCAGCAGGGCGGTGGTCATGGGGTCTCTCCGCAGCTGAGGGCCAGCAGCAGGGCGGACTCCCGGCGGCGCTCGGTGCCGCGCTGCAGCACCACCCCGTCCCAGGTGTCGGATTCGATGGGCTGCCAGCCCAGGGCGCGCAGCGTCGCGCGCCGCTCGGCCAGTCGGCGGCTGGCGGACATCCACTCCCCCTGCTGGTCGCTGATGGGGGTGCTGCGGTGCAGGTACCAGCCGTTGCGTTCGTAGACGGCGCTGGCCTGGTGCCTCATGAGGATCCAGGTGCCGTGCTCGGTGCGGGCCTCGTATCGGCCGTCACCGATGCGGGTCCAGGAGACGGGAACGGAGGGCATCAGGTGTTCACCTCCCGTGGGCGGAGCCGGTGTCGGCGCTGCGCGCGATGACGTCAGGGGGCAGGGGGCGGGCGTGGTCGGTCAGGCGCGGCCCGTCCTCCGGCGGCGGGGTGTCGGCCTGGGCGCGGCCCGCACGGTCGCCGCCGCTGCCGGTGGTGGGGGTGCTCATCGGCGGCCCCCGCCGGTCAGGTAGTTGCGGACCTTGGGGGCCTGGTCCGGGCACAGGTGCTGGGTGGCGGCGCGGATCACCACGCGGGTGTCGTAGGCGCTGATCCCGCTGACCGGGACGGGGGTCACCGTGGGCTCGGGGCGCATCTGGAGCCCGCCGCACATTCCCTGCCCGATGGCGACCAGCTCGTCGTAGGGCCGGTTGCCGATCTGGCGGGACCACCTGCGCACCTGGGCGGTGTAGGCGGCCTCAGCGTCCACGTTCCGCGCCGTCACGCCAGGGGCAGGGGTGCTGGTGGGGGTGACGGCCGGTCCCGCGAGGGGGGCGGCGGCCAGCACCAGCGCGACCAGGACGGCGCCGCCGGCGAGAGCGACCCGGCGAGTCACAGGGAGCCTCCAGGGTGGTAGCGGTCGATCAGGTGGTTTAGGTCCCGCGTCGTCTCCTCGGGGGTGTCGGCGCGGGCGAGGAGGTCTTGGAGGGCGGCCAGCAGCGCGTCCCGAGCCTGCTCGGCGGCGCGCTGCTGGTCCTGCGCGTGGGTGATGCGGGTGCGGGCCGCCTCCGCCTGCGCGACCGCGAGGTCGAGCTGGTCGGCGAGGCCGCCGCACCGCTCCTGCTGCACCTGCGCCACCGCCACGTACAGGCCGCGGCGGGGCGGGTAGATCCTGGCGAGCGTCCAGGTGGCGGCGAGGCTGGCGGGCCAGCCCAGCAGCACGGCGAACAGCAGGAGCGCGCCCACGGCTACGCCCTGGCCGGTGCGGTGCGGGGCGCGTCGGCTCCGGCCACGGGCCGGTCCCCGGCCGGGGCCGGCGGGACGTTCGGCGTGGCCGGGTAGGCGGGCTGTCCCTGCGGCGGGGTCTGCCGCTGGGACTCCTCCACCTCCTCCAGCCGGTCGGGCGCGATCAGCTGCAGAAGGTGCCGCAGGTCCTCGGTCTGGTCGCTGGTCTCCTTGTGCGCGATGACCAGGCCGTCGCGCTCGGCGGTCTTGACCTGCAGAACCTGGCCAGCCCGTTCGGCGTCCTGGCGGGTGCGGGCCAGCTCGGCCTCCAGCCGGGTGATCTCGGCCTCGCGGTCCCCGATGTGGCGCTGCACCTCGCCGATCTCTTCGTTCAGGTGGGTGATCTGGCGGGCGCCGTCCCGCTGGGTCGCCAGCAGCTGCCGGTACATGTCCAAGAAGCGGGTGATGGTGCCCGGGGACTTGAACGACAGCACCGGCACCTGCGGGGTGCCGTTCGACGTCGTGGCCGGGGCACCGTTGGTGCTGTCCAGTTGGCCGACGGAGGAGTTGGGGCGGCTGATACGCATGGTTGTTGCTCCAATCAGTTGGGGGGCGGCGGCTGAGGGGGTGCCGCGAGCGGGCGGGGCACCCCCTCAGCCGGGTCAGGTCGGCTCCCTGTCCGGGGGCCGCTGGTCGGCGGCGTCGGCCGCCTGGCGGGGGCTGGGGGTCTCCAGCCAGTTCAGGAGTTCCTCGACCGGGCTCCGCCAGGTCACCCGGTCGAGGGTGTCGGCGGGGACGACCCGGGCCGGTTCGATCTCGGCGGTCATCCATTCGGCGAACCGCTCGGCCAGCGGCAGCCGCTCCCGGGCAAACGGGCCGTAGGCGATCCGGCCCTCCTCGAGGGTGATGAGCACGGCCCACATCAGGAACCGCCTCCGATCGGCAGGGCGGTGACGGTGGCAGCGGTGGCGTCGTCGGCGGCGCGGCGGACCGCGTCGGCCAGCCAGACCGGCAGGGAGCACCTGCCGGGGTCCATGCCGAGGGCCCGCCGTACCTGGGTGTGCATCTGGGTCAGGTCGTCTACGGTCGGCAGGGACGCGGGGTGGCCGCCGTCGTCACGCACCTGCCAGCCGGTCAGGACGACCGGCCCGGCGCACACCCACACGTCCGCGCCGAACACCCGCGTCAGCACGGACCCGACCAGGTTGCGGGGGTAGCGGTCCGGCTGGGCCTGAGCGTTGCGGGCGACCCAGCCGACCAGCCCGGGTCCGGGGTGCAGCGGGATACGGGTCGCGTCGCCGTCCAGCTCTGCCCGCCACTCCCCCGTCTTGATCTCGAGGTCACCGTCCGGGGTGATCAGCGCGTAGGTGATGCCCGGGGGGCGGGGGGCGTCGCGTCGGATCTGGTGGTCGGGGACCTCGACCGCAGCGACGACCACTTCCCAGTGGCCTCGCCGCTTGGGGTGCGGGAACACCCAGGGGCGGCCGGTGTCAGCGCTGGTCAGCCGGTACTGGTGGGAGCCGTGCTCCTCCCAGACGGCTCCCTCGGTGCGGACGAAGTTGCCCAGCAGCCAGGTGTCGGCGGCGGTCATGGCCTCTACCGGGGTGGCCCAGGGGCCGATCTCCTCGGGGGCCTGCCGCTGGGGCGGCTGCGGCACCTGCGGGTGGTCCCCCTTGATGGGGCGGATGTAGGCGGTCCAGGCGATCGTCATGACCGGGCCTCCTCGGCGGTGCTGGCGGCCGGGGCGTCGCCGTTCGGCTGGGCCTGGTCGACGGTGCGGCGGATGGTGACCTCGACGGGGTCGGCCTTAGGGTCGGGGTCCTCGCGCACTCCGTCGTCGACCGCCAGGGCGACGCCCAGGTCCGCGCTGATGGGGAGGTCCTTGACCAGCGGGCCGCGGATCATGGTCTTGCGCGCCATCTGCTCGAAGTGGGTGATCCACGGGCCGGTGATCTGGCCGTTCGTGCGGCGCGCGTACTTGTCCCGGTGCTGTTCCATGCGCTGCTGGGACCAGTGCTCGGTGACGACCACGCCGCCGTCGAGCTGCGCGACCGCGTAGTACTTCGACGGGCGGCCGCGGTCGTCGTCCATGCTCGGCCGGTGCACCAGCCGGTCGCGGCACTGGCCGTTCTCCACCACGAACTCGGAGAAGAACTCGTCCTTGCTGTAGACGGTGCGGGTGGAGATGGCCTTGACGTCGGGGTGCCGGTACGCCAGCTCGATGTACCCCCGGTAGCCGATGAGGAGAGTGGCCTCGTACTGCCCGGTGAGGGGGTTGACGTCCGGGATCAGCCAGGCGTGGTTGAGGCCGGGGACTCCGGGCCGCAACCCGAGCTGCGCGCAGGTCATCAGCGCGCCGACGACGGTCTGGGCATCGCAGCGGGCCAGCTCGGGGGTGCCGCCGATGCAGGTGAGGGCGTCCCGGATGAGGCGGGCGGAGCTGGTGCCCTCGGGCATCGCCTCCCGGAACGCCGCCTCCATGGCGGTGATCTGCTCGTTGAGGGAACGCACCTGCTTACGCAGCGCGCGGGGGTCCGCGTCGGCGCCAGCGTCGGTGTCGGCGCCGGCGTCGGTGTCGGTGTCGGTGTCGGCGGGCCGGTACTCGTCGGCCTTCTTGCGGGCGCGTGTGGCCAGGCTGGAGGTCATCGGGCAGCCTTCCGGAGGATCTTGGAGTCGAACTGGCGGTATCGGGTCTCGGTGACGGTGTCGGCGGCGGCGTCGGGGTGCCGCTCCCGCAGGGCCTTGATGTCGGCCCTGGCCTTGGCGCGGTTGTTGCGGGTGGCCACCAGGACGCCGTCGTGATACGCCTCGGTGGCCTCGCCCATCTCGTAGGACATCTGGGCGCGCAGCTCCGCCTTGCGGGCGTCGGCGCTCTTCCACTGCTCGTGGACCTGGCTGTACTCCTCCAGCAGGGCCATGAACGCCTCATCGACGTCCACCCGCTTGCCGGGGATGCCGGTCGGGAACAGGCGGTCGACCAGGTCCTCGGCGGCCTCGCCCTCCAGCGGCGGCGGGTTGCGGTCCACGACCCGCTGCCACAGGTCCGCCTCCATGAGGCGGATGTCGGCGATCAGCCCCTCATCCCGCTCCACGCGTCGGATAACCGGGGGTTCACCTCCGACCTGGGCGATCACCCAGGCGTGGGTGCGGCCGGTGACGTCCATGTAGTGCTGGGACTGCGCCTCCGCACCGTCAGCGACCTCGTCGCCGGTCCACTCTCCGCGCCGCCAGTAGTTGGTGTTCTTGATCTCCAGCACCCCGCCGTCCGGGGTGAGGCCGTCGACGTTGGCGAGCTGCCAGGGACGCTGGCGGCTGCGGAGCATCCCCGGCTTGACGACGGGCAGGCCGGTCCGCTCGGTGAACCACTCGCGGATGGCGGGCTCCACGATCTGCCCCCAGCGCATCCTGTTGTTGGGCCGCCGCTCGGGCAGACGGCCGAGCTTGTCCAGGTAGACCTCCAGGCGGCTCTTGTCGGGGTCGAGGCCCAGGCAGGCCAGCGCCTCGGAGCCGCCGATGCCGGTCCGGCGGGCCTGCAGCCACACCGGGCGTGGCGCGTCCGGCTCCAGTAGCACCTGGCACATCCCGCCCAGATCGGCCTGCAGCAGCGCCGGGGTCATCGCGTGCCCTCCGGGGCGGCGGCCAGCAGGACGGCCAGGGTCTCCTTGACGCGGCGGGCGTAGGCGTCGCCGTTCTGCTGGGCGGCGTACAGCGCCGTCTGCAGGGCGGTGAACACGGCGCGGGCGGCGGCGGTCGGCAGGCCGGGCGCGAGGGTGGTCAGCGCCCGCGTGATGGTGGCCTCGGCCAGGTCGCGGTTGAAGGCGTCGCGGGCCAGGTCCATCCAGACCTGCGGCAGCTCGGCCGCGGTCGGCAGGACGATCTCGCCGGTCCCGTGCAGCGCCCGGTAGCAGCCGGGGCAGCCGTCCAGCAGCGGCGGCCCGTCCGGGTCGGGGTTGAGCATCGTGGCCAGGAACGGGCGGCCTCGCTGCCAGTCGGCGGGGCGGGCCGTGAAGCAGACCTCGCAGCGCGGCTGCTGGCCGAACGTCTGCGGGAAGATCACCGGCCGCTCGACCGGCGGCGGATTTTCAGGGATCTGCGTGAGGGGCACGGTTGTCCTTTCGGGTCGTGGTGGGGACACGAACGTTCGTGGTGGAGACACGAACGTGCTGGTCAGGAGCGGCGTCGGGAGTCCCGGCGCGGAGGGGCGGGCTCGCGGGCGGCGTCGGCGACGAGCTTTTCGATCTGCTCGTGGGTGAAGCCGATCTCGCGGCCGACCTGCGTGTAGGCGATCTGGCCCTGGCTGGCCCGGTTCCGCAGGGTCCGCGCGGACACCCCCGGGAGCAGCGCCGCGACGTATTCAGGGGTGTGGGTGTGCGCGATGGTGACCGTGCAGTCCTCGATGGCCGCCAGCTGCGGGTCGGCTCCGATCAGCTCCTCCTCCGACACCTCGGCCGCCCTGGCGAAGTCCCGGATGACGTGCAGGGACACCGGGCGTCCGCGGAGCGCCGACCGCACCGTGCTGGGGTGCCGGCCGGAGCGCTCGGCGAGGTTGCGGATGTCCTCGGCCGTGCCGCACAGCTCCCGTAGGCGCAGCACGTTGGGAGAGACCACACGTGTTGGAGGCATGTGGGAGAGAGTAGGACTCATTAAGAGTCAACGCAAGAGCTAGTGAGAGTTGATGAGAGTCACAGGGAGTCGTGATAGGTCGTCGGTGGTCGCGAGGGGGCGGTAGAGGGGGATGGTGTTGTTTCCATCACCGAAACGAGATGCTGCGATCAACGGCTCTCAGGGCTAGCCTGAGCGAGTCCTACTCACTCCGACTCGCTCACTCCGGCTCGGGCTCGCGCCGGCGTCGACGGAGGGCTCTGATGGCGGCCACCTCGATACCCCAGGGCGACTGGCAGCGCCTGGGGGATCTGCTGATCTCCCGCCGGGTCGAACTCGGCTACCAGGAGCGCAGCGCCTGGTGCAAAGCGACCGGACTGAACTACAAGACGGTCACCGACATCGAGCTGGCCAAGCGAAGCAACTTCGGCCCCCAGATGCTGGCGAAGATCGAGCTGGCCTACCAGTGGGAGCCGGGCAGCATCAAGCGGGTCCTGCAGGGTGGCCCGCCCGTTCCCCGGCGCACGGAGGAGAGGGACGCCGACCGCTACCCAGAAGGCGTGGGCGGCGACCCGTTTTTGGAGTACATCTGGGACTACCCCGAGGCCAGCGACCTGGAGCGCCGCACGGCCGTCAGGGCGGTGCAGGAGCTGCGGCGGGCGGCGTTGGACGCGGCGCGCGAGGCCCTTGAAACGGGCGTCATCCGACTCCGTCAGGCAGAATGACAGTAACGGTCATAACGGATGAGTAAAAACGTCGGTTTTATGCGCCGTAATAGTCGGTTTGCTGCTTTGCTACCCGTCTGTCGAGAAGGACAGACTGGGGGTAAACAGACTGGTGGGAAGAAGCATCGACGTACTGCAGGAACGAATCAACACCCTGGAGGCACGTCTCGCCGAGTTGCCCGCGCACGCGCAGGAGGAGCGCATCCAGGCGCAGGCCGACCTGGTCGCCATGCGGGCTGCACTGAGAGTGCTGCAGGAGGACTACGAGGAACGCGCGAGATGGCGGCGCCGCGTGTTCTACGTGATCAAGGGGGGAGCCGGAGCCATCGCCGCACCCGTGGCGGCCATGGCCGCCAGCCGCCACAGGACGCGAAGGGCGCGGCAAGCCTTGCAGTCCCGGCAGGGAGTCCTGCTGGCGGCAGGGGCCGCCGCCGCAGTGACGACCGGCGCGATAGCGGCGATCAACATGTCGGCAGAGGACAAGCGCTCCATAAGCCCACCGACCCCGCCGGCGGCGATGCCCACGGCGCCGGGCACCCCCTCCGCCTCGCCGGGTACCCGCACCCCGTCCACATCGGGCAGCCCCCGGCCCGTCCCGCCCGTGGTGCCGTCGGGCGGGACGTTGCCGGGAGCGTCGCCCGCGCCGTCGCAGACGACCACTCCTGAGGGCACGGCGCGCCCCTCGCGGACCCCCGTACGCCCCCGCCCCGCTGACCCCGACAAGCCCCAACGTCCCCACCCCTCACCCCCGCCCCCGACCTCGTCCCCGCCTCCGGCGGGTGACCCGGTCTCCCACTGCATCATCGAGCTGTCGGCCCAGGTGGGTCGGCTGCTAGCGATCGAGATCTGCGTCGGGCGGTACGGGGAATAAGCCCGAGCTGCAGGAAGGAGGAAGGCCGGGGCGGCTCGCCCCGGCCTTTGCTCATGGCGTACACCGAGTCACGTGGAAAATTTTATCGAGGACGCTACAGAAACCCGCCAGGTGTCCGACCGAAATGGGGAACAGTATCCGAAAACCTGAACGGGGAACCGTTCTTCAGGAAGACCGATGCGTTGCGGGCGGCGCAGAACAAAGAGGCGGAGATGCACCGCCTGGCCAATGAGTGGCAAGGGCCCGTCCCCGATCCGCCCGTCCCCTTCGGGGAGTGGCTGCGGATGCTGCAGGCCCAGCGGCGCGCCCGTGGTGAACGCGACCTCACCGCTGGCGCCATCACGCTGCAGGAGTGGGTGGAGACCAAGTGGCTCCCCGCGCAGGATCTGGCGGTGCTCAGCATCCGCAACTACAGGCAGCACCTCAGGAACCGCATCCTCCCCACCTTCGGGCACCGCCCCCTCTACACCCTGACCGACTTCGAAGAGATCAACCTGTGGGAGAAGCAGCTCCGCACGCGGTACATGGACAACACCGTCAGCAACACCCGGAGCCTGCTTACAACCCTCCTCAACGACGCCAGGGACGCCGGCCTGGTCGATGTGAACGCCGCAGCGCGGCGGCGACGCCGCGGCAAGGTCGCCGAGCAGCGCAAGGGACGCACGAAGAAGGTCCGGGAGTGGCTGACGCCGCTGCAGGTGCTGCTGCTGGCCGAGCGGTGCGCGGCGTTGACTGGCCGTGACGACGACTTCGTCATGTGGATCACCGACGCCTGGTGCGGGCTGCGCTGGGGTGAGCTGATGGCGGTCCGCGGCGACCGGATCCGTGACGGCAAGCTCATCGTCGATGCCCAGCTGATCGAGCTGGATCAGCGGCATCTGCTCTCCGATCCCAAGGACGGGTCGTTCCGCAACGACGATCCGAGGTTCTTCGGGGCGCTAGACCTGCCGCCGTTCTTGGAGGCGCTGCTGCGGCGGCAGATCGAGCGGCGGCGGCGGCTGGAGTGCCACTGCGACGGCCTGTGCGGCGCCGGCCGGTTCCTGTTCCTGGCCCAGGAGGGGGGACACATCCGCCACCGCAACTACAGCGAGTTCCCCTGGCGGGCGGCCTGTCATGGGAAGGCTCCCGAGTCCGGCCCGGAGCGACCAGTGCTGGTCGACATGGCGTACGGCTGGCCCGGCGTGGAGCTGAAACCGGCGTGGCGGGCGGTCGAGGGGGCGGACTGGACTCCGCCCCGGGGCCGTGGGCAGCCGCGCTGGGACCTGCCGGTCATCGACGCGCACGTTCTGCCCTGCCCGAACCGCAAGTGCGGAGCCCGCCCCGGGGAGGAGTGCCGGTCCGTCAATGGGCTGCCAAAGAGGCAGCCGCACGCCGGCCGCCTGACCGCCGCGGTCGAGCAAGGTCATGTCCGGGAGCGGCGGCTGGCGACCTGGCTGCCGATCAAGGCGGGCCTGACCCCTCACGGGCTGCGGCATAGCCTCCGCGTATGGATGGACGAGGATCGCATCCCGGAGGTGGCGAAGCTGGACCGGCTCGGGCATTCGATGCCGGGGATTGGCGGCACCTACGCGCACGTGTCGGAGAGCATGCGACAAGAGCTGGTGGAGAAGCTGCAGCAGCGGTGGGAGACGGCGCTGCGTCAGCGGGCGCGGATGTCCGCCACCTCGACGGTCGCGGTACTCAGGGACCTACTCGTCTCCCAAACGCAGATATCTGCCCCGGTTCGTCTCCCAATCGTCTCCCAACCGGCGGAGCGAACGACGGATCCGCGTGGATGATCATGGCCGGTGATGGTCTCCGGCAGCCGGGAAGCAGCGTCCCCGGGGCCGAACGCGGCCCCGGGGACATCAATATTTCCGCAGGTCAAGCTGGTCTACTTGACCGAGCCGGCCAGGACGCCCTGCACGAAGTAGCGCTGGAAGGCGAAGAAGACGACCAGCGGGACCAGCATCGACAGGAAGGCCCCGGAGGAGATGATGTCGATGTTGGCGCCGAACTGGCGGGTCTGCTGCTGGATCGCCACGGTCAGCGGGTAGGAGTCCTCGTCGCCGAAGATCAGCGCGATCAGCAGGTCGTTCCACACCCACAGGAACTGGAAGATCGCCAGCGAGGCGATCGCCGGACCGCCCAGGGGGAAGATCACCCGGCGGAAGATGGTCCACTCGGTGCCGCCGTCCATCCGCGCCGCCTCCAGCAGGTCCCGCGGGATCCCGGCGAAGTAGTTGCGCAGCAGGAAGATCGCGAACGGCAGCCCGAACGCGGTGTGGAACAGCACGATCCCCGGCACCGTGCCGAACAGGCCGATGTCGCCGAACAGGCTGATCAGCGGGATCAGCCCGACCTGGACGGGCACCACCAGCAGCGCCACCACGCCCAGGAACAGCCAGTCGCGGCCGGGGAACTCGATCCAGGCGAACGCGTAGGCCGCCAGCGCCGCCACGACCACCACCAGCAGCGTGGTCGGCACGGTGATCAGGAAGGTGTTGACGAAGCTCCGCGCGATCGAGTCGTTCTCCAGCAGGTTGCCGTAGTTGGCCAGGGTGAGCTGGGCGGGCGCGGTCAGCGCGGTCCACCAGCCGCTGCTGCCGCTGTCGGCCGAACTGCGCAGCGACGCCACGAACAGCCCGATGGTGGGCACCAGCCAGATCAGCGCGATCAGCACCAGCAGGGCCTGCACGGCCCCGCCGCCCAGCCGGCCGACGATCCGGGAGGCCACCGACCGGCGCGGCGCGCCCGCCGCCCGTCCGGTGCCCGGTTCGGCCTTGGTGGTGACGGTCATCGGCGGCTCACCCCTGTTCGGACCGGAATCGGCGGATGTTGAAGATCATCGCGGGCAGCACCAGCAGGAACAGCACCACCGCGATCGCGCTGCCCAGCCCCTGGTCGGGGCTCTCCCCGATGAACGACACCAGGTACATCCGCAGCGCCAGCACGTTGGCGTCCTGGATCGAGGAGCCGGGCGCCATGATGTACACCAGGTCGAAGATCTTCAGGACGTTGATCACCAGCGTCACGAACACCACCACCAGCACCGGCGCCAGCAGCGGGATCGTCACCCGCCGGAACACCTGCCACTCGGTGGCCCCGTCGACGCGGGCGGCCTCCAGCGCGTCCCGCGGGATGGCGGCCAGCCCGGCGCCGATCAGCACCATGGCGAACCCGGCCCACATCCACACATACGCGCCGATGATCGCCGGGGTCACCAGGTTCGGCCCCAGCCAGGTCACCCCGCCGTAGGGCGGAGTGAAGTTGGACTCGGCCAGCCGCAGCGTGTAGGACCCGTCGGGCACGGCGAGCCGGAAGGTGCCGTCGTCGCGGGAGGTGGTGGTGGCCACGACCTTCCCGCCCTGCAGCGCCTCGATCTCGACCTTGGGCAGGCCCTTCTCGTTGCCGTCGATCTGGTTGGGCTTGCCGCCGCCGGGCGCGAAGTCGGCCCACACGGTGCCGGTGACGGCGCCGGGCTCGGCGGTGGCCGCCTTCGCGGCCTTCAGGCCCTGCTGCTTGGCCGGGGCGAGCGCCACCAGCGGCAGCGTCACCGGCTGCCCGGGCCGGACCTGCGCGGTGGTGGAGAACCCGCCGCCGTCCGGCCGCAGCGGGCTGCCCTGCTCACGGGGCCGCACCCCCGGATACGGCGACGGGGAGGCGAACGTGTCGTGCACGCCGACCGCGATCGCGTTGAGCACGCCGCGTTCGGGCGAGTGGTCGTACACCAGGGTGAAGATCACGCCGGCGGCGACCATCGAGATCGCCATCGGCATGAACACGATGATCTTGAACGCGGCGGCCCACCGGATCCGCTCGGTGAGCACCGCGAAGATCAGCCCGCAGGCGGTGATCAGCGCGGGCGCCACCGCCACCCAGATGGCGTTGTTCTTCAGCGCCGTGAAGGTGGCCGAGTCGGTGAACATCGCCGTGTAGTTGTCCAGCCCGACGAACGTGTCCCCGTCGGCGTCGAACAGGCTCCGCCAGATCGTGTACAGGATCGGGTACACCACCAGCAGGCCCAGCAGGATCAACGCGGGGGCCAGGAAACCCCCGGCCAGCCAGGGCGGCGGTCCCAGCCGTCCCTTCTCGGCTGCGGCGCCGCCCTTCGCCGCGGAGGTTCCGGCGACCGCCGCGGCGCGGTCGCCGGCCGGACCCGGGGCGGGCGGGGATGAGCCGGCGCCGGACGCGTCGTCCGGCCGCTGCTCGCGCGGCGCGGGCGGGTCGGAGGTGTCTGTCATCGCACACTCTCCCGGAGAGCTGCTCGGCGGGTGGAACGAGAGGTCGGGCGGGCACGGGGACCGCTGGGCGGGACGGGCCGGGACACCGCGGCCCGTCCCGCACGGTCACCGGCGGGTCACTTGAACGCCTTGGCTGCGGCCTCCTCCAGCTTCTCGGCGGTGCCGTCCACGTCAGACGGGTTGGCCAGGAAGTCCTGCAGGATCTTCCACTCGCCGGCGCCCTTGGTGCCGCCGAACGCCGCCGGCGCCAGGTCGGACATGTCGAACCGGAAGTCGTTGCCGGCGTCGATCACCGCCTTGGCGATGCGCCGCTGCACCTCGTCGGGGTAGGACGCCAGGTCCACCGCCTTGTTCGGGGAGATGAAGCCGCCCTGCTTGGCCCAGACCTCCGCGGCCTCGGGCGAGGCGAGGAACTTCATCAGCTCGCGGGCGCCCTGGGTGTCCTTCATCATCACCGCGACGTCACCGGCGCCCACCACCGGGGCCTTGGCGCCGACCGCCGGGAAGGGGAAGAAGTCGGCGTCGGATCCGATCTTGGACTTGGTGTTGGTGCTGATCTCCGAGGCGATGAAGTCGGCGCCCGGCAGCATCGCGGCCTTCGGCGAGTCGCCGAACACCGCCGGCACCGAGGCGGGGAACTCGGTCTGCAGCGCGCCGTCGCGCCCGCCGGCCAGGAAGTTGTCCTTGCCCCAGATCTCGGCCAGCTTGCGCAGCGACTCCTTGACCGTCTCGTCGGTGTAGGGGATCTCGTGCTTGGACAGCTGGTCGTACTTCTCGGGCCCGGCCACCGACAGGTAGACGTTCTCGAACCAGTCGGTCAGCACCCAGCCGTCGGCCGCGCCGACCGAGATCGGCGTGGCGCCGGAGTCCGACAGGGTCTGCGCCGTCTTCACGAAGTCCGCCCAGGTGGCGGGGGGCTGGGCGATGCCGGCGTCGGTGAAGGCCTGCTTGCGGTACCAGACGGTGGACTTGCTGGAGGCCTTGAAGTAGACCCCGTACATCGTGCCGTTGTGCGAGCCCAGCTCCTGCCAGACCTGGGAGAAGTTCTGCTTGACGGCGTTCTGCGTGTCGGCGGGCAGCGGCTTGATCCAGCCCTTGCTGGCGAACTCCACCAGCACGCCCTGCTGCGGCAGGAACGCCACGTCCGGGGCGGCGTTCCCGTTCACCTTGGAGCCCAGGTAGGCGGCGACGTTGTCGCCGGTGGGGGTGTAGGTGACCTTGGCGCCGGTGCGCTCGCTGAACGCGTCCAGGACCTTCTGGAACTTGGCCCCCTCGTTGGACCCCGTCCAGATCGAGGCGACCGTGATGGTCTGCCCCTTCAGCGGCCCGTCGCCGCCGCCGTCGTCGTCCCCGCCGCCGCAGGCGGCCGCGGTGGAGACGGCCAAGCCCGCCGCCAGCGTGACGCCCAGCATCCGCCGGCGGCTCCACATTACGTCCCTCATTCGGATTCCTTCCTCGGGGAAGGCGCCGCCGAGTCCCAGATCGAGGCGCCTGTCTCGGGATCGAAGAAGTGCATGCGCGCGGTGTCGACCTGCGCCGCCACCGGGTCGCCGACCTTGACGCGGGTACGGGGGCTGAACCGGGCGACCAGCGGGGCACCGCCCTGCGCCGCCTGCTGCGGCGCGTCGGCGCCCGCGTCACGGGCCAGTTCCCGGGTGTCGTCGGTGACGACCAGGTCGGCGTCCACCGAGAAGTGCACCAGCACGTCGGAGCCCATCGCCTCGACCAGGTCGGCGACGCAGGTCAGCCGGGCGTCCTCGGGCCCGGGGGCCAGCTCGGCGTCCTCCATGTCCTCCGGCCTGATCCCGACGACCACCGGCCGGTCCAGGTAGGAGCGCAGCGCCGGGCGCGCGGTCAGCGACTCCGGCGCCACCCGCAGGGACTGGCCGCCGCGGAACTCCACCCGCAGCGCGTCCCCCTCGCCGGTCAGCCGGCCGGTCAGCATGTTCATCGCCGGGGAGCCGATGAACCCGGCCACGAACAGGTTGGCGGGCCGGTCGTACAGCTCCTGCGGCGGCGCGACCTGCTGCAGCACGCCCTTCTTCATCACCGCGACCCGGTCGCCGAGGGTCATCGCCTCGGTCTGGTCGTGGGTGACGTAGATGGTGGTGACGCCCAGGTCGCGCTGGATGCGGGCGATCTCGGCGCGCATCTGCACGCGCAGCTTGGCGTCCAGGTTGGACAGCGGCTCGTCCATCAGGAACGCCTGCGGCTCGCGGACGATCGCCCGGCCCATCGCGACCCGCTGCCGCTGGCCGCCCGACAGGTTGCGGGGCTTGCGGTCCAGGTGGTCGGTCAGGCCCAGCCGTGCGGCGGCGTCCTCGACCTTCCGGCGGATCTCGTCCTTGGGGACCTTGCGCAGCGACAGCCCGAACCCGATGTTGTCGCGCACCGACAGGTGCGGGTACAGCGCGTAGCTCTGGAACACCATCGCCACGTCACGGTCACGGGAGGGCACCCGGTTGACGACCCGGTCGCCGATCCTGATCTCGCCCTCGGAGATGCCCTCCAGCCCGGCCACCATCCGCAGCGCGGTGGTCTTGCCGCAGCCGGACGGGCCCACCAGCACGAGGAACTCCCCGTCGGCGATGTCGAGGTTCAGGTCGGTGACCGCCCGGGTTCCGTCGGGGTAGACCTTGCCGACTCCTGCCAGGACGACCTCGGCCACGACGTCTCCTTCTTGGGCGTACTTACCGCAACATTGCAGACATCCGCACGTAACCCCGGCGGAACACGTAATTGCGTACCCCTGTCCTGTCCGGGGGCGCAAGCATCATGCGCGAGCAGGCCGGTTCGTGAAGAGATCGTTATCGACCGGTCATGGACGCGCAACAGGGCCGGAACGCGCGTTCCGGCCCTGCCCCCGGGCGAACGGTCAGTCCACGACGACCAGGTCGCGGTCCACGTGGTTCATGCTCTCGAAGCCGTCCTCGGTGCACACCACGATGTCCTCGATGCGCGCGCCGTGCGCGCCCGGGTAGATGCCCGGCTCCACCGAGAACGCCATGCCCGGCTCCAGCGGCTCGGTGTTGCCCGCCACGATGTAGGGGTCCTCGTGGGTCTCCAGCCCGATGCCGTGCCCGGTGCGGTGGATGAAGTGCTCGCCGTACCCGGCCTCGGCGATGATCTCCCGGGCGGCGGCGTCCACCGCCTCCGGCGTCACCCCCGGCCGCACCGCCCGGCACGCCGCCTCCTGGGCGCGCCGCAGCACCTCGTAGTAGGCCAGGTAGTCGGCGGGCGGCTCGCCGACGCAGTAGTTGCGGGTCTCGTCGGAGCAGTAGCCGCTGGGCATGGTGCCGCCGATGTCGACCACCACCGGGTCGCCCGGCCGGATCACCCGGTCCGACAGCTCGTGGTGGGGGCTGGCGGCGTTCGGGCCCGACCCCACGATCACGAAGTCCACCCGGGCGTGCCCCTCGGCCACGATCGCCTCGGCGATGTCGCGGCCGACCTCCCGTTCGGTGCGGCCGGCCTTGAGCATGGCGGGCACCTGGCGGTGCACCCGGTCGATCGCCGCGCCGGCCTCGCGCAGCGCGGCCACCTCGGCGGGGCTCTTGCGGATCCGCAGCCGGCCCATCACCCGGCCCGCCGGCACCTGCCGGGCCTGCGGCATCGCGTCGCGGAACCGCAGCGCCATCACCGCCCACATCCGGTCGGCCACCCCGACCGCGTCGATCCCGCCGCCCAGCCGCCGCGCCACCAGCGCGTACGGGTCGTCGGTCTCCTCCCACGGCACCATCTCCACGCCGAGCGCGCCGGCCGGGGAGGCCTGCGCGGCGGCCAGCTCCAGCCGCGGCACCACCAGGAACGGGTCCCCGTCGGCCGGGACCACCAGGCAGGTCAGCCGTTCCAGCTGGATCGCGTCGTAGCCCGTCGCGTAGCGCAGGTCGGGGCCGGGGGTCAGCAGCAGCGCCCCCAGCCCGGCCTCGGCGGTGGCCTCGCGGACGCGGGCGAGGCGGGCGGGCGGATACAACTCCGTCGTCACATCCGGCTTCATCAGTTCACGGTCCTTCGTCGCTTGGCGTGGTTACAGCATTCCAGCACCGGGGCCGGGCGATCGCGGCGGGGACGTCCCCGGCGCGTGGCACGATGACCTCATGAGTGCGCTGATGCTGCTCGACACGCCGTCGCTGTACTTCCGGGCGTTCTTCGGGGTGCCGGAGTCGGTGACCGCCCCGGACGGCACCCCGGTGAACGCGGTCCGCGGGCTGGTCGACATGATCGCCCGGCTGGTCAGGGACCGCGCCCCGGCCCGGCTGGTGTGCTGCATGGACGCCGACTGGCGGCCGGCGTTCCGGGTGGCGGCGCTGCCGTCGTACAAGGCGCACCGGGTCGCCGAGGACGGCGGGGACCAGACCCCCGACCCGCTGGCGGCGCAGTTGCCGATCATCGACGCGGTGCTGGACGCGGTGGGCCTGGTGCGCGCCGGGGTGCCCGGATACGAGGCCGACGACGTAATCGGCACGCTGGCGGCGCGGTGCGCGGCCGAGGGCGGCGCGGTCGACATCGTCACCGGCGACCGGGACCTGTTCCAGCTGGTGGACGAGCGCGGCCCGGTGCAGGTGCTCTACACCGCGCGCGGCATCCGCAACCTGCAGGTGATGGGCGAGAAGGAGGTCGCCGCCAAGTACGGCATCCCCGGCCGCGCCTACGGCGACTACGCCACGCTGCGCGGCGACCCCAGCGACGGGCTGCCGGGCGTGCCGGGGGTGGGCGACAAGACCGCCGCCGCCCTGGTGACCCGGTTCGGGTCGATCGAGGGGATCCTCCGGGCGCTGGACGAGGGCGTCACCGACGGGTTCCCGGCGGGCAGCCGGCTGAAGCTGGCCGCGGCCCGCGACTATCTGGCCGCCGCCGAGACCGTGGTCAAGGTGGTCACCGACATCGACGCGCCCGAGCTGGCGGAGCTGGACGACGCGCTGCCGTCCGCGCCGCGCGACCCCGAGACGCTGGTGGCGCTGGCCGACGAGTGGAACCTGGGCGGCCCGGTCAACCGGCTGCTGAACGCGCTGGCGGCGCGGGCGTGAACCGGCGTGTGTCACATGACGCAGACCACGCGGACGGGGCGGGCGCAGCATGGCGGGTGACCGACTTTCCGCGGCCGGTCGCTCAGCGGGTCGGCGTCCGGGGCGGTAACACCCACTCCCCCTTCGCCCAGGGCGCCGGCCTCCCCGTCGGGACGGCTCGGGACGGCAGGGCATGAACATCTTCGGTGACGCCGCGCACGGGCTGCCGGACCGGCCCGGCGAACGCGCCGCGGGCGGGCCCCGGCGTTCCCAGCACTGCGTGCTGCTGGCCGTGGACGTGGCGGCGTTCACCGACCCGGCGCGCACCGACCGGGTGCAGCTGGCGATCCGCGAGGCGCTGTACGACGTGGTGCCGGGCGCGTTCGACGACTGCCCGCTGGGCTGGGACGGCTGCCTGCACGAGGACCGCGGGGACGGGATGCTGGTGGTGATCCCGGCCCGGATGCCGACGATCACCGTGGTGGATCCGCTGCTGGACCGGCTGGCGGAGCGGCTGCGGCGGCACAACCGGTCGGCGTCCGGCCCGCACGCCGTCCGGCTGCGGGCGGCGGCGCACATCGGCGAGGTCCACCACGACGCGCACGGCCTGGCCGGCACCGCGGTCAACCACCTGTTCCGCCTGCTGGACGCGCCGGCGCTGAAACGGGCGCTGGACGACTCCGGCGGCGAGCTGGCGTTCATCGCCTCGGACTACTTCTACGACAGCGTGGTCCGGCACGCCGAGGGGACGGTGGACCCGGCCGCGTTCTGGCCGGTCACGGTGGAGGTCAAGCAGACCCGGGCGCGCGGCTGGGTGCACCTGCCGCACTCCCCCGCCGGCACCCCGGCGCTGCGCGAGGCCGCGGCCCCCGCCCGGACCGCTCCCCCGGCGCCGCCCGCTCCCGCCCCCGGCCCCGGGAGGCCGGGAGGGGGCATCGCGTTCTTCGGGAACGTGACCGTGCACGGCGACGTGGTCGCCGGGGACAAGATCGTCCGCGGCGACGGCTGACCGGCCGGGACGGCCGCGCCGCCGGGCACGACAGCCGGGACGGCTGCGGCTCGGACCGGCGGTCGGCGACGGCCGGCCGACCGGACGGTCACGGCGCCGATCGGCCCGGCGCGGTCAGCGGTGGCGGGAGCGCGAGCGGGCGCGCCAGCTCGCGGTGGTGCCGCCGAAACCGGCCAGGTGCAGGGAGAGCAGCAGCAGTCCCAGCGTGACGAGGGTGGCGTAGTCGAACGGGTCGGACTGGATGTCGGCCAGGTCGAACAGCAGGGCCAGGCCGAAGATGATCGCCGCGGCAACCGCGAGCATGGTCTCCTCCATCGGGTCGGGCCGCCGCGTTCGCGGCGGCACGCCCCGTGGATGTCCGATCTTGCTCCGGCGAACCGCGGTTCCGGTTTCCGGCCCGACCCTTTACATAGTAAGTCCGGTTTTCGGGCCGGGCCGAGGTTTGCGCGCCGGATCAGGCCACCGACGAGTAGGCGACCACCCCGCGCCGCATCGCGTCCATCGCCCGGCCCGCGACCTTGCGGATCCGGCTGTCCTCCGGGGCGGCGTCGGCGACCTGGCCGAGCAGGTCGATCAGCTGCTTGACCGCCCGCACGAAGTCGCCGGCGGTCATGTCCGCCTCCAGCAGCACCTCGTCCAGCGGCCGGCCCGACGCCCACTGGTGGGCGGTCCAGGCGAACCCCAGGTCCGGCTCCCGCAGGAACGACACCCGGTTGTCCTTCTCGATCGCGTCCAGCTCGCCCCACAGCCGCACCATCGCCGCCAGCGCGTCCCGCGCGGCCCCCGGCGGGGTCCGCGGCGCGGACGCGTCGTCGGGCTGGCGGGACTCGTACACCAGCGCCGACACGCACGCCGCCAGCTCCGCCGGGTCCAGGTCCTCCCACAGCCCGGCGCGCAGGCTCTCGGCGGTCAGCAGGTCCAGCTCGTTGTAGATCCGGCCGAGCCGGCGGCCCTCCTCGGTGACGGTGTCGCCCTCCAGGTAGCCGAGCTGCTCCAGCACCCCGCACACCCGGTCGAAGGTGCGCGCGATCACCTGGGAGCGGCCCTCCACCCGGCGGCGCAGCGACTCGGTCTCCCGTTCCAGCCGGAAGTACCGCTCCGCCCAGCGGGCGTGGTCCTCCCGCTCGTCACAGCCGTGGCAGGGATGCTGCCGCAGCTCGCGCCGCAGCCGGGCGATCTCGGCGTCCTCCCCCGCGGCCTGGCCGCCGCCCCGGCGGGGGCGGTGCGTCTTCAGGTCCGGCTCGGGCACCTTGTTGCGCAGCGTGGACGCCAGGTCGCGGCGCTGCTGCGGGCTGCGCGGGTTGAACGACCGGGGGATGCGGATCCGCTCCAGCGGCTCCACCGGCTGCGGGAAGTCCAGCGGCGACAGCCGCTGCACCGACCGCTGCGCGGTCAGCACCAGCGGCGCCGGCCCGTCGGACCGCTTGCCCAGCCCCGGGTCGATCACCACCGCCAGGCCCGCGCGGCGTCCCGCCGGGACCACGATCACGTCGCCGGGCCGCAGCCGCTCCAGCGACCGGACCGCCTCGGCCTTGCGGGCGGCGCCCCGCTCGCGGGCCAGCTCCGCCTCCCGGTCCGACAGCCGGCGGCGCAGCGCCGCGTACTCCATGAAGTCGCCCAGATGGCAGGTCGCGGCCTCGGCGTACCCGGCCAGCGCCTCGGTGTTCTTGTGCACCTGCCGGGCCAGGCCCACCACCGCCCGGTCCGCCTGGAACTGGGCGAACGACTCCTCCAGCAGGGTGCGGGCGCGCTCGCGGCCGACCGCGCCGACCAGGTTGACCGCCATGTTGTACGACGGCCGGAAGCTGGAGTTCAGCGGGTAGGTGCGGGTGCCGGCCAGCCCGGCGACCGCGAACGGGTCCATGCCGGGCGACCAGATCACCACCGCGTGGCCCTCCACGTCGATGCCGCGCCGCCCGGCCCGCCCGGTGAGCTGGGTGTACTCGCCGGGGGTCAGGTCGGTGTGGGTCTCGCCGTTCCACTTGTCGAGCTTCTCGATCACCACGGTGCGGGCCGGCATGTTGATGCCCAGCGCCAGCGTCTCGGTGGCGAACACCGCCTTGATCAGCCCGCGGGTGAACAGCTCCTCCACGACCTCCTTGAAGGTCGGCAGCATCCCGGCGTGGTGGGCGGCGATCCCGCGCATCAGCCCGTCCAGCCACTCGTCGTAGCCGAGCACCCGCAGGTCCTCGTCGGCGATGTCGGCGGTGCGCAGCTCGACGTGCGCGCGGATCTCCTCGGCCTCCTCGCGGGAGGTCAGCCGCAGCCCCGCGTACAGGCACTGCATGACGGCCGCGTCGCAGCCGGCCCGGCTGAAGATGAACGTGATCGCCGGCAGCAGCCCGGCCCGGTCCAGCCGCTCGATCACGTCCGGGCGGGCCGGCGGGCGGAACCGGGGCGGCCGGGAGACCCGTTTGCGGCCGGTGCGCCGGCCCTGGTTGATCTTGGCGCGGCGGACCTCGTCGACCGCGATGTTGCGCAGCTGCGGGTTGATCCTGGGGCGGTCGTTCGGGTCGCCGGTGTCGACGAACAGGTCGTACAGCCGGTTGCCGACCAGCATGTGCTGGAACAGCGGCACCGGCCGGTGCTCGTCGACGATCACCGCGGTGTCGCCGCGGACCTCCTGCAGCCACTCGCCGAACTCCTCGGCGTTGGAGACGGTGGCCGACAGCGCCACGATCCGGACCGAGTCCGGGACGTGGATGATGACCTCCTCCCACACCGCGCCGCGGAACCGGTCGGCCAGGTAGTGCACCTCGTCCATGACGACGAAGCCCAGCCCCGCCAGGGTGTGCGACCCGGCGTAGAGCATGTTGCGCAGCACCTCGGTCGTCATGACGACGATCGGGGCCTCGCCGTTGACGCTGTTGTCACCGGTGAGCAGGCCGACCTTCTCCGGGCCGTAGCGGCGGACCAGGTCGGCGTACTTCTGGTTGGACAGCGCCTTGATCGGGGTGGTGTAGAAGCACTTCTGCCGGTTCGCCAGCGCCAGGTGGACGGCGAACTCCCCGACGATGGTCTTGCCCGATCCGGTGGGGGCGGCCACCAGCACGCCCTTGCCCGCCTCCAGCGCCCGGCACGCCTCGAGCTGGAACGGGTCCAGCTCGAAGTCGTACAGCGTCTGGAAGTCCAGCAGCGCGGGCCCGTTCTCGCGGACGCGCGCGCGATGCGCGGCGTAGCGTTCGGCGGGCGTGGTACCAGGGGAACTCATGGTGTCGAGCCTATGGTTTCGCGTCGGACGTTCCCAACCGGCCGCCGACGCCGTCGCCCCGGGGTGAGGTCAGCGGGCGCGTTCGCCCTTCTCCAGCTCCGCGTCGATCTCCTCCAGGTCCAGCGGAGCGGCCTCGTCGTCGGCCAGTTCGGCGTACGGGTCGGGCCGCCGGGCGCGCCGCCGGTCGTTCAGGAACGCCAGGAAGGCGGCGACCTCGAACAGCAGGATCGTCGGCAGCGCCAGCGCCAGCATGGTGAACGGGTCGGCGCTGGGGGTGGCCACCGCGGCGAACACGAAGATCCCGAAGATGATCATCCGCTGGGACCGGCGGATCCGCGCGGAGCTGAGCACTCCGGCCAGGTTGAGCACCACCACGAACAGCGGCAGCTCGAACGTCAGCCCGAACACCAGCAGCATCGCCGTGGCGTAGCCGAGGTAGCTGGTGATGGTGACGAGCGGGACCGTGTTGTCGGGCACGAACCCCAGCAGGATGCTCAGGCCCTTGTCCAGGGTGACGTAGGACAGCACGGCGCCCAGCAGGAACAGCGGGACCGCCGCCGCCATGAAGACGTAGGTCCACCGGCGTTCACGGCGGTACAGGCCGGGCGCCACGAAGGCCCACAGCTGGTACAGCCAGATCGGTGCGGACACCACCGCGCCGATCATCAGGGCGATCTTGATCCGCAGGAAGAAGCCCTCGGTGAGACCGTTGGTGTACAGGTTGCACTCACGGCCGCCGCTGGCGCGGTAGGCCGCGTCCAGCTCGCAGTAGGGCTCCTGGAGGAAGCTCCAGACCGGGTCGAAGAAGACGAACCCGACGACCATCCCGGCGACCAGGCCGAGGATGGCCTTGATCAGCCGGTTGCGCAGCTCGCGCAGGTGGTCCATGAGCGGCATGCGGCCTTCCGGGTCCGCCGGTGGCCGCCGCCTGGTCAGCTTCAGCATCGGGGTGGGTCAATCCCGCCTGTCGGTCAATGCCTGCCGGTCACGTCCGTGACCGGGGATCAGTGCTTGCGGGCCTGGTTGGGGTCGACCGGCACACCCTGGATCGGCTGCCCGGGCGGCAGCTGGCCCTGCGGCGGGGCGTACGGCTGCGCGGGCGGCTGCTGCACCGGCGGCTGCTGCGCCTGGGGCTGCGCCGGCTGCGGCGTCTCGTCGTCCTCCCGCAGCCCCTTGGTCTCCGCCTTCAGGATGCGGGCGGACCGGCCCAGCGAACGCGCGAGCTGCGGGAGCTTCGCGGACCCGAACAGCAGCATGACCACCGCGAGGATGATCAGAATCTCGGTCCAGCCAAGTCCAGCCATGTCATTCCTTCTCAGCAGGTGCCATTCATGACGATCGTACGCCGTCGGCGGAGGTATCGGACTCCCCCGTCTCCCGCAGCCGGCGAAGTTCACCGCGCAGCGTCGAGTGTTCGGCGTCCAGTCGCCGCCGGGTGCGCTCGAGTTCACGCCCCAGTCCCTGCACCGCCCGGAACACCTTGGCCGCGCACAGCGCCAGCACCAGCAGTCCCGCGGACGCCACCGCGACGAAGACCTGAGCCCAACCCACGCCGCCACGGTAGCGAATCGCCGGGAACCGCGACAGCCCGCGGCGGCCGCCTCATCGGGCCGGTGCGGTCTCGTAATGCGCCAGCGCCCGGGCCGCGTCGGCGCGGACGGCCTCGGTCAGCTCCGGCGGGCCGGTGATCCGGCCCTGGTCGCCCAGCCGCAGCGCCAGGCCCCGCACCCACCGCTGGTCGGCGGTGCGCAGCACGACCCGCAGCCGCCCCTCCCCCAGCTCCTCCACGCTCTCGCACGGGTAGGAGTCGGCCACCCACCGCCCGGCCGGGGTCAGCTCGAACGTGACGCGGATGTCGTCGGGCGAGGGGCTGAACAGCCGCCCGGCCCGCACGTCGCGGTGCTCGGCGTCGGCGGGCACCTCGGCGGGGACGTCCAGCACGGTCAGCTCCACGACCCGGTCCAGCCGGAACAGCCGGACCCCCTCGGCGCGGCGGCACCAGCCCTCCAGGTAGGGCTGGCCGTCGACGACCAGCAGCCGCATGGGGTCCACGTCGCGTTCGGTGTTCTCGTCGCGGCCCGGCACGTAGTAGGTCAGGTGCAGCCGGCGGCCGCGGGCGATCGCGTCGCGGACCCGGGCGGGCATCCCCCCGGCCGGGTCCACCTGCACCGACACCTGGCTGCTGACCGCGGCGGCGCCCTCCCCGGCGGCGTTCTCCAGCTTGGCGATCACCCGGCTGAGCGCGTCCCGGTCGCGGGGGTCGCCGATCTCGGCCAGCATCCGCAGCGCCACCAGCAGCGCCCCGGCCTCGTCGACCTTCAGCCGCAGCGGCCGGGCGATCGACTCGGCCTCGCTGACGGTGATCTCCCCGCCCTCGTAGGACAGGTCGATCGGGCAGTACGGGTCGGGGGCGCGCAGTTCCACGCACCACAGCAGGTTCAGGTCGTCGATGAGCTGCTTCTCGGTGACCCCGAACGCGGCGGCGGCCTCGTCCAGGGCGACGCTGTCCCGGTTGACCACGTACGGCACCAGGGCCAGCAGCCGGGCCAGCCGGTCGCTGGAGGTGGTGTGCCTGCTCACGTCGCGTTCCCCTCTCACCGGTCGTGTCCCGCCAGCACCGACTTGAGCTGCTGGATCACCGCGTCGCGCAGGTCGGGCGGGTCCAGCACCACCACGTCGGCGCCGAACCGGGCCAGGTAGGGCGCGAACCGCTCGGCCTCGCTGAACGACAGCCGGGCGGTGTCCCAGCCGGGGCCGTCCGGCCGCACGTCCGACGCCCAGCGGCGCAGGCCCTGCGCCGCCCCGGCGCGCAGCCGCACGGTCGCCGAGCGGGCCTCGGCGGGCGCCTCGATCCGCTCGAAGGCGATCTTGCGGATGTCCACGCCCTCCGGGACGGTGACGCTGCCGGGCGGGCCGTCGGCGGCGACCTCGCCGACGATCCGGCTGAGCCGGAACACCCGGGTGTCCTGCCGGTCGGTGTCGTACCCGACCAGGTACCAGCGGCCGCGGCGGCTGATCACCCCCCACGGCTGCACGTGCCGGCGGGCCGCGGCGGTGCGGCCGACGCCCTGGTAGTCGAACGCGACCGGGTGGCCGTTCTTGACCGCCTCCCACAGCGCCGGGAAGGCCGGCTCGTCGGTGTCCACCCGCGGCTCGATGCCCAGCGAGTCGGTCTCGGAGGTGTCGATCCCGGCGGCCCGCAGCTTCAGCAGCGCCCCGGAGGCGGCCTCGGCCAGGGCGGCGCGCTGCCACACCCGGGCGGCCAGCCCCAGCACCGCGGTCTCGTCCGGGGTCAGGTGGATCTCCGGCAGCTCGTAGTCGTGCGGCGGGATCCGGTAGCCGGTCTCCCCCGTCTCCTCCTCGCTGCCGACCTCCAGCGGCACCCCCAGCTCGCGCAACTCCTCCTTGTCGCGCTCGAACATCCGCTTGAACGCCTCGCCGGAGTCGGGATAGCCCGGCACCGCCCGGCGGATCTGCTCGGCCGTGAGATAGCGCCGGGTGGCCAGCAGGCAGACCACCAGGTTCAGCAGGCGCTCGGTCTTGCGCCGCGACAACGCCACCACCTCGATCCTCGGGCGCCCCCGGATCCTCCGAGGAGTGCTCCAACCCTCAGGTCAAGACGCTACCGTTTCCGGCGTGATCCGATGGCGTAAAGGCAGGGTGGAACGCGTTCGCCGGGAATGGCCGGGATCGGTCGAGCTGGAGGTCGCGGTCGACGGCGAGCCCGGCCGCGACGGGGAGATCGTGCGCGCGCTGGCCTATCCCGCCCTGGTCGGCCGCCCCGAGCCGGGCGACGCGGTGCTGCTCAACACCACGGCGCTGGCGCTGGGGCTGGGCACCGGCGGGTACGCCATGGTGGTCGCGGTCCCCGACCGGCTGCCGCCGGACCCGTCCGGTCCCGGGCACCTGGTCAAGGCCCGGTACACGCCGCTGCAGGCGACCGTGCTGGGCGCCGACGAGCAGGACTCCCCGCACCACGAACTGCTGCGCGACGCCGACTCCCTGGACGGGATGCCGGTGATCGTGGCGGACCTGCACTCGGCGCTGCCGCCGATCCTGGCCGGGCTGCTGGCCGCCCGTCCCGGCACCCGCGTGGTGTACGTGATGCCGGACGGGGGCGCGCTGCCGGCCTGGTTCTCGATGGCCATCGGGCAGTTGAAGGCGGCGGGCGCGCTGGCCGCCACGGTCACGGTCGGGCAGGCGTTCGGCGGGGACCTGGAGGCGGTGACGGTCCACACCGGGCTGCTGGCGGCGCGGCTGGTGCTGGACGCCGAGGTCGTGGTGCTGGCGCAGGGGCCGGGCAACCTGGGCACCGGGACCCGCTGGGGGTTCTCGGGGGTCTCGGCGGGCGAGGCGGTCAACGCCGCCGCCGTGCTGTCGGGACGGCCGGTGGCGTCGCTGCGGGTCAGCGAGGGCGACAAGCGGGAACGGCACGTGGGGGTCTCCCATCACAGCCTGACCGCCTACGGGCGGGTCGCGCTGGCCCGGGCTCAGGTGGTGGTGCCCGACCTGCCCGGAGAGTTCGGCGAACGGGTCGCCCGGCAGGCCGGGACGCTGGCCGACCGGCACGAGCTGGTGCGCGTGCCGGTGGACGGGCTGGCCGACGAGCTGCGGACGGCCGAACGGGACTGGGGGGTGCGGCTGTCGACCATGGGCCGCCGCCTGGACGAGGACCTGGCCTACTTCCTGGCCGCCGCGGCCGCCGGCCGGCACACCGCGTCCCTGCTGTAGCGGTCAGCCCACCCGGGCGGCCTGCTCGGCCTCGGCGCGGGCCGCCTCCTCGGCGGTGTAGTGGTCGCGGAACGTGAACGCCCGCGGGGTGGGTCCCTCGCGCCGCAGCAGTTCCAGGCGGTCCACGCACTCGTCGGGGCCGGGGCGGTGCCCGGCGGGGATCCACCACAGCACCTGGTAGGTCTCGGCGACCCGGTCGAACCATTCGCGGCGGCGGCGCATGGCCTCCAGGTGGCCGCTGCGGTAGGCGTACTCCCACAGGGCCTCGCGGGACCGCCACACCGAGTAGTTGATCAGGATGTCCGGGCCGTAGGGCCATTCGTCGGCGCCGTCGACCGGGGACACCGGCCGCCACACGAAGCCGGGGTCGCCGTCGGCCAGGGCGTTGAGCGGGTCGCGCAGTTCCAGGAATCCGGTCATCGAGGGGTCGTCCAGGGGCGCCTTCAGACGGGCGATGTTGAACTGGGCCAGATGGAAGTCGGTCATGCCCGGCAGCATATGTCAACGCTCATTATTTTTAGAAGCCCCGAGGACCGTGCAGCACCAACCGGGACGGGGGTCCATCCGGGGCGCCAGGCCGGGCGCGTTCTCGAACAGCCCCTCCAGCAGCGCCAGGTTCATCCCGCACACCAGCGGCGGGAACTCCTCCGACAGCGCGTGGAACGGGCAGTTGCGCATGCGCAGCACCGCGCCGCCCGGCGTCTCCTCGACGACGGGCTCATAGCCGCGGGCGGCCAGCAGGGCCCTTGCCGCCTCCAGGTCCCCGACCGGTCCCGCGCGTTCGGCCAGTTGGCGGCCCCGGCTGCGCGCGGCCCGGTGCAGCGGCTCGTCCAGCCCGCTCTCCTCGGCGGCCTCGGCCAGCAGTTCGGCGGCCGTGCGGTAGTCGCGGGGCGGCAGCGACACCGTCCGCTCCCCCGCCGCCCGCCGGTACAGCTTGGCCGGGCGTCCCGCCCCCGGTCCCGACCGGCCGCTCAGCCGGCGGCTGGTCGTCTCCAGCAGGCCGGCCTCGGCGAGCCTGTCCAGGTGGTGCGCGGCCAGGGTGCGCTGGACGCCGACCGCCTCGGCCGCCTCGTTCCGCCCGACCTCGTGGTCCTGGGCGCTCACGTACTCGTACAGCCGCCGCCGGACCGGGTCGCGCAGCGCGGCCATCGCCTCGACATCGTCCACCCGGCCAGTCTAAGAACAACCGGTCTCGACGTTAGAACGACGCGAGCCGGGCGGGATCACGGTCGGCCTCCGCTCGCAGAGCACGCCGCGGTCGTCCGTAGAGGGCTCAGTGCGCGCCGAGGATGTCGACCACGTAGACCAGGGTGTCGTTGCCCTTGATCCCGTAGTGGGACAGGCCCTTGGTGCCGTAGCCCCAGGCGGGCGGCACCACCAGCAGGATGCGGCTGCCGATCCGCTGCCCCACCAGGCCCTCGTCGAACGCCCTGATGTCCTGGCCGACGCCGATGATCTCCCCGGCGGGACGGCCCTCGCCCCAGGTGGAGTAGAACTCCTCGCCGGTCCGCCACAGCACCCCGGTGAAGTGCAGCACCGCCAGCCGGTTGCCGCGCAGCGCCGGGCCGGTGCCCTGCACCAGCGTGCGGACCTGCAGCCTGGCGGGCGGCGCGGTGCGCGGAACGGTCACCCGGGGCGCGCGACCGGCGCCGGCGTCGGCGACCCGGGGCAGCCGGGCGTCGGCCAGCGGCTGCGGGGAGCCCTTGGCGGCGGCGTCCTTGCCGTAGGCCGCCAGCACGTCCAGCACGTACACCAGCGAGTCGTTCGGGCCGATCTGGTGCCGCTCGTCGCCCCGGTCGCCGTACCCCTGGTCGGGCGGGATCAGCGCGACGACCCGGCTGCCGACCTTCTTGCCGACCAGCGCCTTGTCCAGTCCGGGCACCAGCTTGCCGGAGGGGAACGCGCCCGGCTTGCCCGTCGTGTAGCTGTTGGCCACCAGCTTGGTCCCCGCGCCGTTCCAGCGGTAGCCGACGTAGGAGGCCACCACCAGGTCGCCCTTGCGGACCTCGGCGCCCTCGCCGTCCACCAGGGTCTCGATCTTCAGCTCGTCGCCCGGCTCGGCCTTGGAGTCGAACCTCACGTCGGGCTGTCTGCCGTACTCCCCGGACACCTCCACCGGGATGCCGCCGCCCAGCGAGCAGGCCGACAGCAGCAGCGGCGCGGCCACCAAAGCGGCCGCCAGCGGGACCAGACGACGGCGCATGAGCGTCCTTCGGGGGTGACGGAGCGGACTTGAGCGCTCACCTTACCGGCTGGTCACCCCCGAGGGCAGCTCACGTCACATCCCGGCGATGAGCTTGTCGACCCGCTCGTCCACCGAGCGGAACGGGTCCTTGCACAGCACCGTCCGCTGCGCCTGGTCGTTCAGCTTCAGGTGCACCCAGTCGACGGTGAAGTCGCGGCGCTTCTCCTGGGCCCGCCGGATGAACTCGCCGCGCAGCCGCGCCCGGGTGGTCTGCGGCGGCACCGACTTGGCCTCGAAGATGTCCAGGTCGCGGGTGACCCGCTCGACCGAGCCGCGCTTCTCCAGCAGGTAGTACAGGCCGCGGCCGCGGTGCACGTCGTGGTAGGCCAGGTCCAGCTGGGCCACCCGGGGCGAGGACAGCGGCAGGTCGTACTTGCGCCGGTACCGCTCGATGAGCTGGTACTTGGTGACCCAGTCGATCTCCCGGGAGACCAGGTCCAGGTCGCCGGTCTCCACCGCGCGCAGCGTCCGCTCCCACAGGTCCAGCACCCGCAGCGCGACCGCGTCGCCGCCGCGGCGGTCCACGAAGTCGCGGGCCTTGCCGTAGTACTCCTTCTGGATGTCCAGCGAGGAGGCCTCCCGGCCGTTGGCCAGCCGGACCCGGCGGCGGCCGGTCATGTCGTGGCTGACCTCCCGGATGGCGCGGATCGGGTTCTCCAGGGTGAGGTCGCGCATCACCACCCCGGCCTCGATCATCCGCAGCACCAGGTCGGTCGCCCCGACCTTGAGCAGCATCGTGGTCTCGCTCATGTTGGAGTCGCCCACGATCACGTGCAGCCGGCGGAACCGCTCGGCGTCGGCGTGCGGCTCGTCGCGGGTGTTGATGATCGGGCGGGACCGGGTGGTGGCCGAGGAGACCCCCTCCCAGATGTGCTCGGCCCGCTGCGACACGCAGTACACCGCGCCGCGCGGGGTCTGCAGCACCTTGCCCGCCCCGCAGATGATCTGCCGGGTGACCAGGTACGGGATCAGCACGTCGGCCAGCCGGCCGAACTCGCCGTGCCGCCCCACCAGGTAGTTCTCGTGGCAGCCGTAGGAGTTGCCGGCCGAGTCGGTGTTGTTCTTGAACAGGTAGATGTCGCCGGCGATGCCCTCCTCGCGCAGCCGGCGCTCGGCGTCGACCAGCAGCCCCTCCAGGATCCGCTCGCCCGCCTTGTCGTGCGTCACCAGGTCGATGACGCTGTCGCACTCGGGCGTGGCGTACTCGGGGTGGCTGCCCACGTCGAGATAGAGCCGCGCGCCGTTGCGCAGGAACACGTTGCTGCTGCGTCCCCATGACACCACCCGGCGGAACAGGTAGCGCGCCACCTCATCGGGTGACAGCCGCCGCTGCCCGCGGAAGGTGCAGGTGACCCCGTACTCGTTCTCGAGCCCGAAAATGCGCCTGTCCACACCTCGACCCTATGCGGCGGCGGGCCCGCCCGACAGTGCCCAGGGTGCTGATGCGCCGGATGATCACGATCCGGCGCCTTTACGTTGTAGATCAAGAGCCTCCGGACCGGCCCCGGCAACGGCGGATCCCCCGCCCGCGGCGCGGGCGGGGGATCGGGGGGAACGCGTCGGTCAGGCGGCCGGGTCAGGACTCCTCGGCCAGCAGCTCCTCGATCCGCGGGGCCGGCAGCCGGCGGAACAGCCGGTGCTCGCGGCTGCGGTCCAGCACCGCCACCTCCAGCGCCTTGGCCTCCAGCCGCCGGTCGGCCTCCTGGGCCTCCAGCGACTGCACCGCCGCACGCAGCGCCGCCGACAGCGACAGGCCCTCCTCGAAGCGGTCCTTGAGGGCCTGCTCCACGGCCTCCACCTGCCCGCCCATCGCCACGTAGCCGTGCTCGTCGCGGACCGACCCGTCGAACGTCAGCCGGTAGATCTGGTCGGAGTCGGCGTCCTCGCCGGCCTCGGCGACCACCAGCTCCACCTCGTAGGGCTTGCTGGAGTCGGTGAAGATCGTGCCCAGCGTCTGGGCGTAGGCGTTGGCCAGGCCGCGCGCTGTCACGTCGCCCCGGTCGTACTGGTAGCCGTTGACGTCGGCGTACCGGACGCCGGCCAGCCGCAGCGTCTCGAACTCGTTGTACTTGCCGACCGCCGCGTAGGCGATCCGGTCGTAGATCTCGCTGATCTTGTGCAGCGCCCGCGAGGGGTTGTCGGCCACGAACAGGATCCCGCCGTCGTACTGCAGCACGACGACGCTGCGGCCGCGCGCGATGCCCTTGCGCGCGTAGTCCGCCTTGTCCTTCATGATCTGTTCGGGCGAGACGTAGAACGGCATGCTCACCGGAGTGGGTCCCTTCTATCGCAGCGGGGCGGTCGGCCCGCCCGGCGAGTCGTGGCGCCCGTCGACGACGGTCTGGGCCAGGTCGGCGATCTCCTCCTCGGCCAGCCGGCGGTAGCCGTCGCCGGTGACCGTCGCGACCACCGGGTAGATCCTGCGGATCAGGTCCGGCCCGCCGGTGGCCGAGTCGTCGTCGGCGGCGTCGTACAGCGCCTGCACGCACACCAGCGCGGCGTCGGAGGCGTCCAGGTCGGGCCGCCACAGCTTCTTGAGCGCGCCGCGGGCGAACACCGAGCCGGAGCCGATCGAGTGGAAGTCCTGCTCCTCGTAACGGCCGCCGGCCGGGTCGTAGCTGAAGATCCGGCCGACCCCGCGGTCGGTGTCGTACCCGGCGAACAGCGGCACCGCCACCAGGCCCTGCATCGCCATGCCGAGGTTGCCGCGGATCATCGTGGCCAGCCGGTTGGCCTTGCCCTCCAGCGAGAGGGTGCGGCCCTCCATCTTCTCGTAGTGCTCGATCTCGACCTGGAACAGCCGGACGATCTCCATCCCGATCCCGGCGGTGCCGGCGATCGCCACCGCGGAGAACTCGTCGGCCCGGAAGACCTTCTCCACGTCGCGCTGGGCGATCATGTTCCCGGCGGTGGCCCGCCGGTCGCCGGCCATCACCACCCCGCCCGGGAACGTCACCGCCACGATCGTGGTGGCATGCGGTATCTCCACGTTCCCCGGAGTTCCCCCGGCGAGGTTGCTCATGCGGCGGCCGGGCAGCAGGTCGGGGGCGTAGGACCCGAGGAACTCGGTGAACGAGGACGTGCCCGGGTTCATGAACACCCCCGGAAGACGTCCGGTGTGCGAATCGTGGGACGCCACGCGACTCCTTCCCTCCACCATGGCACCGGCGGCCCCAGGGGTCTCACCGGCGCGGACGATTACGACCCTAACGTTCAACCAGCGCGAGGCGCATATCCGGTGATCGGTCCGGGAGTCCGCCCACGGCGAACCCGGCCGCGGGACACTACGATGACGGCGTGGTTTGGGGACCTCCTGGCCCGCCGCCCGGGCAGCCGGGCTGGCCGGGCCCTCACGGGCAGCCGACATGGCCCGGCGATCAGGGACCGCCGGTATGGCCGGGTGCGCCCGTGCCGCAGGGCGGGCCGCCGCCGCTGCCCGGTCCGCCGGTCCCGCCCTATCCGGCCCCGCCGCCCTATCCGGGGCCGCCGGGCGAGCAGGCCCCGGCCCCCGGGGACGGCGACCCGTTCGAACGGGCCGAGCACGACACCCGCGCCACCGTGGCCGCCCCCTGGTGGGCGACCGCCGCCCCGGTGCACCGGCAGCAGGCGCTGGTCGCCCGGCTGGTGCATCTGCCCGACGGCTCCTGGTGGATGTACGGGGCGTGGGCGCGCTGGTACCGCTGGCACCCCGCCGACGGCCGCTGGTTCCCCTGCTTCCCGCCGCGCAGCGCGCAGGTGCGCCGCTCCGCCCGGCCCGCCCAGCCGGGCCTGAACCCCCCGGCGATGCCGGTGGAGATCCTGCCCGCCGGGCCCGACTTCGCCTACGACTACGGGCCGCCGCTGGCGGTGGCGGGCCGGCCGGTGTCGGGGGCGCTGCTGTACCGGCTGCGCTCGGTGATCGCCGAGGCGGCGGCCGCCCCGCCGCTGGACTACCCGCTGGGCTGGAGCTACTTCCTGCACGGCACCCCCAGCACCGTCGCCGCCACCTGGAGCGCGATGCTGTGGTGCGCGGCGGTCCCGGTGTTCGACCCCGACCTGGAGAACGAGGCCCAGACCGGGCTGCTGCGGCTGTGGGAGCCGTACCTGTCGCGGCCGTTCGACGACCACGGCCGGCTGCGCTGGCTGGTGCCGCCGCTGCTGCGCACCATCATCGCGCTGTACGCCGAGCGGATGCGGGCCGGGCGGCCCGACGCGGCCGGGCACATCGTGCGCTGCATGGTGATGACCGCGCAGGCCCTGCGCGACGACCCGCGGTTCAAGGTCCGCGCCCAGGCGCTGCTGTCGATCATCGAGCCGCTGCAGGCCAACCCGGCGCTGGACCACCGGGCGCTGCCGTACGGGGACGAGGCGCTGGAACGGGAGTGGATGAGCCGCTGCCCGCCGGGGCTGGGCGCCACCCTGTTCTCCGACGCCGCGCCGGGGCGGCGCTTCCAGATGGCGGTGTACGAGCTGGCGGACGCGCTGACCCCGATGTGCGGGGACCCGGAGGGCTCGGACTTCACCGAGCCGCGGCACGCCGCGGTGGCGCTGCTGGCCGCCGACATGGCCGGCTACCGGCCCGACCTGGCGCCGCAGGTCGGCAACTGGCTGGACCCCGAGCTGCGCGGGCTGCTGGCCGACGTCCTGGAGCAGCCGGGGCACGGGCTGCGCCGGCTGTGGCCGGTGCGCGGCCGGCTGCCGGAGGACTTCCGGCCCGCCGACGCCGAGGTCGCGCTGCGGGCGATGAGCGCGGCGGCGGCGGTGGACCTGGCCTGGTGCCGGCTGGCGCACCAGATCCCGATCCCGCCGGACGGCTTCACCGTCCCGGACGCGTTCGCCGCCGCGCTGGCCGAGCCGGCGGCCGGGGAGGCGCCGGCGGGCTGAGACCGGCCGCGGACGCGCGCGGGCCCGGCGACGCGGTCGCGTCACCGGGCCCGGGAGGCGAGATCCGCACCGCCGGGCGGCCCCGGCGGACGGGAGGCGATCGGCCCGCGGCGGCGGTTACTGCCCGCCCTTCTGCACGTAGGAGCGGACGAAGTCCTCGGCGTTCTCCTCCAGCACCTCGTCGATCTCGTCGAGGATGGCGTCGACGTCGTCGGACAGCTTCTCGTGGCGTTCGGCGACGTCCTCACCGACCGCCGCCTGCGTCTCCTCGACCTCCTCGTCGCGACGCGTGGTCTGCTTCTGACCGCCGGTGTCCTTAGTGGCCATCGGTTACCTCCACTCACTGCCGGTGCCCTCAACCCTACCTGCGATCACCGACGGCCAGCGGACTTCGATGTCCGATGCGCCTCGTGGCGTCCGGGGGCTGCCTTGACACGGTTATCGCCCGCCCTACCCCCGCTGAAACGGTCATACCGGTCACGACCACGCATCGGCCACGCCAGTCCACCGAGTCCACCAGGTCCCACCGGGTCCCACCGGGTCCCACCGGGTCCCACCGGGTCCCACCGGGTCCCGGCGGGGGCCTCAGTTCTCCCCGGTCAGCACGGCGACCAGCTCGGCGGCGGTCCGGCAGCGGTCCAGCAGGGCGCCCACGTGCTGCTCGGTGCCGCGCAGCGGCTCCAGGGTGGGGACCCGCTGCAGCGACTCCCGGCCCGGCACGTCGAAGATCACCGAGTCCCAGGAGGCCGCGGCCACCGCGTCGGCGTACTGCCGCAGGCACCGGCCGCGGAAGTAGGCGCGGGTGTCGGTCGGCGGGTCCTCCACCGCCGCCTCGATCTCGGCGTCGGTGGTGATCCGCTCCATCCGGCCGCGCGCCACCAGGCGGTTGTACAGGCCCTTGTCGGGGCGGATGTCGGTGTACTGCAGGTCCACCAGCTGCAGCCGCGGATGCGACCAGTCCAGGCCGTCGCGGCTGCGGTAGCCCTCCAGCAGCTCCAGCTTGGCCACCCAGTCCAGCTCCCGCGACAGCTGCATCGGGTCCTCGCCGAGCCGGTGCAGCACCGACTCCCAGCGGTCCAGCACGTCGCGGGTGTGCTCGTCGACGTCGGAGCCGAACCGGTCCTCGACGTACTTGCGGGACTGCTCCAGGTACTCCATCTGCAGCTGCACGGCGGTCATCTTGCGGCCGTCCCGCAGCGTGATCAGGTGCCTGCAGGACGGGTCGTGGGAGACCGCGCGCAGCGCCGCCACCGGCATGTCCACCGACAGGTCCACGGTGAGGAACCCGTCCTCGATCATCGCCAGCACCAGCGCGGTGGTGCCGAGCTTGAGGTAGGTGGAGATCTCGCTCATGTTGGCGTCGCCGATGATGACGTGCAGCCGCCGGTACTTGTCGGGGTCGGCGTGCGGCTCGTCCCGGGTGTTGATGATGGGCCGCTTGAGGGTGGTCTCCAGGCCCACCTCCACCTCGAAGAAGTCGGCGCGCTGGCTGATCTGGAAGCCGTCGCCGCGGCCGTCCACCCCGATGCCGACCCGGCCCGCGCCGCACACCACCTGCCGGGAGACGAAGAACGGCGTCAGGTGCTTGACGATGTCGGCGAACGGGGTCTCCCGCTTCATCAGGTAGTTCTCGTGGCAGCCGTAGGAGGCGCCCTTGTTGTCGGTGTTGTTCTTGTAGAGCTGGATGGGGTGGGTGCCCGGCACCATCGCGGCGCGGCGGGCAGCGTCGGCCATCACCCGCTCCCCCGCCTTGTCCCAGATCACGGCGTCCCGCGGATTGGTGCACTCGGGCGCCGAGTACTCCGGGTGCGCGTGGTCGACGTACAGGCGCGCCCCGTTGGTGAGGATGACGTTGGCCAGCCCCAGGTCCTCGTCGGTGAGCTGGCTCGGGTCGGCCACCTCACGGGCCAGGTCGAAGCCGCGCGCGTCGCGCAGCGGATTCTCCTCCTCGAAGTCCCAGCGGGCCCGTCTGGCCCGAGCCGCCGAGGCCGCCAGGTAGGCGTTGACGACCTGCGATGACGTCACCATCGCGTTGGCCCCTGGCTGACCGGGCACGGAAATGCCGTACTCGGTCTCGATCCCCATCACCCGCCGAACACTCATATCGTCGAGCCTAGTGCCGATCGGCGCCTCCTCGGAGAGGCGGAACCGGATAGTGATGGCGCCGCCGCCGGCCCGCCCGGCCGCCGGTCCCGGCGCCCCGGGCGCCTGGCGGCGCTCCGTCCCTGGTCATCGCTGCTGTACGACATCGCCGGGTTATTACCCCGGCCCCGGACGTTTACCTGTCGATCTCACCGCAGACCCCCGCGACGCGGACGCGGCGGCCACCCGGAGGTGACCGCCGCGTCCGGACGGGTGCCGGCCCTTACAGGTACTGGCCGGTGTTGGCGACCGTGTCGATGGAACGACCGGCCTCCGTGCCCGCCTTGCCGGAGACCAGCGTGCGGATGTAGACGATCCGCTCGCCCTTCTTGCCGGAGATGCGGGCCCAGTCGTCGGGGTTGGTGGTGTTGGGCAGGTCCTCGTTCTCGCTGAACTCGTCCACGCAGGCCGCCAGCAGGTGCGCCACCCGCAGGCCCTTCTGGCCGGTGTCCAGGAACTGCTTGATGGCCATCTTCTTGGCCCGGTCGACGATGTTCTGGATCATCGCGCCGGAGTTGAAGTCCTTGAAGTACAGGACCTCCTTGTCACCGTTGGCGTAGGTGACCTCCAGGAAGCGGTTCTCCTCGGTCTCGGCGTACATCCGCTCCACGACCCGCTGGATCATGGCCTCGACCGTGGCCTCGGGCGAGCCGCCGTGCTCCTTGAGGTCGTCGGGGTGCAGCGGCAGGTCGGGCCGGATGTACTTGGAGAAGATGTCCTTGGCCGCCTCGGCGTCGGGCCGCTCGATCTTGATCTTGACGTCCAGCCGGCCGGGCCGCAGGATCGCCGGGTCGATCATGTCCTCGCGGTTGGAGGCGCCGATGACGATGACGTTCTCCAGCCCCTCCACACCGTCGATCTCGCTCAGCAGCTGCGGGACGATGGTGTTCTCCACGTCGGAGGACACGCCCGAGCCGCGGGTGCGGAAGATCGAGTCCATCTCGTCGAAGAACACGATCACCGGGGTGCCGGCCGAGGCCTTCTCGCGGGCCCGCTGGAACACCAGCCGGATGTGCCGCTCGGTCTCGCCGACGTACTTGTTGAGCAGCTCGGGGCCCTTGATGTTGAGGAAGAAGCTCTTGCCCTCCTGGCCGGTCTTCTCGGCGACCTGCTTGGCCAGGGAGTTGGCGACGGCCTTGGCGATGAGCGTCTTGCCGCAGCCGGGCGGGCCGTACAGCAGCACGCCCTTGGGCGGCCGCAGGTGGTGCTCGCGGAACAGGTCGGCGTGCAGGTAGGGCAGCTCCACCGCGTCGCGGATCTGCTCGATCTGCGGGCCGAGGCCGCCGATCTCCTCGTAGGAGATGTCCGGCACCTCCTCCAGCACCAGCTCCTCGACCTCGGCCTTGTGGATCTTCTCGTAGGCGTAGCCGGAACGGGGCTCGAGCATCAGCGAGTCGCCGGCCCGCAGCGGAACCCCGCGCAGCGGCTCGGCGAGCCGGATCACGCGCTCCTCGTCGGCGTGCGCGATCACCAGGGCGCGTTCACCGTCGTCGAACAGCTCCTTGAGCATGACGACCTCGCCCTGCGTCTCGAAGTCCAGCGCCTCGACGACGTTGAGCGCCTCGTTGAGCATGACCTCCTGGCCGCGCTTCAGCTCGGCGACGTCGACGGCCGGCGAGACGTTCACCCGCAGCTTGCGGCCGCCGGTGAAGATGTCGACCGTTCCATCGTCGCGAGCCTCCAGGAAGACGCCGAAGCCGGACGGCGGCTGCGCCAGCCGGTCGACCTCCTCCTTGAGCGCGATGATCTGTTCCCGGGCCTCCTTGAGGGTCGCGACAAGGCGTTCGTTCTGCCCGGTCACGGCGGCCAGGTTGGCCTGTGCCTCGTGGAGGCGGTCTTCCAGCACACGAACTTGACGTGGGGACTCCGCGAGCTTGCGGCGCAGCACGGAGATCTCCTCCTCCAGGATGGAGACCTGCGTCTGAAGGTCACGTACCTCCATGTCGTGCTGCGCCTTACGCGCCCCAGCATCATCACGAGCGGCCACGCCCCGTCACCTCCTCAAGAAGAGAGCCGACGACCTACTCAGACCCTACCTATCCGGAGGGCTTCCGTAACCTGCCCTTGGGGTGCTCGTGTCGTGCCGGACCGACCGAGGGGGCCATTTCCCGGCGCTTCGCGACCCGCGAACACGTCACGGAAAATACTGGAACGCCGCGAGGATCTGCCTTCATTCCCCGCTCCGGCACGAGGTTCTCGCGTCGGAAGCGGTACCCGCGGAGGGACCGAAAATCCTGACCGGATATGTGAATTCGTCGTAACAGTTTCACGGGCGGCCCCCGGAGGCCGCCCGGTGTGATCTGCGGCACTCCCGCAGCTGCGAGCCGGTCAGCCCTCCTCGGGGGCCGGGTGGGCGCCCTTGGCGGGGCGGCGGCGGCGCGGCGGCGGGGTGACGCCGTCGGCCAGCCGCCGGGCGGTCACCAGGAACCCGGTGTGGCCGACCATCCTGTGGTCCGGGCGCACCGCCAGCCCGTCGACGTGCCAGGACCGCAGCATGGTCTCGAACGCGTACGGCTCGGCGAACGACCCGTGCGCCCGCAGCGCCTCCACGATCCGCGACATCTGGGTGGTGGTGGCGATGTAGGCGCACACCAGCCCGCCGGGGATCAGCGCCTTGCCCACCGCCTCCAGGCACTCCCAGGGGGCCAGCATGTCCAGCACCACCCGGTCGACCTCGGTCTCGGCGAGCGCGTCCTCCAGCGACCCGACGGTCAGCCGCCACGCCGGGTGCGGGCCGCCGAAGAAGGTCTCCACGTTCCGCCGGGCGATCTCGGCGAAGTCCTCACGGCGCTCGTAGGACGACACCAGCCCGTGCTCGCCGACCGCGCGCAGCAGGAAGCAGCTCAGCGCCCCGGATCCGGCGCCGGCCTCCACGACGCGGGCGCCGGGGAAGATGTCGGCCATCGCCACGATCTGCGCGGCGTCCTTGGGGTAGACCACCGCGGCGCCGCGCGGCATGCGCAGCGCGAAGTCGGCCAGCAGGGGCCGGAACGCCAGGTACTCGACGCCGCCGGTGGAGCGGAACACGCTGCCCTCGGGGCTGCCGATGACGTCGTCGTGGGCGATGGCGCCCTTGTGCGAGTGGTACAGCTTGCCGGGCTGCAGGGTGATGGTGTTGACGCGGCCCTTGGGGTCGGTCAGCTGAACCTGGTCGCCGGCGCGGAACGGACCGTGCGGGATGCGCCCGGCGGCCCGGTGCGCGGGGGCGGCGGGGGCCTCGTCGGGTCCGTGATTTCCGGTCGGCTGCGGTTCGGTCATGGTCGTCAAGGTTATCGGGGCCGGTCACCCGCTCGGACCGGCTCGCGGCCCGGCGGCGGGGGGACGGTCACACCCCGGCGAAGGCCCTGTCGACGTCACCGGCCGTCAGCACCCCGTACACCCGCCCGTCCGGCTCCACCAGCAGGTACTCCGAGGCCGGGGCCCGGCGCAGCGCGTCGATCAGCTCCTCGCCGGACAGGTCCGCGGGCAGCGTCAGCTCCGGCGCGAGGCCGCGGGACACCTCCCCGGCGGTCATCCAGGGGCGGCGGTGCTCGGGCACCGCCGTGACGGCCCGTTCGCTGACCAGCGCCACGGGCCGCTCCTGGTGGTCGACGACCACCAGCGCGCCGGCGGCCTGCTCGCGCGCCCGGCGGATCGCCTCCGACAGCGGCAGGTCGGCGGTGACCAGAGCGGCGCGGCGGGCCAGGGCGCGGGCGTGCAGGGCGGGGATGCGGGCGCGGACGCGCTCGGCGCGCAGCGCGTGGGTGGCGCCGACCCAGATGAACGAGGCCACCAGCGAGGACCACAGCAGGACCGGCCAGCCGCCGGCCGGGAGGGAGACGGCCAGCGCCCCGGCGGCGACGGTGCACAGCGCGATGCCGCGGCCGACCCAGGCGGCGACCACGGTGCCGTCCCGGCCGCGGCCGGTGACCTTCCACACCGAGGCGCGCACCAGCCGGCCGCCGTCCAGCGGCAGCCCCGGCAGCAGGTTGAACAGCCCCACCAGCAGGTTGGCCAGCGTCAGCGCGGTGACCAGCAGCTCGGCCACCGGCGGCAGCGGCAGCGCCAGCCAGGCCAGCAGTCCCGCCGCGGCCAGCACCAGGTTGGTCAGCGGGCCGGCGAACGCGATCAGGAACTCCCGGCCCGGGGTGGGCGACTCGCGCTCGATGAGCGTCTCCCCGCCGAGGATGTGCAGGGTGACCGACCGGACCGGCAGCCCGAACAGCCGGGCGGTCACCGCGTGGCTGAGCTCGTGCACGAACACCGACGCGTACAGCAGCACCGCGTAGGCGAAGGCCACCGCGTAGCTGAGCGGCGGGTCCACGACCGCCCGGGCCTGGTCCTCGAACAGCACGGTGATCGCCACGGCGACCAGGAACCAGCTCGGCGACACGTACACCGGGACGCCGAACGGCCTGCCCATGGGGAATCCCGGCCGGGGTTCCGCGCTGCGCGGTGGGGTCCCGGTCCCGGGAGGGGTGTCTGCCACGCCATCGATGCTACGGGCCGCACCTGCCGGATTCCGTCACAGGCGTCGCCTACCCTGTCGCCATGACCACCGCCGAAGCCCCCTCCCACCCCCCTGCGGGCACCGGCCCGGCCGCCCCGGCGGTCACCGGGGCGCTGTCGCCGTCGCGGGCCGGGGACTTCATGACCTGCCCGCTGCTGTACCGGTTCCGGGTGATCGACCAGATCCCCGAGCGGCCCAGCCCGGCCGCGGTGCGCGGCACGCTGGTGCACGCGGTGCTGGAGCGGCTGTACGACCTGCCGGCCGAGCGGCGCACCGTGGCCGCGGCGCTGGACCTGCTCGGCCCGCAGTGGGAGCGGCTGCTGTCGGAGGAGCCGGAGCTGGGCGCGATGTTCCCCGACGAGCCGGACCCGGAGACGGCCGGCGACCCGGACGCCGACCCGCAGGCGTGGCTGGCGCGGGCGCGGGAGATGGTGGAGCGCTACTTCACGCTGGAGGACCCGCGGCGGCTGGAGCCGGCCGAGCGGGAGCTGTACGTGGAGACGGTGCTGGACTCGGGGCTGAAGCTGCGCGGCTACATCGACCGGGTGGACGTCGCGCCCACCGGGGAGATCCGCATCGTCGACTACAAGACCGGCACCGCGCCCCGCGCCGACTTCGAGGCCCGGGCGCTGTTCCAGATGAAGTTCTACGCCCTGGTGCTGTGGCGGCTGCACGGCACGGTGCCGCGGATGCTGCAGCTGATGTACCTGGGCAACGGGGAGATCCTGCGGTACGTCCCCGACGAGGCGGACCTGCGGGCCACCGAACGCAAGGTCGAGGCGCTGTGGCAGGCGATCCGCCGGGCGATGGACACCGGCGAGTGGCGGCCGCGGCGGGGCCGGCTGTGCGACTGGTGCGACCACAAGGAGCGCTGCCCGGAGTTCGGCGGGACGCCGCCGCCGCTGCCGGCGGACCCGCCGCAGCGCCGCTCCCCCGCCGATCTGGAGCCGGGTCCGTCGCGGCTGGACCGCACCGACGACCTGTGACGACTCCCTCCGCGGGATCCTCCTCAGGGAGGACCGGACCTCCCCGTGCAGGAGGGGTCGCGTCCGGGCACGACGTCCTAGGGTGAGTCACGTGTCACCCCGCATCCGCATCGCCGAGGGCCGCCGTCTGCTGCGCGCCCGCCCGCAGGTCGCCGACCTGCTGCTGGCGCTGCTGCTGCTGGCGGTGGGGCTGCCGCAGCTCCTGCTGACCGAGCTGCCCGAGCCCTATGCGGAGCGGTTCGCCGAGCCGGACGCGCGCAACGTCGCCATCGTCGTCGCGATGACGCTGGGGCTGACCTGGCGGCGCCGGCTGCCGATGACGGTGCTGGCGTGGACGGCCGCCGGGCTGCTCGTGCTGGCGGTGCTGGGCTATCCGTCGTCGTCGGCGGACGTGGCGGCGTTCCTCATCGCGATCTACAGCGTGGCGGCGCATCGGGGGCTGGCGCACAGCGCGCTCGGCGGGCTGGCGGCGTTCGCGACGTTCAACGCGATGCTGCTGCTGTACAACGGCGGGATCTCGCTGCTGGACTACGTCACCGACGGCGTGCTGCTGGTGGGGGTGTGGGCGCTGGGCCGCAACCTGCGGCTGCGCCGCGCCTACCTGGCCGAGCTGGAGGACCGGACGGCCCGGCTGGAGAAGGCCCGCGGCACCGACGCGCGGGCGGCCCGGGTGGAGGAGCGCTCCCGGATCGCCCGGGAGCTGCACGACGTGGTCGCCCACCATGTCAGCGTGATGACCGTGCAGGCCGGCGCGGCCCGCCGGATCCTGGACCGCGATCCCGACAGCGCCCGGGAGGCGATGGCCACCATCGAGGAGGTCGGGCGGACCGCGCTCAGCGAGATGCGCCGGATCGTCGGGGTGCTGCGCACCGAGCGGGATCCCGAGCAGGCCGGCGGGGAGCTGTCGCCGCAGCCGGGCATCGCCGACCTCGGCGAGCTGGTCGACCACGTCCGCGAGACCGGGCTGTCGGTGCAGCTGTGGATCGAGGGCGAGGCGCGGGCCCTGTCGCCGGGGGTGGACCTGGCGGCGTTCCGGCTGATCCAGGAGGCGCTGACCAACACCCTCAAGCACGCCGGCCCGCAGGCCCGCGCCTGGGTGCGGCTGCGCTACACCGACGCCGACCTGACGGTGGAGATCGAGGACAACGGCCGCGGCGCGGAGACGCTGCTGTCGGGCAACGGCGACCGGCCGGGCCACGGGCTGGTCGGCATGTACGAGCGGGTCGCGCTGTACGGCGGGGAGCTGCGGATCGGGCCGCGGGTCGGCGGGGGGTTCGGGGTGCGGGCCCGGTTCCCGCTGGAGGCGTGAGGCGGGCCGCCGGCTGACCGGAGTCGGCCCCGCGGGTACGGACCGGTCGCCCGGGACGGGAGAATGACCCCATGACCGTACGCGTCCTGCTCGTCGACGACCAGCCGCTGCTGCGCACCGGGTTCAAGCTGATCCTGGAGGCCGAGCCCGATCTGACGGTGGTCGGCGAGGCCGGGGACGGCGCGGCGGCGGTGGAGCTGACCCGGTCGATGCTGCCGGACGTGGTGCTGATGGACATCCGGATGCCGGGCATGGACGGCATCGAGGCGACCCGGCGGATCGTCCGCGAGGGCGTGGCCACGCACGATCCGCGGGTGCTCATCCTGACCACGTTCGACCTGGACGAGTACGTGATCGAGGCGGTGCGGGCGGGCGCCAGCGGGTTCCTGCTGAAGGACTCCCCGCCCGAGGATCTGGTGTCGGCGATCCGGATCGTGGCGGCCGGCGACGCGATCGTGGCTCCCAGCGTGACCCGGCGGCTGCTGGACAAGTTCGCCTCGCGGCTGCCGTCGGTGCGCGAGTCGTCGCCGGCGCCGGGCCTGGAGACGCTGACCGAACGCGAGCGCGAGGTGCTGCGGCACGTGGCGCGCGGGCTGTCCAACGCCGAGATCGCCCGCGAACTGGTGGTCAGCGAGACCACGGTCAAGACCCATGTCGGGAACGTGCTGGCCAAGCTGGGGTTGCGCGACCGGGTGCAGGCGGTGGTGTACGCCTACGAGTCGGGGATGAGCCGCCCGGGCCAGCACGACCCGGCCTGAGCTGCGGGTTCGCCGCAGTCCCCCTACCTTCGATCAGGGGCGTCCCCTACCTGGGGCGTCCGGCCGGTACTTCCGGAGGATGACCGGCCGGGCGGGCGGTCCTGCGCAGGCAGGACCGCCGATTCCCGTCCGCAGGCTCATCTGCCGGGCATCCCGGACCCGTAGCGTGAGGCCATGGGCCGCGGCCGGGCGGCCGGGCCCGTTGGAGCACGTTCCTTCCCCCGATCAGGAGTTCTCGTGACGCATACCGCCCCGATCACCGACGAAGCGCTCGCCGAGCCGGGTGCGGGCGATCTGGCCGCGCGCGCCCTGCGGATCACCAAGGTGTACGGCAGCGGCGACGCCCGCGTGACCGCCCTGGACGGTGTGACGCTGGGGATTCCGCGCGGCCGGTTCACCGCCATCATGGGCCCGTCCGGGTCCGGCAAGTCCACGCTGATGCACTGCATGGCCGGGCTCGACTCGATCGACTCCGGCCGGGTGCTGATCGGCGACGTGGAGCTGAACAAGCTGGACGACAAGCGGCTCACCCGGCTGCGCCGCGACAAGGTCGGGTTCATCTTCCAGGCGTTCAACCTGGTGCCGACGCTGACGGCGCTGGAGAACATCACGCTGCCGCTCGACATCGCCGGCCGCAGGCCCGACAGGGAGTGGCTGGACCGGGTCATCGACACCGTGGGGCTGCGGCCCCGGCTGGGGCACCGGCCCAACCAGCTGTCGGGCGGGCAGCAGCAGCGGGTGGCGTGCGCCCGGGCGCTGGCCTCCCGGCCGGAGATCATCTTCGCCGACGAGCCGACCGGGAACCTGGACTCCCGGTCCGGCGCGGAGGTGCTCGGGTTCCTGCGCGACTCGGTGCGCGAGATGGGCCAGACGATCGTGATGGTCACCCACGACCCGGCGGCCGCCGCCTACGCCGACGAGGTGGTCTTCCTGTCCGACGGGCGGATCACCGACACCATGGCCGCGCCGACCGCCGAGAAGGTGCTGGAGCGGATGAAGGGCTTCGACCTGCCGGGGGCCGGGTCCTGATGATGCTCAAGGTCACGCTCCGCAATCTGGCGGCGCACAAGATCAGGCTGCTGCTGACCGCGGTGTCGGTGATCCTGGGGGTCGCCTTCGTGGCGGGCACCCTGATCTTCACCGACACCATGGACCGGCAGTTCGACAAGCTGTTCGCCACCGTCAGCCAGGACATCGCGGTGGACGTCCGGGCCAAGCGGGACTCCGGCGACGCCGACGACGGGACCGGCCCCGTCGTGCCGGTCCCCGCGTCCCTGATCGGCACGCTGCAAGAGGTCGACGGCGTCCAGGGCGCGTTCGGGAACGTCACCGGCTACGCCGCGCTGGTCGGCAAGGACGGCAAGGTGATGACCGGCAACGGCGCGCCGACGCTCGGGATCAACTGGGTGGACGGCGACTTCGACCTCACCGAGGGCCGCAGGCCGCAGGCCGCCGGCGAGGTGGTGCTGGACGCCGGGACCGCCGAACGGTCCGGGTACCGGGTCGGCGACCGGGTCCGGCTGGTGGTCAAGAACCACCCGACGCAGCAGGCCACGGTGGTCGGGCTGATGGACGCCGGGCACCTGATGGGCGCCTCGGTGACCGCGTTCGACACCGCCACCGCGCAGCGGCTGCTGCTCAAGCCGGGCCACTTCTCCGACATCGCGATCCGCGCGGACGGGGTGGACGAGAACACGCTGCGCGACCGGGTGGCCGCGGTGCTGCCGGCCGGGTTCGAGGCCGTCACCGGGACCGAGCTGCGCGAGGAGGCCAAGAGCGACATCGCCGCCCTGCTGGGCTTCTTCCGGACGTTCCTGCTGGTGTTCGCGCTGATCTCGATCTTCGTCGGGGCGTTCATCATCTTCAACACCTTCTCCATGCTGGTCGCCCAGCGCACCCGGGAGCTGGCGCTGCTGCGCGCCATCGGCGCGGCCCGCCGCCAGGTCACCCGGGCGGTGCTCGGCGAGGCGGTGGCGGTCGGCTTCGTCGGCTCCACCCTGGGCCTGGTGGCCGGCGCGGGGCTGGCGGTGCTGCTGCGCGAGCTGGTGGGCATCGAGGCCGACGACGGGCTGGTGTTCGGGCCGACGCCGGTGATCTGGTCGTACGTGGTCGGCATCGGCGTCACGGTGATCTCGGCGTACTTCCCGGCGCGGCGGGCCGCCAGGATCCCGCCGGTGGCGGCGATGCGCGACGACGTGGCGCTGCCGCAGCGGTCGATGCGGATCCGGGTGGCGGTCGGCGGGCTGCTCACCGCGGCCGGCGCGACGCTGATGGCGCTGGGCCTGGCCGGGGTGGAGCTGGGCGGCAACGCGATGATCCCGGTGGGGACCGGGGCGTTCGCGGTGTTCCTCGGGGTGGCCATGCTCGCCCCGGTGATCAGCGGCCCGGTGGTGCGGGTGCTCGGCGCCGCCTACCCCCGGCTGTTCGGGGCCCCGGGCCGGATGGCGCAGCGCAACGCCCTGCGCAACCCGCGCCGCACCGCCGCCACCGCCGCCGCGCTGATGATCGGGCTCGCCCTGGTCACCGTGGTGAACGTGCTGGGCGCGTCGATGCGGTCGTCGGTGAACCAGGCGGTCGACACCCAGTTGGGCGCCGACTACCTGGTCTCCGTGCAGGGCGGCCAGGCCGGTGTGGACGCCACCGCCATCAAGGCGGTGCAGTCCGTGCCCGGTGTGGAGCAGGCGCTGCCCGTCTACTGGGGCCAGGGCCGGTTCGACGGCGAGAAGGGCTCCTACGTGGCCGCCGACGAGGCCACCCTCAAGGCCGGGACCACCGTGAAGCTGGTGTCGGGGACGACGGGCATGGGCGACGACGGCATGCTGGTCGCCGACGACGTGGCCAAGTCCAAGGGCTGGAAGGTCGGCACCGTCGTCCAGGTGCGGTTCAGCGACCAGAAGGTCGAGCGGCTGCGGATCGCCGGCACCTACGCCAAGAACGAGTTCCTGGACGCGCGGGTGCTGCCGACGGCGGTCTACCGGGCGCACGAGAGCGAGCCGCCGTTCACCCTGGTGGTCAACACCGCCCGGACCGACGCGGCGACCACGCAGGCCCTGCAGCGGGCGCTGGCCGCCTACCCCGCGCTGGAGGTGCAGGACCGGGCGGCGTTCAAGGAGGAGGCCAGCTCCCAGATCGACGGGCTGGTCAGCTTCCTGACCGTGCTGCTCACCATGTCGATCATCATCGCGGCGGTCGGCGTGATCAACACCCTGGCGCTGTCGGTGATCGAACGGACCCGGGAGATCGGGTTGCTGCGGGCGGTCGGGCTGTCCCGCCGCCAGCTGCGCCGGATGATCCGGCTGGAGTCGATCGTGATCGCGGTGTTCGGGGCGCTGCTGGGCATCGCCATCGGGGTGGTGTTCGGGGCGGCGATCCAGAACGCGCTGTCCGACGAGGGCCTGAACGTGCTGAGCATCCCGGTCGGCACGCTGGCGGTCTACCTGGTGGTGGCGGCCGTGATCGGGGTGCTGGCGGCGCTGTGGCCGGCCTGGCGCGCCGGGCGGATGGACGTCCTCAAGGCGATCTCCACCGAGTGACCGGCCCTCGGCGGCGCCCCGTCCCGTCCCCGGTGGAGGCGGGACGGGGCGCCGTCTGTCGTATCCGCCGGGCAGGATGTCGGGCAGGCGAGGAGAGGAGGCCCCATGACGGTCCCGTTCCAGATCACGATCGACTGCGCCGACCCGGACCGGATGGCGCGGTTCTGGGCGGCCGCGCTCGGCTACGGGCTCGAGGGCCCGCCTGCGGGGTTCGCGGACTGGAACGACTACTGGCGGAGCGTGGGGGTGGCCGAGGAGGACCTCGGGGACGGCGCCGACTCCATCGTCGATCCCGAGGGCCGCGGTCCGCGGATCTGGTTCCAGCGGGTGCCGGAGGGCAAGGTGGTCAAGAACCGGATCCACCTGGACCTGCGGGTCGGCGGCGGACGGGAGGTTCCCCTGGACGAGCGGCGGCGGCGGATCGAGGCCGCGGCCGAACGGCTGGTCCTGGCGGGGGCGACCAGGGTGCGGGTGCTGGCCGAGCCGGGGGTCGACCACTACGCGATCGCGATGCGCGATCCGGAGGGCAACGAGTTCGACCTGAACTGACGATCCCGGGCGCCCCCCGTGAGGGACGCCCGGGATCGGGGATACGCGCCGGTCAGTCCTTGACGACGGTGACGGGCTCGCCGGTGGCGGCGGCCCCGTCGCGTTCGGCGGCGGCCTTGGCCACCAGTTCGGTGGCGCCCTCCGGCGCGTTCTCCGGGAAGTGGCAGGCGGTCTGGTGCCCCGGCCGCAGTTCCACCAGCGGCGGCTCGACCCGCTTGCAGATCTCCTGCGCCTTCCAGCAGCGGGTGTGGAAGCGGCAGGCCGGCGGCGGGTCCAGCGGGCTGGGCACGTCGCCGGTCAGCCGGATCCGCTCGCGCCCCCGGCGCTTGGCCGGGTCGGGGATCGGCACCGCCGACAGCAGCGCGTTGGTGTAGGGGTGCATGGGCGAGCCGTACAGGTCGTCGGCCTCGCCGATCTCCACGATCTTGCCCAGGTACATCACCGCGACCCGGTCGGAGATGTGCCGCACCACCGACAGGTCGTGGGCGATCACCACATAGGTCAGGTCCAGCTCGTCCTGCAGGTCCTCCAGCAGGTTGATCACCTGCGCCTGGATGGACACGTCCAGCGCGGAGACCGGCTCGTCGGCGATGATCAGCTTGGGCTTGAGCGCCAGCGTGCGGGCGATGCCGATGCGCTGCCGCTGGCCGCCGGAGAACTCGTGCGGGTACCGGTTGTAGTGCTCGGGGTTGAGCCCGACCAGTTCCAGCAGGTCCTGCACGGCCTTCTTGACGCCCTGCTCGGTCTGGATCTTCTGCAGCCGGAACGGGGCGCCGACGATGGCGCCGACGGTCTGCCGCGGGTTCAGCGACGAGTACGGGTCCTGGAAGATCATCTGCAGGTCGCGGCGGAGCGGGCGCATCCGGCGCTGCGGCAGATGGGTGATGTCGACGCCCTCGAAGGTGATCTTGCCGAAGCTGGGGTCCAGCAGCCGCATGATCATTCGTCCGGTGGTGGTCTTGCCGCAGCCGGACTCCCCCACCAGGCCCAGGGTCTCGCCCTTGTGCACGGTGAAGGACACGCCGTCGACCGCCTTGACCGCGCCGACCTGGCGGCGCAGCAGCCCGGAGGTCACCGGGAAGTGCTTGCCCAGGTTCTCCACCGCCAGCAGCGGCTCGCCGGACCGCTCGGGCCGGCCGGCCGCGCTCCGCGACACCGTGGCGGTGCCCTCGTCGGCCCCCGTCTGCGAGGTGCTCACAGTGTTCTCGCCTTCCTTCGCGCCGGTGGTGCTCACAGCTTCGGCCGGATCTCGTTCTCCCAGATCTGCCTGCGCCGCTCCAGCGGCAGGTGGCAGGCGACCCGGTGCCCCGGCTCCACCTCGACCAGCTCGGGTCGTTCGGTCTCGCTGCGGCCCTCGTTCAGCTCCGCGTAGGCGCAGCGCGGGCTGAAGGCGCAGCCGACCGGGACGTTGATCAGGCTCGGCGGGGTGCCCTTGATCGGCAGCAGCCGTTCGGTGCGGTCACGGTCCAGCCGCGGCATCGAGCCCAGCAGCCCCCAGGTGTAGGGGTGCAGCGGCCGGTGGAAGGCGTCCTCCACGCTGGCCCGCTCGACGCAGCGCCCGGCGTACATCACCAGGATCTCGTCGCTCAGCTCGGCCACCACGCCCAGATCGTGGGTGATCATGATGACCGCGGAGTTGAACTCGGCCTGCAGGTCCCGGATCAGGTCCAGGATCTGCGCCTGCACGGTCACGTCCAGCGCGGTGGTGGGCTCGTCGGCGATCAGCAGCTCGGGGTCGCACGACAGCGCCATGGCGATCATGGCGCGCTGCCGCATGCCGCCGGAGAACTGGTGCGGGTAGTCGTCCACCCGCCGTTCCGGCTTGGGGATCCCGACCCGGCCCAGCATGTCGATGGCGTGCTTGCGGGCGACCTTCTTGCTGACGTCGTTGTGCACCCGGTACGCCTCGATGATCTGGTCGCCGACGGTGTAGAACGGGTGCATCGCCGACAGCGGGTCCTGGAAGATCATCGCCATCCGGCGCCCGCGCAGCCTGCGGACCTCCTCCGGAGGGGCGCCGACCAGCTCCTGCCCGGCCAGCCAGATCTCCCCGGAGACCTTGGCGTTGCGCCGGTTGTGCAGGCCCAGGATGCCCAGGCTGGTCACCGACTTGCCGGAGCCCGACTCGCCCACGATGCCCAGGGTCCGGCCGCGCTCCAGCGTGAACGACAGCCCGTCGACCGACTTGACCAGCCCGTCGTCGGTCGGGAAGTGGATGCGCAGGTCGCGCACCTCCAGGAAGGCGGTCGGCGGGGGCGAGCCCTCGGTCATGGTGGCCGGCGCCCCGTCCAGCGTCTCGGCCGGTCGTTCGTCCGCCATCAGCCCAACCTCACCCTCGGGTCGACCACCGCGTACAGCACGTCGACGATCAGGTTCGCCACCACCACGAAGATCGCCGTGAACATCACCACCCCGAGCACCACCGGCAGGTCGTTGCCGCGGATGGCGTTGACCACCAGCTCGCCCAGCCCCTTGAGGTTGAACGTGGTCTCGGTGAGCACCGCGCCGCCCAGCAGCAGCCCGAAGTCCAGGCCGAAGATCGTCAGGATCGGGGTCAGCGTGGCGCGCAGCGCGTGCTTGGTGATGACCGTGCGTTCGGGAAGTCCCTTGGCCCGTGCGGTGCGTATGAAGTCCTCGTTCAGCGTCTCCAGCATCCCCGAACGGGTCAGCCGGGCGTACATCGCCGCGTACAGGAAGGCCAGCGTGATCCACGGCAGCAGCAGGTTCTGCGCCCACAGGGCGGGATTCTCCAGCAGGCCCACGTACTGCGGTTCCGGCCAGAGCTCCCACCGGTAGACCAGCAGGCTCAACGTGATCAGGCCGGTGAAGTAGATCGGCAGCGACACGCCGGCCAGCGCGATCGCCATCGCGGCCCGGTCGAACAGGGAGCCGCGGCGCAGCGCCGACAGCACACCGATCAGCACGCCCGTGACCAGCCAGAACACCGAGGCCCCGAGAGCCAGCGAGAACGTCACCGGGAACCGGTCCTTGATCAGGTCCAGCACGTTCTGGGAGTTCCGGAACGAGTATCCGAAACAGGGCGCCGGGCACTTCACCGTCGTCGGCCCGTAGTCGAAGGTGTCCCCCGCGACGAGGCTCTTGACGAACCGGCCGTACTGCACCGGCACCGGGTCGTCCAGATGCAGGCGTTTCTTGGCGGCCTGCACGGCGGTGGGCGTGGCGTCCCTGCCGACGTACCGGGACGCCAGGTCGTCCGGGGTCGCCCCGGCCAGCCGCGGCACCAGGAAGAAGATCGCGAACGTCACCATGGTGACGACCACGAGCAGCGCTACGGCGGCCACGAGACGGCGCACAACGAATGCGATCACTGCGGGCGGCGATGGTGGCCGGGCGGGCGGCTGCCCGCCCGGCCACCGGTGCCTTCACCTGCCTTCTGCAAGATTCGGCCTACGACTGGCTCACTTCACGCCGAGGGCGGTGTAGTCGTACATCTTGTAGGCCTCGTGGAAGTACACGTTGGTCAGGGACGGCGGACGGTAGGTCAGCACCTTCTCGTAGATGAAGGGCAGCAGCGCCGCCGACTCCATGACCTTGCGGTCCACCTGGCTCCAGGCCTTCTCACGCTCGGCCTGGTTGGGGTTGCGGATGCCCTCGTCCAGCAGACGGTTGACCTCGGGGTCGTTCAGCTCCATCTCGTTGTAGTTGCCGGAGGGCTTGATGGCCTCGCCGTGCGCGATCTGCGACAGGAAGCCGAAGCCGGTCGGCCAGTCCGAGCCCCAGCCGGCGATGATGATGCCGAGGTTGTTCTTGTGCACGTACTCCGGCTTGCCGGCGTACTGCGAGGTGTAGTCGCCCGAGGGGAACTTCTTGATCTGCGTCCGGATGCCGACCTTGGCCAGCGACTGCTGGATCGCCTCGGCCGCCGCGACCTCCTTGGCCCGGTCCTCGCGCACCGCGATGTTGGTCTCGAAGCCGTTGGGCTGGCCGCACGCCTGCAGCGCCGCCTTGGCCTTGTTCAGGTCGCCCTTGTTGCCCGGGGTCGGGTACAGGTCGTACTTGGTGTGGCCGGTCTCGGTCGGCGGCAGCGCCGTGGAGGCGATGTCACCGGCGATCGGGCCGCCGTAGGCGCCCTGGATGGCGGTCTTGTCCACCGCGTACTGGACGGCCTTGCGGCACTCGATGTTGTCGAACGGCTTGACCTTGGTCGACAGCATCGCGTAGCGCAGGAAGCCGGTCAGCGGGTTGTCGGCGGCCCGCTTGAGCTTGTCCTGGCGCAGGATCTTGGCCTGGGCGGCGGCCTCCACGCCGGTGCCGCCGAGGTTGACGTGCGTGGTGCCGGCCAGCAGCTGCTCGTCGAGGGTGGCGCCGTTGACGCCCATCGCCAGCTCGATGCGGTCGACGTTCTGCTTGCGGATCGGGTCGCTGGCCTGGTTCCACATGGGGTTCTTCACCAGCACCAGCGACTTGCCGACCTGGTGGCTCTCCACCTTGTAGGGGCCGGTCGCGACCGGGTGCTCCTGGTACTTCAGGCCGGTGTCCTTGGCCGCCGGGACCGGAGCCGACTGCGGGTTGGTCAGCAGGTAGTCGAACTCGTAGAACGGCTGCTTGAGCTTGAAGACGAGCGTGTAGTCGTCCGGGGTCTCGATGCCCTTGAAGTTGTCGAGGTTCTTGTCCTTGTAGGGACCCTTGTAGTCACCGGCGTCCAGGTACTGCGCGAAGTACTTGGGACCGCTGGTCAGCTCGTCGGTGTAGTTGCTGCGGGCGATGGCGTACTTGACGTCGGCGGCCTTGACCTCCGTGCCGTCCTCGTACTTGATGCCCTTGCGGATCTTGTAGGTCCAGGTCTTGCCGTCCTCGCTGGGGGTGCCCAGACCCTCGGCCAGGTCGGGGACGACCTTCAGCCCGGCCTTGCCCGGCTTGTTGTCGAAGGTCAGCAGGGCCCGCGCGTACAGCCGGGTGAAGTCCCAGTTGAAGGCGTAGTAGGTGTTGCCCGGGTCCACCGAGTCGGGGGCGTCGGTGATGGCGAACTTCAGCGTGCCGCCGGCCTTGTCGTCCTGGTTGACGATCGTGTTCACGGCCTGGTTGAAGGTCGTGTTGACGGTGTCGTCGCCACCGGTGCCGCCGCCGCCGCCGCAGCCGGACAGCACCAGGGCCAGGGCCGCGGTGGCCGCGACTCCGGCGGTTCTCCACGTACGTTTCATTACCGGGTTGTTCCTCTCAATCGCGAGATGGATGATCAGCGCGCACGTGGGTCGAGCGCGTCGCGCAGGCCGTCACCGAACAGGTTGAAGGCCATGACCGTGATGAAGATCGCCAGACCGGGGATGATCATGAAGTGGGGCGCGATGGGGTACAGCTGCTGGCGCACCGCGTCCGACAGCATGCCGCCCCAGGACGGGGTGGGCGGGTTGACGCCCACGCCCAGGAACGACAGCGCCGCCTCGAACAGGATGTTGGTGGGGATCAGCAGCGTGGCGTAGACCAGGATCGGGCCGACCAGGTTGGGCAGGATCTCCCGGAACAGGATGTAGGGGCTGCGCGCGCCGAGGCTGCGGGCGGCGTCGACGAACTCGCGCTCCCGCAGCGACAGGGTCTGCCCCCGGATGATCCGCCCGATGTAGGGCCAGTTGAAGAAGCCGATGATGAAGATCAGCAGCGACACCCGCAGGGTGTTGTCCTTCAGCGTGAACAGGCCGAAGAACGAGGCGTCGTCGGGGACCACGCCCACCAGGGCGATCGCGAACAGCAGCAGCGGGAAGGCCAGGAAGACGTCCATGGCCCGGGCGATCACCGAGTCGACCCAGCCGCCGAAGTAGCCGGCCGCCATGCCCGCCACCACGCCGATCACCACCGACACCAGCGTGGCCAGGAACGCCACCAGCAGCGAGATGCGGGCGCCGTAGACGATCCGGCTGAACATGTCACGGCCGTTGATCGGCTCCAGGCCCAGCGGGTGCTCCCGGCTCATCCCGCCCCAGGGGCCGGCGGGGGTGCGGAAGATCGGGTCGAGCAGCTCCCGGTGGAACTGGTCGGGCGGGTGGCCGAACAGCTTGACCAGCACCGGCGCGAAGATCGCCATGAGGGTCAGCAGGAGCACCACGACCCCGCCGCCCAGGGCGAGCTTGTCGCGCTTGAGGCGCATCCAGGCGATCTGGCCCAGCGACCGCCCCTGGACCGCCTTCTTCCCCACGCCCGCGAGGACGGCCTCGGGCTGGGCCTGGGCCTCAGACCCGGACACCTCGATCGGTGCGGTCACGCTCGGTACCTCCCTGCACGTCGGCAACGCTGCCGAGCAGCCAGGACACGGGACCGGATGAGGACACCCGTGGTTCGCCTGCTCCTGGCGGCGCGTTCGCTGGAGGGAAACCTAGTCCTCCAGCACTGAGCGTCCATCCCGGGAACGGACCCCGTAAGTACCCGTGTCCGACTTGTGATCGCGTCGTCATCTGGGATACAGGCGGCCGAACCGCCCGAGAGGACAAAACGCCCAGATATTACGTGCGAGTAGGTACCCGATGCCAAACCGAACCGGGGTCGCCTCGGGAAGCTTTACCGTTCCGAGTCCGACCCGATACCGATCATCCGCCGGGCTGGTCGCCCCGAAGGAGAATCTCGGGACGTGGCCGACGGATCGGCCGCGGATCAGCTGATGCCGCGGCGGCGCAGGATCTCCTCGATCTCGGCCATCTCCGGGTCGGCGGCCGGACCCGCGGAGCGCTCGACGGCCCGCCGGGGACGGCCCGCCCCCTGCTCCTTGCGCTCCTTGCGCCCGCCGGTCCCGGCGGCCGGGGCGGAGCCCCCGCCGGAGGCCCGGCGGCCGAGCATCACGCCGGAGACCAGGTACAGCAGCACCGCGAGCCCGGCCAGGACCACGCCGGCCCACCGGGCGGGGCTGAACACCAGGTCGGCGACGAACCCGGTGACGCCGGTCATCGTGGCGGCCAGCGGGATCAGCGACAGGGAGGCGCCGCGCATCCCCGAGGCGACGCCGCGGCGCTTGCCCACGCCGTAGCTGACGGCCAGCCCCAGCACCGTGATCCCGAGGCTGATCATGAAGAGCATCTCGTCTCCCATGCCGGGTCCCCCGCCTTCGTCCTCCGCGTACGCGCCTACGGCCATCGTCACACGTACATAACGAAAGACTCCTCATCCGGGCGAAGGGTTCCCGATCCCCGGAAGTCCTCCCGCGGCGGTAGCCCTCCCCTAGGGGACCCCGGCGACCAGGCTCCGCAGCACGGCCAGGTCGAGGTCCCGCAACGATTCGACGACGGTTCTGCCAGGAGCGGCGGGCACCGGGACGACCCCCGGCACCGCGACCGTGACGCATCCGGCGGCCTCGGCGGCCGCCACACCGGTCGGGGAGTCCTCCAGGGCGACGCAGCGCCGCGGGTCGGCCGCCAGCCTCGCGGCGGCGGTCAGGTACGGCTCGGGATCGGGCTTGTGCCGCGCGACCTCGTCACCGGCCACCGTGACGTCGAAGTACTCGCGGCCGACGCCGTCCAGCACGGCCTCGATGAGCACCCGGTGGCTGGAGGACACCAGGGCGGTGGGGATCCCGGCGGCGCGGACCTCGCCGAGCAGTTCCTTGGCCCCGGGCATCAGCGGGGCCGACTCGCTCAGCCGCTCCACCATGCCGTCCAGCATCCGCCGTTCGACCTCCTCCCGGGGGGCGACCGGGCCGGTCAGGGACAGCATGTAGGCGGCGGCCCGGCCCAGCGAGCCGCCGACCATCTTCTCCTGGTGCTCGGGGCCCCACGGCCCGCCGAGCCAGGCCATCACCTCGGTCTCGACCTCGAGCCACATCCGTTCGGAGTCGATGAGCAGGCCGTCCATGTCGAACAGGACGGCCTGCGGCCCGGCGTCGGGCACGCGTTCTCCCTTCCCCGGGCGCGGGCCCGGGATCGGCGCTGGATCGGGTCAGACGTTGAAGTACTTGGCCTCGGGGTGGTGCACGATGAGGGCGTCGGTGGCCTGCTCGGGCACCAGCTGGAACTCCTCGGAGAGGGTCACGCCGATCCGCTCCGGCCGCAGCAGCCGCACCACCGTGGCGCGGTTCTCCAGGTCCGGGCAGGCCGGGTAGCCGAACGAGTAGCGGGCGCCCCGGTAGTCGACCTTGAAGAAGCCGTCCAGGTCGTCGGGGTCCTGCTCGCCGAACCCGATCTCGGCGCGCACCCGGGCGTGCCAGTACTCCGCCAGCGCCTCGGTGAGCTGCACCGACAGGCCGTGCAACTCCAGGTAGTCGCGGTAGGCGTTCTTGGCGAACAGCTCCGCGGTGGCCTCCGACACCTTGGACCCGACGGTGACGAGCTGGAAGGCGACCACGTCGGTCTCGCCGGACTCGCGCGGCCGGAAGAAGTCGGCCAGGCACAGGTGCCGGTCGCGGCGCTGCCGAGGGAAGGTGATCCGCTCCCGCTGTGAGCCGTCCTCGTTCAGGATCACCAGGTCGTCGCCCTCGCTGACGGCCGGGAAGTAGCCGTAGACGACGGCCGCCTCGATCAGCCCCTCGGACTGGATGCGGTCCAGCCACATCCGCAGCCGGGGACGGCCCTCGGTCTCCACCAGCTCCTCGTAGCTGGGCCCGTCGGCGCCGCGGGCGGGCTTGAGGCCCCACTGGCCCATGAAGGTGGCCCGCTCGTCCAGGAACGCCGCGTAGTCGGCCATCGGGATGCCCTTGACGATCCGGTCGCCCCAGAACGGCGGCTCGGGCACCGGGTTGTCGGTGGCCACGTCGGACCGGGCCGGCATCTCCTCCGGCTCGGTGACCTTGAGGGTCGCGCCCGTCTTGACGCGGCGCTGCCGCAGCGGCGGGAGCTGGGCGCCCTCCTCGCCGCGCTTGACGGCCATGAAGGCGTCCATCAGCCGCAGGCCCTCGAACGCGTCGCGGGCGTAGCGGACCTCGCCGTCGAACAGCTCGGCCAGGTCCTGCTCGACGTAGGCGCGGGTGAGCGCGGCGCCGCCGAGCAGCACCGGCCACTCGTGCGCCAGGCCCCGGGCGTTGAGCTCCTCCAGGTTCTCCTTCATGATCACCGTGGACTTGACCAGCAGCCCGGACATGCCGATGACGTCGGCGCGGTGCTCCTTGGCGGCCTCGAGGATGGCCGACATCGGCTGCTTGATGCCGATGTTGATCACCTCGTAGCCGTTGTTGCTCAGGATGATGTCGACCAGGTTCTTGCCGATGTCGTGCACGTCGCCCTTGACGGTGGCCAGCACGATCCGGCCCTTGGAGCCCTCGTCGCCCTCGACCCTGTCCATGTGCGGCTCGAGGTAGGCCACCGCGGTCTTCATCACCTCGGCGGACTGCAGCACGAACGGCAGCTGCATCTGCCCGGAGCCGAACAGGTCGCCGACGGTCTTCATGCCGTCCAGCAGCACGTCGTTGATGATCTCCAGGGCGGGCCGCCGGGTCAGCGCCTCGTCCAGGTCGGCGTCCAGGCCGTTGGCCTCGCCGTCGATGATGCGCCGCTTGAGCCGTTCCCACAGCGGCAGCGCGGCCAGCTCCTCGGCCCGCGAGGCGCGCATCGCCTTGGCGTCCACGCCCTCGAACAGCTCCATGAACCGCTGCAGCGGGTCGTAGCCGTCGCGGCGCCGGTCGTAGACCATGTCGAGGGCGACCTGGCGCTGCTCGTCGGGGATCCGCGCCATCGGCAGGATCTTGGAGGCGTGCACGATGGCCGAGTCCAGCCCGGCGTTGACGCACTCGTTGAGGAACACCGAGTTGAGCACGATCCGGGCGGCCGGGTTGAGGCCGAACGACACGTTGGAGACGCCCAGCGTGGTCTGCACGTCCGGGTGCCGGCGCTTGAGCTCGGCGATCGCCTCGATGGTCTCCAGCGCGTCGCGGCGGGTCTCCTCCTGGCCGGTGGCGATGGGGAAGGTCAGGCAGTCGACGACGATGTCCTCGATCCGCATCCCCCAGTTGCCGGTCAGGTCCTCGATGATCTCGCAGGCGATGCGGACCTTGTCGGCGGCGGTGCGGGCCTGCCCCTGCTCGTCGATGCACATCACCACCACCGCGGCGCCGTGCTCGCGGACGGCGGTCATGGTGCGGTGGAACCGGGAGTCGGGGCCGCGGCCGTCCTCGTAGTTGACCGAGTTGACCAGCGCCCGGCCGCCCAGCATCTCCAGCCCGGCGCGCAGCACGTCCGGCTCGGTGGAGTCCAGCACGATCGGCAGGGTGGAGGCGGTGGCGAACCGGAACGCCAGCTCCTTCATGTCGGCCACGCCGTCGCGGCCGACGTAGTCGACGCACAGGTCGATCATGTGGGCGCCGTCGCGGGCCTGGTCGCGGGCGATCCGCACGCAGTCGTCCCAGCGCTCGGCCAGCATCGCCTCGCGGAACGCCTTGGAGCCGTTGGCGTTGGTGCGCTCCCCGATCGCCAGGTAGGAGGTGTCCTGGCGGAACGGGACGTGCTGGTACAGCGAGGAGGCGCCGGGCTCGGGACGCGGCCTGCGCGGGGCGATCTCGCGGCCCCGGACGCGCTCGACGACCTGGCGCAGGTGCTCGGGGGTGGTGCCGCAGCAGCCGCCGACCAGGGACAGGCCGTAGTCGCGGGTGAAGGCGTCGTGGGCGTCGGCCAGTTCCCCGGGGGTCAGCGGGTAGTGGGCGCCGTCGGCGGTCAGCTCGGGCAGCCCGGCGTTGGGCATGCAGGACAGGCCGATGCGGGCGTGCCGGGCCAGGTAGCGCAGGTGCTCGCTCATCTCGGCCGGGCCGGTGGCGCAGTTGAGGCCGATCAGGTCCAGGCCCAGCGGCTCCAGCGCGGTGAGGGCGGCGCCGATCTCCGAGCCCATCAGCATCGCGCCGTTCTGCTCGATGGTGACCTGGCCGATCAGCACGGTGTCGGCGCCGGCGGCGGCGATGGCCCGGCGGGCGCCGTTGAGGGCGGCCTTGGCCTGCAGCAGGTCCTGGCAGGTCTCCACCAGCAGGGCGTCCGCGCCCCCGGCGATCAGCCCGGCCGCGTTGCGCTCGTAGGCGTCGCGCAGCTCGGTGTAGGTGACGTGGCCGAGCGTCGGCAGCTTGGTGCCGGGGCCGATGGAGCCGATCACCCAGCGGGGCCGGTCGGGCGTGGAGTAGGCGTCGGCGACCTCGCGGGCGATCCGGGCGCCGGCCTCCGACAGCTCCTCGATCCGCTCGGTGATGCCGTACTCGCCGAGGTTGCCCAGGTTGGCGCCGAAGGTGTTGGTCTCGATGCAGTCGACGCCGGCGTCCAGGTAGGCGGCGTGCACCGCGCGGACGATGTCGGGACGGGTGACGTTGAGGACCTCGTTGCAGCCCTCGTGGCCCTGGAAGTCGTCCAGGGTGGGGTTCTGCGCCTGGAGCATCGTCCCCATCGCGCCGTCCGCCACGACGACTCGTTCCCGGAGGGCCTGACGCAACGACTGTGGGGATGCACTCATAGCCCGTAACTCTAGCCGCAGCGCCCCCGGGACTCTTCCTCCTGGGATGCGTATAACACTGCACCCCGTGACGGAACGGTACTGGAACGGATAAGTTTCCCTCCCGGTAACTAACTCCCCGGTAAGGAGCGGCGATGGGCTCGTACCGCACCATCCTCGTCGGCACCGACGGCTCGGATTCCTCGTTCCGCGCGGTGGATGCCGCCGCGCGCCTGTCGGCGGACGCCGAGGCCACCCTGGTGCTCGTGACGGCGTACCACCCGATGAGCGAACGCGAACGGCTCAGCGCGGCCGACCGGCTGGGCGACCTGGCCTACAAGGTCCAGGGGGCGACCCCGGCCGAGGACGCGCTGCGGGCCGCGCGGGAGCGGGCGGTGGCGGCCGGCGCCACGGCGATCGAGGAGGTCGCGGTGCAGGGCGACGCGGTGGACGTGCTCGCCAAGGTGGCCAAGGAGCGCGGGGCGGACCTGGTGGTCGTCGGCAACCGGGGCCTCAACAGCCTGGCCGGGCGGATCCTGGGCTCGGTGCCGGCCAACCTGTCGCACCGGGCGCCCTGCGACATCCTCATCGTGCACACCACCGACGGCAAGTAGCCCCGTCGGCGCGGACTCCGGGCCCGCGGGGCCGGGGTCCGCGCCGGGGGACGGAAGACCGTTCCAGGACGTAGGGTGGCGTCATTCGATCATGAGCGGCCGACCGCAGCCGCCGGGCCCCCGGCCCCCGGCCGGGAACAACGGCGCGCGCCGGGACGCTGTACCTAGGTCGGAAGGAGGCACGGGGTGATCGAGTTCGAAAGCGTGCCCGAGCTGGTCGACCCGGTCCTGGTGGCCGCCTTTGAGGGCTGGAACGACGCCGGGGAGGCGGCCAGCGGGGTGATCCGGCATCTGGAGTCCGCCTGGGACGCGTCCCCGGTCGCGGAGCTGGATCCGGAGGACTACTACGACTTCCAGGTGACCCGTCCGGTGGTGGAGCTGGCCGACGGCGTCCACCGCAGCATCACCTGGCCCACCACCCGCATCTCGTGGGCCCGTCCGGCCGGTTCGGAGCGCGACGTGGTGCTGATCCGCGGGATCGAGCCCAACATGCGCTGGAAGTCGTTCTGCCGCGAGCTGATCGAGGTGCTGGAGCGGCTCGGGGTGCGCACCGGCGTGCTGCTGGGCGCGCTGCTGGCCGAGGCCCCGCACACCCGTCCGGTGCCGGTGAGCGGCGCCACCTCCGGTCCGGGCGCGGGCAGCGGCCTGCACCTGGAGCCGAACCGGTACGAGCCCAGCCGCTACGAGGGGCCGACCGGCATCCTGGGGGTGCTGCAGGACTCCTGCGCCAAGGCCGGCATCGACACGGTGTCGCTGTGGGCGTCGGTGCCGCACTACGTGTCCCACCCGCCGTCCCCCAAGGCGACGCTGGCGCTGCTGCGCCGGGTGGAGGACCTGCTGGGCCTGACGGTGGCGCTGGGCGAGCTGCCGGAGGAGGCCCGCGCCTGGGAGCACGGGGTCAACGAGCTCGCCGAGCAGGACACCGAGGTGGCCGAGTACGTGCGGGCGCTGGAGGAGCAGAAGGACGCCGCCGAGCTCCCGGAGGCCAGCGGCGACGCCATCGCCCGCGAGTTCGAGCGCTATCTGCGGGGCCGGGAGACCGGCTGACGGCTGATCTACACTGAAGGGCCGGTGGACGATCGTTCCGCCGGCCCTTCGCCGTCGATGGTCCGCGCACGCCGACAAGTGCGCCGAAGATGAGCATTCCGACCTGCCGGAGGGGCGTGCACCCCTCGGCTCGATGACCGGCGTGCGGGCCGGGCGGCCCGCCTCCCCCGCGCTCCGCGTCCGGCCCCGCCGGGAGCTGCGCCGTCAGCGCCGCCGCCGGTCGCACTCCTGCTGGGACCATCTGATCGCCGCCCCGCTGTGGCCGCTGCACGGCGCCAACCTGGGGACGCTGCTGCGCACCTGCGACGCGGTGGGCGCCTGCCTGGCCGTGCCCCGGCTGCCGTGGGTGCCCGAGGCGCTGCGGCGCGGCAACACCCTGCGGCATCCGGCCTGCGTGCACTGGGTCGGCGACCCGGTGTCCTGGCTGGAACGCCAGCGCGCCGAGGGCGGCCGGGTGGTGGGGGTCGAACTGGCCGAGAACGCGGTGCGGCTGGCCGACCTGCCCCCGGCGCGGACCCGTACCGTCGCGGTGCTGGGGCACGAGCAGTACGGGATCCCGGCCGAGGCGCTGGACCTGCTGGACGCGGCGGTGGAGATCCCGATGGTCGGCACCGGGCACAGCCTGAACGTGGCGGTGGCCGGGTCGCTGGTGCTCTACAAGCTGGCCGGGCTGGTGTAGCGAGGCGCCTCTCCCGCCGTCGCGTCGCCCAGGGCGGTGCGCGCCGTCCCCGCTTAGAGCTCGACGCCCAGCAGCGCGTCGGCGAGGGCGCGGATCCGGGCGGGGGCGGCCTCGTCCGGGTCGCCCGCGTCGGCCAGGGCCCGGTCGGCCCAGCGGTCGACGGCGGCGAGGGCGGCGGGGGCGTCCAGGTCGTTCGCCAGCGCGCGGCGGACCTCGGCGGCGACCGGGGCGGCGTCGGGACCGGCGGGCAGCCGGACGGCGGCGCGCCAGCGGTCCAGGCGCTCGGCGGCGCGGGTCAGGTCGCCGTCGGTCCACTCCCAGTCGGAGCGGTAGTGGTGGGCCAGCAGCGCCAGCCGGATCGCCATCGGGTCGGCGCCGCCCTCCCGCAGCCGGGAGACGAACACCAGGTTGCCGCGGGACTTGGACATCTTCTCGCCGTCCAGGCCGACCATGCCGGCGTGCACGTACGCCCTGGCGTGCGGGCGCTCCCCGGTGGCCACCTGGGCGTGCGAGGCGCCCATCTCGTGGTGCGGGAACGCCAGGTCCGAGCCGCCGCCCTCGACGTCGAACGCCATGCCCAGGTAGCGGACGGAGATCGCCGAGCACTCCACGTGCCAGCCGGGGCGGCCGCGGCCGAACGGGGAGTCCCAGCCCGGCTCGCCCGGCCGCTGCGCCATCCACAGCAGCGCGTCCAGCGGGTCCTTCTTGCCGCGCCGGCCCGGATCGCCGCCGCGCTCGGCGAACAGCGGCAGCATCTGCTCCCGGGACAGCCCGCTGACCTGCCCGAACTCGGGGTCGGCGCCGATCGGGAAGTACAGGTCGCCGTCCACCTCGTAGACCGCGCCGCGGGCGCGCAGCCGCTCCACCATCTCGATGATCAGCGGGATGGCCTCCACCGCGCCGACGTACTCGTCCGGCGGCAGGATCCGCAGCGCGGTCATGTCCTGGCGGAACAGCGCGATCTCCCGGTCGGCCAGCGCCCGCCAGTCCTCGCCGGTCTGCTGGGCACGTTCCAACAGGGGGTCGTCGACGTCGGTGGCGTTCTGCACGTAGCGAACGTCGTGGCCGCCGTCCCGCCACACCCGGTTGACCAGGTCGAACGCCAGGTAGGTGGCGGCGTGGCCGAGATGGGTGGCGTCGTAGGGGGTGATGCCGCACACGTACATCCGCGCGGTCGGGCCACCGGGCTCGACGGGCCGGATCCCGCCGGAGGCGGTGTCGTGGAGGTGCAGCGGCACCGCGGGGCCGGTCAGGCCGGCGTCGGACAGGCGGGGTACCTCGGGGGCGGGCCACGATCGCATGCCTGAAAGCTTATCCGTGCACCGAATCGACCTTGAAGCGGAGATCGCTACGCGCCGTCCCGTTCGATGGACGACAACACCGTCGTCCAGGCGTTCCCGTCGCCGGGCCCGGCGGTGAAGTCGTAGCGGACGCCGCCCTGCGCCAGCGCCACCAGGCTGACCGAGGAGGTCCCCCACAGCCGCCCGTCGCCGAAGTCGCGGCTCAGCACCAGGGCCCGGTGGTCCCCGCGGTCCAGCCCGCCGCCCTCGACCAGCGGCAGCCAGGCGCCCCACGCCTCGGCGGCGGTCCCGGCGCCCGGCTCGGGGCGGGGGGCGGCCTCCAGCAGCGGCCGGAAGTGCGCGATCCGCGCCGCCATCTGGGCGGCGGCGTCCGGGTGCACCTCCCCGCGCGGGCCCCGCCCCTCCAGCCCGGTGTTGACGATCATGTGCAGGCCCGGCGGGAGCTTGCGTTCGGCCAGTTCCACCCCGTCCCAGGTGCACAGCCGCACCACCGTGGGCTCGGCGCAGACCAGGTGGAACGGGTCCACCCGCGTCAGGTCCAGGTCGTCGATCTCGCCGGTGGCGGCGGCGCGCAGCGGCAGCTCGCCGCGCGAGATCCGGCCGTCCGGGGGGGCGGGGCGGCCGTGGCCGTTGAGCACGCACGCCACCCGGGGCGCACCGGGGTCCACGGCCAGCCAGGTGCCGCCCGCCTGCAGGTCACGGCCGCCGATCAGGCCGGGACGGTCCGGCCAGTGCGGACCGGGGGGCAGCCAGGGCCGGTCGGCGAACTCGTCGCGGACACCGGCCAGGAGCACAGGAAAGGGGGACAGGGGGTCGAACGCCACCACCGCCGTGCACATGCCCCCCATTGGATCATTGCGGCCGGCGTGCGCTCAGAGCGGGGGCCAGGGAATGGCGGGCCAGTCCTCCGGCGGATACGGGTGGATGCGGTGCTTGAGCATCAGCTCCACCCGGTGCACGGTGGCGTCGACCTCCTCGGCGGTGAGCAGCTCGCCGAGCCGCTGCCGCAGCGGCCCGGACCGCAGCCGCCCGTCCAGCCGCCGCAGCGCCTCCAGCGCCTCGTCGGTGAGCGGCTCGCCCCGCCACTGCCACAGCACCGTCCGCAGCTTGTAGTCCACCGAGAACGTGACCCCGTGGTCGCAGCCGTACACGTGGCCGGGGCGGGCGTCGCCGGGCGGCAGCAGGTGCCCGATCTTGCGGTCGGCGTTGTTGATCACCGCGTCGAACACCGCCATCCGGCGGATCGCCGGGTCCTGCGAGCGCGACAGCGCCACCACGTCCACGTCCGGGTCGGACTCGACCCACAGCTGGACCATGCCGGGCCCGTACGGGCCGTCGCGGTGCACGGTGGGCGGGACGATGTGCCAGCCCATCGCCTCCGACACCAGGTAGGAGGCGACCTCCCGGCCGGCCAGCGTGCCGTCGGGGAAGTCCCACAGCGGCCGCTCCCCCGCCACCGGCTTGTAGACGCAGGCGGCGCGCAGCCCGTCGTGCTCGATCGCGCAGTACAGGGTGGCGTTGGAGGCCTGCACCAGGCGGCCCTCGACGGTCAGCCGGCCCTCGGCCAGCAGCCGCTCGGCGGTCGCCACGTCGGCCGGGTCGACGGTGCCGCCGGACGCTGCGGCGGGATCGCGGGAGGGCTGCGTCATGGGCTCATTGTCCTGACCGCGGCGGGCGGCATCCAACCGGGCCCGCCGCCGGATCCGTGCCGCCGTCGCGCCGCGGCCGGGCGACCGCGGCGCAGCTCCGCGGAGCGGGGATCGCCCGATCCGCCTTTCCGCAGGTCCGAGGGCACGTCCCCGGAGCGGCCGGTCAGCGCAGGTGCCCGTTCTGCCGGGGGCACACGTGCCCGGTGGCGTCCAGCGGCAGCCCGCACAGCGGGCACGGGGGCCGGCCCGCCGAGACCACCTTCAGGGCCCGCTCGGCGAACGCGCGGGCCTGCCCGGCGGTGATCCGCACCCGCAGCACCGCGATCGGCGGCTCGTCCTCGCCGGGCTCGGCGGTCAGCGGCTCGGGGCCCTCCTCGTCGGTGGCCTCCTGGGCCTCGATGATCACCCGCTCGTCCTCGGGGTCCCAGGCCAGCGCCATGGTGCCGACCCGGAACTCCTCCTCCACCGGCTGGTCGAGGGGCCCGTCGTCCTGGAGCTCGGCGGGGGTGACCGCGGGCACCGGGGCGCTGCCCCCGCTGCGCCGCAGCACCTCGTCCAGCAGCTCCTCCAGGCGTTCGGCCAGCATGGTCACCTGGAACTTCTCCAGCCCCACGCTGGTGATCCGGCGGCCGGCGCGGGCCTGCAGGTAGAAGGTGCGCTCGCCCGGCCGCCCGACGGCGCCGGCCACGAACCTGTCCGGCAGGTCATAGCTGATGACGGGCATGACGGGACCTCCCCTCCCAGGTGCCGACCGGTGGCATCGACGTCATGTGGCAGACCTTACGCGCCGCCGCCCACCGCCGCGTCGCCCTCCGGCGCGGCGTCCGGCGGCGGCAGCAGCCCGTCGGTGCCCCCGCCGGTGTCGTTCAGGCGGATCACGAACGGCCGCAGTTCGGTGTAGCGGATCACGGTCAGCGACGCCGGCTCGACGTGGATGCGCTGGAACTGGTCCAGGTGCAGGCCGAGCGCGTCGGCGACGATCGCCTTGATGATGTCGCCGTGGCTGCACACCAGGTAGGCGGCGCCCGGGCCGGCCTCGGCGGCGATCCGGGCGTTCCAGTCCCGGACCGCGGCGACCGCCCGGTGCTGCGCGGCGGCCATCGCCTCGCCCTCCGGGCCGGGGAACGTGACCGCGCTGGGATGGGCCTGCACGACCTTCCACAGCGGTTCTCCGGCGAGCTCCTTGAGCGGCCGTCCGGTCCAGTCGCCATAGCGGACCTCGCCGAACCGCTCGTCGCGGTGGATCTCGCGGGGGCCGTCGCGGCCCGGGGCGGAGACGATCGCCTCGGCGGTCTGCAGGCAGCGGTCCAGCGGGCTGGACACCACCGCCGCCAGCGGCACCGACGCCAGCCGCTCCCCCACCGCCCGCGCCTGGGCCCGGCCCCGGTCGTCCAGGGACACCCCGGGGGTCCAGCCGGCCAGGACGGGGCCGGTCAGCTCGGTGAGGCCGTGCCGCACCAGCAGAAGCGTGGTCACGGCCCCGACTCTACGCAAGATCCGGTGCCGACGATCACCCCGGATCCCCCGCAACCGACACAATGGGCGCGTGATCGTGGACAAGGCCATCTACTGCGGGGGCCGGCGCAAGGACGTCGACGGCGACATCAGCGACGCGTTCGACGCCGCGCGCGCCGAGGGCGAGTGCTGGCTGTGGATCGGCCTGCACGAGCCGACCGCCGAGGAGTTCACGCTGGTCGCCGAGGAGCTGCGGCTGCATCCGCTGGCGGTCGAGGACGCCGTGCACGCCCACCAGCGGCCCAAGCTGGAACGCTACGGGCAGATCCTGTTCTGCGTCATCAAGACGCTGGTGTACCGGGAGGTCACGGCCGACATCGAGGTCGGCGAGATCATGCTGTTCGTCGGCCCGGACTTCGTGGTGTCGGTGCGGCACGGTCCGGGCAACCCGCTGGGGCCGGTGCGCCGGCGGCTGGAGGGCGACGCCGAGCTGCTCGGTTTCGGTCCCGCCGCCGTGCTGTACGCGGTCCTCGACGAGGTGGTCGACCGGTACGAGACGATCGCGCACCAGGTCGAGGGCAACATCATCGAGCTGGAACGGGCGGTGTTCTCCCCGCACGGCCCGGACGTCACCGAGCGGATCCACTCCCTCAAGCGGGAGGTGCTGGAGTTCCGTGCGGCCGAGGACCCGCTGATCCCGGTGCTGCAGGAGATCGTCAAGGGCCGGGTGCCCGAGTGCGCGGGCACCCTGGAGTACTTCCGCGACGTGCTGGACCACCTGCTGCGGGTCGACACCCGGGTCGACGCGCACAACGAGCTGCTGACCAGCGTGCTGAGCGCGCATCTGGCGCTGCTGGGCAAGCGGCAGAACGAGGACATGCGCAAGATCTCCGCCTGGGCCGCCATCATCGCGGTGCCGACCGCGATCGCCGGGATCTACGGGATGAACTTCGAGCACATGCCCGAGCTGAAGTGGCCGTGGGCCTATCCGGCGGTGTGGGCGCTCGTGGTGACCTCCTGCCTGGTGCTGTACCGGCGGCTGCGCCGCAGCGGCTGGCTGTAGCGGCCGGGTGGCGGCCGGGCGGCCGGTAGCGGCCCGCCGTGCCGACGTTCCGGCCGGTGACCGCTAATCTGCGCACCTATGGAACTGCGTCACCTCGGGCGGAGCGGGCTCGCGGTCTCCCGGCTGGGCCTGGGCACGATGACCTGGGGGCAGGACACCCCTCCCGAGGACGCCGCCGCGATGCTGGTCGCCTTCGTGGAGGCCGGGGGCAACTTCGTGGACACCGCCGACGTCTACGGCGACGGCGACAGCGAGCGGGTGCTGGGCCGGCTGCTGCGCGAGGTGGTGCGCCGCGACGACCTGGTCATCGCCACCAAGGCCGCGATCCGCCCGGACGGCAGTTACGACGGTTCCCGCCGGCACCTGCTGGCGGCGCTGGACTCCTCGCTGGACCGGCTCGGCCTCGACCACGTGGACCTGTGGCAGCTGCACGCCTACGATCCGGTGACCCCGCTGGAGGAGACGCTGGCGGCGCTGGACGAGGCGGTGGCCTCCGGCCGCACCCGCTACGTGGGGGTGTCCAACTTCGCCGGGTGGCAGCTGGCCAAGGCCGCCGCCTGGCAGCGGGCCTGGCCGGGCCGCGCCCCGATCGTGTCCACCCAGATGGAGTACTCGCTGCTGCACCGGGAGATCGAGCGGGAGGTGCTGCCGGCCGCCGAGGACGCCGAGGTGGGGGTGCTGCCGTGGTCCCCGCTGGGCCGGGGGGTGCTGACCGGCAAGTACCGCACCGGGATCCCGGCCGACTCGCGCGCGGCCACCACCCGGTACGCCGAGTTCGTCCGCCCGTACCTGGGCGAGCAGAGCCGGCTGATCGTGGAGTCGGTGTCCACGGCCGCCGAGGGGCTGGGCGTGTCGCCGCTGGCGGTGGCGCTGTCGTGGGTGCGGGACCGGCCGGGGGTGGTGGCCCCGATCGTCGGCCCGCGCACCCCCGCCCAGCTGACCGCGATCCTGGCGACCGAACAGGTGACCCTGCCGGAAGAGATCCGCGATGCCCTCGACGACATCTCCGATGTCTGAGCCGGTCCTCGATCCCGCCCTGGCGGAGCTGTTCGCGACCGCGGGCGTTCCGGAGGGGTACGCCCGGCGGGCCGCCGACCGGCTCGGCGCGCGGGCGGCCGAGCTTCTGCGCGAGGACCCGTGGCGGCTGCTGCGGGTGCCGGGGGTGCGGCCCGAGCAGGCCGACCACTTCGCCCGCCGGGTGCTGGAGCGGCTCGGCGAGCAGCCGCGTCCCGACGACCCGCGGCGCGGCCGGGCGCTGGTGGTGCACGTGCTGACCGAGGCGGCGCGGCGGGGGCACACCGCGATGACGCCGCAGGCGGTGCGGTCGGCGCTGGGGGCGCTGCGGGTGCCGGACCCCGACCGGGCGATCGAGGCGGCGCTGGACGAGGCCGAGGTGGTGCCGCTGCTGGAGGAGCCCGACCTCGACGCGCTGGAGGAGGACGAGGACCTGCCCGAGCCGGAGGAGTCGCTGGGCCTGGCCCGGTACGCGCTGGCCGAGGAGGCGGCGGCCGAGGGGCTGCGGCGGCTGACGGCGACGGCCGGGCCGCTGCTGCCCGACGAGACCGTCCGTTCGCTGCGCTCGGGCCTGCCCGAGGACCGGGCGCTGGCGGTCACGGCGGCGGCCCGGACCGGCGTGAGCGTGCTGCACGGCGCTCCCGGCGACGTGGAACGGACCGCCGTGCTGATCGCCCGGGCGTTCGCCGGGCAGGGCGTGGACGTCGCGGTGGCCTCCGCCACGATGACGGCGGCAAGGTATCTGGGCGGGGGCACGGGACTGTACGGCCTGCTGGAGGCCGCGTGCCCGCCGGGGGCTCCGGGCGGGGCGGTGGCGTTCGGGCGCGGCGAGCAGCGGCCGCTGGAGGCCGGGCTGGTGGTCGTTCCGGACGCGCAGGCGCTGGACGTGGAGACTGCCGCCGCGCTGGTGGAGGCGTGCGCGGACGGGACGCATCTGGTGCTGGGCGGGGATCCCGCGGCGCTGCCGTCGGTGGGGCCGGGCCGGGTGCTGGCGGATCTGGCCGGATCCGAGACGGTCCCGGTGATCGACCTGGAGCCGGAGGGCGGGCCGCTGGCGGAGTTCGCCGCCGCGGCGCGGCGCGGCGAGCTGGCGACCGTGGACGCGCCGGGCCGGGAGGTCGTGGTGGTCCCGGCGGGGTCGGAGCAGGAGGCGGTGCACCGCGCGGTCCAGCTCGTCACCGACTCCATCCCGCGGGCGCTGGGCATCCCCGTCGAGGACGTTCAGGTGGTGACGCCGCTGGCCGGGGGCCAGGCGGGGGCCGCGGCGCTGAACGCGGCCCTCAAGGAGCGCCTGAACCCCGGCCCCGGGGTGTGCGGCGGGTTCGATCCCGGTGACCGGGTGATCGTCGCGGTGCCGGTGGAGGGGGTCGCGGCGGGCGAGATCGGCACCGTGGTCGACGCCTCCCCCGCCGGGCTGCGGGTGGCGTTCGCGGCGGGCGCGGAGCCGGTGGCGATCCCGGCGGCGGCGCTGCCCCGGCTGCGGCACGGCTGGGCGGCCGTGCCCGGCCTGGCCCGCGCCGCCCGCCCGCCGGCGGTGGTGGCGGTGCTGCCGCAGGAGGCGGCCGGATCGCTGTCGCGCCCGCTGGCGGTGACCGCGTTCGGCCTGGCCCGGCGGCATCTGTCGGTGGTGCACAACGCGGGGGCGGCGCTGGCGCGGGCGGTCCGCGAGCAGACCGGCGCGCCGCGCGAGACCAGGCTGGCGCGGCTGCTGCGGCAGTGACCGCCCCGGACGCCGCCGCCACGCCGCGATCGGATCGCCGGGAGCGTGGCCTTTCCCCGACCGTTTCTTTAGACTTGCTGTCAACAGCGGCCTCGGCGAAGGAGGGCGATGTCCCAGCACGTGCGCTTGCGGCGGACCGGACGGCGGATCGGCAGGGTGGCCACGGTGATGTCGGCGGGGACCTTCGCGGTGGCGGTCGGGGCGGCCCCGGCCCTGGCGGCCGAGCCGTGCCCTCCGGGCACCGACCTGGAGAGCACGCTGAAGAACTGGGAATGCCAGTGGAACAACCTGTGGAAGCCGCCCGTCACGGCCTCCCCCTCGGCTCCCGCGCCCGCCAAGCCCGCCGCGCCCAAGCCGACCACCTCGACCAAGCCCAGGCAGACCGGCCAGAAGACCACCCGTCCGGAGAACAGGCCCGCGCAGCGGCGCACACGGCCGCCGGGCCGGGTGTCCGCCGGCGGGTCCGCGGCCGACGTTCCCACCGTGAACGGCGACCTGCGCTCGTACGAGTCCCAGGACGTGCCGGAGTTCCCCGGGACGCTGCCCGCCCCGCAGGTGGCCCCCGGCGGCCCCGCGCCCTCGGGCCGGACGCTGGAGCGGACCCGGATCGCCCCCATGGCCGCCGCCGGGCCGCGGCAGGGCGACCAGATGATGTGGGTGGCGATCGCCTCCGGCGCCGCCGGGGTGGTGGGGGCGCTGCACCTGAGCGTGCTGTCCCGCAGCCTGCGCCGCCGCGCGGCCGGCTAGCCCGGACATGGCCAGGGCCCCGCTCCGGCACGGAGACGGGGCCCGGAAGAGTGATCGCCTGACGCGTTCCCGGGGTCCGGGGTCGCTCCCCTCAGGCGACTACGCGCCGACCGCGTGGACGCCGCCGTCCACGTGCACGATCTCCCCGGTGGTCGCCGGGAACCAGTCCGACAGCAGCGCCACGCACGCCTTGGCGGCCGGTTCGGCGTCGGCCACGTCCCAGCCGAGCGGGGCGTGCTTGGGCCACAGGTCGCGCATCTCGTTGAAGCCGGGGATGCTCTTGGCCGCCATGGTGCCCAGCGGCCCGGCGGCGACCAGGTTGACCCGGATGCCCTGCGGGCCGAGGTACTTGGCCAGGTAGCGGGCGGTGGACTCCAGGCCCGCCTTGGCCACGCCCATCCAGTCGTAGACCGGCCAGGCCACGCTGGCGTCGAAGTCCAGCCCGACCACCGACCCGCCGTCCTTCATCAGCGGCAGGCAGGCCATGGTCAGGGACTTCAGCGAGTACGTCGACACGTGCACCGCGGTGGCGACGTCCTCCCACGGGGTCTCCAGGAAGTTGCCGCCCAGCGCGGTCTCGGGCGCGAACCCGATCGCGTGGACCACCCCGTCCAGGCCGTCCATGTGCTCGCGGACCTGGTCGGCCAGCCCCGCCAGGTGGTCGTCGTCGGTGACGTTCAGCTCGATCACCGGCGGCGGGTCGCCCTCCAGCCCGGACGGCAGCCTCCTGGCGATCCGCTGGGTCAGCGTGGGCCGCGGGTAGGCGGTCAGCACGATCTGCGCGCCCTCCAGCTGGGCCAGCCGCGCCACGTGGAAGGCGATCGAGGCGTCGGTCAGGACGCCGGTGACCAGGATCCGCTTGCCTTCGAGAAGTCCCATCTCAGTGCCCCATCCCCAGTCCGCCGTCCACCGGGATCACGGCCCCGGTGATGTAGGAGGCGTCGTCGCCGGCCAGGAACCGCACCGCCTTGGCGACCTCCTCCGGCTCGGCGATCCGGCCGAGCGGGACCAGCGACTTGATCGCGTCCCGCCGCTCCTCGTCGAGCGCGCGGGTCATGTCGGTGTCGACGAAGCCGGGCGCGACCACGTTCACGGTGACGTTGCGGGAGCCGAGCTCACGGGCCAGCGACCGGGCGAAGCCCACCATCCCGGCCTTGGAGGCGGCGTAGTTGGTCTGCCCGGCCGAGCCCATCAGGCCCACCACCGACGACACCAGCACGATCCGGCCGTAGCGCTTGCGCATCATCTGCTTGGCGGCGCGCTTGGCGACCCGGAACGCCCCGGTCAGGTTGGTGTCCAGAACGGAGGTGAAGTCCTCCTCGCTCATGATCGCCAGCAGGGTGTCCCTGGTCATCCCCGCGTTGGCGACCAGCACCTGCACCGGGCCCTGCTCGGCCTCGACCTTGCCGAACGCCTCGTCGACCTCCTCGGCGCTGGTGACGTCGCACTTGACCCCGAACAGGCCGGCGGGCGGCTCCCCGGAGCGGTAGGTGACGGCCACCGCGTCGCCGGCGGCGGCCAGCTCCCGGGCGATCGCCAGGCCGATCCCGCGGTTGCCCCCCGTCACGAGGACGGACCGACTCATCTCATACCTCCTGGATCGTCCCCGCGCGGCGCTCGGGCCCGCGGGAGGCGCTGCGTGACAGGCGAACCGGTGCGTCGACCGGGCGCTGCGTCAGCGTTCGAGACTAGTGGCGGGGCCGCCCCCGGTGAGATGTGGCATACCGACAAGAACCCTCCGGCGCCTTTGTACGCCGGTAGGTTCGGGACCGTGCACGAGATCGATCCTGCCTTCACCGCGCTGCCGTTGCGCGCGCTGGCCGACGCGGCGCTGACCCGCGCCCGCGAGCTGGGCGCCGCGCACGCCGACTTCCGCCTGGAACGCATCCGCAGCCAGACGCTGCGGCTGCACGACGCCAACCTGCAGACCGCCCTGGACGCCGACGACCTGGGCCTGTCGGTCCGCGTGGTCAAGGACGGCACCTGGGGGTTCGCCGCCGGGGTGGACCTGACCGCCGACGGGGCCGCCAAGGTCGCCGAACAGGCGGTCCGGGTCGCGGAGGTGGCCCGTCCGGTCAACCGCGAGCCGATCGAGCTGGCCCCCGAGCCGGTGCACGGCGAACGGACCTGGGTGTCGGCCTACGAGGTCGATCCGTTCACGGTGGCCACCGCCGACAAGGTGGCGCTGCTGGAGGAGTGGAGCCGCCGGCTGCTGGCCGACGGGCGCGTCGACCACGCGGACGCCGCGCTGCTGCAGGTGCGGGAGAACAAGTTCTACGCCGACCTGGCCGGGACGGTCACCACCCAGCAGCGGGTGCGGCTGCATTCGGTGCTGGAGGCGGTGGCGGTCGCCGGCGGCCGGTTCGACACGATGCGGACGCTGGCCCCGCCGGTCGGCCGCGGGTACGAGTGGCTCACCGGCCGTCCCGGGTCGGGCGCCTGGGACTGGGACGGGGAGCTGGCGCGGCTGCCGGAGCTGCTGGCCGAGAAGCTGGCGGCGCCGTCGGTGGAGCCGGGCCGCTACGACGTGGTGATCGACCCGTCGAACCTGTGGCTGACCATCCACGAGTCGATCGGGCACGCCACCGAGCTGGACCGGGCGCTGGGCTACGAGGCGGCCTACGCGGGCACCTCGTTCGCCACCCCCGACAAGCTGGGCGAGCTGCGGTACGGGTCGCCGGTGATGAACGTGACCGGGGACCGGACCGCCGAGCACGGGCTGGCCACCATCGGCTACGACGACGAGGGCGTGCGGACCCAGGAGTTCCCCATCGTCACCGAGGGCGTGTTCACCGGCTACCAGCTCGACCGGCGGATCGCCCGGCTGACCGGGCAGGAGCGCAGCAACGGGTGCGCGTTCGCCGACTCGGCGTCCAGCATGCCGCTGCAGCGGATGGCGAACGTGTCGCTGAAGCCCGCCCCGGACGGGCCGTCCACCGAGGAGCTGATCGCCGGGGTGGAGCGCGGCCTGTACATCGTCGGCGACAAGAGCTGGTCGATCGACATGCAGCGGTACAACTTCCAGTTCACCGGGCAGCGGTTCCACCTCATCGAGAACGGGCGGCTGGCCGGGCAGGTGCGGGACGTGGCCTACCAGGCCACCACCACCGACTTCTGGAACTCCATGGAGGCGGTGGGCGGCCCGCAGACCTACGTGCTGGGCGGGGCGTTCAACTGCGGCAAGGGCCAGCCGGGGCAGATCGCCCCGGTCAGCCACGGCTGCCCGTCGGCGCTGTTCCGCGGCGTCAACATCCTCAACGCGGTGAAGGAGGCCGGTCAGTGACCCCGCAGGAGACCGTGGAGAAGGCGCTGGCGCTGTCGCGGGCCGACGACTGCGTGGTGATCGCCGAGGAGTCGAGCACGGCCAACCTGCGGTGGGCGGGCAACACGCTGACCACCAACGGCGTCACCCGGTCGCGGCGGCTCACCGTGATCGCGCTGAGGAGGGCCGGGGACGGGATGGCCGCCGGGGCGGTGTCGCGGACCGCGGTGCCGGACCACCAGATCGAGGACGTGGTGCGCCAGGCCGAACGGGTCGCCGCCGCCAGCGGGCCCGCCGAGGACGCCGCGCCGCTGGTCACCGAGATGGCCGGGGGCGGGGCGTGGGATTCCCCGCCCGCCGAGACCGAGATCGGGGTGTTCTCCGGCGTCGCCCCGGCGCTCGGCGAGGCGTTCGCGGAGGCCGAGGCCGCCGGGCGGCGGCTGTACGGGTTCGCCAACCACATGGTGACCTCGACGTACCTCGGCACGTCCGGGGGGCTGCGGCTGCGGCACGACCAGCCGACCGGGCTGGTGGAGCTGAACGCCAAGCTGGCCGGGGCGGCCGGCGGCGGGTCGGCGTGGGCCGGGGTGGGCACCCGCGACTTCACCGACGTGGACGTGTCCGCGCTGGCCGGCGACCTGGCCCGGCGGCTGGAGTGGAGCCGCCGCCGGGTGGACCTGCCGGCCGGGCGGTACGAGACGATCCTGCCGCCCAGCGCGGTCGCCGACCTGATGATCTACCTGTACTGGACGGCGGGGGCGCGGGACGCCCACGACGGGCGGACGGTGTTCAGCGCGCCGGGCGGCGGCACCCGGGTCGGCGAGAAGCTGGCCGACCTGCCGGTCACGCTGTCCAGCGACCCGGCGGCCCCGGGGCTGGAGTGCGCCCCGTTCGTGGTCGCGCACGCCTCGGGCCCGACCGCCTCGGTGTTCGACAACGGGCTGCCGATCGGGGCCACCGACTGGATCAGCGACGGCACGCTGGCGGCGCTGACCCAGACCCGGCACTCGGCGGGCCTGACCGGGCTGCCGCTGACCCCCGGCGCCGACAACCTGATCATGCGGGGGCCGGCCGGCGCGTCGGCGTCGCTGGAGGAGATGGTGGCGCGCACCGAGCGGGGGCTGCTGCTGACCTGCCTGTGGTACATCCGCGAGGTGGACCCGCAGACGCTGCTGCTGACCGGGCTCACCCGCGACGGGGTGTACCTGGTGGAGGGCGGCGAGGTGGTCGGCGAGGTCAACAACTTCCGGTTCAACGAGAGCCCGGTCGACCTGCTGTCGCGGATCACCGAGGTCGGCGCGACCGGGCGGACCCTGCCGCGCGAGTGGTCGGACTACTTCACCCGCGCGGCGATGCCGCCGGTCCGGGTGGCCGACTTCAACATGTCGACGGTCAGCCAGGCGTCCTGACGGCCGCGGACAGGTCACCGTGAGCCTCGCCGTCAGGGCGGGGCCACGGTGGCCCGCCGGGCGCTCAGGCCTCCTCGAGCCGGAAGCCGACCTTCAGGCCGACCTGGAAGTGCGCCACCTGGCCGTTCTCGATCTGCCCGCGGACCTCGGTCACCTCGAACCAGTCCAGGTGCCGCAGGGTCTGCGCGGCCCGGGCGATGCCGTTGCGGATGGCCTGCTCCACGCCGTCCGGCGAGGTGCCGACGATCTCGGTCACCCGGTACGTGCGGTCGGTCATGACTGCTCCCCTGCTGTCGTGGCGCGTACGACCTGCGCCTAACGTGGACGTGTGAAGGTGTTTCCCCGCAGACGCGCCGACGTGTACACCGTCACCGACGCCCCGGTGCCGATGTCCCAGGACATCGGTCATCGCCAGCGGCGCTATCTGCTCTCCATGGGCGTCCGCACGGTGTGCTTCGTGGCGGCCGTGGTCACCGCGGCGGCGGGGGCTCCGGTCTGGGTGGCGCTCGCGCTGGTCGTCGGCGCGGTGGTGCTGCCGTACGTGAGCGTGGTGATGGCCAACGGGGGGCGGGAGCCGCAGCCGAGGATGGACGTGGCCGACGACCTGGCCGGCCATGCCGCCCACCAGGGGACGGACCGCAAACAGATTTCCGGACACCCTCCGGAAATCGGTGCGTGACTTTTCCTTGACTAACCGCGGGGGGTTTCGGTGTACGATTTGTTCCGGCGCTCTGGTCCCCCGTCGGAGCGCCCGTGCCGGTGTTCCGGGCCCCCGTCGGAACACCGATGACGCGACGCCGGGTGGATTGCCCCCGTATCCACCCGGCGTCGCCTTTTCTCCGCCCTGACCTGCGACGTACCGGCCGTCGAACCTCCCGTGACCCGGCCCGGCGGAAGGCTTTACTCGTTCTTTACCCGCTCATCCCGCCACCGCGCGGCGCAGGTCCTCGCGCAGCACCGCCCCCTGGACCAGCAGCTCCCGCTGCACGGCGGCGGCGGGCACCTCGCGGGGCGGCTTGCCGGAGCGCACGGCCAGCGCCGCGCAGACGCCGGCGGCCTGGCCGGTGGCCATGGAGATCGGCATGATCCGGTAGGACGAGTGCGCCACATGGGTGCCGGAGATGCAGCGCCCGGCCACCAGCACCCGCTCCACCCCGACGGGGTGCAGGCACCGCAGCGGGATGTCGTAGGACTCCCCCAGCGGCAGCCGGCGCAGCGTCGTCCCGGTCCCCTGGGGGTTGTGGATGTCGACCGGGTAGGCGCCGTGGGCGATCGCGTCGTCGAACTTGCGGGCGCCCAGGACCTCCTCGCCGGTCAGCACGTGGTCGCCGATGATGCGGCGGGTCTCGCGCACGCCGATCTGCACGCCGCTCTGGACGACGTAGGCGTCCTCGAACCCCGGCACCCGGTCGCGCAGGAAGCGGGTGATCTGCTCCATCTGGCGGCGCCCGGCGCACTCGGCCCGGGTCAGGTCCCACACGCTGGTGCCCAGCGCCCTGGTCACCCGGGTGCTGTTGACGCTCACCTCCCGCGGATGCGGGGTGGCGAAGAACAGCAGGTCCTCGCGGGGCAGGTCCAGCTCGCCCGCGGCGGTGGCCTGCTCGATGAGGTCCCACAGGCCGTGCACGCCGCGCCACTGGTCGGGATGCTCGCGCACGTACCCGGCGAACCGCGGCTGGTCGAACTCCACCATCCGGAACATCAGGGTCATCGGCTGGACCAGCCCGTCCTCGGGGCGGCCCACCTCGTACCGGGCCCCGGAGGCGGCGGCCACGTCCCCGTCGCCGGTGCAGTCGATCACCACGTCGGCCTCGACGACGACGGGGCCGGACTTGGTCTCGAACACCACCCGCCGGGTGTCGGGGCCGGTCAGCACGTCGGAGGCCAGCGAGTGCAGCAGCAGCTCGACGCCGGCCTCGTCGATCAGGTCCAGGGCGACCAGCTTGAACAGCTCCGGGTCGAACGGCACCGTGTAGCCGGTCCGCACCGACGGGGTGACGGCGCCGCCGCGGGCGGTGAGCCGTTCCAGCAGCCGCCACAGCACTCCCCCCACCATCGGGTCGCCCTCGCCGTGGTCGGTGGGCAACAGCCGGGTGTCGTCGCCGGGGGCCTGCTGCCGCTTCTCGTTGTGGAACGACATCAGCGGCATGACCAGGGCGGCGGTGGCGTTGCCGCCGAGGAATCCGTACCGTTCGGCCAGCACGACGCGGGCCCCGGCGGCCGCGGCGCCGAGCGCGGCGCCCAGCCCGGCCGGTCCCCCGCCGACCACGAGCACCTGGGTGCGGGCGGCGTACCGGGCCCGGCGAGGGGGCAGCGTGACGTGCACCGCGTCCGCGGGCGGTCGCAGCACCGGCATGGGGGGTCTCCTCGGGATCAGGTCAGCCGATCTTGTCGATGAAGTCCCCGAAGCGTTCGCAGGTCATCCGGGCCCGCTCGCGGAGCGCGGCGACCCGTTCGCGCAGGACGGGCATCCGGTCGGCATGCTCGTCCCACAACCGGTCGACCTCGGCCAGCAACGGCCCGGCCTCCGAGCGCGCCACCCCGGTCAGTGCGGGGGCGCCCACGACCTGCGCGAAGTCGAAGACCTTCCCAGCGTACGGCAACGGCAGGAATGGCACGCCCGCCAGCGCCATGAAGATCAGGAAGTGCAGCCGCATCCCCACCGCCAGGTCCAGATGCCGGGCCAGCCCGAGGATCTGCGCCGGGCGGTACTGGCCGTGCAGGATCCGGCCGCGCCGGGCGGCGGTCATGTGCGACAGCACCGCGTGGGAGTGCCGGACGTCGTCGGCCTCCATCGGGACGAACAGCAGATGGGCGTCCAGCCGGCGCACCAGGAAGTCGCCGACCTCGCCGAGCAGCGCGTGGTAGCTGTCGACGTCCAGGTGCTCGGCGGCGCGGCCCGGCTCGCGCACCGACATGCCGATCAGCCGGGCGTCCGGCGGGACGCCCTCGTCGCGGAGCATCTCCCGGGTGAACGGCTCCGGCTCCATCAGCATCGCCGGGTCGGCGGTCACCGTGATCGTCCGGGTGACGCCGACGTCCTCCAGGACGAGCTTGGACTCCTCGTCCCGCACGGTCAGGTCGGTGAGGTCGTTCATCACCTCGCGGACGATCCGCCGGTCCTCGGCGTCGCGCAGCGGCCCGGCGCCGACCGCGTAGGCGAACGTCGGGATGCCGTGCTCCTGGGCGTCGCGCACCAGGCGCAGGTAGCCGCCGGCCTCGCCGTCGTAGATGATGCCGCCGCCGCCGAGCACCAGCCCGTCCAGGCGGCGGATCGACCCGCGGACGTGCTCGCGGCCCACCCGCTGCCAGGCCACCGTGGCGGCGACCCGATGGTGGGCGCGGGTGTGCTCGGGATTGCGGCTGAACACCACGGGCCGCCCGGCGGGCCGGTGATGCCGCAGGCAGCTCAGCACGCACTCCAGGATGGCCTCGTCACCGAGGTTCAGGCCCCCGTAGGAGCCCAGCAGGCCGATCGTGGGCGACCGGTCGTGGAGCGTAGGTGCGGTCATCATCCTCACGCGGTCTCTTCCGTGGTCCGGGACGGTGGCCGCGATACCCGGCGGCCGGGCGGGCAATCGCCGGGCCGCCGGATGTGATCGCCGTCTCCCGCCCGGTCGCCCCGGCCTTCGCTCAACCCTTGCTGCCCGAGGTGACCAGCCGGCGGATGTCGGGCGGCAGGCTCTCCTCGACCTTCTCGATGATCCGGCCCTCGGTGGCCTGGTGCACGATCTCCAGCACGGTGCGGGCCAGGTAGGCGGCCTTGGGCTCGTCCACGCCCGCGCGGGACGCGACCCGCTCGATGAAGTCGTGCCGGTCGAACCGCTCGCCGGTGCCGGCCCCGCCGAACACCTCGGTGCGCCGCAGATGCTCGCCGATCTCGTGGGGCAGCTGCGCGGCGAGCTTGTCGGCCAGCCCCTCGGGCACCCGCTCGCCGAGCGTCTCCAGGACCGCCCGGCACGCCCGTTCCGCCTCCCCGCGACTGGACAGCCGGGCCCGGTTCTGCACGAGACCGATGAACTCGTCATGCTGCATGTCGACCGCTCCTTTCTCCGGATTGGTCCTTCGCGAGTTGTCGGGGTGCCCGCTGTCGGGGCGGACTAACCGGCCGCGGCCCAGGTCGCCGGCGCGGCCCCGATCCTGTCCCCGGCGCGGCGTAGTGTCTGCGGGAAAGGAGGGCGCGATGAACGATCCGGCGGGACGGCTGCTGCTGGTGGACGGGCACTCGCTGGCCTACCGGGCGTTCTACGCGCTTCCGGTGGAGAACTTCAGCACCACCGGCGGGCAGCCGACCAACCTGGTGTACGGGTTCGCCTCGATGCTGGCCAACGCGCTGCGCGACGAGCGGCCCACCCATGTGGCGGTGGCGTTCGACGTGTCCCGGCAGACGTTCCGGACGGAGCTGTTCCCCGAGTACAAGGCGGGGCGGGCCAGGTCGCCGGAGGAGTTCGGCGGGCAGCTGAAGATCCTGGACGACCTGCTGGCGGCGATGCGGATCCCGGCGCTGCGGGCGCCCGGCCACGAGGCCGACGACATCATCGCCACGCTGACCGAGCAGGCCCGCGGGCAGGGCCTGGAGGTCCTGATCCTCAGCGGCGACCGGGACGTGCTGCAGCTCGTCGACGAGCGCGTGACGGTGCTGTACTACACGCGGGCCGCCGAGCCGGCCCGCTGCACGCCCGAACGGGTCGCCGAGCGGTACGGCCTGACGCCCCGGCAGTATCCGGACTTCGCGGCCCTGCGCGGGGACCCGTCCGACAACCTGCCGAGCATCCCCGGCATCGGGGAGAAGACCGCCGCCAAGTGGATCCGCGAGTACGGCTCCCTGGCCGCGCTGCTGGACCGGGCGGACGAGGTGCCGGGCAAGGCCGGGGAACGGCTGCGCGCCGCCCTGGACACGGTGCGGCTCAACCGGCGGCTCACCGAGCTGGTGCGGGACGTCGACCTGCCGGTGGGGCCGCAGGACCTGCGGCGGCGGCCCTACGACCTGGCCGCGTTCACCGCGCTGCTGGACGATCTGGAGTTCCGCAACCCCAGCCTGCGGGAACGGCTGTTCGCCGCCGATCCGGGCGGCGGGCGCGACCGGGACGGGGAGTCGCCCACGGTGCGGATCCGCGGGGCGGAGCTGACGCCGGGCGCCCTGGCGGGCTGGCTGGCGGCCCGGGCCGGCGCGCCGGTGGGGATCGCGACGGTGCACGAGTGGGCGCGCGGGACCGGGCGGGTGGCCCGGATGGGGCTGGCGACCGGCGACGGGCACGCGACCGCGTTCGAGACCGGGCGGCTCACCGGCGCCGACGAACGGGCCCTGGCCGGGTGGCTGGCAGATCCGGCCGCGCCGAAGGTCGTCGAGGACGCCAAGGCGGTGCACCGGGTGTTCGCCGAGCACGGCTGGCGGGTGGCGGGCATCGCCGAGGACACCTCGATGCTCGCGTACCTGCTGCGGCCCGGCCTGGCCGCGTACGCCCTGGACGACCTGGCGGGTCGGTACCTGGGGCGGCGCCCGCCGGTCGCCGAGGGGCCGCAGTGGGCCTCGGCGCTGATGGTGCGGGCCCGGATGGTGCTGGACCTGGCCGGGCTGCTGGCGCCCCGGCTGGAGGCCACCGGGATGGGCGGCCTGCTGCGGACCGTGGAGCTGCCGCTGGCCGGGCTGCTGGCGCGGATGGAGCGCACCGGCGTGCGGGTGGACCGGCGGATGCTGGGCGAGCTGGAGGCCCGGTTCGCCGCCGGGATGGCCGAGGCCGCCGAGAAGGCCGCGCGGATCGTCGGGCACCCGTTCAACCCGGGCTCGACCAAGCAGTTGCAGCGGGTGCTGTTCGAGGAGCTGGGGCTGCCGCCCACCAAGCGGATCAAGTCCGGGTACTCCACCGACGCCGACGCGCTGGCCTGGCTGGCGACGCGGACCGACAGCCCGATGCCCCGGGTGCTGCTGCGGCACCGCGACATCGCCCGGCTGCACATGACGGTGGCCGGGCTGATCCGCGAGCTCGGCGACGACGGGCGGCTGCACACCTCGTTCCAGCAGACCGTGGCGGCCACCGGGCGGCTGACCTCCACCGAGCCGAACCTGCAGGTCATCCCCATCCGCACGGCCGAGGGGCGGCGGATCCGGCGGGCGTTCGTGCCCGGCGAGGGGTACGCGGAGCTGCTGACGGCCGACTACAGCCAGCTGGAACTGCGGGTGATGGCGCACCTGTCGCGCGATCCGATGCTGCTGGAGGCGTTCTCCTCCGGGGAGGACCTGCACACCACGATGGCGGCGCAGGTGTTCGGGGTGGCGCCGGCCGCGGTGGACGCCGGGATGCGGCGGCGGATCAAGGCGATGTCGTACGGGCTGGCCTACGGGCTGTCGGCGTTCGGGCTGGCCAAGCAGCTCGGCATCCCGGTGGAGGAGGCCGGGCCGCTGATGGACGCCTACTTCGCGCGGTTCGGCGGAGTCCGCGACTACCTGGACGGAGTGGTGGAGGAGGCGCGGCGCACCGGCTACACCGAGACGATCCTGGGCCGCCGCCGCTACCTGCCCGCGCTGACCAGCGACCAGCGGCAGCGGCGGCAGACGGCCGAGCGGATGGCGCTGAACGCCCCGATCCAGGGGTCGGCCGCCGACATCGTCAAGCTGGCGATGCTGGGCGTGGACGCGGCGCTGCAGGAGGCCGGCCTGCGCAGCCGGCTGCTGCTGCAGGTGCACGACGAGCTGGTCCTGGAGGTCGCCCCGGGCGAGCGGGACGCGGTGGCGGTGCTGGTCCGCCAGCGGATGTCCGGCGCCTATCCGCTGGCGGTGCCGCTGGAGACGTCCGTGGGGGCCGGTCCGGACTGGGACGCGGCGGGGCACTGAGCCGCCGCCTTTACGCTGTAGATCACTTCACGGGTTCGCCGGCCCCGATGATGTCCTCCACCGAACGCACCCGCAGCTCCTCCAGCAGCCGCGACTGGCGTTCGGCCCGTTCGGCCAGCCGGTCCAGCCGGGCGCGGTCCAGCCGCCGGTCGTGGTCGGCGACCGTGCGCAGCAGCCGCCAGGCCGCCAGCTTGCCCTCCACCCCGAGCCGCATGACCTCCAGCTCGATCACGCTGCTCAGCGGCGACCGGGACAGCAGCCGGCCGTTGGGCTTGAGCCGGCCGGCCTTCTCCCCCAGCCAGCCCGCCAGCATCATCCAGCGCCGCACCCGCACCCCCAGCGACTCCATCATGGCCTGCAGCGACCGGCGGTCCTCGGCGATCTCGGCGGCCAGCCGCGCCAGCTCCGGCCCCGCCGGCGTGCCCTGGTGCGCCCGGGCCAGCCGCCGGGCCAGCTCGACGCCGGCGGTCGCCCCGGCCAGATGGTCGTTGAGGTAGATCCCCAGCAGCTCCGGCTCGGCCGGAACCCCCACCGTCCGACGCCGGCGCAGCCGCCGCGTCACCGTCCGCTCTCCCACGTCCCCTCCAACCGTCGGGTCCCCTCGGCCCTGCACATGCCACCAAAACCGCTGTTCATGCATGTGACGCGCGCCCCGCCGCCGTGCCGCCGCACGACGGAGGCCAGACTGGGACCCGTGAACGCGAGCGACGAGGCCGCCGAGCCGCTGCTGTGCTCGGCCAAGGGCTGCCGGGAGACCGCGGTGTGGGCGCTGCGGTGGAACAACCCCAAGATCCACACACCGGAGCGGCGCAAGGTCTGGCTGGCCTGCGCCGACCACCGCGAGCATCTGGCGGACTTCCTCGGCCGCCGCGGCTTCCTGCGCGAGGTGGTGCCGGTCGAGGAGCTGACCGAGCACGACGGCTAGGAACGGCCGGCCAGCCCGCCGCGGCCGGTCAGGAACGGGCGGCGGGCCGGTCGGCCCAGCTCTCGGCCAGGTCGGTGATCCGCGCGGCGGCGTCCCGGGCGGCGTCGCCGCGGCCGACCGCCAGGCCGAGCAGGTAGGCGGTCAGCGGCGCGGCCGGGCGCGCCACGCCGTGCGCCACGTCCCGCGCCAGGTCCAGGACCAGGTCCCGGTCGATCTGCTCCCGGTCCAGGCCCAGTTCCCGGCAGACCGCCTCGATCCACTCCTCCAGCATCCGACCCTCCGCGATGCGTCGCGCCCGCCCCAGTGATTCCGGGGTGTCACAGTCGTACCAGGGGGGCCGCTCACCCGCCGCGGCCCCCACCTCCGCAGGGCCCAGCGGTTCCATCAGCCCCCGCAACGATCCGCCCGCATACCCGTCCAGCGCCGCCCGCAACCGCCCGGTGCTCCAGCATCCGATCAGCCACTGCGGCCGCCCGTCCCCGTCCACCAGCACGGCCCCCGTCCCGTGCCCGGCGGCCGCCCGGCGCAGTTCCGCCACCTGCCCGGCCCGCAGGAACGGCAGATCCGCGGCCAGCAGCACCGTCCACGGCGCGGCGACCTCGGCCAGCCCGGCCCGCAGCGCCGGCACCGGCCCGCCCCCCGGCGGATCCTCCCGCACGAACACCGCCCCGGCCGGCTCCGGCCGCGGCGGCCCCACCACCACCAGCCGCCCGGCCCCCGTGACCGCGTCCGCCGTCCACCCGATCAACGACCGCCCGGCGACCACCTCGGCGGGCTTGTCCACGCCGCCCATCCGCCGGGCACGTCCCCCGGCGAGGATCACGGCATCGAACCCGCCGCCGGTCACATCGGTCACCCGCCGATCGCCGACATGGGGCGGGAGGGCTGGAGGAAGCCGGAGTCGTCGATGCCGTGGCCCGCCTTCTTGGTGCGGACGGCGGCGCGCCAGCGTTCGGCCAGCTCGTCGTCGGTGGCGCCGGCGCGCAGGGCGGCGCGCAGGTCGGACTCCTCGGTGGCGAACAGGCAGTTGCGGATCTGGCCGTCGGCGGTGAGGCGGACCCGGTCGCAGGAGCCGCAGAACGGGCGGGTGACCGAGCCGATCACGCCGACCCGGGCGGGGCCGCCGTCGACCAGGAACCGTTCGGCGGGGGCGCTGCCGCGGGCCTCGGGCTCCTCGGGGACCAGGTCGAAGTCCTCGGCCAGCAGGTCCAGGATCTCCTCGGCGGTGACCATGTCCGAGCGCCGCCAGCCGTGCTGGGCGTCCAGTGGCATCTGCTCGATGAACCGCAGCTCGTAGCCGTGCTCCAGGCAGTACCGCAGCAGCGGGACCGCCTCGTGCTCGTTGAGCCCGCGCATCAGCACCGCGTTCACCTTGACCGGGCGCAGGCCCGTCTCGGCGGCGGCGCGCAGCCCGGCCAGCACGTCGGGCAGCCGGTCGCGGTGCGCCAGCCGCCGGAACGTCTCCGGGTCCAGGGTGTCCAGCGAGACGTTCACCCGGTCCAGGCCCGCCTCGGCCAGCGCCGGGGCCAGCCGGTCCAGGCCGATGCCGTTGGTGGTCAGCGAGATCTGCGGGCGGGGCTCCAGCGCGGCGGTGCGGGCGACGATGTCCGGCAGCCCGCGGCGCAGCAGCGGCTCCCCTCCGGTGAAGCGGACCTCGGTGATGCCCAGCCGCGTCACCCCGAGCGCCACCAGCCGCACCACCTCGTCGTCGGTGAGCAGCTCGGGCTTGGGCAGCCACTGCAGGCCCTCGGGCGGCATGCAGTACGAGCACCGCAGGTTGCACCTGTCGGTGAGGGAGACCCGCAGGTCCGTCGCGATCCGGCCGAAACCGTCGACCAGCACGGGCGCCCCTTCCTGTCGACGTGGCTCGCTCCACTTTATTCGGGCGATTGACGTTCGGCTCCCCGCGGGGCACCGTTGATCACCTGTCATCCCGGTGGACGAGGAGGTCGCGATGGTCACGCCGCGGGAATGGGAGTTCGCCGGACGCAACGGGGCGGTCGCCGCCCGCTCCTGGCCGCGCCCCGATCCCCGCTACCTGGCGGTCCTGGTGCACGGGTACGGCGAGCATCTGGGCCGGTACGACCATGTGGTGCGGGCGCTGGCCGACCACGGGGCGAGCGTGTGCGGCCTGGACCACGTCGGGCACGGCAGGTCGGCCGGCGAGCGGGTGCTGATCACCGACTTCGAGGACGTGGTGGCCGACCTGCACACGCTGGTCACCGACGCCCGCGCCGACGCCCCCGGCCTCCCGGTGGTGCTGATCGGCCACTCGATGGGCGGGATGATCGCCGCCCGGTACGCCCAGCTGCACCGCGACGAGCTGACGGCGCTGGTGCTGTCGGGGCCGGTGCTGGGCCGCTGGGACGCGCTGCAGATGCTGCTGGGGCTGGAGGAGATCCCCGAGATCCCGATCGACCCGACCACTCTGTCGCGGGACCCGGCGGTCGGCGAGGCGTACGCCGCCGACCCGCTGGTGTGGCACGGGCCGTTCAAGCGGCCGACGCTGGAGGCGCTGGACCGCTGCATCAGGACCATCAACGAGCACGGCTCGCTCGGCGACCTGCCGACGCTGTGGGTGCACGGGGAGGACGACCAGCTCGTGCCGCCGGCGGGGACGCGGACCGGGATCGAGGCGATCCGCGGCTCGGACCTGACCGAGAGGATCTACCCGCAGGCCCGGCACGAGGTGTTCAACGAGACCAACTCGGCCGAGGTGCTGGGCGACGTCACCGCCTTCGTGGATCGCGTTCTGCGCGTTCCAGCTCGCTGAGCAGTTCCTGTCTGCGGCCGGGCGGGAGGGCGCGCCAGTCGGTGCCGGTGATCGCGCCCTCCATCGCCCACAGCATGGTGCGGGTCAGGCCGGGCACGCCGGCGTCGCGCAGGTCCAGATATGCCTGTACGGCCCCGCGTGCGGCCAGGTCGTCCAGGGTGTCGATGCCGACCAGGGCGAGCTGCTCGGCGGAGCGGGGACCCAGGTTGCGGCAGTTGGCGATCTTCATGTTCCTCCCCCGTTTGATCGCGCCGCACTGCCGCCAGATGCGCACCCGCAGCCCGGTCGGGTCGGCGGGGGCGTGCGGGCGGGCCAGCACGTCGGCGCGGGCGCGGCGGGCGATCCCCACGTCCCGGTGGAACGTCCGGAAGATCTGCACCTCCCCCGAATGGCCGTGGTCCCAGGGCCCGATGTAGCGGTAGTCCATGTCGAACGTGCCCGTCACGCGCAGGCTGTCGACCGATTCCGCCCAGTACCGCAGCTCGTCGGGACTGCGGGGGACGAAGGCGATGAGGCCGCCGGGCAGCCGGGTGACCTGGCCGCGGTCGGGCACCCGGTGGTCGGGATACCGCTCCCAGAACGGCCGCTCGTCGGCTCGTGCGGCGTCCAGCCCGTGGGTGCGCCAGCGCACCGTGCCGTCGGGCGCGGACCGCAGCGGGAGGCGGGCGGCCAGCGCGCGGGCCGCCCGCCCGTCCAGCGCGGTGTGCCAGCCGGGCACGATCACGAACGGGTCGGGCGGGTCGGCCTCGAACGGGGTCGGCACCAGGAACGGCCGGTCGACCAGCAGCAGGGTGCGGGGGCGGGCCTGGTAGGACAGCCCCCACATCAGCCGGGCCAGCAGCCTGGCCCCGCGCTGGTCGGACAGGATGTGCCAGGTCTCGTGGAAGTGGTTGGTGCTGAACCGCACGGCGGTGCCGGGCCGCAGCCCGATCACGGTGTACTCGCGCCCCGCCAGCCGCAGGACGCGGCGGTGGAGCTTGAGGCCGTCGGCGACGGCCCGCGCGGTGGCGGGCCGTTGCCGTGCGGTCGCCGTCGCCATCCTCAGCCCTTGACGCAGACGAGCTGGCGCAGGTGCGCCTCGACGCGGACCAGGTCGGACTGGGCGGCGATCACCGACTCCAGGTCCTTGTAGGCGGCGGGGATCTCGTCGAGCACCCCGGCGTCCTTGCGGCACTCCACGCCCTGCGTCTGGGCCTGCAGGTCCTCGACGGTGAAGGTCTTGCGGGCCTTGTTGCGGCTCATCCGGCGGCCGGCGCCGTGCGAGGCGGAGTTGAACGCCTGCGGGTTGCCCAGGCCGCGCACGATGTAGGTGCCGGTGGCCATGGAGCCGGGGATGATGCCCAGGTCGCCGGCCCCCGCCCGGATCGCGCCCTTGCGGGTGACCAGCAGCTCGACGCCGTCGTACTCCTCCTCGGCCACGTAGTTGTGGTGGCAGGAGATGTGCTCGGTCCACTCGATCCTGCGGCCGCTGAAGAACCGCGTCACCGCGTTCTGGGCGAGCGCCATCATCAGGGCCCGGTTGCGCCGCGCGTACTCCTGCGCCCAGAACAGGTCCCGGCGGTACTCGTCCATCTTGCGGGTGCCGCCGAGGAACACCGCCAGGTCCTTGTCGGGCAGGTCCTGGTTGTGCGGCAGCCGGCGGGCCGCCTCGATGTGCCGCTCGGCCAGTTCCTTGCCGATGTTGCGGGAGCCGGAGTGCAGCACGATCCAGATCGCCCCGTCGTCGTCGGCGCACACCTCCAGGAAGTGGTTGCCGCCGCCGAGGGTGCCCATCTGGGCGCGGGCCCGGCCGAACCGGTCGCGGACCGAGGGGATCAGCTCGTCGAACCGCTTCCAGAACTCGTACCAGCCGCGTTCGCGCAGCCCGGGCACCGCCGACGGGTCGACCGGGGTCTTGTGCGCGTGGTGGCCGACCGGGATCGCCTTCTCCAGGCCGGACCGCAGCCGGGACAGGTCGTCGGGCAGGTCCTCGACGGTGAGGCTGGAGCGGACGGCGGTCATGCCGCAGCCGATGTCCACGCCCACGGCGGCCGGGGACACCGCGTCGCGCATCGCGATCACCGAGCCGACGGTGGCGCCCTTGCCGTAGTGCACGTCGGGCATCACCGCGACGCCGTGCACCCACGGCAGCTCGGCCACGTTGCGCAGCTGGTCGAGGGCGGCCGGTTCCACCTCGGCCGGGTCGGTCCACATGCGGATCGGAACGTGGCCGCCCCGCAGGGTCGTGTACGGCATCTCAGCTCCTCTCCGAATATGGATGCCGGTTCTCGTGAACGGGTTCCATGAGGCCAGAAACGCCGCATTCGCGGCAACCGGTTTTCCGCGATCTTCAGCGGGCGCGCACCCGCCGGTGGTCGCCGTCGCGCTCGGTCAGGCCGCGCCGGTCCAGATGCTCCAGCAGCGGGATCGCCACCCGGCGGCTGGTGCCGAGCGCCTGCTTGGCCTGGGCGGCGGTGAACGGCTGGGGCAGCGCGGCCAGCACCCGGACGGCCTGCTCGTCGGAGCCGGCCGGCAGCACCACCCCGTCGGCCAGCCGCAGCACCGCCCCGGCCGCCACCGCGGCGGCCAGGGTGCGGCCGGTCAGCCCCAGCTCGGCCAGCCGGCCGGCGTCGGGGGCGTGGAACGGGGCGGCGGCGACCTCGGCGCGCAGCCGCTCCACCGCCTCGGTGACCTGGGGCGGCGGCCCGGTGCGCGGGCCGTGCACCCGGCCGCCGGCCAGCCGCAGCGGCGGGCGGACCAGCTCGGCCACCAGCCGCCGGGACGGCAGGCCCAGCCGCAGCCGGGCGGCCTCCAGGGTGATCCCGGGGGCCAGCGGCTGCTCGGCGGCCTGCCGGTCGACCTCCTCGGCGAGCCTGCGGTGCAGCCGTTCCCAGTGGTCGGGGTCGGCCAGCCAGTCGGGCTCGAGCCGGACCGCGCCGGGGGGCGGCGTGCAGCCCATGAGCGCCAGCTCCTGCTCGCGCAGCACCCCGTGCCGGCGCAGCAGCACGTCGCCGCCGGGCCGGTCGGGCCAGGCCGCCAGCTCCCGGGCGCGCTGCGCCCCCGCGCCGCGCCGCACCAGGGCGGGCGGCCGCACGTCCAGGATCCGGACCCCGGCGACGGCGCGGCGGCCCGGGTCGCGCAGCAGGGCCCGGTCGCCGACGTGCAGCGGGATCCGGGCGTTGAGGGTGAGCCGGGCGGTGTCGGGGCCGAGCGGGCGCAGCCGCACCGGGACGGCGGCCGAGCCGATGTGCAGGATCATCTGGCGGGGCAGCCGCCCGGACGCCTCGGCGTAGCCGATCCGCACGTCGACGCAGGTGGTCATGGTCCACCGGTCGGGGGCGACCAGCGCCATGCCGCGCCGCACCTGGTCGTGGTCGACGCCGCGGAGGTTGACCGCGACGCGGGACACCCCGCGGACCGTGTCGGCGGGCTCCTTCATCGACTCCAGCGCGCGGACCCGCACCCGGCGGCCGGACGGGGTGAGCACCAGTTCGTCGCCGACCGAGATCGTGCCGGCGGCGAGGGTGCCGGTGACGACGGTGCCGCTGCCCTTGACGGTGAACACGCGGTCCACCCACAGCCGGACCGGAGCGTCCGGGGCGGGGACCGGCAGCCGGGCCGCCAGCCGGTCCAGCGCGGCGGTCAGGTCGGCCAGGCCGGCGCCGGTGACGGAGCTGACCGCGACGGACTCCACGCCGCGCAGGCCGGTGCCGTCGAGGCGGGCGCGGGCCTGCCGCAGCGCCGGGGTGGGGTCGGCCAGGTCGGAACGGCTGATCACCAGCAGCCCGTAGCGGACGCCGAGGGCGTCGAGCGCGGCCAGGTGCTCCTCGGACTGCGGCATCCAGCCCTCGTCGGCGGCGACCACCATCATCGCGGCGGGCACCGGGCCGACCCCGGCGAGCATGGTGGTGACGAACCGTTCGTGCCCGGGGACGTCCACGAACGCCATCCGGCCGCCCGAGGGCAGGGTGGTCCAGGCGAACCCGAGGTCGATGGTCAGGCCGCGGCGGCGTTCCTCCTCCAGCCGGTCGGGCTCCATCCCGGTGAGCGCCCGGACCAGCGCGGACTTGCCGTGGTCGACGTGCCCCGCGGTGGCGACGACCTGCATCAGGACTCCCCGCGGGCGACGGCCGCGACGACGCGGGCCAGCGGCGCGTCCTCGTCCGGCGGCACGGCGCGCAGGTCCAGCAGCAGCCTGCCGTGCTCGACGCGGCCGACGACGCCGCGTTCCCGCAGCGGCCCGGCGTAGCCGCCGGGCAGGGCGACGGCGGCGCTGGGCAGGGTGACGCCGGGCGCTCCCCCGCCGCCGACGGTGGCCTCGCTGTCGACGGCGTCGGCGGCCACGCCCTGCGCGGACAGCTCCTTGGCCAGCAGTTCGGCCCGGCGGCGCAGTTCGGCGGCGTCGGCGCGCAGCGCCCGGGCGACGGGCGGCCGCGGGCCGCGCAGCGTGGCCTCCAGGGCGGCGAGGGTGAGCTTGTCGACGCGCAGCGCCCGGTACAGCGGGTGCCGCCGCAGCCGGGCCACCGTCTCGGCGCGGCCGAGGACCAGGCCCGCCTGGGGGCCGCCGAGCAGCTTGTCGCCGCTGGCGGTGACCAGGTCGGCGCCGGCGGCCAGCACGGTCGCGGCGTCCGGCTCGCGCGGCAGCAGCGGCTCGGGCGCCAGCAGGCCGGAGCCGATGTCCACCACGACGGGCGCGGGCAGGGCGGCCAGCTCGGCGACCGACGCCTCGGCGGTGAACCCCTCGATGCGGAAGTTGGACGGGTGGATCTTCAGGACGAACCCGGTGTCGGGGCCGAGCGCGGCGGCGTAGTCGGCGGCGGTGGTGCGGTTGGTGGTGCCGACCTCGCGCAGCCGCGCGCCGGTCGCGGCCAGCAGCTCGGGGATGCGGAAGCCGTCGCCGATCTCCACCATCTCGCCGCGGCTGAGCACGATCTCGCGTCCGGCCGCCAGCGCGGTGGCGGCCAGCGCCAGCGCGGCGGCGTTGTTGTTGACCACTACGGCGGCCTCGGCCGCCGGGCAGGCCTCGCGCAGCGCCTCCAGCGTCCCCCGGCCGCGGACCCCGCGCCGGCCGGTGGCCAGGTCGTACTCCACGTCGGTGCATCCGGCGGCGGCGGCGACCGCGTCGCGGGCGGCGGGCGACAGCGGGGCGCGGCCCAGGTTGGTGTGCAGCAGCACCCCGGTCGCGTTCACCACCGGGCGCAGCGTGGTGGCGTGCTCGGGCAGGTCGGCGGCGGCCGCGTCGGCGACCGCCGCGGGCGGGATCTCGCCGTCGCGGGCCCGCTGCTGCGCCCGCGCGACGGCCGCCTTCACCAGGGCGCGCCCGAGCCGCTCGGCGGCCTCCACCAGGCGCGGGTCGGCCAGCACGGCGTCGGTACGAGGCACCTGTCGCCTGGAGTCCACGCGACGTAACTTTATGGACCTTGCCGGGCCTTTCAAAGCACACGGCGCGGATCGGTGCAGGTGGCGGTCCGTCCTGCCCCGCCGCGTGCCCTGCCGTCCCGCATGCCGGGATGGGGGTCGTTACCCAAGTTAAGCGAATTGTATGCTGCTGCGGCGATCGACCAGGGAGGATGCCGATGGCCGCCACCGTTCCCGCGGTGTCCGACGTCGCCGGGGGACGGACCGGCACCGGCCGCGGCATGGCCGCCCAGCTGGCGGCGCTGTCGGCGGCCGGCCTGGTGGTGTCGGTGCAGCAGACCCTGGTGCTGCCGCTGCTGCCCCGGCTGATGGCCGCCTTCGACGCCTCGGTCACCGCGGTCACCTGGGTGTTCACCGTGTCGCTGCTGGCCGGTGCGATCACCACCCCGCTGCTGAGCCGGTTCGGCGACCTGTACGGCAAGAAGCCGATGATCATGGTGGCGCTGGGGCTGCAGCTGGCCGGGTCGGCGGTGTGCGCGCTGTCCGGCTCGCTCGGCCCGCTGATCGCCGGGCGCGCCCTGCAGGGCACCTCGATGGCGCTGATCCCGCTGGCCATCGCGCTGATCCGGGACACCTTCCCGCGCCACCGGGTGGCCACCGCGATCGGCTTCATCAGCGCCACCATGGGCATCGGCGGGACCCTCGGGATGATCGTGACCGGGCTGGTGGCGGCCCGCACCGACAGCCACCGGCCGGTGTTCTGGATCAACGTGGCGCTGTCCGCGGCGGTGCTGGCGCTGGTGGCGGCGTGCGCCCGGGACGTGGGCGCCCGGGTGGGCGGGCGGCCGGACGTGCCGGGCGCGGTGCTGCTCGGCGGCTGGCTGGTGTGCCTGCTGCTGGGGATCAGCCAGGGCAACTCCTGGGGCTGGGCCTCGCCCGGGGTGCTGGGCCTGTTCGCCGCCGCGGCGGCCGGATGCGCGGTCTGGACGCTGGTGGAGCTGCGGGTCCGCGCGCCGCTGGTCGACGTCCGGCTCCTGGCGGGCGCGCAGTCGCTGGCGGCGAACCTGACGGCGCTGCTGCTGGGCTTCGCGATGTTCGCCGGGTTCACGCTGTCGGCGCAGTTCATCCAGACCCCCGAGGCCACCGGGTACGGAATGGGCGGCTCGGTGCTGGACGTGGGGCTGCTGTCGCTGCCCAGCACGGTGACGATGCTGGCGGCCTCGATGCTGGCCGGGCGGCTGGTGCTGTGGCTCGGCTCGGCGTTCGCGCTGGCGGGCGGGGCGGCGTTCACCGCGCTGAGCTTCGGATGGCTGGCGCTGTGGAACGACGGCCCGGTCGACATCATGATGTTCGGCGCGATCCAGGGCCTCGGCCTGGGCACGGCGTACGCGGCGATGGGCACGCTGGCGGTGCAGCACGTGCCGATGCACCAGAGCGGCATCGCCAGCGGGATCAACTCGCTGGTGCGGGTGGCGGGCGGCAGCGTCGGCGGGGCCGCCACCGCCTCGGTGATCGCCGCCTGCACCCCTCCCGGCGCGATCGCCCCCGAGCTGCGGGGGTACGTGCTGTGCTTCGTGATCGCCGCGGTGGGCGCGGGGCTGGCGGCGGCGGTGGCCGCGCTGCACGGCGTGCGGCACCGCGGCGGGGAACACCACGGGATCTCCTGACGGCCGGGTACGGTCGCGGCCCTTGACGGACGCGCCCCCGGGAATGCCCCATGGGGGGCACGTCCCCATGGATGCGCCAGTCGCAGCACCCCGCCCCCCGGAGGACCGCATGGGCGCCTACGCGGCCGTCTACCAGCACAGCATCTCCGATCCCACCCGGTTCTGGGGGCTGGCGGCCCGGGACGTGCGCTGGCTGGCGCCGCCGGACCGGGTGCTGGACGACGGGGCTCCGCCGTTCTACCGGTGGTTCACCGGGGGTGAGCTGAACACCTGCGACAACGCGCTGGACCGGCATGTGGAGGAGGGTCGCGGCGACCTGCCGGCGCTGGTCGTCGCGGGAACGGCGGAGGACGCGCGGACCTACACGTACGCGGAGCTGACCGCGCTGACGGCGCGGTTCGCGGGGGTGCTGGCCGGGCTGGGGGTGGCGCGCGGGGACCGGGTGCTGGTCCACCTGCCGCCGGGGGCGCACGCCGTCGTCGCGATGCTGGCGTGCGCCCGGCTGGGGGCGGTCCACGTGGTCCCGGCGGGCGCCGGCCCGGCGCCCGAGGAGCTGACCGCGATGATCGACGCGACCGGGCCGAAGGCGGTGGTGGCCGCCGCGGACGGGACCGGGGCCGGCAAGCCGGCGGTGGCGGCGGCGCTGCGGCTGGCGGCGCATCGGGTGGCGCACTGCGTGCTGTGGCGGCGGCCGGGCGGCGGGGCGGGGCCGATGCCGCCGCGCGACGTGGACTGGGACGAGGCGATGGCGTCGGCGCGCCCGGCCGGATGCACGCCGGTGGCCGCCACCGACCCGCTGCACATCGTGTTCGCCCCCGGCGGTACGGGGCCGCTCAAGGGCGTGGTGCGCGACAACGGCGGATTCTCGGTGGCGCTGCGCTGGTCGCTGGAGAACCTGTACGGGATCGGGCCCGGCGAGGCGATCGGGGCGACCACGGCGGTGCCGCCCGCGGCGGCGCTGTCGTGCGCGGTGTACGCGCCGCTGCTGACCGGGTGCACGATCGTGCTGTGCCCGGCGGGCGCCGCCCCCTGGCGGGCGATCGCCCGGCACCGGGTGAAGGGGATGCTGATCACCCGGGCGGAACTGGCGGCCCTCAGGGCGGCCGGCCCGGACGGGGCACCGCCCGCCGGCTGCGACCTGACGCCGCTGGAGGCGCTGTTCCTGCCGGGGGGAGCGCCGGGCGGGGAGATCGCCCGCTGGGCCGCGCGGGTGCTGGGCCGCCCGGTGGCCGGGGCGTGGGCGGAGCCGGAGTACGGCCGTCCGCTCGCCTGCGTGCCGTACGGGCTGGAGCCCCCGCCGGTCCCGGCGGGTTCGGCCGGGCTGCCGGCGCCAGGGTTCGACCTGCGGGTGCTGGACCCGGCGGGAGAGCCGGTGCCGCCGGGCGAGCCGGGGGCGCTGGCCGTCCGGCTGCCGCTGCCGCCCGGGGCGCTGTCCACGCTGTGGCGCGAGGACGGCCGGTTCGTCGAGACGTACCTGTCACGGTATCCGGGCCACTGCCTGACCGGCGCGACCGGCCGCGTGGACGAGCGCGGCCGGGTCTGGGTGACGGGGCGCTCCGGCGGCTAGACGCCGCGGTGCGGCCACAGCGAGGTGACCGCGAACACGCCGATGGCGGCGAGCAGGATCTGCAGCAGCGCCACCGGGAAGCTGAAGGCCTGGCCCCAGCCGAACACCACCTGCCCCAGCCAGGTCCCGACGATGGCGGCGACGATGCCGACCAGGATGGTCAGCCAGATCGACATGTGCTGCTTGCCCGGCACCACCAGCCGGCCCAGCGCCCCGATGATCGCGCCGAAGACGATCGCGGTGAGAATGCCCCCGATGGCCATGACGGTCCCCCTTCCGTCGCGTCCGCAGACGGTGCCTACCCAGGGTGACCGGCGGCAACCGGCGGGCCCGCCGGTCAGCGGACGACGATGACGGGGCCGTCGGGGGCGCGTTCGACCAGCTCGCCGATGACCGCCGCGCCGGGGACCTCCCCGGCCACCAGCAGCCCGCCGGAGGTCTGGGCGTCGGCCAGCAGCAGCCGTTCGGGCTCGGCGATCCGGCCGAAGTCGGTGTGCGGGGCCACCCAGGACAGGTTGCGGCGGGTGCCGCCGGAGACGAACCCGTCGCGGACCGCCTCGCGCGCGCCCTCCAGGTAGGGCACGGCGGCGGCGTTCACCACGGCGGTGACCCCGCTGGCACGGGCCATCTTGTACAGGTGGCCGAGCAGGCCGAAACCGGTCACGTCGGTGGCGGCCCGCGCCCCGGCCTCCAGGGCGAGCCGGGCGGCGTCCTCGTTCAGGGTGGTCATCGCGGCGACGGCCTGGGGGAACGGCTCCCCGGTGGCCTTGTGCCGGGTGTTGAGCACCCCGATGCCCAGCGGCTTGCTCAGCGACAGCGGCAGGCCGGGGCGGGCGGCGTCCAGCCGCAGCAGCCGGCCGGGGTCGGCCAGGCCGGTCACCGCCATCCCGTACTTGGGCTCGGGGTCGTCGATGCTGTGCCCGCCGGTCACGTGGCAGCCGGCCCGGGCGGCGACGTCGTGGCCGCCGCGCAGCACCTCGCGGGCCAGTTCCATCGGCAGCGTGTCGCGCGGCCAGCCCAGCAGGTTGACCGCCATCAGCGGGCGCCCGCCGACCGCGTAGACGTCCGACAGGGCGTTGGCTGCGGCGATCCGGCCCCAGTCGTAGGGGTCGTCGACCACGGGGGTGAAGAAGTCGACGGTGGACACCACCGCCCGGTCGCCGTCGATGGACAGCACCGCCGCGTCGTCGCCGTCGTCCAGCCCGATCAGCAGCCCGTCCGCGGCGCCGGGGACGGCGCCCAGCCCGGCGACCATGGCCTCCAGCTCACCCGGGGGGATCTTGCAGGCGCACCCTCCGCCGTGGGCGTAGCCGGTCAGCCGTACGGACGTCACCCGGCCACTATCGCACCGGGCCCGCCACCGGGCAACGTGCGGCGCCAGCCCGCGTCCGCCCCGGGGTCCGGGCCTGTGCAGCCGCACACGGCCAGATCAAGGGTGGATCACAAGGGTTGTCCGAACGACGTTCGGTGTGGTGCGATACCCCCGCCGCAAGTAGTCACTGACATCGAAGGGGCGCCCATGCAGGCGGAGATCCTCGAGCGGAGAGCCGAGTTCGAGCGGGCCATCGACGGCATGACGCTGTGCACCCGGCTGCGCGACACGGCCGAACGGCATCCGGATCTGCCCGCCTACTCCGACCGGGGGGCGGACGGCGAGTGGATCACCCTCACCTGGGGCCAGACCCGGCGCAGGGCGCTGGAGGCCGCGGCCGGGTTCGTCGCGCTCGGCCTGGAGCCCGGCGAGGTCGTGGCGCTGATGATGCCCAACCGGTCCGAGCACGTGCTGGCCGACTTCGGCGCCGTGCACGCCGGCGGGACGCCCACCACCGTCTACGCCACCCTGGCCCCCGACCAGGTCGCGTTCGTGGCGGGCAACTGCTCGGCCGCGTACGCGGTGCTGGACGGGCGGGACCAGCTCGACCGGTGGACGCCGGTGCTGGACCGGCTGCCCGCGCTGCGCAAGGTGATCGTCGTGGACGCCGCCGCCTGCCCCGCCGGCGACAGGTTCATCACCTGGGACGACTTCATGGCGCTGGGCCGCGAGCGGCTGGCCGCCGACGCGGCCGCCATCGACCGGCGCTGGCAGGCGATCACGCCCGAGGACACCCTGTGCGTGCTGTACACCTCCGGCACCACCGGCAACCCCAAGGGCGTGCTGATCACCCACCGGATGGCGCTGTACGAGGCCGCGGTGTCCGAGGCGGTCTCGGAGCTGCCGCCGCACAACACCGCCATCTCCTACCTGCCGTTCGCGCACATCGCCGACCGGGTGCTGAGCATGTACCTGCCGGTGGTCCGGGCCGCGCACATCCACTTCTGCCCCGACCCGGCCCAGCTGACCTCGGTGCTGGGACAGGTGCGGCCGCACTCGTTCTTCGGCGTGCCGCGGGTCTGGGAGAAGATCATGGCGGGCGTCCAGGCGGTGCTCGGCGCCGAGACCGACGAGGCCAAGAAGGCCGCCGTGGCCGCCGCGATGGAGGCCGGCCGCGCGTACGTGCGGGGCCGGGAGTACGGCAACACCGTCACCCCCGAGGTGCAGGCGGCCTTCGACCGGGCCGACGCGGCGGTGCTGCGGCCGATGCGCGCCCTGCTCGGGCTGGACCGGGTGGAGCAGGCGCTCAGCGCCGCCGCCCCGCTGCCGATCGAAGTGGCCCGGTTCTTCGCCGGCCTGGGCATCCGGATCATGGACGTGTACGGGATGACCGAGACCACCGGCGCGGTCACCGCCAACACCGACGAGGCGTTCCGGCTCGGCACGGTGGGCCGGCCGTTCCCGGGCGTGGAGCTGAGGCTGGCCGAGGACGGCGAGATCCTGATCCGCGGCACCACCTGCACCCCCGGCTACCTGAACCGCCCCGACGCCACCGCCGAGCTGAAGGACTCCGACGGCTGGGTGCACACCGGCGACGTGGGCGAGCTGGACGCCGACGGGTTCCTCAAGGTGGTGGACCGCAAGAAGGAGCTGCTGATCACCGCGGGCGGGGAGAACATCGCCCCGTCGCTGATCGAGAACCTGCTCAAGGAGCACCCGCTGGTCGGGCAGGCGCTGGCCTACGGCGACCGCCGCCCCTACGTGGTCGCGCTGATCACCCTGGACGGCGAGGTCGCGCCGGTGTGGGCCGCCGCGGCCGGGATCGACACCACCGACCTGGCCGCGCTGGCCGAGCACCCGGTGGTGCTGGCCGAGGTGGGCAGGGCGGTGGAGGACGCCAACGCCCGGCTGGCACGGGTCCAGCAGGTCAAGAAGTGGCGGCTGCTGCCGACCGAGTGGACCGCCGAGAGCGAGGAGCTGACCCCGACCCTCAAGCTGAAGCGGCGGGTCGTGCACGCCAAGTACGCCGACGTCATCGAGCAGCTGTACCGGTCCTGAGCAGGAGCGGCGCCGCGATCGCGTAGGGTCGGCGGTGGAGGCGTGCGAGCGCCTGGTGGGCTCCCCGGCCTTCAAAGCCGGCGGACCCGAGCATCTCGGGTCGGCGGGTTCGATTCCCGTACGCCTCCGCCACGTCCGCCCGCGCCCGGCGTCCTCCGGCCGGTCAGGACTTGCACAGGTACTGCCGGACCACCCCGAGCACCTGGTCGGCCTGCGCCGGGGCGAGGTTCTCACCGAAGCGGCTGCGCACGTTCTCCACGAGCTGCTGCGGGGTCGCGCCCTTGGCGATGTCCCGGCAGGTGGCCTGGCCGTTGCGGATCGCCTCGCCCTCGTTCTCGGCGAGGGCGGGGTTGATCTCGACCAGCTTGGTCATGTACGCCAGCCGCTCGTTGGGCGGCAGGCTCCCGGTCCCGCCGCCGCCCGAGCCGCCCGAGCCTCCGGTGCCGCCGGAGCCGCCCGCGGCGGGGGCGCTCGTCGCGGGTCCCGGGGCCGTGGGACTCGGGGCGGCGTCGCCGCCGCCGGACTCGCCGCCGCATCCGGCGACCAGCAGTCCGCACACCATCACAGAAGTGACCATCCGTCGCATGGGGGGACGATAGCCCCGTACGTCACTCCCGTCCCGGCTCCGCAGGCGGCATTGTCGCGATTCCCAGTCCGGCCGGGAACCTCATGTGACCGGGAGGATCTCCGCCCGGGTCAGCGTCCCGTCCGCGATGTGCAGCACCCCGATCGTGCCGTGCGGCTGACGGCGCCGGTCGGTGGGCGAGCCGGGGTTGAAGATCCGCAGCCCGCCGCCGGACTCGTCCAGCGGGATGTGCGAGTGGCCGAACACCACCAGGTCGGCGTCGGGGAAGCGGCGGCGCATCCGGTTCAGCCGGCCCTTGGCGGGGCCGCTGTCGTGGATCATCGCCACCCGCAGCCCGGCCAGGTCCAGCTCCAGGGTCTCCGGGGCGCCCCAGGCCGCCACGTCGGGCCCGTCGTTGTTGCCCAGCACCGCGCGGACCGGCGCGTACCGCGACAGCTCCGTCAGCACGTCGGCGGTGCACACGTCGCCCGCGTGCAGGATCAGGTCGGCGTCGCGCAGGTGCTCGGCCACGGCGGGCGGGCAGCCGCGCCAGCGCCGTGGCGCGTGCGTGTCGGACAGGACGATCACCTTCATGGTCACGGCATGCCCACGGTAGCGTCACGAACGCGGCTGACAACGCTTGTCACACAGAGCGGGAGATGGGTCAATTGCTTTCACGGTCCGTCCGCCTCCCGACGGGGGGCACGACAGAGCGGAGGCGTCCGTGCGCGAAGGACCCATGGAACGGGTTCCGGTGAACCGCCCCTTCTGGGAGGAGCTCACCCCCGCCGAGCGGGAGGCGCTGAGCCGGGCGGGCCGCGTGCGGACCTTCCGTCCCGGCGGTGAGCCGCTCACCTTCGAGGGGGACGTCTCCGCGCACATGCTCGTCATCCTGGACGGCTGGGCCAAGGTCGTCTCCCCCACCGACTCCGGCCGTGAGGTGGTGCTGGCCGTGCGGGGGCCCGGCGACATGGTGGGCGAGATCTCGGCGATGTTCGACCGGCCCCGCACCGCGACCGTGCAGGCGCTGGCGCCGGTCCGCGCCCTCAGCGTGCCGGCGGGCCGGTTCAAGGCGTTCCTGGACCAGCATCCGCGCAGCTGGTGGCCGCTGATGGCGACCATCGTGGACCGCATGGGCGAGCTGGGCAACCGGCTGCGGGTCAAGGCCAGCGCCGACGGCACCTGCCGGCTGGCGCACCTGCTGGTGCACCTGGCCGAGGTGTCGCTGCGGTACACCGAGCCGGGGCCGGACGGCCGGATCCCGATCCTGCCGCCGCTGTCGCAGGCCGACCTGGGCAGCTGGGTGGACGCCTCCCGGGAGACCGCCGCCCGCGGCTTCGGCGAGCTGCGCGACCGCGGCCTGGTGCAGACCGCCTACCGCAAGGTCACGGTGCTGGACCTGCCGGGGCTGCGGGCGTTCGCCGCCGGCTGCGTCGAGGACTGAGCGTTCCGGCGGGCCTGCTAGCGTGCCCGCCGTGAGCGATGCGAACGAACCGGTGAACGAGTACGCGGCGACGTTCCGGATGGTCGACCTCGACGGGGACGGGTTCATCTCCGTGGACGAGCTGAAGAGCCTGATGAGGGCGCTCGGGCAGGAGATCGACCACGTCCGCGCGGTCGAGGTGATGGTGGAGGCCGACGGCAGCCGCGACGGGAAGATGTCGCTGGAGGAGTTCACCGCCTTCATGTCCCGGTACGCCGGACGCTGAGGCGGGCCGGGACCGGCCGGGGGCCGGTCAGCCGCCGGCGGCGGCCCGGGTGCGGTCGCCGGTCACGCCGAGCTCGGCGGCGAACCAGGCGATGGTGCGGCGCAGCCCCTCGGTGTTGGGCACCCGGGGCTCCCAGCCGAGCCGTTCCCGGGCCAGCGTGGTGTCGGGGCAGCGCACCGACGGGTCGTCGGTGGGCCGCTCGACGAACTCGATCGGCGAGTCGGACCCGGCCAGCTCGCGGATGGTCTCGGCGAGCGCCAGCACCGAGGTCTCCTCGGCGTTGCCGATGTTGACCGGCCCGGCCAGGTCGCTGCAGGCCAGTGCCAGCACGCCGGCCACCGTGTCGTCGACGTAGCAGATCGACCGGGTCTGCGAGCCGTCCCCGGCGACGGTCAGCGGCTCGCCCGCCAGCGCCTGCCGGATGAAGGTGGGGATGGCCCGGCCGTCGTGCGGGCGCATCCGCGGGCCGTAGGTGTTGAAGATCCGCACGATGCCGGTGTCGACGCCCCGGCTGTTGCGGTACGCGGTGGTCAGCGCCTCGGCGTACCGTTTGGCCTCGTCGTAGACGCTGCGCGGCCCCACCGGGTTGACGTTGCCCCAGTAGTCCTCGCGCTGCGGGTGCTGCAGCGGGTCGCCGTACACCTCGCTGGTGGAGGCCAGGACGAACCGGGCGCCCTTCTCGCGGGCCAGGCCGAGGGCGTGCAGCGTGCCGAGCCCGCCGACCTTGAGCGTCTCGACCGGGAGCTTGAGGTAGTCGATCGGCGAGGCCGCCGACGCGAAGTGCAGCACCAGGTCCACGTCGCCGGGCACGTGCACGAACCCGGTCAGGTCGCACTCCACGACCCGGAACCCGGGCCTGCCCATCAGGTGCGCCACGTTCCGCGGCGTCCCGGTCAGGAAGTTGTCCATGCAGACGACGCTGACGCCGCGGTCCAGCAGCCGTTCGCACAGGTGCGAGCCGAGGAACCCGGCTCCCCCGGTGACCACGGCGCGGCGGATGCGGCGCCGTGATGCGTTGCCCGTCATGCGGTCTCCTCCCTGTGCGGGGACGACCCCCCGCACCCCCCGGCGAGAACGGCGCTCATGCCGCTCCTTCGTCTCGTGCGTGTCCCGCGTGGGCGCGGACCCGTTCGACCAGGCGGCTGGTGGACCGGCCCTCCAGGTACGGCAGCAGCACCACCTGGCCCCCGTGGCGGCGGACGATCCGGGCCTCGGGCAGTTCGGCGGACGCGTAGTCGGCGCCCTTGACCCACAGGTCCGGCCGCAGCCGCTCCAGCAGCCGTTCCGGGGTGCGCTCGGCGAAGATCAGCACGGCGTCGACGCAGTCGAGCGCGCCGAGCACCCGGGCGCGGTCCTGCTCGGGCATCACCGGCCGGTCCGGGCCCTTGAGGGCGCGCACCGAGGCGTCGGAGTTCAGGCACACCACCAGCAGGTCGCCCAGCGCCCGCGCCTGGCGCAGCAGGCTGACGTGGCCGGGGTGCAGCAGGTCGAAGCAGCCGCCGGTGGCGACCACGGTGCCGCCCCGGGCGCGGACCCGTTCGATCAGCTCCCACGGGTCGCCGGCGGCGACGGCCTGGTCGGGCCGGGCCTGCGGGACGGTCCCGGAGGCGACGAACTCGGCGGCGCGGCGGACGGCGTCGGTGACGGCCTCGCTGGGCAGCGCCCCGTCCGCGAGCGCCAGCGCCGTGGCGGCCGAGAAGCAGTCCCCCGCACCGCACGGGTCGATCGGCCCGGTGACCTGCGGCGCGGTCGCCACGTAGGGCACGTCGTCGCCGACCGACAGCAGCGCGCCCCGCTCCCCCAGCGTCACCGCGACCCCGGCGACGCCCCACCGGGCCACCAGCGCGGCGGCGTCCCGGGCGGCCTGCCCGAGCGGGTCACGGGTCTGCTCCGGCGTGCCGGCGAACGCCCGCGCCTCGGAACGGTTCGGGGTGGCCAGCCGGACCGAGCGGACCGGCGGCGCGCCCCGCGGATGCGGATCCCACACGACCGGCACGTCCTTCGGCAGCCCGGCCAGGATCCGCCGGACGTCCTCGTGCGCGGTCGTTCCCCGCCCGTAGTCGGCGACCAGCACGGCCGCGGCGTCCCGCAGCGCCTCCGCGACGCCATCGCCGAGTGGGGCGCCGTCGGCCATCCGCCCGTCGCCCTGGTCGACGCGGACCAGGGACTGCCCGGCGGCGCGGATCCGGGTCTTGCGCACGGTCCGCCCGTCCAGCGGCAGCCGCACCAGGCCGACCTCGGCCTCCAGCAGCCCGGCCAGGGCCTTGCCGGACTCGTCCGCGCCGAGTGGGGCGACCAGCACCACCTCCCGGCCCGACATCCGGGCGGCCAGCGTGGCGGCCAGCCCGGCGCCCCCGGCGCGGCGGTGCTCGCGCACGTCGGAGACCACCGGGACCGGCGCGTCCGGGGACACCCGCTCGACGGTGCCGGTCAGGTCCACGTCCAGCAGGGCGTCGCCGACGACGACCAGCGGCCCGGCCCTCACGTGCGCACCGCCTGCCGATCGCCCTCGCAGATCACCCGGTCCACCACGGCGCACAGCATGTGCACCACGGCCAGGTGGATCTCCTGCACGGTGGCGGTGACCGGGGCGTCGACCGCCAGCGCCTCCTCGCAGATCCCGGCCAGCGGGTTGGGGGCGGGCCCGGTCATCGCCCAGGTCCGCATCCCGATCGCCTGCGCGGCGCGGGCGGCGGCGATCACGTTCCGGCTGGTGCCGCTGGTCGACATGCAGATCAGCACGTCGCCGGGGCGGCCGTGGGCGCGCACCTGGCGGGCGAACACCTCGTCGGCGCCGTAGTCGTTGCCGATCGCGGTGAGCGCGGAGGTGTCGCCGTGCAGCGGGATCGCCGACAGCGGCCGCCGCTCGCTCTCGAACCGGCCCACCAGCTCGGCGGTCAGATGCTGGGCCTGCGCGGCGCTGCCGCCGTTGCCGCAGGCCAGCAGGCGCCCGCCGGAGTCCAGCACGGCCGCCAGCCGCATGCCCCAGTCCTCCACCAGGGCGGTGCGCCGGCGCAGCCGCCGCAGCGCGGTCTCCAGCCGGGTCAGATGCGCCTCGGTCATGACCTCGCTCCCTTCGTGCCCCCGGCCAGCCCGACCAGCCCGGCCATCGCGGCCCGCGGGCCGTACCCGGCCAGTTGCTCGTACACCGACTCGGTGGAGGCGGCGATCCGGTCCCACGAGTACAGGGCGCGGGCGCGGCGGGCGCCCGCCCGGCCCAGCCGGGTCCGCCGGCGGCGGTCCGCCAGCAGCTCGGTGAGGCGCCCGGCCAGCGCCGCCGGGTCGCGCGGCGGAACGTGCAGGCCGGTGACGCCGTCGATCACGGTGTCCAGGTGCCCGCCGACCGCCGAGGCGACCACCGGGGTGCCGCAGGCCATCGCCTCGACCGGCACCATCCCGAACGGCTCGTACCAGGGGACGCTGACCACCGCGTCCGCCGAGCGCATGAGGGCCGGGGCCTCGTCGTGCGGCACCCGGCCCAGGAACGTCACCCGGTCGGCGACGCCGTGCTCGTCGGCCAGCGCCCGCAGCCGCCGGGCCTCGGGGTCTGCGTCCAGTTCCTCGGCCCCCGGCCCGCCGGCCACGACCAGCTCGGCGTCGGGGACCGCGGCGATCGCCTCGATGGCGGTGTCGACGCCCTTGCGCGGCACCATCCGGCCGATGCTGAGCACCCGGGGCCGGTCGCCGCGCAACGCGACGGGCCCGTCCGGCCGGAACAGGTCCAGGTCCACGCCGCAGGGGATGACCACCGCAGAGTCCGGGCGGACTCTATACGCGCATAGTTCTTGGACCTCAGAAGAACAGGTGGCGATGACCGCGTCGGCCTCCCGGGCGACGCGGGGCTCCAGCCAGCGCCGTTCGGGCGGGCTGGTGTCGGCCTCGCGCTGGTGACGGCGCTTGACGGAGCCGAGCGCGTGGAACGTCTGCGCCACCGGGACGTCCAGGTCCCGGGCCGCCAGCAGCGCCGCGTACCCGCTCATCCAGAAGTGGGCGTGCACCACGTCGGGTCGTTCGTCCAGCCAGCGGCGGCCCAGCTCCTCGGCGAACTCCGGCATGTACGGCAGCAGCTCGTCCTTGGGGACGGGACGGGGCGGGCCGGCCGGAACGTGCTCGACGACCACGCCCGGGGCCAGCGGGACCCGGGCGGGCAGGTCGGGCGCGTCGCGCCGGGTGTGCACGGTGACCTGATGGCCGCGCGCCCCCAGTGCCGTGGCGAGGGCGGCCACGTGCACGTTCTGTCCCCCGGCGTCCGCACCCCCCAGCACCGCCAGCGGGCTGGCGTGTTCGGAAACCATGTGGATGATCAAAGGCTTCTCCTCGCGAGGTTCGCTTCGCGGATGCGCCCGGCATCCGGCCGCCGGTCAGCCCGTGGGCTGCGGCCCCCTCGCCACCGGTGCCGGTGGCGGCCGGTGCGCCTTGGCGGCGCACGCAACAGGACTCTCCCGAAACAGCGGCCTGAAACGCCCCATCCGTACGGACCGGATTCCGGTGCCCGGGACGGGCGCTGTGACGGTGGCGTCGCGTGCGGTGTTTGAGTCGCTCCGGTTCGGAGACAAGGCGGCACGAAAGGTTGCATTCACGCTGGGAGGCAGAATGCGGATCCTGGGCGTCAACGCCGTCTTCCACGATCCGGCGGCGGCGCTGGTGATCGACGGGCGGGTCGTGGCGGCGGCCGAGGAGGAACGCTTCAGCCGCCGCAAGCACGGCAAGCGTCCGGTGCCCTTCTCGGCCTGGGAGCAGCCGGCGCTGTCGGCGGCCTGGTGCCTGGAGCGGGCCGGGCTGCGGCCCGAGGACGTCGACCTGGTCGGCTTCTCCTACGACCCGGCGCTGGTGCCCCCGATCGAGGAACTGGGGCTGCACGACCCCTGGGATCATCTGCGCACCGAGTTCGCCCGGCAGGCCCCCGGGTTCCTCGCCGACGCCCTGCCCGGACTGGATCCGGCGAAGGTGACGTTCCTGCCGCACCATGTGGCGCACGCCGCGTCGGCGGGCCTGGCGGTCGGCGACCGGTCCTGCAGCGTGCTGGTGTGCGACGGGCGCGGCGAGGCCCACTCCCACCTGTCGGGCCGCTACCGCGACGGGAGGCTGGAGACCCTGGCGAGCCAGCGGCTGCCGCACTCGCTGGGCCTGATGTACGAGGAGCTGACCGCCCACCTGGGGTTCCTGCGGTCCTCCGACGAGTACAAGGTCATGGCGCTGGCCTCCTACGGCAAGCCGCGCCACCTGGACCTGCTGCGCGAGAGGGTCCGCGCCACCGACGACGGCGGCTTCGTCACCGGACGGATCGACTGGGGCGAGCTGGCCCCGGCCCGCGACCCCGGCGAGGAGTGGACCGAGGCGCACGCCGACCTGGCCGCCAGCGTGCAGCGGCGGCTGGAGGAGGTGCTGCTGGACCTGGCGGCCTGGCTGCACGAGCGGACCGGGGACACCACCCTGGCGATGGCCGGCGGCACCGCGCTGAACTGCGTCGCCAACACGGTCCTCGCCCAGCGGGGGCCGTTCGAGAAGGTGTGGGTGCAGCCGGCGGCCGGTGACGCGGGCACCGCGCTGGGCGCGGCGCTGCACCTGGCCGCCTCGGGCGGCGAGCCGCCGTGGACGATGACCGGCGCCGACCTGGGCCGGGGCTTCGACGAGCACCAGATCGAGGAGGCGCTGCGGCGCGCCCGGGTGCCCTACGAGCGCCCGGCCGACGTGGCGGAGGCGGCGGCCGAGGTGCTGGCCGGCGACGGCATCGTGGCCTGGGTGCAGGGCCGCGCCGAGTACGGGCCGCGCGCGCTGGGGCACCGGTCGCTGCTGGCGCACCCGGGGCGGCGGGTCAACCTGGAGCGCCTCAACGACGTCAAGGGCCGTGAGCAGTTCCGGCCGGTGGCGCCGATGGTGCTGCTGGACCGTGCCCCCGAGATCTTCGAACGCGGCCCGATCCCCAGCCCGTACATGCTGTTCGTGCACGACGTGGCGCCGCACTGGCAGGACCGCATCCCGGCGGTGGTGCACGTCGACGGCACCGCGCGGGTGCAGACCGTCGACCCGGCGGCCGAGCCGCTGGTGGCGCGGCTGCTGACGGCGTTCGAACGCCGCACGGGCCTGCCGGTGCTGGTCAACACCAGTCTCAACACCGCGGGGCGGCCGATGGTCGACGACGTCCGCGACGCGCTGGAGTGCTTCGGCTCGACCCCGGTCGACATGCTGGCGATCGGCCCGTTCACGGTGCGGCGATGAGCTACTCGGTGGTCATCCCGACGCTGGGGCGGCCCTGCCTGGCGGCGTGCCTGGACGCGCTGGCCGGGGCGCGGGGGCCGCGGCCCGAGCGGGTGGTGCTGGTCGACGACCGGCCCGCACCGCGGGGCGGGACCCGGCTGGAGGTGCCCGACGGGCTGGCGAAGATCACCGAGGTGGTGGCGAGCGGCGGGGTCGGCCCCGCCGCCGCCCGCAACCTCGGCTGGCGGTGCACCGCGACGCCCTGGGTGGCGTTCCTGGACGACGACGTGCGGGTGACCGCCGACTGGCCGGAACGCCTCGCCGCCGACCTGGCCGACCGGCCGCCGCAGGTGGCGGGCGTGCAGGGGCGCATCGAGGTTCCGCTGCCGCAAGGCCGGCGGCCCACCGACTGGGAACGCGGCACGGCGGGCCTGGCGGGGGCGCTGTGGATCACCGCCGACATGGCGTACCGGCGGACCGCGCTGGTGGAGTCCGGCGGTTTCGACGAGCGGTTCCCGCGCGCGTTCCGCGAGGACGCCGACCTGGCGCTGCGGCTGGAGGACGACGGGTGGACGCTGGCGCGCGGGACGCGCCGCACCGTCCACCCGGTGCGGCCCGCGCCCTGGTGGATCAGCGTCCGCCAGCAGGCCGGCAACGCCGACGACGCGCTGATGCGGGCGGTGCACGGCCCCGGCTGGTACGAGCGGGCCGGTGAGACGCCCGGCCGCCGCAGCGGGCACCTGGCGATCACCGCGGCGGGACTGGCCGCCGCGGGCCTCGCCGCGGCCGGCAGGCGGCGCGCCGCCGCCCTGGCCGCCGCGGGAGCGCTGGCCGGGGTCGGCGAGTTCGCCGCCGCGCGGATCGCGCCCGGTCCCCGCACCGCGCGGGAGATCGCGGCGATGGCGGCGACCAGCGCGGCGATCCCCCCGGCCGCCGTGTGGCACTGGCTGCGCGGCCTCGTGCGGGCGCGCGGCGCGCGTCCCTGGCCGGGACCGGCGAAGGCGGTGCTGTTCGACCGGGACGGCACGCTGGTGCGGGACGTGCCCTACAACGGCGACCCGGAGAAGGTCGAGCTCATGCCGGGTGCGCGCCAGGCCGTGGAGCTGGCGCGCCGCCGGGGCCTGGCCGTCGGGGTGGTCAGCAACCAGTCGGGGATCGCCCGGGGGCTGCTGACCCGCGAGCAGGTCGACGCGGTCAACCGGCGGGTGGCCGAGCTGCTGGGGCCGTTCGGCACCTGGCAGATCTGCCCGCACGGCGACGGCGACGGCTGCGGCTGCCGCAAGCCCGCGCCGGGGATGGTGGAACGGGCCGCCGCCGAGCTGCGGGTGCGCCCGCACGAGTGCGTGATGATCGGCGACATCGGCGCCGACGTGGCCGCCGCCCGGGCCGCCGGGGCGCGGTCGGTGCTGGTGCCGACGCCGCAGACCCGGACCGAGGAGCTGACCGGCGCCCGGGTCGCGGACAACCTCATGGACGCCGTCCGGTTCGCGGCCGGCGACACGCCTGGAGCGTCCCTGTGGGCCTGAAGGAAGGGGCGGGCCCGCGGGGCCGGGCGCTCGTGGTGCGCCTGGACAGCGCAGGGGACGTGTTGCTGGCCGGACCGGCGGTACGGGCGGTGGCCGCCCGCAGCGGGCATGTGACCATGCTGGTCGGCCCGCTGGGGGAGGCCGCCGCCCGGATGCTGCCCGGGGTGGACGAGGTGGTGGTGTGGTCGGCTCCGTGGGTGCTCGCCGACCCGCCGCCCGTCCGCCCCGAGGCGGTGCACGGCCTGGTGGAGCGGCTGGCCGCCGGGCGGTTCGACGACGCGGTGGTGTTCACCTCGTTCCACCAGTCGCCGCTGCCGACGGCGCTGGTGCTGCGGCTGGCGGGGATCGGCCGGATCTCGGCGATCAGCGTGGACTACCCCGGCAGCCTGCTGGACGTGCGGCACCGGGTCGACGACGACATCCCCGAGCCCGAACGCGCCCTGTCGCTGGCCGCCGCCGCCGGATATCCGCTGCCGCCGGGGGACGACGGGCGGCTGGCGGTGCGCGGCCCGCTGCCCGACGTCTCGGCGCTCACCGGCGACGGGCCGTACGTGGTGGTGCATCCGGGCGCGGCGGTCCCGGCCCGGCGGTGGCCGCCCGAGCGGTGCGCCGAGGCGGTCGCCGAGCTGGCCGCCCGGGGCCGGCGGGTGGTGGTCACCGGGGGGCGTTCGGAACGGGACCTGACCGCGTTCGTCGCCGGGGGGCACGGGATCGACCTGGGCGGGCGGACCGGGATGCCGGAACTGGCCGCGGTGCTGGCGGGGGCCTCCGCGGTCGTGGTCGGCAACACCGGTCCCGCCCACCTGGCGGCGGCGGTCCGCACGCCGGTGGTGTCGCTGTTCTCGCCGGTGGTGCCGGCCGTGCGGTGGGCCCCGTACGGGGTGCCGCACGTGCTGCTGGGCGACCAGCTCGCGCCCTGCCGCGACACCCGGGCCCGCGTCTGCCCGGTGCCCGGCCATCCCTGCCTGGCGGGGGTGGGCGCGGCGGAGGTGGCGGACGCGGTGGACAAGCTCGCCGCCTACAGCGAAGACGGGAGTGAGCCTCGTTGAGGATCTTGATGTGGCATGTGCACGGCTCCTACATGACGGCGTTCGTGCAGGGCCCGCACACCTACCTCATCCCGGTGACCCCCGACCGGGGACCTGACGGGCGCGGGCGCGCCCGCACCTGGGACTGGCCTCCGTCCGCCGTGGAGGTGCCGCTGGACCGCCTCCGCGACGAGGAGGTGGACGTGGTCGTCCTGCAGCGCCCGCACGAGGAGGAGCTGGTCCGCCGCCATCTGGGGCGGCGGCCCGGCAGGGACGTCCCGGCGGTCTACCTGGAGCACGACGCGCCGTGGGGGGACGTGCCGCTGACCCGGCATCCGATGGCCGACCGGCCCGACCTGCTGCTGGTGCACGTCACCCACTTCAACAAGCTGTTCTGGGACAACGGCACGACCCCGGCGCGGGTGGTCGAGCACGGCGTCGTCGACCCGGGTCCCCGCTGGACCGGGGAGATCGCGCACGCGGCGGTGGTGGTGAACGAGCCGCTGCGGCGCGGCCGGTACGTCGGCACCGACCTGCTGCCGTTCGTGTCCGCCGGCACCCCGCTGGACGTGTTCGGGATGAGGGTGACCGAGCTGCCGGGGCGGCTGAACATCCCGGCGGCGCAGGCGTACGAGGACCTGCCGCAGCACCGGATGCACGAGGAGCTGGCCCGCCGCCGCGCCTACCTGCACCCGGTGCGGTGGACGTCGCTGGGGCTGTCGCTGCTGGAGGCGATGCACCTGAGCATGCCGGTGGTGGCGCTGGCGACCACGGAGGTCGTGGAGGCGGTGCCGCCCGGCGCGGGGGTGCTGTCCACGAACCCGGACGTGCTGGCGGCGGCGCTGCGGCGGCTGATGAACGACCCGGCCGAGGCCGCCGAGATGGGCAAGAAGGCGCGGGAGGCGGCGCTGGAGCGGTACGGCCTGGCCCGGTTCCTGGACGACTGGGACCGGGTGCTCACCGAGGCGACATGGTGAACCGGGAGAACCTGGTGAACCGGCCCGCCGTCCTGATGCTGCGGGCGCTCGGCCTGGGCGACTTCCTCACGGGGGTGCCCGCCTACCGGGCGCTGCGCGCCGCCCATCCCGAGCACGAGACGGTGCTGGCGGCCCCGTCGGCGCTGGCGCCGCTGGCGCGGCTGTGCGGGGCGATCGACCGGCTGCTGCCCACCGGCGAGCTGGCCCCGATCGAGTGGGCCGGCCCGCCGCCCGACGTCGGGGTGGACCTGCACGGCAACGGCCCGGCCAGTCACGAGCTGGTGGCCGCCACGGGGGCGCGGACGCTGATGGTGTACGCCTCCGAGGCGGCCCCGCACGAGAAGGGCCCGTGGTGGGACGACGACGAGCACGAGGTGTCCCGCTGGTGCCGGCTGCTGGAGTGGTGGGACATCCCCGCCGACCCCCGCGATCTTCTCCTGGACCCGCCCGACGTGCCCGCTCCCGCCGAGGGGGCGGTGGTGGTGCATCCGGGCGCGGCCGGCGGCAGCCGCCGCTGGCCCGCCGACCGGTACGCGGCCGTCGCCCGTGCGCTCACGGACATGGGCGAACGCGTGGTGGTCACCGGGTCGGGGCGGGAACGCCCGCTGGCCCATGAGGTGGCCGAACGGGCGGGCCTGTCGGCGGACGCGGTGCTGGCGGGCCGGACCGGGCTGGCCGAGCTGGCCGCGCTGGTGTCCCGGGCGCGGCTGGTGGTCAGCAACGACACCGGCATGGCGCATCTGGGGTTCGCCTACGCCAGGCCCTCGGTGACCCTGTACGGTCCGGTCTCCCCCGCCCTGTGGGGGCCTCCGCCGGGCGAACCGCAGCATGCGGTCCTGTGGCACGGCGCCGGAGGCCGCCCCGGCGACGCCTGGGGCGCCGTCCCCGATCCGAGACTCCTGCGGATCACCGTCGAGGAGGTCGTGGACGCCGCCCGCCGGGTGCTGCCTCAGCCGACGTAACGGCGGGCCGGGGAGCTGGACTGCGGGGCCTCCAGCAGTTGCAGGCCCTGTTCGACGTGGTCGGGCACGACCCGGCGTTCCCGCAGCACCCACGGCAGTCCGGCGAGCGCGGCGGCGACCGCCTCGGCGCTGGCCCGGTCGCGCGGCACCGACCGCAGCAGGGTGACGGTGCGCCGCAGCGCCGACCGGGCGGGCCGCCGCAGCCAGGTGGTCCACAGGGTGTTGCGGATGCCGAGCTTGCGCCGCTGCCTGGGGTCGCGGACGGTGGAGGCGTGGTGGTGGACGACCACGTCCTCGGCCCAGCACATCCACCAGCCGCGGGCGGCCAGGTCCATGCCGAGCAGTTCCTCCTCCCCGCCGATCCACAGCCGCCTGGAGAACCCGCCGACCTCGCGGAACGCCGACACCCGCAGCATCGACGCGCCCGCCAGGATGCTCAGCAGCGCGGGGCCCGGCAGCCAGTCCGGGGCGGGCACCGGGGAGTGCCGCAGCTCGGGGGTGATGGGGTCCTCGACGCCGTCCGGCTCGACCAGGATCCGCCCGGTGACCGAGGCCAGCCGGGGGCAGGCGTCCAGCAGGTCGGCGGCGCGGGTCAGCGCGCCCGGCTCCCACCAGGTGTCGTCGTCGCAGAACGCCACGTACGGGGTGGTGACGCGTTCGACGGCCAGGTTGCGGCCCACCGCGCCGAAGTTGCGGCGGCTGCGGATCACGTGGACCTTCGGATGGGCGTCGAGGACCGCGGCGGTGGTGCCGTCGCGGGAGCCGTTGTCCACGACGATGATCTCGGGACGTTCCGGCAGCGCGGTCATGTGGGCGAGGGTCCGCAGCAGCTCCGGCCGCCGGTCCCGGGTGATGATCACCACGCTGATCCTGGGATCGCTCACGAGACCCGCCCCCCGTTCGTCTCCGGCCCGCTCATGAGGCGGACTCCAGCAGCCGGACCCGTTCCTCCACCGGGGCGGGCAGCGGCCGGCGGGCGGCCAGCGCGGCGGGCAGCCGGCGGGCCGCGCCGGCGAGGGCGGCGCGGGCGTCGGGGTCCCGCACGGCGGCCCCCGCGAGCCGTGCGGTCCGTTCCAGCGCCACCCTCGCCGGCCGGCGCATCCAGGCGGTCAGCAGCGTGTTGCGCAGCTCCGCGCGGACCCGGTGCCGGGACGGCGGGCGGTGCGCCGACGGCTCGTGCACCGCCACCACCTCCGGCACGTACGCCAGCGCCCAGCCGCGCGCGGCCAGATCCATCGCCAGCATCCGTTCCTCCCCCACGAAGAACAGCACCCGGTCGAACCCGCCGGCCTGCAGGAACGCCTCCCGCCGCAGCACCGACGCGCAGGCCAGGAACCCCAGCACCGGCGGACCCGGCAGGTCCCCGTCGCCGGGCAGCGGGCTGTCGGCCATCGCCTTGTTGATCGGGTCGTCGGCCCGTTCGGGCCCCACCAGGGTCCGCGCCGCGATCAGCCCCAGCCGCGGGCAGGCGTCGAACGCGTCGGCGGCGCGGCCCAGCGCGCCCGGCTCCCACCAGGAGTCGTCGTCGCTGAACGCCACGTACGGCGTGCGGGCGGCCCGCACCCCGACGGTGCGGGCGAGCGCCCCCAGGTTGCGCGGTTCCCGGATGACCTCGACGGCGGGGAACTGCGCGCGGACCGCCTCGGCGGTGCCGTCCGCGGAGGCGTTGTCGACCACGATGACCGGCGGTCGTTCCGGCAGGGCCGTCAGCTCGTGCAGCGTGCGGAGCAGCTCCGCCCGCCGGTCGCGCGTGGCGATCACGACGGTGACACGCTCGTCCACTCGCACCCTCCCTCCCGGCGAGGCGATCTACCCGCCCACCGGAGGACAAACCCGCGGGCGGCGGCACGCCGTACGGGAGCGCCGTTTAGACGGCGCCCGGCGGGTAGGCGCACCGGAGTACGCAACGCCGACCGAAGGGATCCGTGCATGCGCGCCCTGGTCATCAACTGCACGCTGAAACCGTCACCGGAGCCGTCCAACACCGAGGCGCTCACCGAGGTGGTCACCAAGGAGCTGTGGCAGCGCGGGGTGGAGGTCCGCACCGTGCGGGCCGTGGACCTGAACATCAAGCCCGGCGTGCAGACCGACATGGGCGAGGGCGACGACTGGCCGCGGGTGCACGACATGCTGCTGGAGTCGCAGATCCTGATCATCGCCTCCCCCACCTGGCTGGGCCAGCCGTCCTCGGTGGCCAAGCGGGTGCTGGAGCGGATGGACGCGATGCTGTCGGAGACCGACGACGAGGGCCGTCCGGTCGCCTACAACCGGGTCGCCGGGGTGGTCAACACCGGCAACGAGGACGGCGCCCACCATGTGATCGGCCAGATCAGCGGCGCGCTCGCCGACATCGGCTACACGATCCCCGGCCAGGCGTGGACCTACTGGCATCTGGGGCCGGGCCCCGGGCCGGACTACCTGGACGACGACGAGGGGCACGACTGGGCCGCCAGGACCGGCCGGGCGATGGCCTCCAACCTGGTGGCGGTCGCCGAGGCGCTGGCCGCCCGGCCGATCCCGGCGCCCCCGCAGTGAGCTGGAGGAACGCTGATGAAGGCAGTGACCTGGCACGGCAAGCGCGACGTACGGGTCGAGCAGGTGCCCGACCCGGCGCTCAAGGAGCCGACCGACGCCATCGTGCGGATCACCACCACCGCGATCTGCGGGTCGGACCTGCACCTGTACGAGGTGCTCGGGCCGTTCATCGGCGAGGGCGACATCCTGGGCCACGAGCCGATGGGGATCGTGGAGGAGGTCGGCCCGGAGGTCTCCCACATCAGGCCGGGCGACCGGGTGGTGATCCCGTTCAACATCTCCTGCGGGCACTGCCACATGTGCGGCCTGCAGTTGTACGCGCAGTGCGAGACCACCCAGGTCCGTGACCAGGGGATGGGCGCGGCGCTGTTCGGCTACACCAAGCTGTACGGCGAGGTGCCCGGCGGGCAGGCCGAGTACCTGCGGGTGCCGCAGGCCCAGTTCGGGCCGATCAAGGTGCCCGAGGGGATGCCGGACGAGCGGTTCGTGTACCTGTCGGACGTGCTGCCCACCTCCTGGCAGGCCGTCGCGTGGGCGGACATCCCCCCGGGCGGCAGCGTGACCGTGCTGGGGCTGGGCCCGATCGGCCAGATGTGCGCCCGCATCGCCCGTCACCTGGGATACCGGGTGATCGGCGTGGAACGGGTCCACGAGCGGGTGGAGATGGCCCGCCGGCACGGCATCGAGGTGCTGGACCCCGGCCGGGCCGACGTCGCCGGCGACGAGATCCGCGACATGACCGACGGGCGCGGCACCGACGCGGTGATCGACGCGGTCGGGATGGAGGCGCACGGCTCCCCCGGCGCCAAGCTCGCGCAGACCATGACCGGGCTGATGCCGGACCGGGCGGCGGCCGGGCTGATGCAGCGGGCCGGGGTGGACCGGCTGGCGGCGCTGAACCAGGCGATCGACATCGTCCGGCGCGGCGGCACCATCTCGATCATCGGGGTGTACGGCGGGATGACCGACCCGCTGCCGATGCTGCGGCTGTTCGACAAGGGCGTCACGCTGCGGATGGGCCAGGCCCACGTCAAGCGGTGGATCGACGACCTGATGCCGCTGGTGACCGACCCCGCCGACCCGCTGGGCACCGAGGACCTGGCCACCCACCGGCTGCCGCTGGACCAGGCCCCGCACGGCTACGAGATCTTCCAGAAGAAGCGGGACGGGGCGATCAAGGTACTGCTGAAGCCGTGAACGGGGGGTGATCGCAGGGTCTCGCGCAAGTAAGCTGGAAACGCGGTGAGGTCCTTCCGCCGAGCCGCCTGCGCCGGGAACCTGGAACCCCGCACTCCAGGAGGCCGCCGTGTTCGCACCTTCCGCCCCGCCGCGCGTCATCGTCGGAGTCGACGATTCCGACGCCTCCCGCTGGGCGCTGTCGTGGGCGCTCGGCGAGGCCCGGCTGCGCGGGATGGAGCTGCTGCTGGTGCACGTCGCCCCGGTGCCCTCGTACGCGGCGGCGGCCGGGGTGCCCGGGCACGGCACGGTGTGCGGGCTGCGCGAGGCGGGCGGCGAGCTGATCACCCGGCTGCTCACCGAGCTGCGCTCCAGCGGCGGCTGCGACCCGGCCCGGGTGTCGGGCATGACGCTGCTCGGCGCGCCCGGCGACGCGCTGGTGCGGCTGGCCCGCGAGGAGGACATCCTGGTGGTGGGGCGCAGCTCGCGGGGCCTGCTGTCGCGGCTGGTGCGCCCGTCGGTGCACCGGCACTGCGCCGCGCACGCCCGTTCGACGTTCATCTGCGTGGTGCCGCCGACGATCGGGCCGCTCACCGTCCCCGGCGCCGACGGCGAGCGTCCGGCCCGCCGCCGGCTGTGGGGCCGCCGCCACGAGACCGACGGCTGACCGTTCCCAGGTTCCTCCCAGGTTTCGCGGGGTCTTGATCCCAGCCTCGCCCGGTTGGCTGTACGGCATGAGAGTCGACATCAAGACCACCACCGCCGTCGTCACGGCGACCGGCCTGCTCGGCGCCGGCCTGTACGCCGCCGTCCCCGCCCTCGCGACCACCCCCGAGCGGTCCCCCGTCGCGGCCGCGCCCGGTGACGGCGACCGCCGTCCCCTCGAGCGGCTGCGCAACCGGGCCGGGCGGGGCGTCCGCGGCGAGGCCGTGGTGCGCCGCGACGGCCGTTTCGTGACGGTGGCGTGGCAGAACGGCGAGATCACCGCGGTGTCCGCCGGTTCGGTCACGGTCCGCAGCGCCGACGGGGTCACCTGGCAGTGGACCCTGGACTCCGGGACCCGGATCCGCAAGAACGGCGACAAGGCCGCGGCGTCCGCCCTGGCCAAGGGCGACCGGGTCAAGGTGGTCGGCACCCGTGCCGGCACGGCCCGCACCGCCGAGGGGGTGATCGTGCCGCGCCGGTCGTAGCACCATTTGCGTCATGACCGCAGCAGAGAACGGCCGCCCGCAGCGGGTGCTCGTCGTCGACGACGAGCCCGACATCCGTGACCTGGTGCAGGTGGCGCTGCGTTTCCACGGCTTCTCCCCGGTCGCCGCGGCGACCGGGGCCGAGGCCCTGCGCCTGGCCGGGCGGGAGCGGCCCGACCTGGTGGTGCTGGACGTGATGCTGCCGGATCTGGACGGGTTCGAGGTGTGCCGCAGGCTGCGCGCCGCCGGGCGGGACGTGCCGGTCATCTTCCTGACCGCCCGGGACACCCCCTCGGACACGGTCACCGGGCTCACCCTGGGCGGCGACGACTACGTCACCAAGCCGTTCTCGATCGAGGCGCTGGTGGCGCGGATCCGGGCGGTGCTGCGGCGGGCGGCGCCGCCGCCCGCGCCGCGGGACGGCGAGGAGGTGCTGCGGGTCGGCGACCTGGAGCTGGACGAGGCGGGCTGGACGGTACGGCGCGGCGGCGCGGTCGTGGAGCTGTCGGCGACCGAGTTCCGGCTGCTGGCGTACCTGATGCGCAACGCCGGGCGGGTGCTGACCCGCGCGCAGCTCGTCGAGCACGTGTGGGGCTGGGACCGGGGCGGCGACGCGCAGATCCTGGAGACCTACATCAGCTATCTGCGGCGCAAGCTGGATCCGCACGGCCCGCCGGTCATCCACACCCGGCGCGGGGTCGGCTACGCGCTGCGGCCGTGAGCCTGAACGCCCGGCTGGTCGCCGGGCTGCTGGCGGTGACCGGCGCGGGCCTGCTGATCCTCGGCGCGGTGAGCGCGCTGGTGCTGCGCGGCTACCTGCTGGACCGGGTCGACGCGCAACTGGAGGCGGCGCGGGACCGGGCGGTGGTCCGGCTGGTGCGGCCGGGCCTGCCCGCCGAGGGGATGGCCCCCGCCCCGTACGTGGTGGTCGGGGTGCGGCCCGACGGGGAGATCCGGGTCCACAGCGGCACGGACCCCGACCCCTCCCCCGTTCTGGACGAGCTGCGCCGGGTGGGTCCGGCGGCGCTGGCACGGCTGGCCGCGTCCGGTGAGCCGTTCGGCCTGGACGGGGCGCGGGCGGTCGCCCGGATGGACCGGACCGGCGCGGTCACGGTGGTGGCGGCGCCGTTGGACGAGATCGACGCGGCGGTGCGGCGGCTGGTGGTCACCGAGCTGGTGACCGGGGCGGTGCTGGTGGCGGGGCTGGCGGTGGCGGGCCGGTGGCTGATCGCGCGGGGCCTGGCGCCACTGGACCGGATGGCCTCCACCGCGCAGGCCGTGGCGGCGGGCGGGGACCTGAGCGCCCGGATGCCGGTGGGGCGGCCGGACGGCGAGGTCGGGCGGCTGGCGGTGGCGATCAACGTGATGCTGGACCGGATCGCCGAGGCGTTCGCCGCCCGCGCCCGGTCGGAGCGGCGGCTGCGGGACTTCGCCGCCGACGCCTCGCACGAGCTGCGCACCCCGCTGACCACCATCCAGGGCTACGCCGAGCTGTACCGGCACGGCGCGCTGGAGGACCTGCCGGACGCGATGCGCCGCATCGAGGAGGCGGCCGGGCGGATGAGCCGGCTGGTCGGGGAGCTGCTGGAGCTGGCGCGGCTGGACCGGGACGCGGGCCTGCGCCCGGCGCCGGCGGACCTGGCGGCGCTGGCGCGCGACGCGGTCGCCGACGCGCGGGCGGTCGATCCGGACCGTCCGGTGGCGCTGCGCGCGCCGGCGGAGCTGGTCGCCGAGGTCGACGAGGCGCGGATCCGGCAGGTGCTGGCCAACCTGCTGGCCAACGTGCGCGACCACACCCCGCCCGGCACCGCGGCCGAGGTGCGGCTGGCACGGCGGGCGGGCGGGGTCGTGCTGGAGGTGGAGGACCGGGGGCCGGGCATGGCGCCGCAGGACGCGGCCCGGGCGTTCGACCGGTTCCACCGGGCCTCCCGGACGTCCGGGAGGGGCTCCGGCCTGGGGCTGGCGATCGTGGAGGCCATCGCCGTGGCGCACGGCGGACGGGCGGCGCTGCGGTCGGCGCCCGGAGCGGGCACCTGCGTGCGGATCGAGCTGCCGGACCGCCCGCCGGGCGGGTGAGGACGGTCAGCCGTCCGCGCCGCCGAGCCGGATGTCGAAGTTGACGGTGGTGCCGACGACCGAGGTCACCGTGAGGGTGGTCGCCCGCCAGGTCCCGTCGGTGAAGTGCAGGGTGCACTCCATCGTCACGCCGACCTCGCCGCGCAGGTCGCCCGGGCACACCACGGACTGCGGGGTGCCGTCGAGCTGCGGGGCGAGCTGCCGCAGCGCCTCGGCCTCCACGGCGGCCTGCGCCACCACCGGCACGTCCCCACCGGCCGGGGCGTCCGGCTGGTTCGCCGGCGGGGTGTCGGGCTGGGTGGGGGCGGTCCGCTGCGGGGCGGGCGAGTTGATGTCGTAGTCGACCACGTCGCCGTTCACCGAGGTCACGGTGACGTTCACGACCCGCTGCACGCCCTCGGCGGTGACCAGGTCGCAGCGCAGCATCGCGCCGACCTCGCCGGTCAGGTCGCGCGGGCAGCTCACCGAGCGCGGCCGCCCGCCGAGCTGACCGGACAGCTTGTCGGCGATCTGCCCCTCGACCACGGAGGCGTCCACGGTCTTGGCGAACAGTTCGGTGCATCCGGTGGTGAGGCCGGCGACCAGCGCGGTGCCGAGCAGGGCGGGGGCCAGGAGCTTGCGCATCAACGTTCCTTGCGAAGTCGGATTCGTACCACCCGACCTTCGCCCGCGGCCTGTCCCGCCGCCCAGTGTCCGGGGTCCCGTCGCCGTACGGACCGGCCGCGGCGCGGAACCGGGACGTGCGGCGGGCGGGCCGGGACCGGTGCCCCGGGCCGCCCGCCGCCCGGATCGGCTCTCAGATCGCCTCGAAGACGCGCGCCCCGGCCATCTGCAGCCGGTACGCGCAGCCGCCGGCGTCGTCGCGGATGTCCAGGAACTCGCTGACCTGCCGGGCCAGCCACAGCCCGTCCCCGGTCCGGGCCTGCAGGGTGGGCGGCCGGAAGCCCAGGAACGGGTCGTCGGCGCGGCCTCCGGGCTCGTGCAGCTCGCAGATCACCGCGCCGCCCCGCGTCCAGATCCGCACGGCGGCCCGGCCGTCGCCGTGGCCGTGGTCGCGGATGTGCGCGGCGATCTCCGACACCGCGGTCACCGTCAGCGCCGCCCGCTCCCCGGTCAGCCCGCAGGCCCGGGCCTGCTCCTCGGTGAACCGCCGCAGCGGCCGCAGCGCCCCGTCGAAGGCGAAGGCGGCGGCCCCGGGCGGCGGCGGGTCCAGCGGCTCGGCGTCGCAGCGCAGCGCGAACTCGTGCGGGTCGACGTAGCCGCCGCTGGGGCTCACCTCGGTCCCGGTGATCGCCCCGGGATGGGTGCACAGCGACTCGGCGACGATCTCGGCGGGCGCGTTGCGGGTGTCGTACGGGCAGATCATCCAGATCCCGGTGCCGGCCAGCACGGCGTTCAGCCCGGACTCCATCCGCCGCCAGGCCAGCTGCTCGCGGGCGGACCTGCCGGGCCAGATCGGCTCGGCCAGGATCCGCGGCCGGCCGCCGCCCCGCGCGCGGCGCCGCCACCAGCGGTGGAACGCGGCGACCCGCTGCGGCGGCCGGCGGCCGAAGTACAGGCTCTCGGCGCGGTCCACCCGGGTCGCGTCCGCCCCGAGGGCGGCGTCCAGCAGGGCCAGGTTGTGCGAGGTGGTGGTCACCAGGACCGGCTCGGACCGCCGCAGCGCGCCCTCGACGAACGGCACCGCCATGGCCAGGAACTCCTCGTCGGAGGAGTAGACGCATGTGTGGTGCGTGAAGCCGTCCTGCACTGCCACACCCCAACCTCTGGGGGGAGCCCGGAACGTGGACATCGGGGACTGCGGGCTCGCCCGGGGCCACCATACTGCCAGATCACCGGCCCCGCCCCGCGGCGGGCGGGGTACGGTCGCGATTATGGGCCGAGTTACCGTCCGCAGACCGGTTCTCAAACTGAAGGTGACCGGGGAGCCGATCCGGCGTCCCGACACGCTGGCCGTCGAGGAGCCTCTGGAGATCCGGGTCGGCGGCCGGCCGCTGACCGTGACCATGCGCACCCCCGGCGACGACTTCGACCTGGTCGCCGGGTTCCTGGCGGCCGAGGGGGTGATCGCCGGGCCGGGCGACGTGCGGGCGATGCGGTACTGCGCCGACACCGTCGAGCAGAACGTGCTGGACGTGACGCTGGCCGCCGGGGTGGCGCCGCCGGACGCGCTGGCCGCGCGGGCGTTCCAGACCACCAGCGCGTGCGGGGTGTGCGGCAAGCAGAGCATCGAGGCGCTGCGCACGTTCGCCCGCTACGACCTGGCCGCCGACGCGGTGCGGGTGGATCCGCGGGTGCTGGCGGGGCTGCCGGACCGGCTGCGGGCCGCGCAGCGGGTGTTCGACCGCACCGGCGGGCTGCACGCGGCGGGACTGTTCGACGCCTCGGGCGAGCTGCTGGCGATCCGCGAGGACGTGGGCCGGCACAACGCGGTGGACAAGGTGGTCGGGTGGGCGCTGCGGGCGGACCTGCTGCCGCTGACCGGGCGGATCCTGATGGTCAGCGGGCGGGCCTCGTTCGAGCTGGCGCAGAAGGCGCTGCAGGCGGGGATCCCGGTGCTGGCGGCGGTGTCGGCGCCGTCCTCGCTGGCCGCGTCGCTGGCCGAGGAGACTCAGATGACGCTGGTGGGGTTCCTGCGCGGGGAGTCCATGAACGTCTACTCCGGGGCCCGCCGGATCATGGTCTGACCTGGACCGGTTCATTCCCTCGTTTGTCATCGGACCGCTAAGGGCCCCGGGGAACTTGTGGCCTGGCGGGCAAGACGGCGCCTTCGGCCCCGGCTTGACTGCTCTGCCTGGGACTGCAGTGACGACCTGCACTCTTCCGGTACTGCGGCCGAGGTGAGGAGAGGGCATGACGAGTCCGGGCGGATCCGGCGGCGCCGCGTTCGAGATCGACGAGCGGCATCCCCCGATCAGGACGCGGCGGGTGTCGTTCGACTGGGCGGACACGCCGTTGCACTGGATCCCCGGCGATCCGGTGGCCACCCACATGATCAACTCGTTCCACGTGGTGCTGCCCGAGGGCGAGAAGTGGTTCATCAACTGCGTCCGGGCGGCCCTGCCGTACGTCACCGACGAGCGGCTGCGGCAGGAGATCAAGGGCTTCATCGGACAGGAGATGGTGCACTCCCGCTCGCACCAGGGGGTGCTGGACGGCCTGCTGGCGGCCAACGGCATCGACGTCACGCCGATCACCGAGCCGGCCGGGCGGGGGAACGCCGAGTGGCCCGCCCGGATGGCCGAGCTGGAGCGGCGGCGGCCCCGGCTGTTCCGCAGGCGGCTGCTGTTCGAGCTGGGGGCGGTGGCGGCGATCGAGCACTACACCGCGGTGCTCGGCCAGTGGATCATGGACAACGACCGGCTGGACGCGGCCGGGGTGGACCCGACGATGCTGGACCTGCTGCGCTGGCACGGCGCCGAGGAGGTCGAGCACCGGTCGGTGGTGTTCGACGTCTACACGCACCTGGGCGGCGGGTACCCGATGCGGGTGGCGTCCTGGGTGGTGTCGCTGTTCTTCCTGTACTGGGCGCTGATCGGAGGGACCCTGCTGTTCCTCAAGCAGGACCCGACGATCAAGGGCGAGGTGACGCTGCGCCGGGTCTACCGGTCCTACCGGCGCTCGGTGCGCAAGGGGCTGATCCCCGGGATCTTCAAGCTGCTGCTCGGCGAGGCCCCGGTCTACCTGCGCCCGTCGCACCACCCGTCGAAGGTGTGCTCGACCCGGCAGGCGCTGGACTACCTGATGCGCTCCCCCGCCGCCCGCGCCGCGGGATACGACCCGTACTAGTACTCGCTAGTACTGGTCCCGTACCGGCACGGCGCGTCGCTTGACCTGCGGAACCGCCGCACGATTCATTAACGCAGTGTCCAATAATGCGATGGTGCGCGACGAGGTGGTGACCGCTCCCGGCGGGGTGCGGCTGGCCGTCCGGCGGCAGGGCGACCCGTCCCGGCCGATCGTGCTGCTGGTGCACGGCTATCCCGACACGAACGCGGTGTGGGACGAGGTCGCCGAGGCGCTGGCGGAGCACTTCCACGTCGTGCGGTACGACGTGCGCGGCGCGGGGGACTCCTCCCGCCCGGCCGGGGTCGAGCCGTACGCGTTCGAGCATCTGATGACCGACCTCGGCGCGGTGCTGGACGCGGTCGCCGGGGACCGCCGCGTCCACCTGGCGGGCCACGACTGGGGGTCCATCCAGGGCTGGGAGGCGGTCTGCACGATGCCCGGGCGGTTCGCCTCGTTCACCTCGATCTCGGGGCCGTGCCTGGACCATGTGGGGCACTGGATGCGGGCGCGACTGGCCGGGCGGTCGCTGCGCGGCCGGCGGCAGGCGGCGGGCCAGGCGCTGCGCTCGTGGTACATCGCGTTCTTCCGGGCGCCGGTGCTCCCGGAGGCGGTGTGGCGGGTCGGCGGGTGGTTCTTCACGACCGCGCTGCGGGGCGAGGGCGTGCGGCCCAGGCCCGGGCATCCGGCGCGGACGCTGACCCGGGACGCGGTGGCGGGCCTCGGGCTGTACCGGGCCAACATGCGCGAACGGCTGCGCAACCCGCGCGACCGGCGCACCGACGTGCCGGTGCAGGTGATCGTGCCGACCCGGGACCTGTTCGTGTCGCCGCACCTGGTGGGCGGGCTGGCGGAACGGGCCCCGGACCTGTCGCTGCGGACCCTCAGGGCTGGCCACTGGGTGCCGCGCACCCACCCCGGCCTGATCGCCCGCTGGATCCGCGAGCACGTCACCCGGGTCGAGGGCGGGCCGCTGACGGACGACGAGCGGCGTTCGCTGGAGCGGGCCCGGGTGCGGCCCCGGCCGTGACGCCGGGACCGCGCCGGACGCTCAGGCCCGGGACGGCTGCGGCGCCTCGGGTGCCGGGAGCCGCTTGATCTCCAGCGCCGGGATGAACACGTGCGCCAGCGGCCCGATGGTCACCGCGTACAGCAGGGTGCCGATCCCGACCGTGCCGCCCAGCAGCCAGCCGACCGTCACGACGGCCAGCTCGATGCCGGTGCGGACCACGCGGATGGAGTGGCCGCGGGCCGCCAGGCCGGTCATCAGCCCGTCGCGCGGGCCCGGGCCGAAGCCCGCGCCGATGTAACAGCCGGTGGCGAACCCGCCGACCAGGATCGCCGCGATCAGGTACGCCCAGCGCGCGGCGGTCACCTCGGGGTCGGGCAGCACCGCCAGGAACAGGTCGGCGAACAGCCCGACGAAGATCACGTTGCTGACGGTGCCCAGGCCGGGCCGCTGCCGCAGCGGGATCCACAGCAGCATCACCAGCGCCCCGGCGATGATGATCCAGGCGCCGATGGACAGCCCGAACCGCAGTGCCAGCCCCTGGTGCAACACGTCCCAGGGGTCGTTGCCCAGCCCGGAGTCCACCTGCAGGGCGATGCCGAGGCCGTAGAGGGCCAATCCGCCGTACAACTGGACCAGTCGCCGGGCCAATAGCCTTCTCCGGCCGTCGGGCGGCCTGCGCCGGGGCCGGTATCGCCTCGGCAGCCAGAAGTGGCCCGGGGTCCAGTCCAGACCGTCGCGGGAGTCGGCGCCGAACCGCGGCGCCAGGAGGGCCGGCGCCACCAGAAGCGCGAGCATGAGCAGCATGAGCGTCGTTCCTCGTCAAGGGGTTTCCGGCCACTGCGGGCCGCTGACCCCAGACTGGCCTGGATTGGCTTGCCTTTTAAGAGCCAATCATTGAAAGTGGTCTGCATGACTGCGCGCTACATCAGCGGAACCCAGCTGGCCCGGCTGCTCGGCGATCCGCCGCAGGAGCGCCCGTACTACGCCGCCCTGGCCCGGGCGGTCCGCGGGCTGATCCTCAACGGGCGGCTGCCGCTGCGGGTCCGGCTGCCCGCCGAGCGGGACCTGGCCGCCGCCCTCGGCGTCAGCCGCACCACGGTCACCGCCGCGTACGACGAGCTGCGCACCGAGGGCTACATCGCCAGCCGGCAGGGCGCCGGGAGCTGGACCGCGCTGCCGGAGACGCGACCGGCCACCACCCGCCAGGCCGTCACCCGGTTCGGCATCGCCTCCGCCCCCGAGGGCGACGCGGAGACGATCGACCTGGGCTGCGCCGCGCCCGCCGCCCCCGCCGTCTTCGAGGAGGCGGTCGCCGAGGCCGTCGCCGAACTGCCCGGGTACGCCCGCGGCGCCGGGTACGAGCCCGCCGGGCTGGCGGTGCTGCGGGAGGCCGTCGCCGCCCGCTACACCGAGCTGGGCGTGCCCACCCGGTCCGACCAGATCATGGTGACCACCGGGGGGCAGCAGGCGATCTCGCTGCTCACCCAGACGCTGCTGAACCCCGGGGACCCGGTGCTGGTGGAACGGCCCACCTACCCGCACGCGCTGGACGCGCTGCGCCGCCGGGGTACGCGGCTGGTGCCGGTGGGCGTCACCGGCGGATGGGACCTGGAGCTGCTGGCGGCGAGCATGCGGCAGGCCGCGGTCCGCGCCGCCTACGTCATCCCCGACTTCCAGAACCCGACCGGCCACCTGATGGACGACGCCGGGCGGGCCGCGCTGGTGGAGGCGGCGCGGGCGGCCGACGCGTTCCTCATCGTCGACGAGACCTTCGCCGAGCTGGCGCTCGATCTGGACGCCCCCCGGCCGCACCCGGTGGCCTGCCACGACGCCGGCGGCCGGGTGATCAGCGTCGGGTCGGCCTCCAAGCTGATGTGGGGCGGCCTGCGGGTCGGCTGGATCCGGGCCACCGCCCCGCTGCTGCGCCGGCTGGCGACCGCCCGCGAGTCCGTCGACATCGCCGGCCCGGTGGTCGACCAGCTGATCGCCGCCCGCCTGATGGACCGGATCGAGCAGGTCCGCGCCGAACGCGCGCGGGCCCTGACCGCCTCCCGCGACGCCCTGGCCGGCGCGCTGCGCGAACTGCTGCCGGACTGGCGGTTCACCCTCCCCGGCGGCGGCATGACCCTCTGGGCGCAGCTCGGCGCTCCCATCGCCACCCCCGTCGCCGAGGCCGCGTGGCGGCGCGGCGTCCGCGTGGTGCCCGGCCCGGCGTTCGCGGTCGACGGCGTCCTGGAGGACTGCCTGCGCCTGCCGTACGTGCTCCCGCCCGACCGGCTGCGCACCGCGGTCGAACGCCTGGCCGGCGCCCACCGCGAGACCGAGACGGCCCCACCGCCCCGCCCGCTCCCCGCCTACGTGTGACGGCTACCCGTGCAGGTAGCCGACGAGGTGTTCGCGTTCGGTCTCCAGTTCGTCGATGGCGCTCTTGACCACGTCGCCGATGCTGACCAGGCCGACCATGCGGCCGTCGGAGACGACCGGCACGTGCCGGATGCGGTGCTCGGTCATGGTCTTGCGCAGGTCGGCCACGGCCGCCTCGGGGGCGCAGGTGCGGACCTGCTCGGTCATGATCTGCGACACCGGGGCGTCCAGCAGCGCGGCGCCGTGCTCGTGCAGCCGCCGGACCACGTCCCGTTCGGAGACGATCCCGGCGATCGCGGCGCCGTCCGGGGAGACGACCACCGCCCCGATGTTCAGCTCGGCCAGCCGGGCCAGCAGTTCCCGGACGGTGGCGTCCGGGCGCACCGTGGCGACCGCACTGCCTTTCTTCCGCAAGATGTCGCTAATGCGCATGGCCCACACTCCGCCAGGGGTTCGACGCAAGGCTGTTGCTGACACCGTCGCACGTTCCGGCCCTCCGGAAAAGGCCCATGTGGCAGGGTGTTCCGTCAGCCGATCCGCATAACCGCGATGCACCGGGCACAACGAAGATCATGGCGACGACGGGAACGCGGGGACTGCGCACGATCGAGACCGACATCCCGGCCAGGCTGGACCGGCTGCCGTGGGCCCGCTGGCACTGGGCCGTGCTGCTGGGGCTGGGCGCGGTGTGGATCCTGGACGGGCTGGAGGTCACGGTGGTCGGGGTGATCGGGCCCCGGCTGACCGACCCGGCGGGCGGGCTGGGCCTGACCGACGCGCAGGTCGGGCTGTCGGCCTCCCTCTACGTGGTGGGGGCCTGCCTGGGGGCGCTGGGGTTCGGTTATCTGACCGACAGGTTCGGCCGCAAGAAACTGTTCCTGCTCACCCTGGCGCTGTATCTGGCGGCCACCGTCGCCACCGCCTTCTCGTTCAACGCCTCCTGGTTCTACGCGTGCCGTTTCCTCACCGGCGCCGGGATCGGCGGTGAGTACGCGGCCATCAATTCCGCCATCGACGAGCTGATCCCGGCGCGGGTGCGCGGCCGGGTCGACGTGGTGATCAACGGGTCGTTCTGGATCGGCACCACCATCGCCGCCGCGCTGTCCATCGTGATCCTCAACGGCGACGTGCTGCCCGAGGACGTGGGCTGGCGGGCGATGTTCGCGCTCGGCGCGGTGCTGGGCCTGGGCATCCTGTGGGTGCGGCGGACGGTGCCGGAAAGCCCGCGGTGGCTGTTCATCCACGGCCGCGACGACCAGGCCGAGCGGGTGGTGCGCGGCATCGAGGACACCGTCCGCGCCGAGACCGGCCGCGAGCTGGAGGAGCCGGGCGAGCGGCTCCGCATCCGGCAGCGCCGCGCCGTCGGGTTCGGGGAGATCGTGCACACCGCCGTCCGCCGTCACCCCCGCCGCACCCTGCTGGGGCTGGCGCTGTTCGTCGGTCAGGCGTTCCTGTACAACGCGGTGTACTTCACCTACGCGCTGGTGCTGGCGGAGTTCTTCGGGGTGGGGTCGGCCGACGTGGGCTGGTACCTGATCCCGATCGGGATCGGGAACTTCCTGGGCGCGTTCGCGCTGAGCCGGATGTTCGACACCGTGGGCCGCAAGCCGATGATCGCCGGGTCGTACATCCTGTCCGGGGTGCTGCTGGTGGGCACCGGGCTGCTGTTCCGCGCCGACCTGCTGTCGGCGACCACGCTGACGGCCTGCTGGTTCGCGGTGTTCTTCTTCGCCTCGGCGGGGGCCAGCGCCGCCTACCTGACGGTCAGCGAGATCTTCCCGATGGAGACCCGGGCGATGGCCATCGCGGCGTTCTACGCGGTGGGCACCGGGCTGGGCGGCGTGATCGGCCCGGCGCTGTTCGGGCGGCTGGTGGAGACCGGCGAGCTGGGCGCGGTCGCCACCGGGTACTTCATCGGCGCGGCGCTGATGATCGCGGCGGGGATCGTGGAGCTGGTGATCGGGGTGGAGGCGGCGGGCCGGTCGCTGGAGGACATCGCCCGCCCGCTGTCGGCCGAGGATGAACGCGGCGCCGTCCGGGCCTGACCCGGGTCAGCCCAGCCGCAGCCGTACCGCCTGCTCGGCGGCGTCGGCCAGCAGCCGGCCCGCGTCCGCCGTCATCTCCGCCAGCGTGCGCGGCCCGTCCGCGATGCTGAACGCCGCCGTCAGCCCGCGGGCGTGCAGCTCCGCCAGGGGACCGGCCACCGCCCCGGCCAGCGCCACCACCGGCGCCCCGGCCCGGGCCGCCCGCCCGGCGACCACCGACACCACCTTCCCGGCGGCGCTCTGGGCGTCCAGCCGCCCCTCCCCGGTGATCACCAGGTCCGCCCCGGCCACCGCGGCGTCCAGCCCCACCAGGTCGGCGACCAGGTCACCGCCGGGGGCGGTCCCGGCGCCGAGCACGCCGACCAGCCCGCCGCAGGCCCCGCCCGCGGCCCCGGCGCCCGGCAGGTCGTGCACCCGCACGCCGAACCGGGCGGCGATCACGTCGGCGAGCCGCCCCAGCGCCGCGTCCAGCTCCCGCACCTGCTCGGGCGTCGCGCCCTTCTGCGGGCCGAACACCGCCGCCGCCCCGTCCGGCCCGACCATCGGGTTGGTGACGTCGCAGGCGACCCGCAGCCGCGTGGCGCGGACCGCCTCGGGCACGCCGGAGTCGTCGATGTCGGCCAGCCGCGCCAGCGGCCCTCCCCCGGGCGGCAGCTCCCGCCCGCCGGCGTCCAGGAACCGTACGCCCAGCGCGCGCAGCAGCCCGGTGCCGCCGTCGCTGGTGGCGCTGCCGCCCAGGCACACCAGCACCTCACGGGCGCCCCGCCGCACGGCGTCGGCGATCAGCGCGCCGGTGCCGGAGGTGTCGGCGCGCAGCGGGTCGCGTTCGTCCTCGGCGACCAGCGGCAGCCCGGACGCGGCGGCCAGCTCCACCACCGCCGACCGGCCGTCCCCCGACAGCCCGTACCGGGCGCGGACCGGCCGTCCCAGCGGATCGGCGCACTCCAGCCACACCTCGGTGCCGCCGAGCGCGCCGAGGAAGCAGTCCAGGGTGCCCTCGCCGCCGTCGGCCATCGGCACCCGCAGCACCTCGGCGTCCGGCCGCGCCCGCCGCACGCCCTCCTCGACCGCCGCGCACACCGCGGCGGCGTCCAGGCTGCCCTTGAACGAGTCCGGAGCCACCACCACGCGCAATCCGGGGCTCCCGCTAGGACTCGGCGGCCAGTGTGGTCAGCACGTTCACGAAGTCGCGCGGCAGCACCAGCGAGCCGCCCTCGTAGCGGGTCTCCAGCCAGGTCATCTCCCCGCCGCGCCGCCAGAACAGGTGCGGGCTGAGCGACCCGGGCCCCTCCTCGTACGCCTGGCGCGCCTGCACCTGCAGTTCGTGCGCCGCCGCCAGCGCCGCCCGGTACCCGGCCCGCGGCCGGATCGGATGGGCCATGATCAGGCTGCGGCTCGGCGCGACCACCAGCGCCCCGCACGGGCCGATGTCCAGGTACTCCTCCAGCCAGGCCAGATGGGTGGCGGCGTAGAAGCTCCAGCCGTGCAGCACCGCCACCGGCACCCCGCCGAGCACCGAGTCGTCGACCTGCAGCGGCCCGTCGGCGCGCACGTTGGCCCGGCCCAGCATGAACAGCGCGTCGCCGGACACCGGCCAGCCGTTCATCTCCTCGACGGTGACCGTGCGGACCGTGGTGGGGGTGTCCACCACCACCGCCTCGATCAGCCCCGGCGCGAACGGCCGGGACGCCAGCATCCCGTTGTCGGCCTCGGCCGGGTAGATCCGGGTCCGCAGCAGGTGCTGGGCCAGCTCGAAGTCCGACAGGTCCAGCGGCTCCTCGATCGCGGTGACGATCGTGGAGACGTGGTCCGACACCAGCGCCGGCCAGTCGTCACGCGGCACCAGCCGGGCCAGCTGGCGCAGGTTGCGCATGCTGACGTGCAGCCGGCTGGCCCCCTCCAGCAGCATGACGTCGCCGGGCATTCTCCGGCAGGCGTATCCGAGGCTCTCCGCCACGAGGACGACGAGCGAGTCCAACGCGCCGTCCGCCCCGTTCAGAGCGCCCCCGCGCATCCACCCCTCCTTGCTCCGCAACGGATAGAGCTTGGCAGGCGAAGGTCACGAAGGAAAGTCCCGCCGGTCACGAAGCACCGTCGATCGGCGCGCCGGCGATCGCCCGCACCAGCCGGGGCAGCGACGCGGAGATCGGCTCGCGCACCACCGCGTCGGCGACCGGATCGTACGGGGTGGGCTCGGCGTTGACGATCACCAGCCGGGCGCCGTGCTCGACCGCCTCCAGGCACAGTCCGGCGGCCGGGTGCACGGTCAGCGAGGTGCCCACCGCCAGGAACAGGTCGCACTCCCGCGCCGCCCGCACCGCGGCCTCCAGCACGTCCGGCCTGAGCGCCTGCCCGAACGAGATCGTCGCCGACTTCTGGATGCCGCCGCACTCGGGGCACGGCGGGTCCTCCTCGCCCTGTTCCACCCGCCGCAGCACCTGGCGCATCGGAGTGCGCAGCCCGCACGCCAGGCACTCGACCTCGTGCATGGTGCCGTGGATCTCGATCACGGTGCCCGGCCCGGACCCGGCGGCCTGGTGCAGCCCGTCGATGTTCTGGGTGACCACGGCGCGCAGCCGGCCGGCGCGTTCCAGCTCCACCAGGGCGGCGTGCCCGGCGTTGGGGCGGGCCGTCAGCCCGGGATGGTGCAGCCGGGCCTGCCAGGAGCGGCGCCGCACCGCCGGGTCGGACAGGTAGGCATCGATGGAGGACAGCGCGGCGGCGGCCGGATCCCTGGTCCACACGCCCTGCGGGCCGCGGAAGTCGGGGATGCCGCTGTCGGTGCTGATGCCCGCGCCGGTGAGCACGGTGATCGAACGGGCCTGCGGCAGCCAGGCGGCGAGGGAGTCGGGCAGGTCCATGCCCCAAGGTTAGGGGTCCGGGCGCCGGGCATGCGGTGATGTGTCCGGCCCGGCCGCGACCCGCCACGGCACGCCGGGGCCGTCACCGTGGGTGATGGATCCACGTCATGCCGCGGCACAGGCCGCAGGACCCGGTCTCGAGTGGGACACTGGAGATCGCTATGAGGCCCACCCCGCACATCCTGGTGATCAACGGCACCAAGGTCCGCCGGCCGGTGTTCATCCTGGGCGCCCCGCACTCCGGCACCGAGCTGCTGGCCCGTGCCGTGAAACGGTCGCCGGGCTTCCATCTGACGCACGGCCGCCCCGAGCTGCTCCGGGTCACCTACGCCTTCGCCCGCCGGCCGGCCATCGCCGGCGAGCGCGGCCGGGGCGCGGCCCGGGTGCTGCGCGACGCCTACGCCGCCACCTGGCAGATCACCCCGCAGGGCTGCGCGCAGTGCCCGCCGGAGTGCCGCGCCGCGGCGGGGCTGCCGCCCGCCGACTCCCCCGCCGCCCGGACCGCGCCGCAGACCTGCGAACGGCCCCGCGGGGTGTACCGGTACGCCGACGCGGCCCCCGACCTGCTCTACAGCGCCGACGTGCTGCTGGACGCGTTCCCCGACGCCCAGCTGCTGCAGGTGATCAGGGACGGCCGGGACGTGGTGGCCGACATGCTGAACGACGAACGCTGCCTGGCCTGGTTCAAGCCCGGGGTGGCCAACCTGGACGAGGTGTTCCCCAACCCGTTCCTGGGGGTGGAGGAGGTCGTCGACCGGGACCGGTGGCCGAAGGCGGCCCCGGCGGTCAAGTGCGCGCTGCGGTGGCGCGGCTCGGTGCGGCTGTCGGCCCGGCTGCGCGCCCAGACCCCCGAGGACCAGCTCTACACGGTCCGCTACGAGGACCTGGTGACGCGTCCCAAGGAGGTCACCGAGCGGGTGTCGGCCTATCTGGGCGCGCAGATCGCCCCGGTGAGCAGGGCCGAGCTGGTGCGGGTCGCCGACCGCGGGCCCGGCGCGGTGGGGGCCTGGCGCGACCGGCTGACCCCACGGCAGCTCGTGCAGGTGGAACGGGTGGCGGGCCGGGAGCTGCGGCGGCTGGGCTACACGCTCAGCGTCGCCGGATGAGCCTGCCGACGCCCGGGGCGTCGGGACCGGCCCAGCCGATCACCACGCCCGCCGCCCCCAGGCCGACGAACAGCACGGCGTACCGCCCGACTCCGCTGCGCAGCGGGTTGCCGACCCGCAGGCCCGGGCGGACGGCCGGAAGGATGGCCGGACGCATTCCGCTCACCTCCACATCGCAGTGATCGCGTCCTGTCGCTCGATGACGTCCCGACTATGACGCCGCCCGGTGACGGGCGGTTTGCGGCCGTCTCTCGGGCAGGCGAACCCGGGCCGTGACGTCCGCCGGTCACGGCGGTCACTGCGGTGCGGTACCCGGCCGGGCGGGTCGGCTCGCCCGGCCGGCGGTAATGATCAGGTCATTCGGCGCCCAGCCGGGCGGGCCGCCGGCCGTCGCCGGACGCCTGCTGGGCGAACTGGGTGCGGTACAGGTCCGCGTACAGCCCGCCGGCCAGCAGCAGCTCCTCGTGCCGGCCGCGCTCGGCGATCCGCCCGCCGTCGACCACCAGGATCTGGTCGGCCTCCCGGATCGTCGACAGCCGGTGCGCGATCACCAGCGAGGTCCGCCCGGCCAGGGCGGTCTTGAGCGCGCGCTGCACGGCGGCCTCGGACTCGGAGTCCAGGTGCGCGGTGGCCTCGTCCAGGATCACCACCGAGGGGGCCTTGAGCAGCAGCCGGGCGATGGCCAGCCGCTGCTTCTCCCCGCCGGACAGCCGGTAGCCGCGTTCCCCCACCACGGTGTCCAGCCCGTCGGGCATCGCCTCCACCAGGTCCCAGATCTGCGCACCGCGCAGCGCCTCGACGATCTCCTCGTCGGTGGCGTCCGGGCGGGCGTACCGCAGGTTCTCCCGGATGGAGTCGTGGAACAGGTGGGGGTCCTGGGCGACCACCCCGACGGTGTCGCGCAGCGACTGCAGGGTGACGTCCCGCACGTCCCGCCCGTCGAGCCGCACCGCCCCCTCGGTGACGTCGTACAGCCGGGACACCAGGTGGGTGATGGTGGTCTTGCCCGCCCCCGACGGCCCGACCAGCGCCACCAGCTCGCCCGGCCGCGCGGTGAACGTCACGTCGCGCAGCACCTGCCGGCCCGGCGCCACGTCGGTGCGGGCGATCGACTCCAGCGAGGCCAGCGAGACCTCGTCGGCGGCCGGGTAGCGGAACCCCACGTGGTCGAACTCGACGGCGACGGCCTCGCGGTCGCCGGACCGGCGCAGCGGGACGGCGTCCGGCCGCTCGCCGATCATCGGCTCGAGGTCCAGCACCTCGAAGACCCGGTCGAAGCTCACCAGCGCGGTCATCACGTCCACCTGGACGTTGGACAGCGCGGTCAGCGGGCCGTACATGCGGGTGAGCAGGGCGGCCAGGGCGACCAGGGTGCCGAGCTGGAAGCCGCCCTGCACGACCAGCACGCCGCCGACGCCGTACACCATCGCGGTCGCCAGCGCGGCGACGAGGGTGAGCGCGACGAAGAACACCCGCCCGTACATCGCCGAGACGACGCCGATGTCGCGGACCCGCCCGGCCCGTTCGGAGAACATCCGCGACTCGTCCTCCGGGCGGCCGTACAGCTTGGCCAGCATCGCGCCGGCCACGTTGAACCGCTCGGTCATCAGCGAGCTCATCTCGGCGTCCAGCTGCATCTGCTCCCGGCTGATGTGCTGCAGCCGCTTGCCCACCCACTTGGCCGGCACGATGAAGATCGGCAGCAGCACCAGCGCGATCACGGTGACCTGCCAGGACAGCCAGAACATCGCCGCCAGCACCAGCACCAGGCTGATCACGTTGGAGACCACCGACTGCAGGGTGGTGGTCAGCGCGCGCTGGGCGCCGATCACGTCGGTGTTGAGCCGGCTGGTCAGCGATCCGGTCTGGGCGCGCATGAAGAACGCCACCGGCATCCGCTGCACGTGGTCGAACACCTGGGTGCGCAGGTCGTAGATCAGGCCCTCGCCGATCCGCGCCGAGTACCAGCGCTGCGCCAGCGACAGCACCGCCTCCACCAGCGCCAGCCCGGCGACCGCCAGCGCCAGCCACACCACCACGTCCGAACGGCGCGGCAGCACGCCGTGGTCGATGATCGCCTTGAGCAGCAGCGGCCCGGCCACCACGATCACCGCCGCCAGCGCGTTCAGCGCCAGGAACAGCACCAGCTCACGGACGTAGGGACGGGCGTACCCGGCGATCCGGCGGACCGTCCCGGGCTTGAGCCTGGTGCTGGTGACCGACCGGTCGCGGCGGAACGAGGCCATCACCTGCCAGCCGTTGCCCGGCATCCCCGGCATCCCCATCGACGCCCTCCCCGCGTAATCAAGTAATCAGACCGGCACCCGGCATCAACGTACCGGGCACCCGCCCGCTTCCCCGATCAGCTCAGGGCGAAAACCCCTCCCGGGCGGGCCACCGCAGCGAGCGCCAGCGAGCGAGGACGGCCCGCCCGGGACGCGGGGGGCGTGGGGGTCCGCCCCCACAAGCAACACGACCACCGCAGCGAGCGCCAGCGAGCGAGGACGGCCCGCCCGGCATTCGGGGGGCGTGGGGGTCGCCCCCCACAGGTGACATGTCTAGCCCTGGCGCATCGAGCGGAGGCGCTGGAGCTGTTCGCGGCGCTCGGCGGCGCACTGCTCCTCCAGGGTGTTGCCGGGGGCCTGCTGCAGCAGACGCTTGGTGGCGACCGCGGCGTCGGCGTTCACCGCCAGCAGCGCCGACACCAGTTCGTCCACCGCCGTGTCGAGTTCGGCGGCGGGCACCACCCGTTCGGCCAGGCCGAGTCGTTCGGCCTCGGCGGCCGGGACCTTGCGGGCGGTCAGGCAGATGTCCATCGCCCGGTTCAGCCCGACGATCTCCACCAGCGGCTTGGTGCCGGTCAGGTCGGGCACCAGGCCCAGCGCCGGCTCCTTCATGCAGTACCAGGCGTCGTCGGTCATCACCCGCAGGTCGCAGGCCAGCGCGAGCTGGAAGCCGGCGCCGATGGCGTAGCCGTGCACCGCGGCGACCGTGACGACCTCCGGGCGGCGCAGCCAGGTGTACCCGGCCTGCAGTTCGGCGATGAAGCGGTCGTCGTCCTGCGGGTGCTCGCCGGACGGTCCTCCGCCGCCGGAGAACATCCCCAGGTCGATGCCCGCCGAGAAGGCCTTGCCGGCGCCGCGCACGACGACCACCCGCACCGAGCCGGGCAGCGTCTCCCCGATCCGCGCCAGGGCGCGCCACATCGCGAACGTCATCGCGTTGCGCTTGTCCGGCCGGTCCAGCGTGATCGTCGCCACCGGGCCCGCCACGTCCAGCCGCAGCCCGGCCTCCGCCGGCGTCTCGACGGCCACCGGCGCCTGGCCCTGCTCTGCCCTCGCGTCCACCAGGACGTCTCCTTTCCCGTCACGGCGGGACGACGGGCCGGGCGCCCGCCTGACCGCCGCCGCGACCGAACCTTACTCGGTCGCGGTGCGGCGGCGGTCCAGGCGTACGCTCGCACCGAGGGCGGTGCGGCCGGGCGGTCGGTCGGCCGAGCGCCGGCGCACCGGGGCCCGGGGGCGGCCCCCCGGACCGGCCGTCAGGACTTCTTGCCGCGGGTCGCGCCCCCGCGCCCGCGCAGGTTGACCCCGGACTCGGTGAGGATCCGGTGGATGAAGCCGTAAGAGCGGCCGGTGGCGGCAGCCAGGGCGCGGATGCTTTCGCCGGAGTCGTACCTCTTCTTGAGTTCGGCTGCCAGCTTGTCGCGCTCGGCACCGGTCACGCGGGTGCCCTTCTTGAGGGTCTCGGCCACGAGTACCTCCCGTAGTGATGTGGTGACCGCTGCGTTATCCCCCGCCATGATCAGTCATTCCCGCCCGATCGGCTACCCACTACGCCAGAAAAGATCTGTCTGTTTGCCGAGCGGGTCACGCAAGTGCCACCAGATCGGCAAACTCGTCACTCCAGATGTCCTCGACACCATCAGGCAGCAAAATCACTCTTTCCGGGCTCAGCGCCTCCACCGCGCCCTCGTCGTGGGTCACCAGCACGATGGCGCCGCGGAAGGTGCGCAGCGCCGCCAGGATCTCCTGCCGGCTGGCCGGGTCGAGGTTGTTGGTCGGCTCGTCCAGCAGCAGCACGTTGGCGCTGGAGACCACCAGCGTCGCCAGCGCCAGCCGGGTCTTCTCCCCGCCCGACAGCACCCCGGCGGGCTTGTCCACGTCATCCCCGGTGAACAGGAACGAACCCAGGATCTTGCGGACCTCCACCTCGGGCAGGTCGGGCGCCGCCGAGCGCATGTTCTCCAGCACCGTGCGCCCGACGTCCAGCGTCTCGTGCTCCTGGGCGTAGTACCCCAGCCGCAGCCCGTGCCCGGCCACCACCCGGCCGGTGTCGGGCTTGTCCAGACCCGCCAGCAGCCGCAGCAGCGTGGTTTTCCCGGCGCCGTTCAGGCCGAGAACGACCACCCGGCTGCCGCGGTCGATGGCCAGATCCACATCGGTGAAAATCTCCAGGGATCCGTAGGATTTCGACAAACCTTCGGCGGTGAGCGGTGTCCGTCCACAGGGCGCCGGATCCGGAAAACGGATTTTCGCGACTCGGTCGGCCTTCCGTTCCCCTTCCACTCCGGCCAGCAGCTGCCGCGCGCGGCGGTCCATTTGCTGTGCCGCCTTCGCCTTGGTGGCCTTGGCGCGCATCTTGTCGGCCTGCGACAGCAGCGCCGCCGCCTGCCGCTGGGCGTTGGCCTGCTCGCGCTTGCGGCGCCGCTCGTCGGTCTCGCGCTGCTGCAGGTATGCCTTCCAGCCGATGTTGTAAACGTCGATCACACAGCGGTTGGCGTCCAGATGGAAGACCCGGTTGACCACGGCGTCCAGCAGGTCCACGTCGTGGCTGATCACCACCAGCCCGCCGGAGTGCGAGCGCAGGAACTCGCGCAGCCACACGATGGAGTCGGCGTCCAGATGGTTGGTGGGCTCGTCCAGCAGCAGCGTCTCGGCCCCCGAGAACAGGATCCGGGCCAGCTCCACCCGCCGCCGCTGCCCGCCCGACAGCGTGCCCAGCGGCTGCCCCAGCACCCGGTCCGGCAGGCCCAGGCTGGAGGCGATGGAGGCGGCCTCGGCCTCGGCCGCGTACCCGCCGAGCACGTGCAGCCGGTCCTCCAGCCGCCCGTAGCGCTTGACCGCCCGGTCCCGTTCCGCGCCGGTGGCGGTGGCCATCGCCTCCTCGGCGGCGCGCAGCCCGCGCAGCACCTCGTCCAGCCCGCGGGCCGACAGGATGCGGTCGCGGGCCAGCTCCTCCAGGTCCACGCCACGGGGGTCCTGCGGCAGGTAGCCGATGCTGCCCGAACGGGTCACCTGCCCGGCGGCGGGCAGCGCCTCTCCCGCCAGCACCTTGGTCAGGGTGGTCTTGCCGGCGCCGTTGCGGCCCACCAGCCCGACCCGGTCGCCGGGGTTGACCCGGAACGTGGCCTTCTCGATCAGCAGCCGGGATCCGGCGCGCAGCTCGATGTCGGTGGCGTTGATCACAGTGACAGGGCTCCCCAGAGAGACGGCCGCTCGCGGGCGCGTGGTCGGGTGGTGGCAGGGGTGACAGGCGGCCCGGCCGCGACGATCCGGGCCCGGGCATGACGGAACGCGCCGGGTGATCACCACGGCGCGTCCGGAGGTTCCTGTCAGGTCGGGAGCGGCACCCGATCAGTGTACGGGACCCCGGCGGGGCCGAGCGGCCCCGCCGGGCCCCTGTGGACGCCTCAGCGCCGCGGATGCCCGGCGGCGATGCCGATGAGGGCGATCAGTCCTGCGGCGTACTCCATGGCCTCCTGGTGGCCTTCGGCGAACGGCGCCCCCGCACCGAAGAACCGGTCCCGGCAAATGATCATCTGTCAACCCTCCCGGCGGAACCGTGGGCGGGCGGGCGGCGTCCAAGGGGGCACGCCGTGATCTTGTGAGGTGCTCGATGCGGGTCCTGGTGCGCGTGTTCGCCGTCGTCTGCCTGCTGGCGGTGTGGTCGGGCGGCGGGCTGGTGCGGCCGTCGTGGGCGTGCGGATGCGGGGCGATGATCACCGCGGGGTCGGACCTGCGGGTGGACCGGGAGACCTCGATCGTCCGGTACGACGACCGGACCCGCACCGAGGACATCGTGATGCGGCTGGCCGTGCGGTCGGACGCGCGGGACGCCGCATGGCTCTTTCCCACCCCGTCGCGGGCGCGGGTGCGGCTCGGGGACCAGACGTGGTTCCGGCAGCTGGAACGGCTGACCGCGCCCAAGGTGGTCAAGCGGCGGCACTGGTGGGACGGCGACGGCGGGGACGGGGCCAGTGCCGGGGCGCCCCCCGGCGCCTCGGGGGGCGGGGTGTCGGTGCTGGAGGAGAGGCGGCTGGGGCCGTTCCAGGTGGCGACGCTGGCCGCCGACGACTCAGGGGCGCTGGCGGGCTGGCTGGAGCGGAACGGGTACCGGCTGAGCGACCGGCTGGACGAGGCGCTGCGGCCGTACGTGCGGATGGGGTGGACGTACGTGGCGGTGAAGCTCGCGCCGGGGGCGGGCGCGGAGCTGAACGGGGAGCTGGACCCGCTGCACGTGTCGTTCCGCAGCGACGAGATCGTCTACCCGATGCGGCTGTCGCGGCTCGCCGACAACGACCAGTCCGTGCACCTGTACGTGCTGGGCGCGCACCGGGTGGAGCACCGGGGACCGGAGGGACGCGGTTTCGGCGTGACGTTCGCGGGCTGGGTGGAGCCGCGGCAGGTGGCATCGGCACGGCTGCGGGAGTTCCTCGGCGGGCGGATGTTCCTCACCGAGGTGGTCAACCAGGGGCTGGAACCGCAGGACGTCGACGACGACTTCCGGTACCGCTACACCGCCGACCGGCCCCACCGGGAGGTCGTGTACGTCGACGAGTACGTCGAGGTGCTCGGCGTCCCGGCGGGGCGCGCGCTGGTGGCCGCCGGCGTGCTCGCCGCGGCGGCCGTGGCCGTCACTGCCGTTCGGAGGCGAGGCGCTGGGCGATGACGCTCTGCAGGCGCTGCAGCCCGCCGACGCCCAGCATGCCGATCTGACCCTCCAGGTCCCGCAGCATCGTGTCGGTGTCCATCACGGTCTCCGAGGACTGCATCAGCACGGTCCCCTGGCCGGTGAAGTCGAACTGGTGCTCCTCCCCCGACGTCCCGCCGACCCCGAACAGCGAACGGGCCATGCCGAGCACGCCGCGCATGTAGCCGTGGTCGTAGTGGTGGCACGGCGACGGGCAGTCCGCCCACCCCAGCAGCGCCTGCGGGTCGACCCGGATGGGCGGCTCCACGAAGTGCACCGGGCCGTTGGAGGCGGCGATGAACCGGCCGGTGCCGATCAGGGTGAGGAACCCGGGGATGATCGACTGCTTGAGGTCCAGGCCCGGCTCGAACGCCAGCAGGTTGCCCGCCCGGACGGTGAGGTTGCCGTCGGTCAGGTCGTAGGAGTTGACGTCGAAGCCCCGGTCGGCCAGCAGCAGCTTGCCCCGCCCCTGCGCCACGATCCAGTCGTGGGCGTACAGCGGCGAGTGGAAGTGCGCGGCCACCAGCGCGTCCAGCGGGCCCGCCGACAGCGCCTCGAAGCGGATCTGCCCGTAGTAGGCGATCATCTTGCCCTTCTGGGTGAACCACTGGCCGTCGAGGTCCACGCAGAACACGTACGGGTTGACGTTGTCGTTGGACGGCAGGGACAACCGGTTGAAGGTGGGAGTGGTCATCGCCCTCAGATCTTCTTCTCGCTGGCCTGCACGTACACCGTTCCCTGGCCGGACAGCTCCAGCTGGAACGCCTCGCCGGAGCCCCGGCCGATCAGGTCCCGCAGGCCCATGGAGGTGCTGAGCCTGTTCTGCACGTGACCGCGGTGCGCCACGTACGCCTGCGGGTCGACGTGGACGGGGCGCTGCGGGGTGATCGGCAGCTCGACGACGCCGCCGTGCGACAGCACCGCGGCCGAGCCGTGACCGGTGAGGGTGGTGGTGAACAGGCCCTGCCCGGTCACCTGGCCGCGGATCACCCCCGACAGCCCGCCCTGCTCGCCCAGGAACATCGTCCCCGACTGCAGCGAGGCGTCGTAGACCAGCAGCCGGTCGGCCTCCACGTACAGGGTGTCGCCCTGCAGGTCGATCACGGTGACGTGCAGGCCGCCGTGCCCGAACATCACCGTGCCCTGGCCGGTGACGTGCATCATCGGGGCGCTCTCCCCCGCCATGGCGCGGCCCAGCGCGCCGCCGAGGCCGGCGCCGGCGGTGACGGTCGGCTCGAAGCGGACCTGGCCGACGTAGGCCAGCATCGAGCCGCGCTTGCTGTACAGCTCCCGGCCCGGCCCGACCGGCGCCTGGAGCATCTTGGGGTTGATCGGGCTGAATGCAGGCATCTCAGATCTCCATCACTCCGCCGCCGCGCTCGGCCGGCTGGACGTAGACCACCCCGTGGCCCTGGTACCGGAACTGCACGCTCTCCCCCGACCCCTGGCCGAGGACGGTGCGCCAGTTGACGTCGGTGACGAAGTCCTGCTGGAGCTGCCCGCGATGGGCGACGTAGGCGTGCGGGTCCACGCACAGCGGCTCGCCGGGGACGACCTCCAGCGCCACCGCGGGCCCGTCGGACAGGATCGCCACCATGCCGTGGCCCTCCACCTTGGTGGTGGCCAGGCCCTGCCCGGAGCCCATGCCGCGCAGGCCGACGAACTGCACCCCGGTCCGCAGCTGGGCGTCGAGGGCCAGCAGGCTCTCGGACTCCACGTACAGCGTGTCGCCCTGCAGCGGGATCAGGGTCACCTCGGTGGCCTCGCTGGCCAGGTACACGGTGCCGTGCCCGGTGACCTCCATGAGCGTCATGCTCTCGCCGGCGACCCGGCGGCGCAGCGCCCCGCGCAGCCCCTCGCCGCCGGTCATCCCCTGGCGCTTGAACGTCATCTGGCCCTCGTAGGCGACCATGGATCCGTTCAGCGCCCTGATCGTCTCGCCCATGAGATCCACGGCGAGCATCTTCGAGCCGTTCAGCCTGAATTGCGCCACGGGGGTCAACATACTTGGCCGATCTTGCGTTGGCCCTGGAGACGCGCACGCCGATCGGTACCCGGTTCGCGGCGGATCGTGGAAGATGTCCCCATGTGGTTCGCAGCCGAGCGCCGTGGCGGGCGGCGCTGGATCGTGCCCGGGCTGACGCTGGCCGTGGGACTGGGGCTGGCGGTGTCGCTGGCGCTGCAGGACCGGCTCGGCGCCGGGCTGGCCGCGCTGGCGGTGCTGGGCGGGTACGCCGCGCATCTGGCGTACCGGCGGGACGAGCCGGCGCTGCCGGTCAGCGCCGCGTTCGGCAGCGGGCACCGGGCGCGCTCGCATCTGCGGGCCGCGGCCGTCACCGGGGACGTGCTGGTGGCGGTGGTGGTGGGCGCGGTGGTGGTGCAGACGCTGCGCGGCGGCGAGGTGGCGCCCTACCTGTGGCTGGCCGGTCTTGCCGGGATTGTTTACACAGTGTCAGCCCTGGTCGCGGGGCGCGGCGTGTAGGGTAGCCGAATTCTGCGTTAACTTCTCCCCTGCCGCGTCGTTTGCCCAGTTCGGCGCGGCATCATTCGGCTGTGTCCCCCATGGATGTCCTGCTGCCGGCGCCCGCCGTGTTCCACCCCGTGGTGGACCTCGGCACCGGTGCCGTGGTGGCGGTCGCGGCGCACTGCGAACCGGCCGGCCCGCCCCCCGCGTATCCCATGGCCGATCCCGCCCGCGAGGACGTCCGGCGAGCGGTGCTCGCCGCGCGCGCCGTCGTGGAGCTGGGGACGTCACTGCCGCTGCAGCTGTCGCTGCGTGCCGAGACCATCGCCCACGGCCGGCACACGCTGGTGGAACTGCACCAGCGGCTGGCCGAGACCGGGCGCCGGCCCGGCGAGATCATCTTCTGCGTCACCGGCGGGTTCGCGCCCGCCCAGCGCCCGCTGGTGAGCGCCGCGCTGCACGATCTGCGCAAGGCCGGCTACCTGGTGGGGCTGGCCGGGCTGGGCGCCGTCCACGCCCCGCTGGACCTGCTGGCGGACGCCTCGCCGTACCTGGTGCGGCTGGACCAGGAGCTGGCCCGCCGGGCGGTGTCGGATCCGCGGCGGTCGGCGCTGGTGGCCTCGCTGGTGGAGCTGGCGCACCGGATCGGCACGCACGTGCTGGCCCCGGGACTGGCCACCGAGGAGCAGGTGCTGCACGCGCGGCGGCTGGGCGTGCGGCTGGTGCAGGGCCCGGCGCTGGCGCCGCCGGAGTGGCGGCCGGGGATGCGGGTGACGGTGCCGGTCGCCGCGCGGGAGGAGCCGGCCGCCCCGGCCATGGGACCGGACGTCGGGCCCCGGGTGTCGGAGTTCACGCTGCCGGCGGTGACGATGCCGACGAGCGCGACCGCCGACGAGGTGCTCAACGCCTTCAACGCCGAGCCGAGCACCTCCAGCATCGTGCTCGTCGACGAGTACCAGCGGCCCCGGCACACGGTGGACCGGACCCGGTTCCTGCTGAAGCTGTCGGGGGCGTACGGGCACGCGCTGCACGCCCACAAACCGGCGGCCAGGCTGGCCGACCCGCCGCGGCTGGTGCCCAAGACGGTCCCGGCGATCGCCGCGCTGCGGGCCGCCGGGCGCGACGACGACCGGGTGTACGACGACCTGGTGGTGACCGACGAGGTCGGCCGGACGCTGGGCATCGTGCGGGTGGGCGACCTGATCCGGAGCCTGTCGCCCTGAGGCCCGGCGGGTCAGCCCGTTCCGGAGGCGTGCGGGTCGGGGGCCGCCGCCAGCTCCCGGGCGAGGATGGCCGCCTGGACGCGGCTGCGCAGGTCCAGCTTGGCCAGGATCCGGCTGACATGGGTCTTGGTGGTGGTCTCGGCCATGTCCAGCCGCTCGGCGATCTGGGCGTTGGTCAGCCCCTCGCCCAGGCAGCGCAGCACCTCGCGTTCCCGGGGCGTCAGCTCGGCCAGGCCGGGCGGCGGGACGGCCGCGGACGCCCGCGGGCGCCGCCCGGCGAACGCGTCGATCAGGCGGCGGGTGACGGCCGGCGCCAGGACGCCCTCCCCGGCCGCCACCGTCCGCACCGCCTCCACCAGCCGGTCGGCGTCGATGTCCTTGAGCAGGAAGCCCGCCGCGCCCGCGCGCAGCGCCCCGAACACGTACTCGTCCTCCTCGAACGTGGTCAGCACCAGCACGGCGACGTCCTCGCCGGCCAGCTCGCGGGTGGCCGAGACGCCGTCCAGCCGCGGCATCCGCACGTCCATCAGCACCACGTCCGGGCGCAGCCGCCGGGCCTGCTCGACCGCCTCGGCCCCGTCGGCGGCCTCCCCGACCACCTCGACGTCGGGGGCCGACCGCAGGATCAGCACCAGGCCCGCCCGGACGGCGGCCTGGTCGTCGGCCACCAGCACCCTGATCACGCGGCTCCCTCCTCTCCCGCCCGGACCCGGTCCATGCCGGCGCACGGCAGCCACGCCCGCACCCGCCAGCGGCCGCCCTCCGGCCCGGCGGCGAACGTCCCGCCGAGGATCGAGGCCCGCTCGCGCATCCCGACCAGTCCGCTGCCGGTGCCGGGCAGCTCGGCGCGGCCGTCGCCCAGCGGGCTGTCCACGGTGACGCACACCCGGTCCGGCCGGTGCTCGACGCGCACCTCGACGCGGCCCGGCCCGGCGTGCTTGAGCGCGTTGGTCAGCGACTCCTGGACGATCCGGTACGCGGCCAGCTCCACCGCCGCGGGCAGTTCCCGCGGCGTCCCGGTCACCGTCAGGTCCATCGCCAGGTCGGGCCGGGTGGCGCGGTCCACCAGCCCTTCCAGGTCGGCCAGCCGGGGCGTGGCGGGCGGGTCGCCGTCCGTGTCCCGCTCCTCCCGCAGCAGGCCGATCATACGGCGCATCTCCGCCAGCCCCTGCACGCTGTTCTCCCTGATCACCCGCATGGCCTCGTGGACGGCCGCCCGGTCCAGGTCGGGCAGCCGCAGCACCGCCGAGGAGTGCAGGGCCACCGCGCTGAGGTGGTTGGAGACCACGTCGTGCAGCTCGCGGGCCATCCGGGCGCGTTCGGCGGCCACCGCGTTGCGCCGGTCCAGCTCGGCCAGCCGGGCCAGCTGGTCGGCCCGCTGCCGTTCCAGCTCGGCGCGGTCCCGGTGGGCGCGGACCACCATCGCGGTCAGCACCGGCCCCACGAAGGTCATCCCGGCGACCCCGCCGATGACCACCATGGCCGCCCAGTCGCCGGCCCACAGTCCCAGCCCGGCCGCCAGCAGCACCGTGGCGGCCGTCGTGACCGCCAGCAGCCGCTCGGGCATGCGGCGGCCGCCGTACAGGCTCGCCGCGTACAGCGCGTCGGTGTAGACCATCATGGTGCCCAGGCTGGGGCCCATCACGATGTCGGCGACCACCGCCGGGGTCGCCACGGCCAGTCCCGCGACCGGGCGGGTGCGCCGCAGCAGCATCGCCGCGCACACGCCCACCAGCGGCAGCACCCGCCAGGCGGGATGCGGCCACGGGTCGTCGGGGTCCCACTGGGAGTACCCCCGGGCGCTCAGCAGCAGCAGGCCGCCGGCCAGCGCCGCGACGGCGAGCAGGGCGTCCTGGCGGGTGGTGAAACGCACCCCTACATCACACCATCCCGCATCGGGGTCCCGGTCCTCCCCCGCGCGGAGCCGGGCCCGCGGGCGTACATCCTTCGGAGTACCCGGCATTTCGCCATCGGCGCGGATGATCCGGTCGTGCCCGGTCGACATCATCGAAGGGTGGACACCGACGGAACGAGCACCTTCCTGCTGGCGATCATCGTCGGCTGCGAGATCGGCTTCTGGATCCTGCTGCTGGCCGGGCTGGCGGCCCGCTACCTGCTGCGGTGGCGCCGGACGAGCGCGGCGCTGCTGGTGTGCGTGCCGCTGGTGGACCTGGTGCTGCTGATCGCCACGGTGATCGACCTGCGCGGCGGGGCCACCGCGAACTTCACGCACGGGCTGGCCGCCGCCTACATCGGCTTCTCCGTGGCGTTCGGGCACAGCATGATCCGGTGGGCCGACCGGCGGTTCGCGCACCGGTTCGCCGACGGCCCGCCCCCGGTCAAGCCGCCCAGGTACGGGATGGCGCGGGCCCGCTACGAGTGGCGGGAGTTCGGCAAGGCGGTGATCGCCTGGGCGATCAGCTGCGGCCTGCTCGGCGCGGCGATCTGGCTGGTCGACGACGCCGAGCGCACCGAGGCGCTGCTGGGCTGGATCGCACGGCTCACCGTCGTCCTGGCGATCTGGTCGCTGTGGCCGATCACCTACATGCTGTGGCCCGCCAAGCCCAAGGACGGCGACACCCGCCGCTCCGAGGAGGAACGACGGGTGTCGGCGTGAGCCGCCGGGTCGCCCCGGAGGAAACGGCTCAGACGTTGAAGCCGAGGGCGCGCAGCTGCTCGCGGCCGTCCTCGCTGATCTTGTCCGGGCCCCACGGCGGCAGCCAGACCCAGTTGATCTTCACGTCCTTGACCAGGCCGTCCAGCGCGCTGGCGGCCTGGTCCTCGATCACGTCGGTGAGCGGGCAGGCGGCGCTGGTCAGCGTCATGTCCAGGGTGGCCACCTCGTCGACCACGTCGATGCCGTAGACCAGGCCCAGGTCGACCACGTTGATGCCGAGCTCGGGGTCCACCACGTCCTTGAGCGCCTCGAGGATCTCCTCGTGCTCGGGCGCGATCTCGCCGACGGCCCGCTCGGTCTCGGCGGCCTGCTCGGGGCCGGTGGTCTCGGTCTCGCTCATGATGATGCCTCTCCCAGGGCTCGGGCGGTCGCGTCCTTCCACGCCATCCAGGCGAGCAGGGCGCACTTCACACGGGCGGGGTACTTGGAGACCCCGGCGAAGGCGACGGCGTCCTCCAGCACGTCCTCGTCGGGCTCGCCCTGGCCGCGCGACTGCATCAGCTCCAGGAACTCGTCCTGGACGACCATCGCCTCCTTGACCGGCTTGCCGATCACCAGGTCGCTCATCACCGACGCGCTGGCCTGGCTGATCGAGCAGCCCATCGCGTCGTAGGAGACGTCGGCGATCACGGCGTCGTCCCCCTCGCCCTCCAGGTGCACCCGCAGCGTCACCTCGTCGCCGCAGGTCGGGTTGACATGGTGCACCTCGGCCTCGTACGGCTCCCGCAGCCCCTTGTGGTGGGGGTTGCGGTAGTGGTCCAGGATGATCTCCTGGTACATGGACTCGAGCTGCATCGGCGTCCTTCCTGCGGCGAAGCGTCCTGCTGGTGGAACAGCCGGGGCGGTCAGGCTGTTCCGAAGAACTTCTGGGCGTGCCGGATGCCCTCGGCGAGGGCGTCCACGTCCGACAGCGTGTTGTAGACGTAGAACGACGCCCGGGTGGTGGCCGGGATGCCGTACCGCCGGCAGATCGGCCAGGCGCAGTGGTGCCCCACCCGCACGGCCACGCCCAGCTCGTCCAGCACCTGCCCCACGTCGTGCGGGTGCAGGTCGTCCACCACGAACGAGACGGTGCCGCCGCGCGCCTCGGTGGTGGCCGGGCCGATGATCCGCACGCCGCCGATCTCGCCGATCTGCTCCAGCGCGTAGGCGGTCAGCGCCTCCTCGTGCGCGTGGACCTTGTCCATGCCCAGCTCGGTGAGGTAGTCGCAGGCCGCGGCCAGCCCGACCGCCTGGGCGGTCATCGGGACGCCGGCCTCGAACCGCTGCGGCGGCGGCAGGAAGGTCGAGCCCTCCATCCGCACCACCTCGATCATCGACCCGCCGGTGATGAACGGGGGCATGGTCTCCAGCAGCTCGCGGCGGCCCCACAGCACGCCGACCCCGGACGGGCCGAGCATCTTGTGCCCGGAGAACGCCAGGAAGTCCGCGCCCAGGGCGGACACGTCCACCGGCTGGTGCGGCACCGACTGGGCGGCGTCCAGCAGCACCAGCGCGCCGACCTGGCGGGCCCGCGCGGTGATCCGCTCGATCGGCGGGACCGTTCCCAGCACGTTGGACTGGTGGGTGAGCGCGACCAGCCTGGTGCGCTCGTTCACCAGCTCGTCCAGGTTCGCCAGGTCCAGGCGGCCGTCGTCGGTGATGCCGAACCAGCGCAGCGTGGCCCCGGTCCGCCGGCAGAGCTGCTGCCAGGGCACGAGATTGGCGTGGTGCTCCATCTCCGACACCACGATCTCGTCGCCGGGGCCGACCCTGAACCGCTGCGCCTCCGGGCCGGCGGTGGCCGCGTTGCTCAGCGAGTACGCCACCAGGTTGATCGCCTCGGTGGCGTTCTTGGTGAACACGATCTCGCCGGGCACCGCCCCGATGAACGAGGCGACGGTGGCGCGGGCCGCCTCGAAGGCGTCGGTGGCCTCCTCGGCGAGCAGGTGCGCGCCCCGGTGGACCGCGGCGTTGTGCCGCTCGTAGAACTCCCGCTCGGCGTCCAGCACCTTGACGGGCTTCTGCGAGGTCGCGCCCGAGTCGAGGTAGACCAGCGGACGCCCGCCGCGCACCGTCCTCGACAGCAGCGGGAAGTCCTTCTTGATCTCCTCGGGCAGCAGTGCGCTCATGCGGATGCGCCAGCCTTCACGTACTTCTCGTAGCCCTCGTTCTCCAGCACCTCGGCCAGCTCGGGACCGCCCTCCTCGACGACCCGGCCGCCGGCGAAGACGTGCACGAAGTCGGGCTTCACGTACCGCAGGATGCGGGTGTAGTGGGTGATCAGCAGCACCCCGGTGTCACCGGCGGCGCTGAACCGGTTGATGCCCTCGGAGACCACCTTGAGCGCGTCGACGTCCAGACCGGAGTCGGTCTCGTCGAGCACCGCGATCTTCGGCTTGAGCATCTCCAGCTGCAGGATCTCGTGGCGCTTCTTCTCACCGCCGGAGAAGCCCTCGTTCAGCGAGCGCTGGGCGAAGGCCGGGTCGATGGCCAGCGCCTCCATCGCCTCCTTCATCTCCTTGGTGAACACCCGCAGCTTGGGCGCCTCGCCGCGCACCGCGGTGACCGCCGAGCGCAGGAAGTTCGACACCGAGACCCCGGGCACCTCGACCGGGTACTGCATGGCCAGGAACAGGCCGGCGCGGGCGCGCTCGTCCACGCTCATCGCCAGCACGTCCTCGCCGTCCAGGGTGACCGAGCCGGCGGTGACCTCGTACTTGGGGTGCCCGGCGATCGCGTACGCCAGGGTGGACTTGCCGGAGCCGTTCGGCCCCATGATCGCGTGGGTCTCGCCGGACCGGACGGTCAGGTCGACACCGCGCAGGATCTCCTTGGACCCGTCGGAGCCGTCGCCGACGGAGACGTGGAGGTCGCGGATCTCTAGCGTGGCCATATCTGTCTTCGAACCTCTGTCTAAGTGGTCTGGTCGTCGTCGGAGCCGGGCCGCAGCGACACGTGCACGTCGTCACCGTCGAGCCGGACCCGGTAGGTGGGCACCGGCGCGCTGGCCGGCGGGTTGGTGGGCTTGCCGGTGCGCAGGTCGAAGCACGAGCCGTGCAGCCAGCACTCGATCGTGCCGTCGTAGACCTCGCCCTCCGACAGCGCCACCTCGGCGTGCGAGCACACGTCGCGCAGCGCGAACACCTCGTCGCCGGAGCGCACCAGCACCACCGGGGTGTCGTCGATCTCCACCGCCAGCGGCCCGTCCTCGGGGATGTCCCCCAGCGGGCAGACCTTCACGAAGCCGTCGTCGCTCACCGGTCGATCTCCCGATCCAGTTCGGCCTCGATCGCGGCCTGCACCTTCTCGCGGACCTCGGGCACCTCGATCTTGTCGACCAGCTCGCCCAGGTAGCCGCGCACCACCATGCGCCGCGCCTCGTCCCGCGGGATGCCGCGGGCCTGCAGGTAGAACAGGTGCTCGTCGTCGAGGCGGCCGCTGGCGCTGGCGTGCCCGGCGCCGACCACCTCGCCGGTGAGGATCTCCAGGTTGGGCACCGAGTCGACCCGGGTGCCGTCGGTGAGCACCAGGTTGCGGTTCAGCTCGTAGGTGTCGGTGCCCTCGCCCTCGGCGCGGATGATCACGTCGCCGATCCAGACGGTGTGCGCGTCCTGGCCCTGCAGCGCGCCCCGGTAGTCGACCCGGCTGCGGCAGTGCGGGACCGCGTGGTCGACCAGCAGCCGGTGCTCGATGTGCTGGCCGGCGTCGACGAAGTAGACCCCGTACAGCTCGGCGTTGCCGCCGGGCGCCTCGTAGGACACCGACGGGGCGATCCGCACCAGGTCCCCGCCCAGCGACACCGTGAACCCGGTGAACTGGGCGTCGCGGCCGAGCCGGGCGTGCTGGTGGGACAGGTGGACGGCGTCGTCCTCCCAGTCCTGCAGGCTGATCACCGTCAGCTTGGCGCCGTCGCCGACCGCGAACTCCACGTTGTCGGCGTAGGTCGCCGACCCGCGGTGCGCCAGCACCACGGTGGCCTGCGCGAACGGCTCCACGACCACGGTGGTGTGGCCGTAGGCGGCCTGCGCCGCGTCCTCGCCGTCGAACCGCAGCACGGTCGGCCGGGAGGCGACCGCCTCCTTGGGCACGGTGACGACGGTGGCCTCGGCGAACGAGGTGTAGGCCTGGGCGCTCACCCGGTCGCCGGGCACGTAGGTCCTGCCCAGGCGCGGATCGTCGCGGCCGACCCGCTCGACCCTGACCTCGGGGGCCGCCTCGATCTCGACGCGGACCTTGCCGAGGCCCTCGGCGCCCTTGTGCAGGTTCCGCAGGCGGCGCAGCGGGGTGAACCGCCACTCCTCCTCACGGCCGGTGGGCACCGGGAAGTCCGCCACGTCGTAGGAGGACTTCTCGTGCAGGGTCGACAGAGGCTTGGTCTCCAGCCCCATCAGCCGACGGCTCCTTCCATCTGCAGCTCGATCAGGCGGTTCAGCTCGAGGGCGTACTCCATGGGCAGCTCGCGCGCGATGGGCTCGACGAACCCGCGCACGATCATCGCCATCGCCTCGTCCTCGGTCAGGCCGCGGCTCATCAGGTAGAACAGCTGGTCCTCCGACACCTTGGAGACGGTGGCCTCGTGGCCCATCTCCACGTCGTCCTCACGGACGTCCACGTACGGGTAGGTGTCGGAACGGCTGATCTGGTCGACCAGCAGCGCGTCGCACTTGACCGTGGACTTGGAGTGCTCGGCGCCCTCCTGCACCTGGACCAGGCCGCGGTAGGAGGTGCGGCCGCCGCCGCGCGCCACCGACTTGGAGACGATGGTGCTGGAGGTGTGGGGGGCGGCGTGCACCATCTTGGCGCCCGCGTCCTGGTGCTGGCCCTCGCCGGCGAACGCGATCGACAGGGTCTCGCCCTTGGCGTGCTCGCCCAGCAGGTAGACCGCCGGGTACTTCATGGTGACCTTGGAGCCGATGTTGCCGTCGACCCACTCCATGGTGGCGCCCTCGTAGGCGACGGCGCGCTTGGTCACCAGGTTGTAGACGTTGTTCGACCAGTTCTGGATGGTCGTGTACCGGCAGCGGGCGTCCTTCTTGACGATGATCTCCACGACCGCCGAGTGCAGCGAGTCCGAGGAGTAGATCGGCGCGGTGCAGCCCTCGACGTAGTGCACGTAGGCGCCCTCGTCGACGATGATCAGGGTCCGCTCGAACTGGCCCATGTTCTCGGTGTTGATCCGGAAGTAGGCCTGCAGCGGGATCTCCACGTGCACGCCCGGCGGCACGTAGATGAACGAGCCGCCCGACCACACGGCGGTGTTGAGCGCGGCGAACTTGTTGTCGCCCACCGGGATCACGGTGCCGAAGTACTCCTGGAAGATCTCCGGGTACTCGCGCAGGCCGGTGTCGGTGTCGACGAAGATGACGCCCTTGCTCTCCAGGTCGTCACGGATCTTGTGGTAGACGACCTCGGACTCGTACTGCGCGGCCACCCCGGCGACCAGGCGCTGCTTCTCGGCCTCGGGGATGCCGAGCTTGTCGTAGGTGTTCTTGATGTCCTCGGGAAGCTCGTCCCAGCTGGTGGCCTGCTTCTCGGTGGAGCGGACGAAGTACTTGATGTTGTCGAAGTCGATGCCCGACAGATCCGAGCCCCAGGTCGGCAGCGGCTTCTTCTCGAACAGCCGCAGACCCTTCAGGCGCAGGTCCAGCATCCACTCCGGCTCGTTCTTCTTGGCGGAGATGTCGCGGACGACCTCTTCGTTCAGGCCGCGCTTGGCGGAGGCGCCCGCGGTGTCCGGGTCGGCCCAGCCGAACTTGTACCTGTCGAACCCTTCCAGCTCGGGGTGGGTTTCGATAGTCATAGGGAGGTCCTCCCGGACTCCTCGTCGTTGCCGTTGCCTTGCGTCGTGTCGGATGTCTCGCCGGATGCCGTGTCCGACCCCGTGTCGCCCCCGGCGCCCAGGTCGCGCGGGCTGACGTGGGTGGTGCAGATCCCGTCGCCGTGCGCGATGGTGGCCAGCCGCTGCACGGGGGTGCCCAGCAGCCGGCTGAACGCCTCGGTCTCGGCCTCGCACAGCTGCGGGAACTCCGCGGCCACGTGCGCGACCGGGCAGTGGTGCTGGCACAGCTGCTGCCCGCCGGCGCGGGGGGCCTCGGCGGCCGCGGCGGCGTAGCCGTCGGCCGACAGCGCCTCGGCCAGCACGCGGACCCGCTGCTGGGGCGGGGCCGCGCGGACCACCGGGCGGTAGCGCCGTTCCAGGTCGGCGATCTGGCGCCGGGCGAACTCGGCCACCGCGGCGCTGCCGGCCTTCTCGGCCAGGAACCGCAGCGCGGCGCTGGCCAGGTCGTCGTAGGCGTGCACGAACGCGCTGCGCCCGGCGTCGGTGATGGCGAACCACTTGGCCGGCCGGCCGCGCCCCCGGCGGGCCTGCGGACGCGCCCGCCGGACCTCGATCATGCCCTCGGCCAGCAGCGCGTCCAGGTGCCGCCGGACGGCGGCGGGGGTGAGACCGACCCGTTCGCCGAGCGCCGACGCGGTGATCGGGCCCTGCTCGAGGATGAGCCGGGCCACGCGGGCACGCGTGTCCCGCTCGCCGTGGCCGTCGGCCGTTACGGCGAGCGATGGCACGGTCGTCCGGTCGCCCACGTTTTTCACAACATCAGTGTGGCGTAATTCCTTCCCGCCGCACAAACGCGGACGGGTGCAGTACCTCACGCAGGTAAGGCTTACCTAACCTGCGGAAACGTCGTTCTGTCAGCGCGGGCCGGCGCCCGGCAGCACCAGCACCGGGCACGCCGCGACACGGACGATCTTGCCGGAGACGCTCCCCAGGAACACCCGGCGCAGCGGCCCCTCCGCGCTGGACATGCAGGCCAGGATCTCCCCCGGCGACCAGTCGCAGTGCCGCAGCGCGCCGTCCACGCCGACGCCCTCGGCCACCTCGGCCGACACCCCGGCCCGGGCCGCGGCCCGCTCGGCGGCCTCGGCCAGGTCGCGCGCGGCCTGCTCGCGCTGCCGCCGCATGAGGTCGGCGACGACCGGCCCGCCGGCCGGTCCCGGCGGCCGGAGCAGCAGCGTGAGCAGCCGGACCGGAACGCCCAGCCAGTCGGCGATGCGCCCGGCGGCGGCGACCTCGAGCCGGGCCCCCCGGTGCGGCCGGTACGCCACCGTCAGCCGGGTGAACGCCTCCGGCGGGGCGGCGGCGTACCCGCGCGGCGCCAGCAGCACCGGGACCGGCGAGGCGTGCAGCAGCTGGTCGGCGGTGCTGCCCACGGCGATCCGGCCGGGCCTGCCGCGCGGCGCGGACCCGATCACGACGAGCCGGGCCGCCTCCTTCTCGGCCACCTGGATCAGGCCGCGCCCGCTGCCCCGGTTGGGGTGGACGACATAGTGGACGGCGTCCGCGGGCGTCGTGTCACCGAGCCGGGCGGCGGCCTGGTCGAGGGCGGCGCGGGCCTGCTGCTTCACATAGCCCAGCCATTCGGCGTCCACCCGGCCCGGCCCCGGGGTCGGCCACCCCGGCGGGTAGATGTTGGCCACGGTCAGCGGCGTCCGTCCCTGCCGGGCCACCAGGGCGGCCAGCGCCAGCGCGTCATCGCCGCGCTCGTCGGGCAGGTAGCCCACCAGCACCCGGGTCACGCCCGCTCCCCCGCCGCGGCCTCCGCCCGGCGCAGCCGCGAGTGACGCCGCCCGTAGGCGAAGTAGGCCGCCAGCCCGACCAGCATCCACAGCACGAAGACCGTCCATGTGGCGACGTCCAGCCTGATCATCAGGTAGACGCAGAACCCCACGCCCAGCAGCGGCGTGACGGGGAACAGCGGGGCGCGGAAGCTGCGCGGCATCTCCGGGCGCGTCCGCCGCAGCACCATCACCCCCACGTTCACCAGGGCGAACGCGAAGAGGGTGCCGATACTGGTGGCGTCGGCCAGCCGGCCCAGCGGCACCAGCGCCGCCAGCAGCGACACGAACGCCGCCACGATCACGGTGTTGGCGGCCGGCACCGCGGTGCGCGGGCTGACCCGCATGAAGATCCGGGGGATCAGCCCGTCCCGGGCCATCGCGAACAGGATCCGGGTCTGCCCGTACAGCACGGTCAGCACCACGCTGGCGATGGCGATCACCGCGCCCAGCGACAGCACCGCCGACGGCCACGGCACCCCGGCCGCCTCGTCCAGCACCATCGCCAGCGACGCCTCCGCCCCCTCGAACTCGCGCCACGGCTGCGCCGCCACCGCCGCCAGCCCCACCGCCACGTACAGCAGCGTCACGATCCCCAGCGACAGCAGGATGGCCAGCGGCAGGTCGCGGCGGGGGTTGCGGGCCTCCTCGCCCGCGGTGGAGGCGGCGTCGAACCCGATGTAGGAGAAGAAGACCTTCGACCCGGCGGCGCTGATCCCGGCGATGCCCAGCGGGGCGAACGGGGTGAGGTTGCCGGCCCGGAACGCGATGAACGCCACCACGCAGAAGAACACCAGCACCCCGACCTTGAGGAACACCATGACCGTGTTGGCGGTGGCGCTCTCGGAGGTGCCGCGCAGCAGCAGGAACGTGGCCAGCAGCACCACCGCCACGGCCGGCACGTTGACCACCCCGCCCCCGCCCGGCGGGCTGCTGAGCGCGGCCGGGATCGTCACCCCGATCGTCTTGTCGGCCAGCTCGTTGAGGTACTGGCCCCAGCCGACCGCCACCGCCGAGACCGACACCGCGTACTCCAGCAGCAGGCACCAGCCGCACACCCAGGCGACCAGCTCCCCGAGCGTGGCGTAGGTGTAGGAGTACGACGACCCCGACACCGGGATGGTCCCGGCCAGCTCGGCGTACGACAGCGCGGAGAACAGCGCGGTCAGGCCCGCCAGCACGAACGACACCACGATCGCCGGGCCCGACAGCGGGACCGCCTCGCCGAGCACCACGAAGATGCCGGTGCCCAGCGTGGCGCCCACGCTGAACATGGTGAGCTGCAGCAGGCCCATGGAGCGTTTCAGCTCCCCGCCCTCGCCGTGACCGCCCTCGGCGACGATCTGGTCGACCGGCTTGGTCCGCGTCAGGTCCCGCAACCACCCGGGGCCGCCGCCCCCTGCTGCCCGCTGCATCTCCCCCCGGCTCCCCCCGTCGTCGTCACGCCGGGTGACGACGGTGACCGCTCAGATGCCCCTGGGGCACCGGCGCAAACTCTCCCCGCCGGGGGTGCCGCCGGAGGGGTTCGGAGGCCGACCTAGACTCGAGGCATGACTCCCCCCGGCGAGTGCGCGGTCGAGCTGGAGGCGCTGGTCAAGCGCTACGGCTCGGTCACCGCCGTGGACGGCATCGACCTGCGCGCCGAGCGCGGCGCGATCACCGCGCTGCTCGGCCCCAACGGCGCCGGCAAGACCACCACGATCGAGATCTGCGAGGGCTACCGGCGGCCCGACTCGGGAACGGTCCGGGTCCTCGGCCTGGACCCCGTCCACGACGCCCGCGCGCTGCGGCCCCGGATCGGGGTGATGCTGCAGTCCGGCGGGGTCCCGGGCACCGCCCGCGCCGGGGAGTGGCTGCGGCTGGTCGCCTCGTTCCACGCCCGGCCGCTGGACCCGGCCGCGCTGCTGGACCGGCTGGGCCTGACCGCGCACGCCCGCACCCCGTTCCGGCGGCTGTCGGGCGGCCAGCAGCAGCGGCTGTCGCTGGCCGCGGCCGTGGTGGGACGGCCGGAGCTGGTGTTCCTGGACGAGCCGACCGCCGGGCTGGACCCGCAGGCCCGGCACGCCACCTGGGAGCTGGTGGAGGGGCTGCGCGACGCCGGGGCGAGCGTGATCCTGACCACCCACCACATGGACGAGGCCGAACGGCTGGCCGACCAGGTGGTCATCGTGGACGACGGCCGGGTGGTGGCGCGCGGCACGCCCGCCGAGCTGACCGGGGCGGAGCGGCAGCTGCGGTTCCGCGCCCGGCCGGGGCTGGGGCTGGACGAGCTGCTGGCCGCGCTGCCGGTGGGCAGCGCCGCCAAGGAGTCCCCGGCCGGGCACTACCTGATCGAGGGGGACGTGCAGCCGGAGCTGCTGGCCACCGTGACCGCCTGGTGCGCCTCGCACGGGGTGATGACCGAGGACCTGCGGATCGAGCGGCGCACCCTGGAGGACGTGTTCCTGGAGCTGACCGGACGGGAGCTGCGCCCGTGAGCCGTTCCCCGGGTCGTACGGCGCCGGCGCTGGACCTGACGCCCGCCCCGGCCGCCGCGCCGCTGCGCCGGATGGTGGCCGCGCAGGCGTCGTTCGAGCTGCGCGGGATGCTGCGCAACGGCGAGCAGCTGCTGCTCACCATGGTCATCCCGGTGCTGCTGCTGGTGCTGTTCTCCACGACCGCGCTGCTGGACCTGGGGCCCGGGGCGCGGGTGGACTTCCTGACGCCGGGCGTGCTGGCGCTGGCGGTGATGTCGACGGCGTTCACCGGGCAGGCGATCGCCACCGGGTTCGAACGCCGGTACGGGGCGCTCAAGCGGCTGGGGGCCACCCCGCTGCCGCGCGGCGGGCTGATCGCCGCCAAGACGCTCGCGGTGCTGGCGGTCGAGCTGGTGCAGACGGCGCTGATCTGCGCGGTCGCCCTGGCGCTGGGCTGGAGCCCGCACGGCGGGATCGGCGGCGCGCTGGCGGTGGTCGTGCTGGTGCTGGCGGGCACGGCGGCGTTCAGCGGGTTCGGTCTGCTGATGGCCGGGACGCTGCGCGCGGAGGCGACGCTGGCCGCCGCCAACCTGGTCTACCTGCTGCTGCTGGTGCTGGGCGGCGTGGTGTTCCCGCTGGACCGCTTCCCCGCCGGGGTGGCCGCGGTGCTGGAACGGCTGCCGATCGCGGCCCTGTCCGAGGGGCTGCGCGACGTGCTGCGGCAGGGCGCGGCGCTGCCGGTGGGCGCGCTGGCGACCCTGCTGGTGTGGGCGGTGGCGGGCCTGGTCCTGGCGGCCCTGTTCTTCAAGTGGGAGTGACGTTGGCGCCGGCCGAGGCGCAGGGTTCGTACGGGCGCCCGGACCGGCGGACCTGGTCCGCGCGGGCACTGTCGATGGGAGCGATCCCGCCGCCCGCGCTGGTCCTGCTGGGCGTGGTGTCGGTGCAGGTCGGCGCGGGCATCGCCAAGCACCTGTTCGCGGTGCTGCCGCCGTCGGCGGTGGTGCTGCTGCGGCTGGCGACCTCGGCGGCGGTGCTGGGATTCCTCAGCCGCCGGGCGCTGCGGACCCTGCTGCGCGACCACACCCGCGGGGACCTGGCCGTGGCGGTCACGTTCGGGCTGACGCTGGCGGTGATGAACGCCTCGATCTACCAGGCGTTCGCGCGGATCCCGCTGGGCGTGGCGGTCACCATCGAGTTCCTGGGGCCGCTGGCGGTGGCCATCGCCGCCTCGCGCCGGGCGCTGGACCTGGTGTGGGCGGTGCTGGCGTTCGCCGGGGTGGCGCTGCTGGCCCGCGGCGACGGCCCGGCCGACCTGGTCGGGATGGGCTTCGCGCTGCTGGCGGGGGTGGCGTGGGCGGGCTACATCCTGCTCAGCGCGGCCACCGGCAAGCGGTTCGCCGGATCGTCGGGCCTGGCGGTGGCCAGCGTCGCGGCGACGGTGGTGATGCTGCCGCTGGGCACCGCCACGGGCGGGACCGCGCTGCTGAGCCCGGAGCTGCTGCTGCTCGGGCTGGGCGTGGGCCTGCTGTCGTCGGTGATCCCCTACTCGCTGGAGCTGGAGGCGCTGCGGCGGATGCCGGCGCGGGTCTTCGGGATCCTGATGAGCCTGGAGCCGGCGGTGGCGGCGCTGGTCGGCCTGGTGGTGCTGCAGGAGGTGCTGTCGCCGGTCGAGTGGGCCGCCGTCGGCTGCGTCATGGTCGCCTGCATCGGCGCCACGAGGGGCGCCCCGGAGACCCCCGAGGCCTGAGCCGGAGGGCGCCGGCGGCGCTCCGTAGACTCGCGGTATGCCCAGGGCGAACGAGGAGGCCGCGGAGCTGGTCCAGGAGCTGGCCGACCTGCTGTGCTCAAGGCCGCAACAGGACAGGGCCCAGCAGTGGTTGCCTGCTGACGAGGCGAACACGCAGGCCGCGGGCAATGCTCCGCCCTCATGAACAACAACTTCCAGTTCTCTTCTCGGTCACGCAAATCAAACGGTAAAGTCACAGGGCGTGAAGCTTGTGGTGCGGGTGAAGCTGCTCCCCGACGCCGTCATGGACGCGGCGTTGCGGGAGACGCTGAAGCTGTGCAACCGGGCCGCCGACCACGCCTCCCGGCGGGCGTTCGCCACCCGGATCACGGGCAGGACCGCACTCCAGCGGCTGGTGTACGGCGAGCTGAAGGCCATGGGCCTGTCGGCCCAGCCCGCGATTCATGTGGCCCGGAAGGTCGCCGGGGCGTACGCCACCCTGAAGGCCAACCTGAAGGCCGGGAACTACGGCCCCGAAGGGTCGAAGCGCCGCGCCAGGGTCGAGAGCAGGCCGATCCGGTTCCGCAGGGACGCCGCCCAGCCGTTCGACGACCGGTGCCTGTCCTGGCAACTCGACCAGCGGACCGTGTCGATCTGGACGGTGCGCGGCCGGGCGGGCGGTATTCCGTTCGTGTGCTCGGCGGAGCAGTTGAAGATGCTCGCCGCCCACCGGCGGGGCGAGTCCGACCTGGTGTACCGGGGTGGGCAGTGGTACCTGTACGCCACCTGCGAGGTTCCCGAACCCGACGCCTATGAGCCGGACGGGTTCCTCGGCGTGGACCTGGGCATCGCCAACATCGCCACCACCAGCGACGGCACCGTTCATTCCGGCAAGCACATCAACCAGATCCGGCACCGCAACCGCCGCCTGCGCCGCAAGCTGCAGAGGAAAGGCACCAAGTCCGCCCGGCGCCTGCTGCGCAAGCTGTCCGGCCGCGAAGCGCGCTTCGCGGCCGACGTCAACCACCGCATCGCCAAACGCATCGTGACCGAGGCTCAACGCACCTGTCGTGGGATCGCCCTGGAGGACCTGGGTGGGATCCGCGAGAGGGTACGGCTCCGCAGGCCCCGGCGGGTCACGCTGCACTCGTGGGCGTTCGCCCAGCTCGGCGCGTTCATCGCCTACAAGGCCCGGCGCGCCGGGGTACCGGTGGTGCACGTGGACCCGCGCCACACCTCCCAAGGGTGCTCGGCGTGCGGCCACATCTCCCGCAAAAACCGGCCCGACCAGACCACGTTCTGCTGCACGTCGTGCGGCTTCGCTGAGCACGCCGACGTGAACGCGGCCCGCAACATCGCCCAACGCGGTGCGACGGGCCGGGCAGTGAGTCACGCTGCCGACGACGTGGCCTGACACGCATCCCCCAGATGCGGGTCAGAGCTGCAAGCTCGGACCATTCAGGGCCGAGAAGCTGACGATCCGCTCCTACGAACCGTCGACTCCGACGCCCACGCCATCGGGCACTTCCGCAACGTCCGCTACGGCGTGGGCACCGCCCAGCGGGGCTGGCTCACCCCCGACGACGTGATCAACACCTGGCCGCTGGAACGGCTGCGGGACTTCCTGGGCCGCAAGTCCGCCCGCGCCTGACCGGGCGGGCGGCCCCGGCCCAGAACGTCAGGCGGGCTGCGGGACGGCGCCCTCGGCCTGTGCGGGCACCGCGCCGGGGACGGCGAGGGGGCCGCGGGTGCGGGTGGCGAAGTAGACCCGCAGCACGGCGATCCACAGCACCGCCGCACCGAGCATGTGCAGCGCCACCAGCACCTCGGGCACGCCCAGGAAGTACTGCACGTATCCGATCGCGCCCTGGGCCAGTTCCAGCGCCAGCAGCTCCAGGGCGCGCCGCCGCACCGCGCCGGGCGCGCCGGTCCGCCACAGCGCGGCCAGCAGCACCACGGTGAGCGCCACGGTCAGCCAGGCCAGCAGGCTGTGCACGCGGGTGACCTGCACGATGTCGAAGGAGAACCGCTCGGCGCGGTCGTCGCCGGCGTGCGGGCCGGTGCCGGTGACGATGGTGCCCGCCACCATCAGCGCCGCCGTCACGCCCACCAGGGCCAGCGACAGCGCCCGCAGCCGGCCCCCCACCAGGCGGCGGACCGGCTCGTCGCCCTCCCCGGCCCGCACCCACAGGGCCACCGCCGGGATCAGCACGACCGGGGACAGCATGAAGTGCCCGGCCACCACCGCCGGGTGCAGGTCGGTGAGCACGGTCAGGCCGCCCCAGGCGGCCTGCGCCAGCACCCCGACCGGCTGCAGCGCGGCCAGCCACAGCAGGTCGCGCCGCCGCGGCCGTGCGCGCCACGCCGCGGCCAGCACCGCCACCGCCGCGCCCAGCACCAGGAACGTCAGCGTCCGGTTGCCGAACTCGATGGCCATGTGCACCGGCGAGTGGTCCGGCGAAGGCGTCGGGATCATGCTCTCGGGGGTGCACTTGGGCCAGGTCGAGCAGCCCAGCCCGGACTTGGTGAGCCGCACCGCGCCGCCGGTGACGATGATCCCGGCGTTGACGATCACCGAGAACAGCGCCAGCGCGCGCAGCGAGCCCGGCGTCGGATGCCAGATCGCGTCACGGAGTCCGGCCAGGGGGTTGCGGATGCGGTCGGTCACGGCACTCATGGTATGGCCGCGCCCCCGAGGTCCCGACCGGCCCCCCGCACCTCAGCCGCCGGGCGGCGGCACCGGTCCGGCCGGTCCGGGACCGGCCCACGGCTGCGGCACCGGCCGCAGGCTCGGCGCGCTCAGGAACGCCTGCCGGGTCACCGCCATCAGCCCCAGCAGCGCGTCGCGCCGCTGGACGAGCCAGGCGGGGTCGGCGGTCCCCCGTTCGGCCCGCTTGTGCAGCAGCGCCAGCTCGGTGGCGGCCAGCTGGTAGTCGCTCATGGCCCGCGCCGCGGGCGGGCCGCCGGCGGCGCGGGCCCAGCGGCGGGCGGCCCGGCGGGCGGCCATGCTCTCCAGCATCCGCACGTCCTGCGGGGTGACCAGGCCGGTCGGCTGGTAGGCGGGCAGGTAGCGGGCGATCCGCCGGACGGTGTCGCGCCGTTCCACCGCCACCACGACGATCAGCGTCAGCAGCAGCAGGAAGTCCATCGCGTAGACGACGACCAGGCCGAGCGCGCCGAACACGGTGGAGCCGTTCCACAGGCCGTGCAGCGTCATCGCGGCCAGCAGCCCCAGCACCGGCGCGACGACCCGGCCGGTGCGGTGGGTGGCCGACCAGGCGACGCCCAGGCCGAGCATCGAGGTGAACAGCGGATGGCTGAGCGGCGCGATGATCCCGCGCAGGACGAACACCGCGGTGAGCTGCTCGGTGCCGCCCTCCTCCAGGGCCCGCATGTAGTAGGTGATGTTCTCCATCATCGCGAACCCGAGCCCGACCATCGCCGCGTACAGGATCCCGTCGGCGAACCCGTCGATCTCGCTGCGGTGGAACCACAGCAGCCCGAACAGCACCGCGCCCTTGAGGGTCTCCTCCACCAGCGGCGCGCCGAGGGTGGCGCTGACGAAGTGGCCCTCGGTCTCCCCGAAGACCGGCACCGTGACGTAGATCATCCCGGCCGTGTTGAGGATCAGCGCGCCCAGCACCGCCACCCCGGCGCCCCACATGAACGCCAGCAGCACCGTGCGGGGAGGTTCGGGCTCCATCCGGTCCAACGCCAGGATCAGCGCGGCCAGCGGCGGGATCGGCAGGATCGCCAGCAGCAGCGCCACCGCGAAGTCGGCCCCGCCGAACCAGGCGAACACGCCGAGCAGGACCAGCACGCACACCGACGAGACGACCAGGCCGATGATCAGGCCGACGGGCGGACGTCCGGGGACCCGGCCCTCCAGCACCGCCCTGGGATCCACGCGCACCATGCAGCGAGCGTAGTCGACCGGCGCCCGCCGCCCGCGGGTCAGACGACCGCGGCAAAGCTCTGCGGAGCGGGGATCGTCCGGCCCGCGCACTCGGGGTCTGGGGGTCGTCCCCCGGAACTACAGGGTCAGAACAGCAGCGGGTCGAACGCGACCGCCGCGAACAGCAGCGCCAGGTAGGCGTTGGACAGGTGGAAGAAGCGCATCGGCCGCAGCTTCACCCCGGCCAGCCCGGCGCGGACCCCGCGCAGCAGCCGGTGCCCCTCGGCCAGCAGCACCGCGCCGAGGACCACCGCGACCGCCCCGTAGACGACGCTCATCTGAGCGACCGGCCACAGCGCCAGCGAGCACAGCACGGTCGCCCAGGTGTAGGCCAGGCTCTCCAGCACCACCCGCCGCTCGGTGGCCACCACCGGCAGCATCGGCACCTTGGCGACCGCGTAGTCCTCGCGGTACCGCATCGCCAGTGTCCAGGTGTGCGGCGGCGTCCACAGGAACACCACCATGAACAGCACGAACGGGGTCCAGGCGAGCGAGCCGGTGACGGCGGCCCAGCCGATCAGCACCGGCATGCACCCGGCGATCCCGCCCCACACCACGTTCTGCGAGGTGCGCCGCTTGAGCAGCAGCGAGTACACGAACACGTAGTAGGCGATGGCGCCGGCCGACAGCGCGGCGGCGGCGGCGTTCACGGTCAGCGCGAACCCGGCGGTCGAGGCCGCGGCCAGCACGATCCCGAAGGTCAGCGCCTCGGTGGGGGTCACCTGGGCGCGGGCCAGCGGGCGCCGCCGGGTGCGCCGCATCTTGGCGTCGATGTCCCGGTCGATGTAGCAGTTGATCGCGTTGGCCGCCCCCGCGGACATGGTGCCGAACGCCAGCGTGGCCAGCACCGTCCCCAGCGGCGGCAGTCCCCCGGCCGCCAGGAACATCGCCGGCAGCGTCGTGATCAGCAACAGCTCGATGACACGCGGCTTGGTCAACGCCACGTAGGCGCGCAGCAGCGCGCCGAACGGGCGGCGGGCCGCGTGCGCCGGCACGGCGGCGTCCACCGCGCCGACCGTGGCCGCGCCCGCGATCTCGGTCCCGGGCTTGTTTATGAGCACCGTCACAGCTGATCCATGTCCATGTACGTCCCCGGAGGTCTCCGACCCCCGTCGGTGCCCCCGCGACTGGGCCGCACCTCGGCTTGTGAAGCTTGAAGCGGCCTGTCGTCAACCGCGCAATCACTGTAGTGCGACACCCCCGAGGTCCTTGCACCGGGGCACCGGAGGGAGGGGCGCCCGGAGGGCCGGAACGCACCCCGCCGGGTGAGGGCGACCCCACCCCCGCGTTCACTCCGGCGGGTGGTTAGGCGCGCAGGGGTTGGGGCAAGGGTCGGACGGGCAAGCCGACACGCCACGGTACAGGGCGTCCCCGATGCATCGCGGAACGATCGGCCCGGATGCTTCTTGGATAGGCTCGGAGCCGCGGTGCGTAGGCGGTCCCGGCCCTGGCGAACGGAACGGCGGCGAGCGGTGGCGTGATCCGGACGGCGGTCCGGGCCGTACGGCGGAGTTAGAAGTGGCGTCCGCCTCCCGGGAGGCGGACGCGGATCCTGAGAGAGGAAGCTGAGCGTTCCGGTGACTACGGACAGCAGCACGATGGAGTGGTCCGACCTGGACCGGCGGGCCGTGGACGTGATCCGCGCCCTGGCGATGGACGCGGTCGAGGAGGCGGGTTCGGGGCACCCCGGCACCGCGATGAGCCTGGCCCCCGCCGCCTACCTGCTCTTCCAGCGCTTCCTGCGGCACGACCCGACCGACCCGGCCTGGCCGGGCCGGGACCGGTTCGTGCTGTCGGCGGGGCACTCCAGCCTCACCCTCTACATCCAGCTGTACCTGTCGGGGTACGGGCTGGACATCAGCGACCTCAAGGGGCTGCGCAAGTGGGGCAGCCTCACCCCCGGCCACCCCGAGCACGGGCACACCGCGGGCGTGGAGACCACCACCGGCCCGCTGGGGCAGGGCCTGGCCAACGCGGTCGGCATGGCGATGGCGGCGCGCCGCGAGCGCGGCCTGTTCGACCCCGACGCCGAGCCGGGCACCAGCCCGTTCGACCACCACGTTTGGGTGATCTGCTCCGACGGCGACATCGAGGAGGGGATCAGCCACGAGGCGTCCGCGCTGGCCGGGCACCAGCGGCTGGGCAACCTGATCGTCCTGTACGACGACAACCACATCTCGATCGAGGACGACACCGCGATCGCGCTGTCGGAGGACGTGCTCAAGCGGTACGAGGCCTACGGCTGGCACGTGCAGCGGGTGGACTGGACCGCCGACGGCGAGTACCGCGAGGACGTGGGCGCGCTGGCGCGGGCGCTGGAGGAGGCCAAGGCGGTCACCGACCGGCCGTCGTTCATCGCGCTGCGCACCATCATCGGCTACCCGGCGCCCAACAAGCAGAACACCGGCAAGATCCACGGGGCGGCGCTGGGCCCCGAGGAGGTCGCCGCCACCAAGCGGATCATGGGCATGGACCCCGAGCAGATCTTCGCGGTGCCCGGCGAGGTGCTGACGCACGCCCGCAAGGTCATCGACCGGGGCCGTGAGCTGCACGCCGAGTGGAACAAGGCGTACAAGGCGTGGCGGTCGGCGCACCCGGGCCGGGCCGCGGAGTACGACCGGATCGCCGAGCGGCGGCTGCCGGCGGGCTGGGCCGACGCGCTGCCGACGTTCCCGGCGGGCAAGGAGGTCGCCACCCGCGCCGCGTCCGGGGAGATCCTGACCGCGCTGGCGCCGGTGCTACCGGAGCTGTGGGGCGGGTCGGCGGACCTGGCCGAGAGCAACAACACCACGATGAAGGGCGAGCCGTCCTTCATCCCCGAGGAGTTCCAGACCAAGGCGTTCCCGGGCAACCCGTACGGCCGCACGCTGCACTTCGGGGTCCGCGAGCACGCGATGGGCGCGATCTGCAACGGCATCGCCCTGCACGGCGGCACCCGCCCCTACGGCGGCACGTTCCTGGTGTTCAGCGACTACATGCGGCCGGCGGTGCGGCTGGCGGCGCTGATGAAGCTGCCGGTGACGTTCGTGTGGACGCACGACTCGATCGGGCTCGGCGAGGACGGCCCGACCCACCAGCCGGTGGAGCACCTGTGGTCGCTGCGCGCGATCCCGGGCCTGGACGTGGTGCGCCCGGCCGACGCCAACGAGACCGCGGTGGCCTGGCGGACGATCCTGGAGCACACCGACCGGCCCGCCGGGCTGGCGCTGACCCGCCAGAAGGTGCCGACCCTCGAGCGGGACGGGGAGCTGGCGTCCGCCGAGGGCGTCGCCAAGGGCGGCTACATCCTGGCCGACGCCTCCAACGGCCGCCCGAACGTGATCCTGATCGCCACCGGCAGCGAGGTGTCGATCGCGCTGGAGGCCCGGCGGATCCTGGAGTCCGAGGGCACCCCGACCCGGGTGGTGTCGATGCCGTGCGTGGAGTGGTTCGAGGCGCAGGACGAGTCGTACCGCTACCACGTGCTGCCGCACTCGGTGCGCGCCCGGGTCGCGGTCGAGGCCGGGGTGGGGCTGGGCTGGCGGACCTACGTCGGCGACGCCGGCGAGATCGTCAGCCTGGAGCACTTCGGCGCCTCCGCGGACTACAGGACGCTGTTCCAGCAGTTCGGCTTCACGCCGGACCGGGTGGTGGCCGCCGCGCACGCCAGCCTGATCAAGGCCGGCGTGGAGGGCCAGGGCCGCGGCGAGACGACCGGGAACTGACACACCCCCCGTCAGACCAAGGAGACACCGGTGAGCGAGATACTGCAGAGGCTCTCGAGCGAGGGCGTGGCGATCTGGCTGGACGACATCAGCCGGGACCGGCTGCGGACCGGCAACCTGGAGGGACTGGTCCGCGACCGGCAGGTGGTCGGGGTCACCTCCAACCCCACCATCTTCGCCAAGGCGCTGAGCAAGGGCGACGCCTACGACGGGCAGCTGCGCGACCTGGCGGTGCGCGGCGTGGACGTCGAGGAGGCCGTCCGGATGATCACCACCTACGACATCCGGTGGGGCTGTGACGTGCTGCGGCCGGTGTACGAGCGCAGCGACCACGTCGACGGCCGGGTGTCGATCGAGGTGGACCCGCGGCTGGCCCGCGACGCCGAGAAGACCGTGGCCGAGGCGCGGGCGCTGTGGTGGACGGTGGACCGGCCCAACCTGTTCATCAAGATCCCGGCGACCCTGGAGGGGCTGCCGGCGATCACCCAGGCGATCAGCGAGGGCATCAGCGTGAACGTGACGCTGATCTTCTCGCTGGAGCGGTACGGCCAGGTCATCGACGCCTACTTCGAGGGGCTGGAGAAGGCCCGCGCGGCGGGCCGGGACATCTCCCAGATCGCCTCGGTGGCCTCGTTCTTCGTCAGCCGGGTGGACACCGAGATCGACAAGCGGCTGGACAAGATCGACTCGCCCGAGGCCGGGGCGCTCAAGGGCAAGGCCGGGGTCGCCAACGCGCGGCTGGCCTACGCGCTGTACGAGGAGAAGTTCGCCTCCGACCGGTGGAAGGCGCTCAAGGACGCCGGGGCCCGGCCGCAGCGCCCGCTGTGGGCGTCGACCGGAGTGAAGGACCCGTCCCTGCCCGACACCCTGTACGTGGACGAGCTGGTGGCGCCCGGCACGGTCAACACCATGCCGGAGGCGACGCTGGAGGCGGTGGCCGACCACGGGCGGATCCGCGGCGACTCGGTCCGCGGCGCCTACGACGACGCCCGCGCCCACATGGCCGCCCTCAAGGAGGCCGGCGTGGACTACGACGACGTCGTACGGGTCCTCGAGGAGGAGGGCGTGGACAAGTTCGAGGCGTCCTGGAAGGAGCTGCTCGGCACGGTCGAGCGCGAACTGGCCGACAAGGGGGGCGCCCGGTGACATCGGTCGTCACTGCGGGCGGCGTGTCGGTCACGATGCGCGGCCCGGTGGTCGACGAGGCCGAGGCGGTGCTGGACCGGCTGGTCACCGACGGGGTCCCGGCCTCGCTGATGGCCAAGAACGCCCAGTTGTGGGGTCCGGAGGCGGTCGAGGAGGCGAGCAGGCGGCTGGGCTGGCTGGACCTGCCGGAGACCTCCCGGCCGCTGCTGCCCGAGCTGGCCGCCCTCGTCGAACGGGTCCGCGCCGACGGGCTGGACCGGGTGGTGCTGGCCGGGATGGGCGGCTCGTCGCTGGCCCCGGAGGTGATCACCCGGACCGCCGGGGCAGAGCTGACGGTGCTCGACACCACCGACCCGCAGCAGGTCGCCTCCGTCGTCGCGGACCGGCTGGAGCGCACCGTGGTGGTGGTGTCCAGCAAGAGCGGCGGCACCATCGAGACCGACAGCCACCGGCGGGTGTTCGAGCAGGCGTTCCGCGACGCCGGGATCACCGGCGAGGACCTGGCCCGCCGGTTCGTGGTGGTCACCGACCCCGGCTCCCCGCTGGAGAAGACCGCCCGCGAGGCCGGCTACACGGTGGTGCTGGCCGACCCGGACGTGGGCGGCCGCTACAGCGCGCTGACCGCGTTCGGGCTGGTGCCGAGCGCGCTGGCGGGCGTGGACGTGGCCCGGCTGCTGGACGAGGCGGCGGCGCTGGTCCCGGCGCTGCACCAGCCGTACGACAACCCCGGCCTGGCGCTGGGGGCGGCGCTGGGCGCGTCGGCGCTCGGCGGGCGCGACAAGCTGGTGATCGCCGACCACGGGTCGGGGATCACCGGGTTCGGCGACTGGGCCGAGCAGCTGATCGCCGAGTCCACCGGCAAGGAGGGCAAGGGCATCCTGCCGGTGGTGGTCGAGGGTCCCGACGCGCCCGGGTTCGCCGAGGCCGAGGACGTGCGGCGGGTGCTGCTGGGAGCCCGGCCGGAGGACTCCGGGCTGGGCGTGTCCGGCCCGCTGGGCGCCCAGTTCCTGCTGTGGGAGTACGCCACCGCGGTCGCCGGGCGGGTGCTGGGCATCAACCCGTTCGACCAGCCCAACGTGCAGGAGTCCAAGGACAACACCGCGGCGCTGCTGCGCGGGGCGGCCGAGGGCGAGGCCCCGACGGTGGTGGCGGGCGAGCCCGCGCTGGTGGTCGGCGCGGTGGAGGTGCACGCCCCCGCCGAGCTGCTCAGGGGCGCCACCGACCTGACGGGGGTGCTGGAGGCGGTCGTGGCGGCGATCCCCGAGCACGGCTACCTGGCGGTGATGGCGTACCTGGACCGGTTCGCCGACGCGGGCGCCGAGCGGCTGCGGCCGCTGCTGGCGCAGGCCACCGAGCGGCTGCGCAAGACCCCGGCGGCGGTCACGTTCGGCTGGGGGCCCCGGTTCCTGCACTCGACCGGCCAGTACCACAAGGGCGGTCCGCGCAACGGAGTGTTCCTGCAGATCACCGGGGAGTCCGCGCAGGACGTGCCGGTGCCGGGCAAGCCGTACACGCTGCGCTCGCTGCAGCTGGCGCAGGCGTTCGGGGACCTGCGGGCGCTGCGCTCGCGGGGCCGCCCGGCGGTCCGGCTGCACCTGCGGGACCGCGCCGCCGGGGTGGAGCAGCTGCTGTCCGCGCTGGCCTGACCGTCACCGTTCGCCCGGATCCGGTGCCGATGCCCCGGATCGACACCGGATCCGGGCGTTTTTCGCTGCGCGGCGGGGCCCGGTCCTGGAACGATTGGATCGGGAGGGAGGAACGGTGGCGGCCTTCGACGTGATGACCGGCGGCGGCGTGCTCGACGCGGCGCTGCGGGCGCGTGAACGGCTGGCGGGTTCCGGGCTGGCGCAGGCGCTGGCGGGCCGGGATCCGCGGCCGTGGGGCCGCCGCGCCGACGAACGCGCCCGGCTCGGCTGGCTGGACCTGCCGAAGACCTCCCGGATGCTGGTGGACCGGCTGGCCGTCCCGGCCGCCGAGGCCCGCCGGGACGGGCTGGACCACGTGGCGCTGATCGCGGTGGGCCCGGAGGGGCTGGCCGCGCGCGCCGTCGCCGAGGCCGGCGGTGCCGCCGGGGACGCGCTGACGGTGCTGGACGGCGGGGACCCGGCGGCCCTGGAGCGCACGCTGCGGCGGCTGGACCGCACGCTGGTGGTGCTGGCCAGCAAGGCCGGGGTGTCCATCGAGGGCGACGCCCACCGGCGGATCCTGGTGCAGGCGTTCCGGGAGCTGGGGCTGGGCGACGCCGAGATCGCCGCGCGGTTCCTGGTGATCACCGACCACGGCAGCCCGCTGCACGGGTTCGCCGACGGGTGCGGCTACCGGGTCGGGCTGACCGATCCGGGCCTGCCCGGCCACTTCGGGGCGCTGTCGGCGTACGGGCTGGTGCCGGCGATGCTGGCCGGCGCGGACGTGACCGCGCTGCTGGACCAGGCCGCGGCGGCGCTGTCCGCGCTGGGGCCGGGCACGGACGGTCCGGGGCTGCTGCTCGGCGCGGTGCTGGGCGGCTGCGCCCGCCCGGGGCCCGGCGTCCCGGGCCGCGACAAGGTGGTGCTGCTCGGCCCGGACGGCCTGGTCGGCTGGCTGGCGCAACTGGTGGCGACCGGCACCGGCGGGCGGGGCCGCGGGATCCTGCCGCTGGAGCCCGCGGGCCGTCCGGATCCGGATCGCGCGCCCGACGTTCACACGGTGGCGCTGGGCGGCGCGTCGGGCCATGACGCCGACACCTCGGTGTGGGGGCCGCCGGGCGCGCAGTTCCTGGTGTGGGAGTACGCCACTGCGGTGGCCGCGTGGCTGCTGGACGTCGATCCGTTCGACGAGGGCGCGGTCTGGGCGCGGCGGGCCGAGGAGGACGCGGCGGCCATGCTGCGGCGGCCGGCGGAGCCGCCGGCCGGGGATCCGGACTTCGTGGACGGCGGCGTCGAGGTCCGCGGCGGCCCGGCGTCGGGCGGCTGGTTCGGGCGGCCGGGGCTGCGGGGGGCGCTGGACGCCCTGCTGGACGACGTCCCGCCCGCCGGTTACCTGGCGGTGGTGGGGCATCTGCCCGGCCAGGGGCCGGTGCGGCGGCTGGCGGCGGCGCTGGCGCGGCGCAGCGGCCGTCCGGTCGCCTGCGGGACGGGGCCCGGGCATCTGCACGGCACCGGGTCGTTCCACATGGACGGGCCGCGCACCGGGGCGTTCCTCGTCCTCACCGGGGAGGCCGCCGGCGACCGTCCGGTCCCGGGCCGCCCCTACACGCTGGGCGGGCTGCGGACGGCGCGGGCGCTGGCGGACGTGCGGGCGCTGCGCCGCCAGGGGCTGCCGGTGCTGTGGCTGCATCTGCGCGATCCGGCGGCGGACGCGGCGCGGCTGGTCGAGGTGATCACCGACGGTGATCACCGCGCTTGGCGCCGAACGACCGGGGAAAGAGGGGCGTATACCTGATGTTGACCGCACATGTCCGGCATGGAGCGCCGGACGCGCGGGCCGCGGGCGGCGCGCCGGCCGGGCGCCGGACCCGCCGCGACGGCCCGGTACCACTGATAGGAACGGTCCAGGAAGCCGGCAGGGGGACCCAGAGGTGACCATCAGACCCAATCCGTTGCGGGATCCGCGCGACAAGCGGCTGCCCCGGGTGGCCGGGCCCAGCGTGCTGGTGCTGTTCGGGGTGACCGGCGACCTGTCCCGCAAGAAGCTGCTCCCGGCCATCTACGACCTGGCCAACCGGGGGCTGCTGCCGCCGGGCTTCTCGCTGATCGGGTTCGCCCGCCGCGAGTGGGCGCACCAGGACTTCCGTCAGGTGGCCTACGAGTCGGTCAAGGAGCACGCCCGCACCCCGTTCCGCGAGGACGTCTGGACGCACCTGTCCCAGGGGATGCACTTCGTGCCGGGCGAGTTCGGCGACCCGGGGGCGTTCGACGCGCTGGCCATGGCGGTCAAGGAGCTGGACGCCACCCGCGGCACCGGCGGCAACTACGCCTTCTACCTGTCGATACCGCCCAAGTTCTTCCCGCAGGTGGTCGAGCAGCTGCAGCGCTCGGGGCTGGCCGAGGCCGAGCGGGGTTCGTGGCGCCGGGTGGTGATCGAGAAGCCGTTCGGCCACGACCTGGCCAGCGCCCAGGAGCTGAACCGCACCGTGCACCGGGTGTTCCCGGAGGAGTCGATCTTCCGGATCGACCACTACCTGGGCAAGGAGACGGTGCAGAACATCCTGGCGATGCGGTTCGCCAACACGCTGTACGAGCCGATCTGGAACCGCTCCTACATCGACCACGTGCAGATCACCATGGCCGAGGACATCGGCATCGGCGGCCGGGCCGGCTACTACGACGGGATCGGCGCGGCCCGCGACGTGATCCAGAACCACCTGCTGCAGCTGCTGGCGCTGACCGCGATGGAGGAGCCGACCTCGTTCAGCGCCGAGGCGATCCGCGCCGAGAAGGCCAAGGTGCTGTCGTCGGTGCGGCTGCCGGCCGACCTGTCGCGGGCCACCGCGCGCGGCCAGTACGCGGCCGGCTGGCAGGGCGGCGAGAAGGTGCGCGGCTATCTGGAGGAGGACGGGATCCCGGCCGACTCGCGCACCGAGACGTACGCGGCGATCAAGCTGGAGATCGAGTCCCGCCGCTGGGCGGGGGTGCCGTTCTACCTGCGCACCGGCAAGCGGCTGAGCCGCCGGGTGACCGAGGTGGCGCTGGTCTTCCAGCGCGCCCCGCACCTGCCGTTCTCCGAGACCGACACCGAGGAGCTGGGGCAGAACGCGCTGGTGATGCGGGTGCAGCCGGACGAGGGCATCACGGTGCGGTTCGGCTCCAAGGTGCCCGGCACGGCCATGGAGATCCGCGACGTGAACATGGACTTCGCCTACGGGGAGTCGTTCACCGAGCACTCCCCCGAGGCCTACGAGCGGCTGCTGCTGGACGTGCTGATCGGCGACCCGCCGCTGTTCCCGCGCCAGGAGGAGGTGGAGCTGTCGTGGCGGATCCTCGACCCGGTCACCGAGTACTGGGCCGAGCACGGCAAGCCCGAGCAGTACAAGTCCGGCGGCTACGGGCCGGAGTCGGCCGACCTGCTGATGGCGCGCGACGGGCGCGCCTGGCGGCGGCTGTGACGACCAGGGGGACGGACCGTTGAACATCGACCTCACCGACACCACGACCCGGCGGATCCAGAGCTCGCTGCGGCAGGCCCGGCACCTGATGGGCGGCCCGGCGGTGGGCATGGTGCTCACGCTGGTGATCGTCACCGACGAGTCGGCGCAGTACGACGCGGTGCGGGCGGCCAACGAGGCGGCCCGGGAGAACCCGTGCCGGGTGCTGACGGTGATCTCGCGGGAGTCGCGGGGCAGCTCCTCGCGGCTGGACGCCGAGATCCGGATGGGCGAGACCGGCCCGGGCGAGACGGTGCTGCTGCGGATGTACGGGCCGCTGGCCGAGCACGCCGACTCGGTGGTGGTGCCGCTGCTGGTGCCGGACACCCCGGTGGTGACCTGGTGGCCGGGCGGGCGGCCGCCGTCGCGGCCGGGCTCGGACCCGCTGGGGGCGCTGGCGCAGCGCCGGATCACCGACGCCTACGCCGCGCAGGACCGGCTGGGCACGCTGGCCCGGCTGGCCGAGGGCTACCAGCCGGGCGACACCGACTTCACCTGGACCCGGCTGACGGCGTGGCGGACGCTGCTGGCCTCGGCGCTGGACCTGGAGCACGCCGAGATCACCGGCGGCGTGGTGGAGGGCGAGCCGGACAGCCCGAGCGCCGAGCTGCTGGCCGCCTGGATGTCGATCCGGCTGGGCGTTCCGGTGCGGCGGGAGATCTCCGAGGGGCCGGGGCTGACCGCGGTCCGGCTGCACACCCTGGACGGCGACATCGCGATCACCCGCCCGGACGGCCGGGTGGCGACGCTGTCGCGGCCGGGGCAGCCGGACCGGCAGGTGTCGCTGCACCGGCGGCCGATGTCGGAGCTGCTGGCCGAGGAGCTGCGCCGGCTGGACCCCGACGAGGTGTACCAGGAGGCGGCGGCCCGCTACCTCAAGGACCTGGCCGTGGGAAGCGCCTCATGACCGCTCCCACGGTGCTGGTGCACCACGACCAGACGCTGCTGGCCAGAGCCGCGGCGGCGCGGCTGGTGACCCGGATCGTGGACGTGCAGGCCGCCCGGGGCACCGCGTCGATCGTGCTGACCGGCGGCGGGGTGGGCACCGCGGTGCTGGCCGAGCTGAACGCCACCGGGGCCCGCGACGCCATCGACTGGGGCCGGCTGGACATCTGGTGGGGCGACGAGCGGTTCCTGCCGTCCGGGGATCCCGAGCGCAACGAGACCGGGGCGCGCGCCGCGCTGCTGGACCACGTCCCGGTCGATCCGGCGCGGGTGCGGGCGATGCCGCCCAGCGACGGGCCGGACGGCCCCGACCCGGAGGCGGCGGCCGAGCGGTACGCGTCCTGGCTGCGGGCGGCGGCCCGGCCGGAGGACCACGGCCCGGTGCCGTCGTTCGACGTGCTGATGCTGGGGGTGGGTCCGGACGCGCACGTGGCGTCGCTGTTCCCGGAGATGCCGGCGCTGCACGACGAGCGGCCGGTGGTGGCGGTGCGGGGCGCGCCCAAGCCGCCGCCGACCCGGATCAGCCTGACGCTGCCGGCGATCCGGGCGGCCCGCGAGGTGTGGGTGCTGGCGGCCGGGGAGTCCAAGGCGGACGCGGTGCGGCTGGGCCTGTCCGGGGCGGGACCGATGCAGGTCCCGGTCGCCGGGGCGCGCGGCCGGCAGCGGACGCTGTTCCTGCTGGACCGGGCGGCGGCGGCCAAGCTGCCGCCGGGGCTGGAGCGGCTGGCCTCGCCGTAAGGCGGGCTCAGGCGGGTTCAGGCGTCGCGGCGCAGCACGATCATCGCCACGTCGTCCTCGCGGCGCCCGAACGCGGCCAGCACCCGGTCGCTGAACGCCTCCAGGTCGGGGTCGGCGTCGGCGGCCAGGACGCGCAGCCGTTCCAGGTTGTCGGAGATCGGCACGCCGCGGTCCTCCACCAGCCCGTCGGTGTGCAGCAGGACCAGCCCGCCGGGCGGCACCCGGACCTCCTCCACGCTGATGTCCTCGGCGGGGAAGCCGAGCAGCAGGCCGCCGCCCGCCCCGAACCGGGCCCGCCCGCCGACGGCGAACAGCGGGGCCATGTGCCCGGCGCTGGCGACCTGGACGGCGCCGTCGGCGGGGCCGAGGGTCAGCAGGCAGATGGTGGCGGTCTGGTCCTCGTGGTAGCGGCGCAGCACCCGGTTGAGGCCGGTCAGGATCCGCACCGCGTCGTGCCCCTCCACCGCGAACGCCCGCAGCGCGTGCCGCAGTTCGGCCATCACGGTGGCGGCGTGCAGCGAGTGGCCCTGCACGTCCCCGATCGCCACGAGCAGCCGGTCCCCGATCGGCAGCACCTCGTAGAAGTCGCCGCCGACCTCGGCCTGGCGGCTGGCCGGCTCGTACCGCAGGGCGAACGTCCAGCCCGGCACGTGCGGCAGGGCGGTGGGCAGCAGGCTGCGCTGCAGGGTCTCGGAGATGGAGCGCTCCTCGGCGTAGCTGCGCAGCGCCTCCACCGCGACCGCCACGGTCTGGCCGAGCTGGCGCAGCATGTTGAACTCGTCCTCGTCGAGCACCCCGTGCGCCTCGACCGCCAGGCACACCGGCGGCCGGCCGACCTTGGTGCGCGACATCACCATGGACACGTCGTCGGCGATGGCGGCGTCCGGCAGCACCTCCCGCCAGCGTTCGCCCGGGACGATGGCCACCGCCGTCCCGGTGCCCTGGCCGAGGGCGACGAACCGGCCGATCCGTTCCAGCATGTCGGGGCGGACGCTGCGGGGCCAGGTCTCCAGGGTGGGCGGCAGGCAGACGACCCGTCGCAGCCGCCCGTCCAGCGGCAGGATCATCGCCACCGACCGGACCCCGAACACCTCGGCGGCCCCGCGCGCCGCGGCGGCGGTGAGCCGGTCGAAGGTGTCGGCGGCGTTGATCGCCAGCGAGGCGCGGGTGAGCGCGGCCAGCCGCTCGGCGAGCCGTTCGGCGGTGCGGCGGGCCTGGTAGTAGCGCAGCACCGCCTGGACGGTGGCCAGGAACTCGTCCGGGTCGATGGGGTCGGTCAGGTAGGCGTCGGCGCCGCCGCGCAGCCCGTGGGCGCGGTCGGCGACCTCGACCGCCGACCCGGAGATGTGGATGACCGGCAGCGAGGCGGTGGCCGGGTCGGACTTGATCTGCTCGCAGACCTCGAACCCGCTGGCGTCGGGCAGCCGCACGTCCAGCACCACCAGGTCCGGCTCGTGGTCGGCCAGCCGTTCCCAGGCCTCGGCGGCCGAGGCCGCCTCGATGACGGTGTGCCCGGCCCGGCGCAGCCAGCTGCCGATGATGTAGCGCTTGGTCGCGGCGTCGTCCACCACCAGGGTGGTCAGCGGTGCCGGCGGTGCCGGCGGCAGGGAGCTCATCGCCGTTCCTCCCGGCCGTTCCGGGACGGCGGCCGCAGCGGGATCCGCACCGTCACGATGGTGCCGGCGCCCACGGTGCTGTCCAGTTCCAGCCCGCCGCCCATCGCCTCGGCCAGCCGCCGGGCGTACGGCAGGCCCAGTCCCGTGCCGCCGCCCCCGGCCCCGGGCACCTGGTAGAACTCCTCGAACACGCGTTCCTGCTCGGCCGCGGGGATGCCGACCCCGGTGTCGGACACCGTGAAGACCATGTGGTCTCCCTCGGCGCGGGCGCTCAGCCGCACCTCCCCCTCGCGGGTGAACTTCAGCCCGTTGGCCACCAGGTTGCGCAGGATGCGGGTGAGCATGGTCTCGTCGGTGACCGGCTGCACGCCGGCGGGCCCGGGGTCCGCCTCCAGCCGCAGCCCGGCCTCCTCGGCCATCGGCTCCATCAGCGAGCGCAGCCGTTCCAGCAGCAGCGGAACGTCCACCGGGGCGTTGCACAGGACCAGCCGGCCCTCCTCGGCCTTGGCCATGTCCAGCAGCTCGTCCACCAGCGCCAGGATGGTCTGCCCGGAGTGCGCGATCAGCTCCACCTGGTGCCGCTGCTCGTCGCTGAGCGGGTCGCCGCGGGTGTCCAGCAGCAGCCGGGCCAGGCCGATCATGGAGTTGATCGGGGTGCGCAGCTCGTGGCTGATGCTGGCCCAGAACCGGTTCTTGGCCTCCCCCGCCCTGCGCAGCTGGGCGGACTTGTCGTCCAGCTCGGCGTAGAGGGCCACCACGCCCTGGTTGGTCTCCTCCAGCTCCTGGGAGAGCTGGTTGTACATGGCCACCACGCCGCGGTTGGTCTCCTCCAGCTCGGCGTGCAGCGCCTGCAGCTCCTCGTGCTGGCGCTGGACGTCCTCCAGCGCCTCGATCAGCTCCCGGTTCTGCCGCTCCAGCTCGGCCAGCGCGGAGGTGGGCACCAGCTGGGCCAGCCGCTCGCGGACCCGGCGCACCCGCTGGTCGGAGGGCGGCGGACTGCCCGGCGGCAGGTCCTTGGACACCCGGACCACGGTGCGGTCGCCCTCGTCGTCGGCCCTGACCTGGTCGACCAGGCGGGCGGCGATCGCCATCGCCTCCCGGGGCAGCGGCCGGCCCGTCCGGCGGGCGACGCACATCTCCACCACCAGCGCCGGGTGACCGGCCCGCCGGATCCAGAACGCCGCCTCCACCGGCCCGTGCGCGGCGTACAGCTCCCGGCCGATCTCGCTGATCGCGGCGGCGACCCGGGTCAGGTCCGAGCCGGCCAGCCCGACCGCGTCGGCGGCCTCCCGCCCGGCCTGGCGGAACGCGAACAGGGCGGCCTGGTCGCGGATGTGCAGGCGCAGCAGTTCGAGGCTCACGGCTCACCTCGTTCCCGGCGGCCCGACCACCAGGACCGCCTGGTCGTCGCGGCGCACCCCGGCGTCCCGCAGCAGCGTGGCGGCGATCACCAGCGGCGGGCAGCCGAACAGCCCGGGGAAGTCGGCCGGCCCCCACCGGCCGGTGAGCCCGTCGGAGTGCATCACCACCACCCCGTCCGGCGGCAGCTCGTAGACGTGCTCGCGCAGCCCCCTGGCCTGCTGGCCGGCGATGCCGGGGACCGAGATCATGCCGCGGCGGCGGTCCCCGGACACGATCCACCCGGCCACGTTGCCCACCCCGGCGAACGTGACCAGGCCCGCCGGGGCGTCCACGGCGGCGACGGCGACCGCGCCGCCCCGGGTGTGGGCGATCCCGCGGTGGACGCGTTCCAGCAGGTCGGCGGGGCGCGCCGGGAGGGACTCGGCGCGGGCGACGCGGACCGCCTCGGCGGCGGCGCGGGCGGCCAGCGCACCGTGGCCGAGGCCGTCGCACAGCACCGCGTACACCACGTCCCCGACACGGCAGGCGGCGTAGGCGTCGCCGCACTCCTCCTCGCCGGTGATGGGGCGGAGCAGCCCGCTGTAGCGGGGCACGGCCGACCGGGGGCCGGGGGCCTGGAAGCGGGCGGTGAGCACGGTGCCGCGTCCCGGCAGGGAGTACAGCCCGGTGTGGTCGGCGATCCGGGTGATCGAGCCGAGCCCGACGCCGAGGGTGCCGGCCGAGGACCGCCCGTCGACCATCATGCCGGGCACGTCGGCGATGCCCGGCCCGGAGTCCACGCACACCATCTCCAGCGCGGTCCCCGGGCCGTCGCGGGTCACCCGCAGCAGCACCTCCCCCTGCCGGGCGTGCTTGTGCAGGTTGGAGACGCCCTCGGTGACGGCGAGCTGGACCCTGGCGATCCGGTCGGCGTCGAATCCGAGCCGCCGCGCCCACTCGGCGACCACGCGGCGCAGCCGGGCGGCGACGCTGCCGTCCTCCACCCGGGTCCACAGGTACTCGTCCTGGGCCGGGAAGGTGCTCCAGTCCACGCTCACCGGGTCCATTTGGTCACCGTGACCCGGGTTCCCCTGCCTGCGGCGGTCTGCAGGTCGAACTCGTCCACCAGCCGCCGCGCGCCCGGCAGGCCGAGCCCGAGGCCCTGCCCGCTGGACCAGCCGTCGGTCAGGGCCAGTTCCACGTCGGGGATGCCGGGCCCGGAGTCCTCGAACACCATGCGCACACCGGGCACGCCGGACGGGCCGGTCAGCCGCTCGATCCGGACCGTCCCCCCGCCGCCGTACCCGACGATGTTGCGGGCCAGCTCGCTGGCCGCGGTGACCAGCTTGGTCTGGTCCACCAGGGACATCCGGATGTCGCCGGCGACGGTGCGGACCACCTTGCGGATCTGCACGATGTCGTCGCTGGAGTCGATCCGGATCTCGTGCACGTCGGTCATCTGCGGTCCCGCACCTCCGGTGGGCCCTCCTCGAGCGAGTCCGCGCCCAGCAGCCGCAGCCCGGTCTCCAGGTCGAGCGCGGTCTGCACGCCGCCCAGCGACAGCCCCAGCTCCACCAGGGTGATCGCCACGGCGGGGCGCATGCCGACCACCACGGTGCGGGCGTCCAGCAGCCGGGACATCGCGGCGATCCCGGCGAACATCCGGCCGATGAACGAGTCGACGATCTCCACCGCGGTGATGTCGATGACCACGCCCCGCGCCCCGGTCCGCACGATCCGCTCGGCCAGGTCCTCCTGCAGCGCCAGCGCGGTGCGGTCCTGCAGGTCGGTCTGGATGGACACCAGCAGCACGTCGCCGACCTTGAGGATGGGCACCCGGTCCATCAGCCCGCCTCCCCGCGCACGATCCGCACGCCGCTGCGCGCCAGCAGGTACTCCAGCGCGTCGGCGAGGCTGGCCTTGCTGACGATGTCGCCGAACTCGATGCCCAGCGCCACCACGGTCTGGGCGATCTGCGGCCGGATCCCGGAGATCACGCACTCGGCGCCCATCAGCCGGGCGGCCATGATGGTCTTCATCAGGTGCTGGGCGACCTCGGTGTCCACCGCCGCCACCCCGGTGATGTCGATCACCGCGTACAGCGAGCCGGTGTCCACCAGCGTCTGCAGCAGCGTCTCCATCACCACCTGGGTGCGGGCCGAGTCGAGGGTGCCGACCAGCGGGACCGCCACGATCCCCTCCCACAGCTTCACCACCGGGGTGGACAGCTCCAGCAGTTGCTCGGCCTGGTCGGAGATGACCTGCTCGCGGGTGGCGACGTAGGTCTCGAACGTCAGCAGTCCCAGCTCGTCCATGGTGTGGGAGAAGGCGATGAGCTCCTCGGCCAGCCGCCGCCGGTCCGGGCCGTCCGCACGAACCAGCTCGTACACCACCTGTTTGAGGGCGAACACGCTGAAGGCGGTCTCGGTGGGGCTGAACGCCTGCCGGGCGCGGCGCCGCGACATCTCCGACAGCGTGGCCCGCAGCTCGCCGTGGGCGGTGCCGGCGTCCGCCCCGTCCAGCGTGCGCAGTAACAGGCCGAGCAGGTCGTCCAGCTCGCCGCGCAGCTCGACCTCCGTCAGCCGCCCCCGCAGCCCGGTCCCCGCCAGCTCCACCCAGCGGTCGAGTACCGCGTCCCGCCGCGCTCGCAGCAGTTCCACGATGTGCGCCTGTCCGCCGGGCTCCGTCGTCATCCCACCGCTCCCCGTGCTCGTCGTGCTCGTCCGAACGCCGGAGGCCGCCGCCTGCGGCCGCCGGCCGGGGCCGCACGGCTGACGCCCCCCGGCCGCCGGGTCCCTGGCCAGGACATACCCAGGTCACGGGGCCGAACCAGGTCGGACCGGATCATCGGCCCGGCGGCGGAGGGAGCGCCGAAACGGGCCACTCACGGGCGTGCAACGGTCCCGTAACAGCGGCGCGGCACAGTGAGGGGGTCTCACGGGAGGGGAACGTTCCGATGCCCTTGCTGCGCATCCGCACCCGCATCGAGGACAGGCCCGGCAGGCTGGCCGGGCTGACCGCGGCGCTGGCCGAGCACGGCGCCAACATCCTCGACCTGTCGGTCCAGGTGGACACCGACGGCGTGGTCGACGAGTTCGTGGTCGACGTGCGGCGGGGCGGGGCGTGGCCGCGGGAGCTGACCGCCGCGATCGAGGCGGCCGGCGGGCGCGACACGGTGGTGGTGCCGGCTCGCCCGCACGAGCTGATCGACGAGCCGACCCGGGCGCTGGCGCTGGCCGACCGGCTGCGGGCCGAGCCCCGGTCGCTGCCGGCGGTGCTGGCCGATCTGCTGCGCGCCGACTCGGCGGCCTGGGTGACCGGGGCCGCCGCGCTCCGCGAGCCGCGGACGGCGCGCCCGGACGGGGCGGGGCTGCCGTCGTTCGAGCTGATGGTGCCGGTCGGGCCGTTGCGGGCGGTGCGGCTGCGGCGGGACGGGCTGCCGTTCACCGCGACCGAGGCGGCCCGGGCGGACGCGATGGTGCGGGCGCTGCTGCCGGCCGACGGGCCACGGCCCACCTCGCGGCGGGTGCTGCTGCGCGACGGCACCGAGGTGGTGGTCCGGCCGCTGGAACGGCGGGACTACGCCCAGGTGCAGGCCATGCACGAGCGGTGCTCGCCGGAGACCCGCCGGGCCCGGTACTTCTCTCCCAAACCGGCGCTGCCGCGGCGGGCGCTGGACCTGTTCTGCGAGCCGGCGTACGGGCTCACGCTGGTGGCCGAGGGCCCGGACGGGTCCGTCCTGGCGCTGGCGCACCTGATGCACGTGCTGGAGCCGGGGGTGGCGGAGCTGGCGTTCCTGGTCGAGGACGCCTGGCAGGGCCGCGGGCTGGGCCGGGAGCTGACCGGCCTGATGCTGGTGCTGGGCCGTGACCGGGGGCTGGTGGAGCTGCGCGCCACCGTGCTGGCCGACAACGCCCGGATGCGGCGGCTGCTGACCAGGGCCGGCGGCCGGGTCCGGTACGCCGGGGACCCGGCGGTGGTGGAGCTGCGGGTCCGGGTGGACGGGCGCGCCGCGGACCGGGCGCCGCGGGCGGGATGACCGGCGGATCGGTGGCAGGATGGGCGGCGTGTCCCGCCGCCACACCGCAGACAACGCCGAGACGGCCGCCAACCCGATCTACGACAACCCGTGGGCCTACGACCTGGCCTGTGCGTTCCGGGACGTCCGGGCCGAGGTCGACGCGCTGCTGGGGTGGTGGCCCGGCCCGGGGGCGCCGGGTTCGGTGCTGGAGCTGGCGGCGGGCCCGGCCGAGCACGCCCGCGAGTTCGCCCGGCGGGGCGTCGCGGCGACCGCGCTGGACCTGAGCCCGGCGATGTGCGCGTACGCCGCGGAGCGCGCCGCGGCCGACGGGGTGCCGCTGGAGGTCGTCCGGGCCGACATGACGGACTTCGCGCTGGGCCGCCGGTTCGACCTGGTCGTGACGATGCTGGACTCGACCGCGCACCTGATGACGCTGGACGCGTTCGTGGCGCATCTGGACCGGGTGGCCGGGCATCTGGCCGACGGCGGCCGCTACGTGCTGGAGATGAGCCATCCGGCCGACCGGCTCACCGACGAGCCGTCCACCGGCGGCGCCTGGTCGGTGGAGCGCGACGGGGTGCGGGCCGACGTGCGGTGGGGCGCGCCCGGCGACCGGATCGACCCGATCACCCAGGTGGTGCGGGAGCACGTGACGATCACGGTGACCCGCCAGGACCGCGCCGAGGTGATCCGGGGCGTGGTGCCGTACCGGTTCTGGACGGCGACCGAGCTGACCGCGGCGGTGCGGCTGTCGGGGGCGCTGGAGATCGCCGCCCAGTACGGCGACTTCACCGGGATCGGCCCGGCCGATCCGGGCGCCTGGCGGCTGATCACGGTGCTGCGCCGGGCCGGCTAGCGGATCACGGCGGCCATCAGGCACACGTCGTCCTCCATCTGGTCGGCGCCGATCTCCTTGATGATGCGGTCGAGCCGGTCGTCCGGGGAGCCGTCGGCGCCGGCGGCGGCCGCCAGCAGCCGGGCGGTGGCGGTGTCGGGATCCATGTCGCGGCGGTCGATGATCCCGTCGGTGTAGAACAGCAGCAGGTCGTGGGGCTCCAGTGCGGTGACCGACACCGGGTACCGCGGATCCTCCAGCACTCCCAGCATCGGGCCCCCCTCGCCCTCCAGCAGCCGGGCCCGGCCCGCGCGGACCAGGATCGGCGGGGGATGCCCGGCGCGGCTCCAGCGCAGGGTCCGGTCCTCGGGCAGGAAGTGGCCGAGGACCGCGGTGCCGGTGCCGACCTCCCCGCTCGGCTCGGCGCGCACCAGTTCGTTCAGCCAGGTCATCAGCCGGCCGGGCTCGGCGCCGGTGTAGGCCAGGCCGGCCAGGCCCGCCCGCATCTGCGCCATCTGGGTGGCCGCCGCCAGCCCGTGCCCCATCGCGTCGCCGATCGCCAGCAGCACCCGCCCGTCCGGCAGCGGCCTGGCCTTGTGCCAGTCGCCGCCGATCCGTTCGGCGGTGTGGTAGCGGACGGCGACGTCCATGCCGGGGGCGCTGATGGCCGGGTCCCGCAGCGCCAGGATCACCTGCCGCAGCCGCGCGGCGAACCGGCGTTCCTCCTCGGCGCGCCGGTTCTCCTCCAGCAGCCGCTGGTGGGTGGCCGCCAGCACCCGCTCCTGGCGGCGGCGGTCGGTGACGTCCTGGGCCAGGAAGCGCACCGCCACCGGCCGGGCGTCGGAGTCCAGCACGGGCTCCAGCATCATGTGCACGTGCCGGACGCCGCTGCGCTGCCGGATCCGGAACTCGGTGTCCACCGCCTCCCGGTACTCGAACAGCGTCCGGACGGCCTCCTCCATGGCCGGCAGGTCCTCCGGCAGCAGCAGGCCGGGCATCTCCTCGAGCCGGGTGGGGCCCTCCTCCGGGGTCCGGCCGAAGATGTCGTACATCCGGCGGGTCCACTCGACCTCGTTGGTGAACAGGTTCCACTCGCCCCAGCCCAGGCCGGCCAGCCGTTCGCTCTGCTCCCAGCGCGCCAGCAGCCGTTCCTCCTCGGCCGTGTCGCTCCAGGTGAGCAGCAGCCCCGGCCCGGCGCGCGCGGCCCGCAGGACGACCGAGACCGGCTCCAGGCCGCGCGGGCTGATGGTCACCTGCTCGAACGGCCCCCGGGCGAACGGCTCGCCCGTCTCGAAGGCCCGGATGTACTGCCCGAGCAACCCGCTGGTCAGGACCTGCGGATAGGCGTCCTGCAGCCGCCGGCCGACCGCCTGCCGGGCGGGTTCGCCGAGCCGGGACTCGACGGTGTCGTTGATCCGGACGATCACGAAGTCGTTGATCCGGCCGCCGGAGTACAGCGGCATCGCGTAGAGGGCGTTGCCGTGGATGCCGGCGAGCACGTCGTCGACCCACTCGGGCGGTTCGGGCGGCTCGGGGATCGGTTCGGGCTGGACCGTCCCGCTCCCGGGGAGCTCGTGCGGGGGACGGCGCAGGTACTTGGCCGGGTCGAAGGAGGCGGGGCCGGGCCGGTGCGCGGATCCGATCGGCGGCCGGCCGCCCACCAGCGCCTCGGCGGCCTCGCCCATGGAGATCCCGAACTCCTGGGCGAGCGCGCCCAGGTGCCGGTAGGCGTCGGCCAGCGTGACCTGGAAGCGGGCGGCGATCGCATAGGCGCCCTGCTCGACGAGCGCGCGCTCGTGCGCGTCTTCGGCGTCACCGAGGTGGGCCGCCAAGCCCTCTCCCTTTCGCCTCACCCCGCATCGTCACCCCTGTGCGCGTTCCCGCTGGTGACGGCGGTAAACGGGCCGCCGTCACCGGCGGGCGGCCGGGGAACGGCTCAGGGGGCGGGCGCCCAGCCCGGCATGGGGAACGCCGCCATCAGCTCGGCGACCTCGGCGGCGATGCGGTCCAGGGCGGCCTCGTCCTGCTTGGCCGCCGCCTGCACGGCCCGGTCGATCCACTCGGCCAGCCGCGGCATGTGCTCGGCGGTCAGGCCGCGGGTGGTGACGGCGGCGGTGCCCAGCCGCAGCCCGGACGGGTCGAACGGCTTGCGCGGGTCGAACGGGACGGTGTTGTGGTTCAGCTCGATGCCCGCCCGGTCCAGCGCCTGCGCGGCGGGCTTGCCCGGCACGCCCTTGCCGGTGAGGTCGATGAGGATCAGGTGGTTGTCGGTGCCGCCGGACACCAGGTCGAAGCCGCGTTCGGCGAGCGCGGCGGCCAGCGCGGCGGCGTTGGCCACCACCTGGCGGGCGTAGCCGGCGAAGTCGGGGGCGGCGGCCTCCTTGAGCGCCACCGCGATCGCGGCGGTGGTGTGGTTGTGCGGGCCGCCCTGCAGGCCGGGGAAGACCGCCTTGTCCACGGCCGAGGCGTGCTCGGCGGTGGACATGATCATGGCGCCGCGCGGGCCGCGCAGCGTCTTGTGGGTGGTGGTGGTGATCACGTCGGCGTGGCCGACCGGGGACGGGTGGGCGCCGCCGGCGATCAGCCCGGCGATGTGCGAGATGTCGGCGGCCAGGACCGCGCCGACCTCCCGGGCGATCTCGGCGAACGCCGGGAAGTCGATGGTGCGCGGGACGGCCGTGCCGCCGCACCAGATGATCTTCGGGCGTTCCCGGCGGGCCAGGTCGCGGACCTCGTCCATGTCGATCCGGCCGTCCTCGGCGCGCACCCCGTACCGGACCGGGTTGAACCACCTGCCGGTGGCCGAGACCGACCAGCCGTGGGTCAGGTGGCCGCCCATCGGCAGGGACATCCCCAGCACGGTGTCGCCGGGCCGGGCGAACGCCAGGTAGACGGCCAGGTTGGCGGGCGAGCCGGAGTACGGCTGGACGTTGGCGTGCTCGACGCCGAACAGGTCCCTGGCCCGCTGCGCGGCCAGGGTCTCGATCGGGTCGACGTTCTGCTGGCCCTCGTAGTAGCGGCGGCCGGGATAGCCCTCGGAGTACTTGTTGGTGAGCACCGACCCGGTGGCCTCCAGGACGGCGGGCGAGACGTAGTTCTCCGAGGCGATCAGCCGGGCCTTGGCGAACTGGCGGCGGGCCTCGGCCTCCACGAGCGCGGCCAGGTCGGGGTCGGCGGCGTGCAGGTGCCCGATGGGCGGCTGGTGCATGTGTCCTCCGTGCGGGTCGCGCCGGAGGCCCGTGCGGTGCGGAAGGGTGCACGAGCCCCCGGCAGGGGCCCGTACGCCCAGGCGCGCGGCGTGCGGACGGTTCGCTCCCCGGTGGTCGATCCCACCTTGTGTGCGCCAGTCACGTGCGGCCCATCGTAGCGGACACGTTCTTGCAGAAATTACGTAGATTCGTAATAGTGGAGGAGAACTCGAACCGCAGGAGGCTTCCATGACCGGCTCGCTCCCCCGCCACATCGCACGGGTCCGGATGCCACTGCTGGTCGCCGGGCTCGCCCTGGCGTTCAGCACGCTGTTCCACGACGCCGACTGGCTCGGCTCGATCGGGATGGCGGTGGTCCTGGGCATGCTGGTGCTGTTCTTCGTGCCGCTCGGGCAGGTACGCCGCGAGCCCGTCGGGGTCCACCCGCCGGTGACGGGCCGGTGGATGGCGGTCAACAGCCCGGCCGACAAGACCCCCAGCCACGGCACCCACGAGTTCGGCCAGACCTACGCCGTCGACCTGGTGCACCGTCCCGACGACGGCTCCGGCTGGAAGGCGGTGCGGGGAGCCTGGCCGGTGGCGCGGCGGCCCGAGGCGTTCCCCTCGTTCGGCCGGCCGATCCTGGCCCCCGCCGACGCGGTGGTGGTACGGGCCGTGGACGGGCAGCGCGACCACTGGAGCCGCGACTCCTGGCCGGGCGTGATCTACCTGTTCCTCGTCGAGGGCATCGTGCGCGGCCTCGCCGCCGCCTTCAGCCCGCGCTTCCTGCTCGGCAACCACGTCGTCCTGGACCTCGGCGACGGGGTGTACGCGGCCCTGGCCCACCTGCGGCGCGGCTCGGTGCGGGTGCGGCCCGGGCAGCGGGTCGCGGCGGGCGAGCCGATCGCCGAGTGCGGCAACTCCGGCAACTCCTCCGAGCCGCACCTGCACTTCCAGCTCATGGACTCCCCCAGGGCGGCGACCTCCCTGGGGCTGCCGTTCGCCTTCGCATTCCGCGCCGACGGCGCCGAGCACTACGGTGTGCCGAAGAACATGCAGGTGTTCACCACCGCCACGAGCATCGGCGCGAGCATCAAGGAGCACGGTTGACCGAGCCCTCGACCGACGGCGACCCCTCGCTCGCCGAACGGGTGGCCCGGCTGGAGGCCCGCGTCGCCGAGCTGGAACGCGCCCGCCCCGCCGAGGGCGAGGCCGTCCCGGACGCCGGGACGTTCTGGGCCCTGGAGGGGCTCAAGGAACGCACCGGCGAGCCCGGCGGCCGGGTGCTGTTCACCGGCGCGGTGACGCTGCCCGGCGGCGAGCACTTCGAGTGGCAGCAGGAGTTCACGGCGGAGCACCTGCTGGACCGGGACTGGGGCGAGGCCGCCGCGGCGGTGGCCGCTTTGGGCCATCCGATCCGGCTGCTGCTGCTCCGCGAGATCCTGCACGGCGCCCGCACCGTCGCCGAGCTCGGCGCGCACGAACGGCTCGGCACGTCCGGGCAGCTCTACCACCATCTCCGCCAGCTGGTCGCGGCCGGATGGCTGCGCACCACGGCCCGCGGGCAGTACGCCGTCCCGGGCGAACGCGTCGTCCCGCTCCTGGTGGTGCTGGCCGCCGCACAGCGCTGAAAAGCCGCCCATCCGGCCGCCGGGGGGCGCATCCGGTCAGGGAGGGCTTATAGGGTCGCTTGGGACATGGGAGCGGCACACGCGAACGGGACCGCCGCGCGTCTGGCTTGGCTGGACGCGCTGCGCGGGCTGGCCGCCATGGCGGTGGCCTTCCACCACGCCACCTACCACTACACCCCGGACCTGCGCGCCCGGCTGACGGCCTGGTTCGACCCGGGCATGTACGGGGTCCTGGTCTTCTTCCTGGTCAGCGGGTACATCATCCCGGCCTCGCTGGAACGGTCGGGCTCGCTGCCGCGGTTCTGGGTGGGCCGGGCGTTCCGGATCTACCCGCTGCTGCTGTTCGCGCTGGCCGCGATCACGGCGATCGCCGCCGCCGGGCTGTGGCCGCTGCGCGACGGCCTGGGCGACATGAACGGCTGGGTGGCCGCGCTCGCCCACCTGACCATGCTGCAGGACCTGCTGGCGGTGCCCAACGCGCTGAACGTGCTGTGGACGCTGTCCTACGAGATGGTGTTCTACCTGCTGGTCGCGGCGCTGTTCGCGGTGGGCCTGCACCGCCGTTCGGCGGGGGTGGCGGCGGGACTGGCCACCGCCGCCGGGGCGGCCGTGGTGCTCGGCGGGCTGCCGTCGGCCGGTGCGCTGGCCCGCGCCGCCGGGACCGCCCCGGTCGTCACCGTCACCGCGCTGGTGCTGGCCGCCGCGATCGGCTGCGCGTTCTCCGGCCGCCCGGCGGTGCGGACCGCGGGCACCGTGCTGGGCGGGGTGCTGGCCGCCGTGCTGCTGACCGCCAACGGCCGGGTGCCGCTGTGGGAGGGCCTGGTCATCCTGGCGGTGATGTTCACCGGCACCGCGATCTACCGCGCCGAGCACCGGCAGATCGGCGTGGGGGCCGCGGCGGCCGGCGGCGGGCTGGTGCTGGCGGTCGCCGTGGCCGCCGGGCTCTGGCACATGGGCGGCTGGAACCTGCCCGCCGACCAGGTGCTCGGGCTGCGCCGCGCGTGGGCGTCCGCGGTGCTGCTGGCGGCCGTCACGTTCGCGGTGGGGATGGCGCTGCGGCACCGCCGGATGCCCCGCTGGCTCACCGGCCTGGGCGTGATCAGCTACTCGGTCTACCTGCTGCACCCGGTGCTGCTGGTGACCGCGGACGCGGTGTTCGGGCGGCCGGGCTCCGACGCCCCGCTGTGGCTGGCGGTGTTCCTGGCGGCGCTCGTTCCGGCCAGCCTGCTCACCCAGCGGACGGTGGAGGAACCGGCCCGCCGCCTCGGCCGCAGGCTGGCCCGCCGGCTGCCGGCCCGATCCCACCACGACGCCAGGGACGACACGCCCGCCGCGCCCCGGCGGACCGTCGCCCGACGATAGCCCCGGACGGCGAACGGCCCGGGCCCCGTCGCGGAACGGGAACCCGGGCCGTGCCGTCCGGTCGCTCAGCCCCGGCCGGCCGACTCCATCGCGGCCTTCACCGCGGCGCGCTTCTCCCGCAGCTTGGCCAGCGCCTCCTCGAGGATGGCCCGCCCGTCCTCGTCGCTGCGCCGCTCCTTGACGTACGCCAGGTGCGTCTTGTACGGCTCGGTCTTGGGCGGGGCCGGCGGGTTGTCGGGGTCCTTGCCCGCCGGGAAACCGCAACGGGGGCAGTCCCACGTGTCGGGGATCGCCACGTCGGTGGCGAAGCTGGGCCGGGTCTCGTGCCGGTTGGCACAGTAGAAGCTGACCCAGACCCGGGGCGCGGCGTCCCCGCGCTCGGCCTCTCCCATCGGGCCGGCCCCGACCCGGCTGCCCCGAATGGCGTTGCCACTACCCACGGACTACTCCTCGATTCATCGGCCGCCGCCCCCGAGCGGGACAACGGCGGCTGCGTACTACCTGGGGGGTGACCCGGCTCAGCCGGCGCCGTTGGACTTCAGCAGCAGGCCGAGGACGATGATCGACGCGAACCAGATGATCCCGGTGCCGATCGTCAGCCGGTCGAGGTTGCGCTCGACCACGGAGGATCCGCCCAGGGACGAGGAGATGCCGCCGCCGAACATGTCGGACAGCCCCCCGCCCTTGCCCTTGTGCATCAGGACGAGCAGGACCATCAGCAGGCTGGTGACGATCAGGACGATCGAGGTTCCAAGGATCACGGTTGTTCAGCGCCTTCTCTGGCCGGCCCCGCGGCGCGGGGCGCTGGTCGACAACGGCTGACGGAGCCGGGCGGTTTACCCGTCAGATATCGAGGGTACGACGAAGTGACCGCTGGTTCAGCAAGAACCCCGCCACGCACCGGCGTGTCACCTCGTTTTCGTGCAGGCCGATCAGACCGGCAGGTCCCGGTATCGGCAGATCTTGACGAACTCGCCGGCGTCCAGGCTGGCCCCGCCCACCAGCGCGCCGTCCACGTCCGGCTGGGCCATGATCCCGGCGATGTTGTCGCCCTTGACCGACCCGCCGTACTGGATGCGGACCCCGGCGGCCAGCTCCTCGTCGTACAGCTCGGCCAGCCGCCCGCGGATCGCCGCGCAGACCTCCTGCGCGTCGGCCGGGGTGGCGACCTCGCCGGTGCCGATCGCCCACACCGGCTCGTAGGCGATCACGATGGACCGGGCCTGGTCGGCGGGGATCTTCTCCAGCGCCCCGTCGACCTGGGCCAGGGTGTGCTCGACGTGCCGCCCGGCCTTGCGCACCTCCAGGCCCTCCCCCACGCACAGGATGGGGGTCAGCTCGTTGGCGTACGCCGCCTTGATCTTGGCGTTGACCAGGGCGTCGTCCTCGCGGTGGTACTGGCGCCGCTCGGAGTGCCCGATCACCGCGTAGGTGCAGCCCAGCTTGTTCAGCATCGCGCCGGACACCTCGCCGGTGTAGGCGCCCGAGGCGTGCGCGGACACGTCCTGCGCGCCGTAGCGGATGTCCAGCTTGTCGGCGTCCACCAGCGTCTGCACCGAGCGGAGCGCGGTGAACGGCGGCAGCACCACCACCTCGACGGCCTCGTAGTCGGCCTCCTTGAGCGCGAACGCCAGCTTCTGCACCAGCGCCATCGCCTCGAAGTGGGTGTTGTTCATCTTCCAGTTGCCGGCGATGATCGGCTTACGGGAAGGGGTCTTGGCGGGGGCCATGCTCGTTCAGTCCTCCAGTGCCGACAGGCCGGGCAGCGTCTTGCCTTCCAGGTACTCCAGGCTCGCTCCGCCGCCGGTCGAGATGTGCGAGAAGGCGGCCTCGTCGAAGCCGAGGGTGCGCACCGCCGCGGCCGAGTCGCCGCCGCCGACCACGGTGAACGCGCCGGAGTCGATCAGGCCCTGGGCGATGGCGCGGGTGCCGTGCGAGAACGGCTCCATCTCGAACACGCCCATCGGGCCGTTCCAGAACACCGTCCTCGCCCCGGCCAGCCGCTCGGCGAACAGCCGCCCGGAGGCGGGGCCGATGTCCAGGCCCATCCGGTCGGCGGGGATCGCGTCGGCGGGGACCACGTCGTGGTCGGCGTCGGCGGCGAACGCGGTGGCCGCCACGATGTCGACCGGCAGCACGAACTCCACCCCGGCCTTCTCGGCCCGGGCCAGGTACTCGGTGACGGTGTCGAGCTGGTCCTCCTCCAGCAGGCTCCTGCCGACCTCGTGGCCCTGGGCCTTCAGGAAGGTGAAGACCATGCCGCCGCCGATGAGGATCCGGTCGGCCTTGCCCAGCAGGTTGTCGATGACGCCGAGCTTGTCGGAGACCTTGGAGCCGCCGAGCACCACCGCGTACGGGCGCTCGACGTTCTCGGTGAGCCGCTTGAGCACGCCGACCTCGGTGGCGATCAGGCCGCCGGCGGCGTGCGGCAGGCGCCGCGGGACGTCGTAGACGCTGGCGTGCTTGCGGTGCACCGCCCCGAACCCGTCGCCCACGTACAGCTCGGCGAGGGCGGCGAGCCGGTCGGCGAACGCGCCGCGCTCGGCGTCGTCCTTGCTGGTCTCGCCCGGCTCGAAGCGCAGGTTCTCCAGCAGCGCGACCTGGCCGTCGGCCAGCTGCCCGGCGATCCGGGACGCGGACTCGCCGACCACGTCGGAGGCGAACGCGACCTCGGTGCCGAGCAGCTCGCCGAGCCGCCGGGCGACCGGGGCCAGCGAGAACTCGGGCTTCACCTCGCCCTTGGGACGGCCCAGATGGGCGCAGACGATGACCTTGGCGCCGCGCTCGCGCAGCGCGTCGATGGTCGGCAGGCTGGCCCGGATCCGGCCGTCGTCGGTGATGCGGCGAGTCACTGCGGGGGGACGACCCCCCGCACCCCCCGATTCGGGGACAGCGTCACTCGCTGCGCTCGCTCCGCCGTCGTCGAGCGGGACGTTCAGGTCCGCGCGGACGAGCACCCGCTTCCCGCGTACGTCGAGATCGTCAATGGTGCGCAATCGATGTCCTTCCACTCATGGCGGGACTCGGCTCCCTCGTGGCGGCGGCGGACGCGCCGCCGCCCGTCATACAAGGACCGCCGTGACCGCGCGGCGGCGCGGTCACGGCGGGGGAGCGGGTCTTCAGAGCTGGGAACCGACGAGCTTGACCAGGTCCACCAGGCGGTTGGAGTAGCCCCACTCGTTGTCGTACCAGCCGACGACCTTGACCTGGTCGCCGATCACCTTGGTGAGGCCGGCGTCGAAGATGCAGGAGGCCGGGTCGGTGACGATGTCGGCGGACACGATCGGGTCCTCGGTGTAGGTGAGGATGCCGCGCAGCGGGCCCTCGGCGGCCTCCTTGATCGCCGCGTTGACCTCCTCGACGGTGGTCTCGCGGGCCAGCGTGACGGTCAGGTCGGTGGCCGAGCCGGTGGGGATCGGCACGCGCAGCGCGTACCCGTCCAGCTTGCCCTTCAGGTCCGGCAGCACCAGCCCGATCGCCTTGGCGGCGCCGGTGGAGGTCGGCACGATGTTCAGGGCGGCGGCGCGGGCGCGGCGCAGGTCCTTGTGCGGCCCGTCCTGCAGGTTCTGGTCCTGCGTGTAGGCGTGGATGGTGGTCATCAGGCCGCGCTCGATGCCGAACGTGTCGTGCAGCACCTTGGCCATCGGCGCCAGGCAGTTGGTGGTGCAGGACGCGTTGGAGATGATGGTGTGGTTGGCGGGGTCGTACTGCTCGTGGTTGACCCCCATCACCACGGTGACGTCCTCGTTCTTGGCCGGCGCCGAGATGATGACCTTCTTGGCCCCGTTGTCGGCGTGCACCCTGGCCTTGGTGGCGTCGGTGAACAGCCCGGTGGACTCGACCACGACGTCCACGCCGAGGTCGCCCCACTTGAGGTTGTTCGGGTCGCGCTCGGCGAACGCCTTGATGGCGCGGCCGCCGACCACGATCTCGTCCGCGCTCGCCTTCACCTCCTCGCCCAGCCGGCCGAGGATGCTGTCGTACTTCAGCAGGTGGGCGAGGGTGGCGTTGTCGGTCAGGTCGTTGACCGCCACGACCTCGACGTCGGCCCCGCCGGCCAGCAGGGCGCGGTAGAAGTTCCGGCCGATCCGGCCGAACCCGTTGATGCCTACGCGGATGGTCACCGAACCGCTCTCCTCGTACCTCGTCCCGCCCGGTGTCGTCCGGGCCTGGCAGCACTACGTCTCTTGGGGCGGATCCTCGGGATCCACCTCTTGCGACCCTATCCAATCCCCTCGCCGAGCCCCGACACCGCCCAAGGGTGAAGCCGAGGGTGAGCCGCCCTCACTCCCACGAGGGAGAGGGACCGCTCTCACCGGATTGGTCTAAACCATTGTGGTCTAGACCAATCAGTAACTCCAGCTTTTCCCGATCCCGCCCTCACCATTCACCCCGAAGCCCACCGTCCCGGTCCCGAGCCCCTGCACCCGAGGGCGCCCGAGACCCTGCACCCGAGGACCCTGAAGGCCACCGCGAGCGGGCCCGTGTGGCCGTAAGGGAGGAGGCTTTCAAGATCGCGAGGAACGAGCGATCTTGAAAACGACGACCGCACGGCCACGCGTCAAAAGGCCCGCGAGCCGCCGCGGCTTCGCCGCGGCCGAAATCAGGGCGCCAGCATGTCGGCGGTCAGGTTGGCCTCGGTGCCGGGGATGCCGGCCTCGCTGGCGCGCTTGTCGGCCATGGCCAGCAGGCGGCGGATGCGGCCGGCGATGGCGTCCTTGGTCAGCGGCGGGTCGGCGAGCTGGCCGAGCTCCTCCAGGGAGGCCTGCTTGTGCTCCAGGCGGAGCTTGCCGGCGGCCACCAGGTGCTCGGGCGCGTCGTCGCCGAGGATCTCCAGGGCGCGGGCGACGCGGGCGCCGGCCGCCACGGCGGCGCGGGCGGACCGGCGCAGGTTGGCGTCGTCGAAGTTGGCCAGCCGGTTGGCGGTGGCCCGGACCTCGCGGCGCATCCGGCGTTCCTCCCAGGCCAGCACGCTGTCGTGGGCGCCCAGCCGGGTGAGCAGCGCGCTGATGGCGTCGCCGTCGCGGACCACCACCCGGTCCACGCCGCGCACCTCGCGGGCCTTGGCCGGCACCTTGAGCCGGCGGGCGGCGCCGACCAGCGCCAGCGCGGCCTCCGGGCCGGGGCAGGTGACCTCCAGCGACATGGAACGGCCGGGTTCGGTGAGGGAGCCGTGCGCCAGGAACGCCCCCCGCCAGGCCGACTCGGCGTCACAGGCCGCGCCCGCCACCACGTGCCGCGGCAGCCCCCGCACCGGGCGGCCGTGGTTGTCGATCAGGCCGGTCTGCCGAGCCAGCGACTCGCCCTCGCGGAACACCCGCACCACGTACCGGTTGCCCTTGCGCAGCCCACTGGGGGCGAGCACCACCACGTCGGAGGTGTGCCCGAACACCTCCGCGATGTCCTTGCGCAACCGGCGGGCGGCGGCACCGGTGTCGAGCTCGGCCTCGATCACGATCCGGCCGCTCACCAGATGCAGCCCGCCGGCGAACCGCAGCAGCGTCGACACCTCGGCCTTGCGGCAGCAGGGCTTCATGATCGACAGCCTGCTCAGCTCGTCCTTCACCACGCCGGTCATCGCCATAGACGAATACCTCCCCCTCGTGAACCCGTCCAGCAGTCTCGCCGATTCCCGGCGGGCAGTGCCTCAGTCAGTGAATATCTGTGCGAAAGCTTGGGCCAGCCGAGCCGGATCGTGCCGCGGAGTGCCGTCGGCGGCCGCCACGTCGGCGAGCATCAGCCGTCCCCCCAGCATCCGCACCGCCTTGTCGAGGGCGTCGGCGTCCTCCACCACCCCGCGGTCGGCCAGCACCACGTCGACCCGCAGGTCCGGCGCGTGCGACTGGAGCACCTCCAGATGGGCCTGCGGGGAGAACCCGTCGGTCTCCCCCGGCTGCGGCGCCAGGTTGAGCGCGACCACCCGCCGCGCCCGGGTCCCGATCAGCGCCCGGGCCAGCTCGGGGACCTTCAGGTGCACCAGCACGCTGGTGAACCAGGAGCCGGGGCCGAACACCACCCAGTCGGCGTCCTCGATCGCGGCCAGCGCCTCGGGGCAGGCCGGCGGGTCGGGCGGCACCAGCGACACCCCCAGCACCTTGCCGGGCGTCTTGGCGCACGCCACCTGACCGCGGACCTGCACGACGTCGTCGGGCCTGGCCGGGTCGGCGCCCTGCACGTCGGCGACGATGTCCAGCGGGACCGACGCCATCGGCAGCACCCGGCCCTGCGCGCCCAGCAGCCGGCCCACCCAGTCCAGCCCGGCCACCGTGGCCTCCGGCCGGGTCGCGCCGGCCTCGCCCTCCCCCAGCAGCTCCCACAGCGCCACGATCAGCAGGTTGCCGACCGCGTGCTCGTGCAGTTCCCCCTGGCTGCGGAAGCGGTGCTGCACGACCCGGCTCCAGGTCCGGCCCCACTCGTCGTCGCCGCACAGCGCGGCCAGCGCCATCCGCAGGTCGCCGGGCGGCAGCACCCCCAGCTCGCGGCGCAGCCGGCCGCTGGAGCCGCCGTCGTCGGCCACCGTCACGACGGCGGTGAGCCGCTGCGTGACCCGCCGCAGCGCCGACAGCGACGCGTACAGCCCGTGCCCTCCGCCGAGCGCCACCACCCTGTGGCCACCGCGTCCGATCACGCCATCGCCCCGCCCTCATCGGCCCGGCCGGCCGTCCGTCCTGCTCGCACTCCCGACTCGCCCCTCCGTCCGCGGACCCGGCGTCCGCCCCGGCGGGCGGACGAACGGCACTATCTTCGAGCATCGCGGACATCGTCGGCGACCCCGCGACCCGGCGCGCGCGGCCCGCCGGTGGCCGTGGGTTCTTGCCCGGCAGCGGCGGATCAATCCCGGACCGGCCGGGCGCTCACTCCCGGCCCAGGTCGCGGTGGGCGACCTGGACCTCGATGCCGGTGTCGCGCAGCCGGGCGGCCAGCTGCTCGGCCATCGCCACGCTGCGGTGCTTGCCGCCGGTGCAGCCCACCGCCAGGGTCACATAGTGCTTGCCCTCGCGTTCGTACCCCTCGGCCAGCAGCCGCAGCACCTCGGTGTAGGAGTCCAGGAACTCCTTGGCGCCGCGCTGGCCGAGCACGTAGTCGCGGACGGGGGCGTCCCGGCCGTTCATCGGCCGCAGCTCGGGCACCCAGTGCGGGTTGGGCAGGAACCGGCAGTCCACCACCAGGTCGGCGTCCACCGGCAGGCCGTACTTGTAGCCGAACGAGACCACGGTGGCGCGCAGGCTGGGCGCGCCGCTGTCGGCGCCGAAGAAGCCGACGATCTTGGCGCGCAGCTCGTGCACGTTCAGCCCGCTGGTGTCGATCACCAGGTCGGCCTCGGCGCGCACCGCGCGCAGCAGCTCCCGCTCCCGGGCGATGCCCTCGACCAGCCGCCCGTCCCCCTGCAGCGGATGCGGCCGGCGCACCGCCTCGAACCGGCGCACCAGTTCCTCGTCGCCGGCCTCCAGGAACACCACCCGGGGATGCACCCCGCGCGCCTCCAGCTCGGCGATCGCCGAGTACAGGTCGCTGGTGAACGCGCGGCTGCGCACGTCCACCACCACCGCGATCCGCGGCACCGCGTCCTTGACCCGGCCGCCCAGGTCGGCCATGGTCGCCAGCAGTCCCGGCGGCAGGTTGTCGACCACGAACCAGTCGAGGTCCTCCAGCGCCTTGGCGGCCGTGCTGCGGCCGGCCCCGGACATGCCGGTGACGATGACGATGTCCGGAATGCGTTTGTGGCCGTCGGCGGTCATGTGCCTCCCCCATCAGCGGTGCGGTGTGCTGCGGCCGGACCGCCCGGCCCGCCGGCCGGGTCCCCCGTGCCGTCCGCGCCTCGCAGCGCGGCGGCGATCTGCTCGGCGGTGCGCAGCCCGATGCCCGGGACCTCGGCGATCTGGTCGGGTGTGGCCTCGCGCAGCCGCTTGAGCGAGCCGAAGTGCTTGAGCAGGGCGGTGCGGCGGGCCGGGCCCAGGCCGGGCACGCCGTCCAGCTCGCTGGCCGTCATCGCCTTGGAGCGGCGCTGCCGGTGGAAGGCGATCGCGAACCGGTGCGCCTCGTCCCGCAGGTGCTGCATCAGGTACAGGCCCTTGCTGCCGCGGGGCAGGATCACCGGGTCCTCGTCGCCGGGCAGCCAGATCTCCTCCATCCGCTTGGCCAGCCCGCACACCGCGATCTCCGGCAGCCCCAGCTCGTCCAGCGCCCGCTGGGCCGCGGCGACCTGCGGCGGCCCGCCGTCCACCACGACCAGGTTGGGCGGGTAGGCGAACTTGCGGGGCCTGCCCGTCCGCGGGTCGATGGGGCCGTGGGCGGCGGGTTCCTCCTCGCCCGCGTCCTCGAAGCCGTAGGAGGCCAGCACGTCGCCAGCGGCGCCCTCGTCGTGGTCGCCGGTCGCGGCGTCCTCGGCGACCTTGTCGCGTTCGGCCAGGTAGCGCCTGAACCGGCGGGTGATCACCTCGTGGATGGAACGGACGTCGTCCTGCCCCTCGACGGCCCTGATGGTGAACCGCCGGTACTCGCCCTTGCGGGCCAGGCCGTCCTCGAACACCACCATGGACGCGACCACGTTGGTGCCCTGCAGGTTGGACACGTCGTAGCACTCGATCCGCAGCGGGGCCTCGTCGAGCTCGAGGGCCTCCTGGATCTCCTGCAGCGCCTGGCTGCGGGTGGTCAGGTCGCCGGCGCGGCGGGTCTTGTGCTGTTTGAGGGCCTCCACGGCGTTGCGGGCGACGGTCTCCAGCAGGGCCTTCTTGTCGCCGCGGCGCGGCACCCGGATGCGCACCGGGCCGCCGCGCCGCTCGGCCAGCAGTTCGGTCATCGCCTCGGCGTCCGGCGGCCCGACCGGCACCAGCACCTCGCGCGGCACCGAGTCGCTCTCGCCGTAGATCTGGGTGAGGAAGTGCTCGACCAGGTCGGCGGTGGTCAGGTCCTCGACCTTGTCGACCACCCAGCCGCGCTGCCCGCGGATCCGGCCGCCGCGCACGTAGAAGACCTGGACGGCGGCCTCCAGCGGGTCCTCGGCGAGCGCGATCACGTCGCAGTCGGTGCCCTCCCCCAGCACCACCGCCTGCTTCTCCAGGGCCCGCTGCAGCGCCCGCATGTCGTCGCGCAGCCGGGCGGCCCGTTCGAACTCCTCGGCCTCGGCGGCGGCGTACATCTCCTTTTCGATGCGCCTGATGAAGCGGGTGGTGTCGCCGGCCATGAACGCGCAGAAGTCCTCGGCGAGCCGCCGGTGCCCGTCGGCGTCCACCCGGCCCACGCACGGCGCCGAGCACTTGCCGATGTAGCCGAGCAGGCAGGGCCGGCCGATCTGGCGGGCGCGCTTGAAGACCCCGGGCTTGCAGGTCCGCACCGGGAACGCGCGCAGCAGCAGGTCGACCGTCTCGCGGATCGCCCAGGCGTGCGAGTACGGCCCGAAGTAGCGGACGCCCTTGCGCCGGGCGCCGCGCATCACCATCACGCGCGGGTACTCCTCGTCGAGGGTCACCGCAAGGTACGGGTAGGACTTGTCGTCCCGGTAACGAACGTTGAACCGGGGATCGAACTCCTTGATCCAGGAGTACTCCAGCTGCAGCGCCTCGACCTCGGTGCCGACCACCGTCCAGTCGACCCCGACCGCGGTGCGCAGCATGGTCTGGGTCCGGGGGTGCAGTCCCGCGAAGTCGGCGAAGTAGGAGTTCAGCCGTGAGCGCAGGCTCTTGGCCTTGCCCACGTAGATGATCCGGCCGTGCTCGTCACGGAACCGGTAGACCCCCGGCGAGTCCGGTACGGACCCGGGGGCGGGTCGATAGGTCGCGGGGTCTGCCACGCCGAAAAGCCTAGTCCGCCGTACCGACAGCCCGGGCTGTCCGGGCTCCGGTCCCGGGTGAGCGTTCCTCCCGTCCCCCCGCCGGCTCCGGCGCCGCGGAACCCGGCATGTCGTGATCTCGTCGGATCCGCGTTCGTCCGGTCGCGCGAGGAGGTCGCCGTGAGCCCCAAGTCCGAAGAGCCGCCCGCGCACCCCGGATCCGCGGAACCGCGGGCGCGGACCGCCGGACCCGTCCCCCGGCGTCCCTGGCAGGTGCCCGCGGCCTTGACGATCATCGGCCTGTTCTGGGTGGGCAGCATGACGGTGGGGATGCCGGACATGATCGGCGACGAGGATTTCGGCACCCAGCTGGCCTACATGATCGGCTGGACGGCCGTGCTGGCGCTGTGGATGTGGCGGATCTGGGCCGGCGGGCCGATGGCCATCCGGCAGATGGTGACGCTGGCCACCGGCTTCGGGGCGCTCATCATGGTCGGCTCGGTGCTGGTGACCGTCGGCCTTCCGGACGAGTACCGCGACCCGCTGGACGTCGTGGTCCCGGTGCTGGTCGGCGGCGCGCTGCTGGCCGCCGCGCTGCTGCTGCGCCGCCCGGCGGTGGCCGAGTGGGCGCGGGGCCGGTACGGCGCGCGGCGCCCGCCGGCCGGGTCGCAGTGATCTGGATCTCGTTCGGGCCCTTGTTCCCGGGGATACGGTCAGGAAGGTAGATCCTCGGCAAACAGGGAGGTCTCACCCGTGTCCGCCTTCTCGGCGTGGACGATCTTCGCCGCCACCGTCCTGGTCTCGGTGACCGTCGTGGAGGTGGTCCGCCGGCTGCTGGCCGGTCCGCTGTCGCACCGCTGGCCCGGTGCCGGTCAGGCGGCCCGCCGGGTGACCGCGCCGGCGTTCGCGGCGGCGGCCGCGTTCAGCGCGCGGGCGTCGCTGCCGACGGCCGAGCACCTCGGCGGCCCCTCGGTGGACCGGCCGGTGCGGCACCTGCTGTGGATCGTGGCGGTGGCCACCGCCACCTGGCTGCTGCTGCGGATCATCTACGCGCTGACCGATCCCGCGCTGGAGAAGCTGACCCGGGTGGAGGGCGAGCGCAACCGCCGGGCCCGCCGGGCGCGCACCCAGATGCTGCTGCTGCGCCGGGTCATCGGCGCGGTGCTGGTCGTGGTGGCGACCGGGGTGGTGCTGTTCTCGTTCCCTGCGGTGCGGGCGCTGGGGGCCGGTGTGCTGGCCTCGGCCGGCATCGCCGGCCTGGTGGCCGGTGTCGCGGCCCGGCCGGTGCTGGGCAACCTGTTCGCGGGCCTGCAACTGGCGTTCAGCGACGCGCTGCGGCTGGACGACGTGGTGGTCGTCGAGGGCGAGTGGGGCCGCATCGAGGAGCTGACCCTGTCGTACGTGGTGGTGCGGACCTGGGACGAGCGGCGGCTGGTGCTGCCGGTGTCGTACTTCACCGAGCGGCCGTTCGAGAACTGGACCCGGCACACCAGCCGGGTGATCGGTGCGGTGGTGTTCCACGTCGACTGGACGGTGCCGGTGGAGGACCTGCGCACCGAGCTGTACCGGTTCCTGCGCGAGCATCCGCTGTGGGACCAGCGGGACTGGGTGCTGCAGGTGACCGACGTGCTGCCGAACGGGCTGGTGCAGCTGCGGGCGCTGATGAGCGCCGCGGACGCCGCCAGCGCCTGGGATCTGCGCTGCGACGCCCGCGAGCACATCGTCGCCTACCTGCGGCGGGAGCACCCGCAGGCGCTCCCCCGGTTCCGCGCCGAACTGCCCGTCGACGCGGTCAGGCCAGCCTGATCGACGTCCCCTCGACGGTGACCTGCTTGGCCGCCAGGGGCTTGCCGGCGGGGCCGCCCTGCGGGGAGCCGTCGGTGATGCTGAACTTGCTGCCGTGGCAGGGGCAGTTGATGGTGCCGCCCTCCACGGAGTCGACCGGGCAGCCCCGGTGGGTGCACTTGACGTCGAACGCCTTGAACTCGCCCTGCGTCGGCTGGGTGACGACCACGCCCTGGTCCTTGAAGACCTTGCCGCCGCCGACCGGGACCTCGCTGGTCTGGGCGAGCGCGCCGCCGCCTCCACCGCCTCCGGAGCCGCCCCCGGCCTGGCCGCCGCCGGTGTCCTGCCCGGTGTCCGTCCCGCCCCCGGCGGTGCCGCCGTCCTCGCCTCCGCCGCAGGCGGCCGCGACACCGGCCACCCCCAGCAGGCCCGCTCCCACCAGGACCGCCCGCCGGGTGTTGCCCTGGGCCGTCTGGTCGGAGGGGTCGATCTGCGGTCCGGTCTCCTGAGCCATGGGTGTCGTCCTTCCTCGCCTGTGGGCCGAGCGCCCTGCGTTCACACCCACCACTACGAGTGAACGCGGCGGGCGGTTCGATCGGCCGGGCTCGGGCGGTCCGCACCCCCGGATCCCGGGGGGCGCTCCCCCCGGAACGACAGGTCAGACGACGACCACCCCGTCGCCCTTGACCTGCGCAGGGTACTCCAGCAGAGCACGGGAGGCCGGGCCCTTGGCCACCGTGCCGTCGGCGATCCGGAACTCGCTGCCGTGGCAGGGGCAGTAGATGGCGTCCCGGCGGATCCGGTCCACCGGGCAGCCGGCGTGGGTGCAGCGGGCGTCGAACACCTTGAAGGTCCCCGCGGTCGGCTGGGTGACCACGACCTTGTGCTCGGGCACCACGGTGCCGCCGCCGACCGGCACGTCGGCGACCTTGGCGACCTCCCTGCCCTTCAGGTCCGCGGACGGCTCCACCTCGCGCGGCCCGCCGCCGCAGGCGGCCGCGGCGCCGGCCACGCCCAGCAGGCCCGCGCCGCACAGCACCGCGCGCCGCCCGGGCCCGGCGGGCGGCTCCCCCGTCTTGTCGTCGCTCATACCGCCATGATCTCGGGCGACCCGGTCACCCCCGGCACCCACCCCGCCCCGGCGGGGCCGCCGGGGTCACCGGTCCAGCAGCTTGGCCAGGAACGCGCCGGTGTGGCTGCCCTCGACCCGCGCCACGTCCTCGGGGGTGCCGGCGGCGACCAGGGTGCCGCCGCGCGAGCCGCCCTCGGGGCCCATGTCGATGATCCAGTCCGCGGTCTTGATCACGTCGAGGTTGTGCTCGATGACCACCACCGTGTTGCCCTTGTCGACCAGGCCGTTCAGCACGCCCAGCAGTCGGCGGATGTCCTCGAAGTGCAGGCCGGTGGTGGGCTCGTCCAGCACGTAGATGGTCCGGCCGGTGGAGCGGCGCTGCAGTTCGGCGGCCAGCTTGACGCGCTGCGCCTCGCCGCCGGACAGGGTGGTGGCGGGCTGGCCGAGCCGCACGTAGCCCAGGCCCACGTCGTTGAGGGTGGACAGGTGCCGGTGGATCGCGGTGATCGGCTCGAAGAAGCGGGTGGCCTCCTCGATCGGCATGTCCAGCACCTCGGCGATGGTCTTGCCCTTGTAGTGGACCTCCAGCGTCTCCCGGTTGTAGCGGGCGCCGTGGCAGACCTCGCACGGGACGTAGACGTCCGGCAGGAAGTTCATCTCGATCTTGATGGTGCCGTCGCCGGAGCAGTTCTCGCAGCGCCCGCCCTTGACGTTGAACGAGAACCGGCCCGGCTGGTAGCCGCGCACCTTGGCCTCGGTGGTCTGCGCGAACAGCTTGCGGATGTGGTCGAACACCCCGGTGTAGGTGGCCGGGTTGGACCGCGGGGTGCGGCCGATCGGCGACTGGTCGACGTGCACGACCTTGTCGACGTGCTCCAGCCCGGTGATGCGGCGGTGCTTGCCGGGCACGGTCTTGGCCCCGTGCAGCTCCTTGGCCAGCGCGTTGTAGAGGATGTCGTTGACCAGCGTGGACTTGCCGGATCCGGACACGCCGGTGACGGCGGTGAACACGCCCAGCGGGAACGCCACGTCGACGTTCTTGAGGTTGTTCTGCTGGGCGCCCCTGACCACGATCTCGCGACCCCTGGCGCGGGGCCGGCGGATCCGCGGCACCTCGATCTTGCGACGGCCCGACAGGTACGCGCCGGTGAGCGACTTCTCCGAGGCCTTCAGGTCGGCGACGGTGCCGGAGACCACGATCTGGCCGCCGTGCTCGCCGGCGCCGGGGCCGATGTCGACCACCCAGTCGGCGGCGTCGATGGTGTCCTCGTCGTGCTCGACGACGATCAGCGTGTTGCCCATGTCGCGCAGCCGGATCAGGGTCTCCAGCAGCCGGTGGTTGTCGCGCTGGTGCAGCCCGATGGACGGCTCGTCCAGCACGTACAGCACGCCGACCAGACCGGAGCCGATCTGGGTGGCCAGCCGGATCCGCTGCGCCTCGCCGCCGGCCAGGGTGGCGGCCGCGCGGTCCAGGGTGAGGTAGTCCAGCCCGACGTCCAGCAGGAAGCCGAGCCGGGCGTTGACCTCCTTGAGCACCCGGGCGGCGATCTGGGCCTCGCGGTCGTCCAGTTCGAGGTTGCGCAGGAACTCGGCGCACTCGCTGATCGGCATGGCGGCGACCTCGGCGATGGACTTGCCGCCCATGGTGACCGCCAGAATGACCGGCTTGAGCCGCGCGCCCTTGCAGGCCGGGCACGGCACCTGGCGCATGTAGCCCTCGAAGCGCTCGCGGGTGGCGTCGCTCTCGGCCTCGGCGTGCCGCCGCTGGATGTAGGGGATGACGCCCTCGTAGGAGGCGTAGTACGAGCGGGTGCGGCCGTAGCGGTTGCGGTAGCTGACGTGGACCTGGGTGTCGTGGCCGTGCAGGACCGCCCGGCGGGCCTTGGCGGGCAGCTTCTCCCAGGGGGTGTTGAGGTCGAAGCCCATGGCGTCGCCCAGGCCCGACAGCAGCCGCAGGAAGTACTCGCTCACGTGGCCGTTGGACCACGGCTGGATCGCGCCCTCGCCGAGGGTCTTGTCCGGGTCGGGGACGACCAGCTCGGGGTCGACCTCCATGCGGGTGCCCAGGCCGCTGCACTCCGGGCACGCCCCGTACGGGGAGTTGAACGAGAACGACCGCGGCTCCAGCTCCTCGAACGACAGGTCGTCGTACGGGCAGTACAGATGCTCGGAGAACATCCGGGTGCGCCGCTCGTCGTCCTCGGGCAGGTCGACGAAGTCGAGCACGATGGTGCCGCCGGCCAGCCCGAGCGCGGTCTCCACCGAGTCGGCCAGCCGCTGCCGGGCGCCCTCCTTGACCGACAGCCGGTCCACCACGACGGCGATGTCGTGCTTCTCCTGCTTCTTGAGCTTCGGCGGGTCGTCCAGGCGGACCAGGGCGCCGTCCACCAGGGCGCGGGAGTAGCCCTTGGCCTGCAGCTCGCGGAACAGCTCGACGTACTCGCCCTTGCGGCCGCGCACCACCGGGGCCAGCACCTGGAACCGGGTGCCGGGCTCCAGTTCCAGCACCCGGTCGACGATCTGCTGCGGGGACTGCCGGCTGATCGGCCGGCCGCACTCGGGGCAGTGCGGGTGCCCGATCCGGGCGTACAGCAGCCGCAGGTAGTCGTAGACCTCGGTGATGGTGCCGACGGTGGACCGGGGGTTCTTGGAGGTGGACTTCTGGTCGATGGACACCGCCGGGGACAGGCCCTCGATGAAGTCCACGTCCGGCTTGTCCATCTGGCCGAGGAACTGGCGGGCGTAGGCCGACAGCGACTCCACGTACCGGCGCTGCCCCTCGGCGAAGATCGTGTCGAACGCCAGGCTGGACTTGCCGGAGCCGGACAGTCCGGTGAACACGATCAGGGAGTCCCGCGGCAGGTCCAGCGAGACGTCCTTGAGATTGTGCTCGCGCGCTCCACGCACGATGAGTCGGTCATGCACGGTGGTACTCGGCTCCCCTGTGGGCCTGGTCGCAAACGACGTGAGTGACATCAGGCTAACCACGGGCACCGTCCGTTTAGTCCGTGACGGACGGCACCCCCGTTGTGCGCTCGCAACCGTACACGTGTTCGAAGATCCGTCGCCACCGGACCGCGGTGATCATTAAAACCCGGTTGACGCTCCGGTCATCTGCGCTCCGCCGGGACGATCCGCGGCTACGGTTCGCTGGGCCCGACTCTCGTGTCCCCGCCTTCCGAGGAGACGCCCCGTGCCGTCCATCAGACGCATCGCCCGACCGGCGGTCGTGTTCGGCCTGGCCTCGGCCCTGTTCATGGGATCGGTGCCGCCCGCCCTGGCGGCCCCGCCGGATCCGGCCGCCCCCGGCCTGCGCGACCTGAACCGTCTCGTGCTCCCCGCCGAGGAGCCCGGCGGCGCGTACCTGGAGACCGACCGCACCGCCCGCCCGGTCGCGCCGGGCACCACCCTCACCTCGTTCGACCGCCTCGACGCCAAGGGCTGGCTGCGGGGCGACCTGCTGAGCGTGGACCTCGGCGGCGGCAAGGTCCGCGCCGGCTACCTGTCGCCGGGGAAGGTGGCGGCGGTGGAGCCGCTGTCGCGGCAGGCAGGCCGTGCCGGGGCCGTCGCCGGGGTGAACGGCGACTTCTTCGACATCAACAACACCGGCGCGCCGAACGGGGCGGCCGTGGACGACGGCGGCCTGGTCAAGTCGGCCACGCCCGGCTGGCCCGCCCACACCGCCGGGGTGTCCGCCGAGGGGCTGGGGCAGATCGCCCAGGTGTTCCTCGAGGGCGAGATCACCATGCCGGGCGGCCGGAAGGCGACCCTCGACCAGCTCAACGCCCACTTCATCAAGCAGAACGGCATCGGCGCCTACACCTCCCTGTGGGGTTCGGCGACCCGCGGCAGGTCCCTGTCCCAGGGCGCGCGGCGGATGGCCGAGGTGCTGGTGGTGGACGGCGAGGTCACCGAGATCAGGGACGCTCCCGGGTCCGGGGACATCCCGGCGAACGGCTTCGTCCTGGTCGGCCGGGAGGCCGGCGGGGACCTGCTGCGCACCCTCGAGGTGGGCGCCCCGGTGACGCTGGCCTACAAGCCGCGTTCGTCGGGGGCCCCGGCCGAGTTCGCGGTGGGCGGCAACCAGGTCCTGGTCAAGGACGGGCAGGTGCAGCCGCTGGACGATCCGGCCGCGCATCCGCGGACCGCCGTGGGCTTCTCGGCCGACGGCCGCCGCATGTTCCTGATGACGGTGGACGGCCGCCAGGCCGACAGCCGGGGTGTGACGCTGGCGGAGATGGCCGCCCTGGTGAAGGAGGCGGGCGCGCACAACGCCCTCAACCTCGACGGCGGCGGTTCGTCCACCCTGCTGGCCCGCAAGCCCGGCCGGAACGAGGGACGGGTGGAGAACCAGCCCTCGGACGGCGGTGAACGGCCCACGCCCAACGGCATCGGCCTGTTCGCCGAGGGCAGCGGACGGCTGACCGGGTTCTGGGTGGAGCCCGCGGCCGATCCCGCCCAGGCCCCGGGTGCGGGGCCGACCAGCGGGGGCCGTCCCGACCGGGTGTTCCCGGGGCTGACCCGCAGGCTGGTGGCGCGCGGTCACGACGAGTCGTACGGCCCCGCCGAGGGCGCGCCGCGGTGGATGACCCAGGGCGGGGCGGCCGTCGTCGACCAGGACGGCGTCGTCCGCGGGCGGCGGGCCGGGCAGGTCACCGTCGTCGCCTCCCATGGAAGGGCGCGCGGCCAGGTGAGGCTGACCGTGCTGAACCCGCTCACCCGGATCGGGGTCACCACCGACCGGGTGACCATCCCCGGCGGTGACGGCACCGGCGTGTTCGGGGTGGTCGGGTTCGACCGGGAGGGTTTCACCGCGCCGATCGAGCCGTCCGACGCGAAGCTGACCTATGACGCCTCGCTGCTGGAGATCACGCCGGGCGCGGGCGGCGCGTTCACGGTCAGGCCGCGCAGGGAGTCCGGGTCCACGCTGGTGACGATCGAGGTCCAGGGGCGCCGCGCGAGCCTGCCGGTGAGCGTGGGGCTACAGGAGCGGACGATCGCCGACTTCGAGGACGGCGCGCAGTGGCGGTTCGGCACCGCGCGGGGCTCCGGCAAGGTCGAGCCGGTCTCCGAGGGCCGGAACGGGGCGGGGCTGCGGCTGTCGTACGACTTCACCCGGTCGACGGCGACCCGTACCGCCTACGCGTACCCGCCCAAGCCGATCGAGGTGGCGGGCCAGCCGCAGGCGCTGGGCATCTGGGTGTACGGGCATGACAGGGGCGAGTGGACGGCGTTCACCATCACCGATGCCAACGGCCAGACCTACTCGCTGTACGGCCCCTACGTCCGCTGGAAGGGCTGGCGGTACATCGAGATGGCGGTGCCGTCGTCGGTGGCGTACCCGATCAAGGTCAACCGGTTCTACACGATCGAGACGAGCGCGAGCCGCCAGTACACCGGCGAGGTGCTGATCGACGACATGGTGGCCAAGGTGCCGCCTTCGGTGGACGTCCCGCCCCCGCCCGCCGGGACCCCCGATCCGCTGGTGGTCCAGGACGGCACGGTGAACGGCCGCACGTGGCGGTTCGCGGTGCTGTCGGACGCGCAGTTCGTGGCCGCCGACCCCGACAGCGGGTACGTCGAGCGGGCCCGCCGCACCCTGCGCGAGGTGAGGGCCGCCGAGCCCGACTTCCTCGTCATCAACGGGGACTTCGTGGACACCGGCTACCCGGCGGACTTCGCGCTGGCCAAACGGATCCTGGACGAGGAGCTGGGCGGCGAGGTGCCGTACTACTACGTGCCGGGCAACCACGAGATCTACGGGCCGGGGAACATCGCGAACTTCCGCGCGGTGTTCGGGGAGCCGTACCGGGCGTTCGACCACAAGGGGACGCGGTTCGTGCTGCTGGACTCCTCCACCGGCGCGTACCGGACCAGTTCGTTCGAGCAGTTGCGGATGCTGCGCACGGCGCTGGACGGAGCCCGGCGTGACGGGGCGGTCGGCTCGGTGGTGGTGGTCGGTCATCACCCGACGCGCGATCCGCTGCCCGCCAAGAACAGCCAGCTCGCCGACCGCAAGGAGGCGGCGCTGATCGAGAAGTGGCTGGCGGAGTTCCGCACGGCCACCGGCAAGGGCGCGGCCCTGGTCAACGCGCACGTGGGGGTGTTCCACGCGTCGCGGGTGGACGGGGTGCACCACTTCATCAACGGCGACGCGGGCAAGAACCCGGCCGCCGGGGCCGCGGACGGCGGGTTCACCGGCTGGACGATGTTCGGTGTGGACCCGCTGTCGCCGGGCGACATGGAGCGGGTGCGGCGCGCCCCGTTCCTGCCCGCGCGGCAGTGGCTGTTCGCGGAGGTGCGCCCGCACGTGGACGAGCTGTCGGTGCGGGTGCCCGAGGTGACGGCCGGGCGGACCGTGCAGGTGTCGGCGACGCTGCGGCAGCACGGCCGGGAGCTGCCGCTGGTCTACCCGATGAGCGCCGACTGGAGCGGCTCGCCGAACGTCCACGTCGGTGATCCGGAGCGGGCGCGGCCGTGGCATGTGGCGGCGTTCGACCCGGCGACCGGGCGGCTCACCGCGCTGCGGCCGGGCCGGATCCTGCTGGCCGTGACGGTGAACGGGGTCACCGGGCAGGTGCCGGTCACGGTGGCCGACGAGGAACGGCCCGCCGCCTGAGCCCGCCGCACGCGAAGGCCCGCCGGACGCCCGGGCGGATTCAACGGGTCGTTGCAACACAGATGGTCAACTGGCGGTTGCCAGTAGCTTAGCGAGACGCTGGGCTGGGGTTTCCCAGCCCAGCGTTTTGCGTGGTCGGCTGTTGAGACGGGCGGCGATCGCGGCGAGGTGTTCGGGGGTGTGGACCGACAGGTCGGTGCCCTTGGGGAAGTACTGGCGGAGCAGCCCGTTGGTGTTCTCGTTGGAGCCTCGTTGCCAGGGCGAGTGCGGGTCGCAGAAGTAGACGGGCAGGTTGGTGGCGAGGCTGAACTGCTGGTGATCGGCCATCTCGGCGCCTTGGTCCCAGGTGAGGGACCGTCTCAGCTCGGCGGGCAGCGTGCGCATGGTGGTGGTGAGGGCGGCGGCGACGGTCTGGGCGTCCCGGCTGCCGGGCAGCGGGACGAGCAGGACGTAGCGGCTGGCGCGCTCGACCAGGGTGCCGATCTGGGACTGGTTGCCCGCCCCGATGATCAGGTCGCCTTCCCAGTGGCCGGGGACCGCACGGTCGTCGGCCTCGGCCGGCCGCTTTGAGATCATCACCATTGGGCCGGTGAAGCGAGGTTGGCGCTGGTCGGGACGCCGGTGGGGTTTGCGGACGGTCCGCCCCGTCCGCAACGCCCTGGTGAGTTCGCGGCGTAGTTCGCCGCGGCCCTGGACGTAGAGAGCCTGGTAGATCGTCTCGTGGGACACGTGCATCTCCGGGCGGTCGGGGTGGGCCAGCTTCAGCAGGTTGCTGATCTGCTCGGGGCTCCATTCCCGCTCAAGCCCGGCCCGCACCGCTTGCTTGAGCTCCGGGTTGGCCGCGATCTTCCCTTGTTTCGGGCGGGGCCTGCGGGCGTCGGCACGGGCCTGGGCGGCATGCGGCCGGTAGTCGCCGCTGCCGGGGTGACGGTTGCGTTTGATCTCCCGGCTGATCGTCGAGGCCGGTCGGCCCAGCTCAACGGCGATCTGCCGGATCGAGATCTTCTCCCGCCGCCGGTCGGCGATCACGATCCGCTCGTCCTCGCTCAAGTACCTGCCCGAACACGAAGGCGGCTCCACCGGCACGTTCGCCGGTGGAGCCGCCTTGTTCTTCCCGGACGCTCTGCGTCCGTTCCGCCAGCGCCTGCCGGTCTTCGGGTTCACCCCGACGATCCGGCACGCGGCCTCGTTGCCGTGGCCCTGCCGCATGAGCTCGAAGTATGCCGCCCGCTCAGCGGCCAGCTTCACCGGCCCCTGCGGCGACCGAACCCCACGGATCTCGAAGTCCAACACAACCCCCCAAGAACTGAGGTGTTGCATCGACCCCTAGAACCCAAGCCGGCGGGCCTTCGTCCGTTCCGGCGGGTCAGATCAGCAGCCAGATCACCAGCAGGACGACCGAGGCGAACGCCCAGAGCAGGGCGTTCAGGGACAGGTCGTGGCAGCGGTAGGCGGCGCCGACCAGGCGGCGCACCTCGCGGCGCAGCAGCCGTTCGGGCAGCGCGGTGTCCGACCCGGTGGGCAGCCACGGCACCCCGGGGTGGAGGGGGGCGCCGATGCGGGCGCGGATCTCCCCGAGCGTGCGCAGGATGGTCAGCCGGGTGCGGACGGCGTACGACGCCGAGGTCAGCGACGTGGCGACGAGGGCGAGCAGGACGGGCAGGCCGAGCGGTTCGACGGGTCCGGCCAGCAGCCGGACCAGGACGCCGGCCAGGACCAGCGTCAGGATCCCCCCGGCGATCGCGGCGTCCTGCCCGCCGGCGCGCAGCAGGTCGGCGGGCGATCCCGGGCGCGGTTCCCCCGCGGCGGGTTTCGGTCTGGTGAGCAACACACCACCTCCCACCCTCCCAGCAGACACCGAGGGACCTGCGGATTTGGTGATCGGTGCCGCAAACCGGGGGTGCCGCGGGGCACACGCGGGCGGAACGGGCGGCGCCCCGCCCCTGTGGCACGGCGTGCGGATGCGCCAGGATGGCGCCATGAGCTACAGCGGAGATGTCCAGGTCGGCGGGCCGCCCGCGGTGCGGGAGCTGCCCGGGCTCACCGTCACCAAGGTGGCGGTCGGGCCGTACGACAACAACGCCTACCTGCTGCGCTGCACCGCCACCGGGGAGCAGTTGCTGATCGACGCGGCCAACGAGCCGGAACGGCTGCTGGAGCTGATCGGCGACGGGCCGCTGGGCCGGGTCGTGACCACCCACCGCCACCAGGACCACTGGGAGGCGCTGAGCCCGGTGGTCAAGGCGACGGGCGCGCCGGTGACGGCGCATCCGCTGGACGCCGCCAGCCTGCCGGAGCCGGTGACCGAGCCGGTGGAGCACGGGGACCGGATCCGGGTCGGGCAGGCCGAACTGGAGGTGGTCCACCTGCGCGGGCACACCCCGGGGTCGATCGCGCTGCTGTACGACGCGGGCGGGCGGCTGGCCGACTCCCCGCACCTGTTCACCGGGGACAGCCTGTTCCCCGGCGGGGTGGGCAACACCTGGGGCGACCCGGACCTGTTCCGCCAGTTGCTGTCGGACGTGGAGGAGCGGGTCTTCGACCGGCTGCCGGACGCGACGTGGTTCTATCCCGGTCACGGCAAGGACTCCACGCTGGGCAGGGAGCGCCCGAGCCTGCCGGAGTGGCGCGAACGGGGCTGGTGACGCCGGCCCGCTCCCGGGCGGGGGCGGGCCATGGTCACCGCCCTGGCCGGGATCGCCGTGCTGAACGCCGTCGACGCGCGGCTGGTCCGGCGCGCCTGGCGGGCCTGCCGCACGGCGGGCCTGCCGCTGGTCCCGTACGCGGCGTGGACGGCGTTCGCCACCGCCCTCAACGACGCGATCGTGCCCCGCAACCCCTGATCCGCCGATGACGGGAGGGCGATTCCGCGCACCGAGCGCATATGGTGGATGATCCCCCTCCCCCAAGGAGTGCCGCCCATCCCCGAGCGCGATGACGTGCCCCTGCTGGCCGCGGAACCGGTCGCCGAGTCCGCCGGTCCTGGGCTGCGTTTCCCCGGACGGTCGCTGGTGCTGGTGGCGGGGCTGCCCGGCGCCGGCAAGAGCACCCTGCTGGCACGGCTGTACGGGATGCGCGGGGACGAGTCCGAGCCGGTGCGGGCCGGGCGGGTGCACGTGATCGACTCCCGGCAGGCCCGCAACTGGTGGGCGCGCCGGCTGCGCCCGCTGCCGCCGCGGGCGCAGATCCCGTTCATCTACACCACCCACGTGCTGCGGATCGTGCGGGCGCTGACGGCCGGGCACCCGGTGGTCGCGCACACCCGGGGCACCTGGGCGCACCTGCTGTACGGGCTGGCCTGGCTGGCCCGCCGCCACGACACGAGCCTGCACCTGGTGCTGATCGACGTGCCGCCGGAGGTCGCGCGGGCCGGGCAGGTGGCCCGCGGGCGGGTGCTCACCACCGTGGCGTTCGCCCGGCACTGCCGCCGCTGGGACCGGCTGGTGGCGCGGGCTCGGGCCGGGGCGGTGCCGCCGGCGGACACGGTGACCGTGCTGGACCGGGCCGCCGCCGACAAGCTCCCCGGGATCGACTTCGGCCCGCAGGGCTGACCGCCATCGGCGAGATCGCGCCGGAACGTGGCCCGGCGGGACGGGAACGGGCATTCTGGTCCGGATGCCGTTCGTCGGAGGGATGGCCGGGCGTGGACAACGGAAGGCGGCGGGGCCTGCGGGCCGTGGCCGCGATGGCGGCGGGATGCGCGGTGCTGGCCGGGTGCGGGATCCCCTCGGAGGCGTCCTCGGTGGCGTCGGTGCCGCCGCCGGTCGCTCCCCCGCCGCCCGTGGCGTCCACGCTCCCCGCGCCGACGCCCTCGCCGACCACGCCCGCTCCGACGATCGGGGCGCGGGCGACGGTCACGACCACCCCCAAGAAGCTGTCCAAGGGCTGGCGGGTCACCGTCTACTACACGGCGGTCGAGTCGTTCCATGACGGGCCGCGCAAGCGGGTGAAGGGCTGCCTGGTGTCGGGGTGCCAGGAGCCGGAGCAGGACCTGGGCTCCTACCCGGAGTCGTTCGTCAAGGCGGTGCAGACCGAGGGCGCCGGGCGGATCACCAGCGGCCCGCACGCCGGGAAGTATCTGGCCTGGTCGCGGCGGGTCGGTCATTTCTGGCTGGACGACATCGCCCGGGACGCCGTCAACAAGCCGCTGCGCCCGTGGGTGACGGCCGCCGCCGACCGGACGGTGCTGGAACGGGGCTCGCGCTTCGTCATCGCCGAATGCGGCACCGGTCACGCGGGCCGGCCGATCCCCGCCGAGGTGTGCGAGCGGTTCCGGCAGGCGTACTGGGAGGTGGTGGACGTGTTCGCGCCGGGGTACGGCGGCGAGCACCACGCCGACGTCTACATCGGCGAGGAGACGGGGCCGGACTTCACCCGGTCGCCGTTCTACACGACGCTCGACGGCGCGGTCCTCGGTCTCTACTGACCGGATACAAAAAGGACATAACTCGCGAATTGGACGCCACCCCGATAACGGTGTGGAGAACGTGACAGGTAAGGCCGCGCGGGGCCGGTGCGGAGCGATAGTCTCCGACAGATCAACTCCGGTTCATTGCTCGCGGATTACTTGGGAGCGCACGCCACATGACCGCCGCCAACCGCGTCCAGGCCATCGTACGCTGGGTAGCCGTGGCCCTCATGGCCATCGCGGTGCTGACCGCCACGGCGAGCGGCTTCGCCCAGTCCTACGCCGGCCTCTACCACTGGGCCCTGGACCACGGCCTCACCGGCTGGAAGGCGCAGTCCTTCCCGCTGCTGGTCGACCTGTTCATCATCGTCGGCGAACTCGGGCTGTTCCTGCTGGCGATCGACGCCTACGTGATCCACCGCCGCAACATGCTGAGCTGGCTGGACTTCGTCCTGCCGCTGTCCATCGCGATGGCGGGCTGGACGGCGAGCCTGATCTTCAACGTGGGGCACGTCGGCCGGTCGGAGTTCTCCTACCAGGCCACCGCGGCGGTGCCGCCGATCGTGTCCATGCTGGGCCTGTTCGTGCTGCTGCGGACGCTGCACCGGTACGTCTCCCAGAAGGAGGACGAGGCCGGGCGGCAGCCCAGGCCGCTGGGCGGCGGCGAGGCGCCGCGCGCCCTCAACGCGCCGGTGACCCTGCAGCAGATCACCTTCATGCCGATGCGGGTGACCGGCCCCATCCCGCAGGTCGGGGCCGGCCGCACGGACAAGGCCATCGAGTCCGGCACGACCGCCGGGCGCGCCGCGCAGGCTACCGCCGAGGCCGACCCCGCGCCCGCCGCCGCCGAGGCGCCCGCCGCCCGGGCGGCCGAGCCCGCGCCCGCCCCGGCGCCCAAGCCCGGGCGCTCACCCCGGCACGCCGCGCCCGAGCCCGCCCCCGAACTGGCCGTGGTCGGCGCCGCCGCCCGGGCCAGCGTCAACGGGCACGGGGAGATCGACGCCAACGCGCTCAAGCAGCCGGCCCTGACCCCCGAGCCGGACGCCCCCGCGGTCAACCCGGAGAACCTGCGCAACGCGGCGATGACCGCGCTGGAGCAGCACGAGGGCGACCTGGCCGCCACCCTGGAGGCGGTGCGCGCCGAGGGCTACACCACCAGCGAGGACGAGATCCGGCGGATCCGGGACAACCACTGGTTCCCGTACGCGGTGTACCGGCTGCTGGCCAAGCACAAGGGCGACGGCGCGCTGGTGCGGCAGGAGCTGACCGAGCGCGGCATCGAGTTCGACTCGGCGACGCTGGAGGCGCTGGTGCGCTCCTGGCGCGCCTGACCCGCCGCCCGCCGCAGGGCCTCCTCAACCCCTGAGGGTGAGGAGGCCTTCGTGTTCCACGGCCTCCAGCGACAGGGTCTTGTAGCCGACCTCGTCGAACAGCACGGTGATCCGGTCGGGCTCGCGCCGCATCACCACCCCCTCGCCCCATTCGGCGTGGACGACCCCGGCGTGCAGCCGGAACGGCCCCTCCCCCGGGTCCTCCTCCTCGGCGCCGTCGCCCGCCAGGTCCACGTCGCAGTTGCCGCAGGCCTGCTCGTACGGCTCGCCGAAGTACTCCAGCAGGAAGCGGCGACGGCAGCCGGTGTGCTCGGCGTAGGCGCGCATCATCTCCAGCCGGGACCGGTCGATGCGACGGCGTCCCTCGTCCAGCTCGACGGCGGCGGCGACGGCCCGCTCCGGATCGGGCCCGCCGGAGGCGTAGCGGACCGCGCCCTTCCCGGTGACGTCGAGCGCCCCGGCCTGCGCCAGCAGGTTGACCGCCTTGGTGAGCCGTGCCGCGCTGATGTCCAGGGTCTTTTGCAGCTCGCCGCGCTCGACCGTCCCGCCGTGGGCGTGCACCAGCACGGCGACCCGGCCCAGGATCTCCTCGTCGGCCCGGCCGCCGGTGAAGAACCGCCGCAGCCCCAGGTCCTCCGGCCGGTAGAACAGCACGGCCGCCGCCGGATCCCCGTCCCGCCCGGCCCGGCCGATCTCCTGGTAGTAGGCGTCCGGCGATTCGGGCGGGGCGGCGTGCAGCACGTACCGCACGTCCGGCTTGTCGATCCCCATCCCGAACGCCGAGGTCGCCACCACCACGTCGACCTCGTCGTCGCGGAACAGCCCGTGCACGCGGCGCCGCTCGGCCGCCCTCATCGCCCCGTGATAGGGCTCGGCGCGCCGGCCCGCCTCCCGCAGCCGCTCGGCGTACCAGGCCGCGTCCCTGCGCGTCGCGACGTAGATCAGGCCGAGGCCCTTGCGGCCGGCGGCGTCGGCGATGATCGCCTGGCGTTTGTCCTCGTCGTCCAGGAACCGGCGGACCTCCAGCCACAGGTTGGGCCGGTCGAAGCCGCGCACGATCTGGCGGGCGTCGCGCAGCCCGAGCGCCCGGACGATGTCGTCGCGGACCGGCGGTGCGGCCGTCGCGGTCAGCGCCGCCACCGGCGGGTGGCCGAGCCGTTCGATGGCCCGTCCCAGCCCCAGGTAGTCGGGGCGGAAGTCGTAGCCCCAGGAGGAGACGCAGTGCGCCTCGTCCACGGCGATCAGCGAGGGCCGCGCGGCCGCCAGCCGGTCGAGCACCTCGGGCTTGGCCAGCTGCTCCGGGGACAGGAACACGTATTCGGCGTCCCCGGAGGCCGCCCTGTCCAGCGACTCGGCCCGTTCGGCCTCCGGCTGCGTCGAGTTCACCGCGACCGCCCCGCCGGCCGCCACGTCGCGCAGCCCGGCGACCTGGTCGCGCTGCAGGGCGATCAGCGGGGACACCACCACGGTCGGGCCGGGCAGCAGCTGGCCGGGCACCTGGTAGACGGCCGACTTGCCGCTGCCGGTCGGCGACACCAGCAGCACGTCGTGCCCGTCCAGCAGTTCCTGCATGGCCTCCCGCTGGCCGGGGCGCAGCCGGTCCCACCCGAAGGTCTCCTCGGCGACCTCCCTGAGCCGCCTCCTGCGGGTGCGTTCGTCCACGGCCCCCACGTTCCCGCGGGGGCCGCGGTTACTCAGACCGGGCGGGACAGGATGCGGTCGCGGGCCTCGGCGTAGCGTTCGCGGATCGCGGGGACGGGCTCGGCCTCGTGGTGCGCGACGCCCGGCCGTTCCCAGCGGGGCGGCTCGGGCGCGCCGGACAGCGCCCAGGCGGCCTGGACGGCGGCGCCCTCGGCGACGTACTCCCCGGCGGGCGGGACGACGACCGGGCGGCCCAGCACCGAGGGCGCGATGCGGCGGACCGCCTCCGACCGGGACGCGCCGCCGATCAGCAGCACCCGGTCCACCCGCGCGCCCTGGGCCACCAGCGCGTCCAGCCCGTCGGCCAGCCCGCACAGCATCCCCTCCACGGCGGCCCGCGCCAGGTGCGCCGGGGTCGAGGTGGACAGCCGCAGCCCGTGCAGGGAGCCGGTGGCGTCCGGCCGGTCGGGGGTGCGTTCGCCCTCCAGGTAGGGCACCAGCACCAGGCCGTCCGCTCCGGGCGGGGCGGACAGGGCCAGCCGGGACAGCTCGGCGTGGTCCACGCCCAGCATCCGGGCCGCCGCGTCCAGCACCCGGGCGGCGTTCAGGGTGCACACCAGCGGCAGGTAGCGGCCGGTGGCGTCGGCGAACCCGGCGACCGCGCCGGTGGCGTCGGCGGCGGGCTCGGCCGACACCGCGAACACGGTGCCGGAGGTGCCCAGCGAGACCGCCACGTCGCCTTCGCCCAGACCCAGGCCCAGGGCGGCGGCCATGTTGTCACCGGTGCCCGCCGACACCGCGACGCCCTCGGCGGTGCGCCCGGCGATCTCCGCCGGTCCGAGGACCTCCGGCAGCGCGGGATCCCGGCCGAACGCCATCCGCAGCAGGTCGGGCCGGTAGGCGTTCTCGGCGGGCGACCAGTAGCCGGTCCCGGACGCGTCCCCCCGGTCGGTGACCAGCCGGCCGGTGAGCCGCCAGGTCAGGTAGTCGTGCGGGAGGCAGACCGTGGCGGTGCGGGCGGCGGCGTCCGGCTCGTGGTCGGCGAGCCAGCGCAGCTTGGTGACGGTGAACGAGGCGACCGGCACCGAGCCGGTGGCCTTCGCCCACGCCTGCGGCCCGCCGAGCTCGGCGGTCAGTTCCCGCGCCGCGCCCGCCGAGCGGGTGTCGTTCCACAACAGCGCCGGGCGGATCACCCGGCCGTCCTCGTCCAGGCAGACCATGCCGTGCTGCTGCCCGGCCACACCGAGGGCGGCCACCCCGTCCAGGCCGCCCGCCTCGGCGATCGCCGCCTGCAGCGCCGCCCACCAGTCGGCGGGGTCGGCCTCGGTGCCGTCCGGGTGGGGGGCGCGGCCGGACCGGACGATCCGGCCGCTGTCGGCGTCGGCGATCACGACCTTGCACGACTGGGTCGAGGAGTCGACCCCGGCGACCAGGGCCATCGTCAGCGGGCCCCGAGCAGGTGCTCGACGGCGAGCTGGTCCAGCCGGGCGTAGTGGTAGCCGCGGCGGCCGGCCTCGTCCGGGTCGAAGTCGTCCTTGGCCAGGTCCTCGTAGGTCTCGCCGGGCGCCAGCGTGGGCTCGGCCAGCTCGTTCACCCGGGAGGCGGCCAGCGCCTCCTGCACCTCGGGGTCGGCGCGGAACGCCGCGGCGCGCTCCTTGAGGATCAGGTAGGTGCGCATGTTGGCCGCCGCCGACTCCCACACCCCGTCGATGTCCTCGGTGCGGGTGGGCTTGTAGTCGAAGTGGCGGGGACCGTCGTAGCCGCCGTTCTCCAGCAGGTCGACCAGGAAGAAGGCGCTCTTGACGTCGCCGTGCCCGAACACCAGGTCCTGGTCGTACTTGATGCCGTGCTGGCCGTTGAGGTCGATGTGGAACAGCTTGCCGTGCCACAGCGCCTGCGCCACCCCGTGCACGAAGTTCAGCCCGGCCATCTGCTCGTGCCCGACCTCGGGGTTCAGGCCGACCATCTCGGGGTGCTCCAGCTCGCCGATGAACGCGATCGCGTGCCCGATGGTCGGCAGCAGGATGTCGCCGCGCGGCTCGTTCGGCTTGGGCTCCAGCGCGAACCGGATGTCGTAGCCCTTGTCGCGGACGTAGCCGCACAGGATGTCCAGGGCCTCCTTGTAGCGGTCCAGCGCGGCCCGCACGTCCTTGGCGGCGTCGGTCTCCGCGCCCTCCCGGCCGCCCCAGCACACATAGGTGCGGGCGCCCAGCTCGGCGGCCAGGTCCAGGTTCCGCATCACCTTGCGCAGCGCGTACCGGCGCACGTCGCGGTCGTTGGAGGTGAACGCGCCGTCCTTGAACACCGGGTGGGTGAACAGGTTGGTGGTGGCCATCGGCACCACCAACCCGGTGTCCTCCAGCGCCTTACGGAACGCGGCCACCGCCTTGTCCCGGTCCGGCTCGGTGGCCAGCAGGTCGTCGTCGTGGAACGTCACGCCCCAGGCGCCCAGCTCGGCCAGCCGGTGCACCGACTCCACCGGGTCCAGCGCGGGGCGGGTGGCGTCCCCGAACGGGTCGCGGGCCTGCCAGCCCACGGTCCACAGCCCGAAGCTGAACCGGTCATTCTTGGTCGGCTCGAACATCGCCCCTCCCCAGGCCCGAAAACTTTCGAAGCGCTTCGACAGCGCGCTCGGCCCTGACGCTAGGGCGTCGTCACGAACGTGTCAACGGTCACCGCACGATGATCGCGACGGCATTGTAGGAGGTCGTCGGCGTGGGCGGAGTGGTGAACCGCGCGTTCGGCAGGTACAGCCTCCCCTTGAACGCCGCCGCCGTGGTCGGCACGTCGAACCGGGGGTCGCCGATCCGCCGCACGACCGTTCCGGCGGTGCCGGCGTCGTTCAGCCTGACCTCCGCGACCACGTTGAGCCGGTTCTGCACGGCGTACAGGGTGCGGCCCTTGAGCAGCAGCCCGTCGCCGAACTGCAGGCTCTCCCCGCCCAGGTCCACCACGCCCGCCCGCCCGGTCCGCGGGTCGACGCGCAGCAGCCGCCCCTGGTTGCTCTGCACGACCAGCAGGTTCCGGCCGTCCGGGGTGGGCACGATGCCGTTGGCGTTGATGCCCTCGCCGTACTCGACGCCCGTGATCTCCAGCCGCCGCGCGGCGGCGGGCAGCGCCCCGTCCCGTCCCAGCGGCAGCTTGTAGAGGACCTTGTTGGTCGAGTCGGTGAACCAGGCCGCGTCGCGGTGCAGGACCACGTCGTTGACGAACGAGGCGCCCTCGGCCAGCCGGTAGGAGGCCAGCACCCGGCCGGTGCGGGTGTCCACCACGCGGGCGTCCCCGCCGCTGCCGCCCGCGACGAACAGGCGGCCCCGGCGGTCGACCTTCATGCCGAGCGAGGGGGTGCCCGGACCCTGGCTGAACACGGCGCCCTTGCCGGTGCGCAGGTCGACGCGGTAGATGTCGCCGTCCACCCGCGACCCGAAGTAGGCGACGGGGGCGCGTCCGATGGCGATGCCCTCGGGCTGGAATCCGTCCGGCAGCGGGAAGGCGGCCGGGAACGCCGGTCCCTCCCGCCGTTCCTGCGCCTGGACGCCCGGCCCGGCGCCCACCAGGGCCCCGAGCGACACCAGCGAAACGACGGCGGTTCTCCAGTGACGTCTCATGCGGTCGTCCTTTCCGTTCTCACTCTAGTCCGGTGCGACGGGACCATTTCAACGGCACGCGACGAAAGCGATTCACGGTAGGCGCGCCGGCATAAAGACGAACGAAAAGGCCCCGTCCCGCACGGCGGCGGGACGGGGCCGAAATCGTCACTTCAGCGAGAACGCGCTGATCCTCATGTCGCCGTCGAACACCAGGTACACGTCCTGCCGCCCGGTCGCTCCGGTGAGCGCGGCGGTCGTGGTGGTGTAGGCGTACACGTCGCCGGTGGACGCCACCTTGGCGGTGCCCACGAGGCGTCCGGTGGGCGAGCCGATCCGGATCTGGATCGAGCCCTCCGCACCGGCGTTGGCGACCTTGGCGGTGAACGTCCGCGGCCCGTTGCCGAGCGCCGCGTCGGCGAACTTGATCCAGTCGCCGGAGGAGCCCCCGACGGCATCGCCGCGCGTCTTGGACTCGTCGACCAGTTCGACGCCCTCGTAGTCGTCGAAGTCGATCGCCCGGGTCCGGCGGCTCAGGTCGCGCGGCGGGATCTTCTCGCCGTTCACCGTGAGGGCGGCGCGCCCGCGGATGTCGGCCGAGGACGCGCCGACCATCAGGTCGTGGACGGCGCTCTCGACCACCCACTTGTTGCGGGTGACGTCCCAGTGCGCCAGGTCGGCGGCCTTGAAGGTGAGCCGGACCGTGGTCTTCTGCCCCGGCCCGAGGCTGATCTTCCGGAACGCCCGCAGCTGCCGGAGCGGCTGCTTGTTCCGCGAGGTGCGCTGGCGGGTGTAGAGCTGGACGACCTCCTGCCCGGCGACCTTGCCGGTGTTGGTGACGTCCACGCTCACGGTGACGGTGTCGCGGCCGGACACCGACCGGTCGCTGACGACCGGCCTGCCGTACTCGAAGGTCGCGTACGACAGCCCGTGCCCGAACGGGTAGAGCGGGGTGCCCTTGTAGTACAGGTAGGTGCGGTCCCGCTTGATGATGTCGTAGTCGAGAATGCTGGGCAGGTCGTCCTCGGAGCGGTACCAGGTCTGCGGCAGCCGCCCGGACGGGTCGGCGTCCCCGAACAGCACGGCGGCCAGCGCATTGCCGGTCTCGGCCCCCGCGTGCGAGGTCCACAGGATCGCCGGGACGTTCTCCTGCTCCCAGTTCAGCGTGGTCGGGTAGCTGTTCTCCACGATCACGACGGTGTTGGGGTTGGCCTCGCGGACCGCCCTGATCAGCTCCGACTGGCCCTCGGCGAGCGCCATCGTGGTGCGGTCGTGGTCCTCGCGGCCGTTGATGAACGGCATGCTGCCGACCACCACGACCGCCGCGTCGGCGCCCCTGACCGCGTTCACCGCGCTGTCGACGCCGCTGGAGATCACCTCCTTGGCGAACGTGGAGGCGTTCTCCTTCCTGGCCAGTTCCAGCACGCCGCCGTCGCCGACCTTCAGGTAGGTGGTGGCGGGGTCGGCCCAGTCGTAGGCCTTCTCGTATCCGGCGTAGCGCAGCAGGACCCGGCCGTCACCGGCGTCCTCCAGCGTGAACATCTGCTGCACGAACCAGCCGTTGGGCTGCTCCTGGTCGTTGACCACGGTGGAGCCCCAGTTGTACCGGCCGACCGTCTTGCCGTTGGCCACGCTGCGCAGCGTCACCACGCCCTGGCCCCAGTCGAACACGTCGAACTGGGCGGTGGGGCCGGCCTCGTCGCCGGCGGCCTTGAGGGCGTCGCCGTCGGCGTCCGCGCCGGCGACCACGTACTTGCCGGACGCGACGTCCTTGAGGGCGATGCGGTCCACGCCCTCGGTGCCGGTGACGGTGCCCTTGCCGCCGAGCCGGGCGCGGATGCCGTCCAGCGGGGTGACCTTGTAGGGCAGGCCGCCGGAGTACCAGTCGGTGTAGAGGGTCTGCGACAGCGGCCCGACGACCGCGACCTTGCCGGTCTTGGCGGCGTCCAGGGGCAGGGCGCCGTCGTTCTTGAGCAGCACGGTGCCCTCGACGGCCGCCCGGCGGGCCAGGGCGCGGTGCGCGGGGGCGTTGATCACGTCCTTGGTGATCCTGCCGTAGGGGCCGCCGTCGGGGTCGAACTCGCCGAGCCGGGTGCGGATGGCGAGGATGTGGCCGACCGCCCGGTCGATGTCGGCCTCGGTGAGCAGCTTCTGCTCCAGGGCCTGCTTGACCGCGGCGATGGTCTTGGCCGAGTTGGTGTCGTCGACGGTGAAGCTGTCCAGCCCGGCCTTGATGATGGCGGCGCTGGCCTCGGCCTGGGTGGCGTAGTACTTCTGCGACCCGGTGAGGTTGTTGGGGCCGCCGGCGTCGGTGACGTTGAACAGGGTCTTGTCGGTCCACTTTCGCACCACGTCGTTGTGGTCGAAGTGCGCGGTCATCGGGCGGCCGTTGACCAGGTTGTAGGCCGACATGACGCCGGTGGCGGCGTCGGCGCTGATGGCCGCCTTGAACGCGGGCTCGTCGTACTCGTGCTTGACCCGCGGCGGCAGGTTGGAGGAGGTGGTGTCGCGGCGGATCTCGTTGTTGTTGGCCATGTAGTGCTTGAGCACCGGCGCGGCCCGCAGGTACTGGGAGTGGTCGCCCTGGATGCCGTGCCCGTAGGCGGTGGACAGCATGCCGGTGAGCAGGGCGTCCTCGGAGTAGCCCTCCTCGTTGCGGCCCCAGCGCGGGTCGCGCAGCAGGTTGACGACGGGGGCCCACAGCTGCAGTCCCCACACGTCGGAGTCGACGGCGTTGTAGCCGCGCGCCTCGGTGCCGACGACGGTGCCGACCTGCTCGAGCAGGGCCGGGTTCCAGGTGGAGCCCAGGCCGACCGACTGCGGGAACACCGTGCCCTGGGCGGTGCGCACGGCCCCGTTCGCGTTGCGGTCGGTGGACCAGGCGATGCCGTGCAGCGCCTCGGTGCCGGTCTTGAACGGCTTGATGCCCAGCCGCGGGATGCCCGGCTGGTACTGGTGCAGCATGGCGATCTTCTCGTCCAGCGTGAGCCGGCCGAGCAGGTCGTCGACCCTGGCCTGCAGCGGCAGGGCCGGGTTCTGGAAGGGATGGGTCGTCTGGCGGGCCAGGGCGGGCGGGGCGGTCAGCCCGACGGTCAGCGAGGCGGCCAGCGCGGCCGCGAGCACGGTCCGGCGGGTGGGATGGGGTGGTGCTGAAGACATGGAGGTCTCCGGGGCCGGATGCGGACAGGACGATCGAAGCGCTTCGATGCCCGGTCGCGATCAAGAAAGTGACACAGCTCTCGTTCGCCGTCAAGACCTCGCCCGGCACCGGCCCGATGGCGTGCCATAGTGAGAGGAAGGCTTGCGTCGAGAGCGCGGCGGCCTTAGATTCGGCGAATCGAAGCGCTTCGATGCCCCGGCGTGGAAGGGAGCCGATGGTCACCATCGCGGACGTCGCCCGGCATGCGGGCGTCTCGCCCAGCACGGTCTCCTACGTGCTCAGCGGCAAGCGGGCGATCTCCGCGGCGACCCGGGAACGGGTGGAGGCCAGCATCAAGGCCCTCGGCTACCACCCGCACGCCGGCGCGCGCGCCCTGGCCAGCAGCCGGGCCAACGTGGTGGCGCTGGTGCTGCCGCTGCGCACCGACATGCACGTGCCGATCCTGCTGCAGATCGCGATGGCCATCGTGACCGCCGCGCGCGGCCACGACCACGACGTGCTGCTGCTGACCAACGACGAGGGCGTGGAGGGCCTGCACCGGGTGACCCGGTCGGCCCTGGTCGACGCGGTCGTCGTGATGGACGTCGAGCTGCACGACCCGCGCGTCCCGGTGCTGCGGGAGCTGGGGCTGCCCTCGGTGCTGATCGGCTTCCCCGCCGACTCGGCCGGGCTGACCTGCGTGGACCTGGACTTCGCCGCCGCCGCCGGGATGTGCGTGGACCATCTGGCCGATCTCGGCCACACCGCCGTGGCGCTGGTCGGCCCCCCGGCCGGGGTGCTGGAGCGCGGCACCGGGTTCGCCCGCCGCACCGTCGCCGGGTTCGAGGAGGCCGCCGCCCGCCGCGGGCTGCGCGCCGTGGTGCGCAGCTGCGAGCCGTCCCACGAGGCGGTGCAGGCCACCGCCAAGGAGCTGGTCGCCGAGCACCCGGAGGTCACCGGGCTGGTCGTGCACAACGAGCCGGCCGTGCCGCCGCTGCTGCAGGCGCTGCGCGAGCTGGACGTGGCGGTGCCGCGGGACATGTCGGTGGTGGCGCTGGGGCCGAAGGAACTGGCCGCCCAGGTGACGCCCGCGCCGGCCATGGTGCCGATCCCGGCCGAGGAGATGGGCCGCCGCGCGGTCGAACTGCTGATGGACAAGCTGAACGGCCGGGACGTGCCGGACGCCACGCTGATCCCGCCGAGCCTGCTGCCCGGTCACAGCACCGCGCCGCCGCCCTCGCGCACCTGATCGGCGGCCCGCCCGCCCGCTCGTCCGCCGTCCCGCCCACCGGCCCGTTCGGCGGCCAGCACCGCCAGCGCGCAGGCCACCGAGACCGCCCCGGCCAGCGCCACCGTGCGGACGCCGAGCCAGGGCAGCAGCAGCCCGCCGAGCAGCGCACCGCCGCCGATCCCGACGTTGAACGCCGCCGACGCGGCCGCCGACGCCACGTCGGTGCTGCCGGGCGCCACCTCCAGCACCCGGGCCTGTATCGCGGTGGCCAGGCAGGGCAGCGCCAACCCCAGCAGGACGACCATCACCACCGTCATCGCCGGACGGGGCCCGAACGCGTACAGCCCCAGCAGGGCCGTGGTCAGCATCCCCGCCGCCGCGGCCAGCAGGGCGCGCGGGCCCCGGTCGACCAGCGCCGCCGAGCAGGCCAGCCCGATCACGTCGGCGACGCCGTTCGCCATGAGCAGCGGGGTGATGGCCGCCTCGGAGAACCCGGAGACCTCCGTGACGAACGCGGTGATGTAGGTCAGGAACGTGAACACCCCGCCGACCCCGAACGCGATGACCGCCAGCAGCGCCCGGAACCGGCGGGCGTCGGGGGCGGTGGCCGTGGCGGCGTGGCTGTCGCCCGGGTCGCTGGTCGGCAGCAGCACGGCGATGACCGCGAACGCGACCATCCCGACGCCGCCGAGCACCCAGAACGCGACCCGCCAACTGGTCTGCTGGCCGAGCCAGGTGCCCAGCGGCACGCCCAGCACCACCGCCAGCGACCCGCCGGCGAACACGAACGACGCCGCCCGGCCGCGCACCCGGGGCGAGAACAGCCCGGCCGCGGCCACCACCGCCACCGGCCAGAACACCGCCTGGGACAGCGCCGTCACCACCCGGGCGGCCAGCAGGACCCAGTACCCGGAGGCCGCCGCCGACACGCAGGTGGCCGCCGCGAACACCGCCAGCAGCCCCGACAGCAGGTACCGGCGCGGGATCCGCCCGGTGACCTTGGTCAGCGGCACCGACACCACCGCGACGGTCAGCCCGTAGCCGGTGACCAGCAGCCCCACCGCCGAGGTGGAGACCGCCAGGTCGCCGGCGATGAGCGGGAGCAGCCCGACCGGCAGGCTCTCGGTCGTGCCGAAGCAGAAGGCCGCCACCGCCAGGGCGACGACCGCCGCGACGGCCCTCATGGCGTGTTCGCGGCGATCACCCGCCGGTACCAGTGCGCGCTGTCCTTCCAGGTGCGCTGCTGGCTCTCGTAGTCGATGTGCACGATCCCGAAGCGCCGCGAGTAGCCGTACGCCCATTCGAAGTTGTCCATCAGCGACCACACGAAGTAGCCGCGCAGGTCGACCCCGGCCTCCAGGGCGGCCTTGGCCGCGCCGATGTGGTCGCGCAGGTAGGCGACGCGGCGCTCGTCGCGGACCCGCCCGTCGGCGTCCACCCGGTCGTCGAACGCCGCCCCGTTCTCGGTGATCATCAGCGGGGTGCCGGGGTGGTCGCGGTGCAGCCGCAGCAGCAGCTCGGTCAGCCCGGTGGCGTCGATGGGCCAGCCCATCGCGGTGTACGGGCCGGGCTGGGCCAGGAACTCGACGTCCTCGCAGCCGGGGAAGGCGGTGTGCGCGCTGGCGCCGTGCCCGTCCGCGGTCTGTTTGGGAGCGCTCCCATCCCAGCGGCGGACCAGCGTCGGCGCGTAGTAGTTCACCCCGAGCACGTCCAGCGGGACCGCGATGGTCCTCTCGTCGCCGTCCCGGACGAACCCCCAGTCGGTGATCGCGGCGGTGTCCTCGCGCAGGTCGTCGGGGTAGCGACCGGTCAGCATCGGGTCCAGGAAGATCCGGTTGGCGATGCCGTCCACCCGCCGGGCCGCGTCCACATCGGCCTCGGCCTCGGAAGCGCTCCGCACATGATGCAGGTTGAGGGTGACCGAGTAGCGGGCCTGCGGCCCGGCCACCGAGTGCAGCGCCTCAATGGCCAGGCCGTGGCCGAGGTTGAGATGGTGGGCGGCGGCGATCGCGGCGGCGGCGTCGGTGCGGCCGGGCGCGTGGACGCCCGACCCGTACCCCAGGAACGCCGAGCACCAGGGCTCGTTCAGCGTCGTCCAGGTGTGCACCCGGTCGCCGAGCACCCGGCCGATCGCCTCGGCGTACTCGGCGAACCGCAGCGCGGTGTCGCGCACCGGCCAGCCGCCGGCGTCCTCCAGGTGCTGCGGCAGGTCCCAGTGGTAGAGGGTGGCGACCGGCGCGATGCCCCGTTCCAGCAGGGCGTCCACCAGCCGCGAGTAGAAGTCGGCGCCCTTGGGGTTGAACGTCCCGCCGGGCATGATCCGCGGCCAGGCGATGGAGAACCGGTAGGCCATCAGCCCCAGCTCCGCCATGATCCGGACGTCGTCGGCCCACCGGTGGTAGTGGTCGGCGGCCACGTCGCCGGTGTCGCCGTTCAGCACCCGGCCGGGGGTATGGCTGTAGGTGTCCCAGATGGACGGCTCCCGCCCGTCCTCGCCCGCCGCGCCCTCGATCTGGTAGGCGGCGGTGGCCGCCCCCCACAGGAAGCCGGCCGGGAAGCCGGTGGGCAGGTCCTGCTCGGTCATGTCCGATCCCCCAGTTCGATCGTCACTGTCGCCTCCTGCGCCTCCACCAGCACCCCCTGCTCGTCGGCGCGCGCCGTGCCGCCCCGTACCGACCGCACGTCGCGGACCCCCGCCAGCAGGACCCGCCAGGGACCGCCGGGACTGGCCTCCACCGTGATCATGCCGTCCCGGCGCGTCGTGGAGAAGATCCGCGCCACGGTCCCGTCGGCCGCCGGGATCTCGGTGACCACCTCGGCGCCCTCCACCGGCCGGTAGACCCGCAGCGTCACCCCGCTCGCGTAGTCGTACTCGGGCCGGTCGTCCACCGCCCCGAACGGGACGACCGCGCCGGGCCGCACCAGCAGCGGGATGCTGTCGAAGCCGTGCCGCTCGGTCACCCACCGCGGCCCCTCGACGGTCCGGCCGGTCAGCAGGTGGGTCCACGTCCCCTCGGGCACGTAGTAGGAGACCTCGCCGTCCCGGGAGAACACCGGGGCCACCAGCAGGTCGTCGCCCAGCATGTACTGGCGTTCCAGATGGGTGCAGGCCGGGTCGCCGGGGAACTCCAGCACCATCGCCCGCATGATCGGCACGCCCTCGTTCTGGGCCTGCCCGGCGGCGCGCAGCAGGTACGGCATCAGCCGCATCTTCAGCCGGGTGAACGAGCGCAGCACGTCCACCGACTCCTCGTCGAACAGCCACGGCACCCGGTAGGAGCCGCTGCCGTGCAGCCGGCTGTGCGACGACAGCAGCCCGAACGCGATCCAGCGCTTGAAGATCCCGGCGTCGGGAGTGCCCTCGAACCCCCCGATGTCGTGGCTCCAGTAGCCGAACCCCGACATGCCCAGCGACAGGCCGCCGCGCAGGTTCTCCCCCATCGCCGCGAACGTCGACTCGCAGTCGCCGCTCCAGTGCACCGGGAACCGCTGGCCGCCGACCGTGGCCGACCGGGCGAACACCACCGCCTCGCCCTCGCCGCGCCGCTTGCGCAGCAGCTCGAAGACGGTCTCGTTGAACAGGTACGTGTAGTAGTTGTGCATCCGCTCCGGGTCGGAGCCGTCGTACCAGGCCACGTCCTCGGCGGGGATGCGCTCGCCGAAGTCGGACTTGAAGCAGTCCACGCCCATGTCCAGCAGCGCGTCCAGCTTGTCGGTCCACCACTGCCGCGCCTCGGGGTTGGTGAAGTCCACGATCGCGCAGCCGGGCTGCCAGTGGTCCCACTGCCACACGTCGCCGTTGGGCCGCCTGAGCAGGTAGCCGCGGGCCTTGCCCTCCTCGAACAGCTTCGAGCGCTGCCCGACGTAGGGGTTGATCCACACGCAGATCCTCAGGCCCCGTTCCTTGAGCCGGGCGAGCATGCCGCGCGGGTCGGGGAAGGTCCGCGGGTCCCACTCGAAGTCGCACCAGTGGTACTCGCGCATCCAGAACGTGTCGAAGTGGAACACGCTCAGCGGCAGGTCCCGCTCGGCCATCCCCTCGATGAAGCTCGTGACGGTGTCCTCGTCGTAGGAGGTGGTGAACGAGGTGGTCAGCCACAGCCCGTACGACCAGGCGGGGACCCGGGGGGCGCGGCCGGTGAGCGCGGTGTACTTGCGCAGGATGTCCTTGGGCGTCGGCCCGTAGATGAAGTAGTACTCCATCGACTGGCCCTCGACGCTGAACTGCACCCGCGAGACCGCCTCGGAGGCCACCTCGAACGACACGTGCCCCGGGTGGTCGACGAACACCCCGTAGCCGGCGTTGGTGAGGAAGAACGGCACGTTCTTGTAGGCCTGCTCGCTGGCGGTGCCGCCGTCGGCGTTCCAGATGTCGACGACCTGGCCGTTCTTGACCAGCGGGCCGAACCGCTCGCCGAGCCCGTACACGAAGTGGTCCACCTGCAGGTCGAGCTGCTCGCGGACGAAGTGGCGGCCCTCGTCGGTGTCGATGACCGCCATCGCCTTGAAGCCGCTGCGGGTCAGCTCCCGCCCCTCGGCGAGGAAGTCCAGCCCCCAGCTCCTGGTCCGCCGGTCGATCCGCGCCGTCAGCGCCCCCGAGGTCAGCTCGGCGAAGTCGGCGTCGCAGCGGACCACGGCGGCGGCCGCGGCCCCCTCGTCCTCGGCGATCTCGAACCGCGGTCCCCGTTCGGCCGCGCCGGCGAAGTGGGTGACCGTGACCTTGACGACGTCGGCCATCGGCGCGGCCAGCTCGACCGTCACCATCGGCCCCTTGAGCAGGTCCCCGCGGTCGCGGATGTGCTGGCCGGGGGCGTAGGCGGTCAGCCGGCCGGGGCCGGTGGCGACGTCGAGGACCTCGACGGGGTAGATCGGGTGGACGCCGGGCCGCATCAGCCAGTAGCCATCGGTGAACTTCATGAAAAGCGCGTGCCTTTCGGTACGGGGAGCCGTCTGCTCTGGGGAGGCGGGCTGCTTGATCGCTACTTGATCGCGCCCACGGTGATGCCGCGGGTCAGGGTCCGCTGGAAGATCAGGAAGAAGGCGATGGTCGGCAGCACGCCCAGCAGCGCGGAGGCGCTGGTCATGGTGGCGTCCATCAGCCGCTGGCCCTGCAGCACGCCGAGCGCGACCGACACGGTCTGGGTCTCGTTGGACACCAGGAACACCAGCGGGATCAGGAACTCGTTCCAGGTCCAGATGAAGAAGAACACCAGCAGCACCGCCAGGGTCGGCCGGCTGACCGGGACCACCACCCGAAGCAGCACCTGCAGCCGGCCCGCGCCGTCGATCCGGGCCGCCTCGAGGATCTCCCGGGGGAACCCGGACAGCACCGACGACAGCAGGTAGGTGCCGAACGCGGTCTGGATGCAGGTGAAGACGATGATCACGCTGATCCGGGTGTCGTACAGCCCGACCTGCTTGGCCAGGAAGTACAGCGGGTAGACCAGCGCCTCCTGCGGCAGCGTGTTGGCCATCAGGAACAGCACCAGGATCCACAGCCGGCCCTTGACGCGGCCGATGCCCAGCGCGTAGGCGTTCAGCACCGACAGCACCACCGCCAGCACCGCCACCGAGCCGCTGATCAGCACGCTGTTGACCAGCTTCTCGCCGTAGTCGACCCGGTTCCAGAAGTCGACCAGGCCGTCCAGGTGGATCCCCTCCGGCAGCGCCAGCGGGCCGTTGGTGGAGTACTCCTGGGGCGTCTTGACCGCGTTCAGCAGCACGATCGCGAACGGCACCAGCATCACCACGGCCAGCACCAGGTAGGCCGTCAGCACCGCGTACCGGCCCGGCCCGTACCGGCGTGCGCCGGCCTGTGCGGTCGCCATGCTCAGCCCTCCTCGCCCTTGCTCTGCCGCCGCAGGAACACCACGGTCAGCGCGATGATGATCAGGGCGAGCACGGTGGCCACGGCGGCGCCGTACCCGACCCGGGTGTTGTCGAAGAAGTTCTCGAACGAGTAGTACGACGGGACGCTGGTGGCCCCGCCGGGCCCGCCCTTGGTGAGCACGTAGATGAACGCGAACGCCTTGAGCGAGGCGATGGTGCACCACAGCAGCGACACGAAGATCTCCGGCCGGATCTGCGGGATCGTCACGTGCCAGAACCGCCGCCACCAGGAGGCCCCGTCGATCTCGGCGGCCTCGTACAGCGCCGGGTCCACCCGCTGCAGCCCGGACATGAAGATCACCAGCGGGAAGCCGATCTGCACCCAGACCATCACGCCCATCACGCTGTACAGCGCCCTGCCCGGGTCGCCCAGCCAGTCCTGCTGCAGCGACTCCAGCCCGACCCCGCCCAGCAGCGCGTTCAGCGCGCCGTCCTCGGGGGCCAGGATCCAGCTCCACACGATCCCGGCGACCGCGATCGGCAGCACCTGCGGCAGGTAGATGCAGGCCCGCAGGAACGCCGCCGTCCGCGGCCCGAACCGCTTGCCGATGTAGTCGAACAGCCCGGCGGCCAGCACCAGCCCGATGAACGTCGGGATCACCGCCATGGCCAGGGTGACCGCGATGTTGTGCCGGAACGACGCCCAGAACTCCGCGTCGCCGGCCAGTTCGGTGTAGTTGTCCAGCCCGACGAACTTCGGGTCCCCCACGCCCGGCCACTCGGTGAGGCTGATGGCGGCGTTCATCACGAACGGGACGATGATCACCGCGAGCAGCAGCAGCCCGCCGGGGACCAGGAACAGCGCGTAGGGGATCTCCCGCCGGGGGCGCGCCGCGCCGCCGGTCTTGACCGGTCCGGCGGCGGGGGCGGGCCGGTCCGGGGCGGTCCCGGGCGAGGACGTGGCCGTCACGTCCGCTGGTCGAGTCATCTCTGGCCTCTCTCACCGCGGCGGGGGCGGGCGGGGAGGTGTTCGCCCGCCCCCGGGCCGCCCGCCGATCTACTTGGGCAGGCCCTCGTCGTAGGCCTTCTGGAGGTTGCCCAGCACCTCGTCGGGGGTGGCCGAGCCGTTCATCAGCTTCTGCACCTCCGACACCCAGGTGTCGTAGAACCCGGCGACCGGCCAGTCGGGGTAGTAGGCCAGGCCGTCGCTGCCGGCCAGCTGGTTGAAGTTGTCGATCAGCTTCTTGGCCTGCGGGTTGGTGATCGCGCCGCTGTCGGCCGCGACCGGGATGCCGCCGGCGTTGCCCAGGGCGTTCTGGATCTGCTTCTTCATCGTGATGTCGATGAAGTCGTAGGCCAGCTGCTTGTTCTTGGAGCCCTGCGGGACGACCCACAGGTTGCCGCCGGAGCCGAGCGTCATCTTCGAGTCGGGCCACACGAAGGTGTCCCACTCGAACTTGGCCTCGGCGGCGACGCGGCCGAACCACCAGCTGCCGGAGAACATCATCGGGTACTTGCCCTGCATGAACGCCACCCCGGCGTCCTCGGCCTTGGCGCCGACGGAGGTCTTGGCGATGTAGCCCTTCTTGACCCAGTCGGCGAACGTGGTGGCGCCGTAGGTCCAGGCGGGGTCCTTGAAGTTCACCTTGGCGGTGTAGCGCTGGTAGGAGTCGACCCAGGCACGGTCGGCCCTGGTGAGAGCGAGCTGGTAGACGAACTGCTGCGCCATGTACTCGGCGCCGGCGTTGGTCAGCGGGGTGACGCCCTTGGCGACGAACTGGTCCATGGCGGAGACGAGTTCGGCGAAGGTGGTCGGGACCTTGACACCGTGCTTCTCGAACAGGTCCTTGTTGTAGTAGACCTGCACGTACTCGGCGTAGTTGGGGACGCCGAACCACTTGTCGCCGCCCATGGTGCCCTTGGCGTCGTACTTGGCGGTGACCTGGACGCCGGCGGGGACGAGCTTGTCCCAGCCGCGCTTGGTGACCTCGGGGGTGAGATCGGTCAGCAGACCCTGCCTGGACAGCAGCCCGGCCGTGGCGTTGCCCTTGTTGTACTCCATGAGGTCGGGGGCGTCCTTGGAGTTGAGCACCATGGGCGCGGTCTTCTGGATCTGCTCGAAGCCCTTCTCCTCGAACTTGACCTTGACGCCCGGGTGGGTGCGCTCGAACTCCTTGATGGCCTGGTTCCAGGCGACCCCCATGGCGCTGTCGGGGCCCTCGTAGTGCCACAGCCGCAGCACGTTCGGGTCGGACCCGCCGTCCGAGCCTCCACAGGCCGCCAGCGTCGTCGCGGCGGCGGCCAGTGCCGCCAGGGCGGCCGCGACCTTGCGTACCTTCACCATTCGTATCCTCCAGCGGTGGGGTGACCGCTCGCGCCCCGAGGCAAGCAGGTCGGGGGTGTCGAAGCGCTTTGTCGAAGCGCTTCGACAGTGCGATAGGGAGGACGGTAGGAGCGAGACGGGTCACATGTCAATGGTGTGTTACGCGCCGATTTCCCGAGGCGGTCCCGCAGGTGACGTCCGCGGGGCGGCCGGACGGGGCCCGCGGGGGCGGGCCAGCGTGGTGGTCCGGGTCCGCCCGCGGAGGGTGACCTCCTCGCCCGGCGCCCAGCACTCCGCCTCGGCCGGATCGGCCCCGGCGACCACCGAACCGGCGGCCAGCACCCGTTCCGGCGTCCGTTTGGCCAGGTCGGTCAGCCGGGCCGCCTCGTTCACCGGGTCGCCGATCACGGTGTACTCGAAGCGCTCCTCCGCGCCGATGTGCCCGGCCACCGCCTCCCCGGCCGACACCCCCACCGCGGCCTGCAGTTCGGGCACGTCGGCGCGCAGCCGGGCGGCCAGCTCGCGGGCCGCGCGCAGCGCGCGGGTGGGGGCGTCCGGCAGGTCCAGCGGCGCGCCGAAGATGGCCAGCGCGGCGTCGCCCTCGAACTTGTTGACGAACCCGCCGTGCCGGCCGACCACCTCGACCACCACCGCGAAGAACCGGTTGAGCAGGCCGACCACCTCGGTCGGCGGCCGGTCGGCGGCCAGCCGGGTCGACCCGATGATGTCCACGAAGATCACCGCGACCTCGCGGGTCTCCCCGCCCAGCTCGATCCCGCGCTCCAGGGCGAGCTTGGCGACGTCCTCGCCGACCTGGCGGCCGAACAGGTCGCGCAGCCGCTCGTGCTCGCGCAGCCCGGCGACCATGTGGTTGAACCCGGCCTGCAGCAGCCCGATCTCGCTGCCGTCGTAGACCGGGACCTCGGCGGCCAGGTCGCCGCGCTCCACCCGGGCCATGGCGAAGCGGACCGACTCGACCGGGTCGGCGATGGCGCGGGCGGCGACGTAGGTGACCCCGAACCCGACCGCCAGGGAGGTGCAGGCCAGCGCGAGCGTCCCGACCGCCAGGTCCTCCACGTCGGGGTCGTCGATCAGGAACGCCCCGACCGCCAGCGCGATCAGCCCGAGCAGCGGCACCGCGGTGCCCAGCGCCCAGGCCAGCATGGACCGGGCGACCACCCCGGGCAGCCCGGTGCGGCGCGGCACCTCGGCGCGCAGCGCGGTGGTGACCGCCCGGCGCAGGATCCGCTCGGTGAGCAGGTAGACGATGGTGCAGGTGGTCAGCCCGCCGAGCAGGCCGGTGATGCCGACCTTGAACGCCAGCAGCGCCGAGAACGGGGCGTTGATCACCACCCAGCCCACCGTGCCGACCGTCCACAGCGCCAGGTGCAGGGCCATCAGCCGCAGCGGCCCGTACAGCAGCACGAACCCGGCGCGCTCGTCGCGGATCCCGTCGCCCTCCACCAGCCGCCGCACCCGGCGGAAGAACCGTTCGCCCAGCAGCAGCCCGACCGGCACGGCGGCGATCACGTAGCCGGTGAAGACCACCAGGTTGACCAGCCGCAGCCGGTCCGAGCCGGCCTCCGGGGTGGGCACGACCAGCATGGTGAACAGCAGGACCACCAGGGCGCCGCCGAGGTTGGCGATCCCGGTGCAGACGGTCACCAGGACCCGGGCGCGCTGGGCGACGCGGGCCGGGGTGGTGCGGGCCGGACCGTCGATCAGCCGCAGCAGCGGGCCGAGCAGGCTCCAGCGGCGGTGCGGCGGCATGACCGGCAGCGGCCCGTCCCAGTCCATACCGGTGCAGACTAGCCCGTTCCCCCCGGCCTCAGGGACGGGGTCCCGGCACGTCGCCCGCCGACGGAGCCACGGCGGCGGCACGGCCGGATACCCGGGCCGGGTAAGGGTCTTGCTCTCTTCCGGAGAGGTTGACCGGGCGGTCGATCAGGCATCCCTAGAACAGGACGAAACAGTCCAAAAGGGATCTCCGGGAGGTGACCTATGGGCAGGTTCGCGTGGCAGGACGCGGTGGCGTTCGTGGCGGGACTCGCGGCGGCCCTGGCTCCGGAGCTGTGGGCCGACGACGCCGGCCGGCAGCCCCTGATGGTGCTGGGGGCGCTGCTGGCGCTGGCGGGGCTGTACGCGCTGCTCGGCGCGGCGGGCCCGTCGGCGTGGACGACCACCGCGTTCGCGGTGCTGGTGTTCGTCTCGCCGTGGGCGTTCGGCTTCACCGGCGAGGGCGCCGCGGCCTGGACGGCGTGGCTGGCCGGCGGCGCGGCGACCGCGGTCGGCCTGTGGACGGCGGCGCAGCCCGCCGTGGCGCGGTCGTCGGCGGGCGAACGGGCCGCCGCCTGACCCGGCTCTCACACGGCCCCCGGCGCGGGCGCGACCGGGGGCCTCCGCCATGACCGGGACATGACCGAGACCGCATCGCGCGAAGGGGGGACCGATGAGGAGACGCGGGCGCGGCAGGGGCGACGCCCGGACCAGGATCCTGGACGCCGCCGAGGAACTGTTCGCCGCCGACGGTTACGAGGCCACCGCCACCGCCCGGGTGGCGCGGCGCGCCGGGGTGCCCAAGGGCCTGGTGTTCCACTACTTCCCGCAGAAGATCGACCTGCTGGTGGCGCTGGTCGAGGAGCGCACCCACATCGAGGAGCCCGGCTCCCCGGTCCCCGAGGGCTCCCCCGGCGACCCGGCCGGCGCGCTGGCGCGGCTGGCCCGCCGTCTCCCGCTGCGCGCCTCCCCCGCGATGCGGCGGATCCTGTTCCGCGAGGCCGACACCCACCGTTCGGTCCGCGACCGGCTGCACGCCCTCAACCGGGCCGTCCTGCACCGCGCCCGTACCGCCCTGGAGATCGCCCTGCCCGGCGCCCGCGGCGACGCCGCCCGCCTGGAGGCCGCCGCCGCCACCTTCACCGCCGTCCTGCTCTACCAGGAGAACCTGGCCCATCTGACCGGCCACCACGTCGACCCCGACGCCGTCGCCGATCTGATCGCCCGTTCCCTGGGCGGCTGACCGGGGTCACCGTCGCACGGGCTCCAGCAGCCGCCGCGGCTCCGCGAGGGCCCGGCTCACCGGGTCGTCCCGCACCGGGCGGCCGGGCGCGGGCCGCATCCGCACGCTCTCGGGCGGAACGGGCCCCCCGCAGACCGGGCAGGTCCCGTCGGGGTCCAGCCGGGTGCCGCAGGAGGCGTGCTCGAAGAGACGGGTCGGCCCGGACTCGCTGAAGTGGCGCTCCCCCCACCGGGCGAGCGCGTGCAGGGCGGGCCACAGCTCCCGGCCCCGTTCGGTCAGCTCGTAGTCGTGGCCGTGCTTGACCAGCACGCCCGCCTCCACCAGCGCCTGCAGCCGGGACGCCAGGACCGCGCGGGGAATGCCGAGGTGAGCCAGGAAGTCGGAGAAGCGCCGCACCCCGTAGAACGCGTCGCGGAGGATGAGCGGGGTCCAGCGCTCCCCCACGATCTCCAGCGCGCGGGCCAGCGCGCAGTCCTGCCCCTCGTAGTCCTTGCCCAGCGCCATGTCCCGATCCTACCCAGGGCGGTTCAGTGACCGAACCGAGTCGTGCTACCGTCATGACCCACTTGGTTCGTTCATTGAACTGGAGATGCCATGGCCACCGTGCTGCCGCCGCCCGTCCGGACGGCCGGGGCCCGCCGGGCGGCGCTCGCGCTGCCGGGTGCGGCCACCCTGCTGGCGCTGATGAACTACTGCGCGCCGATGACCACCCTGTCGGCGACCGCGGCCGGGCTGGGGGCGGGCGAGGCCGCGCGGATCTGGCTGCTCGGCGGGATCAACCTGGGGCTGACCGCGACGCTGCTGGTCGCCGGGAGCCTGGCCGACGACCACGGGCGGCGGCGGGTGTTCGCCCTCGGCGCGGTCGCGCTGGCGCTGGCCAGCGCGCTGTGCGCGGCGGCGCCCAACGCCGCGGTCTTCGTCGCGGGACGGATCGCGCAGGGGGCCGCCAGCGCCGCCCTCCTGGCGGCCGGGCTGGGCATCCTGGGCCACGCCTTCCCCGGCGGCGCCGAACGGACCCGCGCCACCGGCGTCTGGGGCGCGATGCTCAGCGCGGGGATCGCGCTGGGGCCGATCGCCGCCTCGCTGCCGGTGCAGACGGTGGGGTGGCGGTCGTGGTACTGGCTGGCCGCGGTGCTGGCGGTCCCGCTGGCGCTGGGGGCGCGGCTGGTCCCGGAGTCGCGGGCCGGGCGGCGGCGCGGGCTGGACCTGCCGGGCGCGCTGACGCTGACCGCGGGGGTGACCGCGCTGATGACGGCGCTCACGCTCGGCCGCGGCGGATGGGACGGCCCGCACGTGATCGGGCTGCTGATCGTCGCGGCGGTGCTGCTGGCGGCGTTCACCGCGGTGGAACTGCGGCGGCGGGAGCCGATGGTGGACCTGCGGCTGCTGCGGCACCGGGGGTTCGCGGCGGCCTCGCTCGGGGCGCTGATGACCGGGATCGCCGTGATCGGGATGTTCAGCTACCTGTCGTCGGTGCTGGAGCGGACGCTGGGGCTGACCCCGCTGGGGGCGTCCGTGCTGTTCGTCTCCTGGTCGGGGGTGGCGTTCGCGGTGGCGTTGCAGGCGGGGCGCCTGCCGGTGCGGTTCACCGCACGCCACCGGCTCGCGGTGGGCATGCTGCTGTCCGGAGCGGGCCAGGCGATGATGCTGGGCGCCGGTCCCGGCGACACGTGGTGGCGGCTGGTGCCGGGACTCGCCGTGGCGGGGGTGGGCAGCGGCCTGGCGAACGCGTCGCTGGCCGCGCTGGCGGTCGGGAGCGTTCCCGCCGACCGGGCCGCGATGGGGTCCGGGGCCAACAACACCGCCCGGTACGCGGGGGCGGCGATCGGGGTGGCGCTGGTCGCGGCGATCGCCGCGGCGGGCGCGGGACACTCGGCGAGTCCCGAGGCGCTCGCGCACGGCGTCGATCTGGCCCTGGCCGTGACGGCGGCGCTGTCGCTGGCCACCGCGCTCGCGGTCGCGCCGGCGCGCGGGTCAGCCCGCCAGGTCCTCGATGAAGGCCGTTAGCTGGGCGAGGTTGCGGCACTCGTACATCGGCACGATCTCGCCGTAGGCGCCGGCGGCCGAGTCGCCGGTGTTCCAGTGGCGGCGCGGCTCGGGGTTGAGCCAGTAGGCGTTGCGGGCGGCGTCGACCAGGCGGCGCAGGATCGGCAGGGACAGCTCGCCGTAGTTGGACCGGGCGTCGCCGAGGATCAGCAGCGAGGTCTTCGGCGTGATCGCGTCGCGGTACTTGTCGTCGAAGACCTTGATGGCGTGACCGTAGTTGCTGCGGCCGGTGATCCACACCAGGTCGGCCTCCCGGGCCAGGGTGGTCATCGCGTCCGCCACGTCCACGCCCGGCGCGAAGAACCGGGTGATCTCGTCGGTGGTGTCGATGAACGCGAACGCCCGCACCCTGGTGAACTGCTCCCGCAGCGCGAACGTCAGCAGCAGCGTGAAGTGCGCGAACGAGGCCACCGAGTCGCTGGCGTCGCACAGGATGACCAGCTCGGGCTTGTGCGGGCGGCGGGGCCGGTGGTGGGTGGTCAGCGGCACCCCGCCGGTCGACAGCGACGCCCGCACGGTGCGCCGGAAGTCCAGCCGCCCGCGCCGGGCCAGCCGCTGCCGCCGGGCCAGCCGGGTCGCCAGCCGTCGCGCCAGCGGATAGACCTCGCGGCGCAGCGCGTCCAGGTCGGCGCGGGCGGCCCGGTTGAAGTCCAGTTGCTCCAGCGGCGGGCGGACGGCCAGCCGGGCGGCGCGCTCCACGTCGCTGTCCTCGGCGATGCGCCGCCGCACCTCGGTGGCGACCATCTCCTCGAACCGCGTGATCCGCTCCCGGAACCGCTGCCGGGCGACCCGTTCGGCCATCCCGCCGCGCTCCCGCCCCTGCAGCACGGCGTTCAGCAGCGAGGCCATCAGGGTGCTCGGGGACAGCGCCCGCAGCACCCCGGAGGAGAACCAGGACCGCTGGCCGGGCGAGCGCCCGTACCGGCCGACCGCGGCCCGGGCGAACTGGGCGAGCGCGGCGTCGTCCCCGTCCAGCAGCAGGTCCCGCAGCTCCCGCCGGTGCTCCTGGACCTCCGGATCCAGCGCCGGCGGAACGGAGGAGTCCCGTTCGACCCGCGCGCCCCTGGCCCGTTCGGCGCCCAGCGCCGCCCCGTCGCCGAGCGCGGCCGGGAACCACAGGTCGAACAGCATGTCGAAGGTGGCGCGGTGGGCCGGGCGCTTGACCAGGGTGGCCGCGTACGCGGCGCGCAGCGCCTCCCGGTCGATCAGGTCGATGACGCCGAGCGCGCGCACCGCGTCCAGCCCCTCGGCCACCGACACCGGCAGCCCGGCGTCGCGCAGCGCCGCCACGAACCCGGTGTGCCGGTCGACCAGCGAGCCCATCGCGGTTCAGCCCTCGGCCGGAAGCCCCAGCTCCCGGACGGCCCGCTGCTGGTCGGAGACGTGCTTGAGGACCACGCCGAGGGTGCGCGCGACGGCCGCCTCGTCCAGCTCGTCCAGCCCCAGCGCCAGCAGGGTGCGGGCCCAGTCGACGGTCTCGGCGATGGACGGGGCCTTCTTGATGTCCAGGGCGCGCAGCGCGCCGACCGTGCGGACCAGCTGCTCGGCCAGCCCGGCCTCGACGCCGGGGACGCGGGCCAGCACGATGTCACGTTCCCGGTCCGGCGTGGGGTAGTCCAGGTGCAGGTAGAGGCAGCGGCGCTTGAGCGCCTCCGACAGCTCGCGGGCGGCGTTGGAGGTCAGCACCACGAACGGGCGGCGGGCGGCGGCGATGGTGCCCAGCTCGGGGATGGTGACCTGGAAGTCCGACAGCACCTCCAGCAGCAGCCCCTCCACCTCGACGTCGGCCTTGTCGGTCTCGTCGATCAGCAGCACCGTGGGGTCGGTCCGCCGGATCGCCGCCAGCAGCGGCCTCTCCAGCAGGAACTCCTCGGTGAAGATGTCGTCGTGGGTGGTCTCCCAGGCCTGGTCGGAGGGGGCGGCCTGGATCCGCAGCAGCTGCTTCTTGTAGTTCCACTCGTACAGGGCGCGGGCCTCGTCCAGGCCCTCGTAGCACTGCAGCCGGACCAGCTCCGCGCCGGTGGCCGCCGACACCGCCTTGGCCAGCTCGGTCTTGCCGACCCCGGCGGGGCCCTCGACCAGCAGCGGTTTGCCGAGGGCGTCGGCCAGGTACACGGTGGTCGCGATGGCGTCGTCGGCCAGGTAGCCGACCTCGCCGAGCCGCCGTCCGACCTCCGCCGGTGAGGAGAACAAAGTCACGAAGCCGCCTTGGTGTAGGTCTGGTTGGTGCCGCCGAACACCAGCCGCTCGCCGCCGGCGTCCAGCGTGACGCCCCAGAAGGACGCCTCCTGCGGGTCGGTCCCCTCCCAGGAGAAACGGAACCGGTTCGGCCCGTCGGGGATCACCTGGCCGGCCCACAGGGTGCGGCCGTGGGCGATCCAGGTGCCCGTCCCGTCGGCCCGGAACACGAAGTAGTCCTGGGCCTGCCCGTTGCCGACCCACTTGCCGACCAGGGGCTTGACCTGGCCGGTCCGGACCTTCGGCAGCGGGGCGCCGGTGATGGGCACGTCCGCGCCGGTGACCGGGCCCGGCCCGCCGGGGCCGCCGGACGGCAGCACCCCGCTGGTCGGGCCGCCGCCGGCCGTCCGGCCGGGGGCGCCGTTCGGCCCGCCCGCCGCTCCGGTCGGACCGGAGCCGCCGCCACCGCCGCCGGAGCAGGCCGCCAGGGCCAGCGCCGTCGCCGCGATCGTCACCAGGAAGGCCGGGCGGGGCAGACCGGTCACGTGCACCTCCGGATCGTCGGGGGACTGCCGCAGTGTAACCGGGGCGTTCCGGGCACGGCCGTGAGCCCGCGTCCCCCCGCGGGAGGGGCGGCGGAGGGACGCGGGGCTCAGCGCCGGCTCGTTACTTGCCGGGCTCGGGGTCGCGGGGCAGGCCGAGCAGCCGCTCGCCGATGATGTTGAGCTGCACCTCGGTGGTGCCGCCGTAGATCGTCATCGCCCGGCTGAACAGCATGGCCCGCGCCACGATGCCGCTGCGGGTCAGCGGCACCTCGGTGGCGGCCGCCGCCCCCTGCGCGGCCCAGCAGTAGTCGGCCACGTCCTGGTTGAACTGCACGCCCAGCAGCTTGCGGACGCTGGCCTCGGCGCCGGGCTCCACCCCGTTCAGCTGCTTGAGGGTGGTGCGCAGCGCCAGCAGGTCGATGGACTGGCCCTGCGCGATCAGCCTGCCGACCTCCACGGCGGTCACCGGGTCCAGCTCGGCGCCCTCGAAGAACTGCAGCAGCTCGGGCACGCCCATGCCCAGGCCGCCGCCGGTCGACAGCGACACCCGCTCGTTGCTGAGGGTGTTGCGGGCGACCTTCCAGCCCTCGTTGACCCTGCCGACCACGCAGTCGTCCGGGACGAACACCCCGTCCAGGAAGACCTCGTTGAACAGCGCCTCGCCGGTCATCTCGCGCAGCGGGCGCACGTCCACGCCCTCGGCCTTCATGTCGACCAGGAAGTAGGTGATGCCCTCGTGCTTGGGGGCGTCCGGGTCGGTGCGGGCGATGCAGAAGCCCCACTCGGCCATGTGGGCGACCGAGGTCCAGATCTTCTGGCCGGTCAGCCTCCAGCCGCCCTCGACCTTCTCGGCCTTCATCGACAGCGAGGCCAGGTCGGAGCCGGCGCCGGGCTCGCTGAACAGCTGGCACCAGACCATCTCGCCGCGCAGCGTGGGCCGCAGGAAGCGCTCCTTCTGCTCCTCGGTGCCGTAGGCGACCAGGGACGGCACCAGCCAGGCGCCGATCACCAGGTTCGGCGGCTTGATCCCGGCGGCCCGCAGCTCCTGCTGGATGAGGATCTGCTCGACCGGCCCGGCGCCGCGGCCCCACGGCCGGGGGAAGTGCGGGACGGTCCAGCCCTCGTCGCCCATCTTGCGGTGCAGGGCCTTCTTGTCGTCCTTGAGCGCGGCCAGCTCGGCGATCTCGGCGCGGATCCGCTCGCGCAGCGGCTGGGTGTCGTCGTCCAGCTCCAGCTCGATCGGCCGGCGGTGCCCGGCCAGGCCGAGGGCGGCGACGGCGGCCGCGTGGTCCTTGGCGGAGCCCAGCAGCGCTCGCAGGCTCAGCACCCGGCGCAGGTAGATGTGGGCGTCGTGCTCCCAGGTGAAGCCGATGCCGCCGAGGATCTGGATGCAGTCGCGGGCGATCTGCACGCACGACTCGGGGGCGATGGCGCCGGCGACCGCGATGGCGAACTCGGTCTCGGGGGCCGGTTCGTCGTCGAGGGCGCGGGAGGCGTCCCACACCACGGCGCGGGCCTGCTCGAGGGCGATGAGCATCCGGGCGGCCTTGTGCTTGACGCCCTGGAACTGCCCGATCGGCCGGCCGAACTGCTCGCGGACCTTGGCGTACTCCGACGCGGTGGTCACGCACCAGGAGGCGGCGCCCACGGTCTCCGCGCCCATCAGCACGGTGGCCAGCTCGCGCACCCGGCCGGTCCGCAGGCCGGTCAGCACCCGGTCGGCGGCCACGGTCACGTCGGCGGCCTCGACCTTGGCGACCCGGCGCACCTTGTCCAGGCTCTCCACCGGGGTGACGGTCAGGTCGGCGGCGTCCACCGCGACCCACTCCCGGCCGCCGTCCACGTCCACCGGCAGCACCAGCACGTCGGCCGGCCCGCCGCCGAGCACCGGCTCGGCGGCGCCGGAGACCACCAGGGAGTCGCCCTCCCGGCGGCCGGTCAGCCCGCCCGCCAGCGCCAGCGCGCCGGTCCGGGAGCCGTCGGCCAGCCCGGGCAGCAGTTCGGCCCTGGCCTTGTCGTTGCCGCTCGCGTCGATCGCGGCGCTGGCGAGCACGGTCGGCAGGAACGGGCCGGGCGCGGCGGCGCGGCCGAGCTCCTCCAGCACCACGGCCAGTTCGGGCGTGCCGAAGCCCTGCCCGCCGTGCTCCTCGGCCAGGTGCAGGCCCAGCAGGCCCTGCTCGGCCAGTGCGGACCAGAACGCCGGCCTGGTCTCGGTGTCGGCGTCCAGCGCGGCGCGAACCACCTGGGGGGAGATGTACCGCTCGGCGAACCCGCGTACCGACTCGGCGAGCGCCTCGTGCTCTTCGGTCAGCCCGATGGCCATTCGTCACCTTCTCTGCTGGTCAGTGGCTGGACGTGCGGGTGGCCCGTTCTGTTCCGCGCACGCTCCGACGCAGATTCTAGAACAGCATTCTGTCGAAGCGACAGTCATCCTCCCGCGCGGGCTCCCAGGCTCGGCCGACGCGCACGGCCGCCGCCACTCAGGTGACGACGCAGTTCCCGCCGCGGATTACCCGGCCCGCCCGATCAGCGCCCGGTAGACGCCCGCCAGCTCGGTCACCGCGTCCTCCTCGGTGGGCAGCGCGGTGGCCCGCTGCGCCGCCGCGGCGCCGAGCCGCACCGCCAACGCCGGATCGTCGAGGATCCGCGCGACCGCGCGTTCCAGGGCGGCGGCGTCCCCGGCGGGCACCAGCAGCCCGGCCTCGGCCTCCCCGCCGTGTTCGGCCCCGAGCATCACCGGGATCCCGCCGACCCGGGTGGCCACCATCGGCCGCCCGGCGCGCAGGATCTCCTGGACGATCAGCGGCTGTCCCTCCCACACGCTGGGCACCACGGCGACGTCGGCGGCGGCCAGCACCGCGGGCACGTCCGAGCGGCGGCCCAGCAGCCGGACCGGCAGGTCCTCGGCGTCGATCCGGGCGCGCAGCGACTCCTTCAGCGGCCCGTCCCCGACGACGGCCACCAGCGGCGGCGGGGTGCGGCGCGCCCAGCCCGCGGCGGCGTCCAGCAGGGTCGGCAGCCCCTTCTGCTCGGCCAGCCGGCCCACCGTGACCAGCAGCGGCCGGTCCCCCACGCCCAGCTCCGCGCGGATCGCCTCCCGCTCGGCCAGACCCGGCGCGGGCCCGGCGGGAACGGGCGAGGGCACCAGCGCGCGCCCCACCCGCCGCGCCCCGAGAGCGCGCATCCGCTCCTCCAGGTCGGGCGACACCGCCAGGACCTGGTCGGCGCCCACCGCGACGACCCGTTCCAGAGTCCGGTACGCCGCCCCGATCGCCCCGCCGGCGATCAGCGCGTTGTGCAGCGTCACCACGACCGGGACCCTGCCGCGGCCGATCCGCAGCGGCCCCGGCGCGACCCGTGCGCACGCCGCCACCGCCAGCGCCCCGGCCCGCAGCCCGTGCGCGTGGACCACGTCCGCGCCCGCCAGCAGCCGCCGCAGCCGGGTCACCGCGCGGGCGTCCGACAGCGGCCGGGGCCGGTCGGCGATGTCCACCGCCGCGAACCGGGCCCCCGCCGCGGCGAACCCGAACAGCTCCTCGGTCCCGGCCGGACCGCACACCGCGACCCGCGCGCCGCGCTCCGCCAGCCCGGCGGCCACCGAACGGACGTGCCGTCCCACTCCCCCGGCGCTGGACCCCAGCACCAGCGCGACCTTCATCCCGTCAAGTTCCTTCACGTGCGACCTTTCGGCTGAGGACGGCGCGCAGATCGCGGCCGTCGAACACGAACGCGACCGCCAGGAACACCGCACCGGCCACCGCCGCCGCCACCGCCGCCGTGACCACGTTGCCGACCTGGCTCCCGGTGCCGATGAACGCGGCGACCCCGTACCCGGCCCCACCGCCCAGCGCCGCCCCGCCCAGCGCCGCCGGCACCGCACGGCCGAACCCGGCCAGCACCCCCCGGCCCCGGGCCCGCACCAGCGCGACCGTCAGCAGCACGCCCGCCACCGTCATCCCGAGGGTGTTGCCGATCCCGAACGCCGCCACCACCCAGTCCCGCGGCACCACGGCCACCAGCGCCACGTCGGCCACCAGCACCGTCGCCCACCCGGCGACCGTCGCCGCGGCCGAGGCCCGGTTCCACCCGCAGGCCAGCAGCACCCGCCCCACGTGCGCCACCAGCCCGTAGCCGAGCAGGCCGGGCGCGAACGCCAGGATCCCGCGCGCCAGCACCTCCGGATGCGTGCCCGGCGCGCTGTCCAGGAAGTACGCGACGGGCACCGCGATCGCCGCCAGCCCCGCCACCCCGGCCCCCGACACCAGCAGCACCGCCCGCGTGGTGGAGGCGGTGACGGCGTCGAACCCCTCCCGGTCCCCGGCCCGCGCCGACAGCACCGGGAACGCGCTGGTGGCGATCGGCACCGCCAGGATCGCCCACGGCAGCAGGTACACCGCCCAGGCGTAGCCGTAGTCGGCCAGCGCCCCGGGCGTGCCCCGCCAGCTCAGCACGATCACCGCGAGGGTGGCGACCTGCTGGGCGGCGACCGTCGACAGCCCCGCCGCGGCCAGCGACCGCACCCGGGCGGCCACCCCCGGCGGGAACCGCAGCGCCGGCCGCAACCGCAGCCGCAGCGGCCACGCCGCCACCACGGCGGTGCCGACCAGCGCCACCACCCCCAGCGTGGTGCCCACCGACAGGACCAGCTCGGCCGCCCTCGGCAGCCCGGCCAGATCACCGCGGTGATCGGCGCCCCACGGCACGAACAGCAGGTACGCGCCCATCACCACGATGCTCGACACCAGCGGCGCCAGCGCCGGGCCGGTGAACCGCCGGTGCGCCTGCAGCACCCCGTACAGCACGACGGCCAGCCCGTACAGCACCACCTGCGGGGCGAACACCGCCAGCATGTCGGCGCCGACCGCGATCGCGTCCGGCACCGAGCAGCCCTGCGCGTCGCCGGGGACCAGCAGCGCCATCACCGGCCCGGCGGCCAGCGCGATCACCGCCGACAGCGGCAGCAGCACCAGCACCACCCAGGTCAGCATCGCCGAGGCGGTACGGCGGACGTGCTCGCGCTCGCCGCGTTCGACCGGCCCGGCCAGCACCGGGACCACCATCCCGGCCAGCGCGCCGCCCGCGACGATCTCGAACACGATGGTGGGGATCATGTTGGCGGCGTTGTAGACCTGCCCCACGCACTGCGCCGTGACGGTCTGCGAGAACACCACCGTCCGGCCGAACCCCGCCAGGCGGGCCAGCACCGTCAGCACGCCGATCAGGACGGCCGCACCCGCCAGACCCCGGGTGAGCCACTGCACCGTGTCGTTCACTAGGCGGTTTCGGCGACCTCGCCGGCCGTCGGCTGTGCGGGCGGCGGTGCGGCGGGCGGACGGCGCCCGAGCATGTCCAGCCGGTTCAGGACCGGGTTGCCCGCGATGACCTTGGTGAAGCTGACGAACTCGCTGGCGGCGTTCAGCCCGACCAGGCCGGCCAGCACCGCCAGCCGGGGGCCGCGCGGCAACCGGGCGGCGGCCAGCCCGAGCAGCGCGCCGAGCGCGTTGGCGCCCGCGTCGCCGAGCATCGCCCGTTCGCCCAGATCCTCCGGCAGCAGCGCGACCGCGGCCCCGAGCGGCGCGGCGACCACCGCGGCCTGCGCCGGGCCGGTGGCCGCCAGCGGAGCGCCGGCCAGCAGGCCGACCTTGATCGCCCGGCCGGGCCGCAGGTCGAACAGGTTCATCAGGTTGGCGGCGGCGGCCACCACCGCCCCGCCGGTCACCGCGTCGAACGCCCGGCCCGCCGCGGTCGGCGCCGGCGACCCGGCGACCGCGGCGGCGGCCAGCCCGGTCGCCCCGATGCCGAGGATCTTGACCGCCCCGCTGGTGACCTCGCCGCGCGCCAGCGCCCCCAGATGCCCCTTGAAGCCCCGCGAGGACGCCGAGCCCGCCAGGTCGTCGTAGGCGCCGAGCACCCCGGCGCCCGTCCCGGCCAGCAGCGCGGCGGCCCGCACCCGGCCGGGCAGCCCGGGGACCGCCAGGCCCCCGGCCACCGCCCCGGCCACGAACGCCGGCCCCTCCAGCAGGGTGACCGGCTCGCCCCGGTGGTTGGTGCGGCCCCAGACCTCCTCGCCGTCGCGCCCGCCCACGCCGGGCGGGCGGCGGGTCAGCGCGGTGTAGGCGGCGCGGGCGGCGACGGCGCCCAGCAGGCCGCCGACGATCAGTGTCTTCATCCGTTGCCCCCCGGAAGCGGGCCGGGGGTGGGCAGGTAGGCGCGGGCGCCCTCGCCGGTGCCGTAGTGCCCGGCCTTCCCGGCGAGCTGCTCGGCCAGCGCCAGCACGGTGACGACCTGCCCGGAGGACTGGTCGATGGTGTCGACCGAGGACACCCGCTCGCCGGTGTCGGACTCGCGCAGCGCCGCGATCAGCCCGCCGTCGGCGACCGCGGTGGTCGGGCCGGCCAGCACGCCGCCGCGCCCGGCCGCGTCCAGCGCCCGCGTCAGCGACAGCAGCGCCTGGTTGTCGGTGTCGGCCCCGTCCTGCTGGTACGGGGAGGAGGGTGCGACCATGACGGCGAGTGTCGCATGCTGGGTGGGCCGGCCGCTGACGGTCACGAAACCCGCCGACTTGAACGCCTCCAGCGTCGCCTTGCCGGAGGCGTCGTCGCGCAGCGCCTTGGCCGGGTCGTCGGTCAGCAGCGCGGCGGCCAGCACCTGGGCGGCCTTGTCGTACGGCCCGGCGCCCTCGGGGAACGTCATGTCGGCGGGCTTGAGCTGCTCGGCCAGCTGGTCGAGGGTGGCGGCCTGGTCGTCGTCGAGGAACTTCTTCTGCACGGTGACCCGGCCGGTGACGGTCGCCCCGGCGGACTTCTCGCCCAGCAGCTCGGCGATCTTGTTGAGGCTGTCGGAGCCGGCGCCGGGGGTCTCCACCAGCACCACCGACTGGTTCTTCAGCCGGCCGGCCAGCACGTGCGGGCCGACCGTGGCGGCGAACTGCTCCTCGCCCTCCACCTGGGTCAGCAGCTCGCGCTGGCGGTTGCGCAGCTCCTCGTTGCGCTTGCCGGTGGCCTCGGCCTCCTTCTTCAGGGTGCCCAGCAGCGGGTCCGACAGCGCGGTGGCCCCCAGCACGAGCCCGACCGCCAGCGACAGGAAGATCGCGACGATGGAGACGAGGTGATAGCGGAAGTCGATCACGTGAACAGTCCGGTCAGCCAGAAGAGGAAGGCGTGCCAGCGCTCGGCCAGCAGGGGCAGGATCACTTCCCCGATGGGCGAGACCAGCACCGCGACGGTCATGGCGATGAACGCGCCGAACACCAGCAGCAGCAGCGACCAGCCGGAGATCCGGCTGCGGTACAGCCGGGACACGCCCTTGGCGTCCACCAGCTTGCTGCCCACCCGCAGCCGGGTCAGGAACGTGCTGGACATCCCGGCCCGCCCCTTGTCGAGGAACTCGACCATGTTGGCGTGCGTGCCGACCGCGACGATCAGGCTGGCGCCCTTGTCGTCGGCCAGCAGCATCGCGATGTCCTCGCTGGTGGCGGTGGCCGGGAACACCACCGCGTCCAGGCCCATGTCCTGCAGCCGGGCCAGGCCGGGCGCGCGGCCGTCCCGGTAGGCGTGCACCACCAGCTCGGCCCCGCAGGTCAGCGCCTCGTCGGAGACCGAGTCCATGTCACCGACGATCATGTCGGGCTTGTAGCCGGCCTCCAGCAGCGCGTCCGCCCCGCCGTCCACCCCGATCAGCACCGGCCGGTACTCGCGGATGTAGGGGCGCAGCGTGGCGATGTCCTCGCGGTAGTGGTAGCCGCGCACCACGATCAGCGCGTGCCGCCCCTCCAGGTCGGTGGCCACGTCCGGGACGCCGACCCCGTCGATGAGCAGCTCGCGTTCGCGCCGCATGTACTCCAGGGTGTTGACGACGAACGCCTCGAGCTGGTTGGACAGCCCCGCCTTGGCGGCGGTCAGCGACTCGGTCACCGTCTCGGGGGTCTGCTCGGTGCCCTTGGCGATCACCTCGTCGCCGCGGTAGACCACGCCCTCGTGCACCCGGACCTGCTCGCCCTCGGTGAGCCGGGTGAAGATCTCCGGGCCCACGTCGTCGACCAGCGGGATGCCGGCCTCCAGCAGGATCTGCGGCCCCAGGTTGGGGTAACGGCCGGAGATGCTGGGGGCGGCGTTGACCACCGCGCCGACCCGGCAGGACACCAGGGCCTCGGCGCTGACCCGGTCCAGGTCCACATGGTCGATCACCGCGACCTCGCCGGGCTGCAGCCGCTTGGTGAGCCTCTTGGTGCGGCGGTCCAGCCGGACCTCGGCCCGCACCCCCGGCCGGTCGTCGTCCTTGGCCAGGCCGAGCACGCGCCGCGAGAGCCGCCGTTGGACGGTGCGGGCGCGCCGGACGGCGAGCGAAGGCCTTTCGTTCATCACCTGTCATCCTGCCAGAGCGCGGGAGGGTACCGAGTGAAAGACGAACGGACGCGCGTGTCCGTTCGCGCACGCTCGGTTACCGGCCAGGGCCGGCCGGGCTCAGCCCGCGCCCTGCCGATCCTGCGCGGCCAGCTCCAGCAGCTCCTCGGCGTGCGCGCGGCCCAGCTCGGAGTCCTCCAGCCCGGCCAGCATCCGCGACAGCTCCCGGACCCGGGCCTCGCCGTCCAGGACGGTGACGCCGCTGCGGGTGACCGAGCCGTCGTCGGACTTGGCCACCAGCAGGTGCCGGTCGGCGAACGCGGCGACCTGCGGCAGATGGGTGACCACGATCACCTGGGCGCTGCGGGCCAGCCGGGCCAGCCGGCGGCCGATCTCCACCGCCGCCTTGCCGCCGACCCCGGCGTCGACCTCGTCGAACACGAACGTCGGGACCGGGTCGGCGCCGGCGAACACCACCTCGATGGCCAGCATCACCCGCGACAGCTCACCGCCGGAGGCGCCCTTGTTCAGCGGCAGCGGCGGCGCGCCCGGGTGCGCCACCAGCCGCAGCTCCACCTCGTCGGCCCCGTACGGCCCGAACTCCTCGGTCGGGGTGACGTTCACCACGATCCGGGCGTGCGGCATCGCCAGCGCGGTCAGCTCCTCGGTGACCGCCGCCGAGAACCGCTCGGCGGCCCGGGTGCGGATCGCGGTGAGCTCGGCGGCCAGCTCCCGCAGCCGCTCGGTCAGCTCGGCGTGCTCGGCGCGCAGCTCCTCGATGCGCTCGTCGTCGCCCTCCAGCTCGGCCAGCCGCGCCGCCGACCGCTGCGCCCAGGCCAGCACCTCGTCGACGCTGTCGCCGTACTTGCGGGTCAGCCCGGCCAGCTCGGCGCGGCGCTCCTGCACCGCCGCCAGCCGCACCGGGTCGGCCTCCACCGACTCGGCGTAGGCGGCCAGCTCGGTGGCCACGTCGGAGATCAGGTAGCCGGCCTCGGCGAGCCGGTCGGCGAGCTGGCCCAGGGTGTCGTCGTGGCCGCGCACGCCGTCCAGCGCGACGCGCGCCGTGCCCAGCAGGCTCATCACGTCGGCGGGGGTGACCGCGGGGGCGTCCGGGTCGCCCAGCAGCGCCTCGTGCGCGGTGGTGGCGGCGGTGCGCAGCGTGTCGGCGTGGCCCAGCCGTTCGGCCTCGGCGGCCAGCTCGGCGTCCTCGCCCGCCTTGGGCTCGGCCTTCTCGATCTCCTCCAGGCCGAACCGGAGCATGTCGGCCTCCTGGGCGCGCTCGCGGGCCCGGGTGGTCAGCTCCTCCAGCAGCGCCGTCACCTGGCGGTGCCGCTGGTAGGCGGCGGTGTACGCGCGCAGCGGCTTGGCCAGGGCGTCCCCGGCGTACCGGTCGAGGGCGGCGCGCTGGCGGCCGGGCTGCAGCAGCCGCTGCTGGTCGGACTGGCCGTGCACGGCCACCAGGTCGTCGGCCAGCGTCAGCAGCGTGCTGACCGGCACCGACCGGCCGCCCAGATGGGCCCGCGAGCGGCCCTCGGCGGACACCGACCGGGTGATGATCAGGGTGTCCTCGTCCAGTTCGGCGCCGGCCTCGGCGACCCGGGCGGCCACCCGGCCCGTGGGGTCCACCACGATCCGGCCCTCCACGGTGGCGCGGGCCGCGCCCGGCCGCACCCGCTGCGGGTCGGCGCGCCCGCCGAACAGCAGCCCGAGGCTGGTCACCACCATGGTCTTGCCGGCGCCGGTCTCGCCGGTGACCACGTTGAACCCCGGGGACAGGTCCAGGACGGCCTCGTCGATCACGCCAAGGCCCTGGATCCGTACCTCCTCGACCATCGGCCGCACGAGCGTCACACCCTCTCCTTGGTCGACGGCCAGAGATTATCCCCCGGCCGGGCCGCCCGCATCGCCCGCGCCGGGCCGGGCCCGGCCCCGCCAGCCGGTCACCGGGAGGCCGAACTTGGTCACCAGCCGGTCGGTGAACGGGGTCCGGTGCAGTCTGGCCAGTTTGACCGGGATCGCGCCGTGGCGCACCTCCACCCGGGCGCCGGGCGGCAGGCCCACCGTCCTCCTCCCATCGCACCACAGAACCGCCCGCGGGGTGTCGGGCAGCACCTCGATCGCCACCACCGACCGCGGGGAGACCGCCATCGGGCGGGCGAACAGGGCGTGCGCGCTGATCGGGACCACCAGCATCGCCTCCACCTCCGGCCACACCACCGGGCCGCCGGCGGAGAACGCGTACGCGGTCGAGCCGGTGGGGGTGGCGCACACCACACCGTCGCAGCCCCAGTGCGACAGGGGACGGCCGTCGATCTCGACGACCACCTCCAGCATCCGCTCGCGTTCGGCCTTCTCCACGGTGGCCTCGTTGAGCGCCCAGGTGGTGGCGGCGACCTCGCCGTTGCGGTGCACGATCACGTCGATGGTCATGCGCTCCTCGACGTGGTAGCGGCGCTCGACGACCCGTTCGACGGTGGAGGTCAGGTCGTCGCGCTCGGCCTCGGCGAGGAAGCCGACATGGCCGAGGTTGACGCCGAGCATCGGGGTCCCCGACGCGCGGGCCAGGTCGGCGGCGCGCAGGATGGTGCCGTCGCCGCCGAGCACCATCACCAGCTCGGCGTCCTCGGCGGCGGCCGCGGAGACCGGCACCACCTGCACCCCCGAGCAGTGCAGGTCGGGCGCCTCCTCGTCGAGCACCCGCACCTCGATGCCGGCCTTGCTGAGCCGCTCGATCACCAGGGCGGCGCTGCGGCACGCCTCCGGCCGCCCGGTGTGCGCCACCACCAGCACCGACCGGCCGCTCATCGCGGGCCCTCCGGGCGGTCGTCGGTCATGGGAGCCCGGCCCCCTCTCCTGCCGGTGTCGCGCCGGCCCATCAGGACGGTCCCTCGGTGATCGCGCGCTCCAGGTCGGCCTCGTCCAGCGGCGGTGCCCCTGCCCGCATCCACAGGAAGTACTCGACGTTGCCGGAGGGACCGGGCAGCGGGCTGGCGGTCACCCCGGCGACGCCCAGGCCCAGCGCGGCGGCGTGCCCGGCGACGTCGCGGACGGCCTCGGCGCGCAGCGCGGGATCGCGGACGACCCCGCCGGCCCCCACCCGTTCCCTGCCGACCTCGAACTGCGGTTTGACCATCAGCACGAAGTCGGCGTCCGGGGCGGCGCACGCCCGCAGCGGCGCCAGCACCAGCCGCAGCGAGATGAACGACAGGTCTCCCACCACCAGGTCCGGGGGTTCTCCGGGCAGTTGTACGGGCGTCAGGTCGCGGACGTTCACCCGCTCCAGCACGGTGACCCGCTCGTCGGTGCGCAGCGGCCAGGCGAGCTGTCCGTAGCCGACGTCGACGGCGACCACATGGGCGGCGCCGGCGCGCAGCAGCACGTCGGTGAACCCTCCGGTGGAGGCGCCGGCGTCCAGGCAGCGGCGCCCCTCGACCTTGAGGGCGGTGAACGCCCTGAGCGCCCCGGCGAGCTTGTGGCCGCCGCGGGAGACGTACTCCGGCTCGGCGCCGGCGGCCTCCACCACGATCGCGGCGGTCGGCTCCACCTGGGTGGCGGCCTTGGCGGCGGTGCGCCCGCCGACCCGCACCCGGCCCTCCTCGATCAGCTCGCGGGCCTGCTCGCGGGACCGGGCGAGCTTGCGCCGCACCAGCTCCGCGTCCAGCCGCCGCCTCGTCACCGGCATCGTGCCGCCTCCCGGTGCCCTCCCGTCATGCTCCGCCCCGATGGACGTGCCCGGGCCGGGGAGGAAGGATGCCCGGACCGGGCGGCCGCGGCACCGGCGGCGCCTCCTGGTCCACGGAGGTCAGGACGTCCTGCAGGCCGCGGTGGACCTCCTCGAAGACCTCCACGTGGTCGGCCACCGGCAGCCCGGCCAGCCCCGCCAGCCGGCCGAGCGCGGCGTCGACCCGCTCGTCGCCGGTCGGCTCCGGCGGGGGCACCGTGCCCAGCGCCGCCACCACCGCGCCCGCCGGCACGGCCCGCGGCGCCTGCGGGGCCTGCGGAGCCGGTGCGACCTGCGGAGCCTCGGGGGTCTGGGGGGCGGCCGGTGCGGGGCGCCAGGTCCCGTCCTCGGCCACTCCCGGGGCCGTCGCGCCGGGCGCGTCCGCCGGGGGTTCGCCGGACATGTGCCTCCTCCACGTCGCGTTCACGTCGTGATGAACGCTACCGTCCTGAGGCGACATCCTTGGCGACCGATGGGGGAACGGCCTGACCATGGCGAACGAGGAGGAGTGCCGGGCGGCGCTGGACCTGATCCGCACCCGGCTGGGCGCCGTCGATCCCGAGCGCTTCGCCGACCACGTGGTGGAACGCACGATCGTGTGCCGCGTCCCGGACCTGGGACTGGCCTGGCGGTCCCGGATCCACGCGGGCGGCCTGGACCCGTTCGAGATCACCGCCGACACGGGCGACGGGCAGGTCCGGGTGACGGTGGGCAGCGACGACCTGGTGGCGCTGGCCAAGGACGAGCTGCACGCCGGCCGGGCGTGGGCGACCGGCCGGCTCAAGATCGAGGCGAGCTTCCGCGACCTGCTGCGGCTGCGCAGGCTGCTGTGATCGGCGGACCGGGGTCTCAGCGGGCCCGGTAACCCTTGGGCGGTTTGAGGCTCCGTTCGGCCATGACGTCGCGCAGCCGGTCGGGGTAGTCGGTGATGATGCCGTCCACGCCGTCGTCGATCAGCTTGTGCATGGTGGGCTCGTCGTTGATCGTCCACGGGATCACCTTCAGGCCCATCCGGTGGGCCCGCTCGACCATGTCCCGCGTCACGTACGGCCGGTAGTCGGGGTCGGTGACCTTGCCGTTCTGCGGGAAGCCGTGCACCGGGGAGAACGCCGACGCCCCGAACGACCTCACCGCGCGCAGCGGGTCGCCGCCGAAGTCGTCGATGTCCAGCCCGCCCAGCCACGGCGACGCACCGGGCCGCCCGGTCTGCAGGAAGTCGTAGTTGGTGAGCGCCACCAGCGGCAGCCGCGGCTCGACCTGCCGCATCCGCATCAGCGCGCCCCAGTCGAAGCTCTGGACGGTGACCTGCCGCAGCAGCCGCGCCTTGCGGACCTCGTTCACGGTGACCTGGACGAACTGCTCGCGCGGGGCGGTCTCGTGCGGCGCGCCCGCCTCGACCTTGGTCTCGACGTTCAGCTTCACCCCGTACGCCCGGTAGCGGTGGACGAGCGCGAACACCTCGCTCAGCAGCGCCATCTTCTCGCCCGGCACCGCCCGCTGGCCGGGGTGGGCGGGCATCATCGTCGAGCCGCAGTCCATGGTGCGGACCTGCGCGAGGGTCAGGGTGTGGACGTACTTGCCCACGTAGGGGAACTCCGGGTCGCCCGGGAAGGCGGGCGCGGTGTCCTTGCAGGTGCGGTTGCTGATGCGGCGGTCGTGGGTGACGACGGCCTGACGGTCCTCGGTGATCTGCACGTCCAGCTCGAGGGTGCTGACCCCCAGCTCGAGGGCGTTGGCGAACGCCGGGACCGTGCTCTCGACCACCAGCCCCATACCCCCGCGGTGGGCCTGCAGGTCGAACGCCTTGCGATGCCGGTCGTGGTCGGGCTCGGCCGTGGCGGGCCGGGCGGCGACGGTGCCCAGCGTGAGCGCGGCGGCGACGGCCAGCGCGACCTGGCGCCATCTGTTCATCGGATGCGTTCCCTTCGAGCGTCCGGACGATCTCGTCCGGACGACGCTGCGGGACGCATCCTGCGATCAGGCGTGCGCCAGGTGAGGACCCGGCGAACCTCAGGTGAGGTCGAGCCGTTCCAGCGCGCGGGCGACGGCCTTGGCGTCGGCGGGCTCGCCGGTGCGCCAGGCCGCGCCGCACAGGGCGCGCAGCCCGTCCCAGGGGTCGCCCTCGCCGGTCAGCTCGATCTCGCCGCCGGCCCGGCGGGCGGTCCAGCCGCCGCAGTGGTGGCCGTCGCCGTCCGCGCGTACCGGGGGATGCGGAACGAGCAGCCCGCCCAGGTCGGCCGACAGGTAGGTGGGGCGGTGCCGGGGTTCCGCGGTCAGCACGGTCAGCGGGTCGGTGACGCCGGTGAACACCAGCAGGCTGTCGGCGCCGCCGTTGTGCGCGCCCTCGATGTCGGTGTCCAGCCGGTCCCCCACGATGAGCGGGGCGCGGGCATCGGTCCGGATGATCGACTCGTGGTGCAGGGGGCGTTCGGGCTTGCCGGTGACGATCGGGTCCACCCCGGTCGCCGCCCTGATCACCTGCATGAGCGAGCCGTTGCCGGGCCTGGGCGGGCCGTCCCCGCCGGGGATGGTCAGGTCTCCGTTGGAGGCGACGAACAGCGCCCCCTGCGCCACCGCCTGGGCGCCCTGGGCGATGAGCCCGTACGACAGGTTCGGGTCGTAGCCCTGGACGACGGCGGCGGGACGTTCGGCGGCGGTGGACACCGGCACCAGGCCCTGGGCGTACAGCGCGTGCCGCAGTCCCATCCCGCCGACGACCAGCACCCTGGACCCGGCGGGCAGCCGTTCGGCCAGCAGCCGCGCCGCCGCCTGCGCGCTGGTGACCACGTCGCCGGCGTCGGCGGGCACCCCCATGCCGGTGAGCAGCGCCGCCACCGCGCCGGGCGTCCGCGAGGCGTTGTTGGTGACGAACGCCAGGCGCTGCCCGGCGGCGCGCGCCTTGGCCAGCGCCTCCGGCGCGCCCGGCACGGGGCGGTGTCCCACGTACACCACCCCGTCGAGATCGAGCAGCGCGACGTCGTACGCCTCGCTCAGTGGACGGTCGCACCCGCGCACGTCGATGGCCCCTTCCCTCGTACCGTGCCGCTCATCGTCCCGGGTCCGCGGCCCGGTCGTCCTCCCCCGTACGTGGGAGTCCAGTGGTGATCGTAGGCGCCGCCGCACGGGGCCGGGGTCAGCGGCGGGCCTCCAGGGTGGCCCGCACGTGCCGCAGGGCCTTGGTGTAGTCCTTGTTCTCCGGCCGCATCGCCACGGCCAGCGCCAGATGCTCCACGGCCTGCTCGAAGTCGCCGAGCCTGGACAGCGACAGGCCCAGCCCGAACAGCGCGTAGTCCTCGGCCGGGTTCTCCTGCACGATCCAGCGGAAGCTGTCGGCCGCCTCGGCGAACCGCCGCGCCCCGTACTGGGCGCGGGCCAGCGCCTCCCTGATGCTCCGCGACGACGGCTCCGCGTCGGCCGCCCGCTGCAGCAGCTGCACCGCCGCCGCCGGGCTGCCCGAGCCCAGCAGGGCCATGCCGCGGGTGTACCACTCGTACACGCCGCCGCTGGGCTCCGCACCGTTCCAATCCCCGCTCGGGTCGGGGGTCCGACGTTCTTCGCCGGGGGAATCCTCCGGTCCCTGTGCTCCTTGTATGTGCATATGGACCTCCCCTCCGACCCTGCTTTCGACCGTACCCGGTCGCCGGACTCGGCCGTCTCTCCCATTACCATGCCCACAGTGGACGCCGATCTCCCCTTTGGTACGGCCTCGGACGGTTCGCCCCCGGATGTCCGAGGGCTGGAGCTGATCCCCTTCCGGGGGGTGCGGTTCGCGCCGGAGGCGGTGGGCGACCTGGCGGCGGTGACGTGCCCGCCGTACGACCTGATCGATCCCGAGGAGGTCCGGCGGCTGGCCGCCGGCGACGGCCACAACGTGGTGCGGCTGACCCTGCCGACCGGCGAGGACGGCTACCGCCGCGCCGCCGAGACCCTGCGCCGCTGGCTGGCCGAGGGCGTCCTGATCGCCGACCCCGAACCCGCCCTGTACGTGTACGAGACCGTCGCGACCGACGGGACCCTGCTGCGCGGCGTGATCGGCGCGGTCGGCCTGCGCTCCGAGTCCGACCGGGTCATCCTCCCCCACGAGGACGTCTTCCCGGGCCCCGTCCGGGACCGCCTCGCCCTGATGACCGCCACCCGCGCCAACCTGGAGCCCATCTTCCTCATCTACGAGGGCCCCGCCGGCCGCTCCCCTGAGGAACCGGGCCACGGCCCCGCCTCCATCGGCCAAGACGCCTCCGTCATCGCCGGAGGACCCTTCGCCGGGGCAGATGAGGCCGATCCCGGGGCGGTGGTGGACGAGATCGCGGAGACCCGGCGTCCGGTGGTGGAGTTCCGGGCAGACGACGGAACGCTTCACCGGCTGTGGCGGGTGGGCGATCCGGCGGTGCAGGAGCGGATCGCGGCCGGGTTGCGCGGCAGGCGGGCGATGATCGCCGACGGGCATCACCGGTACGCGACCTACCGGGCGTTGCAGGAGCGCCGTCACGCGGCCGGAGACGGACCGGGGCCCTGGGACTACGGGCTGGCGCTGCTGGTGGACTCGCGGCGCCACCCGCCGCGGCTCGGCGCGATCCACCGGGTGCTGCCCGGACTGCCCCCGCGCGACGCGGTGGAACGCGCCGCCAAGGCGTTCGCCGTACGCGAGATGCCGGACCTGGAGTCCGGGACGGCGGCGCTGGCCGGCGCCGGCGGCCCGGCGTTCCTGCTCGGCGGCGCGGACGGGCTGTGGCTGCTGACCGACCCGGACGCCGGCCTGTTGGACCAGGCGATGCCGGCCGGGCGTTCCCCGCGGTGGCGGCGGCTGGACACCGCGGTGCTCGACACGCTGCTGATCGACCGGCTGTGGGGCGTGCCGGCCGACGAGCGCACCGTCGAGGTCGTGCACGAGGACCCGGCGGCCGCCCTGCACCGCGCCCGGCGCTCCGGCGGCACCGCGGTGATCATGAACCCGCCCGCGGTCGCCGACGTGCTGGCGGTGGCCGCCGAAGGCGAACGGGTGCCCCGCAAGTCCACCTCGTTCGGGCCCAAGCCGCGGACCGGGCTGGTGATGCGGCTGCTGGACCTGGGATGACGTTCCCGATCTACGATGAACCCGGGCCGGAGCCGGTCATCGGCCCCTGGTGAAGGTCATGCGAACGGAGCCGCGCGATGAGCACCGACAGCCCGATCACCCCGCTGGGGAACGAGGTCTACGAGATCGACACGCGGATGGCCGGGTACTCCGGGATCACGGCCGGCTATCTCATCCGGTCCGACCGGCCGTGCCTGGTCGAGCCCGGCACCAGCGGATCCGCGCCGAACGTCCGGCGGGCGCTGGACGAGCTGGGGATCGGCCCGCAGGACCTGGCCACCGTGGTCGTGACGCACATCCACCTGGACCACGCGGGCGGGGTCGGCGACATCGCCCGCATGTACCCGAACGCCGAGATCGTCGTCCACGAGAAGGGCGCGCGGCACCTGGCCGACCCGTCCCGGCTGATGCGCAGCGCCCGCATGGTGTACGGGGACATGCTCGACACGCTGTTCGGGGAGCTCAAGCCGACCGAGGCGACCCGGATCAGGGCCGTGGAGGAGACCGGGGTGATCGACCTGGGCGGCGGCCGGCGGCTGGAGTCCCACTACTCCCCCGGCCACGCCAAGCACCACGTCGGGCTGCTCGACTCCCTCACCGGCGACCTGTACGTGGGGGACGCGGCGGGCGTCTACATCCCCGAGACCGCCGACGTGCGCCCGGCGACGCCGCCCCCGGACTTCGACCTGGACACGGCGCTGGCGTCGCTGGACAAGTTCCGGGCGCTGGGCGCGCAGCGGCTGCTGTTCGCCCACTACGGCCCGGTGGACGCGGTGGACGAGACGCTGGAACGGTCCGCCGAGGAGCTGCGGATCTGGGTGGACGCGGTCCGCGACGCCCACGAGGCGGGCATGGACCTCGACCACGCGGTCGCCGCGGTCAAGGAGCGCACCGCCGGGCGGTACAAGGCGTTCGGCCCGGACGCCGACCCGGAGCTGGAGGAGAAGTACGAGGTCCTCAGCAGCGCGGTCAGCAACGTCTCCGGGATCATCCACTCCCTGAGCAGGCACGCCTGAACCCGCGGTCGTTCTCGCGGGTCCAGGCGCGGGCCGCCCGGCTCAGCGGCGGAACGGCCCGGTGACCTCGTAGGTGTAGCCGTCGGTGCCTCCGGCGAAGCCGCTGGTGCCGCGCTGGGAGGAGAAGTACAGCCGGGTCCCGTCCGGTGAGAAGGCGGGCCCGGTGATCTCCGACTCGTCGTGCCCCAGCACCCGCAGGAACGGCGTCACCACCCCGTCGGGAGTGATCAGATTGATCTCCATGTTGCCGCCGTCCTCGGCCACGTACAGGTCGCCGGTCCGCGCGCCGGTGATGTTGTCCACGCCGGTCAGCGGCGCCTCGCCGGTCACCAGGTCGTCGTCGTAGGCCAGTGCCAGCGTGGACGTCGCGGCGTCGTACGCCCAGACCCGCCCGTCGCCCTTGGTGGTGAAGTAGCAGACGTTCCCGGTGTAGTAGCAGCCCTCGCCGCCGTTGAAGCGCATCGCCCCGTCCACCTGGTGCCGGGTGGGCGTGACCCAGACCCGCGGGCTGGGCACCCGCTGCCAGGTGACCTTCCCCGTGCCCGACCCGACGAGGACCTCCAGCGTCCCGCTCGACAGGTCGCCCCAGGTGTCGGGACGGAACCGGTAGAAGCAGCCGTCCTCCTCGTCCTCGGTCAGGTAGACCACCCGGCGCACCGGGTCGCAGGCCGCCGCCTCGTGCGTGAACCGCCCCAGGGCCGGCCGCTGCACCGCCGACCTGCCGCCCTGCGGGTACGTCTCGTACACGATGCCGAGGTCGTACTCCTCGCACGACAGCCACGTCCCCCACGGGGTCGCGCCGCCGGCGCAGTTCATCGTGGTCCCGTTGAGGATCCGGTACGCGTCGACGACGTTCCCCGAGGCGTCGAACCGAACGGCCGAGGCCCCGCCCACCAGCGGCACCTCGGAGTTGCTGACGTAGATCCACCCGTCCCCGGCAGGGAAGCACGCCCCGCCGTCCGGAGCCGGATGCCACGTGTACCGGGTCCCCGGCACGCGCTGCATGGACCGCGCGATCACCCGGCTGGTGAACCCCTCCGGCAACTGGATCCCGTTCGCGTCGGCCGCCCGCAGCGGCCCGTACGGCCCCACCCCGGGTTGCGCCGGCTCCGCGAAGGCCCGCTGCCACAGCGCTCCGGAAAAGGCGGCCGTCCCCCCGGCGATGGCCGTACCCCGCAAGAACGCACGTCGCTTCAGCTCGATCGGCATGGCCCTCCTCACCCCATGACGGACAGGATCAGACCGAGCCGATCACCGACGAATGACACCGCCCGCGCCGCCCGGCCATGCCCCGGTGAATATCGTGAAAATTCCTCACGACGTCAACCCCTCAGTCGGATCCCGCCGCCTTCGGACGCGGTCACCGCGCCAGGCGCCCTCGGCCGGTGCCCTGGAGGCAAGGCGCCCTGCGGGACCCGTCGGACACGCCTGGGACTGTCGTCAAAGTGCCGGCAGCACTTCGGTCGGCTGCGGTTCGGTTGCCCGCCGACCCCGACGGCATCGGCCAGGGGCCGAGCACATGGCGGCGAGCCGGGAAACACGCGGACGCCGCATGACCGCTTCGACGACGAGCCCTGGATCAGCAGGGCGTACCACCGCCGAGGGCCGGCCCAAGTCCGTGGTCATGGATCGGGCGGGCAGGCCGGCGCCTCGGCCTCACCGCTCTCGGAGGTCAGTCCGCCCGTGGCGCATCGCCGTCCGGCCGCTGATCATCGACGTCCTCCGGTCCGCCGGGCCCGGAAGCCGAGGGAGTCTCCTGAACCTCCTGGGCGGACGGCGGCGCCACGAACTCCAGACTGAACGGGTTCGCAGGAGGAGCCCCGGCCGGGCCGGCTTCGAGACTCGATCCCTCCACCCCCTCGGCACGGGCCGAAGGCTCGTCCGGCTTCGGCTCGCCTTCAAGGGCCGACTCCGCAACGGCATCCCCGGCGGAACCCGAAGACCTCTCAACGGCCTCGCCCGGCTCCGATGCGGGTGGAACGCCCTCAGCGGAGACCGAGGAGTCCGTCACGCTCTCGCCTGGAGCGGCTTCGGCGGCCGATACGACGGGAGCACCCTCAACAGAGACCGAGGATCCCTCCACGGTCCCTTCCAACTCCGAGGCGGATCCACGGGCCGATTCCGCAGGAGCACCCTCAACGGAGACCGAGGAGTCCGTCACGGCCTCGCCCGGAGCGGCTTCGGGAGCCGATGCAGCGGGGACGCCCTCGGCGGAGACCGAGGATCCCTCCACGGTCCCTTCCAACTCCGAGGCGGATCCACGGGCCGATTCCGCAGGAGCACCCTCAACGGAGACCGAGGAGTCCGTCACGCTCTCGCCCGGAGCGGCTTCGGCGGCCGACGCGGCGGGAGCGCCCTCGGCGGAGACCGAGGGTCCCTCCACGACCTCGTCCGGCTCTGAGGCGGATCCGAGAACCGACCCCGCGAGGGCGTCCTCGGCGGAGATCGAGGGTTCCCCCCCGATCTCGTCCTCGAGGTCGATGATCTCCAGACCCTCGAGTTCGGCGTAACGCTCGGGGGCGTCGGTCACGCCGTCGCGGTCGGCCGCCGCCGAGCGGGCGAACCACTCGACGGCCTCCTTCTCGCGGCCGGCGTCCAGCAGCGCATCGGCGTACGCGTAGAACAGCCGGGCCGACCAGGGCCGCAGCTGCTTGTCGCGGAGTTCGGGGATCTGCAGCGTCACCACCGCGGCGTCGTGCTGCCCCAGGTCGCGGCGGGCCCCCGACTCGACGATGCGCAGCTCGACGCGGTCGGCCTGGTCGAGGCGGCGGGCGGCGGGGGACTTGGCCAGGTCCAGCGCCCGTTCGGGACGGCCCAGGCCGCGTTCGCAGTCGGCGAGGATCGGCAGGTACGCCTCCTCGGTGTTGCGCAGCCGGCGGGCGGCGCGCAGTTCCGCCAGCGCGTCGGCCCACTCGCCGGCGTGGTAGGCGGCCAGCCCGGCGGCCTCCCGGACGATGCCGACCCGCGAGGCGAGCCGGCGGGCGGCGCGCGCATGCTGGTACGCGACGTCCGGCTCCTCGTCGATCAGCCGCCCGGCCATCACCAGGTGGCGGGCGACCTTCGTCGCCAGGTCCCTGGGCAGGGTGCGCAGCTCGGCGCGCGCCTCGGCATCGAGCTCGTCACCGGTCACGTCCTCGGGAAGCTCCGGCCCCTCCGGCACGCGCGCCGGACGTTCCCGCCGCTCCTCACGACCCTCCCGGCGCGGCCCGCCGCCCGGCCGGCCCGCGCCGCGTCCCGGACCGCCGGACCGGCCGCCGCGGTCCTCCCGCCTGCCGGACCGACGCTCGTCCCGGGAGAACGGTCTGCCCTCGCCCGAACGGCGCTGGGGGCGCCCGCCACTGGGACGGGTGCCCTCCGGCGCCCCTTCCTCACCACCGGCGTACCGCTCCCGCTCACGCCGATCGTTCCGCGGCCCCGCCGAACGGTCGCGCTCCTTACCGCGCCCACCGGCGGACCCGGGCGAACGATCCTGCGACCAACGTCCCTTCCCGGAGGGACGGAACGGCCGCCCTTCACCCCGTTCACCCGACGCCGGGGCGCGCCCCGGCCCACCGGACCGGGACGGCCGCCCCTCAGAGCCACGGCGTTCCTCAGACCGCTCCCGATCCTCACCGCGATTCCAGCCCTGCCGATCCCCGGCAGGCCGGCCGCCGCCGGAACCGCCGCGACGAGCCTTCCAGGAGCCGGCCGATCCCCCCTGGGACTTCCCGCCCCGGTTCCACCGCTCTCCGCCCCTGGCTTCGTTCGAGCGCGGCCCGCCGTCACCGCCACGTCCTCGTGGGAACGACTTCCCCTGGCCTCCAGAGGCGTTCCGGTACCCGCCGTCGCCCTGGCCGCCGCCACGCCGCTCGCGATTCCCGTCGCCGCGACGATCCTCTTCCGCGCTCATCACGTCCGTCACTGTCATCATCGTGGTCTGCAGGAACCCTCCCAGCTTATTGGCCCCCGACCCCCGCCCGCGCCGCCCCGCTCCAGAAGATCACCGGCTCCCCCGCCCACTTCCGAATCCCCTCCGCCAAGGCCCACCCCGCAACGGATCACCACCGACACAACCGAACACCAAACCCCACCCTCAACACCGCCATCCCCGACCGGCGAGGAGATCTGACCCCCACCGCACGAATCCGCCCCGGAAACACCCCACCAGCCGCGCCGACACACTGCCCCTCGGCCGAGCGGAGATCCGGAGCCCGCCGGAAACAACACCGGCCCCGGCCAGTCGTCGGCGGGCAACGCCGCCCCGTCCAGCCGGTCCCTGAACACACAAAAAAGCCCAGTTCCTTCGAGGACTTGAATCCTCGAGGAAACCGGGCCCTCAACACCCGTCCCACGCCATCCATCCACACCCTCCTGGTGGAAAGCTCCTCGAAGGAAGGCCCCGGGACGGGGGGCCGGGGGATGCGAAAAGGGCCCGGCCCCCCGGCGAAGACGAAGCCTTCGCGGGGCCGGGCCCTTTTCGGTGGTTGTTGTTCCGGCGGTGTCCTACTCTCCCACACGGTCTCCCGTGCAGTACCATCGGCGCTGGAGGGCTTAACTACCGGGTTCGGAATGAGACCGGGTGTTTCCCCTCCGCCATGACCACCGGAACGCCTCACCCCGGCCGTGCCAGGCACGGCGGGAAACCCGTGGCGTTCCAGCACCCCCCAGAGGGGGTGGTGGACGCGTTATTCAGTTACCAACAACCTACCAACAACCGCGGCCGACAAAGGGCCGGCGGGGTGCGGGGGTTGTTTTCTGTGAACCGCACAGGGACGCGAACATCCACGCTGCAACAGTGGTGTGTTAAGCCGCTCGGCCTATTAGTACCGGTCCACTCCACACCTTACGATGCTTCCATGCCCGGCCTATCAACCCAGTCGTCTCCTGGGGGCCTTACCCCCACACAGGGGGAGGGAGACCTCATCTCGAGGAAGGCTTCCCGCTTAGATGCTTTCAGCGGTTATCCTGACCGAACGTAGCCAACCAGCCATGCCCCTGGCGGGACAACTGGCACACCAGAGGTTCGTCCGTCCCGGTCCTCTCGTACTAGGGACAGACCCTCTCAAGTCTCCTACGCGCGCAGCGGATAGGGACCGAACTGTCTCGCGACGTTCTAAACCCAGCTCGCGTGCCGCTTTAATGGGCGAACAGCCCAACCCTTGGGACCTACTCCAGCCCCAGGATGCGACGAGCCGACATCGAGGTGCCAAACCATCCCGTCGATATGGACTCTTGGGGAAGATCAGCCTGTTATCCCCGGGGTACCTTTTAGCCGTTGAGCGACATCCCTTCCACACGGAGATGCCGGATCACTAGGCCCTGCTTTCGCACCTGCTCGACATGTCTGTCTCACAGTCAAGCTCCCTTGTGCCCTTGCACTCAACACCTGATGACCAACCAGGCTGAGGGAACCTTTGGGCGCCTCCGTTACCCTTTAGGAGGCAACCGCCCCAGTTAAACTACCCACCAGGCACTGTCCCCCACCCGGATTCACGGGCGCGGGTTAGACGCTCGAAACGACCAGAGTGGTATTTCACCAACGACTCCACCCCCACTAGCGTGGCGGCTTCACAGTCTCCCACCTATCCTACACAAGACGCTCCCAACGCCAATACCAAGCTGTAGTGAAGGTCCCGGGGTCTTTCCGTCCTGCTGCGCGAAACGAGCATCTTTACTCGTACTGCAATTTCGCCGGGCCTGTGGTTGAGACAGCGGGGAAGTCGTTACGCCATTCGTGCAGGTCGGAACTTACCCGACAAGGAATTTCGCTACCTTAGGATGGTTATAGTTACCACCGCCGTTTACCGGCGCTTAGATTCTCACCTTCACCCCCACGAGGAGGGTTGAGCGGTCCTCTTAACGTTCCGGCACCGGGCAGGCGTCAGTCCGTATACAGCGTCTTACGACTTCGCACGGACCTGTGTTTTTAGTAAACAGTCGCTTCCCCCTGGCCACTGCGACCACCCCCAGCTCCCACCGCAAGGGCGTTCACCAGGCGTGGCCCCCCTTCTCCCAAAGTTACGGGGGCAATTTGCCGAGTTCCTTAACCACAGTTCACCCGATCGCCTCGGTATTCTCTACCTGACCACCTGAGTCGGTTTGGGGTACGGGCCGCCGGCACACTCGCTAGAGGCTTTTCTCGGCAGCATGGGATCACTCACTTCACCTAAAACGGCTCGGCATCACATCTCACCCTCATGGACCGCGGATTTGCCTACGATCCGGGCTACCTGCTTACCCCAGGTCGACCATCGCCTGGGCTGAGCTACCCTCCTGCGTCACCCCATCGCTTACCTACTACCCCCTCGGGCCCCAGCCTCCCCGCAAGACACCCGGTCCGAAGACCGGGCGGCGGTTCGGGTGGTTAGCATCAGGAGGTTCGGTATGGGCGCGTACCAGCGGGTACGGGAATATCAACCCGTTGTCCATCGACTACGCCTCACGGCCTCGCCTTAGGTCCCGACTTACCCTGGGCGGATCAGCCTGCCCCAGGAACCCTTGGTCATCCGGCGCACACGTTTCTCACGTGTGAATCGCTACTCATGCCTGCATTCTCACTCCCACAGCCTCCACCACTCGATCACTCGGCGGCTTCACCGGCTGCAGGACGCTCCCCTACCCACCAACACCTCAAGTGTCAGTGCCACGGCTTCGGCGGTGTGCTTGAGCCCCGCTACATTGTCGGCGCGGAATCACTTGACCAGTGAGCTATTACGCACTCTTTCAAGGATGGCTGCTTCTAAGCCAACCTCCTGGTTGTCACGGCAACTCCACATCCTTTACCACTTAGCACACGCTTAGGGGCCTTAGCCGATGATCTGGGCTGTTTCCCTCTCGACTACGAAGCTTATCCCCCGCAGTCTCACTGCCGCGCTCTCACTTACCGGCATTCGGAGTTTGGCTGACTTCGGTAACCCGGTGAGGCCCCTAGGCCATCCAGTAGCTCTACCTCCGGCAAGAAACACACGACGCTGCACCTAAATGCATTTCGGGGAGAACCAGCTATCACGGAGTTTGATTGGCCTTTCACCCCTAACCACAGGTCATCCCCCAGGTTTTCAACCCTGGTGGGTTCGGGCCTCCACACCGTCTTACCGGCGCTTCACCCTGCCCATGGCTAGATCACCCCGCTTCGGGTCTACAGCATGCGACTCATACGCCCTCTTCAGACTCGCTTTCGCTACGGCTACCCCACACGGGTTAACCTCGCCACACACCATAACTCGCAGGCTCATTCTTCAAAAGGCACGCCATCACCAACCACAACCCCCGAAGAGGCCGCGGCCTGCGGCTCTGACGGCTTGTAGGCACACGGTTTCAGGTACTCTTTCACGACCCCTCACCGGGGCACTTTTCACCTTTCCCTCACGGTACTGGTCCGCTATCGGTCATCGGGAAGTATTCAGCCTTACCACGTGGTCGTGGCAGATTCACACGAGATTTCACGGGCCCCGTGCTACTCGGGAACACACCCAGAAGCCACCAGAGTTTCGCCTACCGGACTCTCACCGTCTACGGTCGGCCATCCCAAGCCGTTCGACTACCCCAGCGGTTTATCACTCCTTGCCGGCATGGCAGCACCGGCCGGATGGTCCCACAACCCCGCACACGCAACCCCTGCCAGGTATCACACGCGCACGGTTTAGGCTCCTCCGCTTTCGCTCACCACTACTCACGGAATCACATATTGTTTTCTCTTCCAGCGGGTACTGAGATGTTTCACTTCCCCGCGTTCCCACCACCGCCCTATACATTCAGGCGGCAGCGACACCCCATGACAGGTGCCAGGTTACCCCATTCGGAAATCCCCGGATCACAGCCTGGTTGCCGGCTCCCCGAGGCATATCGCAGGCTCCCACGTCCTTCATCGGCTCCCGATGCCAAGGCATCCACCGTATGCCCTTAACAACTTAACAAACCTACAGCGATCAAAGATGCTCGCGTCCACTATGCAGTTCACAAAAAACAACCGGACAACCACACCACACCCGAACACACACGCCCGGGAGGGGCCGTGGCCCCGCAGCCCAGAGAAAACAACCCCCCGACCTCCCAAAGGAGACCAGGAGAGGGTCCGTTTCCTCAGGACCCAACAGTGTGTCCAACCCACCCGAACCCCACACCCGGAGGTTCCACACCCCGGCCCCCGAAGGAGCCCGGCCCCCACAGTGAAGCGGAGACCATCCACCAGCACAGCTGGGGATGCGGGCAGTACTGACCAGGACGGCGGTCCCGGCAGGTTGAGTAGCCAGTGCTCCACGGTTCTATGAGCTCCGGTCCCGCAGCGCGTTCGGCTGCGAAGGACCGACTCTGGACCCAGCCCTTCCTTCTTTGAAGGAACGGGCGGGCCAGGGTGCTCCTTAGAAAGGAGGTGATCCAGCCGCACCTTCCGGTACGGCTACCTTGTTACGACTTCGTCCCAATCGCCGGCCCCACCTTCGACCGCTCCCCCCCACGAAGGGTTGGGCCACGGGCTTCGGGTGTTGCCGACTTTCGTGACGTGACGGGCGGTGTGTACAAGGCCCGGGAACGTATTCACCGCAGCGTTGCTGATCTGCGATTACTAGCGACTCCGACTTCACGAAGTCGAGTTGCAGACTTCGATCCGAACTGAGACCGGCTTTTAGGGATTCGCTCCACCTCACGGTATCGCAGCCCTCTGTACCGGCCATTGTAGCATGTTTGCAGCCCAAGACATAAGGGGCATGATGACTTGACGTCATCCCCACCTTCCTCCGAGTTGACCCCGGCGGTCTCCCATGAGTCCCCACCATCACGTGCTGGCAACATGGAACGAGGGTTGCGCTCGTTGCGGGACTTAACCCAACATCTCACGACACGAGCTGACGACAGCCATGCACCACCTGTCACCCGCCCCCGAAGGGACCCCACATCTCTGCAGGTAAACGGGTGATGTCAAGCCTTGGTAAGGTTCTTCGCGTTGCGTCGAATTAAGCAACATGCTCCGCCGCTTGTGCGGGCCCCCGTCAATTCCTTTGAGTTTTAGCCTTGCGGCCGTACTCCCCAGGCGGGGCGCTTAATGCGTTAGCTACGGCGCGGAGCCCGTGGAAGAACCCCACACCTAGCGCCCAACGTTTACGGCGTGGACTACCAGGGTATCTAATCCTGTTCGCTCCCCACGCTTTCGCTCCTCAGCGTCAGAACAGGCCCAGAGAACCGCCTTCGCCACCGGTGTTCCTCCCGATATCTGCGCATTTCACCGCTACACCGGGAATTCCGTTCTCCCCTACCTGCCTCTAGCCTGCCCGTATCCACCGCAGACCCACGGTTGAGCCGTGGGCTTTCACGACGGACGCGACAGGCCGCCTACGAGCTCTTTACGCCCAATAATTCCGGACAACGCTTGCGCCCTACGTATTACCGCGGCTGCTGGCACGTAGTTAGCCGGCGCTTCTTCTGCACCTACCGTCCAGGTTCGTCGGTGCTGAAAGAGGTTTACAACCCGAAGGCCTTCATCCCCCACGCGGCGTCGCTGCGTCAGGCTTCCGCCCATTGCGCAATATTCCCCACTGCTGCCTCCCGTAGGAGTCTGGGCCGTGTCTCAGTCCCAGTGTGGCCGGTCGCCCTCTCAGGCCGGCTACCCGTCGTCGCCTTGGTAGGCCATCACCCCACCAACAAGCTGATAGGCCGCGAGCCCATCCCCGACCGAAAAAACTTTCCACCACCACCCATGCGAGCAGTGGTCATATCCGGTATTAGACCCGGTTTCCCAGGCTTATCCCAGAGTCGGGGGCAGGTTACTCACGTGTTACTCACCCGTTCGCCGCTCGAGTACCCCCGAAGGGGCCTTTCCGCTCGACTTGCATGTGTTAAGCACGCCGCCAGCGTTCGTCCTGAGCCAGGATCAAACTCTCCATCAAGGTCACACCCACCACCCCCAACAGGAGGCAGCGGAAACCCAGAATGGGAACAAATCCCAGCACGCACACCCCACATCAGGGGCGTGCTGCCTCAAAGAAATCCTCTTGACGAGGACAACAACCCCCACAGGGGCTGTCACAAGGCACTGGCTTTTAACACACTGTTGAGTTCTCAAGAAACGGACACCCACCCCAGAACACCCACCCCACCAGGCAGGCACCCCGCAGGGGCAACCCTTCTAACTTACCCGACCCCGACCCGATGTCAAACCCTCTCACGAGAGCTCTCCCACCACGTCCTGGATCAGGCCCCGCACACCACCGCCACCCACAGGCCGAACAGCCTGCCGAAGCGTTGATTCACGGGCTTGCCCTCGGGCCGGCCGCCTCCCCGGCGTCCTGCATCCCTTCCGGGCGACCCTCCCAGCATACCCCGCCGAACCCTGTGATCCGAACGATTTACCCGGGACGGTGTCCCCGGGGCCGACCGCCTCCCGGCGTTCCGCATCCCTCGGGGCAGGAAAGACTTTAGACAGTGGGCGGCAAGCCGTCAAACCGCCGCCGACCGCCTTGCAACGCCGCTGCTCAAGGGCCTATTCCGCTCTTCTCCGTGGTGGCACGAAGGCGCCTGTCAGTCGTCGTCGTGCCGATCGTGGGAGCCCGCGGGCACGGCACGGATAAGGGCTGCCCGCCGAACTACGGTGCTCTCCTCGTGGCCGACATCTCACCGTCGCCAAGGTCGCCCCTGGCAGTCGAGTCGGTTATGGGAACTCCTTGACCTCTCTTGGTCTCATTGAGGGCTTCCGGGCATCAGTGGCTCAAGTCACACCGGGGTCTACGGCTGCATTGGCCGGAGCAGAGTCGGGGATCTGTGGCAACGCCGCATAGGTGGAGAGCCGGGACTGGAGGGCGGCTTGTGACCGGCGTCTCTACGAACGGCGTAGCGGAAGTGCGGCTGCAGTGCCAGGGTCTGTCGTCAAAGCGCTCCTGATGGCGTCGGCCGGCTGAGCGGAGGCGACCCGACCGTTCGTGTGGTCGGCATCGTTCGGCGAGGCGATCAGTACGCGCAGACGTCGGCGCGCGCATCGCGGCCAGCTCGCCGTGATCAGCTCCGCCACCGTCAACAACGCTCGTGATCAATACACCTAGGACGGTGGTCGCTGTCCTGCGGGCCTTGTGCGGCCGGCTGTCCTCGAGGGGCGGACTGGTGACGGGGGTCAGGGGGCGGGGCGGTAGGTCGTGATGGAGACCGACAGGGGGATCGTGAGTGGGGTGGGGAGCTTGGCCAGTCTGGTGTGCAGGTCGTGGGCGGGGATGTGGTGGGCGCTGGGGCCCATGGCGACGAGGGTGAGGACCTCGTCGTGGTCGAGGGTGACCTCGGTGTCGAGGGATTCTGTGGTCAGTGGGGTGAAGTGGGCGCCCAGGGCGCGGTCGGTGCGCTCGCGTTTGCGGTCATCGACTTTGAGCAGGCCCAGGTCCGGGATGAGGCGGCCCAGGTGGCGGGAGGTCGGGGTGACGACGTGGAGAAGGCCGCCGGGGGTGAGGACGCGGCGGTACTCGGGGCCGTTGCGGGGGGCGAAGACGTTGATGATCGCGTCGACGGCGGACGTTCGGATCGGCAGGGGGCGCCACAGGTCGGCGACGACCGCGCCGATGTGCGGGTGGGCGCGGGCGGCGCGGCGCAGGGCGTGCTTGGAGGCGTCGACGGCCAGGCCGACCGCGTCCGGGGAACGGTCGAGCAGGCGGGCCAGGTAGTAGCCCGTTCCGGCGCCGGCGTCCAGGATCCGAGCGGCGGGCGGCAGCGTGGCCGTCGCCTGTGCGGCGAGCGCGTCCGCCAGGGGCGCGAAGTGGCCCGCGCCGAGGAACGCCTCCCGGGAACGGATCATCTCCGGGGTGTCGGCCGTGCCGATCCGGGCGTCACCGGTGAGCAGGTTGACGTAGCCCTGCCGGGCGATGTCGAAGCTGTGCCCCGACGCGCACCGCAGGGCCCGTTCCCGCCGTGCCAGCCCTTCCCCGCAGACGGGGCAGGCCAGCAGGTCCAGTACCTCGGTCAGCACGGGACACCATTGTGCCGCCGGCGCGGGCGGCCGCGGCTCCGGTCAGGACTTCAGGCGCTCGCGGACGTCGTCCATGTCCAGGGCGCGGACCTGCTCGATGATGTTCTCCAGCATCGGGGCCGGGAGCGCGCCGGGCTCGGCGTACACGATGACGCCGTCGCGGATCGCCATCAGGGTGGGGATCGAGGTGATGCCGAAGCGGTCGGCCAGTCCCTGCTCGGCGTCGGTGTCCACCTTGGCGAACACGATGTCGGGGTGCTGCTCGGAGGCCTCCTCGAAGATCGGGGCGAACCGCCGGCAGGGAGCGCACCAGGACGCCCAGAAGTCGACCAGCACGATGCCCTCGGCCCCGGCGGTGGCGTCGAAGTCCTTCGCGGTCAGTGTGACCGTCGCCATGTCGCTGCCTTCCTCGATACGGGTATCAGTCAGCTCAAGCGGTGGCCCGGCCCGCGGTATTCCCCGATCGGGAATCACAGAGCCGTAATTAGCGTTGAACGGGCAGGGAGTTCGACCGGAGAAGGGTCAGGATGGCTGCAACCCGCACCAAGGGCGAGAGTGTCGAGGCGCAGGACAAGGATCTGGTCGGTGCGTACCTCGACAGGATCGGCCGTACCCACCTGCTCGACGCGCAGGAGGAGGTCGACCTGGCGAAGGCCATCGAGGGGGGCCTGTACGCCGAGCGCCTGCTGGAGGAGGGCCGGATCCCCGCGGGGGTGAGCCGTGCGGAGCTGGAGGAGCTCGCGGCCGCCGGTCTGCGCGCCAAGCAGCGTTTCGTCGAGGCGAACCTGCGGCTGGTCGTGTCGATCGCGCGCAAGTACCCCACGGACGCCCTGCCGCTGATCGACCTCATCCAGGAGGGCAACCTGGGGCTGATGCGGGCGGTGGAGAAGTTCGACTACCGGCGCGGCTTCAAGTTCTCCACCTACGCCACCTGGTGGATCCGCCAGGCCATCGGCCGCGGGCTCAGCCACACCGCCCGGACCATCCGGCTCCCCGTGCACGTGGAGGAGGAGCTGTCACGGCTGCGCCGCGCCGAACGGCAGCTGGGCCGTGAGCTGGGACGGGAGCCGACCCGCGAGGAGCTGGCGCAGGCGCTGGGCGCCGAGCCGGAGCACGTGGACGAGCTGCTGCGGTGGCGGCGGGACCCGGCGAGCCTGGACGCCGCGGTGGACGACGCCGGCGAGACCCCGATGGGCGACCTGCTGGAGGACCCCGAGGGCGTCAGCCCGGAGGCCGAGGTGCTGGCGCTGGACGACATCGCGGGGCTGGGCCGGCTGCTGGAACGGCTGCCGGAGCGCGAGGCGGCGATCCTGCGGGCGCGGTTCGGCATGGAGGACGGGCAGCCGCTGTCGTACGCGCAGATCGGGGCGCGGTACGGGCTGAGCCACAACCGGGTGCGGCAGATCACCGACCGGTCGCTGCGGCGGCTGCGCCAGCTGGCGGCCGAGGCCGACCGGGCCGGGCGGGCGACCGGGCACCGGGCGCAGGCGTCGCCCGCGGCACAGCCCGAGCCGCTGGGCCGCGGGCCGCGCAGGCCGCGGCGCAAGCTGTCCTCGCCCGTTCCCACGAAGGCCGCGTAGCCGTCACCGGTGACACGTCCGGGCCGTGATGTCGCGGTCGGCCCGGTGACCTAGCCTTGGGACCGTGAGTACCACGACCGCCGCAGGGGAGCTCGACGCCTGGCGCGCCCTCCCCGCCGCACAGCAGCCGGATTGGGACGACCCGGACGAGGTCCGGGCGGTGACCGAGGAGCTGTCGAAGGCTCCGCCGCTGGTGTTCGCCGGCGAGTGCGACCAGCTGAAGGACAGGCTCGCGGAGGTGGTCCGCGGCGAGGCGTTCGTGCTGCAGGGCGGTGACTGCGCGGAGACGTTCACCGGGTCGAACGCCGACGCGGTGCGCAACAAGCTCAAGACGCTGCTGCAGATGGCGGTGGTGCTGACGTACGCGGGCAGCGTGCCGGTGGTGAAGATCGGGCGGATGGCGGGGCAGTTCGCCAAGCCGCGGTCCAAGCCGACCGAGACCCGGGACGGGGTGACGCTGCCGGCGTACCGGGGCGACGCGGTGAACGGGTTCGAGTTCACCCCGCAGGCGCGGCGCAACGATCCGCGCCGGCTGCTGCAGGCCTACCACTGCTCGGCGGTGACGCTGAACCTGTGCCGGGCGTTCACCAAGGGCGGGTACGCGGACCTGCGGCAGGTGCACGCGTGGAACCAGGACTTCGTGGCGGGCAGCCCGGCCGGGCAGCGGTACGAGCGGCTGGCCGGGGAGATCGACCGGGCGCTGGCGTTCATGAAGGCGTGCGGGGCCGACCCCGAGGAGTTCCACGGGGTGGAGTTCTACTCCAGCCACGAGGCGCTGCTGCTGGAGTACGAGCGGGCGCTGACCCGGATCGACTCGCGCAGCGGGCTGCCGTACGACGTGTCGGCGCACTTCGTGTGGATCGGCGAGCGGACCCGGCAGCTGGACGGGGCGCATGTGGAGTTCGCCAGCCGGATCCGCAACCCGATCGGGGTCAAGCTGGGGCCGACGACCTCCCCCGACGACGCGCTGGCGCTGATCGACCGGCTGAACCCGGACGGGGAGCCGGGCCGGCTGACGTTCATCACCCGGATGGGGGCGGGCCGGATCCGCGAGGCGCTGCCGCCGCTGATCGAGAAGGTGGCGCAGAGCGGGGCGCCGGTGGCGTGGATCTGCGACCCGATGCACGGCAACACCTTCGAGGCGCCCAGCGGGCACAAGACCCGCCGGTTCGACGACGTGCTGGACGAGGTGGCCGGGTTCTTCGAGGTGCACCGGGCGCTGGGCACCCACCCGGGCGGCATCCACATCGAGTTCACCGGCGACGACGTGACCGAGTGCGTGGGCGGCGGGGCCGCGATCGTGGAGGACGACCTGCACCAGCGGTACGAGACGGCCTGCGACCCGCGGCTGAACCGCGGGCAGTCGCTGGACCTGGCGTTCATGGTCGCGGAGATGTACCGCGACACCCACTGAGCCGGCGGGCCGGGCCCGGGGCGGACGTCGTCCGTCCCGGGTTCGCCGTCATGGGGACCGGAGCACGACGGCGGCGGGCGCGTACGGCCCGGACGATCCGCCGCGGGCGGTCAGGTGGCGACCTCGGCCCAGACGACCTTGCCGCCGGTGACGGGGACGGCGCCCCAGTCGGTGGAGAAGCGGTCGACGATGAACAGGCCGCGGTGGCACTCGTCGAGGGGGGCCGGCACGGTCATCTTCGGCATGGCCGAGGCGCGGTCGCGCACCTCGACCCGGACGGCGTCGGAGCGGCGCAGCAGGCGCAGCTCCAGCACGGTGCCGGCGTGCCGGACGGCGTTGGCGACGAGTTCGGCGACGATCGCGGTGACCTGTTCCTCGCGTTCCAGGAGGGCCCAGGTCCGCATGGTGCGGGCGGCGAGCCGGCGGGCGAGCTCGACCGCCTCGCTCTGCGGCGCGGCGCGCAGGGTGGTCTCGGACACCGGGGGGTCACCCTTCGGGCGGAGCTCCGATGAGGAACCGGTCGAGCCCGGTGGTGTGCAGGACGTTCTCGACTCTGCCATAGGCGCCGGTCACCGAGAAGGAGGCGTTGTGGTCGCGGGCGTTCTTGTAGGCACGGACGAGCACGTTGAGTCCGGAGGAATCGCAGAAGTCGACCGCGGTCAGGTCGACGACGATCTCCTTGTGACCGGCCTCCACCAGCGCCTCGAGCCGCTGCCGCAGATCGTCGGAGGAGTGCAGGTCAATGGAACCGCGTGCCGATACGGTCACGCGGCCGTCCTGTCGCGTCGTGTGCAAAGCGAGGCCCATCGTCATTCACCATAGAACATCACGCGGCCCGCGGCATGCCGGGAGGCCGTTCGGCGGAGTTCGATTCGGTCACGATGCGCGCAGCACGATCAGCGCGACGTCGTCGTTGGACGGCTCGGGCCCGAAGTCGCGGACCGCGCGCTGGATCCGGGCGGCGACCGCGCCGGCGGACAGCCCGCGGCAGCCGGCCAGCAGGTTCTCCAGGCCGTGGCCGTCGCCCAGCAGCCGGTCGCCGGACCGGCGTTCGGTCACTCCGTCGGTGACGCACAGCATCACCTGGCCGCGCCGCAGCTCCATGGTCTGCGCGGTGAACTCGGCGTCGTCGAACACCCCCAGCAGCGGCTGGGCCCGGGCGGCCTCGTGCACGCCGCCGTCGGGGTCCAGCACCAGCGGCAGCGGGTGCCCGGCGCTGACCAGGTCGATGCGGACGCCGTCGCGGCCGGGGCGCGGGGTGATCTCGCCGTGCAGCAGGGTGAGCAGCCGGGTGCGCGGGCCCTCGGCGAGGATCAGCCGGTTGAGCCGGGTCAGCACGTCGGGCACCGGCATGTCCTCGGCGGCGAGGATGCGCAGCGCGTGCCGGGCCAGCCCGGTGACGGCCGCCGCCTGCGGGCCGGTGCCGCACACGTCGCCGATGGCGAACCGCCAGCGGGTGGCGGGGGCGAGCCCGGCCGGGTCGGCGCCGCACTCGAACACGTCGTAGAAGTCGCCGCCGACCTCGCTGCCCTCTCCCGCGGGCTGGTAGACCACCTCGACCTCCAGGCCGGGGATCTCGGGGATGCCCGGCGGCAGCAGGCTGCGCTGCAGGGCGCGGCTCATGGTGGTCTGCGCGGTGTACAGGCGGGCGTTGTCGATGGCGAGCGCGGCCCGCCGGGACAGCTCCTCGGCCAGGTCGATGGCGCCCTGGGGGAAGCGGTCCCCGGCGGGCCGGCCGATGACCAGGACGCCCATCCGGCGGCCGCGGGCGATGAGCGGGAACGCGTAGGCCATGTCGTCGGCGGTGGGGCCGGCCACGGCGCGGGCGGCGGCGGACGCGGCGGTGTGGCCGTTCCAGGCGCCGGAGGAGTCCACCGGGGGCTCCGGGGCGACGGCGAGCAGCTCCCGCAGGCCGTCCACGCGGGTCTCGTCGGCGTGCCAGACGTAGGCGGGGCGGGCGGCGCCGGTCTCGTCGACGGTGTAGACGGCGCACCAGGTGGCCAGCCGCGGCACGACCAGCTGGGCGACCAGGGCCATGGTGCGCTCCTGGTCGAGGGTGCCGGCCAGCAGGTCGCTGGCCTCGGCGACGAAGCTGAGCCAGCCGCGCCAGGACCGCTCCAGCTCGCCGATGCGGGCGCGTTCCATGGACAGCGCCATCTCCTCGGCGATGCGGCCGAGCCGCTTGCCGGCGGCCTCGTCGAACCGGTCGGGGTCGCGGGCGACGGCCACCAGCACGCCGGTCAGCCGGCCCTGCACCTGGAGCGGGGCGGCGACCAGGGAACGGGCCGACAGGGCGGCGGCGACCGGGTCGGTGGGGTCGGCGGTCACCCAGGGGTCGCCGACGCGGGCGTGCGGGCCGAGGCTGGCGACGGTGAGCCGGGCGACGGGCGGGTCGGGGATCGCCCCGGTGGAGGCGCCGAGCACCAGGTCGCCCTCGCGGTCGGCGAGCAGCACCGCCGCGCCGTCGGCCGACAGCACGTCGCGGACCGCCTCGACCGCGCCGTCCAGCGAGTCCTCCCCCGGCCGGGGGCGCAGCGCCCGCTCGGAGGCCAGGGCCAGGCCGGTGGCGTCGTCGTCGAGCGCCAGGGACGGCACGCCGAGGACCGGGGCGGTGTCGCGTTCGCCGGACCGGGCGCCGGGCTTGTCCAGGCGGAACCACACGCCCTTGGTCAGGCCCTCGTAGGTGATGCCCCAGGAGGAGGCCAGCCGGTCGATGGACGGCAGCCCGCGCCCGCTGGTGGCCTCGACCGACGGCATGGCGATGTGCCGGGTGGGATGCTGGTCCAGCACCTCGATCCGCACGCCTCCGTCCTCCAGCGTGCAGCGGACCTCGAACGCGGTGCCGGCGTAGGTGACGGCGTTGGTGGCCAGTTCGCTGGTGGCCAACAGGGCGTCGTCGGCGACCTGGGCCAGGTCCCATTCGTTCAGGGTCCGGCGCACGAAGCGCCGCGCGGCCGCCACCGACGTGGCCGCCGGCGGGAATGTGGCCGACGTCGCCCGTCGTTCCACGCGCTCCCCCCGGTTGAAGAGGTGATGTCGATCCCGGTCATCGTGACAGACTGCAAATGTAAGGCCCAACGGGTGTGTCCGCAGATCCCGGACTGGTGAAGCGGGCCAGGAGGAAAGACTATGCCGCGAACCGCGTCCCGCATGGGGCAGCCGCCGAAGTCGCAGCGTGACACCACGCCGCGGTACAGCGACGCCGATCTGGCGCCGCTGTTGAAGGCGCTGGCCGCCGTGCGCGACGGGAAGTTCAATGCCGACCTGGACCTGCCCGTCGACGGAGCGGTCGCCGACGCGCTGACGATGGTGGAGGAGATCCGGGACAACGGCGCGCACCTGAGCAGCGAGCTGGCCCGGGTGCGCCGGGAGCTGGGCCGCGAGGGGCATCTGCGGGAACGGCTGACGCCTCCGGTGGCGCGCGGCGGGTGGGCCACCGCGGTGGAGGACGCCAACGCGATCATCGACAAGCTGACCGACCTGTCCACCGGGATGGCCCGGGTGGTGGAGGCGGTGGCCGCGGGCGACCTGAGCCAGCGGGTGGAGCTGCGGCTGCGGGGCCGGCCGATGCGCGGCGAGGTGCTGCGGATGGCCCGCTCGGTGAACCGGATGGTCGAGCAGCTGGACAACTTCACCTGGGAGGTCACCCAGGTGGCCCGCGAGGTCGGCGTGGAGGGCCGGCTGGGCGGGCAGGCGCCGCTGCGCGGCCAGACGGGCCGGTGGCGCGAGGTGACCAGCGCGGTGAACCTGATGGCGGGCCGGCTGACCGCGCAGGTGCGGGACATCGCGGTGGTGACGACCGCGGTGGCGCACGGCGATCTGACCCGCAAGGTCACCGTGGAGGCGGTGGGCGAGCTGCAGGAGCTCAAGCTCACCGTGAACACGATGGTGGACCGGTTGTCGGCGTTCGCCGACGAGGTGACGCGGGTGGCGCGCGAGGTCGGCACCGAGGGACGGCTGGGCGGGCAGGCGCAGGTGCGGGGCGTGTCGGGGGTCTGGAAGGACCTCACCAACAACGTCAACGGCATGGCCTCCAACCTCACCTACCAGGTCCGCAACATCGCCCAGGTGGCCACCGCCGTCGCCAACGGCGACCTCTCCCAGAAGATCACCGTCGACGCCCAGGGCGAGATCGCCGATCTGAAGGAGACGCTGAACACGATGGTGGACCGGCTGTCGGCGTTCGCCGACGAGGTCACCCGCGTCGCGCGCGAGGTCGGCACCGAGGGACGCCTGGGCGGACAGGCCCACGTGCACGGGGTCTCGGGGGTCTGGAAGGACCTCACCAACAACGTCAACGGCATGGCCTCCAACCTCACCTACCAGGTCCGCAACATCGCCCAGGTGGCCACCGCCGTCGCCAACGGCGACCTGTCCAAGAAGATCACCGTCGACGCCCAAGGCGAGATCCTGGATCTCAAGGACACGCTGAACACCATGGTCGACCGGTTGTCGGCGTTCGCCGACGAGGTGACGCGGGTGGCGCGCGAGGTCGGCACCGAGGGACGGCTGGGCGGACAGGCCCAGGTGCACGGGGTCTCGGGGGTCTGGAAGGACCTCACCAACAACGTGAACCTGATGGCGTCGAACCTGACGTACCAGGTCCGCAACATCACGCAGGTGGCCACCGCCGTCGCCAACGGCGACCTGTCCAAGAAGATCACCGTCGACGCCCAAGGCGAGATCCTGGATCTCAAGGAGACGCTGAACACGATGGTGGACACGCTGTCGGCGTTCGCCTCCGAGGTCACCCGCGTCGCCCGCGAGGTCGGCACCGAGGGACGGCTGGGCGGGCAGGCGCAGGTGCGGGGCGTGTCGGGGGTCTGGAAGGACCTCACCAACAACGTCAACGGCATGGCCTCCAACCTCACCTACCAGGTCCGCAACATCGCCCAGGTGACCACCGCCGTCGCCAACGGCGACCTGACCAAGAAGATCGACGTCGACGCGCAGGGCGAGATCCTCGACCTGAAGGAGACGCTGAACACGATGGTGGACACGCTGTCGGCGTTCGCCTCCGAGGTCACCCGCGTCGCCCGCGAGGTCGGCAGCGAGGGGCGCCTGGGCGGGCAGGCCAAGGTCGAGGGCGTGTACGGCACCTGGAAGCGGCTGACCGAGAGCGTCAACGAGCTGGCCGGGAACCTGACCACCCAGGTCCGCGCGATCGCCGAGGTGGCCAGCGCGGTCGCCAGCGGCGACCTGAGCCGGGAGATCACCGTGGAGGCCGCCGGCGAGGTCGCCGAGCTGAAGGACAACGTCAACCTCATGGTGCGGACGCTGCGCGAGACCACGCAGGCCAACCAGGAGCAGAACTGGCTGAAGTCCAACCTGGCCCGCATCGGCGGCCTGATGCAGGGGCACCGCGACATCGTGCAGGTGGCGCAGCTGATCATGAGCGAGCTGACGCCGATCGCGTCGGCCAGCCACGGCGCGTTCTACCTGGCGCGGCCCGCCGACGACGGGGAGACCGAGCTGGCGCTGATCGCCGGGTACGGGGTGCGGCCCGAGCCGGGCGCCGCCACGTTCCGGCTGGGCGAGGGACTGGTCGGGCAGGCCGCGCTGGAACGCCGCACGATCATGCTGGACGACGCGCCAGGCGACTACGTGCGGATCCGCTCGGGGCTGGGGCAGGCCCCGGCCACCCATGTGATCGTGCTGCCGATCCTGTTCGAGGACCAGGTGCTGGGGGCGATCGAGCTGGCCTCGTTCAGCCCGTTCACCGACACGCATCTGGCGTTCTTCGACCAGTTCGCCGAGAGCATCGGGGTGACGATCAACGCGATCAGCGCCAACTCGCGCACCGAGGCGCTGCTGGCCGAGTCCCAGCGGCTGGCCCAGGAGCTGCAGGAGCGCTCCGACGAGCTGCAGCGCCAGCAGGCCGAGCTGCGCCGCTCCAACGCCGAGCTGGAGGAGAAGGCGGCGCTGCTGGCCAAGCAGAACCGGGCCATCGAGATGCAGAACTTCCAGATCGAGCAGGCCCGCCGGACGCTGGAGGAGCGGGCCGAGCAGCTGGCGCTGTCGTCGCGGTACAAGTCGGAGTTCCTGGCGAACATGTCGCACGAGCTGCGCACCCCGCTCAACAGCCTGCTGGTGCTGGCCAAGCTGCTGTCGGAGAACCCCGACGGCAACCTGACCGCCAAGCAGGTGGAGTTCGCCAAGACCATCCACGACTCGGGCACCGACCTGCTGCAGCTGATCAACGACATCCTCGACCTGTCGAAGGTGGAGGCCGGCAAGATGGAGGTGCATCCGCAGCCGCTGCCGTTCACCAAGCTGGTCGACTACGTGGACGCCACGTTCCGGCCGATGGCGGTCGACAAGGGGCTGGCGTTCCAGATCGAGGTGTCGCCGCAGATCCCGGGGCTGCTGTACGCCGACGAGCAGCGGCTGCAGCAGGTGCTGCGGAACCTGCTGTCGAACGCGGTGAAGTTCACCTCCGAGGGCGAGGTGCGGCTGACCATCGCCCCGGCCCCGGAGGAGGTGGAGTTCGCCGCGCCGACGCTGCGGGAGGCGCCGATGGTGATCGCCTTCACGGTCAGCGACACCGGGATCGGCATCAGCGAGGACAAGCTGCAGGTGATCTTCGAGGCGTTCCAGCAGGCCGACGGGACCACCAGCCGCCGGTACGGGGGCACCGGGCTGGGCCTGTCGATCAGCCGGAACATCGCGCACCTGCTGGGCGGGGAGATCCACGCCGAGAGCGAGGTGGGCAGGGGCAGCCGGTTCACCCTGTACCTGCCGGCGCAGTACCACGAGGGACTGACGGCGCAGCCCGAGCTCGAGGCCGAGCAGGGGCGCGCCGTGACCGCGGCGGACGTGCCGGCCGCCCCCGCCGCCCGGCATCCGAGCGAGGATCCGGCTCCGCTGCCGGCGCTGACCGGGTACCCGGAGGAGCCGCCCGCCGACCATCTGGACGCGGTGCTGTCGGGGCGCAAGGTGCTGATCGTCGACGACGACGTGCGCAACGTGTTCGCGCTGACCAGCGTGCTCGAGGGCTACGGGATGGAGGTGCTGTACGCCGAGGACGGCCAGGCGGGCATCGACCTGCTGCAGCGCAACCCGGACGTGTCGCTGGTGCTGATGGACGTGATGATGCCCGGCCTGGACGGGTACGCCACCACCGAGGCCATCCGCGGCATGCCGCAGTTCACCGATCTGCCGATCATCGTGATCACGGCCAAGGTGATGAAGGGCGACCGGGAGAAGAGCCTGGCCTCCGGGGCGTCGGACTACGTGCCCAAGCCGGTGGACGTGGATCATCTGCTGGATGTCATGCGAACCTGGTTGCAGCGTGCCGCGGTGCGCTGAGCGGGCGGCCGGCCGGGACGCGGCCGGCGGCCCGGTCCGACCATCACGATCAGGAGACACCGGGCGTGGATGACAAGGCCAAGATCCTTCTCGTGGACGACCGTGAGGAGAACCTCGTCGCGCTGGAGGCGATCCTCAGCTCCCTGGACCAGGACCTGGTGCGGGCCCGGTCCGGCGAGGAGGCGCTCAAGGCGCTGCTCACCGACGAGTACGCGGTCATCCTGCTGGACGTGGTGATGCCCGGGATGGACGGGTTCGAGACGGCCCGGGACATCAAGCGCCGCAAGAAGACCCGGGACGTGCCGATCATCTTCCTGACGGCGGTCAACAGCGACCCGGACTACGCGTTCCGCGGGTACGCGGCCGGGGCGGTGGACTTCATCGCCAAGCCGTTCGACCCGTGGGTGCTGCGCGCCAAGGTGTCGGTGTTCGTGGAGCTGCACCGCAAGAACCGGCAGTTGCGGGAGCAGGCGATCCTGCTGCGCGACCAGGCCGCGCTGCTGCGGGCGCGGGCCGGGGGGCCGGGGATGCCGCAGCCGGGCGAGCTGACCGCCCGGTTCGGCGAGGTGCGCGAGCAGGTGGACGCGGTGCTGGAGCAGGCCCCGGCGGACCTGCGGCCGGCGGTGGAGGAGCTGTCCCGGCGGGTGGAGGACCTGTACGCGGCGCTCGAGGGCCTGCGCGGCCCGGCGGCGTCCCCCACGGAGCCCTGACCGCACCGCGCATCCGGGTCCGCTGTAAGGGTTCTCTGGGATATTGACTCCTTTCAGAACGGACCTGATACCGGATTTCCCCGGATACCGGACGCCCGGCGCGGAAGTCATGGTGGTGGACGTCGGGGCGCGGTGCGCGGAGCGCCCGCGCCGTACACGATGTCCTGGAGGGACTGTGCGCAAGATCCTCACCACCATCGCGACGGGCGTCATGGCGCTCGGCGCTCTGGGGGCCACGGCACCCGCCGCCCAGGCGCGGGCGGACGCGTACCCGTGCGGCCCGCAGTGGTGGCACTCGGGGCAGCAGGTCTACGTGCAGACCTGTCCCGACTGGTCTCCCAACAACTCGATCCCGGTCTACGAGTACAACGACCACACCTCCCGGGTGGTCGGGTACATCTACGCGCCGGGTGACGACTGGTACGTCTGCGACTGGACGGGCACCCAGCTCACCGCCCACGGCGCCACCAACTACTGGTGGGCGCTGACGGTCGCCGACAACGGCGCCGCCGGCTGGGTCAACGAGATCTACTTCCGCGGCGGGGGCGACAACGAGCCCGACGCCACCCTGCGGCTCTGCCCGTTCTACTCCGCGCGCAGCGCCGACACCGCGGACCGGGTGTCCGGGGCCGACGCGCTGAAGGCGGTCACGGCGAACGCGCGATGATCCTCCCCCGCTGAGGACGCCCGCCGTCCCGGCCCGCCGCGGGCCGGGACGGCTTCCTCGTCGCGCGGGGCGGCGGGTCAGCCGGTGAGGCGGGCGCGGGCGGCGGCGATGCGGGCCAGGGTGGCCTCGCGGCCGAGGACCTCCAGGGACTCGAACAGCGGGAGGCCCACGGTGCGGCCGGTGACGGCGACCCGGACGGGGGCCTGGGCCTTGCCGAGCTTGAGGCCGAAGCCGGCGCCGACCTGCTCCAGCCGGGTCTTGAGCTCCTCGGCGTTCCAGGGGGCGTCGCGGTAGGCGTCCTCGGCGGCGGCGAGGATCTCGGCGGCCGGGTCCTTCATCGCCTTGGTCCAGGACGCCTCGTCGAAGGCGGGCTCGTCCAGGAACGCGAAGTCGACCATCTGGACGATCTCCGACAGCACCGCCACCCGGGTCTGCGCCAGTTCGGCGAGGCGGACGAAGACCTTCATGTCCACCTCGAACGGCGCCTTCTCCAGGAACGGCAGGCACTCGGCGATGAACTCCTCGACCGACAGCATCCGGATGTAGTCGCCGTTGATCGCCCGCAGCTTCTTGACGTCGAAGAACGCCGGGGAGGCGTTGACGTCCTCGATGCGGAACTCGTTCTCGATGACCTCCCAGGGCACCACCTCGCGGTCCCCGGACGGTGCCCAGCCGAGCAGCATCAGGTAGTTGCGCATCGCGGCGGCCAGGTAGCCCTCGGCCTGGTAGTCCTCCAGCGCGACCTTGTCACGGCGCTTGGACAGCTTCTGCCGCTTCTCGTTCACGATGACCGGGACGTGCGCCCACACCGGGGCCTGGTGGCCCAGCGCCTCCCACAGCAACTGCTGCTTGGGGGCGTTGGACAGGTGCTCCTCGCCGCGCACCACGTGGGTGATGCCCTGGGCGATGTCGTCGGCGACGTTGGCGAGCAGGAACGGCACCGACCCGTTGGAGCGGGCGATGACGAAGTCCTCCAGCACCTTGTTCTCGAACGTGGGCTTGCCGCGGATCAGGTCGACCACGGTGGTCTGGCCCTCGTCGGGGGTGCGGAAGCGGACCGCGCGCCCCTCGCCGGGGCCGAGGTCGCGGTCGCGGCAGTAGCCGTCGTAGCCCTTGTTGGAGTCGCCGGTGCGGGCGATCACGTCCTCGCGGGTGCAGTCGCAGTAGTAGGCGCGGCCCTGGTCGAGGATGGTCCGCAGCGCCTCCTGGTGCGCCTCCAGGTTGGCGGACTGGAAGTACGGGCCCTCGTACTCGTCGCCGTCGATGCCGAGCCAGGCCAGGGCCCGGATGATGCCCTCGGTCCATTCCGGCTTGTTGCGGGAGGCGTCGGTGTCCTCGATCCGCAACACCAGCGTCCCCCCGGACTGCCGGGCCATCACCCAGTTGAACAGGGCGGAACGGGCCCCGCCGACGTGGAACATGCCGGTCGGGGAAGGTGCGAAGCGTACACGGATCGAAGACGAAGACATGGGCACAAGCCTAGAGCTTTCCGGGCCCCGTGCAGGCACGCGTCAGGGCGTCCAGTGGGGGTCGCGGCCGGCCAGGCCGAGGGCGCGGTCCAGCAGGGGCGCCGTCTCGGGCACCTCGACCTCGGGACCGAAGACGCCGTTCTCGCGGGCGACGGAGGCCATGTTCCGCAGGTGCCCCCACAGGGCCTGCACCACCTCCTCGCCGTAGGCGGGCTTCTGCCCGGTGGCCACGGCCAGGTCCCAGCCGTGCAGGGTGAACTCGACGAACATGATCCCGCCGATGAACACGGCGGGCATCTGGCCCTTGGCGGTCAGCCCGGTGGTGCCCTCCCAGGCGGACGGGTCGGACCAGGCGGCGGCGGTGCGGCGGGCGCGTTCGGCGTAGCGGGCGGCCCAGCCGGGCTCCGCCGTCAGGTCCTCCTCTGGGCCTTGGCCGTCGTCGAGCGGGGTCTTGCGGGCCGAGGCCGCGCCTCGTTCGCCGGTCCAGTGGTTGAGGTGGTTGACCAGGGCGCGGACGTCGAACTCCGGGCACGGGGTGGGGTCGCCGAGCCGTGCCGGGTCGATGCCCTCCACGATCCCGATCAGGGTCTCGGCGGCGGGCACGAGGTGCGTCCTCAGTTCCATGGACCTCTCCTTGGCGACGTTTCCGGGTCGTGCGCGGGACAGCATAGGAACGCACGTCCGGCCGGTCTTGAACAAACGCGACAATGGAGCCCGTGACGGACTCGACCAGGGGCATCCTGCGGGCCGCCGCCGGCCTGCGGCGCTTCCGGATGCACCGGTCGGCTCCTTCCCCCGGCCTGGTCCCCTATGCCGAGCATCACTGGATCCTGCACTGGGATCTACGCGAGCCGCACACGCAGCGGGTGCTCACCCATCCGACGGTGCACATGACGTTCACCACCGGCGGGCGGGCGCGGGTGGTGGGGATCGTGCGCGGGGTGTTCGGCGAGACGATCGCCGGGCGCGGGCGGGTGGTCGGGGTGCGGTTCCGGCCGGGCGGGTTCCGGCCGTTCCTGGACGGGCCGGTGTCGTCGATCACCGACCGGCATGTGCCGGTGGAGGAGATCTTCGGGGCGGAGGGCCGGGCCGTGGCGGACGCGGTCATCGCCGAGCCGTCCGACGCGGAGGCGGTGGCGCTGGTGGAGCGGTTCCTGCTGGCGCGCGTTCCGGACCGGCCCGATCCGCTGATCGCGGAGACGGCGGCGATCGTGGCGCGGATCGCCGGGGACCCGTCGATCAGCCGGGTGGACCGGCTGGCCTCCGACGCGGGGGTGGGGACGCGGTCGCTGCAGCGCCGGTTCGCCGAGTACGTGGGGGTCGGGCCGAAGTGGGTGATCCGGCGGTACCGGATGCACGAGGCGGCCGAACGGGCGGCGGCCGGCGACGAGGTCGACTGGGCGGAGCTGGCGGCCGTGCTCGGGTACGCCGACCAGGCCCATTTCGTCCGCGACTTCACCGCGGCGGTGGGCACTCCCCCGGCCCGGTACGCCCGTGAGTGCGCCGCCGACGCCGGGGCCCGGCCGGGACCTGAGACCATCGAGGGATGACCCCACCTCCCACCGACCTGGCGGCGTTCACCGAGCTGGCGCGCGAACGGCTGGCCGCGCACCGGCACACCGAGATCGAGAGCACCGCGGGCGTGCGGCGGGCCGCGGTCTCGCTGTGCGTGACCGAGCACACCGGCGAGCCCGCGGTCATCGTGATCAAGCGGGCGGACCGGGGCCGTAACCCGGGCCAGTGGGGCCTGCCGGGCGGGCGGCTGGACGAGGGGGAGACCGCCGAGCGGGCGGCACTGCGGGAGCTGCACGAGGAGGTCGGCCTGGAGGCGGCCCCGGAGCACGTCCTGGGGCGGCTGGACGACTTCCCCGCCTCCTCCGGTTTCGTCATCACCCCGCTGGTGCTGGCGCTGCCCGACCCGGGTCCGGTGCGCGCCAACCCCGGTGAGGTGCGGTCGGTGCACCATGTGACGCTGACCCGGCTGGCCGCCGACGACGCGGTCCGCTGGGTGCCGCAGCTGGACGGGGGGCGGCTGCTGCAGATGACGCTGGGGCCGCGGATGACGATCCACGCCCCGACCGGCGCGATGCTGTGGCAGTTCCGCGAGGTGGTGCTGCTGGGCCGTACCGCCCGGGTGGCCGACTTCCTGCAGCCCGACTGGACCCGCCGCTAGCGCGGATCCCGGCCGGGATCCCGCCCCAGGGCGCTCAGCCAGGTGCGGGCGCGTTCCAGGTGGAGGTCGGTCAGGCCCTCGTCCGGGTCGACGCTCACCAGGAGGTGGGTGCCCTCGGCGAGGTGGTCGAGGAGGCGTTCGGCGGCGTCGGGTTCGTCCTCGAACCAGACGAACGGGCGGTCGCCGACCCACTCGGCCACGTGCCGGACCTTCCACGCCCCGAGCGAGACCCCGTCCGGGTGGCCGGGGTAGGGCGGGATCGGGACGTACGGCAGCTCGGGCAGGCCGATGCGCGGGGCGACCCACTCGTTGGCCCGGTCGCACCAGTAGCTGGCCCAGGCGAGCTCGGAGCCGGTGGACTCGGCCAGCTCGACGAGCCGGGGGCCGTGCGCGCGGTTGAGCCACAACGTGAGGTGGACGCCGTCCGGTGCGACGCGCACCTCGCGGAAGCCGCCGGGAGGCCCGCCGAAGGGGTTCAGCACGCCGTCGACGTCCAGCAGCACCAGCGGCTTGGCCATGGGATGGACACTACGGCACCGGCCGGACCGCCGGAAGACGGTCCCGTCCGGCGCGACAAGCACGCCGCGGCACTGCACAATGCTGCGGACGGCTGAACAGAATGGCGGATCGAGACAGTGACGATGTCCCAGACGGGAACCGTGAACGGCCCGGTGAGCGTGTACGCCCGGATCGCCGAGGAGCTCGGCGTGCGGGAACGGCAGGTCCAGGTGGCCGTGGAGCTGCTGGACGGCGGTGCGACCGTGCCGTTCATCGCCCGGTACCGCAAGGAGGCGACCGGCGCGCTGGACGACGCCCAGCTGCGGCGGCTGGAGGAGCGGCTGCGCTACCTGCGCGAGCTGGAGGAGCGCCGGGAGGCGATCCTGGAGTCGATCCGCTCCCAGGGCAAGCTGGACGAGGCCCTGGAGCGGCAGATCCGCCAGGCGGACTCCAAGGCCCGGCTGGAGGACATCTACCTGCCCTTCAAGCCCAAGCGGCGCACCAAGGCCCAGATCGCCCGGGAGGCGGGGCTGGAGCCGCTGGCCGACGGGCTGCTGGGCGACCCGACCGTGGATCCGCAGGCGGCGGCCCAGGCGTTCGTCGACCCGGACAGGGGCGTGGCGGACGCGGCGGCGGCGCTGGAGGGCGCGCGGGCGATCCTGGTGGAGCGGTTCGCCGAGAACGCCGACCTGATCGGGGCGCTGCGCGAGCGGATGTGGGCGCAGGGCCGGCTGGTCTCGAAGGTCCGGGAGGGCAAGGAGGAGGCGGGCGCCAAGTTCGCCGACTACTTCGACTTCTCCGAGCCGTTCGTCAAGCTGCCCTCGCACCGGATCCTGGCGCTGTTCCGGGGCGAGAAGGAGGAGGTCCTCGACCTGGAGCTGGTGCCCGACCCGGAGGAACACGCGGACGAGGCCGAACTCCCCGGCCCGGGCTGGTACGAGCGGCGCATCGCCGAGACGTTCGGCATCGCCGACCGGGGCCGGCCGGCCGACCGGTGGCTGCTGGAGACGGTGCGCTGGGCGTGGCGGACCCGGATCCTGGTGCACCTGGGCATCGACCTGCGGACCCGGCTGCGCACCGAGGCCGAGGACGAGGCGGTCCGGGTGTTCGCCGCCAACCTGCGGGACCTGCTGCTGGCCGCGCCCGCCGGGACCCGGCCGACGATGGGGCTGGACCCCGGCCTGCGGACCGGGGTGAAGGTCGCGGTGGTGGACGGCACCGGCAAGGTGGTCGACACCGCGACGATCTACCCGCACGAGCCGCGCCGCCGCTGGGACGAGTCGATCGCGGTGCTGGCCGGACTGGCCGCCAGGCACAAGGTGGAGCTGGTGGCGATCGGCAACGGCACCGCCTCCCGGGAGACCGACCGGCTGGCCGGCGACCTGATCAAGCGGCATCCGGAGCTGAGGCTCACCAAGGTCGTGGTGTCGGAGGCGGGGGCGTCGGTGTACTCGGCGTCGGAGTACGCCTCGCAGGAGCTGCCGGACCTGGACGTGTCGCTGCGCGGCGCGGTGTCGATCGCGCGGCGGCTGCAGGACCCGCTGGCCGAGCTGGTCAAGATCGACCCCAAGTCGATCGGGGTCGGCCAGTACCAGCACGACGTGTCCCAGGTGAAGCTGTCGCGGTCGCTGGACGCGGTGGTCGAGGACTGCGTGAACGCGGTCGGCGTGGACGTCAACACCGCCTCCGCGCCGCTGCTGACCCGGGTGTCGGGCATCGGCGAGGGCCTGGCGGCGAGCATCGTGGCGCACCGGGAGGCCAACGGGCCGTTCCGCACCCGGCAGGCGCTCAAGGAGGTGCCGCGGCTGGGGCCGAAGGCGTTCGAGCAGTGCGCCGGGTTCCTGCGGATCCCCGGCGGGGACGACCCGCTGGACGCCTCGGCGGTGCACCCGGAGGCGTACCCGGTGGTGCGGCGGATCCTGGACGCCACCGGCTCCGACATCCGGTCGCTGATCGGCAACACCAAGGTGCTGCGGTCGCTCAGGCCCGCCGAGTTCGTGGACGACACGTTCGGGCTGCCGACGGTGACCGACATCCTGGCCGAGCTGGAGAAGCCCGGGCGGGACCCGCGGCCGGCGTTCAAGACGGCGGCGTTCGCCGACGGCGTGGAGACGCTGGCGGACCTCAAGCCGGGGATGGTGCTGGAGGGCGTGGTCACGAACGTGGCCGCGTTCGGGGCGTTCGTGGACGTGGGGGTGCACCAGGACGGGCTGGTGCACATCTCGGCGATGTCGAAGAACTACGTCGAGGACCCGCGGGACGTGGTCAAGCCCGGCGACATCGTCAAGGTCCGGGTGCTGGACGTGGACATCCCCCGCAAGCGGATCTCGCTGACCCTGCGGCTGGACGACGACCCGGCCGACCGGCGTTCCGGGCAGGGCCGCCGCGACCAGGGCCGGCGCGGCGGGGGCCAGTCCCAGGGCGGCAATCGAGGCGGCAACCGGGGCGGCGGCCGGGACCGCCGAGACCAGGGCGGCGGCGGTGCCCTCGCGGACGCGCTGCGCCGCGCCGGGCTGGACAAGGGCCTGCCGGGCTACAAGGGCTGACGCGCGACGCGGGGCGGCGCGGATGTCCGCGCCGCCCCGCGTCGGGTCAGGTGACCGCGGTGCGGCTCCGGCGGAGCGAGGATCGCCCGACCCCGTTCGCTCGGGGGTCCGGGGGTGCCCCCCGGATCAACCTGTCAGGACAGGTCCTCGTCGAGGTCGAGGCCGACGACCGAGGAGCAGTTGGTGCAGATCCACTCGGCGATGACGGCCTCGGCCTGCATGTCGCGGGTGCGGTAGGGGCGGGAGACCCGGCGGCGGCGCATGCCGTGGCCGCAGGCCGAGTGCAGCAGCCGCCCGCACATGCGGCACGGCCACACGTCCTCGCCGTGCCGGTTGCAGCCGGGGCAGGCGTGCGGCCCGGTGTACGGGCCCGGTGCCGTCCCCTCGCCGGTGGCGTCGAACTCGGCCAGCCACTGCCGTTCCAGGTCCAGGTACTCGTCTTCGGGCCAGTGCCGGTCGGCCAGCCAGGCCAGGTACTCCTCGGCGTCCGGTTCGAGGACCTCGGTCATCGACTCGGGGTATCCGCCCGCTCCCCCGGTCTTCCGCACACCGGGCCGCAGCGCCCTCACCAGCAGCCAGGCCGCCAGCAGCACCAGGCACACGCACAGCACGATCATGTCCTCACGCCCGACGGCGCCCTTTCTCGTTCAGGTCATCTGCGCCTATCCGGCGCGCAACGCTCGAAGCGCTCGAACGCTACAAGAAAGAACCCGTTGGGAAAAGTCGATCGATGATTGATCTACCTGGACGTAACGGATCCCGGGCCGCCCGGGCCCGGGATCCGCGGAATCGATCGGGGCGTCAGCCCAGGCCGTTGCGGATGGCGGTGATCTGCTCGCCGCCGGCGGTGTCGCCGCTCAGCTCCCAGAAGAACGCGCCGGCCAGGCCCTGGTCATTGGCGTAGGACATCTTGCCGCCGATGGTGGCGGGGGTGTCGTAGCTCCACCACTGGTTGCCGCAGTGGGCGTAGGCGGTGCCGGCGACCGTGCCGGTGGCCGGGCAGCGGGTCTTGAGCACCTTGTAGTCCTCGATGCCCTGCTCGTACGTGCCGGGCGCGGGTCCGGTGGCGCTGCCGCCGGGGGTGCTCTGCGTCACGCCGGTCCAGCCCCGGCCGTAGAAGCCGATGCCCAGCAGCAGCTTGCTCGCCGGGACGCCCTTGGCCTTGAGCTTGGCGATGGCCGAGGCCGAGTCGAAGCCCTGGGTGGGGATGCCCGGGTAGGAGGTCAGCGGCGAGTGCGGGGCGGTCGGTCCTGTGGCGGCCCAGGCGCCGAAGAAGTCGTAGGTCATCGGCAGGTACCAGTCCACGTACTGGGCCGCTCCCCCGTAGTCGGCGGCGTCGATCTTGCCGCCGGAGCTGGCGTCGGCGGTGATCGCGGCGGTGACCAGGTTGCCGGAGCCGAACCGCTGCCGCAGCGCGGCCATCAGGTTGCGGAACGCGGCGGGGCCGCTGTTGTCGCAGGTGGCGCCGCAGGCGTTGGGGTACTCCCAGTCGATGTCGATGCCGTCGAACACGTCCGCCCAGCGCGGGTCCTCCACCAGCTTGTAGCAGGACTCGGCGAACGCGGCCGGGTTCTGGGCGGCCTGCCCGAAGCCGCTCGACCAGGTCCAGCCGCCGAACGACCACAGCACCTTCAGGTGCGGGTACTTCTTCTTGAGCTTGCGGAGCTGGTTGAAGCTGCCGCGCAGCGCCCCGGCGTCCCAGCTGTCGGCGACGCCGTCCACGCTCTCGGCGGCGCTGTAGAAGCGGTCGTAGTCGGCGTAGCTGTCGCCGATGGTGCACTGGCCGTTCTGGACGTTGCCGAACGCGTAGTTGATGTGGGTGAGCTTGGCGGCCGAGCCGCTGGTGTCGATGTTCTTGACGTGGTAGTTGCGCTGGTAGACGCCCCACTGGGCGAAGTAGCCGATGACCTTCTTGCCGCCGGGCCCGCCGGTGCCGCCGCTCTCGGTGGTGACGGTGACGGCGCCCGAGGCCGGTGAGGTGTTGCCCGCGGCGTCCCGCGCCCGGACGGTGAACGTGTAGGAGGTGCTGGGCGACAGGCCGGTCACGGTGGCCTCGGTGCCGGTGACGGTGGCCTCCTTGGTGCTCCCCCGGTAGACGTCGTAGCCGGTGACGCCCACGTTGTCGGTGGAGGCCGTCCAGGCCAGGGACACGGTGGTCGAGGTCCGGCCGGTGGAGCGCAGGCCGGTCGGGGCGGTCGGGGCCTGCTCGTCGCCGCCCGGGCCTCCCCCGGAGCCGTCACAGGCGGCCCCGTTGACCAGGCAGTTGGAGATCCAGCCGCCGCCGGTGCCCCCGAAGCCGAAGCTCGCCGACGCGCCCGCGGCCAGCGTCCCGTTCCAGCCGGCGTTGGTGAACGTGTAGTGGCCGCCCGAGGAGCTCCGCGTGGCGTCCCAGGACGAGGTGATGGACGTCCCGGCGGGCAGGTCGAACTCGACCTTCCAGCCGTTGACCGTCGCGGCGGTGCCGTTGGTGACGGTGCAGCGCCCCTCGAAGCCGGTGCCCCAGTCGGAGGTCTTCGTACACGAGGCGGTCACCGCCGCCGCGGCGGTGGCACTTGTCATCGGCACCACCACGCCGGCTGTCGAGAGCAGCAGCGCGACGGCCCCAACCGTCGCCCGCCGCCCGCTGAGCTGAGGGAACATGGTTCCTCCTGTCCGGTCGGCCCCCGCACCCTTAACTTTCTCTTAGGAAAGTTTCCTAAAGATTGGGCAGAGGATAACCCCGCGTGCAGGGGCCGACAAGGGCGTCCGGGGCGGGCCCGGCGGCTCTGCGGGGGTGGTCCGGCGTCCGTCCAGGAGACGTATGGCGGAGGAATTTTTCGATCCGTCCCCGGTCCGGTCTCAGCCGGCGCGGACCGAACGCCAGACGCGCTCGGGAAGGAGCCGGGCCGCCTCCGCGAGGTCGATCCCGGGGTCGCCGGCCAGCCAGCGGCGGGCGGTCTCCGCCACCGGGCCGATCACCAGCATCTCCAGCAGCGCCTCGGGCAGGTCGACGATCTCCCCGGCCGCCGCGTGCCGGCGCAGCCGCCCGGCGATGCGCTCCATCCGGGGGGCCTTGACCTCGGCGATGCGGCCGGCGTGGGCGGGCAGGAACGCCGCGTAGGAGGAGGCGTGCACGAACAGCGCCGCGGCCCGGTTGTCCCGCACGTACCGCAGGTAGGCGGTGACCGTGGCGTGCACGCAGTCCCGCGCGGTGCGGGCCTCCTCGAGCGCGTCGATGATCGCGTCGAGCAGGCCCGCCATGCAGCGGGCGTACAGCGCCGCGGACAGGCCGTCGACGCTGCCGAAGTGGTGGTAGAGGCTGCCGCTGCTGACCCCGGTCTCGGCGATCAGCGCGGTCATGGTCAGCGCGTCGGGGCCCTTGGCGGCGTACAGGTCCAGGGCGGCCGTCAGGACCCTGTCGACGGTCGCCTCGCCCCGCCGGCTAGGCATCGCGGGCGGCGGGCGGGCTGTGCGGCACCCCGGCGAGCTCCGCCGCCCGGGTCCACAGCCGCCGCGCCAGGTCCCGGTCCCTGGCCACCGGCTCCAGGCAGTGCTCCTCGTCGAGCTGGAAGTACCGGCCGGTGACCCCGGCGACCTCGGCGGAGGTCGCCAGGCGGACGACCGGCCCGGCGCCGGTGCGCGGGCTCTTCCAGGTCAGCTTGACCGCCTTGAGCAGCCAGCCGAGGGGGCCGCGCCGGTCCCCCAGCCCGGTGCGGATCACCCCGGGATGCACGGCGTTGATGGTCACACCGGCATCCTGCCAGCGTTCGGCGAACAGCGGGACGAGCATCAGGTTGCACAGCTTGGTGTCGGCGTAGGTGCGCATCGGGTGGAAGTCCAGCCCGGTCGGCGTCCGGTCGGGGTCGGCCTTGCCCTTGACGTAGAGCCCGGCGCTGACCTGCACCACCCGGGCGGCCGAGGCGGTCAGCAGGTCCTCCAGTTCCAGGTTGAGCAGGAACGGGGCCAGGTGGTTGGTGACGAACGCCTGCTCCAGGCCGTCCTCGTTGAGCACCCGGCGGCTCGGCCACAACCCGGCGTTGTGCACCAGGACGTCGAGACGCGGGCAGGCGTCGCGCAGCGCCTCGGCGGTCGCCCGGATCGCCCGCACGCCGGACAGGTCCCCCACCACCAGGCGGACGGAACCGAGGGCGGCCAGCCGGGAGCGGGCCGCCTCGCCGCGCTCGCGGTCGCGGCAGACCAGCACCACCTCGTGGCCCTGGCGCAGCAGCGCCTCCGCGACGGCGTGGCCGATGCCCCGGTTGGCTCCGGTCACCGCGATGGTCTGGGAGGGGTTCGCCTGTCCGGCCCGCGCATTGTCCATGGGGCGGGAGTGTAGACAGTTCCAGAGAGATTCTCTAGAGAGCTTCTCTAATCCGGCGGTCCGCCGTTCCGCGCGGCGCGGGCGGCGTCCCGTTCGGCGGCCAGCCGCCGGGTCTCCGCCGACACCGGAGCGGTCAGGATCGCGGTGATCACGTCGATCAGGTAGCTGGTGAACAGCCGGTCGTCGGTGTGCGGGCCGGACCGGGCGCGCCGGGCCAGCTCGATCGAGGCGTGCAGGACCGCGGTGTAGCGGCGGTGCAACCGGGCGGCGTCCTCGGCCAGCACCGGCTCGGTCAGCCGGCGCCAGCGCCGCAGGCTGTCGCCCGGGGCGCCGGGAGCGACCGGGGGCGGCCCCTGCGGGCGGCCCACCAGCTCGGCCCAGATCTGCAGGAAGTACGGGCCGCCCCCGGCCAGGTCGGCCAGCTTGGCGGCCAACGGCCGGACCAGGGCGGCGGCCAGCGCGCGGGGATCCGGCGTCCCGGCCGCCTCGTAGGCGTCCAGCAGGGCGTGCCGGCGGGCGTCCACGTCCGGCAGATGCCGTTCCATGATCGCCCGCAGCACCCCGGCCCGGTCCTTGAAGTGGTACTGGACGGCGACCGCGTTGCGGGCCCCGGCGGCGGCGTTGATCTCGCGGAGGCTGACGCCGTCGACGCCGCGTTCGGCGTACAGCCGCTGGGCGGCGTCCAGCAGCCGGGTCCGGGTGTCGGTCACCGCACCTTCCTCGTCACTCGTTGCCGATCGCGCGTTCCAGGACGTCGGCGTAGCGCTCCCGGGCGGCGGTCCGCCGGGTCGGCAGGTGCCCCGACGGCCACAGCCCCTCCACCGGCTCGTACTCCTTGAGCAGCTGCCGGGCCAGCGTGATCTTGTGCACCTCGGTGGGGCCGTCGGCGATGGCCAGCGCCTCGGCGCCGAGCAGCATCGCCGCGAACGGCATCTCGTTGGACACCCCCAGCGCCCCGTGCAGGTGCATGGCGCGCTGCACCACATCATGCAGGACCTTGGGCATCGCCGCCTTGACCGCCGCGATGTCCTTGCGGACCTTCCGGTAGTCGCGGTGCCTGTCGATCAGCCACGCGGTGCGCAGCACCAGCAGCCGGAACTGCTCGATCTCGATCCAGCTGTCGGCGATCTTCTCCCGGGTCATCTGCAGCCTGGCCAGCGGCCCCGTCCGGGTCTGCCGGGAGAGCGCGCGTTCGCACATCATGTCGAACGCCCTGCGGACCTGCGCGATGGTGCGCATGGCGTGGTGGATCCGGCCGCCGCCGAGCCGGGTCTGCGCGATGGCGAACGCGCCGCCCTCCTCCCCCAGCAGGTGGTCGGCGGGCACCCGCACGTCGGTGTAGCGCAGGTAGCCGTGCGAGCCCTCACGCCCCTCCAGGCCGGGGCCGACGCCGACGTTGCGGACGATCTCCAGGCCGGGGGTGCCGGCGGGCACGATGAACATCGACATGCCCTCGTACGCGCTAACCTCGGGATCCGTCACCGCCATCACGATGACGAACGAGGCGTGCTTGGCGTTGGAGGAGAACCACTTCTCCCCGTTGATGACCCACTCGTCGCCGTCGCGCACCGCCCGGGTGGTGAACAGCGTGGGATCGGCCCCGCCGTGCGGCTCGGTCATCGAGTACGAGGAGGAGATGTCGCCGTCCAGCAGCGGCTGCAGGTAGCGCTCCTTCTGCGCGGGGGTGCCGAACTTGGCGATGATCTCGGCGTTGCCGGAGTCGGGGGCCTGGCAGCCGAACACCGAGGGCGCCCAGCGGGACCGGCCCAGGATCTCGTTCAGCAGCGCCAGCTTGACCTGGCCGTAGCCCTGCCCGCCGAGCTCGGGCTCCAGGTGGCAGGCCCACAGGCCGCGCTCCCTCACCTGCCGCTGCAGCGGCCTGACGATCGCGCGGTGCCGCGGGTCGGCCTTGTCGTAGGGGTCGCCGAGCACCAGGTCGAGCGGCTCGACCTCCTCGCGGACGAACTCGTCGGCCCAGTCCAGCAGCTTCTGGTACTCGGGGTCGGTCTCGAAGTCCCATGCCATGGCGCGGCCTCCTCGAAGGGGGTGTCCCGCCGATGATGCGCAGGAACGAGAAATTAATGCAAGTGCATCAACTGCTACGCTCCGTCGCGTGAGCGCGCAGATCGATCCGCATGTGATGGACTTCGCGGTGCTGGCCGCCTGGATGGACGAGCAGGGCCTGCCGGGCGGGCCGATCGAGGACGTCCGGCCGCTGGCCGGCGGCACCCAGAACGTGCTGGTGCGGTTCCGCCGCGGCGGCCGCTCCTACGTGCTGCGCCGCGGCCCCGAGCATCTGCGGGCGCGCACCAACGAGGTGCTGCGCCGGGAGGCCCGGGTGCTGTCGGCGCTGGACGGCACCGACGTGCCCGCTCCCCGGATCATCGCCGCCTGCCCCGACGAGCGGGTGATGAACGGCGCGGTGTTCTACCTGATGACGCCGGTGGAGGGGTTCAACGCCACCACGACGCTGCCCGAGCCGCACGCCTCGGACGCGCCGGTGCGGCACGCGATGGGCCTGTCGGCGGCCCGCTCGCTGGCCGCGCTCGGCGCGGTGGACTACGAGGCGGTCGGGCTGGCCGACTTCGGCAAGCCGGACGGGTTCCTGGATCGCCAGGTCAGCCGGTGGATGTCGGAGCTGGAGTCGTACTCGGCGCTGGACGGCTACCCCGGCCCGGACATCCCCGGGCTGGAGCGGGTCGCCGACTGGCTGGAGGCCAACCGGCCGCACACCTGGCGGCCGGGGATCATGCACGGCGACTACCACCTGGCCAACCTGATGTTCCGCCACGACGGCCCGCAGGTGGCGGCGATCGTGGACTGGGAGATGTGCACGATCGGCGACCCGCTGGTGGACCTGGGCTGGCTGCTGGCCACCTGGCCGGGCGAGGACGCCGACAGCGCGGCGATCGCCGGTCCGCTGGGACAGGCCGGGGGCCTGCCCGAGCCCGGCGAGCTGGTGGCCGCCTACTCGCGGCGGCCGGAGGCGACGGCCGGCCGCGACCTGGACGCCATCGACTGGTACACGGTGCTGGCCTGCTTCAAGCTCGGGATCGTGCTGGAGGGCACGCACGCGCGGGCCTGCGCGGGCAAGGCGCCCCGGGAGACCGGCGACCTGCTGCACGCCATCACGCTCGGGCTGTTCGGCCGCGCCCGCCGGATCATCGGAGCGTGACGGGGCGCCGTTGAGGAGCGGCCCTCAACCCGAAAAGGGAACAGCCGGCCTCCGCTTCGCCACGGTCGTCCCGTCGGGCCTCCTCCGGGCCAGGCCCCGGAACGGATCGGGCCGCCCTTGCCTCGCCGCGGTCGTTCCGGGTAACGCCGCGATGGGCGGAGGCCGATTCCCCCAGGGAACCGGATTTCCGGTTCGAGTCCCCCGCCCGCGCCGCCCCCGGAGGTGCGCAGTGAAGGTCCTCGGCAGGGATCCGGCCGCCTGGCTGGCCCTCGTCGCCGTCGCGGTCCAGTTCCTCGTCGCCTGGGGCGTCGATCTGACCGAGGCGCAGCAGGCCGGCGTCAACGCCGTCGCCACCATGGCGATGGGGCTGGCGATCTCCTGGGCGGTGGCCCGGGACAAGGTGATCCCGGCGGCGGCCGGGCTGCTCACCGCCGTGCTGCAGCTGATGGTCTCGTTCGGCTGGGACATCACCCAGGAGCAGATCGCCACGGCGGGCGCGCTGGTGACCACGGTGCTCGGCCTGTACCTGCGCACGCAGGTCACCGCGCCGGTCGCCGCGGACGGCAGCCGGGTGCCGTCCGCGGGCCCGCTGTCGCGCGGATCCGGCGCGGCACCCGGTGACGCGGCGCCCGCGGCCCGGCCCGCCGATCAGCCGGACAGCGCGTAGGGCGACGGCGCGGCGGCGGTCCGCGCGGCGACGACCGACTCGACGATCTCCCCGACCCGCAGCGCGGTGTTGGACAGCAGGGTCGAGGTGAGGCCGTGCGTGTGCTCGGTGGGGCCCTGCAGGTAGATGCCGCAGCGCACGTGCTCGGTGGTGGCGACCCGGTAGTCGCGTTCCACCCGCAGCCCGCCGCCGGGCAGCCGCAGGCAGTGCTCGGCCACCTCGCCCAGCAGCGCGGCCGGGTCGCCGGGCCGGTAGCCGGTGGCGTAGACGATCGCGTCGGCCTCCAGCACGGCCCGCTCGCCGGTCGGCAGGAACTCCACCACCGCGCGCACGCCCGCGGGACCGGCGTCCAGCTCGGCGATCCGGGAGACGTTGAGGATGCGCAGCCGCTGCTCGCCGGTCACCTTCTCCTGGTAGACCCGCCGGTACAGCTCGTCGATGAGGTCCAGGTCCACCACCGAGTAGTTGGTGGAGTGGTGGTAGTCCAGCAGCATCCGCTTGACGTCCTCGGGGGCGGCGTAGAAGTGGTCCACCGCCTCGGGGTCGAAGATCCGGTTGGCGAACGCGCTGTCGTCGGCGGGCGTGTACCCGTACTTGGTGAAGATCGCGCAGACCTCCGCCGAGGGGAAGGTGCGGTGCAGGTACTCGGTGACCTCGGCGCCGCTCTGCCCGGCCCCCACCACCAGCAGCCGGCGGGGCTCGCGCAGCGCACCGGCGCGGTGCAGCAGCTCGTGGCTGTGCCAGACGCGCTCCCCGGCGACCACGCCGGGCGGCAGCACCGGCTCCAGCCCGGCGGCGATCACCAGGTTGCGGGCGCGGTGGGTGACCAGCTCGTCGGAGCGGCCGGCATGGCGGACCACGACCTCGACGGCCTCGACCGGGCCGTCGCCGGGCACCGGCCGGACCGCGACCACCTCGGCGCCGTAACGCACCTGGTCGGTGAAGCGCTCGGCGGCCCACTCCAGGTAGTCGTGGAACTCCACCCGCGTCGGGAACATGGTCTTGTGGTTGATGAAGTCCACCAGCCGGCCGCGGGCCTTGAGGTACTGCAGGAAGGTGAACTCGCTGGCCGGGTTGCGCATCGTCACCAGGTCCTTGAGGAAGGACACCTGCATGGTGGCGCCGTCGATGAGCATGCCCCGGTGCCACCCGAACGCGGGCTGCTTCTCGAAGAACACCGCGTCCAGCCGGTCCCCCTCGGCCGTCGCCGCGTTGTGCTCGCGCAGCGCGATGGCCAGGGCGAGGTTGGAGGGACCGAAACCGATGCCCACCAGATCGTGCACGCGATCGGCGGGGCCGCTGGTCGGGGGGAGGGGCATGGGTGTCCTTTCCGCGGGCCTCGGAGGTCGGAACGTTGCAACGACGGTTAGGTTAGGCTCGCCTAACGAAGGTGAGCCTAACCTCCTGATGGTCGCGCCACAAGGCCGGAGAGGGCACACCGTGGGCAAGATCATGTTCCGTCGTGCCGAGACGCCGCGGCCGGGCGACCCTCGTCGGATCGCCCGGCCGGGACGGCCCCGAGACGACCGCAGAGGAGCGAGGGTCGCCTGAGGGCCCTTCGGATCACCCGGGGATCCCGGGCGACCGGGTCAGGAGCCGAACGGCTGGGGCACGCCCTTCTTGCCGGGGCCCTTGCCCCACTCGAGGACCTCGTACTTGACGCCCTTGAGGTGGCCCATGCCGCCGCCGGCGTCGTACTTGCTCTCGGGCTTGCCGCCGTCCTGCAGGTACCGGAACGAGTAGGTGTCCAGGTCCAGCATGATGCCGCGGTGCGACGGCTCGCCGGGGCCGCGGTCGCCGATGAACCCGGTCACGCTGCGGCCCTTGTAGGTGACCTTGACCTTGGTCAGCATCGGCCAGCTCGGGCTGGCGAACATGCCCTTCTGCATGGGCTTGCCGCTGGCGGGGGCGCCGGTGTCGCCCCGCACGCCCGAGCCGTCGTCCCAGAAGTAGGAGGCGGTGGTGGTGCCGGTGAGCAGGGCCCTGGTCGTCTCGGCCTGCCGGGTCTTGCCGGCCTGCGCGGCCTCGGCCTGCGCGGCCTCGGCCTGCGCGGCCTTGGCCGGGGCACGCCGCTCGTCGGCGGCGGACTCGGCGCCGCCGCCGGCGGTCAGGCCGGCGGTGATGCCGGCGACCAGGACGGCTCCGGCGAAACCGGTGACGGCGACGTTCTTGGCGTGCTGGCGCATGGGTTTCCTTTCTGCGGGGCCGTGCGGGCACGACGGACTCGCCGCGGGGCCCGGAACGCGGGCACGCGACCGCCGGCCGTACGGCCAGGAGAAGAAGCGGAAGAACACCGGCGCGGGGCGGAACGCCCAAGAGGTCGTCGCGGCTCGGCGACTGGGGCCGGCGTCGGCGAACCCCGCCTGGCGGGCGGGGCGCCACCGTTATTCGGTCTGTGGTGTCGTCATCCTGCTTGACGGTTCGTTGACCGCCGCATCGCTGCGAGGATACGTACGACTACCAAGAACAGGCCAAACGCCCGCTTTTATTCATCCACGCAGGTAGATCTTTAGGAACGGCGCCCGCGGCGCACGGCGGGCGCATCCCCTGCGGACAGCACGAAGGCCGGCGCGGCGCGCCGGCCTTGAAGAAGAGGAGGGGTACGAGCCCGGGCTCAGATGTGCGGGTGACCGACCGGCTGGGGGGCCGGGAAGACGTGCGAGCCGTCGTTGCGCCGGGGGGCGGCCGGCGGCGTCGGCGCGGGCGGCGCCATGGGGGCGGCCGGCGCGGGGGGCACGGCGGCGGCCCGCTGCTCGCCCATGATCAACGCGAGGGCCCGCGCGGCGTCGGCGTCCATCCGGACGATGACGCTGGGGCGGCCGGCGGAGTCCACGAAGGGCGACACTCCGGGAGCGCTGGTCACCCCTCTCCGTTCGAGCGCCTGTCGCAGCTCCTCGCGGAGCTCGTGTGCGATCCACAGGGCTTCACGATCGCTGTCGGACAGGTGTGCGTTCATCGCGATCTCCGGGGGGTCACGCCAGGGGGGCCTGCGGGCTATCCTGCTCCGTACATTGTGCAGGTGCAAGGTCTGATGCACGTGCATTTCAACAAAAGATCACCCGTAACCATCCCGGGCGACACTCGTTCCGCCATACGGTCGACCCTGCGTGCCGAAGCGATCACGGAACGCGCCGACCGGACCCGCGCTCCCCGGTCCCCGGCGGCGGAGACTTCCGGCCGCACGGGCATGGTGTGACATACCGGACACGTTCTGCGCAGAACGGTTGAATATTTGAATGATCGCGCGCAAGCTGTCCCCTGTGCGCGGAGGCCGGGGGGTCACAGCGCCTTCGCGTCGATCCCGACGTGACAGGACACGGTTGATGTTCCAGATATGGGAGAGCGGCGAGCCCGCCCGGTTCGTCAGCGATGCCGAAACTCTCCGGGGAGCGCTGGACAAGGTCGACACCATGTGCCGGCTGCGCCACGACCAGGCGGCCGCCCACCTCGAGCAGCCCGCGGACGGCTACCGCTTCGAGATCCGCGACGAGCACGGCACCCCGCTGGCCAGCCTGGCCTACCGGCCGGACCCCAGCCGCCCCTACCAGAGCGTGATCGTGGAGGAGCTGTTGCAGCAGAACGACTCCTGAGCGGCGACGGCGGCGCGTCCCGGGCTTCGGGGACGCGCCGCCGCCGTCAGGCGGTCCGGCGCGTCAGCCGTTCCCGCATCAGGTCGATCGCCTCCGGCAGGCTGGGCGCGGCCGCCTGGGCGCGCACCCTGCGGCCCTGGAGGTCCACGACCGCCTGCGCCAGGGCGGGACGCGGCGCCGCGCCGCGCAGCACCGTGAGCGTCACCTGCGCCGAGGACACCCGGTCCCGCTTGCCGGCCAGCGCCGCGCGCACCGCGCGCTCGGCCATCGCCACGTGGTCCCCGGTGACCCTGCCGGAGGTCACCGTCCGCACCGGCGGTCCGATGTCGATGGTGTCGTTCATACGTCCCCCTTCCGAACGTCCGGGGCGGCGGATCCGCGCCCCATACCGCTAGACAGCCGTGATCGTCCGCGCGTTCCCGGCGGCGGCGTAAGGTGCGTCACGCCCCGTGACGTGGCGGGCTTTCGCGGCGGCGGGCCGCGCGGTAGCGTCGTGGGCTGAACACCAGTTCGAGGACCCGTCAGCGCGACACCCTCGTGAGGCTGACATGGAGCCCGGCATGCCGTCCGACACCAGTCCGCTCGCGCCGTCCGCGCCGCCCGCGCCGCGTCTGCTGCGCCGCTGGGACCTGGGAGACCCGCAGCGGATCGCGCCGCTGCCGGAGAGCGGCCCGCACCGCGCCTGGCGGGTGGAGACCGCCGCCGGCGTCGTGCTGCTCAAGCGGTACGGGGCCGAGGCCGACCGGCGGCGGGTGCTGTTCGAGCACTCGGTGCGGACGGCGCTGGACGAGGCCGGGCTGCCGGTGCCCGCGCCGGTGCCCGCCCGGGACGGCCGCACCCTGGTGCGGGCCGACGGGCAGGGCCACGCGGTGTTCCCGTGGACGGACGGGACCCGGCGCGAGGGGCTGGAGCTGTCGCTGCGCCAGTGCCACGAGCTCGGGGAACTGCTGGGGCGGCTGCACGCCGAGCTGGACCGGCTGACCCCGCCGGTGCAGCAGAGCCTGCTGGTGCCGACCAGCCGCGCCGCCGACGCCGTGGCCGCCGTGGACGGGCTGCTGGCGGCGCTGCCGCCGGACGGCGACGACTTCGCCGCGCTGGCCCGGCGGCGGCTGGCCGAACGCCGGGCGCTGCTGGTGGAGCTGGCCGACCACCAGCCGCCGGAGGCCGAGGCGTTCGCGGTCGGCTACGTCCACGGGGCCTTCGACGCGCGCAACGTGCTTTACGGGCGCACCCGGCAGGTCGCCGCGGTCGTCGGATGGGGCGGGCTGCGGATCGCTCCGTTCGCCGGGGACCTGGTGCGGGCGGCGGCCGCGCTGTTCGCGGGGCACGGCGAGGAGCGGGGCCTGGACCTGGACCGGGCGCAGGCGTTCGTGGCCGGGCATCGCACCGCGTTCCCCCTGGACGCCGGGCAGATCTACTCGGCGGTGCACCGGCTGTGGTGGGAGCACCTGTGCGACCTGGGGCCGCTGCGGCGGCACTACCTGGAACGCCGTGACCCGGCGGGGGCGGCGGACGCGGCGCTGGTGGCCTGGTGGACGCAGAACCTGGACCGCACGCTGGAGGCGTTCGCCGCCCCGTACACCTCCGCCGCCCGGGCCGACCTGGTCGGGCACCTCGACGGCCCGTGACGGGTGGGTAGGGTCCGCTCATGGACGTGCTCAGCAGCCGCATCCTGCTGCGCCCGGCCGACCCGGCGCGCAGCCACCGCTTCTACCGGGAGGTCCTGGGCCTGGCCGTGCACCGCGAGTTCGGGCCGCCGGACGAGCCCGGCGTCGTCTACTACCTCGGGCAGGGCCTGCTGGAGATCTCCGGCCGGTCGGACGGCACGCCGCCGGGACCGGTGATGATCTGGCTCCAGGTGCGCGACGTGGCGGCCGAGCACCGCAGGCTGCGCGAGGCGGGGGTCACGGTGCTGCGCGAACCCCGGCAGGAGCCGTGGGGACTGGTCGAGATGTGGATCGCCGACCCCGACGGCGTGCGGATCGTCCTGGTGGAGGTGCCGGCCGACCATCCGCTCCGCCGCGACCCGCGGCCCCTGCCGTGAGTCAGGGCCGGGCGTACAGGGGATCCTCCCGGTTCTCGTCGCCGTTGCGCCGCGCGGGCTCGGTGCCGCCGCCCGCCGGGTCGGTGGAGTAGGCGGGCTGCCGGGGCACGGCGGACGACCCGGCGGACGTGTCGGGAATGGTGGCGGCCGGGAACGGGCCGGTCCCGCCGGCGGCGGACGCCCCGGGCACCGGGATCCCGCCGGTCCCGGTCCCCGTCACCCCGGGCAGCACGCCGGCCTGCCGCTGGGTGAGGAGGGTGTCGATCTGGCGGCGGGCGCGGTCGGCCTCGGCGCGGGCCGCGTCCCGTTCGGCCGCCAGCGCGGACATCGCCGCCTGCAGTTCGGCGACCGACTGGGCCAGGTGCTGGATCTGGGCGGACTGCTCGGCGGCGCGCGCGTTGGCCTGGTCGCGTTCGGCGACCGCCTGCTGGGCCTGGGCCAGCGCGGCGTCGCGCTCCCCGATCGCCTCGGTGCGCTGGGCGGCGGCCCGCTGCGCCTCGGCCTCGGCCTCGGCCTGGGCGCGGCGCGCGGCGGTGCGCTCCTCCTCGGCCCTGGCGGCGGCCTGCAGCGCCTGCTGCCGCGCGGCCTCGGCGTCCTTGACGGCGGTGCGCAGTTCCTCGGCGGCCTGCCGGGCGACCGCGGCCTCGGCCCGCTGCGCCTCCGCCGCCGCCTCGGCCTCGGCCACCCGGGCGTGCAGCGACACCAGCTCGGCGCGGCTGGACTCCAGCGCGGCCAGCAGCTCGCCCTCCCGGGCGGCGACCCGGTCGCGTTCGGACTCGGCGGCCTGCTTGGCGGCCACCGCCTGCTGGGCCAGCTGCTGCGCCTCCTGCCAGGCCTGCTGGGCGGCGTCCCGCTTGGCGGTGGCCGTCCTGGCCTCCTGGCGGGCGCGGCGGGCCTCCTCCTCGGCCGCCTCCATCCGCCGGCGGGCCTGGGCGGCCTCGTGCCGGGCCTCCTCGGCCTGCTGCTGGGAGGCCTCGCGCTCGCTCTGCGCCACGGCCAGCTCGCGGGCCGCCTCGGCGCGGACCTCGGCGATGCGCCGTTCCACCCCGGCCACGCTCAGCTCGGAGGTCAGCGACTCGGCCAGCCCGTCGGCCATCTTCTCCAGCCGCTCGACGATCTCCCAGGTCCAGGCGACCTGGCCGGTCAGTCCGGGGGCGTCGCGGCCGCGCTCGCGGCGGCTGCGCGCCTCCCGGGCGCAGGCGCCGTCGTTGTCCTGGCAGTAACGGATGGTGCGGACGCCGCCGACCGGCTGCGGCACCGGGCGGCCGCAGTTGGCGCAGGGCCACACGGTGACCGGGTCGCCCACCCGGGCGACGCCCGTCTCGGGGCCGGTCTCGAGGTCGGTCCTGGGGCCGGTCGCAGCGTCCCCCTGAACGCCCCGTCCGCCGGGGCGCGCGACCAGGTCCGCGCCCTCGACGCCGGGCTCATCGCTGTTCGACATGCCTGAACCATACGCAGTCGACCGGTGGGACTGCAGTGACTTGTGTGCAGTTGTGGTGAATCGTCCCTGATCGGCGGATATGTGGAGCGGTCCAGATCGGTCTGCGGGCGCGCCGGGCCTATACTCCGACCGTGCCGACGGCCCGCCGCGACGACCCCACCGCCGATGTCCCGGCCGATGTCCTGGTCGACGCCCTGGCCGATGTCGCCGCCCTCGGCCCGTTCTTCGCCGTCTCCACCGATCCGGCCGAAGAGGTCGATCCGCTCTGGCGGCCGTTCCCGGGCGGCGTCGAGCGGCTGGTCGACCTGACCGCGGCCCGGCTGGGCACCGCCGAGCCGCGGGTCGCCGCCTCCACCGCCCACCTGTCCCTGGCCGCCCGGCTCTGGTCCCCGGTGCTGGGCTGCGCGCTGCTGCACGGCGTCGTGCCGAGCCTGGCGGCGCTGCGGCACCGGGCCGCCGCCCCCGGTGTGGTCCCGTTGTGGCTGGCGGAGCTACGGGGCCGGCGGCCCGAACATGCGCAGGACCTGGCCGAGACCGTGTACCGCGCGGTGGTCGAGGAGCAACTGGAGGCCGTCAACGCCTTCGTCCGGGAGCGGTTCCCCGTCGCCGGGGGCCTGCTGTGGGGGAACGCCGCCTCGGCTCTGATCGGGACGCTCCGGGTCGTCGCCGCGGCCCGTCCCGCCCACGCCGGCGACGCCCGCGACCTGGCCGCCCGCCTGCTGGCCCTCGGCCGGCTGCGGGGCACCGGCGTGCTGCACGGCCCCGGCCTGGCCTTCCGCCGCCGGAGCTGCTGCCTGTACTACCGGATCCCCGGCGGCGGCCTGTGCGGCGACTGCTGCCTGGACGCGCCGCCCGCCGTACGCCGGTGACCCCCGCCGCGACCTCGTGACCTGAGGTCAGGCGGGCGGCGTCCAGGACAGGACGGGCGCCATGGCGCGCAGGGTGAGGGAGCCGGGGACCAGGCGGGTCAGGGTGTCGCGGAGGACGACGGCCGGGAGCAGGCTCCATTGGGCCGGGGCGCCCGCCAGGCGGGACTGGCGGGCGATGCGCTGGGCTCGGGGACGGCGTATCGAGTCGTAGGCGGCGAGGGCCTCCTCGACCGTGGAGCGGGTGTCGAGGAGGGCGGCGAGGGTGACCTCGTCCTCGAGGGCCTGGCAGGCTCCCTGGCCCATGTTGGGGGTCATGGCGTGGGCGGCGTCCCCCAGCAGCACCGCACGGCCGCGGACGAAGGTCTTCAGCGGGGGCAGCTCCTCGATGTCGTGACGCAGCACGGACTCCGGGGAGGCCGACTCCAGGAGGGCGGGGATGGGGTCGTGCCAGGCGCCGAAGCGGCGGCGCAGCTCGGCCAGCTCGCCGTCCGGGCTGTGCCCGCCGGGCGGAACGCCGGCGGCGGCGTAACAGTAGACCCGGCCGTCAGCCAGCGGGGCCATGCCGAACCGGTCCCCTCTCCCCCACGTCTCGCCGCCGACGTGGACCGGCTCGGCGGGCCGGGTCAGCAGCCGCCAGGCGGTGTATCCGGCGTACCGGGGCGGGCGCGCCCCGGGCCACAGCGAACGGCGGACGGCGCTGCGGATGCCGTCCGCGCCGACGACGAGGTCGGCCCGGGTGACGCCGCCGGTGTGGACCGCCTCGACCCCGTCCGGGACCGCCCGCACCTCGGCGACCTCGGTGGAGGGGACCAGGTCGGCCCCGCCGGCGGCCTCGCGCAGGACGGCGAGCAGATCGGCCCGGTGGATCATCACCAGCGGCCCGTACCGCCGGATCAGCTCCGACACGTCGGTGCGCATCAGCCAGCGGCCGGAGGCGGCCCGCACGCCGATCTCGGCCTCGGGAACGGCGCGCTCCCGCACCCGGTCGCCGACGCCGAGGACGTCCAGGGCGCGCAGGGCGTTCGGCCACAGCGAGATGCCCGCGCCGACCTCGGTGAACTCGGGGGCGCGTTCCAGCACCCGGACCGTCCAGCCGCGGGCGGCCAGCGCGGCCGCCGCGGCCAGCCCGCCGATCCCGCCTCCGGCCACCACGGCAGTGCGCATGCCGACCTCCTCTACATCCGTAGAGCATCCACTCTACTCTACGGTTGTAGAGACATCGGAGGAGGGGCATGGACGAGCAGCCGGACCGCCGCAGGCGGCTGGCCGACGCGGCGATCAGCACGCTGGCCCGGGAGGGGATGCGCGGGCTCACGCACCGGGCGGTGGACCGGGCCGCCGGGGTGCCCGAGGGCTCCACCTCGTACTACTTCCGCACCCGGCAGGCGCTGCTGCGGGCGGCGGTGGAACGGCTCGCCGAGCTGGACACCGTGGAGGAGCTGCCGGAACCGGCCGGACGGCCGGACGTGGCGGCGATCGCCGACGCCGCCGCCGGGCTGGTGGAACTGTGGGCGACGACCGCCCGTGACCGGATGCTGGCCCGCTACGAGCTGGCGCTGGAGGCCAACCGGCGCCCTGAGCTGCGCGCGGTCTACGACACGGTCGGCGCCCGCTACCGCAGGCTGGCCGCCGGGATGCTCACCGCGCTCGGGGCCACCGATCCGCAGCGGCAGGCCGTGCTGCTGGTGGCCTGCCTGGACGGGCTGCTGTTCGACCGGCTGGCCGGAGCGGGCGGGGCGCCCGGCCGCGCCGAGACGGCCGCCGTGCTGCGGGGCCTGCTGGAGTCGTTCCTGCCGGACCTCAAGGAGTGATCTGGGCGATGGCCTTGCGGATGCGCTTGTCGGAGACCGGGTAGCGGGTGCCCAGGCGCTGGGCGAACAGGCTGACCCGCAGCTCCTCGATCATCCAGCGGATCTGCCGGACGGCCTCGTCGTCGCGGCGGGCCGGGGGCAGCCGGCGCAGCAGGTCGTCGTACTCCCGCCGCATCTGGTGCACCTGCTGCATGAGCAGCCGGTCGCGGTTGGGGTTCTCCGGCAGCTTGTCCAGCCTGGCCTCCATCGCCCGCAGGTAGCGCAGCAGGTCGGGCAGGCGCGCGAAGCCGGTGGCGGTGACGAAGCCCGGCGCGACCAGCTCGTCGAGCTGGGTGCGCAGGTCCGTCAGCGACGGCACGAGGACGAGGCTGGTGGTGCCGCGCAGCCGCCGGTCGACCTCGTGGGCGGCCCGCAGGATCCGCTCGACCTGCCCGACGACGGCGGCGGCGGTGTCGGCCAGCTCGGCCCGCACGTGGTCGTGGAGCTTGGTGAAGCCCTCCTCGTCCCAGACGGGACCGCCGGCGTCGGCCATCAGCTTGTCGGCGGCGGCCGTGGCGCAGTCCTCGAACAGCGCGGCGACCGAGCCGTGCGGGTTGTGGCTGAGCGCGAGCTTGGCCTGGTTGCTCAGGCCGGCCTGCAGGAACTTGACCGGGGACGGCGAGCCCAGCAGCAGGAGGCGGCGGGTGCCGCGCCACATGGCCTGCTGCTGCTCGGCGGGCGTCTCGTACATGCGGACGGCCACGCTTTCGCCCTCGTCGGTCAGCGCCGGGAACGCCTTGACCGCATAACCGGACTGCCTGCGCTCGTAGAGCTGCGGGAGCTCGCCGATGCTCCAGGTCGTGAGACCGGACCGCTCGATGCCGTCCTTCTGGGCGGCGGCCTGGAGGGTGCCGCGCATCCTGCCCTTGAGCCGCCGCTTGAGCTCCTCGAGGTCCTTGCCCTCGGCGACGGCGCGGTCCCGGCCGTCGACCACCCGGAACGTCATCTTCAGGTGCTCGGGCACGCGCGACAGGTCCCAGCTCTCGCGGGGGACGGTGACGCCGGTCATGGCGCGCAGCTCCCGTTCCAGCGCGTCCAGCAGCGGCCCGTCGTACGGCGACACCCGTTGCAGCACCTTGCGGGCCACGTCGGGGGCCGGTACGAAGTTCACCCGCAGCTGCTTGGGCAGGGAACGGATCAGCTCGGTGACCAGCTCGGCCCGCAGGCCCGGGATCTGCCAGTCGAACCCGTCCGGCGACACCTGGTTGAGGACCTGCAGCGGGACGTGGACGGTCACGCCGTCGGTCCCGGCGGCGTCCCCGCCCGGCTCGAACAGGTACGTCAGCCGGAACCGCAGCGGCCCCTGCCGCCACTCGTCGGGGTAGTCGGCCTCGCTGATCTCGCCCGCGCCCTCGTTGATCAGCATCTGCCTGGTGAAGTTCAGCAGATCGGGCCTGGTGCGGCGGGCCTTCTTCCACCAGGCGTCGAAGTGCCGGACCGAGACCACGTCGGCGGGGATCCGCTGGTCGTAGAAGTCGAACAGGGTCTCGTCGTCGACCAGGATGTCGCGGCGGCGGGCCCGGTGCTCCAGGTCCTCGACCTCTTCCAGCAGGTCCCGGTTCTCCTGGAAGAACCTGTGGTGGGTGTCCCACTCGCCGCCGACGAGGGCGTGCCGGATGAACAGCTCCCGGGACAGCTCGGGGTCGATGCGGCCGTAGTTGACGCGCCGCTGGGTCACGATCGGGATCCCGTAGAGGGTGACCCGCTCGTACGCCATCACCGCGCCCTGCTTCTTGGACCAGTGCGGCTCGCTGTAGGTGCGTTTGACCAGGTGCTGGGCCAGCGGCTCGATCCAGTCGGGCTCGATCCTGGCGTTGACCCGCGCCCACAGCCGGGAGGTCTCCACCAGCTCGGCCGACATCACCCAGCGCGGCGGCTTCTTGAACAGCCCCGACCCGGGGAAGATCGCGAACCGGGCGTTGCGGGCGCCGAGGTAGTCGCGTTTCTCCGGGTCCATCAGCCCGACGTGCGACAGCAGCCCGGCCAGCAGCGACCGGTGGATCGCCTCGGGTGCGGCCTCGGCGGTGTTGAGGGTGACGCCGAGGCCCTTGGCGACCTGCTTGAGCTGGCCGTGCAGGTCCTGCCACTCACGGACGCGCAGATAGTGCAGGAACTCGTTCCTGCACATCCGGCGGAACTGGCCGCCGGACAGCTCCTTCTGCTTTTCCCGCAGGTAGTTCCACAGGTTGAGGTACGCCAGGAAGTCCGAGGACGGGTCGGCGAAGCGGCGGTGCCGCTCGTCGGCGGCCTGCTGCTTGTCGGCCGGGCGTTCGCGGGGGTCCTGGATCGACAGGGCGGAGGCGATGACCAGCACCTCGCGGACGCAGCCGTTCTTGTCGGCCTCCAGCACCATCCGCGCCAGCCGCGGGTCGATGGGCAGCTGCGCCAGCTTGCGGCCCAGCGGGGTGAGCCGCCGGCGCGGGTCCTTGGCGGCCGGGTCGAACGCGCCCAGCTCGTGCAGCAGGTCGACGCCGTCCTTGATGTTGCGGCGGTCCGGCGGGTCCACGAACGGGAACGCGGCGATGTCGCCCAGGCCCAGGTTGGTCATCTGCAGGATGACCGAGGCCAGGTTGGTGCGCAGGATCTCCGGGTCGGTGAACTCCGGCCGGGACGCGAAGTCCTCCTCGGAGTACAGCCGGATGCAGATGCCGTCGCTGGTGCGGCCGCAGCGGCCCTTGCGCTGGTTGGCCGACGCCTGCGAGATCGGCTCGATCGGCAGCCGCTGCACCTTGAGCCGGTGGCTGTAGCGGGAGATCCGGGCGGTGCCGGGGTCGATGACGTACTTGATGCCCGGCACCGTCAGCGAGGTCTCGGCGACGTTGGTGGCCAGCACGATCCGGCGGCCCCGGTGCGGCTGGAACACCCGGTGCTGCTCGGCCGCCGACAGCCGGGCGTACAGCGGCAGGATCTCGGTGCCCGGCAGGCCGCGCTTGGCCAGCGCGTCGGCGGTGTCGCGGATCTCCCGCTCGCCGGACAGGAACACCAGGATGTCGCCGGGGCCCTCGGCGCACAGCTCGTCGACGGCGTCACAGATCGCCTGGACCTGGTCGCGGTCGGGGTCGGCCTCGGGGTCCTCGGGGTCGACGATCGGCCGGTAGCGGACCTCGACCGGGTAGGTGCGGCCGGAGACCTCCACGATCGGGGCGTCGCCGAAGTGCCGGGAGAACCGCTCGGGGTCGATGGTCGCCGAGGTGATGATCACCTTGAGATCCGGGCGGCGCGGCAGGATCTCCTTGAGGTAGCCGAGCAGGAAGTCGATGTTCAGGCTGCGCTCGTGCGCCTCGTCGATGATGATCGTGTCGTAGGCGCGCAGCAGCCGGTCGCCCTGGATCTCCGCCAGCAGGATGCCGTCGGTCATCAGCTTGACCAGCGTGTCGTCGCTGGAGGTGTCGGTGAACCGCACCTTGTAGCCGACGGTCTCGCCCAGCGTGGTGCCCAGCTCCTCGGCGATCCGGTCGGCGACCGTGCGGGCCGCCAGCCGGCGCGGCTGGGTGTGCCCGATGGTCCCGAGCACGCCGCGGCCCAGCTCCAGGCAGATCTTGGGCAGCTGGGTGGTCTTGCCCGAGCCGGTCTCGCCCGCCACGATCACGACCTGGTGGTCGCGGATCGCCTCGGCGATCTCGTCCTTCTTCTGGCTGACCGGCAGCTCGGCCGGGTAGGAGATGCGCGGCACGGCGGCGCGGCGGCGCGCCACCCGGGCCGCGGCCCGCTCGACGTCGGCCGTGATCTGCTCGGTCACCTCGGCGAGCCGGGCCGCGTCGCGCAGTTCCCGGGCCCCGTCGATGCGGCGGCGCAGCCGGTGCCGGTCGCGCACCATCAGCTCGGGCAGTCGCTGCCGCAGTTCGCCCAGCGGCGATCTCACACGCGTTCCTTCACCATCGTCGCGGTCGTCGAACCGGCGGGTACAACCTGTACAACCTGCACGACCGTAGTCGTCCCGCGGCCGTACGGCGAACCGTTTTCGCCCGGGCGCTGCAACGCCGCGGAGGCCGTCCCGCATTCCCGGGCCCCGTTGTGACCGGTTCCGGTCCCCGCCCGCCGATGCGGGGCTCGTTCACGGGATGATCCGTCCGATCGTGACCAAATCACCTCCTCGTACGTTACAGAGGGAAAAGGAGGTTCCCCTTGCAGACCACATCGGCGGGATCGCCACCGCAGAGCCTTCGCGCCCGGCGTGAGGCCGTCGTCCGCGAGCACATGCAGGCGGAGAACGACATGGACTTCGACCTGGCCCTGGGCACGTTCGACCATCCGCGCTACGAGCTGATGGCCACCGGCCAGGTCTACGACGGCCCGGAGGAGGTGATGGAGTACTACCGCACCACCCGGACCGCCTTCCCGGACCAGCGCAACGAGAACGTGGTGCTGCGGCACGCCGACGACGCGGTCATCGTGGAGTTCGACCTCAAGGGGACCCATCTGGGGCCGTTCATGGGGCTGGAGCCGACCGGCCGGACGTTCAGCTGCCGGATGGCGGCGATCTTCGAGTTCGACGGCGACCGGATCACCTGTGAGCGGGTGTACTTCGACCTGGCCACGATCGCGGGCCAGCTCGGGCTGCTCGGCCGGGTGGCCGGGCTGGTCGCCGAGACCTCGGGTTAGGCCGCCGCGATGGGCGAGGTGCGGCGCGACCTGCGCGACCTGATGCGCCATCCGATCATCGCCGCGCCGATGGCCGGCGGGGTCGGCGGGCCCGCGCTGGCCGCGGCGGTGTCGCGGGCGGGCGGGCTGGGCTTCCTGGCCGGCGGATACCAGGACGCCGCCCGGCTGCGGGCCGAGATCACCGAGGTCCGGGCGGCGACCGGGACGTTCGGGGTGAACCTGTTCGTGCCGGGCGGGTTCGCGGCGGACCCGGCGGCGCTCAAGGCCTACCGCGAACGGCTGGTGCCCGAGGCCGAGCGGCTCGGCGTCGAGCCGGGCGATCCGGAGGGCGGCGACGACGACTGGGACGCCAAGATCGCCGCCCTGCTGGCCGACCCGGTCCCGGTGGTGAGCTTCACCTTCGGCTGCCCGTCCCGGGAGGTGATCGAGGCGTTCCGGGAGAAGGGGACGCTGGTGGTGGTGACGGTGACCACCCCCGAAGAGGCCCGCGCGGTCCCCGCCGCCGACGCCCTGTGCGTGCAGGGCAGCGAGGCCGGCGGGCACCGGGGCTCGTTCGCGGGCGAGGAGGACCTGCCCGCCTACGGGGTGCGGGAGCTGGTGACGGCGGTGCGGCACGCCACCGACATCCCGCTGGTGGCCGCCGGCGGGCTGGCCACCGGGGCGGACGTGGCGGAGGTGCTGGCGCGCGGGGCGATCGCCGCCCAGGCCGGCACCGCGTTCCTGCGCACCCCCGAGAGCGGGGCGCCGCCGGCCTACAAGGCGGCGCTGGCCGACGCGCGGTTCGCCACCACCGCGATCACCCGGGCGTTCACCGGGCGGCCCGCCCGCGGGCTGGTCAACCGCTTCATGTCCGAGCACGGCCCGCACGCCCCGGCCGCCTATCCGCACGTGCACCACATCACCGCCCCGCTGCGCCGCGCGGCCGCGCGGCGGGGCGACCCGGACGTGATGGCGCTGTGGGCGGGCAAGGGCCACCGGCTGGCCGCCGAGCTGCCCGCCGCGCAGGTGCTGGAGGGGCTGCTGCCGCGGCCTCAGTAACGCCCGCCGACGGGGGCGGGCAGGGCGTCCAGCTCGGCCAGGTCCTCGGCCGTCAGGTCCAGGTCCGCCGCCGCGGCGTTCTCCCTCAGATAGCGGACCTTCTTGGTGCCGGGGATCGGGATGACGTGCTCGCCCTGCGCCAGCACCCAGGCGATCGCCACCTGCGCGGGCGTGGCGCCGCGCCGCTCGGCGACCCGGCGGACCACGTCCACGATCCGCATGTTCTGCCTCAGCGCCTCCTCCTGGAAGCGCGGGTTGCGGCTGCGGAAGTCCTTGTCGTCGAAGTCGGCCGAGGTGACGGTGCCGGTGAGGAAGCCCCGGCCGAGCGGGGAGAACGGCACGAACGCGGCGCCGTGCGCGGCGCACCAGCCGACCACGTCGCCGGGCCCCTCCGCGGCCAGGGCGCCCGCGCCGGGCGCCCCGCCGGCGGTGCCGCCGGGGACGCCCATCGGGTCGCGGGTCCACAGCGACATCTCCGACTGGACCGCCGCGACCGGATGGATCGCGTGCGCCTCCTCGGCCTGCGCCACGGTGACCTCCGACAGTCCCAGCCACCGGACCTTGCCCTCGGCGACCAGCTCGGCCATCGCGCCCCACGTCTCGGCCAGCGGCACCCGCGGGTCGACCCGGTGCAGGTAGTACAGGTCGATCACGTCGGTGCCGAGCCGCCGCAGGCTCTCCTCGGCGCCCGCGCGGACGTGCCCGGGGCTGCCGTCGCGGCCCATCGCGCCGCCCGGCTCCGGCCGCAGCCCGACCTTGGTGGCCAGCACCACCCGGTCGCGCAGCCCGGACAGCGCCCGGCCGACCAGCGTCTCGTTGTGGCCGAGGCCGTAGACGTCGGCGGTGTCCAGGAACGTCACGCCCAGCTCGACCGCCTCGCGGATCAGCGCCACCGACGCCTCGTCGTCCCGTTCGGCCAGGTTGTAGGCCCAGCTCATCGGCATGCAGCCGAGTCCCACCGCGCCGACGGGGGTCCCCGCGAACGTCCGTGTCCTCATCCCGGCCTCCCTTGTCAGGCGTGTGTCAGACGTTGCTCTCGCTGCGGTCCGGCAGCCGCCGGCCGGCCGCCGCCCCGGTGCGCAGCCGGGCCAGCACCTCCAGCGGGTCGCGCAGCACCTCGGCGAACGCCAGCTCCGCGGCGCCGACCAGGGTGGTGTCGTCGCCCAGCTCGGCGGTGCGCAGCCGGACCCGTTCCCGCGGCGCGGCCATCGAACCGGTCGCCAGCCGGCTGCGGATCTGCGCGGCCGCCCCCAGGTAGATGTCGCGCAGCGTGCCGCCGAAGATCACCATCTCCGGGTTGAAGACGTTGACCAGGTTGGCCACGCCCAGCCCCAGCCAGTCCCCCACCCGGTGCAGGGCCTCGCGGGCGGCCGAGTCGCCCCGGTCGGCGGCGTCCACCACGGCCCGCACCGCCTCCCGGCCGCCCAGCCCGGCCACGGCGTCCTCGCGTCCGGCGTGCGCCAGCAGCGCCAGCTCGCCGACCTCGGCCTCCAGGCAGCCGCGGGAGCCGCAGCCGCAGCGCCGCCCCGACGGGTTGACCACCATGTGCCCGACCTCGCCGCCGTAGCCGTCGGCGCCGTCCAGCAGCCGGCCGCCGACGATGATGCCGCCGCCGACGCCGACGTCGGCGTGCAGGTACAGCAGGTCCTGGCAGCCGACCCCGACCCCGCGCCGGTGCTCGGCCAGCGCCCCCAGGTTGGCGTTGTTGGCGATCGCGACGGTCAGCCCGAGACCCAGCCGCCGCGACAGCATGTCCCCCAGCGACACGTCGACCGCGCCGATGTTGGGCCCGTACCGGACCATCCCGTCCGAGCGCCGGACCATGCCGGAGAACGCCGCCCCCGCCCCCACGCACACCGCGTCCGGATCGGCCCGGCGCACCAGCTGGCGGGTGAACGACGCCAGCGCGCCGACCAGCTCGTCGGGGTCGAACGGCCCGCGCGGCCGGGTCGCCTCCCGGCGGTCCAGGATCACCCCGCCGAGCCCGACCCGGGCCGCCACCAGCCGGTGCACGCCGATCTGGAACGCCAGCACGTACACCCGGGTGGACTCGGGCCGCACCACCAGCGAGGGCCGGCCGGCCCGCCGCCCGGTGCTGCGCGGCAGCTCCTCGCGCACCACGCCGGCGGCGGTCAGCTCGCTGGTCAGCGCCATGATGGTGCTGCGGTTCAGGCCCATGCCCTCGGCCAGCTCGGCCCGCGAGACCGGGCCCCGCAGATGGATGTGGTGCAGCAGGGTGCCCAGGTTGTGGCGGCGGACCTCCTCGGGAGACGGTGCGGCGCGCATCATCCCCGACCGGTCCCGTGGACCCGGCCCGGCGCCCGGTGGCCGTTCAGCGGCAGGGGCCGGCCGAGCTCGACGCCGTTCCCGCTGCGACCGGAGGTGATCAGTTCGACGACCTGGGCGTGGGTGACGTCGCTGGCGCGGACCTGCGCGACGGTGCGGCCCAGGAACAGGGCGCAGATCCGGTCCGCCACGGCGAACACGTCGTTCATGTTGTGCGAGATCAGCACCACGGCCCGGCCCTTGTCGGCCAGCCGCCGCACCACCTCCAGCACCTGGCGGCTCTGCGTCACGCCCAGCGCCGCGGTCGGCTCGTCCAGCACCACGACCTTGCTGTCCCACAGCATGGCGCGGGCGATGGCCACGCTCTGCCGCTGCCCGCCCGACAGCGACGACACCGGCTGCCGCACCGACTTGATGGTGCGCACCGACAGGCCGGTCAGGGTGCGGGCGGCCATCTCCTCCATCGCCGCCTCGTCCAGCACCATGCCGCTGCGCCGCTCGCGGCCCAGGAACATGTTCTGCACGATGTCGAGGTTCTCGCACAGCGCCAGGTCCTGGTGGACGATCTCGATGCCCAGCGCGGCGGCCTCCCGGGGGCTGGTCACCCGGACCGGGCGGCCCTCGAACAGGTAGTCGCCGGTGTCCATCGGCAGCACCCCGCCCAGGCACTTGACCAGCGTGGACTTGCCGGCCCCGTTGTCGCCGACCAGGGCGGTCACCTCGCCCGCGTAGGCCGACAGGGCGACGTCGTGCAGCACCTGCACGGGGCCGAAGCTCTTGCCGACCCCGCGCAGGTCGAGAACAGGTGTCACGGACATCACGAGGGGCTCCCACTGGCGGGCGTTGGCCGCGGGCACGGTCCCGCGCCGCGAGCCTATCAAGGCGTGCCCGCCGGGGCCGGGCCGCCGCGGCCGGCCCCGGCGGGCGCGCTCACCGGCCGGTGGCCGCCTGACGGCGGCGCGCCAGCGCGTCGATGCTCGCCGCCAGCAGCAGCACCCCGCCGGTGATCAGCATCTGCATGTACGCCGGCGAGCCGAGCAGGCCCAGCCCGTTGATGATCACCGTCACCACCAGGCCGCCCAGCACCGCGTCACGGGCCCGGCCCTTGCCGCCGAACAGGCTGGTGCCGCCGATCACCGCGGCGCCCACCGCGTACAGCAGCACGTTGCCGGCGCCGGCGTCGGGGGTGACCGAGTTGAGCCGGGAGGCGTCCACCATCCCGGCCACCGCGGCCAGCGTGGAGGCGATCATGAACACCGACATCCGGATCGCGGTCACGTTGATGCCGGCCCGGCGGGCGGCCTCGGCGTTCCCGCCGACCGCGTACACGTGCCGCCCGTAGACGGTGCGGTTGAGCACGAACGTCGCCGCGATCACCAGCACGGCCACCACGGGCACGCCCCAGGGGACGCCGTTCAGCACGATCGCCGGGCTGGGCGCGCGGTCCAGGCCCATCAGGAACGTGCCGCCCAGCAGCGCCGCCGCGACCACCGCGATCTGCGCGGCGACCAGCCCCAGCGGCCGGCCGACCAGCCCCCGCTCCTTCTGCCGCCGCCAGCGCAGCAGCTGGGAGGCGGCGAACACGACGGTGCACAGCCCGGCCAGCGTCCAGCCCAGCCAGATCGGCATGTTGTCGTTGGCCAGCGCCACGATCACCTCGTCGCGCACCGGGACGGTGCCGCCCTCGCCGATCAGCCGCAGCGTGATGCCCTGCAGGCCGAGGAACAGCGCCAGGGTCACCACGAACGAGGGGATCCGCACCACCGCCACCAGCAACCCGATGGCGGCGCCGATGACCAGCCCGGTGACCAGCGCGGCCAGCACGGTGACGTACCAGGGCTGGCCGGCGTCGACCATCAGCTTGGCCATCACCGCGGCGCACACCCCGCTGGTCACCCCGGCCGACAGGTCGATCTCGCCGAGCAGCAGCACGAACACCAGGCCCAGCGCCAGGATCGTCACCGACATCGCCTGCACGAACAGGTTGGCGATGTTGCGCTCGGACAGGAACGTCTCCGGGCGCAGCGCGGTGAACAGGATGATCAGCGAGACCAGGCCGAAGATCGACGGCAGCGCCCCCAGCTCCCCGGCCCGGACCCGCGCCCAGTAGTCGCGGGCCGCCGAGGCCATGGTCTGCTCGCGGCGGCGGTCCATGGCGAAGTCCGCGTCAGCCACCTTCACGGCGGCCTCCTTGAGCTCGTGTGTTGACATGACGGGCCCCGTTCACATGCTCTCGGTGGTCGGGGCGAGGCCCAGGTCGCCCGACCGGCCGGCGGTGATGAGCTCGACCACCTGGGTCGAGGTGACCTCGTCGCGCGCGACGTCGGCGGCCACCCGGCCCAGGTACAGGGCGGTGATCCGGTCGGCCACCTCGAACACGTCGTTCATGTTGTGCGAGATGAGCACCACGGCGTGCCCGGTGTCGGCCAGCCGCCGCACCAGGTCCAGCACCTGCCGGGTCTGCGCGACGCCGAGGGCGGCGGTCGGCTCGTCCAGGATCACCACCTTGGACTCCCACAGCACCGCCTTGGCGATGGCGACGGTCTGCCGCTGCCCGCCGGACAGGCTGGCCACCAGCTGCCGCACCGACTTGACGGTGCGCACCGACAGCCTGCTGAGGGTCTCCCGCGCCGACTCCTCCATCGACGCCTCGTCCAGCACCAGGCCCCGGCGGCGTTCCCGCCCCAGGAACATGTTCTGCACGATGTCGAGGTTGTCGGCCAGCGCGAGGTCCTGGTAGACGACCTCGATGCCGAGCGCGGCGGCGTCGCGGGGGGTGCCGATGCTGACCGGACGGCCCTCGAAGAAGAACTCGCCGGAGTCGATCGGGTGGATGCCGGCGATGCACTTGATCAGGGTGGACTTGCCCGCCCCGTTGTCGCCGACCAGTGCGGTCACCTGTCCCGGGTAGACCGCGAAGTCCACGTCGTGCAGGACCTTGACCGCGCCGAAGCTCTTGTTGACCCCGGCCAGCCGCAGCACCGGGGTTGCCTTACTGGCTACGTCAGCCACGTCGTTCCTTCCGGACGGCGCGGGACGCCCGCACCCGGGGGTACGGGCGTCCCGCGGCGGCCATTACTGGATGCCGGCTTCCTTGCACTTGTCGGCGTAGGCGCCCGCGCAGAGCTCTTCCTTCTTGACGAACCCGTCGTCGACGACCTGCTTGACGTTCTCCTTGTAGACCCCGATCGGGGTCAGCAGGACCGAGGGCACGTCACGGTTGGCCTGGGTGTCCTTGGTGGTGCCGTTGGTCTGCGGCTTCTCGCCCTTCAGCAGCGAGATCGCCAGCTTGGCCGCGGCGTCGGCCTCCTGCTTGATGGGCTTGTAGACGGTCATGCACTGGCTGCCGTCCAGCACGTTCTGCAGGCCCTGCAGGGTGGCGTCCTGGCCGGTGACGGGGACCTTCCCGGCGGCCTTGTTCTTCTTCAGGATGGACACCGCCGCGTTGCCCAGGCCGTCGTTGGCGGCCAGCACGCCGTCGATCTCGCCGTTCTGCTGGGTCCACATCTGCTCGAAGATGGTGGCGGCGCGCTGGTTGTCCCAGTTGGGGACCGCCTGCTCGGCGACCTTCTTGTAGGTGGGCACCTTGTCGAGCACCGAGTGGGCGCCCTGCGCGAACAGGGTGGCGTTGTTGTCGGTGGGGGAGCCGTTCAGGTAGACGATGTTGGCCTGCTTGTCGCCCAGGCACTTCTGCAGGCCCTTGCCGAGCTCCTCGCCGACCTTGACGTTGTCGAACGAGACGTAGTAGCTCGACACGCCGCCCAGCGTCAGCCGGTCGTAGTCGATGGTCTGCACGCCCTGCTGCTGGGCCTTGCGGGTCACCGCGGCGGCCGAGTTGGAGTCCAGGCCGGTGATCATCAGCACGGTGACGCCGCTGGTGAGCATCTGGTCGGCGATGGTCTGGAACCGCTGGGTGGAGCCCTCGGCGTTCTGGATGTCGTACTGCACGCCGGCGGCCTTGAACGCCTGCTCCAGGTAGGGCCGGTCGAAGCTCTCCCAGCGGACCGAGGACTTGGTGTCGGGGAGGATCACGCCGACCTTGCCCTTGGCCTCGCCGGAGCCGGAGTCGCCCCCGCCGGAGTCGTCGCCACAGGCGGTGAGGGTGAGCGCGGCGGCCGTGGTGAGGGCGGCCAGACCCAGGAAGCCCTTGCGCATCTGCACGGGTCCTTTCTTGCGTAGCGGCCACGGGATGGCGGCCGCGGGGTGGTTGCGGGACGTTCGGCAACGCGCGTCGCCCGGCGGGGTCCGGGTCCGCGGCCCCGCCGTTCGAATGTTGTGCACCGCAACATATGTCGCCGCGACCAGCATCGCCAGAGGGGACGGGGCACACATTTGTTGCGAGCGATAACAATCAAGCAACAGCGGCGAAACATGACCCGCCGGTCGCCGCGCCCCGTCGCCGTCAGCGGGTCCCCGCCCGGTGCACCTGCCGGGTCAGCGCGGTGATCCGCGACGCCGCCGTGGCGAACGGGGTCCCGGGCGGCGACAGCGTCCACACCGCCACGATCCAGCGGTCTCCGTCCCCCACGATCCCGGTGGTGTGCAGCACCGGCCGCCCCACCCCGAGCGTCGGCGCCGCCCGCACGGCGGCCGGCCGCACCCACACGGCGTTGCCCTGCGCCGGACGGCAGGGCTCCCGCGGAACGAGCCCGAACCCCGACCACCCCTGCTTGACCGCCCACGGCCTGGGCACCGCCCGTGGAATCCCGAAGTACTGGTCGAACCCGTCCCTGCCGCACCGGGTGGCCTTGCGCATCTCCCCCAGCACGAACCCCCGCACCCGCGCGTCGGCCCGCTCCAGCACGTACCGGTAGACCGTCACCACATCGGCCGCGCTGAGCGCCGTGTACCCCCAGTACCCCGGCCTGGACGCCGGCGGCGGCGCCGTGTCCTCCAGCCCGATCCGCTCCACCATCCGCGACACGACGGCCCCGCGCCCGCCCCGGTTCCACAACACGGTCGCCGCCCGATCGTCACTGGACCGCAGCATCCCCTGCAGCAGCCCCCGGTCCCCCGCCGAAACCACCCGGTGCCGCTCCAGGAAGTCCACGGCGATCAGCACCTTCACCACCGAAGCCGACCGCACCGTCCCATGCGCGTCCCGGCTGACGGTCACCCGCCCCGCCACCCGGTCGAACACCACGAACCCCGCCCGAGTCCCCCCAGGCACCCGCACCTCCGGCCCCGCCGCACCACCGGAAGTCCCCCCGGACGCCCCCGAGGACCGCGCCGAGGGTTGCACCCCCGGTCCCCTCCCCGCCCCCTCCGAGGCACATCCCCCGACCCCGAGCACGACGACCAGCGCACCGACCCCCACCACACGTCCCATCCCCCGAACCTCCCTGCCGGCCCTCACGCCCCGGACACCCCACCCCGCCGAAACCCGGTACGCACCAGCCCTCCGACTGCGCTAAGGTAGTCACGCCTGCCGCGACAGGCACCGGGATGTGGCGCAGCTTGGTAGCGCACTTGACTGGGGGTCAAGGGGTCGTGGGTTCAAATCCCGCCATCCCGACGCGGAAAGAGCCCCGTTGATCTAGGTGAATCGCCTGGTCAACGGGGCTTTCGCGTTCCCGGGCTCTGTCAGGCCGACCGGCTAGACGACCTTGAGCCGGGGACCACCTGGGGACCTACGGGCGCTGAGATGGTCACTCAAAGCCTTGCCGGCGGCGGTGATCAAGCGGGCGTCCGGATGCAGGTAGCGCTGCGTGGTGGTCAGCGAACCGTGCCCGGCGATCTTCCGGAGGATGTGCACCGGGATTCCGGCGTCGGCCATCCACGTCAGCCCGGTGTGCCGAAGATCATGGCGGCGCAGATGCTCGTACCCGAGCCGGGTCACCACCTCATCCCAATGGGTGGCATCGCGCAGCACTGCCGTGGTGATCCGCCCGCCGCGCGGGCCGGTGAACAGCCGTGCGTCCGGATCGTCGCCGACCGCGTCGAGCCGCCGGGCGACCAGGCCGCGGATTTCCTCGATCAGCGGCACGGTGCGGGCGCGCTTGCCCTTGGTGCCCTTGTCGACCAGGCCGCCGGGGCTGGGGGTGGTCTGCCGGCGAACCGTCCAGGTCCAACTGTCGCGGTCGATGTCGCAGGCCCGGACGCCGGACGCCTCCCCGATGCGGGCGGCGGTGCTGGCGGCGAACAGGACCACATCACCCCAGCCGGGATAGCGGTCGGCGGACCGTGCGACGAGGGCGTCAGCGAGGGTGACGAGCGCTTCCCAGTCCGGCAGGGCGAGGGAACGCGGGTCGTCCAGCTCGTCCTCGGCCTGCTTGTACTGCCGTTGCCAGCCGGTGATGCGTGCCGGGTTGCGGTCGATGATGCCGTCCCGGACGGCCTGCTCCATGATGCGGACCAGGACCGCGAGGCTGTCATGCGTCGAGATACGAGACTCGGCCTGGACGAACTCGGAGATTGCCAGTGATTCTATGGGTGCTGGAAGGTTTTGATCGGAAGTCGGGAGAATTCTGCGTACAGCACAGACTCCCGGGCCTTTCTGACGAAGATGCGAGATCTTTGACGGGATTGCCCGACCTTGGGGATGCCGATCTCTACGACATCTCCGAAACCTCTCTCGCCGAGATCGCGCATCGATTCGGGATAAAGGTGTTCCCGCAGAAGTTTGAGTACCTGCTTGGGCGAGTGTCTTCGGATTCCCCTTGACTAAATAAATGAACCGCATGTGCTCGCCGGCAACGGCAACAGCAGCAGTGGAAGCGCTCGACTGTTTTAGCGGGTGCCGGCACCTGCTCACCGACGGTGCGGACGCGGCGTGGTGGTGATCGGATCATGAGCCGAACGGAGCGATAGCCCCACAGTTGGGCGCAGCGGCGTCCGTGAGAACTTCTGTACGTCTTCAAGGCGGCCCGGCAAGCGGGCCGCACGGGCGGCCGACGCGGCGCCGGCTCCCGCCCTCCGCTGCCGCTCCACCGGGAGACCGGCCGACAGCCGGTCGGCTCGCCCGCAGACCAGCACCAGTCCCGGGCCGCTCTCAGTGCACGTACCGTGCAGGCCGCCACGGGGTCGAGCGCCTGGGGGGCTGAGCGTGGGTGCCGCTGACCGGTTCCCGCCTTGCGCGGGGACCCCGCGCGGGGCCTCGCGACGGGCCGATGCGGGCAGGCGGCAGCGCCAGCCCGTCCGCCACACCAGGCTACGAGGCCCCGCCCCCGCGCAAGTCCGGAACCGTCCAGCTCTCACGTGGCGACACACGATCTCTAAAGGTTGTCTCGTAACGGTGGCCGGTCGTGGTGGATGGTCGCCCTGGCCCGCGCCACCGCCCATGATGGCCGCCAGCGTGTACTGGACCACGCCCCGCACAGTCTCCAGGGCCTGCAACACCTCCGCCTGGCCCTCCGTCAGGCCATCCATGCCGCCGATGCAGAAGACGACCTCCACCGCGTCCAGCCCTGGCTGTGGAACGCCGCCATCAGCGGCGACCGCCCGCTCATCCGGCTGGCCGGGAACACGGCTACGAACTGAGGCTCTCCCGTTCCCGCCCTTGAGAGCTGGTCGGCTTGACATTCGGTCGCCATGATGCGGGTTTTCTCCTTGTTACGAGCACCTACCTTTACCTTGTAGATCAAGATTCGGGTCTGAAGGTGCAACGATCTTCAGGCGTTCGCCTCCCTTCAACGGCAGGACAACCCAGGGCTTGGACCGCACGTCCTATGCCGGATCCCTCTGACCCCTGGGGAGAGAGCACGTGCACCAATCGGCCCAGCACCCGCAAGCGCGAGGAAACGGATGCCTGCTCGCGACCGGCATCGGATGCGGCAGCCTCATCCTGCTGTTCTTCGCGATCCTCATCATCGGGCTGTTGGCCGGGCCCCCGCCCGAGGAGACGACGACGGCCGCCTCCCGAGCCCCGCTTCCCACAACGACGTCGCCCATCGCCACCGCAACACAGACGCAGACGCCGACGACGGCGCCCACCACGGCGGTCCCGAGAACGACCCGGCCCGCTCCGCCGCGGACGCGGAAGCCGTCGCCGAAGCCGACGACCAGGCGGCCGACGCGGCGCCCCGCCCCACCGGCGCCCCGGACGGACCCGATGTTCGACACGTGCGCAGAAGCCAACCGTGCCGGCTACGGGCCCTACCGCCGTGGAACTGATCCGGAGTACGGCTGGTACCAGGATCGGGACGGAGACGGGGTGGTCTGCGAACAGTAGCCCCGCTCAGGTGACGGGCGCCTCCCAGGTCATCGGGCCGGCGGCACCGTCCGCGGTGCTGCCCGGTCGCGATCGCGCATCCACTGCCGCCAACGGCGCACGTCGTCGCCGGTCATGACCGCGGCCGGGGCAGATACCGGTCCGGTTCCATTGCCCTGATTCATCTTTCGGTACGACGGCGGCTGCGGATCTCGTCGAGAGCGGCCAGGGCAGTCAACACACGCGTGTCTTCAAGGCTACGAGTCGGCACATATCGTCGGCGTATCGAAAACCGCATACGCGCTGGCAACACCGCGTTGCTTTCACTGGCGGCATGACTCGAAACCCAGCATCAGCACGAACAACGACCCGCCGGGCTGCGACGGCCGCCGCGGACGACGGAGTCGAGTGCTGCGTCAACAGCGGTTGGCGTTCCCCGGAGTACCAAGATCAGCTTCTTCGCGGGGAGGTCTCCGAGCATGGGTTCGAAGGCGAGGCTGCCCGATGGGTGGTCACCGCGGCGACGTCTCCTCATGTGTCGGGGGAGGCGGTCGGCGTCGGGCGCTCCGTGGCGACGGCGTGGCTGTCCCAGCATGGTGCCGAGTACGGACTGTGCCGGATCCACCGGAACGAACCCTGGTACTGCGAACTGCGCACCAATGCGATCGATCGTCGTTGCCTGCGCATTTATGCCGACCCCACCCACAGGACCCTAGGATCCGGCAGCGACCGGCGGTGAGCGAGGACGAACGATGACACAGGTGGACACTGCGGAGACCGAACAGGGCGGCCCCGGCCGCGCGGATGCCGACGCCGGGACCTGGCGCGCGGACATCCGCCGCCTGATCCGCGCTGGCGCCCCGCCGGGCCCCTGGAAGCGCGGCCCGGTGCTCGCGGCGCTGGCGCTGCTGCTGGGGCTGATCATGCTGCTGCACGCGCAGATCCCGAACCGGATCGGGAACCTCGGCAGCCTGGTGGAGACCCTCCTGCCGTGGTTCGGCCTGTTCATCCCGGTGCTGCTGGCCGGGGCGCTGTGGCGCCGCTCGGCCTTGGCGGTGGCCGCGCTGCTGCTGCCGGTCGTGGTGTGGCTGAACCTCTTCGGCGGGCTGCTCAGCGACAAGTCCCACCCGGGCGGCGACCTCACCGTGGTCAGCCACAACGTCGGCGCCGCCAACCCCGACCCGGCCGGCACCGCCCATGACCTGGCCGCCTCCGGCGCGGACGTGCTGGCACTGCAGGAGCTGACCCAGCAGGCTCGGGGCACGTACGAGAAGGAGCTGGCGAAGGCGTACCCGTACCACACGGTGCAGGGCACGGTCGGGCTGTGGAGCAAGCTGCCGCTGTCGGACACCCGGCCGGTCGACATCCAGATGGACGCCGGGCCGCTGGCGGCCACCAAGCCGGCCCACGTCAAGATGACCTACAACCGGGCGCTGCGCACCACGGTGGCCACGGATCACGGGCCGCTGGCAGTGTATGTGGCCCACCTGGGATCCGTACGCGTGAATCCCAAGGCGGGCTTTTGGACGGCCCACCGGGACAGAGGCGCGCAGGCGCTCGGCAAGGCCGTCGCCGCCGAGCAGAACGAGCGGGTGGTGCTGCTCGGCGACCTGAACGGCACCATGGACGACCGCGCGTTCGCCGGCATCACCTCGCGGCTGCGCTCGGCCCAGGACGCGGCCGGGGACGGCTTCGGCTTCAGCTGGCCGGCGAAGTTCCCGATGGCGCGGATCGACCAGATCCTGGTCCGCGGCGTGGAGCCGAAGAGCTCGTGGGTGCTGCCGGCCACCGGCAGCGACCACCTGCCGGTGGCGGCCAGAATCAGCTGGTGAACACCGCACCGGAACCGGAGCCCGCCCGGCCCATGCACCCCAGAAGCCACTGGCGGATTACCAGGCACCTGGTCGGCCGTTCCGCTAATACTCCGGCTGTAGATCGTGATCTTCGTGTCTGGGTGGCTGCTTGTCGCCGGTAGTGGCTGGTGCGTGCTCGGGCTTGATGGCGTCGTCTCCACCCGGAGCAGCCGAGTCGGTCGGCGGTGTTGGACAGGGGTCCGTTGACGGGCGTGATGAAGCAGGTGCTGGATCTCATTGCAGGTCAGCGGGATGAGACCGACGGAGGCAGGGCGGGCGTGTTCGGCTGCGCGGACGACGACCAGGAAGGCGTGGGCGAGCATGGCGAGGGTGACCCGGCGGGCCCAGGAGGGGTGGCGGCGCAGCTGGTGCTCGTCCAGGCCGGGCAGTCCCTTCTCGGTCTGGAAGGTCTCCTCCACCCGCCACCGTGATCCGGCGACCCGGACCAGGGTGGACAGCGGCACCGGCTCGGTGGAGTGGCAGCGGTAGTAGGCCAGTTCGCCGGTGCGGCCTCCCTGGCCCATTCGGCGATCGTCCAGCAGTTCTTCCGCGGCAGATCCGACAGCATGCCCGGCACCAGCCGGCCGACCCTCCGCCGTGGCTCGACCCGGGCGAACCGTCCCTCGATACGGCCCATGGCCACCTCGAACGACTCCCGCCGGCGAGCGGGATCCATGCTGTGATCCGCGGCCACCGTCTCATCGTTACCCCTCCACAAGTCACGGTGATCGACGGTGGCCGTATCCGTGCCCGCACCCGGGGCCCCACCAGCAAGATCACGAACTGGCTGGAGCACCAATCTGTGTCCTTACTCCGGCAGCTCCGGAGCGTAGAACGATGGCAGCGGCTCGGGTCCGGTGTACTTCTGGCATTCGCAGGGCAGCAACTCATTTCCCACCCACGCGCCGTTGTTCCACTTTGCGCGTTCAACGCCTGCCCGGCAGCGTCCCTCGACATCGTGGAACGAGGCACCGTGCCCGCACTGGCACAACGGCCCAGTCTCGACGGCCTTCGACTTGTGCTCGCGCCGGGGCAGCAGGCGACCGACCGCCAGCCCCGTCCCGAAAATCAGCGCTCCGACCAGCATCTCGATCACGACGGCCCCCTACCACTCGAACGGCCTCCGGCGATCATCCCATCTCACCGATGGCGTCGCCATACGGCAGCCAGGTGCCTAGCACTCCACCCGCGGCCACCATCTCATCGTTACTCCACACAAGTCACGATGATCGACGGTGGCCGGACCCGTGCCCACAGCCGGGCCCCACCAGCAAGATCACGATCTGCAGCTGGCGTACTAAGGCACCCCTCTACCCGCCACAAGGAGCCGGTGGAATCGTTTCACGGGAACGCGCCTCGCCGAGCCGTGTTTCCTAGGTGACCGCCTATGAAACACGCCATCCAGCCGCGTCCGTCCAGGACGAATATTGTTTCATGGGTCGCTGCATATGAACGGCCATGTGAAACACCCACATGAAACGACCTCAGGGTGAGCGACGACTTCACGCGCGTGGAAGCCCACCACTGCCCGATGTCGACCTGTGCCGCACCGGCAAGGGCAAGGTAGCCCTCCAGTACCACACCGCCCGGTTCCGGAGCCCGCCGCGGACGAGATCGACGGCCTCCTGGAGAGTGGGTCGCGTCCGTCCCGGCCGGGCCGCCGCCAGCAGCACGTCCAGCATCTCCTCCTCGTGGTCGCCACGGTGGTCACGCGGATACCACCGCAGCAGCCGCCGATACCGGTCGCTCAGCTCGGTCACGCCGTCCCTCCCGCCAGGCGAAGGCGCGCGGCGGCGACCTCGGCGGCCAGCCTGCGCCTTCCTTCGTCGCTGATCGCGTAGTAGCGGCGCAACCGGCCCTCCACGGCCTCCTCGCGCTCGGTCGCGACGAGCCCGTCCCGGGTGAGCCGATCCAGCGCGGCGCACAGGGTGCCGGCGCCGGTGGCCGTGCAGGCCGCAGTCAAGGCGCTGGGCTCCTACCCGAATGGACCTGCCTCTCCCCCACCGTCCACGAGAAGGCACCCGGCCCAGGACGAGTCCGGCCGGCTGGCGGCACCTTTCTGCGTCGAGCCGCCCGGAGCGGAGAGGCGCTCTTGCGGTTCAGGCCAGGGCTTCGGCTTCCTGGCGGCTGCGGATCGGGTCGGTGCCGGGTTCGTAGGCGGGTGCGCTGGGGGCACTGGTGACACCGGCGGCGACTCTGGCCTGGGCCTGCCGGAATTCCTTGAGGGGGCCGGTGAGGGCGTGGGCGCCGTTGAGGGCGAGCCAGAGGGCGGCGCGGCGGGCGCGTAGTTCGACGGGGTTGGGCGGCCGGTGCATGACCATGCGGGCGGCCCAGTCCGGGAGGGTGTCGCGGATGGCCCAGTCCATGAACGGGCCCGTCAGCAGGGTGGTGGGGGTGTCGCGGAGGTTGGGGCCGGTGCGGGCGGCCTTGCCGGGGGCGACGGCCAGGCGGGGCAGGTACGCCTTGAGGCATTCGAGGGTTTCGGCCTTGGTGGCGGGAAGGTCGGTGCCGCCGAGGGCGTGACCGACGCGGACGAACTCGCCGTAGTAGCGGTCCAGGGCCTTTCCGCGCAGCGGGCGGGGGTGGTAGCGCTCGTGGGCGGTGGCCAGGCCCCACACGACGGTGGCGTAGTTCCAGCGCAGCCAGTCGGGGTCGTCGGCGTCGTAGGCGAGGCCGTCGGGGCGGGTGCCCTTGACGGTGTGGTGCATGGCGCGCACGGTCCGGGCGAGGCGTTCGGCGGTCTCGGTGGAGCCGTAGGCGGTGCCGATGAAGAACGACAGGGAGTGCCCGAAGCGCACGGCGGCCCCTTCGGGGTCGAACTCGCCGGTGGGGCGCCCGTCGGCGTCCCTGGCGGTGATCCGGGAGTGGTCGACGCCCATCCAGTAGATGCTGGGGTCCAGCCCTTCCAGGTAGGCCGCGCACGCCAGCCCGAAGGACAGGATCGGGGTGTGGGAGTGCACGTACCACACCGCGCTGCCGGGGCCGAACCAGCCCGGATCGCCCTCGGGGCCGGCGAAGTCGAGTCCCTTGAAGAAGCGGGATCGCACCTGGGTGTCGAAGTAACGGTCGAACCGTTCGGCGAGGTGCCGGGCGAGCTTGTGGTGAGGCAGGGGGATCATGCCGGCTCCCAACTCTGGCTACAGGTGTATCCAGAGTACGGCAATTCTGGTCACAGGTGTAGCCAGAGTTGGGACCGCTAGGGTGGGACGGTGGCGAACGACACGGAGACGGCGGCGACCCGGTGGGCCGGTGTGCCGCTGGCCGCCCGGCGCAGCGAGCGCCGTGCCCAGTTGGTCGAGGCGGCGTTCGAACTGTTCGGCACGCAGGGCGAGGCGGGGGTGTCGGTACGCGCGGTGTGCCGGGCCTGCAACCTGAACGCCCGCTACTTCTACGAGAGCTTCACCGACACCGACCAGCTCCTCGGCGCGGTCTACGACAAGGTCGCGTCCGAGCTGGCCGAGCGGCTTCTGGCGGCCCTGGAGGCGGCCGGTGACGACCTGGCGGAACGGATCCGGGCCGGCATCCGCACCGTGCTGGACTTCGGCTCGGCCGATCCGCGCCGGGGCCGGGTGCTGTTCACCGAGGCCCGCGCCAATCCCGTGCTGGCCGCCCGCAGGCAGGCCGCCCAGACCGCGCTGATGGACGCCGTCCTGCACCAGGAGACCCGGACGCGCCCCGCGGCCGATCCGCACCTGGCACGGGTGGGCGCCGCGATGTTCACCGGCGCGATGGTGGAACTCGCCCAGCAATGGCTGGCCGGCGGCCTCGGCGACGATCTGGACGCCGTCGTCGACCACGCCACCGCCCTGCTACTGGCGCCGCACGCACCGTGAAGTCGTGACCAGCGGCGAGTATCGGGGGCGAGCCTGCGACCTCGGATCCTGTGCGCCGGGAGGGAACGACAGGCGTCCTCCACCGCGTTCTCGGCCAGGCCGTGGACCGTTCATGACGCGCCGGCGGGGTGATGGCCAGGGCGGCGTTGTGACCGCCGAAGCCGAAGGAGTCGGACAGCACCGGCGCGGGCGCGATGTGGTCGAGGTCGTCAGGACCGGGATGTGTCAGGGGCGGACCGCCGTGAGGCGGGGGTGGTCCCGGGTGTCGTAGCGGCTGTGGGAGCGGTCGCCCTGCTGTTCGCGGATCAGGCGGCGGACCATGGTGGTGCGCTGTCGTTGGCCGAGGCGTTCGCACAGTCCGGTGGCTCCGGGGATGACGCGGCGGGCGCTTTCCGCGGCGAAGACGGCGGCGGCGGTGCCGAGGACGGCGGCCTGGTAGAGCCTGTTGTCGGGCGCGCCGAGGAAGTCGGCGTTGCGCCTGCCGAGGATCAGGCGGCTGTAGGCGAACAGGTAGTTGGTCAGGGCGTGGCGGGCCAGGGCCGAGTTCTTCCAGCGGGGTGTCAGCAGAAGTGGTGCGGCGGCGTTCATCAGCGCGCGGCCCAGCCGCCGGGAGTCCTCATCGGGAAGGAACTCGGTGGCGGCCTCCAGCCAGTACAGCCGCCAGGCGTCGGCCGCCGTGGCCGGGAGCAGGCCGAGGTCGACGCCCATGAGATGTCCGACGTAGCGCCACAGGTGCCGGACGGCGGCCCGGTCGGCGGCGGAGAACTGGAACCCCAGGGCACGTGAGCCGAGCAGCATGACGTGGGAGAACAACAGGAGGGTCCCGGCGAGCTGGATCTGGTTGACGGGCGCGTCCCAGGCGTCGTGGTCCCAGTCGTCGCGGCGGTTCATCGCGGCGCGCACCTGGGCGTGCATGAGCCGGACCCGCAGGGTGCCCTTGAATCCGGCTTCGAAGCGGCCCAGGGCGCCGGGAGTGGTGACGTCCACCCACCAGCCGGCGGTCTCGGCCAGGCGGCGTGGCGCCATGGTGTCCAGGTAGCCGGTGCGCATCAGGGTCTTGTTGGCGCGGGAGGCCAGGTAGCCCCCATAAAGAGAGGCGCACGGCATCACCATCGTCAGTCCCAGCAGCCCGGTCCTGCCCACCACCCGGGCACCGCGATCCAGCAGGTCCGGATCCACCCAGTACGGGACGGCGTCCACATGAGCGAAGAACTCCACCAGCTCGCGCGGCGGATCCTCAAGGGCGTCGATCCCCTTCTCCAGGGCCTGCTCGAACAGGCGGCGGCCCGTTCCGCCCGGAAGCCGGGCCATCATCTCCACCACCGCGTCGGCCGGTGGATCACCGGCACGGGCGAACGAGCGGAACACCGAAAGCTGCGACGGTGTCGCCCGGATGTCTCCAGGTGCCAGCCGCAGGGTCGTCTTCCAGGGGCGTCGGGTCATCCACTGGGGGTGCGCCAGGCGCTGTTCATGACTCATGTGTTGTGACCTTTCGTTGTTTCTTCCTCGGCGGTCGATGGCGGCTGCCACCGGTGACGCCCACCTGTTGCCGTGGGAGCCCGCCGAGCGGGGCGTGCCGGGCGGTATCGTCCGGCCGGGCGCGGCGGTAATGGGCGGAGCGGTCGTCGGGCAGCAGCCGCGAGGCGTGCAGCGCGATCAGGTAGTCCAGGGTTTGGGCGGGGTCGTCGATGCCGGCGCCGAACAGGTGGGTGATCTGGCGCATGCGGTGCCGGACCGTCTGCGGGTGGACGTGCAGGCGCGCGGCGATGGCGACGGCGTTGCGTCCGCATTCGAGGTAGGCCAGCAGCGTCTCGGCCAGGCTGGCGCGCCGGGCAGGGCGGAGCCGCTGGAGAGGGGCCAGCTTCCGGGCGGCCAGTTCCCGGGAGAGCTCGGGGTCCTGCAACAGGAGCAGGTCCCGCATGTGATCGGTCACGTGCACCACGGCATGTCGGGCCAGCAGGTCGGCGGGCAGCAGTTCCAGGCCACGACGGGCCAGCCGCCAGGACGAGCCCGCACGGCGGAGCTCGACCGTGGGGCCGACGACGCCCGGGTCGTCGGCGAGCAGCGCATGGAGCGTGGACCTGCGGCCCGGACCCTCCGGATCGGGGAAGACCAGGCAGGGCAGGCCCTGGTGGAGGCCGGTGAGGACGTCCGAAGGCAGGAACCGGCGTGCCGGCACCGGCCACCGGCACAGCGCCACGACCGCGAGCGTTCTGGGGACCTGCCAGCCGGCCCGGACGGCGGCCTTGCGAAGCCGGTCCGGGTCGTACGGGGAGCCCAGGAGCAACTCGATGAGCTCGCGCCGGTGCGCATCACCGGGACCGGCGCACCAGCACCGGTTCTCGCCGTTGCTTTCGGCGCCCGTCCGGGCCACTTCGTCCGCAGCGGTCCGTCGCAGCCTGTCGACGTGTTCAGGTCCGTGCCGGGTGCGCTCGTAGGCAGTCGGCATGACCAAGCCTTCCGGGCCGTTCGCGGCCGGTGGTCTCGGGCACGTCGACCACCGGCCGCGAGCGGCGGCCTTCATGGAGGTGGAGATGAACGCGGCGGCCCGGCGTGCTCAGGGCCGGTGGGGGTCCCAGATGTCGAAGACGTTGGGCTGGCCGGCGGCGAAGCGGGCGTCGTCGTTGGCGAAGATGCCGTTGAAGACCTCGGGCTGCCACAGGTCGACCAGCTTGGCGGGGGTGCCGCCGACGCCGGACGCCTCCAGGACGGCGTTGGCGGCCTTGCGGCCGGCCTCGTTGGCGCCCTCCATGGTGGCCAGGTTGATGCCCGCCTTGACGTAGTCGGAGGCCAGGTACAGGTTGGGCACCCTGGTGGCGGCCTCGGGACGGTGGTACCAGGAGCCGGGCGAGTTGATCAGCAGGGGCTCGTCGTTGGCGACCTGGGGGGTGCCGTTGCCGGTGATGGCGGGGTCGATGAAGTAGGAGTGGATGTTGGCGTCGGTCAGCCGCAGGCTCCCGAACGGGATGGCGCGGCGGAGCTGGGCGACGACCTCGTTGAAGATCTGCTCGTGGGTGCAGTCGCGGGCGGGCTTGCCGTAGAGGATGCCGGGCCTGTCCCAGGCGGAGATGTCGATGGACAGGCAGTCGTTGACCTCGCCGTCGCCGTAGGTGGTGCCGAAGTTCTTCTTCCAGAACTGGGCCTGGTTGATCGAGGTCAGCGCCCAGGGCTGCCCGGCGTAGGCGACGTGGCCCTCGGCCAGGTGGAGGGGCCGTCGCAGGTAGATCATGATGCCGTTCATCCAGTCGACGGCCAGGTTCCGCAGCGACCGCAGGCCGGGGTCGATGGCCAGGATGTCGTCGTTGAGCAGCGGGACGGCGCGTTCGACCGGGACGGCCAGCACGTAGTGGTCGGCCTCGACGGCGGTGGTGCCGCCCGCACCGGTGACCTGGGCGCCGCTGATCCGCCCGCCGGCGACCGACAGGCGGGTGAGGGCGGCGTCCCCGACGAACCGGACGCCGAGCGAACGCAGGTGGGCGATCCAGGGGTCGATGAGCGCCTCGTTGGTGGGGGCGTTGAGCAGCCGGTCGGGCTCCTCGTAGCCGCCCAGGCCCAGGGTGCTGTAGACCCACGCCTCGGCCATGAGGCCCATGGTGTGGGCGTTGGCCTTGTCGGGCTTGGCCGCCACCAGCGTGCTGGTGAACATGTCGACCAGCATCTCCCGGTAGGCCCTCGACTTGCCCTCCACGCGGACGAACTCGGCGAAGCTCATGTTCTCCCACTGCCTGAGCCGCCGCTGGGGTCCGCTGGCCACGAAGGCGATCATCTTCTGCAGGAAGAACGCGACCTCGTCGGCGGGGACGGTGGTGAAGACCCCGAAGGCGGTGCGCAGGAACGCCAGGATCGAGTCGGGGCTGAGCGTGCCGATGATGCTGCCGGCCGCGGGCAGGGTGTACTTGCGGCCGTTGTAGAACGCGGCGACCTCCTCACCGGCCACGAAGTTGTCGTAGGCGGTCCCCCCGCCGGGCAGCGGGATGCGCTTCATCGTGTCCGGGAGGTTCTGGTAGAAGCCGGGGAAGAAGCGGAAGCCGTGCTCGGCCGGCAGGTCCTGGCGCCCGCCGGACCCGGTGCCCGGCACCGGCATGCTCCGGCATTTGCCGCCCCAGGCCTTGCGCTCGTACACGGTCACCTGGAAGCCGCGTTCGGCCAGCTCGTGGGCGACGGTCAGGCCGCCCATCCCGCCGCCGAACACCGCCACGCGGCGGCCCGGCGCCGCCCGCCGGGTCGCCGCCGCCGAGGCGGTCCGGTCCGGGCCGATCGCCCCGGCCACGGTGGCCGCGCCGGCCGCCGCCAGCGCCCCGGTGACGAACTTGCGGCGGCCGATCCCGCCCGGTCCCTCGGTCGATCCGTGCTGCGACGGTGTCCTGTCGTCCACGGCGCACTCCTCACAGGGGGTGGTTAACCGACACTGATGTCGGTTATCGGGGTGGGTCCCCACTATGAGGAAGGCCGCCGGGGGCGTCAAGCCCCGCGGCGGCCGGTTCTCGGCGCGCGACGGCGGTCACGGGGGGTTGCCCAGACCGTTCCACAGCAGCCGCATCGCCCCCTCGACCAGCACCGCCCGGGGCACCTGGGGGTGCCGCTCCCACCACTGCGCCACACCGTCCAGGCCGGCGATGATCAGCTCGACCATCGCCTCGGCGATCGGCTCGCCCGGATCCGCCCCGACCGAGCGGATGTCGCCGGCCAGCAGCGCGGTGACCGTCCGGGTGCGGGACTCGCGGATGCCCTGGCGGACGGTGCGGATCTCCGGATCGTCCTCGTCGGTGCGGTCGAACAGCAGCTTGCGGGCCTCCGGGCGGCTTTCGGCGAAGCTGAAGTAGGCGTCGATCGTGGACCGCATCCGCTCCTGCGGGGATCCCGAGCCGGTGATGCGGGATCCGACGTACTCCACCAGCTCGGCGTTCTGCTCCTGCATCACCGCCAGCAGCAGCACCCGCTTGGACGGGAAGTGGTCGTACAGCACGGTCCGCGCCACCCCGGCCGCGGTCGCGATCTCGCCGAGCGAAGCGGCGTGGTAGCCCTTGTCGGCGAAGATCTTCAGTGCCGCGGCGGTGATCGTCGCCCGGCGGGCCGGCGCCCGCATCCGCGACTTCGGCGCGGTCTCGCCCATCGTCTTGACTCCCTCCTCCGGTTGGCGTCACCCTAACCGACATAGGTGTCGGTAATCGGTGGTCGCCGGGACACCGCCGCCCGTCACCCCACCCCCGAGGGAGCCGCGCATGGGACGCAGGGACCTGTCGATCGCCGTCGTCGGAGCCGGGTTCAGCGGCATCGGCCTGGCCATCGGCCTGAAACAGGCCGGCTTCACCGACATCACCATCTTCGACAAAGCCGACGGCGTCGGGGGCGTCTGGCGCGACAACACCTATCCCGGCGCCGCCTGCGACGCCCCCTCGCACCTGTACTCCTACTCGTTCGAACCCAAGCCCGACTGGACCCGCCGGTTCGCCGAACAGCCCGAGATCCTGGACTACCTGCGGCACTGCACGGCCGAGTACGGGCTGACCCCGCACCTGCGGCTGCGCACCGAGATCACCGACGCCGAGTTCGACGCGGCCCGCGGCCGGTGGCGGGTGCGGACCGGCGACGGCGAGCGCCTGGAGTACGACCTGCTGGTCGCCGCCTGCGGGCAGCTCAGCAACCCCGCCGTGCCCCGGCTGCCCGGCATGGACTCGTTCACCGGCGCGATGTTCCACTCGGCGCGATGGGACCACGGACACGACCTGACCGGCGCCCGCATCGCGGTGGTCGGCAACGGCGCCAGCGCCATCCAGTTCGTCCCCCGCATCGCCCCCGACGCCGAGTCCCTGACCATCTTCCAGATCGAGGTGCACTGGATCAGCCGCAAACCCGACCGCGTCTACCCCCGCTGGCGGCACACCCTCAACCGGCGCGTCCCCGTCGTGCAGAAGCTGGCACGGCTGGGGATCTTCCTGTGGTTCGAGCTGGTGCTCAACCCCGCCCTGGTCTCCCCGCGCGGCCGCCTCCTGCTGTCGGCGCCCGTCCGGCTGATGTGCCGCCACGCCCTCCGCTCGGTGCGGGACCCGCAGTTGCGGGACCGCCTCACCCCTCGCTACGAGCCCGGTTGCAAACGGATCCTGACCTCCAGCGAGTACTACGAGACCCTGAACCGGCCCAACGTCCACGTCGTCGACAGCCCCATCACCGAGATCACCGCCGACGGCGTCCGCACCGCCGACGGCGAACACCACCTCGTCGACACGATCATCTGGGCCACCGGTTTCCGCTCACAGGACTTCGTGGCCCCCATGCGCGTCACCGGCCCGCACGGCACCGAGCTCAACGCCGCCTGGAAGGACGGCGCCCGCGCCTACCTGGGCATGGCCGTCTCCGGCTTCCCCAACTTCTTCCTGATGTACGGCCCCAACACCAATGTGGGCTCCGGCTCCATCGTCCACATGCTGGAAAGCCAGACCGCCTACATCGTCCAGGCCGCCCGCCTGCTCGCCGAGGGCATCACCACGATGGACGTCCGCCAGGACGTGCTCGACCGCTTCGACGCCGCCACCCAGCGCCGCCTGTCCACCTCCGTCTGGAACCAGGGCGGCTGCGACAGCTGGTACCTGGACGCCGACCACCGCAACACCAACAACTGGCCCGGCTTCATGACCGGCTACCGCCGCCGCACCCGTCGTCTGAACCCCGCCGACTACCACCTCCGGCACTGAACCCCTGCCGCATGGTCGGTTGCCGCGGGGCCGGGCGGAGCGGCGTGACGACGCGGTCCCCTGCTCCCCTGCCTCCCGGGAAAGAGGTCAGTTCTCGCGTGTCCAGGCGGGCGTGATCCGCACCTCGCGGAGTCGCCAGCCCGCCGGCGTCCGCACTGCGGTGCCGGCCAGTCGCAGGCCACCTGTGAAGTGGGGCGCCTGGCCGTCGCGGTAGTAGTGCACGAGCGAGTTCGCCGAGGCGGCCGCCTGGTCGCCGTCGACGTCCACCAGCAGGTCGGTGGTCGTGTGCTGGGCGTGCCGCCCCTCGACCTCGCCCTGTCGCATGAAGCCGACGACCTTGTCGATGCCGTGGAGTTCGCCCCCGCGCGGCGAGTACACCGCCACGTCGTCGGTGAACACGGTGCCGGCGTCCTCCCACCGCTTCTCGTCGAGCAGGAGCGCGAAGCGGGTGAACAGGTCGGCGATCTCGATGCGGTCAGCGATCAGCGTGTCCGTGGACATGACACCTCTCATTCGTTGGTAACGCCAACATTGGCGTAGCCAACCATACATGGATTCATTGGCTGCGCCAACGATGTAGGGTGGCTGCCGTGGAACAGATCCCCGCACGCCTGACCGCGAAGCCGAGCTGGCTGCTCACCCAGATGGCGGTGCACGCCCACCGGTTGGCCTCCGACGGCTTCGGCGAGGTGGGCGCGCGCGGGTACCACTACCGCATCCTGGCCGCGCTGGACGAGTTCGGGGCGGCCAGCCAGGCCGAGCTCGGCCGCCGGTGCAACATGGACCGCAGCGACGTGGTGGCGGCGATCAACGAACTGGCCGCGCAGGGTTTCGTCGAGCGGACGCCGGACCCCGATGACCGAAGGCGCAACATCGTGACCCTCACCACGGCAGGTGCTCGGCAGCTGCGGCGCATGGACCGAGCACTCGACAAGGTGCAGGACGACCTGCTCGGACCGCTTTCGGCCGAGGACAGGCAGACCTTGACCCGCCTGCTCACCCGCCTGCTCGCGCACCACCAGCAGGTGCGGATGTAGGGCAGCGGCGACGCTGCCGACGGCGTTTCTCCGGCTGGACCAAGGGTCCGCCGATGCACAGCGTGCCGCGAGCGGGGCGTCAGTTCTGCCCTGGGGCGGGTGGGCCGTAGATCGTCTCGAGAAGACGGTGGACGAATTCGTCGAGGTCGTCGAGCCCGGTCGCGGCCAGGGTGTCGGGGCCTCCGGCCAGCAGATGGGAGAGGGCGGCGTGCAGGGCCAGCGTCAGGATGGCGGCGCGGTGCGGGGTGACCGGTAGCCCGGCGGCGCGCTGGGCGTGCTCGAAGTCGGCGAAGTCGGCGGCCGTGACCCGGTCGAGGATCGCCCCCAGCCATGGCTTGCGGGCCGCCTCGGACTGAAGCTCCGAAATCGCCAGCACGCGGTGGCGGCCCGGCCCGGCGACGTTCTCCAGGAGCGCGCGGAGCATGGCCGCCAGGCTCTCCCGGTCGGTGGGCGGCGGGGTGGGGACCTGGTGGTACAGCTCGACGCACCGTTCGGCGACCGCCCGCAACAAGGCGTCCCTGGTCGGAAAGTAGTTCTTGGTGGTGCCCGGCGGCACCCCCGCGGCGGCGTCCACGGCCCGGTGGGTCAGGCCTCGCCCGCCCGCCTCCGCCAGCACCTCGATGGCCGCGTCCCGCAGGGAGTCTCGTCGCTCCTGGTTCACGCCTGGCGATACTACCTCAACTGTGGTACCACAGGTGTGGTATCCCAACTGTGTGGAGGTCCCGTGCCCGTCGGTTATTCGGTCACCGTGGCGTTCGTCGTGCTCGGCACGTTGTTCGCGTTGGCGCCCGTGCGGCGGCCGCGGCCGCTCGCCGACGTGAGCTACCACCTCGGCCTCGTCGTCAACGAACTGCCGTTCACGGCCTTCCTCTGGCTGCTGATCTGGACGTCGGTGGCGTTCGCTCAAAGTGACATCGCCGCGCCGGGCGGTTGGGCGACCCTCGGGCTCGCCGTCGTCACGGCGTCCGGGCTCGCGGTCGTCGCCTGGCGCGGACTGCGGGACAGGGCGAGCGTCGAACGTGCGATGGCCGAAGGGCTCGGGGCCGGGTGGCGTACCGCCATCGACGCCGACCTCGCGGCGAGGCCGCGTCGCCGCGCTCCGTTGGCCCGCGTCGTCCTCTGGCCGTTCGTTCGGCGTCGCCGTGACGTCGAGCGCGTGCCCAACGTACGGTACGGCGACGCGGGCCGCCGGAACCTCCTCGACGTCTACCGCCACCGCTCCCGGCCGACGGGCGCGCCCGTGCTCATCCACATGCACGGAGGCGGTTACTCACGGGGGCGCAAGAACAGCCAGTCACTTCCGCTGCTCTACCGGTTGGCGAGCCATGGCTGGGTGTGCGTCAGCGCGAACTACCGGCTGCGGCCAGACGTCCAGCACCCAGAGCACCTGATCGACCTCAAGAAGGTGATCGCCTGGGTGCGGGAGCACGCCCACGAGTACGGGGCCGATCCGGCGACGCTGTTCGTGGCGGGCAGTTCGGCGGGCGGGCACATGGCGGCGCTGGCCGCGCTGACCCAGGGCGACCCCGGCCTGCAGCCGGGCTTCGAGGACGCGGACACCTCGGTCACCGCCGCCATCTGCCTGAACACCTACTACGGCGCCTACTACGGGCAAGGACCCGAGTCCTCACCGCTGTCCCACATCGCGGCCGACGCGCCGCCGTTCTTCTTGGCGCACGGTGACAAGGACACGCTGACGCCCGTGTCGGCCGCTCGGCAATTCGCCGACCGGCTACGCCTCGCCTCCGCCGACCCCGTCGGCTACGCCGAACTGCGCGGAGGCCACCACGCCTTCGACCTCTTCCACTCCCTTCGCTTCGAAGCGGTCATCGACGGGATCGAGGACTTCGCCGCCTGGGTGAGACTTCAGAGGGGGACGACGGCCCGGCCCCAGAAGGGTTCCCACAGGGCGGACGGCGAGCCCCGGGCGGCCAGGACTCCCGAGGCGGGGCGTACCGAATCCGGATCGTGATCGCTCTCATCGCCCCGGTGTGGCCCGCATCTTCTCGGCGGGATGCGGTGGCGTCGTGCCGTCTGCTCGATGCCCCGGCCTTCGCTCCTGTCATCGCGGGTCGCCTGGTGCTCGGCTCATGGAGATCGGTGCCGGGGGCGGCGCAGGGTCGCCACGAACGCGTGGTAGGCGTCGAGGAGGGGCAGTACGTGGTTCGCCTCGTGGAGCAGGGAGTCCGTCTGGGCGTCGCCGAGTTCACGGCGTAGATCGGTTTCGCGGGCCAGCCACAGCCGGTAAAGGCCGCGCCAGATCTCAGGTTCGTCGGGCCGCTCGTCGACGTGCTCGATCTCGAACCCGGCCGCCTCGGCCTGCCGTCTCCACACCGGCCCGGAGTCGCGGCGCACGGAGCGGGTGAGGACCGCGCGGCCGCCGGGCGTGAGGATGCGGTGGATCTCGCCCAACGCGGCGGTCCAGTCGGCGCCGCCGCCCGGCACGTCCACGAAGACGACGCCGTCCGCACAGCGGTCGGGCAGGCCGGTGGACCGTACCGTGCCCACCTGGAACCGGGCGCGCTCGGGCGGCACGAAGCGGGAACGACGCGCCTGGGCGAGTTCGACGGCGGTGGAGGAGAGGTCGACGCCGACCAGTTCGACGGCGAGGGCGCGGGCCAGCCACAGGCCCACGCCGCCGGTGCCGCAGCCGAGATCGACGAGGACCTGGCCGGGGCGCAACCGCAGCCTGCTCACCAGCGTGCCCAGCAGGTTCCAGTCGCAGGCGCCGGCCGCCGCGACCTCGACGGGGTAGGCGTCGCCCAGTGCCTCGGCGTAGATCCGAGAGGGAAGGTCCGAGGACGCCCGTGCGGCGTAGAAGGCGTTGTAAGCGCTCTGGAGTTTCTGCTCGTGGGGGGACAGCGCACTCATCCGGAGGTCGACCTCCTGGGGCCTGGGAGCAAAAGGTTTATGCAAATCGGATCGTAACCGACGTGAAGAGCCGGGCGGCCTTCGATTCCAGGGCGGGCGGGCCTCGTCAAAGCAACTGAATGTCCGCCCCGTGCCGATGGTGTTTCCCGAGCGGTACGGCCGGTCGCCGGCTCCGGACGACCGGTTGATTGGAGTGAGGATGCCGTCCAGGATCGCATATGTCATGCGCTGCGCGGCCCTCTTCACTTGCCGCAGACCGGGCTGCTGCTTCATCCCCGGGTTCGGGTGGAGCGTCGGATCGGCCTGGTGGTCCGTGCGGCGACATAATCGCCGGCGACGGCCCGGATCGCGTTCACCATGGGATGGTCGCGTCTGGCGGTGGTCCAGGCCAGTGCGGATGAGCAGGGCGGCAGGTCGGTGACCTCGACGTAGACCACACCGGGGCGGTCGAAGAAGCGGCGGGCGGCCGCGGGCACGAACGCTATCGCCGTGCCCTCGGCGACCACGTACAGCAGGCCCTCCATGTCCGTCACGACGGGCCCGGGACGGACGGCCGAGCCGTCGGGCCGGGGGTTGACCACCCAGAAGTCCCACCACATCCGGGGCACGTGCGGCGGCACGGCCACCACGGGGCGGTCGGCCAGGTCGGCCAGCCGGATCCGCGGCCGGTCCGCCAGCGGGTCGGTGGCGGAAAGGCAGGCCAGGCGAGCCTCGGTGCAGATCTCCAGCATCTGGATGCCGGGCGGGGCGGGCGGCCGGAACAGGGCCACGTCCACCTCGCCGTCCAGCAGCCGGTTCATGTGATCGGCGAAGTTCAGGTTCCGCAGCTCCACGGTGATCCGCGGATGGCGCCTGCGCAGCTCCCGCAGGATGGCCTGGGCGTGCGGCATCGACGCCTCGGCCCCGATCGTGCCGACGATCAGGTGACCGCCGAGTTCGCGGCTGTGGCCGCGGGCGGTCCGCACCAGCCGGTCCATCGCCGCGACCACGACCTCGGCCTCCGCGAGCAACGCGCGGCACGCGGCCGTCGGTTCGACGACCCGGCTCGTGCGGTCGAACAGCCGCACGCCCAGGTGATGTTCCAGCGTGCGGATCTGCCGGCTGAGCGCGGGCTGGGTCATGTGGAGCCGGGCGGCGGCGCGGCCGAAGTGCAGTTCCTGGGCCACGGCCATCAGCAGCCGGAGCTGGTGAACGGTCGGCTCCGGCCCGGCCGCCGGCGCCCTTTCACCATCCCCCGCACCGTGCCGCATCCGCCTGTCCATGCACGGAAGTATATGGATCGGGCGCCTGTTGTCATCACCGATTCCTGGCTTTCCCAGGTTCCTCCGGGGCAGGATCGATTTACGAGCGGATCGGTCCGTGACCAATGCCGGTGCACGGCCGATGCCGGTCCCGCTCGGCCGACGATGAACTGGAACGGAAAAGGGGATCCTCGGACACTCGAAGCGATGACGAAAGCGCGTCGATGGCCACAGTTCCTCCATCCACCGCGCTCGCCCCGGGAACCACTCGGTGTTTCGGCCCCTGCGGCCTTCCACGAGTGCTCCCCACGAGCCGTAAATCGTCCACCGTGGTCCACCGGTCACGGACGGCGGTGGCGGATTCCATGCCGCATGAGAAGAAAGGAGAATGGCATGAGCAACACGCTGGTCATCCCCACACCCGGTGAGCTGGACGAAGTCTTCCAGGGCGCCGACGAGCAGATGGTGCACGCGGCCTCGGCGTACCTCGCGACCGAGGACTACGCCCCCGGCGACGAGTAGTCCGGCGGCCGCCGACCACCCGACACCCCGTCCGGGCCCTCACCACGGGGCCCGGACGGGCTCGGCCCGCCGTTCAGGTCACCCCGCCCCGTTCACCGCGACGAAGTACGGAGTATCGAGATGCATGGGCGGTCCCTGGCGCCGACCGGACCTTCTGCCCCACCCGCCTCCGCCAAGGTCACCTCGGTCGGCACCCACCGGGTGCGTCCCGCCGAGGAGACATGGGAGTGGATACGGCCGATCCTTCCGCGCTGCGGCATCACCCGGGTCGCGGACGTCACCTGGCTCGACGAGATCGGCATACCCGTTTTCCAGGCCGTGCGGCCCAACGCCCGGACGCTGTCGGTGTCCCAGGGCAAGGGCGCCACCGCCATGCTGGCGAGGGTCTCCGCCGCCATGGAGGCCGTCGAGCTGTGGCACGCGGAGCATCCGCGCGTGCCCGTGACCACCGCCACCGTCGAGGAGATCGAGGGGGAACTGGGTTACCCCCTCGACGCGCTGCCCCTGGCCCCCCGCCATTTCGTCGGTCCCGACTGCCGCTTCGGCTGGTATCCGGCCGCCCGGATCGACGGGGCGGGAACGTCGTACCTGCCCTCCTCCCTGCTACACCTCGACTCGTGCGTCACGGGCCGGTGGACGCCCGCCGCCTTCCGGGCCACCAGCAACGGCCTGGCCAGCGGCAACGTGCTGGACGAAGCGCTGCTCCACGGTCTGTACGAGGTCGTGGAACGGGACGCCGCCGCCCGCGCCAGGCGGCACGGCACGGGCCGGCCGCTCGATCTGTCCACCGTGCACGACCCCACTGCCCGCATGCTCCTGGAACGCCTGACGTCGGCGGGGATACACGTCACGGCGCGTTTCCTGCCCAGCCCCTTCGGCATCCCCACCTTCGACGCCGTGATCACCAGTTCGATGTTCCCGGTGCCCTTCGGAGGCGTCGGGACCCATCTGGACGCCGGCATAGCCCTGTGCCGGGCGCTCACCGAGGCGGCGCAGTCACGCGCGACCGCCATCGCGGGAACACGCGACGACCTCGGGCAGACCCCGTACCGGGAGGCCCACTTCTCGCTGGTGAACCGCTCACCGTCCCCGCCGCTTCCCGGCCGCGACGCGGTCGACTTCGCCTCCGTCGTCTCCGCTCCGCTTCCGGACGTACGCCAGGAGGTGGTCCACGTGGCGCGCCGGATCGAGTCGGTGATGGGCCATCCGCCGCTGTACGTCGACCTGACGCGACCGGAACTCGGGATTCCCGTCGCCCACGTGGTGTGCCCCGGAGCGCTCATCGACATCAGCCACTGAGCCGAGTGAGAGGTGATCGGCCCATGCCGAGGAAGTACTGCTTCGTAGGCCCCAGCCTGCCGGACGCCGCCGGACTGGCCGCCGGAACCGGCGTACGCCTCATGCCGCCCGTCGCCGCGGGCGATCTCCTGCGCCTCGACGTGCGAGCCGGCGACGTGATCGCCATCATCGACGGCTACTTCCACCAGACGCGATCCGTACGGCACAAGGAGATCCTGGATCTCCTCGGCCGGGGAGTCCACGTGCTCGGCGCGTCGAGCATGGGGGCGCTGAGGGCCGCCGAGCTGGACCGCTTCGGCATGCGGGGCGTCGGCCGCGTCTACGCCGACTACCGCGACGGCCGGCTGGAGGCCGACGACGAGGTGACGCTCCTGCACAGCCCCCGGGAGGAGGGCTACCGGCCGCACTCGGAGCCGCTGGTGTGCATGCGGGCCACCTTCGCCGCGGCCGTCCGGCACGGGGTGTGCGACGCCTCCACGGCCGACCGGCTCATCGAGGTTCTCGCCCGGTGGCCTTTCGGGCTGCGTTCCTACGCCGCCCTCCCCGAGGCCGGTGCGGAGGCCGGGCTGGACGGGACGGCGGTCCGGGCTCTCCAGCGCCACTGCCTCGCCCACCGGCAGGACCCCAAACGCGAGGACGCTCTTCTTCTCCTGGACGGCCTGCGGGACGACGACGCCTTCGCCGGGCCCGAACCCCGGCGGACACCGCAGGCCCCGCACCGGACCGCGTTCCTGTACGCCTGGCAGCTCGCCGCGCGTACCACCGGCCCGGAAGACGGGGCCTCCCCGACAAGCGCGCTCGACCTGCTGCGCGCCTGCCAGCTGTTCGCGGACGACTACCCGGACCACCACCGGGACATGACCCTGCGAACCCTGGCGTCCCTGTGCGCCGCGGAGTGCGGAGAGCGGGCCGGCCCCGGCACGGACGCGGAACGGGCCCTGCTCCACGGAGAACACCACGGTCTCTACCGTCTGCCCGCCCGGCGCGAACGGCTCCCGTTCCTGAACCTGTGGGTGACCCCCGCCGAGGCCGGACTGCCCTTGGCCGACCAGTTGGCCATCGCCCTGGTCCGGTCCTGCCGCACCACGCTGAGGCTTCCCTGGGAGGAGATCGCCCTGTCGCTGCTGGAGGAGCCCTCCGTACGTGACGCGGCCCGACGGTTCGTCCGTCTCGCCGAGGAGGTCAACGACCGTGCCCTGCGGGATCGGCCCGATCTCGCCATCGACGCCATACCGCGGGCCAGGATCGAGGACCTGCTGGCCGAACACTGGCGGGCCTCGCCGGACACCCTCGAACTGGCCGCCCTGGACCGGGGCTTCGTGTCGCTCGACAACGCGGTGTCCGCCGCACGGCCCTTCTACCTCTTCGCCAGATACAACGACACGGCCGGTCTCCTCCGGGTGGCTCCCCCGGCCGGCCTGCAAGGGGGACGGCTCGGCGTTCGCTGAGCTTTCGCGGGTCCTGAAGGACGCGGTGGGCGTGCTGCAAGCCGGATCCGCGCCGCCGTCGGACTTCCGGCCGGCGACCGTTTCGTTGGACTCACCAACGGCTGTGATATCGTTGGCACGTCCAACGTTGGCGTCCCCCACATCTGGGCGCCGGATGAGTCCCCCTGGAGGCAAGACCATGATCAAGCCGTTCCGCATCGACATCCCCCAGGCCGACCTCGACGACCTGGCCGACCGGCTCTCCCGCACCCGCTGGCCCAACGAGGTCGCCGACGCCGGGTGGGACTACGGCTTCCCGCTGGCACGGCTCAAGGAACTGGCCGAGTATTGGCGTACCGGCTACGACTGGCGCGAGCACGAGGCCAGGCTCAACGAGCTTCCGCACTTCACCACCGAGATCGACGGCCAGAACATCCACTTCGTCCACGTCCGGTCCACCAGGCCGGATGCGCTCGCGCTGATCCTCACCCACGGCTGGCCCGGTTCGTTCCTGGAGTTCCTCGACGTGATCGAGCCGCTGTCGCGCGACTTCCACCTGGTGATCCCGTCCATCCCGGGGTACGGCTTCTCCGGGCCGACCCACGAGCGCGGCTGGGACATCGTCCGGATCGCGCGGGCCTGGGCCGAGCTCATGCGCCGTCTGGGGTACGAGCGCTACGGCGCGCAGGGTGGCGACTTCGGCTCGGGCATCTCCATGGCGCTCGGCGCGGTGGCACCCGAGCAGGTCGTCGGGGTGCACGTCAACTACCTGCCGACCCGGCCGGTCCCGGACGCCGACATCGAGCTGTCCGAAACGGATGAGGCCCGGCTGGACAAGGTCAGGCGGCTGATGGCCGATCGTCCGCCGTACCAGGCTCTGCAGGCCCTCACCCCCCAGACCATCGGCTACGCGCTGACCGACTCGCCGGTCGGCCAGCTGGTCTGGATCGCCGAGCGCTTCGCACAGTGGACCGACCCCCGCTCGCAGATCAGCGACGACCGGATGCTCACCAACATCTCGCTGTACTGGCTGACCGCCACCGCGGCCTCCTCGGCGCGGCTGCACCACGATGCTCCGCGGCGGATCGAGCCGTGCCCGGTGCCGATGGGCGTGGCGGTGTTCGCGCACGACATCACACAGTCGGTGCGGCCGCTGGCCGAGCGGCTGTACGACATCAGGCACTGGTCGGAGTTCGACCGCGGCGGTCACTTCGCCGCGATGGAGGTGCCGGAGCTGCTCGCCGAGGACATCCGGGACTTCTTCCTCACCCTCCTCAAGAACGACCACCAGGCCGCCACCCGCTAGGTGCTCGTGGCCACTGGGAACTGGTCGTGGGCGGCCAGATCGGCCGGTGGCCGGCTCTCACCACTTGGAGATCGTCATGACCGGTGCCGAAACCCTGATCCGCGCCCTCGCCGACCGCGCCGAACTGGCCGACCTGGTCGCCCGTCACAGCCTGTGGATCGACGAGGGCCGCTACGACGAGACCGACCGGCTCTTCACCGAGGACGCCGTCGTCAAGTCCCCCCGTGGGGAGGCCCACGGCATCAAGGCGCTCATCGAACTCGTGAGCGCGCACCACGTGTACGCCCGCACCCTGCACAACAAGTCCAACCTCGTCATCGAGGTCGACGGCGAGACCGCCACGGTGCGGGCCCACGACATCGCCGTCTTCGTCATCGACGACAAGACGGAGGCCGTCGCGGCCGGGATCCACCACTACAGAGCGCGCCGCACCAAGGACGGCTGGCGCTTCGACCGCCTCGAAATCACCCCGGTCGCCCTGACCGAAGCCCTCGACCGGGCCCTCTAGATCGCGCGCTGATCGCCGAGGCCGGCCTGGTGAGGACGTAGCCGCCGACGTGGCCCGCGGTGGAGCGGACGATGCCGGTCCGGGACAGCGCCTGAAGGTGCTTGGCCGTGTACGCCGGAGGGGTGCCGTGCAGCGTGGCCGGCACCGGTTTCCGGCTCTGGCTGAGCGTGACGCAGTACCGGGGACGCACCGGGATGCGGCCTCAGCGGTTTCGTCCCGGGGTGTGCCCGAACGTACGGCGGAAGACGTCGATGAACGCGCTCGCCGAGGCCCAGCCGCACCTGTGCGCGACGGTGGTGACGGGCGTGTTCTCGGCGAGCAGTATCAGCGCGTGGTGCAGCCGAAGCTGTGTGCGCCACTGCGGGAACGTCATGTGCAGTTCGGTGCGGAACAGCCGGGACAGGGTGCGCTCACCGGCCCCGACCTGGGCGCCGAGCTGGGCCAGCGTGCGGCCGTCGGCGGGGTCGTCGTGCAGCAGCGCGCACACGGCGGCCAGCCGGGGGTCGCGCGGGGTGGGCAGGTGCACCGGCTGCCGCGGGGAGTACCGGAGCCGGTCGAGCAGCACGGCCCTGAGCCGGTCGCGTTCGGCCTGGTCACCGCCGTCCGGGTCACGGGTGTACTCGATGATCAGTTCGCGGAGCAGCGGTTCGACCGCCAGCACGGCGGGGGCGTGCAGGGCCAGCGGGTTCATGTCGACCGCAAGGCCCACCAGATGCATGTCGGTGCGGCCGTAGGCACGGTGCTCATGGACGGTCCCGGCCGGCACCCAGATCGCCTGGGTGGCCGGTGCGATCCAGCGGCCCGAGCCGGTGGTGACCGACAGCACGCCGCGGGCGGCGTAGACGATCTGGTGCTCGTCGTGATGATGAGCACCGATCTCCGCTCCGGCTTCGAGGCGGCGCAGCCCGGTGGGCGCGACGGGGGTGTGGCGGGAAATCGACATTTGCCGGCAGATTATCGGAAGCCGTCAAGGAGCTTGATCAGCAACCCTGGCGGCATGCGTGCGAACAGGCGACTGCTGCTGTCCATCGGGCACGGGAGCGTCGACTTCTATCAGGGCATCGTGCCGGTGCTGGTGCCGTTCCTGGTGTCCGAGCGTCACTACGGCCATCTCGGCGTGTCCGGGTTCGTGCTGGCCGCGTCCCTCCTGTCCTCAGTGGTCCAGCCGCTGTTCGGGGCGCTGACCGACCGGTGGGCGATGCCGTGGCTCGTCCCGATGGGCACGCTGGCGGCCGGGTGCGGTGTCGCGCTGATCGGGGTGACCGGGTCGTATCCGCTCACCCTCGCGGCGATCGCGCTGACCGGTTTCGGAGTAGCCGCCTACCACCCGGAGGCGGCGCGGCTTGCCCGCGCGGTGACCGGCGGCGACCACGTCGGAATGAGCTGGTTCTCCCTCGGCGGTAACGTCGGCTTCGCGCTCGCGCCGGTGCTCGCGACCGCGGTGCTGGCCCTGGGCGGGCTCGCCGCGGCCCCGTTCCTGCTCGCGCCGGCGGTGCTCGGCATGCTGGTCACCCTGCCGCTGCTGGGACGGCGGGCGAGTGTCACAGCCGGTTCCCGAACGGATGGTCGTGATGACTGGCCGGCGTTCCGCGTGTTGTCCGCGGTCGTCATCCTGCGCTCGATCGCCTACATCGGGCTCAGCTCGTTCCTGGGACTGTTCGTGCAGCAACGCATCCAGCCCGGCGACGCCGCCGGCGGGGCGGCACTGTTCGTGCTCTTCACCGGCGGCGCGGTCGGGACCGTTCTCGGCGGTCGGCTGGCCGAACGTTGGGGCCGGATCCGCACGATGCGACGCGCCTACGGCGTGGCGACCCTGGCGGTCGCCGGTGTGGTGCTGGTCCCTGGCCCGGCGCTGTACGGGTTCGTGGCCGTCGTGGCGATCGCACTGTACGTACCGTTCTCACTGCACATCACGCTAGGGCAGGACTACCTGCCCAACCGGGTGGGCACCGCCGGCGGTGTGACCCTCGGCCTGGCGGTGAGCGTCGGCGGAGTGCTCGCCCCGGCCCTGGGTGCCCTGGCCGACGCGACCTCCCTGCGCACCATGCTCTCCACGCTGACCGTCTTCCCGGCCCTGGCCTGGCTGCTCACCCGCCGCCTACGCGAACCCACCCGCCTGGAAAGCCCCCGACACGAGATGCCCTCCCCGGCGCTTCGAACAGGACCTAGCCGCGGCGAGTGGCACCGCTGAGGATCTGCTCGCGGAGGATGTCCGCGTGACCGCAGTGCTGAGCCAGTTCACGCAGCATGTGGAGGTACACCCAGCGCAGCGGCAGCGGGCCCCGGCGGTTGCCTCGCACGATGTCGTCGAGGGTCAGCTCCGCCGTGGCCTGACGGGACGCCGCGCAGGCCTGCCGGTGGGCCCGCTGGACGGAGGCGATCGTGTCGCCGTCGTCGAGGTCGAACGACTCGTCGGGCGAGTCGGGAATGCCGATCTCGGCGCGGGGACGGCACGTGATCGCCTCGTCGAACCAGACCTTCTCCACGAACGTGGCGTGCTTGACCAGGCCCAGCAGCGTGGTCTTGGACGGGACCAGCGACCGGCGCGCCTGCTCCTCGGTCAGCCCGTCCAAGCTGGCGTTCAGCGCGGATCGATGCTCATCGAGGAACGCCTCGAACTGGTCGCGGAGCGTCGCGTGGAAGACGGCGGGTTCCAACGACGGCATGTTGACCATGATCGCAACGATACTCGGTCATCACGCCCACCCCTTCAGAACTCCCTGGTCGGTGAACTGGGCGAGCCTTCCGGTCGCAGGTGTGGATCCGATCGGCATCCGAACCCGGCAGAGTCCACACCATCTGCGCCGCCGCCAACGCCGGGTTCAGCACACGCGCCCCGGCACGCGCCCGGGTGAGATCGGCGTCAACGGCCGTGACGGCATCGGCCTGCAAGCCGCTGTCGGCCACAGGCGGCCGGTGAGCCGGCTCAGTATGCCCACCGGGCAGGGACGCGACCGGCTTGCCGGGAGATCAGGGGGCCGGTACGGCGGCCGTAAGCAGCATGGTCATGCTCGGGACGAGCGCTGACGGGCCGCCGCGTCACCGGGGCCGGCCGGGCGGTTCGTGCGGCGCCACTGGGTGGGCGTGACGCCGTAGGCGTCGCGGAAGCGGCGGGTGAAGTGGCTGGGGGTGGCGAAGCCCCAGGCGAGGGCGATGGACGCGATGGTGCGGTGGTGACCGGCGGGGTCGGCCAGGTCGGCGCGGGCTCCTTCGAGGCGCTGGGTGATGATCCACTGCTCCAGGCTCAGGTTCTCGTTCTCGAAGAGCTTGTAGAGGTGGCGCAGGGAGACGTTGTGGACTGCGGCCAGAAGCGCCGGTGTGAGGTCGGGATCGGCGATGTGCCGGCGGGCGTAGGCCATGATGCGGGTGAGCATGGTCTCGGCCCGGACCGAACGGGTGAGCCGGTCGTCGCCTCCGGCCGCCGAGACGATGAGGGCACGGGCCAGTTGGACGGTCGCGTCCACCAGGTAGGGGGCGCCGGGGTCGGCGCTGAGGCGGTCGGCCTGCGCTTCCAGCTCCCGCAGGTGCCGCTGCACCAGGTCGTACAGCGGGCTGGTGTGCAGGCGGAACGTGGCGCGGCGGATCACGTCGACGGGCAGGCCGAGCTGCTCGTGGGACATCGCGAACGACAGGGATCCGCCGTCTCCCGACCAGGAGAAGTCGTAGGGCGCCGTGAGATCGTTGAGCATCAGGTCGTTCGTGTCGATCCGCCGGTGTTCCCGCTGCTGCTCGAACCGGCCGACACCGCGGGCCTGGATCGCCAGGGCCAGCACGGGCGGGGATTCCCGGCGCACGTCCCGAGGGGTGCGGATGAGGCGGAACCCGGAGTTGTGCGAGGTGAAGATGTCGAGCCGGCCGAGTCGCCAGTAGAACATGCGGGCGTGGATCGGGCCGTCCGGATCCTCGTGGGAGACCCGGCTGACGACGCACGCCTCCTTCATCGCGGCGTGGAACGCGTCGACGCGTTCGGCGGGCGGCACGTGGCGGGTGTCCAGCAGCAGCATCGTGGGCCCTCCTCGCCGACGTCGCTCTGGCGGCATTATTCGCGCCGCCGCAGGACGCGGGCAAGGAGGACGTTGCTCAGGTCACACCGCTTTTCAGGCCGCCCGGGCTCAGTGGAAGCGCCTGACGAACGCCAGGGCCGTGTCGGCGACCTCGCGCCATCCGCTGTCGATGGTCAGGGCGTGCCCGCGGCCGGGGATCTCCACGATCTCGGTGACCGCGGCCTCGTTGCGCCGCTGCTTCTTGTACGCGGCGTTGGTGAGGGCCCAGGGGACGGTGTGGTCCTTTTCCCCGGAGATCAGCAGCAGGGGGCCGCGTTCGGGGTTCCTGCTGTCGACCCTGGTCTCCGACCACGGGTTGAGGTTGGCGACGGCGGCCTGGAACAGCGGCTCGCCAGGAGCGGGCACGGCGTAGGTCCGGTAGAGGTCCCTGGCCTCCTCCTCGCCGACGGCGTTGGCGAACGCGTACCGGAACTGTTCGTAGGTCAGCGGGACGGCCCGGTGGTAGTTGGCCGGGTTGCCCAGCACGGGGCGGGCCGAGCGCAGCGAGGAGATCGGCAGGGGCAGGACGCCGCGGAACGGGGCGGGGTCGATCGCCACCGAGACCGCCGACAGCCCGCGTCCGGCCAGGATCTGGGTGATCAGCCCGCCGAAGGAGTGGCCGATCACCGCCGGCCTGCGGGCCAGCCTGCCGATCAGCTCGGCGAAGTGGCCGGCGACCTGGCCGACGCTCTTGCCCGCGAACACCTCCGGATGGGCGTTGGCCTCCTCGACCGTGTCCGGGTCGTCCGGCCAGCCGGGGGTCAGCGGCGCGTACCCGGCCTCCTCGAACACCGCGGCCCACCGGTCCCAGCTGCTGGGCAGCAGCCACAGCCCGTGCACGAACACCACCGGGGGACGGCCCGAGGCGTTGATCTCCTCGATGCGCTGCTCGATCTGTGAAACCGACATCTCAACACGCCCTTCGTTCGGAGGAAAAGGAGTCAACGCCGGGCGAGCACGCCCGGCAGGAACGCGATCGCCGCCCGAGGTCGGTCGTGCACTGGTCCCAGAACCACCGCATCGCGTCGCGGCGCCTCCACGAACGCCTGCGCGGCGGGTTCGAGAACCGGCTCGGTCATGCCGTCCCCCTCGCGGTCCGTTGCTCGGACGTCTCGTCACCGTCCTGATCATGGTCGCGGGCGGGCAGCGCCTCGGGTGGTCCGTGCGCGCACGATGCTTGTCCCACAGCGCAGTCCTTCCACAGGCACCGTGCGCCGTGGCTGGAGCGCAGGCGGCGTCACCGGGTCTCGGCGGCTCAGCCGGCGAGTTCCAGGGGCGCGGCCGGACTGACGGTACGGCGTGATGAGATCGGCTCACGCGGCATGCGCGTGCTGACCACCGTCAAACAGCATGACTGACCATCCCCATGCCCGGGCGGCTCCCGCCTGACCGGCGACACCCTCCGGGCGTTCGCGCATCGAAGCGCTGGACAAGAAAGGCTGAAGGACTTGACGGACACGACCCGCCAGAGACGGAGCGGCATCATCGGCGGAGATCACGACAGCAGGTTCACGTTCCCCGCCGTCGGAGACGAGCGGACCATGCTCGTCAACGTCCTGGCGGCGCAACGGGCGACGCTGGAACGGAAGTGCACGGGGCTGAACGCCGAACTGGCCCGGCGTTCCGTGGAGCCCTCCACGCTGTCGCTGCTCGGATTGGTGCGGCACCTCGCCGACATCGAGCGCCGCTGGTTCCGGCACGTGCTGGCCGGGCAGGACGCGCCCGCCCGCTTCTCCTCCGCGGAGAACCCCGACGGCGACTTCGACGGCGCTGAACCCGCCGCCGTCCCCGCCGCCTGGCAGGCCTGGCGCGAGGAGGTGGCGTTCGCCGAAAGCTTCGTCGCCGGCGCTCCGCACCTCGACATCGAGGGTCACGACGCCTGGCGCGGGCGTGTCTCGCTGCGCTGGGTGCTCATCCACATGATCGAGGAGTACGCCCGCCACAACGGCCACGCCGACCTGCTCCGCGAACGCATCGACGGAGCACGGGGACTGTGAGGCCGCACGACACCCCGTCAGGCGGCATTGATCGCCAGGATCCGGCACCCGCGACGATGACCGAGGAAGCGGCACATGCGTGATCTGTTCGACCTGTCCGGTACCACCGGCGTCGCCATCTGACCCCTCCCGCGGTTCTTTCCGGCGACCCGGGCCATTCACCGATCACACCGAGCCGTCCGGAACGCCTCAGTCCCGGCGGGAGGCGCCGAAGTCGATCACCTTCATCAGCGGTTCCAGGAACGACCGGACGGGGCGCGCCCCGATGATCGGCATCGCCCACCACGCCTGGAACGACACAGAGCACCCTGAAACGCGCCGCCGGGGCGTCCGGGAAGGAAGGTCAGCGGGAGTCGTTGAGGGCGCGTTCGATGAGGTCGGCCAGGGGCGGCACCCAGGCCTGGTGGTGCCGTGGCGGGGGTGGGGCGGGGCGCAGATGGCGGCTGTCGGCGTGGATCTTGTCGGCCCACCACTGCCCGAGCCGGTGGCCGCACTGGGCGGCGCGGGTGAACCAGTACACCGCGCGGGCCGGGTCCTCCATCCACAGCGTGCCGAGCTCGAACGCGGCGTCGGCGTGCCCGTGCTCGACGGCGCGTTCCAGGTAGATCTCGGCGGTGGGCCGGTCCCCGGCCACGGCGGCGGCCAACCCCAGCTCGTAGGCGTGATCGGCGGCCGCCAGGCGGGGCGCGGGATGCTCGACCAGGCCGATGGCCACCTCGTGGCCGTGGCGTTCGGCCTTCATCAGCCAGGCCAGCGACTCGGCCGGGCAGCCTTCCAGGCACAACAGCACGCCCAGCCGGAAGCAGGCGTCGGCGTCCTGATGCTCTTCGGCCGCCCGCAGCAGCCGCACTCCGTGCTGCCCGTACAGGCGGAACATCCGCTGCTCGGTCAGCGACGGGCGCCCGTCGACGTCCCCGACGTAGTCCTCCATCAACTCCATCACCGCCGCGGCGCCGGCCGGTGCGGGCCCGCCCCGTCCCCTGGGGGTGTTCGGCCCGGGTCCGGCTGGCCTTCCCGGGGGCGGCCCGCCGGGGTCCTGGCCGGGATGGGGCTCAAGGAGCGGCGGTGCCGACAGCGGGACGTCCGGCGGCCGGCGGCCGGCAGGCGGCGGGCCCGGCCTGCCGGACTCCTCGTCTCGGCGGTCTTGGCCGGTGTCCGGCTGCCGGTGCCGACTCGCCGTGACTTCACCGGCTTTGCCGCTGCGGCCTTGCGGCCGCTCGGCGGCAGGTCCGGCAGACCGGGCGGTGTCCTCTACGGTGTCCTTTGCGGCTTCGTCGGTGGTGAACACCGCCTCCCAGCGGCGCCGCCATTCGGCCAGCAGCAGCTCGGTCTCCCGCGGGTACGCCTCCACCGCGGTCTCCGCCGCGTACCGGCGGCAGGACAGCAGGTAGCAGGCCACCCACCGCCACTCCGGCGGTCGTACCCGCCGGCGGTTCAGCACGTCGCTGAGCGCCGTCAGCGACAGCTCCGGCAACGCCTGGTACCTCCTGCCCTGCTTCCGCACCCCCAGCGAGATCCGCGCCAGCTTCCGCAGGGTCGGCCGCCCGCACGCCCACCGGAACTCCTCCAGCTGCCGCACGAATTCGTCCAGGGCCTTCGGGTCATAAGCACGATCGACGCCCATCGCACGCCGCACTCCCTGTTCGCGGTTCACCGGTAGAACGTCCACCGGACTGGCGTCGATTTTCTCACCATCGCCGGGTCCGGTCGTGACCTCCCGGCAGCTCCGAAGTGTTCCGAGTTGTTCCGAGTCGCCAGGAAGCCCCAGGTCAGTACGACTCTTGCAGGCTGCACCATGCCGTTCCGACCTGTTCTGAGTCGACCCGGACAAACAACCATCGGATTGGCGGTCGCGCTTGCATATGCAAGTGCAATGCGGGGCGAATTGTCACCCTAAGGGATTGAACGAGTAGATCATCTGTGTCGTGTGACGCGAACGAAGGCCACGAAACCGATCGGTGTCAAAGCCCTCCACGACCACCGGGAGACGCCTCCCCCCTGCGTCGGCTCCCGATGCCCGCCGCCGCACGGGCTCGTCCCGCCCAAGACCCGCCCAAGACCTGGCCGCCGGAAGCCCATGCGGTCACCCAGCGCGGTGGCCGCCAACGTTCGCCGGGCCGGGTACGGCCTCGGCGACAGTCTCGTGGCCATGTTGCGCGGTGGGAGGGTGGGGGCGGTTCACTGGATCGAGTCCACCTGCGCTCCCGGGCGGCCGTTCTCGACCACGAAGCTCGCCTGGGTCTTGATCGGCGAGTCCTTGGTGGTCACGTACTGGACCACCCGGTAGTCGGTGCGGAACTCGTCCGGGCTCAGCGAGCAGCGCACGTAGCCGCGGCGGGCGTTGGCGAACTTGACGTGCGGGTTGGCCGCCAGCCAGTTGCGGCAGGTCGCGTCCAGGTCCGCGCCGTCGCCGCCGGACGAGATCGACGTGCCCAGGAACTCGGCGCCGACCGTGCGGGAGGACGGGTCGTCGAAGTTCTGCTTGAGGTCGGCCACCATGCTGCGGTGCGCGTCGCCGGTGATGACGACGAAGTTGTCCACGCCGCGCTCCAGCACCCCGTCGAACAGCCGCTGCCGGGCCGCCTGGTACCCGTTCCAGTTGTCGGTCGAGAGCTGCTTGCCGGGTCCTGGGTCGGTGTCGTTCTGGGCGATCACGGTCTGCTGGGCGATGACGTTCCAGGTGGAGCGGGAGCGGGCGAGGCCGTCGAGCAGCCAGCGCTCCTGCTCCTCCCCGAGCATCGTGCGGGACGGGTCGGCCGGGTCGCACGGCTGCGTGGTGGCGTCGCACTGGTCGGAGCGGTACTGGCGGCCGTCCAGCACGCTGAACTCCGCCAGCCGCCCGTACCTCACCCGCCGGTAGAGCCGCATGTCGGGCCCCTGGGGGAAGGCCGCGCGGCGCAGCGGCAGGTGCTCGTAGTACGCCTGGTAGGCGGCGGCGCGGCGGCGCAGGAACGCCTCGGGGGTCTGCGCCGGGTCCTCGGAGATCTCGTCGGCGTAGTTGTTCTCGACCTCGTGGTCGTCCCAGGTCATCAGCCACGGGAACGCGGCGTGCGCGGCCTGCAGGTCGGCGTCGGACCGGTAGTTGGCGTGCCGTACGCGGTAGTCGGCCAGCGAGAAGACCTCCGCGTTGGGCAGGTGCCCCCGCCCGATCGTCCCCTGCGCGTCGCCCTCGTAGATGTAGTCGCCGAGGAAGACCACCAGGTCGAGGTCCTCCTGCACCATGTGCCGGTACGCGGTGTAGAAGCCCGCCGGGAGGTTCTGGCACGAGGCGAACGCGAACCTCAGGCCGTCGTTGCCGGCCCATGCCTCGGGCGCGGTCCTGGTGCGGCCGACCGGGCTGATCTCCCGCCCGGCCCGGAACCGGTAGAAGTACTCCCGGCCGGGACGCAGCCGCCCGACCTCGGCGTGCACCGAGTGCCCGAGCTCCGGTGCGGCCCGCTCGACGCCCCGGGCGACCACCCGGCCGAACCGCTCGTCCTCGGCCACCTCCCAGTGCACCGGGATCACCCGGTCGGGCATCCCGCCGCGCCCGTCCGCCGCCAGCGGCTCGGGCGCCAGCCGGGTCCACAGCACCACCCCGTTGGGCAGCGGATCGCCCGACGCCACGCCCAGCGTGAACGGATTGCCGGTGAACTTGGGGGTCGCCCATGCCGGAGCCGCCGAGAAACCGGCGATCGCCGCGCCCATTCCCGTCACTCCGGCCAGCCCCAGGAACTTCCGCCGATCCAGTCGCATTTTCGCCGCCTTCCGCTATGTCCGGAACCCCCTCCGATGCTCTGGATCGAGGTGAGCGACAAATGGCGGCTCGGCGACATGGGCAGAGCACTCAGCCGAACGGTCAATGTTCCGGAAACGGCCGCGAAATCACCGGCTTCGCCGTTCCCACCGGAACGTGAATGCAGCCCGTACACGGGACCGTCCGGACTCGCCGCCACACGGGCGGAGGACACCGCGCGGCCGAACCCGCCGGATCGGCACCCCCGGGAACGGCCGCAAACGACGACCAGGACGTGCCGCCTGGACGCGAACATCCGGGTCATCCGGGCCAGGACGTGTCCGGTGAGCGGCCCGCGGTTCTTGGCGGTGACGTTCTGCCTCACCTCGCCGGGATCGTTCGCGATGGACCGCTCAGCCGAGGATGAGCGGGAACTCGGCGGCGAGATCGCCCAGTGCGGCCTTCTGCGCGTCGGTCGGCGCGCGGCGTCCGGTGCCGATCAGCAGCGCGTCCTTGTCGGAGAACGGGGCGGGAAACGGGGTCCCGGCGATCTTCTCCAGCAACGCGCGCGCCGCCGCGAGGGTCTCGGCCGGAGGCTCGGCGGCCGACGGCAGATGCGCGATCAGGTCGAGGTGGTGCAGGGTCCATTCGAGCACGTACGCGGTCAGGTAGTCGCCGACGGTCAGCACCTGGTCGCGGGTGCCGACGCGGGCGGCGGGATCGGCGAGTGCGGCGGCGCGGCCCGCGGCGGAACCGACGTCGTCGAAGTGGAACTTCAGCCACCGCGGCTCGCCGTACGCGGCGGCCAGCCGGGGGATCAGCGCATCGAGCGGGTCCTCGCCGGTCGGGGGTTCGACGAGATGCCAGTAGGTGACCGCGTCCGCGGTCGGTTCGCTCTCGGCGGGCGTGACCAGGGTGATCAGGACGTCCTGGGCGCCGATGAGCAGGTGGCACACCAGGTCCCGCACGAGCCAGCCGGTGCAGCCGGACGGCCGCTCGAAGTCCTCGTCCGGGATTTCGGCGACCGCCGTGCGCAACGCCGCCCAAGAGCGCGAGAAGAGATCCACCGCGGCACGGTAATCCCGGGCCGGAACGGCGGACAAGCGTATTAGGACGGCCGGCCCGCGCGCCTGGAACCCGTCCTGCCCTTCGGGCCGTCCGCCGTTGGCCGATGGTGCGGTCCTCGCGAGGGGTCACCCTTCAAAGGGACGGATCCGGTCGCCCGTGTCGGGCCTCTGCCACGTCGTTTGCCGCGCTCACGCGCCGGGGATCACCCGCCGCGGGCGATTCGGCGTCGGCCCCGTACCGCCGGTACGGAGCCTTGCACAAAGGCGGATCGGCGCTGGGCCGTGGTGGCCGACATCGGAGGGGAAGCCGTGAATCTGCAGATACTCCCGTTAGCCGTCACCATGATGGTGGGGCCGCAGATCATGTCGGCCATCATCCTGGTGACCAGCAGGCGGGCGGTGCGGGTCTCCCTGGCGTTCCTGCTCGGCGTCGCCGTCGCCACGACGGTGGGGGTCGCCATCGCCCGCGCCGTGTTCGCCCTGATCGGCAACGGCGTCGAACTGGACGGCTCCGGCAGGGGAACGACCGGGACCGTGATCCAGATCGGGCTGGTCGCCCTGCTGCTGGCCGCCGCGGTCAGGAACTACGTGCGGCGGGAGACCGTCGAGCCGCCCGGCTGGCTCACCACGCTGCTGGAGGCCGGGCCGCGCAAGGCGCTGGCGACCGGCCTGCTGGTGATCGGGCTGATGCCCTCGGACATCGTCGTCATGCTGACGGTGGGCGCGAACCTGGAGCAGAACGAGGCGGGCCTGGCCGCGGCGCTGCCGTTCATCGCCGCCACCGTCGTGGTCGCGGCGCTCCCCCTGCTGATGGTGCTGCTCTTGCACCGGCGCGCCGAACGCCTCATGCCCCGGGTGCGGGAGTGGATGAACTCCCACAGCTGGGTGATCAACGTCGCCGCCTGCCTGATCTTCGTCGCGCTCATCCTGTGACCGAAGGCGGCCCCCCGGCCGGAGGCCGCCCCCGCACGTCGCCCGCACGCGGTGCCGTGCGGGCGACGCGGGCCAGGTGACCGTCAGGGGGCGTTCAGCGCAGGGACGCGGCGGCCTGGCGCGAGTAGACCGTCAGCGCCCAGATCACCACGACGTCCAGCGCGATGATCAGCAGGGACCACACCGGGTAGTAGGGCAGGAACATGAAGTGGACCACGGCGCTCAGCCCGGCCAGCACGATGCCGACCGTTCGCGCCCACACCTGCCCGGTGAACACCGCGAACCCGGCCGCCGCCACGAGGATCCCGACGAGCAGATGGATCCAGCCCCACGTCGTCAGGTCCCACTTGAAGACGTAGTCGCCCCGGAACGCGTACACCTGGTTCTCGAGAATGGCGGCGAACCCCGTGATCGCCCCGAACACTCCGGACAGCACCATCACGCATGCGGCGAAGAGGGCGAAACCCACCGCCCAGGCGCTCACCGGCCGACCGGCCGCCGCCTGACGCTGATCTGTTCTCTCAGACATCCCAGTCCCTCCCGACCTTGCGTCGACGCAGGTCAAGAACACCATTCGGCCGGGGAGGCACAGGGGATGCTACCCGTCACGGGGAAATGCACACCGTGCCGCCGCTTCGGCCGCCCGGCCTCGCGCATGACGGCGGGGGATGCGATCATGGCCGTAATGGGTCCCGGTGCGACGTTCATGTATCTGATGGCGGCGACCTGGCTGTTCCTCGGGCCCTTCCTGATGGTCGGGCTGGGGGTGCTCAGCGCGGCCCGCAGACCGCCGCGGCGACGTGCGGGCCTGGCCGTCACCGCCGGCGTCATGCTGTTCTACGTCGGCGTGTTCGCGGTCGCCGGGTTCCGTGGCTTCTCCGACCCGCACTTCTTCGGCGACGTGGTCGTCGGTTCGCTCGTCACGTTCGGCTGGCTGGCCCTGCCGTGGCTGATCGCCTGGCTGCTCACCCGCAGGTCGGCCCGGCGCGCGGACGACACCGACCCGCTCCCGTGACGATCGTCCCCTGAGGCACGGCGGGGTGCCCTCGGCTGCGGACGGGCCGGGCCTCGCGTGTCCCAACAGCGGCCCGCCGGCCGTGTGAGCCCGACGTGACTTGATGATCGCGGCCTTGTCACACAACGGACATATCCGCTGCACACACTCACCCCGGACGGTCCGTCTCCCCGGAACGTCGGTGTGCGTCCGCGGCACCCCTCCGGGCTGCCCACGGAAAAGGAGCGACCCCGTGTCCTATCTGAACCCGCCGGAGTTCGTCACGAAGATGATCGACGCCGGCGAGACCAAGGCGTTCATGTCCACCCGCGACACCGTGATCCGCGCGTACATGGCCGGCGCCATCCTCGCGCTGGGCGCGGCGTTCGCGGTGACGGTCACCGTGCAGACGGGTCAGCCGCTGGTCGGCGCGCTTCTCTTCCCGGCCGGGTTCTGCCTGCTGTACCTGCTCGGGTTCGACCTGCTGACCGGCGTCTTCACCCTGGTCCCCCTCGCGCTGATCGACCGGCGGCCGGGGGTCACGCTGCGCTCGGTGCTGCGCAACTGGGGGCTGGTCTTCGTCGGCAACTTCGCCGGTGCGCTCACCGTCGCGGTCATGATGGCGGTGATCTTCACCTACGGCTTCTCCATGGAGCCGAACGAGATCGGCCAGCGGATCGGCTCGATCGGCGAGGGGCGGACGGTCGGCTACGCCGAGCACGGCGCCGCCGGGATGCTGACCCTGTTCGTCCGCGCGGTCCTGTGCAACTGGATGGTCTCCACCGGCGTCGTCGCCGCGATGATGTCGACGTCCGTCTCGGGCAAGGTCATCGCCATGTGGATGCCCATCCTGATCTTCTTCTACATGGGCTTCGAGCACTCGATCGTGAACATGTACCTCTTCCCGTCCGGCCTGATGCTCGGCGGCGACTTCTCGGTCATGGACTACCTGCTGTGGAACGAGATCCCGACCGTGGTCGGCAACCTGGTCGGCGGCCTGACGTTCGTGGGACTCACCCTGTACGCGACCCACGGCCGTACCGCTCCGGCCCGGAACCGCCCGGCTCCCCGGAAGGCCGGCGCACCGGCCGAGGAGACGCGGGTCAAAGCGGACGCCTGACACGTCCGCGGTCTCCCGCTCCCGCCGCGAGCGGGAGACCACCGGCCCCCGCCCAGCCGCCTCGTTCCCGCCGGCCGCATCCGGGCACGGTCTGCGGGACCTCCCAGACCGGACCGGCCCGCCACGGCCACGGTTCTGACGCCGCCCACTCGGCATCGCCGACGACCGATGCCGAGTGGGCGGCTTTCAGCGTGGCCGCTGCGACTGCGCGGAGGGGCGTCCCAGCGCACCCCGCAGGCCGAAGGGCGGTGCGGGCGGAAGGGGTGAGTTGCCCGCGTGCTCGCGGGCGGTGGATGTGAGGTGGGTGCGCGGCGTCATCCCCGCTTCGCGTTCCGCTCTGCGCGCGCCGTGTGCGACCGGTCGTTCGAGGGGTCGCGGCCGGTCGCAGGTCATGGCCTCGTCGCAGGGGGATGGACGCCGGTCGATTTCGTTGACAACCTCTGCTTCAGAACCCGATTCTAGTCGATAACCGATAAAGTATGACCCCCTGGTCGCCGGTGCCGCTGCGGATGGAGCCCCCTGTCCGGCGTGTCCGGGACGACGGGCTCAGATCCGAGGAGACGCCAGTGCAGACTCGAGCGGCCATCCTGTGGGAACCCCGCACCGACTGGAGCATCGAGGACATCGAGCTCGACGATCCGAAGGCCGGGGAGGTCAAGGTCAGGCTCGCCGCGGCGGGTCTGTGCCACTCCGACGAGCACCTGCGCACCGGGGACATGGTGCTCGACCCCGAGATCGCGCAGCTGATGGGGTGGGAGCAGTTCCCGATCATCGGCGGGCACGAGGGGGCCGGGGAGGTCGTCGAGGTCGGTCCCGGCGTCACGACGCTGCAGGAGGGCGACCACGTCGTCCTGTCGTTCGTCCCGGCCTGCGGCCGCTGCCCGTCGTGCGCCATGGGCCGCCAGCACCTGTGCGACCTCGGCGCCTTCCTGCTCGGCGGCCGGCAGATCGGCGACATGACGGCGCGGCACCACGCCAAGAGCGGCAGGGACCTCGGGATCATGTGCCTGCTCGGCACGTTCGCGCCGTACACCGTGGTCAGCGAGGCGTCCTGCGTGAAGATCGACGACGGGATCCCGCTCGACAAGGCCGCCCTGGTCGGCTGCGGCGTCACCACCGGATGGGGCGCGGCCGTCAACGCCGCCGACGTCCAGCCGGGCGAGACCGTCGTCGTGATCGGCCTGGGCGGCATCGGGATGAACGCCGTGCAGGGCGCGGCCATGGCCGGCGCCCGGCACGTCATCGCCGTCGACCCGGTCGAGTGGAAGCGGGACCGGGCCGGGGTCTTCGGCGCCACCCACACCGCGGCGTCGGTCGAGGAGGCCGCGGCCATGATCGCGGAGATGACCTGGGGCGCCAACGCCGACAAGGCGATCCTCACCACGGGCGTGGCCACCGGCGACCTCATCGGCCCGATGATGGGGATGGTCGCCAAGGGCGGCCGCGGGGTGGTCACCGCGGTCGCGCCGATCTCCCAGGAGAACGTCCAGCTCAACCTGTTCGACCTGGCGATGCAGCGCAAGGAGCTGGTCGGCTGCATCTTCGGCAACGCCAACCCGCGCCGTGACATCCCGCGCCTGCTGCGCCTGTACGAGGAGGGCAGGCTCAAGCTCGACGAGCTGGTGACCAACACCTACGCCCTCGACGAGGTGAACCAGGGCTACCAGGACATGCTCGAGGGCAAGAACATCCGCGGGATGATCAAGTACTGATCCGGGGACCGGTACGGCCCGCCGGGCCGTACCGGTCCGGGAATCAGGCGCGTCTACCAGGGAGGAGGCCCTGCCGCCGTTCAGCCTGCTCGGTCCAGGTGCGCCAGGGCCTTGGCCGTGAAAGTGCGGACGTAGTGGTCGGGGTCGTCCTGTCCGCGTTCGAGGTGCGGGCGCAGCGTGTCCTGCTCGGCGGACGTCAGGCTCTCCTGCTCGACCAGCAGCAGGAACTTCAGTGCCGCGCCCTGGCGTACGGCGTGGTGGGCGTCGTCCAGCAACCGCAGCCGACCGGCGAAGTCCATCTCGCCGAACCGCTCGGCGAGATGGAGCGCGGTGGAACGCACCCGTCCCTCGGGATGTCCGAGCAGCGCCGGCAGCAGGGGGCGCACCTCCGGGATGTGCCACAGGGCGTTGTGGCAGGCGTCGGCGTGCTCCACATCGCGGGTGAGCAGGCGCGTCAGCCGTTCCGCCGACCGGCGTGCCAGTTCGCGCACCGCGGGGTCGTCGGCGGGAGGCGGGAGCGGCAGGCCGGGCACGCGTCCGGCCCGCCACCGCTCCAGCCCGCCGCGCGGGGAACCGTCGAACCGCTGGAAGAAGGCGCCCAGCCCGGCGACCGCGCCCAGGCGCACCGGCTCGGCCGGATCGTCGAGCAGGCCGAAGATCAGTTCGGCCTCGGGGACGCCGCCGGCGGCGCCCAACGCCCGGACCGCCGCACCGCGCAACTCGGCCTCCTGCCGTCCGGTCCCCGCGAGGAACCGCCGCAGCAGGTCGGCGCCCAGCTCCCAGGCCGTCGCGCCGCGCGGTCCGGTCTCCTGCCGTCCGGGTCCGGTGACGAATCGCCGTAGCAGGTCGACGGCCTCGGCCGTGCCGGCTCCGGCCAGCGCCTCGGCCGCGCCGGGCCCGCACTCGGGGTCGGCCAGCCAGGCGGCCGCAGGCGCGACGGCCTCGGGCACGCGGTGCGCGGCCAGCGCACCGAACAGCACGTTGCGTGCGTGGGGCTCGGTCTCGGCTTCAAGGGCGGCCAACAGAGCTTCGGTCACCCGCGGCTCGGGATCCCACAACCGGCGCCAGGCCGCCTCACGCGTCTCGGGGTCGGCATCCGGGCCCATACCGGGGATGCCGGCCTGCGGGCGGGCCAGCATGTGCAGCGCCCGTCGTCGCACCTCGTCCGGCCCGGTGCGGACCAGATCGGCGAAGACGGCGTCGGCCTCGGGCAGCAGCCGCAGCAGGAGCCTGGCGGGCCCCCAGATCAGGGGGTCGGGGTCGGCGAGCAGCGGCACCAGCGCCCCGGTCGGCACCGGCACTCCGAACCGCAGCAGCCAGTCGAGCACCACGGGCCGGCTGCGCAACTCGCCGTCCCCGACCCGCTGGACGAAGGCCGCGGCCACCGCGGGCCCGGTCGCACCGAGCCGGTCCAGCGCGTTCACCGCACGCCGCCGGACCTCGGCGTCGGGATCGGAGCACAGCGCCACCAGCGGCCCGATCGGCGCCGCCTCGCCCTGCCCGCCCAGTCCCAGCGCGGCCGCCGCGCGTACCTGCGGCGCCGGATCCCCGGCCAGGGCGGTCAACTCGGCGACGTGCCCGGGAGCGCGGCTCAGCCCCTTGGCCGCCGCCGCACGACGCGCGGGATCGGCCGAGCCGATCTCACGCAGGAAGAACGCGACCTGATGCCCCGCGACCATGCCCCACCCCCGACCGCTTCTGCCGAGAAGACGCCCCAGACCCACGCCCGGTTGGCACACCACCGCCCGACCACAGGCCCCGGGGTCCTGCCGGGGTGGCGGGCAAGGAGATCCCCGGAACCGCCAGGTAGATCTTTTTGGGGAAACTTGTCCGGTTTTGGGGTTTTCAATACGATCTAGTCGCATTCATCGTCGCCGTCGATGATCGCCTCCGCCGGAGGCGGACGACGGCCGCCGAGTCCGCTCCGACCACCGTCGAGCGGAGCCGGGGACCCACTGTTTCCGGGGTGAATCCGCCTTGTGCGGTAGGGCGTCTCCTGGCCCGAACCCGTCAGCTAACCCGGTAGGCGTCAAGGAGAGGAGAAGATCGTGGAGGAACGTCGCTCCATCGTCCGGCGCCCCCACCGGCGCGCCACGGATCCCCTGACCTTCGCCGCGCACGGGCTCCCCGGTCACGTGCCGCCGGCGTTCCATCGGCCGTCGACGGCCTGACGGCCTTCCCGGGCGGGCGGTTCTGAGCCCCTCCGGGAACGGCACGAAGACCATCGCGGGTTCCGGCACGCCCTGACCATTCCGAAACCCGCGAAACCCGCGAAACCCGAAAGGGCGATGCGCCCGCCGGCCATTGCACGTGCCCGGGAAATCCGGACGGCGGCGCGGTTCGCCCGTCCACGTCACGCCCTTCGGCCGACGCATTTCTCTGCCATCACGCAGAGCACTCGTTCTTTCACGCACAGCAGGATGGGATCCTTCATGCCCGCAAGGCCCAAGCACCGTAAGACGCAGACCCCCGCGATGTCCCGGCGCAGGCTCCTCGTCGCCGGCGGAGTCCTCGCCGCGGGAACGCTTCTCGAAGTGTCCGGCTACGCCGCCGACGCCACGGCCTCCTCCGACTCGGACCGGACCCCGGACCGGCGCAAGGCGCGCGAGGCCGCCGGTCGCCGTTCCGGGCACGACATGCCGCGCATCCGCACACGCGCCGACTGGAACGCCAGGCCCGCCCCCGCTCCCCGGCTGGTCCGCGAGGCCCCGAAGTTCGTCGTCGTCCACCACACGGCGACGCCGAACGTGGACGACTTCTCGCTCGAACAGGCGTACCGGCTGTCCCGCAGCATCCAGAGCGCCCACATGGGCGTCAACGGCTGGCCCGACACCGGCCAGCACTTCACCATCAGCCGGGGCGGCCACATCATGGAAGGCCGCCAGGGCAGCATCGACGCGGCGCGCAGGGGCTTCTTCGTCGAGGGCACCCACGCGGGCCGCGCCAACGACTTCACCGTGGGCATCGAGTGCGAGGGCACCTACAGCGACGTGCTGCCGCCCGAGCCCCTGCTGGCCTCCCTCACCGAGACCCTCGCCTGGCTGTGCCGCCAGTACGACCTGGACCCGCGGGAGGCGATCGTCCCCCACCGCCACTTCAGCTCCACCGAATGCTGCGGAACCGCCTTCGCCGCAGCGCTGCCCAACCTGCGGGGCGTCGTGGAGGACCTGCTCGGCTGAGCCGCCGCCGTACGTCCCGGGCCCCGTTCTGCCGGGCTTCCGCGCGCGGGCACGGAAGGGCGGCCCGTCCGTCGATGTCCGGTCCGGCGGACGAAGCCGTGTGCGGTCCGATCGAGCCTGGGGACGCCGGGATGCGTACCAACGGGCGTAGGCCGTAGGAAGGGGACGGCTCCATGCGCCCAGGGGTCCGCATCGCCGCCCGGTACCGGCTGGAACGACGGCTCGGCGAAGGCGGGAAGACCGAAGTGTGGCAGGCCGCCGACGAGGTCGGGGGCCGCCGTGTCGCGATCCGGCTGCTGCACCCGGGACGAGCGGCGGATCCGGTGGTGCGCGGCGGGTTCAGGAGCGGCGCGCGGGCGGCGGCGGGGCTGACCCATCCCCGCATCGCCGCCGTGCTCGACCACGGCGAGGCGGACGGCGTCGACGGCCGTCCCATCCCCTACCGGGTGACGGAGTTCCTCGAGGGGCGCATGCCGGAGGGCGGTCTTGCGGGGCGGGAGGCGATCGCGGTGCTCGTGCAGGTCGCCGAGGCCCTGGCCGCCGCGCACGAGGCCGGGGTCGCGCACGGCGATCTGCGGCCGGCGAAGGTCGTGCTGGGCGAGGACGGCGTCAAGGTGCGCGACTTCGCCCTCGGCACCGAGCCCGCCGACCCCGCCTACCTGCCGCCGGAACGGCAGATCGGCCCGGCGGCCGACGTCTACGCGCTGGGCGTGATGCTCTCCGAGGCGCTGACCGGCGAGCGCAACCCGGACGGCCGCCGCCCCCCGCACGTCTCGCTGGAGGTCGCCGAACTGTGCCGGCGCTGCCAGGCGTACGAGCCGGACCAGCGGCCCACCGCCCACGAGGTGCGTTCCGTGCTGATCGGGGCCGCGGCCGAACCGGAGCCGTCCCCCGAGCCGCCGCCTCCGCCCTCCCCCGGGCGCATGCCGATCGGCCCCGCCCGCATGCTCGCCCTCACGACGGTGGTCGGTCTGGTCGCGGCGGCGACGCTCACCGTCGTGACCGTCCCCGGTGCGGAGCCGCCCGGCCGCCGCGCGGCGCCTCCCCTGGCCACCCCGTCCGGCCCGCCGCCGTCCGCCTCCGTTCCCCCGTCCGGATCCCCGTCCCCGTCTCCGTCGTCCGGTTCGCCCTCCCCGGAGCCGATACCGACGTCCCCGAGCCCGTCGCCGCCCTCGGTGGTGACCCCGGCCCTCCGTCCGCCGGACCGCGCGACCCTGGTGCACAGGCTCAGCCGCGTACGGGAGGCGATCGAAGCCGGCCGCCAGTACGGCGAGATCCACCCCCAGGTGGCGGCCGAACTCGACGCGCTCGTCACCGACTTCCAGGGCGAACTGGCCGCCCATCGCCCCGTCGCCGTCGAACAGCGCCTCGACCTGCTGTGCACCAAGGTCGCCGAACGCTACCGGGCGGGCGCCATGACCAGGTCCCGGGCTCGGGAGATCCTCCACGCCCTGGACGCCGTCGACGACCCCGTCCACGTCGCCCCGGCGTCCCTGCGGATCCCGTTCTGAGCGGAATCCCGAAATCCCCGGCGTCCGTATACCGCCGGCGGGGCACCGGCGTGAAACCCGCACAATCGACCGGTCGCGTCAATGGCAAAAAATGCCAAAACAACAAAACAAATCGGCTGCTCCCCGGGCGCGGAATTCCGATGTATAAGTGAGGCCGTACCCTCCAACCACCCCCTGGAGAGCAGATGCGCGTCCCCCGCCGCGCGCTTACCACCGTTTGCGCGCTCATCCTCGCCATCGCCCTGACCGCCCTCGCCCCGCCCGCCTCCGCCGCCACCGTCAATTATGTCGCACTCGGCGATTCCTACTCGTCGGGACTCGGAGCCGGAAGTTACGACTCCGCCAGCGGAAGCTGCCAGCGCAGCAACAACGCCTATCCGAAACTGTGGGCGAACGCCAACTCCCCCGCCTCGTTCCGGTTCGTCGCCTGCTCGGGGGCCACCACCACGTCCGTCATGAACGACCAGCTCGGCGCCCTCGGCTCCGGCACCACCCTGGTCACCATCACGGTCGGCGGCAACGACGCCGGGTTCGCGAAGGTCATGGAGACGTGCGTGCTGGGCTCCGACTCGACCTGCCTCAACGCCGTCAACACCGCCAAGACCTTCATGCAGAACCAGCTTCCGGGCCGGCTCGACACGCTCTACCGGGCGATCCGCTCGCGGGCCCCCTCCGCGCGCGTGGTGGTGCTCGACTATCCGCGGCTCTACAAGATCGTGAACGTGTGCGTCGGGCTCAGCAACACCAAGCGGACCGCGCTGAACGGCGCGGCGGACCTCCTGGACAGCGTCATCGCCAGTGCCGCCGGCCGGGCGAACTTCACCCTCTCCGGCGTGCGGGACGAGTTCATGGGACACGAATTGTGCAGCGGCCATGACTGGCTGAACGCCGTCACCATTCCCATCAACCACTCCTACCACCCGACCGCCCTCGGCCAGCGCAGCGGATACTACGCCGCCCTCAACTCGGTGCTCTGAGCACACGACGGCCCACATTTCGAAAGCGTTCCGCCGACGGCGGGGACATCCGAACACCGGATGTCCCCGTCCGGCCGTCTCATCGAACGTCGCCGCCGGAGCGAGCCGTGCGCATTCCGCTCCGCGGCCGGGCGGATTCCCCGGGTCCGGCGGCGAGCGGCTCGCAGGGGCGGATAACCGTTTTCCAGGCCGGGCGACGATATGCCAGAGTCGGCCGGTGAACACATCTCGACGTGATCTGCTGCGCTGGCAGTTCGACCTGACCTGGGCGTTGTTCGACCACCACCTGGAACGGCTGGTCGCCGAGGACTTCCTGTGGGAGCCCGCTCCGCTCTGCTGGACGGTGCGCCCGGACGAGGACGGGACATGGGTGCCGGACTGGGCGGAGACCGAGCCCGAGCCCGTGCCGGTCCCCACGATCGGCTGGCTGAGCTGGCATATCGGCTGGTGGTGGAGCGTCGCCATCGACCACGCACAGTGCCGGAGGCCCCGGGAACGGACCGAGATCACCTGGCCGGGGGACGGGAAGGCGGCCGTCGCGTGGCTGCGCGATCTTCGTGAGGAGTGGCTGACCGTGCTGGACCGGCTCACCGACGCCGACCTGGACGCCCCCGCCCCGTTCCCCTGGCGGAACGACCCCGCGCACACCGTCGCCCACATGGTCGGCTGGGTGAACTCCGAGCTGATGAAGAACGCCGCCGAGATCGGCCAGCTCCGGCTGCTGCGCGCCGCCTCCCAGGAGTGAACCGGGTCCCACGGGGCCCGTCCCCCGGCCAGGCGGAGGCCCTGGTCGGCGCGCCGGCAGGCCGGGTCGTTTGGGGGCCGTGGCCGGGGTAGGGGGCTCATCGCGATCCGCCGGACGCGGGGTCCGGCGGATGGCGTCTCGTGTCGGACGTTCGGGATCGATCGGACGGAGGGCGGGGCCGATGCGCACGATGCGGGCGGTCCGGGTCGTCGGGTATCACGAGGACCTGCGGCTGGAGGAGGTTCCGGTGCCCGAGCCGGAGGGGCCGTTCGACGTGGTCGTGAAGATCGGCGGCGCCGGGGTGTGCCGTACCGACCTGCACATCCTCGAGGGCCAGTGGGCGGACAGGTCGGGGGTGCGGCTGCCGTACACGATCGGGCACGAGAACGCCGGGTGGGTGCATGCGACGGGATCCGCGGTCGCCAACGTCGCCGAGGGGGACAAGGTGATCGTGCACCCGATGATCACCTGCGGGCTGTGCCGGGCCTGCCGGGCCGGGGACGACGTGCACTGCGAGGACGGCCGGTTCCCGGGGATCGACACCGACGGCGGGTACGCCGACTACCTCAGGACCTCCGCGCGCAGCGTGGTGAAGCTCGACGGGTCGCTGGAGCCCGCCGACGTGGCGGCGTTCGCCGACGCCGGGCTGACGGCCTACCACGCCGCGGCCAAGGCGGCGCGGCGGCTGACCCCGCGCGACCGGTGCGTGGTCATCGGGGCCGGAGGGCTCGGGCACATCGGCGTCCAGGTGCTCAAGGCGATCAGCCCCGCCGAGCTGATCGTGGTCGACCGCAACCCGGAGGCGGTGGAGCTCGCGAAGTCCATCGGGGCCGACCACGGCGTCGTCGCGGACGGCGGGCAGGTCGAGGCGGTCCTCGACCTCACCGGCGGGCACGGGGCCGAGGCGGTCGTCGACTTCGTGGGCGAGGGCGGAGCGACCTCCGAGGGGGTGCGGATGCTGCGCCGGGCGGGCGAGTACCACGTGGTCGGGTACGGGGAGAACATCGACGTCCCGACGATCGACATCATCTCCCGCGAGATCGGCTTCATCGGGAACCTGGTGGGGTCCTACAACGACCTGTGCGACCTGATGGCCCTCGCCGCCCGGGGCGCGGTCACCCTGCACACCAGGAAGTACGCCCTCGAGGACTTCCAGTCGGCCGTCGACGACCTGGAAGCGGGCCGGGTCCGGGGCCGCGCGATCCTCGTCCCCTGAACGGTCACCCGGCCGGGTGGCCTGGGTCCATGTCGGGAAGGTCCTCGAAGCCCATCGGCCGGTCGGCGGAGTCGATCTCGACGTGGACCGGCCGCAGCAGGAAGCCGACGTGGTCGCCCAGGTCGAAGCGGCCCTCGATCGCGCCCACCAGCCGGCGGGGCGACGCGGCCAGCAGGGGGACGCCGCCCGGGCCGGGCCGCCAGGCGCAGCGGGCGAACTTGTCGACCTCGTCGCCGGTCTCCTCGCCGAACAGGGCCGCCAGCTCCTGCTGCTCGTCGTCCTCGCCGACGACGTGCACGGCCAGCAGCCCGGCGTTCCCGGCGACCCGGTACGTGCGATTGAGCCGGGACAGGCAGACCAGGAACCGGAACGGCTCGATGCTGGTCTGGGTGGTGAAGCCGACCAGGCACCCCGCCCTCGTCCCCTCGGCGGGGTCGACGGTCGTCACCACGAACATCGGGTAGTCGAACCCGGCGATGAACTTCTTGAGCAGGTCTTCGTCCGGTCCCGTCCCAGAGATCATGCCCTCACACTAAGCCCGCGCGAGCGCGGGCGCTCATCCGGACCGACGTTCACGGTTTCGGATTTGTCATTCGACTTACACGCCGAGACTTTCACGGAACCGCATACTGAGCGGCACTGGAAATCACGAGCAAAGCCTCAGGGGCGCCGGGATTCCGCGGCGGCCGTGGGGCGGCGGCGCATGGCCGCCCGGGCCGGGCCGGAGCGGGGTTCGGTAGGTTCGCGGGCATGCGGCTTCATGTGGGGTGTGCGATGTGGACGCACGCGCCGTGGCGGGGACGGTACCTTCCCCATCCCCTTCCGGCGGAGGAGCGATTGCGGGCCTATGCGAGCTGGTGCAACGCGGTGGAGGGGAACACGACGTTCTATGCCACCCCGGCGCGGAGCACGGTGGAGTCGTGGGCGGCACAGACGGACCCGGACTTCCGGTTCGTGCTGAAGCTGCCCAAGACGGTGACGCATGTGGCGCGGCTCGCCGACGCGGAGACCGAGCTCCGGGAGTTCCTGACGGCGATCGAGCCGCTGGGGCCGCGGGCCCATGCGCTGTGGGTGCAGTTGCCGGGGTCGTTCGGGCCCGGTGACGTGGGCGCGCTGGCGGCGTTCCTGCAACGGCTGCCGAAGTCCCACCGGTACGCCGTCGAGGTGCGGCACCGGGCGTTCTTCGAGGACGAACGCGCGACGCGGCTGCTGGAACGGGCGCTCGGCCAGGTCGGGGCGGAGTGGATCCCGTTCGACACCACGGCGTTCTTCACCACCCCGCCGACCAGCGACGCCGAGCGGGACGCCTGGATGAAGAAGCCGCGCATGCCCCGCCGGTCGGCCCCGCTCACCGACCGGCCGATCATCCGCTACCTGGGACGGGACGACACCGAACGGACGGTCGAGGGCTGGCGGTTCTGGGTCGACGCGGTGACCGGGTGGCTGCGCGAGGGACGCTCGCCGACCGTGTTCGTCCACACCCCGGACAACGCCGAGGCGCTCGTGCTCGCCCGCCGCTTCCACGAGGAGGTGCGGGCGCGGACGCCCGAGGTGGAGCCGCTGCCCGAGCCGATGCCCGCGGAGCCGCCGACCCTGTTCTGACCCCCTGGAGGCCGCATGAGCGACACCGCGTCGCCGGCGCAGGACCTGGAGCCGCCCCCGCACTTCAGGATGATCTTCGCCGGGCTGATGACGGCGATGCTGCTGGCCTCGCTGGACCAGACGATCGTGGCCACGGCGCTGCCGACCATCGTGGGGGAACTGGCCGGGGTCGGGCTGCTGGCCTGGGTGACCACCGCGTACGTGCTGGCCGCGACCGTCGCGATGCCGGTCTACGGGCGGCTGGGCGACCTGCTGGGCCGCAAGGCGCTGTACCTGAGCGCCATCGGGCTGTTCGTCGCCGGGTCGGTGGTCGCGGCCCTGGCCCCGGACATGGTCACGCTGATCGTGGGGCGCGGGGTGCAGGGGCTGGGCGGCGGCGGCCTGATCATCACCTCTCAGGCGATCATCGCCGACCTGGTGCCGCCCCGGCACCGGGCGCGCTACATGGCGCCGATGGGGGCGGTGTTCGCGCTGTCGGCGCTGGCGGGGCCGCTGCTGGGCGGCTGGTTCACCGACCGCGCCGGGTGGCGCTGGTGCTTCTGGATCAACCTGCCGCTGGGCCTGCTCGCCCTCGGGATCTGCGCGTACGCGCTGCGGCTGCCGCGCCGCAGGGTCCGGGTGGCGCTCGACCGGCTCGGCATCGCGCTGATGGCCGTGGCGGTGTCCTGCACGGTGCTGGTGGCGACGTGGGGCGGCACCGAGTACGCCTGGTCCGACCCGGTGATCTGGGGCCTGGCCGCGGGCGGGCTGGTGGCGTGGACGCTGTTCTTCCTGGCCGAGCGGCGGGCCGCGGAGCCGGTGGTCCCGCCGCGGCTGTTCCGCAGCCGCACGTTCAACCTCGCCACGCTGATCGGGATGATCGTGGCCGGGGTGGGGATGTTCGCCACCGTCGGCTACATGCCGACGTACCTGCAGATGGTGTACGGGGCGAGCGCCACCGAGTCGGGCCTGCTGCTGCTGCCGATGGTGGCCGGCGTCGCGGGCACCGCCCTGCCGTCCGCGCAGCTCATCGGCAGGACCGGCCGGTACAAGGTCTTCCCGGTCGCCGGGGTCGCCATCGCCGGCGTCACCACGCTGCTGCTGTCCACGATGGACACCGGCACCCCGCTGTACGTGGTGTGCGGTTACGTGTTCCTGCTGGGCGCCGGCATCGGCCTGTTCATGCAGAACCTCGTGCTGGCCGTGCAGAACGACTTCCCCGCGGGCGACGTCGGCACCGCCACGTCCGCCAACAACTTCTTCCGCGAGATCGGCGCCACGCTGGGCGCGGCCGGGGTCGGCGCGGTGTTCTCCCACCGCCTCACCGAACGGCTCGCCGGGCGGGAGACGGCCGTGGGCGACGTCGACTCCCTCACCCCGGCGCTGGTGCGCGCCCTCCCCGACCAGGTCCAGGACCAGGTGGTGCTGGCCTACCAGCAGGCGCTGACCCCGGTGTTCCTGTACCTGGCGCCGCTGTTCGCGGTGGCCCTGGCGCTGGCCCTGTGGCTGCCGGACAAGAAGCTGGCCGCCACCCACGCCGAGATGGGCGCGAGCCCGCCGGTCGTCGACGAGACGATGCCGAGCAAGAGCTGAACGCTCACGGCCGCGGGCCCGGTCGTCGGCGCGTTCGGTGGTGCGCCTCTCATTCATTGAAAAGCCCGGTTCCCGGTGACGGGTGTTCGGTCGATCCTCGCGGTCTGCCCCTGATGCGAGGAGGAGTCGATGGCGAGCGAGGTGATCGACGGGGCCGTCGAGTTGCGGGTGGCGGACAAGCGGGCCGTCGCCGATGGCGTGGTGGCGCTGACGCTGGTCCGGCCCGACGGCCGGCGGCTGCCGGACTGGGCGCCCGGCGCGCATGTGGATCTGGTGCTGCCGGGCGGGCTGACCCGGCAGTACTCGCTGTGCGGCGACCGGTGGGACGCGTACTCCTACCGGGTCGCGGTGCTGCGGGAGCCGGACGGGCGCGGCGGGTCGGCGTTCATCCACGACGAGCTGGAGGTCGGGGCGACGGTCGGGCTGGGCGGGCCGCGCAACAACTTCCGGCTCGTGCCGTCGGAACGGTACCTGTTCGTCGCCGGCGGGATCGGGATCACGCCGCTGCTGCCGATGGTGCGGCAGGCGGCGATGCTGGGGACGGACTGGCGGCTGCTGTACGGGGGGCGTTCGCGGGCGTCGATGGCGTTCCTGGACGAGCTGGAGCCGTACGGGGACCGGGTGACCGTGATGCCGCAGGACGAGCAGGGGCTGCTCGACCTGGACGCCTGGCTATCGGAGGCGCGTCCCGACACCAAGGTGTACTGCTGCGGCCCGGCGTCGCTGCTGGAGGCGGTGGAACGGCGGTGCGCGACCTGGCCGCCGGGGCTGCTGCGCACCGAGCGGTTCGTGGCCCGGGTGCGGGACGGGGCGCGGGACGAGCCGTTCGAGCTGGTGCTGGCGCGGTCGGGGCTGACGCTGAAGGTCCCGGCGGGCCGGTCGGTGCTGCAGGCCCTCGGTGACGCGGGGATCGGCGTGCTGTCGTCCTGTCGGCAGGGGCTGTGCGGGACCTGCGAGACCGCCGTGCTGGAGGGCGAGCCCGACCATCGCGACGCGCTGCTGGACGACGCCGAGCGCGCCGCCGGGGACTGCATGTTCGTGTGCGTGTCCCGGGCGCGTTCCGAGCGGCTGGTGCTGGACCTGTGACCCGGGAGGGCTTTCGATGATCGTTCATGACGTCCCCGTCGGCATCCCCGTCAGTGACGCCGACCCGTTCGCCGACGACGTGCTGGAGGAGCCCGCGCCGCTGCAGGCCGAGCTGCGCGACGCCGGGCCGGTGGTGTTCCTGCGCCGGTACGGGGTGTACGGGCTGGCCCGCTACGAGGAGGTGCACGCGGCGCTGACCGACTGGCAGCGGCTCCAGTCGGGGGCGGGCGTGGGGCTGAGCAACTTCCGCTACGAGAGGCCGTGGCGTCCGCCGAGCCTGCTGCTGGAGGCCGACCCGCCGCGCCACGACGCGCCGCGGGCGGTGCTGTCGAGGATCCTGGTGCCGCGGGCGCTGCGGCGGCTGCGCGAGGCGTGGTTCGCCGACGCGGAGGCCCTGGTGGACGAGGTCCTGGCCGAGCGCGAGTTCGACGCGGTGGAGCGGATCGCCCGGGCGTTCCCGCTGCGGGTCTTCCCGGACGCGGTGGGGCTGGGCCCGGACGGGCGGGAGAACCTGCTGCCGTACGGGGACCACGCGTTCAACGCCTTCGGCCCGCCCAACCACCTGGTCGAGAAGGGCGAGCCCCGGGTGGCGGAGCTGTCGGCCTGGGTGAACGCCCAGTGCGCGCGGGAGCGGCTGGCGCCGGGCGGCTTCGGGGCCCGGATCTGGGAGGCGGCCGACAAGGGCGACATCACCCACGAGCAGGCCCCGCTGGTCGTGCGTTCGCTGCTGACGGCGGGCGTCGACACCACCGTGCACGGGCTGGGCGCGGTGCTGTACGCGTTCGCCGCCGACCCCGGCCAGTGGCGGCGGCTGCGGGAGGACCCCTCGCTGGCGCGGGTGGCGTTCGACGAGGCGGTGCGGTGGCAGTCGCCGGTGCAGACGTTCTTCCGGACCGCGGTCGGCGAGGTGGAGATCGGCGGCACGGTGATCCCGGACGGGGCGAAGGTGCTGATGTTCCTGGGCGCCGCCAACCGGGACCCCCGCCGGTGGGAGGACCCCGACGTCTTCGACCTGTCCCGCGACCCGTCCGCGCACGTGGGCTTCGGGATGGGCGTCCACCAGTGCGTGGGCCAGCACGTCGCGCGTCTGGAGGCCGAGGCGGTGCTGACCGCGCTGGCCCGCCGGGTGGAACGGTTCGAGCTGGCGGGTCCGCCCCGGCGGCACCTCAACAACACGCTGCGGGCCTGGGAGTCCCTGCCGATGCGGGTCCACCCGGCCTGACCCGGGCGACACGAAGGGGCTCTGCGGGGACGATCCCGCAGAGCCCCTTTCAGCGTGCGGTCAGGCGGAGGCCGCCGCCGTGCTGGGAGCGCCCGCCGTGGAACGTTCCGCAGAGATCCGGAACGCGTGCACGGCCACGCCGCCGAGCACCAGCACCCCGGCGACCAGCAGGTACAGCCGGCCCGCCGTCCAGTCGGCGTCCAGCAGCCGGCCCGCCACGATCGGGGACACGATCGCCCCGATGCGGCCGATGCCGATGCCCCAGCCCACGCCGGTCGCCCGGACCGAGGGGTCGTAGACCAGCGGGGTGAGGGCGTACAGGCCCGCGACGCACCCGTTGACGAACACCCCGATTAGCGCGCCCAGCGCGAACACCACCCCGTACACCGACGTGGCCGGGACGAACACCGCCAGCAGCGCCGCCGTCGCGAGCAGGTAGCCGACCAGCACGTGCCGGAGCGCGAACCGGGCCGCCAGCAGGCCCAGCAGCGTGGCGCCGAAGATCCCGCCGAGGTTGAGCAGCACCCCGCCGGTGATCCCCTGGTCGGCCGACATCCCGGCCTCGACCAGCAGCTTGGGGGTCCAGCTGGTGACGAAGTAGAACCCGAACATCACCAGGAAGAAGCTCAGCCAGGTCAGCAGGGTGTTGCGGCGCAGGTCGGGGGCCAGGATCCGGGCGAGCCCCGGCCCGGCCTCCCGGCCCTTGGCGGGGGCGGGCGGCAGGGCGTCGACGGGGGCGTGCCGCATCGCGGTCAGCAGCCGGTTGAGCCGCTCCAGGGCGCCCGCCGGGCGGCGGGTGAGCAGGAAGTCCAGCGACTCGGGCAGCCGCCACAGCACGACGGGGATGAGCAGCGCGGTGGCGACCGCGCCGAACGCGAACACCGGCCGCCAGCCGCCGTTGTCCAGCAGCACGGCCGCGATCACGCCGCCGGCCGTCGCGCCGATCGCGTAGCCGGTGGAGTTGAGGCTGACCGCCAGGCCCCGCCAGCGGCGGTTGGCGTACTCGGCGGCGATGACGTTGCTGCTGGCCAGGATGCCGCCGATGCCGATCCCGGTGAGCACCCGCAGCAGTCCCAGCTGCACGGCGTTCTGGCTGGCCGCCGACAGGCCCATCCCGGACGCGGAGATCGTCAGGCAGATCAGGATCATCGCCCGGCGGCCGATCCGGTCGGCCAGCGGGGCCAGGAACAGCGAGCCCAGCGCCATCCCGACCAGGCCCGCGCTCAGCAGCAGCCCGAGTTGCGACCCCGACAGCGCCCACTCGTCGGAGACGCTGTCGGCGGTGAACGACATCACCAGCACGTCGAAGCCGTCGAGCACGTTCAGCAGGACGCACACGGCGATCGCCGACCACTGCAGCGGGGACATCGGGCCGTCGTCGAGCCGGGCCCGCAGGCCGGCGGGGGGTGCATTCATGGAAGACGCCTCCTCACGGGGTGGATCAGCGTCCGAGCATGAGCTGCGCCACATCGCGCGGCCATAGGCTTTCCGTTCAATGGATGAGGCTGCTGCGGGTCGTGACCTGCGGCGGAATGATGGCGGGGTGGCCAGGTCGTCCAGCGGGGAGTCGGTGCTCACCCGGGTCGTGCGGATCTTCGAGTCGTTCGGCCCCGACTCCCCCGTGCTCACGGTCAGCGAGATCAGCCGGCGGGCCCGGCTGCCGCTGGCCACGGTCTCCCGGATGGTGGACGAGATGACCCGGCACGGGCTGCTGGCGCGGGACGAGCGGCGGCGGGTGCGGATCGGCACCCGGATGTGGGAGCTGGCCGAGCGGGCCTCGCCGATGCTGCGGCTGCGCGAGACGGCGGTGCCGTTCATGGGCGACCTGCAGTCGGTGGTCGGGCACTCCACCCAGCTCGGCGTGCTGGACGGCACCGAGGTGCTGTTCGTCGAGCGGTTCACCGCGCCCGGCTCGGTCGTCAACCTCACCCGGATCGCCGGGCGGATGCCGCTGAACGCCTCCTCGTCGGGCCTGGTGCTGCTCGCCCATGCCCCGGCGGACCTGCGCGAGCGGGTGGTGCGGGGGCCGCTGCCCGCGTTCACCGACGCGACGATCGTCGACGAGCGGACGCTGCGGGCCACGCTCGCCGACGTGCGCGCCCGCGGGTTCGCGTTCTGTCCCGGGCACGTCCACCCGGACGCCACCGGCATCGCCGTGCCGGTCCGGGCGTCCGGGCAGGTGGTGGCGGCGCTGGGCCTGGTCGTCCCCAACGACGACCAGGCCTGGTCCCTGATCCGGCCGCTCCAGCTCACCGGCCTGGCCCTCAGCCGCGCCCTCAGCACGCACAGGTGACCGCCGGGCTGCCGGCCGGCGTTCTCTTCGCCGCCGAGGGCGATCATGGGCGGCGGCTCGTTCGCGGGCGCCGTGACGCTCCGCCCGTTCGTCCTGCGGGCGCGCGGGCCGTTCGATCGGCGCGGCGGCTGACGAGGACCGTGCGGCCCACCGGCTCACGGCGGGCCGCACGGTCCTCGTCAGCGGGTGAACGTGCCGGTCAGGGGCAGGGGGACGCTGAACGAGCTGGCCGAGGAGCTGCACCTGGCCCCCCGCCACCTGATCCGGCTGTTCAAGTCGGCGACCGGGCTGCCGCCGATGGCGTACCTGGCGCAGCACCGGGTGGAACGGGCGGCGTCCCTGCTGCTGCACACCGACCAGCCGATCACCCAGATCGGGCAGGCGGTGGGCTGGGCCGACCAGAACTACTTCGCCCGCCGGTTCAAGGCCCACTACGGGCTGACCGCGACCACGTACCGGCGGCGGTTCCGGCACCGGGCGGTGCGGTTGTGAGCGTTCGTCAACCGTCCTGATCCGGGAGTTCGTCCATCTCGGCGGCGATCCGGGCGGCGGTCTCGCGCAGCCAGATGTGGGCGGCGTCCTGGGTGTGCACCGGGTGCCACCACAGCGCCTCCTGGAGCGGCACCGCCTCGAAGGGACAGGGCAGGATCCGCACCGGGGCCACCGGGTGCAGCCGGCGGGCCAGGCGTTCCTGGATCAGGGCGACCCGGCGGGTGCCGGCGACCAGGGCGGGCAGCGACTGGAAGCTCTGCACGGACACCTCGACCCGCGGCTCCAGGCCGAGCATGGCGAGCTGCCGGGTGACCGGGGTGTCGAACGGGCGCCGGTAGACCACCCAGGGCAGGCGGGCCAGGTCGTCGAGGGTGATCTCGTCGCCGATCTCGGGATGGTCGCCGGAGACCAGGCACACCCACCGGTCCCGGTACAGCTCCACGGTCGGGAGCCCGCTGATCACGCCGTGCGGCATCAGCACCCCGTCCACCGCCGACAGCGCGGTGTCGGTGTTCTCGATGACCTCCGTGCCCACGTGCCGGAAGTGCAGCCGCACGCCCGGCGCCCGGTCGTGCACCGCGCGGGCCAGCCCGGCGCCGAACACCGCGATCGCGTAGTCGGAGGCCAGCAGCGTGAACTCGCGCCGCCCGGTGGCCGGGTCGAAGTCGGCCCGGCTGTTGAACAGCCGTTCCAGCAGGTCGCAGGCGGCGGCGGCAGGCGCGCGCAGGGCGGTGCCCAGCGGGGTCAGCTCGTGGCTGTTGCCGGTCCGCACCAGCAGCGGATCGCCGAAGTGGTGGCGCAGCCGGGCCAGCGCCGCGCTGGTGGCGGGCTGGCTCAGCCCGATCCGCCGGCCGGCCCGGGTGACGTTGCGCTCCTCGAGCAGGGCGCGCAGGGCGACCAGCAGATTCAGATCGAGGCTGGCGAGATTCATGACGGCGACCTCGGATTATTCGTCGGCTCGATGAAGGGCATCGAGGCAATCCATTACCAGGATTGAACGCGGATGCCTCATGGTGGGGTGGATCACACCGGGAGGCAAATCATGGCTCGCGTTCGCGGCAAGGTCGTCGTCTCCGGCGCCGCCCTGGCCCGCGAGGCCGCCATCGCCGAGGCCCCCTCGGCCGCACGGGCATCCCCGAGGAGGTCGCGTCACTGGTCGTCTCCGACGAGTCCGCCTACATCAGCGGCGCCAAGTCCATCTCCGACGCCCTCCGCGGGGCTGTTGTGCCGCGCCCGTGACGCCCGCTCAGGCGGCGTAGTTGCGGAGGACGCGCAGGGCGGTGGCGGCGTGCGGGCCCTCGGCGCGCAGGGAGGTGTCCTCGGGGCGCAGGCGGCGGGCGCCGACCCGGCAGAACTCGCCCACCGGGCCGGTGATCACGCTCGGGGCGTCGGCGTCGCCGAACTCCCAGCGTTCGCCGTCCGGGCCGGTCAGCTCGCAGCGGACCGGGCCGCCCTGCTCGCCGGCCACCGCGAACGCGTACGGCAGGGTGCGCTGCGCGAGCCGGGCGATGTGCCGCAGGCGGGGGGTGTCGGGGTAGCCGACGCCGAGCGGTTCGGTGACGTCCAGGGCGTGCGCCCAGTGCTCGGCGATCCGGGTGGCGGCGAGGGTGCGCGGCGACAGCGGGACCGCCGCCCACTGCAGGCGGGTCCCGGCGGGGCAGCCGCGCAGCGCCTCCAGCTCCGCCGCGGCGGACTCGCGCCAGCGCTGGAAGACCTGGTCGGGGGGCGCGCCGCGGTCCGCGGCGACCATGCGGTCCATCAGCTCGTCCAGCGGGACGCCCTCCGGCCGGGAGAACGGCGACCGTTCACCGGCGACGCTGGCCACGACGAGCTCGTTGGTCTGCGCCAGATGCAGCACCACGTCGCTGATCGTCCATCCGGCCGCACCGGACCCGGTCTCCCACATCTGCGGCGACAACGCCGCGAGCACGGTCTCCAGGCTCGCGTGCTCGGCGGCGAGGTCGTCGAACACGTCCGTTTCCCCGTGGATCATCACCCCACGGTACCGAACGAGATTCAGGAACCGTAGCGGTACACGACCGGCCCCTGTTCCACGGACGAGTAGCGGTATCCGGCCGCCAGCGCCGACCCGGTGCCCGGAATCGCCGCCAGGGCGGCCCAGTGGAAACCGGTCCGCGGGGACGTCAGCTCCTGCCGGGTGAGCTCGCCGCCCTGATACCGCAGGGTTCCGATGGAGACGGTGGTGTAGGAGTACGGGTCGCCCGCCTCGGGAGTGGCGGTGATCGTCTCCTCGTTGGCCGCCGCCCAGAAGCCTCCCGCGCCGTCACCGGCGAGAAGCCGTACGTTGAGGGCGGGCAGCCGCGTCTCGGCCCATCCGGCGCCGTTCCACCGCAGCAGCGCCGTGCCCGGCTGCGACCAGTCGCCCTGCTGGAAACCGACCGCCACCCACACGTCCTGCGGACCCACGGTGAGGACCTCGTCGATGCGCGGCGTCACCTCCCCGTAGTTCGGGTCGGGCGCGGCGGGCACCTCGATCTCCGGCAGCGCGACGGTCTCCCAGGCGCGGCCGTCCCAGTGCACCAGCCGCCCGCCCGCGACGCCCCAGATGTCGTCGGGGGCGCGGACGCTGACCTCCCGCAGGCCGTCCGGCGCGGGCAGGGTGCGCGGGCGGCCGTCGAGGAAGTGCCGGAACGAGACCTGCCGGGTCTGCTCGTCCACGCTCACCGTCCAGGCGTGCCGTCCGCCGAGGACGTCCAGGTCCAGAACGGTTCCGGCGTCCGACGCCGCGATCCGCCAGCGCCGGCCGTCCCAGCGGGACACCACGGAACGGGTGGCCTCGGTGATGTCGGAGGGTTCGGGGGCGATCGCTACGCCCGCCGTCCACACGTCGCCCGGCGCGGACGCCTCGATCAGGGTGATCTCCCGGAGCGGGAATCCCCTGGGTCCTCGCGGGACGGCGGCCTGGATCCATTCCGTTCCGTTCCAGCGGCGGAGCAGCGGCGCGGTGAAGTAACTGCCGTTGCGGGGGTCGAACTCGTCGGTGGTGTATCTGCCCGCCGCCCAGGCATTGCCGGAATCGGTGGCGGCCAGGTCGTTGAGGTGGGTGTCGTACGCGCTCTGGAACGACACCTGCCATCCGGTCACGGGTTCGGCCGACGCCGCCGGAATCGCAGCCGCCCCGAGCCCTACGGCCAGGGTCATCGCCGCCATGATGCGATATGCGTTCATATGAACTCGACGGCCACGTTCCGGCCGCGGTTGGCCCGGCGCGGATGAACAAAAACAAAACCGCCGGCGGAAAAGGTCGTGAGCCGGGTGTCAGGGCTGGAGGGCTGGGGCGGTGGGGGCGCCGCAGTGGCGGTGGAGCGCCGTCTGGACGGCGGTGACGGGGTGGGGGTGGTCGGCGGCCCAGGCGATGTAGGCGTCGGGGCGGACCAGGACGGTGTGGCGGGTGGTGGCTCCGGCCTCGGTGACCTGGACGCGGTCGGACCAGGAGACGACGGCGGTCTCCCGGGGGCGTTCGCCGGGCGGCGCCACCAGCAGGAAACGGCCGTCGCGGAGCGCCTCGTAGAGCCGCCGTCCGCCGGCGAGCGGGACGTCGGGGGCGCGCCGGCCGGTCAGCGGGTGCTCGCCGGGCGGGCGCGGGCAGGCGATGTCGATCCCGGACACGGTGCCCGCGGCACGGCGCACGAGGGGACGGACGTTCATCGCCGCCCGGGCCAGCGTGCCGCGCGCCGCGCGCAGCGGACGCGGGCCGAGCAGGGCCGTCCGGACGAGGGCGCCGCTGGCCCGCAGCACCGTCCGGCCGACCGGGTGGCGTTCGGCGTGGTAGGAGTCCAGCAGGTCGGGCGGCGCCCAGCCGTGCACCGCGGCGGCCAGTTTCCAGCCGAGGTTGGCGGCGTCCTGCAGCCCGGTGTTCATGCCCATCCCGCCGGCCGGGGAGTGGACGTGCGCGGCGTCCCCGGCCAGGAACACCCGGCCGGACCGGTAGCGCGGCACCTGCCGTTCGTCGCTGTGGAACCGCGACATCCAGCGGGGGTCGTGCATGCCGTAGTCGGTGCCCAGCGCCCGCCGCACCACCTCGCGGATCTCCGCCAGTTCGACCGGCGCGTCGTCGGGGAGCTGCCGGCGGCGGTTCCAGGCGATCACCCGGTACCAGCCGTCGCCGAACGGGGCCAGGAACGCGAACCCGCCCCCGTCGGCGTTCACGGTCACCACCTCCGGCGGGGTCCGGGTCAGGCGGACGTCGGCCAGCATCACCGACCGCACCACCGAACGCCCGGGGAAGTCCAGCCCCAGCGTCCGCCGCACCGTGCTGTGCACCCCGTCCGCCCCCACCACGTAGCGGGCGCGGATGCGGCGGGTCCTGCCGCGCCGGTCCCGCACGGTCACGTCGACGCCCGCGGGATCCTGGCGCAGCGCGACCACCTCGGTGCCCGGCCGGAACTCCGCCCCGTACGCCCGGGCACGGGCCTCCAGCAGCCGCTCGGTCTGGTACTGCGGGGTGATGAGCACGTACGGGAACCGGCCGGGCAGCACCGACAGGTCCAGCTCCGTCTCCCCGAACAGCCGCAGCCGCCGCACCACCGCCCCGGTGGCGATCAGCTCGTCGGCCAGGCCGCGCGCGTCGAGCTGTTCCAGGGTCCGGGCGTGCACGGCGAACGCGCGGGACAGGTTGGACTCCTCCTCGCGGCGTTCCACCACGAGGCAGCCGACTCCGGCGGCGGCCAGGTCACCGGCCAGCAGCAGCCCGGTCGGCCCGGCGCCCACGACGAGTACCTCCGCGTGCTCCATCACCGGTTGGTACCCGGTGAGCGCGCGGCGGAACGATCAGTGGACGCCGGTGGCCCGGTCCGCGCCGGGCCGGCCGGTGCTGCCGTACATCCCGCTCTGCACCCTGAAGCCGTCCACCGAGACGGTCCTGCGGACGGTCCCCGGCGGGAAGCGGTACTCGATCCGCCACGTGGTCCGCTGCGGCAGGGCCGGTATGGCGAAACTCCGGCGCCACGGGAGCCGCACGTTCCGCAGCGTGGTCGTCCGCCCGTTCACCGTGTAGGTCAACGAGGTCAGCGTGACGTCGCCGGTCAGCAGGAACTCCAGCGTCCGAGCCGGCGCCCGGGTGGCCGTGGCCGTCGCCGTCGGCGAGGGCCGGTCCCCCGGCGCCTGGGACGCGGCCGGATCGGGGGCCGTCGCGTACCGGCCTGCCACCGGCACGGCGATGACGAGCGCGGTGCCGACGCCCGCCGCGCCGAGCAGCAGCGCACGCCGGCGCTTCGGGGACCGGATCGGCGCGGGCGGGCGGGCGGCGCTCCGGCGGCGCCTGCCGATCTCGGCGACGACCGCGGGCGGCAGCCAGGAGGCCGTCTCATCCGGTACCGCCCGGGCGAGCCGTTCGGCCAGTTCCTCGGCCGTGGGACGGCGCTCCGGCACGCGGTCCATGCAGGCCGCGATGAGCTCCCGCAACCCGTTGTCCGGCACGGCGTCCAGCCGGGGCGGCTCCCGCCGGATGCGGAGCATCGTGACGTGCCACGGCCCCTCGCCGAAGGGCGCGGTGCCGGTGCAGGCGTACACCAGCGTGGAGCCGAACGAGAACACGTCGCCGGCGGGGCCGGTCCGGGCGCCGGCGGCCTGCTCGGGGGACATGAACCCCGGGGAGCCCGCCGGGACCTCCGGGCGGGTGGCCGCGGCCGGCTCCAGGGCGCGGGAGACGCCGAAGTCGATCAGCCGCGGGCCGTCCAGGGTCAGCAGGACGTTCGACGGTTTCACGTCGCCGTGCACGACTCCGGCCCGGTGGACGGACGCCAGCGCCTCCGCGACGCCCGCCGCCATGCGCCACACCGCGTCCACGGGCAGGGGTCCCGCCTCGGCGACCGCGTCGCCCAGCGAGACCGACGGCAGGAACTCGGTCACCAGCCAGGGGATCCGCGCGTCCGGATCGGCGTCGACGACCGGCGCGGTGAAGCCGCCGTCGACCGCCCGGGCCGTGGTCACCTCGCGGCGGAACCTGTCCCGGAACTCGGGGTCCGCGGCGAACTCCGGATGCACCGTCTTGATGGCGACGGTGCGTCCGGCGGCGGACCGCCCCAGGTAGACGACCCCCATGCCACCGGAGCCGAGGCGCGCCAGCACCCGGTACCGGCGGCCTGCGGGCCCGATGCTCCGGGGGTCTGCGGGTTCAAGGGGTCGCACCCGCGCCTCCCGGTCGAGCGGCTTCGCCGGAGGGCGGGGCCAGGGCCAGGACGTGGCCGTCCCTGGTGCCGACGAACACCAGCCCGGCGAGGCCCACCGGCCCGTCGGTCAGGTTGGAGTCCGCGCCGTACGACCACAGGACCCGCCCGTCGGCGGCGTCCAGCGCGTACACCCTGCGGTCGGTGCCCCCCACGTACAGCCGGTCGCCGGACAGGCCGAGGGAGTTGGCGTGACCGTAGCCGGCTCCCTCGCCGCGGCCGATCCGGCGCGACCACACCGGCTCCCCGGTCGCGGCCCGGAGGGCGATGACCGTCCCGTCGTACTTGCTGAGGTAGACGTTCCCGCCGCCCAGCTCGCAACCGAAGCCCGTCCCGCCGTTCGGCCTGCGCCAGGCGGCCTTCCCGTCCTCCAGGCGCACCGCGTGCCAGGCGTCCTGGCCGCAGGCGAACGCCAGTCCGTGGCCGACGCGCAGGTTCCAGGCGTTGTCGAGCCGATACGACCACTTTCTCCGGCCGTCGCGGGCGTCCAGTCCGGTCATCTCCGTCTCGGAGAGCGCCACCACGACGCCCTCGGCGGCGGCGAGCCCGTGCTCGGCGTTGACGCCGGCGGTCCACCGCTGCCCGCCGGTGCCGGCGTCCAGTCCCCTGAGCCGGCCGGTGCCGCCGCTGCAGAGCAGCGACCCGGCGGCCGCCTGCCGGAAGGCGAACGACCCGAACGGCACCCGGTGGCTCCACAGGACCTTCCCCGACCCCGCGCGCACGGCCGTCAGCACCGGATTGACGTTCGTGGCCAGATAGGCCGCGTTCCCGCCGACGGCGACGGGCAGCGGGGCGGGCCGTTCCCACAGCACCCGGCCGGTGCGCGGATCCAGCGCGCGGACCTCGTCGGCCGCCTCCGCCAGGATCACCCCGTCCGCGACGTGCAGGGCGGGCTGGTCGTCGCTCACCTTGGTCCTCCAGCGCGGCACCGGCTGGGGCGGCGGCACCGCCGACGCCCGCGGAGCCGACGACCGCCGGGGCCTGCCGTCGTCGCGATCGGCGCCCCGCCCCAGCAGCGGCACGCCCGCCACCGCCGCGGTCACCGCGCCGGTCCCCACCACGGCGATCAGCCTCCGGCGGCCCAGCAGGCCACCGGCCGGCGCCGGCGGCCGGTCCTCCTCGGCGGCGCGGCGGTCGATCTCCTCGGCGATCGGGGGCGGCAGCCAGCCGGTGCCCTCCAGCGGCGGGCCCTCCGGCACGGCCAGCCGCCGCACCAGGTCCTCGGCCGAGGGCCGGTCCCGCGGGTCCTTGCGCAGGCAGGAGGTGACCAGCTCGAGCAGCCACGGTTCGGTGACGGCGTCGAGGTCGGCCCGGACCTCCTTGACGCGGAGCCGCCGGGCGCGCGCGTCGCCGGTCCCGAACGGCTCGGTGCCGGTCGCCGCGTACGCCAGCACGGCGCCGTAGGTGAAGACGTCGGCGGCGGGTCCCACGGGCTCGTCGGCCTCGATCTGCTCCGGGGCCATGAATCCCGGGGTGCCGAGGGTCGCGCCGACGCGGGTGAGGTCGCCGGCGTCCTCCGGGCGGGCGATCCCGAAGTCGATCACCCGGGGTCCGGCGGCGGTCAGCATCACGTTCGCCGGTTTGAGGTCGCGGTGGACCACCCCGGCCCGGTGCACGGCGGCCAGCGCCTCGGCCAGCCCGGCCGCCAGCGCCCGCACCGACTCCGGGGGCAGCGGCCCGTACCGGGCGATCGCGTCCCGCAGCGACAGGCCCGGCAGGTAGGCGGTCGCCAGCCAGGGCGTCGCGGCGTCCGGGTCGGCGTCCAGCACCGGGGCGGTGAACGCGCCGGTCACCCGGCGGGCGGCCGCCACCTCGCGGCGGAACCGCGCCCGGTAGCGGGGGTCGGCGGCGAAGCGCTCCCGGATGACCTTGACCGCGACGAGCCGCCCGGCGCGGGAACGGCCCAGGTAGACCACGCCCATGCCGCCGGCGCCCAGCCTGCCCAGCAGCCGGTGGGGGCCGAGCCGCCGCGGATCTCCCGGCTCCAGCGGATCCACCGTCCACCCTTCCCGCCGACATCACAGGGCGTGCCGATCATCCCACCAACAGTGCAGGAGAGTAGAGGCCCCGACCGTGGTCCGGCGAGTGTTTTCCACCGATTGGCACGGTCCGGCCGTTCAGCGCGGGCCGACCGGACCGGCCGTCCGGCGGGGGTCATCCGGCCGGTAGGGCCTGGTGGCGAACCGGCTCACCGGCCGGATGACGTCCCTGCCGTGGGTGGCGGGCTCCGCTTGTTCCGGAGCCCGGACCGGTGGTTCAGCAGGTGTTGAGCATGGCGGTCAGGGCGCTCTTCTCGGCGCTGTCGACGCTGAGGTTCCAGTACCACTTCACCTGGATCCAGGCGCGGGCGTAGGTGCAGCGGAACGCGGCGCGCGGCGGCTGCCACTCGGCCGGGTCCTTGTCGCCCTTGGCCTGGTTGACGTCGTCGGTGACGGCCCACAGTTCGGGGCCGCCGAGGTCGTTGGCGTACTGCTGCCGCTGCGAGGTCGTCCAGGCGTGGGCGCCGGAGGACCACGCCTCGGCCAGCGGCACCATGTGGTCGATGTCGACGTCGGACGCCTGGTACCAGGTGGCGCCGTCGTACGGGGAGTACCAGGAGCCGGAGGTCGGGTAGCAGGCCGAGTCGGTCACCACGTTCACGCCGTCGCGCTTGAGCACCGTCTCGCGGGTGTTGCAGGTGCCGGAGATGGTGATCCAGTGCGGGAACAGGGAGCGGTCGTAGGAGGAGTGGTTGGACTCGGCGCGCACGGTCAGCGCGGCGAGCCGGGACGCGGCGGTCGACGCGGACGGGATGTTGGGCGGGGTGGCCTCGGCCGGGGTGGCCAGGGCGGGGACGGCGAGCGCGGGGAGCACGGCCAGGGCGGCCGCGGCGAGCGATCGGCGCATCGGCGGGGGACCCTTCTGCCGCCCGCCTCGGGCAGGGACCGGTCGTCCCTGAGGGGGCCCGGGAGAGCGGCAGACCGAAGATCACCCGGAATCATGACAAAAACAATAAATCGGAATTAATCACCGTAAATATCCCCGGATCGTCAAGATGTTCCACCCCTCAGCCGAGCACCGCGAGATGACGGCGCCGCTGGCCGCCCGCGTCGGGCATGGGCTGGAGCAGGTCGGTCAGCACGGTGCGGTCGGCGTGCTCGGGGTCGGTGAGGGCCAGCAGCCGGTGCAGCGCCACGCCCTCCCGCAGCGCCCACGGGCAGATCTCCACCCGGGTCAGGTCGAGCGCCGCCATGACGCGTTCGGCCACGATCGCGCCCGCGACGATCTGGCGGGCGCGCGGCCGGGAGACGCCCCGCATCCTGGCCCGCCGCTCGGCCGGGCGCCTGGCCAGCCGGGGGATCTGCGCCCGCAGGTCCGCCCGGTCCAGGGTGCGGCGGGCGTACGGGCCGGCCGACGCCCTGGGCGCGCCGGCGAGCACGGCCAGCTGGGTGAACGTGCGGGAGGTGGCGACCGCCAGCAGCGGCCGGTCGGGGACCTCCGCGACGGCCTCGCGCAGCACCGGCAGCCGGCGTTCCAGCTTGGCCTCCACCCGGCGGCGCAGCCTGCGCAGGTCCTTGCGGCGCGGCGGGTCGTCGGGCAGGAACCGGCGGGTCAGCCGCCCGGCGCCCAGCGGCAGCGACATCGCCACCTGCGGCTCCGCGCCGCCCAGCGCGGCGCGCCCGTACGCCAGCTCCAGCGACCCGCCGCCGATGTCGGCCAGCAGGATCCCCCCGGCCGACCACCCGTACCAGGCGCGCACCGCGTGGAACGTCAGCCGCGCCTCGGCCTCCCCGCTCAGGAACCCCGGCCGCACCCCGCACGCCCGCTCGATCCGGCCGAGGATCTCGGTGGCGTTGGCGGCGTCCCGCACCGCCGAGGTGGCGAACACGACCAGCTCGTCCACCTCCAGCTCGCGGGCCTCCTCCACCGCCTGCCGCACCGCCGCGACCAGCCGCCCCACCGCCGGCTCCTCGATCGTCCCGTCCGGCCCGATCGCCTCCGCCAGGCGCGTCGGGCACTTCACCGCCCCCACCGGCAACGGCGGCAGCCCCGCCATCAGATCCACCACCAGCAGATGGGCCGAGTTCGACCCGATGTCCAGCACACCCGTACGCATGCGCGCCCTTTACCCCCGATCCCCCACCTCAGCCCTGAACCACCCCTGACCAGCCCGGACCCTGAGCAAGCGTGCGCGATCGCCGATCCGGGGCGGGAAGTCCGATCCGGCTTGCACAGGAGGCGGTGCGACACGCCGTCGCCGACCGTCTGCCTGGTGGAGAACCCCGTCGTCTGACGGGACCGCCCCGGGGTACCGTCCGCACATGCCGAACGACGCACCGGCCGACTGGGCCCGCAGCGGCGTGGTCGCGCTGACCGGCCGGGCGGACGGGCCCCCGCTGGTGCCGCCCGGGCGGGCCGCGTCCCTGGCCGCCGAGCTGGCCGAACGGTTCGCGGCCCGCACCGGGGTGCGGGTGGACGGGGCCCGGCTGCTGTCGGAACGCGCCGCGTTCACCGGGCACCGGCGGCGTGGGACGGTGTCGGCCGGGGGCGCGTGCCGGCTGCTGCCCACCGCCGACGGATGGGCGGCCGTCTCGTGCGCGCGCCCCGACGACCCGGCGCTGCTGGGGGCGCTGGCCTGCGCGGAGGTGGACGACGACCCGTGGCCCGCGGTCACCGCGTGGCTGCGCGGCCACACCGGCGCCGAGCTCGCCGAACGCGCGGAACTGCTGGGGGTGGCGGCCGGTCCGGTCGTCCACCGCGAGACGCCGCCGCCGCTCCCGGAGCCGGGGCCGCCCCGCCCTGTGGCGGGACTGCTGGTGGTCGACTTCAGCGCCCTGTGGGCGGGACCGCTGTGCGCCCACCTGCTCGGGCTCGCGGGCGCCCGGGTGGTCAAGGTCGAGACGCCCTCGCGGCCGGACGGGGCCCGGCGGGGGAACCGGGACTTCTACCGGCTGCTGCACGCCGGGCATCGCTCCGTGGTCCTGGATCCGGGCACGGCGGACGGGCGGGCGGCGATGGCGGCGCTGGTGGAGGCGGCCGACATCGTCATCGAGGCGTCGCGTCCCCGGGCGCTGGCCCGGTTCGGGCTGGACGCCGAGGCCGCCGCGGCGGCGGGCACGACCTGGATCTCGATCACCGCCTACGGGCGCGGCAGCGGCCGGGTGGGCTTCGGCGACGACATCGCCGCCGCGAACGGGCTGGTGGCGTACGAGGCGGACGGCACGCCGCTGTTCGCCGGGGACGCCATCGCCGATCCGCTGACCGGGCTGGCCGCCGCCGTGCTGGCCGCCTCCGGAGACGGCGGACGGCTGTGGGACGTCGCGATGGCCGACGTGGTCGCCGCCACGCTCGACCCCGGTCCCCCGCGACCGTCGACCGAGGCGGGGCCGGACGGACGCGGCGGATGGGTGGTCGACGCCCCGTCCGGGCCGGTGCCCGTGGCCGAGCCGGAACGGCGGCGGGCCCCGGCCGGCCGGGCTCCCGGCGGCGGCGAGCACACCGACGAGGTCCTGCGCGAGCTGGGGCTCAGCCGGGGCTGACCGGCTCCACCCGGTCCACCAGCCCCCACGCCAGCGCGGCGGGCGCGGGCAGCGGACGGCCGGTCAGCGCCAGGTGCAGGGTCCGCCAGCGCCCGATGCGGCGCGGGATGCTGACGGTGCCGCCCGCGCCGGGGATCAGCCCCATCCCGACCTCGGGCAGTCGGAACACCGTCTCCGGATCGGCCACCACCGTCGCGGCGAAGGCGGGCAGCTCGATCCCCGCGCCGACGCACGCTCCGTGCACGCGGGCCTCGACGCGCGGGCCGAGCCGGTGCAGCAGGCGGCCCGCCCCCGCGCGGGTCCGGATGAAGTGGGCGGTGGCCAGGTCCGGCGCGGTGCCGAACTCGTCCAGGTCGCCGCCCGAGCAGAACGACGGCCCCGCCCCGCCGAGCACCACCCGGGCGATGCCGTCGTCCAGGAGCGCCACGCGCAGCGCGTCGACGAGCGCGTCGCGGACCTGGCGGCCGTAGGCGTTGCGGCGTTCCGGACGGTTCAGCGTGATCAGCAGCCGGTCCCCCTCGCGGCGGGCCAGCACCGGCTCGGCGGACTCCGGCGGCAGCGGGCGCGGACCCCGTTCCTCCAGCCAGCGGCGGAACTCCGCGCCGCCCAGCAGGGTCGAGTAGGCCAGCGACTCCACGTCCAGGGCCGCGTCGACCGGCAGGTGCTCCGAGGCCCGCAGCACCTGGCCGAGCACCACGGCCGCCTGCGGGTTGGCGTGCGCGGCCCGCTCCAGGGCGCGCAGTTCCCGTTCGGGATCGGGAACGGCGACGCAGGCCCGGCCCCCGTCCTCGGCCGCCAGCGTCAGGTCCAGCGCCGGCACCAGCCCCGCGACCTTCTCCGGCACGGCGCCGGAGGCGACGCCGACCAGCAGCCGGTCGGCCGCGCGGGCCGCCGACGCCGCCCGGACCAGCGTCGCGGGCGAGGCGGCGGCGTCGAGGTCCACCGCCAGCAGCGGCTCCGGCACCCGGCCCGTCCCGTCCAGCGGCGGCGGGTCCGCGGCGCCCCCGGCCAGGTCGGCCAGCTCGCTGAGGGAGATGCGCACACGGCCTCCGTTCTGCCAGGTCGGCGGGCATGCACCACGATGATCGCGCCGCGCCGCGAAGTGTATCGTCGGGGCCGTGGCGACCGGGCTGCTGCTGCGCGACGCCGAGATCGACGGGCGGATCCGGGCGGACGTCCGGGTGTCCGGCGGGCGCGTCACCGAGGTGGCCCCCGCGCTGGAACGCCGCGGCGAGGAGGAGTACGACTGCCGGGGCGGCGCGCTGCTGCCGGGGCTGTGCGACCACCATGTGCATCTGCACGCGCTGGCGGCCTGGCGGGGGTCGGTGCGCTGCGGCCCGCCGGAGGTCACCGACCGCGCCGGGCTGGCCGCCGCGCTGGCCACGGCCGTACCGGACGCGCACGGCTGGATCCGCGGGGTCGGGTACGCCGAGACGGTGTCCGGTGACCTGGACGCGGCGGCGCTGGACGCGCTGCGCGCCGACCGGCCGGTGCGGGTGCAGCATCGCAGCGGCGCGCTGTGGGTGCTCAACACGGCGGCGTTGACGGCGGTCGGGGCGATGGACGGGCCGTCCGGGGTGGAGCGTGACGCGGCGGGCCGCCCCACCGGGCGGCTGTGGCGGGCCGACGAGTGGCTGCGGTCGCGCCTGCCCCCGGCCGGGCCGCCGGATCTCGGTCCTGTCGGCGCCGCCCTCCTGCGGTACGGCGTCACCGAGGTCACCGACGCCACCCCGGACCTGGATCCCACCGCCGTCCAGGCGATCACCGACGCCATGCGGAGCGGGGCGCTCCCCCAGCGGGTCCGGCTGCTGGGCGTGCCGCTGGGCGAGAACGCCCCCGGTGACGGCGGCGGCCCCGGGCCGGTGACCGGCCCCTACAAGATCGTGCTGGCCGACTCGGGCCTGCCCCGCTACGACGACCTGGTGGAACGGATCCGGGCCGCGCACGACGCCGGGCGTTCCGTCGCGGTGCACTGCGTCACCCGGGAAGCGCTGGTGCTGCTGCTGGCGGCGCTCGGCGAGGCGGGGCCGCTGCCCGGCGACCGGATCGAGCACGCCGCGCTGACGCCGCCCGGACTCGTCGGCGACCTGGCGCGGCTGGGGGTCCGGGTGGTGACCCAGCCGGGGTTCCTGGCCCATCGGGGTGACGACTACCTGCGGGACGTTCCGCCGGAGGACCGCCCGGACCTGTATCGCTGCGCCGCGTTCCTGCGGGCCGGGGTGCCGCTGGCGCTGTCCAGCGACGCCCCGTACGGGCCGGTGGACCCGTGGGCCGTCATCGCCGCCGCGACCGAACGGCGCACCCCCTCCGGCCGGGTGGCCGGGCCGGGCGAACGGCTCACCTTCCGCCAGGCCCTGGACGCCTGTCTCGCGCCGTCCGGCGACCCCGGCGGGCCGCCCCGGCGCGTGCGTCCCGGACTGCCGGCCGATCTCGTCGTCCTGCGGACGCCGCTGGCGGACGTGCCCGGCGGCGCCGATCCGGTCCGGGCGGTCCTGGTCGGCGGGGCGCTCGCGGCCCGCTAGGAGGCGGACCGTTCCAACCCGGTGCGGTGCACTGGTCTGCATCCTGATCCGGTCCGGTATGCCCCTGACGCGGGTTACGCTGGCGCCCTGATCGCCGCCGGACCCGAGCCGCCCAGCAACCCGAGGGGGTCGCAGCCGTGCCGAAGCAGGCCGCCGAGAAGGCGCAGATCGTGGAGGCCGCCTACCGATGCCTGGCCGACACCGATGGCGCGACCGCCTCCATCACCGACATCCTCACCACCGCGGGCCTGTCCACCCGGGCCTTCTACCGGCACTTCCAGTCCAAGGACGGGCTGCTGCTGACCATGTTCCGCGAGGACGCCGACCGGGTGATGCAGGAACTGCGGGCGATGATCGCCGCCGCGCCCACCCCCGCCGAGGCGCTGCGCGCCCTGATGCACGGGATGCTCCGGCTCACCGCCGACCCCTCGCGGCGGCGGCGCGTGCTGGTGCTGACCTCGCAGGAGGCCCAGCGGGCGCGCGGGTACGCCGCCGAACGGGCCCGGTTCCTGGCCATCCAGGACTCGGTCATCGCCGGCATCCTGCGCGCCGGGCTGGCCGACGGCTCGTTCCCCCGGGCCGAGCCCGAGTCCGACGCCCGCTTCATCCGCGCCGCGCTGGGCCATGCCTTCGAGGCGCAGATGCAGCAGACGACCCCCCTGCGTCCCGAGGAGGCCGCCGACCAGGTCACCGACTTCGCCCTGCGCGCCCTGGGCGCCCGCCCGGCCTGACCCGCTCTCTTGGGAACGGCCCCGGCCCCGAGGCCGGTCAGCCCCGGCGCGGCGTGGCCGGATCATGGCCCGTAGGGCCGTACCATCGGTTCCGGCGATGCGACAAGGCCGGCCCACCCGCACACGGTGGGCCGGCCTTTTCCCATGTCGTTCCGGCCGCGCGGCCGGCGGCGGCCCGGCCCCGCCGAGGGGCCGGGCCGTGATCCGGGGCCGGGTCAGGACGGGCGTTCCAGGGCGACCTTGGGCAGGAGGCGGGCCAGCGGGGACGGCAGCCACCAGGCGCGGCGGCCGAGCAACTGCATCACCGCGGGCACGATCAGGCAGCGGATCACCACCGCGTCCAGCAGGATCGCCACCGCCAGGCCGAGGCCGAACTGCTGCAGCATCCGGCTCGGGCTGAGGATGAACGCGGCGAACACCACGATCATGATCGCCGCCGCCGCGGTGATCACCTTGCCGGTGGCGGCCAGGCCCTCGCGGACCGCCCGCCGGTGGTCCGCGTCCCGCTCCCACTCCTCGTGGATCCGGGAGACCAGGAACACCTCATAGTCCATCGACAGCCCGAACACGATCGCGAAGATCATCACCGGGATGAACGCCTCGATCGGGCCGGGCTGCGCCCCGAGCAGGCCGTGCTGGAAGACCAGCGTGATCGCGCCCAGCGCCGCCGCGATGGACAGCAGGTTCAGCAGCGCCGCCTTGAGCGGGATCAGCAGCGACCGGAACACCGCCATCAGCAGCAGCGACGACAGCCCCACCACGATCGCCACGAACAGCGGCATCCGTTCCGCCACCGTGTCGGCGAAGTCCTGGGCGGCGGCGGTCGGCCCGCCGACCAGGTAGGTGCCGCCGGTGCGTTCGGCCAGCGACGGCAGCACGTCCGAGCGGAGCGTGTGCACCAGGTCGCCGGTGGCCTCGTCCTGCGGGGCGGTCTCGGGGAACGCGATCACGGTGAACACGGCCCCGTCCCCGGAGGGCAGCGGCGGGGTGGCCGCGGCGACGCCGTCCGTCCGGGTCAGGGCCGCCTGCAGGTGCCGTGCGGCGGGCTCGCCGCCCTGGGCGACCACGACGAGCGGGCCGTTGAAGCCCGGCCCGAACCCCTCGGCCAGCAGGTCGTAGGCCTGGCGGTGGGTGGAGGAGGGGGCGTCGTTGCCCGCGTCGGCGAAGCCCAGCCGCATGTCCAGCGCCGGGGCCGACAGCGCCAGCAGGGCGGCGACGGCGGCGAGCAGGGCGGGCAGCGGGCGGCGCTGCACGGCCGTGGCCATCGCCCGCCAGCGCGCGCCCTCGACCCGGCCCCTGGCCTCGGCCCTGGCGGCGCGCCTGCGGACGTTGCGTTCGATGCGCCCGCCGAACACCGCCAGCAGCGCCGGCAGCAGGGTGAGCGAGGCGGCCATGGTCACCAGCACGGTCAGCGCCACCGCCAGCGCCACGCCCTGCAGCGCGCCCAGGCCCAGCGCCACCAGCCCGAGCAGCGCGATGATCACGGTGCAGCCGGCGAAGAACACCGTCCGGCCCGCCGCGTCCAGCGCGATCCGGGCGGCGGCGGCGCGGTCGGCCCCGGCGGTCAGCTCGTGCCGGTACCGGTAGAAGATCAGCAGCGCGTAGTCCACGCCGACGCCCAGCCCCACCAGCATCATGATCGGCGGGGTGAAGTCGGCGACCGTGAACACGTGCGAGGCCAGCGCGATCAGCCCGACCGCGCCGCCCACCGCGAACAGCGCGGTGACCAGCGGCAGCGCCGCCGCCACCAGCGAGCCGAACAGCAGCACCAGCACCACCAGCGCGGCCAGCATCCCCGCGCCCTCGGCCGACCCGCCCTCCTCGGACTCGGCGACCGCCCGGATCGCGTCGCCGCCCAGCTCGACCCGCAGCCCGCCGGTCTCGGCGGCCTCGGCGGTGTCGATGATCCGGGTGACGTCCTCGGCGGGCACCTGCTCGGCCCTGGCGTCGAGGGTGACGGTGGCGTAGCCGATGGTCCCGTCGCGGGAGATCGCCGAGGCGTCGGCGTACGGGCTGCGCACGTCGGCGACCCCGGGCAGCCCGCGCACCCGCTGGAGCATCGGCTCGACGCGGTCGCGCACGCCGGTCAGCCCGGCCTCGCTGTGCACGACGATCTGCACGCTGTCGCCGGCCTGCGGCGAGCCGTGCTCGGTCAGCAGGTCGGTGGCGGCCTGCGAGTCGGTACCGGGCAGCGAGAAGTCGTTGCGGTAGTCGCTGCCGGCCGCCTGGGAGCCGACGGTGATGGCGGCCACCACCAGCACCCACAGCAGCAGCGCGCCCCAGCGGCGCCGCTGCGACCAGGCGGCCAGCCGCCCGAACAGACCGGTGCGGGGGGCGCCCCGCACCGCCGCGGGCTCGGTGGGCCCGGCCGGCGGGGCCGTGCCGCGCGTCGAAGACATGATCATCAACCTCGGTTTCCGGAACGGGGGTCGCGACCGGCCAGCCGGGCGCCGACGACCGCGCCGATCACGGCGCAGACCACCGGCACCGCCAGGACGGCGGGCGGCGGTTCGCCGGTGCCGTCCAGGGCGAGCGAGCGGCCGAGGACGAAGGCGAACAGCACGCCCGCGACCTCGATCAGCAGGAACCCGGCGGCCCCGCCGACCAGCAGCCCGACGAGAGCGGCCCGGCCGGACGGAGAGTTCGCGTTCATGCCCGACAGCGTGGACGCGCGTCCACCGCCCGGGCATCGGCCTGCGGCGGACACCCGCCGTACTCCGCCAGTTGCGACCTCGGCGACGGCCGTACTCCCGGAGTTGCGAACAGGCCCGCGACGGGGATCACGGGACGCCGGCGGCCCTAGGCTGAGGGCATGACCTCAGGCGGCACCACCCGGTTGCGGCTGCCGCGCGGGCGCGCGGCGGACGCGGCGCTGGCCGTCGCAGTCTTCGTCGTGTCGGCCACCGGCACCGTCCGGGCGTTCGTCGGCGGGCCGGGCGAGTCCTGGGCGGTCACCGTCCTGGGCTGCGTCCTGATCACCGTGGCGTGCGCGGCGCTGTACCTGCGCCGCCGGCATCCGGTGGCCGTCGGGACGCTGGTGTTCGCCGCCACCGGCGCGTACTACCTCACCAGCGTCTACGACGGGCCGCTGATGATCGCGCTGATGGTGGCGCTGTACACGGCCGCGGCGGCGGGCCGGTTGCAGGCGGCGGTCGCGCTGGCCGCGCTGACCCTGATCGGCGTGGGCGCCGGCACCCTGGCGGGCAACCACGAGATCAACGGCATCGCGCTGTTCATGCTGGCCGGCTGGCTGGTCGCGGTGGTGGCGCTCGGGTGGGTGGCGCACAGCCGCCACGCCTACGTCCGCGAGGCGCGGGAACGGGCCGCCGGACAGGAGCGGCTGCGGATCGCCCGGGAGCTGCACGACGTGGTCGGTCACCACATGTCGCTGATCAACGTGCAGGCCAGCGCGGCGCTGCACCGGATCGGGCGGGACCCGGCGCAGGCCGAGGAGGCGCTCGGCGCGATCAAGGAGTCCAGCCGGGAGGCGCTGCGGGAGCTGCGCGCCACCCTCGGGGTGCTGCGGCAGGCCGACGAGGACGTCCCCGTCGCGCCGCCGCCGGGGCTGGCCAGGCTGGAGGAGCTGGTCCGGGCCGCCGAGCAGGCGGGCCTGCGGGTGCGCACGCGGACCACCGGGGACGCCGGGCCGCTGCCGGTCGAGGTGGATCTGGCCGCGTACCGGATCGTGCAGGAGTCGCTGACCAACGTCGCCCGGCACGCCCGCGCCCGTACCGTCACCGTCCGCCTGGACCGCGGGCCGGACGCGGTGACGGTGGAGGTCGCCGACGACGGCGACGGCCCCGCCCACGGCGCGCCCGGCAGCGGGATCACCGGCATGCGGGAGCGGGCGCGGGCGCTGGGCGGCGAGCTGACCGCCGGTCCCCGGCCGGGCGGCGGGTTCGCGGTCCGGGCCCGGCTGCCGCATCGCGGCGGAACGGTCCCCCGGTCATGATCGAGGTCCTGCTGGCCGACGACCAGCGGCTGGTCCGCGCCGGGTTCCGGTCGATCCTGGAGGACGAGGACGACATCACGGTGGTCGGCGAGGCCGCCGACGGGGAGCAGGCCGTGGCCGCCTGCCGCGAGCTGCGGCCGGACGTGGTGCTGATGGACATCCGGATGCCGGGGGTGGACGGGCTGGCGGCGGCCCGCCGGATCGCCGCCGACCCGCGCCTGGCGGACGTGCGGGTCGTCATCCTGACCACGTTCGACCTGGACGACTACGTGTACGGGGCGCTGCGCGCCGGGGCCGCCGGCTTCCTGGTCAAGGACACCGAGCCCGAGGAGCTGATCCACGCGGTGCGGGTGGCGGCCCGCGGCGACGCGCTGATCAGCCCGTCGGTCACCCGCCGGCTGATCGCCGAGTTCGCCGCCCGGGTGCGCGCCCCGCGTCCCGACCCGCGGCTGAACGCCCTGACCGAACGCGAGCGCGAGGTGATGCGGCTGGTGGCGGCGGGCCTGAGCAACGACGAGATCGCCGCCCGCCTGGTGCTCAGCCCCGCCACCGCCAAGACCCACGTCAGCCGGATCATGACCAAGCTGGCGGTGCGCGACCGCTCCCAGCTGGTGGTGCTGGCGTACGAGTCCGGCCTGGTCAGTCCCGGCTGGCTGGCGGGCTGAACACGGCGGGGGCGCCCCGCCCGGGGCGCCCCCGCCGGTGCGTTCCCGGCGTCACCGGTTGGGGGAGGCGGCGCTGATGTCGGCGAGCGCGGACTTCTCGTCCCGCTCGATCGCCAGGTCGCCGATCGACACGATCCCGACGGGCTTGCCGTTCTCGACGACGGGCAGCCGGCGCACGGACTTCTCGCGCATCAGGTGCACCGCGGTGCCCAGGTCGTCGTCGGGCCCGACGGTGACGTCGGCGCTGCTGGCGATGTCGCCGACCCTGGTGGAGGACGGGTCGCCGCCCTCGGCCATGCACCGCACCACGAGGTCGCGGTCGGTGACCACGCCGCGCAGCGTGTCGCCCTCGGTCACCAGGACGTCGCCGATGTTCTCGTCGCGCATGCGCCGGGCGACCTGCCCCAGGTCGACGTCGGGGGAGACGCAGACGGGCGAACTGGTCATGATCTCGCGGATCTTGCGAGCCATCGCGGAACCTCCTTGTTCGGGATGTGTGGTCCGGCCCCTACCCGCGACGGGAACGGGCATTCGGCCCGGCGGGCGCGGTCTTCCCGGCCTCCGGGGCGCGACCTACGCGAACAGGTGTCAGACGGGGCGCGCTGGGTAACGGCCCTGACCGTACGGCCGGTGCGCCTGGAGGGCGGTGAGCTTGCACGATGCGGTTGACCAGGCATGAACGGGCCGCGCTGCACCGGATCGAGACGCAACTGGGCCGGGCCGATCCCGAGCTGGCCTGGCGGCTGCGCACCTTCGAGCCCGCGGACGCGGCCGAGGACGCTCCGGTCTCCTGGCGGCCGCCGCGTGTCGCGGTGGCCGTGGCCGCGGCGATCGTCGCGGTGATGGTCTTCTTCCTCGCCGTGATCGTCCTGTCGGTGAACCAGCCCTGCTCCCCCGCCCCGAGCCGGGCCGACGCCCCCGCCACCACCGGCCCGCGCACCTGCTGACTCGAAAGCCGCGGATCCGGCTAGAGCAGGACTTCGACGAAGTGGGCGGCGGCGGCTCCGGCGGCGGCCGCGGCCAGGGCCGCGGTGACCGAGGCGGCGACGTTGGTCAGCGCGTGCCACCGGGCGCCGTCCTCCAGCAGCCGCAGCGTCTCGTACCCGAACGTCGAGTAGGTGGTCAGCGCCCCGCACAGGCCGGTGCCGGCGAACGCCATCAGGCCGGGGCCCGCGGGCAGGGCGGCGAGCAGGCCCAGCAGCCCGGAGCCGAGCACGTTCACCCCGAGCGTGCCCCACGGGAACCCGCCGCCGAAACGGGACCGCGCCCACTGGTCGGCCAGGTAGCGCAGCGGCGCGCCCACCGCCGCCCCGAGGAGGACCAGAACGGCGGTCATGGGCGTCCGCCCCGGCGGACCAGCGGGCGCGTCACCCGCAGTCCCGCGTACACCGCCGCCAGCGCGCAGACCACGGTCGCGACCAGGTACGCCACCGCGACCCCGGGCGCCCCCGCCTGGAACGCCCGCTGGACGTCCAGCGCGTAGGCGGAGAACGACGTGAAGCCGCCCAGCACCCCGACCCCCAGGAACGGGCGGGTCAGCGGATGCACCCGCGGCCTGCCGGTGATCACCGCCATGAGCACGCCGATCAGCAGGCACCCCGACACGTTGACGGCGAACATCGCCCAGCCGAAGCCGCCGGGGGCGTGCGGGAACGCCTCGGCGACGCCGTACCGGGCCAGCGATCCCAGCATGCCGCCCGCCGAGACCGCCGCCACCGTCCGCGCGGTGCCGCCGTCGGACACGGACATCTCCCCCACCGGCGGGTTCATCCGCCGTACACCTGCATGAATCGACGCCCAGTGTAGGAAGGACGCGGAGGGAGTGGTGCGGATGGGACGACCGGCGGCCGGCGGGCCGGGGTTGCGGCGGCGTCTCGGCCTGACCGACGCGGTGGTGATCGGCCTGGGCTCGATGATCGGTGCGGGGGTGTTCGCCGCGCCGGCCCCCGCGGCGCGGGCCGCCGGGTCCGGGTTTCTGGTCGCGCTGGCGATCGCGGCGGTCGTGGCGTACTGCAACGCCACCTCCTCGGCCCGGCTGGCCGCCCGCCATCCGGCGTCGGGCGGCACCTACGTGTACGGGCGGGAGCGGCTCGGCCCGTTCTGGGGCTACCTGGCCGGGTGGGGCTTCGTGGTGGGCAAGACCGCCTCGTGCGCGGCGATGGCCCTGACGGTGGGCGCCTACGTGTGGCCGGGCCACGAGCACGCGGTCGCGGTGGCCGCGGTGGTGGCGCTGACCGCGGTGGACTACACCGGCGTCCAGAAGACCGCCCGGCTGACCAGGGTGATCGTCGCCGTCGTACTGGCGGTGCTGGCGGCGGTGGTCGTGGCCTGCGCGACCTCGGGGCGGGCCGACGTCTCGCGGGCGCTGCCCGAGGCCGGGCCGGACGGCTGGGGCGTGCTGCAGGCGGGCGGGCTGCTGTTCTTCGCGTTCGCCGGGTACGCGCGGATCGCCACGCTGGGCGAGGAGGTCCGCGACCCGGAACGGACGATCCCGCGCGCCGTCCCGATCGCGCTGGGCCTGGTGCTGGTGGTGTACGCGGCGGTCGGCACGGCCGTGCTGGCGGTGCTGGGGCCGCGGGGGCTGGCGGAGTCGGCCGCGCCGCTGGCGGACGCGGTCGGGGCCGCGGGGGTCCCGGCGCTGGAGCCGGTGGTCCGGGCCGGGGCCGCGGTCGCCGCGCTGGGGTCGCTGCTGGCGCTGCTGCTCGGGGTGTCCCGGACGACCCTGGCGATGGCGCGGGACGGTCACCTGCCCCGGCCGCTGGCGGCGGTCCACCCCCGTTTCGGGGTGCCGCACCGGGCCGAACTGGCGGTCGGGGCGGTGGTGGCGGTGCTGGCGGCGACCGCCGACCTGCGCGGCGCGATCGGGTTCTCCTCGTTCGGGGTGCTGGTGTACTACGCGATCGCCAACGCCTCGGCCTGGACCCTCGCCTCCCGGGAGGGCCGGCCGCCGCGGGCGATCCCGGCGGTGGGGCTGGCCGGGTGCCTGCTGCTGGCGTTCACCCTGCCGACCGGCTCGGTGGCCGCGGGGACGGCGGTGCTGGCGGTCGGCGCGGCGGCCTACCTGGTCCGCCGCCCGTGTTCGCCCGAAGGCACGTCGTAGGACGCCCGGGTGAACGCGTTCCGCGGCGCCGGGGCGCGGCCGGGGGTCAGGAGACCGGGAGGCTGGCGCAGCCGCGGGCGATGGCCGCGGCGGTGGTCCGCAGCGGCTCGATCAGCCGGGGCAGCTCCCGGGAGCGCCGGGAGGACAGCACGATGCCCAGGGCGGCCACCACCCGGCCGTCGACGGTGACCGGGACCGCCGCCGAGCAGGAGCCGAGCGTCATCTCCTCGTGGGTCAGCGCGTACCCGCGGTCACGGACGGCGTCCAGCTCGCGGGCCAGCCGGCCCGGCTCGGTGATCGTGTAGGGGGTGGGGCGTTCCAGTTCGCGGGCCAGGTAGGCGGTGACGAACCAGTCCGGCTCGTGGGCGAGCAGGACCTTGCCGACCCCGGTCGGGTGCATCGGCAGCCGGCCGCCGGTCCGGGAGACGATCGGGACCGCCCGGCGGCCGTACACCTTGTCCACGTACAGCACCTCGAGCCCGTCGCGGACGGCGACGTGGACGTTCTCGCCGGTGGCGGTGAACAGCTCCTGCAGCCAGGGACGGGCCGCCTCGTGCAGCCGGCCGGTGGCGAGCTGGCCCAGCTCCCACAGCCGCATCCCGACCCGCAGCCGGCCGTCGGGGGCGCGGGACAGCACCTGGGCGTCCACCAGCTCCGCCACCAGCCGGTGCGCGGTCGACAGCGGAAGCCCGCTGCGGCGGGCCAGGTCGGTGAGGGTGAGCCGGGGATGCGCCGCGTCGAACGCCCCCAGCACGGCCAGGACCTTCGAGGTCACCGACCGTCCGGGTTCGCGCGCGCCGCCTGCCATGACGGAATTGTCCCACCGCAGGCGGCGGCGCGTCCGAGCGGCCCGGAGCGGTTACGGCGTCAGTCGTCGCCGCCGCCGTTGTCGTCGCCGTCATCGCCGCCGTCGTCGTCGTCACCGTCGTCGGTGGCGCAGCCGGCGGTGACGGCGGCGACGGAGCCCACCGCCGCCACCACGGCGACGGCCGGCACCGACGCCGGGACCAGCGAGGTGATCAGTGCGAGCAGGGTCTTGACGACGCCGAGCAGTGTCCTGGACAGCATGGTCGACTCCTTCCGGGGCACCGGCCGCGGGGCGGCGGGGCGACCCCGAGGGGACGGGTCGGCAGAGGGCGTACCCGCGATCTTCGCGTCCCAACGCGGCCACGGTCCAGGCCCGGATCCGCACCGCCGTTCCGAACACCCTGCTCCAGCGCCCCGTCCGGCCGAGGGGCGCATCCTCGCAATCACTTAAAGTGACTGCATGGCTACTGATTCCGAGGTGGAACGGCTGATCGGAACCGCCACCCGGCTGTTCGCCGAGCTGGGCTACGACGGGACCTCGGCGCGGCTCATCGCCGACGCGGCCGGGGTCGACGTGGCCACTCTCGTCGCCGAGGCGGGCGACCGGCCGCAGCTCTACCGGACGGTGATGATGCGGGCCCACAACGCCGAGCGGGAGGCCATGGAGGCCGCCCTGGCCCGGTTCGACGGAACCCGCGCGGGCCTGTCCGGCCTCCTGGACGCCTACCTGGACTTCTGCGTGGACAACCCGCACGTGCTCGCCCTGTGGCAGCACCGGTGGATGGGGGACGCCGCCGACGTCCCGGGACTGGAGCAGCTGTACAGCCGTCCGCTGGCGCTCGCGGTGAGCGAGCTGGTCGCCCCCTTGATCCCCGAGGACGTCCCCGCCGACTTCCTGGTCTGGAGCGTCGTCTGGTGCGTGTACGGCTACCTCACCGGCGGCATGCAGACCGCCGATCCGATGCGTCACGAGGGCCGCCGATCGGGCGTCCCGCCCCAGGACCTGGAGGCGTTCCGCCGGTTCCTGCACACCATGATCCTCCGGATGACCTCGCCTCAGCAGCCCGGCCGGTGACCGGCGCCGCGGCGCCCGAGGCCGCGGCCCAAAGGCCGATGTGCGCGCGCACATCGGCCTTTGGTCACGGGCCGTGATGGGTGGGGGCGCGGTCAGTCCCGGATGCGCACCGCCGTTCCGGAGACCCGGATCCGGGGGTCGCCGGGGCGCAGTTCCACCCGCAGCGTGCCGGGGCGGCCCATGTCCTCCCCCTGGTGCAGGGTCAGCACCGCATCAGGACTCACCTGCCCGAGATCGCGCAGGTAGGCGCCGAACGCCGCGGCGGCGGCCCCGGTCGCCGGGTCCTCGACGACGCCGCCCACCGGGAACGGGTCGCGCACATGGAAGGTGTCCGCCGACTCCCGCCACACCAGTTGCACCGTCGTCAGGTCGTGTTCGGTCATGAAGCCGAGCAGGCGGTCGAAGTCGTAGTCCAGGTCGGCCAGCCGGGCGCGGGTGGCGGCGGCCAGCACCAGGTGCCGGGCCCCGGCAAACGCGATCCGGGGCGGCAGGGCGGGGTCGAGGTCGCCGGCCTTCCAGCGCAGCGCGTCGAGGGCCCGGGCGACCTCCGGCCCGCCGATCTCCGCCACGTACGGCTCGACGCTGGTCAGCGTCGCGCTCAGCCCGCCGTCCGGGTCCCCGCCGACCTCGACCGGCACCCTCCCGGCCGGGGTGTGGAACGTCAGCGGGCCCGGCCCCAGGCGTTCGGCCAGCGCGACGGCGGTCGCGATCGTCGCGTGCCCGCAGAACGGCACCTCGGCCTTGGGGCTGAAGTAGCGCACGGTCCAGGCGCGCTCCTCCCCCGGCTCGGGCGGCGCCGTCAGGAAGGCCGTCTCGGAGTAGCCCACCTCGGCGGCGACCGCGAGCATCGCCGCGTCGTCCAGCCCTGAGGCGTCCAGCACGACCCCCGCCGGATTGCCGCCGTCCGGGTCGGTGGTGAACGCCGCGTACCGCAGGATCTCCGCTCTCACGGCGGACGGTGAAGTGCTCATGCCCGGTCGAACATCCGCCGCCCGCCCGTGCTTCCCGGCGTTCCGCGACCGCGCAGGGACGACCACGCACCGTTGACGCCACCGCCACGGAAAGGCGTCACCGGCTGTCCCGTGGCCCATCCCGGCCCTTGCTTCGCGCACGCCCCTCACAAGGTCGCGGCGGCGAGCGACCCGGTCCGTGATTTCACCGATGGCGGGCGGATCCGGCGCTCACACACTGAGGCCCGTTCGGTTCCGCCGGGACGTGCCACTCCCCCGGCGCCACCGGATCGGGTCCCGACCGCCCCGGCGGGAACCCGCGTGCGGCGCGCCGGTGCGCCGCGGACCCCCGCAGTCCGTCTGTGAAAGGACGACCATGCCCCTGAAGAAGTCGATCGGGCTCGTCTCCGCCGCCGCGGCGCTGGTGGCCGGCCTGGCCGCCGCCCCCGCCGCCCAGGCCGCCGACAACCCCTACGAACGCGGCCCCGACCCCACCGAACGCAGCATCGAGGCCGCCCGCGGCCCGTTCGGCGTCTCCACCGAGCGGGTCGGCTCGCTGGGGGTGTCGGACTTCGGCGGCGCCACGATCTACCACCCGACCGACCGGAGCCAGACCTACGGCGCCATCGCCATCTCGCCCGGCTTCACCGCCGGCTGGACCAGCCTGTCCTGGCTGGGCGAGCGGCTGGCCTCGCAGGGCTTCGTGGTGATCGGCATCGACACCATCACCCGCCTGGACCAGCCCGGCAGCCGCGGCCGCCAGCTGCTGGCCGCGCTGGACTACGCCACCACCCGCAGCAACGCCCGCGCCCTGATCGACGCGCGGCGCCTGGCGGTGGCCGGTCACTCGATGGGCGGTGGCGGCACCCTGGAGGCCGCGGCCGAGCGGCCCTCGCTGAAGGCCGCGATCCCGCTGGCGCCGTGGAACCTGGACAAGAGCTGGGCGGAGGTCCGCACCCCGACCCTGATCATCGGCGGCGAGAGCGACAACATCGCCGCGGTGAACACGCACTCGATCCCGTTCTACAACAGCCTCTCCAACGCCCGTGAGAAGGCGTACATGGAGATCGACAACGGGACACATTTCTTCCCCAACACGGCCAACACCCTCATGGCCAAGTACATGATCAGCTGGATGAAGCGGTACATCGACGACGACACCCGCTACGAGCAGTTCCTGTGCCCGCCCCCGGACGACCGGGGCATCTCCGAGTACCGGCACACCTGCCCGGGCAGCTGACACCCCCGCTCCCTCCCTCCCCGGTGGCGGGTCGCGCTCCGGCGCGGCCCGCCATCGGGCGTCGGCGGCCCGCGCCGGGCTACGATGCCGCGCGGATCTCGACAGGGAGGCGACCATGGTGAACGACACGGACCTGCGTCATCTGCGGCGCTGTGTGGAACTGGCCGGGCAGGCCCTGGAGTCGGGCGACGAGCCGTTCGGATCCGTCCTGGTCGCCTCCGACGGCACCGTGCTCTTCGAGGACCACAACCACGTGGCCTCCGGCGACCGCACCCGGCATCCGGAGTTCGCGATCGCGCGGTGGGCGGCGAGCGCCCTGACGCCCGGGGAACGGGCGGCGGCGACCGTCTACACCTCCGGAGAGCACTGCCCGATGTGCGCGGCGGCGCACGGCTGGGTCGGGCTCGGCCGGATCGTGTACGCCAGTTCCTCCGAGCAGTTGTCGGGCTGGCTCGCCGAGTGGGGCGTCGCGGCCCCGCCGGTCCGGCCGCTGCCGGTCCGCGAGGTGGTGCCGGGCGCGGTGGTCGACGGCCCGGTGCCCGAACTGGCCGCGTCCATCCGCGAGCTGCACCGTCGTTTCCTGGGGGTTTGACCCGGACGGTGGTGTGCGCCGCGCACCGGCCGGGCATACCGCGCTGGCGGAGGTGTTCGTGGTGGCGACAACGATGACGACCGAGGCCCCGCCGCCGGGCCCGGGTGCCGCCGTGGTCGGCCCGGACCGGGGAGCGAGAGGCCATGCGGGACGAGGCCGCCCAGGCCGTTGAGACCGGGGCCGAGTGGCTCGACCCGATGGTCGGCCGGATCATCGCGCGCGCCGGCGCCACCATCGGCCTGCTGTACCTGCTGGAGCCGGACAAGCAGGTGCTGCGGCTGACCACGGTGCTGGGGGTCAGCCCCGACATCGCCGCCCCCTGGAAGCGGGTGCCGGTCGGCGCCCCCGCGCCCGCCACCGACGCGCTGCGCGAGCACCACCTGGTGTGGATCCGCAGCCATACCGAGCTGGCCCGCCGCTACCCGCGGACCGCGCTGATCCTGCCGTACCAGTTCGCCCTGGTCGCCGCCCCCATCACCTGGGGGGACACCGACTGGGGGGCGCTGGTCCTGGTACTGCCGCCGTTCCACCCGCCGCACCTGTCCCGGCAGGAACGGCGCCGTCTGGAGACCGCCTGCCGGCGGCTGGGCCGCTACCTACAGGAGGCCGCCGACAGCGGCCGTCCCGTCCGGCCCGCCCTCGAGCCGAGGCTGATCTCACCGCCGCCCTCCCGCAGGCCCGATCCCGGCGAGCCGGTGCTGGCGCTGGAGTTCACCGAACGGCTGCCGGAGGGATGCTGCTCGCTGGACCTGGAGGGCCGGATCGTCTTCCTCACCACCAGGGCCGCCGAACTGCTGGGCAGGCCGCGCGCGGAACTGCTGGGCCGGCTCCCGTGGGAGGCGCTGCCCTGGCTGTACGACCCGGTCTACGAGGACCGCTACCGGTCCGCCCTGGTCAGCCGGCGGCCGTCCAGGTTCACCGCGCGGCGCCCGCCGGACCAGTGGCTGACGTTCGACATGTGGCCGGACGGCAGCGGCATCAGCGTCCGCATCACGCCCACCGACATGACCGGCGCCATCGAGGACCAGACCGGGCGGCCGGAGGCGGCGCCGTCCTCCCCCATCCGGGCCGGGGTGCTCTATCAGGTGATGCACCTGGCGGCCACGCTCACCGAGGCGGTCGGGGTGCAGGACGTGGTGGACCTGGTCGCCGACCAGATCATGCCGGCCTTCGACGCGCAGGGGCTCGCGCTGTTCCGGGCCGATAACGGCAGGCTGCGGATCATCGGCCACCGCGGGTACGGCCCGGAGATGCCCGAGCTGTTCGATGCGGTGTTCTACCGTCACCCCCGGCCGACCCCGGTCGAACGCGCGCTGGTCAGCGGCATCCCCAGCTTCATCACCTCCCCCGAGGAGATGGAGCGGATCTATCCCGGGCTGTCGGCGATCTCGGGCAAGTCGGCGTGGGCGTTCCTGCCGCTGGTCGCCTCGGGCCGGCCGGTCGGGTGCTGCCTGCTGTCCTACGACCGGCCGCACCCGTTCCCGGTGGAGGAGCGGGCCATCCTCACCTCGCTGGCCGGTCTGATCACCCAGGCCCTGGAACGCGCCCAGCTCTACGACGCCAAGCACCAGCTCGCCCACGGCCTGCAGGCCAGCCTGCTGCCCGCCGAACTGCCCGGCCTGCCGGGGCTGGAGGTGGCGGCCCGCTACCGGCCCGCGACCCGCGGCCTGGACATCGGCGGCGACTTCTACGACCTGATCCGCCTGAACAGCGCGACGGCGGCGGCGGTGATCGGGGACGTGCAGGGCCACAACGTCACCGCCGCCGCGCTGATGGGGCAGGTCCGCACCGCCGTGCACGCGCACAGCGCCGCGGGCGCCGCCCCGGGCGAGGTCCTCGCCCACACCAACCGGCTGCTGACCGACCTCAACCCGGGCCTGTTCACCAGTTGCCTGTACGCCCAGATCGACCTGGAGAGCCGGAAGGTCTGCCTGGCCTCGGCCGGGCATCCCCCGCCGCTGCTGCGCCGGCCGGACGGGGACACCGAGGTGCTGCCGGTGGAGCCGGGCCTGCTGCTGGGCATCGAGCCGGGCGGCGACTACCCGACGGTGGAACTGCCCTTCCCCGACGGCTCGGTGCTGGCGCTGTACACCGACGGGCTGGTGGAGTCGCCGGACATCGGCCTGGACGACGCGATCGTCGAGCTGGCCAAGACCCTGTCGCGGGCCGGGCGGCAGCCGATCGAGTCGCTGGCCGACGTCCTGCTGCGGCACAACCTGCAGAACGACTCCGTCAGCGACGACATCGCCCTCCTGCTGCTCAGCCCGTACGGCCGGGGAACCGGCTGACCCGGCCGCCCGCCGCGACCGTGACGTGCGGGTTCGGGATGCATGCCGGGACGATGGGCGGGTACGGCGCTCGCACGCCGACGAGGAGGGTGACCATGAGCGCCGAGACCGATGTGGTCGACCTGCTGCTGCGGCAGCACGAGCAGATCCACGAGCTGTTCTTCCAGGTTCAGGACCGCACCGGAGACGAACGACGGGACGCCTTCCGGCGGCTGGTCCGGCTGCTGGCCGTGCACGAGACGGCCGAGGAGGAGATCGTGCACCCGCTGGTGCGCCGAGTCGCCCCGGACGGGGAACGGGTCGTGGCCGAACGGCTGGCCGAGGAGCGGCGGGCCAAGGAGATCCTGGCGGCGCTGGACGGCATGGACATCGGCGACCCGGCGTTCCTGGACGGGATCCAGGAGCTGCGCAGGGCGGTCCTCGACCACGCCCGCGAGGAGGAACGGCAGGAGTTCCCGCTGGTGCGGCGGGAGTTCGGGACCGCCGAGCGCCGGGCGCTGGCGGCGGCGGTGCGCACCGCCGAGGCCACCGCGCCCACCCACCCGCATCCGGGCACCGAGAGCGCGACCCGCAACCTGCTGGCCGGGCCCGCCGTCGCCGTGTTCGACCGGACCCGCGACCTGGTCAGCGGGGCGCTGGCCAGGGTGACGCGCTGAGGAGGGACCGATGCGGGTAGTCGTCATCGGCGCCACCGGCAACGTCGGCACCAGCCTGGTCGAGGCGCTGGCCGCCGACCCGCGGGTGACCTCGATCCTCGGGGTGGCGCGGCGCCGGCCGGGGTGGACGGCCGGCAAGACCGAGTGGGCGCAGGCCGACGTCACCACCGCCGACCTGGTGCCGCTGCTGCGCGGCGCCGACGTGGCGGTGCACCTGGCGTGGCTGTTCCAGCCCACCCACCGGCCGATGGTGACCTGGCGCAACAACGTGCTGGGCAGCGCCCGGGTGTTCCGCGCGGTCGCCGACGCCGGCGTCCCCGCGCTGGTGTACGCCTCGTCGGTGGGGGCCTACTCCCCCGGGCCGAAGGACCGCCGGGTCGACGAGCACTGGCAGACCCACGGCTGGCCGATGGCCGCCTACAGCCGGGAGAAGGCGTACGTGGAACGCCTGCTGGACAGCTTCCAGGTGGTGAACCCGGACTGCCGGGTGGTGCGGCTGCGGCCGGGGTTCATCTTCAAGCGCGAGTCGGCGACCCAGCAGCGGCGGCTGTTCATGGGGCCGCTGGTGCCGAACCGGCTGGTGCGGCCGGGCCTGATCCCGGTGGTCCCGGACTTCCCGGGGCTGCGGTTCCAGGTGCTGCACGCCGACGACGTGCGGGAGGCGTACCGGCTGGCGATCACCGGCGACGCGCGCGGCCCGTTCAACCTCGCCGCCGACCCGGTGGTGGGGGCCAGGGAGCTGGCCTCGCTGCTGGGGGCGCGCATCGTGCGGGTCCCGGCGGCGGGGGTGCGGGCGATGCTGGCGGCCGGCTGGGGCCTGGGCCTGGTGCCCGCCTCGCCGCAGCTGTTCGACCTGGCCCGGCACATTCCGATCATGGACACCGGCCGGGCCCGGCGGGAGCTGGGCTGGACGCCCCGGCACAGCTCGCTGGAGGCGCTGGAGGAGTTCCTGCGCGGGCTGCGGGAGGGCGCCGGGATGGACACCCCGCCGCTGTCGCCCGGCACCGGCGGCCCGATGCGGATCCGGGAACTGACCACCGGGGTCGGCCACCGGCCCTGACCGGACCTTCGGACCGGCACATCCTGACCGACGAAGTTCGAGGAGCGACGGATGCCCGACGTCATCACACTGATCACCAAGGACCACCGGGCCATGGAGAAGCTGTTCGACCGGCTGGCCTCCGACCGCGGGAGGCGGCCCGAGCTGGTCAAGGAGATGAGCGCCATGCTCATCGCCCACTCCCGCGCCGAGGAGGAGCGGGTCTACCCCGCCATCGCCGAGGAGGCCGGTGAGAAGGGCGAGATCGAGCACAGCGAGGAGGAGCACAGGGAGGCGGAGGAGACGCTGCACCGGCTCGAGGGCATCGACCCGGGTGGCCCCGACTTCGACCAGTGCCTGGAGGAGCTGGTCACCGCCGTCAAACACCACATCGAAGAGGAGGAGGGCGAGATCCTGCCCGCCCTCAAGAAGGCGGTGAGCAGGAAGCGGCTCGACGAGCTGGGCGAGGCGTTCGAGGAACGCCGGATGCAGGAGATGTCCAAGCACGGCTTCGGCGCCAAGAAGGCCCCGAAGACCACCGGCAAGACCCGCGGCGGCGTGCGCTCCGCCGTCAAGGGCGGCAAGGGCGGCAAGGCCGCCCCCGCCGGGACCAAGCAGGAGCTGTACAAGCGGGCGCAGGAGCTGGACATCTCCGGCCGTTCGAAGATGACCAAGGACGAGCTCGCCAAGGCCGTCCAGAAGGCCGGCCGCCGCTGACCGCGTCCCGCGTGACCGGCCGCCCGCACCGGGCGGCCGGTCGGGGCGCGCTCACATCCGGTCGACCGACAGCACCCTGATCACCGCGGTGCCCTGCTCGTCGGAGGCGGTCAGGTCGACCTCGGCGGTGATGCCCCAGTCGCGGTCGCCGGCCGGGTCGTCGAACACCTGCCGGACCCGCCACAGCGCCTCCTCGGGCACCTCCTCGATCATCAGCAGCCCGGGGCCGCGGGCGTCGGGGCCGGTCGGCAGCTCGTCGTGCTCGGCGTAGTAGGCGTCCATCGCCTCCGCCCACGCGTCCGCCCCGAACTCCGGGTCCAGCTCGCCCAGCTCGTCGTACCGTTCGAGGGCGGCCAGCTCCACCCGCCGGAACATCGCGTTGCGCACCAGCACCCGGAACGCCCGCGTGTTCGCGGTGACCCTGGCGGCCGGGGCGTCCACGACCGTGCCCGGCTCCTCGGCGTCCCTGGGGTTGGTGAGCTGCTCCCACTCGTCCAGCAGGCTGGAGTCGACCTGGCGGACCAGCTCGCCCAGCCACTCGATGAGGTCGACCAGCTCCTCGGTCTTCATCGACTCCGGCACCGTCTGCTGCAGGGCCTTGTAGGCGCTGGACAGGTAGCGCAGCAGCAGACCCTCCGCGCGGGCCAGCTCGTAGAAGCCGATGTACTCCACGAACGTCATCGCCCGCTCGTACATGTCCCGCACGATCGACTTGGGCGCCAGCGGATGGTCGCTCACCCACGGGTGGCCGCGCCGGTAGATCTCGTACGCGGCGTTCAGCTCCTCCTCCAGCGGCCGGGGGTAGGTGACGTCCTGGAGCAGCTCCATCCGCTCCTCGTACTCCACCCCGTCGGCCTTCATCTGGGCGACCGCCTCGCCGCGGGCCTTGTTCTCCTGGGCGGCGAGGATCTGCCGCGGGTCGTCCAGGGTCGCCTCGATCACCGACAGCACGTCCAGCGCGTAGGTCGGCGAGTTCGGGTCCAGGATCTCCAGCGCGGCCAGCGCGAACGTCGACAGCGGCTGGTTGAGCGCGAAGTCCTCCTGCAGGTCGACGGTGATCCGGGCGTACCGGCCCTCCTCGTCGGGCTCGGTCAGCTGCTCGACCACCCCTCCGGCCAGCAGCGACCGGTAGATCGCGATGGCCTGGCGGATGTGCCGGCGCTGCGCCGCCCGGTCCTCGTGGTTGTCGGTGAGCAGCTTCTTCATCGCCTGGAACGCGTTGCCGGGCCGGGCGATCACCGACAGCAGCATGGCGTGGGTGACCTTGAACCTGGACTGCAGCGGCTCCGGCGGCGCGGACTGCAGCTTGACGAAGGTCTCCTCGTCCCAGGACACGAACCCCTCGGGGGCCTTGCGGCGGACCACCTTGCGCCGCTTCTTGGGGTCGTCGCCCGCCTTGGCCAGCGCCCGCTCGTTCTCGATGACGTGCTCGGGGGCCTGCGCCACCACGTATCCGATGGTGTCGAACCCGGCCCGCCCGGCGCGCCCGGCGATCTGGTGGAACTCCCGGGCCCGCAGCCGCCGCACCCGGTGCCCGTCGTACTTGCTCAGCGCGGTGAACACCACGGTGCGGATGGGGACGTTCACGCCGACGCCGAGGGTGTCGGTGCCGCAGATCACCTTGAGCAGCCCGGCCTGGGCCAGGCGCTCCACCAGCCGCCGGTACTTGGGCAGCATCCCGGCGTGGTGCACGCCGATGCCGTGCCGCACGAACCGGGACAGGTTGCGGCCGAACCGGGTGGTGAACCGGAACCCGCCGATCATCTCGGCGATCTTCGCCTTCTCCTCCTTGGTGCAGACGTTGATGCTCATCAGCGCCTGCGCCCGTTCCATCGCCGCGGCCTGGGTGAAGTGCACCACGTAGATCGGCGCCTTCTGCTGGCCGAGCAGGTCCTCGATGGTCTCGTGCAGCGGGGTGAGGCGGTACTCGTACTTGAGCGGGACGGGCCGCTCGGCGGAGGTGACCACGGCGGTGGGCCGGCCGGTGCGCCGGGTCAGGTCCTTCTCGAACCGGCTGACGTCGCCCAGCGTCGCCGACATCAGCAGGAACTGCGCCTGCGGCAGTTCCAGCAGCGGCACCTGCCACGCCCAGCCGCGCTCCGGCTCGGCGTAGAAGTGGAACTCGTCCATGATCACGGTGCCGATGTCGGCGTCGGCGCCGTCCCGCAGCGCGATGCCGGCCAGCACCTCGGCGGTGCAGCAGATGATCGGGGCGTCGGCGTTGACGCTGGCGTCCCCGGTCATCATGCCGACGTTCTCGCTGCCGAACATCGCGCACAGGTCGAAGAACTTCTCCGACACCAGCGCCTTGATCGGCGCGGTGTAGAAGCTGACCTCGTTTCGCCCCAGCGCCGCGAAGTGCGCCCCGGCCGCCACCAGGCTCTTGCCGGACCCCGTAGGCGTCGCCAGGATCACGTTCGACCCCGACATCACCTCGATCAGCGCCTCCTCCTGCGCCGGATACAGCGTGATCCCGCGCTCGGAGACCCACTCCTCGAACGCCTCGAAGAGGGAATCGGGATCGGCTTTGTCAAGGGGCGGCAACAGGTCGATAAGGGTCACTCGATGAAGTCTATGGTCGTGTGGCCCGGCGCCGGGCGCGACGAACGTGCTCCCTGCGACCGCCGCGCCCGGCACGGGCCGCGCGGCGCGGCGATCCGGGATCGCCGCGCCGCGGGCCGGGTCGTCCGACCGGATCGTCCCGGTCGCGTCGTCCGGTCAGGAGGCGGTGCAGCCGCCGATCCGGGGGGCGGACCAGGTGCCGTTCGCCATGACCGTGAACCCGAAGCTGGTGGACTGCCCGGCGGCCAGGGCGCCGTTGCCGTTCGGTCTCATCGTCATGACGTTGCCGCTGCCGTCCCAGGTGGGGCTGCCGTTCCAGGTGGTGGAGATCCGCTGCGGCGGGGTCACCGTCACGGTGACGGCCCAACTGCTGATCGCGGTGTTGGCCCGTACCGTCACCTGGCCGTTGAAGCGGTCGCCCCAGCGCTGGGTCTCGGTGTAGGTCGCGGTGCAGGAGGCGGTGCCGGGGTCGCCCGGATCGCCGGGGTTACTGGAACCGTTCAGGGCCTCCAGCACCGCGTAGTAGGCCGGCTTCTTGTTGTAGCTGCCGTCGAAGAGCAGCGGGGTGCCGCTGGCGCGCCACGAGTAGTGGTCCGGGATGCCCCAGACGGTGATGCCGGTGCAGCGCGAGACGGCCAGGCAGGCGTTCACGGCGTTGCGGTAGTTGGTGGCCTGGGTCTGCCCGGAGCCCTCGATGTCCAGCTCGGTGATCTGCACGTCGACCCCGAGCGCGGCGAACTGCGCGATGGTCTGCTGGAAGTTGGCCGGGACCGGGGACTGGGCGTTGAAGTGGGACTGCAGGCCGACGCAGTCGATCGGCACGCCGCGCTGCTTGAAGTCCCGCACCATGTTGTAGACGGCCCGGGTCTTGGCGGCGTTGGCGTCCTCGATGTTGTAGTCGTTGTAGCAGAGCTTGGCGCTCGGGTCGGCCGCGCGGGCGGTGCGGAACGCCTCCTCGATGTAGCCGTTGCCCAGCCGCTGCTGGAACACCGAGTTGCGCCGGGCGCCGCTGGAGCCGTCCTCGAACGCCTCGTTCACCACGTCCCAGGAGTGGATCTGGCCCTGCCAGCGCCGCATCAGCGTGGTGATGTGGTTGTTCATGGCCGAGCGCAGGTCGGTGGCCGACAGGCCGCTCACCCAGCCGGGCAGTTGCGAGTGCCACACCAGAGCGTGCCCGCGGATCGACATGCCCCGGCCGCGGGCGTGGTTGACGATCCGGTCGGCGTTGCCGAACGAGAACGAGCCCCGGCTGGGCTCGGTGGCGTCCCACTTCATCTCGTTCTCGGGCGTGACCGAGGTGAACTCGCGGTTGAGCACGGTCACGTACTGCGACTCGCCGAGGCGGTTGGCGGCGACGGCGGCGCCGAAGTAACGGCCGCGGGCCGCCGCCGCGGCCCCCAGCGTGTCGGCGGCCTGGGCGGGTTCGGACAGGACGACGAGCCCGGTCGCGGCCACGACGCCCGCCGCGGCCAGACCCAACGCCCTGCGGACACGGGCGAGCGGTCCTGGTCGCGTGCGCACGGATCCGGAGGAATCTCTGCTCACTTCGGCCTCCTCTTCCGGTGCCCGGACGGCCCTGGGGCCGCCCGGGCAGGGGCGGGATTTGCGCGGCGCCGCGAACGAGAGTCTGGACTCCGGGCGGAGGAACGTCAATAAACATTTTCCGAAACGTTTCGGAAGTGAAGCGAGATCGCCGAACAGATTCCTTCACGGCGACCTGCATCGATAGAACAACTCCAGAGGTCACCCCCGCGAAAGCCTCACTAAAGGCGCTCAACACCCCGACCCGATCTCCGAAAAACTCTTAACTCTTTCGAAAGATTTCGGAGGTGAGTGGAGCGATTCGCGCGCAGGGGCCGGCCGGGGTGAGCCATGCCGTGGCCGGCCCCGCGGCGCACTCCTCGACGGACGCGACAGGGCCGGTCGTATCGGCCGGGAGCGGGAAGGCGGCGTCAGGCCGGGTGCTCGGTGCGGTCGCCTCCCCAGAGGGTGTGGAACGAGCCGTCGCGGTCGACCCGGCGGTAGGTGTGGGCGCCGAAGAAGTCCCGCTGCCCCTGGGTGAGCGCGGCGGGGAGCCGTTCGGCGCGCAGCGAGTCGTAGTAGGCCAGGGCGGTGGAGAAGCCCGGGGCGGGGACGCCCAGGCGGGCGGCGGTGGCGACGACCTTGCGCCAGGCGTCCTGGGCGTCGCCGAGGGCCTCGGCGAAGTGGTCGTCGGTGAGCAGGGTGACGGTGCCGGGGTCGGCGTCGTAGGCGGCGCGGATGCGGTCCAGGAAGCGGGCGCGGATGATGCAGCCGCCGCGCCAGATGGTGGCCATGGAGCCGAGGTCGATGTTCCAGCCGTACTCGGTGCTGCCGGCCTGGATCTGGTGGAAGCCCTGCGCGTAGGCGACGATCTTGGAGGCGTACAGGGCCTTCTCCACGTCGTCGGCGAACGTGCCGGCGTCCTGGAGCCTGGCCGGGACCGGTCCGGGCAGCCCGCGGGCGGCCTCGCGGAGCACCCCGTGGCCGGAGACCGACCGGGCGAACACCGCCTCGGCGATGCCGCTCACCGGGACGCCCAGGTCCAGGGCGGTCTGCACCGTCCAGCGGCCGGTGCCCTTCTGCTCGGCCCGGTCCAGCACCACGTCCACGAACGGCCCGCCGGTGGCGGCGTCGGTGTGCGCGAGCACCTCGGCGGTGATCTCGATCAGGTACGACTCCAGCCGCCCGCCGTTCCAGGTGCGGAAGACCTCGGCGATCTCCGCGGGCTCCAGCCCGGCGGCGTGCCTGAGCAGGTCGTACGCCTCGCCGATCAATTGCATGTCGGCGTACTCGATGCCGTTGTGGACCATCTTGACGAAGTGGCCCGCGCCGTCCGGCCCGACGTGGGTGCAGCACGGCGTGCCGTCGACCTCGGCGGCGATGTCCTCCAGCAGCGGGCCCAGCGCCTCGTAGGACTCGGCCGACCCGCCCGGCATGATGCTGGGCCCGTGCAGCGCGCCCTCCTCGCCGCCGGAGATGCCGGTGCCGACGAAGTGGATGCCGCGTTCGCGCAGCGCCGCCTCCCGTCGCCGGGTGTCGGCGAAGTGCGCGTTGCCGCCGTCCACGATCATGTCGCCGGGCTCCAGCAGCGGGGCGAACTCCTCGATCACCGCGTCGGTGGGAGCGCCCGCCTTGACCATGATCACCAGCCGGCGGGGCCGTTCCAGCGCCGCCACGAACTCCTCGGGCGTGGACGCCGGGACGAACGTCCCCTCGTGGCCGAACTCCTCGACCAGCGCCTTGGTCCGGGCCTCGGTGCGGTTGTGCACGGCCACCGGATGGCCGTGCCGGGCCAGGTTGCGGGCCAGGTTGCGGCCCATCACCGCCAGGCCGGTGACGCCGATGCGCGCCTGTGCCATCTCAATCCCCTCTTCGTTGAAGCGACCTCCTCCGTTCTACGTGATCAGGCCCCCACCCGTTCGGCATCGGCGTCAAGGGGTAGGCATCGGTCGACAAACGAGGCCCCCTGCCACCCTTTGAGGAGGGTGATGCTCCCCAGCGATCTGCGCGCCTGCCTGTTCGACATGGACGGGGTGCTGACGGACACCGCGGCGGTGCACTCGGCCGCCTGGAAGCAGATGTTCGACGAGTTCCTGCGCGAGCGGTCCGCGCGTGCGGGCGAGCCGTTCGTGCCGTTCGATCCCGACACCGACTACCCCCGGTACGTCGACGGCAAGAAGCGCGAGGACGGCACCCGCTCGTTCCTGGCCTCGCGCGGCATCGAACTGCCCGAGGGCTCCCCCGACGACCCGCCGGACGCGCCCACCGTGCGCGGGCTGGGGGCGCGCAAGAACGACCTGGTGCTGCGGCTGCTCGACGAGAAGGGCGTGACCGTCTTCCCCGACGCGGTGGCGTTCCTGCGGGCGGTCCGGGACCGCGGGATGCGCACCGCGGTGGTGTCCTCCAGCGCCAACACCGTGCAGGTGCTCCAGGTCGCCGGGCTGACCGACCTGTTCGACGCCCGGGTCGACGGGGTCACCGCCCGCGACCGGGACCTGCCCGGCAAGCCCGCCCCCGACATGTTCCTGGAGGGCGCCCGTGAGCTGGGCGTCGAGCCGGCCCGTGCGGCGGTGTTCGAGGACGCCCTGGCCGGCGTGGCCGCGGGCCGGGCCGGCGACTTCGGGCTGGTCGTCGGGGTGGACCGGGTCGGCGGCGGGCACGGCGAGGCGCTGCGCGAGCACGGCGCCGACATCGTGGTGGACGACCTGGGCGAGCTCCGCGAGCTGCTGGAGGTGCGATGACCGATCCCGAGACCCCCCGGCCCGTGTACGACGTCGATCCGTGGTGCGTACGCGAACAGGACCTGCACCTGGACCGGCTGGCCCAGAGCGAGTCGGTGTTCGCCCTGGCCAACGGGCACATCGGGCTGCGCGGCAACCTGGAGGAGGGCGAGCCGCACGGGATGCCGGGCAGCTATCTGAACTCCTTCTTCGAGCTGCGCCCGCTGCCGTACGCCGAGGCCGGCTACGGCTACCCCGAGTCCGGGCAGACGGTCATCAACGTCACCAACGGGAAGATCATCCGGCTGCTGGTCGACGACGAGCCGTTCGACGTGCGGTACGGCCGGCTCAACCGGCACGTGCGCAGCCTGGACATGCGCGCCGGGACGCTGACCCGCGAGGTGGAGTGGCGTTCCCCGGCCGACGACACGGTGCGGGTCACCTCGACCCGGCTGGTCTCGCTCACCCAGCGGGCGATCGCGGCGATCTGCTACGAGGTGGAGCCGGTGCACGAGCCGGTGCGGATCGTGGTGCAGTCGGAGCTGGTCGCCAACGAGTCCATCCCGTACCTGGGCAACGACCCGCGGATGGCGGCGGTGCTGGAGCATCCGCTGGTGTCGGAGGAGCACGTGTCCAACGGGCACCGGGTGGTGCTGGTGCACCGCACCCGCCGCAGCGGGCTGCGGATGGCGGCCGGGATGACCCACGAGATCCACGGCCCGGAGAAGCTGTCGACCGAGGCCGAGAGCTTCCCCGACGTCGGCCGCGTCACCGTGGCCACCCGGCTGAACCCGGGGCAGAGGCTGCGGATCGTCAAGTACCTGGCGTACGGCTGGTCCAGCCAGCGGTCCCGCCCGGCGCTGCACGACCAGGTGGTGGCGGCGCTCGCGGACGCCCGGCTGACCGGCTGGGAGGGCCTGCTGCGGGAGCAGCGCGAGTTCCTGGACGAGTTCTGGGAGGGCGCCGACGTGGAGGTCGACGGCGATCCCGAGGTGCAGCAGGCGGTGCGGTTCGCGCTGTTCCACATCCTGCAGGCCGGGGCGCGGGCCGAGCGGCGGATGATCCCCTCCAAGGGGCTGACCGGCCCCGGCTACGACGGGCACACGTTCTGGGACACCGAGACGTTCGTGCTGCCGGTGCTGACCTACACGTTCCCGACCGCGGCGGCGGACGCGCTGGCGTGGCGGCGCATGACGCTGCCGCTGGCCGAGGAACGGGCCCGGACGCTGGGCCTGGAGGGGGCGGCGTTCCCCTGGCGGACGATCCGCGGGCAGGAGTGCTCGGGGTACTGGCCGGCGGGCACCGCGGCGTTCCACGTCAACGCCGACATCGCCGACGCGGTGGTCCGGTACGTCGACGCCACCGAGGACGCCGAGTTCGAACGGGAGATCGGCCTGGAACTGCTGGTGGCCACCGCCCGGCTGTGGCGCAGCCTGGGCCACCACGACGTGCACGGCGGCTTCCGGATCGACGGGGTGACCGGCCCGGACGAGTACAGCGCCCTCACCGACAACAACGTCTACACCAACCTGATGGCGCAGCGTAACCTGCGGGCCGCCGCCGACATGGCGATGCGGCATCCCGAGGTCGCCGACCGGCTGGGGGTGACCACCGAGGAGGCGGCCTCCTGGCGGGACGCGGCGGACGCGATGCTGATCCCCTACGACGAGCGGCTGGGCGTCCACCCGCAGAGCGAGCAGTTCACCAACCACGCCCGGTGGGACTTCTCGCAGGTCGGGCCGGACCAGTACCCCCTGCTGCTGCACTTCCCGTACTTCGACCTGTACCGCAAGCAGGTCGTCAAGCAGGCCGACCTGGTGCTGGCGATGCATCTGCGGGGGGACGCGTTCACCGAGGAGCAGAAGCGCCGCAACTTCGCCTACTACGAGGCGATCACGGTGCGGGACTCCTCGCTGTCGGCGCAGACCCAGGCGGTGATCGCCGCCGAGGTCGGTCATCTGGACCTGGCGCACGACTATCTCGGCGAGACCGCGCTGATCGACCTGCACGACCTGGCCGGCAACACCCGCGACGGGCTGCACCTGGCGTCGCTGGCGGGGACGTGGAACGCGCTGGTGGCCGGGTTCGGCGGGATGCGGGCCTGCCAGGGGTGCCTGAGCTTCGCGCCGCGGCTGCCGGGCGGCATCAGCCGGCTGTCGTTCCGGATCCGGTACCGGGGGCGGCGGCTGTGCGTCACGGTGACCGCCGAGAAGGCCCTGTACGAGCTGCACCAGGGGCCGCCGCTGCGGATCGCCCACCACGGCGAGGAGTTCGAGCTGGGCGAGGACCCGGTGCGCCTGGCGGTGCCGCCGATCCCGTCCGTGCCGCGTCCGGCGCAGCCCCACGGACGGGGACCCGCCCCGCGCCGCACCGATCCGTCAGGGCGGTTGCGACCTGTCCAGCGCGGCGAACTATGAGCCGTCGCGCCCGGTTTGCAACAGCATGACCTGCGCTGTTGTCGAGGTGCTGCAGCGGGATCGCTGCGTCATCCTGACGCCATGGGTCATCACCATCACGGGCGCGGCCCGCTCGGTCGGATCGCCCGTCTGCTGCGCCCGCACTCCCACGGGCACTCCCACGAACCGGCGGGGCGGGTGGACCGGGAGATGGAGTCGGCCGCCGAGGGCATGCGGGCGCTGTGGATCTCCGTCGGCGGGCTGGGGCTCACCACGCTGGTCCAGGCGGCGGTGGTCGCCGTGTCGGGCTCGGTGGCGCTGCTGGGCGACACCCTGCACAACGGGGCCGACGCGCTGACCGCCGTCCCGCTGGCGGTGGCGTTCTGGCTGGCGCGCCGCCCGCCGTCGCGCCGTTTCACCTACGGGTACGGGCGCGCCGAGGACCTGGCCGGGGTGCTGATCGTCGCGGTGATCGCGCTGTCGTGCGCGGCGGCCGGCTACGCGGCGATCCGGCGGCTGCTGGAGCCCGCTCCGGTGGACCACCTGCCGGCCGTGGCGGCGGCGGCCCTGGTGGGGTTCGCCGGGAACGAGATCGTCGCCCGCTACCGGATCCGGGTGGGCCGCCGGATCGGCTCGGCGGCGCTGGTCGCCGACGGGCTGCACGCCCGCGCCGACGGGTTCACCTCGCTGGCGGTGCTGGCCGGCGCCGCCGGGGTCGCGGCCGGCTGGCGGTGGGCGGACCCGGTGGTCGGGCTGGCGATCACGGCGGCGATCCTGGCGGTGCTGCGGCAGGCGGGCCGGGAGGTGTGCCACCGGCTGATGGACGCCGTCGACCCGGCCCTGGTGGACCGGGCCGAGGAGACGCTGCGCGGCACGCCGGGGGTGCTGGGGGTGGGGGCGGTCCGGCTCCGCTGGCTGGGGCACCGGCTGCGCGCCGAGTGCGAGGTGGTCGTGGACCACCGGGCCAGCGCGGTCGAGGCCCACGCGGTGGCGGTGGCCGCCGAGCACGCCCTGCTGCACGCCCTGCCCCGGCTGCACGGCGCACTCGTGCACGCCGATCCGCGGCCGGTCGGCGGCGCCGACCACCACGCCGTCCTGGCCGGGCACCGCTGAGGGGGCATCACTCTCCGAGCCCGCCTCGGCGCCCCAGGAGCGAAGCGACGACGCGCCCGCGGTCCCGGCCGAATACCGTCGGCAGCACCTAGCGCGGCGAGCCAGGGACGTTCCCCCTCCTGAGAGCGAACCAGCAGGCGGCTCCGGCCGGGCGCCGTCAGCGGCAGTCGGCGGCGGGCTCGGGGCGTTCCCCTCCTGAGAACGGACCGGCAGGCGGCCACGGCCGGGCGCCGTCAGCGGTCGGCGGTCTCCCGTTCCTCGGCCTCCTCACCGGAGCGGACCAGCAGGCGGCGCGGGCCGGGGCCCTCCTCGGCGAGCCGGTCGGCCGGGTTGGCCAGCGTGCAGACGCTCAGCGACAGGCAGCCGCAGCCGATGCAGCCGGTCAGGTCGTCGCGCAGCCGCTGCAACTGGGCGATGCGCTCGTCCAGCTTGCGCCGCCACGCCTCCGACAGCGCCGCCCAGTCCTCGACGGTCGGGGTGCGCTCCTCCGGCAGCCGCGCCAGCGCCTCGCGGATCTCCGCCAGCGGGATCCCGACCCGCTGGGACACCCGGATGAACGCCACCCGCCGCAGCGTGTCGCGGGAGAAGCGGCGCTGGTTGCCGGCCGTGCGGCGGCTGCGGATCAGCCCCTTGGCCTCGTAGAAGTGCAGCGCGGAGACGGCGACCCCGCTGCGCCGGGACAGCTGGCCCACGGTGAGCTCGGAACGGGTGGACTGCGTCATGCCCCCACTCTAGCTTGACCTCAACCTTGGTTGAGGTACCAGGATCGGGTCATGGAGCTCACCGAGAACGAACTGGCCTTCCTGCGGACCCAGCGGCTCGGCCGGCTGGCCACCGTGGACGCCGGCGGAGCGCCGCAGAACAACCCGGTCGGCTTCTTCTACAACGCCGGGACCGGGACGTTCGACATCGGCGGCTTCGCGCTGGGGTCCACCCGCAAGTTCCGCAACGTCCAGCGCAATCCGAACGTCGCGCTGGTGATCGACGAACTGACCTCCACGGACCCCTGGCGGGTGCGGGGCATGGAGATCCGCGGCGAGGCCGAGGCCCTGACCGGGCAGCGGCCGCCGCGGCCGGGCATGAGCCCGGAGCTGATCCGCATCCGTCCCCGCCGGATCTACACGTGGGGGATCGAGCCGGGCGCGTCCGGCATGGTCAGGCGGGTCGCGGACCGGGCGGCCTGAACGCACGCGCGCGCCGCGCCCCCCGGAGATCGGGGAACGCGGCGCGCGTCATGGCCGTTGTCCGGTCCGTGTCAGGTCCGCCCGCTCAGCCGAGGCGGTTGACCAGGGCGCGGTACTCCTCCCACAGCTCCTTGGGCAGGTGGTCGCCGAAGGTGTCGAAGTGGTCGGGGATCAGCGCGGCCTCCTGCTTCCAGACCTCGACGTCCACCGACAGCAGGGTGTCGAGGTCGGCCTCGTCGATCTCCAGGCCCTCGGTGTCCAGCGACTCCTTGGTCGGCACGTGGCCGATCGGGGTCTTGACCGCGTCGGCCCGCCCGTTCAGCCGGTCCACGATCCACTTCAGGACCCGGCTGTTCTCGCCGAAGCCCGGCCAGATGAACCGGCCGTCGGCGTCCTTGCGGAACCAGTTGACGTAGTAGATCCGCGGCAGCTTCTCCGGGTCGGCCTGCTTGCCGATCCTGATCCAGTGGGCGAAGTAGTCGCCCATGTTGTAGCCGCAGAACGGCAGCATGGCGAACGGGTCGCGGCGCAGCTCGCCGACCTTGCCCTCGGCGGCGGCGGTCTTCTCCGAGGCCACGTTGGCGCCCAGGAACACCCCGTGCTGCCAGTCGAACGACTCGGTCACCAGCGGCACGGCGGTGGCGCGGCGACCGCCGAACAGGATGGCCGAGATCGGCACGCCCTTGGGGTCCTCCCACTCGGGCGCGATGGTCGGGCACTGCCCGGCCGGGGTGGTGAAGCGGGCGTTCGGGTGCGCCGCGGGCGTGCCGGACTCCGGCGTCCAGTCGTTGCCCTTCCAGTCGGTCAGGTGCGCGGGCGGCTCGTCGGTCAGGCCCTCCCACCACACGTCGCCGTCGTCGGTGAGCGCGACGTTGGTGAAGATGCTGTTGCCCCACAGCGTCCTGATGGCGTTGGCGTTGGTGGTCTCGCCGGTGCCGGGGGCGACGCCGAAGAAGCCGGCCTCCGGGTTGATGGCGTACAGCCGGCCGTCCTCACCGAACCGCATCCAGGCGATGTCGTCGCCGATGGTCTCGACCTTCCAGCCCGGGATGGTCGGCTGCAGCATGGCCAGGTTGGTCTTGCCGCAGGCGGACGGGAACGCGGCCGCCACGTAGCGGGTCTCGCCGCTGGGCGGGGTCAGCTTGAGGATCAGCATGTGCTCGGCCAGCCAGCCCTCGTCGCGGGCCATGGTCGAGGCGATCCGCAGCGCGTAGCACTTCTTGCCGAGCAGCGCGTTGCCGCCGTACCCGGACCCGAAGGACCAGATCTCCCGGGTCTCGGGGAAGTGCGAGATGTACTTGGTGGAGTTGCACGGCCACGGCACGTCCTGCTGGCCGGGCTCCAGCGGGGCGCCGACCGAGTGGACGCACTTGACGAACGAGCCGCGCTCCTCGATGAGCCGCAGCGCGGGCGCGCCCATCCGGGTCATGATCCGCATCGACACGGCCACGTAGGCCGAGTCGGTGATCTCGACGCCGAGCTGGGAGATCTCACCGCCCAACGGCCCCATGCAGAACGGCACCACGTACATGGTGCGGCCCCGCATGCAGCCGTCGAACAGCGTGTCGAAGGTGGCCCGCATCTCCGCCGGCGCGATCCAGTTGTTGGTGGGGCCGGCGTCCTCCTCCCGCTCGGAGCAGATGAAGGTGCGGTCCTCGACGCGGGCGACGTCGCTGGGGTCGGAGGCTGCGTAGAAGCTGTTCGGCCGTTTGTCTGGGTTCAGGCGTTTGAAGGTGCCCTGCTCGACGAGAAGGTCGGTCAGCCGCTTCCATTCCTCGTCCGAACCATCGCACCACTCGACCCGGTCGGGCTTGGTGAGCTCGGCGATCCGGCGCACCCAGTCGACCAGCTCGGCGTGACTGGTGGGGGCCTGATCGAGGCCGGGTACCTGTTGGGACACGGGCAACTCCTTATGCTGTTCGCAGGATCTTTGCATGATGAACAAAACGACACATGTTTTCCATTTGGTCTGGACCAATCCGGGCCGTTTTTACCGTCCCCGGGGCCGTTTGTGACCGATGTCACCTGCCTGGAGCGTGCCCGGGACGAGTCGGACTAACCACCCAGAAGGTGTGATCTCAGGCGGGGTAGGCGTGGGTTTCCGTGGCCTTGACCGCCGCCCAGACCCGGCTCCCCTCGGCCAGCCCGAGCTCGGCCACCGCGCCGGGGGTGACGTCGGCGGCCGCCGGGACCGGGCCGCCCAGCCCCACCCGGACGCGGTCGCCGTGCCGTTCGACGGTCTCGACGCGGGCCCGCCACCGGTTGCGGGGACTGCCCTCGGGACGCTCCCGGTACAGCGCCACGGCCGAGGGGGCGAACGCCACGAACACCTCCCCGTGCAGGGCCTCGCCGGTGTCCAGCCGGATCGGCGAGCCGTGCAGGGCGACGGTGTGGCCGTCCGCCCGGCCCCGGTAGAGGTTCAGGCCCACCAGGCGGGCCACGTAGTCGCTGCGGGGATGCCGGGCGACCTCGGCGGGCGGCCCCTGCTGGACCAGACGGCCGCGTTCCACCACCACGAGCCGGTCGGCCAGCACCATCGCGTCGAGCGGGTCGTGGGTGACCAGGATCGCCACTCCCCCGAAGTCGGCCAGGTGCCGCCGCAGCCCGGACCGGATCCGCGGCCGGGTGTGCGCGTCCAACGCGGCCAGCGGCTCGTCCAGCAGCAGCAGGCGCGGCTCGACGGCCAGCGCCCGGGCCAGCGCGACCCGCTGGGCCTGCCCGCCCGACAGCGCCCGCGGCCTGCGGTCCTCGTGCCCCTCCAGGCCGACCCGCCGCAGCCACTCGCCCGCCCGCCGGCGCGCCTCCCGCCGGGACGCGCCCCGGCAGCGGGGGCCGAACGCCACGTTGTCCAGCGCGGTCATGTGCGGGAACAGCAGGTAGTCCTGGAACACCACGCCGACCGGACGGCGTTCGGCGGCCAGGTCGTGCACCGGCTCGCCGTCGAGCCGGATGTGCCCCGCGGCGAGCGGGGTCAGCCCGGCCAGGGCCCGCAGCGCGGTGGTCTTGCCCGCGCCGTTGGGCCCGAGCAGCGCCACCACCTCGCCGGCGGCGGCCTCCAGCGCCAGGTCCAGGGTGAAGTCCCCGCGGCGCACCACCAGCCGGGTCTGCAGACCGGCGGTCACGGGCCGCTCACCCACCGGTCGCGCAGCAGCGCCAGGATCGCCACGCAGACCGCCAGCAGCACCAGACTCAGCACGATCGCCGCCTGCGGGTCGGTCTCCAGCGCCAGGTAGACCGCCAGCGGCATGGTCTGGGTGCGGCCCGGGAAGCTGCCCGCGAACGTGATCGTCGCGCCGAACTCCCCCAGCGCCCTGGCCCAGCACAGGATCGCGCCCGCCGCCACGCCCGGCGCGACCATCGGCAGGGTCACCCGCCGGAAGATCGTCCAGCGGGACGCGCCCAGCGTCGCGGCGGCCTCCTCGTACCGCGGGTCCGCCCCGCGCAGCGCCCCCTCCACGCTGATCACCAGGAACGGCATCGCCACGAACGCCTCCGCCAGCACCACCCCGGCCGTGCTGAACGGCAGCGTCACGCCGAACGCCGCGTCCAGCCACCGGCCGACGATCCCGTTGCGGCCCAGCACCATCAGCAGCGCCACCCCGCCCACCACCGGCGGCAGCACCAGCGGCACCGTGACCAGCGCCCGCACCAGGCCCCGCCCCCGGAAGCCGCCCCGCGCCAGCGCCCACGCCAGCGGAACGCCCAGCAGCAGGCACAGCCCGGTCGCCAGCGTGGCGGTCACCAGCGACAGCCGCAGCGCCGTCAGCACCTGCGGCTCGGCCAGCCGGGTGCCGAGCGTGGACCAAGGGGCGCGCAGCAGCAGCCCGGCCGGCGGCAGCACCAGGAAGGCCAGCCCGAGCGCCGCCGGGATCACCAGCGGCCACGGCACCCGGCCCCGGCTCACGGCAGGCCGAACCCCGCCCCGGCGAGCACCGCACGGCCCTGCGCGGAGGTCACCAGGGCCACGAACGCCTCGGCGTGCCCGGGCTCGGGGGCCTCGGTCAGCGGCGCGATCGGGTAGTCGTTGACGGCCTGGGCGGACTCGGGGAACTCCACGCCCTCGACCCGCCCGCCCGAGGCCCGCACGTCGGTGCGGTAGATCAGCCCGGCGTCGGCCTCCCCCATCCGCACCTTGGTCAGGACCGCCTTGACGTCCTGTTCCTCGGAGACCGGGGTGACCCGCACGTTCGCGGCGTCCAGGGCCTTGCGGGCGGCGGCGCCGCAGGGCACCGGGGCCGCGCACAGCACCACCTTGACCCTCCGGCCGGCCAGGTCGCGCAGCGAGCGGACGCCGCCGGGATTGCCCGGCGCGATCGCGATCACGAGCCGGTTGCGGGCGAAGACCCGGGGGGCGGCGGTGCGCCGGGCGCCGGCGACGGTGCGCATGGCGTTCTGGTCGGCGGCGGCGAACACGTCGGCGGGCGCGCCCTCGGCGATCTGCCGGGCCAGCGTGGAGCTGCCGGCGAACGAGAACCGCACCCTGACGCCGGGCCGGGAGCGTTCGAAGGCGCGCCCCAGCTCGGTGAACGACTCGGTCAGCGACGCGGCGGCGAACACGGTCAGGGTCGCGCCGCCCCCGCCGGTCCGGCCGGCGTCGCCGCAGCCGGCCGCGGCGACGGCCAGGGCCAGGGCGGCGACGGTCCGGGCGGCCCGGCGGGCGATGCGGTCAGTCATGATCGGGCAGCTCCACGACGACGTTGGTGGACTTGACCACGGCCTCGGCGACGACCCCGACCCGCAGGCCCAGCTCGTCGGCGGCCTCCCGGCTCATCAGCGACACCAGCCGGTACGGCCCGGCCTGGATCTCCACCTGGGCCATCACGGTGTCGCGGACGACGTCGGTGACGATGCCGCGCATCCGGTTGCGGGCCGAGGAGAACCGCCCCCGGGGCCCGTCCCGCCCGGCCTGCTCGCGGACGAAGGCGGCCAGGTCGGCCCCGGCGATCCGGCGGTGACCGTGCTCGTCGCGGTCCGCGGGGAGCCGCCCGGCGTCGACCCAGCGGCGCACCGTGTCGGCGCTGACCCCCAGCAGCCCGGCGGCCTCACTGATCCGGAACGTCTCCACGCCGGAACCGTAACATCTCGCCGATACGACGCCAATCCCGGATCAACCCTGGAATCTGCGTACCATCTCCGCGTTCAGCCTCGCAGATGCGGTCGGCTCCGCCGTCCCGGCCGTCGGGTGCGACGCCACGCGGCCCGGCGGTGTGCCAGGATCGGGACATGGGACGGCCGGACCTGGCGCAACTGCACCGGCTGCGCCTGGCCAAGGACGTGATGGACCGCGACTGGTCGCAGCCGATCGACCTGGACGCCGTCGCCGCCGAGGCGGGCTACTCGCGCTACCACTTCATCCGGCTGTTCCGCGAGGTGTACGGGGAGACCCCGGGCCAGTACCTGAGCCGCCGCCGGATCGAGCGGGCCCAGGACCTGCTGCGCTCGGCCAACCTCACGGTCACCGAGATCTGCATGGTCGTGGGCTTCACCAGCCTGGGCAGCTTCTGCAACCGCTTCAAGCGGCAGGTCGGCATGACCCCCACCGAGTTCCGCGCCCGCGCCCGCACCGAGGGGGCGGGGCGGATCCCGGGCTGCTTCGCGCTGTTCTGGGCGGGCGGCTTCCGGGCCGGCACGCCGCACGCCGCAACTTTCGAGAAGTCCCCCGAGAACCGCGATCCCTAGCGTGAGCAGCACGAACACGACGACGACCTGCCAGGAGGCGGCGATGATCACCGGACTCGGAGTGGCCACCGTATGGGTCCTGGACCAGGACCGGGCCAAGGACTTCTTCGTCGACAAGCTCGGCATGGAGGTGCGCGACGACCTGACCCTGGGCGAGGGCGGCATGCGCTGGGTGACGGTCGGCGCCAAGGACCAGCCGGACCTGATGCTCACCCTGATGGTGCCCGGCCCGCCGACCCACGACCCGGAGACCGCCGAGCAGATCAAGGCCCTCATCGCCAAGGGCGCGCTCGGCGCCGGGGCGTTCACCACCGACGACTGCGAGGGCGACTACCGGGCGATGAAGGCGCGGGGAGTCAACTTCCTGCAGGAGCCGCAGAAGCGGCCCTACGGCGTCGAGGCGATCTTCCGCGACGACTTCGGCAACTGGTTCAGCCTGACCCAGCCGTCCGCGGAGCTCGACGAGAGCGTCGGCTGGTCCTGAACACCGGACGGGGGCGGCCGGTCCCCGGCCCCCGTCACCGGCCGGTGACAGGGGCGGACGCCGGTGCCGCGGTGCTTGGACCGTGCCTGGGCGGGTAAGGCGGTTTCACTGGACCAAACCCCCCACCTGGTCAGGAGATCACATGACTGGGACGATGCGAGTACCGCGCAGCCGTGGCGCGTTCAGCGGGCTCATGCTGGTGCTGCTCGGGCTGTGGGGCGGGCTCATCCCGTTCGTCGGCCCGTACGCCGACTTCGCCTTCAGCCCCGACGAGCCGTGGCACGTCACCGACGACCGGCTGCTGCTGAGCGCGGCGCCCGCGGCGGCGACCGTGCTGGGCGGGCTGATCGTGCTGGCCGTCGCCAACCGGGCGGTGGCCATCCTCGGGGCCTGGCTGGCCGTGCTGGGCGGCGCCTGGTTCGTGGTCGGCGGGCCGCTGTCGGTGCTGTGGAACGCGGACGGCGTCGGCACTCCGCTGGGCGGCGAGACCCGGCAGGTGGCCGAGCAGCTGAGCTTCTTCACCGGGCTCGGCACGGTGATCGTGTTCTTCGCCGCGCTGGCCCTGGGCCGGTTCGCCGTGGTCGGCGTCCGCGAGGCCCGGCTGGCGGAGGAGCTCGCCGAGCACGACGCCCGCCGTGAGGAGCCCTGGGAGGCGCACCCGCCGGCCGGATCGCGGCCCGAGGGCGTCACGCAGCCGATGGCCCGGCCGCAGGGCCGCTACGCGCTCCGCCCCGACCAGGCGCCGCCCGCCGAGCCCGCCAAGTCCGCCGAGCCCGCCGACCACCGGGTGGCCGGCGAACCCGGCGCGGGCCGCGCCTGAGCGGTCACAGGTCCCTGCTGCGCATGCGGCGGACGGTCTGCGGGGTCTCGGCGCCCTGCTCGGCGTACCGGGCCTGGACCGGGTCCTTGTCGCCCAGCAGCGCGCCGAGGCCCACCAGCAGGCCCAGGCCCCACAGCCAGGGCATGTCCCCGGCGAAACCCCAGGCCACCAGAGCGATCGCGGCGAGGACGAACAGCAGGGTCCGCACGTGGCAACTCCCGGGCGACGCGGTAGAACGTGTTCTCGTTTCAGCCTCCACGATAGGGAGGATCGCGCCGCCCGGGAAGCCCGCGGGCCTCACTTCCTGCCGCGCCGGGACCCCTTGTCGCCCCGCTTCTCGCGGATCCGCATGCTGATCTCGACGGGGGTGCCGGGGAAGCCGAACTCCTCGCGCAGCCGGCGTTCGATGAACCGCCGGTAGCCCTCCTCCAGGAAACCGGTGGTGAACAGCACGAACCGGGGCGGCCGGACGCCCGCCTGGGTGGCGAACAGCACCCGCGGCTGCTTGCCGCCGCGGATCGGGTGCGGATGCGCGGCCACCAGTTCGGCGAAGAACTGGTTGAGCTTGGCGGTGGGCACCCGGTGGCCCCAGCCCTCCAGCGCCGTGTCCAGCGCCGGCACCAGCTTGTCCACGTGCCGCCCGGTGTAGGCCGAGATGTTGACCCGCGGCGCCCAGCGGGCGTTGTGCAGCTGCCGGTCGATCTCCCGCTCCAGGTAGTAGCGGCGCTCCTCGTCCAGCAGGTCCCACTTGTTGTAGGCCAGCACCAGCGCCCGGCCGGACTCGATCACCATGGAGATGATCCGCAGGTCCTGCTCGGCCAGCGACTGGCTGGCGTCGATCAGCACCACCGCCACCTCGGCGCGCTCCAGCGCCGACTGGGTGCGCAGGGTGGCGTAGAAGTCGGCGCCCTGGTTCTCCCGGTAGCGCCGCCGGATCCCGGCGGTGTCGATGAACCGCCAGGTCCGGCCGCCCAGCTCGATCAGCTCGTCCACCGGGTCGCGGGTGGTGCCGGCGACGTCGTCGACCACCACCCGGTCCTCGCGGGCCAGCTTGTTGAGCAGGCTGGACTTGCCGACGTTGGGGCGGCCCAGCAGCGCCACCCGGCGCGGCCCGCCCTCGGCGGTCTGCACGGGCGGCGGAGGCTCGGGCAGCGCCTCCAGCACCGCGTCCAGCAGGTCGCCGCTGCCGCGTCCGTGCAGGGCGCTGACCGGGTGCGGCTCGCCAATGCCCAGCGACCACAGCGCCGCCGCCTCCAGTTCGGTGGCGGCGTCGTCGACCTTGTTGGCCACCAGCAGCACCGGCTTGCCGGACCGGCGCAGGATGTCGACCACGGCCTCGTCCACGTCGGTGGCGCCGACGGTGGCGTCCACCACGAACAGCACCACGTCGGCCAGGTCCACCGCCATCCGGGCCTGCTCGGCGATGGCCGCGGCCAGCCCGGCGGCGTCCGGCAGCCAGCCGCCGGTGTCCACGACGGTCAGCCGCCGGCCGCTCCACTCGGCGTCGTAGGCGACCCGGTCCCGGGTCACCCCGGGCACGTCCTCCACGACCGCCTCGCGGCGCCCCAGGATCCGGTTGACCAGGGTGGACTTGCCCACGTTGGGACGCCCCACCACGGCCACCACGGGCGGGATCCGCTCGTCGGCCCCGAAATCGCCGGCGGTCTCGAACTCCGCGCTCTCCACGACGTCGTACTCGCTCACGTCTACTCCGGTTTCGTGGTCGTCCTGCCGTACCACGTGCTCCGCGGACGACCGGTTCGGAGCCTGCGGCTGCCCGGGGTCACCCCGTGGCGGTGCTCTCCTTGGCCAGCCGCACGACGGTCTCGATGACCTCGGGCAGGCTCAGGCCGGTGGAGTCGATCTCTACCGCGCCCTCCGCCTTGGTCAGCGGGGACGCCTTGCGGGTGGAGTCCAGCCGGTCCCGGCGGGCCTGCTCGGCCTGGGTCAGCTCCACCGTCGCCGCCGGGTCGGCGGCCAGGTCCCGGGCACGGCGCTGCGCCCGGGCCTCCTCGCTGGCGGTCAGGAAGATCTTGACGGGTGCGTCGGGCGCCACCACGCTGCCGATGTCGCGGCCCTCCACCACGATGCCCCCCGTCCCGATGATCTGGCGCTGCAGCGCCACCAGCCGCTCGCGGACCGCGGGCACCGCGCTGACCGCGCTGACCGCGTTGGTGACCTCGCGGGTGCGGATGGGGCCCGACACGTCGGTGCCGTCCACCGCGATCGTCGGCGCGTCCGGGTCGGTGCCGCACTCCAGCACCGGCTCGCCCGCCCGCGCGGCGACGGCCTCGGCGTCCTGCACCGGAACGCCCTGGTTCAGCATCCACCACGTCATGGCCCGGTACATGGCCCCGGTGTCCAGGTAACGCAGTCCCAGCGCGCGGGCCACGCCCTTGGACGCGCTGGACTTGCCCGACCCGGACGGTCCGTCGATGGCGATAACGAGCGACACGGTGGATTCCTTCCCAGGTTTCAAGGAACGGGTGCCGGCGGAGGAGTCGCGGGGGTGCGCGGCCCGTGCCGCGCCCGGCCCCGGCGTGCCAGGCTACCGCTCCCGGAGATCAGCCGGGGACGGACCAGCCCCGGGCGCGCAGCTCGTCGGCCAGCCGGCCGGCCGCCGCCGGCTCCACCGACAGCTCCACCACGCCGACCGGCATCCCCGGGGAGTGCTCGATCGCCACGTCCTCGATGTTGACCCCGGCGACCCCGGCCGCCTGGAACAGCAGCGCCAGCTCGCCCGGCCGGTCCTGGACGACCACCGGGACGACCGCGTACCGGGACTGCCGCCCGCCGTGCTTGCCGGGGATCCGGGCGCGCCCGGCGTTGCCCCGCGACAGCAGCTCCCGCACGTGCTCCATGGCGCCCTCCCCGCCGTCCCGCAGCAGCGCGGCGGCCAGCGCCAGGTCGGTGGCGACCTCCTCCAGCACGTCGGCGACCGGCCCGGCGTTGGCGGCCAGGATCCCGATCCACAGCTCCGGGTCCCCGGCGGCGATCCGGGTCACGTCGCGCACGCCCTGCCCGGCCAGGCCCAGCGCGACCTCGTCGGCGCCGCGCAGCCGCGCCGCCGTCGCCGCCGACACCACGTGCGGGGCGTGCGAGACCAGCGCCACCGCCCGGTCGTGCTCGGCGGCCTCCACCCGCAGCGGGGCGGCGCCGCAGGCCCGGGCCAGCTCCTCCACCAGCGCCACGGCGGCCGGATCGGTCTGCGCGGCCGGGCACACCGCCCAGGTGCGGCCCAGGAACAGGTCGGCGCGGGCGGCGGCGGGCCCGGACCGTTCACTGCCGGCCAGCGGATGCGCCGCCACGAACGTCCTCAGGTCGCAGCCCAGCTCGGCCGCCGCCGCCAGCGGCAGCGCCTTCACGCTGGCCACGTCGGTGTAGACGCGGGCCAGCCCGCGCTTCTGGGCGTCCAGCAGCACCGGCGCGACCGCGGCCGGCGGCACCGCCAGCACGGCCAGGTCGGCGGGCTCGCCGGGCCCGTCCGGCGGCAGCGGGGAGCCCGCGCCCAGCCGGGCCGCCAGCTCCAGGGAGGCCCCGTCCCGGTCCGCCAGCAGCACCTCGGCGCCCCGCCCGCGCATCGCCAGCGCGACGGAGGTGCCGATCAGTCCCGTCCCGATGACGACGATCCGCCCGATCCCCTGCTCCCGCGCCGTCCGCCCGGCCCGCCGATCCGCGTTCACTGGGCGATGTCCAGCCGCAGGGCGGTGGCGCCGCGCAGGTAGACGTGCTGCATCGCCGAGCGGGGCTTGTCGGTCTCGATGTGCGCCATCAGCCGGATCACCCGGGGCATGGCGTGCGGCACGTTCAGCTCGCTGGCGCACAGCAGCGGCACCTCGTGGAACCCCAGCTTGCGGGCGGCCAGCGCGGGGAACTCCGCGGTCAGGTCGGGGGTGAGCGTGAAGATGACGCTGATCACGTCGTCGGTGGTCAGCTCGTTGCGCCGCATCACCTCCGAGACCAGTTCGGTGGTCGCCTCCAGGATCAGCTCCCGCTCGTCGGCGTCCACCTGGGTGGCCCCCCGGATCGCCCGTACCGCCACTGTCGTCGTCCTTCCCAGCCGTGCGTCGGCCCGAGCGTCAGAGCCCGACCGCCTTGTACAGCTCGCCGATCTCCTTCATGGTCAGCGCGCGCAGCCCGCCGGACTTCAGGTGTCCCAGCTTGATCGGGCCGAACTCGGTACGGGCCAGCCGCTGCACCGGGTGCCCGGCCTCCTTGAGCATCCGCCGCACGATGTGCTTGCGGCCCTCGTGCAGCGCCACCTCCACCAGCGCCCGCCGGCCGACCTGCTCGACCAGCTTGAACCGGTCGGCGCGGGCCAGCCCGTCCTCCAGCGGGATGCCGGCGCGCAGCCGCTTGCCCAGGTCCCGCTTGACCGGCCCCTGGATCTCGGCCAGGTACACCTTCTGCACCCCGTAGCTGGGGTGGGTGAGCCGGTGCGCCAGCTCGCCGTCGTTGGTGAGGAGTATCAGCCCCTCGGTGTCGGTGTCCAACCGGCCCACGTGGAACAGCCGTTCGGGGACGTCCACGAAGTCGGCCAGGGACTTGCGGCCGCGCTCGTCGGACATGGTGGACACCACGCCGCGCGGCTTGTTGACGGCGTAGTAGCGCATCTCCGGGCGGGTCTCCACGCGCAGGCCGTCGACGTGGATGACGACCTTGGCCGGGTCGACCCGGGCGCCGAACCAGGACACCACCTTGCCGTCGACCTTGACCCGGCCCTCGGCGATGAGCTGCTCGCAGTGCCTGCGGCTGCCCACCCCCGCGTCGGCCAGGGCCTTCTGCAGGCGTACGCCCTCGTTGTGGGTGTCGGTGTTCACGTGCGGTCGTCCTCGAGAATGTCGTCGGGTATGTCGTCGGGGAGGAACGGGGCCAGGTCGGGCAGCTCGTCCAGGCTGCCCAGGCCCAGCCGCTCCAGGAAGTACCCGGTGGTCCGGTACAGATGGGCGTTGGTCTCCGGGTCCTGACCAGCCTCCTCGATCAGGCCCCGCAGGGTGAGGGTGCGCATCACGCCGTCGCTGTTGACCCCCCGGATGGCCGACACCCGGGCCCGGCTGACCGGCTGCCGGTAGGCCACCACCGCGAGGGTCTCCAGCGCCGCGGTGGTCAGCCTGGCCTGCTGCCCGTCGGTGACGAAGCGCTCCACCACCGGCGCGCACTCGGCGCGGGTGTAGAAGCGCCAGCCGCCGGCGACCTCCCGCAGGTCGAACCCGCGGCCCTGGGCGGTGTATTCCGCCGACAGCTCCCGCAGCGTCGCGGCGACCTCCCGGCGGGGCCTCTCCAGGATCTGCGCCAGGGTGACCTCGGTCACCGGCTCGTCCACCACCATCAGGATCGCCTCGAGCGCGGCCCGCAGGTCCGGCTGCGCGGACTCCTCGGGCGTCTGCTCGCCCATCGTCGCGGTCATGCCCGTTCCTCTTCGCCGGACCGGTCGCCGGACCGGTCGCCGGCCGGCTCCCGGGCGCCCTCGTAGTCGTCGGCCACCGCCACCTCGCCCTCGTCGCTGCCGGTCCAGGTGACGTGCAGCTCCCCCATCGGCTCGGCCTGTTCGAACGTCACGGCCCTCTCCCGGTACAACTCCAGCAGCGCCAGGAACCGCGCCACCACCTCGAACGTGCCCTGCGCGTCGGCGGTCAGCGTCCGGAACGTGGCCCGCCGCAGCCGCCGCAGCTTGGCGACCACGATGGCGGCCTGCTCGGTGACGCTGGCCTTGGGGGTGTACATGTGCTCGACCGACACCCCCGGCGGCGGGCCCTTGGGCGCCAGCGCCCTGGCGGCCAGCCGGGCGAACTCGACCGGCCCGAGCCCCAGGAACACCTCCGGCAGCATGTTCGCGAACCGGGGCTCCATCGGCACCGCGCGGGGGAAGCGGCGGGACTCGGCGGCCATCCGCCCGGCGAGGACCTTGGCGACCTCCTTGTAGGCCCGGTACTGCAGCAGCCGGACGAACAGCAGGTCGCGGGCCTCCAGCAGGGCCAGGTCCTCCTCGTCGTCGACCTCGCCGGACGGCAGCAGCCGGGCCGCCTTCAGGTCCAGCAGCGTCGCCGCGACCAGCAGGAAGTGGCTGGCCTGGTCCAGCTCCCAGTCCGGGCCCCGGGACCGGATGTAGGCGATGAACTCGTCGGTGACCCTGTGCAGCGACACCTCGGTGATGTCGAGCTTGTGCTTGGAGATCAGCGCCAGCAGCAGGTCGAAGGGGCCCTCGAAGTTGTCCAGACGGACCTGGAAGCCCTGCGGCTGCCCGGTGTCCGCGGCGTCCGCCTGCGGTGCGGCGGCCCGCGGGTCGCCGGTGTCGGGGGCGGCGGCGTGCTTCACACGTAAGACCGTAACGGAATCGGGCCGATGACCAGGCATCGGCGGGCCGTCACGGCCCCGGCCGCGCTCAGCCGGCCTGGTTCCACCTCACCAGGACCTCCTTGGCGAGCTCGCGGTAGGCGTTGGCGCCCATCGAGGAGGGGTCGAAGTAGGTGATCGGCTCGCCGGCCACGGTGGCGTCGGGGAACCGCACCGTCCGGTTGATCACGGTGTGGAACACCCGGTCGCCGAACGCCTGCACGATCCGCTGCAGCACCTCCCGGGTGTGCAGGGTCCGCGAGTCGTACATGGTGCCGAGCACGCCGTCGATCTGCAGCTCCGGGTTGATCCGGGACTGCACCTTCTCGATCGTCTCCATCAGCAGCGCGACCCCGCGCATCGCGAAGTACTCGCACTCCAGCGGCACCAGCACGCCGTGGCTGGCGGCCAGCGCGTTCACCGTGAGCAGGCCCAGCGACGGCTGGCAGTCGATGAGGATGTAGTCGTACTCGGGGACCGCCGGCTTGAGCGCTCCGGCGAGGATGTACTCGCGGCCGACCTCGTGGACGAGCTGGACCTCCGCGCCCGACAGGTCGATGTTGCTGGGCAGCAGGTCCATGCCCTCCACGCCGGTGTCGATGACGATCTCCTCCCAGGAGACGTTGCTCTCCAGCAGGAGGTTGTGGACCGTCAGGTCGAGCTGGCGGGGGTCGCCCTTGCCCAGGCCCACCGACAGGGCGCCCTGCGGGTCGAAGTCGACCAGCAGCACCCGGCGGCCGACCTCGGCCAGCGCCGCGCCCAGGTTGATGGTGGTGGTGGTCTTGCCGACGCCGCCCTTCTGGTTGCAGACCGACACGATGCGCGCCGGCCCGTGCTCGGTCAGCGGCTCGGGCTCGGGGAACTCGGGCAGGGGCCGCCCCGTCGGCCCGATCGCCTGGCGGGGGTCGGTCAGGGCTGCCGAGAGCTCGCTCTCGGCGGCCTCTGGCGTACTGGTCACGGCTTCGAACCTTCCCGGGGCCTGGTTACCGTCCAAAACGGGGACTTTAGGGTTCCGTCGCCCCGGTCTCAAGCCGACGCGCGCGGTGACACCGATTACCCGGATCCGGTCAGATCCCGGCCCGGGGATGGGATTCGGCGTACACGTCGCGCAGTAGCCGGTCGGCGCCCGGGCCCTCCCCCGCCGTCCCGTCGGCGTGCCCGAGCAGCCGCCGCACGATCCGCGCGTCGGCACCGCCGTCCAGCAGATGGGTGGCGAACGAGTGCCGCAGCGTGTGCGGGGACACCCCGGCCAGCCGGGCCCGTTCGGCGGCGGCCCGCAGCACCATCCAGGCGCCCTGCCGGGACAGCCGACCGCCGCGGGCGTTCAGGAACAATGCGGGACCGGCCGCGCCGTCGCGGGCCAGCCGGGGGCGGGCGCGCAGCAGATAGGCCTGCACGGCCCGGCGGGCGTGCTCGCCGACCGGCACCAGCCGGGTCCGGCCGCCCTGCCCGGCGACCCGGACCAGCCCGGCGGCCAGGTCGACGTCGCCGGTGTCCAGCCCGACCGCCTCGGAGATCCGCGCCCCGGAGGCGTACAGCAGTTCCAGCAGCGCCCGGTCGCGCAGCCCGCGCGGGGTGTCGTCGGGCGCGGCGGCGGCCAGCAGCCGTTCCACCTCGGCGACCGAGATCGCCCTGGGGGCGCGGCGCGGCGCGGCGGGCGCGCGCACCCCGGCGGCGGGGTCGGCGGGGGCCATGCCGCGCTGCGCGGCGAACCGGTGCAGCCCGCGGACCGCCGCCACCGCGCGGGCCGCCGACCGCGCCGACAGCGGTGGCCGTCCGGGCTCGCCCTCGCGCAGCGCCGCCAGGAAGTCCAGCACGTCGGCCTCGGTCACCTCGCCGATGGCGTGCCGGCCCCGGGCGGCCAGCACCCGCACGTAACGGCTCAGGTCGTGCCGGTAGGACCGCAGGGTGTTGGCGGCCAGCCCGCGCTCGGCGGCCAGATGCGCCAGATAGCCGTGCACGGCCGTGTGCAACGCGACCTCCGCCGCCACGTTCGGCACTCCCGTCCCGCTCGTACCCGCCGGTATCGGACCCGCCCATCATGCCGGGTCCGCGGCCGGTACGCGGCCGAACGTCAGTCCTCCGGCGCGTCGGCGGGGCGCAGCCCGGTCCAGCCGCGGGCGCGGGCGGCGTGGGCGGCCAGGATCCCGTTCACCGCCATCGAGTTGTGGATCTGCCCGCGCAGCACCTTGGCCACGGCCTCGTCCAGCGGCACCCACGCCACCGGCATGTCGGCCTCCTCGTGCACCCGCTCGAAGTCGATCTCCTCGGGCGGCACCTCGGTCAGGCCGCGGGCCAGGAACACCCGGATCCGCTCGTCGGACATGCCGGGCGAGGGGAACGCGTCGACCAGGGTGTGCCAGTGCTCGGCCCGGTACCCGGCCTCCTCCAGCAGCTCCCGCGCCGCCAGGTCGCGCAGCGGCTCGCCGGGCACGTCGCGCAGCCCGGCGGGCACCTCCCACAGCAGCCGCCCGGCCGGGTGCCGGTACTGGCGGATCATCAGCACCCGGTCGGCCTCGTCGATCGCGACGACGCCGACCGAGCCCGGATGGACGACGGCCTCCCGGGTGACGACCTCCATCCCGTCGCCGCCGCGCATCTTCACCCGGTCGACGCGGACCCGCACGACCCGGCCCCGGAACGCCTCGGCGCTGTCCACGACCTCCCAGCGTTCCGGTCGGTCGCAGATCTCCTCGACGGGCTCGGGCAGGGCGCTCATGAGGCGGCGACCGCGTCGGCGCCGCGCCGGGCGGTGGCGTACTCGATGGCCGCCGCGACCAGCCCGGCGAACAGCGGGTGCGGGCGGGTCGGGCGGGACCGGAACTCCGGATGCGCCTGGGTGCCGACGAAGAACGGGTGCGCCTCGCGGGGCAGCTCCACGTACTCCACCAGCCGCCCGTCCGGGGACAGCCCGCTGAACCGCAGCCCGGCCTTCTCCAGCTGCTCGCGGTACAGGTTGTTGACCTCGTAGCGGTGCCGGTGCCGCTCGCTGGCGCGGGGCACCCCGTACAGCTCGCGGACCAGCGACCCCTCGGCCAGCTCGGCCGGGTACAGGCCGAGCCGCATGGTGCCGCCCATGTCGCGGTCGCCGGCCACCACGTCGAGCTGGTCGGCCATGGTGGCGACCACCGGGTGCAGGGTGTCGTCGCTGAACTCGGTGCTGCCGGCGTCGGTCAGCCCGGCCAGCGACCGGGCCGCCTCGATCACCATGCACTGCAGGCCCAGGCAGATGCCCAGCAGCGGGATCCGGTTCTCCCGGGCGTGCCGGACCGCGCCGATCTTGCCCTCGATGCCGCGCACCCCGAACCCGCCGGGGATCAGCACCCCGTCCACGCCGTCCAGCATCTGCCGGGCGCCGGCCGGGGTGGCGCACTCGTCGCTCTTGACCCAGCGGATGTTGACCCGCGCGTCGTTGCCGAACCCGCCGTGCCGCAGCGCCTCGGTCACCGACAGGTACGCGTCGGGCAGGTCGATGTACTTGCCGACCAGCGCGATGGTGACCTCGCGGGCCGGCCGGTGCACCCGGCGCAGCAGCTCGTCCCAGGCGCCCCAGTCCACGTCGCGGAACGGCAGGCCGAGCCGGCGCACCACGTAGGCGTCCAGGCCCTCGGCGTGCAGCACCTTGGGGATGTCGTAGATGCTGGCGGCGTCCACCGCCGACACCACGGCCTCGCGGTCCACGTCGCACATCAGGCTGATCTTCTGCTTGAGCCCGTCGGTGATCGGCCGGTCCGAGCGGCACACGATCGCGTCGGGCTGGATGCCGATGCTGCGCAGCGCGGCCACCGAGTGCTGGGTGGGCTTGGTCTTCAGCTCCCCGGACGGCCCGATGTAGGGCAGCAGCGACACGTGCAGGAAGAAGCAGTTGTCGCGGCCGATCTCGTGCCGGATCTGGCGGACCGCCTCCAGGAACGGCAGCGACTCGATGTCGCCGACGGTCCCGCCCACCTCGGTGATCACCACGTCCACGCCGGGCTCGGCCATGCCGCGGATGCGGTCCTTGATCTCGTTGGTGATGTGCGGGATGACCTGGACGGTGTCGCCGAGGTACTCGCCGCGCCGCTCCTTGGCGATCACGTTGGAGTACACCTGGCCGGTGGTCACGTTGGCCGACCCGTGCAGGTCGGTGTCCAGGAACCGCTCGTAGTGCCCGATGTCCAGGTCGGTCTCGGCGCCGTCGTCGGTGACGAACACCTCTCCGTGCTGGAAGGGGTTCATCGTGCCGGGGTCGACGTTGAGGTAGGGGTCCAGCTTCTGCATGGTGACCCGCAGGCCCCGCAGGGTCAGAAGCCGGCCCAGGCTGGACGCCGTCAGTCCCTTGCCGAGGCTGGAGGCGACACCGCCGGTGACGAAGAGATGCTTGGTAGGACGCTGGCTACCAGTGGCTGCCGAAGGCAAAAAGGACACTCCCGTGGTCGTCGCATGGCGGACCCTCGACCGCCCTGTCCACGGGCCACCAGGATATCAGCAGGTGGGCACGGCCGGGTCCGGGATGCCCGGCCCCGCCGCCGGAACGCAGGCCGGCGCCCCGCCGCGCCGCCGGAACCGGTGCCGTGGCCGGGAACGCACGACGGCTCCGGCGGCCGATGGCGCCGGAGCCGTCCGCCGTGCGACGGATCAGACCCGCGGCACGGCGTTGGGCATGATGGTGCGCAGCTGCCGGGTCAGCTCGTCGATCAGGTTGCGGGCCTGGTCGGCGGCGGTCCGGGCGGCGTCGCGCTCCTGGGACATCTCGGCCAGCGCGGTGCGCTGCTCGGTGACCGCCTGCGCCAGCTGGTCCACCCACTGGTCGCGTTCGGCCAGCTTCTCGGCGATCGCGTCGCGCTCGGCGGCCAGCTGCCGCATCGCGGCCACCGCGTTGTCGCGCTCCCGGCCGGCCTGCTCGGCGCGGCCGCGGGCCAGCGTGGCCTCGGAGTCGGCGCGGGCCTGCGCCTGCAGCGCCGCCTCGCGCTGCTTCTCGGCGGCCATCGCTGCCTCCAGCGCCTGCTGCCGCTCGGTGTCCAGCTCGGCCGCGCGCCGCCGTTCGGCCTCGGCCTCCTTGGTCGCGGCGGCGACGGCGTGCTGCAGGTTGGCGGCGGTCAGCTCGGCGTCGCTGAGCTTGGCGCGCACCGCGGCCAGCTCGGCGTGCGCGGTCTCCAGCGCCCGCGACAGCTCGGCGGCCTGCTCGGCCATCCGGTCCCGCTCGGACTCCACGCCGCGCCGGGCGGCGACCGCGTCCTCCATCGCCCGGTGCGCCTCGTCGCGGGCCTCGCGCATCGAGTCGCGCTGGGCCATCGCCTGGCGGGCGGTGTTCTCGGCCTCGGCCGTCCGCTGCTCGGCCTGCGCGCGGGCCTGGCCGGCCTGCTCGGCCTGGGCGCGGGCCTGGTCGGCCTGGGCGCGGGCCTGCTCGGCGCGCCGCTCGGCCTCGGCGGCCCGCAGCTCGGCCTGCTCGGCCTGGGCCAGCGCCTGCTCGGCCTGGGCGCGGGCCTGCTGGGCCTGGTTCCAGGCGGCGGCGGCGTCGCGCTGCGCGGACTCCCGCTCGGCCTGCAGGGCGGCGATCTGCGCCGCCGCCTCGTTGGCGGCCTCGGCCATCCGCCGCTCGGCCTCGGCGGCCCGCAGCTCGGCCTGCTCGGCGCGCCGCTCGGCCTCCACGGCCCGGCGCTCGGTCTGCTCGGCCTGGCCCCGGGCGCGCTGCACCTCGCCCCACGCCGCGGCGGCGTCGCGCTGCGCGGACTCCCGCTCGGCCTGCAGGGCGGCGATCTGCGCCGCCGCCTCGTTGGCGGCCTCGGCCATTCGCCGCTCGGCCTCGGCGGCCCGGCGGTCGGCCTGCTCGGCCTGGCCCCGGGCGCGCTGCACCTCGCCCCACGCCGCGGCGGCGTCGCGCTGCGCGGCCTCCTTCTCCTGCTGCAACGTGGTCAGCTCGGTGGTGGCCTCGGCGACCTTGCGCTCGCCGGCGGCCAGCGCGTCCCCGATGAGGTCGGCCATCTGCCGCAGCCGCTCGACGATGTCCCAGGGCTGGGCGTCGTGCTGCTCGCCGGGCCGGGCGGCCTGCTGCGCCGCCGCGGACGCCGCGGGCACCACGGGCTGCGGTCCCGAGTCGGGCCCCAGTACCGGCCATGCCGAACCCATGTCCTGGACCGGCCGGTGACCCGATCCGTTGAGATCGCTCACTTGTCCCCTCGCCTGGAGGCTCGGAGCCGCGTTCGCCGGCTCACCCTGCATCCTTGGTTGGCTCTTGGTCCGCTGCGTTCGTCGCCCGGAGGCTCCCCACAACGTTCCCCCACGCACTCTAGTCCCGATCAGCACAGCGTTTGCCCTGTTTGGGTTTGAGAACGAGGATCTCAATGCGTTGTCAACACCGCGTACACCCCGCGGACGGCTCCGCCGCCGGTGCGACAATCGCTGGTCATGGAGTTGCGCACGCTGTATCCGCCGATCGAGCCGTACGACGGCGGGCTGCTGGACGTCGGTGACGGAAATCAGATTTATTGGGAGGTCTGCGGCAATCCCGACGGCCGGCCCGCGGTGATGCTGCACGGCGGGCCCGGCGGCGGCTGCACCGCCGACCACCGCCGTCAGTTCGACCCCGAGCGGTACCGGATCGTGCTGTTCGACCAGCGCAACTGCGGGCGCAGCCGGCCGCACGCCGCCGACCCCGCGGTGTCGCTGGAGCACAACACCACCTGGCATCTGGTCGCCGACATGGAACGGCTCCGCGAGCACCTGGGCATCGACCGGTGGCTGGTGTTCGGCGGGTCGTGGGGCAGCGCGCTGTCGCTGGCCTACGCGCAGCGGCATCCCGACCGGGTCACCGCGCTGGTGCTGCGCGGGATCTTCATGCTGCGGCCGTTCGAGCTGTACTGGTTCTACCAGGAGGGCGCCTCGCTGATCTTCCCGGACGCCTGGGAGCGGTACGTGGCGCCGATCCCCGAGGAGGAGCGCGAGGACCTGATCGCCGCGTTCGGGGAGCGGCTGGAGTCGCCCGACCGGGAGGTCCGGGTGGCGGCCGCGCGCGCCTGGTCGCAGTGGGAGGCGACGGCGCTGACCCTGCGGCCCCGGCCCGACCTGATCGAGCACTTCGGCGACCCCGACTACGCGGTGGCGTTCGCCCGGATCGAGAACCACTACTTCCGCAACGAGGGGTTCTTCGAGGAGGACCAGCTGCTGCGGGACGTGGACCGGATCCGGCACATCCCCGCGGTGATCGTGCAGGGCCGCTACGACGTCTGCACCCCGCCGGCGACCGCCTGGGACCTGCACCGGGCGTGGCCGGAGGCGGAGTTCCACCTCGTGGACGACGCCGGCCACTCCTACGACGAGCCGGGGATCCTGCACCACCTGATCGAGGCCACCGACCGGTTCGCCGCGTTCTGAGCCGTCCGGTCGAACGGCCGTGCGCCCGGCGGCGCACGGCCGTTCGCCGTCTCCGCCGCCGATCGCACGCCGAACGAACCGGGCGAATCCACCCCAGGGCGACACGCCCCGTACCGAATGTCATTCGGTACGGTGGCGATCGGAACGTTCCGGTCTGGAGGGGCGATGAGGATCCATGGGTGAGGGAGCGGCGATCGCCGGGCTCGGGATGACCGAGCTCGGCAAGGTGTACGGGCGCAGCGCGCGCCGGCTGGCCGCCGACGCGGTGCGGCGCGCGGTCGCCGACGCGGGGCTCGGCCTGGCCGACCTGGACGGGCTGGTGGTCAGCCACGGGCTGGGCGGCTCCCCGGGCATCGAGCTGGCCGACACGCTCGGCCTGCGCGACCTGCGGGCGCTGACCCAGATGAACGCCTTCGGCGCCACCGCCGGGGCCATGATCGCGTACGCCGCCATGTCGGTGACCAGCGGCGCCGCGACCACCGTGGCCTGCGTGTTCGCCGACGCGCCGCTGCGGCCCGAGCGGTCCTCGGGCGCGGCGTACGAGCGCAGCGCCCGGGAGTGGCACGGCTACGGCGGCATGACCGCCGCGCTGGGCTTCCGCAGCGTCAACGCCCTGTACGCGCTGGCGGCGCGGCGGCACATGGCCCGCTACGGCACCACCAGCGAGCAGTTCGGCGCGATCGCGGTCAGCACCCGGCAGTGGGCGACCATGAACCCGCTGGCCCAGATGCGCGACCCGATCACCCTGGCCGACCACCAGAACTCCCGCTGGGTGGCCGAGCCGCTGCACCTGCTGGACTGCTGCCTGGTGTCCAACGGGGCGATCGCGGTGGTCGTCACCTCCGCCGACCGGGCCCGCGACCTGGCCCGCCCGCCCGTGCACATCTGGGGCTGGGGGCAGGGCCACCCGGGGCACCGCAGGGAGCGTGGCAGCGAGTTCGGGCTCACCACCGGCGCGGCGGTCTCCGGGCCGATCGCGATGAAGATGGCCGGGGTGACCGTCTCCGACATCGACGTCTGCGAGCTGTACGACTGCTACACCTACACGGTCCTGGTCTCGCTGGAGGACTACGGGTTCTGCGCCAAGGGCGAGGGCGGGGCGTTCGTGGAGTCCGGGGCGCTCGGGCCGGGCGGCGCGCTGCCCACCAACACCGGCGGCGGGCAGCTGTCGGGCTACTACATGTGGGGCATGACGCCGCTGTCGGAGGCGGTCGTCCAGGCCCGCGGCGACGGCGGCGAACGCCAGGTCGCCAAGCACGACGTGATCCTGGTCAGCGGCAACGGCGGCATCCTGGACCACCACTCGACCCTGATCCTCAGCCCGCACCGGAAGGGGGCCTAGGCCGTGGAGATCGGCATCCTGCGCAGGGACGGCCGCACCGACCCGTTCTTCGACGGCGCGGCCGAGGGCCGGCTGGTGATCCGGCGGTGCGAGCCGTGCGACCACTGGTACGCGCCCGACCAGTCGGGCTGCCCGTCCTGCGGCGGCGACGAGCTGGTGTGGGCGCGGGCCTCCGGGGAGGCGACCCTGGTGACGTGGACGGTGCTGCACGGGCGGCCCGCCGCGGACGGCACGGTGCCGCCGCCGGCGGTCCTGGGGCTGGTGGAGCTGGCCGAGGGGCCGTGGCTGAACGCCCGGCTGGACGGCGTGGACGCGGCCGCGCTGCAGGAGGGGCTGGCGCTGCGGGCGTCGTTCGTCCATCCCGCGGAGGGCGAGCCCTACCTGTTGTTCCGGCCGGTCTGAACAGGGGCGCGACACTGGACCGAATGACGTTCGGTCCAGTAGCGTGCGCGGCATGCGCACCGAGGTCTGCGAGATGTTCGGCATCGAGTTCCCGCTGTTCGCCTTCAGCCACTGCCGTGACGTGGTCGCCGCGGTGACCAACGCGGGCGGCTTCGGGGTGCTGGGCGCCGTCGCCTACACCCCCGACCGGCTCGAGGAGGAACTGCGCTGGATCGACGAGCACGTCGGCGGCCGGCCGTACGGGGTGGACGTGCTGGTGCCCGCCAGGCTCGACCTCGGTGACGCCTCCGGCGGGCCGGGCGGGGGCGGCGGGCCGGCGGCGATGCTGGCCGCGGTCCCGCAGGAGCACTGGGCGTTCCTGCGGGACCTGTTCGACCGGCACGGCGTCCCGCTGCCGGACTTCGACGCCGCCCGCCGCTCCACCGCCCGGGGCGCCGGCGAGCAGGTCACCGAGCAGGGCGCCACCGACCTGATCGAGGTCGCGCTGGCCCACCCCATCCGGCTGATCGCCAGCGCCCTCGGCACCCCGCCGCCCCGCATGGTCGAGGCGGCCGAGAACGCCGGCGTCCCGGTCGCGGCGCTGGTCGGCACCGCCGAGCACGCCCGCCGCCAGGTCGCCGCCGGGGTCGACCTGATCGTCGCCCAGGGCGGCGAGGCCGGCGGGCACACCGGCGAGATCTCCACGATGGTGCTGGTCCCCGAGGTGGTCGACACCGTCGCGCCGCTGCCCGTGCTGGCCGCGGGCGGCATCGCCACCGGACGCCAGATGGCCGCCGCGATGGCGCTCGGGGCGTCCGGGGTGTGGTGCGGGTCGGTCTGGCTGACCACCGAGGAGGCCGAGACCCCGCCGCACGTCAAGGCCAAGATGCTGGCCGCCGGCTCGCGCGACACCGTCCGCTCCCGGTCGCGCACCGGCAAGCCCGCCCGCCAGCTCCGCTCCGCCTGGACCGACGCCTGGGAGGGCCCGGACAGCCCCGGCACACTGGGGATGCCGCTGCAGATGGTGGTCGCCGAGGGCGCCATGCGGCAGATCAACAAGGTCGCCGAGAGCGGCCACGAGGGCGCCCGCGAGCTGGCCAACTACTTCGTCGGCCAGTGCGTGGGGCTGATGAACACCGTGCGCCCCGCCCGTCAGGTCGTCTACGACATGGTGCAGGAGTTCGCCGAGGCGCTGGACCGGCTCAACGCGATCACCGGCTCCGGCTGACCGGCGCTCACCGGAACTGGTGCAGCGGACGGCCCGGGCCGGTGCGGATCTGCTGCACGAACAGCCGGGCCAGGGCCTGGTAGCCGGCCTTGGTGGGGTGGAAGCTGGCCGGCTCGGCCGACAGCGCCGACAGGTTGACCTTGAGCCCGTTCACGTACGGGTCCGGGCTGCCGATCTCGTGGCCGGAGAACGCGTGGTAGGCGTCGATGAACTCCACGCTCCCCTGGCCCTCGGTCGCCGCGATCTGCCGGTCCCGGTCGGCCGCCACCTGGCGGATGACCTCGTTCAGCTCGCGGGCCCGCGCGTTCAGCCACTGCTGGTCGCCGACGCTGATGTTGTCGGCGTACGCCCCGGAGCGCTCGGCGAAGATCCGCGGATAGCCCAGCACGATCACCCGGGCGCGCGGGGCCCGTTCGGTGACGGCGTCGAGCACGGTGGTCAGCGAGTACCGCAGCGCGGCCATCCGCTCGGCGATCTCGGGACCCTGCTCCCGGCAGGCCCGGCTCCACGGCAGCCGCACCACGCAGCCCGCCAGCACCCGGGAGAAGCCCACGTCGTTGCCGCCGACGCTGATCGTCACCAGGCTGGTCCCCGGCCCCACCCGGCCGGTCTGCGGCGGCTCCCCCGACTTGCCCTTCAGCACGCTCGCCGTGGTCGCCCCCGCGCACGCCCAGAACGCCGTGCCCCCGGCGAACCGGAACCGCCTGGCGACATCGTGGTAGTAGGCGTGCGACGTGCGGTGACACCGGTTGGTGGGATCCAGGTCGGCGGCCGTCCCGTACGCGCCCTCCCCGGACGAGTACGAGTCCCCCAGCGCCACGTACTGTCCCCACGTGGCGGCCTCCAGCGGCGTGAGCCTGCGCGCGGCGCTCCGCGTCGGCTCCGCCGCCGGCGCCTTGACCGCCGGCGCCTCACGGCACCCGGCCCCGAAAACCTCGCACCGCACCGCGGGGAACGCGACCAGGGGCCCCACGGCCACGAGCACCAGAACCACCAGCACCACGAACGCCCGCCCCCGCTCCCCGAGCCGGGGCGAGCGCTCGCCCTCACTCCGCAGCCACGTCCTCGGCCCGCCCATCGCCTTCCCCTCGCACACCGGGTACGCCGCCCGTCTGACCAGACGTCAGGCCACGGAGCAAGGTTCCCGCCTTTACGTTGTAGATCACCACCTGCCGTCGCCCCGTGCAAGCGATCTGCCGCCTCTCACATCCGGGCAGGACGAAAGGCGTACGGGACGGCATGGGACATGTGCGGCGGGGACGGGCGCGGGCGTGGTGGAACGAAGCGTGGAGTGGCGCGGATGGCCGGTCCGGCAGGCCGGTCCGCCGGGGATGCGGTTCAGGCCCAGGCGGGGCGGATGCGGAATGCGCCGTCCATGCCGGTGATCTCCATGATGCGCAGCACGCCCGGCGGGACCGCGGCGAGGGTCAGCGACACGTCGGCGGCCTCGGCCGCCGCCTGGGCGTCGGCCAGCACGCGCAGGGCGTCCGAGCCGAAGAAGCCGACCTCCCGCAGGTCGACGATCACCTGGGACGCGCGTTCCTCGATGAGGCCCGTCAGCGCCTGCCGCAGATGCCCGTTGGTGTGCAGATCGATGTCGCCCGCGACGTACACCACCGCCCGGTCCTGGTGCCGCAGCACCGCGACCGAGAAGTCGAGTTCCTTGCGAAACGTCATGCTCGTCATGCCACCCACCGTTCGCATCGCTGTTCGGCTGCGCCATCGATCCTGGGCCAGCCACCCGTTCGACACACCACCCCCCAGGTAGTGATTGCCCCTCGCGCCCTTGACCCAGGGGCCGCCATCCTCACGCTTCCGTAAGCCGGGCACCAAATAGTTAAAACCTCAAATACCGGACACGGCCTCGGCGGCCGGCTCACCGCACCGAGCGAACATTCACGCCCGATGCCCACCGACCACCGCCCGGCCTGCCCGCGCCCTCCGCGTCACGCCTGCAGGGCACCACGAGCACTCCAAGCCCAGCGGAACCGGCTCTCCCACCCTGAACGACGGCCGATCGATCAACACCCGGCCCACCGCTCTCACATGTCGTGCCGCCCCGGCGTACTGCCCCGTCCCGGCCTCGCTCAATCCGTCCGGCGTCCGGCCGGCGTTCCCTCCCGGCACATGACCACCCGGGGTCCCAGCGCGTGCAGTCCGGCCTCGATCTCCGCCGCCCAGTGCTCGCGCAACCGCGGCCCCCACTCCGGCTCGGGCATCACCTCGAACCCGAACCGCGCATACCAGGGAGCGTTCCACGGCACGTCACGGAACGTGATCAGCGTCAGCGTCCCCCGGGTCTCCTCGATCACCCGGGCGAGCAGCAGCCCTCCGATGCCCTGACCGGTACGGTCGGCACGCACCGCGATCTGCTCCAGATGGGGATGCCCGTCCATCTCGACGACCGCCGCGAACCCCACCGGCGGCTCCCCGGCCACCCACACCCGGGCCCGCTCCCCCACTTCCTCGATCACCGCGGGACCGGCCGGAAAGACGATCCCCACCGACGCGAACACCCCGTCCGCGCTCCGCTCGATCTCCGGCAGCACCGCATGATCCGCCGCCCGCGCCATCCGCACCGAAAGCCCCACCCCAGGAACGTACCGCCGCCCCCTCGACCGCCCCAACGCCCTAATCCCGGAGCCGGAGGGCAGGGACCGACGCCGTTGACCGTGCCGCCGAGGGCGGTTCACCGGGGATCCGCGGCCCGCGCGCACCGGTGGGTGAGGAACCCGGTCCGGCCGGGCCTCACCGGACGCCGGCCTCCTTCATGTCGCGGAGTTCGCGCTTGAGCTCCTTGATCTCGTCGCGGAGCCGGGCGGCCAGCTCGAACTGCAGGTCGGTGGCGGCCTGGTGCATCTGGGCGGTCATCTGCTCGATGAGGGACTCCAGCTCCTCGCGGGGGCGTTCGCCGACCAGGTCGGCGGCGTGCCGGCCGGCCTCGCGGGCGCGGGAGGCCAGACCGGGGACGGGGGCCTTGCCGCGGCTCTGCTGGCGGCCGGCGCCGCCCAGCAGGGTCTCGGTGTCGGCGTCCTCGCGGACCAGCGAGTCCAGGATGTCGGCGATCCGCTTGCGCAGCGCCTTCGGCTCGATGCCGTGCTCGGCGTTGTAGGCCTGCTGCTTGGCACGGCGCCGGTTGGTCTCGTCGATGGCGCGGGCCATCGACGGGGTGATCTGGTCGGCGTACATGTGGACCTGGCCGGAGACGTTGCGGGCGGCCCGGCCGATGGTCTGGATCAGGGAGGTCTCCGAGCGCAGGAAGCCCTCCTTGTCGGCGTCCAGGATCGCCACCAGCGACACCTCGGGCAGGTCCAGGCCCTCCCGCAGCAGGTTGATGCCGACCAGCACGTCGAACTCGCCGCTGCGCAGCTCCCGCAGCAGCTCGATGCGGCGCAGCGTGTCGACCTCGCTGTGCAGGTAGCGGACCCGGATGCCCAGCTCCAGCAGGTAGTCGGTGAGGTCCTCGGCCATCTTCTTGGTGAGCGTGGTGACCAGCACCCGCTCGTCCCGCTCGGCGCGCAGCCGGATCTCGTGGATCAGGTCGTCGATCTGCCCCTTGGTGGGCTTGACCACGATCTCCGGGTCGACCAGCCCGGTCGGCCGGATCACCTGCTCGACCACGTCGCCGCCGACCCGGCCCAGCTCGTACGGCCCGGGGGTGGCCGACAGGTAGACGGTCTGGCCGATCCGCTCGCAGAACTCCTCCCACTTCAGCGGCCGGTTGTCCATCGCCGACGGCAGCCGGAAACCGTGCTCGACCAGCATCCGCTTGCGGGAGGCGTCGCCCTCGTACATCGCGCCGATCTGCGGGACGGTCTGGTGGGACTCGTCGATGACCAGCAGGAAGTCCTCGGGGAAGTAGTCCAGCAGGGTGTTGGGCGCGCTGCCGGGCTCACGGCCGTCGATGTGCCGGGAGTAGTTCTCGATGCCGGCGCAGGTGCCGACCTGCCGCATCATCTCGATGTCGTAGGTGGTGCGCATCCGCAGCCGCTGCGCCTCCAGCAGCTTGCCCTGGGCCTCCAGCTCGGCCAGCCGCTCGGCCAGCTCCGCCTCGATCCCGGCGATCGCGCGTTCCATCCGCTCGGGGCCGGCCACGTAGTGGGAGGCGGGGAAGACGTACAGCTCCTCGTCCTCGGTGATCACCTCGCCGGTCAGCGGGTGCAGGGTGGCCAGCTTCTCGATCTCGTCGCCGAACATCTCGATCCGGACGGCGAGCTCCTCGTACTGCGGGATGATCTCGACGGTGTCGCCGCGCACCCGGAACGTCCCGCGGGTGAACGCCAGGTCGTTGCGGGTGTACTGCATGTCGACCAGCTTGCGCAGCAGCTCGTCGCGGTCGATCTCCATGCCGACCCTCAGCCGCGCCATCCGGTCCACGTACTCCTGCGGGGTGCCCAGGCCGTAGATGCACGACACCGAGGCGACCACCACCGTGTCCCGGCGGGTCAGCAGCGAGTTGGTCGCCGAGTGCCGCAGCCGCTCGACCTCCTCGTTGATGGAGGAGTCCTTCTCGATGTAGGTGTCGCTCTGCGGGATGTACGCCTCGGGCTGGTAGTAGTCGTAGTACGAGACGAAGTACTCCACCGCGTTGTTCGGCAGCATCTCCCGCAGCTCGTTGGCGAACTGCGCGGCGAGCGTCTTGTTGGGCTGCATCACCAGGGTGGGCCGCTGCACCCGCTCGATCAGCCAGGCGATGGTGGCGGTCTTGCCGGTGCCGGTGGCGCCCAGCAGCACCGTGTCCTTGTCGCCCCGGCTGATCCGCCGTTCCAGCTCGGCGATCGCCTGCGGCTGGTCGCCCGAGGGCGTCATGTCCGTGACGACCTGGAACGGCGCGACCCTGCGCTGTAGATCCGTGACCGGCCGCACGTCGTCCTCCCCTGCTCGGATGAGCCTCATCCCGGCGTTCCCCACTGTACGCAGCCGGTACGACAATCCCGGCCGCCGCGATGTTCCCCGGCGTTCCCGGCCCCCGCCCCGAGCGGTCAGGACGCGGCGGGCAGCGGGATGCGGGCGCGCAGCGCGAACCCGCCCTCCGGCCGCGGACCGGCGTCCAGGGTGCCGCCCAGCGCGGTCACCCGTTCCCCCAGCCCGACCAGGCCGTTGCCGCCGCTGGGCAGCAGCCGCTCGGGCTCGCCCGGCGGCGGCCCGTTGAGCACCGACAGCTCGATCGCGTCGGGCGTCTGCCGGACCAGCACCTCGGTGTCGGCCTCACCGGCGTGCTTGTGCACGTTGGTCAGGCCCTCCTGGATCACCCGGTACGCGGCGCGCGCCACCGCCGGCGGGAGCTGGCCGTCGTTGATCTCGATGGTCAGCGCGACCTTGAGGCCGGCCGCCCGGGACTGCTCGACCAGCTCGGCGAAGTCGTCCGGGCCCGGCACCGCCTGCGGGCCGCTGTCGGACCCCAGCCGCAGCACCCCGATCACCTGCCGCAGCTCGTCCAGCGCCTGCCGGCCCATGTCCCCGATCACCTTGGCGGTCTCGGCGGCGCGCTGCGGGTCGCGGGCGGCGACGGCGCGCAGCGCGGCCGCCTGCACCACCATGACGCTGACCCGGTTGGCGACCACGTCGTGCATCTCGCGGGCGATGCGGGTGCGCTCCTCGACGCGGGCGCGCTCGGCCAGCAGGGTCCGCTCGCGTTCCAGCCGCCGGGTGCGTTCCTGCAGCGAGGCGATGAGCTGCTTGCGGGTGCCCATGTACAGGCCGAGCAGCACCGGCGGCAACCCGAACACCGCCGCGACGGTCAGCCGCAGCATCACCGGCTCCGAACGGTCCAGCCCCGGCTCGGGCTGCAGCGTGAACGCCGCGATCCCGATCGCCGCCAGGCAGAACACGGCCCGCCGGGACGACGCGTAGGCGCCCAGCGAGTAGGAGGCGATGATGCCGGCCAGGAACCCCGCGCCGGTGGTCGTCCCCACCACGATCACGGCCGCGACCAGCGCCACCGGATGCCTGCGGCGCACCACCAGGCACAGCCCGAGCAGCACCGCCGCCAGGACCGTCGCCCAGCGGGGAAGCCAGAAGTCCTGCGTGGCGAACCACACGGCGAACGCGTCCACCACGGCGGCCCCCGCCGCCAGCGAGACGTCCAGCGCCCGCGATCGCTTCGTCGGCCACATCGCCGCCCCCGTCAACACATGGCGAGCCTATGGGAACCGTCACTCGATATATCGCATTTTTCGCGGCGGCCCGCGCCCCGTTCAGCCCGCGGCGGAACGGGCCTGCAGCCCGGCCCACAGCGCGTCCACCGCCGCGTCCAGTTCCGCCAGCGTCCCGGAGTTGTCGATCACGTGGTCGGCGATCTTCAGCCGCTCCTCGCGGGTCGCCTGCGCGGCGATCCGGGCGCGGGCGTCCTCCTCGGTCATGCCGCGGCGGCCGGTGAGCCGTTCCAGCTGCGTCTCCACCGGCACGTCCACCACGACCACCACGTCGTACAGCCCGGACAGGTTGTTCTCCGTCAGCAGCGGGACGTCGTAGACCACGACGGCGTCCTGCGGCGCCGCCTCCATCAGCTCGTTCATCCGCTCCCCGACCAGGGGGTGCACGATGGCGTTGAGCGCGGCGCGGCGCCCGGCGTCGGCGAACACGATCGACCCGAGCCGTTCCCGGTCCAGCGAGCCGTCGGGCCGCAGCACCTGCTCGCCGAACTCGGCGACCACCGCCGCCAGCCCCGGGGTGCCCGGCTCGACCACCTCACGGGCGATCTTGTCGGCGTCGATGATGACGGCGCCGCGGGCGGCCAGCCGCGCCGACACCTCGCTCTTGCCGGCGCCGATCCCGCCGGTCAGTCCCACTCGCAGCACGGCCGTCAGCCTAACGGGTGGGTTCGCCCCCCTTCGCCCCGCCTAGTGTCGTGAGTCGTTAATTCGTTGGCAGTAGGCGCCGAGGGTGTCGAGGATCTCGTCGGCGGTCTTGGTCCACACGAACGGCTTGGGGTCGGTGTTCCACTCGTTGATCCACCGGCGGACGTCGGCTTCGAGTTCGGTGACGCTGCGGTGGGCGGAGCGGCGGAGTTTGCGGTTGGTCAGTTCGGCGAACCAGCGTTCCACCAGGTTCAGCCATGAACTGCCGGTGGGGGTGAAGTGCAGGTGGAACCGCGGGTGGCGCAAGAGCCATTCCTTCACCTTGGGGGTCTTGTGGGTGGCGTAGTTGTCCAGCACCAGGTGCAGGTCCAGCTCCTTGGGGACCGCGGCGTCGATCAGCTTCAAAAAGCGCAGGAACTCCTGATGGCGGTGCCTGCGGTAATGCTGGGCGATGACCGAACCGCCGGCGATGTCCAGGGCGGCGAACAGGCTGGTGGTGCCGTGCCGGACGTAGTCGTGCGTCATCCTGGCCGGCGTGGTGGGCATGATCGGCAGGATGGGGGCGGTGCGGTCGATCGCCTGGATCTGGCTCTTCTCGTCGACGGCCAGGACCAGGGCGTTCTCGGGCGGATTCAGGTACAGGCCCACGACGTCGCGGACCTTGTCGATGAACTGCGGATCGGCCGACAGCTTCCAGGTCTCGATCGCATGCGGCTTGAGCCCGAAAGCCCGCCAGATCCGGGAAATGGCCGACTGCGACATCCCGGTCGCCGACGCCATCGACCGGGTCGACCAGTGGGTGTCGCGCCCGGGCGTCTCCTCCAGCGTCTTGGTGATGACCTGCTCGACCCGCTCATCGGTGATCGAGCGCGGCCGGCCCGGACGCGGCTCGTCCGACAGGCCCTCCAGCCGGTCGGCCACAAACCGTGAACGCCACTTCGACACCGTGTTCCGCGAGACCCCGACCTGCCGTGCGACCTCACCGATCGTGCCGCCCTCCGCACAGGCCAGCACGATCCGCGACCGCAACGCCAACGCCTGCGAGGTCTTCCGGCGACGCGCCCACCCGGTCAGCACCGACCGTTCCTCATCGGACAACACCACGGGAGCAAGCTTCGGGCTCGGCATCGCCCTAGCCTAACGGGTGACAACGAATTATTGACTCACGACACTAGGGGGCCGCGGGGACGAGCGGTTTGCGCATGTGCACCAGGGTCAGATGGGCGGCCAGCCGTTCCCGGTGCGTCTCGGTGTAGCCGAGCCGCCGGTACAGCCGCAGGTTGCCGTCGCTGAGGTGGCCGGTGAACAGCACGCAGGAGTCCGCCCGGGCGGCGGCCCGTTCCTCCAGCGCCCGCATCAGCCCCGTCCCGACGCCCCGGCCCTGCAGGTCGGGCGCGACGACCAGCCGGCCCACCAGGCAGGTCCGCTCGCTGAACGCGCCGCGGACCGCGCCGACCAGCCGGGACCCCAGCGTCGCCTTGAGCACCAGCGTCTCGCCCCCGGCCAGCACCTTGCGGAGCTGCTCGAACGTCTCGATCAGCGGCGGGATGAACGGGTCCCCGTACAGCTGCGCCTCGGCCAGGTAGGCGGCCCGCTGCACGGTCAGGATCTCCCCGGCGTCGTCCTCGCCGGCGGATACGATCTCCACCTGCCGCATGCTCACCGCCGCACCCTACCGGCCCGGCGCTCAGTCATCGAGGCGGACGGTCACCGCCACCGGGTAGTGGTCGGACACCGGGACCGGGTGCACGCCGTAGTCGGAGAACACCAGGTCGTCGGTGCCCAGGATCCAGTCGACCTTCTTGCCCTCGGGAGTGGTGGCCCGGTAGTCGCCCAGGGCGGAGGCGCGCAGCGGCCTGCCGTCCAGGAACATGTCCATCTCGGGGCTGTCGGGCTCGCTGTTGAGGTCCCCGCCGAAGATGGTGCGGGGCGCGCCGCCCCACGCCGACAGCAGCACCGCGATCTCCCGCTGCCGGGCCTGCGAACGGTCCGCTCCCCCGTCCAGGTGGGTGGACCACACGTACACCGGCTTCCCGCCGACGTCCAGGCGCGCCCACACGTACCCGCGGATCTGGGACCAGTCGCCCTTCGGCATCCGGTCGCCGCCCGACTGCAGCACGGTCCGGGAGGTGAGGATGGCGTTGCCGAACTGGCCGTCGGCGGCCGGTCCCCAGATCAGGTGCATGCCGAGCTCGCGGGACAGCCACACCCCGATGTCGGTGGTGCCCGACAGCACCGCGCCGCGCCCCACCTCCTGCAGCAGCACCACGTCGGCGCGCTGGGCGCGGATGGCGTCGGCGACGGCCTGCAGGTCCAGTCCCCCGCCGCCGTCGATGGCGTGGTGGATGTTGAACGTCATCACCCGCAGGGCGCGCGGGTCGTCGGCCGGCGCGTTCGCCTCCGGCCTGGTGAGCGCGAACGCCAGCGTCCCGGCCAGCAGCACCAGCGCCGCCGCGCCCCCGGCCAGCGCCCGCAGCGGCGCCCGCGCCGGCAGCGGCCCGCCCCGGGCGGCGGCGATGGCGGCCAGCCCGCCCAGCAGGATCCCGGCCACGCCGGGCAGCACGTTGTTGGGGAACGGCAGCGCCCCGACGGCGCTGAGCTGGTACGGCAGCAGCACCACCGCGATCAGGAACCCGCCGAGCGCGGCGCCCACGTCGATCCGCCACACCGGGCCGCCGTCCCCGGCGCGCCGCAGCGGGGCCCGGCAGGCCACCGCCAGCAGCCAGGCCGCCAGCACCTGCCCGAGGACCACCACGCCGACCACGACGGCGCCGGAGACCGCGTACGCCCCGGCCACCGCGCCGGCGGCGACCCCCAGCACGGTGCCGCCGAGCACGCACACCCCGCCGGGCACCGCCCGCACCGCCAGCCCGGACGCCAGGAACGCCAGCGCCAGCCCCTGCCCGGCGACCACCGCCACGTGCGCCACGACCAGCGACTGCCAGCCGGAGGAGGCCACGAACGCGGGGCTGGACAGCACCAGGATCTGCAGCGCCAGGAACGGCCCGAGCGCCGCCGCGCCCATCCCGTCCCGCCAGGAGATCCCCGGCGCGCTGACCGGCCCCGACGACAGCTCCCTGGCCAGGGCCGCGGCGCCGACGCCGACGAACAGCAGGCACACCGCCCACTCGGCGACGCCGGTCCGCCACACCGGGTCCCAGGTGCCGAACGCCATCCGCACCGCCGTGTCCACCCCGAGCCCGGCGACGGTCGCGGTGGCGAACCCCACACCCGACAGGCCGCGCGCCGCCTCGTACAGCGCCACCACCGCGATCATCCCGATCGCGGTGCCGAGCAGCGCCAGCCACATCTGCGGGGTGAGCGCCTGCGCCAGCAGCCGCACCAGCAGCAGCCCGCCCGCCCCGGCCACCAGCAGCCCGTTCGGCCCGGCCGCCGCCCGGATCGCCGGGGCGGCGAACCCGGCCAGGAACACCGCCAGCACCACCAGGGCGGCGACGGCGTTGCCCGCCGAACCGGCCAGATGGTCGAAGTACGGTGCCGCCATGCGCAGGATCTGCGCCAGCACACCGATGGTGACGGCGATGAGCGCCAGCCGCGCCGGGCCCTGCGGAACGATCGACGGGGCGTCCTCGGCCCTGGTCGCCGGGTGAGTGGTGGTCACGTGACGTCGCTCTCTGACAGCGGGGGTTGGGGCGATCTCATACCACGGTGCGGCCGCAGGAAACGACCACGGCCGGACGTCGACCCCGTCAAGGGCCGTCATCCGGCCGTGGCCATTATGGCATCGCCCATCGATCAGGACCGACCGACACCCCGCCCCGCGAACACGGGCCCCATGACCCAGATCACCGAGATCCCGGGACCTCCCCGGCCCCGGTACCGAGACCCGGAGATCCTTCGGCCTCACCACCGAGCCTCGTCGCCCTGACCGGAGGCCAGGCTCGAGGTCCGGAGATCAACGCCAGGGGGCGTGGGGGGCGGAGCTCCCCCACATCGGGGGTTCCGGGGGGTCGTCCCCCCGGGCCGACACGTAAGGGCGGTCAGTGGCGAAGTCGGCCGAAGGCCGACGAGCACACTGACCGCCCTCAATCGCCCTTACTGTCCGCCCGACAGCTTCTCGCGCAGCGCGGCCAGGGCCTCGTCGGACGCCAGGGCGCCGCCGGACTCGGCCTCGCCGCCGCCGGAGTAGCCGGTCTCGCCGCCCACGGCGCCGCCGGCCGCCTCGGCCTCGGCCCGGCGGGCCTCCTCGATCTGGCGGCGGTGCGCCTCGAAGCGCTGACGGGCCTCGGCGTACTGCCGCTCCCAGGCCTCGCGCTGCTCCTCGTAGCCCGGCAGCCACTCGCCGGTCTCGGAGTCGAAGCCCTCGGGGTACTTGTAGTTGCCGTGCTCGTCGTACTCGGCCGGCATGCCGTACAGGGTGGGGTCGAAGTCCTCGTCGCCCATCCCGGCGGCGCTCTCGTTGGCCTGCTTGAGCGACAGGCTGATCCGGCGCCGGTCCAGGTCGATGTCGATGATCTTCACGAAGATCTCGTCGCCGACCTGCACGACCTGCTCGGGGATCTCCACGTGGCGCTCGGCCAGCTCGGAGATGTGCACCAGGCCCTCGATGCCCTCCTCGACCCGCACGAACGCGCCGAACGGCACCAGCTTGGTGACCCGGCCCGGCACGACCTGGCCGATCTGGTGGGTGCGGGCGAACTGCTGCCAGGGGTCCTCCTGGGTCGCCTTCAGCGACAGCGAGACCCGCTCGCGCTCCATGTCGACGTCGAGGACCTCGACGGTGACCTCCTGGCCCACCTCGACGACCTCGGACGGGTGGTCGATGTGCTTCCAGGACAGCTCGGAGACGTGCACCAGGCCGTCCACGCCGCCCAGGTCGACGAACGCGCCGAAGTTGACGATGGAGGAGACCACGCCCTTGCGGACCTGGCCCTTCTGCAGGGTGTTGAGGAAGGTCTGGCGGACCTCGCTCTGCGTCTGCTCCAGCCAGGCCCGACGGGACAGCACCACGTTGTTGCGGTTCTTGTCCAGCTCGATGATCTTGGCCTCGAGCTCACGGCCGACGTACGGCTGCAGGTCACGGACGCGGCGCATCTCCACCAGCGAGGCGGGCAGGAAGCCGCGCAGGCCGATGTCGAGGATGAGACCGCCCTTGACGACCTCGATGACCGTCCCGGTGACGATCCCGTCCTCGTCCTTGATCTTCTCGATCGTGCCCCAGGCGCGCTCGTACTGGGCGCGCTTCTTGGACAGGATCAGCCGGCCCTCCTTGTCCTCCTTCTGCAGGACAAGGGCTTCGACGTGGTCGCCGACCTTGACGACCTCGTTGGGGTCGACGTCGTGCTTGATCGAAAGCTCGCGGGACGGGATGACGCCCTCGGTCTTGTAGCCGATGTCGAGCAAGACCTCGTCTCGGTCGACCTTGACGACAGTGCCCTCGACAATGTCGCCGTCGTTGAAGTACTTGATCGTCTCATCGATCGCGGCGAGGAACTCCTCTGCCGAGCCAATGTCGTTGACCGCTACCTGAGGAGTGGTGGTCGAGGTGTCGGTGCTGCTCGTCATGTGTGGGCTGGCTCCGGATACGGACATAGATCGTTGACTATGCAGCGCAGAGGGCCCTTTTCGTCCCTGCCAAAACCGGAGACGGCGGAAGTCCCGCCTGTAGACCGATGTCGACCTGACCGAGCGCGAGCCTGCTCCGTCCGAAGCACGCGCAGGCCCACAGCGCAGCGATCAGCATATGGGACTTGACCACGTGGGTCAATCTGCGGGACGGACGCGGGCCCGCTCCCGCCGGCCCACCGCACAGTTGTACCGCCGAGTCTAGTAGGCCCGCCCGTACCTGCGGTAGTCGGCGTCCAGGTCCTCCGCAGCGCCCGCGGGGAAGGCCACCGTGCCCGGATCGCCGTCGGAGACGTAACGTTCCGCGGGGTTGTCGCGCAGCCAGTCGAGCCACGCCGCCGAGCAGTAGCGCCGGCAGTCGTTTTCCGGGATTTTACCCGCAGACTGGATCCGCGTGATCGCGTCTTCATCGAAATCGGCGTGGAACGGCGAGGCCGAGGGCCGCCAGCCCGCCAGGAAGATCCCCCGGAACGAGTACTCGCCGTCCTTGGCCCGCGCCCACGAACTCCGCCGCGGCTCGGATCCGAACGGGTAGGCCAGCGTGGTGGAGTGCCGGCCGCTCATCGCCACGATCTGCGCCTCGGCCCGCCCGATCTCCCGCTGCACCCCCTCCTTGTCCAGGGTGGACAGGTCCGTGTGCGACCAGGTGTGGTTGCCCACCTCGAACCCGTGGGCCACCAGCCACCGCAGCCCCTCCGCGGCCCGGTCCCCCATCTGGAACGGATCGGAGTTCACGTAGAACGTGGCGACCGGCCGGAATCCCGGATGCCGCCGCGCCACCTCCAGCAGCACGCCCACCGCCGTGTCCGGCTTCGGCGTTCCCCGCTCGTCCAGCGCGAAATGCCCGGGCGTCCCGTCGTCGAACGTCAGCACCACCGGATGCCGCCCGGCCGGGACGTCGATCCACCCCCGCGCGAAGTCCGCGGCGGTGATCGGCACGTACCCCTCCCGCGCCAGCCGGGTCAGCTCCTCGCGCAACTCCTCGGGCGTGCGGTCCAGCGACGACCCGGGGTCGGCCACGATCCGGTGGTACATGATCACCGGGATCTGCCCCAGCTCGTTGGCCCGCACCTGCCGCGCCACCGCCGACGCCGTCCCGATCGTCGGGGCCGGGGTCGGCGTCGCCGACGGCCGCGGCGACCCGCCCTGCGCGACCGGCGCCCCCGGCGTCTCCCGTCCGGCGGGCCGGTCCGCGGCGCCCTGCACCGACGGCGCCGCCGCGGGCGCGGCCGTGGTCCCCTCCCCGCGCCGGGCGTCCGGCGCGACCAACCCGACGATCACCGCCAGCGCGATCAGCACGCCGGCGAGCTTGTGCAGGGGCGGCACGACCCTCCCGTCGATCGTGAGCAAAGCCTGCCCCAGCGTACGGTCGGCCCCATGCCCGCGTGTAGCACATGGAGGAACACAACTTCCTAACACCCGGGCCGGCCCACGCCCATCAACCGCCCCACATGCCGGTGCCGCCCCCGGCTCAGAGGGCGGCACCGGAGCGCGAGTCTAGTGGGCGGCCTCCTGCCAGGTGCGGCCGGTGCCCATGGAGACCTCCAGGGGGGCGCGCAGGTCGTAGGCGCGGGTCATCTGGTCGCGGACGAGGGCCTGGAGCTCCTCCAGCTCGCCGGGGGCGACCTCGAAGACCAGTTCGTCGTGGACCTGCAGCAGCATCCGGGAGGTGAGGCCGCGTTCACGCAGGGCCCGGTCGACGTTCAGGGAGGCGACCTTGACGATGTCGGCGGCCGAGCCCTGGATGGGGGCGTTCAGGGCCATGCGCTCGGCCATCTCGCGGCGCTGCCGGTTGTCGGAGGTCAGGTCGGGCAGGTAGCGGCGGCGGCCCAGGATGGTCTCGGTGTAGCCGTCGCGGCGGGCCCGCTCGACCACGCCCTGCAGGTAGTCGCGGACCCCGCCGAACTGCTCGAAGTAGTCGTCCATCAGCACCCGCGCCTCGTCGGGGGTGATGGACAGCTGGGCGGCCAGGCCGAACGGGGACAGGCCGTAGGCCAGGCCGTAGTTCATCGCCTTGATCCGGGCCCGCAGCTCCGGGTCCACCTGGTCGGGCGGGACCCCGAACACCTTGGCGGCGGTGATGGTGTGGAAGTCGGCGCCGGAGGTGAACGCCTCGACCAGCGCCTCGTCGCCGGACAGGTGCGCCATGATCCGCAGCTCGATCTGGCTGTAGTCGGCGGTCATCAGGCACGCGAAGCCCTCGCCGACCACGAAGCCCTCGCGGATCTGCCGGCCCTCGGCGGTGCGGATCGGGATGTTCTGCAGGTTCGGGTCGGTGGACGACAGCCGCCCGGTCGCCGCCACCATCTGGTTGAACGTGGTGTGGATCCGCCCGTCCTCGGCCGCCATCGGGATGAGCGAGTCCACGATGCTCTTGAGCTTGGCGACCTCGCGCCAGCGCAGGATGTGCTCCAGCACCGGGTGCCCGTTCTTGGCCAGCAGCCCCGTCAGCGCCTCGGAGTCGGTGGTGTAGCCGGTCTTGGTGCGCTTGGTCTTGGGCAGGCCCAGCTCGTCGAACAGCACCTGCTGCACCTGCTTGGGCGACCCCAGGTTGAACTCGTGGCCGACGGCGGCGTGGGCGCGCTGCTCGCACTCCTTGACCTGCCCGCCCAGCGACGCCGACAACGCCGCGAAGTGGTCGGTGTCGACGGCGATCCCGGCGCGCTCCATCTCGGCCAGCACCCCGACCAGCGGCAGCTCCACCTCGTGCAGCAGCCGCACCGCGCCCCGCCGTTCCAGGTCGCGGTCCAGCTCGCCGGCCAGCTCCAGCACCGCCCGCGCCCGCACCGCCAGCTCCCGCGCGGCGTCGGCCTCCGCCGACCCGTCGATCGTCAGCTGCCCGTCGCCGGCGGCCTCGTCCCGCAGCTCCTTGTGCAGGTACCGCAGCACCAGGTCGGCCAGGTCGAAGGTGCGCTGCCCCGGCAGCGCCAGGTAGGCGGCCAGCGCCGTGTCGCTGGTCACCCCCTCCAGCGACAGGCCGCGCGCCGCCAGCGCCAGCATCGGGCCCTTGGCCTCGTGCACCGCCTTGGGCCGCTTGGGGTCGGCCAGCCAGGCGGCCAGCGCCTGCTCGTCGTCGGTGGCCAGCTCGGCCGGCTCCACGAACACCGCCGGGCCCCGCGCGGTGGCCAGCGCGATCGCCGTCACCTCACCGGTGCCGCGCCCCCACCGGCCGGTCACCGCCATGCCGACCCGCTCCCCCGGGGTGCTGGCGTGCTCGGCCAGCCAGGCCCCCAGCGTCCCCGGCTCGGGACGGGTCAGCTCGACCTCGAAGCCCTCCTCGGCCTCCGGCTCCACCGCCGACAGCGTCGCGTACAGCCGCTCCCGCAGCACGCGGAACTGCAGCGAGTCGAACAGGGTGTGGATCTCGTCGCGGTCCCACTGCCCCAGCCGCAGGTCCCGCGGCCCGACCTCCAGTGGGACCTCGCAGTCCAGCCGGTTGATCTGGTGGTTGCGCAGCACCTGCGCCAGATGCTCGCGCAGGCTGGCGCCGGCCTTGCCCTTGAGCTGGTCGACGTTGGCCACCAGCCCGTTCAGGTCGCCGTACTGGGTGAGCCACTTGGCGGCGGTCTTGGGCCCCACCCCGGGCACGCCGGGCAGGTTGTCGCTGCTCTCCCCCACCAGCGCGGCCAGCTCCCGGTACCGCTCCGGCGGCACCCCGTACTTCTTGGCCACCGCCGCGGGGTCGTAGCGGGTCAGCTCCGACACGCCCCGCACCGGGTACAGCACCGTCACGTGCTCGTTGACCAGCTGGAACGCGTCCCGGTCACCGGTGACCACCAGGGTGGTCATGCCCTGGGCGGACGCCTGGGACGACAGGGTGGCGATGATGTCGTCGGCCTCGTACCCCGCCACCGACAGCCGCGGGATCCGCAGCGCGTCCAGCACCTCGAAGATCAGGCTGACCTGGCTGCGGAACTCGTCGGGAGCCTTGCTGCGGCCCGCCTTGTACTCCACGTACTGCTCGTGCCGGAACGTGGGCTCGGACCGGTCGAAGGCCACCGCGATGTGCGTGGGCTGCTCGTCGCGCAGCACGTTGATGAGCATCGAGGTGAAGCCGTAGACCGCGTTGGTGGGCTGGCCGTCGGTGGTCGAGAAGTTCTCCAGCGGCAGCGCGAAGAACGCCCGGTAGGCCAGCGAATGCCCGTCCAGCAGCAGCAGCCGTTCGGTGTTGTCGGGGGTCGGTGCCATCATCTCCACGCCATGAGCCTAGCCTTCCGTTACGACACTTTGAGGGAGGCTTACGTGACCCACCAGGGCGGACCGACCCCGCAGCGGCAGCGCGCCGAACTGATCGAGACGTTCGGCGGCGGCCCCGAGGGCGACCTGGCCTCCACCATGGGCATCGAGCTGCTGGAGGCGTCCCCCGAACGCGTCGTCGGCCGCATGCCCGTCAAGGGCAACACCCAGCCGTTCGGGCTGCTGCACGGCGGCGCGTCCTGCGTCCTGGCCGAGTCCCTCGGCTCCACCGGCGCGGTCCTGCACGCCGGGCCCGGCCGCATCGCCGTCGGCGTGGAGATCAACGCCACCCACCACCGGTCCGCCACCGAGGGGTACGTCACCGGCGTCGCCACCCGCGTCCACGGCGGCCGCACCCTGGCCACCTACGACATCGTCATCACCGACGACCAGGGCCGCCGGGTCTGCACCGCCCGCCTGACCTGCATGCTCCGCGACAAGCCCACCGGCTGACCCGAAACGAACGCCACGTCCCCCACCTGCACAAACCAGACATCCTTTGCAACCGGGGCCCATGCGTCGCTAGCGTTGTCACAGAGGGTCCGGGGCCGCTGAGTAGACAACGTACGTCCGGGGAAGGGGTGTACGGCCCCAAAGGCGGCCCCGTACCCGCCCCATCACAGCCGCCGATCTTGCCCGGGCCCCGCGCCCGCCTTACAGTCACGTCATGCGACGGGCGCTGATCGCGGGACTGTCACTCCTGACGGCGGCCACGGCGGCCTGCTCGGGCGGGGACGACCCGCCGCGCTACGACACCCCGGCCCGCACCGCCCGGCCCTCCGAGACACCCCTCCCCTACCGGGAGACCAGGCTCGGCGAACTCGCCTACACCGTCATGGCCGTCCGCACCGGCATCAAGGAAGTGATCGGCAGCCACGGGAGCATCCCCGCCGAAGGGCAGTACGTCCGCGTCAGGCTGCTCATCGACAACCGCGGGCGGGACCGCCACCAGTTCGTCCCGTCCCGGCAGACCCTGGTGACCGCGGACGGACGCGCCCACCGGCCCGACCACGACGCCATGTCGGTCAGCCGGGCCGTCACCGGCGCCCAGACCCTCGCCCGCGAGGAACGCCGCGAACTGGACCTGTGGTTCGAGATCCCCGCCGCCGCGACCGTACGGGCCCTGCGGATCACCGGCGACACCACCTCGTCCGCCCTCGGCGACCAGGTCAGCGGCGCACCGGCCGACACCGCCCGCACCGTCGACATCCCCCTGTGAGGCCCCTGTGACGGCCCCGGAACGGCCCAGGGCCGGGCGACCCGCGGTCACCCGGCCCTGACACCGAAACGCGGACGAGACCGCCGGGATCAGGCCCCCGGCGCGCCCGCACCCGTGCCCAGGTACGCCGCACGGACCTCCGGGTCGTCCAGCAGTTCCCGCGCCGGAGCCGACTTGACCACCCGGCCCGTCTCCAGCACGTACGCCCGGTGCGCCAGCTGCAGCGCCTGCTGCGCGTTCTGCTCCACCACCAGCACGGTCGTGCCGCGCCGGTTGATCTCCTCGATGATCGTGAAGATCTGCTGGATCAGCATCGGCGCCAGCCCCATCGACGGCTCGTCCAGCAGCAGCACCCTCGGCCGCGCCATCAGCGCCCGGCCGATCGCCAGCATCTGCTGCTCACCGCCGGACATGGTGCCGCCGGGCTGGTTCCTGCGCTCGGCGAGCCGGGGGAACAGCTCGAAGACCTCCTGCAGGTCCTTGTCGACGCTCCCCTTGCGCGCGTACGCGCCCATGTACAGGTTCTCCAGCACCGACATGCCCGGGAAGATCCCCCGGCCCTCCGGCGCCTGCCCGATCCCGGCCATCAGCCGCTTGTGCCCCGGCATCCGGCTGATGTCGCGGCCCTCGAACCAGATCGAACCCGACGTCAGCGGACGCAACCCCGAGATCGTCTTCAGCGTGGTCGTCTTGCCGGCGCCGTTGGCGCCGATCAGCGTGACGATCTCGCCCTCGCCGACCTCGACCGTGACGCCCTTGAGCGCCGCGATGTTGCCGTAGTGGACATGAATGTCCCTGATCTCAAGAAGCATCGGCGGGAGCCCCCAAGTACGCCTCGATGACCCGCGGGTCGTTCTGCACCTCGGACGGCAGGCCCTCGGCGATCTTCTGGCCGAAGTCCAGCACCGCCACCCGGTCGCTGATGCCCATCACCAGGCTCATGTCGTGCTCGATCAGCAGCACCGTCCGGCCCGAGTCGCGGATCTTGCGGATCAGCTCCTGCAGCGACTCCTTCTCCGCCGGGTTCATCCCGGCGGCCGGCTCGTCCAGCAGCAGCAGCTTCGGGTCGGTGGCCAGCGCCCGCGCGATCTCCAGCCTGCGCTGGTCGCCGTACGGCAGGTTCTTGGCCATGTCCCCGATGCGGTGCCCGATCCCCACGAACTCCAGCAGCGCGCGGGCCTTCTCCCGGCCCTCCCGCTCCTCGCGGCGATGCCACGGCAGGCCCAGCGACGCCCCCGCCAGCCCGGTCCGGTGATGCGCGTCCGCGCCCACCATCACGTTCTCCAGCGACGTCATGTTGTGGAACAGCCGCACGTTCTGGAACGTGCGCGCCACGCCGAGCTTGGTGACCTTGTACCGCTTCTTGCCGTCGATCCGCTGGCCGGCCAGCAGCACCTGCCCCTGCGTCGGCCGGTACACGCCGGTGACCACGTTGAACACCGTGGTCTTGCCGGCGCCGTTCGGACCGATCAGCGCGAAGATCTCACCCTCGTCGATCCCCAGCCGCAGGCCGTTGATCGCCACGACGCCGCCGAACCGCATGGTGACGTCGCGCAGCTCCAGCAGCGGGGCCTTGCCCGACGGCACCGTCACCGGCATCGCCTCGGTCGGCTTCTTGTCGCTCACTTCGCCCCCTCGGTCGCCGCCTTCGTGCCCGGCCCGGCCACCTCGGCGCCCAGCGCGCCCATGCCGCCGGTCCCCTCGGCCAGCTCCGCCTGCCTGCGCCGCGACGGCAGGATCCCCTCCGGCCGCAGCGCCATCATCACCATCAGCGCCAGACCGAAGATCAGGATCCGGTACTCGGCCAGCCCGCGGAAGTACTCCGGCAGCCACGCCACCAGGAAGGCGCCCACCATCACGCCCGGCAGGTTGCCCGAACCGCCCAGCACCACCGCCGCCAGGATCGTCGCCGACAGGATGAACGGGAAGTTCGCCGGAATGATCGACGTCGCCTGGCTGGCGTACACCACGCCCGCCGCGCCGCCGATCGCCGCGCCGATCGCGAACGCCGCCAGCTTGAACTTGAACGTCGGCACGCCCATCAGCTCGGCCGCGTCCTCGTCCTCCCGGATCGCCGCCCACGAGCGGCCCACCCGGCTGTTCTCCAGCCGCTTGCAGAAGATGATCGCCGCGATGATCGTCGCCAGCATCAGGTAGTAGTACGGCCGCCCGTCCAGCGCCCCGTAGGTGAACGGCTTCATGCCCGCCAGCCCCAGGAGCTCCCACGGCTGCCCCTCCGGGATCTCCCAGTCCGACAGGTTCGGCGGGTGCGGGATCCCCGAGATGCCGTTCGGGCCGTTGACGTACTCCCAGTTCTGCGCGGCGATCCGGATGATCTCACCGAATCCCAGCGTCACGATCGCCAGATAGTCGCCGCGCAGCCGCAGCGTCGGCGCCCCCAGCACGATCCCGGACAACGCCGAGATCACCACGCCCACGACCAGGATCTCCCAGAAGCTCCAGCCGTGGTACTTGCCGAAGATCGCCATCGCGTAGGCGCCGACCGCGAAGAACGCCACGTACCCCAGGTCCAGCAGACCCGCCTGCCCGACCACCACGTTCAACCCGATCGCCAGCAGGATGTACCCGCCGATCGGGAAGAACAGCAGCGTCTGCCACTCGGTGTGCGGCGACATCACATCGCCGATCACGTCCGACGGCAGCACGAGCGCGAACAGGATCAACAGGCCGTACACCACCCAGCGCACCAGGCGGCCCTGCCGCACCCACCAGTCGTGGAAGGCGTCGGACAGCACCGCCAGCGGCCCCAGCGCCACGTTCAGCCCGAAGATCAGCGGACGGACCGCGGCCGGCCACCGCCCGGCGACCCGCCGGGCCCGCGGCACGATGTCGGCGAACCGCGCGCCCAGCCCGCGGCCGCCGTCGTCGGCGGCGGGCGGCGCCTGCTTGGTCAGCACCGCACTGCTCTTGGTGTTTGCGTTGTCAGTCATGCGCGCGCCTGCTGGAGAGATTCACCGAGGATTCCGGTGGGACGGAACATGAGGACGAGGACCAGGACGGAGAAGGCCACCACATGCTGCCACTCCGTCCCGAAGATCGCGGAGCCGTACATCTCGATCAACCCGAGCACCAGTCCGCCGAGCAGCGCCCCGCGCAGGTTGCCGATACCGCCCAGCACCGCCGCCGTGAACGCCTTGATGCCCAGCAGGAAGCCCACGAAGTAATGGGTGTCCTCGAACCGCAGCAGGTACAGCGCCGCGGCCACACCCGCCATCGCGCCGCCGATCAGGAACGTCGTCGCCACCACCCGGTCGATGTTGACGCCCATCAGCACCGCCGTCTCCGGGTCCTGGGCGGTCGCCCGGATACCGCGGCCCAGCCGGGTCCGGTTCACGAACTGGTCCAGAGCGATCATCATCAGGATCGCCCCCAGAAGCACCAGCAGCTTGTCGTTGGGGATGACGAAATCCCCCAACGACACCAGATTCGTCCGCTCCACGAAATGATGCTGGATCGGCAGCGCGCCCTTCTCGTCCGGCAGGTCGAACCACCACGGGATCAACACCCGCGCGAACAACTGCTGCAGGAACAGGGACGCGCCGATCGCCGAGATCAGCGCCGCCAGCCGGGACGCCCCCCGCCGCCGCAACGGCCGGTACGCCACGAACTCCAGCGCCACCGCACTGGCCCCCGAGGCGAGCCCGGCCACCAGCGCCAGCAGCAGGACCACCCCGATCAGCGCCACCCCGCCCACCGAACTGGACAGGCCGATCGTGTTCAAGGTGATCAGCCCCGCGAAGGTGCCGATCATGAAGATTTCCGAATGCGCGAAGTTGATGAGCCGCAGGACGCCGTAGACCATCGTGTAGCCCAGGGCGACGAGGGCGTAGATCGCGCCCAGCGACAGGCCGTCGATCGTGGACGGCCAGAACTGGTCAATGAAGTTGCCGAACATTTATGTCGCCTTCGTCAAGGAGCGGGAGCGCTGGTGGCGCTCCCGCTCCTGCGCGTGCAAAGGGTCACCCGGAAACCGACCGGATCCGCGTCAGACGTCCGCCTCGGCGGCCTTCCCGATCAGCGGCAGGGTGGCGCCCTTCACCTCGTAGACGTAGACGTCCGAGGCGGCGGGCTCACCCGTCGGCAGGAACTTCACCTGCTTGGACACGCCCGGCACGTCCACCTTCGACAGGAACGCGTTGATGTCCTCGGCGGTGGTGTTGCCCGCCTTGACGGCCTCGATGAACGCCGTCGCCGCGTCATAGCCCTCGGCCGAGTAGATCGCCGGAGGCGCGTTGAACTTCGCCCGGTACTTGTCGGCGAAGGTCTTGCTCGCCGGGCTGGTCTTGCCCTCCGGGTCGATCAGGCACGGGCAGGCGATGATCGAACCGTTCGCGTTCTGCTCACCCGCGCCCTCGGCCAGACCCTTGTCCAGCGAACCGTCGCCCGACAGGAAGCGCGCGGTGACACCGCCCTCACGCAGCTGCTTCAGCAGCTTGCCGCCCTCGGCGTAGTACCCGCCGTAGAAGATCGCGTCCGGCGCGAACGCCTTCACCTTGTTGACCGTCGCGGCGAAGTCCGAGCCCTCCGGGTCGATCGCGTCGACCTGGGTGGTGGCGCCCTTGGACTTGACGGTCGCCTCGACCTTCTCGCCCAGCGGCTTGCCGTACTCGGAGTTGTCGTGGATCACGAAGACCTTCTTGGCCTCCAGCGCCCGGGTGATGAACTCACCGACGCCGGCGCCCTGCACCTCGTCGTTACCGACGATCCGGTGCCAGTACTTCCAGCCGTTCTTGCCCAGCGCGGTGTTGGTCGCCGACGGCGAGACGCTGGGGATCTTGCCCTCCTCCAGCACCGGCGCCACCTGCTGCGACTCACCCGAGAACGCCGGGCCGATCAGCCCCACGATGTCGTCCTTGGTGATCGCGTTCTTGGCCAGCGGCACGGCCTGCTCGCCCTTGCCCTGGCTGTCGTAGGTCTTGAGGGTGATCTTCACCTTCGGGTTCGTGGCGTTGTACTCGTCGATCGCCAGCTGGGCGCCGTTCTTGGGCGGGATGACGATGCCCGAGTTCTCCCCCGTCAGGTCGCCCATGAAGCCGATCACGACGCCGTCGCCGGAACCGGAGTCGTCCCCTCCGCCGCCGCACGCGCTCAGAGTCATCGCGAGCGCCGCACCGACGGCGATCGCTCCGACGCGAATCCCGTTGAGTCGCAAGGTCGCCAACCTTTCAGTCCGGATCCCAGGGGATCGGGTCAAGTCGCGCCCCGAAGTCGTTCCGCCGCAGCGGCCTGTGCCGCAGCCGGAGGAAACGGGCACCCGGGGACCTGCCACGTAGTACACCGAGCACATGTCACAGAACGGCACACCCGGACAGAAGGGTTACTCGTTCGTTACAGGTCCGTGCCCGAAGAAGACCAGCTAGCGACGCATTCCGTCACGCTGGGTGAACACATGGCGGCCCCAACCAGGGGTCAGCCCGCCGCTCCCCCGCCGGACCCCGCCGCGCCGTCGCCCCCCGAGGCCCCGCCCGAGGCGCCCTCGGCCGACTCGCCCAGCGCCCCGGCGACCACCGCCTCGGCCACCGCGCGCATCGTCATCCGCCGGTCCATCGACGTCTTCTGGATCCACCGGAACGCCTGCGGCTCACTCCACCCGTTCAGCTCCTGCAGCAACCCCTTGGCGCGGTCCACCACCTTGCGCGTCTCCAGCCGCTCGGTCAGCGTCGAGACCTCCGCCTCCAGCGCCCGGATCTCGTCGTACCGGCTCACCGCCATCTCGATCGCCGGCACCAGGTCCGTCTTGGTGAACGGCTTGACCAGATAGGCCATCGCCCCCGCCTCGGTCGCCCGCTTCACCAGCTCGCGCTGCGAGAACGCGGTCAGGATCACCACCGGCGCGATCCGCTCCCCGCAGATCCGCTCGGCCGCGGAGATCCCGTCCAGGACCGGCATCTTGACATCCAGGATCACCAGGTCGGGCTTGAGCTCCGCGGCCAGCCGCACCGCGGCCTCCCCGTCCCCGGCCTCGCCGACGACCTCGTACCCCTCCTCCTGCAGCATCTCCTTGAGATCCAGCCGGATCAGGGCCTCGTCCTCTGCGATCACAACACGTCGAGCGCTCTCGGTCACGCGCACGAGACTACCGGGACGCGCTACCCTGGACCTCAGCCGGTCCCTATGTGAGCGGCCGTCTCGCGCAAGGGCGCCCGAGATGCCCGTATTGCCCCGGTAGCCCAATCGGCAGACAGGCAGCACCCTCAAAAGGTGAACAGTGTGGGTTCGAATCCCACCCGGGGCACACATTCCAACCGCCACCACTCTCGGCGGCGGTTTTGTCATACCCGGCCGCCATACTGGCCGACATGCACCCCCAGGAAATCGTCGATCGCGCCCTAGAGTTAAGCCGTAGTGGACTGACCGATCGAGAGGTCGCCCTCAAGTGCGGCATCTCGGTGGGGGCTCTGCGTCATTGGCGCCGCGGCGACCGACGCGCTCCCGACGGCCGTGACCGCGTGACGAAGGCGCAGTGTCCCCGCTGCCATGACCGCCCGCTGGACGGCCGTGCCTATGCCTACCTCTTCGGGCTCTACCTGGGTGACGGCCACATCGTCCGGACCGGGAACAGGGGCGTGTACCGGTTGGAGATCTACTGTGATGACGGATGGCCGGGCATAGCCGCCGAGACAGCGCAGGCCATCGCCGCGGTCATGCCCGGCTTGAAGGTCGGTCGTCGTCAACACCAAGGTTGCAGCGGAGTCGGCGCCTATTCCAAACACTGGCCCTGCGTGTTTCCACAACACGGACCTGGGATGAAGCACACCAGGAGGATCGCGCTCGTCGAGTGGCAACAGGCGATCGTCGAAGAGCACGCCAGGGAGTTCGTCCGGGGGCTGATCCACTCGGACGGGTGCCGATGCATCAACCGGGTACGGCGCCCGCTCAAGGACGGCGACCGCTGGTACGAGTACCCCCGCTATCTCTTCAAGAACGCGTCCGACGATATCCGCCGCCTCTACACCGACGCGCTCGACCGTCTCGGCATCGCCTGGAAGCAGAACAACGTCCGGGAGATCTCCGTCGCGAGACGGGATGCGGTGGCCCGGTTGGACGAGTTCGTCGGTCCCAAGTACTGAGCCGACGTCGTCCCCCACCCGCCCGGTGGCCGTACCTGCGGCGACCGGGCCGGTGCGTGACGGGATGGCATGCCTGTACCCGCCCGATGGGAGGCCGGGGCGGGCACTGCGCCTTGGTGGTCGCGGCGATCGGAACGGACGAAGGCGCGTGCGCGGTGGAGGGGCGCTTCCACCGCGTACGCGCCTGTCGGAGGCTCCGGGTCAGTGGCGCATGGCGATGGCGTCGCCGATGCGGTGGACGCGGAGGGCGTTGGTGGAGCCGGGGGTGCCGGGGGGCGAGCCGGCGACGATGACGACGCGGTCGCCCTTCTGGCAGCGGCCGATCTCCAGGAGGGCCTGCTCGACCTGGCGGACCATGTCGTCGGTGTGGTCGACGTGGGGGACGATGAAGGTCTCCACGCCCCAGACCAGGGCGAGCTGGCTGCGGGTGGCCTGGACGCTGGTGAAGGCCAGCAGGGGGATGGGCGAGCGGTAGCGGGACAGGCGGCGGGCGGTCTCGCCGGACATGGTGAAGGCGACCAGGGCCTTGGCGCCGACGATGGCGCCGACCTCGGCGGCGGCGCGGGCGATGGCTCCGCCGACGGTCTCGGGGACGCGTTCGAGGGAGTGGACGGCGCGCAGGCTGGCCTTCTCGGCGGCCAGCGCGATGCGGCTCATGGTCTTGACCGCCTCGATGGGGTACTGGCCGACGCTGGTCTCGCCGGAGAGCATGACGGCGTCGGCGCCCTCGAAGATGGCGTTGGCGACGTCGGAGGCCTCGGCGCGGGTGGGGCGGGGCGCGGAGATCATCGACTCGAGCATCTGGGTGGCGACGATGACCGGGCGGGCCTTCTCGCGGCAGAGTTCGATGGCGCGCTTCTGGACGATGGGGACCTGCTCGAGCGGGAGTTCGACGCCGAGGTCGCCGCGGGCGACCATGATGCCGTCGAAGGCGTTGACGATCTCGGGGAGGGCCTCGACCGCCTGGGGCTTTTCGATCTTGCCGATGAGGGGGACGCGGACGCCCTCCTCCTCCATGATGCGGTGGCAGATCTCGGCGTCGTCGGGGGTGCGGACGAAGGACAGGGCGATCATGTCGACGCCGAGGCGCAGTGCCCAGCGCAGGTCGCGTTCGTCCTTGTCGGTGAGGGCGGGGACGCTGACGGCGACGCCGGGCAGGTTGAGGCCCTTGTTGTCGGAGACCATGCCGCCGACGACGACGCGGGTGTGCACGCGGGGGCCGTCGACGGAGGTGACCTCGAGGGCGACGCGGCCGTCGTCGATGAGGACGGTGTCGCCGGGGGCGACGTCGCCCGGCAGGCCCTGGTAGGTGGTGGAGACCTCCTTGCGGGTGCCGGGGACGTCCTCGGTGGTGATGGTGAACTCGTCGTCGAGCGTGAGGCGCACCGGTCCCTCGGCGAACCGTCCGATGCGGATCTTGGGGCCCTGCAGGTCGGCGAGGATGCCGACGCCGTGGCCGGTGGCGTCGGAGGCGGCGCGCAGGTGGTGGTACACGGCCTCGTGGGCGGCGTGGTCGCCGTGGCTCATGTTGAGGCGGGCCACGTCGATGCCGGCTTCGACGAGGGCGTGGATCTGCTCGGGGCTGGAGCAGGCGGGGCCGATGGTGCTGACTATCTTCGCTCGACGGGTCACGGACACAACCCTAGGTAGTTACCGGCGGGTACGTGTATCTGTGCTGGGCAACGTCCCCGAATCTTCACCGATTGGTCTAGTCCTGGGGTCTAGACCTTTGCGGAGGGTGACCTGTCAGCTCCGGAACGCCTCGACGGCGGCCTGGCAGAACGCCTTGAGGTCGTCGGGGCGGCGGCTGGTGACGAGGGTGTTGGGTCCGTCGTGGCAGACCCGGACCTCCTCGTCGACCCAGTGGGCGCCGGCGTTGCGCAGGTCGGTGCGCAGGCTGGGCCAGCTGGTGAGGGTGCGGCCGCGGACGACGTCGGCCTCGATGAGGGTCCAGGCGGCGTGGCAGATGGCGGCGACGGGCTTGCCGGCCTCGAAGAAGTCCTTGACGAACCGCACGGCCGCGGGCTGGGTGCGCAGGTGGTCGGGGTTGGCGACGCCGCCGGGGAGGACGAGGGCGTCGAACTCGTCGTGGCCGGAGACCTCCACGGTGGTGTCGACCTGGAAGGTGTCGGCGGCCTCGAGGTGGTCGAACGCCTGGATGCGGCCGGACTGGGTGGACACCAGCAGGGGGCGTCCGCCGGCCTGCTCGACGGCCTGCCAGGGTTCGACGAGTTCGACCTGTTCGGCGCCTTCGGGGGCGACGAGGAACGCGACGGTCCTGCCTTTCAGTTCGTCGGTCATGGGAAACTCCCGTGTTCGCTATGCCTTGCTCGTACCGGTTCGTCTCGGGGGTGCCCGCGCAGGCAGGTGGTATGCATGGGGCATGTCACGTTCGGCGTATCGGGAGGGGCCCGCGCCGGAGGGGTTCGGGTTCGCGTGCGTGTGGACGCATGCGCGGGCCGCGGGTGACGCGCCGTTCACCCAGTTGGTGGTGCCGGACGGGTGCGTGGACGTGGTCTGGTCGGACTGGGACGGCCAGGTGATCGTGGCGGGTCCGGACACCGGTCCGCGGCCCGCGGTGGTGCCGGCGGGCGGCCGGATGGCGGGGGTGCGGTTCCGGCCGGGTCTTGCGGCGCCGGTGCTGGGGGTGCCGGTGGACGCGGTGCGGGACGGGCGGGTGCCGCTGGCGGAGCTGTGGGGCGGTGCGGCGGACGCGCTGGCCGAGCGGCTGGGGTCGGCGCCGGATCCGGTGGAGGTGCTGGTGCGGGCGGTGGGCGAGCGGGTCCGCGCCTCGGGGGTTCCGGCCGATCCGCTGGCTCCGGCGCTGGTGGAGGCGTTGGCGGGGTGCTCGGTGCGGGACGCGGCGGCGCGGCTGGGGGTCAGCGAGCGGCAGTTGCGGCGGCGGGCGATCGCGGCGTTCGGGTACGGGCCGAAGACGGTGCAGCGGGTGCTGCGGTTCCAGCGGGCGTTGCGGCTGGTGCGCGCCGGGGTTCCGGCGGCGGAGGCGGCGTTCGCGGCGGGCTATGCCGACCAGGCCCATCTGGCGCACGAGGTGCGCGCGTTGGCGGGCGTGACCTTGGGTGAGCTGGTCGGGTGACCGCGGCGGAGTGAGGATCGCCCGACCGGCCGTCTCGGGGTCCGGGGGTGTCCCGGGCGGGCGTGGTCAGCCGAGCCGTCCGTAGGCGCGGAGGGTGATCAGGCGTTCGACGGTGGTGTGCCCGCGCCATTCGTGGCCGGTGATGGGCGTCCAGATGGGGAAGTTGACGTGCCAGCCGCCGTCGTCGTCCTGGGCGTCGACGAGGGCGTCGAGGTGCCGTTCGATGAGGGCGTCGTCGAAGAGGCGGCGGGCCAGGCAGTGGGGCGTGGGGGCGTAGTCGAGGGGGAAGTGGGCTTCGCCGGGGGCGTGGGGGTCGAGGGCGACGCAGTCCAGGAGGGGTTTGCGGAGCCGTTCGAAGGCGGCGTCGGCGCGGTCGCGGTCGGGAACGTGCTCCAGGAACGTCAGGACGGCGTACGCGACGTAGGGGGTCACGTCGGTGAGGTCGTCGATGGCGTTCCAGCAGAAGTCGGTGGCGCGCGCCGGCCAGGGGTGGTCGTGGCCGATGCGGTGGAGCTGCCCGGCGAGGGTCGCGGTGGGGACGAGTGATCCGGGCGGGTCGTCGGGGGTCTGCCACCAGGGGGCGTGGGGGGTTTGGCGGACGGTGGGCAGGACGAACGGCACTCCCCCGTCGGGTGTGGTGATGGTGGTGAGGTGGTCGCAGAGGCGGTCGACGGCGGGGTCGTCGTCGGCTCCGGCCTCGTGGAGGATCTCGAGGGCGTGCTGTGCGGGCACGGGCTGGCTGGCGTCGCCTCGCAGGTCGGGTTCCAGGGCGTTGCCGTATCCCCCGTCGGGGTTCTGGTAGGGCCGCAGGGCGTCGACGACGGCCGCGGCGGCTCCTCCTTTGAACAGGTGCTGGAATCTGCGGCGTTCCAGCGGGCGCGCGTTGAGCCACAGGAAGCGTTCGGCGGCGTCGAGCCGGTCGGCGGTCAGCGTCTTCATGGCGACGACCCTAGGCGGGGCCCGGTCGGGGGGTCTTGCAGGAATCGGTCACCCTGCCGCCCGTGGTGAGCCAGGCGAAGAGGGCGATCTCCAGTTCGAGGCGCCGGTCCGGGTCGTGGAGGGTGTCGCCGAGGAGGCCCTCGAGCTGGTGGAGGCGGTAGCGGACGGTCTGGGGGTGGACCTGGAGGCGGCCGGCGACCTCGGTGGCGTTGAAGCCGCAGCGCAGGCATTCCAGGAGGGTGCGGGCGAGGCGTTCGCGCCGGGAGGGGCTCAGGGCGAGGAGGGGGGCCAGGCGCAGTTCGGTGACGCGGGCGACGAGGTCCTCGCAGTGCATGACGGCCAGGGCGGGCAGGTGGTCGGCGGCGTGGACGAGGCGGTCGGCGGGCAGGACGCCGCGGCGGGCGAGGTCGAGGGCGCGGCGGGCCCAGTGCAGGGAGCGGGCGGCGTGGACGGGCTCGACGGGCGGGCCGGCGGCGGCGAGTACGGCGCGGCGGCCGTCCGGCTCGGGGACCAGGACGCAGGGGTCGCGGCGGTCGAGGTCGGCGAGGACGTCGCCGGGCAGGGCGGGCGGCCGGTAGGGGCCGTGGCCGCGTTCGTGGAGGGCGACGGCGCACAGGGTGCGCGGGAGGGGCCAGCGGGCCAGGCGGGCCTGGTCGGCGAGGGCCTGCGGGGTGGCGGTGCCGGAGATCAGCAGGTCGACCAGGCGCCGGCGGCGGTGCCGGCGTTCGGCGGCGGCGCGGGCGGCGGCCTCGGCGTGGCCGCGGGCGGCGGCCTCGGCGAGGACCTCCAGGTAGGCGAAGATCGCCTCGGCGAGGTCGCCGAGGGCGGTGCGGGTGATGCCGAGCCGGTCGGAGGCCTCGCCGAGGGCGCGGACGGCGAGGCGGGCGCCGAGGCGGAGGGCGGTGTCCCAGGCGTCGAGGGTGCGGCCTTCGCGGGCCTCGCCGTACCCGATGTCCCGGAAGAGGCCGAGGGTGTCGTCCCAGGGGGTGTCGGGGTCGGCGATGAGGTCGACGAAGTGGCGGATGGCGTGGTCGACGGCGCCGCGCAGGACCTCGTCGTAGGCGGGCCGCGCGTATTCGGGGACCTGCCGCCGGATGGCGGTGGCGGCTTCGTCGATGACGGCGGGCAGGTGGGGGCGCAGGTCCCGGGCCAGGTGCGGGGGCACGTTGCGCCAGGGGCGGGTGCTGTGGTCGTGGAGGGTCAATCCGTTCACCCCGGGGAGGCAGGTGCCTGAACGCGCAGCACCGTAGCCGTCCTCGTCTCGGGCGGGCCGTCCACGATCCCACGAGTTCACGGGGCGGGGTTGTCACCCGGGTGAGTGCCCCGGGACGCGACGAGCCCCCGCCGCGGGGGCGGGGGCTCGCTGCGGATGCGGACCGCGTCAGGCGATGGGCCGGGCGGTCGGCGGGATCGGGTACGGCAGCGCGGTGCTGCCGGACAGGTACGCGTCGACGCCCGCGGCGGCGGCGCGGCCCTCGGCGATGGCCCACACGATGAGCGACTGGCCGCGGCCCATGTCGCCGGCGACGAACACGCCGTCCACGGAGGTGGCGTAGTTCTTGTCGCGGGCGACGTTGCCGCGCTGGTCGAGTTCCACGCCGAGCTGCTCGAGCAGGCCCTCGCGCTCGGGGCCGAGGAAGCCCATGGCGAGGGTGACCAGCTGGGCGGGGATCTCCCGCTCGGTGCCGGGGATCGGCTTGAACCCGGTCTGCGGGCCCTCCACCCCGACGACCTTGAGGGCCTTGACGTGCCCGTTCTCGTCGCCGACGAACTCGACGGTGGACAGCGCGTACAGGCGCTGGCCGCCCAGTTCGGCGAGCTCCTCGTGGGCGCTCTCGACCTTGTAGAGCATCGGGTAGGTGGGCCACGGCTGGCTGTCGGGCCGGCCGGCCGGGGGCTTGGGCATGATCTCCAGCTGGACGACCGAGCGGGCGCCCTGCCGGATGGCGGTGCCCACGCAGTCGGCGCCGGTGTCGCCGCCGCCGATCACCACGACGTCCTTGCCCGCGGCGGTGATCTTCGGCTCGGCGTAGTCGCCCTCCTGGACGCGGTTGGCGTCGGGGAGGTACTCCATCGCCTGGTGGATCCCGGCCAGCTCGCGGCCCGGGACGGGCAGGTCGCGGCGGACGGTGGCGCCGCCGGCCAGCAGCACCGCGTCGTAGCGTGCGCGCAGCTCCTCGGCGGTGATGTCGACGCCGACGTGCACCGAGGTCTTGAACTCGGTGCCCTCGGCGCGCATCTGGCCGAGCCGCCGGTCCAGGTGCCGCTTCTCCATCTTGAACTCGGGGATGCCGTAGCGCAGCAGCCCGCCGACGCGGTCGGCGCGTTCGTAGACGACCACGTCGTGGCCGGCGCGGGTGAGCTGCTGGGCGGCGGCCAGCCCGGCGGGGCCGGAGCCGATCACGGCGACCTTCTTGCCGGTCTTGACGGCGGGGGGCCGGGGGGTGACCCAGCCCTCCTCCCAGGCCCGGTCGATGATCTCGGCCTCGACCCGCTTGATGGTGACGGGGTCGGAGTTGATGCCCAGCACGCACGCCGACTCGCACGGGGCGGGGCACAGCTTCCCGGTGAACTCGGGGAAGTTGTTGGTGGCGTGCAGCCGTTCGATGGCCTCCCGCCAGTCGTGGCGGTAGACCAGGTCGTTCCACTCGGGGATCAGGTTGCCCAGCGGGCAGCCCTGGTGGCAGAACGGGATGCCGCAGTCCATGCAGCGGCTGGCCTGCTTCTCCAGCCTGTCGCGGCCGAAGTCCTCGTAGACCTCGCGCCAGCTCCTGATCCGCACGTCGACGGGACGCCGCTTGGGGAGCTCCCGCGGAACGGTCAGGAAACCCTTCGGGTCGGCCATGGTGGAACCCCCCTCTCTCAGCCCTTGCTGGCGGCCATGATGGCCTCGTTGACGTCGCGGCCCTCGGCCTCGGCGCGGGCCTTGGCCTCCAGGACGCGCTTGTAGTCGCGCGGCATGATCTTGGCGAACCGGCCGAGCGCGGCGTCCCAGTCGGCCAGCAGCCGCTCGGCGACGGTGGAGCCGGTCTCGGTCAGGTGCCGTTCGACGATGTCGCGCAGGAACTCGCGGTCGGCGTCGTCGAGCTCCTCGATCTGCACCATCTCCGGGTTGACCCGGACGGGCACCAGGTCGAGCACGTAGGCGATGCCGCCGGACATGCCGGCCGCGATGTTGCGGCCGGTGGGGCCGAGGATGACGGCGCGGCCGCCGGTCATGTACTCCAGCGCGTGGTCGCCGACGCCCTCGACGACGGCGGTGGCGCCGGAGTTGCGGACGCAGAACCGCTCGCCGACGATGCCGCGGGCGAACAGCTCGCCCGAGGTGGCGCCGTACAGGATGACGTTGCCGGCGATGATCTGCTCCTCGGCGGCGAACGGCGCGGCCGGGTCGGGGCGCACCGTGATGCGGCCGCCGGACAGGCCCTTGCCGACGTAGTCGTTGGCGTCGCCGATGAGCCGCAGCGTCACCCCGCGCGGGACGAACGCGCCGAAGGAGTTGCCGGCCGACCCGGTGAAGGTGATGTCGACGGTGTCCTCGGGCAGCCCGGCGCCGCCGTGCCGCAGCGTGATCTGGTGGCCGAGCATGGTGCCGACGGTCCGGTTGACGTTGCGGATCGGCAGCTCCAGCTTGACCTTCTCGCCGCGTTCGATGGCGGACTCGGCGAGCTGGATGAGGGTGTTGTCCAGCGCCTTCTCCAGCCCGTGGTCCTGGCTGGTGACCCGGCGCAGCGCGGTGCCGGCGGGCAGCTCCGGCTTGTGCAGGATCGGGGTCAGGTCCAGGCCGGCGGCCTTCCAGTGGTCGACGGCCCGCTCGGTGTCCAGCAGGTCGATCCGGCCGATGGCCTCGTCCAGCGAGCGGAAGCCGAGCGCGGCGAGGTACTCGCGCACCTCCTCGGCGATGAACTCGAAGAAGTTCACCACGAACTCGGGCTTGCCGTTGAACCGCTTGCGCAGCTCGGGGTTCTGGGTGGCCACGCCGACCGGGCAGGTGTCCAGGTGGCAGACCCGCATCATCACGCAGCCGGACACGATCAGCGGCGCGGTCGCGAAGCCGTACTCCTCGGCGCCCAGCAGGGCGGCGATGATGACGTCGCGGCCGGTCTTCATCTGCCCGTCGGTCTGCACCACGATCCGGTCGCGCAGCCCGTTGAGCAGCAGCGTCTGCTGGGTCTCGGCCAGGCCGAGCTCCCAGGGGGCGCCGGCGTGCTTGATCGAGGTCAGCGGGGACGCGCCGGTCCCGCCGTCGTGACCGCTGATCAGCACCACGTCCGCGTGGGCCTTGGACACGCCCGCCGCGACCGTGCCGACCCCGACCTCGGCGACCAGCTTCACGTGGATGCGGGCGGCCGGGTTGGAGTTCTTCAGGTCGTGGATGAGCTGGGCCAGGTCCTCGATGGAGTAGATGTCGTGGTGCGGCGGCGGGGAGATCAGGCCGACGCCGGGGGTGGAGTGCCGGGTCTTGGCGATCCACGGGTAGACCTTGTGGCCGGGCAGCTGGCCGCCCTCGCCGGGCTTGGCGCCCTGGGCCATCTTGATCTGGATGTCGTCGGCGTTGGTCAGGTACTCGGCGGTCACCCCGAACCGGCCGGACGCGACCTGCTTGATGGCGCTGCGCCGCAGGTCGCCGTTGGGGTCGGGGGTGAACCGCTCGGGGTCCTCACCGCCCTCGCCGGTGTTGGACTTGCCGCCGAGCCGGTTCATCGCGATGGCGAGGGTCTCGTGCGCCTCCGCGGAGATCGACCCGTAGGACATCGCGCCGGTGGAGAACCGCTTGACGATCTCGCTGGCCGGCTCGACCTCCTCGATCGGCACCGGCGGCCGCTCGCCCTCCTTGAGCCGGAACAGCCCGCGCAGCGTCATCAGCTTCTCGGACTGCTCGTCGACCAGCCGGGTGTACTCCTTGAAGATCTCGTACCGGCGGGTGCGGGTGGAGTGCTGCAGCTTGAAGACGGTCTCGGGGTTGAACAGGTGCGGTTCGCCCTCGCGCCGCCACTGGTACTCGCCGCCGACCTCCAGGGTGCGGTGGGCGGGCTCGTTGCCGCCGACCGGGTAGGCGCGGCGGTGCCGCTTGGCGACCTCCTCGGCGATGACGTCGAAGCCGACGCCGCCGAGCCGGGAGGTGGTGCCGGTGAAGCAGCGGTCGATGACCTCCGAGCCCAGCCCGATGGCCTCGAAGATCTGCGCGCCGGTGTAGGAGGCGACGGTGGACACGCCCATCTTGGACATGATCTTCAGGACGCCCTTGCCGTACGCCTTGACCATGTTGCGGGCGGCCTTGGCGGGGTCGAGGCCGGGCAGCGCGCCGGTGGCGATGAGGTCCTCGACGGTCTCGATCGCCAGGTACGGGTTGACGGCGGAGGCGCCGTACCCGATCAGCAGCGCCATGTGGTGGCACTCGCGGGCCTCGCCGGTCTCCACCACCAGGCCGACGCGGGTGCGGGCCTTCTCGCGGATGAGGTGGTGGTGGACGGCGCCGGTGAGCAGCAGCGCCGGGATGGCGGCGCGGGTGCGGTCGGCGCCGCGGTCCGACAGCACGATGATGCGGGCGCCGTCCTCGATGGCCGCCGACACCTCGGCGCAGATCTCCTCCAGCCGCCGCTGGAGGGCCTCGCCGCCGCCGTCGACCTCGTACAGGCCGTGCACGACGTGCGCCTGCAGGTGCGGCAGGGCGCCCTCGTCGTTGATGTGGACGATCTTGGCGAGCTCGTCGTTGTCGATGATCGGGGTGGGCAGCACCAGCCGGCGGCAGGACTCGGGGCCGGGCTCCAGCAGGTTGCCCTCGGGGCCGAGGGTGGACTGCAGGGAGGTGACCAGCTCCTCCCGGATGGCGTCCAACGGCGGGTTGGTGACCTGCGCGAACAGCTGCTTGAAGTAGTCGAACAGCAGCCGCGGCCGGTCCGACAGCACGGCCAGCGGGGTGTCGGTGCCCATCGACCCGATCGGCTCGGCGCCGGTCCTGGCCATGGGGGTGAGGATGACCCGCTGCTCCTCGATGGTGTAGCCGAACGCCTGCTGGCGCTTGACCAGCGCCTCGTGGTCGGCGATCTCGCGCTGCCGGGTGGGCAGCTCCTCGAACCGCACCAGGCCGTCGGCCAGCCACTGCTGGTAGGGGTGCTCGGCGGCCAGCTCGGCCTTGATCTCGTCGTCCTCGATGATCCGGCCGGCGGCGGTGTCGACCAGGAAGATCCGGCCCGGCTGCAGCCGGCCCTTGCGCACCACCTTCTCGGCGGGGATGTCGTCGAGCACGCCGGACTCGCTGGACAGCACCACGAAACCGTCGTCGGTCACCCAGAACCGGCCCGGGCGCAGCCCGTTGCGGTCCAGCACGGCGCCGACCACGGTGCCGTCGGTGAAGGTGACGCTGGCCGGGCCGTCCCACGCCTCCATCAGGGTGGAGTGGAACTCGTAGAACGCGCGCCGCGCCGGGTCCATCTCGGCGTGGTTCTCCCACGCCTCGGGGATCATCATCAGCACCGCGTGCGGCAGCGACCGGCCGCCCAGGTGCAGCAGTTCCAGGCACTCGTCGAACGAGGCGGTGTCGCTGGCCTCGATGTCGATCACCGGGTAGATGCGGGACAGGTCCCCGGGGATCAGGTCGGACTTCAGCAGCGCCTCACGGGCCCGCATCCAGTTGCGGTTGCCCTTGACGGTGTTGATCTCGCCGTTGTGGGCGATGAACCGGTACGGGTGCGCCAGCTCCCACGCCGGGAACGTGTTGGTGGAGAACCGCGAGTGCACCAGCGCGATGGCGGTGTCGTAGCGGCGGTCCGACAGGTCGGGGAAGAACGGCTCCAGCTGCGGGGTCGTCAGCATCCCCTTGTAGACGATGGTCCGCGACGACAGGCTGGGGAAGTAGACGGCGACGTCCTGCTCGGCGCGCTCGCGCATGCAGAACACCACGCGGTCCAGCTCCAGGCCGGTCTTGCCGGCGTGCGGGCCGTCGCCCGCGGCCGTCACGAACAGCTGGGCGAAGTGCGGCATGGTCCGGCGGGCGGCCGGGCCGCAGAAGTCGGGGTCGTGGGGCAGCTCGCGCCACCCCAGAACGGTCAGGCCCTCCTCGGCGCACAGCGCCTCCACGTGGGCGACGACCTTGGCCCGCTCCGCGCCGTCGACCGGCAGGAACGCGGTCCCGGCGGCGTAGGAGCCGACCGGGGGCAGCTCGAAGTCCACGACCTCGCGGAAGAAGGCGTCGGGGATCTGGGTGAGGATGCCGGCGCCGTCCCCGTCGTCGGGCTCGGCGCCGACCGCGCCGCGGTGGTCCAGGTTCCGCAGGACGGTCAGGGCCTTGCCGACGATGTCGTGGCTCTTGCGGCCGTGCATGTCCGCGACCATGCCGACGCCGCACGCGTCGTGCTCGTTGGCCGGGTCGTACAGCCCCTGGCGCGGGGGCATGCCAGGTGTGAGGGCAGCAGCCGTCATCAACCCTCCCGTCATCGTGTCACTGCTTACGTGTCAGTGCAGTCCGGGACGGCGCTGGCCCTTGCTGCTTTCCTTACCGGAAGACTATCCCACCGTCGGGAAGGTTGCCGAGCAGGCAAGATCGCTCGCCGGTCGGCCGGGTCCTCCGGTCCCGCCCGGTATACCCGGCTCCGGCGGAGCCCACGCCACATCGCGTTGTACGGATCCGCTTCCTCGCATCCCGACGGAACCACCGACAAGTGGTTTAGACCAGCATAGCCGGGACCGAACCGATGCAAATCACCCGGTTCGGTGATCATCCTCACCGGAGGGTCGCCTCGGGGTGCGACTTCTCACAGCGCGTTCACGGCGCGTTCGTATTCCCGGGCGCGGTCACAGCGCGGCGGCCGCACGGCCCAGCACCGCGGGCGCCTTGCCGCCCTCGATCAGCAGCGCCAGCAGCGCCTCGTCGGTGGGGTCGCCGGTCCCGTCCAGCCGCTGCGCCCAGGCGATCACCGCGTAGTGGCCCATCGCCAGGCCCCGCGCCGCCCCGAAGCCCTGCCCGAACCGGGCCAGCTCGTCGGGGGCCGGGCTGGCGGTGACCCCGCCGGGGACGTCGGTCAGCGGGCGGACGAACCCGCCGCCGCGGACCTGGCCGAGCGCCGCCACGAAACGGTCGGCATCGGCGGAGGTGTTCAGATTGAGGATCGTGACGCTGAGCGCGTACCCCTTCTTGGTGTCGGCGTACATGCCGCGGACGGCCTGGCTGCAGCCGCCCCGGCGCAGCTCGTCGGCGACCGCCGAGCCCCACACCGCCTGCGCGCAGTCGGCGTCCAGCCGGCTGCCGACCAGTTTCAGCCGGGCGCCGGCCTCCTTGACGGTCAGGGTGCGGTCGGATTCGGGGAACGCCTCCGCCTCGGTGAGCGGCCTGGCGTCCTTGGCGCGTTCCGCGATGCCCCGGTAGGCGTCCGTGGACGGCGAACTGGAGTAGGACTGCGGCGACGACCCGCTGTCGGCGGGCCGCCCCACCGACACCGCCGGACCGCCCTGCGCCGGCCGCTCGTCGCCGCCGGAGACGGCGATCAGCACCACGACGGCGATGACGACGACGGCCACCAGCGCCACGGCCGCCCCGAAGAACGCCTTACCCGACCCCGGCCCGCGCTTCACCGGACCGCTCCCCGGCCGCCGGGGCGGCTGCTCCGCGGCGGCCCGGTCGGGGGCTTCGGGAGTACGGGGCCGCGGACGCCCGGAGGCGCCGCGCCGCAGACGGTCCAGGATCCCGAGCCCGGGAAGGCCGAAGCCGCCGGCGCGCTGCCGGGACGTGGACGCACTGCCGCGGACACGACCGGAGCCGTCACGCGCCGCGCGTGCCGTCTCGTCGCGGGACGGGCGTTTCGGCGCGCCCCGCCGTGAACGGTCGGAGCCGGCGCTCGAGGGGCGGCGTTCGGCGTCACGCGGCCGAGAGCCCGCCGGGGCACCGCGCCGCGGACCCTCCTGGCCGGCGCGTTCGGGCCGAGCCGGAGCGCCGCGGCGGGAACGGCCGTCGGCATCCCGGGGAACGCCCTGCGGCGGGGTCCCGCGGCCCGGGCGGGGCGGGGCGGGCGGCCGGGGGTCGCCCGCCGGGGCGCCGCGCCGCGGCTGGGCGGCCGGGCGGGGACGGCCGTCGCCGCGCCGCGCGGCCTGCGGGCCGGTGCGGCGGGCGCCGGCGGGCCTGCCCGTGTCGTCGTTCCTCACCTGCGGGGAGAGCGGTCGTGGCGGATCAGTTGGTCCTCCTGTCGGGCAGCAGCTGCATCCGTCCCCACACGAAGTCGCCGGGCTTCTCCACCGCCAGGCTGATGTCGATCAGCTCGCTGAGCCCGCGGGCGGGCTCGGTGCCGCCGGCCCGCTGCACCCACGCGACGACCAGGTAGTGGCCGTAGATCTGGCCGTAGGCGGCGCTGTACCCGCGGCCGAAGTCCTTCACCCCCGGGGCCTCCAGCGGCACCACGAAACCGGCCTGGGCCTGCGGGTTGAGGTCGCGGGAGATCTGCTCGGCGCCCGCCTGGTCGGCCAGGTTGACGGCGAAGAACTGGCCGACGTGGGCCTTGTCGCGGCTGACGTACGCGCCGCGCACGATCTGGTTGCAGCCGTGCTTGTCCAGGTCCGCCTGGAGACGCTCGCCCCAGGTGACGGCCTTGCAGTCGGCGGACACGTGCGAGCCCGCCAGCGTGAACGCGTAGTTGCGGTAGGTCACCGACTTGGTGGCGGCGGTGAAGACCTCGCCCTCGGTCAGCGGACGCGGGTCGGCGGTGCGCCTGGCGAGCCCGGCGGTGTCGGCGTTCGGCGCCTGCGGCGTGTAGACGGTGGGCAGCACCTTGGCCGGGCCGGCGGCGTCCTTGTCGTCGCCGCCCATCAGCACCACCCCGACGACGACCGCGGCGACCACGACGACCGCCGCGACCGCGATCGCGATGAGCGGCATGCCGGAACGGGACCGCCGCCGCTGCTGCGGGGCGTCGCCCGGCCAGAAGTCGTCCTGCGCGGCCTTGCGCGTGGTCATGCGCGAGCCCGTCTCGCTCACTTCGCCTCCGGTTCGCACGGGTCGATCAGCAGCGGTGAGCTTATCGCCCAAGCGGGGCACGGGGTGCCGAAAAGGCGCTTTCCGTCAGGCCCCGCCGGCCGACGCGCCCGGCCGCCGCCACGTCACGTCACCCGTGACGGCGGCCGGGCCCGTCCGTGTCCTTCCCGCGGCGGCCGTTCAGTCCTTGACGGTCTCGGCCTTGCGACCGGCCGTCCGCCGCCCGGCGCCGCCCTCGTCCTCGTCGCTCGTCTCCGCAGGCCCCGGAACGTCCGCGGAACCGTCCGTCTCCCCGGCGCTCCCGGAGTCCACGGCCACCTCGGCCTCGGTTTCCTCAGCCTCGGCTTCCTCGGCCTCGGCATCAGCAGCCGATCCGGCGCCTCCACCGCTCGCGGAGTCCCCGGCGTCCTCCGACTCCGCAGAGTCCTTGAGGCTCTTGGACTCCGCAGAGCCCTCAGGGCCACGGTCCTCAGCGCTCTCGGAGCCCTCGGCACCCTGCTCCTCGGAGCCTTCGGCGGCCGCAGGGCTCTCGGCGCTCCGATCGTCGGCGCTTTCAGAGCCCCCGGCGCTTTCGCTGGCCTCGGCGCTTTCAGCGGCTTCGGCGCTCTTGACGACCTGAGCACTCTCAGCGGCCTCGGCGACCTCGCCGCTCTCGGCCACCTGGATGCCCTCGGCGGCCTCGGCGCTCTCGGTGTCCGGAAGGCTCACGGCGTCCTGAGCGCTCACGGCGTCCCGAGCGGTCTCATCGGCCTCGCCACTCTCGGTGGCCTCGATGTCCTCATCAGCCTCAGAGCTCTCAGACACTGGGGCGTCCTCGGAGACCTGGGCGCTCTCAGAGACCTGAGCCCCCTCAGGGACCTCAGCGTTCTCAAGGGCCCGGCCGCTTTCAGCGGCCTGGGCGCTTTCGGAGACCTCGGTGCTCTCGGGCGCCCGAGCGTTTTCGGTGGCCTGGGCGCTCTCGGTGCTCTGGGTCTCGGTGCTTCCAGAGGGCTCGGGGCTCTGGGCGTCCTCGGCGCTCTGAGCCCCGGTGCTGTCGGAGGTCCCGGTGTTCTCGGCGTCGGGCTCCTGCCGGGGCTCCTCGGTCTCATCCCGCACGCCCCCAGCGGTCTCGGGGCGCTGAACGCCCTCCGCCTCGTCGGGCTCTTCGGACGAGGTGTCCTCGGCCTTGTCGGGCCGGTCCGCCGACGCGGTGGGCTCGGTGGCCGGGGTCTCGGCGGTGTCGTCGGACTCCTCGCTCTTGGCGGCGGCGGTCGCCGCGGACGCCCCGGCCCCGGCGGGAACGGCCGGAGCGGCGGGGTCGACGGCGCCCTTCACCGTGACCGCCTCAGGGGTGGTGCGGGTACGGGCCCACCACAGGTAGGCGACGGCGCCGGCGAACACCAGCAGGGAGGTCCAGTTGTTCAGGCGCATGCCGAGGATGTGGTGGGCCTCGTCGATGCGCAGCGACTCGATCCAGAAGCGGCCGAGGGTGTAGCCGGCGACGTACAGGGCGAACGTGCGGCCGTGGGTGAGCGTGAAGCGACGTCCCGCCCAGATCACCACGAACGCCAGCGCGATGCACCACAGCGACTCGTACAGGAAGGTCGGGTGGTAGGTGGCGACGTCGGCGTAACGCGGGTCGACGGTGTTGGTGCCGGGCAGCTTGGGCCGGTGGTCGGGGTCGATCTCCAGGGCCCACCAGGCGTCCAGCGGCCGGCCGTACAGCTCCTGGTTCCACCAGTTGCCCCAGCGGCCGATGCCCTGGGCCAGCGCCAGGCCGGGGGCGATGGCGTCACCGAGGGCCAGCACCGAGATGCCGCGGCGGCGGCAGCCGATCCAGGCGCCCACGCCGCCGAGCACGATGGCGCCCCAGATACCGAGCCCGCCGCGCCAGATCTGCAGGGCGGCGACCGGGTCGCCGCCCTCGCCGAAGTACCGCTGCCAGTCGGTGAGCACGTGGTAGAGCCGGCCGCCCAGCAGACCGAACGGCACCGCCCAGACCGCCACGTCGATCACCGCGCCGGGCGTGCCGCCCCGGGCGGTCCAGCGCCGTTCGCCCAGCCAGACCGCCACCACGATGCCCAGGATGATCATCAGGGCATAGGCGCGCAGGGGGAACGGCCCGAGGTGCCAGACGCCCTCGTCGGGGCTCGGAATCGTCGCAAGGGGCTGCATGAGCGTTGACGTTACCGCTTCCGGGCCACCGTGTCGGCCGCTCCCCGCAGGCCGGTCCCAGGCAGGTCCCAGGCAGGTCTCGGGCCGGTCAGCGGGCCGCGCGCTCGACCGCCTCCCGCAGGCCGCCGGGAGTGTAGACGGCGTCCCGTTCGAGCTTGCGGCCGTCCAGCGCCAGCCACGGGGTGCTGCGCACGCCGTTCCGGGCGGCGTGGTCGTTGGCCTGGTCGATCTGGGCCTTCCTGGCCCCGCCGGTCACGCAGGACGCGAAGTCGCCGCCGGTGATGCCGACCTGCCGCCCCCAGGCGATCAGGTCGGCGTTCTCGAAGCCCCTGGCGGTCTCGGGGCCCTGCTCGGCGAACAGCCTGTCGTGGTAGGCCAGCCACTTGTCGGCCGGGGCGCACAGCGACGCGTTCAGCGCCCGCAGCGAGTTCCCGCTGATCGGCTCGGGCAGGGCGCGGAACAGCGAGAACGGCCGGTAGACCACCTTGACCTCGCCCTCGGCGGCCAGCTGCTTGATGGTGGCGCCGGTGGCGTCCTCCATCGCCTTGCAGGCGGGGCACTGGAAGTCCTCGTAGATCTCCAGCACCGGGGCGATGACGCCGGGCCTGGCCATCACCACCGACCCGTCCGGCTGCCGGGTGAGGGGGGCGGTCTCCCCCTGCGGGGCGGCGGCCTCCCCGCCGCCGCGGACCAGCACCGTCGTGGCGGCCGCCCCCACGACCGCCAGGACCGCGACGGCCCCCACCGCGATGCCGAGGGTCCGCCGCCGGCGGGCGCGCCTGTCCTCCCGTGCCCGCCGTTCCGCCAGCCGTTCCCGTGCGGTGCCCTTCGCCGCGTCGTTGTCCATGGTTCCCCCGATCCATGTCTGAGCAGGTCGAGGCTAGTGGAGGCGGCGGCGCGGGCCGGGGAGGCGCGGCCGGGTCAGGTCTTGTCGGCGTTCTCGACGGCCTCGCGCAGGCCGTCGGCGGTGAAGGTGGCGTTCTGGTCGAGCTTGCGGCCGTCGAGCGTCACCCACGGGGTGCTCTGCACCCCGGCCCGGTCGGCGGTGGCGTTGACCTGGTCGATCTGCTGCTGCTTCCGAGTGCCCTCGACGCACTGGGCGAACGCGTCGCCGGTGATGCCGACCTCGGCGGCCCACTTGACGAGGTCGGCGTTCTCGAAGCCCTTGGCGGTCTCGGGGCCCTGCTCGGCGAACAGCTTGTCGTGGTAGGCCAGCCACTTGTCGGCCGGGGCGCACAGCGACGCGTTCAGCGCCCGCAGCGAGTTGCCCCGGGTCGGCTCGTTCGACGAGCGGAACAACGAGAACGGCCGGTAGACCACCTTGACCTTGCCCTCGGCGGCCAGTTCCTTGACGGTCCGGCCGGTGGCCTCCTCGAACTCCTGGCAGGCCGGGCACTGGAAGTCCTCGTAGATCTCCAGCACCGGGGCGGTGACGCCCGGCTTGGCCATCACCACCGAGCCGTCGGCCTGCCGGGACACCGGGGCGGTGGCCACCGGGCCCTCGTCGCCGCCGCGGGTCTGCACCAGCACCACCGCCGCGACCACGACCGCGATCACCGCGACGGCGCCCGCGCCGACCAGCAGGGCGCGCAGCCGCCGGTGCCGCTGCTCCTCCCGGCGGCGCTGCTCGGCCAGCCGCTCGCGGGCGCTGCGCTGGCGTTCGGCCTTGCTCATGGTGGTGTCCTCCGAACGTTCTGGGGCCGCGCGGGCACGCCGTGGGCGCGGCCGGGAACCCCGTCCCGCGCGGCCGGCGGAATGGTCAGTCCTCGTACAGGCCGAGCCTGCGGTCCAGCGCGGCCCGGCCGGGCGGCCACACGGTGATCCAGGCGGCCAGCGCGAGGAAGCCGAGGTCCCGCACGATCTCGCTGAGGTAGGGCGGGTCGGCGATCTGGCCGCCGCCGCCGAAGCAGCCGCAGTCGATCTTGAGGCCGCGGGCCCAGGCGGAGGCGATCCCGGCGATGAACACCGCCATCAGCAGCCCGGACAGCACCCCGCCGACGCGGGTGGCGAACCCGGCCAGCAGCAGGACGGCCAGCACGATCTCCAGGATCGGCAGGCCCACCCCGACCGGGGTGATCAGCGCGCCGGGCAGCAACTGGTACGCCTCCACGGCCAGTTCCTGCAGTGCCGGCGGTTCGAGGGCCTTGGCCAGGCCCGCCCAGCCGAGCACGACGGCCAGGCCGGCGCGGGCGGCGGCGGTGGTCCACGGGTCGGCCGGGACGGTGCGGGCGGCCCAGGCCAGCACCGCCAGCAGCGCCAGGCCGCCGGCGATGCCGGTCCACCGCTCGCCGATCTGCGCCCACGCGGTCCACGCCAGCAGCACCGGCAGCAGCAGGGTGAGCGCGGGCGGCAGCCACCGGGCGGGCCCGCCGGTCACCGGCGGGCCGGCCGGTGCGGTCCCGGTCTGACGGTCCTCGGCCTTGTCTGTGACCACCGTGGCGTCGTCCCCCGTGTCTCCTGGTGGCATGTCGCGGCTCGCAGGCTAACCGGGCCCCGATAAGGAGGCCGTTAGCGCGGGCCCCATCCTGCCACGCCGGCCGGTGCCGTGACCGGTTCACGCGCCACGGCGTACGCCTTCGGCGAGTTCGGCCGCGAACGCCCGGACCGCCTGGATTCCGGCCTTCTCGTCCGGTGCGTCCAGCAGCCGGCGGATGAACGCCGACCCGACGATCACCCCGTCGGCGAAGCCGGCGACCTCGGCGGCCTGTACGCCGTTGCTGACCCCCAGGCCCAGCCCGACCGGCAGGGCGGGGGCGTCCGGGCCGCGCCGGGCCAGCGCCTCGCGGGTCCGTTCGACCAGCCGGGGCGCGCCGGTGTCGACGGCGCTGCGGGCGCCGGTGACGCCCATCAGCGAGGCGGCGTACACGAAGCCCCGGCACACGTCGACGATCTTGGCGATGCGCTCGTCGGTGGAGCTGAGCGCCACCAGGAACACCCGGTCCAGGTCGTGGGCGTCGGAGGCGGCCAGCCACGGGCCGGCCTCCTCCGGGGTGAGGTCGGGGGTGATCAGCCCGGCGCCGCCGGCCGACTTCAGGTCGCGGGCGAACGCGTCCACGCCGTACCGGTCGACCGGGTTCCAGTAGGTCATGACGAGGGTGGGCACGCCGGTGGCGGCGACCGCCTCGACGGTGCGCAGCACGTCGGCGACGCGGACGCCGCCCGTCAGCGCCCGGTGGACGGCGTCCTGGATGGTGGGGCCGTCCATCATCGGGTCGGTGTAGGGCAGGCCGATCTCGATGACGTCGCAGCCGGCCTCGACCATGGCCCTGGCGGCGTCGATGGCGCCCTGGTAGGAGGGGAATCCGGCGGGCAGGTACCCGACCAGCGCGGCGCGGCCGTCGGCCTGCGCCTTGGCGAACGCGACGGAGGTGCTCATCGGCCGCCCTCCTCACCGGTGATGAAGCCGAACCATTCGGCGGCGGTGTGCATGTCCTTGTCGCCGCGGCCCGACAGGCACACCACGATGACGGCGTCCTCGCCGAGCTCCCTGCCGACCTTGAGCGCGCCGGCCAGGGCGTGCGCGGACTCGATCGCCGGGATGATGCCCTCGGTGCGGCACAGCAGCCCGAACGCGTCCATCGCCTCGGCGTCGGTGATGGCCCGGTAGACGGCGCGGCCGGTGTCGTGCAGCCAGGAGTGCTCGGGGCCGACGCCCGGGTAGTCCAGCCCGGCCGACACCGAGTGGGTCTCCAGGGTCTGGCCGTCGTCGTCCTGCAGCAGGAACGTGCGCATGCCGTGGATGACGCCGAGGGACCCGCCGGCCAGGGTGGCGGCGTGCCGGCCGGTGTCCACGCCGTCGCCGCCGGCCTCGAACCCGTACAGCCGGACGCCCTCGTCGGGGACGAACGCGTGGAAGATGCCGATGGCGTTGGAGCCGCCGCCGACGCAGGCGACGACCGCGTCCGGCAGCCGCCCGGTGAGCTCCAGCACCTGCCGGCGGGCCTCGACCCCGATGACGCGCTGGAAGTCGCGGACCATCATCGGGAACGGGTGCGGCCCCATCACCGAGCCGATGCAGTAGTGGGTGTCCTCGACGGTGGCGACCCAGTCGCGGAACGCCTCGTTGCAGGCGTCCTTGAGGGTGCGGCTGCCGTTCTTGACCGGGACGACCTCGGCGCCCAGCATCCGCATCCGGGCGACGTTGAGGGCCTGGCGCCGGGTGTCGACCTCGCCCATGTAGACGGTGCAGTCCAGGCCGAGCAGGGCGGCGGCGGTGGCGGTGGCGACGCCGTGCTGGCCGGCGCCGGTCTCGGCGATGACGCGGCGCTTGCCCATCCGGCGGGTCAGCAGCGCCTGCCCCAGCACGTTGTTGATCTTGTGGGACCCGGTGTGGTTGAGGTCCTCCCGCTTGAGCAGGATGCGGGCGCCGCCGGCGTGCTCGGCGAACCGCCGGGCCTCGGTGAGCAGACTGGGCCGCCCGGCGTAGTCGGTGAGCAGTTCGTCGAGTTCGCCGGTGAAGGCGGGATCGGCCTTGGCGGCCTCGAACTCGCGGGTCAGCTCGTCGAGGGCGGCCATCAGGGCCTCGGGGGCGAACCGGCCGCCGAACCGGCCGAAGTGGCCGGTCGGATCGGGCAGGTTCGCGGAATCGCTGGCAGCGCCGCGCGCGGCGTCGATGGTCATGATCGTCCTGTCGTACGTCGAACGTGAAGGGTGGGCTCGTCCGGGCTATGCGTGCAGTGCGAGATCCGGATGAGCGCACCATCGCTCGCGCAGCGGCTCGGCGACCTCCGCCGCGGCCGGGCCGCTGGGCGAGGTGGTCATGCCCCGCGGGCGGCGCGGCCGAACCCGGCCGCGCGGCGACGTCGACAAAGGCTCGTCGGGCATGGGCAAAGCCTACTTGCCCTGGCGCAGCGCCGGATGCGCGCCGGCGGCGACCAGGTCGGCCACGGCGGTGCGCGGGTCGCGCCCGGTGACCAGGCTCTCCCCCACCAGCACGGCGTCGGCTCCGGAGGAGGCGTAGGCGAGCAGGTCGTGCGGGCCGCGCACCCCCGACTCGGCGATCTTGACCACGTCGCGGGGCACCAGCGGGGCGAGCCGGGCGAACACGCTCCGGTCGACCTTGAGGGTCTTCAGGTCGCGGGCGTTGATCCCGATGACCTTGGCGCCGGCGTCCAGCGCCCGCGCCACCTCCTCCTCGGTGTGCACCTCCACCAGCGGGACCAGCCCGATCGACTCGGCCCGCTCCACCAGCGAGACCAGCGCGTCCTGGTCGAGCGCGGCGACGATCAGCAGGGCCAGGTCGGCGCCGTGGGCGCGGGCCTCCCACAGCTGGTAGGAGGTGACGATGAAGTCCTTGCGCAGCACCGGGACGTCGACGTTGGCGCGGACCTGGGCCAGGTCGTCCAGGCTGCCGCCGAACCGGCGCCGCTCGGTGAGCACGCTGATCACCTTGGCCCCGCCGGCCTCGTAGTCGCGGGCCAGCGCGGCCGGGTCGGCGATCGCCGCGAGCGCGCCCTTGGACGGGCTGGACCGCTTGACCTCGGCGATCACGCTGACCCCCTCGGCGCGCAGGGCGGCCATGGCGTCGCGCGGCGGCGGGGCGGCGGCGGCCTTGTCCTTGAGCGCCTCCAGCGGCACCGCGGCCTGCCGTTCGGCGAGGTCGGCCCGGACGCCTTCCACGATCTCTGCGAGCACGCTCACGCGGCCTCCTCCCCCAGCGGCCCGGCGGCCGCGTCCGGGTGCGCCACCGGGTCGGCTCCGTTCCGCGCCTGCCGGCTCGTCACGTCGCTCACGGATCAGGCCCCCTCGTCTGCGGATCGTACGTGCCCCGATCGTAGCCTCCGGCCCCGACGGCCCGGCCACCCGGCCCGCCGTCACGGGGCCAGGGACGCCCCGAACGGCAGGTTCCGGACGACCCAGAACACGATCACCAGGACCAGGACCGCGTACGCCGCCGCAGGCCGCAGCAGCCGCGAGGTCATCGGCCGCCCGCGCGCCGCCAGCAGGACCCAGCGGCCGTACAGGTAGCCGAGCACCGGCAGCAGCGCGAACAGCAGCGGATTGAGCCCGAACGCCGCGCCGGGGCGGCCGTGCGCCAGCGCGTTCACCATGCGCAGCGCGCCGCAGCCGGGGCAGTACAGGCCGGTGGCCCACAGCAACGGGCAGACCGGGTAGTGCCCCGGCTCGTGCGGGTCGACCAGGGCGACCCAGGTCACCCCGGCGGCGACGGCCCCGAGCACGACGGCGGGCCCCAGCAGCCTGCGCGCCAGGCCGCCGGTACGGGCCGCGCCGACCTGCGTCATGGTCCCAGCGTACGGAACGGGCTCCCCGGAGGTCGCCCCCGCAGAAACGGATCGGCGAGGATGCGGCGGCCCGGGGTCTGGGAGGTCGTCCCCCAGACGCCTATGCGTCGACGGCGTAGCCGACGCCGCGGACGGTGCGGATGGGGCTGGCGTCGCCGAGCTTGGCGCGCAGCTGGGCGATGTGCACGTCGACGGTGCGGTTGCCGGCGCTGGCGCCCGGCTCCCAGGCCGCCTCCAGCAGCTGCTCGCGGGTGAACACCCGCCCGGGCCGGCCCATCAGGAACCGCAGCAGGTCGAACTCGGTGGCGGTGAGGGCGACCGGCCGGTCCCCGGCGGTGACGGTGCGGGACTGCGGGTCCAGCACGACGGTCCCGGCGCGCAGCACGTGCCCCTCGTCGCCGCCCCGGCCGCGCAGCGCCCGGGCGACGGCGTCCACCAGGACCCGCGGCCCGAACGGGCGGGCCAGCACGGCGACGCCCGGATCGCCGGTCGGCGCGGCCTGCCCGGCGGCGACGACGCACACCACGGGGGCGTCCCCGGCGGCCTGGCGGACCTTGCGGTACAGCTCGCCGGGCGGCCCGGCGGCGGACAGGTCCAGGACCACCGCGTCGGGGCGGAGCCGGGCGGCGGTGGCCGCGGCGCGGGCGGTGTCGAGCTCGATCTCGGCGTCGTACCCGGCGCGGGCCAGATAGCGGCGGGCCAGCTCGGCCACGCCGGGGTCGTGTTCGGCGACCAGGACGAGTCCGCCGGCGGGCTCGGTCATGGACGGCCCGCGCTCGGCCCGGTGGTCCGGGCGCCGTCGTGGTCGGCGGGCATCGCTGCTTCCGGGTGCGTCATGGGCGTCATCGGCGTCATGGGTACGGGCGGGGTCATTCGCCGCGGACGGTGGGGTCCTCGCCCCGGTCCAGCAACTTCCACAGCCCGGCCGGATCGTCGGGGGCGGGCCGCCGCGCGGGGCGGCCGGCGCCGGGACGGTCGTAGCGGGCGGACATGCCGGGCCAGCGGTGCCCCCGCACCATGGTGAGGACCCCGGCCGCGGCCATCAGCACGCCCCCGGCCGCCGCGACCGCCCACCACCAGGTGGTGGTCACCGACAGGTCGGCGCCGAGCCGCAGCAGCGTGCTGTGCTCCTCGGCGGTGGCCAGGACGTGGGAGCGGCGCACGGCGGCGGCCGCGGTGTAGGCCGCGCCCGCGCCCAGCAGCACCAGCAGGGCCCCGACGGCGGCGCGGACCCGGCCGCGGGTGGCGACCAGGGCGGCCAGCGCCGCCAGCCCGGCCCAGCCGAGGGCGCTCACGGCGCCGGTCAGGTCGGCGCCGGTCAGCGTCCGGTCGATCGGGGTGATGGCGCCGTGAGCGCGGACGGCGGCCCACTCGCGGCCGGCGGCCAGCAGCACCAGCCCGGCGCCGGCCGCGCACGCCAGCACGGCGGCGGCCCGCTCACGGCGAACGTTCATCAGGAGTTCTGGGGACGTTCACCGACGACGGCGTCGAGCACGTCGGCGTCCCAGCAGGTGCGGTCACCGGTGTGGCAGGCCGCCCCGACCTGGTCGACCTTCACCAGGATGGCGTCGCCGTCGCAGTCGAGGGCGACCGACTTCACCCACTGCTGATGGCCCGAGCTCTCCCCCTTGACCCAGTACTCCCGGCGGCTGCGCGACCAGTAGGTGGCGCGGCCGGTGGTCAGGGTGCGGTGCAGGGCCTCGTCGTCCATCCAGGCGAGCATGAGCACCTCACCGGTGTCGTACTGCTGGGCGATGGCGGGGACGAGCCCGTTGGGATCGCGCTTGAGGCGCGCGGCGATTTTCGGGTCCAGGTTGGACGCACGCTCGGACATGCCCTCCATTGTGCCCGCCCTCCCCGCCCTCCCGGCCACCGCACCACGCCGTTGTCCGGGGAAAACACGTCGGGCCCGCACCTGGATGGTGCGGGCCCGACGGAACGTCTGCGGGTGTTACAGGGGGCGGACCTGGTCGGCCTGCGGACCCCGGTTACCCTGCGTCACCTCGAACTCGACGCGCTGGTTCTCGTCGAGGGTCCGGTAGCCGGAGGTCTGGATCGCCGAGTAGTGCACGAACACGTCCGGACCGTCGCCGTCCACGGCGATGAAGCCGTAGCCCTTCTCGGCGTTGAACCACTTCACGGTGCCCTGCTGGGGCATGTCTTTCTCCTTGCGGCAAAACTCGGGTCCGCACCTCGCGGGCCCGGTGCGGTCGCCCTGCGGTACGCTCTCGCCCTCCCGAACCGTCCCGGAAAAGCCAAAACGCCCGCTGTCATCAGTCCGCGGGCGTTCATACAAAACGATCGTGAACCACGACTGCAACCGACGGGTCCACCGTATCACCGGTCGGGCGTAAATCGGAGAGGCCCGGGCGGCGGATTCCCGGCCGCACGGGACGCGCCGGGCCGCGCCGTCCGCCGCGGGCGGGCGCCGGGGCCGGGTCACGGGCGCGTCGTCCGAGGTACCGGCCCGTCCGGCCGCTCCGGGAACGCGCGGGCGCTTTGTCGGCGCGCGATTGCGCCGGCCGTCTCGTCGCATCGTGGCCGGGCGCGCGGTATCGCACGGTATGCGGACCGATGTCTTTACACCGGATCCCTCGTGCAATTTTCAACGACCGGCCACGCCAAAGACCGGTCGCCGCGTCCATGCGCGTCGCAACCGTCCTGTGATGGGCGAGAAGACCGGGTATGGACGCGATCCGCCCGTTCACCTGCTCTTGGCACGGAAAACCGTCCGGACGGCGTCAACGCCTGGACCGGCCGCGTTGTTCCCGCCGCGCGCGGTCCCGCATGCCGCGTCCGTCACCTGGGCCGGAGGGCGCGGCGGGCGTCCACGGGAATAAGCGGACACCCCCGGATGGTAGGCATGAGCGGGCCACAGGTCCCCTTGCCCACCTCACCGCGGACCCGGCCGGCGGCGTCCGCCGGTGTCCGCTGCCGAATGGAGGACGTCGTGCCAGCAGGGCCCCCGAGGGTCGAGCCCCACATCCTGCGCGAGGGGATGCGGGTCCTATGGGTCGCCGTCAAGGCCGAACCCGTCGTGTTCACCGTGTCCGTCCTGGCCAGCGCGCTGTACGCGGCGATGACCGTGGCCAGCGCGTGGGTGCTGGGCTGGGCGACCGAGAACGTCGTGCTGCCGGCGTTCCGGGAGGGCCGCACGACGGCGGGGGCGCTGGCCGGCGGGGCGGTGGCGATCCTCGGGGTGGCGCTGCTGAAGGCGCTGGGGGTGGCCGGGCGGCGGTTCTACGCCGGGCTGATGCAGTACCGGATGCAGGCCCGCTACCGGCGCGCGGTGACCCGGCAGTACCTGCGGCTGCCGCTGGCCTGGCACCACCGGCACCCCACCGGGCAACTGCTGTCGAACGCCAACGCCGACGTGGAGGCCTCCTGGGCGCCGATCGCGCCGCTGCCGATGGCGGTGGGCGTGCTGTTCATGCTGCTGGTGGCGGCGGTGTCGATCCTGCTGGTGGACGTGACGGTGGCGCTAGTCGGGTTCTGCGTGTTCCCGGCGATCGCGCTGCTCAACGTGGTCTACCAGCGGCGGCTGTCGCCGCTGGCGGCGCGCGCCCAGCAGTTGCGCGCCGAGGTCAGCGAGGTGGCCCACGAGAGCTTCGAGGGCGGCCTGGTGATCAAGACCCTGGGCCGCGAGCGGGCCGAGACCGAGCGGTTCGCCGAGCGCGCCCGCCGGCTGCGGGACGCCAACGTGGCGGTCGGCCGGATCCGCGGGCTGTTCGACCCGATGCTGGAGGCGCTGCCGACCCTGGGGGTGCTGGCGGTGCTGCTGGTCGGGTCGGTGCGGCTGGAGGCGGGCGCGCTGAACGCCGGCGACCTGGTGAACGTGTCGTACCTGTTCACCCTGCTGGCCTGGCCGATCCGGGCGCTGGGCTGGGTGCTGGCGGAGGTGCCGCGCAGCGTCGTCGGGTGGAACCGGGTGCGGGCGGTGCTGGACGCCGAGGGGTCGCTGCCGTTCGGGGAGCACCCGCTGGACGGCGACGGGCCGGCCGGGCTGGAGGTCGGCGCGGTGCGGTTCGCCTACGCGGCCGACGGGGACGACGGCGGGCGGGCGCAGGTGCTGCACGACGTCTCGTTCGCCGCGCGGCCCGGCCGCACGATCGCGGTGGTCGGGCCGACCGGATCGGGCAAGTCGACGCTGACGACGCTGCTGGTGCGGCTGGTGGACCCGGCCGGCGGGGCCGTGCTGCTGGACGGGGTGGACGCGCGCCGGGCCCGGCGGGGCGCGGTGGCGGCGACGGCGGCGCTGGTGCCGCAGCAGACGTTCCTGTTCGACGACACCGTCCGCGGCAACGTGACGCTGGGCGCCGACATCCCCGACGAGCAGGTGTGGGAGGCGCTGCGGCTGGCGCAGGCCGACGGGTTCGTGGCGGCGCTGCCGAAGGGGCTGGACACCCGGGTCGGCGAGCGGGGCGCGACCCTGTCGGGCGGGCAGCGGCAGCGGCTGGCGCTGGCCCGCGCGCTGGTGCGCCGTCCCCGGCTGCTGGTGCTGGACGACGCCACCTCCAGCGTGGACCCGCAGGTCGAGGCGCGGATCCTGGAGGGCCTGCGGTCGGCGCAGAGCGACGGTTCGGGCTCGACCGTCGTGGTGGTCGCCTACCGCAAGGCCACCATCGCGCTGGCCGACGAGGTCGTCTACATCGAGCACGGCCGGGTCCTGGACCGCGGCACGCACGCCGAGCTGCTGGAACGCTCGGAGGGCTACCGCAACCTGGTGAACGCCTACGAGCGGGCCGAGGCCGAACGCGACGCCATCGAGGGTGAAGAGGTGACCGCATGACGGTGAGCGCGCTGGACGAGTCGGCCGCTCAGGAGGGGGCGCTGCGGACGCTGCGGCGGGGGCTGCGGCTGAGCCCGGAGTTCGCGACCGGGCTGCCGGTCACGCTGCTGCTGGCGCTGGTGGCCACGGCGGGGCGGGTGGTCGTGCCGATCGCCGTGCAGCAGACCATCGACCGGGGGCTGCAGGCCTCCGGCGGCCCGGACGTGGCGTTCATCCGCACCGCGGTGCTGGTGGCCGCGGTGGTCGTGGTGGTCACCGCGGTGTCCGGCTACCTGATGAACGTCCGGCTCTACAGGACCACCGAGAGCGGGCTGGCCACGCTGCGGATCAAGGCGTTCCGGCACGTGCACGACCTGTCCATGCTGACCCAGAGCAGCGAGCGGCGCGGCTCGCTGGTGTCGCGGGTCACCGGCGACGTCGACCAGATCAGCCAGTTCATGCAGTGGGGCGGGCTGATGATCATCGTGTCGGCGGGCCAGCTGGTGGTGGCCAGCGTGCTGATGGCGGTCTACTCCTGGCCGCTGGCGCTGCTGGTGTGGGCCTCGTTCCTGCCGCTGGCGCTGGCGCTGCGCCGGTTCCAGAAGCTGCTGTCGCGGGCGTACACCACGGTGCGCGAGCGGGTCGGGGACATGCTCGCGGCGGTCAGCGAGTCGGTGGTGGGCGCGTCGGTGATCCGCGCGTACGCCGTCGAGGAGCGGACCGCGCAGCGGATCGACGAGTCGGTGGAGGCCTACCGCAAGGCGCAGACGCGGGCGCAGGGGTTCGTGGCGCTGACGTTCCCGTCCAGCGAGCTGGTGGCGGCGCTGGCGACCGCCGCCGTCGTGGTGGCGGGCACGCTGCTGGGCGTCGGCGGGCACCTGACGGCCGGTGAGCTGGTGGCGTTCATGTTCCTGGTGACGCTGTTCGTCGGGCCGATGCAGGTCGCGACCGAGGTGCTGAACGAGGCGCAGAACGCCATCGCCGGCTGGCGGCGGGTGCTCGGCGTGCTGGACACCACGCCCGACGTGGCCGACCCGGGCGAGCGGGGTCACGAACTGCCGCGCGGCCCGATCGAGGTCCGCTTCGAGAACGTGTCGTTCGCCTACCCCGGCGGCCCCACCGTCCTGCACGACGTGACGGTGGACATCGCCCCGCGCTCGCGTATCGCGGTGGTCGGCGAGACCGGCTCGGGCAAGACCACGTTCGCCAAGCTGCTGACCCGCCTGATGGACCCGGCGCAGGGCCGCATCCTGGTCGACGGCGTCCCCCTGGACCGGGTCCGCTTCTCCTCCCTGCGGGAACGGATCGTGATGGTCCCCCAGGACGGCTTCCTGTTCGACGCCTCCCTGGGCGACAACATCCGGTACGGCCGCCCCGGCGCCGCCGACGAGGACATCCTGCTGGCCCTCACCGAACTCGGCCTGGCCGACTGGCTGGAGGGCCTCCCCCAGGGCCTGGACACCCCCGTCGGCCAGCGCGGCGAGTCCCTGTCGGCCGGCGAACGCCAGCTCGTCGCCCTGGCCCGCGCCTACCTCGCCGACCCCGACCTGCTGGTCCTGGACGAGGCCACCAGCGCCGTCGACCCCGCCACCGAGGTCCGCCTGCAGCGCGCCCTCGACGGCGTCACCCGGGGCCGCACCGCCATCTCCATCGCCCACCGCCTGTCCACCGCCCAGGCCGCCGACGAGGTCCTGGTCTTCGACCGGGGCCGCCTGGTCCAGCGCGGCCCCCACAGCGAACTCGTCGCCGTCCCCGGCGTCTACGCCGACCTGCACGCCTCCTGGATGGCCCAACGCAAGGTCTGACCCCGAGAACTGCACCCCAACACCCGAAAGACCCTGCACCCGGCCGTCCACGAGCCTGAAGACCTCGCACCCGAAGGGACTGAAGGCCACCGCGAGCGGGCCCGCGTGGTCGTGAGGAGGAGCGGTTCACGATCGCGAGGAACGAGCGATCGTGAACCGCGACGACGAACGGCCGCGCGTCCGAAGGCCCGCTCGCCGCCGCGGCGGAGCCGCGGCGATCAAACACGCGCGCGAACCGTCGCGCCGGAGGCGCGACCAAACAACTTGCCCGGTTAGGGGTCGTCTGCGCATATTGGCGCAGTGAACGAGGTCGTCATCGAATCAGCGGGCACGCTGCACGGGCAACTGCAGCGCGGCCTGGGCAGGGCCGCGCGCCGGGCGGCCGGGACCGCGGGGGCCGGGGAGCTGGTCCTGGACTGCATCCGCCGGGATCCGCGGTGGGATCCCCGGGTGGAGTCGCGCGGGCTGTACTACGCGCGACTGGTGGTCGACCTGGAGCTGCCGGCGGGGCCGATCGGGGACCGGCTGCTGGAGCCGGGCTGCGGTGACGAGGGGCGGCTGGCCGTCGAGGTGCTGGCCGAGCTGGTCCGGCTGAGCCGCCGGGAGGCCGCCGGGCTGCTGCGGGCCTGCGCCGAGGAGGGCGAGCTGTGGTTCGAGGCGGTGGAGGCGCTGATCCGGCTGGGCGATCCGGCGCCGGCCGAGGGGCTGGACGCGCTGGTGGTGGCCCGGTGCGACGACCGTGAGCTGGAGTGGCTGGCCGGTGATCCGGACAATCCGGTGATCCGGCACTGGGCGGGGCGGCGGCCGCGGATCGCCGCCGCGCTGGGCCGGCGGCGGGCCGGGGCCGGCGGCGGGACGCGACCGCGCCGGCCCGGCGGACCGGTCCAGGGCGGGGAACGGTCCGGCCGGTCGGAGTCGGAGCTGCTGGAGCTGGCCCGGCGGCGGGACGACGACGGCGCGGTGGCGGCGATATTCGAGCTGGGCCGGCGGCGGACCCCCGCGTTGCTGGACCTGGCCGAGGAGCTGCTGCCGCAGCGGGACGGGCGATGGGGCGGGGCGTTGTGCCGGGCGTTGCGCGAGTACGGGTCGGCGGCGCTGCCGCGGGCGCGGGCCTGGGCGCGGGCGCACGCCGGGTGCGAGGCCCTGGCGCTGTGCATCCTGGCCAGTCACGGCACCCACCAGGACATCCCGTTGCTGATGTCGGAGCTGGAGGCGGCGGTGGAGCGCCGCGACTGGGGGGCGGTCGCCGGCCCGGTGGAGGGACTGGGCAGGTTGCGGGCCGGTGAGGCCGTTCCGCTGCTGAAGACGATCTGGCTGGAGTCCGCCTATTCGTACCTACGTCCCCGTGTGCTGACCTCGTTGACCCGTACCGCCCCGCACACCGCCGAGTCCTACGCCGTCGAAGGGCTGTGGGACTGCGAGGACGAGACCCGCCGCGTGGCGGTGTCCGCCGCCCCGTTCACCGACGACACCCGGCTGCGGCTGCATCGGCTGCATTCCGACCCCGCCGAGGACCAGCGGGTACGGGCCGCCGCATCCGACCGGCTGATGTTCTAGCCCCGGCTGAACCCTTCGCGCCGTCGCCCGCGTACCTCCGAGCGAAGTTCCGACCGAAGTCACGCCTTCGCGGAAGGACGGCCGATGCTCCACCTCCCCCGCTGTCTCCGGCCGCTGCCGGTCCTGTGCGCCGCCCTGCTGCTCGGCGGCTGCTCCTCCTCCAACGCCCCCGGCCGGGCCGCGAGCGCCGGCCAGGACGGCCCGCCCGCGGTGATGGCGGCCGGGCTGGAGGACCTGGCGGCCAAGACCGGATGCCGGCTGCAGAGCCAGACCAAGGCCGCCGAGCTGCGGCAGGGGGCCTGCCAGACCAACCGCGGCCGGTACACGCTGGTCACGTTCGCCACCGACACGGGCCAGGCCGCCTGGCTCAAGGAGGCCAAGCCGTGGGGCGGCACCTACCTGGTGGGGCCGCGGTGGGTCGCGGTGGGCACCGAGCAGACGCTGCGGTCGCTGCGCGCGGACCTCGGCGGCCGGATCGAGTCCGGCTCGGACCACGGCGGCGGGGGGCACGGTCACACCCCGGGATGACGGCCGTTCATCCTCGGGAAGGGGGGCCGGCGGGCGGGCGGCCCGTAGACTCGGCGGCATGTTCCTTCCCATTCGCCGTCTGGTCGCCGTGGTCCCTCTCGTACTGCTGCCGCTCGGCGCGGTCGCCGCGTGCGGCGGCGAGGGCACCACCACGGACTGCTCGATCGACGCCTGCACCGTGACGTTCGACCGGGGCGTGAACGCCAACGCCTCGATCCTGGGCGTCAAGGCCGAACTGGTGGGGGTGCAGGGGGACAACGTGACGCTGCGCGTCGCCGGCCAGCAGATCACCGTGCCGGTCGACGGGCGGCAGGAGGTCGAGGGCCTGAGCGTGCAGGTCCAGTCGGTCACCCAGGACCAGGTGGTCGTCCGGATCTCGCAGGGCGGCGGCTGATCCGTCCGTGATGTCCGGCCCGGTACGGTACGGGGGTTAATGACCGTTAACATCGGCGGTGAGGAGAGGAGACCGCCGATGCCCGCCGAACGGCTGCTGCCGACCGAGGAGGCCCGGCAGCTCATCGACCTGACTCGCGAGATCGCCGCGAACGAGCTGCGTCCCAGGGCCGCCCGAGCCGAGGCCGACGAGGAGTTCCCGCGCGAGATGTTCCGGCTGCTCGGCCGTGCCGGGCTGCTGGGGCTGCCGTATCCGGAGGAGGCCGGCGGCGGGGGCCAGCCGTACGAGGTCTACCTGCAGGTGCTGGAGGAGATCGCGGCGGTGTGGGCGTCGGTGGCGGTCGGGGTGAGCGTGCACACGCTGGCCTGCTACCCGGTGGCGACGTACGGGGACGACGAGCAGCGCAAGCGGCTGCCGGAGCTGCTCGGCGGCGAGCTGCTGGGCGGATACGCGCTGTCGGAGCCGCACGCCGGGTCGGACGCGGCGGCGCTGAGCACCCGCGCGGTCCGCGACGGCGACCACTACGTGATCACCGGTACCAAGGCGTGGATCACCCACGGCGGCGAGGCCGACTTCTACGTGCTGTTCGCCCGGACCTCCGACGACGGCGGGCGGGGCGTCAGCGCGTTCCTGATCGACGGGCGGACGGACGGGCTGTCGTTCGGGCCGCCGGAGCGCAAGATGGGCCTGACCGGCTCCACCACCGCGCAACTGCTGTTCGACGGCGCCCGGGTGCCGGTGGAACGGCGGATCGGCGCCGAGGGGCAGGGGTTCCCGATCGCGCTGTCGGCGCTGGACTCGGGCCGGCTGGGCATCGCGGCGTGCGCGGTGGGGCTGGCGCAGGGGGCGCTGGACGAGGCGGTGGCGTACGCCCGGCAGCGGGAGCAGTTCGGCCGCCCGATCATCGAGCACCAGGGGCTGGGGTTCCTGCTGGCGGACATGGCGGCGGCGGTCGAGTCGGCGCGGGCGACCTACCTGGAGGCGGCGCGCCGCCGGGACCGGGGGCTGCCGTTCGGGCGGCAGGCGTCCATCGCCAAGCTGGTGGCCACCGACGCGGCGATGAAGGTGACCACCGACGCCGTGCAGGTGCTCGGCGGGTACGGCTACACCCGCGACTTCCCGGTGGAGCGCTACATGCGCGAGGCCAAGGTCATGCAGATCTTCGAGGGCACCAACCAGATCCAGCGCATGGTCATCGCCCGTCACCTTTCTCGCATCTGACACTTCGCCGAACCGGCAGGTAGGTTACTTAGGAGTAGCCGATTGAGCGGCGGCCCGGCAGGGTCCTCGGGCCGTCGCGGCACCCCCCCGCAGGGTGCTCAAGGAGGACACATGTCCCTCATCCGCCGCCTGCCCGCCCCCACCCGGCTCCCGCTCCCCACCGGCCGGTTCCGCTACACCGTCGAGCGCGACATCCCGGTGCCCATGCCGGACGGGGTGACGCTGCTGACCGACCGGTACGCGCCCGCCGGGGTGCCGGACGCGCCGACGATCCTGGTCCGCACCCCCTACGGGCGGCGCGGGCTGCCCTCGGTGCTGAACGGGCTGCCGTTCGTGCCGTTCGGGTTCCAGTTGCTGGTGCAGAGCACCCGGGGGACGTTCGGGTCCGGCGGCGAGTTCGACCCGCTGGGCGGGGAGCAGGAGGACGGGCTGGCCACCGTGGAGTGGATCCGGCGGCAGCCGTGGTTCGGCGGGTCGCTGGCCACCTACGGCGCCAGCTACCTCGGCTACACCTCCTGGGCGCTGGCGGCCGAGGCGGGACCGGCGCTCAGGGCGATGTCGGTGCAGGTCTCCGCCTCCTCGTTCCGCGACGCCGCCTATGTGGGCGGCTCGTTCGCGCTGGAGACCGTGCTGATGTGGTCGGACCTGACCGCCCGGCAGGAACGGCGGCTGGGCATGATCAACGGGGCGCTGCTGGCCAAGCGGCGGGCGCGCCGGGCCGCCGCGACCGGCCGGCCGCTGGCCGAGCTGGACGCGCTGACCACCGGGGCGCCGCTGCGGTTCTGGCAGGACCTGCTGGCCAACGACGAGCCCGGCGCCGAGTACTGGCGCAGCCGGGACTTCACCGGCTCGGTCGCCGACGTCACCGCCCCGGTGACGCTGCTGGGCGGCTGGTACGACATCTTCCTGCCCTGGCAGCTCAAGGACTATCAGGCGCTGCGGGCGGCGGGGCGGCTGCCGTTCCTGACGATCGGGCCGTGGTGGCACGCCGACCCGCGGCACGGGCTGGTGGCGGTGCGCGAGTCGCTGGCCTGGTTCCGCGCCCATCTCAAGGACGACTTCTCCGGCATCCGCGCCCACCCGGTCCGGGTGTACGTGACGGGCGCCAGGCAGTGGCGGGACTACCGCGACTGGCCGCCGCCGGGGATGCGGGTGCGTCCCTGGCATCTGCATCCGGGCGGCGGGCTCGGTGAGGACGGCCCGCAGAACGGGGATCCCACCCGCTACACGTTCGACCCGGCCGACCCGACGCCCGCGCTGTCCGGGCCGAGCCTGCTGGGCAGCTGCAAGCCGGTCGACCAGCGCCCGCTGGAGAAACGCCCCGACGTGGCGCTGTTCACCTCCGCCCCGCTGCGCGCCGACCTGGACGTCATCGGCCCGGTGTCGGCGCGGCTGTACGTGCGCTGCGACCGCGAGCACACCGACTTCGTGGTGCGGCTGTGCGACGTGGCGCCGGACGGGACCTCGCTGAACGTGTGCGAGGGCGGGCGGCGGCTGCGGCCCGGCGACCCGCCCGCCGACGCCGACGGGGTGCGGGCGGTGACGGTGGAGCTGTGGCCGGCCGGTCACCGGTTCCGCCGCGGCCACCGGGTCCGGGTGCACGTGACCGGCGGCGCGTTCCCCGTCGTGGCGGTCAATCCCGGGACCGGCGAGCCGCTGGGCAGCGCCGCCGGCCGGGTCGTGCAGCACCAGGAGGTGTTCCACGACCCGGACCGGCTGTCGGCGATCATGCTGCCGGTGGTGGAACGTGCCGCCGAACGAACGCGCAGCGACCCGGCCGCCGAGGACTGCTAGGCGGTCGCACCGCGCGTGCGGGCGGGTCAGCCCCAGAGGCGGGTGAGGCGCTGGGTTCCGCTGGCCACCGCGAACGACGCCATCCTCGTCGCGGTGGCGTCCCGGCGGGTGCGGTCCGACAGCCTGAACCAGTCCATCCGGGCCCGCTCGGCGGTCAGCTCGATCACCCCGAAGCCGTGCGAGTCCAGCTCCGACCAGCGCACGTGCCGGTTGGTCAGCGCCAGCGCGCCCTCGGCCGCCAGGGTGAGGGTGCGCGGCGGGACGCCCAGGAAGTCGTCGATGTTGTCGCTGGTCACCGACGGGACCACCATCTCGGTGGCGACCGAGGGGGTGGCCGGGTAGGTCGCGGCGGTCAGCGGCACGTCGTTGGCCCACGAGGTGTGGATGTCGCCGGTCAGGAAGACGGTGTCGCCGATCCGCCCGTCGTGCAGATGGCCGAGCAGTTCCTGGCGGTCGGCGGTGTAGCCGTCCCACTGGTCCGGGTTGATCGCGTACCCGCCGGCCGGGATCCCCAGCAGCCTGGCCAGCGGGCCGAGCAGGTGGGCGGGCACCGACCCGATCGCCACCGGGCTGATCATCACCGAGTTGCCGACCAGCCGCCAGCGGGTCTCCCCCGCGCTCGCCGACAGCCCGTCCTTCAGCCAGCGCATCTGGGCGTCGCCGGTGATCGTGCGGTCCGGGTCGTCCACCACGACGCCGCTCTCCTGCCTGGACCGGTGGCTCCGCAGGTCCAGCAGGGTCAGCTCGGCCAGCCGCCCGAACCGCAGCCGCCGGTAGATCTCGCCGTCCGCCCCGGCCCGCACCGGCATCCACTCGAAGTACGCCCTGCGGGAGGCCGCCCGGCGCGCCTCCCAGGAGCCCTCGGTCGCCGGGTCGTGGTTCTCCGCGCCGCCGGACCAGGCGTCGTTGGCCACCTCGTGGTCGTCCCAGACGATCATCCACGGGTACGCGGCGTGCAGCGCCTGCAGGTCCGGGTCGGTCTTGTAGAGGGCGTGCCGCATCCGGTAGTCGGCCAGGGTGAGGATCTCGTGCGCCGGCACGTTCGGACGGACCACCGTGCCGCCCGCGCCGAAGTCCCCCGCGCCGTACTCGTAGATGTAGTCGCCGAGGTGGACGACCCCGAACAGGTCGCCGCGCCCGGCCAGGTGCCGGTAGGCGGCGAAGTGCCCCGCCTCCCAGTTCGAGCAGGACACCACGCCGAACTTCAGCGCCGCCACCTGCGCGGACGCCGCGGGCGCGGTGCGGGTCCGGCCCACCGGGGACGGGGTGCCGTCCAGCAGGAAGCGGTAGTGGTACGAGGTGCCGGGGGTCAGCCCGCGCACGTCCACCTTCACCGTGTGGTCGCGTTCGGGCCCGGTGCGGAACGTCCCCCGCGCCACGATCGACCGGAACTCCGCGTCCCGCGCCACCTGCCAGACCACGTCCACGGCCGGCCCGTCGCCCGAGCCCGGCGTCGCCTCGTCGGTGGGCGTCACCCGGGTCCACAGGATCACGCCGTCCGGCAGCGGGTCGCCCGAGGCCACCCCGTGCCGGAAGTACGCGGGCGCGGCGTGCGCACCGGACGCCGCCACCGCCAGCGAGGAGACCACCACAGCCCCGGCCGCACCCGCCCGGAGGAAACCACGACGATCGAGAGAAGTCACGGTTGTGAAAAGTACTCATGTCCATCCCGTCCGGGAAGCCCATGACCACAACCCGCCATCGAGTGTTCATCCGCGCGCGGCGGACACCGATCCGCCCTCCGGGCTTCACACCCGCCCCGATCAGGAGGAATGTGGAAGGAAGCACACAACGGGGGGAATCATGCACGCCAACAAGAGCTGGCAGCTGACCGTCGACATCACCGAGCAGGACCGCTACACCGAGGCCGAGGCCCGCCTCACCACGCCCGACAACACCCTCACCGGCCGTGGCATCGCCCGCCGCAACCCGCGCGACGCCGACGTACCCAGCATCGGCGACGAACTGGCGGTGTCCCGCGCCCTGGCCGAACTCGCCCACGGCCTCCTGGACGCCGCCGCCCAGGAGATCAGCCGGATAGAGCACCGCAAGGTCCGGCTTACTCATTAGTCGCGCGCGTGTTCATGGCCGCGCCTCCGGCGCGGCGGCTCGCGGGCCTTGGGACGCGCGGCCGTTCGTCGTCGCGGTTCAAGATCGCTCGTTCCTCGCGATCTTGAACCGCTCCTCCTCACGACCACGCGTGCCCGCTCGCGGCGGCCTTCAGGACCGTCGGGTGCGAGGTCACCCGTGGCTGCGAGGATGCGGGCCCTGGGCCACTTGGGGTGCAGAGTCCTGAGTGACTAGCGGACGGGGTGGCCGGCGGCGCGGAGGGTGTCCTTGACCTCGGGGATCTTGAGGTCGCCGAAGTGGAAGACGCTGGCGGCCAGGACGGCGTCGGCGCCGGCGGCGACGGCCGGGGGGAAGTGGTCCAGGGCGCCGGCGCCGCCGCTGGCGATGACCGGGACCGTGACGGCGGCGCGGACCTGACGGAGCATCTCCAGGTCGAAGCCGTTCTTGGTGCCGTCGGCGTCCATGGAGTTCAGCAGGATCTCGCCGACGCCGAGCTCCTCGCCGCGGCGGGCCCACTCGATGGCGTCGATGCCGGTGCCGCGGCGGCCGCCGTGGGTGGTGACCTCGAAGCCGGACTCGGTTCGGGTGTCTCCGGTGACGCGGCGGGCGTCGACCGACAGCACGATGCACTGGGAGCCGAAGCGGTGCGCGGCCTCGCGGAGGAACTCGGGGCGGGCGATCGCGGCGGTGTTGATCGAGACCTTGTCGGCGCCGGCGCGCAGCAGCCGGTCCACGTCCTCGACGGTGCGGATGCCGCCGCCCACGGTCAGCGGGATGAACACCTGCTCGGCGGTGCGCCGCACCACGTCGTAGGTGGTGGACCGGTCGGCGCTGGAGGCCGTGATGTCCAGGAACGTCAGCTCGTCGGCGCCCTCGGCGTCGTAGCGCCGGGCCAGCTCCACCGGGTCGCCGGCGTCCCGCAGGTTCTGGAAGTTGACGCCCTTGACCACCCGTCCGGCGTCCACGTCCAGGCAGGGGATCACGCGTACCGCGACGCTCATCGGCCCACCCCCGGCCTGTAGGCGTCGGCCTCGATCTCCACCAGCATCGCCGGGTCGATCAGGCGGGACACCTCCACCATCGAGGTGGCGGGCCTGATCTCGCCGAAGACCTCGCCGTGCGCCCGGCCGTACTCCTCCCACCGTTCGATGTCGGTGACGAAGATCCGGGTCCGCACCACGTCGGCCAGCGAGCAGCCGAACTGCTCCAGCGCCCACGCCACGTTGGCCAGGCACTGCTTGGCCTGGGCGTACGCGTCGCCCTCGTGCAGCACCTTGCCGTCGGCCAGGTCCACCGGGGCGCAGCCGGTCACGTACACGTGGTCGCCCGCGGCGACGGCCCGGCTGTAGCCGACGACGCGCTCCCAGGGCGCGCCCGAACCGACCCGGCGGGTCACTTCACCGCCTCCAGGGCCTCTTCGAGGGTGAACGCCTGCGCGTACAGGGCCTTGCCGACGATCGCGCCCTCCACGCCGTCGGGCACCAGCGCGGCCAGGGCGCGCAGGTCGTCCAGGGAGGACACCCCGCCGGAGGCGATCACCGGCTTGTCGGTGCGGGAGCACACCTCGCGGAGCAGGTCGACGTTGGGGCCGCGGAGCGTGCCGTCCTTGGTGACGTCGGTGACGACGTACCTGGGGCAGCCGTCGTCCTCCAGCCGGGCCAGCACCTCCCACAGGTCGCCGCCCTCGCGGGTCCAGCCCCGGGCGGCCAGGGTGGTCCCCCGCACGTCCAGGCCGACCGCGATGCGGTCCCCGTACTCGGCGATGATCTTGCGGCACCACTCGGGGTTCTCCAGCGCGGCGGTGCCGATGTTGACCCGGGCGCAGCCGGTGGCCAGCGCCGCCTCCAGCGAGGCGTCGTCGCGGATCCCCCCCGACAGCTCCACCTTCACGTCCAGCCGCCCGGTCACCTCGGCCAGCAGCTCCCGGTTGGAGCCCCGGCCGAACGCCGCGTCCAGGTCCACCAGATGGATCCACTCCGCCCCGGCCGCCTGCCAGGCCAGCGCCGCGTCCAGCGGCGACCCGTAGGAGGTCTCGGTGCCGGCCTCGCCCTGCACCAGCCGGACGGCCTGGCCGTCGGCGACGTCCACGGCGGGAAGAAGCGTCAGTGTCATCGCGAACCCATCTGTCGTGCGAGTCGTGGGGATGGTCACAGGGTGGACAGCCAGTTGCGGAGCAGCTGGGCGCCCGCGTCGCCGGACTTCTCCGGGTGGAACTGGGTGGCGCACAGCGCGGTGTTCTCCACCGCGGCCACGAACGGCTCGCCGTGCTCGGCCCAGGTGACGATCGGCGGGGTCAGCCGCCCCGGCGGCAGCTCCCAGCGGCGCACCCCGTAGGAGTGCACGAAGTAGAACCGGGTGCCCGGGTCCAGGCCGCGGAACAGCACCGAGTCCGCGGGCGCCCGCACGGTGTTCCAGCCCATGTGCGGCAGGATCGGGGCGTTCAGCCGCTCCACCGTGCCGGGCCACTCGGCGCAGCCCTCGGTGGTGACGCCGTGCTCGACGCCCTTCTCGAACAGGATCTGCATGCCGACGCAGATGCCCAGCACGGGACGGCCCCCGGCCAGCCGGCGGCCCACGATCTGCTCGCCGCGGACCGCCCGCAGCCCCCGCATGCACGCCGCGAACGCGCCGACGCCGGGCACCACCAGCCCGTCGGCGTTCAGCGCGGCGTCGAAGTCGGAGGTGACGGTCACCTCGGCGCCGGCGCGGGCCACCGCGCGTTCGGCCGAACGCAGGTTGCCCGAGCCGTAGTCCAGTACGACGACCTTGGGTTTCACAGCCGCAGCGCTCCCGCCGTGAAGGCCAGCGCGGTGAGCGCCAGCAGGATGAGCGCGCCGACCTTGATCCCCTGCCTGACGAAGCTGATCACGCCCATCAGGAAGAAGACCGCCAGCCCGAACAGCGCCACGTTGACGTACGTGAAGTGCAGGCCCCCGATCTCCATGGCGTTACAGCGCCCCCTTGGTCGAGGGCACGCCCTGCACCCGGGGGTCGAACGCGACCGCGTCGCGCAGCGCCCGGGCCAGCGCCTTGAACTGGGCCTCCACGATGTGGTGGGCGTTGCGGCCGTAGGGGACGTGGACGTGCAGCGCGATCCGGGCGTTGGCCACGAACGACTCGAAGATGTGCCGGGTCAGCGTGGTGTCGTAGTCCGGGCCGATCATCGGCGCCATGTTCTCCGGCTCGCTGTGCACCAGGTAGGGCCGCCCGGCGATGTCCACGGTGACCTGCGCGAGGGTCTCGTCCAGCGGCACCGACGCGTCGGCGAACCGGCGGATGCCGGCCTTGTCGCCGAGCGCCTGCGCGAACGCCTGGCCCAGCGCGATCGCGGTGTCCTCGATCGTGTGGTGGCTGTCGATGTGCAGGTCGCCGGTGGTCTTGACGGTCAGGTCGAACAGCCCGTGCTTGCCGAGCTGGGCGAGCATGTGGTCGAAGAAGCCGACTCCGGTCGCCACGTCCACCTGACCGGTGCCGTCGAGGTCGATCTCGACGGCGACGGTGGTCTCCTTGGTGCCGCGTTCGACGCGACCAATGCGGCTCACTGTGTCTCCTTCAAGGCCGTGGTCAGGGCGGAGCGGAACGCCGCCATCTCCGCGGAGGTGCCGACGGTGACCCGCAGCCACTGCGGCGGGCCGACCTCGCGGATCAGCACTCCCCGGTCCAGCATCGCCTGCCATACCCGGCGGCGGTCAGGGAACGTGCCGAACAGCACAAAGTTGGCGTCGGAGTCGGCGACCCGCAGGCCCTGCGAGCGCAGCCAGCCGACCAGCAGGTCCCGCTCGGCGCGCAGCGTGTCCACCGAGCCCAGCAGCTCGTCGGCGTACGCCAGCGCGGTGCGCGCCACCGCCTGGGTGACCGACGACAGGTGGTACGGCAGCCGCACCAGCAGCAGCGCCTCGATCACCGCGGGGTCGGCGGCCAGGTAGCCCAGCCGGGTGCCGGCCATCGCGAACGCCTTGGACATGGTCCGGGTGACGATCAGCCGGGGGTGCTCGGGCAGCAGTTCCAGCGCCGACAGGGTGTCCTCGCGGCGGAACTCCCCGTACGCCTCGTCCACCACCACCATGCCGGGCGCCGCCGCCAGCACCGCCTCGATGGCCTCCAGCGGCAGCGCCGTGCCGGTCGGGTTGTTGGGCGAGGTCAGGAACACCACGTCGGGACGGTGCTCCTCGATCGCCGCGACGGCCTTGCCGGGGTCGAGGCCGAAGTCCTCGTCGCGCTGGGCGTTGATCCACCGGGTGCCGGTGACGTGGGCGATGATCGGGTGCATCGAGTACGACGGCTCGAAGCCCAGCGCGGTGCGGCCCGGCCCGCCGAACGCCTGCAGGATCTGCTGGATGACCTCGTTGGAGCCGTTGGCGGCCCACACCCGTTCGGCGGTCAGGTCCGCGCCCGGGGTGTCGCGGTTGAGGAAGTCGGCCAGGTCGGCGCGCAGCGCCACCGCGTCCCGGTCGGGGTAGCGGTTGAGCGAGGAGGCGACCTCGGCGACCGCGTCGCCCAGCGCCTTCACCAGCTCCGGCGACGGCGGGTACGGGTTCTCGTTGGTGTTCAGCCGCACCGGGACGTCGAGCTGGGGCGCGCCGTAGGGCTCCCGGCCCCGCAGGTCGTCGCGGATCGGGAGGTCGTTCAGGGACGTCACTCGGGGATCCCCCAGTCGAAGCGGGCCTTCATCGCGGCCCCGTGGGCGGGCAGGTCCTCGGCCTCGGCCAGCGCCACCACCCGGGCGGTGGCCTCGGCCAGCGCGCGCTCGTCGTACTCCACCACATGGACGCCGCGCAGGAACGACTGCACCGACAGTCCCGAGGAGTGGCAGGCGCAGCCGCCGGTGGGCAGCACGTGGTTGGACCCGGCCAGGTAGTCGCCCAGCGACACCGGCGAGTGCGGGCCGATGAAGATCGCCCCGGCGTTGCGGACCCGGGCGGCGACCTCGCGGGCGTTCGCGGTCTGGATCTCCAGGTGCTCGGCGGCGTAGGCGTTGACCACCGCCAGGCCGGCCGCCAGGTCGTCGACCAGCACGATGCCGGACTGCCTGCCGCGCAGCGCCTCGGTGATGCGCTCGACGTGCTTGGTGCGGGCGACCTGCTCGGCCAGCTCCCGCTCGACCCGTCCGGCCAGCTCGACGCTGTCGGTGACCAGCACCGCGGCGGCCAGCGTGTCGTGCTCGGCCTGGCTGATCAGGTCGGCGGCCACGTGCACCGGGTCGGCGGTGGCGTCGGCCAGGATCGCGATCTCGGTGGGACCGGCCTCGGAGTCGATCCCGATCACGCCCTTGAGGTGCCGCTTGGCGGCGGCCACCCAGATGTTGCCGGGGCCGGTGACCAGGTTGACCGGGCGGCACTCCTCGGTGCCGTAGGCGAACATCGCGATGGACTGCGCCCCACCGACGGCGTAAACCTCATCCACCCCAAGCAGCGCGCATGCAGCCAGAATCGTCGGGTGTGGCAGCCCACCACCGCAATGGGGCCGCTGGTCGAGACCAGCGGGGAGATCGACTTGGGGCGGAGAGGTCACCGCCAAGGATGCCACACCGGCCTCCTGCGCGGGCACGACGTTCATCACCACGCTGGAGGGGTAGACGGCCCGGCCGCCCGGGACGTACAGGCCGACCCGGTCGACCGGGATCCACCGCTCGGTGACGGTGCCGCCGGGCACCACCTGGGTGGTGACGTCGGTGCGGCGCTGGTCGCGGTGGACCAGCCGGGCGCGGCGGATCGACTCCTCCAGGGCGTCGCGGACCGCCGGGTCCAGCCCGGCCAGGGCCTGGTCGATCGCCGAGGTGGGGACGCGCGTCGTCTCCAGGTCCACGCCGTCGAACCGCTTGGTGTACTCCCGCACCGCGGCCGCGCCCCTATGGCGCACGTCCTCGCAGATGGGCCGCACCTTCTCCAGGGCGGCCTCGACGTCGAGCTCGGCGCGGGGCAGCACGGAGCGCAGATCGCCGGGCAGGGATCCGCGCAGGTCGATACGGGAGATCACCGCTCCAGTCTACGGAGGGCCGCCCGCGGATCGGGCACCGGTCTCGGGTCCTGAGACGTGTCGCCGGGGAGCGAGACCGTGCCGGGCGCGCTTCACCATCTGAGAATTCCACCGCTGTCATGATCGTTACTGAGGCGTAGGCTGGCGGTGTGACCGCACGCCTGCCGCTGTTCCCCCTGGGCACGGTGCTGTTCCCGGGACTGGTGCTGCCGCTGCACCTGTTCGAGGAGCGGTACCGGCTGCTGATGCGGGACCTGCTGGAGATGCCCGAGCCGCGCCGGTTCGGGGTGGTCGCGATCGAGCTCGGCCACGAGGTCGGCGAGGGCGCGGCCCGCCGGCTTGCCCCGGTCGGCTGCACCGCCGACCTGCACACCGTCCAGCCGCACCCCGACGGCCGGTTCGACGTGGTGACCGTGGGCACCGCCCGGTTCCGGCTCAAGGAGATCGACCGGTCGGGGCCGTACCTGGTCGGGGACGTGGAGTACCTCGGCGAGGAGGCCGGCGAGGGCGCCGCGGAGGCGGCCGCCCGGGTGGCCCGGCTGTTCCACGCCTACCGGGAGCGGCTGCTGTCGGCGGGCGCGGAGGCCGGCGAGCCGCTGGAGCTGCCGGACGACCCGGTGCGGCTGTCGTACCTGGTCGCCGCGGCGGCGGTGCTGGACCGCGACGACAAGCAGCGGCTGCTGGAGGCCGAGGACGCCGCGCTGCGGCTGCGCGCCGAGCAGGACCTGCTGGAACGGGAGATCCGGCTGCTGGAGGTGCTGCCGGCGGTCCCGGCCGGGCAGTTCCTCGACGGCGCCGTGCACCCCAACTGAAATCGGGGCGCGGAAGATCGGCGGCAGGTGGTTCACTGCCCGCATGGGCTCGAAGAGCAAGGGGGGCGCAACCCCGGCGACGGTGGCCGCCGCCAGGGCGGGGATCGCCTACACCCTGCACACCTACGACGTGGACCACGGGGTCGACAACTACGGCGCGGCGGTCGCCGACGCCCTCGGCGTGCCGCGTGAACGGCTGTTCAAGACCCTGGTCGCCACCGTGGACGGGAACCTGACGGTCGGGGTGGTGCCGGTGTCGGGCGAGCTGGACCTCAAGGCGCTGGCCGCCGCCGCGGGCGGCAAGAAGGCGCAGCTGGCCGACCCGGCGGCGGCCGAACGGGCGACCGGCTACGTGGTCGGCGGGATCAGCCCGCTCGGGCAGCGCCGCAGGCTGCCGACCGTGGTGGACTCCTCCGCGTCAGGGTTCGCCACGATCCTCGTCTCGGCCGGCCGGCGCGGCCTGCAGATCGAACTGGCCCCCGGCGATCTGGTACGGCTCGTCGGCGCCGCCGTGGCCCGGATCGCGCGGGGCTAGCCGGCCGAGGGCGGCCTCCAGCATCCCGTACATCGCCACCGCCAGCAGCGGCCAGAACACCACCACCCCGGTGGCGTGCAGGTCGGCCGGGCCCTCCACGGCCCGGCCGGCGGCGGCCCGCAGCGCCGCGCCCAGGTCGTCCGGCCCGGCCTGGTGCCCCGCCCACCAGGCCAGCAGCGCCCCGGCGAGCCCGCCGGTGCCCAGGCCGAGCACCAGCGGGACGTCGTTGTCCCGGCCCCCGGCCAGATAGGCCAGCACCCCGCTGAGCAGGCCGGCGGCCGCGGCGATCGCCGCGAACCGCCCGTCGGTGGCGATCAGCGCCTGGGTCTCCGGGTCGGCCAGCTCCACCGAGCCGCCGAGCAGCACGTACCGGACCGGCGGGGCCCAGGCCGCCCACAGCAGGCCCAGCGGCGGGCCGCAGACCGCCAGCAGCAGCGTGGTGACCGCCCAGATCCGCAACCCCCGTACGCCCGGTCGGCCCACTCGCGCTCCCCTGTGACCATGACACGTCGACGTGTCCCCCTGGGAAAGGGTATCGGCCTCCCCGGGACGATCGCCGGGCCTGCGGGACCTTGCGGGGATCTCAGGAACGGCCCAGCGCGCGGTACTCCCAGCCCGCCGCCCGCCACGCCTCGGCGTCCAGGGCGTGCCGGCCGTCCACGATCCGGCGGTGGGCGGTCACCTCGGCCATCGCGTGCGGGTCGATCTGGCGGAACTCGGCCCACTCGGTCAGCAGCACCACCACGTCGGCGTCCCGGGCGACGTCCATGGCGCTCTCGCCGTACCGCAGCTCCGGGTAGGCGCGGCGGGCGTTGTCCAGCGCGGCCGGGTCGTACACCCGCACGTAGGCGCCCAGGCCGTGCATGGTGCGGGCCACGTCCAGGGCGGGGGCGTCGCGGATGTCGTCGGAGTTGGGCTTGAACGCCGCGCCCAGGCAGGCGATGCGCCTGCCGTCCAGCCGCCCGCCGAGCAGCTCGCGGACCAGGTCGACGGTGCGGGACCGGCGGCGGCGGTTGATGGCGTCGACCTCGCGCAGGAACGACACCGCCTGCCCCACCCCGATCTCCTCGGCGCGGTGCGCGAACGCCCGGATGTCCTTGGGCAGGCAGCCGCCGCCGAACCCGAGGCCCGGCTGCAGGAACCGGCCGCCGATCCGGTCGTCGTAGGCCAGCGCGGTGGCCAGGTCGCGCACGTCGGCGCCGGTGGCCTCGCACACCTCGGCCATCGCGTTGATGTAGGAGATCTTGGTGGCCAGGAACGAGTTGGCGGCCACCTTGACCAGCTCGGCGGTGGCCAGGTCGGTGGTCACCACCGGGGTGCCCGCCTCGATGATCGGGGCGAACGCGGCGGCCAGGGTGTCGCGGGCCCGGTCGGAGGCCACCCCGAACACCAGCCGGTCCGGGCGCAGGGTGTCGTCGACGGCATAGCCCTCGCGCAGGAACTCGGGGTTCCAGGCCAGCTCGACCTCCTCGCCGGCGGGGGCCAGCTCGCGGACGACGTGGGTGAGCCGGGCGGCGGTGCCGACCGGGACGGTGGACTTGCCGACCACCAGCGCCCGCCGGGTCAGGTGCGGGGCCAGGGCGGTGACGGCGGCGTCCACGTAGGAGATGTCGCAGGCGTCCGAGCCGGGCATCTGCGGGGTGCCGACGCAGATGAAGTGCACGTCGCCGAACTCGGCGGCCTCCTCGTAGGAGGTGGTGAAGCGCAGCCGCCCCGTCTCCAGGGTCTTGGCCAGCAGCTCGGGCAGGCCGGGCTCGAAGAACGGCACCTGCCCGGAGGCCAGTTTGCCGATCTTGCCGGCGTCGACGTCCACGCCGAGGACCTCGAAGCCCAGCGAGGCCATGCAGACCGCGTGGGTGGCGCCCAGGTAGCCGGTGCCGATCACGGTCAGGCGGGGGGTTCGTCCGGTGTTCATGGGTTCTCCTGTCGTGTCGGCGCCGCGCCGTGATGTCGCGGAGGCCGGCGTCAGCCGCATCGCCCGTCCTTGGTGAGCGGGCCTCCGGTGACCTTGTTGTCGCAGGCGATCGTGTTGCCGCCGGCGGTGTCGTTGATCCCGACCCCGCCGCCGTCGCCGAGGTCGATGACGTTGCCGCGGAAGGTGTTGCCGGTGCCCCAGCCCTCGACGATCTCGTGGGTCTGGAACCCGTCCTCGTTGGTGCCGAACCCCTGGTTGCCCTCGACGAGGTATCCGTTGCCCTTGACGTCGACCCAGGAGTCGTTGTGCTTGGAGCCGCCGAGCGCGGACCCGTCGAAGACGTTCCCGACGATCCGGCCGCCGGTGGTGCCCTCCTTGACGTCCACCGCCTCGGCGACGGCCCGGATCACGTTCCCGCGCACCACGTTGTGGTCGCTGCGGTCCATCCTCCCGCCGGAGAACCGCTTCCAGTTGCTCTCCGCGGTGCCCAGGTAGACGCCCTCGCCGAACTTCTCGCGGCGCAGCCCGGTGTTGTAGATCAGGTTGTACTGCACCGTGTTGCGGCTGGAGAAGTTGCGGAGATGGACGGCCTCGTCGCCGATGTCGTGCACCTGCAGGTCCTGGACGACCGTTCCGGTGGTGGCGTCGGCCATGACGCCCTTCTGGCTGTTGCGCACGGTGAATCCCACCAGCCGCCAGTGGCCGGCCCGGTCGAGGTGGAATCCGTAGCCCTTCTTGACGCCGCCGCCGTCGAGGATCGCCCCGCGCCCGCCGCACAGGTGGATCGGTTTCTGCGGGGTCCCCGAGGCGCGCGCCACGAATTTCCCGGAATAGGTCCCGTCGGCCAGCCGGATGGTGTCGCCGGGCCGGGCGGTCCTGAGGGCCTCGTGCAGGTCCTCGGCGCTTTCGACGGTCCGGGTCGGCTCGGGGCAGGCGATGCGCCCCTCCCCGGACGGGACCCGGTGGGCCGGTGGCGGGCCCGCCGGGGCGAACGGCTCGTCGCCGCCGTCGCCGCCGTCGTCCCCCTCGCCCCCGTCGTCGGCCGGCGGGGCGCCGGTGCCGGGCGCGGCCCGGCCGCTCGCTCCGGCCGGCCGTTCGTCGCCGCCGTCGCCGTCGCGCATCAGCCAGGCGACCAGGCCCGCCATCAGCAGCGCGCCGACCAGCAGCCCGGCGACGAACTTCAGATCGATCCTGTCGGTCATCGAGGTCCCGTCCCTATCGAGTGCCCGCGCCGCTGAGCTCATCGTGCCGTTCGCCGGCGCCCGCGGCGGTCCGGGCGGCCCGGGTGGGCAGCGGGACGGCCTGGCGGTGCTCCAGGCGGCGCTGGCGCTCGTAGGGGTGCGCCCCGCGGCGGCCGATCAGCGGCCCGGCGTTGCGCGAGCGCAGCGCGGACACCACCACCAGCAGGAACACCCCGGCCCAGATGACGTTCATGGGCTTGGCGATCCGCCTGATCTGCGTCGTCAGGTCGGCGGTGTCGCGCCAGCCGCAGGTGTTGTTGTTGCGCGCGTCCACCGGGCCGGTGGCGCGCAGCAGGTCGACGGCGCTGCGGCCGGCCCCGCCGAAGGTGTTGCCGCTGATCCGGGTGCCGCCGGCGGGGCCGACCAGGCTGACGCCGTGCAGCGTGGCGGCGTGCACGGTGTTGCCGTCGATCTGCGCGCTGGAGCCCCGGACGAACAGCCCGGTGCGGGTCTGCCGGATGATGTTGCCGCTGATCCGGGCGCCGGTCACGCCGTCGCGGACGGCGATGCCCTGGCGGCGCTGCCCGGTCAGCTCGTTGCCGGAGACCCGCACGCCCCGGGCCCCGTCGCCGACCACGATGCCCATGTCGCCGCCGACGACCCGGCTGGTCTGCACCGCCAGGTCCACCCCGCCGAGCAGTTCGATGCCGTACCGGCCGTTGTCGCGGGCGGTGCTGCTGATCACCGAGCTGTCCCCGAAGCCCTCGGTGGCCTCCCCGGACGCCGACGGCCCCTCGGCCAGCGGCAGCCCGTTCAGGGTGAAGCCGTTGCCGCCGTTGCCCTCGGCCAGGCAGCCGGTGACGCTGACCTTCTCGGTGGCCCGCGACAGCACGAACCCGTCGCCGCGGCTGCCGCGCACGGTGGTGTTCTCGATGGTGGCGTTGCGGGCGAAGCGGTGCATCAGCACCCCGTGCACCAGGCTGCCGGTGACGGTGGTGTCGCGGATCCCGGTCCGGTTGGAGGCGGTGATGAAGATCCCGTAGGCGTTCCCGGTGACGGTGCTGTTCTCGATGGCGCCGGTGACCAGGTTGGCCGACGGCACCTGGAAGCCGGTCCCGGCGCCGCCGCGGGCCGGGGCGACCTCGATGGCGTCCATACCGCCGCCGGTGGTCTCGCGCCGCCCGTCGGGCATCAGCACGGTGCGCCGTTCCGGCCGCCACCGGTTCTTCTGGACGTCCTCGGCCGAGTCGCTGGGCCGGTCCGAGCCGGTCAGCGCGATCCCGCCGGTGCGGCCGCTCCAGAACCCCAGGTGGGACACGTGCGTGTGGCGCATCCGCAGCTCGCCGCCGATGGCGCGGATGTAGGCGCGGCCGTCGGCGACGCGGGTGTCGGGCGCGCCGGCCTGGGCGTCCCAGCTGGTGATGCGGACCGGGTTCTGCGCCGACCCGTTGACGCGGATGCTGGCGCCGAACCCCACGATCGAGGTGAACGCGCCCGGCTCGCTGGACAGCCGCAGGTCCAGCGGCCCGGTGGCGCTCTGCAGCACCAGCTTGGCGCCGTGCGCCACGAACAGGTTGATGCTCAGCAGGTACGACCCGTCGCTCTGGCGCTGGAAGTCCTCCTGCGCGAAGCGTTCCAGGTCGGCCACGTAGTAGGGGGCGCTGCGGGCGGTCAGCACCAGGGTGCGGCCGTTGGCCGAGCTGGCGATGTGCGGCTGGCGGACCTGGGCGGCGCGGGCCCCGCCGCGCGCCAGCGCCGAGGACAGCACCGCCCGGGTCTGCATGACCCGCAGGTCCTCCTGGTCGACCAGGGTGGCCTGCTGCTGGGCGTCCTGCGGCGCCACGTCGTTCACCCCGGGCGTCGGCTCGGCGCGGTCGTAGGACAGGTAGGCGTAGGTGCCGCCGCCGGACAGCGCCAGCACCAGCACGGTCGTCAGCGCCCGGCGCCGCCTGCGGCGCCGGGGCGCCTCCCGGCGGGTCGTGTCGGTCATGTCAGGGCCCTCTCCCCCGTGGACGGCTGGTGCGGACGGCGTTGCAGCACCTGGGCGGGGCGGTGGTCCAGGCGGCGCTGGGGCGCGTACGGGTGGGATCCGCGGCGCAGCCGGGGACCGGCGTCGCGGGAGCGCACCATGGAGACGATCACCAGCAGGAAGACGCCCGCCCAGACCAGGTTCATCGGCTTGACGAACCGCCGCGCCTTCATCCAGAGGGTGGAGGTGTCGTGCCAGCCGTCCAGGTCGTTGTCGTCGCGTTCCACGTCGCCGTGCGCCCGGGAGACGTGCACCGCGCTGGTGCCGGAGCCGCGGACGGTGTTGCTGGTGATCTGGGTGCCGTCGGCGTCGCCCAGCACCGAGATGCCGTGCGCCCTGGGCGCCCTGGCGACGGTGATGGTGTTGCCGACGATGGTCCCGGTGGAGGAGCGCAGGTAGATCCCGGTGACCGGGCCGGTGATGGAGTTGCCGCTGACCGCCGCCCCGGTGACCCCGTCGCGCAGCGCGATCCCGTGCCGGCGCTGCCCGGTCAGGGTGTTGCCGGACAGCCGCACGTCGGCGGCCCCGGCGCGGACCACGATGCCCATGTCGCCGCCGGTGATCCGGCTGCCCTGCACGGCCAGCTTGCGACCGCCGAGCAGTTCCACGCCGTAGCGGGCGTTGCCGCGGGCGGTGCCGCCGCTGACCGAGCTGTCGCCGAAGTCGCTCAGCGGCTCGCCGGCCGCCGACGGCCCGGCGGCCAGCGCCTGCCCGTTGAGGGTGAACCCGTTGCGGCCGTTGCGCTCGGCGGTGCAGCCGACGACCCGGACCTTCTCGGTGGCCCGTGACAGCACGAACCCGTCGCCCCGGCTGCCGGTGACGGTGGTGTTCTCGACGGTGGCGTTCTTGACGAAGCGGTGCAGCAGCACGCCGTGCACCAGGCTGCCGGTGACGCGGTTGCCGCTGATCTGGGTCTGGTTGGAGCCGGAGACGAACAGCCCGTAGGCGTTGCCGGTGATGGCGCTGTTCTCGATGGAACCGGTCACCAGCTCCTCGGCGGGCACGTGGGAGGCGGTGCCGCCGCCCTGCCCGGCGGGGCCCAGCTCCACGTCCCCGGGTCCGCCGCCGGCGCCGCCCTGGCCCTCCTGGTTGCGCCGCATGCGCAGCCGCTTGTCCTGCTGCCGCTGTTCCTTGGTGCGGTGCTTGGCGGCGCTGGTCGGCCGGTCGGTGCCGGTGAGGGCGATGCCGCCGGTGCGGCCGCTCCAGAACCCCAGGTGCGAGACGTGGGCGTGCTCCATCTCGAACTCGCCGCCGACCGCGCGGATGTAGGCGCGGCCGTCCTCGGGCCGGGTGTCGGGCCGCCGGGTCTGGGCGTTCCAGCTGGTGACGGTGACCGGGGCGCGCCGGGTGCCGATGATCCGGACGACGCCGCCGAACCCGACGACGGAGGCGAACGCGCCGGGGATGCTGCCCATCCTGATCACCAGCGGCCGGTCGCCGCTCTCCAGCACCAGCTCGGCGCCGTCGGCGACGAACACGTGGATGCCCAGCAGGTAGGACCCGTCGGGCAGGCGCCGGAAGTACTTCCCGCCCCCGGCCGCCGCCAGGTCCCTGATCGTGTACGCGGCGCCGTCGCCGCGTTCGGGCAGCACCAGGGTCTTGCCGTGCGCGGAGCCGTAGATCTGCGGCTGCTTCCAGCGGCCCGACTCGGTCCCGCCGATCTGCAGCATCGCCGCCAGCACCGCCCGGGTCTGGATGATCCGCTGGTCCTCCCGGTCGACCAGCGCGGCCTGCCGGGCGGCGTCGGCGGGGTCGACCGCGCCGACCTCGGCCGGGGTCGGGTCGGCCGATCCCCCCGGCTCGGCCTCGGCGGGGTCCGGCGTCACGGTGCCGCTCCCGGGCCCGTCGGTGGCCGGATCCGGCCGGGTGACGCCGCTCCCGGGCCCGTCGGTGGGCCCGGGAGCGGCGTGAGCGGTGGCCGCGCCCGCGCCAAGCACGGCCACCAGGCCCAGGGTCAGCGTCGCCGCGAGGGTCCTGCGGCCGGCTCCGCCGCCGGCGGCCCCGCCGCCCATGTCAGGCCGCTCCCTGCAGCGTGGCGGCGGTCTGCCCGGCGCCGCCGACCTGGTCCGAGGTACGGGTCAGCCACCCCTGTTTGTTCATCGTGACGAACGCGTACAGCTTGATCGGCAGGGCGATCATGATGACGACCAGGGTGAGCAGCGGCAGCAGCCAGATCTCCCCGGGGTGGCGCCGCAGGTGCGACCAGCCCCGGACGCCGCGGCCCAGCAGCAGCCAGCCCACCGCCAGCCCGACGCCCAGCGGGGTGAGCTCCAGCCGGCTGAACAGCAGGTACGCCAGCGTGATGCCCATGGTGACCGGGGTGAGCAGGATCTGCAGCACGGTCACCTTGGTGACGAACGGCGTCTTCCACAGCCAGCCCTTCCACAGGGCGGTCAGGTAGCACCGGTAGGAGTTGCGGCTCCAGCGGATCCGCTGCTTGACGAACGCCCGGAACGAGGAGGGGAACATCGACACCGCCCGCGCGGTGGGCTGGTGGACCGTCTTGTAGCCGGAGGCCAGCACCAGCCAGGTGAGCCGGCCGTCGTCACCGGCGATGCAGCGGCGGCCCAGGAAGAACTCGTTCTCCAGGTTGTCCACCACGGGCAGGATCACCGAGCGGCGGTAGGCGGCGGTGCGGCCGGACAGGCAGGCCACCCCGCCCTTGCTGCCCATGGCCGGGACGTAGTCGTGGTAGCGCAGGTTGACCAGCCAGTCGGCGATCCGCCGCCAGACGCTGGTGTGCCGCTGGTAGACGTTCTGCTGGGTGCCGACCCCGCCGACGTCGGGGTCGACGAACGGCATCTGCACCGCCTCCAGCAGTCCCGGCCGCCACCAGGTGTCGGAGTCGGCGAAGACCACCAGCTCACAGTTGGCGGCGCGGATGCCCACGCCCAGCGCAGAGCGCTTGCCGGCGTGCTCGAACACCAGCACCCGCAGCCGGGGATCCTCGACGGTGGCCAGCCGGCGCTGGCACTCGGCGTCGCCCACGTCCACCACGATGATCAGCTCGGTGGGGTCCTGGGCCAGCCAGCTGTCCAGGCAGCGCATCAGGATGTCGGGATCCTCGCGGTAGGACGGGATCACCACCGACACCGTGGTGCGGAAGTCGTTGACGATCGGCCTGGCCAGCCGCGACAGCACCACCCGGTAGATCCACAGCGACCACACCAGCAGGCCGGCCAGCCCGAGCGGCACCAGCGTGCGCCAGTCCCCGTCGGCCACCGCCCGCGTGTAGGCGTCCTCGATGAATTCCGAAAAAGACGACAAAGGCCCCTCCCCCGGCACACACTGCCCCCGTGGCAGCCACCCCGGCACACCGGAAACAGGTGAACGAGCCTTTCCCGGCACCAGCGGATGCTAGCCACGAAATCCACCGCAAGGCCACCGAATCGAAGTCGGTCCGGCGAAATTAGCATGCCGTTAACATTCCGCCCCTTCCGGAAACGCAACGGCAAGCGACAGGACCTCCAGAGTTTTCAGAGCAGGAGGTGGGAGGGGTCCCGGGCGAGGGGGCACATTGTCCCGAGCCGCCCGGGACAACCATCCCCCCGGTCCCAGGACAACCGAATAATGGTGGCCGTGGACCGATTTTCCGGAGGACGTCCGGCGGCATATTTCGGCCCGCGGACAAGAGGCGCCGAATCGTCCGAAAAAATTCCGCGACATTGGACCGGACATCCAGTCAACGCCGTGACCGGGGCGCCTCCGGCGGTCCGGCCGCCCGCCGGTCCGCAGGTCCCGGGCGGCCGTCCGCCGAGCGGGCGGCGGGTCGCGACCCGTCCTGAGATAATGTGCGGACATGTCCGCCCCCACCCCGACGCAGGCCGGGTTCAGCCCCGCCTTCCACCGTCTCGGCGCGGCCCTGGCCGCGGTGGTCCTGCAGCAGCAGGAGACGCTGGCGGAGTTCCTGCCGCGCGAGGACTGGACCGCCGACCTGACCGCCCGGACCTACTCCAGCGGCGGCGTCACGGTGCGGGTGTCGCTGCTGGGGAGCTACGCGGTGCGCGAGCAGACCTGGCTGTGGGGGTGGGCCAACCCGCAGTTCGGCGAGGACCATCCGGCGGTGCGGCCGACCCTGGCGGTGCGCGAGGCCGGCGAGCGGCTCGGGGTGCCGGAGCTGGTCACCCCCGAGATCGACCTGTCCTGGTACGACGGCCCGGCCGGGCACGGCGGCGAGCTGATCGCGGTGGTGGCCGGGGGGCTGCTGGGCGGGGGCGGCTACATCGGCGCCGGGTACGACGGCGGCTCGGCGTACCTGCACGTCGACGACCCGCAGACGCCGCGGGCCGGCTGGGACGCCATCCCGGTGCCGCGGCTGGTGACCAACGCCGTCACCCTGTTCCCGCACGATCCGCGGCTCACCCTGGCCCGGCTGCTGAGCCACCACCGGGTGCCGTACCGGGAGACGCCCGGCGGGCTGGAGGCCCGGCTGCCCGGCGGCGGCCACGCCCACGCGGTCTTCGACGAGCACGGCCGGCTGGCCGAGTGGTCGGCGCGGGTCGCCGCGGGCCCGGCGGCCGGCTGAACCGGGTCCGCGCCGAAGGTCCGGTGGCCGCCCGGGCGGCCACCGGACCTTCGCGGGGTCACAGCAGGCAGGACGGGCCGAGCAGTTGCTTGAGGTCGCCCATCAGGGCGGGTGAGGGCTGCACCCGCAGCGAGTCGTCCAGGCGGACCACCGTGGTGCGCGGGCCGTTCTGCAGGTGCAGGTGCACCTCGTTGGAGCCGGGGTGGGTGGTCAGGACCTCCTTGAGCCGTTCCACCACCGGCGGGGTGACCCGGCCGATCGGCAGGGTGACCGCCAGCGGCGCGCCCGACTCGCTCACCGTCAGGTCCGGCTGGGTGACCTCCATCGCGATGATCTTCGCGACGTCCTCGCGCCGGTCCAGCCGGCCCTTGACCACCAGGATCGCGTCCTCGGCCAGCAGCGTGGAGCACAGCTGGTAGGTCGAGGGGAAGCACATCACCTCGATGGAGCCGCCCAGATCCTCCAGCTGGAACATCGCCCACGAGTTGCCCTGCTTGGTGACCTTGCGCTGCAGGCCCGACAGCAGGCCGGCGACGGTGACGACCTGGCCGTCGGGCCGGTCGGCGTCGCCGTCGCCGGTGAGCGAGGCGATGGAGGTGTCGGCCTCCTTGGCCAGGATGTGCTCCACCCCCAGCAGCGGGTGGTCGGAGACGTACAGGCCGAGCATCTCCCGCTCGAACGACAGCTTGGTGGTCTTGTCCCACTCCTCGCCGTCGGGGATGGCGACCGAGAACGCCGCGCCGTCGTCGCCCTCGTCCAGCGCGCCGAACAGCGAGTCCTGCCCGATCGCCTCCTTGCGCTTGATGTCGATGACCGCGTCGATGGCCTGCTCGTGGATCATCAGCAGCGACTTGCGCCGGTGGCCCAGGCTGTCGAACGCGCCGGCCTTGATCAGCGACTCGACCACGCGCTTGTTGCAGACCTGCGCGGGCACCTTGTTGAGGAAGTCGTTGAAGTCGGTGAACGCGCCCTTGTCGCGGCGGGCGGCGATGATGCCCTCCACCACGTTGTCGCCGACGTTGCGGATGGCCGACAGGCCGAACCGGACCTCGGTGTCGCCCTTGGGGGTGAAGTCGGCGTCGGACTCGTTGACGTCCGGCGGCAGCACCGTGATCTTCATCCGGCGGCACTCGTTGAGGTAGAGGGCGCTCTTGTCCTTGTCGTCCTTGACGGAGGTGAGCAGCGCCGCCATGTACTCGGCCGGGTAGTTGGCCTTCAGGTAGGCGGTCCAGTACGACACCAGCCCGTACCCGGCCGTGTGCGCCTTGTTGAAGGCGTAGTCGGAGAACGGCAGCAGGATGTCCCACAGGGCCTTGATGGCCTCGTCGGAGTAGCCGTTGTCCTTCATGCCCTTCTCGAAGAACTCGAACTGGCGGTCCAGCTCGGCCTTCTTCTTCTTGCCCATCGCGCGGCGCAGCAGGTCGGCGCCGCCGAGCGTGTACCCGGCGACCTTCTGCGCGATGGCCATGACCTGCTCCTGGTAGACGATCAGGCCGTAGGTGGTGTCCAGGATCTCCTTGAGCGGCTCCTCCAGCTCGGGGTGAATCGGGGTGATCTCCTGCTGGCCGTTCTTGCGCAGCGCGTAGTTGGTGTGCGAGTTGGCGCCCATCGGGCCCGGCCGGTACAGCGCCAGGACGGCGGAGATGTCCTCGAAGTTGTCCGGCTTCATCAACCGCAGCAGCGACCGCATCGGCCCGCCGTCCAGCTGGAACACCCCCAGGGTGTCGCCGCGGGCCAGCAGCTCGAAGGTCTTGGAGTCGTCCAGCGGCAGCTTGAGCAGGTCGATCTCGACGCCCTTGTTGGCCTTGATGGCCTTCAGCGCGTCGTCCATGATCGTCAGGTTGCGCAGGCCCAGGAAGTCCATCTTCAGCAGGCCGAGCGTCTCGCAGGTCGGGTAGTCGAACTGCGTGATGATCGCCCCGTCGCTGTCCCGGCGCATGATCGGGATGTGGTCGGTCAGCGGCTCCGCCGACATGATCACGCCGGCCGCGTGCACGCCCCACTGGCGGATCAGTCCCTCCAGGCCCTGCGCCAGGTCCAGGACCTGCTTGACGTCGCCGTCCTCCTCGTACAGCTTGCGCAGCTCGCCGGCCTCGCCGTGCCGGGGGTGGGAGTCGTCGAAGATCGCCGACAGCGGGATCTCCTTGCCCATCACCGCGGGCGGGAACGCCTTGGAGATCCGGTCGCCGAGGGCGTACGGGAAGCCCAGCACCCGCCCGGCGTCCTTGACGGCCGCCTTGGCCTTGATGGTGCCGAACGTGGCGATCATGGCGACCTTGTCGGCGCCCCACTTCTCGGTGACGTACCGGATCACGTCGCCGCGCCGGCGCTCGTCGAAGTCGATGTCGACGTCGGGCATGGACACGCGCTCGGGGTTGAGGAACCGCTCGAAGATCAGCCCGTGCGGCAGCGGGTCCAGGTCGGTGATGCCCAGCGCGTAGGCGGCCAGCGACCCGGCGGCCGAGCCACGGCCCGGGCCGACCGCGATGCCGTTGTTCTTGGCCCACATGATGAAGTCCGCGACCACCAGGAAGTAGCCGGGGAACCCCATCTGGGTGATGATCTCGATCTCGTACTCGACCTGCCTGCGGTGCTCCTCGTCGTACCCGTCGGGGAACCGCCGGTCCATGCCGCGCATGACCTCCTTGCGGAACCAGGAGGCCTCGGTCTCGCCCTCGGGGACCGGGAAGCGCGGCATCAGGTTGCGGTGCTCGAAGAACCCGGTCGGGTCGACCCGCTCGGCGATCAGCAGGGTGTTCCTGCAGCCCTCGACCCACGCGTCGGAGGTGTCGATCGAGTACATCTCCTCGGCGGTCTTGAGGTAGTAGCCGGACCCGTCGAAGCGGAACCGGTCGGGGTCCGACAACTGCTTGCCGACCTGCACGCACAGCAGCGCGTCGTGCGCGGCGGCCTCGGACTCGTGGGTGTAGTGCGAGTCGTTGGTGACCACCGGGGGGATGCCGAGCTTGCGGCCGATCTCCAGCAGCCCGTCGCGGACCCGGCGCTCGATCTCCAGCCCGTGGTCCATCAGCTCCAGGAAGTAGTTCTCCTTGCCGAAGATGTCCTGGAACGTGGCCGCGGCCTTGAGCGCCTCGTCGAACTGGCCGAGCCGCAGCCGGGTCTGGATCTTGCCGGACGGGCAGCCGGTGGTGGCCATCACGCCCTCGGCGTGCTCGGCCAGCAGTTCCTCGTCCATCCGGGCGTACTTGAACACGAAGCCCTCGGTGTAGGCCCGCGAGGACAGTTTGAACAGGTTGTGCAGGCCGGTCTTGTCCCGCGCCCACAGCGTCTTGTGGTTGATCAGGCCGCCGCCGGAGACGTCGTCGCGCTTCTGGGAGGGCTCGCCCCACTGCACCTTCTTCTTGTGGAAGCGCGACTCGGGCGCCATGTACGCCTCGATCCCGATGATCGGGGTCACGCCGACGTCCTTGGCGTGCTTCCAGAAGTCGTAGGCGCCGTGCATGTTGCCGTGGTCGGTCATCGCGACCGCCGGCATCTTCTGCCGCTCGACCTCGGCGAACATCTGCTTGAGCCGGGCCGCGCCGTCGAGCATGGAGTACTCGGTGTGTACGTGGAGATGTACGAACGAGTCGCTCATGCCCGCTGCGCCTCCTAGTGCATGCGACCGCGCACGTGCCGCCGGGCACGTGTCGTCTGTACCGGACCGAGGGAAGGACCGCCGCCCCGGTTCACGGCCCGGGACGACGCGGTGGATGCGAGCCTAACGCGCCCCGCACCGGCCCGCCGCCCGACACTCCGGATGCCCGCCCCGCCCCGGAACGTCCGTTCCCGCGCCGCCGTTGTACCCCCTCCGTCCCGCTGTGTCCCACGTCACGGGGAAACATTTCGCGACACGGCCGTACACACCGGTGATACACACGCTCGGTGTGTACTAGTGTTGTGGACATGGCGACTGAGCGGATCAACGTGTCACTGCCCACGGCTCAGCTGCGCATGCTGGATGCGCACGTCAAGCGGGTCGGCGTGTCCAGGTCGCTGTTCATCGGCGAGTCGGTGCGCAAGGCGCTGCTGGAGGACGCCCTGGCCCAGCTCGGCGGGGCGGGCGCGCTGGGCGACGACGACTGGCTGCACACCATCGAGGCCGACCGCGACCCGGATTTCTGGGGCGCCGCCGCGGGTGCGGCGTGAAGCGCGGCCAGGTGTGGCGACTGCAGACCGTTAACCGCGAGCGGACGGGCATCGTCGTCCTCGACGACGTGTTCATCCCCCATCTGCGCGGCATCCAGGTGGTGCCGATCAAGGACCCCGGTGAGGTCCCCGAGACGGTGCTGAGCGTCCGCATCGACACCCCCGTGAAGGGCATCGCGGCGGTCTACGACGTGGGCCCGTTCTCCCCCAAGCGCTTCATCGAGCACATCGGCGACGTCGAGCAGCCGGTCCTGGACCACATGGAGATCGCGCTGCGCCTGCTGTTCGGCATCCGCGACTGACGTCCCGCTCCCGCTGACCGGCCCGTTCCGGTCAGCGGACGCCCGGCGCCGCCGGCGGACCGGCGCCGCCAGGAACCCGGCGGCCTGGCCGGGGCGGTCGAAGCCGATCACCGCCAGATGGGGCGCGGACCGTGTCACGGCGCCTCCCCAACGTCGGCGTCCGGCCCGGACGGCCGGGCGGGCATGTCTCGTCGGATGAGACGGACCGCCCGGAAGTTGGCGGACGCCGGGGGGTTTGCCTAGGCTGGGCCCGTGGATCGACGCTATTTCGGGTTTACCTCGCCGGCTCCGGACGAGCCGGTCGACGCCCCCTGAGCGACGATCCCGGAGCCGGCCGAGCAGAGTTCCCCACGGGGCCTCTGCTCTTTCTTTTTGGGCCGGCGCCCGTTCCGCCGGCCCGTGCCGAACGGAGGACACGGTATGGCGACGGCGGACGCGATCGGCGGCGACCTGACGGTGCGGCTGCCCCGGCCCGCGGAGGTGGGCTCGCTGGAGCAGGCCCGGGCGGCCATCGACGAGGTGGACGCGGCGCTGGCGGTGCTGCTGGCCCGGCGGACCGAGCTGGCCGGGGTGGTGCAGCGGCTCAAGCCGGTCGGCGGGTTCGCCGGGCGTGACCGGCGGCGGGAACGGCAGATCGTGGAGACGATGGCGCGGCGGGCCCCGGCGCTCGGCGCGGAGCGGCTGGCCCGGATCATGAACGCGGTGATCGAGGCCGGGCTGGAGGCCGCCGAGGAGGCCCGGTGACCGCCTCGGACGGCACCGCCGCCGGCGACGCGGAACGGGACGCCGGGTCCGCCGCGGCGCGGTCGGCCGTCCGCGACGGGCTCGGGGTGGGGATCTCGGTGGGCCTGTCCGGGCTGGCGTTCGGCGCGGCGGCGGTCACCGCGGGGATGTCGGTGGCACAGGCCTGCGTGCTCAGCCTGCTGGCGTTCACCGGGGCGTCGCAGTTCGCGCTGGCCGGGGTGCTCGGCGGCGGCGGCAGCCTGGTCGCCGGGACCCTCGGCGCGGTGCTGCTGGGCGCCCGCAACGGGCTGTACGGGCTGCGGCTGGCCGGGCTGCTGGGAGTGCGCGGCCGCCGCCGGCTGCTCACCGCGCACGTGGTGATCGACGAGACGACGGCGGTGGCGACCGCGCAGCCCGACCCCCGGTCGGCGCGCGCCGGGTTCTGGGCCACCGCGTTCAGCCTGTACACGGTCTGGAACCTGAGCACCCTCGGCGGCGCGCTGGGCGCGGCCCGGATCGGTGATCCGGAGGCGTTCGGGATGGACGTGCTGGGCCCGGCGGCGTTCCTGGCGCTGCTGTGGCCGAGGCTGACCTCCGGGCGCGCCGAGGCGCGCGTGGCGGTCGCGGCGATCGTGGTCGCGGTCGCCGCCACCCCGCTGCTGCCGCCCGGGGTGCCGGTGATGCTGGCCGCGGTGGCGGCCCTGGCCGGGATGGTGCGGACGGCGGGGACGCGCCCCGCCGCGGAACGCGAGGAGGGCTGACGATGGCCGTCTGGATCGCCGTGCTGGCCACCGGAGTGGGCTGCTACGCGCTGAAGCTGACCGGGCTGGTCGTCCCCCAGCGGGTGCTGGCCGACCCGCGGGTGCGCCGGTTCACCGAACTGGTGCCCGTCGCGCTGCTGACCGCGCTGGTGGCGGTGCAGACCCTCGCCGACGGCCGGGCGCTGGAACTGGACGGTCCGCGGCTGGCCGGGCTCGGGGCGGCGGTGGCGGCGCTGCTGCTGCGCGCCCCGTTCCTGGTGGTGCTGGCGGTCGCCGCGGGCACCGCCGCGCTGCTGCGGCTGCCGGCCGGCTGACCCGCCGACCAGCGACATTTCTGTCCGGTTTGCCGGGATTTGCCGTGATTGCGCGAGTCCTTTCCGGTCCTCTGCGGTACGCCGACCAGGAGAGGAAAGGACAAGTCATGATCACGGAACAGCAGATTCCCCAGGTGCTGGACCATCCGCTCTACGACAACCACGGCAGCAGGGTCGGCGACGTCAAGCACGTCTTCCTCGACGACGCCACCGGCCGGCCCGAGTGGCTGTGCGTCAAGACCGGGATGTTCGGCTCCAAGGAGACGTTCGTGCCCACCAGCCGCGCCGAGTGGGTGCGCGACCACGTCGAGGCCGGATACGACAAGGATTTCATCAAGCAGGCGCCCAACGTGGACGTCGACGCCGGCGGGCACCTGTCGGCGAGCGAGGAACAGCAGTTGTACCGGTACTACGGCATCGACTGGGGCGCCGAGCAGAGCGCGGCCGGCCGGGAGGGTCCGGCGGCCGCCACGGGCGGTCCCGCGGCCGCTCGGGAGTCCGCGCGCGGACCGGAGCGGGGACCGGGGCGCGGGACGGAGACCGGTGACGACGCGATGACCCGTTCGGAGGAGCGGCTGCGGGTCGGCAAGGAGACCCACGAGACCGGCCGGGTGCGGCTGCGCAAGTACGTGGTCACCGAGGAGCAGCAGGTGACCGTCCCGGTCAGCCACGAGGAGGTGCGGATCGAGCGGGAGCCGATCACCGACGAGAACCGCGACCGGGCGATGAGCGGCCCTGACATCAGCGAGGCCGAGCACGAGGTCGTGCTGCACGAGGAACGCCCGGTGGTGTCCAAGGAGACCACCCCGGTCGAGCGGGTGCGCGCCACCAAGGAGACGGTCACCGAGGAGGAGAGCGTCGGCGGCGAGGTCCGCAAGGAGCACATCGAGATGGAGGACGACACCCGCACACGGCGCCGCGGCCGTCCTGATACCCCGGGCCGGTGATCCCGGCGGGGTTCCGGCGGCGCGAGGCCGCCGGAACCCCCGGTCAGGACTCGGCCGCCACCAGTTCCAGGGAACGCGCCAGGTCGTCGGGGTAGGGGGCCTCGAACTCCATCTGCTCCCCGGTGGTCGGGTGCTCGAACCCCAGCCTGATCGCGTGCAGCCACTGCCGCCGCACCCCCAGCCGCTCCGACAGCGTCGGGTCGGCGCCGTACAGCAGGTCGCCGACGCACGGGTGGCGGATCGCCGCCATGTGCACCCGGATCTGGTGGGTGCGCCCGGTCTCCAGGTCGATCTCCAGCAGGCTGGCCGCCCGGAACGCCTCCAGCGTGTCGTAGTGGGTGACCGAGGGCCGGCCCCCGGCGACCACCGCGAACCGGCCGTCCCCGGAGGGGTGCCGGTCGATCGGGGCGTCCACGGTGCCGCGGAACGGATCCGGGTGCCCCTGCACCAGCGCGTGGTAGCGCTTGTCGATCCGGCGCTCCTTGAACGCCCGCTTCAGCCGCGAGTAGGCGACCTCGCTCTTGGCGACGACCATCGCGCCGGTGGTGTTGGCGTCCAGCCGGTGCACGATGCCCTGCCGTTCGGCGGCGCCGCTGGTGGCCACCGTGTGCCCGGCGCCCAGCAGCCCGCCCAGCACGGTGGGGCCGGTCCAGCCGGTGGTGGGGTGGGCGGCCACGCCGACCGGCTTGGCCACCACCACGATGTCGTCGTCCTCGTACAGGATCGTCATCCCCGGCACCGGCTCGGCCACCGGACGCGGCGGGGCGGGCGGTGGCGGGAGCGTCACCTCCAGCCAGCCGCCGCCGTGCACCCGGTCGGACTTGGCGACCGTCCTCCCGTCCAGCAGCACGTCCCCGGCGGCGATGATGTCGGCGGCGCGGCTGCGCGACAGCCCGAACAACCGGGCCAGCGCCGCGTCCACCCGTTCACCCTCGAGCCCGTCCGGGACCGGGAGGCTGCGTACGTCCGCCATCGCTGCCCGCTCACTCCTCGTCTTCGTCACCGCGCCGATCCGTGCCGCCGTCGCCGGCGTCCCGGCCGTCCGGGGCCTCGTCCCTGGCCTCGGCGCCGGTGTCCTCGCCGATCCGGGTGCCGTCGAGCTGCAGGCCCCGGGCGGCCAGCAGGACCGCCAGGACGCCGCCGCACACGATCGCCGAGTCGGCCAGGTTGAACACCGGCCAGTACGGCAGCTCGATCCAGTCCACCACGTGCCCCTTCAGGGGGGAGGGGGCGCGCAGCAGCCGGTCGGCAAGGTTACCCGTGGCGCCGCCCAGCAGCAGCCCCAGGCTGATCGCCCAGGGCAGGCTGCGCAGGTTGCGGGCGGTGCGCAGGATCGCGACCACCACCGCGATGGCGATCACGGTGAACACGATCGTCATCCCGGTGCCGATGGAGAAGGCGGCCCCGCTGTTGCGGGTGACCCGCAGGGTGAGCAGGCCGCCGAGCAGTTCGATGGGGGTGCGGCCCTCCAGCCGCGCCACCACGACCACCTTGGTGACGGCGTCCAGGGCCAGCGCGGTGAGCGCCACCGCGATCAGCACGCCGATACGGCGGGGCCGAGGGGACCCGCCGGTCCCCTCGGCCGCGTCGGGCTGGTTGTGGGCGTCGTTCAGCGACGCTCCTCGCGAGTTTTGCATGGTACGCATAGGGTCGCACGAGGAAAGGCCTGCAGGCGCGCCTTGCCGATCGGTTTGGCGCACGACTCGCAGATACCGTACGTCCCGGCGTCCATCCGCTCGATCGCCCGTTCGTTCTGGGCCAGCAGGTCACGGAAGTTGTGGGCGAGCGCCATCTCGTGCTCGCGGGCGTAGGTCTTGGCCCCGGTGTCGGCCTGGTCGTCGCCGGCGCCCTCGCTGGCGTCGCCCTGGGCGATCTGCGTCTCGGCGGCGGCGATCTCGGCCGCCAGCGCGGTCACCTCCGCCTCCAGCCGGGTGCGCACCTCGGCCAGCTCCGCCTCGGTCCAGCGCTCCTCGTCACCGCGCACCGGCAGTTCGGCGGCCGGCGCGGCGGCGTGCCGGCCGGCGCCCTCGGCCGCGCCGCGGCGCTTGGCCGCGGTGTCGGAGGACGCCCGGCCCTTCTTCGTCGCGGGCGTTGCGGCGCTGGTCTGCTCTGCGGGCACTGCGGGCACCTTGGATCTCCTTCTACGCGACACTGCCCGACCGACGGGCAACAGGCCGCATATGCCCATCGGGCGGTCGTCACGAACCCCGCAACCCGTCGATCTTTGCTCTGATCTCCCTCTCGTCCCCGGCCACCTCGACCACCTTGTCGCGGCTGGTCGCGCCGCTGACCAGGGTCACGTCCCGGCGCCGCACGCCGAGCGCGTCGGCGACCGCGCGCAGCGCCGCCTCGGTGGCCCTCCCCTCCACGGCGCGCGCCGTGACCTTCACCACCAGCGCGTCGCCGTGGCCGCCGCCGACCCTGGTGCGCGACGCCCCCGGTCCCACCCGGATCGCCACCCGTACCGCCACCGTCACCTCCACGGGCCGCCCGGCGCGGGAAATCGGGAGGAGTTCCGCTCCGCCGGTGCAGTATCGTCTGCTGTACGGCAAGTCTCACAGGCAGGGCAGTGATGGGGACACCTGCCGCCGAACGCAGCCATGAGCGATCCGGGGACGGTGCGAGCCCGGAGGCGTGCCCGGCGGTCTGATCACCCCGGAGCCGCCGGAAGAACCATCCCCAGGGGTGCAGTAGACCCGGCAGCCGAGAGGCCAAATGAAGTGGGCCGTGCCCTCGGGCGCGGTCAAGGGAGGGTGGTACCGCGGGGCCGCGGAATCGGCGCGCCTCGTCCCTCCGGTCCTACATGACGGGTTTTCGTGTCGCACCGGAGGTTCCCGCAGTGAGCCGTCAGTTCAGGGCGCTGCCCGCGCAGGTCGATCTGCCCGCCCTGGAGCGGGAGATGCTGCGCCGCTGGCAGGAGAACAAGGTCTTCGAGCGTTCGCTGGAACGCACCGCCCAGGGCCCGACCTGGATGTTCTACGAGGGTCCGCCGACCGCCAACGGCATGCCCGGCGTCCACCACGTCGAGGCCCGGGTGTTCAAGGACGTCTTCCCCCGGTTCAAGACCATGAAGGGCTTCCACGTGCCCCGCAAGGCCGGGTGGGACTGCCACGGCCTGCCGGTCGAGGTCGCGGTGGAGAAGGAGCTCGGCCTGACCGGCAAGCAGGACATCGAGCGGTACGGGGTCGCCGAGTTCAACGCGCGCTGCCGCGAGTCGGTGCTGCGCCACGTGGACGCCTTCGAGGCGATGACCGAGCGGATGGGCTACTGGGTCGACATGTCCCAGGCGTACCGCACCATGGACCCCGAGTACATCGAGGCCGTGTGGTGGTCGCTGAAGGTCATCCACGACAAGGGCCTGCTGGTCCGCGACCACCGGATCAGCCCGTACTGCCCGCGCTGCGGGACCCCGCTGTCGGACCACGAGCTGGGCCAGCCGGGCGGCTACGAGACGGTGGTGGACCCGTCGGTGACGGTGCGGTTCCCGCTGACCTCCGGGCCGCTGGCCGGGCGCGCCAGCCTGCTGGTGTGGACGACCACGCCGTGGACGCTGGTGTCCAACACCGCGGTCGCCGTGCACCCGGACGTGACGTACCTGGTGGCCACCAACGGGGCCGAGTCGGTGGTGGTGGCCGAGCCGCTGTTCGAGGCGGTGCTGGGCGAGGGCTGGGAGGCCGTCCAGCGGCTGGCCGGCACCGAGCTGGTGGGGCTGACCTACCGGCGGCCGTTCGAGCTGGTGGACATCCCGGACGCGCACCGGGTGATCGCCGCCGAGTTCGTCACCACCGAGGACGGCACCGGGCTGGTGCACATGGCGCCGGCGTTCGGCGCCGACGACTTCACCGCATGCCGGGCCGCCGGGATGCCGGTGGTCAACCCGATCCGGCCGGACGGGCGGTTCGAGACGGACGTCCCGCTGGTCGGGGGGACGTTCTTCAAGGACGCCGACAAGACGCTGCGCAGGGACCTGGCCGAGCGCGGGCTGCTGTTCCGCGACGAGAACTACGAGCACAGCTACCCGCACTGCTGGCGCTGCCACACGCCGCTGCTCTACTACGCGCTGCCCGCCTGGTACATCAGGACCACGCAGATCAAGGAGCAGCTGCTGGCGGAGAACGCCCGCACCAACTGGTTCCCCGAGACCGTCAAGGAGGGCCGGTACGGGGAGTGGCTGCGCAACAACGTCGACTGGTCGCTGTCGCGCAGCCGGTACTGGGGCACCCCGCTGCCGCTGTGGCTGTGCGAGGACGACCACGTCACCGCCGTCGGCTCGCTGGCCGAGCTGGGCGAGCTGGCCGGGCGCGACGTGTCGGACCTGGACCCGCACCGGCCGTACGTGGACGAGGTGACGTTCGCCTGCCCGCAGTGCGGCAAGCAGGCGCGGCGGGTCCCGGACGTGATCGACGCCTGGTACGACTCGGGGTCGATGCCGTTCGCCCAGTGGGGGGCGCCGCACCGCAACAAGGAGGTCTTCGAGGCCTACTACCCCGCCCAGTACATCTGTGAGGCGCAGGACCAGACCCGCGGCTGGTTCTACTCGCTGATGGCGGTGGGGACGCTGGTGTTCGGCCGGTCCTCCTACGAGAACGTGCTGTGCCTGGGGCTGATCCTGGCCGAGGACGGCCGCAAGATGAGCAAGCACCTGGGCAACGTGCTGGAGCCGATCCCGCTGATGGACCGGCACGGCGCCGACGCGCTGCGCTGGTTCATGGCGGCCAGCGGCCTGCCGTGGGCGGCCCGCCGGGTGGGGCACGCGGCGCTGGAGGAGATCGTCCGCAAGGTCCTGCTGACGTACTGGAACACCGCCTCGTTCCTGGTGCTCTACAGCAACGCGGCGGCCTCCAACGGGAAGGGGGCGTGGACGCCGGAGCGGATGGGCGAGGCGCCCGCGCCGGCGGACCGGCCGCTGCTGGACCGCTGGGCGCTGGCCGAGCTGCACCGCACGGTCGGCGAGGTGGACGCGGCGCTGGAGGCGTTCGACACCGCCCGGGCGGGGCGGCGGCTCGCCGAGTTCGTCGACGACCTGTCCAACTGGTACGTGCGGCGGTCGCGGCGGCGGTTCTGGGAGGGCCCGGACACCCCGGACGGCGCGGCGGCGTTCGCCACGCTGTACGAGTGCCTGGAGACCCTGACCCGGCTGATGGCGCCGATCGTGCCGTTCGTCACCGACTACGTGTGGGACGTCATCCGCCCCGAGGGCGCGCCGGAGTCGGTGCACCTGGCCGAGTGGCCGCGGGTCCGCGCCGAGCTGCTGGACCAGGAGCTGACCGAGCGGATGGCGCTGGTGCGGCGGCTGGTCGAGCTGGGCCGGGCGGCCCGCGCCTCCAGCGGGGTGCGCACCCGCCAGCCGCTCGGCCGGGCGCTGGTGGGCGCGCCGGGCTGGGCGGCGCTGCCGGCCGAGCTGCGCGCGCAGATCGCCGACGAGCTGAACGTCGAGCACTTCGAGGACCTGTCGGCGATCGGCGGGGACCTGGTCGAGTACGAGGTCAAGCCGAACTTCCGGGCGCTGGGCGGCCGCTACAAGAAGGACGCCCCCAAGGTCGCCAAGGCGGTCACCGGGGCGGACGCGGCCGGGCTGGTCGCCGCGCTGCGCGCGGACGGCTCGGTGGCCCTGCAGGTGCCGGAGGTCGGCGAGGTGGTGCTCGGTCCCGACGACGTGATCGTCACCGAACGGCCCCGCAGCGGCTGGGCGGTGGAGAGCGCCGCCGCGGAGACCGTCGCGCTGGACCTGGAGATCACCCCCGAGCTGCGCCGGGCCGGGCTGGTCCGCGAGGTGATCCGGCTGGTCCAGGAGGCCCGCAAGGCCACCGGGCTGGAGGTCACCGACCGGATCGAGCTGTGGTGGCGGGCCGACGGCGCCACCGCCGCCGACCTGGCCGAGGCGCTGCGCGCGCACGACGCGCAGATCGCCGCCGAGGTCCTCGCCGTCCGGATCGCCGAGGGCGAGCCGGACGGGCCGCTGCCGGTCCACCGGGACGAGGATCTGGGCCTGGCGTTCAGCCTCCGCAAGGCGGAATGATCCACCGGGGCCATTGTCGCGATGTATCGCGTTTGCGATGATGGCTGTCGTGAACGTCTCTGAGCCTTCCGCGACGGCCGACGCGCGTCCCGCGGTCCCGCCCGCCGGCGAATCCGGCGGGCGGGCCGCGGCGCTGCGGGCGTCGGACGCCGACCGCGATCGCGTCGCCGACCGCCTCCGCGAGGCCCTCGCCGAGGGCCGCATCACCCCCGACGAGCACGCCGAGCGCATCGACGCCCTCTACCGGGCCAAGACCTACGCCGACCTGGAGCCCCTGGTCGCCGACCTCCCCGCGCCCGGCGAGCCCGCCCCCGAACCCCGGGTCAACCTCACCAAGGACGCCGCCCTCCCGGCCCCCCGCCGGGAGTCCGCGAGCATCGTGGCCGTCTTCGGCGGAGCCGACCGCAGGGGCCGCTGGCTGGTCGAGCCCACCACCACCGTGCTGGCCGTCTTCGGCGGCGTCGACCTGGACTTCCGCACCGCCGTCCTGAGCCAGCGCACCGTGACCCTGAACGTCACCTGCCTGTTCGGCGGAGTCTCGGTCAAGGTCCCCCCGGGCGTCCGCGTCGAGAACGCCATCTCCGCCGTCTTCGGCGGTGTCTCCGTTCCCGAGGAGGACGTCCTCTCCCCCGACGCCCCTGTCATCCGCTTCACCGGCGCGGCCATCTTCGGCGGCGTGGACATCGAACGGGAATGACCCCCATCGCCCGGGGTGGGGCAGTCCGGCCATGAGATCGACGGCCGGGTCAAGGGACCGGCGCGTCGCCATGCCGGGAAGGCCGGTGGCGACGCGGACGTCAACGGGGATGAGGCGGGGTTCTCGGCGGGGCCGTCGATCGCGATGCCCCCGTCATGTGCGGGGTCACGGGACCGGAAACTCCTCGCCGAAGACCTGGCCGCGTTCCGTGAAGCGGCCAAGCCCGGCCGTGCGGGCATCTGCGGCCGGTGATGCGGTGGTCTGCGGGCCGTGCAGGGTCACGCCGACGGGGATCCGGCGTGGTCAGGCGTGGGCCTTGTCGGGCTGGCAAACCAGGCAGGGAGTGCAGCCTCGGGACCGGGCCTCCGAGAGGGGGAGGGACTCCAGTTCCTCGGTGTCGTCGCCGATGTCCTCGATCAGCGCGCAGTTGCTGCTGTGGTAGCGCTTGGTGCCGCTGAGGATGCGGACCTCGGGGTCCCCCGAGGAGGACTCGGCGGGCGGCTCCTCCGGGCGGGACTGCTCGGGGACCGGGACGGGGGCGGTCTTGGCGTCCGGGTCGACGGAGGGGGCGGACCAGGCGGACGGGACCGTTCCCGCGGGTGCCGGAGCGGGCGCGGGCGGGGCCGCGGGCTTGTCGAGGACCGCGGTGGCGCCACCGGCGGAGGCGTCCTTGGCGGAGGAGGCGGAGTGCTCGGCCGCCGTGCCGGCCTTGTCGGCGGTCTCGGCCTGCTTGCCCTGCTTGCCGCCGGAGGGGCCCGACGCCGCGGCGCGCGCCGCCAGGGCGGTGTCGGGCATGCAGGCGGTGCAGGGCGTGAAGCCCTCCTCACGGGCCTCGACGTAGGTGAGCTCCTCGGTGTCACGGCCGGCGACCTGCCGGCAGGTGCTCAGGTGGTAGCGCTTGCGGCCGGGGACCACGTGCACCAGCGCCTCGTCGGGCACCCGGGCGGGACGGCCGGCGGCCGCGGCGGGCTTGGCGCCGCCTGCTCCTGCCGGGGCGGACGCCGGGGCCTTGGCCCGCTCGGCCCTGCCCTTGCCCTTGCCGCCCTTGCGCTCGGAACCCTTGCGGCCGGCACGCGGGGACGCGCCGATGCCCAGCAGCTCCCTGCGCCGCAGAAAGACCCCGATGGCCAGGCACAGCGCCGACACGATGCTCACCGCGATCGAGATGTAGAGCACCGTCAGCGTCTCCAGGCCGAGCACCTCGGCCTCGGCGTCGCGTCCGGCCACCAGGCCCGCGACGAGCAGGCCGATGGCCACCACCACGAGGACACCGCTCAGGATGATCACAGGGTCCTTCTCTCTACCGGTCGCTCGGGGCGCCTGGGCCACCGCCGATCACTACGGCACCGCGCGGACGGCCTCGCTGCCGTACGCGTGCGGCGACCACGACATTACCGCTCTGGGACCGGGATTCAACGCCTGTCGTGCGGCGGGTTGTCAGCGGTGTGGAAAGCTCCCGTGGTGGAGTGCTGGGCGTGCTGGGCGGGTTCGGCCGGCGGGGCGAACGGCGTGGGGCCGGTGGCGGCGGGTGCGGGCTGCGGCTGTCCGTTGCGGTTCTCGGGGTGCTGGATGACCTGCTGGGGCCCGGTCTGCGGGCCTGTCGCGGGACCCGGCTGTCCCGGTCCGAACGGTCCGCCCTCGGTGGCGCCGATCTCCAGTTCGCGCAACTGGCCCTCGAGATAGACCTTGAGCCTGCTGCGGTACTCGCGTTCGAACGCGCGCAGGTTGTCGACCTCGCGCTCGAGCTCCTCGCGCTGCTGCACCAGCGAGCCCATCACCTGGCGGTGCCGGTCCTGGGCGTCGCGGTCCAGCGCCTCGGCGCGGGAGCGGGCCTCGCTGACGATCTGGTCGGCCTGGCGGCGGGCCTTGCCGACGATCTCCTCGGCCTCGCGGCGGGCACGGCCCAGCGTCTCGTCGGCCTCCCGGCGGGCGTCGGCGATCGCCTGGTCGGCGGTCTGCTGCGCCAGCGCCAGCACCCGGGCGGCGGTGTCCATGTTGTCCTCGCCGCTGGGGGCGGGGGCGCCGAGCGCGCCGAGGGGCGCGGGCTCCGGCTCGGGCTTGGGCTCGGGGCGCGGCGGCTCGGGCACCGGGGCCAGGTCCGGCTTGGGCTCCACGATCGGGGCGGCCATCGCCGGCACCTTGCCGCGCAGGCACTCGGCCAGCTTGGCGCGCAGCTCCTCGTTCTCCTGGATCAGCCGGTCGAGCTCGGCCTCGACCTCGTCGAGGAAGGCGTCGACCTCTTCCTCGTCATAGCCCGGCCTGAGCCGGGTCGTACTGAACTGCTTGTTCCGCACGTCGGCGGGAGTGAGCGGCATGTCGTCTCCTTGGCGCGCTTGGAGTCTGTCCCAAAGGGACGGTATCCGATCAGAGCCCCATCGCGAAGATGATCATTGCGATCAGCCCCCGATGATGATGATCATGATGTAGACCACGAAGAAGAGCACCATGAAACTCAGGTCCAGTGCAAAGTTACCCAGCCGCACCGGCGGTATGAAGCGCCCCAGCAGTTTCAGCGGCGGATCGGTGACGGTGTAGGTGATCTCGGCGATCACCAGCACCCACCCTCGGGGCTGCCACGATCGGGCGAACACCTGCACCCAACCGAGGACCATCCTCCCGATCAGGAACAGGAGGAAGATCCACAGCACCGTGGTCAACACGGACGCGACGATGTTCACGGACACTCTCACATGTGGGCGTCAGCTTTGGTTGAAGAATCCTCGTTCTGCCATCCGGGCCTTGTCCTCGGCCGTCACCTCGACGTTGGCCGGGGTCAGCAGGAACACCTTGTTGGTAACACGATCGATGCTCCCGTGCAGGCCGAATATCAGACCCGCCGCGAAGTCGACCAGTCGTTTGGCGTCGCTGTCCGACATCTCGGTCAGGTTCATGATCACCGGGGTGCCCTCGCGGAAGTGCTCCCCGATGATCCGGGCCTCGTTGTAGGTCCTCGGATGCAGAGTAGTGATGCGCGCGAGATCTGACGAACCCGACTCGTAGAGCGCCACGGAGCGTCGCCCGTCCGCCGACGGCACGTGATGATCGCGATCGCGGTCCGTGGTCTCCTCGGCTCGGGTAAGCTGACCGCCGGAATCCTCGGGCCGACGCCGCCCGGCCGGCTCGACCGCCTCGTCGTCGTAGACGTCGTACTCGTCGTAGTCGTCGTACTTGTCGTCGTAGCGGTCGTCCTCAACCAGGCCGAGGTAGACCGCCATCTTGCGCATCGCGCTGGCCATACGCCCCTCCGTCGTCCTGTTGGTGCCGCGCCTGGCGGACGCCGCTGCTCCGGCAGTGACCGTCGGTGGCCCCTCCCCGGGCAGGTGCCACTGTGGGGACATTACCTGACGATTGCGCCTCGGCCGCCGAGCAACGCCGTACCGATCCGCACGTGTGTCGCGCCACACGCGACGGCCTGCTCCAGATCCCCGCTCATACCGGCCGAGATCACCGTCGCGGAGGGGTGCGCGGCGCGCAGCCGCTCGGCCACGCCGGCCAGGCGGGCGAACGCCGGGGCGGGGTCGGCGCCCAGCGGGGCGACCGCCATGACGCCGCCGAGTTCCAGGCCGTCGGACGCGGCGATCAGGTCGGCCAGTTCCGGCACCTCGGAGGGGGCGGCGCCGCCCCGGCCCGGGCGTTCGTCCAGCGAGACCTGCACCAGGCAGCGCAGCGTCCGGCCGGCCCGCACCGCCGCCGACGACAGCGCCGTCACCAGCCTGGCCCGGTCCACCGAGTGCACCACGTCGGCGTACCCGGCCACCGAACGCGCCTTGTTGGTCTGCAGCTGACCGACGAAATGCCAGGTCAGCGGCAGGTCGGCGCATTCGGCGGCCTTGGCCGCGGCCTCCTGGTCGCGGTTCTCGCCGACGTCGGCGACGCCCAGTCCGGCCAGCAGCCGGACGTCGGAGGCGGGGAACGTCTTGGTGACCGCGACCAGCGTGACCTCCGCCGGATCCCGGCCGGCCGCGGCACAGGCGGCGGCGATCCGTTCCCGCACCGTCCGCAGGTTGGCCGCCAGTTCGTCGCGGCGGGCGCGCACGGAGCCTGCGAGGCCCATCCCGGCCGGCCTCCTACTTCAGGAAGTCGGGGACGTCGAGGTCGTCGTCCTCGTCGAAGACGACCGGGCGGCGGCGCGGGCCGGACGACGGGCCGCCGTCGCCGTCCCCCGCGGGCACCCGCGGCGGGTTCTGGTCGGCGGCCGGACGCGGACGGGGCGGCGTCACGGCGCCGGGCTCGCGCTCGGCGGCACCGGACTCGCGTTCCGGCTTGGCCGGTCCGGCGGACGACGGGGCGTTGCCGGAGGCGGTGGGGGTGTTCTTGGCCGGGGCGGGGTCGCCGGAGCGTTCCCCGGAGGCCGGGTCGTCGTCTCCGGAGTCGGACCGCTCCTGCCGCGCGGGGGCGGGCGCCGGGGCGGGCTGCGCCGGGGCGGGGGCCGCGGCGGCCTGGGCCACCGACTGCTGCGGGGCGGCCGGAGCGGAGTCCGAACGCCCGACCCGGGTCGGGATCGGGTTCTGCGGCGGGGTGTTCGGGCGGGTCGCCGACGCCGGAATCCTGCGGGCCGTCTCCGGCTCCGGCGCCGGCTTAGTAGGGCGTCCCTCGTCGAACCCCGCGGCGATCACGGTCACCCGGACCTCGTCGCCGAGGGCGTCGTCGATGACCGCGCCGAAGATGATGTTGGCGTCCGGGGCGGCGGCGTTGGACACCAGCTGGGCCGCCTCGTTGATCTCGAACAGGCCCAGGTCCGAGCCGCCGGAGATGGACAGCAGCACCCCGTGCGCGCCGTCGATGCTGGCCTCCAGCAGCGGGCTGGAGATGGCCATCTCGGCGGCGGCCACGCTGCGGTCGTCGCCGCGCGCCGAGCCGATGCCCATCAGCGCCGAGCCGGCCCCGCTCATCACCGACTTGACGTCGGCGAAGTCCAGGTTGATCAGGCCCGGGGTGGTGATCAGGTCGGTGATGCCCTGCACACCGGACAGCAGCACCTGGTCGGCGGCCTTGAACGCGTCCAGCACGCTGACCTGGCGGTCGGAGATCGACAGCAGCCGGTCGTTGGGGATGACGATCAGGGTGTCGACCTCGTCGCGCAGGGTCTCGATGCCGGCCTCGGCCTGCATCGCCCGGCGCTTGCCCTCGAAGCTGAACGGCCGGGTGACCACGCCGATGGTCAGCGCGCCCAGCGACCGGGCGATGTTGGCCACCACCGGGGCGCCGCCGGTGCCGGTGCCGCCGCCCTCGCCGGCGGTCACGAAGACCATGTCGGCGCCCTTGAGGACCTCCTCGATCTCCTCGCGGTGGTCCTCGGCCGCCTTGCGGCCGACGTCGGGGTTGGCGCCGGCGCCCAGTCCGCGGGTGAGCTCGCGGCCGACGTCGAGCTTGACATCGGCATCGCTCATCAGCAGCGCCTGGGCGTCGGTGTTGATCGCGATGAACTCGACGCCCTTGAGGCCCTCCTCGATCATCCGGTTGACGGCGTTGACGCCGCCGCCGCCGATCCCGACGACCTTGATGACCGCGAGGTAATTCTGCGGTGCTGCCACGACGAGGGGCCTTTCCGCTCGTTGAGTCCGGCCGGCCGACACGCCTGCGGCCGAAGCCGCGCGCCGGCCCGCGCGATGGTACTGACCTGGTCTTGTTGAACTGTGGCTGGGGTGCCCGAGGCCGTCCGTCAACCCTCACCCTCAAGTTGAGGGTTAGACTTATGTCAACCTGAAGGCTGATACGGACAGTAGGGGCGGGTCACCGCCAGGGTCAACTAACCGCCCCTCGAGTGCACCGGCGTGTCGCACTGGACCGGGCCCGGCCGGATTGCCCCGGCCGGTACGGCTCGTCCGGCTGCGCTCCAGGTCGATCACCCGGTCCCCTCCCCTCCACGGCACGGCGCACCCGCCCGGCGCGCATGCGATCCTCCAAGACTGCCCCATACCGCGCCACCCATTCCCGCCGACTCGCGCGGCGCACCCGATCCCGGATGTGATCCTTTGCGTACCGGGGCCCGGTGCGTTCACCTGGTGGTCACCACCTCGGGCGAGCTGACGTCGATGGTGCGCGCCGACCGTCCCGCCGGGGTCCGGCGCAGCGCCTCCACCAGACGGCTCTTCTCCTCGGCCCGGCCGGGCGGCCCCCACACCACGGTGAGCGGCCCGGCGCCGTCGGCGGCGGCCAGCCGCAGCGTCACCGACTCGGGGCTGGGGGCGTCCACCGCGGTCAGCCGGCGGGCCAGCCGCTCGGGCAGCTCCTGCACCACCCGCAGCGCCGCGTCGGTGGCCGGATCGCCGGGCCGCGGGGCCGCGACGTTCAGCACCGGCAGCGCCGCGGGCCGTTGCGCCGACTCGGTGACGGTCACCCCGAACCGGTCGATCTGCCAGAACCGCCCGGCCCGTTCGACCGCCACCAGCGGCACCCGCTCGCGCACCTCGATCCGCACCGTGCCCGGCCACACCCGCCGCACCGTCGCCGACTCCACCTCGCGAATGCGCTGCACCCGGGCGCGGACCTCGTCGGTGTCCAGCCGGGCCAGCGGCAGGCCCAGCCGGACCCCGGCCGCGGCCACCAGCCGGTCGTGCCGCACCAGCTCCGTCCCGGACACCTCGACCTGCCGGACCACCAGCAGCCGGGAGCCCAGCAGCACCCAGGTCGCGGCGGCCAGCAGGGCCAGCACCAGCAGGGTCACCCCGATGGGCCGCCACCGCGGCCGGCGGCCGTCCTGGGCCGCCGGGGCCGCGGCGCGTCCTCGCCTCGCCTGAGTCTGTGCCATAGATCTCGATGATGACCCGAACCGGCCGTGCTGTCGGGGACCCACGCCGTGATCAGCCGAGCCGCTCCAGGATCAGCGGACCCAGCTTGGTCACGTCGCCGGCGCCGAGGGTGAGCACCAGGTCGCCCGGACGGGCCAGCCCGGCCACCACCTCCGGCACGTCGGCGGTGTCGGGCACGTACTCGACCCGCGTGCCGTCCGGAACGGCGTCGGCGATCAGCCGGCCGCTCACCCCGGGTTCGGGGTCCTCGCGCGCCCCGTACACGTCCAGCACCACCGCCACGTCGGCCAGGCCCAGCGCCCGGCCGAACTCGGCGGCGAAGAACCGGGTCCGGCTGTACAGATGCGGCTGGAACACCGCGACGATGCGTCCCTCCCCGGGCAGCTGCCCGAGGTACTCGCGGGTGGCCTGCAGGTCGGCGGTCAGCTCGGTCGGGTGGTGGGCGTAGCTGTCGAACACCTGCACCCCGGCGGCCTCGCCCTTGCGCTCCAGCCGGCGCATCGACCCGGCGAACGAGGCCAGCCCCTCCCGCACCACCGTGAAGTCGTGGCCCAGCAGCCGAGCGACGGCGACCACCGCGGTGGCGTTGTGGGCGTAGTGCCGGCCCGGCACCTCCAGGGTCACCTCGCCCAGCCCCTCGATCTCGAACCGCGAGCCGAGCCCGCGCGGGGTGAAGGCGGTGATGCGCAGGTCGGCGTCGGCGGCCTCGCCGTAGGAGACCACGGTCAGCCCCCGCTCGCGGGCGGCGCCGGCCAGTTCGCGGGCCACCGGGTCGTCGGCGGAGGCCACCAGCGCACCGTCCGGCGCCACCCGCCGCACGAACCGGTGGAAGTTCTCCTTGACCTGCTCGAACGCCCCGTAGTTGTCGAGGTGGTCGGCCTCCACGTTGGTGACCACCGCGATCTGCGGGGTGTAGCGCAGGAACGACCCGTCGCTCTCGTCGGCCTCGGCCACGAACACGTCGCCGGTGCCGTCGTCGGCGCCGAGGCCGGTGGTGACCAGCTGCCCGCCGATGCAGTAGGCCGGGTCGGCTCCGGCGTGCTGCAGCACCACGGTGAGCATCGAGGTGGTGGTGGTCTTGCCGTGGGTCCCGGCGACCGCCACCGCCCGCCGCCCGGCCATCAGCGCCGCCAGCGCCTCGGAACGGTGCAGCACCCGCAGGCCGCGTTCGCGCGCCGCCCGCAGCTCGGGATTGGTCTCGCGGATGGCGGTGGACACCACCACCGTGTCGGCGTCGCCGAGGTGCTCGGCGGAGTGCCCGACGAACACCCGCGCCCCCAGCCCGGCCAGCTGCGCCAGCATGGCCGAGTCCTGGGCGTCGCTGCCGGACACGGTGATCCCGCGGCGCAGCATGATCCGGGCGATCCCGGACATGCCCGCCCCGCCGATCGCGATGAAGTGGACGTGCCGCATCGCCTCGCCGGCGGCGCCGGGCCGGGCGGCGCCGCTCATCGGGCCCGTGCTCCCCGCACGACCTCGCGGACCAGCCCGGCCAGCGCCATGTCGGCGTCCCGGCGGCCCATCTGCGCGGCGGCCTCCGACATCTGCGCCACCCGGGCCGGGTCGCCCAGCACCGGCAGCAGGTTGCCCCGGATCCACTCCGGGCTCAGCTCGGCGTCGTCGACCAGCAGCCCGCCGCCGGCGGCCACGATCGGCTCGGCGTTCAGCCGCTGCTCGCCGTTGCCGTGCGGCAGCGGCACGTACGCCGCCGGCAGGCCCACCGCGGCCAGCTCGGCGCAGGTCATCGCGCCGGCCCGGCACATGGCCATGTCGGCGGCGGCGTACGCCAGGTCCATCCGGTCGCAGTAGGGCAGGGTGACGTACTGCGGGCCGCCGCGGGCCGGCTCGGGCTCCTCGGTGTTCTTGGGCCCGACGATGTGCAGCACCTGGATGCCGGCGGCGCGGAACGCCGGGGCGCAGGCCACCGCGGCCCGGTTGAGCGAGCGGGCGCCCTGCGAGCCGCCGAAGATCAGCAGCGTCGGCAGGTCCGGCAGCAGCCCGAAGTAGGAGCGGGCCTTGTCGCCCATCGCCAGCCGGTCCAGGGTGGCGATCTCCCGGCGCAGCGGGATCCCGACGAACCGGGCGTGCGGCAGCGGCGTGTCGTGGTGCGAGACGGCGACGTGCTCGGTGAACCGCGCGCCGAGCCGGTTGGCCAGGCCCGGCCGGGGGTTGGCCTCGTGCACGACGATCGGGATGCGGCGCTTGCGGGCGGCCAGGTAGCCGGGGGTGGCGACATAGCCGCCGAACCCGACCAGCACGTCGGCCTGCACCCGGTCCAGCACGGCGGCGGCCGCGTTGATCGCCCCGCGCAGCCGCCCGGGGACGGTCAGCAGCCGGGGGGTCAGCGTGCGCGGCAGCGGCACGGGCGGGATCAGGGCCAGCTCGTAGCCCCGCTGCGGGACCAGCCGGGTCTCCAGACCCCGTTCGGTGCCCAGGCAGGTGATCTGGACACTCGGATCCTCGCGGCGCAGCGCGTCGGCGAGGGCGAGCGCCGGCTCGATGTGTCCAGCGGTCCCGCCGCCGGCCAGGACAACCCTCATGCTCGAGTACGCCTCCTCAGCGTGGTGGTGAAAACGGACTTCATCGCCGTGCCAGACCAAGCCAGCTTAGAGCCCGCCGGACCGGTCCGGGGCCGCGTGCGGCCAGCGCCTGCCGCGCCCCCGGCTCGCGTTGCGCGAACGCCAGCAGCATGCCCAGCGCGGCCAGGGTGGGGATCAGCGCCGATCCCCCGTAGGACACCAGCGGCAGCGGGATGCCCGTGATGGGCAGCACCCCGATCACCGCCCCGATGTTGACGATCGCCTGGACCGACAGCCATCCGGTGGCCGCCGCCGCGGCCAGCCGCATGAACGGGTCCCTGACCCGCCGGGCGATCCGCAGGCCGGCGTAGGCCAGCAGGCCGAACAGGCCCAGCACGACGAGCGTACCGACCAGGCCCAGCTGCTCTCCGATGATCGCGAAGATGAAGTCGGTCTCGGCGTGCGGCAGGAACCCCCACTGGGCCCGGCCCTCCCCCAGCCCGGTGCCGAACCAGCCGCCGGAGGCGATCGCCAGCAGCCCCTGGGTGCCCTGGTAGCGCACCCCCAGCGGGTCGCCGGAGGAGTCCAGGAAGCCGATCAGCCGCTGCATCCGGTACGGCTCGACCACGATCAGGATGGCCACCAGCAGCCCGATCAGCCCGGTCATCCCGACGAACAGCCGCCCGGGCGCGCCCACCACCCACAGCAGGGTCAGGAAGATCGTCAGCAGCACCAGGGTGGTGCCCAGGTCGTGGCCGATCATCACCAGCATCACCACCACCCCGAAGCCGGGCAGCAGCGGGATCAGCAGCGCCCGCCAGTCGGTGAGCTGGCCGAGCCGTTCGCGGCGGGCCATCAGGTCCGCGCCCCACAGCGCCAGGCTCAGCTTGGCCGGCTCGGACGGCTGGATCTGGAACGGCCCCAGGTCGATCCAGCGGGTGGCCCCTCCCACGGTCGAGCCCAGCCCCGGGATCAGCACGATCACCAGCCCGATGACCGACAGCAGCAGCAGCGGGTAGGCCAGCGCCCGGAACGTCCGCGGCGGCAGCCTGGCCGCCAGCCACATCACCGGCAGCCCCAGCGCCATCCACATGGCCTGCTTCTGGAACAGGGTGTAGGCCGACCCGGTCTCCTGGAGCTGCTTGACGTTGGAGGACGCCAGCACCATCGTCAGCCCCAGCGCCAGCAGCAGCATCGAGCAGCCGAGCACCAGGTAGTAGGAGGTCAGCGGGCGGTCCAGCATCCCCACCAGGGCGACGAACTGCGCCCGCAGGCCCGGCCGGCCGCCGTCCCGCGCGGACAGGGAGGTCATCGGCGCCTACCCGGCCGCCCGTCCGGCCAGCCGGTGGACCGCCGCGGCGAACGCGTCGCCGCGCGCGCCGTACCCGGCGAACATGTCGAACGAGGCGCCGGCCGGGGCGAGCAGCACGGTGTCGCCGGGCCGGGCGAGTCGGGAGGCTTGGGTCACCACGGTGTCCATCGCCCCAGTCTCGGTCTCCGCGACGTCCACCACCGGGACATCCGGGGCGTGTCGCGCCAGCGCTTCGGCGATCTTGCCGCGGTCGGCGCCCAGCAGCACCGCCCCCCGCAGCCGGCCCGCGCACGAGCGGACCAGGTCGTCGACCTCGGCGCCCTTGAGCAGCCCGCCGGCGATCCACACCACCTTCTCGTAGGCGGCCAGCGACGCCTGCGCCGCGTGCGGGTTGGTGGCCTTGGAGTCGTCGACGTAGTCCACGCCGTCCACGGTGGCCACGTGCGCGATGCGGTGCGGGTCGGGCGTGAACGCGCGCAGCCCCTCCCGGACCGCCTCCGGCGGGACGCCGTAGGCGCGGGCCAGGGCGGCGGCGGCCAGCGCGTTGGCCACGTTGTGCGGCGCGAACGGCCGTACGTCCGACAGGGACGCCAGCTCGGCGGCCTCGCGGACCGGGTCGGCGGTGAACGCCCGGTCCACCAGCAGGTCCTCCACCACGCCGACCTCGCCGGGCGCGGGGATCGCCAGGGTGAACGCGGCGCGCCGCGACGCGCCCTCGGCCAGCCGCAGCGTGACCGGGTCGGCGGCGTTGGCCACGGCGAACGTCCCGGGCCCGAAGATCCTCCCCTTGTCGGCGGCGTACGCCTCCAGGGAGCCGTGCCAGTCGATGTGGTCGGGCGCCACGTTGAGCACGGCGGCGGCCAGCGGGTCCAGGCTGGAGGACCAGTGCAGCTGGAAGCTGGACAGCTCCACCGCCAGCACGTCGTAGGACGGGTCGGCCGCCGCCTCCACGATCGGGGTGCCGACGTTGCCGACCGCGAGGGTGCGGTGCCCGGCGGCCCGCAGGATGGACGCCAGCATCCGCACCGCGGTGGTCTTGCCGTTCGTCCCGGTCAGCGCCAGCCACGGGGCCGCGCCCTCGGCCGGGCGCAGCCGCCAGGCCAGCTCGACCTCGCCGTAGATCTCCACCCCGGCCGCGGCGGCCGCCCCGGGCAGCGGGGCGTCGGGCCGCCAGCCGGGCGAGACCACCACCAGGTCGGTGCCCGGCGGCAGCGTGTCGCCGTCGCCCAGCCGCACCTCGACGCCGTGTTCGCGCAGCGGCTCGGCCTGCGCGCGGGCGTCGGCGTCGTCGCGGGCGTCCACCAGGGTGACCCGTGCGCCCCGGTCGGCCAGCGCCCGGGCCGCCGCCCGGCCCGACACTCCCAGGCCGGCCACGCAGACCGGCCGGTCCCGCCAGTTGTCCGCGTTCACCCCTTGGGCATCCATTCCAGGTAGAACAGGCCGATCCCCAGCGCCACGAACAGCGCCGACATCAGCCAGAATCGCACGACGATGGTGGTCTCGGCCCATCCGGACAGCTCGAAGTGGTGCTGCAGCGGGGCCATCTTGAACACCCGTTTGCCGGTGCCGGTGAACTTCTGGGTCACCCGGAACACCCCGACCTGGATCATCACCGACAGGGTGATCATCACGATCAGGCCGCACAGGATCGCCAGCAGGAACTGGGTGCGGGTGAGGATGGCCAGGCCCACCAGCACGCCGCCGAGCGCCAGCGAGCCGGTGTCGCCCATGAAGACCTTGGCCGGCGGGGCGTTCCACCACAGGAACCCGAACACGCCGCCCAGCACCGCGGCGGCCACCACCGCCAGGTCCAGCGGGTCGCGGACGCTGTAGCAGTTGGGCGCCAGGCCGCTGCCGAAGCAGCTGTTGCGCAGCTGCCAGTTGCCGATGATCACGTAGGCGGCCAGCACCATCGCGGCGGGCCCGGCGGCCAGGCCGTCCAGCCCGTCGGTCAGGTTGACGCCGTTGGAGACCGCGGCGATCAGGAACAGCGCCCACAGCACGAACAGGTACGGCCCGATGGAGGGGCCGAAGTCGCGCAGGAACGACAGGTGGTCGGTGGCCGGGGTGACGTCGTAGCCGTTGGGGAAGTTCAGCGAGCCGACCGCGAAGACCACGCCGACCAGCACGATCCCGATCATCTTGGCGCCGCTGCGCAGGCCCAGGCTGCGCTGCTTGAACACCTTGATGTAGTCGTCCACGAAGCCGACCAGGCCCAGCCCGGTCATCAGCAGCAGCACCAGGGCGCCGGACACGGTCGGGGTGGTCTGCGTCACCATGTGCGCCACCGCGTAGCCGACCAGCGACCCGACGATGAACACCGCGCCGCCCATGGTGGGGGTGCCGCGCTTGCCGTGGTGCGCCTGCGGGCCCTCCTCGCGGATCATCTGGCCGTAGCCGAGCCGGCGCACTATGCGGATCCACACCGGGGTCCCCACCATGCCGATGAACAGCGACACCGCGGCCGCCAGCATGATGTTCAGCACGGGGCGGCACCCCCGTCGGCGCCGTCCCCGGAGGCGGGCGCCAGCAGCCCGGCGGCGACCCGTTCCATCCCGGCGACGCGAGAGCCCTTCACCAGCACGACGTCCCGCGGCCGCAGCCGCTCGCGGAGCGCGGTCACCGCCGCGCCGACGTCATCCACCTGTACGCACTCTCCCGTCCATGACCCCACCTGACCGGCCCCGTCGATCATCGGGGCCGCCGCAGCGCCCACCGCGACCAGGCCGGCGAATCCGCTGCGCGCGACATGCTGCCCGATCTTCTCGTGTTCCGCCACAGAACGTCCGCCCAGTTCCGCCATTTCCCCCAGCGCGGCGAACGCCCGGCCTCCGGCGGAACGCGCCATGTGCGCCACCGTGTCCACCGCCGCCCGCACCGACTCGGGATTGGCGTTGTAGGCGTCGTTGACCACCACCACGCCCTCGGGGGTGCGCCCGACCTCCATCCGCCACCGGCTGACCGGCCGGGCCTGCGTCAGCGCCTCGGCGACGGCCTGCGGCGTCATCCCGGCCCGCAGCGCCACCGCCGCGGCGGCCAGCGCGTTGCCGACCGCGTGGGCGCCGTGCAGGGCCAGCGTGACCGGCACCGAGCCCTGCGGGGCGACCAGCGTGAAGCGGGGGCGGCCCTGCTCGTCCAGGGTCTCGTCGGCGGCCCGCACGTCGGCGTCGGCGCCGCGGCCGAACGTGACCACCTCGGCCTTGGTGCGCGAGGCCATCGCGCGCACCAGCGGGTCGTCGGCGTTGAGCACCGCGGTGCCGTCCTCCGGCAGCGCCTCCACCAGCTCGCCCTTGGCCTGGGCGATGGCCTCCCGGCCGCCGAACTCGCCGATGTGCGCGCTGCCGACGTTCAGCACCACCCCGATGCGCGGCGGGGAGATCTCGCACAGGTAGGCGATGTGCCCGATGCCCCGCGCGCCCATCTCCAGCACCAGGTGGCGGGTGCCGGCGTCGGCGCGCAGCACGGTCAGCGGGTGGCCGATCTCGTTGTTGAACGACCCCTTGGCCGCCACCGTGGGGCCGTGCCGGTCGAGGATCTGGGCGATCAGGTCCTTGGTGGAGGTCTTGCCGGCCGAGCCGGTGACCCCGACGACCACGGCCTCGGGCAGCCGGGCCAGCACCCCGCGGGCCAGCCGGCCCAGCGCCGCCACCGTGTCGTCCACCACCACGGCGGGCAGCGCCCGGTCGTCGAGGGGGCGCTGGGCCAGCACCCCGGCGGCCCCGGCGGCCACCGCGGCGGCGGCGAAGTCGTGGCCGTCGGCGCGTTCGCCGCGCAACGCCACGAACAGCGCCCCGGGGGTGACGGCCCGCGAGTCGATGACGACCGGGCCGGCGACCACCGCGCCGTCCCCGCCCGGCGCCGCCGTGCCCTGTGTGATCTGCGCGATCTCCGACAGCGCGAGTGGGATCACCGCCGGCCCACGTCCTTTCCGTTCCCGCCGGCCAGCAGCCGGCGCAGCTCGGCGCGCACCACCTCGCGGTCGTCGAACGGCAGCACCCGGCCGGCCACGTACTGTCCCTGCTCGTGCCCCTTGCCGGCGACGATCACCACGTCGCCCGGCCGCGCCCGGTCCAGCGCCAGCGCGATCGCCGCGGCCCGGTCCGGTTCGACCACCAGGTGCGCGCGTTCGCTCTGCGGCACCTTGAGCACGCCCTCGACCATAGCGGCGAGGATCGCCAGCGGATCCTCGGACCGGGGATTGTCGTCGGTGAAAATCGCCAGGTCGGCCAGCCGGGCGGCGGCCTCGCCCATCAGCGGGCGCTTGCCGCGGTCCCGGTCGCCGCCGCAGCCGAGCACCACGATCAGCCGCCCGGAGGTCACCTGCCGCAGCGAGGTCAGCACCGCCTCCACCGCGCCGGGCTTGTGCGAGTAGTCCACCAGGGCGGTGAAGTCCTGGCCCTCGTCGACCGGCTCCAGCCGGCCCGGCACGCCGGTCAGCATGCCGACGCCGCGCACCGCCACCGGCAGCCCGATCCCGGCCTCCACCAGCGCCACGATCGCCGCCAGCGCGTTGGCCACGTTGAACGGCCCGGTCAGCCGGATCGCCGCGTCGGCCTCGACGCCGCCCGGCCCGACCACCCGGAACACGCTGCCGTCGGTGCCCAGCCGCACGTCCTCGGCCCGCCAGTCGGCCGAGGGGTCCCCGGCGGCCGAGACCGTGGTCAGCGGTATCCGGGCGATCCGCGTCAGCTCCCGGCCGTAGCGGTCGTCGACGTTGACCACGCCGACCCGGCTGTACTCGGGGGTGAACAGCCTGGCCTTGGCGGCGAAGTAGTCCTCCATCGTGGGGTGGAAGTCCAGATGGTCCTGCGACAGGTTGGTGAAGATCGCCACATCGTAGAAGGCGCCGCCGACCCGGCCCTGGGCCAGGGCGTGGCTGGAGACCTCCATCGCCCCGGCGCCCACCCCGCGCTCCCGCATCAGGGCGAAGATCCCGTGCAGGTCGGTGGCCTCGGGGGTGGTCAGCGTGCTGGGCAGCCGGGTGTCGCCGATCCGCATCTCCACGGTGCCGATCACCGCGGTCTCCACCCCGGCGGCCCGCAGCCCGGCCTCCAGCAGGTAGACCGTGGTGGTCTTGCCGCTGGTGCCGGTCACCCCGATCAGCGTCAGGTCCCGGGCGGGGTCCCCGTACACCCAGGAGGCGGCCTGGCCGAGCCGGGCGCGGGGATCCTCGACGACCAGCACCGGCAGCCCGGTCCGTTCGGCGGCGGCCCGGCCGGCCGGGTCGGTGAGGATCGCCACGGCACCGGCCGCGGCGGCCTGGGCGGCGAAGTCGGCGCCGTGCGCACGGGCGCCGGGCAGCGCGGCGTACAGGTCGCCGGGCAGCACCTGCCGGGAGTCGTGGGTGATGCCCGTCACCTGCGTGCGGGCCAGGCCGGGGCCGTCCGCGGGGACGGACAGCAGCTCGGCCAGCCCGGACAGCGGGCGGGCGGGATTGGTGGTCGGGCGCATCACGGTTCTTTCGCGGCGGTCAGGAGCCGTGACATGACTGCTCGCGTCACGGCGGGGAAGCGTACCCGCCCACCGTAGCGAGCATGGTCAGTCGCGGGCGTAGATATCGATCTTCGGCGGCCGTCCACCGGTGGGCGGGATCTTGCGGGTCTTCAGGGCGAAGGCCATCACGTCCCGGAAGACCGGCGCGGCCACGTCGCCACCATAATGGCTTCCCCTGGTCGGCTTCTGCAGCACCACCTGTACCACCAGTCGCGGATCGTCGGCCGGGGCGAACCCGGCGAACGAGGCGGTGTAGCCGCCGCCCTCGTAACAGCCGCAGGCCGGGTTGACGATCTCGGCGGTGCCGGTCTTGCCCGCCACCCGGTAGCCGGGGATGCGCGCCTTGGGGGCGGTGCCCTCCACGGTGGTGGCGCCCTCCAGCATGCGGATGATCTGCTCGGCGGTGGCCTGGCTGATCACCCGCCGCTGGGCGGGCGCGGGCGCGGCGGTGAACCGGCCGCCCGGCTCCACGGTGCCGGCGATCAGCTGCGGGCTGACCCGCACGCCGCCGTTGGCGATGGTGGCGTACACGCTGGCCATCTGCAGCGCGTTCACCGACACGGTCTGGCCGAACGAGATCGGGTAGCGGTCGGTGCCCGACCACCTGCTCGGCGGGGTGAGCACCCCGGCGGTCTCCCCCGGCAGCCCCACCCGGGTCGGCTCGCCGAACCCGAAGGCGCGCAGGTAGTCGTACAGGGTCTGGGCGGAGATGGTCTCGCTGGCCAGGATGGTGCCGACGTTGCTGGAGGTGGCCAGCACCCCGGAGAACGTGAGCCGCTGCGTGGGGTGCCGGTGCGAGTCGTGGAACGTGCGGTCGTGCCGCCGGACGGAGTACGGCACCCGGAACACGGTGCCGGGGGTCACGCCGCCCTTCTCCAGCACCGCGGCGGCGGTGATGACCTTGTTGGTGCTGCCCGGTTCGTAGGCCTCCTGGACGATCGGGTTGCTCCAGTCGTCGGCCCGGCCGTAGTCGTTGGGGTCGTAGCCGGGGGCGGTGGCCAGCGCCAGGATCTGCCCGGTGCGCGGATCCATCACGATCACGCTGCCGCTGCGCGCGCCGGTGGCCCGCACCTGCTCCTCGATCGCCTGCTGCGCCTTGGCCTGCACGTCGCGCAGCAGCGTCAGCCGCAGGCCCCGGCCGGGGACCGGCTCGCGCTTGCTGTCCTCGCCCATCGGGATGACCTGGCCGCTGACGCTGGTCTCCACCCGCTGCCAGCCGTCCACCCCGGCCAGCTGCCGGTCGTAGGCCGACTCCAGGCCGGCGCCGCCCCTGCCCTCCCGGTTGACGAAGCCGATCACGCTCGCCGCCAGGTCGTCGTTGGGGTAGATCCGGCGGTACTCCGGCAGCGTGTCGACGCCGGGCAGGTCCAGCGCCTCCACCATCCGGCCCTGGTCGGGGCTGACACCGCGGGCCAGGTAGACGAACCGGCTGCCCGAGGTGCTGATCTTCGCCAGCACCTTGGCGGGGTCCATCGACAGCAGCGGCGCCAGCGCGGCGACCACCCGCTGCCGCTGGGCGGGCTCGATGAGGGCCGGGTCGGCGTAGACGGCGCGCGCCTCGACGGTCTTGGCCAGCGGGTGGCCGTCGGCGTCGGTGATGTCGCCGCGCACCGCGGGCAACTCCAGCTCGTGCAGCCGCTGCTTGACGGCGCGGGCGGTGTAGACGTCGGCCTCGATGGTCTGCAGCTGCACCAGCCGCCCGGCGAACAGCGACAGCACGAACGCGATGACCAGCAGGCCGGCGTTGAGCCGCTTGAGCGGGTCGCTGCGGCGGAACGCCGGACGGCGCGGCCCGCGGGGAGGCCGGCCGCCGCCCCGCCGCGCGGACCGCCCGCCGGAGAAGGCACGGGCGGTCCGGGGGGGTTCGGCGGGCCGGGCCGCCGGGGCCGGCCGCCGGGCGGTCTCGCCGCGGCCGGCGTCGCCGGCCCGCGTGTCGGGACGCGCGTCGTCCCGGGCGGCCCGGTCGCCCGGGCCGGGGCGGTCGGCGCCGCCCGCCGGGCGCGCCGGGCGGCGGACGGGCGTCCGCGCCGCGCCGGGGCCCCGGTCGGCCGGGGTGCGTCTGCGGCGGGGCGGCCGCCCGCCGGTGTCCCGTCCCGCTCGTGCCGTCATGCCCGCCCTTCCCGCGTCACGGCCGCGGCGCCGCCGGGGCCGCGGGGGCCGCGCCGCCGGGGAGCGCGCCGTCGCCCGGGATCACCATGCCGGGCACGCCGAGCGCGGCCGCGGCCCCGGCGGCCGCCGCCGCGGCGTGCGGCACCGGGCGCACCGGGGCGCCGCCGCCACCGACCCGGCGTCCCTGGGAGTCGATGAAGCCGACCTGGTCGGGCTGCGTCATGCCGAGGTTCTCGGCCTTCTCCCCGAGCCGCTGCGGGGACTCCTCGCGGGCGATCTCGCTCTCCATCGCCTGCCGCTGCTGCTCCAGCAGCTTGACGTTGCGCTGCAGCCGGGTCAGCTCGAACGCGTCCTGGGCCAGCACGGTGTTCAGCAGCAGCAGGCTGACCAGCGCGCCGGCCAGCAGGGAGACGACCAGCGCCACGAACGGGGTGCGCGGCGGGGCGGCCGGGCGGCGGACCGGGCGCGGTCGCCGCGCCGCCGGGGCCGCGCGCCGGGCGGACCGGGTCCTGACGGCCGGCTCGTCCGGGGCCGGTTCGGGCGCCGTGGCACGTTCCGCCCGCCGTGCCCGCTGCGGCGCCGGGCGCTCCGCGGCGGACCCGGAACGGGCCGCCCGCCCGGACGGGCGCGACCGGGGGCCGGTGGTCGTGGTCATGCGTCGCCTCCTGGGCCTCCTGGGCCGGTGACCGGCCCGCGGATCCGCTCGGCCGCCCGCAGGCGGACCGAGGCGGCGCGCGGGTTGGCCGCGGTCTCCTCGTCGGTGGGCAGCTCGGCGCCCCGGGTGAGCAGCCGGAACCGCGGCTGCCGGTCCGGCAGCGGCACCGGCAGGCCGGGCGGGGTGGTGTCGGTGCTGGCGGCGGCCAGCACCCGCTTGGTGATCCGGTCCTCCAGGGAGTGGTACGACAGCACGGCGACCCGGCCGCCGACCGGCAGCGCGTCCAGGGCGGCCGGCAGCGCCCGTTCCCAGATCGCCAGCTCGCCGTTGACCTCGATGCGCAGCGCCTGGAAGGTGCGCTTGGCGGGGTTGCCGCCGGTGCGGCGGGTCGCCGCGGGGATGGCCGCGCGCACCAGGTCGGCCAGCCGACGGGTGGAGCGCAGCGGCTCGCGGGCGCGCTCGCGGGCGATCGCGGCGGCGATCCGGCGGGCGTAGCGCTCCTCGCCGTACTCGCGCAGGATCCGCGCCAGCTCGTCGGGGGGATAGTCGTTGACCACGTCGGCGGCGGTCAGGCCCTGGGTGGGGTCCATCCGCATGTCCAGCGGGGCGTCGTAGGAGTAGGCGAAGCCGCGTTCGGCCTCGTCGAGCTGGGGGGAGGACACGCCCAGGTCGAACAGGATGGCGTCGGCGTGCGGCAGGTCCAGGTCGGCCAGCACGCGGGGAAGCTCGTCGTAGACGGCGTGCACCAGGTGGACGCGGTCGGCGAAGCGCCGCAGCCGCCGGGCGGAGCGCTCCAGGGCGGAGGGGTCGCGGTCCAGGCCGACCAGCCGGAGCCGGGGGTGCGCCGCCAGCATCGCCTCGGCGTGCCCGCCGAGGCCCAGGGTGGCGTCGACGTAGACGGGGTCGCGCCCGGGCGTGCGCCGGGCGGCGTTCTCGACGGCGGGGGTGAGCAGTGACACGACGCGGTCGAGCAGCACCGGAATGTGAGCGGCCTGTGGCGCGGTCGCGCTGTCGCTGATCGGATTCACCCCCCTCGTGCAGCCGCGCCGGCCGCGGCGCCGTACGGCGCCGGCGACCCCGCGCGGTCGTGGCGTTCGCCGGTCCGCCCTCTGCCTGCCCGCCACGGCGTCGCGCATTCCGTGGCGCGGGACCGTGCCGGTCCCCGCAGGTGCCCCCGAGAGCCGGCCACCTCGTCCGGCCAGGTCCCCATCCGCTGCCTCACTTCGAGGAAGTCCCGCGCGTCACCGCGGGAGAGTCGTCACCTGACACCGGGGAAGCTGCGTCAGCTGACCGGAGAAGCGGGTGGAGACCTGGCCGAACGTCGGCCGTACCGGTCGTCGGACCGGCGCGTGGATGCTCAAAGGACCCCGGGCATCACCTCCTGGGAAAGCTCGGCGAAGGCAGGCTCCTCGGCCTCCAGGTAGCTCTCCCACGCCTGGGCGTCCCAGATCTCCAGGCGGGTGTTGGCGCCGATGACGGCGCAGTCGCGCTTGAGGCCGGCGTAGGTGCGCAGGGCCGGCGGTATGGTGATGCGCCCCTGCTTGTCGGGCGTCTCGTCGGAGGCGCTGGCGAAGAAGACCCGGCTGTAGGCGCGCAGCCCCCGGTCGGTGACCGGGGCGGTGCGCAGGGCCTCGGTGATCCGCTGGAACTCCGCCATCGGGAAGACGTAGAGGCAGCGCTCCTGGCCCTTCGTGATCACCAATCCCCCCGACAGCTCCTCGCGGTACTTCGCCGGCAGGAACAGCCGTCCCTTGTCGTCGAGGCGCGGAGTGTGGGTGCCGAGAAACAACCGGCCCACCTCCCCGCGCCGCGCAGGGCGCGACCGGCCCCCACGGCGCCCCACTCTACTCCACTCTTCCCCACCGTCAACTGTCAAAACCCCTGTCCTGTTCTTTCTCACGCGACAAATCCCCAGGTCAGAATGGGTGGGGTGAAGTGGGGGGCGGAACGCCCCGCCCCGGGCCCCGGGGCCGCGCGCGGGCGGCCCGCGAGCCCCGCCGGCGGGCGGGACGGCGCGTTCCGGAAAGGGCGTGGGGCGAAGTGGGGAATTCGGTGTCACGATGGGACCGAACAAAAGGAACAACTCGCCGAGGCTGTGGCGATCCCCGCGGGACGGCAGAATGGTCCCGCCGTCGCCGCGGCCGAACATCGCGGCGGAACGAGCGGACGACGTAGTGTCGTTAGGGCAGGTTGGACATGCACACCGCCTCGCGGCGGGCCGCGGTGGGGGCCGGGCGCCCCTCCGGGCCCCGCACGGGGGCGGGCGTTGCCGAGGAGGGTTCGTGGCAGTAGGGACGCACGGCGAGTCGTATGCGAACCCCCACCCCCCGGTTCCCCCGCACGGAGCGTCCCGGAACGGCGCGCCCGGCCTGGAGGGCCTGGCGCAGGTCGCCGCCAAGATCCGCGACGCGGTGGAGTCGGTCATCGAGGGCAAGCCGACGGCGGTCCGCCTGGCGCTGACGGTGCTGCTGGCCGAGGGGCACCTGCTGATCGAGGACGTCCCCGGGGTCGGCAAGACCATGCTGGCCAAGGCGTTGGCGCGGTCCATCCGGTGCTCGGTGCGCCGTGTGCAGTTCACCCCCGACCTGCTGCCCAGCGACATCACCGGGGTCAGCGCCTACAACCAGGAGCTGCGCGAGTTCGAGTTCAAGCCGGGGCCGGTGTTCGCCAACATCCTGGTCGGCGACGAGGTCAACCGGGCCTCCCCCAAGACCCAGTCCGCCCTGCTGGAGTGCATGGAGGAGCGCCAGGTCACGGTGGACGGCACCACCTACCGGCTGGAGTCGCCGTTCATGGTGATCGCCACCCAGAACCCGGTGGAGATGGAGGGGACCTATCCGCTGCCCGAGGCGCAGCGCGACCGGTTCACCGCACGGATCTCGATGGGCTATCCGGACCCGGCCGCCGAGCTGGAGATGCTCGACGTGCACGGCCAGTCCTCGCCGCTGGACCGGCTCACCCCGGTCGCCGACGCGGCCGACGTGCGGGCGCTGGTGGAGGTGGTGCGCCGGGTGCACGTGGCGCCGAGCGTGCGGCAGTACGCCATCGACCTGATCACCGCCACCCGCCGCCATCCGGACCTGCGGCTGGGGGCCTCCCCCCGGGCGACGCTGCAGCTGGTGCGGGCCGCCCGCGCCTACGCCGCGCTCGACGACCGCGACTACGTGCTGCCCGACGACCTGCAGGCGCTGGCGGTGCCGGTGCTGGCGCACCGCCTGCTGCCGACCGCCGAGGCCCAGCTGGAACGGCGGCTGCCCGAACAGGTGGTGGCCGACCTGGTGAACCGGCTGCCGGTGCCGGCGCCGCGCCGCTGAGCCGCCGCCCCGGCCGCCGCGCCGGGGCCGCCGACCGGAGAATCGCATCGTGAACAGAACGCTGGGCGGTCTCACCACCCGCGGACGGTCGTTCGTCGCCGCCGGGGTGACCGCCATCGTGTGCGCGTTCGTGCTGGGCGAACGGGACCTGCTGCGCGCCGGGATGCTGGTGCTGGCGCTGCCGCTGCTGTCGGCGGTGGTGGTCGCGCGCACCCGGTACCGGCTGGCCTGCGCGCGCCGGCTGGACCCGCCGCGGCTGCCGGTCGGCCAGGAGGCCCGGGTGGAGCTGCGGCTGGAGAACGTGTCCTGGCTGCCCAGCGGACTGCTGATGGTCGAGGACCGGGTGCCGTACGCCCTGGGCGGGCGGGCCCGCTTCGTGATCGACCAGATCGAGTCGCACGAGGCCCGCGAGCTGGGCTACCGGGTCCGCGCGGACGTGCGCGGCCGGTACCGGGTGGGGCCGCTGACGGTGCGGCTGACCGACCCGTTCGGGCTGGTGGAGCTGGTCCGCTCGTTCAGCATGACGGACCGGCTGACGGTCACCCCGCGGATCGTGGCGCTGCCGGCCGGGCGGCTGACCGGCGGGTGGACCGGCGGCGGGGACAGCCTGGCCCGCACGGTGGCCAGCGCCGGGGAGGACGACGTGGCGCCGCGGGAGTACCGGCACGGCGACGACCTGCGGCGGGTGCACTGGCGGTCCACCGCCCGGCGCGGCGAGCTGATGGTGCGCCGCGAGGAGCAGCACTGGCAGAGCAGCGGCACGCTGTTCCTGGACACCCGGCGCCGGGTGCACGCCGGGGACGGCCCGGCCTCGGGGTTCGAGCAGGCGGTGTCGGTCGCCGCGTCGGTGGGGGTGCACCTGACCGGGGCGGGCATGGGGCTGCGGCTGGTCACCGACGCCGGGGCCGCGCTGCCGGCGTCGGCGTCGTTCCACAACGCGCTGCTGGACCATCTGGCGGTGGCGCGGCCCTCCTCGGCGAGGTCGCTGACGCCCGGCCTGGCCGAGCTGGGCGCGGGCCGGGAGTCGGAGGGGCTGGTCGTGGCGGTGCTCGGGGCGCTGGACCCGCAGGAGGCGCGGACGCTGGCGGCCGTCCGGCGCGGGACCGCGACCTATGTGGCGATCCTGGTGGACCCCCTGGGCGGTGCGGAGACGCGGCGGACGGCCGGGCTGCTGCGGACGGCCGGCTGGCGGGTCGTGACGGTCCGCTCGGCCGCCGAGCTGGCCGCGGCGTGGACGGCGGCGGACCAGGCGGCCGAGGAGTCGGTCCGGGGCGCGCGGGGCGGAGGCCGATGATGCACATCCGACTGACGGTCGTCGCCGCGCTGGCGACGCTGCTCGCCTCGCTGGGGCTGTACCCGCTGTTCGAGGGCGCCGGCTGGGCGTGGTCGGGGCTGGGCGCGATCATCGCGGTCGCGGCGGGCGGCGTGCTGGCCCGGCGGCTGCGGCTGCCGGCGGCGGCCGCCGCGCCGGTCACGCTGGCCGCGCTGCTGGTGTACCTGACGGTGCGGTACGCCCCCGGGCAGGCCCTGCTGGCGGTGGTGCCGACCCCGGGGTCGGTGACGCGGCTGGCCCAGCTGGTGTCCGACGGATGGGCGGCGGCCAACCGGTACGCGGCGCCGGTGCCGCGCGGCGCCGGGATCGAGCTGCTGGCGACGCTGGGCGTCGGGACGGTGGCAGTGCTGGTGGACCTGCTGGCGGTGCGGCTGCGGCGCGCCGCCCCGGCGGGGCTGCCGCTGCTGGCGCTGTACAGCGTCCCGGCCGCGATCCGCGAGGAGAGCCTGAACTGGGTGGCGTTCGCGCTGGGCGCGGCCGGATTCCTGGCCCTGCTGCTGGCCGACTCGCGGGAGCAGGTGGGCGCCTGGGGACGTCCGGTGCACGGCCGGTACGGCGGCGGGGAGGGCCGGCGGGAACGGCCGGACGCGCGCTCGCTGGTGGTCACCGGGCGGCGGCTGGGGCTGGCGGCGGTGGCGATCGCGGTGACCGTGCCCACGGTGGTGCCGGGGGTGCATCCGCGCGGGCCGTTCGACCTGGGCGGGGGCGGCGAGGACGGCGGCTCGCAGACGGTGACCACCCCGGACCCGCTGGTCAGCCTGAAGCGGGAGCTGACCCGGCTGGGCGACCAGGTGGTGCTGACCTACCAGACCGACGACCCGTCCCCGGACTACCTGCGGCTGTACGCGCTGGACCGGTTCGACGGGGACCGCTGGACCTACAGCCCGCTGCGCAGCACCCCGGACGACCGGGTGGCCGGCCGCAACCTGCCCGCGCCGCCCGGGCTGCTGACCGCCCGCACCCATGCGGTCACCACCCGGATCTCGGTGGCCGAGAACGTGCGGAACATGACGTTCCTGCCCGCTCCGTACGCCCCGTCGCGGGTGTCGATCAGGGGCGACTGGCGGGTGGACCGCGAGTCGCTGATGCTCTACTCGCTGCGCGACGACGCCGGGGGCCGCTCCTACAACGTCACCAGCGTGCGCGCCGAGCCCACCGCCGGCCAGCTCGCCGGGGCCGGGCCGGCCGCCGCCGACGTGCTGCGGCGGCATCTGCGGCTGCCGGGCGGCATCCCGCAGCCGGTCCGCGAGCTGGCCGACGAGGTGACCGAGGGCGCCAGGTCGCAGTACGAGCAGGCGATGATGCTGCAGCGGTGGTTCACCGCCGAGGGCGGGTTCGTCTACGACCTGGGCGCCGCCGCCCCGCGCGGGACCTCCGACCTGGTCGACTTCCTGATGATCAGCAAGCGGGGCTACTGCGAGCAGTTCGCCGCCTCGATGGCGATGATGGCCCGGATCCTGGGCATCCCGGCCCGGGTCGCCATGGGCTACACCCGCGGGTCGCTGGGGCCGGACGGCCGGTGGGTGGTGCGGTCCCGCGACGCGCACGCCTGGCCGGAGCTGTACTTCGAGGGGGCGGGCTGGGTGCGGTTCGAGCCGACCCCGGCCGGCGGCGCCGGGCAGAGCACCGCGACCGTTCCCGCGCACGCGCAGCCGGAGCCGGAGGACGACGGGCAGACGGCGAACGGCGGGCAGAGCTCGGCGGCCCCGTCCCCGACCGGCGGGGCGGCGCAGCCGTCGGCGCAGCCGGAGGCCCGGGACCGTACCGACACCGGCGACACGGCGCAGGCCGGGGAGATCGACGCGGCGGAGGACGACGGTCCTCCCGTGGGCTGGCTGTCGGCGGGGATGCTGGTGCTGCTGCTCCTGGCGACCCCCATGGCGGCCCGGCTGGTGGCCCGGCGGCGTCGCTGGGCGCAGGCCCTGACCCCCGTCGCGGCCGGCGGCCCGCCCCCCGCGCGCGGGACCGGCGGCCGTCTCGCGCCGCCGGTCGCGGCGGGCGACGCGGCCGGGCTGGCCCACGCCGCCTGGCAGGAGCTGCGCGACGACGCGATCGACCACGGCGTGGACTGGCGTCCCGGCGACAGCCCGCGCGCCGCCGCCCGCCGCATCACCGAGTCCCTCGGGCTGGCGGGCCCGGCGGTGGACGCGCTGCGGCGCCTGGCCACCGCGGAGGAACGCGCCCGCTACGCCCCCGTTCCCGCGCCGCCCGACACGCTGCGGGAGGACCTGCGCATCGTCCATGAGGCGTTCGGCGCCGCGGTGGACCGCCGGACCCGCTGGCGCGCCCGGCTGGCCCCGCCGTCCACGCTGCGCTCCCTGCGCGAGAGCGGCCGGCGGGCCGTCGGCACCGTGGACGGCCTCAGCGTCACCCGGCTGCGCGACCTGGCCCGCCGCAGGCTCCGCCGCGGCTGATCCGCCGCCGGCCCCGGGAGGGGATTCCGTTCACGAGCGGGTCCGGGCGCTCCGGGACATGAGGACGCGGGGGCATGGTCCGGGGCCTGCGAGGCGATGTGCGGGCATGCCGGAGGAACCCGTGGCGGGTCCGGTGCGATGGTGGGCGGGGCGATCCGGGCCGGGGGGCAGGGGGTGTCCGGTCAGGGGGCCGGACGGGAGGTCACTGTCCCTCGGTACGGCGGCGCCAGCGCTCCTCCATGCGCTCCATGAAGCTCCCACGGGACGGGCGGCGGCCGCCGGACTGCCGGGACCGGGGCCGGGGGCCCGGGTCGGGCTCGGAGCCGATGCCCGCCATCCGCTTCCAGCTGGTCAGTCCCCACACGCAGGCGACGACCATGATCAGGAAGCCGGTCACGCCGACCACGATCGTCGCGGTGCCGGCGTTGATGACCAGCCCGGTCATCAACACGACCACGCCCAGCACGAAACCGAGGACCGCCTTGACGATCCGGCGCTTGTAATGCACCTGAGGATCCTTGGCACGGACGGCGTGCGCGAATTTCGGATCCTCGGCGTACAACGCCCGCTCGATCTGGTCGAGCAGACGCTGCTCGTGCTCAGAGAGCGGCACGGCGCCTCCCAACGACAGCCCCGCATCGGGGGTTCCGATGACGGACGGAGAACTCAACGGTGATATGCCCACAATACGAGGCCCCACGAGTGTTCGAAAGGAAACGTCCATCCCGAGGTAGTCCCCCGGCAGTCCCGTCCTCCCCGGGACTCCCGGTGATCTCACTGGTCACGGTGGTCCTCGGGGTCGTCCCGGGGGTCCACCAGCGACGCCGGGCGGACCGCTCCGCGGCCGAACCGGCGGGACACCCGGTCCATCGCGCGCTCGGCCTCCCGCCAGCCGCTCTCCGGCTCGTCCAGGGCCAGCTGGCGGACGGCGGCGCCCCCGGCGACCAGGTTCTCCACCCGCACGCCGACCAGCCGGAGCGGTACCCGGTCCAGGCCCGCCGCCTCGTACAGCCGGCATGCGGTGATATAGATCACACGGGACATGTCGGTGGGTTCGGGCAGGGTCCGGGCGCGGGTGATCGTGCGGAACCCGGCGGTGCGCAGCTTGACGCTGATCGTCCGGCCGGCGTGGCCGCCCGCCCGCAGCCGCGCGCCGACCTTCTCCGACAGCCGCAGCAGCTCCCGCCGGATCAGCTCCGGGTCGGCGATGTCGTGGTCGAAGGTCTCCTCGGCGCCGATGCTCTTGTCCGGGGTGACCGGGGTCACCGGGCGGGGGTCGCGGCCCCACGCCAGCTCGTGCAGGTGGGCGCCGAGCGCGTCGCCCAGCTCGCGGCGCAGCGTGTCGGGCGGCACGCGGGCCAGGTCGCCGACGGTCTTCAGGCCCAGCCGCAGCAGGTGCTCCTCGGTGCGCTCCCCCACGCCCCACAGCGCCGCCACCGGCAGCGGGTGCAGGAACTCGGTGACCCGGCCGGCGGGCACCACCATCAGCCCGTCCGGCTTGCAGTGGGTCGAGGCCAGCTTGGCGACGAACTTGGTGCTCGCGATCCCGACCGAGCAGGTGATGCCCTGCCGTTCGCGGACCCGCTCGCGGATCAGCCGACCGATCTCGGCGGGGCGGCCCAGCAGCCGGCGCGCCCCGGAGACGTCCAGGAACGCCTCGTCCAGGGCCAGCGGCTCGACCAGCGGGGTGACGGACCGGAAGATCTCCATCACCTCGGCCGAGACCCGGGCGTACCGGTCGTGGCGGGGCGGCAGCACCACCGCCTGCGGGCACAGCCGCCGGGCCCGGGTCATCGGCATCGCCGAATGCACCCCGAACGCGCGGGCCTCGTAGGAGGCCGAGGCGACCACCCCGCGGCCGCCGGTGCCGCCCACGATCACCGGGCGGCCCCGCAGCTCCGGGCGTTCCAGCAGCTCGACGCTGACGAAGAACGCGTCCATGTCGACGTGCAGGATGCCGCACCCGGTGTCGTCGGCGGGCGGTCCGGGCGGCGGACCGGGGCGGCGCAGCTGCTGCTTCCTGCTCACCCGCCCGAGGGTAGCCAGCTCACCTGCGGGCGAGCACGTGCAGCTGGGTGGCCAGGTCGCGCAGCACCGGGTGCACGGCGGCGGCGGTCTCCAGCTCGATCAGCGCCTGGACCGCCTCCGGGTCGTCCAGCACCCCGCCGGACACCAGGTCGGCGAAGATCCGCACCCCGTGCAGCTCGGCCACCCGCAGGCCCGCCCCGGTGACCAGGTCGGTCAGCATCCGGCGGGTGAAGCGCAGCGGAACGGGGTCGCGCTCGCCCCACCGGCCCGCCGGGTCGCCCAGCGCCCGGCGCGCCTCGTCGAAGTGGCCGGCCAGGGCGCGGTGCACGGCGGCGGCCACCTGCCCGGCGGCCAGCACGCTCACCGCGCCGCCCGGGCGCACCGTCCCGGCCAGCGCGGCCATCGCGGCGGCCGGGTCCTCGGTGTACTCCAGCACGCTGTGGCACAGCACCAGGTCGGCCTTGCCGGCGCCGACCAGGTCGAGCAGGTCCCCGGCGTCGCCCTGCACCGAGTCGACGGTGACGCCGGCCTCGGCGGCGCGGCGTTCCAGGGCGGCCAGCGCGTCGGGGCTGGCGTCCACCACCGTCACCCGGTGGCCCAGCCCGGCCAGCGGCACGGCGAACCCGCCGGTGCCGCCCCCGGCGTCGATCACCTCCAGGCACCGGCCGCCGGAACCGGACAGCTCCTCCACCGTACGGCGCAGCACGTCCCACACCACGGCGGTGCGTACCCGCCCGGTCCCCCGAGTGCCCATGATCGCGCCTCCGGCGCCGCGGCTCGCATCGGTCATCGAGACAACCCTAGACCTGCCGCTACAGCGCCAGCGACGGCTTGAGCCGCTGCAGCCGCGACAGCAGCCCGTTGACGAACCGCGGGGACTCGTCGGTGGACAGCTCGGTGGCCAGCGCCACCGCCTCGGCGACCGCGACCCCGTCCGGCACGTCGTCGACCCACAGCAGCTCGTAGGCCCCCAGGCGGAGCAGGTTACGGTCGACGGCCGGCATCCGGTCCAGCGTCCAGCCGGTGGCGTAGGTCGCCAGCAGCTCGTCGATCCGCTCCTGGTGCTCCTGCACGCCCTCGATCAGCCGGACCGCGTGCTCGCGCGCGGCGATCTCGTCGGTGTTGGGACGGCCCCGCTGGGCGAGCACGTCCATCGGCCGCTCGCCGCGCATCTCGGCGGCGTACAGGATGTCCAGGGCCAGCTTGCGGGCCTTGGTGCGTGCGGCCATCAGGCCCGGCCGAGGTACTCGCCGGTGCGGGTGTCGACCTTCACCTTCTCACCGGTGCTGATGAACAGCGGCACCTGGATCTCCGCGCCGGTCTCCAGGGTGGCGGGCTTGGTGCCGCCGGTGGACCGGTCGCCCTGCACGCCCGGGTCGGTGTGGGTGATCTCCAGCACCACCGCGGCGGGCAGCTCCACGTACAGCGGGGTGTCGTTGTTGAACGCGACCACCGCGGTCTGCTCGGGCAGCAGGTAGTTGGCGGCGTCGCCCACGGTGGCGGCCGGGATGTGCGGCTGGTCGTAGGTCTCGGTGTCCATGAAGACGAAGTCCTCGCCCTCGCGGTAGAGGTACTGCATCTCCCGCTTGTCGACGCTGGCGACGTCGACCTTGACCCCGGCGTTGAAGGTCTTGTCCACGACCTTGCCGGAGAGCACGTTCTTGAGCTTGGTGCGCACGAACGCGCCGCCCTTGCCTGGCTTGACGTGCTGGAACTCCAGAACGGTCCACAGCTGGCCGTCGAGGTTCAGCGTCATGCCGTTCTTCAGGTCGTTCGTGGTGGCCACGGTGCTTCTCCCGGTCGCGGCCCCGCCCGGTGCGCCGGCCCGGCCGGCGTCACACCACGAGCAGGTCCTTGGTCGTCTTGGTGAGGATCTCGGGCCCGTCCGCGCGGACCGCCAGGGTGTCCTCGATGCGCACTCCGCCCCGTTCGGCGAGGTACACCCCGGGCTCGGCGGTGATCGTGGCCCGATCGCTCAGTCTACCGGTCTTGTCGTACCCCATGAGCGGGGCCTCGTGGATCTCCAGGCCCACTCCGTGCCCGACGCCGTGGGGGAAGTGGTCGCCGTGGCCGGCCTCGCGGATCAGGTCGCGGGCGGCGGCGTCGACGGCCCTGGTCTCGGCGCCGTCCACGGCGGCCTGGACGGCGGCCTGCTGGGCGGCGGCGACCAGCTCGTACGTCTCCCGCTGCCAGTCGGCGACGCGGCCGACCGCGACGGTGCGGGTCATGTCGGCGTGGTAGCCGTCGCAGCGCGCGCCGAAGTCCATGGTGACCAGGTCGCCCTCGGCGATGGGGCGGTCGCCGGGGCGGTGGTGCGGGACGGCGCCGTTGGGTCCCGCGGCCACGATGGAGTCGAACGCGGGGGCCTCGGCGCCCAGGTCGACCATCTGGCGTTCCAGGGCGACGGCCAGTTCGCGTTCGGTCATGCCGGGGCGGATGCGCGGCAGCACCGCCTCGAAGGCGGCGTCGGTGATGGCGCAGGCCCGGCGGAGCAGGTCCAGCTCGGTCTCGTCCTTGACCGTGCGGAGCCGTTCCACGGCCTGGTCGAGCGAGGTCAGGGTGAGGGTGTCGCCGACGGCGGTCAGGTCCCCGTGCTGGCGCACGGTCACGTGGTGGTCCTCGAAGCCCAGCAGCACCTGGGCCGGCGCGGCGGCCGCCCGTTCGGCTAGGACGAGGGCGGTCCGCCGGTCGATCACGGTCTCCAGGTCGGGGCAGACGGCGGCGGCGGTGCCGGCGTACCGGCCGTCGGTGGCCAGGGTCGCCGACCCGTCGGCCCACACCAGCAGCGCGGCGTTGGAGCTGGCCAGCCCGGTCAGGTAGCGGACGTTGACCAGCCGGGTGATCAGCGCCGCGTCGATCCCGGACTCCTGCAGCGCCGCGGCCAGCGCCCGCCTGCGAACGATGTGAACGTCACCCATGGCCGCACCCTACGGCAGGGGCGGGCGGCCCGGCGCCCGCCCCCGCCGGTGGGGCTCAGAGGTCGGCGGCCAGTTCCTTGACCTTCTCGATCAGGGCCAGGCGGGCCTTGTGGTCGCCGGCGATCGGGGTGACGTTGAGGGTGGTGATCCCGGACTCCTTCATCGCCGCCAGCCGCTCCTTGACGTGCGACTCGGGGCCGATGAGGGACATGCCGCGCAGCAGCTCGACGGGGACCTTGGCGGCGGCCTCGTCCTTCTTGCCGGACAGGTAGAGGTCCTGGATCTCCTCGGCCTCCTTCTCCCAGCCGTAGCGGCGGCACAGGTCGTTGTAGAAGTTCTTGCCCTTGGCGCCCATGCCGCCGACGTACAGGGCGACCATGGGGCGGCCGAACTCCAGGAACCCGTCGACGTCGTCGCCGATGGCCAGCGGGGCCTGGCCGACCACGTCCAGCTCGCCCAGCTCGGGGGCGCGCTTGGCCCGGCCGGCGTCCAGCGCGGCGCCCCACACGTCGGCGGCCTTCTCCGGCAGGTAGAAGATCGGCTGCCAGCCCTCGGCGATCTCGGCGGCCAGCTCGACGTTCTTGGGGCCGATGGCGGCGATGTGGATCGGGATGCGGTCGCGGACCGGGTGGTTGATCAGCTTGAGCGGCTTGCCGAGCCCGGTGCCCTGCTCGGGGGGCAGCGGGAGCTTGTAGTGCCTGCCGTCGTACTGGACCCGCTCGCGCTTCCAGACCTTGCGGCAGATCTCGATGACCTCGCGGGTGCGGCCCAGCGGCGCGTGGTAGGGCAGGCCGTGGAAGCCCTCGATGACCTGGGGGCCGGAGGCGCCGAGGCCGAGGGTGAAGCGCCCGTCGGAGACGTAGTCCAGGCCCGCCGCGGTCATCGCCAGCAGGCTGGGGGTGCGGGTGTAGACCGGCAGGATGCCCGAGGCGATCTCCAGGCGCTCGGTCTTGGCCGCGATGTAGCCCAGCTGGCTGACCGCGTCGAAGCTGTAGGCCTCGGCGACGAACACGATGTCCAGCCCGGCCTTCTCGTACTCGGCCAGGTCGTTGACGGTCTCCTTGAAACCGCCCGCATAGCTCAGCGGCATCCCGATGCGCATCCCGCACCCCTTCCCGGCATGAACCGAATCAAATTCTGTTTAGGCGTCGAGCGTAGCCTGCGCCGCCCGGTCACGACACCGGGCCCCGCAGCGCCGCCAGGACCTGCGGGTACAGGGCGGTGCGGATGCGGGCGACCACGCCGCCGTCCTTGCCCGCCAGCGCCGCCGCCCGGGCCAGCGCGACCGGCAGCACCTCCTCCTCGGGGGCGATCTCGCCGACGATCCCGGCGGACCGCGCCTCCTCGGCGGTGTACCGGCGGCCGGTGATCATCGCCTCGTGCGCGGTGACCCTGGGCAGCCGAGCCTGCAGCAGCGCGTTCATCCCCGGCGTGAACGTCATGCCCAGATCGACCTCGGGCAGGCAGAAGTAGCCGCGGCCGGTGCGCATCACCGACAGGTCGTGGGTCAGCACGAGCATCGCGCCGCCGGCGAAGGCGTGCCCGTTGACGGCCGCCACGGTCGGCATGGGCAGCGACAGCAGCCGCGCGTACACCTCGTGGACCCGTCCCAGGTACCAGCCGAACCGGTCGGAGTTGGCGCCGAGCCAGTCCAGGTCCAGGCCGTTGGAGTAGAACTTGCCGGTCCCGACCGTGACCAGGGCGCGCGGCCCCTCGGCCTTCTCGACGGTGTCCAGCGCGCCGAGCACCGCGTCCAGGAAGTCGGGGTGGAAGCGGTTCTCGCCGTGGTCGAAGCGCAGGACGAACACGTCCCCGTCGCGGCGCAGGTCGATCATGCCGGTCTCCTTCCGATGACGGTCGGCACGACCCTACTCAGCGGTGGCACCGCGCTCGGCATGACGTCCGTCATAGGGAGCTTGGGGTATGACGTCCGTCATGGACAACCCACGACGCTTATGATGAATGTCATAATCGGTGTCCATGGCATCCGACAGCCGGGAACGCATGGTCCGCAGCGCCGCCTACCTGTTCCGCGAGCGCGGCTACAGCGGGACGGGCTTCCGGGACGTGATCGCGCACAGCGGGGCGCCGCGCGGGTCGATCTACCACCACTTCCCCGGCGGCAAGGTCCAGCTGGCCCAGGAGGCGGTCCGCTACGCCGGGGAGTTCCTGGACTCCGGGATCCGGGCCGCCATGGAGGGCGGCGACCCGGCGGCGGCGGTCGACGCGTTCGTCGGCTGGTGGCGTTCGGTGCTGGTCCGCAGCGAGTTCCGGGCCGGCTGCCCGGTGGTCGCGGTCACCGTCGAGTCCCACGACGAGGCGCCGCAACTCGCCGACGCGGCGGCGGCGGTGTTCGCGCGGTGGGAGGACACGCTGGCGACCGGGCTGGGCAACGCGGGCGTGCCCGACGACCGCGCCACCCGCCTGGCCAGGCTGATCGTGGCCGCCGTGGAGGGCGCCACCATCCTGTGCCGGGCGCACCGCGACGTGCGGCCGCTCGACGACGTCGTCGCCGAGCTCAAGGAGCTGACCCGCGACGCCGCCGAGGACTCCTGACCCGGACCCGCGGAACGCCCGACGCGGACGTCACCGGCGGGTTCCGGACCGCGGTGCGGCCAGCCGATGAGGAACGGCGGGAACGTGACGGCGACGGCCGCGTGGCTCCCGCACAGATCCCGTCCCGCCGCCGCACTGCGCGAGCGCGCTCAGCGGGCGGACTCCTCGGCCAGCAGCTCGGCGACGGCCTGCAGCGCCAGCACGTACGAGTACAGCCCGAACCCGGCGATGGTCCCGTTGGCGACCCCGGCGACCACCGAGGTGTGCCGGAACTCCTCGCGGGCGGCCGGGTTGGAGATGTGCACCTCGATCAGCGGCGCGGTGCGCTGGGCGAGGGCGTCCCGCAGCGCGTACGAGTAGTGCGTGAACGCGGCCGGGTTCAGCACGATCGGGACGCGCCCGTCGGCGGCCTCGTGCACCCAGCGGACCATCTCGGCCTCGTCGTCGGTCTGCCGCACCTCGACGTGCAGGTCCAGCCGCCGCCCGGTCTCCCGGCACAGCGCGGCCAGGTCGTCGAACGTCCGCGAGCCGTACACGTCGGGCTCGCGGGTCCCCAGCCGCCGCAGGTTGGGGCCGTTGAGCACGAACACGTTCCTCACTGGGCGATCTCCCGGTAGGCGGCGGCGAGCAGGTCCTCGTCGGGACCCTCCAGCCGGGCGGGCCTGGCCAGGCCGTCGAGCACCACGAAGCGCAGCGTGGCCCCCCGGGCCTTCTTGTCCACGCGCATCCCGTCGCGCAGCACGGGCCAGGCGTCGGCCGCGTAGGCGGTGGGCAGCCCCACGGAGGTCAGCACGGTGCGGTGGCGTTCGACCAGGTCGGCGGACAGGCGGCCGGCGAGACGGCCGAGCTCGGCGGCGTAGACCATGCCGATGGCGACCGCGTGGCCGTGCCGGAACCGGTAGTCCTCGGCCTTCTCGATGGCGTGCCCGAGGGTGTGGCCGTAGTTGAGGATCTCCCGCAGCCCGCTCTCCCGCAGGTCGGCGGAGACCACGTCGGCCTTCACCCTGACGGCGCGTTCGACCAGCTCGCGGGTGTGCGGCCCGGCGGGCGAGGCGGCCCCGGCGGGATCGTCCTCGACCAGGTCCAGGATCCGCGGGTCGGCGATGAACCCGGCCTTGACGATCTCGGCGAGGCCGCTGATGTAGTCCTCGTGCGGCATCGTCATCAGGGTGGTCAGGTCGCACAGCACCCCGGCCGGGGGGTGGAACGCGCCGACGAGGTTCTTGCCCTCGGCGATGTTGATGCCGGTCTTGCCGCCGACCGCGGCGTCCACCATGCCGAGCAGGGTGGTGGGCACCAGCACCGCCTTGACCCCGCGCAGCCAGGACGCCGCCGCGAACCCGGCCAGGTCGGTGGTGGCGCCGCCGCCGACCCCCACGACCGCGTCGGAACGGGTGATGCCGATCCGGGCGAACCGCGACCACAGGCCGGCCAGCACGCCGACCTCCTTGGCGGCCTCCCCGGCGGGCACCGGCAGCGCGTGGACGGCGTGGCCGGACTCCTCCAGCGCCTTGACCACCGGCCCGGCGATCTCCGGCAGGCTCTCGTCGTGGACCACGGCGACGGTGCGGACCTTCCCGCCCAGCAGCCCGGGCAGCTCGCCCAGCACCCCGGCGCCGATGACGACCTCGTACGGATCGGCGCCGCGGACCGCGATCCTGGTCGCGGTCATCGGGTGCGCTCCTCGATCGCGGCGGCCACCTCGTCGACGACCTCGGCGGGTTCCCGGCCGTCGGTGTCCACCGAGATCACCGCCAGCCGCTCGTAGATGGGCAGCCGTTCCTCCAGCAGCTTGCGGAGCTGGCTGCGCGGGTTGAGCACCAGCAGCGGCCGGGCCGATGCCAGGCCCACCCGCTTGACCGCGTCCGACAGGCCCACCTGCAGGTAGACGACGGTGTGGCCGGACAGCGCCTGCTGGGTGCCCGGGTCCAGGATCGCCCCGCCGCCGAGCGCCAGCACGCCCTCGTGCTCGGCCAGCGCCCTGGCCACGGCCTCGCGTTCGAGCGCGCGGAAGTGCTCCTCGCCGTCGTCGATGAAGATCTCGGCGATGGGCTTGCCGGCGACGGCCTCCACGTCGGCGTCGGTGTCGCGGAACGGCAGGCCCAGGCGTTCGGCCAGCCCCTGGCCGACGGTGGACTTGCCGGAGCCGGGCGGGCCGATCAGCACGGCCGCGGGTCGCGTCATGACGGTCCCTACTTGATGGTCAGCGAGGACAGGTATCCCTGGGCGTTGCGGGCGGTCTCCTCCACCGAGTCGCCGCCGAACTTCTCCAGTACGGCGTCGGCGAGCACCAGCGCCACCATCGCCTCGGCGACCACCCCGGCGGCGGGCACCGCGGTGACGTCGCTGCGCTGGTTGATGGCCTTGGCGGGCTCGCCGGTGGTGACGTCCACGGTGTCCAGCGCCCGCGGCACGGTGGAGATCGGCTTCATCGCGGCGCGCACCCGCAGCACGTCGCCGGTGGTCATGCCGCCCTCGACGCCGCCGGCCCGGTTGGTGCGGCGGCGGATGCCGTCCTCGGTCCGCTCGATCTCGTCGTGGGCCTTGGAGCCGGGGCGGCGGGCGGTCTCGAACCCGTCGCCGAGCGCCACGCCCTTGATCGCCTGGATGCCCATCAGCGCCCCGGCCAGCCGGGCGTCGAGCCGGCGGTCCCAGTGCACGTGGCTGCCCAGGCCCGGCGGCAGCCCGTAGGCGAGCACCTCGATGACCCCGCCGATGGTGTCGCCGGCCTTGCGCAGCTCGTCGATGTGGGCGACCATCTCGGCGCTGGTCTCGGCGTCGAAGCAGCGGACCGGGTCCTCGTCGATGGCGGCCAGGTCGGCGGGGGTGGGCTGCAGGCCCTCGGGGGCCGACACCTCGCCCAGCCCGACCACGTGGCTGAGCACCTCCACCCCGACCGCCTGCCGCAGGAACGCCCTGGCGACCTCGCCGAGCGCCACCCGCGCCGCGGTCTCCCGGGCGCTGGCCCGCTCCAGCACCGGGCGGGCGTCGTCGAAGCCGTACTTCTGCATCCCGGCCAGGTCGGCGTGGCCGGGGCGGGGCCGGGTCAGCGGGGCGTTGCGGGCCTGCTCGGCGAGCACCTGCGGGTCCACCGGGTCGGCGGCCATCACCGTCTGCCACTTGGGCCACTCGGTGTTGCCGACCTCGATGGCCACCGGGCCGCCGAGGGTGCGGCCGTGCCGGATCCCCCCGACGATGGTGACCTGGTCCTGCTCGAACTTCATCCGGGCGCCCCGCCCGTGCCCGAGCCGGCGGCGGCGCAGGGCCTCGGCGATGTCGGCGGAGGTCACCCGGACACCGGCCGGGAGCCCTTCGAGGATCGCGACGAGTGCCGGGCCATGGGACTCTCCGGCGGTCAACCAGCGCAGCATGCGAACGATCCTATTGAGTTCCGCCCGGTGGCCGTGCCTCGGTCCGCACCGTGAGACGCGGCGGGCGTTAGCGTCGCCTGGAACGACGACGTTTGGAGGGCCTTGATGCCGAGTCGCACGGAGCTGTCCGGCCGGATCGACGAGCACGTGTTCACCAGCGAGCTGCTGCGCGGCAACCCGCTGGGCGATCCGCACGAGCGGCCGCTGTGGGTGTACGTGCCGCCGGGGTACGACGACGAGCCGGACCGCCGCCACCCCACCGTGTACGTGATCATGGGCTACACGGGCCAGATGGAGATGTGGTGGAACCGGACGGCCTACCGGAACCCGTTCCCCGTGGAGGCCGACGCGGTGTTCGCCCGGGGCGAGGCTCCCCCGGCGATCCTGGTGTACGTGGACGCGTGGACGGCGTACGGGGGCAGCCAGTTCGTGGACTCCCCCGGCACCGGGCCGTACCACTCGTACCTGTGCGACGAGATCGTTCCGTGGGTGGACGCGCACTACCGGACGCTGCCCGACCGGGACCATCGGGCGATCACCGGCAAGTCCAGCGGCGGCTTCGGCGCGATGATCACGCCGATGCTGCGGCCGGACCTGTTCGGGGCGCTGGCCACCCACGCGGGGGACGCCCTGTACGAGTACTGCTACCTGCCCGAGTTCGCCCAGTGCGTGCGGCACCTGCGGGGCTATGACGGGGACGTCTGGGCGTGGTGGAAGGACTTCCGGAGCCGGACCGCGTTCACCCGCCCGGAGGATGAGTCGCTGCTGATGGTCCTGGGCGTGTCGGCGTGCTTCTCGGCCCGCGACGACGGCACCCCCGAGCTGCCGTTCGATCCGCGCACCGGGGTGCTGCGGCCGGATCTGTGGCAACGGTGGCTGGACCTGGACCCGGTCCGGATGGTGCCGCGGTACGCGGACGCGGTGCGTTCGCTGCGGGCGGTGTGGATCGACGGCGGGACGCGCGACGAGTGGTACCTGGACATCGGCGCCGAGGCGTTCCGGCAGGCGATCGTCGACGTGGGCCTGCCGGAGGAGCGGATCCGCTTCGAGTTGTTCGAGGCGGGTCACGGGAGGATCGAGTACCGCTATCCCCTGGCGCTGGCCTGGTTGTGCCAGCGCATCGCCGCTCAGTCCACGGGGTGAGCGTTCTGGTAGGCCAGGCGGGCGTCGGCGTCGGCGGCGAGGGCGTCGAGGATGTCGTCCAGGATCAGGAACGCCGCCCAGCGTTCCCGGCCCGACGCGGCCGCGATCCGGGCGGCGACCAGGTTCTCCAGGTCGGCCGCCCGCCTGGCCTTCCAGATCTTGTCGGCCAGGCCGACCAGCAGGTCCTCGACGCCGATGCCGGGGGCGTGCCAGTCGGCGTGGGTACGGGCGAACCGGGCGAGCCGTTCGGCCACCCCGTGCTCGCGCAGCAGCCGGTGGCCGTCCGGCTCGTGCGCCGATCCGGGGCCGGTCAGCTCGTGGCGGTGCAGCGCCTTGCCGATGTCGTGGGTCGCGGCCCCGAACAGCACCGCCTCCCGGTCGACCGCCAGGTCCGGGCAGGCGTCGGCGAGCCGGTCGAGCAGCCGTACGGCCACGTCGTGGACGAGCTCCAGGTGGGCGACCAGACGGGCCGGGGCGCCGACCTCGGCGAGCAGCCGGGCGGCGGGTTCGGGCAGCGGGTGCGGGGTGAACGTCACGCCGGCCAGCCGGGGGCGAGCCAGGCGATGACCAGCAGGGCGCCGGCGACCATCGAGGGACCGAAGGGGATCTCGGAGCCGCGGCGGGCGCGCCGGGCGATCAGCAGGGACACCGCGACCAGGGCGCCGATGACGTGGATCGCCAGCAGGCCGAGGATCGTCACGGCGGGGCCGAACCAGCCCAGGTACAGGCCGAGCACCCCGGCCAGCTTGACGTCGCCGAAGCCGAACTTGCCGGGCAGCGCGAACCACTGGACCGCGTACAGCAGCCACAGCACGCCCATGGTGATCACGGCCTGCAGATAACGCGCGCCGCCGCCCGCTGCGAACGGGGCGGCGACGCCGAGCAGCGCGGCGGCGATCGGATACGACGGCAGTGTCAGCACGTCGGGCAGCCGGCGGGTGGCGGCGTCGACGACGGCGAGCGGGACCGCGACGGCGCCCAGATAGGCGAACGCCGCCGTCTCCGGACGCGGGCCGAACCGCCAGACCATGAGGGCGACCGCGGCCACGGTGAGCAGCGCGGTCGGCACGGGCCACCGCGCCACCGGGGCGAGCGCCCGCCATCCCCGCGGGGCGTCCTCCCCGGGCGGAGCGGCGGCCTCAGTCGAGGGGGCCACGGCTGACGGTGAGCTCGACCCCGCCGACGATCCGGCCGCGCAGCAGCTCGGCGAGCCGGTCGGAGACCCGCTGGATGGTGGCCCGTTCGTCATGGCCGGGAACGATGCCGCAGCGGATGGACAGCTCGGCGGACTCGCCCGGGCCGACCCGCACCCCGCGGATCCCCGCCTCGCCGCCGAACGCGGCGTCGACGGCGGCCAGCACGTCGGGGTCCTCGTGCGGCGGCGGCACCGGCCGGCCCTCGGCCAGCAGGTGCAGCCGCAGCCCGTCCACCGCGAACGGCACCGGCCCCGCCACGTCCACGACCAGGGCGTCGGCGCCCTCCTCCAGGGCCGCCCGGCAGGCGTCGGCGGCCGCCACCGGCACCGGCCGCGCGTCGGGCCGCCACCGCCGCAGGGTCTCCAGCGAGGTGAAGCCGAGGAACCCGCGCCGCCCGTCCGCGCCGATCAGCGTGGGGGTGGCCATGTCGCTGGACTTCTCCCGGCGCAGCTCGCCCGGCGCGACGTCCTCCTCCTCGGTGAGGATCGCCACCACCGGGACGAGCAGCCGGGCCGCCGGGAGCTGCGCCAGCACGGCGTGCTCGCCGGCCCGCCCCGCCTCGTAGGCGGCCAGCGCGTCCCGCAGGCCGGGGTGGGCGCTGCCGTCGTCGTCGGGGAACTGTGGTCTGATCAGGGATGGTCCGGACACGCCTGAGAGCGTATACGCCCCGGACCGCCACTGACGGTCGTTGCGGGACCACTCTCCGCATGTCGGGAACTTCCCAGGCGTCAGGCGACCGCAGCGAAGCGAGGATCGCCTGACGCCTCTTCGGGGGCCTGGAGCCTGGGGGGTCGTCCCCCGGACAGGACGCGTCAGCCCAGGTCGGCGATCGCCGCCACGGTTCCGCCGCCGGACGGGCCCTGGTGCACGGCGGCGACGGACACGAAGACCGCCGGGTCCCCGGTGACGCTGGCGGCGACCCCGCCGACGCAGGCCTTGATCTGCCGGTGCCAGTGCACGTCGGAGTCGTCCAGCATGATGTTGCGGCGCCCGCGCACGAAGCCGCTGGGGTCGGCCTCGCACTTGAGGAACACGTTCACCAGCCGCCCGTCCAGGTCGCTGGGGTGCGGGCGTTCGGGCAGGTCGAGGCCGGCGGAGCGGATCGCCTCCCAGATGCCGTCGGCGTCGAGGGCGTCCTTCATCACCGAGTGGCCGATGCGGTACCGGCCGCCGATGCCGCGGACGTTGCCGACCACCACGATCTGCGCCCGGTCCAGTTCCACCCCCGACGAGCAGGACGCCACCGACGAGTACAGCGACAGGTCGCGGTGGATCTGCTCGGCGGCGGGCATCCCGATCTCGCCCAGCGCCACGGCGATGCCGAGGGCGGTGGTGGAGTTGGAGATGTCCATGGACTTGAGGGTGTCCTCGGTGACCACGTCCTGGCCGCGGCTCTTGGCGTCGTTGATGGTGTCCAGGGTGAGCAGCGGGGTCTTGGTCTGCACGTAGTGGACGTCGGCGGGGTCCTCGATCCCGGCGATCTTCATGGCCTCGCGGACCCCGGCGGCGACCTTCTCCACCATGGCGGGCCGGCCGATGTCCTCCGGCAGGATCACCTCGCTCATCGCGATCCCGACCGACACCCGCGGCTCGTCGGTGGCCGGGACCCGGGCCGGGTCCACCGAGGCGAAGATCGTCGCGTGCGGGCTGAGCACGCCGTCGGTGCCGCCCGACCACACCAGCGGGACCTCGGCGACCTCCTCGGGGGTGCGGGTGCCCTTGGCCACCAGCACCTCGCGGAACGCCCGGTCGGCGAGGATGCGGGTGTAGTCGTTGACGCCGCCGTTGCCCTCGGTCTTGCCGATCACGGCCAGCACCCGGTCGGCCTCGATCACGCCGTCGTCGATGAGCTCGGCCAGACCGGAGGCGTCGGTGACGCTCTTGATGGGCACCTTGCGCACTTCGATCGGGTCGGGCATGGCGTTCAGTCCTCCTCGATGATGGTTCCGGCGTTGCCGTGGACCGCGTCGGCGATGCGGTCCAGCGCGGTGATCACGGCCCGCCGCCCGCCGCCGGCGACGAACCGCAGCGCGGCCTCGACCTTGGGGCCCATGCTGCCCTCGGCGAAGTGCCCGGCGGCGGCCAGGGCGCGCAGCTCCTCCGGCGTGGTCCGCAGCAGCGGGCGCTGCCCCGGGGTGCCGTATCCGACCATGACGTGGTCCACGTCGGTGGCGATGACCAGGACGGTGGCGCCGATCCTGTGGGCCAGCAGCGCGGCGGCCAGGTCCTTGTCGATGACGGCCTCCACGCCGTGCAGGGCGCCGTCGCCGGCGCGGACCACCGGCACTCCCCCGCCGCCGGCCGCGACCACCACGTGCCCGGCGGCCATCAGCGCCTCCACCGCGGGCACGTCGAGGATCTCCAGCGGTTCCGGCGAGGCCACCACGCGCCGCCAGCCGCGCCCGCCGAACGACCGCCAGGTCTCCCCGCGGGCGATGAACGCGCGGGCCGCGACATCGGAGAAGTACCGGCCGATCGGCTTGCTGGGGTGCCGGAAGCCCGGGTCGGCGGCGTCCACCAGGGTGCGGGTGACCACGGCGGTCACCGGGCGGGGGGTGCCGCGTTCGGCCAGCGCGTGCTCCAGCGCCCCGACGATGAGCATCCCGATGGTGGCCTGGGTCTGCGCGCCGCACCAGTCCAGCGGCACCGGCGGCACCACCCGGACGGCCAGCTGGTTCTTGATCAGCAGATTGCCGACCTGGGGGCCGTTGCCATGGGTGAGGACCACCTCGCGGCCCTCGGCGATCACGTCGGCCACCCGTTCCATGGCCGTGCGCACCGCCACCGCCTGCTCCTGCGGCGTGGCGCTGCCGTCGGGGGCGGTCATCGCGTTCCCGCCCAACGCGACCAGCAGTCGTTCCCCCACGGTGTCCACCTGCCGAAAGTAGCCCCCGCCGGGCGGGCCGCTCATGGGCGAAACCCGCCTAACGGAGGCCGTTCTTTCGGCAGGTTGTGGCCGGGGCGGCCCCCGCCGCCCCGGCCGTGGCGCCGGTGACGCTCAGGGGCGTTCGCCGATGTCGCCGACCCAGCCTTCGATCACCATGGCCTGGGCCAGGACCCGGATCGGGGCCCGGCCCCGCTTCAGCGGCTGGTACGCCTCGCGGCCGAGCAGCGCCGCCGTGGCCGGGTCGATGATCAGCCGCTGTTCCCCGGCGGCGGACCGGTACGCGAGCGCGACGCCCCCGCGGCCGAGCAGGTCGGTGACCCGGCCGCCCATGACGATGCCGGGCTGGGCGGCCAGCAGCCGGTAGAACGCGGCGCGGGTGCCGGGACGGGCCGCGCCCGACAGCAGGTTCTCCGCCTCGTAGAAGACGAACTCGGCGAAGCCCGTCCCGGTGGGGACCCCGTCGTGCCGGATCGCCTGGCGGTCCGTGGCCCGGTGCCACCCGCGCAGCACCTTCTCCAGGGCCTTCTCGTCGGTGGGCAGCTTCGCCAGCTCGCCCGGCTCGGACCGGCGCTGTTCGGGCGTGAGCTCCGCGGCGGGGAAGTCGTAGTCGTTGGTCTGCGGCCTGGCCGACCACTCCTCCAGCTCGGGCGAGCCCATCTTCCTCCAGGCGGCCTCGTCCGCCGGGGTGGAGAAGGTGATCTCGCGGTCGAGGCCGGTGACGGTCCGGGCCCTGCCCGCGCGGCTGCGGCCGTGCCAGCTGTCCTGGGTGGTGGTCACGAACGCGGTGAACGGCAGCTCCTTGCGGGTGGGCCGCAGCTCCTTGCGGGCCTGCTCGCCGGGCGACAGCTTGTCCACCAGGGCCCGGACCATGCGCTGCTCCCGCATCCGCGTGTAGTAGTACGCGCCGGTGGTGTCGGGGGCCTGCTCGGCGGTGCGGGCGCTGGCCAGCAGGAACGACCGGGCGTCCACCGCGTCCGCCGATCGGGAGACGCCGGGGGCGGGCGGAGCGGCGTCGCCGGTCCCGGTGACCACGACGGCGCCGGCGGCCACGGCGCCGGCCGCCAGCCCGGTGGCCAGCAGCAGCATCGGGCGCCGCCGGGCGCGGCCCCGGGCGGGCTCGGCCGCCAGCGCGCGGGCCAGGTCGTGGTCGCGGCGGCGGGCGTGGGCCTCCTCGGTGATCTCCGTCAGCGCGGCGGGCTCGAGGGCGGCCAGGGTCTTCTCGGGGTTCACGTTCACTCCAGTGCTCATCGGGCCGCCTCCCCGGCGACCCTGCGGAGGGGACGGGCGGAGCGCGCCGGGGCCGCCTCCAGGGCGCGGGCCAGGCGCTTGCGGGCGCGGTGCAGCCGGACGAAGAGCGTCGCCGCGCTGCAGCCCAGCACCCTGGCGGCCTCGCGGGGGGACAGGCCGTGCCAGGTGATCAGGGTCAGCAGTTCCACGTCGCGTTCCGGCAGACAGGCCAGTGCGTCCAGCGCCGCCTCGCGTTCCACCACGTGCTCGGCCACGTCCCAGGCGGCCAGGTCGGCGGGGGTGGTCAGCTCGGCCGCCCGCTCGGCCAGGGCGCGCCGCCGGTGGCCGCCGTCGCGCTGGCGGCGCAGCATGTTGCGGGCCACGCCCAGCAGCCAGGGCAGCTCGGCGGCGGGCAGGTCGTCCAGCCGCCGCCAGGCGACCAGGAACGTCTCGCTGACGACGTCCTCGGCGACGCCCTGGTCGGCGTGGGTCAGGGCGTACGCCAGGACCCGCCGGTAGTGCTCGTCGTACAGGCGGGTGAACCGGGATCTCGGGTCATCCACAAGGCCCCCTTCAACGGTCTGGTGGGGAGTTGTCGTGGAGTAGTCCGGAGATCCCGGCGGGTCTTACAGGGCGGTTTCAGCGCAGCCGCGACAGTCGGGCGACCGCCTCGTCGATCACGTGGTCCTGCTTGCAGAACGCGAACCGCAGGAAGCGCGCGCCCGCCTCGGTGTGGTCGTAGAAGACCTGGGACGGGATGGCCACCACCCCGGCCCTGCCGGGCAGGGCGCGGGCCAGCTCCATGCCGTCGGCGAACCCGAGCGGGCGGATGTCGGCCTGCACGAAGTAGGTGCCCTGCGGCCGGAACGCGGTGAACCCGGCGGCCTCCAGCCCGGTGATCAGCCGGTCCCGCTTGGCCTCCAGGGACTTGCGCAGCTCCGCCACCCAGGCCATCTCGTTCTCCAGGGCGTAGGCGACGGCCCGCTGGTAGGGGGCCGAGGCGGTGAAGGTGAGGAACTGCTTGACGGTCTGCACGGCCCGCACGTACGGGGCGGGCGCGGTGACCCAGCCGATCTTCCAGCCGGTGACGGAGAACGTCTTGCCCGCCGACGAGATCGCCACGGTCCGTTCCCGCATGCCCTCCAGGCAGGCCAGCGGCACGTGCTCCACGCCGTCGAACGTCAGGTACTCGTACACCTCGTCGGTGACGGCGGTCAGGTCGTGCTCGCGGCAGAGGGCGGCGATGACCTCCAGCTCGTCGCGGGTGAAGACGGTGCCCATCGGGTTGTGCGGCGAGTTGACCAGGATCAGGCGGGTGCGGGGGCCGACCGCGGCGCGCAGCTCGTCGGGGTCGAAGGTGAACCGGCCGCCCTCGGGCCGCAGCGTGACGGGCCGCCGCACCGCCCCGGCCAGCGCGATCATCGCCGCGTACGAGTCGTAGTACGGCTCGAACACCACCACCTCGTCGCCGGGCCCGGCCAGCGCCAGGATCGCGGCGGCGATGGCCTCGGTCGCCCCGACCGTGACCAGGATCTCCCCGTCGGGGTCGTAGGCGAGCCCGTACCGCTGCGCGCGCTGCCGGCAGACCGCCTCCCGCAGCTCCGGGACGCCGGGACCGGGCGGGTACTGGTTGTCGCCGCCCTGGATCGCGGCGGCGGCGCGTTCCAGCATCGGCTGCGGGCCGGGGCTGTCGGGGAAGCCCTGGCCGAGGTTGATGGCGCCGGTGCGGACGGCGAGGGCGGTCATCTCCGCGAAGATCGTGGTGCCGAAACCCTGCATGCGGGACACGAGTGGCTCGCTCACGCCGCCAGCCTAAGGCCGTCCGGCCCGCCGCCCCCGCGGACGGCACGGTCGCGGGGACGGCGGACATGGTGGATCAGGGTGGGACCAGGCTGGGAGCAGGATGGGTCAGGGCGCGTCGACGAGGATCCGGCCGGTGCCGGTGGTGACGGCCGTTCCGGCGTAGTTGCGTTCGACGGCGGCCCGTTCCGAGGTGTTGGGCAGGGCGTTGGTGCAGGACACGCCGCCGGTGGAGCCGGACATCAGCGACGAGCAGGGACCGGGCTTGCGGTCGGGCAGGCCGAGGCTGTGGCCGAGTTCGTGGGCGGCGATCCGGGTGGTGTTGTAGCCCTCGGCGACCGCCTGGCGGCCGAACCAGATCGTGACCCGCCCGCCGGGGCGGACGGGGCCGAGGGTGGCGCGCGGCCAGCCGTTGTCGGCGATGATCTGGATCTCGGCGCGCCGGCCGGCGGGGGCCTTGACCAGGCGGACGTTCTGGACGCTGGAGTTCCAGGCGGCGGCTCCGGCGGCCACGGCGCTCTTGAACTCCGCGGCCAGGGAGTCGTCGTAGTAGAGGGTGGTGGGGGCGGCGTGGGCGGCCGGGGCCGCGGTCATCGAGAGGGCGAGCGCTCCCGCACCGATCAGGATGCGGGCGGTCTTGCGATGCAGCATGGCGGGGGGCCTTCCTGTCTGGGTAAGGACTGGTGCTGCATGACCCGGGTCAGATCGGCCCGAGCGTACGTGCGCGCCCATGTCGCAACAAGTGGCGTCATGTGCCGTAAATCGCACCTGTCGTATGGCAGGTGTCAGATCCAGCCCATGTCCTCGGCGGCGCGGACGGCGGCCAGCCGGTTGCCGGCGCCGAGCTTGGTCATGGCGCTGGACAGGTAGTTGCGGACGGTGCCCTCCGACAGGTGCAGGGTCGCGGCGATCCGGGGGGCCTCCACGCCCTTGCCGACCAGGCGGAGGACCTCGCGCTCCCGCTCGGTGAGGGGGTTGTCGCCGGCCGCCATGGCGGTGGCGGCCAGTTCGGCGTCCAGGTAGCGGCCCCCGGCGTGGATCTTGCGGACGGCGGCGGCCAGGTCCTCGGCGGGGGCGTCCTTGGCGATGAAGCCGCGGACCCCGGCGGCCATCGCCCGCCGCAGGTAGCCGGGACGGCCCAGGCTGGTGAGGATGCACACGGCGCAGCGGGCGCCGGTCTCGTGCAGGCGTTCGGCGACGGTCAGCCCGTCCGCGCCGGGCATGTCGATGTCGAGGACGGCCACGTCGGGGTCGTGCTCGGCCACCGCGTCCAGGACCTGGTCGCCGCGGCCGACCTCGGCGACCACCTCCAGGTCGGGCTGCAGGCCGAGCAGGGCCGCGACGGCGCCGCGGATCAGGTGCTCGTCGTCGGCCAGCAGGATCCGGATCACGCCACGCTCCGCAGCGGCTCGTCGGTGCTCTTCGACGGTTCCGGCAGCGGGACGGCCGCCCGCAGCAGGAACCGGCCCTGGCCGGTGTGCTCGGCGGTGAGCGTACCGCCGACCGCGGCCAGCCGTTCGGTCAGGCCGGTCAGCCCGGTGCCGGAGCCTTCGGCGGCGGGGCGGGCGCCGTCGTTGACCATCTCCAGCACCACCGACCCGTCGTAGCGGGCCAGGGTGATGTCGCAGCGGCGGGCCTCGCTGTGCTTGAGCACGTTGGTGGCGCCCTCGCGGACCACCCAGGCCAGCACTCCGCCGATCTCCTCGGGCAGCCCGCCGGGATCGTCCGGTACGGTGCAGCGCACCCCGGCGGCCTCCAGCACGGCGCGGACGCTGGCCAGCTCGGCGTCCAGCTCCACCACCCGGTAGCCGCGGACCGCCGCCCGGACCTCGCGGAGCGCGTCGCGGGCGGCCTGCCGCACGTCGGCCATCTCGGCGCGGGCGCGGGCCGGGTCGGCCTCGGTCATCCGGATGGCCAGCTCGCTCTTGACCGCGATCAGCGACAGGTTGTGCCCCAGCAGGTCGTGCAGGTCGCGGGCGAACCGCAGGCGCTCCTCGGTGACCGCCAGCCGCGCCTGCGCCTCGCGGGCGGCGTCCACCTCCTGCATCACGTCCCACAGCCACTTCTGCGCCATGTTGCCGCCCACCGCCAGCCCGCAGATGCCCATGCAGATGAGGAACATCGTCGGCCACATGAACCAGTGCGCCCGTTCCCAGGCGGCGATCACGCTGTAGGTGGCCAGCAGCGCCGACGTCCCGACGCAGACGGCGATCAGGTTCCGCAGGCCGGGCAGGCACAGCGCGGCCACCGACGCCCAGAACGGCCCCACCATGATCCACATCGGGTTCTCGAAGAGCATGAGGCTCAGCGCCGCCGCCAGCAGCGCGCTGAGCACCAGTTCCCGGGCCGGGGCGCGGCCCTGCATCCCGGCCCGCACCAGCCGCATGTACAGCACCGTGAAGGCCGCCAGGCCCACCAGCAGCAGCCCCACCAGCGGCAGGCCGATCTCACCGTCGGTGTACAGCACGGCCGTGTTCATGCCGACGCCGATGCCCAGCCCCGCGCTCGCCGCCCCGAAGGTGCCCTCGGTGATCCGGCGGGCCGTCTGGAATCTTCGGGCCGCGCGCTCGGCGATGTCGGCCGAGGTGCCGGTTTCCATCACTTCGCCCACACCCTCCGCAATCCGTGCTCAGCGTAACGGCCGTCCGGCCTCCGCCGGAGCGGCCGGATCAGCCGCGCCGGGGCTCCCAGCGGAAGTACCGCCGGGCCAGCCACGCGCCCACCACGCCCCAGGCGGCCAGGGTGAGCAGCGAGGGAACGCAGACCGTCCAGCCCTCCACCAGGCCGAGCGTTCCGTGGTCGCCGCCGACGGTGTAGTCGCGGCCCAGGTAGGCGGTGCGCAGGATCTCGACGACGGGGGTCAGCGGCGCCACCTGGCCGACGGCCTGCACGGCCGTGGGCATGCCGTCCAGCGGGAACATGAACCCCGACAGGCCCATCGACAGCAGCAGCATCGGCAGCACGGTGAACTGCGCCATCTCCGCGGTCGAGGTGACGCCGGACAGCGCCGTCGCCAGCAGCGCGCACACCGCCGCGCCGCCGAGCATCCCGGCCAGCAGCAGCACCGGGTCGGCGGGCGGGCCGCCGTCCAGCACCGCCATGATGATCACGACGAGGACGGCCGACTGGGCGAAGTACATCAGCACCGCGCCGAGCACGCTGCCGCCCAGCACCTCCAGGTCCGACAGCGGGCCGCTGCGCAGCCGCTTGAGCGTCAGCTCCTCGCGGCGGGCGGTGAAGCCGGTCGTCAGGTGGATGAACACCGCGAAGATCAGGAAGAACGCCAGGTCGCCGGTGCCGGTGTACAGCACCGCGTCGATCCCGGCGGTGGTGTTGCCGTTGCCCGACCCGACCACCAGCATCGCGGAGAAGAAGGCGGGGATCCCCAGCACCCCGAACATCGCGGTGCGGTTGCGCCACATCAGGGTCAGGTCCAGCCGGGCCAGCCGCAGCATCCGCCGCAGGTCCACGCGGGCCGCGGCGGGCCCCACGGGCATGGCGGGCCGGGTCGTCGTCATCGGTTCGCCTCCTCGGTCTCGACCGCCGGGTGCCCGGCGACCTGCAGGAAAACGTCCTCCAGGGACGCGCTGCGGACCCGCAGCCCGGCCAGCTCCAGCCGGCCGGCGTCGGCCCAGTCGAGCAGTTCGCGCAGCGCGGCCTGCACGCTGCGGCCGGTCAGGACGTACGTCGCGACGGGCCCGGCCGAGGTGGCCGACACCCGGGGCGCGGCGCCGCCCACCCGCGGCAGGTCGGCGACGGCGACCTGCGGGGGGATCCGGAAGTCGATGCGGTCGCCGTGCCCGGCCAGCACCTCGGCGACGGTGCCGGCCACCCGGATCTCGCCCCTGTGCATGATCGCCAGCCGGTCGGCGAGCTGCTCGGCCTCCTCCAGGTAGTGGGTGGTCAGCAGCACGGTGGCGCCGTCGGCGACCAGGCCGCGGACGGTCCGCCAGGTGGTGCGGCGGGCCTCGGGGTCCATGCCGGTGGTGGGCTCGTCGAGGAACAGCACCCGGGGGCGGGCCACGACCGCCAGCGCCAGGTCCAGCCGCCGCTTCTGCCCGCCCGACAGCTGCCGGGTGCGGACGCCGGCCTTGTCGGCCAGGTCCACCTGCTCCAGCACCTCGTCGCGGGGACGGGAGCCGGGCACGATGTCGCGCCACAGGTCGACGGTCTCGGCCACGGTCAGGTCGGGGAACAGCCCGCCCTCCTGCAGCATGATCCCGACGTGCGGGCGGACGGCGCGGCGTTCGCGGTGCGGGTCGCGGCCGAGCACCCGGACGGTGCCCGAGTGGGCGGGACGGAAGCCCTCGACGGTCTCCATCGTCGTGGTCTTGCCGGCGCCGTTGGTGCCCAGCAGCGCGAACAGCTCGCCCTCGCGGACCTCGAACGACACGTCCCGCACGGCCTCGAACTCGCCGTACCGCTGGTGCAGCCCGGCCACTTCGATGACGTTGTCGGCGTTCATGCCTCGATGATCGTTTCGGGGCGGAACGCCGGGTAGTCGCCGCTGTCACCGGCCGGGGCCGCGGTTGTCAGCCGGGGGGCGTGACAGTTGTCATGTCATGCTGGGGGCATGCGCGTGGCACTGTGTCAGATCCCGGTGGGCGACGATCCGAAGGAGAACCTGCGGGAGATCCGCGCGGCCCTGGAACGGGCGGCGGGGGCGGATCTGGCGGTGTTCCCGGAGGCGGCGCAGGTGCGGTTCGGCAACACGCTGGCCGACGTCGCCGAGCCGCTGGACGGGCCGTTCGTCGGCGAGCTGAGGCAGGCGGCCCGCGAGCACGGCACGGCGCTGATCGCCGGGGTGTTCGAGCCCGCGGGCGACGGCCGGGTCCACAACACCGCCGTGGCGATCGACGCGGCCGGGGAACTGGCCGGGGCGTACCGCAAGATCCATCTGTTCGACGCGTTCGGGGACCGGGAGTCCGAACGGGTCGCGCCCGGCGACGCCCCGGTGGTGGTGGACCTGGCGGGCGTCCGGATCGGCCTGATCACCTGCTACGACGTGCGGTTCCCCGAGCTGGCGCGGGCGCTGGTGGACCGCGGCGCACAGGTCCTGGTGATCATCGCGGCGTGGGCGCAGGGGGTGTTCAAGGAGGAGCACTGGGCCACGCTGGTGCGGGCCCGCGCCATCGAGAACACCACCTGGGTGGTCGCCGTCGACAAGGCCCCCGACCGCACCCCGCCGCCGAAGGGCAACCCGGGCGGGGTGGGCCGCAGCATGCTGGTCGACCCGATGGGGACGGTGCTGGCGGACCTGGGCCCGTTCGCGACGGTGATGACCGGCGAGATCGACATGGCGGTCACCGAACGGGTCCGCCGCTTCCTGCCGTCCCTGGCGCACCGCCGCCCCGACGTCCTCTAGACCTGCTCGTCCGGGGACGCCCGGACCCCGGCCGCGGTCGCCCGCGCACTCAGGAGCGCAGCGAGATCGGCGACAGGAACGTGTTGCGCGGGCCGTCCGACAGCGGGCCGGGGACGTGGGCGCGTTCCATCCGCAGGTCGGTGCCGATGGCGTGACCGAGGGCGTCGACCTGGGCGGCGACGTCGTCCCACGGCAGGTCGTCGCCGAACGGGGCGACGGTGGCGGTGCCCGCGTCGGCGTCCAGCTCCCACACCCCGGCGGCCATGCCGTCGCGGATGACGACCGAGGTGGCGTTGCCGCTCTTGTCGTAGACGCGGGGGTAGTCCTCCGCGCGGACCTGCCGGAGGCGGCCCGCCGGGGTGGTGGCGTACCCCATGAAGTAGGAGTCCCACACCGGCAGCAGCCGCACCCCGCGGCCGTCCTGCGGGCCGATCGAAGTGAGGGCGTCGAGCTCGTCGGTGAGGACCCGGGCGTCCCGCCCGTCCAGTGACACCGGCGTGGCCTCCTCCCCCAAGGCGGCCAGCGCGGGGAGGGTGTCGCGTTTGGTCCAGCCCGTCCACCACTTGAGGTCGTCGGCGGTGGCCGGGCCGTAGGCGCGCAGGTAGCGGCGGGCGACCTCGACGCGGGCCTCGGCGGGGTCCATCTCCTCGACCGGGGCGCCGAGCCAGTCGGTCCACCGGGCGTACGGGTACAGGTCGCTGCGCCAGGAGCCGCGCGCCCTGGTCCGCACGATCCGGCCGTACCGGCCCAGCAGCGCCACCGTCATCTGCAGGGCGCCGGAGTTGCCGGGCAGGTCGCCGCCGAGGGCCTCGCGGATCTCCTTGACGGTCATCGGCGGGCGTCCGGCCAGCACCGCCTCGATCCGGTCGGCCAGCTCCAGCGTCTGCGCCTCGGTCATCTCGGCGTTCCGGGCGATCCGCTTGAGCGTCTTGTCGCGCGGCTCCCCGGTGCAGGCGAGCAGGGCGGGCAGCAGCGGCAGCGGCTCGATGTAGGCCATCCCCCGCATGGCGCGCAGCCGGACCACGCTGCGTTCGGAGTACAGCTCCCGGTCGAGGTCGGCCAGCCGGAACGAGGGGATCCGCGCGGCGCACGACAGGTAGCAGGTGGGGGCGGTCCCGTAGATCCCGCCGGTCGCGTCGACGGCCTCCAGGACCGAGCCCAGGCCCCTCCCCGCCAGCCCCTGCTTGACCAGCACGTGCGCGCGCGCCTGCGCCAGGGACACCGTCGCCATCCTCGCCTCCGCTCGGGACCGTCCCCCGATCCTGCCACCCGGGTCGGACAATCCCGATTCCGCAAGGCCGCGGCGGACGTGAAAGACCCGCGGTGCGCGGGCGGGTCAAAGACGGTCGAACTCCGACTCGGTGCGGCCCCCGGCGAGCAGGGGGTAGCCGGGGCCGCGGTCGAAGAACGGGGCGGGGCCGCGTTCGGTGGCCATGCGGCGGCGCAGGTCGTCGGTGGCGGTCTTGTCGACCTCGCCGTCCGCGGTGAGGACCACGCCGTAGTCGTCGCGGGCGCCCTCCACGGAGACCTTGCCGTCGCGGACGTCGTCGGCGACGGCCTGCGGGTCGCGGTTCAGCGGGTCGCCCCAGCCGCCGCCTCCGGTGGTGCGGATGCGGATGACCTGCCCGGCCTTGACGGGCTCGTCGTCGACCAGTCCCTCCATGGGGCGGCCGTCGATGTCCACCCGGAACGGACGTCCGGCACGGCCGCCGTTCACGCCCCAGCAGGACAGGATGGAGCGGTCGGCGATCGACATGAAGTGGGCGTCGCGCAGCATCCGGATGTGCTTGTCGTAGCCGAGGCCGCCGCGTTTCTCCCCCGGCCCGCCGGAGTCGACGGCCAGGCCGAGGCGTTCGACGACGAACGGCCAGCGGGACTCGGCGAACTCCACCGGGATGTTGCGGGAGTCGGGGACGACGTGGATGGTGTCCTCCCCGTCGGCGTAGTAGCGCCCGCCCGAGCCGCCGCCCAGCACCTCCCGCATCAGGTACGGGTTGCCGTCGGCGTCCTCGCCGTAGACGCCGGTGTAGCGGATGGTCTCCTGGTCGGCGGGCATCCGGCCGCCGGTGGCCTTGGCCAGCACCCCGGCCAGCACCCCCAGCAGCCGCAGGATCACGAACGTGCGGGCGTTGGTGGGCGCCGGGAAGATCGGGGTGAGCAGCGTGCCCTTCTCCGGGAACCGCATCTCGATCAGCGGCACCACGCCCTCGTTGACGTCCAGCTCGGCCATCCGCTCGGGCGTGTCGGCCAGGTTGCGCAGCACGGGCGCCAGCCACTTCTTCAGGAACACCCCGTCGGCGTAGTCCCCGGCGTGGTTGATCGGCCCCTTGGCCTGCGGGGAGGTCCCGGTGAAGTCGATGACGATCTTCTCGGGGGTCTTGGTGAGGGTGATCCGCTGGGTGTGCAGCCGGGGCGGGTCCACCCCGTCGTGCTCGGCGTAGTCCTCCCACACGTACGTCCCGTCCGGGATCTTGGACAGGATCTCCCGCCGGAACGTCTCGGTGGTGCGGTCCAGGATGGCGTCGAAGCACGCCTCGACCTGCGCGCGGCCGTACCGGTCGAACAGCTCGCCCAGCCGCCGCGCCCCCATCAGGCAGGCCGAGCACTCGGCGTCCAGGTCCCCGGCCAGCGAGTCGGGCATCCGCGAGTTGCGGGTCATGATCCGCAGCGCCGCCTCGTTGGGCACGCCCTGGTCCCACAGCCTGATCGGCGGGACCATCAGGCCCTCCTCGAACGCGCTGCGGGCGTGGCTGGGCATCGACCCGGGCACCGCCCCGCCGATGTCGTCGTGGTGGCCGAACGCCTGCACGAACGCCACCACCTCGCCGTCGTGGAAGACCGGCACGGTGACGCACAGGTCCGGCAGGTGCCCGATGCCGCCCTCGGACAGGTACACGTCGTTGTGGAAGAACACGTCGCCGGGCCGCATCGTCTCGATCGGGAAGTCCCGCACGATCGGGTGCACCAGCGCCGAGTAGGACCGCCCGGTGAGCTTGCGCAGCCTCCGGTCGTGGATGCCGGCGCGGAAGTCGTGCGCGTCCCGGATCATCGGCGACCGGGCGGTCCGCGCGATGGCGGTCTCCACCTCCCGTTCCACCGAGGCCAGCGTGCCCTCGACGATCTCCACGACGATCGGGTCGGCCTTCATGCGCGGGTCACCACCAGGTTGCCGTAGTCGTCCATGCCGGCCTGGAAGCCGGGGTGCAGCGGGAACGTGGAGCCGAACTCCTCGATCACCGCGGGGCCGGTGACCCGGTCCCCGGGCCGGAGCCGTTCTCGCTGGTAGACGGGGGTGTCGGCCCACTCGTCGAAGTAGACGCGGCGGGTGCCGGTGCGGGCGCGGGAGGCGTCGCCGTCGCCGGGCGGGCGGCGCGCCAGTTCGGGGCGGACGATGGGGCCGATGCCGGAGACCCGCAGGTTGACCCATTCGACGGCGTGGCGGCGGTCGTCGTCGCGGTAGCAGTAGCCGTACAGGGCCTCGTGGGCGTCGTGGAAGCGGCGGACCACCTCGGCGCGGAACGCCTCGTCCACCGGCCCGTCCGGGGCGGTGACCCGCACCTCGTAGGCCTGGCCGTAGTAGCGCAGGTCGGCGGTGCGCAGGTGGCGGTGCCGTTCGGCGGGGAAGCCCTCGCGGTGCAGCGCCTCGGCGGCCTGCCGTTCCAGGCCGGCGTACGTCTCGGCCAGGCCCGCGAGGTCCAGGTCGGCGTCACGCCGGACGCGGGTCTGCACGTAGTCGTTCTTGACGTCCACGGTGAGCAGCCCGAACGCCGACAGGTTGCCGGGGTTCTCGGGGACGATCGCCGAGGGCAGGCCCAGCACGTCCACCAGCCGGCAGGCCAGCAGCGGCCCGGACCCGCCGAACGCCACCATCGGGTAGTCGCGGACGTCCAGGCCGCGCTGCACGGTGATCCGGCGGATGGCGTTGGCCTGGTTCCAGGCGCTGATCTCCAGGATCCCGGCGGCGCACCGTTCCGGGTCCAGGCCCAGGTCGTCGCCGAGGGCCGCCAGGCCCTTGCGGGCGGCCTCGACGTCCAGCGGGATCCGCCCGCCCAGCAGGTGCGACGGGATCCGCCCGAGGAACACGTGCGCGTCGGTCACCGTCGGCGCCCCATCGGAGCGCTTGCCGTAGCACAGCGGCCCCGGATCGGCTCCCGCGGAGGCGGGGCCGACCTTGAGGGTGCCGCCCGCCGCCAGGTGGGCCAGGGAGCCGCCGCCCGCGCCCACGGTGACGATGTCGACCATCGGGATCTTCGACGGGTAGCGGCCCACCGAGCCCTCGGTGGTCAGCGTCGGCTCCCCGTCCAGCACCACCGCCACGTCGGTGGAGGTCCCGCCGCCGTCCAGGGTGATCACCGACCGGTGCCCGGCCGCCCCCGCGACCAGCGCCGCCCCCAGCGCGCCCGCCGCCGGCCCCGACAGCACGGTGGTGATCGGCTGGTGCACGACCTCCTCGGCCGACAGCACCCCGCCGTTGCTCTTCATCACGTAGAACGGCGGCGCGCCCAGCGGCTCCAGACGGCGGGAGATCCGGTCGATGTAGCGCATCATCGTCGGCTTGACCGCGGCGTCCACCAGGGTCGTGACGGACCGCTCGTACTCGCGGTACTCCCGCAGCACCTCGCACGACAGCGACACCACCGCGTCGGGGTGCTCGCGCCGCAGCACCTCCCGCATGGCCAGCTCGTGCGCCGGGTTGGCGTAGGAGTGCAGGAAGCACACCCCGATCGCGGTGATGCCCCGCTCGCGGAACCAGCGGGCCGCCGCCACCGCGCCCGCCTCGTCGAACGGGTGGATCTCCGCTCCGGTGTGGTCCAGCCGCCCGCCCACCGTGCGGACGCGGTGCACCGGGACGATCCGGGGCGGCTTGACCCAGAAGTAGGAGTTGCCGTAGCCGTCCGGCACGCTCTGCCGGGCGATCTCCAGGACGAACTCGAAGCCCTCGGTGGTGATGAACCCCAGGTCCCCGATCCGGTCCTCCAGCAGCTGGTTGGTGGCCACGGTCGTGCCGTGCGCCAGCGCGGCGACGTCGGGCCCCTGAGCCTCCAGCAGCTCCAGCGCCACCGCCACGGCGTTCATGAAGCCCTCGGCCGGGTCCGCCGGGGTGGAGGGGGTCTTGCTGGTGACCACCCGCCCGGTGCCGGTGTCCAGGGCGACCACGTCGGTGAACGTGCCGCCGGTGTCGATCCCGATCCGGATCCGCCGCTGCTCAGGCTGCATGAGGTCCACATGTACCGCCGGTCCGGGCGCCGGGGAACTGTCGAGATCTGACAACGACCGTCCGCCTGTTTCGGGATCGCACTGCGGGCACCTATAGGGTGGCCTGCGGCCACGACCGATGACGATGGAGACCAGCGATGGCGCTTGAACGACCTGAGATCGACTTCCCCGAAGGCCCCCCGCCGGAGTACCTCGACATCACCGACATCACCGTCGGCGACGGCCCGGAGGCCACCAAGGGGTCGACGGTCTCGGTGCACTACCTCGGCGTGGCCTACTCCACCGGCGAGGAGTTCGACGCCTCCTGGAACCGCGGTGAGCCGTTCGAGTTCCCGCTGGGCGCGGGCCGCGTCATCAAGGGCTGGGACATGGGCGTGGCCGGGATGCGCGTCGGCGGGCGCCGCAGGCTGGTGATCCCGCCGCACCTGGCGTACGGCAACCGCGGCGCGGGCGCGGCGATCCGGCCGGGCGAGACGCTGATCTTCGTGGTGGACCTGCTGGCCGTCAACTGACCGCGGTCAGGGCGCGGCCGTCCTCGCCCAGATGGTCGCGCCAGGACCGCTTGGCGTGGAAGCCCAGCAGCCGCCGCGCCTTCTCGCAGGACACGGCGCTGGCGTCCGGCCGGCCCGTCGGCCGGACCGCCACCCGGTCCCCGTAGAACCGTTCCACCAGCTCGTGCAGCGGCCGCCCGGTGGTGTTGTCCTCGGCGGCGATGTGGAACACCTCGTGCCCCGGCAGGTCGCAGTCCACCGCCAGCGCGATCGCGGCGACCAGGTCGCCCATGTCGACGTAGCTCCACCGGCTCAGCCTCGGCTGCGGGTCGCGGACCAGCGGGCCGAGGTTGGCCTCGTAGTCGCAGGCCCGCTGCACCCAGCTGGGCCGCAGCGACACGCAGGCCACGTCGCTGCGCCGCGCCGTCATGTCCATGATCTGCTCGCCGACGTGCTTGGCCAGCGCGTACGGCTCCTGCGGGCGGACCGTCTCGGCCTCGTCGGCGGGCAGGTACTCCGGCAGCGACGGCCGCACCGCGGTGGCGTGACCCGCCACCGCCGCCGACGACAGGTTGACGATCCGCCGCACCCCCAGCGCCTCGGCCGCCTCGGCGAGGTGGTACGTGCTCAGCAGGTTGTTGGCGAACACGTGGTGCGGGGTGTTGCGGGCATGGGTGGGGATGGCGGCGCAGTGCACGATCGCCTGGCAGCCGCGGACGACGGCGTACACGTCCCCGGGGTCGCGCAGGTCGGCCTGCACGTAGGCGGCGCCGTCCTCGTCCGGCAGCTCGTAGCGGGGAACGCCGAGGTCGGTGCCCACCACCTCGTGCCCCGCCGCCAGTAACGCCCCGACCGTCGACCGGCCGACCTTTCCGCGCGCGCCGGTCACCAGAACTCGCATCCGTGCACCCTCCTAGCGGGCCGTGGCGCCGCCGTCGACGCTCAGGATCGCGCCGGTGGTGTAGCTGGCCGCCGGGGACGCCAGGAACAGCGCCGCCGCCTGCACCTCCTCCGGCCGCCCCCAGCGGCCCATCGGGGAGCCGAGGCGGGCCTGCGGGTCATGGGCGACCGCGGCGTTCATCCGGGTCTCGAACGCGCCGGGCGCCAGCGCGTTGACGCAGATCCCGGTGCCCGCCCACTCCACCGCCAGGGCCTTGGTGATCTGCACGACCGCGCCCTTGGCGGCCGCGTACGCAGACCGGTCGGGCGCGCCGACCAGGCCGAGGGCGGAGGCCATGTTGACGATCCGGCCGTACCCGGCGGCCTTCATCGGGGCGGCCACCGCCCGGCAGGCCAGCCAGGTGCCGGTGGCGTTGACCGCCATGCTGTGCTCGAAGTCGGCGCGGGTGACCTCCTCGATGGGGCCGCGGACGTTGGTCCCGGCGCTGTTGACCAGGACGTCGATGCGGCCGAACCGGTGCAGCGTCCCGGCCACCACCGCGTCCACGTCCCCCTCGTCGGTGACGTCGCCGCGCAGCCCGGCGGCCGGCACGTCGTGCTCGGCGGCCAGTTCCTTGGCCGCCGCCGCGCACTCGTCGGCGTCCCGGCTGACCACCACCGTGGCCGCGCCCGCCCCGGCGAGCGCGCCGGCGATGGCCCGGCCCAGGCCGTGGGTGCCGCCGATGACCAGGGCGACCTGCCCGCTGAGAACCGTCATGCCTGGTAGGTCCCCGGCGGCCGGGATCGTCCCGGCCAAGGGCCGGTAGTGAATGGGTCAGCTGTGCCCGATCGCGGCGGCCTCCCGCCCGGCGGTCACCTCCAGGTCGATGGCGTCGCCGCGCACCGCCACCACGACGTGCGCGCCCGGCCGCAGCCTGCCGGACAGCAGCATCTCCGACAGCCGGTTGTCGACCTCCCGCTGGATGGTGCGGCGCAGCGGCCGGGCGCCGAACTCCGGCTGGTACCCCCTGCGGGCCAGCCAGTCGACCGCCTCGGTGCTGAACTCGATGGTGACGTCCTGGGCGTGCAGCCGGCGGCGGGTCTCCTCCAGCAGCAGGTCGGTGATCTGGCGGAGCTGGCGGGGCTCCAGCCGGCGGAACACGATGATCTCGTCGATCCGGTTCAGGAACTCCGGCCGGAACGCCTCGCGCAGCCGGCCCATCACCCGGTCGCGCAGCGAGGCGTCCACCGCGCCGTCGTCGGCGGTGAAGCCCAGCGTGGCCGACCCGCCGATCACGTCCGAGCCCAGATTGCTGGTCATGATCACCACGGTGTTGCGGAAGTCCACGGTGCGGCCCTGGGCGTCGGTCAGCCGCCCGTCGTCCAGCAGTTGCAGCAGCACGTTGAACACGTCGTGGTGGGCCTTCTCGATCTCGTCCAGCAGCAGCACCGAGTACGGGCGGCGGCGGACCGCCTCGGTGAGCTGGCCGGCCTCCTCGTACCCGACGTAGCCGGGGGGCGCGCCCATCAGCCGGCTGACGGTGTGCCGCTCGCCGAACTCGCTCATGTCGAACCGGATCATCCGGTCCTCGCTGCCGAACAGCGCCTCGGCCAGCGCCCGGGCCAGCTCGGTCTTGCCGACCCCGGTCGGCCCGAGGAACAGGAAGCTGCCGATCGGCCGGTCCGGATCGCCCATCCCGGCGCGGGACCGGCGGACGGCCTCGGCGACCGCGGCGACCGCCTCGTCCTGCCCGATCACCCGCCGGTGCAGGCGCTCCTCCAGCTTCAGCAGCCGCTCGCGCTCCTCCTGGGTGAGCTGGGCGACCGGGATGCCGCTGGTCCGCGACACCACCTCGGCGATGTCCTCCACCGTCACCTCGGGCACCGTGGTGCCCGGGCCGTGGCCGCCGCCCGGCGGCGGGGCCGCCTCGCTCCGCCGCCGTTCCAGGTCGGCCAGCTCGTCGCGGAGCATCTTGGCGCGCTCGTAGTTCTCCTCGGCGACCGCCTGGTCCTTCTCCCGGCGCACCTGGTCGATCCGCTGGTCCAGCTCGCGGACGTCCCGGCCGGGGGTGCGGGTGCGCAGCCGCACCCGGGCGCCGGCCTGGTCGATCAGGTCGATGGCCTTGTCGGGCAGGAACCGGTCGGTCAGGTAGCGGCTGGACAGCTGCACCGCCGCCACCAGCGCCTCGTCGCCGAACCGGACCTGGTGGTGGGCCTCGTAGCGGTCGCGCAGGCCGCGCAGGATCTCGACGGTGTCCTCCTCGGCGGGCTCGGGCACCAGGATCGGCTGGAAGCGGCGTTCCAGGGCGGCGTCCTTCTCGATGTTCTTGCGGTACTCGTCGATGGTGGTGGCGCCGATGACGTGCAGCTCGCCGCGGGACAGCGCGGGCTTGAGCATGTTGCCGGCGTTCATCGCGCCCTCGCCGCCGCCCACGGTGACCATGGTGTGGATCTCGTCGATGAACACCACCAGGTGCTCGGAGTTGCCGCGGATCTCGTCGATCAGCTTGGACATGCGCTCCTCGAAGTCGCCGCGGTAGCGGGTGCCGGCCACCACCCCGGCCAGGTCCAGCTGCACCAGCCGCTTGCCGGCCAGCGTCTCGGGGACCTCGCCGTCGGCGATGCGCTGGGCGATGCCCTCCACGATGGCGGTCTTGCCGACCCCGGGGTCGCCGATCAGCACCGGGTTGTTCTTGGTGCGCCGCGACAGCACCTCGACGGTCTGCGCGATCTCCTCGTCCCGGCCGATCACCGGGTCGATCCGCCCCTCCCGGGCCAGCTCGGTCAGGTCGCGGGCGAACTCGTTCAGCGTCGGGGTCTCCGGCGGCGGCTGCGGGGCGGGGGCGGGCCGGGCCACGCCGGCGGCCTCCCGCAGCGCCTCCGGGGTGACGTGCGCCTCGTGCAGCAGCCGCCCGGCCTCGGAGTCGGCGTTGAGGGCCAGCGCGTACAGCACGTGCTCGGGGCCGATGTAGGAGGAGCCCACGGCGCGGGAGATCTGGTAGGCGTCCAGCAGCGCCCGCTTGGCCGACGGCGTCATCATCGGCGGCACGTCGGTCGGCGACCCGTGGCCGCCGGCCCGTTCGATCCGGCCGGCGATCTCGTCGGGGTCGCCGCCCGCCTTGCCGAGCAGGTGCCGCGAGCCCTCCTGCCGGGTCGCCGCCCACAGCAGATGGTCGGTGTCCAGGTCCGGGCTGCCCCACTCGGCGGCCCGGGTCGCCGCGTCCCGGATCAGCTCCCGGCCCGGCTCGCTCATGAACCGGGCGAGGTTCACGCGTTCCACCGGCCGGCGCCCGCCCGCCCCGAAGAAGCGTGCGAGCAGTTCCTCGAAGGGATCCAGGCCGCCGGGACCGTACCAGCCCCCCACCATGTCGTGACCTCCTCGACCCGTGATTCGGTATCGACTCCGTAGGCGGCCCCTACCCGTGGCCTTGAGCCGAAACCTCAGTGGGTCAGGAGCCGTACGGGAACGAGGTCCGCGCGGGTCCCAGCAGGTCGGCGGCGTGCTTGTCGTAGAGCTCCAGGTTGCGGGCGGCCAGATGGTCGAACGGCTGCGGCACCGACGAGCCGGGGGACAGCGACGCCATCGCCCTGGCGGGGTCGAGTTCGGCGGCCACCCACGACTCCTGGGTCGCGGCGCGCGCCACCACCTCGGCGATCGGGGTCACGATCATCGAGTTGCCGAAGTACAGGGTGCCCGCCGGGTCGGCGCCGACCGCGTTGGCGCCCACCACGTAGACGTGGTTGTCGTAGGCGCGGGCCCGGTTGGTCAGCTCCCAGATGTCGGCCGACCGCAGCAGCGCCGACGGGCGGCAGATCACCTCGGCACCGCGCACCGCCTGGATCCGCCACAGCTCGGGGAAGTCCCCGTCGAAGCAGATGGCCATGCCGATCCGGCCGAGGTCGGTGTCGACCACGCACACGTCCGTCCCGGCGGTCACCCACCCTCCGTCGGTGGTGTTCTCCGTGCCGAACGGGTGGGTCTTGCGGTAGACGCCGAGAACGTCGCCGGTGGGGCCGATCAGCACCGCCGCGTTGTGCACGGTGCCGGAGCCCCGGCCGGCATCGCCGCGCTCGTAGGTGCCCATGCAGACGTGCACGCCCAGTTCCCGGGCGGCCTGCTGGAGGGGCTCGGTGACCGGGCCGGGAACGGCCGACATCAGCGACCACAGCTCGCCCGCCGGCACCCCGGGGGTGAACCCGGTGGTGCACGACTCCGGCAGCACGACCAGTTCGGCGCCGGTGGCGGCCACGCAGCGCCGCACGAAGGACTCGGCCTTGTCCAGGTTGGCCTCGACCGACGCGGCGGTCAGCGGCCCGGGGGCCGGGGCGAACTGCACCGCCGCCGCAATGAATCTCCGCATCGTCGCACCGTCCTCTCGGCGCCTCTCGGTGCCGGCTCAGCCGGCGCCGTGGCGACGTCCCAGGGCGTACCCGATGACCACGCCGGCCAACGCGACCAGGCCGCCCATCCCGAACGCGAGCGTCATCGGCCCGGTCACGCCCGCTCCGGCCGGGGCGGGCTCGGCGGCCGGGCCGTAGAAGGTCGCGGCGGGCGCGGGCGCCGGAGCCGCCCCCTCGGGGACGGGAGCGGGGGCCGGCGCCGGGACGGCGGGCTCGGGCACCGGCGCCGGGGCGGTGAGCAGGCGTTCCACCGAGCTGAAGAATTCGCCGGCCGTGCGCCGGGCGACGCTGCCGAGCATCCGCTGGCCGACACCGCCGATCATGCCGCCGACGACCGCGTCGGCGTCGTAGTCGACCCGGGTGCCGCCCGCGTCCTCCGACAGCCGGACGGTGACGGTGGCCTCCACCGTGCCCGGGGCGCCCTGGCCGCGGGCGCGCAGCACGAACGAGTGCGGCGGCTCCGGCTCGGCCAGCGCGACCTGTCCGACGTAGGTGCCCTTGATGGCGGCGACGCCCGCGGTGATCGTCATCCTGTACGCGTCGTCGCCCAGCGCCTCCAGGCTGTGGCAGCCGGGGATGCTGCGGGCCAGCACCGCCGGATCCTGCAGCGCGTCCCAGACCTCGGGCAGGGGGGCGGCGAGGGTGGCACTACCGGTGACCTTCATGTCCCGACCCTAGGAAATCCCCCCGGGCGGAACGAATGGCAAGATATGCCGAGCGAGTCTCGTGCCTTTGGCATGCCTGATGTGCGAACCTTCCTGCGCGCGGGCGCGTCGATCAACGCGGGCGCGCCGAACCCCCCGTCGGACACGGGTCCGACGCGTGCCCCCGAGGAGGTCCCATGCGCGGCAAGATCCCCCTGGTCGCCTGCCTGGTCGCGGCCGTGCTGGGGGTGGGGGCCGGCACCGGCCCGGAGGTGCGCACCCAGGCCGCCGCCGACACCGACCCCGCGCTGCGCGACGACCTGACCGCGCTGCTGGCCGACCGGGAGTGGCCGCGGCCCAAGCCCGGCACGTGGACGGTGGAGCAGGCCGCCGACATCCCGCGCGGGGCGGTGCCGACGATCCGGCGGATCAACACCAAGGACAAGGTGGTGTTCCTGACGATCGACGACGGCTACGAGTACGACCCGGAATTCGTCCGGATCGTGCGGGAGCGGCGCATTCCCATCATGACCTTCCTGACCACGACGTACGTCAAGGGCCAGGGGCAGTATTTCTGGGCGCTGCGCCGGGCGGGTTCGCGCATGGAGAACCACACCGTGGACCATCCCGCGCTCAACACCCTTCCGCTGGAGGCGCAGCGGCAGCAGATCTGCGGCGCCTCCGCCGCCATCGCCCAGCAGTACGGCAGGCGCCCGGTGTTCCTGCGGCCGCCGTTCGGGGCGATGAACGAGCTCACCCAGCAGGCCGCCAAGGACTGCGGGATCAAGCTGATCATGCTGTGGAACACCGAGTTCTACAACGGCACCACCGGGCCGGGGGTGGGCTTCAACGGGTTCGCCCGCGGCGACGGGCAGGGCCGCGGATTCCAGCCCGGGGACATCGTGCTGATGCACTACCGCAAGGGGCTGGCGCAGCAGATGCAGATGATCCTCGGCTGGATCGAGCAGCAGGGTTTCCGGGCCGCCGCGATCGAGAACTACATTCCGCGTTCCCTCGGCGGCAACGCCCCGGACAACGCCACCACCGTCAAATGACCATAAGGCGGACATCGCCCCGGTAACGCACTTATCCGGAGCTTTCCCCAAATGGCCGTGGCGCCGGGGGCGGGTCCGCATAGGGTGCAATCGGCCGGCGGGGCGTGGGTCCCCCGCTCCCAGACGGGCCCTGCCGGCCGTCCGCCCCGCGTCGCCCGCCTCAGACGGCGACGCGCCCCACCCGCAGGCCCGGGTCGGCGGCGGCCCTCCGGCGCAGCCGGAACAGCCCGTCCGGGGACAGCGGCATGGCGTCGATCCGGATGCCCTCGGCGTCCTCGACGGCGGAGGCGATCACCGCCGACACCGGGATCACCCCGGCCTCCCCCGCGCCCTTGATGCCCAGCGGGTTCAGCGGCGACGGCGTCTGCATGTGCCCGGTCCGGATCCGCGGCACCTCGGTCGCGTACGGCATGAGGAAGTCCATGAACGAGGCGTTGAGCAACTGGCCGGACTCGTCGTAGACCATCCGCTCGTACAGCGCCCCGCCGACGCCCTGCGCCACTCCCCCGTGGATCTGGCCCTCCACGATCCGCGGGTTGATCAGGCGGCCGCAGTCGTGCACGACCGCGTACCGCAGGATGCGGATCTCGGCGGTGTCCGGGTCCACCTCCACGACGGCGGCGTGCATCCCCGAGGCGAACGTCGACCGCACCGGCGAGTAGTAGTCGCGGCCCTCCAGCCCCGGCTCCTCCCCCGCCGGGACCGGCGGCTCGTCCGACGACCCGCCCACCGCGAACTGGGTGGCGCGCCGGGCCTCCTCGTCGAACGCGTACCGCAGCGGGTTGGACAGCACCGCCACCGTGCGCAGCGGGATCGCCGCGGACGGGTTGCCGCGGACGTGCACCACCCCGTCGGTGATCTCCAGGTCGCGGGGGTCGGCCTCCAGCGCCTCCCCGGCGATCCGCAGCGCCTTCTCGCGGACCTTGCGGCAGGCCAGCGCGATGGCGTTGCCGCTCATCACGGCGGCCCGGGAGGCGAACGTGCCGACCGCGTACCCGAACCGGCGGGTGTCGCCGGTGGTGACCGTCACGTCCTCGATCGGCACCCCCAGCTCGGCGGCGGCGATCTGCGCGAACACCGTCTGATGGCCCTGCCCCTGGGAGGTCAGGCCGGTCGCCACGTGCACCCGGCCGGTGGAGTCGACCTCGACGTGCCCGCCCTCGTACGGGCCGACGCCGGTGCCCTCCACGTAGCAGCCGAGCCCGATGCCGATCCGGCGTCCCGCGCGCCGCGCCGCCTCCCGCTCGGCCTCGAAGCCGTCCCAGCCGATCAGCTCCTTGATCATGTCGAGCATCCGGGGGTAGTCGCCGGAGTCGTAGATCAGCGGGCGCCCGTCCTGGAACGTCAGGCCCTGGTCGTAGGGGAACTCGTCGGGCTGGATGAAGTTGGCCGCGCGCACCTCGGCCCGGTCCAGCCCCAGATGGGCGGCGATCTTGTCCATCGTCCGCTCCATGCAGAACACGCCCTGGGGCCGTCCGGCGCCCCGGTACGGGGTCACGATGACGGTGTTGGTGTAGAGGCTGGTGAACTCCACCCGGTAGGCCCCCGGCTTGTAGGGGCCGAGGAGCTGCGTGGAGGTGACGATCGGGACGATGATCCCGTACGGCGTGTAGGCCCCGTGGTCGTGCAGGATCGTCACGTCCAGCCCGAGGATCCGCCCCGCGTCGTCGAACCCGACCCGCACGTGCTGCACCTGGCCGCGTTCGTGGGCGGCGGCCACGAAGTGCTCGCGGCGGTCCTCGGTCCACTTGATCTCCCGGCCGAGCAGCCGCGCCGCCCACGGCACCAGCACCTCCTCGGGCCACGGGTGGACCACCTTGACGCCGAAGCCGCCGCCCACGTCGGGGGCGATGACCTCGATCTTGGTCTTGGGCAGGCCGAGCCGGGCGGCCAGCGCCATGCGGACGCTGGTGGAGGTCTGGGTGGAGGAGTACACCCGCAGCGACCGGTCGTCGGGGTCCCAGCGGGCGTACACGCCGCGTCCCTCCAGCGGCATCGACGCGCTGCGCTCGATGTCGAGGCGGAACTCCAGCCGGTGCGGGGCGTTCTCGATGGCGGCGGGCGCGTCGCCCACCTCCTGCACCAAGTGCGCCCCCACGTTGCCGGGAACGTCGTCGTGCACGAGGTGCTCGGCCGCCGCCGCGTTCTCGATCCCGACGACCGGGGGCAGCACCTCGTAGTCGACGCGGATCCGTTCGGCGGCGTCCTCGGCCAGGTAGCGGTCGCGGGCCACCACCATGACCACCGGCTCCCCCACGTACCGGACCACGTCGCGGGCCAGCGGGTAGCCGGTGCGGCCGTGGGTGAGCGCCGGATGCGGGATCAGCAGCGGCAGCGGGTCCCCCACCTGGCCGGGCAGGTCCTCGTAGGTGTAGATCGCCACCAGCCCGTCGACGTCGAGCGCGTCGTCCACGTCGATCCCCGTGATGCGGGCGTGCGCGTGCGGCGAACGCACGAACGCCGCCGCCAGCGCGTCCCGCCCCAGGTCGTCCAGGTAGCGGCCCTGCCCGGTCAGCAGCCTGGGATCCTCCCGCCGCGCGATCGGCTCCCCGAACATGGACGTGCTCATGACCTATCCCCCGCTCGCCTGCGGACCGCCGTGAGGCGCGGCCCTTCGTCGTCGCGTGCTCACTCGTTCCTCGCTCCGCGCGCTCCTCCTCAGGGCCGCGCCGCGGTCCTCCGGCTCGCTCATGGGGTCTCCCCGCTCTCGGCGATGAGGTCGGCGGCGCGATGGACGGACTTGACGATGTTCTGGTAGCCGGTGCAGCGGCACAGGTTGCCGGAGATGCCCTCCAGCACCTCCTCGTCGGTGGGGCGCGGGTTGTCGCGCAGCAGCGCGGTGACCGTGCACAGGAACCCGGGGGTGCAGAAGCCGCACTGCAGGCCGTGGCACTCCTGGAACGCCCGCTGCACCGGCGACAGCTCCCCGTCCTCGGACGCCAGCCCCTCGACCGTGGTGATCTCGTGGCCGGTGGCGGTGACGGCGAACGTCAGGCAGGAGCGGACCGGCTCCCCGTCCATCAGCACGGTGCAGCAGCCGCACACGCCGTGCTCGCAGCCCACGTGGGTGCCGGTCAGGCCCAGGTCGTGGCGCAGGAAGTCCGACAGCAGCCGCCGGGCGGGGGCCCGCGCGCTGCGCCGCACCCCGTTGACGGTCATCGCGATCTCGAAGGTCGGTTCGCCGCTCATGATCCTCCCGGCAGTGCGTTGCGGGCCGCCTCCGCCAGCGCGCGTCCGGTGAGCACGCCGGCCAGGTGGCGGCGGTAGTCGGCCCCGGCGTGGATGTCGCCGTCGGGGTCCACCCGTTCGGCGGCGTAGGCGGCCGCGGCCGACCAGTCCGCCGCTCCCGGCGGGCGGCCCGCCTGCCCCTGTGCGGCGGGCTCGGCCAGGTCCAGCACCAGGGGGGTGTCGGCGACGCTGAGGTAGGCGGCGCGGGCGGCGCGGACCCGCAGGTCGTCGTCGAGGGCGACCATCGCGGCCACCCCGACCAGCGCGTAGTCGCCGTGCCGGCGGGCCACCTCGGCGAACGCGGTGCCGGTCTGCGGCGGCAGGGCGGGGAAGAACGCGGCGACCGCCAGCTCGCCGGGTTCCAGCGCGGGCTCCAGCGGGCCGGTGAAGAAGTCGGCGGCGGCGATGGTGCGCCGCCCGGCCGCCGAGGCCGCCTCGACGTGGCCGTCCAGCAGCGCCAGCACGGCGGGCAGTTCGGCGGCCGGGTCGGCGTGCGCCAGGCTGCCCACCACGGTGCCGCGGTTGCGGATCACCGGGTGGGCCACGTGCCGCAGCGCCTGGCGCAGCAGCGGCTGCACGGCCGCCGCCTCGTCGGAACGCTCCACCGCCGCGTGCCGGGCCAGCGCCCCCACCCGGACGCCCGCCGCGGTCACCTCCAGGGCGTCCAGCCCGGCGACGCCGTTGATGTCGACGAGCCGGTCGGGGGCGGCCAGCCGCATGTTGAGCAGCGGGATCAGGCTCTGGCCCCCGGCCAGGACCTTGCCGCCCTCGGCGAGGTCGGCCAGCGCCTCGTCGAGGGTGCGGGGGGCCCGGTAGTCGAACGGCGGTGGTTTCACGGTCCGCTACACCGGCCTTTCCCTGCCGGAGTCCCCGGCCGCCCCGGTGGGGTCCTTCTCGAAGCCGATCTCGCCGTAGGAGACCTCGCCGCCGCCGGCCCGGTTGGCGATCGCCCGCAGCAGGTGGTAGCCGGCCAGCACCACGATGGTGCCCAGCGCGATGCCCTCCAGGGTGAAGTCGTCGGTGATGGGGTGCACCACCGGGCCGATGGCCAGGATGATCCCGGCGCCGATCGGCACCATGTTGACCGGGTCGGCGAAGTTGACCCGGGCCTCCACCCAGATCTTGGCGCCGAGCAGGCCGATCATGCCATACAGGATCACGGTGATGCCGCCGAGGACGCCGCCGGGCGTGGCCGCGATCAGCGCGCCGAACTTGGGGCACAGCCCGAACAGGATCGCGATGACCGCCGCGACGTAGTAGGCGGCCGTGGAGTAGACCCGGGTGGCGGCCATGACCCCGATGTTCTCGGCGTAGGTGGTGGTGGGCGAGCCGCCGACCGAGGTGGTGACCACGGTGGCGGCGCCGTCGGCGAAGATCGTCCGGCCGATCATCGGGTCCAGGTCGGTGCGGGTCATCTCGCCGACCGCCTTGACGTGCCCGGTGTTCTCGGCGATCAGTGCGATCACCGCGGGCAGCACCAGCAGGATCGCCGACATCCTGAAGTCGGGGGCGTGCATGTCCGGCAGCCCGAACCAGGCGGCCTTCTCGACCCCGGAGAAGTCCACCCGGTCGTGCGGGAACGGGGTGGCCACGCAGTACGGCCCCTCGGCCGGGCACGGCCGCCCGTCGGGACCGCGCAGGTTGGCGCCCGGCACCACCGAGGTGACCTGCCCGAACAGGTCCAGCACCCACGACAGCGCGAACCCGAACACCAGCCCCAGCAGGATCGAGATCCGGCCGACGAACCCGCGGAAGGCGACCATCACCACGAACACGAACGTCATGGTGATCAGCGCCACCCAGTGGTCCTGCGGCCAGTAGGTGTCGGCCACCACGAACGCCAGCCCGAAGCCGATCAGCATCACCACCGCGCCGGTCACCGGCGGCGGGAACACCCGGTGGATGATCTGCTGGCCGAGGAAGTGGATCGCCAGGCCGGCCAGCGCCAGCACCAGGCCGGCGACCAGGATCGCCCCGGTCACCCAGGCGTCGGTCTGCGCGGTGTCCACCCCGGCCCGGATGGCGAACACGCCGCCCACGAACGAGGCGCTGGTGCCCAGGTAGCTGGGCACCCGGCCCTGCACGATCAGCAGGAACAGGATCGTGGCGACCCCGGACATCATCACCGCGAGGTTCGGGTCCAGCCCCATCACCAGCGGGAACACGAACGTCGCGCCGAACATGGCGATGACGTGCTGCGCCCCCAGCCCCACGGTGCGCGGCCAGGTCAGCCGCTCGTCCGGCCTGACCACATCGCCCGGCGCGGGGCGGCGCCCGTCGCCGTGCACCTTCCAGCCGAATGCCATCTGTTCTCCCTCGGTCTCGGCGGAAGGGCCAGGTCCCCCGCCCGTGACCCGCCGCGACGCCTGTCCTTGGCGGGAACATAGAAGGGCCGCGGCACGGAGTCCTCGGCGACTTGTGCCAAAGGCCCGCCATCCCCTTGGCAAGTCGGTGTGCCCCAGATCACATCCGTGTTAACCGGCAGCTCAGATGCCCCGCATCCGCAGCACGTGCAGCGCCAGCGTCAGGTTGAGGCGCAGGTGGGCGTCCTCGGTGAACGGGCCGAGCATCCGCTCCAGCTTCCCGATCCGGTAGCGCAGCGTGTTGTAGTGGAAGTGCAGCTGCCGGGCGGTCTCGGCGACGTTCAGGTTGGTGTCCAGCAGCACCTGCAGGGTGCGGCGCAGGTCCACCGCCTCCGGATCGTCGTCGGTGGCCAGCTCGCCCAGCGTCTCGCGGACGAACACGTGCAGCTCGGCCGGGTCGGACACCAGGCTGAGCAGCCGGTAGACGCCGAGCTGGTCGAAGTGGGCGCGGGCGCCCGCCCCGTGCATCTGCCGGCCCACCCGGACCGCCTTGACCGCCTGCTCGTACGCCTCCGGCAGCCCCGCCGGGGAGGTCACCGTGCGGCTGATCCCGGTGGAGAACGTGCGGCGCTGGCCGTGCGGCTCGCAGAACACCGCGGTGGCCTCCTTGACCAGCACCGCCGGATCCGGGGCGGCCGATCCGGCGGGCCCGTCGCCGCCCGGCCCGCCGGCCCCGACGATGGCGACCACCTCGTGGGCGAAGCTGACCACCGCGCCGCGCCGGTCGTGCCGCCGCACCACCGTCGTCCACGCCTGCGCCAGCCGTTCCTGCACCATCCGCTCGTCGTCGCCGCGCCCGCGCGCGGAACGGGCGCCGCCCCCGGCCGGCTCGCCGCGGCCGCGGCCCTCCGCGCCCCGGTCGTCGAGCTCGGCGACCAGCACCGCCATGGGACGGTCCAGGTCCCAGCCGAACCCGGCGCAGTGCGCGATGATCCCGTCGTCCTCGCCGGCCCGCCCGGCCAGCACGTCGCGCAGGAAGTCGGCGCGGTACTTGCTCTCCACCGCGGCCACCGCCTGCTGCTTGGTGATCAGCAGCGCCGCCACGGTCGCGGCACGTTCCAAGATCCCCACCACGTCGGTCTCGCGCAGCCCCCCGGCGGGGCGGTGCGCGATGATCCGGCCGTGGTCGAACCCCCCGGCCAGCACCGGCACCATCAGGTGCCGGCCGGACAGCACCGGCCCGGAGGCGTGCTCGGGGCCGTCCCAGTCCAGCATCGCCTGCAACTGGTCCTCGGGACCCGACCCGGCCAGCATCCGGCGGTCGCCGTCCATCGCCACCACCGCCACCTCCAGCAGCGCGGCGACCTCGTCCACCACCTCCTGCAGGCCCCCGCCGCCGAGCACGATCTGCACCAGCGCCCGGTGCACCTCCTCGGTGCGCGCCAGCACGGCCGCCTGCCGGTTGAGGATGTCGGTGAGGACCTGGTTGAGGATGTCGTCGAAGCCCACGTCGCCGGGCAGCAGGATCAGCGGGAAGCCCAGCCGGTCGGCCTGCTCGATCATCTGCGGCGGCAGCCCGTCCAGGTACCGGCCGAGCTTGACCGCCAGCGCCGACAGGCCCCGCTCGTCGAGGTCGGCGACCAGGTTCTCCAGCGCCTGCGGGGTGTTGCGCAGCGGGTAGCCGGTGGTCAGCAGCAGTTCGTTCGGCTTGACCCAGGCCAGGATGTCGGGGACCTCCATGACGTTGAGCCGCTGCACGATGCGGTCCAGCCCGGACCGCCCGCCGATCAGCCGGGCCCCCTTGAGGGTGGACACCCCGAGCACCTCCCCCACCGACAGCCCGTAGGTGAGGGTGCCGGTGCTGGCCAGCCGCAGCGCCGGGGGGCCCAGGTCGGCGGCGGCGTAGGCGCGATCGGTGAGCTTGTCGGGAAGCATTGCCAGGGTTCTCCTGCCGGTGCGTGCGGTCCCCGATCCAGGGCGCGCCTGTTGATTTTCGCGGTCAACACTGACAAGAAATACGAAGGCTGGCAACCAGGCTTGGCAGCTTTCCCCATACGTCCGGCCTAGGCCGGGGTCTACGTTTCCCAGAAAACAACGACTGGAGGGCTTGTGACTGCCGTCATGCGTGAGCCGGTCGCCCTGCCTACCCGGCAGCGGCCCCGGCCTCCGCTCGCGGGCCCGGCGCGATCCGCCGCTTCCGTCCAGCCGGGCGCCGCCCGGACCGCCGGCCCGGTCATCCCCGGCGCGGCCGGCACCGGCCTGCGCCATCTGCTCGACGCGCCCCGGGTCCCCGCCCGGGTGATCGCCGCGTTCCCCTCGGCCGTCTACCTGGAGACCCGGGCGCCCGTCGAGCCCCGGGTGCTGGCCGTGGCGACCAGCGACGCGGTACGGCTGCCGAACGCCGTCGTCATCGCCGCCGGCAGCCGCGACCGGCCGCTGGAGGGGATCGACGAGGGCGCCGAGGCGTGGGCGGGCGACGGCCATGTCGAGGTGGGCCCGCTGCGGGTCCGGGTACGCCGCTGGTGGGACCCCTCGCCCGCGCTGGGCCCGCTGTCGCTGGCCCGGCTGGACCGCGGCGTCCGCGACCTGGAGGCCGCCGTCACCGGATCCCGGTTCGGGCTGGCCGGGCACCCCGACCCGCCGCTGCTGGCGGCCCGGTGCGCCGCCGGGGACCTGGCGGGCGCGGTGGAGGCCGCCGAGCGGATCGTGGGGCTGGGCCCCGGGCTGACCCCCAGCGGCGACGACGTGCTGGCCGGGCTGCTGGTGGCGCTGCGCACGCTGAGCTCGTCGGTGCAGCACGGCGGCACCGCGGGCTGGCTGGCCGACTGGCTGGGCGCCGCGGTCACCGCCGACGCCGACACCCGCACCACCACGCTGGCCGCCAGCCTGCTGCACTGCGCCGCCGCGGGCCAGGCCAGCGCCGAGGTGGCCGCGGTGCTGCGCGCGGTGGCCGGGCACGAGCAGACGGCCCCGGCCGCCCGCCGGCTGCTGGCCGCCGGCCACACCTCCGGCGCGGACCTGGCGTTCGGCCTGCTGGCGGGCTGCCGCGCCGTGCTGGCCCTGGCGCTGGCGGCCCGGAAGGACGACCGGGCGACCGCATGAGCGGGCCGGCGGCGCGCGGCGCGCCGCGGGCGAGCGGGCAACACGCATGACCCCATGGAGCGGAGCGATGCCATGAACACCCGGGTCGAGGTGCGCGGCGGGATCTATCGCGACTCGGTCACCCTGCTGCGGGTGAGCCGGGCCCTGGCGCAGCGTCCGGGGGTGACCGCGGCGACCGTCGCGATGGCCACCGGGCTCAACCTCGACCTGCTGGTGCAGCAGGGGTTCACGGTGCCCGCCGGGGCGGGCCCGAACGACCTGGTGGTGGCGATCCGCGGGGAGGACGAGGCGGCCGTGCGGGCCGCCTGGGAGGCGCTGGACGGGCTGCTGGCCGAAGCGCCCGCGCCGGCCGCCGCCGGCGGGGCGCCGGAGGCGGTCCCGGCCCGGACCACGGGCGCCGCGGCGCGGCGGCTGGCGGACCCGGGCGGCGGGCTGGCGCTGGTGTCGGTGCCGGGCCGGTACGCGTTCGCCGAGGCGATGGACGCGCTGGCGGCCGGGCTGAACGTGATGGTGTTCAGCGACAACGTCCCGCTGCACCAGGAGATCGCGCTCAAGGAGGCCGCCGGGCGGCGCGGCCTGATCGTCATGGGGCCGGACTGCGGCACCGCGATGATCGGCGGGGTGGGGCTGGGCTTCGCCAACGCGGTGCGGCCCGGCCCGGTCGGCATCGTGGCCGCCTCCGGCACCGGGGCGCAGCAGATGATGTGCCTGCTGGACACCGCCGGGGTGGGCGTGCGGCACGTGCTGGGCGTCGGCGGCCGGGACCTGTCCGCCGAGGTCAGCGGGCGGTCCACGCTGGCGGCGCTGGCCGCGCTGGACGCCGACCCGGCCACCGAGATGATCGCGGTGGTGACCAAGCCGCCGGCCTCCCGGGTGGCCGACCTGGTGCACTCGGCGGCCCGCCGGCTGGACACCCCGGTGACGTTCGCGATGCTCGGCGAGGACGCCGCCGACCTGACCGACGCCACCGCGAAGGTGCTGCGCGCGCTGGGCCGCGACGTGCCGCGGTGGCCGTCCTGGCCCGCGCCCCCGCCTCCGGGGCCGCCGTCGCCGGGCGCGCTGCGCGGGCTGTTCGCCGGCGGCACGCTGTGCGCGGAGGCGGCGCTGGTCGCCCGCCGCGAGCTGGGCCCCGACCCGGTCTCCGGGCACGCGTTCACCGACTTCGGCGACGACGAGTACACCCGGGGCCGGGCGCATCCGATGATCGACCCGACGCTGCGGCTGGAACGGCTGGCCGCCGAGGCCGCCGACCCGGCGTGCGCGGTGGTGCTGATGGACGTGGTGCTGGGGTACGGGGCCGACCCGGACCCGGCGGCGCTGCTGGCCCCGGCGATCGAGGACGCGCTGGCGCGGCGGCCGGACCTGCGGGTGGTGGTGTCGCTGTGCGGGACGCCGGCCGACCCGCAGGACCGGGACCGGCAGGCGGCGGCGCTGCAGGCGGCGGGCGCGGACGTGTTCGCCTCCAACGCCGAGGCCGCGCGCCATGCGGCCAGGCTGGCCCGCGGCCGGGCCGCCGCGGCCGCGCACGGGCGACACCTGGAGGGCGCGTGATGGACGGGGCGCGGCTGGGCGGGCTGCTGGGCGGCGAGCCGAAGGTGGTGGCGGCGGGCGCGCCGATCCTGGCCGAGGCGCTGCAGCAGCAGGCGGTGCGGGTCGAGCGGGTGGACTGGCGGCCCCCGCCGGACTGGGCGGTGGACGCGCTGAACGCCGTGCTCGGCGACCCGCGGCACGCCGCGGCCAACGCCACGGCGGTGGAGCGGATGCTGGCCGCCCGTCCGCGGCTGGTGGACGTCCGGCCCGCGAGCGAGGTGCTGGGGCTGGAAAAGGGGACGTTCCTGCACGCCGGGCCGCCGCTGGAGTGGGAACGGGCGTCCGGGCCGATGCGCGGCGCACTGGTCGGCGCGATGCTGCTGGAGGGCCTGGCCTCCTCCCCCGAGGAGGCCGAGCGGGCGCTGGAGGCCGGGACGGCGACGCTGGACTCCTGCCACCACCACGGCGCGGTCGGGCCGATGGCGGGCGTGGTGAGCCCGTCGATGCAGATGTTCGTCGTCGAGGACGACCAGAACGGGCGGGCGCGCCGGTCGTACTGCTCCCTCAACGAGGGCCTGGGCAAGGTCCTGCGGTACGGGGCGTACGGGCCGGAGGTGATCGAGCGGCTGCGCTGGATGGGCGCGGTGCTCGGCCCGGTGCTGCGGGACGCGGTGCGCCGGCACGGCCCGGTGGACCTGACCGCGATCACCGCGCAGGCCCTGCAGATGGGCGACGAGCTGCACAACCGCAACCGGGCCGCGACGTCGCTGCTGGTGCGGGAGCTGGCCGCCGACATCATCACCGCCGGCGCGCCGGCCTCGGACGTGGCCGAGGTGCTGCGGTTCGTCAACGGCAACGACCACTTCTACCTGAACCTGGCGATGGCGGCGGCCAAGGTCGGCGCGGACGCGGCGCGCGGGGTGCCGGGGTCGAGCATGGTGGTGGCGATGGCCCGCAACGGCACCGACTTCGGGATCCAGGTGTCGGGCACCGGCGACCGCTGGTTCACCGGCCCGGCGGGTGTGCCGGACGGGCTGTTCCTGGGCTCGTACGGGCCGCAGGACGCCAACCCCGACATCGGCGACTCGACCATCATGGAGACCACCGGGCTGGGCGGGTTCGCGATGGCGGCGGCCCCGGCGATCGTGCGGTTCGTGGGCGGCCAGGTGCCCGACGCGCTGGCCGCCACCCACCGGATGTACGAGATCACGCTGGCCGAGCACCCGGTGTTCCAGGTGCCGATCCTGTCGTTCCGGGGCACCCCGGCGGGCATCGACGTGACCCGGGTGGTGCGCACCGGGATCCTGCCGGTGATCAACACCGGGATGGCGGGCCGGGTGGCGGGCACCGGCCAGGTCGGGGCCGGGCTGGTGGACCCGCCCGCCGAGGCGTTCAGCGAGGCTCTGCGGGCGCTGGCGAGGCTGGCGGGCTGACCGGGTCGCCGGGGGCCATCGCCTCGACCCCCGCCATCAGCAGGTCGACGCCGAACGCGTAGTAGCCCTCCACGTCCGGGTTCTCCGCCACCAGCCGGCCGTACTCGACCAGGCAGGGGTACTCCCCGGGGGGCAGGGACTCCAGTTCCAGCCGGTTCGCGCGCCGCCACAGCTCGGCCTCGGCGGGCGACATTCCCGGCGGGCCCGACGGGTCTCCGGCCACCAGCGCCGTCACGCCGTTCAGCAGGTACGAGGCGACCTGGAAGGCGCGCTCGGGCGGGTAGCCGCCCTCGGTCAGCAGGGCCAGCGCCCGGTCCGTGGCGCGATGGAAGTTCTGCGTGCCCCGCTTGGCCGCGGTCTGCTTGAGCCCGGTGATCCAGCGGTGCCGCCGCATCACCTCGACCAGCGCCGTCACCATGGCGCGCAGCCCGCGCCGCCAGGAGTCGCCGGGGTCGGGCGCGTCGGCGAGCTGGGCGAAGACGGCGTCGAACATCCCCACCAGCAGCTCGTCCTTGTTCTTGAAATGCCAGTACAGGGCCATCGGCGTGACGCCCAGCCGCTGGGCCAGCCGCCGGATGGTGACCGCCTCGATCCCCTCCGCGTCGGCGAGCTCCAGCGCCCGCGCCACGACCGTGTCCCGCGTCAGCCTGTCCGATGCCACTTGACGACTATACGCCGTACATGCTGTCCTGTACGCAGTACATGTACGCCGTACAAGTACGCCGTACAGGACGGTCGGGAGGCTTCGATGAACGACTCACGGCGGTGGATCGCGCTGGTCGCGGTCGCGCTGGCCACCTTCATGACGTATCTGGACAACAACGTGGTCAACGTCGCGCTGCCGTCGATCCAGCGCGACCTGGGGCTGACCCTCTCCGGGCTGGAGTGGATCGTCAGCGGCTACATCCTGGTGTTCGCCGGGCTGCTGGTGGTCGGCGGGCGGCTGGCGGACGTGTTCGGGGTGCGCCGGACGCTGCTGGCGGGCCTGGCGGTCTTCACCCTGTCGTCGCTGGCCGCGGGCCTGGCCGGGAGCCAGGAGGTGCTGATCGCCGCGCGCGCCGTGCAGGGCGTGGGCGCCGCGCTGGTCACCCCGGCGGCGCTGGCGGTGCTCCCGGCGATGTTCCCCGACCCGCGCGAGCGCACCCTGGCGGTCGGCGTGTGGGGCGGGGTCGGCGCGCTGGCGCTGGCGGTCGGCCCGTTCACCGGCGGGGTGCTCAGCGAGCAGGCGCACTGGGGCTGGATCTTCCTGATCAACGTGCCGATCGGCGCGGTCACGGCGGCGCTGGCCCTGGTGAGCGTGCGGGGCCTGCCCGCGGGAGGCGGCGCGTCCTGGCGGCGGCTGGACCCGGCCGGGCTGGCCGCCTCGGCCACCGCCCTGTTCGCGCTGACGTTCGCGCTGATCGAGGGCGAGTCCCGGGGCTGGACCTCGACGGTGATCCTGGGCTCCTTCGCGGTGGCGGCGCTGGGCGCGGCGCTGTTCGTGCTGGCCGAACGGCGGGCCGCGGACCCGATGATCGACCTGTCGCTGGGCCGCGACCGGGTGTTCGCCGGCGGCCTGGCGGCGATGGGCCTGTGGGCCTTCGGGATCTTCGGCGTCTACTTCTTCACCGCCCTCTACCTGCAGAACTCCCTCGGCTTCACCCCCACCGAGTCGGGCGCCGGGTTCATCCCGATGGCCCTGGTGATGGCGGTGGCGGCGCCGCTGTCGGGCCGGGTGGCGGCACGCCTCGGCCCGGCCGTCACGGTGGCGGCGGGCCTGGCGCTGATGGCGGTGGCGGTCGGCGGCGTGTCCACGGTCGGCGCCGGGGATGGCTATCTGGATCTGCTGCCGTGGTTCCTGCTGTTCGGGCTGGGCGGCGGACTGCTGCTGCCGCTCACCGACGTGATCCTCGGCGTGCTGCCGCCGGACCGGGCGGGGGTGGCCTCCGGCACCCTGAACGTCTCCCGCGAGGTCTTCGGCCTGCTGGGCATCACGGTCCTGGGCGCCGTTCTGAACTCCCGGCAGAGCGACGGCGTGCACGACGGCCTCGCCCCGCCGGTCGCCTTCCTGGACGCCTACCAGTTCACCCTGGTCGTCGGCGCTCTGATCGTCGCGGTCGGCGCCCCTCTGAGCCTGTGGGCCCTGCGCGGCCTGCGCGCCGTCCCCGTGCCCGGGCCCGCCGGGGACCCCGGCCAGGCCGAGGACGCCGACAGGCCCGTCCCCCAGCCGGCCTCCTGACCGCTTCACCGTCCGGCACGGGCCCGCCCCTCACCGCGGCCCCACGCCACTGGAACCACAGATGATGGCGGGCGGGGAGCCGGCCCCCGTCCCGCCGGACGCACCGGGCACGGACATGGATGTGATCGCCTGTGAACCCATGGACACGATCGGCCGAACTTGCGGGATCATGGCGGGGTGAATCTGAGCGTTTCCTCGATCGACGACCTGTCCGCGCGGGTGGCCGCGGTCAACGCCGAGCACGACAAGCACTTTCCCGGCGCGGCGACCGGACGGCAGCCGGTGCACACCGTGTACGTGCCGGCCGACCGGTTCTCCCGGACCACCCCGGCCGACTTCGGCGCGGAGGCGCTGCGGCTGTTCACCGTGCACACCCCCGATCCGGGGTCGTTCGGCGCGGCGTTCGGCATCGAACCGGAACTGGCGGCGACGGTGCGCGAACGGGTGGCCGCCAAGCTCGGCACCGAGCCGGTGGAGGACCTGCGCATCGACTTCGAGGACGGCTACGGGGTCCGCCCGGACGCCGAGGAGGACGCGCACGTCGCCCAGGTGGTGGAGGCGGTCGCCGCGGCGTACCAGGTCAAGGGGCTGCCGCACTTCTGGGGGCTGCGGGTCAAGTCGTTCAGCGAGGGCGGCCACGAACGGGCCATGCGGACCCTGGACGGGTTCCTGACCCAGTTGCGCGACCGGCTGGGCCGGCTGCCCGGCGGATTCGTGATCACCTTCCCCAAGGTGACGATGCCCGAGCAGGTGCAGATCTTCGTCGACTACCTGGACCGTCTGGAGGAGGCCCTCGGGCTGCCGAACGGGATACTGCGCTTCGAGGTGCAGATCGAGACCACCGAGGCGATCATCGACCGCGAGGGCGCCTTCGGGGTGCGCGACATCGTGCGGGCCGGGGCGGGCCGCATCACCGCCGCGCACTTCGGGGTCTACGACTTCACCGCCGCCCTCGGCCTCCCCCCGGACCAGCAGCGGCTGGAGCACCCGGCCTGCGACTTCGCCCGCCACGTCATGCAGGTGGCGCTGGCGGGCACCGGCATCCGGATCAGCGACGGCTCGTGCAACGTGGTCCCCCGCAACGACGGCCCCGAGGAGGTCGGCCGGACCTGGCGGGCGCACTCGGCGGGCGTCCGCCACTCCCTCCGGCACGGCCTCTACCAGGGCTGGGACCTGCACCCGGCGCATCTGCCGAGCCGGTACGCGGTGATGTACGCGTTCCTGCTGTCCGGGGTCGACGACGCGATCGCCCGCGTGCGGGCATGGCGGGAGCAGGTCGCGGGCGCCAAGGGCGTGCTGGACGAGCCCGCCACCATCAAGGCCCTGACCGACCGCCTGCAGCGAGCCGTCGACTGCGGCGCCCTGGACGCCGGCTCCCTGCCCACCTGAGCGGGGCGGTGCGACACTGGGCGCATGACCCACGCGCACGACGACGACGCGGCCTGCGCGGTCGCGCACGGCGAGGTGAAGCCCGACACCGGCGACCGGATCCTGGTGGCGGTCTTCGCCTCGCCGGTGGCGCGGTACCTGCTGCGCTACGGGGCCGATCTGGGGTTCGACGCCTTCCTGCTGGAACCCGATCCCGAACGCGCGGCCGACTGGACCGACGTCAAGCCGATCGCCCCCGCCGACCTGGACGGACGAGCCGACGTGGTGGTCACCGACCACCACCGTGACGAACTGGGTCCGGTGCTGCGCGACATCCTGGCCGCCGGCATCCGCTGGATCGGCGTGATGGGCAACCCGCGCCACCCCGCCCCGCACGTCCCGGCCCTGCGGGCCCTGGGGGTCGCCGAGAACGACATCGCCCGGGTGCACCGGCCGATCGGCCTCAACATCGGCTCCCGCACCCCCGCCGAGATCGCGGTGGCGACGCTGGCGGGCCTCCTCGCCGACCGCAACGGCCGCCCCGGCGGCTTCGAGTTCTAAACGGCTCCATCGCCACGGGCGGCGTCGCCGCGGCGGTGGCGTTGCGCGCCGGGCCGTTCCCGGACGGGTTCGCAGACGACCACGGGGATGACGCGGTCGCCGGCCCACCGCTGGTAGTCGTCGAAGTCGCGGTAGACGCCGAGGAGACGCGGCCACAGTTCGGCGCGTTCGGCGTCGTCGGCGGTACGGGCGCGCATGGCGTGCCGTTCGCGGCCGATCTGGACCTCGACATGGGGATCGGCCTGGAGGTTGCGGTACCACTGGGGGTGTCCGGGCAGGCCGGCCTGTGAGGCGACGACGATGACGCGGTCACCGTCGCGCATGTACAGCAGGGGCATGGTCCGCCTGCGGCCCGTCTTGCGGCCGGTGGTGGTGAACAGGCACACCGGGACGCCGCGCAGCCATGCGGAGCCGATGTGGAAACGACGCCCGACCAGGCCGCCGGTGGCCCGGTAGACCGCCACATGCACACGGCCGACGATCCTCATGAACTTCGGGAACCAGGCCGTGTCGTAGGCCCTGGGGCGCGCCTTGGGCATGGAACCTCCCGGACGTAAGTGACCCCTTATTCTGGCATGGGGGTCACCCGCCCCAGGCGGTGAGGTCGTCGGGAGTGTCTATGTCGTCGGGGGCGGCCACGTCGTCGCAGGCGACCGGGGTCACCAGGGCGGGGTGGGCCGCCAGGAACGGGCGGGCCCCGACGTCGCCGACCGCGGCCTCGGCGACCGCCGCGAAGTGCTCCCGGGCGATGAGCACCGGGTTGCGGCGGGCCCCGCCGTAGGTGGCGACGGCGACCGACGCGCCCTCCTCGTAGGCGCGGATCAGGCGCCGGACGGCCTGTGGGGTGACCGCGGGCTGGTCGACCAGCGCGATGACCGCGGCGGTGCGGTCCGGGGGGATGGCGGCCAGCCCGGCCCGCAGTGACGAGCCCATGCCGGCGCGCCAGTCGGGGTTGGGCACCGTCACCGCCCCGAGGACCTCGACGTCCGCCGCGCCGATCACCACCAGGACCGGGGCGCAGCCGCCCGCGCGCAGCATCCGTACGCCCCGGTCGACCAGCCGTTCCCCGTTCAGCTCCACCAGGGCCTTGGGGCGGCCCAGGCGGGCGCCGGCTCCGGCGGCCAGCAGCAGCCCGGCGACGCTCACGGCAGTGCCTCCGCGTCGCGGACCAGCAGGGCGACCTGCACCCGGTTGGCGCAGCCGAGCTTGGTCATGATCCGGCTCATGTAGGTCTTGATGGTGGTCTCGCTCATGTGCAGGCGTGCTCCGATCTCGGCGTTCGACAGGCCCTCGGCCACCAGCGACGCCACCTGCGACTCCCGGTCCGACAGGGCGGCCAGCCGCCGGGCGGCGCCGCGGCGGCGGCCGGAGCGCTCCGGACCGAGCATTCCCAGCACCATCCGGGTCACCGCCGGGGACAGGAACGCCTCCCCGGCGTGCACCGCGCGGACGGCGCGGACCAGTTCGTCGGGCGCGCAGTTCTTCAGCACGAACCCGGCGGCTCCCCGGTCCAGGGCGTCCCGCACGTTGGGGGCGTCACCGAACGCGGTCAGCATGAGGGTCCGGACGGCGGGCGCGCGGCGGCGCAACTCGGTGAGCGCGGTGAGCCCGTCCATGCGGGGCATGCCGATGTCCAGCACGGCGACGTCCACCCGGTGCAGGACGACCTGCTCGACCGCCTCCCGCCCGTCGGCGGCCACGGCGGCGACCTCGATGTCGTCGGCCGCCCCCAGCACGGCCCCGATCCCCGCCACGATGAGGGGCTCGTCGTCGGCGACCAGCACCCTGATCACGAATGCCCCGCTCCCACCGGCCCGATCGCCGCCAGGAGCGCAGCGGCGGCCAGGACCAGGGCGGCGAAGCGGTACCTGTGCAGGGCTCCCGTGCCGGGCACCGGTTCGGGCTCGGCGGGCTGCTCCGCCGGGATCAACGCGCGAAGCCGGAATCCGGCCTCGGAGTCCTCCACGTTCAGCACACCCCCGACAAGCCCCACCCGTTCGGCCAGCCCCGCCAGCCCATGCCCGCCACCCCCGGCGGCTCGGGCGGCACCGACGGGATCAGCCTGTTCCGCACACCCGGTCCCGCCATGTCCGGCGCTCTCCGCCATTCGGAGGGAACGGGGATCGCCCGCAAGATCAGAAAGCTCGGCACGCCCCGCCACATCGTCCCCGGCACCCTCCGCGGCTTCGGCGGGCACAGTGCCGCGAGTGGGACCGCCCTGCTCAGGGCACCCTGGCCGGGCGTGGTCGGCGGCCACCGCAGTCCCGGAAGGGGAAGCATCGCCGACAAGATCACCCCGCCCGGCCGGGTCATGCCGGGTGCCGTTCGCCACTTCGGCGGGGTGGGGGGTGCCGGCGAGAGCGATCCGCTCGGTGGGGTCGGCCAGGTCGTGTCCGGGGGCGTTCGCCGCTGTGATGGGACGGGGGTTGCCGACCGACAGGAGGAGGGCGCCGGGTTCCCACTCCAGGGTGACGGTGACGGGGTGACCGGGGGCGTGTTTGGCCGCGTTGGTCAGCCCCTCCTCCACGACGCGGTAGGCGGCCTCCCCGGCCGGGGCGCTGACCTGGCCGGGGGTTCCTCGTTCGGTGAGGGTGACCTCGACTCCGGAGGTGCGGAAGTCCTCGACGAGAGCGGGGATGTCGGTCACGCCGCGGGTTCGGGTGAGGGGTTCGTCGGGGCTGCGCAGGGCGCCGACCAGGTCGTGCAGTTCGTCGACGGCGCGGCGGGAGGCGTCGGCGAGCTGGCGCAGCGCCTCCTTGTGCTGGGCCTCGGACAGGCCACCGGCCTCGAGTGCGGCGGCCTGGATGGACACCAGGCCGAGGCGGTGGCCGAGCGAGTCGTGGACGTCGCGGGCTATGCGGAGCCGTTCGTGGAGGCGTTCGCGTTCGGCCAGCAGCTCCCGTTCGCGGCGGAGCCTGCGGTTGCGGTCGTCCAGCGTGGCCACGAGCCTGCGGTGCTGCGCCAGGTACGCGCCGACCGCCATGGGCAGCGCCAGCAGCACGACGCACTCGGCGGCGACGGCCGTCGGCGGCGCGCCCGACTCGGCCACCCGTGCGGTGCCGTAGGCGAGCGCTCCGGCCAGCGCCACCGCCGCGCCGGCACGGGAGGAGGCGACCCGATGACCCGCGTGGAAGCCCGCCCACACCAGCAGCGCGTACGAGCCGCCGGACGCCGCCGACAAGGTCAGCGCGGCGGCCAGGGCGCCCGTCCCGGTGCGTTCCCGCAGGCCGAACACCAGCCCGATCGCCACGACGTACAGCGGCAGCGCCCAGGCCGGCAGCCGGTCGGGGAACATCCACACCGCGTCCACGGCGATCACCAGCGCGGCGGCCACGACCGTTCCCATGACTGGGAGGTTAGACCGCCGGGGTGTTCACTTCCGTAGTCCGGACGGTCGACTTTGGCGGACGGCGGCCGGGGGACGCGCGTCCCTACGGTGACCGCGTGATCGAAGTCCATGACCTCACCAAGCGATACGGCCGCAGGCTCGCCGTGGACGGGTTGTCGTTCCGGGTCCGTCCCGGGCGGGTCACCGGCTTCCTCGGCCCGAACGGCGCCGGGAAGTCCACCACGATGCGGATGATCCTGGGCCTGGACCGGCCCACCGCCGGAACGGCGCTGATCGACGGCCGTCCCTACCGGGAGCTCGCCGAGCCGCTGCGGCGGGTGGGCGCGTTGATCGAGGCGGGCGGGGCGCACCGCGGCCGGCGCGCCCGTCATCACCTGCTGTGGCTGGCGCGCAGCAACCGCATCCCGGCCGCCCGGGTCCGCGAGGTGATCGAGCTGACCGGGCTGGAACCGGCGGCCGGGCGGCGGGCCGGCGGGTTCTCGCTGGGGATGGCGCAGCGGCTGGGCATCGCCGCCGCGCTGCTGGGCGACCCGCCGGTGCTGCTGTTCGACGAGCCGGTGAACGGGCTGGACCCGGAAGGGGTGCGGTGGATGCGGGGGCTGCTGCGGTCGCTGGCCGCCGAGGGCCGCACGGTGCTGGTCTCCAGCCATCTGATGGCCGAGATGGCGGTGACCGCCGACCACCTGGTGGTGATCGGGCGGGGCCGGCTGCTGGCCGACCTGCCCAAGGACGACTTCGTCGAGCGGCACTGCCGCTCCTATGTGCGGGTCCGCACCCCGGAGCCGGAACGGATGCTGGACGCGCTGGCCCGGGCGGGCGTGGCGGCGCGTACGGGGCCGGACGGGGCGCTGGAGGTCACCGGCGCGGACACCGCCGCGGTCGGCGAGCTGGCGGCGGCGCACGGGCTGGCGGTGCACGAGATCGGCCGGACGTCCGCGAGCCTGGAGGAGGCGTTCATGCGGATCACCGCCCCGGCCGTGGAGCACTCCAGCGGGCGGGAGGGCCGGTGAGCGCGCTGGCCGCGGCGGTGGCCGCCGAGTGGACCAAGCTGCGGACCGTGCGTTCGTCCCACTGGTCGCTGGCGGCGGTGTTCGCGCTGAGCGTGGGGCTGGGCGCGCTGGTGGGCGGCTCGTTCCGGGCGCAGTGGGCGGAGCTGCCCGCCGACCAGCGGGAGCAGTTCGACGCCGCCGCGATCGGCCTGTACGGGGTGGGCGTCGGGCAGCTCGCGGTGGTGGTGTTCGGGGTGCTGGCGGTCGGCGCGGAGTACGGGAGCGGGACGATCCGCGCGTCGCTGGCGGCGATGCCCCGGCGCGGGGTGTTCTTCGGCGCGAAGGTCCTGGCGGTCGCGGCGGCCGTGCTGCCGGTGGCGCTGGCGACCGCGTTCGCGGCGTTCATCGCCGCGCAGTCGGCCCTCGGCCCGTACGGGACCGGCCTGGGGGCGCCGGGAGCGCTGCGGGCGACACTGGGGGCGGCCGCCTATCTCACGCTGATCTGCGTGTTCGCGACCGGGGTGGCGATGATGCTGCGCGGCTCGGCACGGGCGCTGGGACTGCTGCTGCCGCTGCTGTTCCTGGGCTCGCAGGGACTGGCGAACGTGCCCGGCATCCGCGCCGTGGGCCGCTGCCTTCCGGACCAGGCGGGCCTGGCGATGCTGGTCACCGGCGAGCGGGGACTGACGGTCCAGGACCCGCTGGCCCCGGCGGCCGGCGCGGCGGTCCTGCTCGCCTGGACAACGGCCGCGCTCACGGGCGGCTACCTGGTCCTGCGGCGACGGGACGCCTGACGGCCCGCGCCGGCCGCCGGCGGATACGGCGGGACGCGGTGGCGTCAGGGGTCGCCGTGGATGCGGCCGGTGGTCTCGGTGAGGGGGCGGCCGGTGCCGCCCCAGCGGAGCTGGATCAGCTCGGCGGCGATCGAGACCGCTGTTTCCTCGGGGGTGCGGGCGCCCAGGTCCAGGCCGATCGGTGAGCGCAGGCGGGCCAGTTCGGCGTCGGTCAGGCCGGCCTCCCGCAGGCGGGCGGTGCGGTCGTCGTGGGTGCGGCGGGAGCCCATCGCGCCGATGTAGCCGGCGGGGGTGCGGAGCGCGACCTCCAGCAGTGGGACGTCGAACTTGGGGTCGTGGGTGAGGACGCAGATGGCGGTGCGTTCGTCCACCGGGGTTTCCCGCAGGAACTTGTGCGGCCACTTCACCACGACCTCGTCGGCCTCGGGGAAGCGCTTGGCGGTGGCGAACACCGGGCGGGCGTCGCAGACCGTGACGTGGTAGCCGAGGAACTTGCCGATCCGGGCGACGGCGGCGGCGAAGTCGATTGCGCCGAACACCAGCAGCCTCGGCGGGGGCGCGAACGACTGCACGAACACCGCCAGTTCGTCGCGGCGGCGCTGCCCCTCCGGCCCGTAGCGCCGGAGGCCGGTCAGCCCCTGGGCGAGCATGCCGCGGGCGTCGTCGTCCACCGCCGCGTCCAGCCGTGCGGCGTGCGGCTCGCCGGGCGCCAGCGAGCCGGTCGCCCCGTCCGGGCGGACGACGCGGCGGGCGCCGATCGCGCCGGGGCCCGCCACCACGGTCGCCACCGCCACCGGCTCGCGGGCCTCGATGGCGGCGGCCACCTCGCCGAACTCGCCGAACGTGTCCGGCCCCACCGGCTCGACCCAGATGTCGATGATCCCGCCGCAGGTCAGGCCCACCTCAAAGGCGTCGTCGTCGCTGACCCCGTACCGCTGCAGCACCGGCCGGCCGGTGTCCATCACCTCGCGGGCCAGCTCGTACACCGCGCCCTCGACGCAGCCGCCGGACACGCTGCCGACCGCCTCGCCGTCCGCCGACACCGCCATCGCCGCGCCGGGCGGGCGGGGCGCGCTGCGGAACGTGTCCACCACCGTGGCCAGCCCGAACGTCCGCCCCTCCGCGTACCACCGGGCGATGTCGCCGAGGACGTCACGCACGTCGCCTCCCCGCGTTCACGATGTGGGCCAGCCGTTGCAGCGCGGCCAGGCTGTGCCCGGCCACGAAGTCGTCCACGTGCGGCAGCGCCGCCGCCATCCCGCCGGTCAGCGGCTCGTACCCGGGGCGGGCCTTGTGCGGGTTGGCCCACACCACCCGGTGCGCCAGCCGCCCCAGCCGGGCCATCTGCTCGCCCAGCAGGGACGGGTCGCCGCGTTCCCAGCCGTCGGAGGCGATCACCACCACCGCGCCGCGGGCCATGCCGCGCTGCCCGAACCGGTCGCAGAACTCCTTGAGCTCCTCGCCCAGCCGGGTGCCGCCACTCCAGTCCGGGATCGCCTCCGACACCGCCGTCATCGCCGTGTCCGGGTCGCGGTGCCGCAGCTCGCGGGTCAGCCGGGTCAGGCGGGTGCCGACGCTGAACGCCTCGGTGGTGCGGCCCCCGGCGCGGACGGCGGCGTGCGCGAACCGCAGCAGCGCGTCGGCGTACGGGGTCATGGAGCCGCTCACGTCGATCAGCAGCACCACCCGGCGCGGACGGGTGCGGTGGGCGCGATACCGGACGGCGGTGATCTCGCCGCCGTGCCGCAGCACCTCCCGGACCGTCCGGTACGGGTCGTGGCGGCCGGAGCGGGCGCTCGCGAACCGGCGGGACCGGCGGCGTTCGGGATCGGCCTGCAGCAGCGCGATCAGCCGGTTGACCTCGATGCGTTCGGCCTCGTCGAGGCGGGCCACGTCACGGTGCCGCAGCACCTCGGCGCGGCTGGCGGTGGCGGTGCGCGGGTCGGCCCGTTCGCCTTCGCCGTCCGGCGGCGGGTCGGTGACGGGGACGGCGGCGGGCCGGGAGATCACCACCGGCGGCGGACGGCGCACGGAACGGGCGGTCCGCCCGGAGAAGTAGGCGGCGAAGCAGCGGTCGTAGCGCGGCAGGTCGGCGGGATCGGAGCACAGCGTCAGCCGTCCCGCCCAGTACACGTCGGAGGGGTCCAGGACGTCCAGGTGGTCCAGGGCGCGCAGCAGGGTCTGCACCCGTTCGGGGTCGGCGGCGACCCCGGCGGCCCGCACCGTGCGGGCGAAGCCCACGATGGTCTCGGTGGCGGTCCGCATCGGCGGCTCAGCCCCCGCCGAGCAGGGCGTCCAGGCCGCCCGCGGTCACCCGCTGCTGGTCCTCGCGGTACTTCAGGACCGCGCCGAGGGTGACGGCTGCGGTGCCCGGGTCCAGGTCGCGGGCGCCGAGCGCGACCAGGGCCTCGGCCCAGTCCAGGCTCTCGGCCACCCCGGGCGGCTTGACCAGGTCCTCGGCGCGCAGCCGCTGGGCGGCGCGGGCGACCTGCCCGGCCAGCCGGTCGGCGACGTGCGGCAGCCGCCGCCGGATGATGGCGACCTCCCGTTCGTAGGAGGGGTGCTCCAGCCAGTGGTAGAGGCAGCGGCGCTTGAGGGCGTCGTGGACCTCGCGGGTCCGGTTGGAGGTGAGCACCACCAGCGGGGGCTCGACGGCGCGGACGGTGCCCAGCTCCGGGATGGTGATGGTGAAGTCCGACAGCACCTCCAGCAGGAACGCCTCGAACTCGTCGTCGGCCCGGTCCACCTCGTCGATGAGCAGCACGCTCGGCGCGGTCTCCAGGGCGCGCAGCAGCGGGCGGGCCACCAGGAACCGCCGGTCGTACAGCTCGGACTCCAGCCGGCCCACGTCGGTGACGCCCGCCGCCTCGGCCGCCCGCAGGTGCAGCAGCTGGCGCGGGAAGTCCCAGTCGTACAGCGCCTGCGCGGCGTCCAGGCCCTCGTAGCACTGCAGCCGGATCAGCGGCGCGTCGAGCGCCCGGGCGAGCGCGGCGGCCAGCGCGGTTTTGCCGACGCCCGCCTCGCCCTCCAGGAACAGCGGGCGGCGCATCCGCAGGGCCAGGAACGCGGCGGTGGCCAGGCCGTCGTCGGCCAGGTAGCCGCACTCCTCCAGGATCCGCGCCAGCTCGGGTGGAGAGCCGATGCCCGTGGCGTCGTACGTCACACGGTCAGGCTACTGACCGGACCCGGCCCGCGGAACGTGCCAGAATTTCCCATAAAGCCGATTGACAATACATGGTTGCTGGCCCAGCATCGGGTGCCATGGACGACGACCTCACCGACGAGGCCACCTACGAGCACGCACGGTCACGAGACCGGCTCAACACGTCACCGCTCACCCGCCGGCGCCTGCTGCGGGCGTCCGCCGGGGCCGGGCTGGCGATGGGCGCCGGAGCGGCCCTGGCCCGTCCCGCCCACGCCGCCGCGCCGATCGTCAAGCCCCTGCCGCCCGAACTGTTCATCGCCCACGGCACGAACGCCGAGATGCGCTGGGAGGCGATGCGGGGACAGGGCTACCTCACCCCCGCGGACTGGTTCTTCGTCCGCAACCACGTCGCCACCCCGGAGATCGACGTGCGCACCTGGCGGCTCAAGGTCTGGGGCGGCGGCCTGCACGGCTCCCCCGGCCTGGAGAACGCCGTCGAGTTCGGCTACGAGGACCTGCTGGCCATGCCCGCCGTGACCCGCACCGCGTTCATCGAGTGCACCGGCAACGGCCGCGGCCTGTTCGCCCGCCAGCAGGGACAGCAGGTGTCCGGCACGCCCTGGCTGCTGGGCGCGGCGGGGGTGGCGCGCTGGCGCGGGGTGCCGCTGGCGCACGTTCTGGAACGTGCCGGGATCACCGAGCGGGCCGTCGACGTGATGCCGCGCGGCCTGGACGCCGACTACGTCGACCGGGGCGAGAACCTCGGCCGGGTGCGCCGCCCCCTCCCGGTCGCCAAGGCGCTGGACGACGTGCTGCTGGCGTACGAGATGAACGGCCGGCCGCTGCCGCCCGACCACGGCTTCCCGGTGCGCGTCGTGGTGCCGTCGTGGGCGGGGATCGCGTCCATCAAGTGGGTCGGCGACATCCAGGTGTCGGACACGCCGCTGTTCTCGCCGTGGAACACCCGCTACTACCGGCTGTTCGGCCCCGGGCACCCGCCCGAGGGCAGCGCGCCGCTCACCCGGATGAGCCTCAAGAGCGCGTTCGAGCTGCCCTGGAACGCCCGGCTGCCCTACCGCCCGGAGCACCGCCTGACCGGCCGTTCCTGGTCCGGCAACGGCCGCGTCCGGCGGGTGGAGGTGAGCACGGACGGGGGTGCGACCTGGCGGCGGGCGACCCCGCGCGGACCGCGCCCCGAGCACGGCTGGCTGCAGTGGGAGTACCGCTGGCGATGTCCGGGCCCCGGATCCTACGAGCTGCTGGCGCGCGCCACCGACGAGACCGGCGCGACCCAGCCCGACGTCACCCCGTTCAACACCCTCGGTTATCTCTTCGACGCCGTCGCGCGGCATCCCGTCACGGTGGTCTGACCTCACCGGCATAGCACGGTGCGGTGACCCGATGTGACGATGCAGCCGACAACGGGAGGATCCCCATGCCCCTGTGGAAGCCCGACCCGACGTTCTATCCCTCGCCCCGCGACGCGGCGGCGGCCCCGCCCGAGAAGCTCGCCTACGTCGCCGCCTTCGACCGTTCCGCCGCCAGGCCCGACGCCATCGCCGTGCTGGACGTCGACCCCGGCTCCGGCTCCTACGGCCAGGTGGTGGGCTGGACCGAACTGCCCTACACCGGCGACGAGCTGCACCACTTCGGCTGGAACGCCTGCTCCAGCTCACTGTGCCCCTCCTCGCCGCACCCGCACGTGGAACGGCGCTACCTGATCGTGCCGGGGCTGCGCTCGTCGCGGATCTACGTCATCGACACCAAGGAGCAGCCCACCAGCCCGCAGATCGTCAAGGTGCTGGAGCCCGGCGAGCTAGCCAAGCGCGCCGGCTACTCCCGCCCGCACACCGTGCACTGCGGGCCGGAAGGGCTGTACCTGACCGCGCTCGGCGGCGCGAACGGCGAGGACGGCCCGGGCGGGATCGCGCTGCTGGACCACAGCTCCTTCGACGTGCTGGGCCGCTGGGAGGTCGACCGGGGGCCGCAGTACCTCGCCTACGACGCCTGGTGGCACATCGCCCACGACGTGCTGGTCACCTCCGAGTGGGGCACCCCGTCGATGGTGGAGGACGGGGTGGTCGGCGAGCTGCTGCTGGGCCGCAAGTACGGGCACGCCCTGCACTTCTTCGACCTGCGCAAACGCCGCCACGTGCAGACCGTGGACCTGGGCGACGAGCACCAGATGGTGCTGGAGCTGCGGCCCGCCCACGACCCGACCAAGCAGTACGGGTTCGTCGGCGTGGTGGTGAACGTGGAGGACCTGTCGGCCTCGGTGTGGCTGTGGCACCGCGACGGCGACCGGTTCGCCGCCACCAAGGTCATCACCATCCCCGCCGAGCCGCCGGGACCGGACGACCGGGCCGGGCTGCCGCCGGTGATCGAGCCGTTCGGGGCGGTGCCGCCGCTGGTCACCGACATCGACCTGTCGGTGGACGACAAGTGGCTGTACGTGTCGTGCTGGGGCACCGGGGAGCTGAAGCGCTACGACGTGTCCGACCCGTTCCACCCGGTCGAGGCGGGGTCGGTGCGGATCGGCGGCATCACCCGCCGCACCCCGCACCCGGCGGCGCCCGACCTGCCGCTGGCGGGCGGACCGCAGATGGTGGAGGTCAGCCGGGACGGCAGGCGGGTGTACGTGACCAACTCGCTGTACGGGGCGTGGGACGACCAGTTCTACCCCGACGGGGTCGGCGCGTGGATGGCCAGGCTCGACTCGGGCGCGGACTTCACCTTCGACGAGCGGTTCTTCCCGCACGGCGACGCCTGGCGGGGCCTGCGCCCGCACCAGACCCGCCTGCAGGGCGGGGACGCCTCCTCGGACTCCTACTGCTACCCATGACCGAGGGGTCGCTGGCGGCGCTGGTCGCCCTGGGCGCGTTCCACGGGCTGAACCCGGGGATGGGCTGGCTGTTCGCGGTCGCGCGGGGCCTGCAGGAGCGGGCCCGCGCCCGGGTGCTGGAGTCGCTGCCGGCGATCGCCGCCGGTCACGCCGCCTCGGTGGGGGTGGTCGCCGTCCTGGTGTCGCTGACTCAGTCGGTGGTGGCCACCCGCATCGTCGCGATCGTCGGCGGCGTGGTCCTGGTCGGCTTCGGCCTGTGGCGGCTGCTGTCCCGGCGGCACTTCAAGTGGGTGGGGATGCGCCTGTCGCTGGGACAGCTGGCGGGCTGGTCGTTCCTGATGTCGTCGGTGCACGGGGCGGGCCTGATGCTGGTGCCGGTGATCACCGCGTCCGGCGGCCCGGCGGCCGGCGGTCACGCCCACGGGCTCGGGGAGGCCCAGGGCAGCGCCCTGATGTCGGGGATCTTCGTCACCGGCGTGCACACCCTCGCGATGTTCCTGGTCGCCGGGATGATCGCCGTGGTGGTGTACGAGGTCGTCGGGCTGACGGTGCTGCGCCGGGCCTGGTTCGACCTGGACCGCGTCTGGGCCCTGGCCCTCATCGGCGCGGGGGCCGCCACCGTCCTCACCGCCTGACCCGCGGACCGGCCCTGCGCCGCCATGGGCGGAGGATATGCCGGTCGTTCGGTGCGGGGCGGGCCGTTCGCCGTCATCGTCCGGGCCGGTAGCGTCCGCTTGTGGACGGTTTCCTGAGCGAGGCGTGGGCGGCGCTGGGCGGCACGGGCGATCCGGCGGTGGCGCGGAGCGGGCCGGAGGTGACGCTTCCGGCGCGGCTGCCGGTGAGCGCGATGGCGGAGGCGACCGTGGGGGCCGCGGGGCTGGCGGCGGCCGAGCTCGCCGAGACGCGCGGGTGGCCGCGGCCGGGTGTCCGGGTGGACGGGCGGGCGGTGGCGGTGGCGTTCGCGGGGGAACGTCATCTGCGGATCGACGGGCGGACCGAACCGTCGTTCGCGCCGTTGTCGCGGTTCTGGCGGGCGTCCGACGGGTGGGTGCGCACCCATGGCAACTATCCGCATCACCGGAAGCGGCTGCTGCGGGCGCTGGGCTTGGACGTCTCGCTGGACGATCCGGTCCCGGCGGTGCGGGAGGCGATCGCCGGGGCGCCGGCCGCCGAGGTCGAGGAGGCCGTCTACGCGGCGGGCGGGCTGGCGGTGGCGGTCCGTTCGGCGGCGGAGTGGGCGGCGCATCCGCAGGGGGCGCACGTGGCGGGACTGCCGCTGCTGCGGCTGACGCGGAACGGGGACGCACCGGCGCGTCCGTTCGGGCCGCCGCCCGCCGGGACGGTGCTTCCGATGGCGGGGGTACGGGTGCTGGATCTGACCCGGATGATCGCGGGGCCGGTGGGGACCCGCACGCTGGCGCTGCTCGGGGCGGACGTGCTGCGGGTGGACTCGCCGCGCCTGCCGGAGATCCCCGCGCAGCACCTGGAGACGGGGGCGGGCAAGCGGTCCACGCTGCTGGACCTGGACGACCGCCACGACAGGGCCCGGTTCGGGGAGCTGCTGCGGGATGCGGACGTGGTGGTCACCGGCTATCGGCCCGGGGCGCTGGATCGGCACGGCCTGTCCCCCCACGCCCTGGCCGCCGGGCATCCGGGCCTGATCGTGGCCTCGCTGTCGGCGTGGGGGGCGACCGGGCCGTGGGCGGGGCGGCGCGGGTTCGACAGCCTGGTGCAGGCGGCCTCGGGGATCGCGGTGGCCGAGGGCGACGACGGACCCGGGGCACTGCCCGTTCAGGCCCTCGACCACGGGACGGGCTATCTGCTGGCGGCGGCGGTCATGCGGGCGGTCGCCCGGCGTGCCGTCGAGGGCGGCGGCTGGCACGCCGAACTCTCCCTGGCCCGGACCGCCGCATGGCTGCTCGGCGGCACCCCGGCCGGAACGGCGGAGGCCGCCGCGTTCGACCCGTCGCCGTACCTCGTCGAGGAGGGGCGGATCGTCCGCGCGCTGCCGCCGGTCGATCTGGACGGCGGGCCGCGCACCTGGGCCGATCCGGCGACCCCCTGGGGCTCGGACTCCCCCGCCTGGCGTCCCCGCTGAGGGTCGCGGGGGCGCGTGCGAAGATGAGGGCGCCATGACTGCGCCCCTGTCCTTCCGGCTGCTGCGGGCCGCCGCGTTCGCCGCGGTCTGCACGGGGCTGGGCATCGGGGCGCACCTCCTGGCCTCGGGTACGCCTCCCACGCGCAGCATCCTGCTCGGCCTGCTGCTGTCGTTCGCGGCCGCCGTGCCGGCGCTGGGGCGGGAGCGGTCGCTGGGGGTGCTGCTGCCGCTGCTGGCGGGGCTGCAGGTCGTGCTGCACCTGCTGTTCGCCCTGACCCACACGGCGGCCGTCGCCGCGCCCGCCGTTCATCCCCACGGGCACGCCCACCAGGGGTCGCCGCCCGGCGGCCTGAGCATGGTCGTGCTGCACGGGTGCGCCGTGGCGCTGACCGCGCTGTGGCTGTCGTGGGGCGAGGCGCTGCTGTGGGACGTGCTGCGCCACCTGGCCATGCGCTTCGTCCGGGTGGTCCTCGCCTGGATCGTCCCCGAACCCGTCCGGTGCGCGGCCGTCCCGTTCACCGAGCCCCGGCCGCCGCTGTCGGCGCCGCTGCGGCACACGGTGCACCGCCGGGGACCGCCCGGCCCTCTCTGATCCACGTCGTCTCCACGGCCCCGGGCGGGGTCGTCACTCCCGCGCGCCCGCGCGGGCTCCTTCGACTGTCCCGGAACGCGACCGCGGCATGCCCGCGCGTCCTCCGGACGTATCAGAGAGGCCCCTTCATGAACGTCAACCGTCCGTTCCCGGCGACGTGCGCCGCCATCCTGCTGGTCCCGGCGCTGCTCACCGGCTGCGGCTCCGGATCGTCGCCCGCCGAGGGCGCCCCGGCCCCGGCCACGTCGACCCCGCGTCCGGCACTGTCGATCACCGACCCGTGGGTGAAGGCCGCCGGGTCCGGGATGACCGCGGCGTTCGGCACGCTGGTCAACCACACCGACAGGCCGATCACCGTGGTCTCGGCCACCACGCCCGCCGCCCGGCGGATCGAACTGCACGAGGTCGTCGCCACCGGCGGCGCCTCGAAGATGCGGCCCAAGCAGGGCGGTTTCGTCGTCCCGGCGCGCGGCGCGCACCGGCTGACGCCCGGCGGCGACCACATCATGCTGATGGACGTCACCGCACCCGTGGAGCCGGGCGCCGAGATCGCGTTCACGCTGCGGCTCTCCGACGGGACGACCTTCGCGTTCACCGCCGTCGCCAAGGAGTTCAGCGGGGCGCGCGAGAGCTACGACCCCGGGACGCGGCATGGCTGACCTGTCCCGGCGGGGCCTGCTGACCGGCGGCGCGGTGACGGCCGTGGCCGGGACCCTGGCCGGGTGCAGCGCCGAACGGCCGGTGGCGACGGCGCGCCCGCCGGCGACCGGATCGGCGATCGAGCCGTTCCACGGCCCCCACCAGGCGGGCATCGCCACCGTCCCGCAGGCCCACGCCGTGTTCCTCGGGCTGGACCTGCTGCCGGGCACCGGCCGCGGCGACATCGCCCGCATGATGCGGCTGCTCACCGACGACGCCCGGCGGCTCGCCCAGGGCCGTCCGGCGCTGGCCGACCCCGAACCCGAACTGGCCGCCCCGCCGGCCCGGCTGACGTTCACGTTCGGGTTCGGGCCCGGCCTGTTCACGGCGGCGGGCCTGGAGGACCGGCGGCCGGAGGCGGTGCGGCCCCTCCCGTCGTTCGGGATCGACCGGCTGGAGGACCGCTGGAACGACGGCGACCTGCTGGTGCAGATCTGCGCCGACGACGGCGTCGTCCTCGCCCACGCCCTGCGCATGGTGGTCAAGGACGCCCGGGCGTTCACCCGGGTCCGCTGGGTGCAGCGCGGCTTCCGCCGCAGCCCCGGCGTGCAGCCCGCCGGGACCACCCAGCGCAACCTGATGGGCCAGCTCGACGGCACCGTGAACCCGTCCCCGGGAACGCCCGGCTTCGAGCGGGCCGTGTGGGTCACGGACGGCCCGGCGTGGCTGCGCGGCGGCACCACCCTGGTCCTGCGCCGCATCCGCATGAACCTGGAGAAGTGGGACGAGGCCGACCCGGTCGCCAAGGAGTTCGCGGTGGGCCGCCGCCTGGGCACCGGCGCCCCGCTGACCGGCCGCGCCGAACGCGACGAGCCCGACCTCGCCGCCGTGGACTCCCGCGGCCTCCCGGTCATCTCCGAGAACGCCCACATCCGCCTGGCCCGCGCCCCCGCCCCGGAGCTGCGCATCCTGCGCCGCTCCTACAACTACGACGAGGGCCTGACCCCGGAGGGCCGGTCGGACTCGGGCCTGTTGTTCGCCTCCTACCAGGCCGACATCACCCGCCAGTTCCTCCCCGTCCAGCGCCGTCTGGACGAGGGAAACGACCTGCTCAACCTGTGGACGACGCCGATCGGCTCGGCCGTCTTCGCCATCCCCCCGGGCTGTGACGAGGACGGCTGGATCGGCCGGACCCTGCTGGGCTGAGCGCCGGACGGCCCGGCCGCCGCAGCCGGCGGCGGCCGGGCCTCACCGGGCCGGCGGCAGCGACGCCCGTGCCGCGGCCAGCATGCGGACGGCCCGCGGACGCCCGGCCAGAACGTCGAGGAGAATGTCGTAGCCGACCCCGATCACCGGGGCCGGGACGCCCCGGGGCGCCATGATCCGGGTCAGCCAGCCGGTGAAGTCCTCCAACAGGGAGACGTCGTCCACCAGCAGGGCCGCCACGAGGAAGTCGAGGATGTAGCCGAAGTCCTCGCGGGTCTTCTCCAGCTGCCACGCCGAGTAGCCGGCGGCGTCCGGCACCTTCGCGGTGAAGGCGTGCATCGCCTGCTCGACCAGGTCGTACCGCCGGTCGGCCAGCAGGCGGTGCTCCTGGTCGGGCAGGTGGTCCAGGGCGGGGGCGGGATCGGTGAACGCCGGCCAGTCGTGCGCCAGCCGGGCGGCGGCCCCGGCGGCGTCGGCGGCCCAGGCGTCGGCGCCCAGCAGCCGCGCCCAGCGTCCGTCCGGCCCGAACCCGGGACCTCCGGCGAGCACCGGCACGCCGGTGTGCCGGACCGCCTCGATCATCCACCGGGCGCCGGGCAGCGACGCGGCGAGCACGCAGGACAGCGCGACCGCGTCGGGTCCCTTCTCGGAGACGAACCGCGCCAGGTGGTCGGCGGGCGTGCTGGCGCCCAGGAACGTCACCTGCCAGCCCTCGGCCCGCAGCGTCTCGGCGACGATCCGGGCGGCCAGGGCGTGCCACTCGCCGTCCACGCAGGCCAGCACCACCCGGCCGCGCGGCGGCCCGGCGGCCGCCGCGCGCAGGCCCAGCGCGGTGACCACCCGGTCGCAGATGTGCGTGGCGGCGTGCTCGCGGGCCACGTTCCAGCTCGCCTCGGCCCAGTGCTCGCCGACCCTGCGCTGGGCCGGCGCGACCAGGTCCGTCAGCACCCGCGCGACCGGGACCCCCGCGTCCACCAGGCCGCCGGCGATCCGCATCGCCGCCGGTTCGTCGGCGGCGGCGATCGCCGCGAAGAACCCCGCGGACGCCGCCTCGTCCACCGTCGCGCTCACGGTCCCCCCTCCGGCCACGCCTGCAACGCCAGCAGCGCGATGTCGTCGTGCTCACGGCGCCGCAGGTACTCCAGGACCAGCTGCATGAGCCGTTCCACGGCCGCCCCCGGCGGCGCGCCGGCGCAGGTGCCGAGGTCACGGACGAGCCGCTGCTCTCCGTACATCCGGCCGGAGTCGTCACGGGCCTCGGTGACACCGTCGGTGTAGAGCAGCAGCATGTCGCCCGGTGCCAGCAGCACGTCCCGCTCCTCGAACGACGCGTCGTCGAACGCGCCCGCGAACATCCCCGTCACCTTCACCGTCTCCACCTCGCCGCCCCGGCGCAGCACCAGCGGCGGCGGATGCCCGCCCCCGGCCAGCCGCACCCGGACCGCGCCGTCGGGCAGCACCTCGGGCCGGCCGACCAGCAGCGTGACGAAGCCGCCCTGGTCATGGCTCATCAGCGTCCGGTTGAGCAGCTCCAGCATGGCCAGCGGCGCGCTGTCGACCACGGCGGCGGTGCGCAGCGCCTGCCGCACCCGGCCGGTGTAGACGGCCGCGTCGACGCCCTTGCCGCAGACGTCGCCCAGGGCGAACACCCATCCGCCCGAGGGGTCCGGCAGCATCTCGTAGAAGTCGCCGCCGATCAGCATGTCCTCCGACGCCGGCCGGTACGCCGCGCCCAGCCGCAGCCCCGCCTCCTCCGGCAGCGCGGGCGGCAGCAGGGCCGACCGCAGCCGCTGCGACATCCGCACCTGCCGGTCGTGCAGCCGGGCCGCGTCCAGCGCCAGCGCCACCCGGTCGGCGTGGTCGCCGATCAGCGACAGCTCCGCCGCCCCGTAGGGCCTGGCGCGCACCAGGGTCATCACCCCGAAGCACGTCCCCTTCGCCATGAGCGGCAGCAACACCACCGTCACGGCGCGGTCCGGCTCGATCCCCGGCGGACACAGCTCCCGGGCCTGTGCCGGGGGCACGCCGTCGTGCACCTCCCGCCGGCCCTCCGCCAGCACCCTGGCGACGCTCGGGCGCAACGGCTCGTCCGCGGAGAAGGCCACCCCGCCGCCGGGCCCCGCAACGGCCGTTTCCGTGGCCGCCCCCTCCGTGCGAAGCGTCACCCCGCAGTGGTCGGCGAGCCCGTCCACGGTCAGCCGCGCCGCAAGCCCCCAGGTCCGGCGCAGGTTGAGGGTCCCCGACAACGCCCGGGCGGCACTGGACAGACGCGTCCAGCGTTCCCGGTCCTCGCGCAACGCCGCCTCGACCTCACGCTGCTCGGTCACATCCCGCACCAGCCAGGCGACCGCCCCGTCGGGCAGCGGCACCCGCCGCCCGTTCAGCCACCGCCCGCCGTGCGGCCCGTCGAACGACCGGCGCCCCCGCCGCACCGCCTCGGCCAGCAAGGACACCGTTTCGCTTCCCGGCTCCCGTCCCGCCGGCGGATCCCCGAGCAGCCGGCACGCCGCCGCGTTCGAACGCACCACCGTACCGTCGGGCCCCAGGACGACCACCGCCTCATCGAGCGCATCCAGCAACGCCCGCTCGTCCACCCCCTGCCCGGCGGCGGACCGCGGCCCCTGCTCCATGCCCCGGCCGGACGAACCGGCCTCGGCGCCCCGCAAGAACCAACCCCTCGAGTGATGAACGGACGGCCGCTCCGGCCCCCGATGGTGCGCTGGGTCTTACCTCGGTCCCCTGACCCCATCACCGTACCCGGCCATATCCCCAGGACTCGCCCGCGATTCCCGGTGGCGGCCGCTCGTCACATGCCGCGGCGGCCGACTCGGGTGAGGTCGATCTCGATGTCGTACGGCACGGAGACCTTCAGCCGGTCGTGGTGGATCCCGGTCAGCGCGTAGCACTCGGTCGCCGGGTCCAGCTCGTAGACGTACACCACGTGTGCCGGGGCAGACCCTCCATGTGGAGGAAGTCGTCAGCGATGAAGCCGCCCGGCGGCGGTATCACCCATTCTGGCAGTGCGGCGATGCCCATGAGGTCACTTCCTGCAGCCAGGTGTGGCGAGCGAGTATTGGCAGGTAATCAGTGCAGGCTGCCTGCGACCAGCCTAACGCGTTGGGCCCGACACGTCGGGCATCCAGAGCACCGGAGGTGCCCGGATCAGTGGTCGGGGGGTTCGTGGCGGGCCAGGAGGGTGCGGAGTTCGGCGAGGTGGCGGGCGGCGCGGGTCTTCTCGGCGCCGTTGATGCCCATGGCGCTGAGGGAGGTGCCGTCGGACAGGTCGAGGGTGGGCCAGGGGTCGCCCTCGCCCATGGTGACGCGGAGGATCTCGGGCCAGGTGAGGCGGCGGGTGCGGAAGGCGTTGACGACGGTGAGGCCGTGCTCGTCGGCCTCGACGCGGCAGCGCGCGAACATGTGCAGCAGCCAGCCCAGGAACAGGCCGAACACGACCAGCAGGACGCGGTCGGCGAGCTGGAACTGGGGGGCCACCACGACGGCGAGCACGATCATGCCGAACACGATCACACCCGCCATCGTGTAGGCGACGATCCGGGTGCGGCGCGGACGCCACACCCGGACCGCTGGCCGCGCGTCAGACGACCGCAACGCAGCTCCGGCGCAGTGCGGATCGCCCGACGCGCATCTGGGACTCGGAACCGCGTTCAGTCAACGATCTTGGAGATGGGAAGCTCGAGGATGTCGCGGGCGCCGGCCGCCTTGAGGGCGGGGATGAGGGTGTTGACGCCGCGCTTGGCGACCACCGACTCGACCGCGTGCGCCTCGCCGCCGGCCAGGGAGGTGACCGTGGGCGAGGACATGGCGGGCATGATGTCCAGCACCTTCTGCAGGTCGGCGGCGGAGACGTTCAGCTTGAGCAGGACCTGGCCGCGGGCCCGGATGACCCCCTGCAGCAGCAGGGCGATGTCCTCCATGGCGGCGCGCTTGTCGTCGTTCTCGTAGGCCTGCCGGTTGGCGACCAGCTCGGTGTAGCTGGTCAGCAGGGTGTCGAGGATGCGCAGGCCGTTCTTGCGCAGCGAGGAGCCGGTCTCGGTGAGGTCCACGATCGCGTCGACGATGTCGGGGACCTTGGCCTCGGTGGCGCCGTACGAGGGGACGACGGTGGCCTTGACGCCGTGCCTCTCCAGGTAACGCTGGGTCAGGGCGGGGAACTCGGTGGAGATCCGCACGCCCTCGGGCAGGTCGGTGACCTTCTGCCAGGGTGCGTCGTTGGGCACCGCCATGATGACCCGCACCGGGTTGGAGGTGGCCTTGGAGTACTTCAGCTCACCGAGGCTGACCACGTCGGCGTCGGTCTCGGTGATCCAGTCGCGACCGGTGATGCCCAGGTCGAACAGGCCCTGTTCGAGGTAGGTGGGGATCTCCTGGGGGCGCAGCACCCGCACCCGGTCGATGCGCGGGTCGTCGATGGAGGCCCGGTAGTCGCGGTCCGAGGAACGGCGGACGGTCAGGTCCGCGGCGTCGAACAGCTCCATGGTCGCCTTCTCCAGCGACCCCTTGGGCAGGACGAGGGACAGCACAGTCGTTGGCCTTTCGGTCGAAGGGATGTCGAGGTGTCCGGGACCGGTCTCAGGAGCCCAGATGCTCCGACAGATGCCCGGCGGGACCGTGGTGCCGCAGACCTCGCAGGGTCAGAGCCGTGTCGAGAGCGGCCACAGTCGCCTCCCATCCCTTGTCTTCGCGGCTGCCCGGCAGCCCGCTGCGATCCAGTGCCTGCTCAATGGTGTCACACGTGAGGACTCCGTTGCCCACCGGAGTGGCCTCGTCAAGGGCAACTCTGGTCAAACCCGCGGTGACGGAGTCGCACACGTAGTCGAAGTGAGCGGTCTCCCCCCGGATGACCGCGCCCAGGCAGACCACCGCGTCCAGGTCGCGGGCCAGCTGCTGGGCGATCACCGGCAGCTCCAGCGCGCCGGCCACCCGGACCACCACCGGGTCGTCGACGCCGCACTCCTTGGCCGCCAGCACCGCCCGCTCCAGCAGCCGGTCGGTGATCTGGGCGTGCCAGCGGGTGCAGGCGATGCCGAGGGTCACCCCGGCGGCGTGCACGGCGCTCTGCTCGGGACGTCCGGTGCCGCTCATGATCGGTTCTCCTCCGGAAGGTAGGGGCGGGCGGTCACACCAGGTCCTCGATCCGGTGGCCGAGACGGTCCCGCTTGACGGACAGGTAGCGACGGTTGTGCTCGGTGACCACGACCGGCATCGGCACCCGGCCGCGCACCGCCAGGCCGAAACCCTCGAGCCCGGCGAGCTTGGCCGGGTTGTTGGTCAGCACCCGGATGGAGCGCACCCCCAGGTCCAGCAGCATGTGGGCGGCGTTGGAGTACTCGCGGGCGTCGGCGGGCAGCCCCAGCTCCAGGTTGGCGTCGACGGTGTCGTGCCCGGCGTCCTGCAGCGCGTACGCCTTGAGCTTGGCCAGCAGCCCGATGCCGCGGCCCTCGTGGCCGCGCAGGTACAGCACCACGCCGCGGCCCTCGGCGGCGATGGCCTCCATGGCGGCGTCGAGCTGGAAGCCGCAGTCGCAGCGTTCCGAATGCAGCACGTCCCCGGTGAGGCACTCGGAGTGGACGCGCACCAGCAGGTCCTCGCCGTCGGCGAGATCGCCGTAGACCAGGGCGACGTGCTCGCCGCCGTCGATGGCGCTGGAGAACCCGATGGCGCGCCAGATGCCGTACCGGTTGGGCAGCCGGGTCTCGACCTCGCGGCTGACCATCGACTCGGTGCGCCTGCGGTACTCCGCCAGCTGCTCGATGGAGATCAGCTTCAGGCCGTGCTCCTTGGCGAAGACCTGCAGCTCGGGCAGCCGGGCCATGGTGCCGTCGTCGTTGACCACCTCGGCCAGCACCCCGGCGGGCGGCAGCCCGGCCAGCCGGGCCAGGTCGACGGCCGCCTCGGTGTGGCCGCGGCGGGCCAGCACCCCGCCCTCGCGGTAGCGCAGCGGGAAGATGTGGCCGGGCCGCACCACGTCCTGCGGGGTGGTGGCCGGATCGCACAGCAGCCGGATGGTGTGCGCGCGGTCGGCGGCGGAGATGCCGGTGCTGACGCCCTCGCGGGCGTCCACGCTGACGGTGAACGCGGTGCGCATCCGGTCGGCGTTCTGCGCGGTCATCAGCGGGATGTGCAGCCGGTCCAGGTCCTCGCCGAGCATCGGCATGCAGATCACGCCGCTGGTGTGCCGGATGGTGAACGCCAGCAGCTCGGGGGTGGCCTTGGCGGCGGCGAAGATGATGTCGCCCTCGTTCTCGCGGTCCTCGTCGTCGACCACCACGACGGCCCTGCCCGCCGCCAGGTCGGCCAGCGCGTCCTCGATGGAGTCGAAGATGCCGTCGTTCACCATGCCGTCCGCCTCATTTCCCAGGTGTGCCTGATCGCCCGCGGGCGTTCCGTTCCGTGCCCCGCCGGTCATGCCTGCTCCCCGCTCATCCGCGGCGCGCCCTGAGGCACCGGCTCTCCTCGTCGCGCGCTCCTCGCCGATCCGGCGCCGCGCGTCTCCGGCCCGTTCACCGGCGCCCGCTCCGCCGCGGAACGGGCCGGGCCCGCGTCCTCCCGCCGGTGGGCCCGGTACTGGCGCAGCCAGTCGCGGTAGCCGACCAGCACCATCACCAGGAACACCCCGTACACCGCGCCGGACACCACCAGCCCGGACGCGAACGCCAGCGGCACGCCGACCAGGTCGACGGCGATCCACACCAGCCAGAAGTCGGTCAGCGCCCGTCCCTGCGCGTAGGTGGCCACGGCGCTGCCGACGAAGATGTACGCGTCCGGCAGCGGCGCCCACGACCAGCCGGTGGCCTCGAAGAACGCGGCGACCAGCGCGGTGCCGGCGGCCATCGCCCCGATCAGGGCGAGCCGTTCCCGCCCGGTGGCCGGGCGCACCGGCAGGTCCTCGCCGGTCCGGCCCCGGGACCACCTCCACCAGCCCCACGCCGCCAGCACGCCGAACATCACCTGCTTGAGCGCGTTGCCCGACAGCCCGGCGCCGATCGAGGCCACGAACAGCAGCACCGAGCCGGTGAGCTGCACCGGCCAGGTCCAGATGGTCTTGCGGATGGCCAGCGCCACGGTGCCGAGCGCGGCGGCGTTGCCGACCAGGTCGGTCCACAGCACCTTCTGGCCCAGGACCTCGAAGCCCGCCTCCCACCAGCTCATCGGGTCACCTCCGGGCGGGCCGCGGTGAGCCGCTCGACGTACTTGGCCACCACGTCGACCTCCAGGTTGACCGGATCGCCGGGGGCCTTGTGCCCGAGGGTGGTCAGCTCCAGGGTGGTGGGGATCAGCGACACCGACAGGTGCTCGTCGCCGGCCTCGACCACGGTGAGGCTGACGCCGTCGATGGCGATCGAGCCCTTCTCGACGATGTAGCGGCTCAGCCCGGCGGGGACGGAGACGGTGACGGTCTCCCACCGCTCCCCCGGCTCGCGGGACAGGATCCGGCCGACCCCGTCGACGTGGCCCTGCACCAGGTGGCCGCCGAGCCGGTCGGACAGGCGGACGGGACGCTCCAGGTTGACCCTGGCGCCGGGCGCCAGCACGCCGAGGCTGGACCGGTCGAGGGTCTCCTTCATCACGTCGGCGGTGAACGCGCCGTCGGCCGTCTCGACCACGGTCAGGCAGACGCCGTTGACCGCGATGGACGCGCCGTGCACGGCGTCCTCGGTGACCAGCGGCCCGCGCACGGTCAGCCGGATCGAGTCCCCGCAGGGCTCCACTCCGACGACCTCGCCGAGCTCCTCGACTATGCCGGTGAACATCTCGCGCTCCTCTCGGGGCAGGTGCCGGCCTGGAACGGTCCGGGCCTGGGCGGTGGCCGTGGTGAACGCCGCCGGGGAGGAGCCGTCCGGACTCGGGGGTGCGGGAGCGGCCGCCGGCGGCACCGGCTCGAGGGAGCGGGCGGCGACGCCGGGCGGCACGAAGCCGTCCGGTCCGGTCGCGCCGGTCTCGGGTGGTCTCACCCCGGGCCTCCCGCGTCTCGTCGAGACGGTCCTGGCTCCGGGGGAACGTACGGGTGACGTACGGGTACGGCGCACCCGCGCAGGGGCGCCTCGCGCGCTGCCTCCCATCCGGACTTTCACCGTCGGTCCCGGAGTTCCACCGGGTCAACCGGCCGATGGATTCGGCCGGGTCGCGGACTGTCACCGCCGGTTCGGAATTTCACCGACCCCGGAGCACGCGTTCACTGGCTCAGAACCAGTGTGCCATGTCGGAAATTCCGCGCCACACGCGAGCCCGCCCACCGGGACGCCCGCCGCTCCGTTCGGCGATCTCCGCAGGGGGTATCTGTCCGGTCGGCCCGGGACGACCGGAGGTGACCATGGACGTGATCGCACTGATCGGCCGGATCGTGTTCACGGCCATCTTCATCGGCTCGGCCGTCGGGCATCTGACGGCCACCGACGCGATGGCCGGGTACGCGCAGGCCAAGAAGCTGCCGCAGCCCCGGCTGGCCGTGCGGGCGTCCGGGATCTACATCCTGGTGGCCTCGGCGATGCTGATCCTGGGGATCTGGCCGGATCTGGCGGCGCTGGCGCTGGTGCCGTTCCTGCTGATGACGGCGTTCATCTTCCACGACTTCTGGACCGTGCGGGATCCGGGCACCCGCCGGCAGGAGCAGCTCCAGTTCCTCAAGGACGTCTCGCTGGTCGGCGGCGCGCTGGCCATCTTCGCCATGTACGCCGGCGACCCGCATCCGGGGCTGAACCTGGTCGGCCCCCTGTTCTAGTCCCCGGCGACCAGCAGCCCGTCCGGGGTCACCGTCACGGATGTGAGATCGGTCACCACGACGTCCGCCTCGGCCAGGGCCGCGGCGGGATGGCTGGTGGTCACCGCCAGCACCCGGCCCCCGGCGGCCCGCCCGGCACGGACGCCCGCCGGGGAGTCCTCGACGATCGCGCAGTCCCGCGGGGCCACGCCCAGCCGCCGGGCGGCCAGCAGGTAGCCCTCGGGGTCGGGCTTGCCGTGCCGGACGTCCTCGGCGGTGATCACCACCTCGGGCAGCGGAAGCCCGGCGGCCCGGCGGCGCACGTCCAGCAGCGGCCGGTCCATCGACGTCACCAGCGCCCAGGGCCGGCCGTTCAGGGTCTTCAGCAGGTCCGCGACGCCCGGCAGCGCGACGACGCCCTCGGTGTCGGCGGCCTCCAGCTCGTCGAGGCGGGCGGCGCCCTCGGCGACGCGCCCGGGGGGCAGGAACTCGGCGACCCGGTCGGCGGTGCGGCGGCCGTGCGCGTCGGCGAGGAACTCGTCGGCGTCGACGCCGTACTCGGCGGCCCAGCGGCGGGCGGTGCGCTCCACCACGGCGGTCGAGTCGATCAGGGTGCCGTCCACGTCCAGCAGCACGGCGGCGGCCGGGATCTTCCGGGGGCTCATGTCCCATGATCTTCCCCGGGAACCGCCGCCGATCACGCCACCGCCGGGGAACGGCGCCGGGACATCGCCACGGCCAGGGTGAACACCGCCAGGCCGGCCACGCCGAGGACGGCCGAGACGGGAGGCAGCGACGCGATCGGCCACAGCGACAACAGGCCCCCGCCCAGGGCTCCGCCGACGGCCACGCCGACGTGGGCGGTGCTGGTGCTGAGGGCCAGGGCCTGCGGGGCGACCGGCCCCGCGAGCCGGAAGAGCCGGGCCTGGATGGCCGGGGAGTTCCAGAACGCGGCGCCGCCCCACAGCACCGACAGCGGCGCGATCGACCACAGCGGCACGGGACGCAGCGGCCACAGCGCCGTGAACACCGCCAGCGCCACCGCGAACACCGTCCGGCGCGGCCACCGGGCGACCACGACGGCGGCCACCGGAGCGCCCACCGCCACGGTCAGCGAGAACGCGGTGACGAGCTGGCCCGCGGCCGCCTCGCTCACGTGCAGCCCGGCGGCGATCTCCGGCAGCACCCCCGCGATCACGTGGTCGTCGGTGTAGAACACGAACGCCGCGAACAGCAGCCCGAGCAACCAGAAGGGCATGCAGGCGATCCTTCGCGCCCGGGGCGGTCCGGGGCAACCGGATAATCCCCGGCGGGTCAGTCCCCGGCCGCGGCCTCCGCCTTGGCGCGCAGGTTGCGGACGGCCTCGGCGGGGTCGTCGGCGCCGTAGACGGCGTTGCCCGCCACGAACACGTCCGCGCCGGCCTCCGCGCAGCGTTCGATGGTCTCGGCGCTGACCCCGCCGTCGACCTGCAACCACACCGGCAGGTCCCGGCCGGCGATCATCTGCCGGGCGCGGCGGACCTTGGGCAGCACCACGTCCAGGAACTTCTGGCCGCCGAACCCGGGCTCCACCGTCATGATCAGCAGCATGTCGATCTCGCCCAGCAGGTCCTCGTACGGCTCCACCGGGGTGGCCGGGTTGATGCCCAGCCCGGCGCGGGCCCCGGCGGCGCGGATGGCGCGCAGGGTGCGGATCGGGGCCTTGGCCGCCTCGGCGTGGATGGTGACGCTGCCCGCGCCGGCCTCGGCGTAGGCGGGCGCCCACCGGTCGGGGTCCTCGATCATCAGGTGACAGTCCAGCGGCAGGGCGCTGTGCTTGAGCAGCGCCTCGACGACCGGGAGCCCCAGGGTGAGGTTGGGCACGAAGTGGTTGTCCATCACGTCGACGTGCACCCAGTCGGCGGTGTCGGAGATCAGCGCGACCTCCTCGGCGAGCCGGGCGAAGTCGGCGGACAGGATGCTGGGCGAGATCTTTGCGGCCATGATGTCCGAGTCTAGGGACCGCCGGTCAGCGCGGGTTCACCCGGTCGGGTGAGCTCGGGGGTGGTCCGCTCGGCCAGCCCGAGCCGGACGAACGCCTCCGGCGCCCCGGCGCTCAGCCACAGCCCGATCAGCGTCAGCACGGCGAAGTCGGCGGCCGGATGGTCCGGCAGGACGGCCCACAGCGCGGCGATGGGCGCGAGCCCGGCCAGGCCCGCCAGCACCCGCCCGGCGCTGCGCCCGGGCGAGCGCACCGACGGGTCGAACCAGCCGGCGCGGGTCAGCCACGACAGCCCGGCCAGCACCCCGCACAGCAGGCCCGCCGACATCGCGGCCCGTTCCAGCCCCAGGTCCCCGGTCGTGCCGCCGGCGGCGACGATGGCGCGCCGCCACGACTCCGGCAGCCGCAGATCCTCCAGGACCAGCTCGGTGAGGAGCACCGCGCAGCCCAGCAGGCCCAGCGCGACCGTGCCGCTCAGCACCAGCTGCCCGGCCATGCGGCGGCGCAGCCACCAGCGGGCGACGACGGGCCGCAGCCGGATCACGGCGACCAGCACCAGCGTCCCCACCGTCCATCCCGCCAGCACCTGGCCGAACGAGTGCACGCCCAGGTACACGCGGGACGCGCCGACCAGCGCGACGATCACCGCGGCGGCCGCCCACGCCCAGCGGCGCCCCAGGTGGTACGCCAGGAACCCGTACGCCACCAGCGAGCCCTGGGCGTGGCCGGACGGCATCCCGAACGACGACTCGGTGGACTGCTCCTGCAGCGCCGGGTCGGTCCAGTACGGCCGGGGCTCGGCGAAGCTCATCTTGAGCAGCACGTTGATCATCGCGCTCAGCGCGAGCGCCACCGCCGCCCGGGCCGCCGCCCGCGGGTTCACGCACCAGAACGCCAGCACCAGCAGCGGCAGGTAGAACCCGGCGCTGCCGACGAACGACATCACATGCATGAAGGCGGTCATCTGACCGTGCTGCCCCGGTAAAGGCGGGTCATGCGGTCCGGCGCAGCAGCGCCAGGAACATCGCGTCGGTGCCGTGCCGGTGCGGCCAGAACTGCGCGTACGGGCCGTCGCCCAGTCCGTCCAGTGCCCCCGCGGCGACCCGGCGGACGGCCTGCGGGGAGTCCAGCCGTTCCACGTCGGCCCGGTCGCGGAGCACGTCGTCGACCACCACGCGGGTCTCGGCCAGGTGCGGCGAGCAGGTCACGTACGCGACCACTCCCCCGGGCCGCACCGCCTCCAGCGCCGAGGCCAGCAGCCGGCGCTGCAGCGGCCCCAGCTCGGCCAGCGAGGAGGGCTCGCGCCGCCAGCGGGCCTCCGGGCGGCGGCGCAGCGCCCCCAGGCCGGTGCACGGCGCGTCCAGCAGCACCCGGTCGAACGAGCCCGGCCGCCAGGCGGGGGCCGTGCCGTCCACCACGGCGACCCCGGTGCGCCCGTCGACCGCGCGGCGCACCAGACCGGCCCGGTGCGGCTGCACGTCGCAGGCCAGCAGCCGGGCGTCGCGCCCCGCGGCCAGGCCCGCCAGCAGGCCCGCCTTGCCGCCGGGCCCGGCGCACATGTCCAGCCAGCGGGCGTCCGGCCCGTCCAGCGGCGTGTCCGCCAGCGCCAGCGCGACCAGCTGGCTGGCCTCGTCCTGCACGGCGGCCCGGCCGTCGCGGACCGCGTCGATCGCCGCCGGGTCGCCCTCCGGCAGGACCGCGGCCAGCGGCGAGTACGGGGCGGGCTCGGCGCCGGCCTCGACCAGCTCGGCGGCGGTGGCGCGGCCGGGCCGGGCGACCAGGGTGACGCGGGGCCGCTCGTTGTCGGCGGCCAGCAGCGCCTCGATCTCCGCCCGGTCGGCGCCCAGCGCGTCCCGCAGCGCCGTGACGATCCAGCGGGGATGGCTGTGGGTGACCGACAGCCGGCCGACCTCGTCGCCCTCGGGCGCCACGATCGCCAGCCAGGCCGCGAGGTCGCGGGTGGCGACCTTGCGCAGCACCGCGTTGGCGAACTTGGCCTGCCCCGGCCCGGCCACCGAGCGGGCCAGCTCCACGGCGGTGCCGACGGCGGCGTGCGGCGGGATCCGGGTGCCCAGCAGCTGGTGGACGCCCAGCCGCAGCACGTCCAGCAGCGGCCCGTCGATGCGGTGCAGCGGCCGGTCGCTGCACACCTGCAGGATCGCGTCGTAGGTGCCGCGCCCGCGCAGCGTCCCGTAGGTCAGCTCGGTGGCCAGCGCGGCGTCCCGGCCGGTCAGCCCGCGGTCGCGGAGCCGGCCGGGCAGCAGCAGGTTGGCGTAGGCGTCCCGGGTCTGCACCGCCCGCACCACCTCGTAGGCGGTGCGCCGGACCAGGTCCTCGGGGCGGCGCGGGCCGCCGGGGCGCCGGTTGCGGTCCCTGCGGTCCCGGGCTGTACGGGGTGCCATCAGACCAGCACGTCCTCGTCGGTCAGGGTGATGCCGCGCATCCAGTCGGCGGCGGGCATCCGGCGCTTGCCCTGCGGCTGGACCTCGCCGAGCGCGACCGGGTGGGTGGCGGTGCCGACCAGCACCTCCCGCTTGGACGCCCGGATCCGGCCGGGGGGCAGGTCGCCGGCGCCGGCGGCGAGCCGGACCGGGCCGAGCTTGAGCCGTTCGTCGCGGAACGTGGTCCACGCGCCGGGGGCCGGGGTGCAGGCCCGGACCAGCCGGTCGACGCGCAGGGCGGGGGCGGTCCAGTCGACGCGGGCGTCGGCGGTGGTGAGCTTGGCGGCGTAGGAGACCCCCTCGGCGGGCTGCGGCCGGGGCTCCAGCACGCCCTGCTCGATGCCGTCCATGGTGTCGGCCAGCAGCCGGGCGCCCGCGCGGGCCAGCCGGTCCAGCAGCGCGCCGGCGGTGTCGTCGGGCCGGACCGGCTCGGTCAGCATCCCGTACACCGGCCCGGTGTCCAGATCCTCCTCGATCTGGAACGTGCAGGCCCCGGTGATCTCGTCGCCGTGCAGGACGGCGTGCTGCACCGGGGCGGCGCCGCGCCAGGCCGGCAGCAGCGAGAAGTGCAGGTTGACCCAGCCGTGCCGGGGGATGTCCAGCGCCACGCGGGGCAGCAGCGCCCCGTAGGCGACGACCGGGCAGCAGTCCGGGGCGATCTGGCGCAGCCGGTCCAGGAACTGCGGGTCCTTGGCCTTGGCCGGCTTGAGCACCTCGACGCCCGCCTCGGCCGCGCGGCGCGCCACCGGGCTGGGGGTCAGGCGGCGGCCCCGCCCGGCGGGCGCGTCGGGCCGGGTGACCACCGCGGCCACCTCGTGCCGGGACTCCAGCAGCGCCTCCAGGGCGGGCACCGCCGTCTCCGGCGTTCCGGCGAAGACCAGCTTCATCGACTCCATGCCTCCATCAGCGGACTACCCCCGAGCGGCCCGGCCGCACGCGGCTACAGGGCCCTGCCGAAGGTGCGGTGCGGCGAGTCCTTGATCACCGGGGCGGGCTCGCCGAACCACTCGGCCTGGCGGATCGCCTTCATCGCGGCCTTGCGCTGCTCGGGGTCCATCCGGTCGATGAACAGGATGCCGTCCAGGTGGTCGGTCTCGTGCTGCACGCAGCGCGCCAGCAGGTCGGTGCCCTCCAGCACGATCGGCTCGCCGTACATGTTGAACCCCTTGGCCACCGCCCGCCACGCCCGCTTGGTGGGGAAGCTGAGGCCGGGCAGGGACAGGCAGCCCTCCTCCCCGTCCTGCTCCTCGTCGGACAGGTCGAGGGTGGGATTGACCACATGACCGAGCCGGTCGTCGACGTAGTAGGTGAACACCCGCAGGCTCACCCCGATCTGCGGCGCCGCCAGGCCGACGCCCGGGGCGTCGATCATCGTGTCGGTGAGGTCCTTGACCAGGGTGCGCAGTTCCTTGTCGAAGTCGGTGACCGGTTCGGCGGGGGTGCGCAGCACCGGGTCGCCGAACAGGCGGATGGGTTTGACGGCCAACGATGGCTCCTGTCAGGGCTGGGAAAGGCGGTCGTTCCAGTCTAGGGAGACTTCCGGCCGCTCATCCCGCGCGCGCCGCCCGGGCCGCCGCGGCCAGCTGCGGGTCGGGGACGTGCGCGGCCAGCGCGTCCAGCACCGCGCCGGCCTGCGGGTGCCCCAGCCCGCCCATGCCCTCGATCAGCAGGTCCAGCCCGGCGCCGTCGGGCAGGTCGGCCAGCGCGGCGGCGACCGCGTCGGCCGGGTCGGCCGACTCCAGCATCGCCGCCACCGTGTCGGCCAGCATCCAGGCCAGGTCGGAGTGCCGGGGCTCGGCCTCGGCGTCGCCGTGCTCGTGCAGCCACAGCCGGGCGTACGGACCGGTCGCCGGGTCGTCCAGCGCGGCCCGCACCGCCGCGGCGGCGTCCGGGCCGACCTCGCCGAGCACGTCGGCGGCGACGCTGCGGGCGCCGGGCCCGCCGGTCCGCATCACCTCGATCAGGTCGGCGGCGGCCTGCTCGGCGGGCCGGGCCGCCAGCCAGCCGGCGATCTCCTGCCCGGCGGTCCGCTCGCGGTGCCAGGCCAGCCCGGCGACCAGCTCGGCGGCCGGGCGGTCGGCCAGCTCCCCCACCACCGGGGCGACGAAGCCCTCCGAGCGCAGCAGCTCCCGCACCCCCCACACGCCGAGCGGGGCCAGCTCCAGGCCGCCGGCGGCGGGCTCGACCACGCCCCAGGACTCCAGCTCGTCCAGCTCGCGGCCGAGCAGGTCGGCGACCTCGGCGGGCGCCGGGGCGTGCCCGTGGTCCATCCGGGTGTCCAGCAGGTGACCGGCCAGCGCCGCCGCCAGGCCGTCGCGGTCGGCCGGCTCCTCCTGCTCGTACAGGTGGATCAGCACCCCGGTGAGCTCGGCGCGCACCAGCCGGGCGGTGTCGCCGTCGGCGACCGCGCCGGCCCCGCCGACCACGGCCTCGTCGAACAGCCGCAGCCAGGCGGCCAGCACCGCCTCGTCGTCGCCGTCGCGCAGGTCGTCCAGCAGCGGGCCGGGGGCGGCCCGGCCGCCCTCGACGGTCAGCGCGCCGGCCTCCACCGCGGCCCACCACAGGCGTTCCAGGTCGGGCAGGTCGGCCAGGTCCGCCGGTCCGGCGGCCGGGCCGGGCAGCCCGGCGGCCTCGGCGGCACCCGGCAGGTCGCCGGGGACCGGCTCGCCGTGCTCGGTGACGGCCCGCCCGCCGGCCCACCCGGCCAGCGCGCGGACCCGGTGCAGCAGGCCGGAGGCGCGGGCGGCGGCGGCCAGCTCGGGCAGCGGCGCCAGCGGCACCGCCGGCACCGTCATCTCCTCGGCCTCCCGCAGGTAGGCGGTGGCCCGGTCGATCCGCTCCTCCTCGCTGAGCCGTTCGAAGTCGCCCAGCCAGGCCTGCACCGCCTGCTCGTCGTCGAGGCGGACGCCGTCGGCGAGCATCATGCCGCGCACCACCTCGCCGGCGGTCTCCCGCTCGGCCTCGTCGATCTGCGCGATCACCTCGGCCAGCCGCGGCTGCAGCGCGGTCAGCTCCTCGTGCAGCGCGCCGGCGGCGCCGGGGGCCAGCCGCCCGGTGCCGGCCAGGAAGTCCACCATCGACCGGGCGGTGTCCACGATCGACGGGACGTCGGCGGCCTCGGCCACGACCTCCTCGGGGAACGTCTGCAGCATCAGCCGGCGCAGCCGCTCCGGTGTGAGGTCGGCCGGCCCGCTCAGGCCGGGCTCCCGGCCGGCCAGGTCCAGCAGCAGTCGGATCCCGTACACGTCGACGCCGTCCCCGGCCCCGCCGGCCCAGCGGTCGAGGTCCTCGGCGGTGATGTCCACCCAGTCGTCAGCCACCCGGAAACCCTAGCGCTCAGATGAGCTCCAAGGGGTCGATCTGCACACGTACCGGGTCGGCCGCCCGGCGGGCGCTGCGCACGCCCTGCGCCTGCTTCAGCGCCCGGCCCAGCGCGGGCCCGGCGGCGCGCGGCACCCGGACCAGCGCCCGCTGCCGTTCCGGCTCGCCGGCCTGCTCGCCGATCCCCTCGCCGGGCACCGGAACGGGCCCGAGCACCTGCGCGCCCGGCGGCAGGCGGGTCTCGGCCAGCAGCTCGCGGATCGCCGCCGGGGTCCCGGTCAGCGACGCCATCCGGACGGCGGGCGGGAAGCCCAGCTCGCGCCGGTCGGCCAGCTCCCGTTCGGCCAGGGTGACCGGGTCCCAGCGGAGCAATGCCTGCACCGGCGGCAGCGACCCGTCGGCCAGCACGATCACCGGCCCGGCCGGGCGGACCAGCGCGGCGGCGTTCATCCAGCGGCGCAGCGCCTCCTCGGCGGCGCGCAGGTCGGCCCGCCCCAGCAGCACCCAGCCGTCCAGCAGCAGCGCCGCCGCGTACCCCCCGTCGGCGACCGGCTCGGCCCCGGGGGTGGACACCACCAGGGCGGGCGCGGCGCCCACCCGGTCCAGCACGCCGTCGCGGCCGGAGGTCCGCACCGGCACCCCCGGGAACGCCCGGCCCAGCTCCTCGGCGGTGCGCCGGGCCCCGACCACCGCGGCCCGCACCCGCCCGCCGCCGCACTCGGGGCACCGCCAGTCCCCCGCGATCCGGCCGCACCACCGGCAGTACGGGGCGGCGTGCGAGGACCGCAGCGCCAGCGGTCCCTGGCAGGCGGCGCAGCGGGCCGGCTCGCGGCAGCGGCCGCAGCGCAGCCCCGGCAGGTAGCCGCGCCGGGGCACCTGGACCAGCACCGGCCCGTCGCGCAGCGCCTGCCGGGCGGTGCGCAGCGCCAGGACCGGCAGGCGCGCGGTGCGGGCGGCCTCGTCCTTGGCCAGTTCCTCGTCCTCCCCGGCGGGCCGCACCCGCGGCATCACGGTGCGGATCCGCTGCCGTTCGGCGACCAGGGCGTGCGCCCATCCGGTCTCCACGAGCACGGTGGCCTCGGCGGTGCGGGTGAACCCGCCGATCAGCGCCCCGGCCCCCGACCGGTGGGCGCGCAGCGCCAGCACCTCGCGCGGATGCGGGTACGGGGCGTGCGGCTCGGCGTGGACGTCGTCGCCGTCGTCCCACAGCACGACCAGTCCCAGGTCCCGTACGGGGGCGAACATGGCGGCGCGGGTGCCGACCACCGCCCGGGCCCGCCCGCGCAGCACGGCGAGCCACCGGCGGTAGCGTTCGGCCGGTCCCGGCTCGGCGGTCAGGGCGACGTGCCGGGCCGATCCCTCCAGCGCCTCGGCCAGCGCGGCGTCGACGCGGGCGACCTGGCGGCCGTCGGCGAGCACCACGAGCGCGCCGCGCCCGCCCGCCAGGGTGGCCTGCACGGCCCGGGCCACGGCCTCGGGCCAGTGCGGGCCGGGCAGCGCGGTCCACACGGCGCGGGGGGCGCGGCCCTCGGCCAGCGCGGTGAGGAACGACGGCCCGGCCGGGTAGTGCGCCCACGGTCCGGGCGCGGGCGGATCGGGCCGCCACTCCTCCGGTTCGGGGGGCGGCTCGGCCTCGATCCGGGCGTGGCGGGGCGGGACGGCCAGCCGCAGCACGTCGGCGAGGGTCCCGGCGTACCGGTCGGCGATCTCGCGGCCCAGCGCGGCGATCTCGGGGGTGAGCACCGGTTCGGGCGAGACGACCCGTTCCAGGAACGACAGCCGCCCGTCGTGGTCGCTGTCGGCCACGCGGTCCAGCAGGAAGCCGTCCACCAGCTGCCCGGCGAACCGCACCCGCACCCGGCAGCCGGGGACCGCCGCGGCGTCCATCTCGACCGGCACCAGGTAGTCGAACGGCCGGTCCAGGTGCGACAGCGACACGTCCACCAGCACCCGCGCCACCGGCAGGGTCTCGGCGGGCCGCCGCGCGCCCTTCCCGGCGGGCCTGCGGCGCGGCGTCGCCTTGGGCGCGGTCCCGGGGATCTGCTCCATCCCGAAGATGGGTTCCACCACGCCGCCGTTCGTCACGGTCCCGTCCTACCAGATGGGGCGGACACCGTTCCGCCCGCCGCCGGGCGCGCGGAACGCGCTCGGCGACGGGCGGCGAGGGTCGGGCGACCGCGACGGAGCTCCGGCGGCCCGGGGGTCGCCCCCGGGCCGACAGGTCAGCGGGTCACAGACCGGCGGCGGTGCGCAGCGCCTCGGCGCGGTCGGTGCGCTCCCAGGAGAAGTCCGGCTCCTGGCGGCCGAAGTGGCCGTAGGCGGCGGTCTGCGAGTAGATCGGCCGCAGCAGGTCCAGGTCGCGCACGATGGCGGCCGGGCGCAGGTCGAAGACCTCCAGCACGGCCTCCTGGATCTTGCCGACCGGGACCTTCTCGGTGCCGAAGGTCTCCACGAACACGCCGACCGGCTTGGCCTTGCCGATCGCGTAGGCCACCTGCACCTCGGCGCGGTCGGCCAGCTCGGCGGCCACGATGTTCTTGGCCACCCAGCGCATCGCGTACGCGGCCGAGCGGTCCACCTTGGAGGGGTCCTTGCCGGAGAACGCGCCGCCGCCGTGCCGGGCCATGCCGCCGTAGGTGTCGACGATGATCTTGCGGCCGGTCAGCCCGGCGTCGCCCATCGGGCCGCCGATCTCGAACCGGCCGGTCGGGTTGACCAGCAGCCGGTAGCCCTCGGTCTCCAGGTCGAAGGAGGCCAGCACCGGGTCGACCACGTGCTCCTTGATGTCGGGGGTCAGCAGCTCCTTCAGGTCGATGTCGGGAGCGTGCTGGCTGGAGACCACCACGGTGTCCAGGCGGACCGCGCGGTCGCCGTCGTACTCGATGGTCACCTGGGTCTTGCCGTCCGGCCGCAGGTAGGGGACGGTGCCGTCCTTGCGGACCTTGGCCAGCTGCTCGGCCAGCCGGTGCGCGATGGTGATCGGCAGCGGCATCAGCTCGGGCGTCTCGTTGGTGGCGTAGCCGAACATCAGGCCCTGGTCGCCGGCGCCCTGCCGGTCCAGCTCGTCGGACGCCTCGCCCTCGCGGGCCTCGTAGGCGTCGTCGACGCCCTGGGCGATGTCGGGCGACTGGGCGCCGATGGACACCGACACGCCGCAGGAGTGGCCGTCGAAGCCCTTCTTGGAGGAGTCGTAGCCGATCTCCAGGATCTTCTCGCGGATGACCCCGGGGATGTCCACGTAGGTCTCGGTGGTCACCTCACCGGCGACGTGCACCTGGCCGGTGGTGATCATGGTCTCCACGGCGACCCTGCTCTTGGGGTCGTCCTTGAGCATCGCGTCCAGGATCGCGTCGCTGATCTGGTCGGCGATCTTGTCGGGATGTCCTTCGGTGACGGACTCGGAGGTGAACAGGCGGCGAGACACGTTACGTGAACTCCTTGCAGCGGCTGCTGACTGACGTCGCAGGTCGGACTGTGCATCGGCGGGCGGCGCGGGTGGACGCCGCCGAGGTGTCCGCCGAAGTGTATCGGGAACGGTTTATCGGCGGCTTCTTCATCCTGCACCCTGGACCGGATCCCGGTCATCTCGGCGCCGGTCAGCCCAGCCGGGCGGCCACCTGGTCCCAGACCACGTCGGCCAGCGCCTCCTTGGGGCCGCGCGGCACCTGGACCGAGGCGCCGTCGGCGGCCAGCACGACCGCGGCGTTGTCCGGCCGGCCGAACGTCAGGTCCGGCCCGACCTGGTTGACCACCAGCAGGTCGCAGCCCTTGCGGGCGAGCTTGTCGCGGCCGTTGGCCAGCACGTCGTCGGTCTCGGCGGCGAACCCGACGATCACCTGGCCGGGCCGCCGGATCCGGCCCAGCTCGGCCAGGATGTCGGGGTTGCGGACCAGCTCGATCGGCGCGGGACCCGCGGTCTCCGACTTCTTGATCTTGGACTCGCGGTAGTCGGCGGGCCGGAAGTCGGCCACCGCCGCGGCCATCACCACCGCGTCGGCCGAGCCGGCCGCCTCCAGCACCGCCTTGCGCATCTCCTCGGCGGTGCCCACGGCCACCACGTCGGCGCCCGCCGGGTCCGGCAGCGCCACGTTGGCGGCCACCACCGTCACCCGGGCGCCCCGGGCGACGGCGGTACGGGCCAGCGCGTACCCCTGCAGGCCGGAGGAGCGGTTGCCGATGAAGCGGACCGGGTCCAGCGGCTCACGGGTGCCGCCGGCCGACACCACCACGTGCCGCCCGGCCAGGTCGGCCTCCAGCCCGCCGCGGGCCAGCACCCGCCGGGCCGCCTCGAACAGCTCGGCCGGCTCGGGCAGCCGGCCCTTGCCGGTGTCGGCGCCGGTCAGCCGGCCGACGGCGGGCTCCAGCACGATCGCCCCCCGCGCGCGGAGGGTGGCGACGTTGGCCCGGGTGGCCGGGTGCTCCCACATCTCGGTGTGCATCGCGGGCGCGAACACCACCGGGCAGCGGGCGGTCAGCAGGGTGTTGGTGAGCAGGTCGTCGGCCAGCCCGCAGGCCGCCCGGGCCAGCAGGTCGGCGGTGGCGGGCGCCACGAACACCAGATCGGCGGTCTGGCCCAGCCGCACGTGCGGGACCTCGTCGACCCCGGTCCACACCTCGGTGGCCACCGGATGCCCGGACAGCGCCGCCCAGGTGGGCTCGCCGACGAAGCGCAGCGCGTCCCGGGTCGGCACGACGCGCACGTCGTGGCCGGACTCGGTGAGCCGGCGCAACAGCTCGCACGCCTTGTAGGCGGCGATGCCGCCGGACACCCCGAGCACCACCCGGGGCTTGCGTTCGGTCATCGAACGCCGGTCACTGAGCCTCGACGGGCTCGGCGTTCAGCAGGCCCTCGCGCACCTCGCGGAGCGCGATGGACAGGGGCTTCTCCTGAACGTGCGTCTCGACCAGGGGACCCACGTACTCCAGCAGGCCCTCGCCGAGCTGGGCGTAGTAGGCGTTGATCTGACGCGCCCGCTTGGCCGCGATGCTCACCAGGCCGTACTTGGTGTCGACGACCTCGAGCAGCTCGTCGATCGACGGGTTGGTGATGCCTTCGCTGTTGGCTGCCACGCTTGGCCTTCCGCTAATCCGATCCAGGGTCGGCCATCAAGGCTAGCAGCTCCTGGCACACGTCCTGGACGGACGTGTTGACCAGCGTGACGTCGAACTCCTTCTCGGCGGCCAGCTCGATCCGGGCCGCCTCCAGCCGGCGCTCGATCACCTCGGGGGGTTCCGTACCACGGCCGGTCAGCCGCCGGACCAGCTCCTCCCAGGAGGGCGGGGCCAGGAACACCAGCCGGGCCTCGGGCATCGCCCGGCGCACCTGCCGGGCCCCCTGCAGGTCGATTTCCAGCAGCACCGGCACGCCGGCGGCCAGCCTTTCGGCGACCGGAGCCCGCGGGGTCCCGTAACGGTTGCCCGCGAACTCCGCCCATTCGAGCAATTCGCCCTCGGCGACGAGCCGGTCGAAACCGGCGTCGTCGACGAAGTAGTACTGCACGCCGTGTTTTTCCCCCGGCCGGGGGGACCGGGTGGTCACCGAGACCGACAGCCACACCTCGGGGTGCGCCCGCCGGATCTCGGCGACCACCGTGCTCTTGCCGACGCCGGACGGGCCGGACAGCACCGTCAGCCGGCGCCGGCGCAGATCAGGCCTTGCCGCAGAGCCTTCCTCGCCGTCCGGAGCGCCGTGCGCCGCGTCCGGACGGGGCGGGATGGAGCCGTTCCGGCCGCCCGCCGAGGCGGGCAGGCCGGACGCGGCCGCGGCGGCCAGGCCGCCGCGCCCGCCCGCGCGATCGCCGTCAGCGGTTCGCACCGCCGCCGAACTCACGCTCAAGGGAGGCGCGCTGGTTGGCGCCGAGGCCCCGCACGCGGCGGGACTCGGCGATGCCCAGGCGCTCCATGATCTGCTTCGCACGGACCTTGCCCACACCGGGAAGGGACTCCAGGAGGGCCGACACCTTCATCTTTCCGATGACGTCGTCGGTCTGGCCCTCCTTGAGGACCTCGGCGAGCGAGGTACCCCCATGCTTGAGCCGGTTTTTGACCTCGGCCCGCTCCTTACGGGCCTTGGCCGCCTTCTCCAATGCTGCGGCGCGCTGTTCGGGGGTTAGGGGCGGAAGAGCCACGCCGGGTCACCTCGTGTTTCCACTCGACGGAGTCGGACGGGTTCGGAAACTAGCGAGTTCACACCCCATAAAGCAACGTGAAGTGCTGTTCGGCCCGCCACAAAATCACGAAAATCACTCCTCGGAGTGTCCCGAATACTCAGTGTACACAATCTGGCGGGGTGGGACCCCGATTCCCGTGCGGGCCAGGGGTTTCACCGCCGCCCCGAACGGGCCCGGCGGCCGCCCCGGGACGACGTGATCCCGCTCTCGAATTCCACTTCCCGGGCAACCCGAAGGGCCCTCGCGCCGTTGTCGTCACGACGCCCTCCGGCGCAACGCCGCGGCGATCCCGGCGGCCGCCGCGCCCGGGTCGGCGGCCCCGGTGATCGGCCGGCCGATCACCAGAAGGTCGGCGCCGGCCGCCAGCGCCTCCTCCGGGGTGGCCACCCGCGCCTGGTCCTGGACGGCCGCCCCGGCCGGGCGCACCCCCGGGGTGATCAGGGTGATGGACGGACCCACCTCCGCGCGGACCGCAGCGGCCTCCTGCGGCGAGCAGACCAGCGCCCGGGCCCCCGCCCCCACGGCCATGGCGGCGAGCCGCCGTACGGCGTCTGAGGCGGGTCCGGCCATGCCCAGCCGGCCGAGGTCGGCGTCGCCCAGCGAGGTCAGCACGGTGACCGCGGCGATGGCGGTGTCCGGGGCGGCCTCCACGGCGGCCCGGATCATCGCCTCGCCGCCGGTGGCGTGCACGGTGAGGAAGTCCGGCCGCAGCCGGGCCACCGCCCGCGCCGCCCCGGCCACCGTGGCCGGGATGTCGTGCAGCTTCAGGTCCAGGAAGACCTGGACGCCGCTGGCGCCGCGCACGCTGGCGACCACGTCCGGCCCGTACCGCAGGTAGAGCTCCAGCCCCACCTTGACCGTGCTGACGTGCGGGATCACCATGCTCGCCCAGCGGGCGGCGGTCTCCAGGTCCGGGGCGTCGAGGGCGACGGCGATGGGCGCTGGTGTCACGGAAGCTTCTCCTTGGGCTCGCTGGCCCGGCCGGGCCGCGTGGCGCCGCGGCGCGGGCTGATCTGCGGGGGAACGTGGCCGGGCGGGCGGTGGGCCAGCCCCACCGCGTCGGCGAGCCGGCCGATCCCGCGGGCCGACAGCGCCTCCTCCAGCTCGCGCAGGATCCGCGGGGCGGCCGTGGGATCGTGGAACAGGGCGGTGCCCACGGCGACCGCGCTGGCGCCGGCCAGCACGAACTCCAGGGCGTCCAGGCCGGTGGCGATCCCGCCGCTGCCGATGATCGGCACCCCGGGCAGCGCGGCGTGCACCTCGTACACGCAGCGCAGCGCCACCGGCCGGATCGCCGGGCCGCTCAGCCCGCCGGACACCCCGGCCAGCGCCGGGCGCAGGGTGACCGGATCGATCGCCAGCCCGGCCATCGTGTTGATCAGGCTCAGCCCCTCCGCGCCGGCGTCCACGCAGGCCAGCGCGACGTTCACCAGGTCGGCCACGTCGGGGGCGAGCTTGGCCAGCACCGGGACGCCGCGCCGGGTGGCCGCCCGCACCGCGCGCACCACCTCGGCGGCCGGGCCGGGCAGCCGGCCGAACATCCGGCCGCGGTCCTCCACGTTCGGGGCGGCCAGGTTGACCTCGACGGCGGCGACCGCGCGGGCGGCGTTGAGCCGCCGCGCCACCTCGGCGTACTCCTCCAGGCTGTTGCCGGCCACCGACACGATCGCCGGCACGCCCTGCTCGGCCAGCCACGGCAGGTCCCGTTCCAGGAACGAGTCGACGCCGGGGCCGGGCAGCCCCATCGCGGTCAGCATGCCGCTGGGCGTCTCGGCCACCCGCGGCGTGGGCCGGCCCGCCCTCGGCTGCAGCATGACCGACGTGGTGGTGAACGCCCCCAGCCTGGTCAGCTCGAAGAACCGGGCCAGCTCCCGGCCGGTGCCGCCGCAGCCGGCGGCGGTGACCACCGGGTTGGCCAGCTCCAGCGGTCCGATCCGGACGGTGAGATCGGTCACAGCGCACCCCCCAGGGCGCGGGGGGCGCCGAGCGCGTCGAACGGGATCGTCCCCAGGTCGCCCCAGCGGACCCGGTCGCCGCGCAGCACCAGCCCGTCGGTGCAGGCCCGCACCATGCGGGTGACCCCGTCGTCGCCGATCATCGGCAGCACGCAGGTCATGCACAGCCCGGTGCCGCACGCCGCGGTCTGCCGCAGGAACTCCTCCACCGACACCTGCGACGGCAGCCCGAACTCGGTCGCCACCGCGCTGACCGCCCGCAGCAGCGGCGTCGGGCCGCAGGCGTACACCACGTCGGCGCCCGACTCCTCGATGACCTTGGGCAGCGCCTCGCGCACCGTCCCGGCGCCGCCCAGCGAGCCGTCCTCGGTGACCACGGTCGCCGAGTCGCCGATGCGCTGCGCCGACCGCGCCCCGAACACCGCGCTGGCGGTCGGCCCGCCGAGCAGGAAGTGCACCGTGCACTCGCGCCGGCGCAGCGTGTCGGCCAGCGAGAACAGCGCCGCCGCGCCCGGCCCGCCGCCCACCAGCAGGCAGCGCACCGGATCGCGGGGCAGCCGGAACGGCCGGCCCAGCGGCCCGACCAGGTCGATGCGGTCCCGGGCCCGGCGGGAGGCCAGCCAGCCGGTGCCCGGGTCGGCGGACCCGCGGTGGTCGAACACCACCTCCACGGTGCCGCCGTAGTCGGGTTTGACCTCGTACACCGGCAGGCAGCGGCGCACCAGGCGGGCGGTGTCCGCGCCGCCCACCGCCAGCGCCACGAACTGGCCCGGCCGGAACCGTTCGGCCACCGCCGGGGCCACCAGCGTCATGGCGTGGTAGTCCTGCACCTGGCGGACCGTCAGCACGGTCGCCGACGTCTGCAGGCCGGCGGCCCGGCCGGGCGTGTCGGTCATGCCTCCCCTATCGGCGTGCTGTCACCTGCGCGCTTCCCGCAGGTGCTCGGCGTGCTCCTGCAGCGAGCGGACGCCCACGTCGCCGCGCACGATGGCCTCGATGCCCTGCACCGCGGCGGCCAGCCCGGCGATGGTGGTCACGCACGGGATCCCGCGCAGCACGGCCGCGGTACGGATCTCGTACCCGTCCAGCCGGGGCCCGGACTGGCCGGGGCTGCCGAAGGGAGTATTGACGATGAGGTCCACCTCCCCGTCGAGGACGCGCCGGACGATGGTGGGCTCGCCGTCCGGGCCGGGGCCCTCGCTGTGCTTGCGCACGATCCTGGCATGCACGCCGTTGCGCCGCAGGACCTCCGCGGTGCCCTCGGTCGCCAGGATCTCGAAGCCCAGGTCGGCCAGCCGCTTGACGGGGAAGACCATCGACCGCTTGTCCCGGTTGGCCACCGACACGAACGCCCGGCCCTTGGTGGGCAGCGACCCGTAGGCGGCCTGCTGGGACTTGGCGAACGCGGTGCCGAAGGTCTCGTCGATGCCCATCACCTCGCCGGTGGAGCGCATCTCCGGGCCGAGCACGATGTCGACGTTCTGGCCCTGGGCGTTGCGGAACCGGTCGAACGGCAGCACCGCCTCCTTGACCGCGATCGGGGCGTCCAGCGGCAGCGTGCCGCCGTCGCCCTCGCGCGGCAGCAGGCCCTCGGCGCGCAGCTCGGCGATGGTGGCGCCCATCATCACCCGGGCGGCGGCCTTGGCCAGCGGCACGGCGGTCGCCTTGGACACGAACGGGACCGTCCGGGAGGCGCGCGGGTTGGCCTCCAGCACGTACAGCACGCCGGACGACAGCGCGTACTGCACGTTGATCAGGCCGCGCACCCCGATGCCGCGGGCCAGCTTCTCGGTGGACTCGCGGATCCGGCGGACGTCGTCGCGGCCGAGGGTGATCGGCGGCAGCGCGCACGCCGAGTCGCCGGAGTGGATCCCGGCCTCCTCGATGTGCTCCATGATCCCGCCGAGGTACAGCTCCTCGCCGTCGAACAGGGCGTCCACGTCGATCTCGACGGCCTCGTCGAGGAACCGGTCGACCAGCACCGGGTGCTCGGGGCTGGCCTCGGTCGCCTTGGCCATGTACGCCTGCAGGGTCTCGTCGTCGTAGACGATCTCCATGCCGCGCCCGCCCAGCACGTACGAGGGCCGCACCAGCACCGGGTAGCCGATCTCGGCGGCGATCTCGCGGGCCTCCTCGAACGAGGTGGCGGTGCCGTGCTTGGGCGCCGGCAGCCCGGCCCGGTCCAGCACCCGCCCGAACGCGCCGCGCTCCTCGGCCAGGTGGATGCTCTCCGGGGAGGTGCCCACGATCGGCACCCCGGCGTCCTTGAGCCGCTGCGCCAGCCCCAGCGGGGTCTGCCCGCCGAGCTGCACGATCACCCCGGCGACCTCGCCGGTCTGCTGCTCGGCGTGCACCACCTCCAGCACGTCCTCCAGGGTCAGCGGCTCGAAGTACAGCCGGCCGGAGGTGTCGTAGTCGGTGGAGACGGTCTCGGGGTTGCAGTTGACCATGACGGTCTCGTAGCCGGCCTCGGCCAGCGTGAACGAGGCGTGCACGCAGGAGTAGTCGAACTCCACGCCCTGCCCGATCCGGTTGGGCCCGCTGCCCAGGATGATCACCTTGGGCCTGGTGCCCGGCGGGACCTCGGTCTCCTCGTCGTAGGTCGAGTACAGGTAGGGGGTCTGCGCGGCGAACTCGGCGGCGCAGGTGTCGACCGTGTGGTAGACCGGCCGCACCCCCAGCGCCCGCCGCAGCTCCCGGACGACCTCCTCCGACAGGCCCCGCAGCTGCCCGATCTGCGCGTCGGAGAACCCGTGCCGCTTGGCCAGCAGCAGGTTCTCGCGGGTCAGCGCGTCCTCGGCGGTGCGGACCCGCTCGGCGACCTCGTTGATCGCGGCGATCTCCTCCAGGAACCACGGGTCGATGCCGGTGGCCCGGTGCGCCTGGTCGATGGTGGCGCCCGCCCACAGCGCCCGCTGCACGTCCCGCAGCCGCCCGTCGTGCGGCCGGCTCGCGCTCTCCAGCAGCGCGGCCGGGTCGCCCGGCTCGCCCTCCCAGGAGAACGAGGCGCCCTTCTGCTCCAGCGACCGCAGCGCCTTCTGCAGCGCCTCGGGGAACGACCGGCCGATCGCCATGGCCTCGCCCACCGACTTCATGTGGGTGGTGAGGGTGGCGTCGGCGCCCGGGAACTTCTCGAACGCGAACCGCGGCACCTTGACCACCACGTAGTCCAGGGTCGGCTCGAAGCTCGCCGGGGTCTGGCGGGTGATGTCGTTGGGGATCTCGTCGAGGGTGTAGCCGACGGCCAGCCTGGCGGCGATCTTGGCGATCGGGAAGCCGGTGGCCTTGGAAGCCAGCGCCGACGAGCGCGACACCCGCGGGTTCATCTCGATGACGATCATCCGCCCGGTCTTCGGGTTCACCGCGAACTGGATGTTGCAGCCGCCGGTGTCCACCCCGACCTCGCGGATCACCGCGATGGCCACGTCCCGCATGTTCTGGTACTCGCGGTCGGTCAGCGTCATCGCGGGCGCGACGGTGATGGAGTCGCCGGTGTGCACGCCCATCGGGTCGAGGTTCTCGATGGAGCACACGATGACCACGTTGTCGGCGCGGTCCCGCATGACCTCCAGCTCGTACTCCTTCCAGCCGAGGATGGACTCCTCCAGGAGCACCTCGCTGGTCGGGCTGGCGGCCAGGCCCGCGCCGGCGATGCGGCGCAGGTCCTCCTCGTCGTAGGCCATGCCGGAGCCGGCCCCGCCCATGGTGAACGAGGGCCGCACCACCATCGGGTAGCCCAGGTCCCCGGCGGCGGCCAGGCACTCGTCGAGGGTGTGGCAGATCACCGAGCGGGCCGACTCGGCGTTCAGGCCGTACTTGTCGGCGACCCGGGCGACGATCTCCTTGAACCGCTCGCGGTTCTCCCCGGCCTGGATGGCCTCGATGTCGGCGCCGATCAGCTCCACGCCGTACCGCTCCAGCACCCCGGCCTCGTGCAGGGCGATCGCGGTGTTGAGCGCGGTCTGGCCGCCCAGGGTGGGCAGCAGCGCGTCGGGGCGCTCCTTGGCGATGATCTTCTCGACCACCTCGGGGGTGATCGGCTCGACGTAGGTGGCGTCGGCGAACTCCGGGTCGGTCATGATCGTCGCCGGGTTGCTGTTGACCAGGACGACCCGCAGGCCCTCGGCCTTGAGCACCCGGCACGCCTGGGTGCCGGAGTAGTCGAACTCGCATGCCTGGCCGATGACGATCGGCCCGGAGCCGATCACCAGGACTGAGGTGAGATCTTGGCGGCGAGGCATTACCGGGCACCCTCCGTGGGTTCACAGAAGTGGTCGAGTGGGCCGGTGCGTGGCCCGCGGCGGGGGAAATCGAAGCGCATCAACCGCGCACCTTCCCGTCCATCAGATCGCAGAACCTGTCGAACAGGGCGGTGGAGTCGTGCGGGCCGGCGGCGGCCTCGGGATGGAACTGCACGCTGAAGGCGCGCCCGTCCAGCAGCCGCAGGCCCTCCACGCAGTCGTCGTTCAGGTTGACGTGGCTGACCTCGGCGGGGCCGTAGGGGGTGTCGAACGGGCCGTCCAGCGGCGCGTCCACGGCGAACCCGTGGTTGTGGGCGGAGATCTCCACCCGGCCGGTGGCGCGGTCCTGGACGGGCTGGTTGACGCCCCGGTGGCCGAACCGCAGCTTGTAGGTGCCCAGGCCGAGCGCCCGGCCGAAGATCTGGTTGCCCAGGCAGATCCCGAAGAACGGGGCGCCGGCGTCCAGCACGCCGCGCAGCGCGGTGACCGCGTACTCGGTGGCGGCCGGGTCGCCGGGGCCGTTGCTGAAGAACACCCCGTCGGGGTTCAGCGCCAGGATCTCGGCGGCGGTCGAGGTGGCGGGCAGGACGTGGACCTCGCAGCCGCGCTCGGCCATCCGGTACGGGGTCATCGACTTGATGCCCAGGTCCACCGCGGCCACCGTGTAGCGCTTGTCGCCCTTGGCGGGCACCACGTACGGCTCGGGGGTGGTGACCTTGCGGGCCAGGTCGGCGCCCTCCATCGAGGGGCTGGCCAGCACCCGTTCCAGCAGGGCGTCCGGGTCGGTCTCCACGGTGGAGACGGCGCCGCGCATGGCGCCCTTGTCGCGCAGGTGGCGGGTCAGGGCGCGGGTGCCGGGCATGGCGATGCCCACCACGCCCTGCGCCCTCAGCTCCTCCTCCAGGGTGCGGCGGTGCCGCCAGCTGGAGGCGATCCGCGACGGCTCGCGCACCACGTACCCGGCGACCTGGATCCGGTCGGACTCGGGGTCCTCGTCGTTGACGCCGGTGTTGCCGATGTGCGGGGCGGTCATCGCCACGATCTGCCCGGCGTAGGAGGGATCGGTGAGGGTCTCCTGGTAGCCGGTCATGCCGGTGTTGAAGACCAGCTCGCCGAACGTCTCGCCCTCCGCGCCGAACCCGACCCCGTGGAAGACCCTGCCGTCCTCGAGTACGAGCATCGCCGGCGGTCGGTTCATTGCAGCTTCCCTTCCAGAACGGTCGGCCGGCCGCGCAGGAACGTCGCGACGACGCGGCCGGGCAGTTCGAGCCCGGCGAACGGGCTGTTGCGGCTCTTGGAGGCGAACCCCGAGGGGTCGACCACCGTGCGCGGCGCCGGGTCGTACAGCACCACGTTGGCCGGGGAGCCCGCCTCCAGCGGTCGTCCCTGCCCGCTGAGGCGGCCGATACGCGCGGGGCGGAAGGACATGCGGTCGGCGACCCCGACCCAGTCCAGCAGCCCGGTCTCGACCATGGCCTGCTGGACCACCGGCAGCGCGGTCTCCAGGCCGATCATGCCCATGGCCGCGCAGTCCCACTCGGTCTCCTTGGCCTCGACCGGGTGCGGGGCGTGGTCGGTGGCGACCGCGTCGATGGTGCCGTCGGCCAGCGCCTCGCGCAGCGCGGTCACGTCCTCGGCGGTGCGCAGCGGCGGGTTGACCTTGTAGATGGGGTCGTAGCCCTCCACGAGGGTGTCGTCGAGGAGCAGGTGGTGCGGGGTGACCTCGGCGGTGACCCGCCAGCCCTTGCTCTTGGCCCAGCGCAGGATCTCCACCGAGCCCGCGGTGGACACGTGGCACACGTGCAGCCGGGAGCCCACGTGCGCGGCCAGCAGGCAGTCGCGGGCGATGATCGCCTCCTCGGCCACCGCGGGCCAGCCGGGCAGCCCCAGCCGCGCCGAGACCTCGCCCTCGTTCATCTGGGCGCCCTCGGTCAGCCGCGGCTCCTGGGCGTGCTGGGCGATGACGCCGTCGAACGCCTTCACGTACTCCAGCGCCCGCCGCATGATCATCGCGTCCGACACGCAGTGCCCGTCGTCGGAGAACACCCGCACCTGGGCGGCCGAGTCGGCCATCGCGCCCAGCTCGGCCAGCTGCCTGCCGGCGATGCCCTGGGTGACCGCGCCCACCGGGTGCACGTCGCAGAACCCGGCCTCGCGGCCCAGCCGCCACACCTGCTCCACCACGCCGGCGGTGTCGGCGACCGGGTGGGTGTTGGCCATGGCGTGCACGGCGGTGTAGCCGCCGCGGGCGGCGGCGCGGGTGCCGGTCTCCACGGTCTCGGCGTCCTCGCGGCCCGGCTCGCGCAGGTGGGTGTGCAGGTCGACCAGGCCGGGCAGGGCGATCAGCCCGTCGGCGTCGACCACCTCGGCCCCGGCGGCGTCCAGCCCGGAGCCGACCTCGGCGATCACGCCGTCGCGCAGCAGCAGGTCGGCGGGCTCCTCGCCGAGGATCCGCGCCCCCTTGATCACGAACGTACGGCTCAACGCACGACCTCCTTGCCGATGGCGGGTTCCGACACGTCGCCCGGCAGCAGGCACCGGACACCAGACGACCGCTGCGTCTTCACCGTGCCCAACCGGAGACCTCCTTGCCGATGGCGGGTTCGGAGCCGCCCAGCAGCAGGTAGAGGACCGCCATGCGGGCGCTGACGCCGTTGGCGACCTGTTCGGTGATGGTGGAACGGGTGGAGTCGGCCACCTCGGCGGCGATCTCCACGCCCCGGTTCATCGGGCCGGGGTGCATGACGATGGCGTGGTCGGCCAGCCGGGCGAAGCGCTCGGCGTCCAGGCCGTACCGGCGGCTGTACTCGCGGACGGTCGGGAAGTAGGCGGCGTTCATCCGCTCCCGCTGGACGCGCAGCATCATCACCACGTCGCTCTTGGGCAGCACCGCGTCCAGGTCGTAGGACACCGAGCACGGCCAGGAGTCCACCGCCACCGGCAGCAGGGTGGGCGGGGCGACCAGCGTGACGTCGGCGCCGAGGGTGTGCAGCAGCAGCACGTTGGATCGTGCCACCCGGCTGTGCAGCACGTCCCCGACGATGGTGACCTTGCGGCCCTCCAGGTCGCCGAGGCGGCGGCGCATGGTGAACGCGTCCAGCAGCGCCTGGGTGGGGTGCTCGTGGGTGCCGTCCCCGGCGTTGACGACGCTGCCGCGCACCCAGCCGGCCAGCCGGTGCGGCGCGCCGGAGGCGCCGTGCCGGATCACCACGGCGTCGGCGCCCATGGCCTCCAGGGTCAGCGCGGTGTCCTTGAGGCTCTCCCCCTTGGACACGCTGGAGCCCTTGGCGGAGAAGTTGATCACGTCCGCCGACAGCCGCTTGGCGGCGGCCTCGAAGGAGATCCGGGTCCGGGTGGAGTCCTCGAAGAACAGGTTGACCACCGTGCGGCCGCGCAGCGTCGGCAGCTTCTTGATGGAGCGGTCGGCGATCTGGGCGAGCTCCTCGGCGGTGTCCAGGACCAGCAGCGCGTCGTCCCTGGTCAGGTCCGCCGCGGAGATGAGGTGGCGCTTCACTGTGCGGCCCCCTTATTCGCCGTGGGACGGCGCGCCGCCCCGGGTGGTGCGGGGTGCGGCGGGCCCGAGCAGGACCACGTCCCGCCCGTCGTTCTCGGCCAGCAGCACCCGGACGGTCTCGCGCATCGAGGTGGGCAGGTTCTTGCCCACGTAGTCGGCGCGGATGGGCAGCTCGCGGTGGCCGCGGTCGACCAGGATGGCCAGCTGCACGGCGCGGGGGCGGCCCAGGTCGTTCAGGGCGTCCAGGGCGGCGCGCACGGTCCGGCCGGAGAACAGCACGTCGTCGACCAGGACCACGATGCGGTCGTCGATGCCGCCCGCGGGCAGGTCGGTGCGGCCCAGCGCGCGCGCCGGCCGCATCCGCAGGTCGTCGCGGTACATCGTCACGTCGAGGGAGCCCCAGGGGACCGGCCTGCCCTCGACCTCCTCCAGCCGGGCGGCCAGCCGGCGGGCCAGGGTGACGCCGCGGGTCTGGATGCCGAGCAGGACGACGTTCTCGCCGCCCTTGGTGCGCTCGAGGATCTCGTGGGCGATGCGGGTGAGGGCGCGCCGGATGTCGGGGGCCTCCAGAACGGCCTTGTGGCCTACATCACCTTCGGCGTCTTCGGCCGGGCGCGGCGCGGCCGGTTCCACCGGCCGGAAGGCAGCATTCACCGCCGGAACCTCCTTTCCCGCCTCACGGGACGGGGTTAAAGGACGTTTTCGTCCTCCTCACGGTAGCAGCCCCGGCGGCCCGCCCGCCTTGGCCCGGCCCGCGTCTTGCCTGGTGAGAGGGGTCACATCGAGCCCACGGGCGGGCCGTTCCGGACGGTCGTGACCTGGTGCCCGAGGGCGCGGGACCGGTGCCCGAGGGTGCGGAACCGGCCGCGGAGCGCAGTGGGAGCGCTCCCGCCCTCGACGGTCGAGAGACACCTGCCGGTTCGACCGCTTTTTTCCAATCGGCTTGACCTTCGGGCCTCCCCGTTTTACCGTCACTGTCCGTAACCATCCCTGGAGACGGGTCCGGGGCGTTCGGTCCCGGGTCCCGCTCCCTGCGGGAGCGACCCGACCGCCGCTCCCCGGGGCCCGACGACGATGATGAAAGTGAGCCTGGGGGGCCGCAACGATGCCGTCTGAATATGCAAAGGCTCTTGGCGCGCGACTGCGCGCGATCCGCACCCAGCAGGGCCTGTCCCTGCACGGCGTGGAGGAGAAGTCCCGCGGCCGGTGGAAGGCCGTCGTGGTGGGGTCCTACGAGCGCGGCGACCGCGCGGTGACCGTGCAGAAGCTGGCCGAGCTCGCCGACTTCTACGGCGTTCCGGTGTCGGAGCTGCTGCCGGGCGGCGCCTCGCCGAGCCCGCTGGGCCCCACGCCCAAGCTGGTGATCGACCTTGAGCGCCTGCAGCAGCTGCCCAAGGACAAGGCCGGCCCCCTGGCCCGCTACGCCGCCACCATCCAGAGCCAGCGCGGCGACTACAACGGCAAGGTGCTGTCGATCCGCCAGGAGGACCTGCGCTCGCTGGCGGTGATCTATGACAAGTCCCCGAACGAGCTGACCGAGGAACTGATCGGCTGGGGCGTCCTCGACCCCGAGGCCCGCCGCGCCGTCGAGGCCTTCTGACCTCCTTTCTCCTTGCCTGTGCCGCCGCGTTCGCCCGCCGGTGAACGCGGCGGCCGTCTTTGCGCCCCCACCGGCCACCGCGCTCGGCGCTCGGACCCGGTGTCAGGGGTGACGGCGCCTCAGGGCATGTCGGGGCGGTGGTCGCCCGGGCCCGGAGGTTGCCTGGGGGCGAGGAGGGCGAGACCGATCGCGGCGACCATGGTGGCGGCGGCCACCGCGAAGCCCAGGGTGAAACCGCCCTCGGTGGGGGTGCCGCCGGGGAACGGGGCGGAGGCGGTGACGATCGCGGCGCTGGCCTGGGTGCCCAGGGACGCGCCGACGGTGCGGATCAGGGTGTTGACGCCGGTGGCCACGCCGGTCTGACCGGCCGGGACGGCGGCGACGACCAGGTTGGCGACCGCCGCGTAGGCCAGCCCGAGCCCGATGCCGCGCGCGATCCCGCCCGTGTACAGCTGCCACATGTGGTCGTGCGCGACCGCGACGTAGCCGTACCCGGTGAGCGTGAGCACCGCCCCGGCCAGCAGCACCGCCCGCGAGCCGACCCGCATGTCCAGCGCGCCGGCGGCGAACCCGGCCACGGTCATCCCGACGCTGGCCGGCAGTTGCAGCAGGGCCGCCTGTGTCGCCGACCCCCCGAAGCCGAACCCGGTCGCGACGGGCAGCTGCACCAGCAGGGGGAAGAGGATGCCCCCGGCCATGAGCGCGTACCCCGCCAGCATCGAGGCGACGTTCGCCGTCCACACCCCGCGCCGCCGCATCAGCCGCAGGTCCACCAGCGGCTCGGCCACCCGCGACTCCACCGCCAGCCAGCACCCCGCCAGCCCGGCGGCCGCCGCGGCCAGCGCCAGGATCCGCGGATCCGCCCACCCCCACGCGGGGGCCTGCGTCAGCGCCGTCAGCCCGCACACCAGCCAGGCCGCGAACAGCAGCGCCCCCCACCAGTCGATCCGGGCCGTCTCCCGCCGACCGGTCCGTGGAACGATCCACCACGCCAGCGCCACGCCCGGCACCAGTCCCGCCACCGGCACCCACAGCAGCCACCGCCAGCCGAACCAGTCGATCACCGGCCCGGCGATCACCCATGACAGCGCCCCGCCCAGCCCCAGCATCGACGACATCAGCCCCACCGCCGACGCCGTCCGGTGCGGCGGATGCACCTCCCGGATGATCGTGTACGCCAGCGGGAACACCCCGCCGCCCACGCCCGCCAGCGCCCTTCCCGCCAGCATCACCGGCAGTGAGGCCGCCAGCGCCGCGACGACCATCCCGACGACCGTCACCACGAGCACCACCAGCAGCACCGGCCGCGGCCCGAACAGATCCCCCAGCCGCCCGATCACCGGCGTGCCCACCGCCGCCGACAACGTCATCGCCGTCAACGTCCACGCCGCTCCCCCGGCCGTGGTCCCCAGCCCCTCCTGGATCAACGGCAACGCCGGCGTCACCACCGCCATCGACAGCGCGTACGCCATCACCCCGAGAAACGCCAGCAGCGGTACGACGAGCCGCTCCCGCCCTGTCTCCCCACCCAAACCCATGGCGGCCCAACGTTACTCCGACACATCCCCCCAAACCCCACCCCCACCAGCCAAAGCACCCTCACCGCCCTCCATCTCCACAGCGGGAACACCCCGCGGCTCCAACGTCCGGCTCAGACCAGGCGACCGGACGAACGCCCGGATCCCTCATGGGCTTGGCCCGGAAGACCCGGAGAACGCGCGGGTGCGGAAGCCGCAAACCCCGAGACACGGAGCCCAGAAGGCGGGAGACACGGCCCAGAACGCAAAGACACGGAGCCCGGGAGACGCAGAGGATCCGGACACAGAGGATCCGGACACGAGGAACGCGCGGACGGGCAGGCGACGTGAACCGCGCCGGCGGAGTCGGTCGGGGGGCTTCGCGACTCCGCCGGCGCGGCGGGGGTTGCCGCCACCGGGCCGGGGAGGGTGGTCCGGTGGCGGCCCGGGGGAGGCGAATGCGCTCCGGCGAAGGGCGCTGGCGGGCGCCCGGGGGTGGGCGCGCGCCGGTCTGCCTCCATGGGGGTTCTCGCGCCCGGCCGACCTGGGTGGGCGGCGGGCGGGGCCGTGCGGGCGGGCGGTCCGGTCAGCTGGCCTCGGGGATGGGGAGGGTGGGCTGGCCCGGGATGCCCAGGGTGTCCTCGACCAGGGAGACGAAGATCTCCGCGTCGTGCAGGAGCTCGTCGGCCTCCCGGGGGGTCACGGCGCGGGGCAGGCCGGCCTCGGCGGCGGCGCGCTTGTCGGCGCCGGCGGCGAAGAAGGCGGCCCACTCGCGCAGGGCGGGGTCGGCCTCGGGGAGCAGCACCCAGACGCTGCGGGGCCGGCCGCGGCGATGGGTCTCCAGCGGCTCGTGGGTGGCCAGCACGGCCGCGGCGGCGCGCAGCGCGGCCAGGTGGGCGGACACGAAGCGGACGGCCGGTGAGGTGGCCTCGGCGGCCTCGGCCAGGCACATGCGGGCGGCGTGGAGCTGGCCGCGGGCGGTGTGGCCGGTCCGGGCCTGGGCGGGCCGGGGACGGGGCGCGGGCACGGGACGGACCTCGCCGTGGGCGTCGGTATGGGCTCTGCGTCGGGCGGTCGTCGATCCGGACATTCGCCTCTCCTTCCGGCTTCGGGCCGGCCGGACGGAGAGCTTCCCCTCACTCCGCCCGGCCGTCACGTTCCGCCGGACGGTTCGCGCTGCCCCGGCGGGACGTGTGCCCCACGGCGCGGGCCGCGAGCCCCGCGCCACCTCGAACATTAGTTCGACGCATCTCAGTAAACAGCCCCCGAGCCGATTCGTCAATACGTTCGAACGCACACCGGGCCCCGCCCCACCGCCCGGCGGCGGCGCAGGTCAACGGCACACCACCAGGAAAGCGAAGGGGTCTGACAAAAATCGGTCAGGTCACCCGGGCCGCCGCAGGTGGACCGGCACGCCCGTCCCCACCAGCCTCGGGAACACCTCGGCGACGTTCATCGGCAGCCGCACGCACCCGTGCGAGGCCGGGTACCGCGGGACGCTGAGCGCGCCGTGGAAGGCGATGCCGCCGTTGAAGTAGATCGGGTTGTACAGCCGCCCGAGCGGCGAGGTCTCCCATCCCGACGCCCGGCGCCCGGTCCGGAAGTCCCCCGTCGAGGTGACCGCGTAGCGGCAGCGCGGCGCGGCGCCGGGGACGTCCCGCGAGCAGAACAGCTCCCCCGACCCCGAGGAGATGTGGGAGATCAGCACCGGCCTGCCGCCCTTGTAGACGACCAGGTACTGGCGGCGCAGGTCCACGTCCACCCGGTCGGGCTCCCGCTTCTTGGCCACCGGCCTGGGCGCGGCCGGGCGGTCCAGGGCCTGCCACATCTCGCGGCCCACCGTGCCGGACACCTTGATCCGGTTGACCTTCTGGAACGCCCACACCGCCATCTGCGTGGTCATCCCGTACCGCCCGTCGACGGGGCCGGGCGCGTACCCGAGCTCCTTGAGACGCCGCTGCAGGGCCTTGACGTCCTCGCCCTTGGCCCCCGGCTTGAGCTTGGGCCGGGGCGTCCGGGTGGGAGAGGGCGTGGCCGTCACGGAAGGCCGGGTGGATGTGGGAGGCCGATCCTCCCCCGCCGCCGTGGTGGCGGCCGGCTGCGAGCATCCCGGCAACACCAGGACCCCGCCCGCGGCCATGATCGCGCCGATGCGCGCCCTCGTCCCCATATGCGACCTCCTACCGGCAGAAGTTCCCTTTTGACGGCCGATCCATCCGCCGGGTTCGGCCCCGTAAGGTGCCTGGCATGCATCCCAACACCGAGAAGGTGGCCGCCGCGCTCAGGGAACGCGGCGCCACCGGCGAGATCATCGAGCTGCCGGAGGCCGCCCCCACCGCCGAGGCCGCCGCGCGCCAGCTCGGCTGCCCGGTCGGGGCGATCGCCAACAGCCTGGTCTTCGACGCCGACGGCGCTCCGCTGCTGGTGCTGACCAGCGGGGCGCACCGGGTGGACACGGCCAAGGTCGCCGGGCTGGTGGGCGCGCGGCGGGTACGGCGGGCCACCCCCGACTTCGTCCGCGAGGCCACCGGCCAGCCCATCGGCGGCGTCGCCCCGGTCGGGCACCCGGCCCCGATCCGCACGCTGGTGGACACCTGGCTGGAGGAGCACGAGACGGTGTGGGCGGCCGGCGGGCACCCGCACACCGTCTTCCCCACCTCGTACGCGGAGCTGCTGCGCATCACCGGCGGCACGTCCGCCGACGTGGGCGCCTGAACGGGGAGAATCGGGGCCATGGAGATCTGGCACAACCCGCGCTGCTCCAAGAGCCGCGCCGCCAAGGCCGCCCTCGACGAGGCGGGCGTGACCTACACCGAACGCCGCTACCTGGACGACCCGCCGACCGCGGCGGAGCTGGAGGAGGTGCTGACCGCCATCGGCGCCGAGCCCTGGGAGGTCGCCCGGCTGAACGAGCCCGTCGCCAAGGAGCTCGGCCTGAAGGACCTGGAGCGCGACCGCAGGCGGTGGATCGAGCTGATGGCGGAGCACCCGGTGCTCATCCAGCGGCCGATCATCGTCACCGGCGGCCGGGCGGTGGTGGCGCGGGACGACGACGCGGTCCGCAGCGCCCTCGACAGCTCCTGACCGGCGGTGTGATCCTGGGACCGACCGTTCGGCACCGCATCGGAGCGGCGATGAGCAGCATGCGCACCGGCCCCGCCGCGGGCGACCCGCAGTTCCGCGGCATCGACCCGGCCGCGCTGGGCCATCTGATCAGGCAGATGCACGACGCGGACAGGGCGATCACGGGCTGGCTGGCCGCGCATCCGCCGCCGGCCGGGGTGTCCGCCGAGGGGCACCGGCGGGCCCAGGAGGTGAGCGTCTGGGTGGCCGAGCAGCTCAGCATGCTGCACCGGCGGCACAACTACGCGATCACCCACCCGGATCCGGCGGGCGGCGTCCGCCCGGGCCCGGCGGCGCCGTCCCGGCCGCCGGTGCCGCGGGCGGGCGGCGGCGCGGGCGGCTCGGGCGGCACGGAAGGGCCGCGGCCGGTGGGCGTGCCCGGGACGCCGCGCACCCCGCCCCTCACCCCGAACGGCGCGGGCCCGGACCTCGGCGCGTTCCCCGACCAGCGGGCCGCGCAGAAGGCCGCCCGCACCGACGCCCTGGCCGTCACCCGCGCCGACCGGGACGGCGGTCCGTTCCCCGACGAGGTGTGGCGGCGGCTGCGGCAGAACGCCGGCGACCCCGACTACACCGCCGAGCTGTACGAACGGCTCGGCCCCGCCGGGGTGGCCGCCCTGATCCGCCAGGCCGGGGACGACGAGACCCGGCTGGAGGCGCTGAGCGGGTCGCTCGGCACCGCCAGCTTCCACCTGGGCATGAACACCGTCTGGCTGCGGACGCTGCTGACCGAGTCGCAGCGGCTCGGCGTCCGGGACACCGCCGAGGCCGTGCTGCTGCGCGCCGACATGAGCCGGCGGACCGACGAGGCGCTGGCCCGCCTGGGCGTACGGCCCGAGGCCGGGCACCTGGCGCCCGCCGGGGGGACGTCATGACCCCGCCGCCCCCGGGCACCCTGCAGGCCCCGATCGACGCGGTCGCCGCCGCCCAGCTCCCGCCCGGCGAGCTGCCCAACCCCGAGTACGAGCGGCTGTACCACGCCTACCGGGACGCCTACGGCAGCATCGACCGGCTGCGGCGGGCGCTGGACCCGCCGAGCCGCACGCTGGCCGGGACCGACGCCTGGCTGGGCCCGGAGGCCCGCGCGTGGGGCGGCCGGCTGGAGGACAACCGGCGGATGCTGCACCAGGCCGCGGACCGGATCCTGACCGACCTGCACGCCGCCCTGGTGGCCACGCCCCGGACGATCCGGCGGGTCTAGTCTGGCCGGGTGAACGACCCTGATCCCGCCAAGCTTCGCGAGGTGGACCGGCGGGGATTCACCCGGCGGCTCGACCCGATCCTGGACATCTACACCGCGGCGATGAGCCCGCCCGCCGACCAGTTGCCCGGCCGGCGGGCCATCATGGAGCGGCACGCCCGGTATCCGCGGTTCCGGGCGCTGCTGGCCGAGACGCGCCGCCCGTTCCGGCGCGGCGGAACGATCCAGGGGTTCGCCTACGGCTTCCACGGGGCGCCCGGCCAGTGGTGGCACGACATCGTGCACCAGGCGCTCACCGAGCGGGGCGGGCCCGCGCACGCCGAGGAGTGGCTGGGCGACAGCTTCGAGGTCGCCGAGCTGCACGTGCATCCGGCGTACCAGGGGCACGGGACGGGCCGGGCGCTGCTCGTCACCCTGTGCGCGGGCCGGCCGGAGCGGACCGTGGTGCTGTCCACGCTGGACCGCAGGCCGGACACGCCCGCCCGGCGGCTGTACCGGTCGGTGGGCATGGTCGACCTGCTGACGGACTTCGCGTTCCCCGGCGGGGGGCCGCGCTACGCGGTGATGGGGGCGCGGCTCCCGCTGGGCGGCTCAGCCGGCGAGTGAGGCCGGGCTGCCGGAGGCGACGCCGCCGAGGGCGCTCACGTCCAGCATCCGGTACACCTCGCGGGTCGCGGTGGACTTGTTGAAGGTGATGAAGTGGATGCCCGGCGCGCCCTGGTCCAGCAGTTCCTGGCACAGCGCGGCGGCGTGCTCGATGCCGAGCCTGCGGACCGCCTCGGGGTCGTCGCCGACCGCCTCGAACCGGGCCGCCAGCTCCGGCGGGAACGGCGCGCCCGACAGCTGCTCGGAGCGCTCGATGGTGGACAGCTGGGTGACCGGCATGATGCCCGGGATGATCGGCACGTCGCAGCCGTGCGCGGCGACCCGGTCGCGCAGCCGGAAGTAGTCCTCGGCGCGGAAGAACATCTGGGTGATGGCGTAGTCCGCGCCGGCCCGGCACTTGGCCACGAAGTGCCGGGTGTCGCTGTCGATGTCGGGCGAGCGCGGGTGCTTGTAGGGGAACGCCGCCACGCCCACGCAGAAGTCGCCGTACGAGCGGATCATCCGCACCAGCTCCTCGGCGTACTCCACGCCCTCGGGGTGCTTGACCCACTCCCCCATCGGGTCGCCGGGCGGGTCGCCGCGCAGCGCGAGGATGTTGCGGACCCCGACGGAGGCGAACCGGCCGATCAGGTTGCGCAGCTCGGCGACCGAGTGGTTGACGGCGGTGAAGTGCGCCACCGGGGTGAGGGTGGTGTCGGTGGCGATCCGCTCGACGATGTCGACGGTCTTGTCGCGGGTGCCGCCGCCGGCGCCGTAGGTCACCGAGACGAACGTCGGCCGCAGCGCCTCCAGCTCCCGGATGGTGCGCCACAGGTTCCGCACCCCCGCCTCGGTCTTGGGCGGGAAGAACTCGAACGAGAACGACTTGCCCCCGGCGGCGAGCAGCTCGCGGATCGTGGGGGCGCGACCAGGCAGCGCGGAAGACATCCCCCTAGATTAGTGGGTCGCGTCCCGGCGGTCGCGGCCGAACGCCCCGGCGGACGGGCCGCCGAACAGGCCCAGCAGCGCGGCGCCCGCGGCCAGCAGGCCCAGGCACAGCGCCGGGCTGACCGGCAGGACCACCAGCGTCGCGGTCCGCCCGGCGAGCGTCCCGCCGAACCCGACCGCCGAGAATCCCAGCACGCCCAGCACGCACAGCGTGATCCCGGCGACGTCGCGCAGCGGCCCGTGGGAGCGCGGAGCGGGCCGGCGCGGGCGGTCGGCCCGGCGGAAGAGCGCCACCAGCCCGGCGGTCGCCGCGGCCAGCAGCGCCAGCCACAGCGGCCGGGACAGCCACCAGGCCGGCTCCCCCACCGCGGGCCGCGGCAGGCCCAGCCCGAACTGCACGGCGCACAGCAGGAACAGCGCGGTCAGGTGCCACAGGAACGCGGTCATCGCCAGCCCGTTCGCGGCGATCACCCCGATCCAGACGCGGGGCCTGGCGAGCATCCGGGCGGCCGGGCCGTGCAGCAGCATGGTCAGGCCGATCAGCCACAGCGCGTGGGTGAACAGCGCCAGGGTCGGCGGGGACATGTTGGAGACCGGCGCGCCCGGCATCCCCACCATCGACAGCGGGTACGGGCCCCAGGCGATCAGCGCGAGCATCGCGGTGAGGCCACATCCGGCCAGCGCCGCCGAGACGCGCCGCCCGAGCCGCCCGTCGGCGTGGCAGAACCCGAGCTGGTGCACCGCCAGCCAGACCAGCAGCAGGTTCAGCGGCGCGACCGCGGTGACCCCGTACCCGAACCTGAGCAGGTCGACGGCCACCACGCCCACGCCGAGCGCCACCGGCACCGCCGCGCCGTACGAGCGGTGCAGCCGCCACATCGGCGGGGCGAACGCCACCATCGCCAGGTAGACGCCGACGAACCACAGGGGCTGGGCGACGACCCGGGTGGCCAGCCTGAGCACCCCCTCGTCGCGCCCGGCCAGTTCGACGAGCAGGGCGGCGGCCAGCCAGACGGCGGCGAACACCGCGGTCGGAACCAGCAGCCGGGCCGCCCGCGCCCGGACGAATTCGCCGTACCGCGGGCCGCGCCGCAAAGCCTTGGCGTGCGAGAAGCCGCCCACGAAAAAGAACACCGGCATCACCTGCAGCAGCCAGGTGAGGGGCTGCAGCGACGGCATCACCGCCAGCGCGTTCCCGGCCCGCACGGACCCGTCGGGACCGGTCAGCGGCACCGCCATCAGCCAGTGACCGAGCACCACCACGGCCAGCGAGCCGACCCGGAGGAAATCGACATGGCGATCGCGGTCCGCGGGCGTACGGGCGGCCAGTTCCGCCGCCCTCGCGGTAAATCGGTTACCGCCGAAAGTTGCCGACTGTTCGGACTTGACGCGCATAATGGTCATGATCGGCGGCGCCGGGACGCTTGGGCATGAGCTGGGGTACTCAGCCCGGCCTGGGTAGGAGTACCCGAGTGGGGTTCACTAGGGTGATCGACATGTCCGCTGGCCGTGTACGCAAGGAGATCGACGACGCCCTGCTGGCGTTCGTCGACCGGCAGCGCCCGGGGGTGCTGGAGATCAGCGGCGACCTGGCCCCGCTGCTGTCGGCGCTGGACGCGCTGCTGGCCGGCGGCAAACGGCTGCGGCCGGCGTTCTGCTACTGGGGCTGGCGGGCGGCCGGCGGCGAGGACATCGAGGCCTCCCGGGGCATCGCCGCCGCCGCCGCGTCCCTGGAGCTGCTGCAGGCCAGCGCGCTGATCCACGACGACGTGATGGACGCCAGCGACACCCGCCGCGGCCAGCCCTCGGTGCACCGCCGGTTCGAGGCGGCGCACCGCGAGCAGGGCTGGCGGGGCGCCGCCGGGTCGTTCGGCGAGGGCGCCGCGATCCTGCTCGGCGACCTGTGCCTGGCCTGGTCGGCGGAGATGTTCGACGCCAGCGGGCTGGACGCCGAGTCGCTGCGCCGCGGCCGCCGGGTGTTCGACGTGATGCGCACCGAGGTGATCTGCGGCCAGTACCTGGACATGCTGGAGAGCGCGCGGGCCACCGGCCGGGTGGAGGCGGCGCTGACGGTGGTGGAGTACAAGTCCGCCAAGTACACCATCGAACGCCCGCTGCACATGGGCGCCGAGCTGGCCGGCGGCGACCCCCGGGTGGTGGCCGGCCTGCGCGCCTACGGCCTGCCGCTGGGCATCGCCTTCCAGCTCCGCGACGACGTGCTCGGGGTGTTCGGCGACCCCGCCGAGACCGGCAAGCCCGCCGGCGACGACCTGCGCGAGGGCAAGCGCACCGTGCTGATCGCCTTCGCCCTGGAACGCGCCACCCCCGCCCAGGCCGACCTGATCGAACGCCGTCTGGGCGACCCCGGGCTGGACTCCGCCGGAGTGGACGAGCTGCGCGCCGTCATCGAGGAGACCGGCGCCCTGACCGCCTGCGAGAAGCTGATCGACCAGTACACCGACCAGGCCCGCGCCGCCCTGGACGCCGCCCCCGTCGCCCCCGACGCCCGCTCCGCCCTGGTCGACCTCGCCGTGGCCGCCACCGCCCGGAAGGTCTGACCGCGGACCGGGCCCGCCCGGACACCCGGCTGGTACAAAGAGAGGCGATCTCGGCCCCTCTTCCCCCCGGAGGTCGCTCGTGCTGCCGGAGACGGTTCCGCTGGGTCCCGGCGACCCGCGTCGGCTGGGCGGTTACACGCTGCTCGGACGGCTGGGCGAGGGCGGGCAGGGGGTCGCCTACCTCGGGCGGGGCCGGGACGGCGAGCTGGTCACGGTGAAGCTGCTGCACGGCGGGCGGGCGGCCGGACCGCGGGCGCGCAGCCGGTTCGCCAAGGAGGCGGAGGCGGCGCGGCAGGTGGCCGGGCCGCACACGGCGCGGGTGCTGGCCGCCCGGGTGACCGGGGACCGGCCGTACATCGTCAGCGAGTACGTGCGGGGGCCGTCGCTGCAGCAGGTGGTGACCGAGCGCGGGCCGCTGCCGGAGGATCGGCTGCAGCGGGTGGCGCTGCGGACGGCGCGGGCGCTGGCGGCGATCCACCGCGCGGGGGTGGTGCACCGCGACTTCAAGCCGGGGAACGTGCTGCTGGCCAAGGGCGGGGCCAAGGTGATCGACTTCGGCATCGCCCGGATCCTGGACAGCACCGCGATCACCACCGGGCCGGTCGGCACCCCCGCCTACATGGCCCCCGAGCAGATCGAGGACGAGCCGGTGGGGCCGCCCGCCGACGTGTTCGCCTGGGGCGCGACCATGGTGTTCGCCGCGACCGGGCGCCCGCCGTTCGGCACCGGGCCGAACGCGGCGGTGATGCGCCGGGTCGCCTCCCGCCCGCCGGACCTGGGCGACCTGCGCGGGCCGCTGCGCGAGCTGGTGCTGGCCTGCCTGGACAAGAACCCCGCCGCCCGGCCCACCGCGCCGCAGCTGGTGCGGGCGCTGCGGGAGGGCCGCCCGCCGGCGCCCAAGCCGCGGCCGGACCGGATTCCGCGCTACCGGTGGCGGATGATGGTGGCGCTGGCCGTGGTGGTGGCGGCGGGCTTCACGATCGGGGTGCTGCTGCCCGGCGGCTGACCGCCGGGCAGCGGGCCGTCACCAGTGCGGGGGGCGTTCGGAGAGCAGCCGCGAGTCGTCGTCGCCGCGCCACTCGCCCCAGCCCGTGTCGGTGTCGTCGACCGTCTGGTCGGGCAGGATCTCGATCTCGTCGTCGACCAGGTCGACGGGGCGTTCCTCGTCAGGGCTGATCGTCATGCGCCCATTGTTCCACCGCGGCGCGCGGGCGCGCTGCGCCGGCCGTCACACCGGCGGCGCCGCGCGGAGCCGGCGCGCCAGCTCGGCGGCGGCGGCCCCGGGGTCGGCGGCCTCGGTGATCGCCCGGACCACCACCACCCGGCGGGCGCCGGCCGCCAGCACCTGGTCGAGGTTGCCGGCGTCGATGCCGCCGATCGCGAACCAGGGCCGGCCGGTCCGCAGCGCGGCGGTGTACTCCACCAGCTTCAGCCCCGGCGCGGGCCGCCCCGGCTTGGTGGGGGTGGGCCACACCGGCCCGGCGCAGAAGTAGTCCACGCCGGGCTGGGCGGCGGCCGCCGCGGCCTGCTCGTCGGAGTGGGTGGACCGGCCGATCAGCACGTCCTCCCCCACGATCCGGCGGGCGTGCGGCACCGGCAGGTCGTCCTGGCCGAGGTGCAGCACGTCCGCTCCGACCGCGTAGGCCACGTCGGCGCGGTCGTTGACCGCCAGCAGCGCCCCGTGCCGGTCGCAGGCGTCCCGGAAGACCTCCAGGTACTCCATCTCCTGGCGGGCCTCCAGGCCCTTCTGGCGGAGCTGGACGATGTCCACGCCCGCCGCGAGCACGGCGTCGAGGAACTCCGGCAGGTCGCCCTGCCGTTCCCGGGCGTCGGTGCACAGGTACAGGCGCGCCCGGTCCAGCCGGGTCCGCAGCGCGACCGCGCGTTCGGACAGCAGGTGCCTTGACAACGAGGGGGTGCCCTTCTAAGCCGCTGTGGACTGCTCCGCGCGGCCGGTCAGAACGCCAGCGCCTGGGCGCGGCGGCGGATCTCGGTGCCCCGGTTCTCCAGCAGGGCCTGCACCGGGGTGCCGGGGAGGGTGTCGTCGGCGGTGAACAGCCACCGAAGCGTCTCCACGCTGTCATAGCCGGCGTCCGACAGCAGCGTCAGGGTGCCGGGAAGGCCCTTGACCACCTGCCCGTCCCGGATGAACGCCGCGGGCACCATCACGGTCCCGTTGCGCTGGACCCCCAGCAGTTTGTGGTCGCGGATGAGCTGCTTGGTGCGCTTGAGGTTGAGGCCGAGCCGGTCGGCGGCCTCCTGCAGTGTGAGCCATTCCCCGACGAGGGCGTCGGTCGTCGCGTCGAGACTGCTTTCAACTGTGGCTTGCATCTGCGTCACGCCACCTGCCTACCACACCCACACCTTCCTGAAACCCTCAGCTGATCACCGCTTTGCGCAGCGGAACGGCCGGGTCGGCGACCGCGTCGGCGTCCATCGGCGTGCCGGCCGCGATGATCCTGCGGGCCTGCACCAGATCGCGCGGCCGGTCGACGGTCAGGATCGCCTCCAGCCGGTCGCCGGTGAACCAGCACGCGGCCCACTGGGCGTCGGCGCCGGGGTCGCCGCGATAGATCAGGCGCTCGGCGGACGGGTGGTGCCCGGCGTACTGCACCATCCGGCCGAACTGCTCGGACCAGAAGTAGGGGACGGCGTCGTACGCGGCGTCCTGGCCGAGCAGGGCGGCCGCGGCGACCTCGGGAGCGTTGAGCGCGGTGTCCCAGTGCTCGACCAGCATCCGCCGGCCGTACCGGCGCGACCACCAGGCGGCGCAGTCGCCGACCGCGACGACGCCGGGCAGGTTGGTGCGCAGCGACTCGTCGACCACCACCCCGCCGTCGATCTCGACGCCGGAGCCCTCCAGCCAGCCGAGCTCGGGCCGCACCCCCACGCCGACGACGACCTCGTCGGCGTCGACGCGCCCGCCGTCGGCGAGGGCGAGGCCGCCGTGCTCGACGGCCGCGACCTTGACGCCGGTCCGCAGCGTCACCCCGGCCTCGGCGTACCAGGGGACGGTGTGCGCGCCGATCCGCGTCCCGATCGCGTTGGCCAGCGGGGCGTCGGCGGCCTCGACCACGGTGACGGCGCAGCCCTTGGCCGCGGCGGCGGTGGCGACCTCGGCGCCGATCCAGCCCGCCCCGACGATCACGATCCGCGCGCCCTCGCGCAGGCGCTCCCGCAGCCGCCGGGCGTCGTCGATGGTGCGCAGCACGTGCTGGGGGCCGTCGCCGGGCAGCGTGACCGGCGTCGCCCCGGTGGCGATGACCAGCCCGTCGAACGGCAGGTCCCCGGCCGTCGTGCGCAGCGTGCCGCCGCCCGCGGGCGCGGGCGCGAGGCCGGTGGCGCGTTCGCCGAGCAGCAGTTCGCAGCGCAGCGCGGCCCAGTCGGCGTCGACCGTGGTGTCGTCGCTGTCGCCCAGCAGGACGGCCTTGGACAGCGGCGGCCGGTCATAGGGCCGGTGCGGCTCCGCCGACAGCAGCGTGAGCTCCCCCTCGTACCCCTTGGCGCGCAGGGCCTCGACCGAGCGGACCCCGGCCAGCCCGCCGCCCACCACGATGACGCGATCCATGGACGCACACCCTAATACCGGGCCGCTTACCGGCCACGGGCGGGCGAACCCGTGCGGAACGGGACCGATCCGGGCGGCTTAGGCTAGGAGGTGACGAGCGCGGGAGTCCGGTGCGACCGGGCTGAGAGGGCGGCTGAGCGGGCCGCCGACCGCCACCACCTGATCCGGATCATGCCGGCGAAGGGAGCATGCCGATGCCGACCTCCGGGGACGCCCCCGACCTGCTGGTCGTCGGGGCCGGGGTGATCGGGCTGGCCACCGCCTGGCGGGTGGCCCGCCGCGGGCGCGCCGTGACGGTGCTGGACCCCGACCCCGCCGGCGGCGCCTCGCGGGTGGCCGCGGGGATGCTGACCCCGGTCAGCGAGCTGACGTACGGCGAGGAGCCGCTGCTGCACCTGGGGATCGCCTCACGGGACCGCTATCCGGCGTTCGTGGCGGAACTGGAGGAGGCCTCCGGGCACCGCACCGGGTACCGCCGGGACGGGATCCTGGAGGTCGCGTTCGACTCCGACGACCTGGCGTTCCTGAACGACCTGCGGCGCTTCCAGGAGTCGCTGGGCATCCCGACCGAGGCGCTGACCGGCCGCGAGTGCCGGCGGCTGGAGCCGATGCTGGCGCCCTCGGTGCGCGGCGGGCTGCTGGCCCCCGAGGACGGCTCGATCGACCCGCGGCGGCTGACCGCGGCGCTGCTGGCGGCGGCGGAGCGGGCGGGCGTGCGGCTGGTCCGGCGGCGCGCGGCGGGCCTGGTCGTGGAACGCGACACCGCCGCCGGCGTACGGCTCGACGACGGGACCGTGCTGCGGGCGGACGGGATCCTGCTGGCGGCCGGGGCGCGCAGCAACGAGCTGGACGGCCTGCCCGAGGGGGTCGTGCCCGAGGTGCGGCCGGTCAAGGGCCAGGTGATCCGGCTGCGCACCAGGGCGCCGTTCCTGGGGCGCAGCACCCGCGGCGTGGTGAAGGGCTCGTCGATCTACCTGGTGCCCCGTGACGACGGCGAGATCGTGGTGGGCGCCACCCAGGAGGAGATGGGCTTCGACACCACCGTCACCGCCGGGGGGCTGTGGCAGCTGCTCCGCGACGCCCGCGAGCTGCTGCCCGGCATCACCGAGCTGGAGTTCGCCGAGGTGTCGGCGGGACTGCGGCCGGGGTCGCCGGACAACGCGCCGGTGCTGGGGCCCAGTGCCCTGCCGGGGCTGTTCCTGGCCACCGGCCACTTCCGCAACGGGGTGCTGCTGACCCCCGTGACGGCGGACGTGATGACGGAGATCCTGGTGGACGGCACCGTCCCGGAGGTCGCCGCGCCGTTCACCCCCGACCGGTTCGAAGTGGAGGCCGAAGTGGAGGCCAGGGCGTGAAGGTGGTCGTCAACGGGGAGCCGCGGGAGCTGCCGGAGGGCACCACCGTGGCGGCCGTGGTGGCGTCGGTCACCCCGGCCGCGGCCGGGGTCGCGGTCGCGGTCAACGACGAGGTGGTCGGCCGCCGGGCGTGGAACGAGACGACGGTGCGGGACGGCGACCGGGTCGAGGTGCTGACCGCCGTGCAGGGAGGATGAAGGTGGCCGCGACGGACACGACCGGCGGGACGGACCCCCTGGTCATCGCCGGGGAGACGTTCGGCTCCCGGCTGATCATGGGCACCGGCGGGGCGCCCAGCATGCGGGTGCTGGAGGAGGCGCTGACCGCCTCCGGCACCGAGCTGACCACGGTGGCGATGCGGCGGGTGGACCCGAAGGCCCGCGGCTCGGTGCTGGACGTGCTGCGCCGCTGCGGGATCCGGGTGCTGCCCAACACGGCCGGCTGCTTCACCGCCGGGGAGGCGGTGCTGACCGCCAAGCTGGCCCGCGAGGCGCTGGGCACCGACTGGGTCAAGCTGGAGGTGATCGCCGACGAGCACACCCTGCTGCCGGACCCGGTCGAGCTGCTCGACGCGGCCGAGCAGCTGGTGGACGCCGGGTTCACGGTGCTGCCGTACACCAACGACGACCCGGTGCTGGCACGCCGGCTGGAGCAGGTCGGCTGCGCCGCGGTGATGCCGCTGGGCTCCCCCATCGGGTCGGGTCTGGGCATCCGCAACCCGCACAACATCGAGCTGATCGTCGAGCAGGCGAACGTTCCGGTGATCCTGGACGCCGGGGTGGGCACCGCCAGCGACGCGGCGCTGGCGATGGAGCTGGGCTGCGACGCGGTGCTGCTGGCGACCGCGGTGACCCGGGCGCAGGCCCCGGCCGTGATGGCGGCGGCGATGCGGCACGCGGTGCAGGCGGGGCGGCTGGCGCGGCTGGCGGGGCGGATCCCCAAGCGCCGGTACGCGCAGGCGTCCTCGCCGTGGGAAGGGATCGGCACATCGTGATGGCCCGGTCACGGTACGACAGGGTGGGGACCGTCATTCGCCAGTGTGATGAGACGCGGGCCAAAACGCCCGTACACTCCCTCTGATGGACACGACGGTTGCCGATCCACTCGTCGGGCAGGTGCTCGACGGGCGCTACCGCGTGGAGTCCCGGATCGCCCGAGGTGGCATGGCCACGGTGTACGTGGCCCACGACGTCAAGCTCGATCGGCGGATCGCGCTGAAGGTGATGCACGCCAACCTCGCCCAGGACGAGGACTTCGTGCGGCGTTTCATCGGCGAGGCGAAGGCGGCCGCGGCCCTGTCGCACCCCAACGTGGTGGCGGTCTACGACCAGGGCACCGACGGCCAGCACGTCTTCCTGGCGATGGAGTACGTGCAGGGCAGGACGCTGCGCGCGCTGCTGACCGAGCGGGGCCGGCTGGGCCCGCGCGAGGCGCTGGAGCTCATGCAGCCGATCCTGGCGGCGCTGGCCGCCGCGCACCGGGCTGGCCTGGTGCACCGCGACGTCAAGCCCGAGAACGTGCTGCTCACCGAGGAGGGCCAGGTCAAGGTCGCCGACTTCGGGCTGGCCAGGGCCGAGACGGCGGGCAAGCAGACCAAGACCGGCCTGATCATCGGGACGGTCGGGTACCTGGCGCCCGAGCAGGTGCTGACCGGGCACGCCGACGTGCGCTCCGACGTCTACGCGGCCGGGATCATGCTGTTCGAGCTGCTCACCGGCCGGCAGCCGCACACCGGCGACACCCCGCTGGCGGTGGCCTACAAGCACGTCAACGACGTGGTGCCGCCGCCCTCCAGCCTGGTGCCCGGCCTGCCGTCCCAGCTGGACACCCTGGTCACGCTGGCGACCAGCCACGATCCGGCGCGCCGGCCGCAGGACGCGGGGAGCTTCCTGGCGGTGGTCGCCGACGTGGCCGCCGCGCTGCCGCCGGACATCGACCGGCGGCTCGCCGGGGCGGTGCCGCCGCCGCAGGACGCCACCTCGGTGCTGCCCATGCCGGCCCCGGTGCCGGCCCCGGCCGCGGCGCCGGGGGCGCACACCCGGGTGCTGGCCGCCGAGACGCTGCCCCCGGTCGTTCCCGGGCAGCATCCGCCGCCCCCGGCCGCGCCGCTTCCGCCGGCCGGCCCGATGGAGCGGGTGATCAGCGCGGTCACCGGCCGGTACGTGCTGATCGCGATCGGCGCGCTGGCCGCGGTGATCCTCGGCTGGGCGGTCTGGTACCAGGTGGCCGGCCAGTACGAGCGGGTGCCCGAGCAGATCGTCGGGATGAAGCTGGAGGACGCCAAGCGGCTGCTGGCGCAGGACGGCCTGGTGGTGCAGACCGGCCCGTCCACCTACAGCGACAAGGTGCCCAAGGGCCATGTCGCGGCGTCGAATCCCGGCCCCGGCCAGCGCGTCGAGGCGGGCGGGGTCGTCACGCTCACGCTGTCCAAGGGCAAGCAGCCGATCCCGGTGCCCGACACCGCGGGCAAGTCGCTGGAGGACGCCCGGAAGATCCTCCGGGACGCCGGCTTCACCCCCGGCGAGGTGACCCGGGAGTCCTCGCAGACCATCCCCAAGGACCAGGTGATCCGCACCGCGCCCAAGGCCGGCAAGAAGGTCTCCCCCGACCAGCCGGTCGACATCGTGGTCAGCGCCGGCATGGAGATGCCGAACCTGGTGAACGTGAACGCCGAGCAGGCCGCCAACCAGCTCCGGTCGATGGGCCTGGACGTCAAGGTCGAGGAACGCGACCTGCCGGACCGGCCGCGCGACGTGGTGCTGGAGCAGAACCCGCCGCCCGGCACCGGGGTGTCCCGCGGCGACCAGGTGACGCTGATCGTCAACAAGAAGGACTGCCTCCTCGCCCCCATCAACCCGTTCTGCAACAACGGCCAGGGCGACCCGAACGCCCTGCCGGTGCCGACCGTGCTCGGCCAGGACGTCAACGCGGCCGTCCAGGCGCTGCGCGGCGCCGGGTTCGACGTCGAGGTGCACCAGCAGCTCGGCACCGGGCGGGTGATCCGCCAGGACCCCGGCCCGAACGGCACCGCCCCGCGCGGCCACAAGGTGAAGATCTGGCACTGACCGCAGGCCCCGGCACTGCGACGGCGGGCCCCGTCACCGGCACCGGCCGGTGACGGGGCCCACTACTCTGAGGACCCTATGAGCGCTGCGGATCGCCCCGTCGGGGGCCATGTTCCGGTCGCCGGAGGTCCGGCCACCGGCGGACTGAAGTACGCCGACCAGATCGGGGCGGAGGTCGTCCAGATCTTCGTCTCCAACCCCCGGGGCTGGGCGCTGCCCGACGGCAGGCCCGACGAGGACGAGAAGCTCCGCGCCGGCGGCGTCCCCGTCTTCGTGCACGCCAACTACCTGATCAACGTGGGCTCCCCCACCCCGGAGACCCTCGAGAAGTCCCTGGCCTCCATCCGCCACGCCCTGCGGCGCGGCCACGCCGTCGGCGCCGGCGGCGTGGTGATCCACACCGGCTCCTCCGTCACCCAGTCCAGGGACGACGCCATCCGCCAGGTCCACGAGCGCCTGCTCCCCGTCCTGGAGGAGATCCCCGACGACGGCCCCGCGCTCCTGCTCGAGCCGATGGCGGGCCAGCAGAACATGCTCTGCGCCACCGTCGACCAGCTCGGCCCCTACTTCGACGCCCTCGAGCACCACCCCAAGCTCGGCGTCTGCCTCGACACCTGCCACGCCTGGGCCGCCGGCCACGACCTGACCGCCGAGAAGGGCGTCCACGAGACCCTGAACCTCCTCCTGGAGACCGTGGGCCCCGGCCGCCTCAAGCTCGTCCACGCCAACGACTCCAAGGACCCCTGCGGCTCCGGCCGCGACCGCCACGAGAACATCGGCGCCGGCCTGATCGGCGAGTCCCCCTTCGCCGCCCTCTTCCACCACCCCGCCACCGAGGGCGTCCCCTTCATCATCGAGACCCCCGGCCGCGCCCCCGAGCCCCACCGCCGGGACATAGAAACCCTCAAGCGCCTCCGCGACACCCCGCCAGGGTCCTGAGCCCCACCGGGAACACGAGGAACACGCCGAAGGGCATCGTCCAGAGGTCTCCGAAAGAACGCCTTCAGATCTCGCGGGCCGGAACCGGGGACCCTGCACTCGAAGGTGCTGGAGGCCACCGCGAGCGGGCCCGCGTGGTCGTGAGGAGGAGCGGTTCAAGATCGCGAGAAACGAGCGATCTCGAACCGCGACGACGAACGGCCGCGCGTTCCCAGGCCCGTGAGCCGCGCGAGCGGAGCGAGCGCAATCAAACACGCCCGCGAGCCGCCGCGGCCATAAGCACGCGCTCGGGCGCTGCTGGACAACCCCCCGACTGTCCAGCAGCGCCCGAGCTTCCAGCCGTCGGATCCCACCCCCCCGGTACGGGATCCGGCGGCGTGACCCGGGGCGGCGGAGCGGGCCGCGGCCGTGTCCGGGTCTCCGGTGTCGTCTTGTGAGCCGGTGCGACGTGAAGAACGCTAGGTGCTCCGGGGCCCTCCGCGGGAGTTCTGCGGGGACGCCCTCGACCAACGGTCCGTAGTCGTCGTCTTACGTAGAGTAGTCGATCGACGGGCGGGCGGTCGAGCGCGACGAGCGGTTCAGCGGGTCCGCAGCGGCGGCGCGGCGGCCCGGTGGAAGCGGCGCACCAGCAGGTCCCGGACGTGCCGCGAGTGGCGGCGGCTGACCTGCAGGACGTCGTCGCCGACCTTGACGGCGACCCGGCCGTCGTCGAAGCGCAGCTCGGTGATGTGCGCGGCCGACACCAGCGTGCTGCGGTGGATCCGGATGAACCCGGCCGGCTCCCAGCGGCGGGCCAGCGACACCAGGGACATGCGGACCAGGTAGCTGCCGTCGGCGGTGTGCAGCCGGACGTAGTCGCCGTGCGCCTCGACGTACCGCACCGCGTTGCGGGAGACCATCCGGGTGCGGCCGCCCAGCTCGACGGGGATCAGCTCGTCGGGAGGCGGCGCGGCCGGATCCTCCTCGGCGGCGGCGTGCGGCGCGGGCGTACGGCGGACCGCTTCCTCGACCCGCCGCACGGCCTCGGCGAGCCGGTGCGGGCGCACCGGCTTGAGCACGTAGTCCACGGCGCCCACCTCGTAGGCCGCGACCGCGCCGTCCTCCCGGGCGGTCACGAAGACCACCGCGGGGGGCTCGGCGAAGCCGCGCAGCAGCCGGGTGAAGTCCAGCCCGTCCAGACCGTCCGGCCCGGACATCCGGATGTCGCAGAACACCGCGTCGAGCCGGCGGCCGGCGGCCACCCTGCGCCCCAGGTCGCGCAGCGCGGCGGCGGTGTCGCCGGCGACGGCGACCTCCGCGATCCGGGGGTCGGCCCGCAGCAGGCGCGCCAGTTCCTCGACCGCGGTGACGTCGTCGTCGACCGCGAGCACTCGTAGCATGACAGGACCATGCCCTCAATTACTGTCCGTCCGCAATCGATTCCGCAATGCGATCATCGTGCGGCGGGCGTGAGGACGTCCCGGGGCGGCCGTCACAGGGGCGGGGCCTCGCCCTCCTCCTCCTGGTAGGAGTAGCGCTGCTCGCGCCAGGGGTCGGCGATGTTGTGGTAGCCGCGTTCCTCCCAGAACCCGCGCCGGTCCTTGATGAGGTACTCCACCCCACGCGCCCACTTGACGCTCTTCCAGGCGTACAGGTGCGGCACCACCAGGCGCACGGGGAAACCGTGGTCCGGGGTGAGCCGCTCGCCGTTGCGGTACAGGGCGAACATGGTCGCCTCGGCGAGGAAGTCCGACATGCGGATGTTGGCGCTGTAGCCGTACTCCGCCCACACCATCACATGGGTGGCGTCCGGGTGGGGCGGCGCCAGCTCCACGATCGTGGACCCGGAGACGCCCTCCCAGTGGTTGTCGGGGATGGTGAACTTGGTGACGCAGTGGAAGTCGGCGACCGCCTCGGTGCGCGGGAGGCGCTCGAACTCCTCCCAGGTCCAGATGTGCTGCTCGCCCGACGCGGTGGCCCCGAACACCCGGAAGTCCCAGCTCTCGGGACGGAACCTGGGCACCGGGCCGTAGTGCAGGACGGGCCAGCCACGAGGAACGTACTGTCCGGGCGGCAGGGCCCCGTGCTGTGGGGTCTGTTCCGATGGGGAGGACATGACGGGCTCATCCTGCCATCCCCGTGACGTGAGCCATACCGGGCCCCCTTCCCCCATCGCGGCGGTCGGATGGTCTACGCTGTTCCCATGCGCAACGCTCTCCGTTTTGGTGGCATCTATGGCCGGCCCGGGACACGGGTGACGGTCCATTCAGCGTTGCGCTGACGAACCGCACCAAAAGCCCCGGGCACCAGCGGCCCGGGGCTTTTTCGTGCGGGCGGACATCCGACAGCAGAACGACAACCGAGGAGAGCAGCATGGTCGTGGTGATGGGTCCGGAGGCCACCGAGGCGGACATCGCCGCCGTCGTCTCCATCGTCGAGACGGCGGGCGGGGAGGCCTTCGTCAGCCGCGGGGTGGCCCGGACAATCGTCGGCCTGGTCGGGGACGTGGACCAGTTCGGCTCGCTGAACCTGCGCGGCATGCCCGGCGTGCGCGACGTCATCCGCATCTCGGTGCCCTACAAGCTGGTCAGCCGGGAGAACCACCCCGAGCGCTCGGTGGTGCGGGTCGGCGGCGTGCCGATCGGCCCGGACACCATGACCCTGATCGCCGGCCCGTGCGCGGTGGAGACCCCGGAGCAGACCCTGCAGGCCGCCCAGATGGCCCAGGCGGCCGGCGCGACCCTGCTGCGCGGCGGCGCGTTCAAGCCCCGCACCTCGCCGTACGCCTTCCAGGGGCTGGGCGAGCAGGGCCTGCGCATCCTGGCCGACGTGCGCGCCGAGACCGGGATGCCGATCGTCACCGAGGTGGTGGACGCCCACGACGTGGAACTGGTCGCCTCGTACGCGGACATGCTGCAGATCGGCACCCGCAACGCGCAGAACTTCGCGCTGCTGCAGGCGGCCGGCGAGGCCGGCAGGCCGGTGCTGCTCAAGCGCGGCATGAGCGGCACCATCGAGGAGTGGCTGATGGCCGCCGAGTACATCGCCCAGCGCGGCAACCTGGACATCGTGCTGTGCGAGCGCGGCATCCGCACGTTCGAGAAGGCCACCCGCAACACCCTGGACATCTCGGCGGTGCCGGTGGCGCAGCGGCTGTCGCACCTGCCGGTGATCGTGGACCCGTCGCACTCGGGCGGCCGGCGCGACCTGGTGCTGCCGCTGACCCGGGCGGCGATCGCGGTGGGCGCGGACGGCGTGATCGTCGACGTGCACCCGCACCCGGAGACGGCGCTGTGCGACGGGCCGCAGGCGCTGGTCGACGGGGACGTGCGGGAGCTGGCCCGGCTGGTCCGGGAACTGCCGCCGGTGTTCGGCCGGACCCTCACCGAGCCCGCCGACGCGCTGACGACCGCCGGCTGAACGGCGCGGACGCAACGCCGTGACCGCTTCGCGCGAGCGCAGGCCCGACGATCCTCGCTTCGCTGCGGTCGTCCGGCCTGTTCTTCTGGGGGACGACCCCCAGACCCCCGCGAGCGCAGGCCCGACGATCCTCGCTTCGCTGCGGTCGTCCGGCCTGCGTGGCGCGGTCACGGCGGCGTCGGATATGGTCACGATCATGGCGTACTGGACGGCTCAGCTCGGGCCTCCGCGCTCCTGACCGGGGCGCGGTCCCTGCCCGGTGACACCGGCGGCCCGGCGCGGCGAGCGCCCGGCCGCGGTCAGGCGCGCCCCGGACCCGGATCCTTCCCTCCGATTCGAGTTCAGGAGCGTCTCGCGTGTCCACACGCCTCATCGAATCCGCCGACCCGGCCATGCCCGGGCGGCGTCCGGCCGGCAGCGCGCACATCCTGCTGGCCGCCTCCCTGTGGGGAACGACCGGCACCGTCCAGACCCTGGCCCCCGCCGGGGCCGACCCCGTCTCCGTGGGCGCCGCCCGCATCGTGCTGGGCGGGACCGTCCTGCTGGCCCTGGCGGCGCTCGCCGGGAACGCCGGCGGGCTGCGGCGGCTGGCGTCCCGCCGCCGCAACCTGTGGGCGCTGGCGTTCGGCGCGGTGTGCGTCGCGGTGTACCAGACCGCCTTCTTCGCCGCGGTGGCCCGTACCGGGGTGGCCACCGGCACGATCGTCACGATCGGCAGTTCCCCGGCGTTCACCGGGCTGATCGCCGCCCTCACCGGAGGGGCGCGGCCCACCGTGCGGTGGGGGGCGGCGACCGCCTGCGCGGTGGCCGGGTGCGCCGCGCTGGTCGGCGGCGGCCGGTCGGCGGGCGTCGAGCCCCTCGGCGTGGCGCTGGCGCTGCTGTCCGGGCTGGCGTACGCGTCGTACGCGACCGTCGCCGCGCGGCTCATCACCCGGGGCGAGAGCGACCGGGCGGTGACGGGGGCGCTGTTCGGCATGGCGGCGGCGGTGCTGCTGCCGGTGCTGCTGGTCTCCTCGCCCGGCTGGGCGCTGACCCCGTCGGGCGCCCTGGTCACCGTCTACCTGGGGGTCGTCACGACCTCCGGGGGCTATCTGCTGTACGCCCGGGGGCTGCGCACCACCCCGGTGACGGTGGCGACCACCCTGACGCTGGCCGAGCCCGCGGTCGCCGCGCTGCTGGGGCTGCTGGTGCTGGACGAACGGCTCGGCGGCGTCGCGCTGGCGGGCCTGGCGACGCTGGCGGCCGGGTTGCTGCTGCTCATCGTGGGCGAACGGCGGCGCTGACCGGTCCCGGGGGCGCCGCGGGCCGGCCGCCCGCGGCGCCCCCGTCCCGAATTGGCCGACGAAAAGTGGCCTGAACCGCTCGCGCGTCCGGGGCGGGCCGAGGAAGATGCTGCGCATGACTATCGGCGATGGCGACGGTGGCGGCCTGATCTTCCCGAGGGATCTGGACGCCATGGACCCGGTGGCGGAGGTGATCTGGGCCGACGCGCGCCGGTCGCTGACCGCCTACCCGGACCTGGTGGTGGCGGGACCGTTGTTCGCCGCGGCCGAGCAGGTGCCCGGCGGCTGGCAGACGGTGTGCCCGTGCGACCCGCTGCCCCAGGGGGCCCGGGACCTGCTGGCGGCCCGGCTGCGCGGCCGGGCCCCGGCGGGCGGCCGGGCGGCCCGGGAGTACCACGAGGCGGCGCTGCGGCTGGACGCCGGGGAGTGCGACGAGCTGACGGTGCTGGCCCGCCGGTTCCGGATCGTGCGGATCGAGCAGCTGATGCGGACCGGCCCGGACGGCCCCGAGCCGCCCCGGCCCACCGACCACGATCCGCGGCGGCCGGTGCCCGGACGGCCGCTGGACTTCATCCCCGCCCCGCCGCTGGACGGGCACGACACGGCCGACCTGCTCACCGCCGAGCTGCTGTGCCAGTACCTGGACGAGGCGGCGCGCACCGGCACCGATCCGGTGGAGCCGTTCATGGCCCCGGTGCAGCTGCCGCCGATGTTCACGGTCGCCGAGCGGACCGGGGAGCTGTGGCGGCCCGGCGCCCGGCTGTACGGGCTGCCGCAGGAGGCGCGGGACTCGCTGGCCGCCTACTTCCGGCACGTGGTGCCGGCGGTGGAGCAGCCCGGGGAGACGGATCTGGCCGAGTACGCCGCGGCGGCGGACATGATGCAGGACCGGCAGCGGCGCAACGGCATCACGGTGGCCGGGCGGCGCTTCCGGGTCGTGCGGGTCGAGCGGATGGTGCTGGTGGGGCCGGACGGCCCGGAGACCCCCCGGCCCTGCGACCTGCGGGACTGACCCGCCCGCACGCCCCCGGGCGTCAGGCGGCGCCCTCGCCGTACACCGGCCGGTGCTCCTGCACCGAGTCGGCCAGCCGTTCGGCCAGCTCGTCGGCGTCCAGCCGCTTGTCGATCTGCCGCAGGTCCTCGATCTTGGCGCGGGTCTCGGCCCGGCGCGGCGCCAGCAGGGTGCAGCAGTCCTCGTCGGGCAGCTCGGAGATGGCCAGGGTGCCGATCCGGCGGGCCTGGTCCATGATCTCCACCTTGTCCATGCCGACCAGCGGGCGCAGGATCGGCAGCTCGACCGCGTCGTCCAGGGCGGTCATGTTGGCCAGCGTCTGGCTGCTGACCTGGCCGAGGGAGTCGCCGGTGATCAGCGCGGCGCCGCCGAGCCGGTGCGCCATCAGCTCTCCGGTGCGCAGCATCAGCCGGCGCTGGGCGATCACCGCCAGCCGGTCCGCGCCCGAGGACTTGATCTGCTGCTGGGCCTTGCCGAACGGCACCACGAACAGCCGCGAGCCGCCCTGGAACTTGTCCAGCTCGCGGACCAGCGCGTACGCCTTGTAGATGGATTCGGGGCCGGTGAACGGCATGCCGGAGAAGTGCAGGTAGTCCACCCGCAGCCCGCGGCGCATCATCCGGTAGGCGGCCACCGGGGAGTCGATGCCGCCGGACATCAGCACCAGCGCCCGGCCGCTCATCCCGACCGGCAGCCCGCCCTGGCCGGGCAGCCCGTCGGTGTAGACGAACACCTCGTCGCGGTCGACCTCGACCGACAGGGTGTGGTCGGGGTTCTTCAGCCGTACCGGCAGCCCGTACGCCTCGACGATCCTGGACCCGACCAGCCGGTCGAGTTCGGTGGAGGTCAGCGGGAACCGCTTGTCGCGGCGGCGGGAGCGGACCGCGAACGAGCCGGTGCGGCCGGACATCAGGTCCAGCGCCGCGCGCACCACGCTGGCCTCGTCCTTGCCGACCCGCCAGGCCCGGTGCACCCAGACGATGCCCATCACGTCGGTGATCCGGCGGGCCAGCGCGTCCACCGTGGCGACGTCGGCGGTGCCGCCGGAGCCGACGCGCGCCACCATCACGCCGTGCCGGCGCCAGATCTCCACCGGGGCGACGTCCCGGACGGCCGAGCGGATGTTGCCCTGCAGCCGCCGTTCGAACGTCTCGCGGTTCTTGCCCTTGAGCACGACCTCGCCCAGCTTGATCAGCACGCACGGCTCACCGGCCACCGGGATGCCGCCGGCGGTCTGGGCCGTGGCGTCGAGCACGGTCATGCGGGGACCTCCTGCACGGGGATTCGGGAAAGGGACGTGTCTCCAGTGTCGCCCAACCGGGCCGCCACCGCGACACGGTAAGGCCCGCGGGCCCCGGGTGTATTCCCCGAGGCCCGCGGGCGTGCGATCGGCCCGCCGCCGGTCAGCCGAAGAAGATCTCGGCCTCGGCGTAGCGCTCGATCGGAACGGTCTTGAGGGTCTCGGTGGCGGCGCTCAGCTCGACCCGGACGATGTCGGTGCCGGACAGGGCGACCATCTTGCCGTAGTCGCCGTCGTGCACGGCGTCGATGGCGTTCAGGCCGAACCGGGTGGCCAGCACCCGGTCGTAGGCGCTGGGCGTGCCGCCGCGCTGGATGTGGCCCAGCACGGTGCAGCGGGCCTCCTTGCCGGTGCGCTTCTCGATCTCGTCGGCCAGCCGCTGGCCGATGCCGCCGAGCCGGACGTGACCGAACGCGTCCAGTTCGCCGGTCTGCACCTCCATCTGCCCCTCGACGGGGTGGGCGCCCTCGGCGACCACGATGATCGGCGCGTACCGGGTCTTGAAGCGGCTCTCGACGTACTCGACGACCTTGTCGATGTCGAACGGCTTCTCCGGGATCAGGATGACGTTGGCGCCGGCGGCCATTCCGGCGTGCAGCGCGATCCAGCCCGCGTGCCGCCCCATCACCTCGCAGATCAGCGCGCGGTGGTGGCTCTCGGCGGTGGTGTGCAGCCGGTCGATGGCCTCCATCGCGATGTTGACCGCGGTGTCGAAGCCGAAGGTGTAGTCGGTGGCGTTGAGGTCGTTGTCGATGGTCTTGGGCACCCCGACCACGTTGACCCCGTTGGCGTGCAGTTCCCTGGCCACGCCCAGGGTGTCCTCGCCCCCGATGGCGATCAGGGCGTCCACGCCGAGCCCGGCCAGGTTGTCCTTGATCCGCTCGATGCCCCCCTCGACCTTGAGCGGGTTGGTCCGCGACGATCCCAGGATCGTCCCGCCGCGCGGGAGGATCCCCCGTACGGCCTGGACGTCCAGCGCGATCGTGTCGCCCTCCAGCGGGCCGCGCCAGCCCGCCCGGAAGCCCACGAACTCGTATCCGTAGACCTGAACGCCCTTACGCACCACAGCGCGGATCACGGCGTTCAGACCAGGGCAGTCGCCTCCCCCGGTCAGTACTCCGACGCGCATGTATTCCTCCCCAGAAGTCACCTGGCCAGCCTAGCCGCGCAGGCATGACGGCTCGGCGCACCCGCGTCCCGCGCCGGCGCGCCACGGCCTCGCTATTGGTCTAGACCATATCGTCAGGAGGGCCTGCGCAGAACGGTTTGCGGCCTGCCGGAGACCACCACCGCCACTCCTGCCCCGGGAATCCGGCGGAGGGCGAACCGGCGCGGCCGCGGCTCGCCGGTCCCGTCATAGCACCAGCGCGCCTCGGCGAGGGCGAGTTCGCGGGTCGCGGCCGGGTCCAGCGTGTCGCGGTGCGCGCGGGCGAAGTCCCAGCCGTCCCGCCACGAACCACGGGGAGGTCTACCCTCCGCCCAGCGTGCGAACCGTTCGGCCCACCGCGGGCCGAAGGAGGCGGCCAGCGCGGGCCAGGTCCGTGCGACCTCCCCGGCCCGCTTGCGCAGCAGCGCCCGGGAGGCGGCCCCGACCAGGGCGGGGTCGAAGCCCGGCGGGACGGGACCGCCCGCCACGAGCGCGGCGACCAGCGCCTCCTGGGCCGCCGCCAGTTCCTCGCGGCCGGTCATGTGATCGGGGGCAGCCCGGCCGCGGCGGCGATGGCGTCCAGCTCGGCGCGCAGCTCGGCGGCGGGCGGGTAGCGGCCGTCGCGTTCCAGCAGCAGGCCCGGGGGACGGCGGCGGGCGGCCAGTTCCTTGATCAGGTCGAGGACCTCGGCCGGCACGGGGTCGGTGTGGGTGTCGTGGTAGAGGCCCTCGTGCTGCCTGCCGCCCGCCACGTGGCAGTAGGCGATCCGCTCCAGGGGCAGGCGGTCCAGCAGGGCGAGCGGGTCCTGCCCCCGGTTGCGGGCGTTGGCGTGGACGTTGGCGATGTCCAGCAGCAGGTACGCGTCGGTGCGTTCGAGCAGCTCGGTGAGGAAGTCGACCTCGGTGTACTCGGCGTCCGGCCAGTCGAACAGCGCGGCGATGGGCTCCAGCGCGAGCGGCACGGGCAGCTCGGCGCAGGTCCGCCGGACGTTGTCGGCCAGCGCGTCGAGCGCGGCGCGGGTGCGCGGCACCGGCAGCAGGTGCCCGGCCTCCGTCCCGCCCGCGCGCACGAACGCGACATGCTCGCTGACCAGCGGGGCGGCCAGCGCCTCGGCGGCGGCGGCCAGGTGCGCGACCCGTTCGGCCGCCACCGGCTCGGCCCCGCCGAGCGACAGCCGGACGCCGTGCGGGACGACCCGCACGCCGCGGTCCCGCAGGTCCGTCAGCAGCCGCGGCGGGTGCCCGGGACGCACGGACTCGGCGATGACCTCGGTGAAACGCAGCCCCGGCAGATCGGCGACGAATCCGGCGATCTCCGGCCGCCAGCCGATCCCGACGCCGGGCTCGGGAAGGGGATCGTTCATATGCCGCCTCCGCAGCCGCCTCCGCCTCCGCAACCGCCGCCACCACCGCCGCCGTCGCCGCCGCCTCCGCTGCAACTGCCCGCGCAGGTCCCGACGTACGAGGCGGTGCCGCAGGTGGAGGAAGAGGAGGAGCCGGACGACGATGACAGCGCCTTGGAGACCGCCTCGTCCGTGGCGAAGGCCGGGTCGATGTTCGTCAAGGCCGGAACGCCGTACAGCGCCACGCTGACCGCCACCGCCTCGGTGCCGTACGTGGTGAGGGCGGGCTTCAGCCTGGGGTCCAGGTGGGAGTTGCGGTCGCGGGCGGCCTCCAGGGCGGCGGCGCCGGAGCGCAGCCCGTCCGGCCGCCACAGCCACATCCAGACGGTGACGGCCGCGACCGCGGCCATGGCGATGATCAGGAACGGCACCGGCCGGTCGTCCCGCGGCTCGGCCGCCAGCCGGATCCCGCCGATCACCAGCAGGAGCAGCAGCGGGATCGTGGCCAGCCGGGCCTGGACGCGCTCGGTCCCGCTGGGCAGCAGCCCCTTGGCGGCCAGCCCGTCGCGGATCTCGTCCACCGCCTCCCGGACCCGGGAGCGGTCGCCGACCCTGCGCAGGCCCGGCTGGTGCATCCGGTCGATCTCGGCGTAGACGGCCTCGTCGACCCGGGTGACCGCGGCGCGCGGCGGGCGGACGGCCGCCAGGGAGCCTCCGGAGGTGATGCGGACGGCCTCCTCATGACGCAGCGAGGCCACCGAGGCGATGACCACCCGCCGCCGCCCGCCCGCCAGGTAGGCCAGTTCGTACGAGGTCAGGTCGCCCTCGGCAGGACGGCCCCTGCTCGCCCACCGGCGGGCGATCAGGGCGAGGCCGGTCGCGGCGAGCCCGGCGGCGATGTAGACGACGAGGAACACGGGGCCGGAGACGCCCCAGGTGTCCCCCGCGCCGGCGACGACTTCCACATGCCCTCCAGGCGGCTCTCGACGCTGTTCCGATGATCCATGCATGAGGCCTTTTCGGCGGGATGTCTGCGGCACGGGGCACAGATCGGGGCGATCAGCCGCCGCACCCGCCGCCTCCGCAACCACCACCGCCACCGCCCCCGTCTCCGCCGCCGGCGTCCCCGCCGCCGCAGCCGCCGCCGGTGCCGGTGTATCCCCCGGCCTGCATGTTGCGGTGGAGCTCGGTCTCGTCGGTGAACTCGGGGTCGAAGCCGCTCATCGCCGGGAGGCCGTACACGGCCACCGCGAAGGCCAGGCCGGAGGCCCCGTAGGTCGACCACGCCGGCGTGTTGACGGGATCGAGGTGCGCGTACTCCCGCCTGGCCTCCTTCAGCACCCGGCGCCCGGCGGGACTGAGACGGGGAACGGTCGCCGCCACCACGGCGGCCGCGACGACGGTCCCGATGATCGCCAGGATCAGCAGGAGCACCGGCCGGTCGTTCCGGACGCCCGCGATCACCCGCACGACGCCGACGGCCGCCAGCAGCGCCAGCCCCAGCGCGGGCAGCCGCAGCCGGGCGCGCCGGTCGGCGCCGTTGCGCAGGCCGCGCCGCTCCAGCCGGGCCTGCATGTCGTCCAGGAGCCGCTTGACCTGGTACTTGTCCGGCAGCTCGGCGGTGGCGATCTCACGGCCGCCCCGGATGGCGGCGAGGATCGCGCCGTCCAGGGTGCTCACCCCGGAACGGCCGGGGCCGCCGGTCGCGCGCAGCCGGCCTCTGCCGGCGGACTCCACGGCCTCCTCGGCGCGCAACGAGGCCAGCGCGGCGGCGACCGCGCGGTGCCGTCCTCCCACGAGGAAGGCGATCTCGAAGGCGTGCAGGTCACGGACGGGGGTGGAGCCGGCGCCGGTGCGCCGCATCGCCACCGCGAGCGCGGTCAGGGCCAGCGCGACGAACACGTAGACGGTCAGGAACAGCGATCCGGGGATCCCCCAGGTGTCCCCGGTGGCGGCGAGCACGTCCGCAGCGGACCCGTTCACGGGCGCCTCCAGATGTCCCGGCCCGGCACCGCGGGCCTCGATCCCTTGGACGGCCCGTCCCGGCCCCCGGTTCACTCGGATCCGGAGAAGACGGACATCCGTCCGGCGTCCGGTCAGTCCTGGTCCAGGCCCTTCTCGATGGCGTACCGGACCAGCTCGACGCGGTTGTGCAGGTGCAGCTTGTTCAGGGTGTTCTGGACGTGGTTCTGCACGGTGCGGTGCGACAGCACCAGCCGCTGGGCGATCTGCTTGTAGGTCAGGCCCTTGGCGACCAGCCGCAGCACCTCGGTCTCCCGTTCGGTGAGCCGGGGGGTGTCGTCGTCGGCGCGCCGGGGCGCCGCGGCCAGCCTGCGGTACTCGCCCAGCACCAGCCCGGCCAGTCCCGGCGTGAACACCGCGTCGCCGTCCGCGGTGCGGCGCACCGCGTCGAGGAACTCCTCACGGGCGGCGGACTTGAGCAGGTAGCCGGTGGCGCCCGCCTTGACCGCGTCCAGCACGTCCTGCTGCTCGCCGCTGGCCGACAGCACCAGCACCCGCACCGCCGGTTCGCCGTCCTCGCCGGGCGCGGCCAGGGCGCGCGCCACCTCGACGCCGCTGATGTCGGGGAGCTGCAGGTCCACGACGGCCACCTCGGGGCGGGCCGCGGCGGCGATCCGGATGGCGGCCCGCCCCTCCCCGGCCGTGGCGACGACCTCGTGCCCGGCCTCGGTCAGGTCCCGGGCGACGGCGTCGCGCCACATCGGATGGTCGTCGACGACCATCACCCGCACCGGGCGGGGGCCCTGCCCGGAGTCGCTCATGTCGGTCACGAACGTCACCATAGGACAGCCGGGCCGCCCCGGCGGGCGCTCAACCCGTCGGCGCGGGCGACGGGACGTCGGTGGGCGGGACCTCGGGGGTCTGGAACCTGCGGGGGACGCGCCACTCGGGCGGCACGCGCTCGCGCCAGCCGTCGTCGTCCCAGCGCCGCCACGGCCGGTCGCCGTCGACGTCGACCACCCGCACGTAGCGCTCCTCGCCGCGGTCGTCCAGCAGGTCCGCCAGGCCCACCAGTCCGCCGCCGATGATCGCGCCGACCAGCCCGGCCACGAGCAGCGGAACGGCGCCGCGGCCGTCCCACCGGCGGACGGCGTGGGTCCGGTGCGGGGGCGGCGGGAACGGCGGAGGGCCGGGGGGCGCCTGGCCGGGCGGCGGAGGCGGCGGGGCCTCGCCGGTCCCGGCGGCGGGCGGCGTCTGGGCGGGCGGCGTCTGGGCGGGCGGCGGGCCCGCGACCTTCTTGTCGTCTTCGTCGGCCATCGCGTTCTCCTCGGGGGGATCGTGCCCCCATCATGGGGGCCGGCCCGTCAAGCGGCCGTAAGCCGGGCGCGCGGGACGGTCATCTCGATCTCGGTCCCCTCCCCCGGCGCCGAGACGATGGCGACCGTGCCGCCCAGGTCGCGGATCCGGCCCTTGATCGACTGGGAGATCCCCAGCCGCCCGGCGGCCTCGGCCTCGGCGACCCGCCCGGCGGGCATGCCGGGCCCGTCGTCGCGGACGCTGACCGTGACGGCCTGCGGATCGTCCTCCAGCAGCACCCAGGCCCGGGTCCCGGGCGGGCAGTGGCGGCGGACGTTGTCCAGCGCGGCGGCGACCGCCGCGTCGATCTCCCAGGCCGCCCGCGCCGGGACCGGCACCGCACCGGCCGGGGCGGACACGGTGACCGCCGCGCCGGCGTGCGCGTTCAGCAGCGCCCCCAGATCGGCGTCCGCGTCGGCCCCGGGGCGTTCGCGCTCGCCGGGCCGCGGGCGGCTGCCGATCAGCGTGCGCAGCGCCGCCTCCTGCTCCCCCGCCAGGCGGCCCAGCTCGGCGGCCTCCCCGCCGAGCTCGCCGCCGCGCCGCTGCACCAGGGCGAGGACCTGCAGCACCGAGTCGTGGATGCGGCGGGCCAGCCGTTCCCGCTCCCGGGTCGCCGCCTCCAGCTCGATCGCCCGCGCCAGCCGGGCCTCGGCCTCGATGCCCAGCTCGGCGACGTGCCCGACCACGAATCCGGCCAGGAACACCAGCACCACGCCGTTGAACGTGGCCTGGGTCGGCATGAACCCGCGGCCCGCGATGCCGTGCACCGCGATGCTCGCCGCCCCGATCGCCGCGGCCGCCGCCGAGCCGCGCCGCTTGCCGCCGGACACCGCCCACGCCAGCACCGGCGCCGCCACCCAGGCCATGGTCAGGGTGGGGACGCCGGCGGCGATCCGTTCGGGACGCTCCACCCAGGCGGTGGCCAACAGGCAGCCGGCGGCCACCGCCAGATCGGCGGCCAGCAGCGGCCACCGCCGCCGGGCCGGGTCGGCGTAGCCGTAGACGGTGTACGCCGTCCAGGCCACCATGACCGCCAGCACCGTCCAGCCGCCGGCCTGGCTGCGGTACTCGTCGACGTTGCGCAGGATCAGGCTGCCGGCGTACAGCAGGGCGGCGATCCGGAAGACCGCCAGCGCCCGCCACAGCGGCGCCTCGAACCCCATCGGGGTCAGTCGTCGTCTTCGACCGGGCGCGGGGTCCTGCCCGCCATCTCGGCCTTGACCTCCGCGGCGTACCGGTCCACGTACTCCTGCCCGGACAGTTCCTGGATGGCCTGCATGATCTCGTCGGTGACCTTGCGCAGCACCTTGGGGTCGTCCTCCATGCCGTAGTAGCGGGAGAAGTCCATCGGCCTGCCGAACTTCACCCCCGGCCGCACCCCGAGCCGGGGGTACGGCTGGCCGGCCGGCATCAGCTCGAAGGTGTTGATCATCGCCATCGGGATCACCGGCACCTTCGACTTGAGCGCCAGCCGGGCCACCCCGGTCTTGCCCCGGTACAGCCGGTTGTCGGGGGCGCGGGTGCCCTCGGGGTAGATGCCCAGCAGCTTGCCCTCGGCCAGGATCCGCAGGCCCGTCTCCAGCGCCGCCTCGCTGGCCCGGCCGCCGGTGCGGTCCACCGGCACGACCCCGACGCCGGTGAAGAACGCCCGGCTGACCAGCCCCTTGACGCCCTTGCCGGTGAAGTACTCGGCCTTGCCGATGAAGAAGATCCGGCGGCGCAGCGGCAGCGGCCCGAAGAAGTGGTCGGCGAACGACTGGTGGTTGCTGACCAGGAGCGCCGGGCCCGACCTGGGGACGTTCTCCATGCCCGAGTTCCGCGGCCGCCACACGACGTACATGATCGGTGACAGGACGATCCGCAGCAGCATCCAGAACCAGAACATGCCGACACCTTCCTCGGTCCGCAGGGGCGCCCGCGACCTTTCCATACTGAGCACCGAACACGCCCGGTCACAGGGGTGACACGGGGACGATGATGGGTCATCCTCCCATCCCTCGGCGGGTGTGCCCACACCACAGCGCGGCGTCCCGGACGGGGGGCGGCCGCACCCGGCCGCCGGACTCGTCACAGAATGTTCTCCGCCCGTCTTGTCCGGTGCCGCCGAACGAATACCGTAGGAATCCACGCGGGTGTGCGTCCCGGGTCCGGCCGGACGACGCGGCGGGTACCGTGGGGACGCACGTGAATTGGGGAGCGGAGGCCGTCATGCCGGTGCTGTCGGTCGCGCTGGAGTCGTCGAAGGAGCCGGCCCCGTGAAGCGCCGTGGCAATGGACTGGACGCCGACTCGTACGCCCCGCTGATCGACCTGGCGCCGCATCTGGCCGACACGATGCTGGAGGCGCTGCGGGAGGCGGGGGTGGCGGCCTATGTCATCCCGACCCCCGAGCCGGGCGAGGACGGGCCGCGCACCACGGGTTCGGACGGCGACTCCCTGGACCGGTTGTACGTCGACACCGCGATGCAGTCGGCGGCCGAGGGCATCCTGCACACCCAGCTGACCCGGCTGCGGGCGGCCGACGCCGACCTGCCCGAGCCGGCCGACCGGGACCGCGACCGCGACTCCGCCGACCTGCGCGGCCCCGACCGTCCTGGCGGCGCCGCCACCGCCGAACGCGACGAGGACGCCATCTGGGCGGAGATCGTCGCCGGGTTCGACGCCCCGCCGGCCGAGGGCGACGCGCCCTGGCCCGAGCAGGAGGACCTGGACGAGCCGCCCGCCCCGGCGGAGGGCGAGGACCGCACCGGCGCGCTGCCGACCGCCCGGGTGGTCAGGTCCGCCGACGACCCGCTGGAGCCCGACGACGAGGGCCACTACGTCCCGCCGCCGCCTCCCCCGCTGCCCAGCGCCGACCCGGTCACCAAGGCCGCCTGGCTGGCCCTGGTCGGCGGCCCGCTGTACCTGCTGATCTCGGTGGTGCTGGGCTGGGAGGTCCCCGGCTGGGCGGCGTTCGCGTCGGTCGCGGCGTTCATCGGCGGCTTCGTCACCCTGGTGCTGCGGATGGGCGACGACCCGCGCGACACCGACGACGGCGCCGTCGTCTGACCCGTCGTCCCGGGGCGGCCCCGGAAGACCTACGGCAGCCGCAGGTCGGCCACCAGCGGCAGATGGTCGGTGGCCAGCGGCAGGTCCGCGGCCAGGGCGGGGTCGCCGGGGACTCCGCAGCCGAGCACGGTGATGCGCCGGTCGGCGAAGACGCCGTCGATGCGCAGGCGCGGGGCACGGGAGGAGTAGGTGTGCTCCGGCCCGCGCGGCGCCGCCGCGTAGGCGTCGGTGAACGCGTCCGCCAGCAGGGACCAGGAGGGGCCGCCGGGCTGCTCGTTGATGTCGCCGGCGAGGATCACCGGGGCGGAGTGCCCGCGGCTCACCCGGTCGAGGACGGCGAGGATCTCGGCGGTGTGCGCGCGGCGGGGGCCGGGGTGCAGGTCCAGGTGGGTGCTGGCGGCGACCACCCGGGCGCCGTCGACGTCGAGGACGGCCAGCGCCAGGCCCCGCCGGTGCATGCCCGGGACCCGGGACAGCAGGTGGTATTCGGCGTGCAGGACGCGGCACCGGGGGCCGGCCAGCACGGCCAGGCCCGCCGGGCGGCGGCCCGCCGCCACGGTGAGGCCGCAGGAGGCGGCCAGCGCGTCGCGGCGGGCCCGCCAGCGCCAGAACCGGGGGACCTCCTGCAGGCACACCAGGTCGGCGGCGCAGGCCCGGATCACCCGGGTCAGCGCGGCCCGGTCGTCGCGCATGGACCGGATGTTGTAGCCGAGCACCCGCACGCCGGTCATCGCGCGACCAGCGGGAACGTCAACGGGAACGTGCCAGGTCGGCGGCGCCGACCAGCCCGGCGGCCGAGCCGAGCTCGGCGATCCGGATGTCGGCCAGTCGCCGGTAGCCGCGTCCGGTGACCGCGGCCTCGAACGCCGCGCGGACCGGCTCCAGCAGCAGGTCCCCGGCGTCCGACAGCCCGCCGCCGATGATGAACGCCCCCGGGTCCAGGATCGCCGCCAGGTCGGCCAGCCCCTGCCCGACCCAGGAGGCCACGGCGCCGAAGCACTCCAGCGCGGCCCGGTCGCCCTCCCGGGCGGCCTGGGTGACCTCCGGCCCGCTGATCCCCTCCGGGGAGCCCTCGCCCAGCTCCAGCAGCCGGGCCGCCATCAGCGGCGCCACCCGGGCCAGCTCGCGGGCCTCGTGCACCAGCGCGTTGCCGCTGGCGTACTGCTCCCAGCAGCCCCGGTTGCCGCAGCCGCAGCGGCGGCCGTCCGGCACCATCCGCAGGTGGCCGATCTCCCCGCCGATCCCGAACCGGCCGCGGTACAGCTCGCCGTCGACGACGATGCCGCCGCCGATGCCGGTGCCCAGCGCCACCAGCACCAGGAACTGCTCGCCCCGGCCGGCGCCGAACCGGTACTCGCCCCAGGCGGTGGCGTTGGCGTCGTTCTCCACCACCACCGGCAGCCCGGTCAGCCGCTCCACCTTCTCCTTGATCGGCTCGTCCCGCCAGGCCAGGTTGGGGGCGAACTGCACCACGGCGCGGGACTCGTCGACGAACCCGGCCGCGCCCAGCCCGACCGCCTCGACGTCGGGGTGCTTGTCCTTGAGCAGGTCCACGACCTCGGCGATGACGACCGCGGTCTGGCGGGGGTCGGTGGAGGGGGTGGGCCTGCGGACCTTCTCCAGGATCCTGCCCTGGTCGTCGACGACCCCGCCGGCGACCTTCGTACCGCCCACGTCCACACCGATGGTCAGCGCCATGAACCCCTCCTCCTCACGGGTCCCCTGACCGGCTGACGCCCATGGGACCCCGACGGGCGCCGGTGCCCGTCCACGGGAACATCATCCACCCGTCGCCGGCCAGTAACCGTATCGTCCCCTGCGGGGCCGGTGCCGCTCAGCGTTCCAGGCGGCGGCGCAGTCCCTTGAGCGCCGAATCGATGATCCTCTTCTCGCCCTTGCGCTTGACCATGCCGATCATCGGGACCCGCACGTCCACGGCGAGCTCGTAGGTGACCTCGGTGCCGTCCTCGGCCTCGGCCAGCCGGTAGGAGCCGTGCAGGGCGGAGACCATGGCGCCCTTCTCCACCAGCTCCCAGCGGACGCCGTCGTCCTCCCAGGTGTAGGCCAGCGCGTAGGTGTCCTTGATCGGGCCGGCGTCGATGGTCAGCCGCGCCTTGGCCGGCCGCCCGTCCGGCCCGGTGCCGAGCACCTCGACGTCGCGGATCCCGTCGGTCCACTCCGGGTAGGACTCCAGATCGGCGATGACCGCCATGATCTCGTCCCGGCCCGCCTTGATGGTGATGGAAGAGCTCGTCCGGTCCGCCATCTTCCTTCCCTTCCCCTGTGCCCCGGGCCGCGCCGGGCCCCGATGATCAATGGCCAGTATCGTCACAGCTCCAGCACGTACGGCACCCCGCAGGCCCGGAAGTGGCCCACGTTGACGCATTCGGTACGGCCGATCCGCATCCGCTTTGCCAGCGGCTGGTGCACATGCCCGAACAGCACGTACCGGGGCCGGGTGTGGTGGATGGCGTCCAGCACCGCCTCGCTGCCCCGTTCGAACCGGCGGGCGACGGTGTCGTACAGCAGCTCCGGGACGGCCGGGGGGATGTGGCAGCACAGCACGTCCACCTCGCCGACCGCGGCGACCTTGGCGGCGTACTCCTCCTCGTCCAGCTCGTACGGGGTGCGGTAGACGCTGCGCAGCCCGCCGCCGACGAACCCGAACCGCAGCCCGCCGATCTCGGCGACCTCCCCGTCGAGCACCCGGTGCCCGTCGCGCAGGTAGTCGCCCCACATCGCGGGGATGTCGACGTTGCCGTAGGTGAGGTACGCCGGAGCGGGCATGGCCTTGAACAGCTCGGCGTACTGGCGGCGCACCGAGCGTTCGATGTGCGGCCAGGCGCCGCCCTCCAGGGAGTCCCACATGCGCCGGGAGAACTCGCGGGCCTCGTCGAACCGCTTCTCGGTGCGCAGCGCGATGAGGCGGTCGGCGTTCTCGCGGCCGAACAGCTCGGCGAAGATGCCCTGTCCGTGGTCGGCGTAGTCGATGAACAAGATGAGGTCGCCCAGGCAGATGAAGACGTCGGCCCCGTCGCCGGCGCGTTCGAGGGCCTCCGCGTTGCCGTGGACGTCGCTCACCACATGGATCCGCATGCCCTGACAATAAGGCCCGTTTGTCCGGATGGCCCGTACGCCCGGGGTCCGGGACGCGTCCCCGCGACGGCGGGTCAGCCCGCGGTGCCCGCCGAGACCAGCGCCCGCCACTCGCGGACCAGCCCGGCGTCCACCGGGGCGGCCCAGGAGCCGTCCGGCCGCACCGCGCCGCCGACGTGGAACGCGCCGATCCCGGCGGCCGCCAGCGGGGCCACGTGCCGGCGGCGCAGCCCGCCGCCCGCCATGATCATCCGGGCCGCCGCGGCGTCCCCGGCGGCGCGCCGCACCAGCGCCTCCACCCCGGCGTCCAGGCCGCGCGGGGAACCGGCGGTCAGCACGGTGTCCAGGGTGCCGCCGAACTCCAGCAGCGCCCGCCACACCGCGCCGGGGTCGGCGGCGTGGTCGATCGCCCGGTGGAACGTCCACGGCAGCGGGTCGGCGACCGCGGCCAGCTTGGCGGCGGCGGCCAGGTCCACCGCGCCCGAGGCGTCCAGGAAGCCGAACACGAACCCGTCCACCCCGGCCCGCCGCAGGTCCCCGGCGGCGCGGCGCAGCCGGTCCAGCTCGGGCGGGGTGGTGCGGAACCCGGAGTTGGCGCGCAGCATCGCCCGCATGGGCAGCGCGGTCGCCCGGCGGATCCGGGCGACGGCCTCCGGGTCGGGCGTCAGCCCGCCGGCGGCCATGTCGGCGACGACCTCGATCCGGTCGGCGCCGCCCCGCTCGGCCGCACGGGCGTCGGCGTCATCGAGCGCGATCACCTCGAGCAGCGCCATGGCCCCTCCGCATTGCCGTGCCGGGCGGGCGTGCCCGCCCGACGGCCCGGGCGGCCTGCCCGGGCGCGCCTGCGATGTGCCGTCCAGCCTAGGACGGGCGGTGCGGATAAGGCGCCGGGATCGGCAGGAACGGTCCCGGGTGCGCCGGAACGGCGGGACGGCGCGAATGTGACGTGATTGTGAACGGGTTCTTGCGCCCGAGGCTACCAACGGGTAGCGGAAGGCGGTAGCGTCCCATCAGGTCGTTTGCCGTGCTCAATGGAGGAGTGACCGTGCGCGAGTTCAGCGTCCCCGCCATGGTGGAGGTACCGGACTCCACCACCTTGACCGACGCGCCGTTCTCCCGCGCCGAGGCCGAACCGGGCCGGGTCGTGCTGCGCCGCAAGTCCGGCGACACGTGGAGCGCGGTGACCGCGGCCGAGTTCGCGGCCGAGATCTCCGCGGTGGCCAAGGGCCTGATCGCGGCGGGCGTGGAGCCCGGCGACCGGGTGGCGCTGATGTCCCGCACCCGGTACGAGTGGACGCTGCTGGACTACGCCGTCTGGGCGGCCGGCGGGGTCACCGTCCCGATCTACGAGACCTCCTCCGCCGAGCAGATCGAGTGGATCGTCTCCGACTCCGGCGCCAAGGCGCTGATCGTCGAGCACGACGCCCACCTGGAGACCCTCGCCCAGGTCCGCGACGGGCTCACCGGGCTGGCGCACGTGTGGAGCATCGACGGCGGCGCGGTCGCCGAGCTGACCGGGCAGGGCGCCGAGGTCTCCGACGAGACGCTCACCGAGCGGCGCGCCTCCCGCAAGGCCGCCGACCTGGCCACCGTCATCTACACCTCGGGCACCACCGGCCGGCCCAAGGGCTGCGAGCTGACCCACGCCAACTTCCTGGAGACCAGCCGCAACGCCATCGAGGGCGCGCTGAACGAGATCGCCATCGAGGGGTCGCAGACGCTGCTGTTCCTGCCGCTGGCGCACGTGTTCGCCCGGCTGATCCAGGTGCTGACCGTCGAGGCCGGGATCGTGCTCGGGCACAGCGACATCCCGAACCTGCTGCCCGACCTGGGGAGCTTCCGGCCGACGTTCCTGCTGGCGGTGCCGCGGGTGTTCGAGAAGGTCTACAACGGCGCCGAGCAGAAGGCCATCGCCGAGGGCAAGGGCAAGATCTTCCACAAGGCCGCCGAGGTCGCCATCGCCTACAGCAAGGCGCTGGACGCCCCCGGCGGGGCGGGCCTGGGCCTGAAGGTCAAGCACCGGGTGTTCGACGCGCTGGTCTACCGCAAGCTGCGGGCCGCGGTCGGCGGGCAGGTCACCTACGCGGTGTCCGGCGGCGCGGCGCTCGGTGAGCGGCTCGGCCACTTCTTCCGCGGCGTCGGCATCACCATCCTGGAGGGCTACGGCCTGACCGAGACCACCGCCCCCGCCACCGTCAACCGGCCCAGCGCGCTGCGCATCGGCACCGTCGGCAAGCCGCTGCCCGGCGTCGGCATCCGGATCGCCGACGACGGCGAGGTGCTGGTCAAGGGCGTGAACGTGCTGCGCGGCTACTGGCACAACGAGACCGCCACCAAGGAGGCGATCGAGGACGGCTGGTTCCACACCGGCGACCTCGGCGCCCTCGACGAGGACGGCTTCCTGAAGATCACCGGGCGCAAGAAGGAGATCCTGGTGACCGCGGGCGGCAAGAACGTGGCGCCCGCCCCGCTGGAGGACCGGCTGCGGGCGCACCCGCTGGTCAGCCAGTGCCTGGTGGTCGGCGACGGGCGCAAGTTCATCAGCGCGCTGATCACGCTGGACGCCGAGGCGGCCGGGCCGTGGCTGAAGGCCCACGGCAAGCCCGAGGACCTGACGGTCGACCAGTTGCGCGAGGACCCGGACGTGATCGCGGCGATCGACGCGGCGGTGGCCGAGGCCAACAAGAGCGTCAGCAAGGCCGAGGCGATCAAGAAGTACCGGATCCTGAGCGTGGACTTCACCGAGGAGAGCGGTCACCTGACCCCGTCGCTCAAGGTGAAGCGGAACGTGGTGATCAGGGACTTCGCCGACGAGATCGAGGCGCTGTACTCCTGAGCCGGGCCCGGCCCGGACGGTTCACAGGGCGGCGACGGCCTCGGCGACCGGGGTCGTCCCGCCCACCAGTTCCAGGGTGCGGCGCCGCACGTGCGGGGCGTCCAGCAGGGCGGCGAGCACCGCGGCCACGTCGTCGCGGGGGACGTCGAAGTGCCCCACCTCCGGCTCGGCCAGCGTGACCAGGCCGGTGCCCGGGTCGTCGGTGAGCCGGCCCGGGCGCAGGATCACCCAGTCCAGGTCGCGGGCGCGCAGGTCGTCCTCCGCCGCCCCCTTGGCGCGCAGGTAGGCGGCCCACACCTCGTCGCTTCCGGGCCGGGGCGGTCTGCCCGCGCCCATCGAGGAGATCTGCAGGAAACGGCGGACGCCGGCGCGCTGCGCGGCGTCCGCCAGCAGCACCGACGCGGCGCGGTCGACGGTGTCCTTGCGGGCGGCGCCGCTGCCGGGCCCGGCCCCGGCGGCGAACACCGCCGCGTCGGCGCCCTCCAGGGCGGCGGCCACCTCGTCGGCGGACGCCCGCTCCAGGTCGAGCACCAGCGGTTCGGCGCCCGCGGCGCGCAGGTCGCCGGCATGGTCCGGATTGCGGATCAGGCCCTTCACCCGGTCGCCCCGGGCGGACAGGATCCGCTCCAGCCGCAGCGCGATCTTCCCGTGGCCCCCGGCGATCACGACGTCCATGCCGACGATCCTACGCACTGAACCCTTTTCACCATCGCCCGTGTCCGGCCTCGACACCCGTGGCGGTGCGCCGGGACGCCGCCCGTCCGTCCGGGCCGATCTCGGTGGGCTCGGCGAAAAGGGTTCACCGCGGCTGTCAGCAGTTGCGGCCCTGGTTGATGCAGTCCACCGCGAAGCGCATCAGCCGGTCGGGCATCACGTTCTCGAAGTCGGCGTGGTCGGTGATCGGCGCGTGCCGCTCCTCGGGGAAGCTGTCCAGCGCGAACGCCAGCGGCTCGTTCGGCACGTTGTAGGTGATGGTCATCCGCAGCTGCGGGACCGCCCTGGTGCCGTCCGGGCACTCGCCGTTCTCCTCGGGGAAGACGATGTGGGTGCGGTGGTTGGCCGAGTCCACGTTCTCGCCGTCCCAGCAGCTGGGGAAGTCCAGGATCCGCATCACCCGGCTGCCGTCCGGGCACAGCGGGTACTTGTCGGTCAGCACCCGATCGGTGAACCCGGTGCAGGTCCACTGGGCCCGGGCGTTGCCGGGGCCGTTGGTGACGGACTTGGCGTCCCCGGTGATGACCCGCAGGAACCGCGGCATGGCGGTGACCCTGCTGCGCGGGTTGCCCTGGAACCGCAGGCTCACCGAGGCGGGGGTGAGGATCCGGCCGACGTTGCCGTCACGGGCGCTCTGCTCGGCCTGGGGGGTGGTGTCCTCCTGGCCGCGCAGCCGCAGCACCGGCCAGAAGTAGGTGGACCTGTCGCCGCGGGCACAGGTGGTGCCGGCCGCCGCCAGGCTCTCGTCGGTGGAGAACCCGTCGGTGGACAGGTTGCCGACGTAGTCGTGGGTGTGGTGGGCGCCGTTGGCGACGCCGGGCGCGACGATGAAGTTGTCGGAGTTGAAGTGCCCGTTCTCGTTGCGGCCGCAGCGCGAGGTGAACGAGCCCCGGGATCCGCCGCGGCGGAACCGGGGCCGGTCCACGTTGGGCTGGACGCTGCGGATGTCCACGAAGTCGTCCTCGTCCGGCCCGTTGTCGAGCACCTCACCGCCGTCCCCGGCGTTGTCCTCCCCGCCGGCGTCCTCGCCGCCGTCGTTCTGGTCGCCGTCGTTCTGACCGTCGTCCTGGCCGTCGCCGTTCTGGTCGCCGACGTTCTGGTCGCCGGTGTTCTGATCACCGGTGTTCTGGTCGCCGGTGCCGTCCCCCTGGTCCGGTGACTCGTCCTGGTCGGGCGCCCCGCTCTGGCCGGGGCTGGGGGCCGAGATCGGGGCGAACGCGGTCGCCGCCATCGCGCCGGCGGGCGCCTGGGCGCCCACGGCGATCACCGACAGCGCCGCCACCAGCGCGGCCATGCCCTTTTCGCGTCGCATGGATTCCTCCTCCGGTCGGGGTCAGGAAAGGGTCGAGTAATCGACCAGTCCGGTGCTCTCCAGATATGACATGTGCCGCAGGACGGCGGCGTTCGCGCGGACCGAGAAATCGCGCACGACATCGTTCGCGGTGTTCGCGCGCACCGCCGCGATGAGGGCGAAGACCTTGCCGTGCGCCGCGCGCAGGCGGAACACGAAATGCCGGTCGTAGGCGGCCCCGGACAGCTGCGACAGCTCGTTCATCCACTGCTGCTGCTCGCGGCTGGGCTCGCTGGGCAGCACCACGTCGAGCTGGGCGGCCACCCGCCGCACGTCCTCGTCGAGGGCCAGGTGCTCGGTGGCGATGTTCGCGCCGATCTCCTTGACCCGCGGGCTGGCGGCGCGCTGCTGGGCCTGCTGGCCCGACGGCGCCTCCCACAGGCCCGCCTGCCTGACCTTGGTGATCAGCTCCCGGTCCTGCTCGGTGAGCGGTCCCCACCGGGTCTGGACGGTGCCCGAGCCCCCGGTCAGGGTGCCGCCGTCGGCCGGCGTGCGCGGCGGGCTCAGCACCACCAGCAGCGCCGCCCCGGAGGCCACCAGGGTGCCGGCCAGGAAGAGCAGTTCGCCGCGCCGCCCGAGCCGCCGCCCGGAACGCCGCCGGCCGCCGCGGTCCCACATTCTCATGACACCGTCCTCCCTTCCGCTTTTCACGGTCGCCTTCTGGTACGGCCCGCGGCGTCTTCCCGTTCACCGGAGAACCAGAAATTCGCCAAGAAATACGGGGCGTTCCACGACCATTCTCCGGAGCGCACGCCGAAGCGCGGTGCCGCTCTGGGGCGGCACCGGGAGGACGATTCTTCGGCTGTTGCCGGAACGGTCAGCGCATCGCGTTCTGCCTGCGCCGGACGCTGGTCCGTTCGGCGACCGGATCCTGCGGGAAGGCGTCGCCGACCATCCGCGGCACCTGGCGCGGCCGGACCGTCACCAGCAGCCGGGTGAACGCGGCCATCGCCACGGCGAGCGCGCACAGCACGTAGCCCAGCACCACCCAGTCGGCGGGCTGCCGGCCCGCGGTGAGCCCGTGCACGATCGCCACCGGCCAGGCCGCGTACGCGGTGATGTGGAAGACCCGCCACAGCCAGGGCCGGGTGGAGGCGGCGAACCGCGCCCGCAGCACCCCGGTCACGACCACCACCAGGGTCAGGTCGAAGGCCACCGCGCCCAGGCCGACCGGCCCGGCCCCGGGCACCACGATCTGCGCCGCGGCGACCTGCCCGTCCAGGGTCTTCACCGTGAAGTGCGCGACCAGGAAGGTGAACGCGACCAGCGACGCGGCCCGGTGCGCCGCCTGGGCGAGCACCCGGTGCCCGATCTGCAGGATCAGCCGTTCGGTGGCGATCAGCCCGCTGACCACCGCCGCCGACATCCCCAGCAGGGCGAACACCCCGGCGTAGAAGATCAGGAACCGCTGGACCGCGGCGGAGGCGGCGGCCCCGGGCGGGGTGGCCGCGCCGACGAGCACCACCACCGCCAGCACGGCCATCAGGCGCATGGCCCACCGGGGCATCAGGGGCCGGTCATTGTCACGGGTCTGCATTGGGGTTCCTCTCCTGGTCGTCGCCGGGCCGTCCCGGCGGGTCCGGCGGGCCCGGCACCTCCGGCAGGTCCGGCAGGTCCGGTGAGCCGTCCGGCCGCGGGCTCCGCCCGGGGGCGGGGTCGTCCGGTGCGTCCGGTCCGAAGTTGCGCAGCGGCGTGCCCGGCAGGACCTGCAGCAGCCCGCGCTCGGCCCAGCCGATCAGCGGCCGGGCGCGTTCGCGGAAGATCCAGCCGCCGATGGGCAGGCCGTCGATCGGCAGGTCCTCGTTGCCGGTGCGCAGCCCGAACCGGACCTGCGCGCGGTCGACCGGCGCGCCCCCGCACGGCCGGTCGGTGCCGATCCGGCCCAGCGGGGCGCCGCGCTCCACCAGGCCGCCGTCGCGGACGCCGGTCACGTCCGTCAGGTGGTAGTACGTGCTGGCCAGCCCGTCCGGATGGATCACCAGCACCATCCCGCGGCCCGGCCGGTCGGCGCAGAACCGGTACAGGCGCCCCGGCCCGGCCGCCAGCACCCGGCCGTCGCCGCCGCGGAACGCCAGCGCGCCCAGCGGGCGGGCCGCCGGGCCGTCGGCGGCGGCCGCCGTCATGAACCAGCTCTGCCCGGCCCGCCAGGGCAGCATCAGCCCCCGGGCCTGGTCGGGGCGGGCCGTTCCGGCGCTGAACCGCGCCAGCGTGCGCCGCTCGTCGGCGGGCATCATCTCCGCGGGGACCCGGGTCAGCAGCGCGTCGAACTCCTCGGTCCCCGACAGCGCGATCCGCCAGGTCTGCCCCGTCCACTCCGCGATGTACAGCGCGACCTGGGGCATCGCCGCCCGGTCCTCGGGCACGGGGATCGCGGTGGTCCCGAACGCCCAGGCGCGGTCGCGGCTGAACCGGATCGCGCCGTGCAGCGGCGGGCGGTCCCCGCCGTAGGAGCGCCGGGCGATCGGGCCGCGCAGCCGGAGCGTCAGTTCCCGGACCCGGTCGTCGAGGGTCCGCTCGGGCTCGGACGTCCTGTCCCGGGGGCGGCGGACCTCCCGGGCGCGGCCCTGCGGGGCGGTGGCCTGCGCTCCGGTCGCACCGGTCCCGGACAGGCCGGTGACACCGCCGTTGATCAGCGCATTCTCGACCACGGCCAGCAGCGCCACGCCGACCGCGAAGGTCACCACGAGCGATCCGGCCCGCAGCCCGTCCACCGGACGGCGGCGCGGGTCCCCGGGGCGGGCGGCGGTGCGCACACGGGCGCGGGGCGGCGCGGCGTCCGGGCGGGCGTGCCGTCCGTGCCGTGCGCCCGCATGCCGGGAGTCCGTGCGGCGGGCGCCCGGACGCCGCCCGGAACGCCGGGACGAACGGCCCGGATGTTCCCAGAACTCCCGGAAGGGATCCGATGGATCCGGGGGTGGGCGTCGTGCCATTCCCTCTCCTCGACAAGGAGGCGGAGACGGCGAACGACGGTGAGGTCCCGCGATGACGTTCCAGTGAGGCGTGCGCGCCAGGGCGCGGAGGGGACGGTACCCGAGCCCGCTCCGCCCCGGCAACGCCCTGACGGTTCCGGAGCATACGCCCTTTCCGGCCGTTCCAGGCGTCCGCCTCACAGGAATGCCGCGCGCCGTTCACCTGTCGCCGCGGGCCCGGCGACGCCGGGGTTATCCCTTCCTGTCGGCACTCTTAAATGCCGCATAAGGCACCTTTCCGACGAAGTGTCCCGGTTTATCGTGCCGGTGCGGTCGCTCGGCGATCCATGAGGAGGGACCGATGGACGAGCAGGTCCACCGCAGGACGTTCCGGGGCGAGCCGGGTGCGCTGGCGGAGGTCCGCCGGTTCGCCCGCCGGGCGCTGCCGCCGGGCCGCCCGGCGGCGGCCGACTTCGTGCTGCTGCTGGACGAGGTGGCCGCCAACGCCGTGCTGCACAGCGACTCCGGCCGGCCCGGCGGGGCGTTCGAGGTGGTGATCCGGATCCGGCCCGGCGCGCTCCGGGCGGAGGTCTGCGACGCCGGCCCGCCGCGGCGGCCCGGGACGCCGCCCCCGCCGGACTGGTCCCGCGAGGCGGGCCGCGGGCTGCTGCTGGTCAGCATGCTCGCCACCGACTGGGGCACCCGGCGCCTGCCGCGGGGCCGCGTGGTGTGGTTCGAGCTCGCCGGCGCCCACGGCCTGCGCGCGGCTTAGGGCAAGCTCAGCTCATCCTTAAGACAGGACTAAGAGACGTGCGGACGGCCGGTCCCGCACCTAACGTCGCTGGTGCGGCCGGTCACCGGCATCACCGAGGAGGAGTCCATGGAGGCGATCCTGGTCAGGCCCACGCCCCCTCCTCGGTACGGCCGGCCGTACCACCGGACCGCGTCCGGCACCCCCGTCCACGCTCACATCCGATCCGGCCAGGCGGCCACAGCACCACCGGCGCCCACCTCCAGACTCCCCCACCCTGGGCGCCAGGCCGCCGACGACGACCGGATCCCCGCCCCGCACGGAACGGGCGGCGTGGAATCCGAAGCCCGGGGGTGCCGGCGCGGCCTCCTCCTCCACACCGGTGATCGATCCGCCTGATCAGGAGGCGCGCAGCCGGGAGCGCGCCTCCATCAGGGCGAACCCCAGCAGGTTGAGGCCCTGCCAGCGGGCCGGCGAGGACGCCCGCTCGTCGTCGGCGGCCAGCCCGATCCCCCAGACGCGGTCCAGCGGGCTCGCCTCCACCAGGATCCGCCCGCCGGTGCCGAGCAGATAGGCGCCGAGCCCGGGGTTCTGCCCGAACTTGGCGACGTTCCCGGACACCACGATCTCCCAGCGGTGCGCCGCCCACGTCTCCTCGTCGAACCCGGCCACCTCGCGCCCGAGCCGCTTGGCCTCCGCCGGGCTCCCGGCCTCGATGATCCGCCCGAACGCCCGCTCGTCGCCGAACAGCCGCGCCTTGTGCGCCATCATCCAGTGCTCGGCGCTGCGGTAGGTGACGCCGTCGACGGTGAACGGGCACTCCCACCACTGGCTGAGGCAGCCCCGGCCGGCCTCGCCCGACCGCGACGGCCGATGCCCCCAGAAGAACAGGAACCTCATCGGCCGCCCCAGCTCCTCGAGCCTGCGGACGTCCGCCACGCTGCGCGGCTCTGCGGGATCCATGCCCGGCACTCTGCCGCCCGGCCCGCCCGCCGCGCAACCGCGATTCACCGGACGGCTCCGGACGCGCCGCGCGGGCCGCCGCCGGCAGTGCGGTCCGATCGGGTCCCCGCATCGCCTCGAGTCCTTTCCCCGAGGGCGTGGACCGACGATGCCAATCGTTAATTCGCGTTCTCTTCGGCCCATCATATCAGGGCGGAATGAATTCCCGATGACGGGATCGCGGAAATGCCGTCACGATTTCCGTTCCGGGGCGTGCCGGGCGACGTGCTCGGCGAACGGCAGGATGCCGACCTCGGCGCGCCGGGCGTCCATCCGCTCGGGGTCCTCGCAGGGCCAGGGCACGGGGGCGCCGTCCCGCACCCCGGCGATCTGGGTGCCGTAGAGCTGCGGGCGGCCCTCGTTCACCCGGACCCGGTCGCGCAGGAACGCCAGCTCGCGGACCCCGGCCCGGCCCTCGGCCACCGCCCGCTCCATCAGCCGCAGGGCCCGCCGCTGCACCTCCAGCTGCCGGTCGGCGTGCTGGGCGATCAGCCAGGCGGCGCGCGCGGCCTCCGCGCCGACCTCGTCGGCCACCGGCCAGCCGTGCTCGTCCATGATCCGCATGAGCCGGTCGCCGTGCTCGGCGGTCAGCCGGCGCCATTCGAGCTGTTCGGCGAAGTCGTCGCTGAGCCCTTTGCGCACCGCGGCGTGGTCGGCCTCGGCCATGGCGACGAGTTCCTGCGCCAGTTTCTCGTTCATCGGGCACCCCCGTCCGATCCGGAATGGAACGGCGCCAACGTTAGCGGCGAACGGACCGCGGAAAATCATCCGGAGATCCGATGACATGCCGCATGCCGCGCGACGATAATGGATTCATACCCGGACGGATTCGGGCTTTCCCGTCGGCGGCACGCGCTCGCGGCGGTGCGGCGGCGCACCGTAGCGCATCGGGGGCGGCCGAAAGCACCGCCCGCAGCGGATCGAGAGCGTAGTGTTACGTTCGGTTGCACCACGGCGGCGGAGGGAGCGCCGCCCAGGGTGTGGAACGTGCCGTACGCCCGATCGCGGAACGGCATGGGAAGGACGGGGTGTGGCACACGACGGGGTTCACCGGAGGGCCTTCAGGGGCGACCCGGCCGAGCTGGCCGAGGTGCGCGCCTTCGCGTCCGCCGTGCTGCGCGGCTGCTCCGTCCAGGACGACGCCGTGCTGCTGCTCGACGAGGTCGCCGCCAACGCCATCGTGCACACCGACTCGGCCACCGTCGAGATCGCCCTGCACCACGTCGGGCAGATCGTCCGCGGCGAGGTCCACGACGTGGGCGCGGACTCGGTCCCGGCGCCCCGCCCCGACACCGCCGCCGACGGGGAGAGCGGGCGCGGCCTGCTCATCGTGGACCTGCTCGCCAAGCAGTGGGGCAGCCGCCGCACCGCCACCGGCCGGCTGGTGTGGTTCGAACTGCACGACCCCGGCTGCCCGGCCGGATCAACATCGGCGTAGCGCAGGCTTAAGCGCGGCTAAGCGCCCGCGGCCCCGCCCCTCCGGCGGTCTAGGTTTCCGAACGGACCCGCCGCCGCCCATCCCGATCACCGGAGGGATACCCGATGACCCGACGACGTGGAACGACCGTCCTCGCCGCCGCCCTGGGCGCGACGGGACTGCTCGGCCTCACCGCGGCCCCGGCCCTGGCGCACGGCTCGATGCAGAACCCGGCCAGCCGTTCGTTCACCTGCCGGCAGGAGAACCCCGAGTCGCCGACGTCGGCCGCGTGCAAGGCCGCCGTCGCCCTCGGCGGCACGCAGGCCATCTACGACTGGCACGAGGTCAACATCGCCGACGCCGCCGGCCGGCACCGGCAGATCATCCCGGACGGCAAGCTGTGCAGCGCGGGGCGGGACAAGTACAAGGGGCTGGACCTGGCCCGCGCCGACTGGCCCGCCACCCGGCTGACCGCCGGCGCCCGCCACGAGTTCCGCTACAAGGCGACCGCGCCGCACCGGGGCTCGTTCGAGCTGTACGTGACACGGGACGGCTACGACCCGACCAAGCCGCTGCGCTGGGCCGACCTGGAGGACCGCCCGTTCCTCACGGTGACCGACCCGGCGCTGGCGGGCGGCTCCTACACGTTCACCGGGACGCTGCCGCGGGGCAAGAGCGGACGGCACCTGATCTACGCGATCTGGCAGCGCTCCGACAGCCCGGAGGCGTTCTACTCCTGCTCCGACGTCGACTTCACCGGCGGTGCCGCGGCGGGCGGCGGCGGTGCGACGGCTCCGGCGGGGCGGCCGCAGAAGCCGTCCGAGGCGCCGCAGAACCCCGCCAGGCCCACGCCGGACTGCCCGGCCCCGGCCGAGCGGCGGCAGGGCACGAGCACCGTCCCCGTGGCCGAAGTGGACGCGCTCCCGGCCTCCGGCGACTCCCCCGTCCCGCCCGGCGGGTCGTCGCCGACGGCGCTCATGGCCTCCGCCGTCGGGGGCCTGCTGCTGGGGGCCGCCACGACCGCCCTGACTCTGCACCGTCGCCGGTACCACCAGGAGTGACCGGGACCGGGGCCGGACCGTAGGGACGTAGGGGGACGGCTCAGGCGAGGAGGGCGTCCAGGCGCGCGGCCTGGACGTCCCACCGCCAGTCCCGCTCCACCCAGGCCCGGCCCCGGTCGCCCATCGCCCGCGCCCGCCCGGGGTCGGCCAGCAGCCCCGCCACCGCCTCGGCCACCGCGCGCACCGAACGGCCGTCGACCACCAGACCGGTCTCGCCGTCGAGGACCGCGTCCGGCGCGCCCCCCGAGTTCCCCGCCACCACCGGCAGCCCGGTCGCCGACGCCTCCAGGTACACGATGCCGAGGCCCTCCACGTCCAGGCCGCGCCGCCGTGTCCGGCACGGCATCGCGAACACGTCGCCCGCGTCGTAGTGGGCCGGCAGTTCCTCCCACGGCACGCTCCCGGTGAGGAACACCGAGTCCACAACCCCGCGTTCGGCGGCGAGCCGCTCCAGCGCCGGCCGGTACGGACCGCCGCCGACCAGCAGCAACGCCGCGTCCGGCACCCGGCGCAGCACCGCGGGCCAGGCGTGGATCAGCGCGTCCTGTCCCTTGCGGGGCACCAGCCGCGACACGCACACCGCCACCGGCCGGTCCCCCAGCCCGTGCCGCCGCCGGATCTCCTCGCCCCCGCAGCCCCGGAAGAAGGTCTTCTCGTCCACCCCCGGCGCCAGCCGCGCCATCCGGGCCACCGCCTGCGGCGACAGCGCCGCCGCCATCCGGGACCGGGTGTACTCCCCCAGGTAGGTGAGCACGTCCACGCCGTCCCCGATCCGGCGCAGCACCCGCCGCGCCACCGGCAGCGCCGCCCAGCCCGCCTCGTGCCCGTGGGTGATCCCCACGAACCGCCGCACCCCGTGCCGCCGCAGCGCCGGGGCCAGCAGCCCGAGCGGGGCCGCCGCCCCGAACACCACCGAGTCGCAGCCCTCCGACCGGGCGATCTGCCCGGCCCGCCGCAGCACCGACGGCTCCGGCAGCATCAGTGACGTGGGGTGGCGCACCACCGGGAACGGCTGTGCCGCGTCGAAGGCGGCGTCCCCCTTCCACGCGGGCGCGTACACCACCACCGAGCCGGGGGGCCGGCGCACCGCCAGGTTGTGCACGAACGCCTGGATCCCTCCCGGCCGGGGCGGGAAGTCGTTCGTCACCACGAGCGTCTTGGTCATGTCGGCTCCAGCGTACGAACGAGCCCGCCACCGGTGGCGGTGACGGGCTCGTTCAGGAATCGGGCGGTCAGCGGGTCAGTTCCTTGCGGACGCCCGCGCCCTCCTCGACCTCGTGGTGCTCCTCGTGGTGGTCGTGCTCCTCCACGGGAACGTCGTCGAAGGTCCAGTAGCGGTGCAGCCGGCCCCGCAGGTGGCCCAGCGGGCCCTTGCTGCCGGGCGCGGGGATGCCGCTGTCGTCGACGGGCCGCAGGGCGGGGGACTTGTTCTCCTTGCTGAGGATGACCGCCCGCTCCTCCTCCGTCGGCGCCTCGTGCTTCTCGCTGAACGCGCCCTCCGGCGACATCAGGATGATGCCCGCCTCGACGCCGTGGTGCATGACGGCGGCGTCCTTGCGCTGCAGGCCCAGGCAGATCCGCTTGGTGATGATGAACGCCAGCACCGGGCCCACGAAGACCGCCACCCGGAAGAACCAGGTCGTGGCGAACAGCGACACGTGGAACCGCTCGGCGATCACGTCGTTGCCGCCGGCCAGCCACAGCAGGCCGTAGAAGGTGACGGCGGCCATGCCCACGCCGGTGCGGACCGGGGCGTTGCGCGGACGCTCCACCAGGTGGTGCGAACGCCGGTCCCCGGTGACCCACTGCTCGATGAACGGCCACGCCGCCGCGCCGCCGAAGATGATGCCGAGCGGCACCGTCGCCGGGATCAGCACGTTCCAGCTGATGGTGTGGCCGAACGCGGTGGTCTCCCAGTTCGGCATGATGCGCAGCGCGCCCTCCAGCACGCCCATGTACCAGTCCGGCTGGGAGCCGGCCGAGATGGCGCCCGGGTCGTAGGGCCCGAACAGCCAGATCGGGTTGATCTGGGCGAACGTGGCCAGCAGCGCCACCACCCCGAAGGTGAACAGGAAGTACGCGCCGGTCTTGGCCATGAACACCGGGTAGAACGGGTAGCCCACCACGTTGTCGTTGGTGCGGCCGGGGCCGGGCATCTGGGTGTGCTTCTGGTGCCACATGATCATCATGTGGGCGGTGACCAGCGCCAGGATGACGCCGGGGATCAGCAGCACGTGCAGGGTGAACAGGCGCGGGATGATCTCGCCGTCGGTGCCGTGCGGGAACTCGCCGCCGAACAGGAACATGTAGATGTAGGTGCCGACCACCGGGATCGACTCGGCGACGCCCTGGGTGATCCGCAGACCGGTGCCCGACAGCAGGTCGTCCGGCAGCGAGTAGCCAAACAGGCCCTCCACCATGCCCAGGGTGAACAGCCCGATGCCGATCAGCCAGTTCAGCTCACGCGGCTTGCGGTAGGCGCCGGTGAAGAACACCCGCAGCATGTGCGCGGCGATCGCGCACATGAACAGGATCGCGGCCCAGTGGTGCATCTGCCGCATCAGCAGGCCGCCCCGCACGTCGAAGCTGATGTGCAGGGTGGAGGCGTACGCCTGCGACATCTCCACACCGTTGAGCTTGGTGTAGGAGCCCTCGTACACCACCTCGTGCATGCTCGGCTGGAACCACAGGGTCAGGAAGGTCCCGGTGAGCAGCAGGATGACGAACGAGTAGAGGGCGATCTCGCCCAGCATGAACGACCAGTGGTCCGGAAACACCTTCTTCATGTTCCGGCGGAAGAAGGTGGTGGATCCGAGCCGGTCGTCCAGGAAGTTCAGCGGCCCGGAGACCGCCTTGGGGGGCGTGCTCTGCGTGCTCATCCGCGCTCCCAGAAGCTCGGACCGATCGGCTCGGGGAAGTCATCGGTGGCGATCAGGTACCCCTCGTCGTCGACCGACAGCGGAAGCTGCGGCAGGGGCCTGGCCGCCGGACCGAAGATGACCTTGGCGCCATCGGTGGCGTCGAACGTGGACTGGTGGCACGGGCACAGGATGTGGTGCGTGGTCTGCTCGTACAGGGCCGCCGGGCAGCCCACGTGCGTGCAGATCTTGGAGTAGGCGACGATCCCGCCCACGTGCCAGTTCTCCCGCCCCTTGACCGGCTTGAACTTGTCGGCGGGGACGTTGATCAGGATGGTGACCGACTTGGCGATCTCGTTCAGCGCGTGGTGCGACTTCTCGACCCCCTCCGGCAGCACCGTGATCATGGAGCCGGGAGTGGCGAAGTCGCTGACCCGCAGCGCCCGGTCGGTGCCGTCCACCACCAGGCGGACGCCCGGCCTGCCGTGCTTCTTGGCCTCCTTGACGGCCTCGCCCCAGAACGTGTGGCGCAGCCGCTTCTCCGGCAGCGGGCCGAGGTCGCGCAGCAGCACCAGCGGGGCCAGGCCCAGCGGGGCGGCGGCCAGCAGCAGGGTGCGGCGCAGCAGCGGCCGCCTGGTGACCGCGCTGTCGGCGGCCCCGGCCATGAAGTTGGTCTCGAACTCGGCCCGGGTGGCCTCGTCGGAGTGCAGGTTCCCGCGCTGCTGGACGATCTGCTTGCTGGTCATGAGCCGGCGCACCCAGATGGTCACGCCGATGGCCATGGCCAGCATCGCCACGGTCATGCAGGCGCCCAGGGCGTAGTTGGAGGCGCGCGCGTCGTCCAGGCCGTGCATGCCGTTGGGGCCCTGGGTCCCGCTCCACACGTACGCGGCGATGAACCCGACGCTGGCCAGCGCGGCGAGCAGGAAGAACGCCGCGACCACGCGCTCGGCCCGCTTGGCGGCGGCCTCGTCGAGCTCGGCGCCGGCGCCCTGCGGGGCGGGCTCGGACTCGTCGGTGGCCAGCAGCCGGCCGCCCTGGGTCGGGGTGCCGACCTTGCGCTTGGGCGACTGCTGTTCCTCGTGGACGGCGTCGCCGGGCTCCATGGGCTCGTTCGAGCCGGTGTTGTTGTCGCTCATGACTTCTTCAGCTTCTTGGGCTTCTTGGCGGTCAGCCACATCGCCGCCAGGACCAGCATCGACATGCCGACCAGCCAGCCGGTCAGGCCCTCGGCCACCGGGCCGATGCGGCCCAGGCCGTTACCGCCGGGGTTGGGCTCCTCGCGGGTCTGCACCACGTAGGCGATGATCGCCTTCTTCTGCTCCGGGGTCAGGGTGGTGTCGTTGAACACCGGCATGGCCTGCGGCCCGGTCAGCATCGCCTCGTAGATCTGCGTCGGGGTGACGTCGTCGTCGCTGAGCGGCGGGGCGTACTTGCCGCCGGTCAGCGCGCCGCCGGAGCCGACGAAGTTGTGGCACTGGGCGCAGTTGGTGCGGAACAGCTTGCCGCCGAGCGCGACGTCACCGCCCTCGGGGTCGACCATCGCGGCGCTGGGCACCTCGGGCCCGCCGCCCAGCGACTGGATGTAGTTGCGCAGGTCGGCCAGGTTCTTCTCGGCCTGGGCCTTCTGCTTCTCGGCCCGCTCCCGCTGCTCGGGGTCGTGGAAGTCGGTCGGGATGTTGGTGTTGAACTCCGGGATCGGCTCCTTGCGCGGCATCTGCGCGCCGGGGTTCATCGCGGGCATGCGGCCCGTGGAGACCTGGAAGTCGACCGAGGCCGCGCCGACGCCGATCAGGCTGGGCGCCAGCGGGCGGCCCTGGGCGTCCCGGGTGCCCTCGGCGTTGGGTCCGTGGCAGCTGGCGCAGTTCTTGTTGTAGAGCTGCCGGCCGTTGGCCAGGTCGGCGGCGGCCTGCGCGGAGTGGGCCGCCTCGGCAGGGTCGGTGCGCGGCGAGAATCCGGCGTAGATCGCCCCGATCGCCGCCAGGGCCGCCAGCACGACGGCGTAGCCCGCCCACGGGCGCCGTCGCCATGCGGTGAACCTTTTCACGGATATCCCCGTTCGGGTCATGTCGGTGGAAGTCGGGCAGAGGCTACAGGTCGAGCAGGTAGATCACGCCGAACAGGCCGATCCAGACCACGTCGACGAAGTGCCAGTAGTAGGACACGACGATCGCGCTGGTCGCCTGCTCGTGGGTCCAGCGCTTGGCGGCGTAGGTGCGGCCCAGGACGAACAGGAAGGCGATGAGCCCGCCGGTCACGTGCAGGCCGTGGAAGCCGGTCGTCATGTAGAAGACCGAGCCGTACGCCGACGACGACAGCGTCAGACCGTCGTGGGTGACCAGGTTGTAGTACTCGAAGATCTGGCCGCCCACGAAGTACGCGCCCATCAGGAAGGTGAGCACGTACCACTCGCGCAGTCCCCACCTGGCGACGTTGAAGATGCTGCCGTCACGCCCGACCTTGCCGGCCTCGGCCTTGAACACGCCCATCTGGCAGGTCACCGAGGACAGCACCAGGATGGTGGTGTTGAAGGCCGACAGCGGCAGGTCCAGCTCGGCGCCGGGCCACGCGTGCTGGCCGTCCTGGCCGATGGTCACCGAGCGGATGGTGAAGAACATCGCGAACAACGCCGCGAAGAACATCAGCTCGGACGACAGCCAGACGATCGTCCCCACGCTGACCAGGTTGGGACGGTTGGTCCGAGCGTGCGGAGTTGTTTGAATCGCGGATGCTGTTGCCACGGGCGACATTATTGCGGCACCCGGGGGTGGTCCCGCGCAGGACCCCCCGTTAGGGGGTCCGCCCGGCCCGGACCCGGTAGCCTTGCCTGCCATGAGCATCTCCCCGTCCGGGCCCGCCGCCGCCGACGGCGAAGCCCCCATGAAGGTCCTGGTCTACAGCGACGACGCCGACACCCGCGCGCAGGTGCGGATGGCGATCGGCCGGCGGCCGGCGGCCGACCTGCCGAGGGTGGAGTACGTGGAGGTCGCCACCCAGCCCGCCGTGGTGGCGCGGCTGGACGAGGGCGACATCGACGTGGCCGTGGTGGACGCGGAGGCGCAGCCGGCCGGCGGGCTCGGGGTCTGCCGGCAGGCCAAGGACGAGGTCTACGACTGCCCGCCGTTCGTGGCGATCATCGCCCGGCGCGACGACGGGTGGCTGGCGACCTGGTCGCGGGCCGACGCCGTGGTGAGCCAGCCGCTGGACCCGATGGCGCTGGCCGAGGCGGTGGCGGACCAGCTGCGGCGGCGCCGGGCCGCCCGGCTGCCGGTCCGCTAGCCCGAGCGGCCGAGCCCGGGCGGCGCCGTCCGCGGCCGCCCTCCGCATTGCCGACACCTACTCCTCGGGGGAACCCATGGACGCGCGCAGAACCTGGCCCGCACTGCTGAACGCCCTGCTCGACGGCGAGTCGCTGTCGGCGGAGGAGACGGCGTGGGCGATGAACGAGATCATGTCGGGCGAGGCCACCGACGTGCAGATCGCCGGGTTCGCCGTGGCGCTGCGGGCCAAGGGGGAGACGGTCGCCGAGGTCGCCGGGCTGGCCGAGGGGATGCTCGCCAACGCCACCCGGATCCGGGTCCCCGCCCCCGAGGGGGCGCGGATCGCCGACCTGGTGGGCACCGGCGGGGACCGCGCGCACACCGTCAACTTCTCCACCATGGCCTCGATCGTGGCCGCCGCGGCGGGGGTGCGGATCGTCAAGCACGGCAACCGCGCCGCCACCTCCTCCAGCGGGTCGGCGGACGTGCTGGAGGCCCTGGGGGTGGCGATCGACCTGCCGCCGCAGGCCGCCGTGCGGGTGGCCGAGGAGGTCGGCATCACGTTCTGCTTCGCGCCGCTGTACCACCCGGCGCTGCGGCACGCCGCCCGGACCCGGCGCGAGCTGGGCGCCCCCACGGTGTTCAACTTCCTGGGCCCGCTGACCAACCCGGCGCAGCCGCAGGCCTCGGCGGTGGGCGTGTTCCACCCCCGGATGGCGGGGATCGTCGCCGGGGTGTTCGCCGAGCGGGGCTCCTCGTCGCTGGTGTTCCGCGGGGACGACGGGCTGGACGAGCTGACCACCACCGGCACCTCGTCGGTGTGGGTGGTGCGCGAGGGCACCGCCGAGGAGGTCCGCTTCGACCCGGCGGACCTGGGGCTGCCGCGCTCCACGCCCGACCAGTTGCGCGGCGCGGACGCCGCGTACAACGCGCGGGTGGCGCGGGACCTGCTGGCCGGGGAGCCGGGCCCGGTGCGGGACATGACGCTGCTGAACGCGGCGGCGGTGATGGTGGCGGCCGAGGGCGCCCCGCCGGCCGCCGGGCTCACCGAGGCGCTGCGCGACGCCTACGCGCGGGCGGCCGAGGCGGTCGACTCCGGCCGGGCCGCCGCGCTGCTGGACCGCTGGGTCCGGGTCTCGCGGTCGCTCAAGGGCTGACCCGGGCGGCGGGGCCTGCTCACTCCTCGGGCAGCCCCAGGGAGAACGCGGCCTCCAGGTCGTGCTGGGAGTAGGTCTCGAAGGCGATGTGGGTCTCGGTGTCGCGGATGCCGGGGACCTTGTTGATCCGTCCGGGGATCACCTCGGCCAGCCGCTCGTGCTCGCGCACCCGGACCATGGCGACCAGGTCGTACTCCCCGGTGATGGAGTAGACCTCGCTGACCCCGTCGAGGGCGGCGATCTCCCTGGCCACCTCGTCGATCCGGGCGACGTCGGTCTTGATCAGCACGATCGCGGTGATCACTGCGCCTCCTGCTTCCTCGGTTGCGCAGGAAGCCTATCGGTGCGCCGGCGGGCCCCCGGAACTCACTCGGCGGCCAGCGCGACGGCCTTGCGGGTGGGGCCCGCCCGCCGTGCCAGGAGCGCGAACAGCACGCCCGCCACGAAGCCGTAGATGTGCGCGACATAGGCGACGTTGCTGTCCTCGTCCTCCAGGGACCACCACTGGATGACGAACCACAGCCCGAGCATCACCCACGCGGGCAGCCGGCTCACGAACAGCGGGGCGACGAAGCTGACGATCCGGCCGCGCGGGTTGAGGACCATGTAGGCGCCCAGCACTCCGGCGATCGCCCCCGACGCGCCGATCAGCGGGACCGTCGAGTCCGGTGAGGCGAGCGCGAACCCGTACACCGCCACCAGCCCGAACAGCAGGTAGGCCAGCAGGTACCGCAACCGTCCCAGCCGGTCCTCCACCCCCGCGCCCATGACGAAGAGCATGACCACGTTCCCGGTCAGGTGCAGCCAGTCGCTGTGCAGGAACATCGAGGTGAACGCGGTCACCCAGGGCACCTTGTCGTACGGCTGCACCAGGCACGGCCCGACCCGCTCCGGCGGCGCCTGCTGCTCGCCGGTGGTCAGCTCCTTGGGGACGGCCCCGTGCTCCAGGACGAACTCGACCGCGGCGCAGTCGCGGGCGTCGCCTTGGCCGTAGGAGGCGACGACCGAGGCCATCGGCGTGAACAGGAAGATCACCACGTTGACCGCCACCAGGAGGTAGGTGACCACCGGGGGGCGCCGGGCGGGCTGGCTGTCGTACAGGGGCAGGGCCACGCGCTCACCTTAGTGGCCGGCCGCCCCGGCGCACGCGGTCCTCGGGCTCGACCGGGGCGTAGGCGCGGTCCAGCCACTCCCGCAGGCTCTCGGCCCCGTGCACCGGGCAGATCCAGTCGCCGTCCACCTCGACCAGGCGGGTGCCGGGCTGGTCCAGCCAGCGCAGCACGCACTCGGTCTCCTCGGGGAGCGCGCTGCCGGCGGGACCGGGCCCGGGGAAGACGGTCTCGGAGGTGGCGATCACCGCGTCGACGTAGGGCCACACGTTCGCGCCGGGCGGGATGGTCCCGGTGCCGGCGAGCCGCCCGTACCGGACGACCGCCAGCTCCCAGCCGCCGCCGAAGGCCGGCCGCGCCGCGACGAGCTGGGCGCAGCGCGACAGGGCGGCCAGCCGCTGGCCGCGGGCGGCGGCGCGGACGAAGGCGGCGAGCCGGTCGCGCTGGGCGGCGGCCTCCTCGTAGCGCATCTCCACGGCCAGCCGGTCGATGCGGACCTGGGCGGCGGCGACCACGGGCCGGACGTCGCCCTCCATCACCGTGCGGGCGGCCTCGACGTGGCGGGCGTACGCCTCGGGCGGCTCGCGGCCCTCGCAGGGGGCGCCGCAGCGGCCGATCTCGCCCAGCACGCAACTGCGCGCCCTGCCCCGTTCGACGAGGCGGGGCGTCAGCCGCTGGGTGCACTGCCGCAGCGGCACCGCCTCGTGCAGCGCGGCGCGGGCCTCCTCGGCGACCCGGGCGGAGCCGAAGGGCCCCAGGTAGACCGCGTCGTCGTCGCGGCACTCCCGGACGATCGACAGCCGCGGGAACGGCTCGGACAGGGCCAGCTTGAGCCACAGCGCCCGTTCGGGGAACTTGGACCGCCGGTTGTAGCGGGGCTTGTGCTCGGCGATCAGCCGCAGTTCGCGGACCTCGGCCTCGAGCCCGGTGGCGCACACGATGGGCCGGACCCGTTCCGCCAGGCCGACCATCTCGCGGATCCGGCGGCGGGTCTCCGAGGCGGTGAAGTAGGAGCGGACGCGGGTGCGCAGGTTGGTGCTCTTGCCGACGTAGAGCACCTCGCCGCGGGCGTCCTCGAACAGGTAGACGCCGGGGGCGGCGGGCATGCCGTCGGCCAGGTGCCGCTTGCGCTGCTGCTCGGGGCTGGGGGTCTTGGCGAACGCCCGCATCTCCTCCAGCGACTGCACGCCGAACGAGCCGAGCCGTTCGATCAGCCCGTGCAGCACGTCGACGGTGGCCCGGGCGTCGGCCAGGGCCCGGTGGCAGGGCTCGGTGGCCGAGCGGAAGTGGCGGGCCAGCGTGCCCAGCCGGCAGTTGGGCACCTCGTCGCGGGTGAGCACCCGGCGGGCCAGGTCGGCGGTGTCCACGACCGGGAACGCCGGCCAGGCGTACCCCTGCGCGGCGCAGGCGGCCCGCAGGAAGCCGACGTCGAACGGGGCGTTGTGGGCGACCAGCACGCAGCCGCGGGCGAACTCCAGGAACGCCGGCAGCACCGCCTCGATCCGCGGCGCGGCGGTCACCATCTGCTGGGTGATCCCGGTGAGGGCGGTGATGAACGGCGGGATCGGCCCGCCCGGGTCGACCAGGGTGGCGAACTCGCCGAGCACCTCTCCGCCGCGCACCTTGACCGCGCCGATCTCGGTGATCGCCGACTCGGCGGCCGAGCCCCCGGTGGTCTCCAGGTCCACCACCACGAAGACGACGTCCGCCAGCGGGGTGCCCAGGTCGTCCAGCGTGCCCTGCACGGCCTGCCGCACGGCATGCTCCGCCCCGTCGGATGTCATGGCGGGCACGGTAGCCCACGACGACGACATTTCAGTCCGGTCACCCCCGCTCCACGGCCGTACCGGGGGCTCTAGGGTGGATACGTACGCTTGTGCGTTTGCGATCGTTCCACGCGTGGAAGGCCCGTGGGACGCCGCCGCGCGCGCCGAATCGCCGGTCGGGAGCCTGGGAGGAGCACGATCATCGACAGCGGCCCGGAGACCCCGGGGGCGGACCCGCCCGAGCGGCTCGGCGGCCCGCTCCCCGAAGCGGTGCGCCAGCAGGTGGTGGAGGCGGCCGCGGAGCTGATCGGGACGCTGCCGGTGGACCGGATCCCGCCCACGCTGCGCCCGTTCGCCCGGTGGGAGCGCCGCAAGCGGGCCCGGCACGCGGGCCGGCACATCGCCCCGGTGCTGGAGAAGGACGCCGAGTTCCGGGCCAAGGTCGCCGACCGGATGCGGGAGACCGAGCCGGAGCTGGCCGCGGCGGTGGAGGCGGGCACGGTGCCGCCGATCGCCGACCCGGTGACGGTGGCCGCCATCGCCTACCTGCTGCGCCCGCCCGGCTGGCCCCGGCTGGTCGAGGCGGCCCGGGCGGAGCTGGAGCGGTCGGCGGACGCGGCCGAGGGGGCGGCGCTGGAACGCCGGATCGCCGTGCTGCAGCAGGAGCTGGCCGCGGCGCGGGCGGCGCGGACCGCGGAGCTGGACCGGCTGCGCGCCGAGCTGCGGCACGCCAAGGCGGAGATCTCCGACCTGCGCCGCAGGCTGCACGAGGAGCGGATGGGGCACAAGGCGGCGCGGGAGCGGGCGGGCGAGCTGGCCGCCGAGGCCGAGCGGGAGCGCGCCGCGGCGCGGGAGGCCTCGGCCGCGGCCGACAAGGAGCTGCGCCGGCTGCGCGCCCGGCTGGCCGAGGCCGAGGCGGCCGCCGAGCTGGCCCGGCGGGCCGCCCGGGAGGGCCGCAATGTCGACGACGTGCGGCTGCGGATGCTGCTGGACACCCTGGTCGACGCGGCGCAGGGGGTGCGCCGGGAGCTGGCGCTGCCGTCGATGATCGACCGGCCGGCCGACGCGGTGGGCTCGGCGGACCCGCACGGGCCGGCGCACCGGGCGGTGCCCGGCCGGGCGCTGTCGGACCAGGACCCGCGGCTGCTGGACCGGCTGCTGACGCTGCCCCAGGTGCATCTGATCATCGACGGCTACAACGTCACCAAGACCGGCTACGGCGAGCTGCCGCTGGCCGACCAGCGCAACCGGCTGGTGCGCGCGCTGGGCGGGCTGGCCGCGCAGACCGGCGCCGAGGTGACCTGCGTGTTCGACGGCGCCGAGCTGGAGGCGCCGGTGCCGGTGAACCCGCCGCGCGGGGTGCGGGTGCGGTTCAGCCGGCCGGGACAGACCGCCGACGAGCTGATCGGCGAGCTGGTGCGGGCCGAGCCGCCGGGCCGGCCGGTGGTGGTGGTCTCCTCCGACCGGGAGGTGGCCGACGCGGCCCGCCGGGCGGAGGCCCGTCCGGCCCCGTCCACCCTGCTGCTGCGCCGGCTGGGCCGGGCCTGAGCCCGTCGGCCTGGAACTGCTGACGAACCGTGATCATGCAGGGACGTATGGTGACATCGTCTTAATTGAGCCTGAAAGAACGCACGTATCGGTTGTGACCGGTGTTGCCCCTCGCTAACGTGATCCGCCGACAAGGGTGGAAGAGAGGGGCAAACACGACCGTGGCCAGCGACAGGACCCGCCGATTCTGGGCAGCCGCCTGCCTCACCGTGGCGACGACGGTGGCGCTTCCCGTCGCCACCGTTCACGCCGACCCCACCCCCTCGGCCGCATCGGTGCAGAAGAAGCTCGACAAGCTCAACAAAGAGGTCGAGCAGCTGGTGGAGAAGTACAACCAGGCCGAGGAGGACCTCAAGGCCGCCAGGGCCAAGCTGAAGGCCGCCCGCAAGGCCGCCGCCGCCGAGCTGGCCGACTTCGAGAAGGCCCGCACCCAGATCGCCCAGATGGCCGCCGAGGCCTACAAGAACGGCGACATGGACGTGGCCAGGTTCGTCGGCACCGGCGACCCGCAGGCCGTTCTCGACCAGTCGGCGATCTTCGCCCACCTGTCCCGCAACCGCAGCTCGGAGCTGGCCACCTTCCTGGCCGCCGCGCAGCGGGTGCAGCGCCAGCAGGGACAGGCGCAGCAGGCCTATGACGACGTCAAGCGCCGCACCGACGAGCTGCGCGAGCAGAAGCAGAAGGTCGAGAAGGCCATCGCGCAGCAGAAGGCGCTGCTGCGCCGGATGGGCGTCACCCAGGACCGGCCGGGCAGCGTGGGCGGCACCTACACCGGTCCGGCCAGCGGCTCGGCGCGCACCGCGCTCAACTACGCCTACGCGCAGCTGGGCAAGCCGTACCAGTACGGGGCCGAGGGGCCGAACTCCTTCGACTGCTCCGGCCTGACCATGCGCGCCTGGGGGGCCGCGGGGGTCAGCATCCCGCGCACCACCAACTCGCAGTACGCGGCCACCCGCCGGGTCTCCCGGTCCAGCCTGCAGCCCGGCGACCTGGTGTTCTTCAACAGCCTGGGGCACGTGGGGATGTACGTGGGCGACGGCAAGATGATCCACGCGCCGCGCACCGGCAAGAACGTGGAGATCGTCGACATCACCTCGGGCTACTACGCCTCCAACTACTACGGCGCCGGGCGTCCGTAGCGCCCGCGACCCGGTCGGCGAAGGCTCGGACCGCCCGCGCGTGCGGGCGGTCCCGTGACCGGGGAATGCATCCGCCCAGACCTGCTGTTTACCTCTGTACAACCTGGGACGGACATCCAGCAGGGTCTCGTGACCCACGTCATGTCCGGTTTGCGGATGATTTGCCTTGAGCCGGGTGTTTGGTACCTTATGACGGACAGCGGCGCCCCTCCATGCGTCGCAGCGGCGACGGTGTCCCCCAGACGCCGTGCCTGCACCGGCCGGTCCGGCCTCGGCCCGCCGTGATCCACACGGCCGCCACCGGATCCGTCCGGTCCGCACAATCAGGAAACTCGTCAACGAGGCCGCGTACGCGGCCACGCCGAGTCCGTCCGATCCTCTCCCCGAGGGACGCGGCGCGCCGGTCGACACCGGTCGCCGGGCCCGCACAGAGGACGACGGAGCCGGGGACCCACCTATACCTGGGGTGAATCGGCGCACCTGTCCCGGATGACTCCGGGACGAGGAGCACCGTAGGGCGACTTCCAGCCCGAACCCGTCAGCTAACCCGGTAGGCGTCTGGAAGAAGGAGTCACCCCTGTCCAGCAACGCTGTCATCAGCCTCACACGCAAGGCCAAGCTCGCGGGCGGCGCCATCGCTGGCACGCTCGCCCTGACCCCGGTCCTGGTCCTGGCGACCGCGACCCCGGCACAGGCGCCGACCGGCACAGTGCCGAACCTGGCCGAGCGCGTGCACACGACGTCCGTGCAGAACCACCAGGTCGCGCCCGACGCGGCGGGCCATTCCGGCGCACGGACCGTCATCCCCTGACAGGGCGCGCGAGCGCCCGGGCCTGACAGGCCCCGCGCCGTTCCGGCGCACACAGACCCGTAACCCCGGCCCGGCCGCAGGCCGAGCCGTGCCCTGAACCGCAGGGCGATCTTTTCCCACACACCCAGACGGGCGTCCGTCCATGGGCGTCCGCCGCCGAGTCCGCATGCCCTCATGCAGGGGCTGCGGAGCCGGGGACCCACCTTTTCCGGGGTGAATCGGCCGTGCGCGGCCGTAGGGCGACTTCCAAGCCCGAACCCGTCAGCTAACCCGGTAGGCGGCATGGAAGCAGAGGAGCACATGCCGTGGCAGGCAAGCGTCGTTTCGACCGTCTCACCCGCATCACCGACACCGTCAACACCATCCCGGGCCTGACCCGCCTGGCCGAGGGCTTCCGCTCCCGTCAGGGCGCGGTCGCCGGCGCCCTGGTCGCCGGCGCGGTGGCCACCACCGGGCTGACCATCGCGACCCAGGCTCCGGCCGAGTCCGCCGTCCGGGCCGCCTCCCCGGTCAACGTGTTCGCCGACGAGGGCGACCGCTCCGAGGGCAGGGGCGAGGGCGAGGTGACCGCCGAGAAGAAGGCCACGGCCGAGGACGTCATCAAGATCGCCAAGAGCCAGGTGGGCATCGGCGAGGACAGCGCCGGCAAGAGCAAGTACGGCGAGTGGTTCGCCACCACCGACCGCGCCGTGCAGACCGTCAAGCGCGACGGCGGCAGCAACCCCAAGGTCTATGAGGACGCCGCCTGGTGCGCGATGTTCCTGGCCTGGGTCGCCGACAAGACCGGTGACAAGGACGTGCTGGGCGCCGACCCGTACACCGTGACCTACGCGGGCTCGTTCGAGGACCAGGGCCGCTGGGGCACCAAGGCCAAGCCGGGCGCCATCGTCTTCTTCGACTGGGACGGCGGCAAGAGCATCGGCGGCATCGACCACGTGGGCCTGGTCACCGAGGTGCTGGACAACGGCAAGGTCAAGACCGTCGAGGGCAACATCTCCAACCAGGTCGTCTCCAAGGTCCGCACCCCCGACACCATCGTGGGCTACGGCTACCCCGAGTACGCCGGGTGACGATCCCCCGCGGCGACGCCGCACCCGTGACCGGTCAATAGGATCACCGGCATGGCCGACGGCACATCGCATCCTCTGAGCACCGGCCGGCGCGTGACGCGCCGGCCGGTGCTCGTCGTTGTGCCCCTGGTCGCCGTCCTGCTCGCCGGGGGCCTGTGGACGGTCGCCCGGGACGGCGGGTCCCCGGCGCCGGCCGCCACCGCCACGGGCGCGCCCGTTCCCCCTCCCGACGTCCGGGCGGTGGAGACGATCCTGCGGAACCGGGCGCGCGCCGTCCGGGAACGCGACCGGGCCGCCTTCCTGGCCACCGTGATCGGGGCCTCCGAGGCGTTCCGCGAGTCGCAGCGCCTGCTGTTCGACAACCTGATGCGGCTGCCGCTGGAGTCCTGGCGGGAGGAGACCGCCTCCCCCGTCCCCGCCGCCACCGGCGACGGCGGCGCCACCCTGAAGCTGACGCTGCGCTACCGGCTGCGAGGATTCGACGAACGCGAGGTCACCCGCACCCGCTACCTGACGTTCGCCCCCGGCGAGGGGTCCGGCTGGCGGATCGTCGGCGACGGCGTCCGCAACGGCCTGAGCGACGACGCCGACATCTGGGACGGCGCCCGGATCGCCGCGGTGCGCGGCAGGCACAGCCTGGTGATCGGCGCGACCGGCGGGCTGGAGGAGATCGCCGGCCGGCTCGACGCCGCGGTGCCGCGGATCACCGAGGTCGTGGGGGACCGCTGGGCGCGCCGGGTGGTGGCGCTGGTCCCCGCCGACGACCAGCGGGCCGCGGCGCTGGCCCCCGGCAACCCCGTGACGAACATCGCGGCGCTGGCCGTCTCCGGTCCCGCCGGGGAGGACCGGATCGTGATCGCCCCCGGCACGTTCGGCAGGCTGAACGCCCTCGGCCGCGAGGTCGTGCTGACCCACGAGCTCACCCATGTCGCCACCGGAGGCGCCCGTGACGGCCGCACCCCGCTGTGGCTGATCGAGGGCCTGGCCGACTACGTCGGCTACAAGGGGGCCACGGTGCCGGTGCGTTCGGCGGCGCGCGAGCTGGCCCGGGAGGTGGCGGCCGGCCGGGTGCCCGAGGCGCTGCCGGAGGCCGCCGACTTCGACGGGCCGGACCGGCTCCCCCAGGTGTACGCGGAGGCGTGGCTGGCCTGCCGCATGGTCGCCGAACGGTACGGCGAGGACGCGCTGGTGGAGCTGTACCGGGCGGCGGGCCGCCGGTCCCAGGAGGCGGCGCTGCGCTCGACGCTGGGCGTGGGCACCGCCGGCTTCACCGCGATGTGGCGTGACTACCTGCGGAAGGAGCTGGGATGAGGCGGGCCCGGACGGCGGCGCTGATCACGGCGGTGGTGTTGCTGGCGGCCGTGGCCGCGGTGCTGGCGGCGACCACCCCGTGGGATCCGCTGCCCGGCGACGTCCCGGGCGGCGCGGTGCGCCCCGATCCCGCCCGCGACTTCTCCCCCGTCGAGCTGGCCCGGTCGGCGGCGTTCGACCGGGCGATCAACCCGCCCGCCTACGCGGGGCTGCTCGCCGGGCTGCTGGTGGCGCTGCTGCTGGGCCTGACCCCGCTGGGGGCGCGGCTCCTGGGCCGGTGCACCGGGTGGGTGCGGTGGCGGGCGCTGCGGCCCGCGGTGGCGGTGATCGTGCTGACCACGCTGCTGCGGCTGGCGGCCCTGCCGTTCTCGATCTGGCGGGAGGGCGTGCTGCGGCGGTACGGGCTGTCCACCCAGAGCTGGCCCTCCTGGCTGCTGGACCAGCTCAAGTCGCTGGGGCTGACCTGGGTGATCTGGACGGTGGCGGTGCTGCTGCTGTTCGCGCTGGCCCGCCGGTTCCCGCGCTACTGGTGGACCGGGGCCGCCGCCGGCGGGTTCGCCCTGGTGGTGGCGGTGTCGTTCGCCTACCCGCTGGTGGTGGAGCCGGTGTTCAACCGGTTCACCTCGCTGCCGGCCGGTCAGCTGCGCACCGACCTGCTGCGGATGGCCGAACGCGACGGGGTGCCGGTCGAGGACGTGCTGGTCGCCGACGCGTCCCGGCGGACGACCGCGCTGAACGCGTACGTGTCCGGGTTCGGCTCCACCCGCCGGATCGTGGTGTACGACACCCTGCTGAAGTCGCCGCCGGAGCGGATCGAGTCGATCGTGGCGCACGAGCTGGGGCACGCCGAGCGGGGCGACGTGCTGTACGGCACGCTGGTGGGGGCGCTGGGCGTCTCGGGCGGCGTCTGCCTGCTGTTCCTCGCGCTGACCTCGCCGCGGCTGCGCCGCCGGGCCGGGCTGGACGAGGACGGCCCGGACGGGGCGGGCGGGGCGGACCCCCGGCAGGCGGCGCTGCTGCTGGCCGCCGTGGCCGTGCTGGCGCAGCTCGGCGGCCCCGTGCAGAACCTGGTCAGCCGGCACATCGAGGCCCGCGCCGACGCCCACGCCCTGAACCTGACCCGCGATCCGGCCACGTTCGTGTCGATGCAGCGCGAGCTGTCGGTCCGCAACCTGTCGGACCTGCGCCCCGGCCCGGTCGAGTACGTGCTGTGGTTCACCCATCCCAGCGGGCCCGAGCGGATCGCCATGGCCCGCACCTGGGCCCGCCTGAACGGGATGCCCGAGCCGCCGGGCCGGTGACCGGGCCGTTCAGCCGCCCCGGGTGGCCGAGGGGATCGCCGCCGACGGTGACGGCGACGGCGCCGCGGGCGGGCGCCGCGCCTGCCACCTCGGCCGGACGGGGGTGCTGCCCTCGGGGCCGGCCATCACGGACTGCCCGAGGGCGCTGCCGGCCACCCACTTGCGCCAGCCGAGCTGCCAGTAGCCCCAGCCGTTGTCCGGCTCGAGCTCACGGTCGGTGCCGGTGACCGTGTAGGGGTCGCCCCGGTAGCTGAAGTTGTAGAACCAGCGGGCCGCCTCGGGCGCCATGTTGACGCAGCCGTGGCTGACGTTGGCGCGTCCCTGCGAGCCGACCGACCAGGGCGCGGCGTGGACGTACTCGCCGCTGTTGGAGATGCGGACCGACCAGTAGACGGTCTGGCGGTAGTAGTCGGGGCAGCCGGGCGGGCAGCCCACGGTGGACGAGTCCATGATCACCGGGTTGCCCTTGTCCATCGTCAGGTGGACGCCGTTGGTGGTGGTGTACTTGCGGAGCGTGCCCTTGCCCATGCTGATCGGGAAGTCCCTGATCTTCCTGCCGTTGCGGTAGACGACCATGCGGTGCGTCCTGGCGCTGGCCACGCTGGTGTGCGCCTCCCCGATCCGGAACCTCAGGTCCAGGTCCTGGGTGGCGTAGCCGTCGCGGACCGCGCGGACGCCGTTCAGATGGGCGATCAGCCGCACGTTCGTGTGGGCGGGCCAGTACCTGCGGGGCCGGAACACCACGCTCTGGTCCTCGGCGAACCAGTGCCAGGCCCCCTCGACCCGGCGGCTGGAGCGCACCTCCAGGGCCCGTTCCACGGCCGCCTTGTCGGTCACCGGGCGGTCGAACCGCAGGATGATCGGCATCCCGATGCCCACCGTCTCGCCGGGGTTCGGCGCCTCCACCGACGCCTCGATCCCCTGGGCGACCCTGCGGGTGGTGAACCGGCTGGTGACGGTGCGGGTCCGCCCGTCGCGGCCCATGGCGGTGGCCACCACCTCGTAGCCGGCGCCCGGGGTGAGCGCCCAGCGCGATCTCCACTCGCCGCGGTCGCCGCTGAGGGAGCCCTCGACCTGCTCGCCTCCGGACCGGACGGTGACGTTCTGCAGGGTGCCGTCGTGCACCCGCACCACGATGGGGTTCTCGGGCGGCACCCCGGTGGCTCCGTGCGGGACCACGCTGAGGCCGATCGGTAACGGCCGGACCGGTTCGGCGTCGTCCCCGCTGCAGCCGGCCGCCGCGACCGCCAGCGTCGCCGCCGCGGCCATCGCCCCGGCCGTGCGGATGGGCCGCCTGCCTTCCGGATTCCGGACGCCACCGTTCACGTCTCAACCCCCGTGCCTCGCCGGGCGGCCGCGTTCGGTGAATGCCCGCCGGGGCGGGCCATCCGATTCGCCCCGTCATGTCACGCAGCTCACCCGATTGGATGGACGGGTCAATTATGAAGGGGGCCGATGTCCGGCGGTAAGCGGACACCGGCCCCCTTAGGAGACCTTTTGCCTAAAACGAACCGTCAGTGCTGGAAGTGGCCCCGGTAGTACTCGAAGACCAGCCCGACGCAGCTCATCAGGGTCGCCGCGACCCCGAAGGCCACCAGCCACCAGCCGAACACGAAGCCCAGCGTCACGGCCGCCGCCGACAGCGCCAGGAACAGCGGCCACCAGCTGTGCGGGCTGAAGAAGCCCACCTCACCGGCCGCCTGCACGATCTCGCCGTCGGGGTCGTCCTCGTACAGCGGGCCGTCGTTGGCCTTCTCCAGCCGCCGGACGGTGAAGTGGATGTAGAACCCGATCAGCCCGGCCAGGCCGACCGACAGGGCCAGCGCGGTGGTGCCCGTCCACTCCTTGGACCACAGCCAGTAGACGACGTCGGTGACCAGGAAGAAGATGGCGCACCCGTAGAACATGAACGCCTGAACGCGCATCGGTCAGTGCTCCGATTTGGTGACGGCCCCGGCGCCGGCCAGTTCGCCGCGCACCCCCACGTGCGGGTGGTGCAGGTCGAACGCCGGGCGCTCCGAGCGAATCCGTGGGATCGAGGTGAAGTTGTGCCGGGGCGGCGGGCAGGAGGTCGCCCACTCCAGCGAGTTGCCGTAGCCCCAGGGGTCGTCGACCTCGACCTTCTTGCCCCGCTTCGCGGTGATGTACACGTTGTAGAAGAACGGCAGCAGCGACAGCGACAGCAGGATCGAGAACACCGTCGACACCTGGTTCAGCGCGGTGAACTCCTCGGCGTAGTCGGAGTACCGCCGCGGCATGCCGGCCGCGCCCAGCCAGTGCTGCACCAGGAAGGTGCCGTGGAAGCCGATGAACAGCATCCAGAACTGCACCTTGCCGAGCGTGTCGTTCAGCATCTTGCCGGTCCACTTGGGCCACCAGAAGTAGAACCCGGCGAACATCGCGAACACCACCGTGCCGAACACCACGTAGTGGAAGTGCGCCACCACGAAGTAGGAGTCCGACAGCTGGAAGTCCAGCGGCGGGGAGGCCAGGATGACGCCGGTCAGCCCGCCGAACAGGAAGGTCACCAGGAAGCCGATCGACCACAGCATCGGCGACTCGAAGGACAGCTGCCCGCGCCACATGGTGCCGACCCAGTTGAAGAACTTCACCCCGGTGGGCACCGCGATCAGGAACGTCATGAACGAGAAGAACGGCAGCAGCACCTGGCCGGTCACGTACATGTGGTGCGCCCACACGGTGACCGACAGGCCGGCGATGGCGATGGTGGCGAACACCAGGCCGATGTAGCCGAAGATCGGCTTGCGGCTGAACACCGGCAGGATCTCGGTGATGATCCCGAAGAACGGCAGCGCGATGATGTAGACCTCGGGGTGCCCGAAGAACCAGAACAGGTGCTGCCACAGGATCGCCCCGCCGTGCGCGGAGTCGAAGATGTGGGTGCCGAACTTGCGGTCGGCGAACAGCGCCAGCAGCGCCGCGGCCAGCACCGGGAACGCCAGCAGCACCAGGATCGAGGTGAGCAGGATGTTCCAGGTGAAGATCGGCATCCGGAACATGGTCATGCCCGGGGCCCGCATGCACAGGATCGTGGTGATGAAGTTGACCGCGCCCATGATGGTGCCGAAGCCGGACATGGCCAGGCCCATCACCCACATGTCGCCGCCGACCCCCGGGGAGCGGACCGCGTCCGACAGCGGGGCGTAGGCGAACCAGCCGAAGCTGGCGGCGCCGCCGGGGGTGAGGAACCCGGCGATCACGATCAGGCTGCCGAACAGGAACAGCCAGTAGGCCAGCATGTTCAGCCGCGGGAACGCCACGTCGGGCGCCCCGATCTGGAGCGGCATGATCACGTTCGCGAAGCCGGCGAACAGCGGCGTGGCGAACATCAGCAGCATGATCGTGCCGTGCATGGTGAACAGCTGGTTGAACTGCTCGTTGCTCACCACCTGCAGGCCCGGCTTGAACAGCTCGGCCCGCATCACGATGGCCAGCACGCCACCGATCAGGAACATCATGAACGAGGTGATCAGGTACAGGTAACCGATCACCTTGTGGTCGGTGGTCGACATCCAGGACGCGATGAGACGTCCCTTGCTGGTCCGCGACGCGGCGAGCGGTTCGCTCGGAGCGTGGCTGAGCGTTGTCACTGCTGTGCTCCTCGGGCCGCCTTCGAATCGGCGATGAACTTCTGGTACTCGGCCGGCGTGACCACCTTGAGCTGGAAGAGCATCCGGCTGTGGTCGACGCCGCACAACTCGGCGCAACGGCCCTCGTAGGTGCCGGTCTTGGTGGCCGTCACCTCGAACTCGTTGACGTAGCCGGGGACGACGTCCTTCTTGTACAGCAGGGCCGGCACCCAGAACGAGTGGATCACGTCGTTGGAGTGCAGCCGGAAGCGTACCTTCTGCCCTGCCGGGATCACGACCTGCGGCTTGTTGGCGGCGTCCGGCTCCACCGGGATGCCCACCACCGAGGCGACCACGGGGGCGTTCGGGGCCAGGCTCTCCTTGTAGTCGAACTGCCAGCTCCACTGGAAGCCGTGCACGTCGATCACCGCGGCCACGTTGTTCGTGGTGGTCTTCTCGACGTAGTTCTGGTCACGCGCGGTGAAGTAGAACAGCACCGCGATGATCACGAACGGCACCGCGGTGTAGAGCATCTCGATCGGCAGGTTGTAGCGGACCTGCGGCGGGAGGTCGTCGGAGCGCTTGCGGTGGAACAGCACCGCCCAGATGATCAGACCCCAGACGACGCCGCCCACGGCGAACGCGGCGATCCAGGAGCCCTGCCAGAGCGTCAACATGCGCTCGGCCTGCTCGCTGATCGGCTCGGGCATGCCAAGGCGGGTCGCCTCTTCGCTGCACGCGGTGGCGCTCAGCGCCAGCAGGGCCAGCGCGCCGGCACTGGTCAATGCGCGGCGGCCGCGCACCGGCGTACGCCGCTCCCTTGAGCGGGTCGGACTCACGGAATGCCTTCCCCACAGATGAAGCCCGGACTCCCGGGCGGTCAGGTCGGTAGTTCACACGTGTGCAGGACACATTAGCGCGAGGGTGCCCCACCCCCCTGATCGGGTGGCGGGTTAGGGCCCGGGACGGGTTAGTGTCGGGACGTGACCAGTGCGCCCGGAGGCTACTTCGACGCCGCCTCCACCGAACCCCTGCACCCGGCGGCGCGGACGGCGCTGCTGGAGGCCCTCGACGGCGGCTGGGCCGACCCCGCGCGGCTGTACGGTTCCGCCCGCCGCGCCCGGATGCTGCTGGACGCCGCCCGGGCCGAGGTCGCCGACGTGCTCGGCGTCCGGCCGGACGAGGTCTTCTTCACCTCCTCGGGCACCCAGGCGGTGCATCTGGCGGTGCTCGGGGGCCTGCGCGCCCGCCGCCGCGCCGGCCGTCACCTGGTGGTGACCCAGGTGGAGCACTCCAGCGTGCTGCACGCCGCCGAGCTGCACGAACGCGACGGCGGCGAGGTCACCCGGGTGGGCGTGGACGGGCACGGCCGGGTGGATCCGGCCGAGTTCGCCGCCGCGCTGCGCCCGGACACCGCGCTGGCCTGCCTGCAGTCGGCCAACCACGAGGTGGGCACGGTGCAGCCGGTGGCGGAGGTCGCCGAGGCGTGCCGGGCGGCGCGGATCCCGCTGTTCGTGGACGCCGCGCAGTCCGTGGGCCGCACGGACGTGCCCGGCGGCTGGTCGACGCTGGCCGCCAGCGCGCACAAGTGGGGCGGCCCGGCCGGGGTCGGGGTGCTGGTGATCCGCAAGAACACCCGGTGGCGGTCGCCGCTGCCCGACGACGAGCGGGAGGGCCGCCGCGTCCCCGGGTTCGAGAACGTGCCGGCCGCGGCCGCCGCGGCGGCGGCGCTGCGCGCGTTCCGCGCCGAGATGGCCGCCGACGGTCCCCGGCTGTCGGCGCTGGTGGACCGGATCCGCCGGACCCTCCCGGAGACGGTGCCGGACGTGCAGGTGGTGGGCGACCCGGTGCGGCGGCTGCCGCACATCGTCACCTTCTCCTGCCTGTACGTCGAGGGCGAGGCGCTGCTGACCGAACTCGACCGGCTGGGATTCGCGGTTTCGTCCGGCAGCTCGTGCACGGCCGATACGCTTCGTCCCAGCCACGTGCTGGAGGCGATGCGAGTGATCACCCACGGGAACGTCCGGGTATCGCTGCCCCGTGGCGTGCAGTCCACCGAAGTCGACCGGTTCCTGGCCGTGCTCCCGGACGCGGTGAGCAGGCTGCGCCGCGGTGCCGGCATGACCACCGCGTGACAGGAGCGCCCTGATGAGGTTCCGTAGCCGCGGCACCCGCCGAGCAGCCCCCGCCGGCCGCCACCGGCGCGACCAGGCCGCCGCCCCCGAGCAGCCGGCCGCCGCGCCCGCCGAGCCGCAGGCCGACCCCGCATACCCGACCCCGGCGCTGGTGATCGACGCGCTCGGCCGCAAGTGCCCGATCCCCATCATCTGGCTGGCCGAGCGGATCCGGGAGGTCCCGGTCGGCGAGGTGGTGGCGGTGCTGGCCGACGACGTGGCGGCGCGCACCGACGTGCCGGCCTGGTGCCGGATGAAGTCGCAGGAGTTCGTCCGCGAGGAGACCCTCGAACGCGGCTGGGCCTTCCACATCCGCCGCTGCTACTGACCCTTCGCGCGAACGCCGAACGCCCCGCCGGGGTGGCGGGGCGTTCGGCGTGACGTGTCAGGGGACGCCTCAGGAGAGATGGGGGGCGACTTCGTCGGCGGCGGCCTGGCCGTAGGCGTCGGTGAAGCGCTCCAGGAAGGTCCGGCCGGTCAGGCGGTACTCCTGCGGGCCGGGGCTCTCCAGGCAGTGCGCGGCCAGCAGGTTGCCGACCTGGGCGGCGCGCTCCAGGGACAGGCCCCAGGCCACCGCGGACAGGAACCCGGCGCGGAAGGCGTCGCCCACGCCGGTGGGCTCGACGGCCTTCTCGACGGGGGCGGCGGGCACGTGGATCTCCGGCTGGCCCTTACGGGTGATCACCACGCCCTTGGCGCCGAGGGTGGTGATCCGGATCTGCACCCGGTCCAGGATCTCCGCGTCGCTCCAGCCGGTCTTCTGCTCGCACAGGCCCTTCTCGTACTCGTTGGTGAACAGGTACGAGGCGCCCTCGACCAGGGTGCGGATGTCGGCGCCGTCCATGCGGGCCAGCTGCTGGGAGATGTCGGCGGCGAAGGCGTAGCCGCGCTCGCGGCACTCCTCGGTGTGCCGGATCATCGCCTCGGGGTCGTTCGGGCTGATCATCACCAGGTCCAGCCCGCCGACCCGGTCGGCGACCGGCCGCAGCTCGATGTCGCGGGCCTCGCTCATCGCGCCGGCGTAGAACGAGGCGATCTGGTTGTGGTCCTCGTCGGTGGTGCACAGGAAGCGGGCGGTGTGCCGCAGCTCGGACACGTGCACCGAGGCGGTGTCGACGCCGTGCCGCTCCAGCCAGGAGCGGTAGTCGGCGAAGTCGTCGCCGACCGCGCCGACCAGGATCGGCCGGTGCCCCAGCGACCCCATCCCGTAGCAGATGTTGGCGGCGATGCCGCCCCGGCGTACCTCCAGCTCGTCCACCAGGAACGACAGTGAGACCCGGTCGAGCTGGTCCGGCACGAGCTGGTCGGTGAACTTGCCGGGGAAGGTCATCAGATGGTCGGTCGCGATGGATCCGGTCACGGCGATGCGCACGGCGTCGCTCTCCTCGTCTGGGTCGTCCGGCTCTGTATCCGGCTGTGGTCAACCCCGCGGGGCTGCGCGGCCCCCGTCCCGCGGGCCTGCAAAGGTTAACGTCCATCGCACCACGGAGGGCACCCGGCGCGCATCTCCCCGGCATGCGCATCCCCCCGGCATGTCCCCGGCATGCCGACGGCCCGGGTGCCGGGCACCCGGGCCGTCGCGGAACGGATCTCGCGGTGGCTCAGTTGAAGCTGTCGCCGCACGCGCACGAGCCCGTGGCGTTCGGGTTGTCGATGGTGAAGCCCTGCTTCTCGATGGTGTCGACGAAGTCGATGGTGGCGCCGGCCAGGTACGGGGCGCTCATCCGGTCCACCCGCACGGCCAGGCCGTCGAAGTCCTGCACCAGGTCGCCGTCCATCTCGCGCTCGTCGAAGAAGAGCTGGTAGATCAGCCCGGAGCAGCCGCCCGGCTGCACGGCGACACGCAGCGCCAGGTCCTCGCGGCCCTCCTGCTCCAGCAGAGCCTTGGCCTTGCTCGCCGCCGCGTCGGTGAGGATGACGCCAGTGACCTGCTCGGTGGTCCCCTGCGTGCTCTCTACCGTCATGTGTTCAGCTCCCGGTCTCACTCCGCCGGCCGTCCGGCGACCGTCGCGTCCAGATGTCGTTCTCGGGGTTGGGGCCGTGGCCCCGAAGACGTCGCTGCGCCTTCTGGCAAACACCAACGTACCCCGGCCCGCCCGCATTCCGTCCATCCCGGGGCGCGTCGGGGATCTCATCCCGTGCTCACCTCGCGGCCGGGCGTTCCCGGACGCCCCGCGGCCACCCGGTGGAACGCGCATCCCCGGACATGTGCGACCATTAGTCGTCAGTGCGACGATAAGTCCCCGTCGCGAAGGGAGATCACCGTGACCACCACCCCGGAGATCGGCGCCCCCGGCTTCACCGAGCCGCGCCTGCCCCTGTTGCTGCTGGGCGCCGGGACCGACCCGGACAGCGAACGCGGTGTGGACTGCCCCGGCGAGCTGCCGCCGGCCTCCGATCCCGAACTGGTGGAGCGTGCCAGGGCGGCCAAGGCCGCGCTGGGCGAGCAGGTGTTCGTGCTGGGCCACCACTACCAGCGCGACGAGGTGATCCAGTTCGCGGACGTGACCGGCGACTCCTTCAAGCTGGCGCAGCAGGCCGCGGCCCGGCCGCAGGCCCCCTACGTGGTGTTCTGCGGCGTGCACTTCATGGCCGAGTCCGCCGACATCCTCACCGCCGACCACCAGCAGGTGGTGCTGCCCGACCTGGCGGCCGGCTGCTCGATGGCCGACATGGCCACGTTCGACCAGGTCGAGGAGTGCTGGGAGGTCCTGGAGGACATGGGGGTGGCCGACGACGTGGTCCCGGTCACGTACATGAACTCCTCGGCCGACATCAAGGCGTTCGTCGGCCGGCACGGCGGGGTGGTGTGCACCTCCTCCAACGCCCGGCGCGCCCTGGACTGGGCGTACTCCAAGGGGTCGAAGGTGCTGTTCCTGCCCGACCAGCACCTGGGCCGCAACACCGCGGTGCTGGAGATGGGCTTCGCGCTGGAGGACTGCGTGGTCTACAACCCGCACCGCCCGGACGGCGGGCTGACCCCGCAGCAGTTCCGCGACGCGCGGATGCTGCTGTGGAGGGGGCACTGCTCGGTGCACGGCCGGTTCACCAAGCAGTCGGTGGACGACATGCGGGAGCAGGTGCCGGACGTGAACATCCTGGTGCACCCCGAGTGCCGGCACGAGGTGGTGGTGGAGGCCGACTACATCGGGTCGACCGAGTACATCATCAGGACCCTGGCGGAGGCCCCGGCGGGCTCGTCGTGGGCGGTCGGCACCGAGCTGAACCTGGTGCGGCGGCTGGCCAACCGGCACCCGGACAAGAACATCATGTTCCTGGACCGCACCGTGTGCTTCTGCTCGACCATGAACCGGATCGACCTGCCCCACCTGGTGTGGTCGCTGGAGGCGCTGGCCCGCGGCGAGGTCGTCAACCGGATCCGGGTGGACGAGGAGACCGCGCACTACGCCCGGGTCGCCCTGGACCAGATGCTGGCCCTGCCGTAACGGGCCGTGACGGCGTCCGCCGCCGTGGCCGCGCGGCCACGGCGGCACCGCGCGGGGCGCGGACCGCGCGGTGCGTCGTCAGTCGGGGATGAGCCCCTCGTCGCCCAGCATCTTGCGGACCTCGTCCATGTCGGAGTCGGCCGGCGGCAGGATCAGCTCCGAGGGCTCCAGGCTGTCGGCCGGCAGCGGCTTGCCGACGGCCCGCACGTTGTCCAGCAGCGCGTGCAGCGCGCTGCGGAACGCCGGCTCGTCCCCGGCCTCGATGGCGGCCTCGACCGCCCCGTCGAGCTCCTGGAGGGAGGCCAGATCGGCGGAGGAGACGTCCAGCTGTCCCTCCCCCATGATCCGGACGATCACTGCGCACCCCCGGGCTGCTGCGGCCACGGGCCCTGCGCCGGCGGCTGCTGCGGCGCGGCCTGCTGCTGCGGCGCCTGCTCGGCCTGGGCCTGGCCCTGCGGGGCGCCCGGGTCGAGCTGCTTGGGCGCCGGGCCCTGGCCGAGCTCGGCCTTCATCCGCTCCAGCTCCAGCTCCACCCCGGCGGTGGCGCCCATCCGGTCCAGCTCGGCCTGGATGTCGTCGCGCGGACCGGAGAAGTCCTCCAGCGCACCGGAGGCCAGCAGCTCGTCGATGGCCCCGGCGCGGGCCTTCATGTTCTCGGTCTTCTCCTCGGCCCGCTGGATGGCCAGGCCGACGTCGCCCATCTCCTCGGAGATCCCGGCGAACGCCTCGTTGATCTTCGTCTGGGCCTCGGCCGCGGTGTAGGTGGCCTTGATGGTCTCCTTGCGGGTGCGGAAGGCGTCCACCTTGGCCTGCAGCCGCTGGGAGGCGAGCGTGAGCTTCTCCTCCTCGCTCTGCAGGTTCTCGTACTGCGTCCGCAGGTCCGCCAGCTGGGTGTCCAGGCCCGCCCGGCGCTGCAGCGCCTCGCGGGCCAGGTCCTCGCGCCCCACCTGCAGCGCCTTGCGCCCCTGCTCGGTCAGCTTGTCGTGCTGCCGCTCGAGCTGCTGGATCTGCAGTTCCAGGCGCTTGCGCGAGGTCGCGACGTCGGCCACCCCGCGGCGCACCTTCTGCAGCATCTCCAGCTGGCGCTGATAGGAATAGTCCAGGGTCTCGCGAGGATCCTCCATCCGGTCCAGCGCCTTGTTCGCCTTGGACTTGAAGATCATCGACATTCGCTTCATCACGCTCATCGCGCGGCGCCGGTCCCTTCGTGATGTACTCAATGACCACTGCTGGGGTTGTTATCACCCTACGCGTTAACGAGCGGCGGCTCCATGATGTCGCCTGCCTGGTGCAGGTGAGACGTACCCGGCATGCGGGGAGTTCCACGGGACGGCGCAGCGGGCGGCGGACGGTACCCTGATGCCCGTGTTCCGACGTCGCACCGAGACCGCCCCCGCCGAGCGGCCTCCCCAGCCGGTCAAGCCGGGGGGCAAGGGCCGTCCCACGCCCAAGCGCAGCGAGGCCCAGAAGCGGCGGCGCCAGTACATCACCGCGCCCCGCGACCGCAAGGAGGCCTACCGGCGGTTCCGCGAGCGCCAGGCGCAGAACCGCGAGAAGGTCCGCGAGGGCATGAAGAAGGGCGACGAGCGGTACCTGCTCAAGCGCGACCGGGGCCCGGTCCGCAAGTTCGCCCGCGACTACGTCGACGGCCGGCGCACGTTCGGGTCCTATCTGATGTACGCGATGTTCGTCATCGTGCTGCTCAGCTTCGTCCGGACCCCGATCACCGCGCTGCTGATGCTGTTCGGCCCGCCGCTGCTGCTGCTGGTGGTGTTGCTGGAGGGCTTCTGGATCAGCTCGCGGGTCAAGCGGCTGACCGCCGAGCGGTTCCCCGACGAGGACCGCAAGGGCGTGGGCCTGTACGCGGCGGTGCGGGCCATGCAGATCCGCCGGTTCCGCGTCCCCGAGCCGCAGGTCAGGGTGGGCGAGCGGGTCGAGGCGCGCGACCGCGGCTGAGCGCCGGATTCCGGCGGTCCGGAACACCTGATCTTGGGGATTAGGGTCGGGGGCATGGAATTCCGACACCTCGGCCGTAGCGGTCTCGTGATCAGCGAGATCGCGTACGGCAACTGGCTGACCCACGGCTCCCAGGTCGAGGAGGACGCCGCCGTCGCCTGCGTGCACGCGGCCCTCGACGAGGGGATCACCACGTTCGACACCGCCGACGTCTACGCCGGCACCAGGGCCGAGGAGGTGCTGGGCCGGGCACTGAAGGGCCAGCGGCGCGAGGGCCTGGAGATCTTCACCAAGGTGTACTGGCCCACCGGCCCCGGCAAGAACGACCGCGGGCTGTCGCGCAAGCACATCATGGAGTCGGTGGAGGGCTCGCTGCGCCGGCTGCAGACCGACTACGTCGACCTGTACCAGGCGCACCGGTTCGACCACGAGACCCCGCTGGAGGAGACCCTGCGGGCGTTCGACGACCTGGTGCGGCAGGGCAAGGTGCTGTACGTGGGCGTCTCGGAGTGGCGGGCCGAGGAGATCGAGCGCGCCCTGAAGATCGCCGACGAGATGGGCTTCGACCGGATCGTCTCCAACCAGCCGCAGTACTCGATGCTGTGGCGGGTCATCGAGGAGGAGATCGTCCCGCTGTGCGAGCGGGAGGGCATCGGCCAGCTCGTCTGGTCCCCGATCGCCCAGGGCGTGCTGACCGGCAAGTACCTGCCGGGGCAGCCGCCGCCGGCCGGGTCGCGCGCCACCGACGAGGCGGGCGGGGCCAACTTCATCAAGGGGATGCTGACCGACGACATCCTCACCCGGGTGCAGAACCTGCGGCCGATCGCCCAGGACCTGGGCCTGTCGATGGCGCAGCTGGCGGTCGCCTGGGTGCTGCAGAACCCGAACGTCTCGGCGGCGATCATCGGCGCCTCGCGGCCCGAGCAGGTCCGCGACAACGTCAAGGCCGCCGGGGTGAAGCTGGACGACGACGTGCTCAAGCGCATCGACGACGTGCTCGGGCCGGTCGTCGTGCGGGACCCGGCCAAGACGGCCAGCCCGGCCAGGCGCCCCTGACCCGGGGGCCTCGGGGGCCTATTCGGGGTCGAGCAGGCTCATCGGGTAGACGGTCCGGCCGTCCTCCACGAGGGTCACCTGCTCGACCCCCGCGTCCCGGAGCTCACGCCAGTTCAGCCCCAGCCACGACTCGGCGTCGGCCTGGGTGGTGAAGGTCTCCTCGGGCACGCCGGGCACGGTCACCGTCTCCCCGTCGCCCTTCTGCAAACGCCAGCTCCACGGCATGGAAAGCATCGACCTCCCTTGTCGGAGGTGAGACTAGCCGGTCCGGCGCCGGCGGCCCGCCGTAAAGTGGCGCGGCGACATGGACGACATGGACATCGAACTCCCCGGGACCGCCGGGCCCCGCGGCTGGCCCGAACCCGGCTGCCGCTGCGCCTCCTGCAACGGGCTGCGGGCCGAGGGGGTGGCCTTCGAGCCCACCCGCGTGCTGGTCGACGGCGTTCCGCTGGAGGATCTGCCCCGCCGTGAGGTGCCCGGCGGATACGACGTCCGCGCGCCGGGCGGGGGGCGGCTGCTGTACGCGTCCGGCCCCGGGGAGCGTCCCGAGCCCGCCGACGACGTGATCTATGACGCGGTGCTGCTGGATCTGGCCGGATGCCCCGAGCACCTGGGCCTGCTGCGGCATCGCGGTGCGGTCGCCTCTGCCACGCGGGTGTTCGCCGTTCACAATGACCATCGCCTTCCCTCCCCCGGTGAGCTGCGCCGTCGTCTCGGGTGGTGGGCGCGGCCCCGGGAGGGCACGCACCGGACGCTGCTGCTGGGCGGCGCGCGTTCGGGCAAGTCCGCCGAGGCCGAATTGCGGCTGCTGGCCCATCCGCACGTGACGTACGTGGCGACCGCGTCGTTCGGGACCGGCGACGCCGAGTGGGCGGCGCGGGTCGAGGCGCACCGGGAACGCCGCCCGCACTGGTGGCGGACGATCGAGACCACCGACCTGGCCGCCGTGCTGCGCGCCGGGACGGGGGCGCTGCTGGTGGACAGCATCGGGTCCTGGCTGACCTCCGTGATGGACCGGGCGGGCGCCTGGGAGGACCCCGCGGCCGTGCGCCCGCAGGTGGACGAGCTGGTGGCGGCGTGGCGGTCCACCGCCGCCCGCGTGGTGGCGGTCAGCGACGAGGTCGGGCTGTCGGTGGTGCCGGCGACGCGGGCGGGCCGGCTGTTCCGGGACGCGCTCGGCGAGGTCAACCGGCGGCTGGCGGCCGAGTCCGAGGAGGTCGCGCTGGTGGTGGCCGGGCGGATCATGGAGGCGTGGCGATGACCGACGGGATCCGGCTGGCGTTCGGGCTGCTGACGGTGCTGCCGGTGCGGAACGACCGCGTCGACCGGGACACGGCGCGGCGGGCGATGCTGGCCGCCCCCGCCGTGGGGCTGGTGGTGGGCGGCGCGGCGGCGCTGGTCATGGTGGCCGCCGACCGGCTCGGGCTGGGCGGGCTGACCCGGGCGGTGCTGGCGGTGGCGGTGCCGGCGGTGCTGACCCGTGCGCTGCACCTGGACGGACTGGCCGACCTGGCCGACGGGCTGGGCAGCGGCCGTCCGGCCGAGGAGGCGCTGGCGGTCATGAAGCGCTCCGACATCGGCCCGTTCGGCGTGGTGACGCTGCTGCTGGTGGTGATGGCCCAGGCGGCGGCGCTGGCCGAGGCCCCGGAGGGGGCGTACGCGGTGGTCCTCGCCGCGGTGACCGGGCGGCTGGCCTTCCCCTGGGCCTGCCGTGCGGGCGTTCCGGCGGCCCGGCCGGAGGGGCTGGGCGCGCTGGTCGCCGGGACGGTCCCGGCCGGGGGCGCCGCGGCGGTCACGGTGATCGTGCTGGTGCTCGCGACGGGCTGCGGGGCGCTGGCGGGAGGGCTGCACGGGCTCGTGACGAGCGCGCTGGCCGTCGTCTGCGGGGTGGGCGCCGCGCTGGCGCTGCTGCGGCACGCGGTGCGGCGGCTGGGCGGGGTGACCGGCGACGTGCTCGGGGCGCTCGCCGAGATCGCCGCGCTGGCCGCGCTGCTGGTGCTCGCGGTGCGCTGACCGGCCCCGATCGGCCCGCCCGCGGGGCGCGGGCCTTGATCCAAATGGGCGAAAGCGGTCAGTGGGAGGACTAGCATCGGACGATGTGACGACCATCAGCCTCGACAGCGCAGCCCCGTCGGCCCTGGAGGTCGACGCGATCGTGATCGGAACCCTTCCCGGGGACTCCGGCGACCCCGCCGCCCCGCCCCGGCTCGCCGCCGGAGGCCAGGACGTCGACCGGGCCTTCGACGGCCGGCTGGGCGACGCGCTGCGGTCGCTGGGCGCCGCCGGCAAGGCCGGGGAGATCGTCAAGCTGCCCACGCTGGGCGCGTTGCCCGCCCCGGTCCTGGTGGCCGCCGGGCTGGGCGAGGAGACCGGCGCCGACGCGCTGCGCCGCGCGGCCGGCGCCGCGGTGCGCGCGCTGGCCGGTTCGGCGCGGCGGGTGGCGGTGGCGCTGCCGGCGGGCTCGGCCGACGAGGCCGGCGCGGTGGCGCTGGGCGCGCTGCTGGGCGGGTACGTCTTCGACCGGTACCGCACCGGCGAGCGTAAGGACCCGGTCGCCGAGGTGATCGTGCTGACCGGGGCCGAGGGCGCCGACCGCGCGCTGGAGCGGGCGCGGATCCTGGCCGACTCGGTGGCGCTGGTGCGCGACCTGGTCAACACCCCGCCGATGGACCTCGGCCCGGACGACATGGCGCAGATCGCCGCCAAGGTCGCCGACGAGGTCGGGCTGGACGCGCAGATCCTGGACGAGAGGGCGCTGGCCGACGGCGGGTACGGCGGCATCGTGGGCGTCGGGCAGGGCTCGGCGCGCCCGCCCCGCCTGGTGCGGCTGGCCTACGCGCACCCCGAGGCCGACCGGACGGTGGTGTTCGTCGGCAAGGGCATCACGTTCGACACCGGCGGCCTGTCGCTCAAGCCGACCGAGTCGATGGACTGGATGAAGTCCGACATGGGCGGCGCGGGCGCGGTGCTCGGCGCGCTGCGCGCGATCGGGCTGCTCAAGCCGAAGGTCAACGTGGTGGGCTACCTGCCGCTGGCCGAGAACATGCCCAGCGGCACCGCGCAGCGCCCCTCCGACGTGCTGACCATCTACGGCGGCAAGACCGTCGAGGTGCTCAACACCGACGCCGAGGGCCGGCTGGTGCTGGCCGACGCGCTGGTCCGCTCCGGCGAGGACTCCCCGGACCTGCTGGTGGACGTGGCCACGCTGACCGGCGCGCAGCTGGTCGCGCTGGGCACCCGGACCACCGGGGTGATGGCCAACGACGACGAGGTGCGCGCGAAGGTGGTGGACGCGGCGGGCCGCGCCGGTGAGCCGAGCTGGCCGATGCCGCTGCCGCCGGAGCTGCGCAAGGGCCTGGACTCGGCGGTGGCCGACATCGCCAACATCAGCAACGAGCGCTGGGGCGGCATGCTGGTCGCCGGGGTGTTCCTGAAGGAGTTCGTGCCCGACGGGGTGCGGTGGGCGCACCTGGACATCGCCGGCCCGGCGTTCAACAAGGGCGAGCCGTACGGGGAGGTCCCCAAGGGCGGCACCGGCGCCGCGACGCGCACGCTGGTGCAGATCGCCGAGGACGTCGCCGCCGGGTCGCTGTGAGGCTCGTCGCGCCGTAACCGGGGCGCGGCACGACCCGACAAGTGAAAGGATTCCCTTCGCGGCAACGGTGCCGCGGAGCGGACCGGACCCATGACAAGGAGCGTTCAGTGGCAGGCAGCGGCCCCTTCGACATCGTCGTCCTGGGTGGTGGCAGCGGCGGATACGCCTGCGCTCTGCGGGCCGCCGAACTCGGCATGAGCGTGGCCCTGATCGAGCGGGACACCCTCGGCGGCACCTGCCTGAACCGCGGCTGCATCCCGACCAAGGCGCTGCTGCACGCGGCCGAGGTCGCCGACACCGCGCGGGAGGCCGCGGCGTTCGGCGTCAAGGCCACGTACGAGGGCGTCGACGTGCCCGGGGTGCAGGCCTACAAGGACAAGGTGGTCTCCACCACCGTCAAGGGCCTGACCGGGCTGATCAAGTCCAAGGGCATCACGATCGTGCAGGGCGAGGGCCGGCTGGCCGGGCCCACCGCGGTGCGGGTCGGCGACGAGGTCTACGAGGGCCGTCACATCGTGCTGGCCACCGGTTCGCGGCCGCGTTCGCTGCCCGGGCTGGACATCGACGGCGAGCGGGTGATCTCCAGCGACCACGCGCTGAAGCTGGACCGGGTGCCCGCCTCGGTGGTGGTGCTCGGCGGCGGCGTGATCGGGGTGGAGTTCGCCAGCATCTGGCGTTCGTTCGGCGCCGAGGTCACCATCGTGGAGGCGCTGCCGCACCTGCTGCCGCTGGAGGAGGAGTCCAGCTCCAAGCGGCTGGAGCGGGCGTTCCGCAAGCGCGGCATCAAGTACGAGCTCGGCGCCCGGTTCGAGAGCGTGCAGACCACCGGCTCCGGGGTGCGGGTCGCCCTGGAGGGCGGCAAGGTCCTGGAGGCCGAGCTGCTGCTGGTCGCGGTCGGCCGCGGCCCGGTCTCCGAGGGGCTGGGCTTCGAGGAGGCCGGCGTCGAGCTGGAACGCGGGTTCGTCAAGGTCGACGAGTACTGCCGCACCGCCATTCCCACGATCAGCGCGGTCGGCGACCTGATCGCCACCCCGCAGCTGGCGCACGTCGGCTTCGCCGAGGGCATCCTGGTGGCCGAACGGCTCGGCGGGCTGTCCCCGGCGCCGATCGACTACGACGGCGTGCCCCGCATCACCTACAGCGACCCGGAGGTCGCCTCGGTGGGCCTGACCTCCGCCGCGGCGATCCAGCGCGGATATGAGATCACGCAGGTCACCTATGATCTGGCAGGCAATCCCAAGAGCAAGATCCTGGGTACGCAGGGCGAGGTGAAGGTGATCGCGGAGAAGGACGGCCGGGTGCTCGGCATCCACATGGTGGGCGCCCGGGTCGGCGAGCTCATCACCGAGGGCCAGCTCATCTACAACTGGGAGGCCCTGCCGTCCGAGGTCGCCCAGCTCATCCACCCCCACCCGACCCAGTCCGAGGCCGTCGGCGAGGCACACCTGGCGCTCGCCGGCAAGCCACTGCACGTGCACGGCTGATCCGCCCGCACATAGTCGAAGGAGTCGCTGAGAGCCATGCCGGTCTCCGTCACCATGCCCCAGCTCGGCGAGAGCGTCACCGAGGGCACCGTCACCCGCTGGCTGAAGAAGGAGGGTGAGCACGTCGCGACGGACGAGCCGCTTCTCGAAGTATCGACCGACAAGGTCGACACCGAGATCCCCTCGCCGGCATCGGGCATCCTGACCAGCATCACCGTCGCCGAGGACGAGACCGTGGAGGTCGGCGCCGAGCTGGCGATCATCTCGTCCGAGGAGGAGGCGGCGGCCGGCGGGGGCGCCCCCGCGGCCCCGCCGGCCGAGGAGCCCGCGCCCGAGCCCGAGCCGCAGCAGCCGCAGCAGCAGGCCGCCCCGCCGCAGTCGGCGCCGCCGGCGTCCTGGCCGCCGCCCGCCCCGGCCGCCGCCCCGCAGCCGCCCGCCCCGGCCCCTGCTCCGGCCCCGCAGCCCGCCCCGGCCCCGCAGCCCGCGCCGCAGCAGCCGGCCCCGCAGCAGCCCGCCGCGCCCGCCGCCGAGGCCCCCTCGGGTGAGGGCCCGTATGTCACGCCGCTGGTGCGCAAGCTGGCAGCCGAGCACGGCGTGGACCTGTCGGAGGTCAAGGGCACCGGCGTCGGCGGCCGGATCCGCAAGCAGGACGTGCTGGAGGCCGCCAAGGCCAAGGAGGCCGCCCGGCAGGCCGCCCCGGCCCCCGCCCCGGCCGCCCCGCAGGCCCCGGCCCGCCCGGCCCCGGCGCACGCCGCGCCCACCCCCGAGGCGCTGCAGCTGCGCGGCAAGACCGAGAAGATGACCCGGATCCGGCAGACCATCGCCCGCCGGATGGTGGAGTCGCTGCAGGTCTCCGCCCAGCTCACCACCGTGGTCGAGGTGGACGTCACCAAGATCGCCCGGCTGCGCGAGCGGGCCAAGGCCGACTTCCTGGCCCGCGAGGGCGTGAAGCTGTCGTTCATGCCGTTCTTCGCGCTGGCGGCGGTCGAGGCCCTCAAGGTCCACCCCAAGCTCAACGCGGTCATCAACAGCGAGACCAACGAGGTCACCTACTACGACGTGGAGAACCTCGGGATCGCGGTGGACGTGCCCGAGCGGGGCCTGATGGTCCCGGTGATCCACAACGCCGGCCAGCTCAACCTGGGCGGGCTGGCGCAGCGGATCGCCGACCTGGCCGAGCGCACCCGCACCAACAAGGTCAGCCCGGACGAGCTGGCCGGCGGCACGTTCACGCTGACCAACACCGGCAGCCGGGGCGCGCTGTTCGACACCCCGATCCTCAACCAGCCGCAGGTCGGCATGCTCGGCACCGGCGCGGTCGTCAAGCGCCCGGCCGTCATCGACGACCCCGAGCTGGGCGAGGTCATCGCCGTCCGGTCGATGGTCTACCTGGCCCTGACCTACGACCACCGGCTGATCGACGGCGCCGACGCCGCCCGCTTCCTCGGCACCATCAAGCACCGCCTGGAGGAGGGCAACTTCGAGGCCGAGCTCGGCCTCTGACGCCGCCGTCCGCCCGGAGGAGCGACTTCGAGAGCACGGACCCCGCCGCACGCCCGCGGCGGGGTCCGTGCTTTCCGGCGGCCCCGCGTACAGTGGCGTGATGCGGATCGCGATCACCGGTGCGTCCGGGTTCATCGGCGGGGCGCTGGCGCGCAGCCTGGAGGCCGACGGGCACCGGGTGCTGCGGCTGGTCCGGCGGGAGCCGAAGGGGCCGGCAGAGGCCAGGTGGGAGCCGGGCGGCGGGGTGGACACGGCCGCGCTGGAGGGCGTGCACGCGGTCGTCCACCTGGCCGGGGCCGGGGTCGGCGACCGGCGCTGGACCGAGGGCTACAAGCGCCGGATCCGCGACAGCCGGATCCACGGCACCGCCACCATCGCCACCGCGATGGCCGGGCTGTCGGACAGGCCGGCCGTGCTGGTGTCCGGGTCGGGAGTCGGCTACTACGGCGACACCGGCGACCGGGAGGCCGACGAGGACTCCCCGCAGGGCGGGGGTTTCCTGGCGCAGGTGGTCGCCGACTGGGAGGCCGCCGCGCGTCCCGCCGCCGACGCCGGGATCCGGGTCGTGCTGGCGCGCACCGGGATGGTGCTCGGCCGTGACGGCAGGGCCCTCGGCAGGCGGCTGCTGCCGCTGTTCCGGCTGGGACTGGGCGGGCGGCTGGGCTCGGGGCGGCAGTACATGAGCTGGATCTCGCTGACCGACCAGGTCGCGGCGCTGCGGTTCCTCATCGACTCCGGCCTGTCGGGGCCGGTGAACCTGACCGCTCCCCGCCCGGTCACCAACGCCGAGTTCACCAGGACGCTCGGCAGGGCGGTGCGGCGGCCCGCCCCCTGGGCGGTGCCGGCGTTCGCGCTGCGGATCGCGGTCGGCGGTTTCGCCGAGGAAGGGGTCCTGTTCAGCCAGCGGGTCCTCCCCAGGCGGCTGACCGAGGCCGGGTTCCGCTTCGCCCACGAGGACCTGGCCGGTGCGCTGGCCGCCGAGCTCATCTCCCGGTGATTCACCCGGCGAGTTCAACATTGCCCAAAGCCACCACCCGCGGGCCCGGCCGGCCGTACGGTGATCGGCGAGATCACCGTACGGCGGGAGGGACGACATGAGCACCGACGGGCAACCGCACATCCTCGCGATCGGCGGCGGCACCTTCGTTCCGAACGACCGGTACGGGCTGTCCCCCAGCCCGCTGCTGCGCTACGCGCTCGACCTCACCGGCCAGGACCGGCCCCGGGTGTGCTTCCTGCCCACCGCGCTGGGCGACGGCGCCGAGCACGTCGCGCGCGGGTACGCGGCGCTGTCCGGGCTGGACGTGGAGGCCAGCCATCTGGCGCTGTTCCCGATGCCCAACATCGCCGACATGCGCTCGCACCTGCTCGCCCAGGACCTGATCTACGTGTTCGGCGGCAGCGTCGCCAACCTGCTGGCGCTGTGGCGGCTGCACGGGCTGGACCGGATCCTGCGCGAGGCGTGGGAGCAGGGGGTGGTGCTGACCGGGCAGAGCGCCGGGGCGCTGTGCTGGCACGTGGGCGGCAACACCGACTCCTTCGGTCCCGAGCTGCGCCCGCTGACCGACGGGCTGGGGTTCCTGCCGTACTCGTGCGGGGTGCACTACGACAGCGACCCGCAGCGGCGCCCGCTGCTGCAGCGGCTGGTGGCCGAGGGGACGCTGCCCGCCGGGTACGCCGCCGACGAGGGCGTCGGCCTGCACTACGTGGGCACCGAACTGGTGCAGGCGGTGTCGTACCGGGCGGAGGGCCGCGCCTACCACGTCCAGCCGAACGGGGCGGGGGACGTCAAGGAGACGGTGATCGAGCCGCGGATGCTGGCGGGGGCGTGAGATCCGCGGGGACGCCCACGTCGGCCCGCGGGCGGACGTAGGCTGGTCGGGTGACTGACGTACTTGAGACCGGGACCGCCGCCAACACCGGTGAACTGGTCATCGTGCACGTGGGCTTCGGCGAGCGTGCGGTCCCCTACCTGACCGGATGGGAACTGCAGCGCCGCACCCAGGAGCGCCGCATCGCCGGGGAGATCCCCGACACCGTGCTGCTGCTGGAGCACGAGCCCGTCTACACCGCCGGCAAGCGCACCACCCCCCTGGACCGCCCGGTGACCGACCCGGGCGCCCCGGTGATCGACGTGGACCGGGGCGGCAACATCACCTGGCACGGCCCGGGCCAGCTCACCGGCTACCCCATCGTCCGGCTGCCGGATCCGGTGGACGTGATCTCCTACGTCCACAAGCTGGAGACGATGATGATGCGGGTGTGCGCCGACCTGGGCCTGGAGACCGTCACCGTGGAGGGCCGGCGGGGGCTGTGGGTGCCCGGCCGCCCGGACCGCAAGATCGGCTCGATCGGGGTGCGGGTCTCCCGCGGCGTGACCATGCACGGCTTCATGCTGAACTGCGACTGCGACATGTCCTGGTTCGACCGCATCGTGCCGTGCGGGATCCGGGACGTCGGCAGCACCTCGCTGAGCGAGGAACTGGGCCGCCGCGTCCCCGTCCAGGAGGTGCTGCCCCTGGTGGAGCGCCACCTGGCGGACGTGCTGGGCGCACGGGAGACCTACCACCGCACCATCGCCCAGATCGACGGCTGAGCGCGCGTCAGCCGCCGGCGGGGGCCATCACCTTGTAGACGGCCTGGCCGTCGGCCGCCGCCGAGGAGAACAGCCGGGTCAGCCCGTCGTAGGCGGGCCGCAGCACCCGTTCGCAGACGCCGGCGTCCATCCGGTCGGCGTCCTGCACCTCGGCGGCGGCCATGGCGGCCGGATCGAACCGTTCGGCCAGGGCGTCGAACGGGGTCTCGGCGAGCATCCCGGCGGCCGCCTCCACCCGGGCGGGGGCGAGGTAGATCACGTCCACCCCGAGCACGCCCTCCTCCTCGGTGAGCAGCCGGCCGCCGCACACCACGTCGGACTCCGGCGGGCGGCCGTCCCACGGATCGCCGGTGATCAGGTAGTGCAGCGCCTGCCAGGCGCCGCCCACGTCCAGCACCCGGTCCGCCGGATGGCGTCGCCGCCAGTCCCGCGCGCCGAACACCAGCCGGGCGATCCGGGCGGGATCCTGCTCGCCCTCCAGCGACGGAGGCAGCCTCAGGTACGACATCGCCAGGCCCACGACTTGGCTCCTTCGCATGCGACTCGACACGGCTACACGACAACAAGACAACAGGGAGCAACCTTAGAGAGATCGGCGGCCACGGGCGCCCGAAACGAGCCGAATGGGCGCTTGCCGCGCCAGGTGGCGGCCGAATCGTTATCGACTCCGCACCGGACGCCGTCCCGCCCCGCCCGGATCGGCCCGCCCGGACGGCACGTACATTAGAGAGGTGACCGCGGTGACCCCAGAGGGGCGCAAGCTCCTGCGCATAGAAGTCCGTAACAGCCAGACCCCCATCGAGCGCAAGCCGCCGTGGATCAAGACGCGGCTGAAGATGGGCCCGCAGTACCGCGAGCTCACCAGGCTGGTCAAGGACGAGGGCCTGCACACGGTGTGCCAGGAGGCCGGCTGTCCCAACATCTACGAGTGCTGGGAGGACCGGGAGGCCACCTTCCTCATCGGCGGCGACCAGTGCACCCGCCGGTGCGACTTCTGCCAGATCGACACCGGCAGGCCCGCCGCCTACGACCCCGACGAGCCGCGCCGGGTGGCCGAGTCGGTGGCCGCGATGGGGCTGCGGTACGCCACGGTGACCGGGGTGGCCCGCGACGACCTGCCCGACCAGGGCGCCTGGCTGTACGCCGAGACGGTGCGGCAGATCCACCAGGCGGTGCCCGGCTGCGGCGTGGAGCTGCTGATCCCCGACTTCAACGCGGTGCCGGAGCTGCTGGCCGAGGTGTTCGGGGCCCGTCCGGAGGTGCTGGCGCACAACGTGGAGACGGTGCCGCGGATCTTCAAGCGGATCCGCCCGGCGTTCCGCTACGAGCGGTCCCTGGAGGTGCTGACCCGCGCCCGCGAGGCCGGGCTGGTCACCAAGTCCAACCTGATCCTGGGCATGGGCGAGACCCGCGAGGAGGTCTCCCAGGCGCTGCGCGACCTGCACGCGGCGGGCTGCGAGCTGGTCACCATCACCCAGTACCTGCGGCCGTCCCCGCGCCACCACCCGGTGGAACGCTGGGTCAAGCCGGAGGAGTTCATCGAGCTGAAGGCCGAGGCCGAGGAGATCGGCTTCGCCGGGGTGATGTCCGGCCCGCTGGTCCGCTCCAGCTACCGCGCCGGCCGCCTCTACCAGCAGGCCATCGACGCCCGGGGCTGACCGGACGCCGACCGGACGCGGTCACCGGAGGGGCCCCACTATCCTGGGGGGCATGTCGAACAACGCCTCCGATGCCGGGAAGACCCCGGGACGGTTCCAGCAGCTCCGCATGATCGTCAAGATCCTGCGGCAGGCGGATCCGAAGGCCCTCCCGATCGTCGTCGCGTCCGCGCTCGGCACGCTGGCGCTGTTCGTGGCGGCGGGGCTGGTCTTCGGCGGGCTGTGGTTCTGGATCCCGCTCGGCCTGCTGCTGGCGGTGCTGGTGGGCATGGTGGTGTTCGGCCAGCTGGCCCAGCGCGCCCAGTTCAAGATGATCGCCGGGCAGCCGGGGGCGGCCGCGGCGGTGCTGAAGTCGATGCGCGGCAACTGGACCGTCACCGAGGCGGTGAACGGCAACCGCAACCTGGACATGGTGCACCGGGTGGTGGGCCGGCCCGGGGTGGTCCTGGTCTCCGAGGGCCCGTCGAGCCGGGTGGGCCCGCTGCTCGGCGCGGAGAAGAGGCGCATCTCGCGGGCCGCCCAGCAGGTGCCGATCTACGACGTGCAGGTCGGCACGGAGGACGGCCAGATCCCGGTCGACAAGCTGCAGCGGCACCTGATGAAGCTGCCCCGCAACCTCACCAAGGGCCAGGTCGCGGAGCTGAACGACCGGCTGCGCGCGCTGCCGCAGAAGATGCAGATGCCCAAGGGCCCGGTCCCGCGCGGGGTCCGGATGCCCAAGGGCCCCAAGCCCAAGACGCGCTGACGACGACCGACGCACCGCGGGCGGCCGGGATCCCCGGCCGCCCGCGGTGCTTTCGTCCCTCCGGGACGTCCCCGGGAACGGATCAGATGTTGATCACGACGGTGTTGGCGGCCCGGTCGTGCAGGCCCCGGTGGTCGCGGTCCCACAGCAGCGCCGGGACCACCGCCAGGATCAGCGCGGTGCGGACCAGCGCCCACACCGGCCCGACCGGGCGGCCGTCCAGCCGGACCACCCGGATGCCGCACAGCCGCTTGCCGAGCGTCATCCCGATCGTGGCGGTCAGCACCACCGCCTGCAGCGCGAACAGCCCCAGCGTGAGCAGGCTGCGGTACTGCCCGGGCAGCTCCAGGACGCGGACGGCGAACGCCGAGATCACCATGCACAGGCCCCAGTCGACGAACAGCGCGACCAGCCGCCGCCCGTAGCCGGCGACCGCCCGCGAACCCTGCTCCGGAAGCCCCAGCCGTTCCCCCGGATATCCCAGATCCGCCCCGGCCGAGCGCGCCCCGCCCAGCCAGGTCTGCGTCCACCGCGGCCCGCCCGCCGTCTGCCTGCCACTGCTCATGGACCCAACGGTATCCGCTGCCGGGACGGGTCCCGTGCCCGGTCCGCGGTGTCCGGACGGGCCGCCTGGGTAGGACGACCGGAGGCGGACGTACCGCGTGTCACGGCCCGGCATGAGGCGTAACACACGCGAAACATTTGGGACACGGCAGGGAAACGGCCGGCTCATAGCGTTCCATCAGCACGAAAGCGCCCCAAGGAGGTTGGATGTTCAGCAGCGCAGGCGAGGTCCTGAGCTACATAGAGGCCGAAGGCATCGAGTTCGTCGACTGTCGGTTCGTCGACCTGCCCGGCACCGTGCAGCACTTCACGTTCCCGGCGGACAACTTCGGGGAGAGCGTCTTCACCGAGGGCCTGATGTTCGACGGGTCCTCCATCCGCGGGTTCCAGGAGATCCACGAGTCCGACATGCTGCTGCTGCCGGACCCGACCACCGCGGTCGTCGACCCGTTCCGCCAGCACAAGACGCTGAACATCACGTTCTTCGTGCACGACCCGCTGACCGGGGAGCCCTACAGCCGCGACCCGCGCAACGTGGCCAAGAAGGCGCAGGACTACCTCAAGAGCACCGGCATCGCCGACACCGCCTACTTCGGGCCCGAGGCCGAGTTCTACATCTTCGACGACGTCCGGTTCGAGACCAAGCAGAACGCCGGCTACTACTACCTCGACTCGATCGAGGGCGCCTGGAACACCGGCCGCGAGGAGGCCGGCGGCAACCTGGGCGCCAAGCCCCCGTACAAGGGCGGCTACTTCCCGGTCCCGCCGATGGACCACTACACCGACCTGCGCTCGGAGATGGTGGCCAACCTGATCAAGGTCGGCATCAAGGTCGAGATGCAGCACCACGAGGTCGGCACCGCGGGCCAGGCGGAGATCGACTTCCGGTTCGGCGAGATGCTCACCACCGCCGACAACCTGATGCTCTACAAGTACGTCGTCAAGAACACGGCGCGGGCGGCCGGCAAGACGGTGACCTTCATGCCCAAGCCGATCTTCGGTGACAACGGCTCGGGCATGCACTGCCACCAGTCGCTGTGGAAGGACGGCTCGCCGCTGTTCTACGACGAGGTCGGCTACGCCGGGCTGTCGGACACCGCCCGCTGGTACATCGGCGGTCTGCTCAAGCACGCCCCGGCGCTGCTGGCGTTCACCAACCCGACCGTGAACTCCTACCACCGGCTGGTGCCCGGCTACGAGGCCCCGGTCAACCTGGTGTACTCGCAGCGGAACCGGTCGGCCTGCATCCGGGTGCCGATCACCGGCTCCAACCCCAAGGCCAAGCGGATCGAGTTCCGGGTGCCGGACCCGTCCTGCAACCCGTACCTGGCGTTCTCGGCGATGCTGATGGCCGGCATCGACGGCATCAAGAACAAGATCGAGCCGCCGGAGCCGGTCGACAAGGACCTCTACGAGCTGCCGCCGGAGGAGGCCCGCGCCATCCCGCAGGTGCCCGGTTCGCTGGAGGCGGTGCTGAACGCGCTGGAGGCCGACCACGAGTTCCTGCTCGAGGGCGGGGTCTTCACCGAGGACCTGATCCAGACCTGGATCTCCTACAAGCGCGAGAACGAGCTGGACCCGATCCGGCTGCGCCCGCACCCGCACGAGTTCGAGCTGTACTACGACGTGTGATCGGCGCTCCCCTGCCGGAGCCGGCCATTCGTCGCGGCCCCGTCACCGGATTCCGGTGGCGGGGCCGCCGCCGTTCCGGGCCGGGCATGATGCAGGGCATGGACGCAACCGATCCGCTGGAGCGCTGGCGGGAGGCCGTGCACGGGTGGCGGCTCCCCGCACGGTTCCGGTCACCGGACGGCGCGGTGCGCAGGCCCGCGACCGTCGTGCGGGAGATCGCCGAGGCCGAGGTGCCGCCGGGCAGCCGCTCGTTCGCGCGGGAGGCCGAGGCGCTGCCCGCCGGAGGCGTGGTCCTGGACGTGGGCTGCGGGGCCGGGGGCGCGTCGCTGCCGCTGGCGGAACGGGCGGGGCGCATCGTGGGCGTGGACCCGGAGGGGCACCTGCTGGAGGCGCTGCGGGCCGGTGGGGGCCATCTGGGGGTCGCCGTGGAGACGGTGGAGGGCCGCTGGCCGGACGTCGCCGACCGGGTCGGCCCGGCGGACGTGGTGGTCTGCCATCACGTGCTGTACGGGGTGGCGGAGCTGGGGCCGTTCGCCGCGGCGCTCACCGCGCACGCCCGGCGGCGGGTGGTGGTGGAGATCCCCGAACGGCATCCCCTGCACACCCTCAACCCGCTGTGGGCGAGGTTCCACGGCCTGGTCCGGCCGGACGGCCCCACCGCCGACGACGCCGTGGCGGCCCTGACCCGTGCCGGGGTGAACCCCGAGATCGAACGGTGGACCGACGCGGGCGGCTGGGGGACGTACCCTGATCTGGCGACGCTGGCCGACCGCGTGCGGCGCCGGCTCCACCTCCCGCCGCAGGACACGCCCCGGGTGGCCGAGGCCCTCCTTGACCTGGGCGTCGATCCGGATCGGCCGCGGTTCCCCGGCACCGAGGGACGGACGCTGTGCACGATCTGGTGGGATCGGTGAGCTCTCCTTCGCACGGCAGGATGTCCACCTGAGTCGTTACCGGCGGCCGATTACTCCCCCGTAGGTCCCGGTTGGCCGGTAGGGGACCTACTACTCAAGGCTGAGGTCAAGACCGTTCGGCGCGGTGATCTCAAACGCGGGTCCGCTGAGGACGATGGTGTGCATGGTCCACACCGCCCCCCCAGTGAGTCGCGGGCCGCTCACCGAGCCGGCCGCGGGCCGGCGCACCCGGCCCGCGACGACGTGGGCGGCCCGGCTGGTCTCCGCCCCGCCCGTGTGGCGGGAGCTGGCGCTCATCGCGCTGTTCTACACCGCCTACACGCTGACCAGGCTGGTGCTGAACGGCGGCACCGCGGCGGCGTTCAGCAACGCCGACCGGATCCTGGCGTTCGAGCGGGCGCTGGAGCTGGACGTGGAGCTCGGCCTCAACCGGTGGCTGCTGCAGGAGCCGTGGCTGGCCCGTGCGGCGAACTACTACTACGGCATCGCGCACTTCGCGGTGACGCTGGCGATCGTGGTCTGGCTGTACCGGTACCGGCCGGAGGACTACCGGTGGCTGCGCACCGCGCTGATGGCGGCGACCGCCGTGGCGCTGATCGGCTACTGGCTCTATCCGCTGGCGCCGCCGCGCTTCCTGCCGGACGAGGGGTTCGTGGACCCGGTGCAGGCGCTCGGCTCGTGGGGGCTGTACTCGGGGCAGAGCGCGGGCGCGCTGGCCAACCAGTACGCGGCGATGCCGTCGATGCACGCCGGCTGGGCGGTCTGGTGCGGGTTCGTGCTGGCCCGGCTGGGAGCGCACCCACTGGCCAAGGCGATCGGCGTGCTGTACCCGCTGGTCACGGTGCTGGTGATCCTGGCGACCGCCAACCACTACATCATCGACGCGGTCGTGGGAACCGCTCTGGTCGTGGGAGCGCTGGCACTGTCGTGGACGCTGCACCGGCGGCGCCGTTCGCCCCGTACGCCACCGAACGCCCCGGACACGCCGGTCCTCCCGGTCCCGCGGGCCCGGACGGCTCCGGAGGCTGCGGGAACGCCGGGCGCACCGGATGTGAGAGCCGATGCCGCCGTTGCCGATGATGCCGCTGTGACCTTCGTCTGAGAATCTTCTTCCATGGCCAGGACGACCGCGACCGCCTCGGGGGCCGGGGCCCCGCAGCAGGACGGCGGCCCGCACGGGGTGGCCCGGCGGATCGGCGAGCGGGTCCCCGGCCGGCCGCGCTGGTGGGCCGAGCTGGCGCTGATCGCGATCTGCTATCTGGCGTACTCGATGGTGCGCAACCTGGTGCCGGCCGACCACGCCGCCGCGGTGGCCCGCGCCCACGAGATCCTCAAGCTGGAGGACATGCTGCGGCTGGACGTCGAGTACGGCCTGAACCGGCTGTTCGCCGAGCAGTCGTGGCTGGGGGTCGCGGCGAACTACTACTACGCCACCCTGCACTTCGCGGTGACGATCGGGGTGCTGGTCTGGCTGTACGCATGGCATCCGGGCCGGTACGCGACCTACCGGTGGATCCTGTTCGGGGCCACGCTCACCGCGCTGGTCGGGTTCTACTCCTATCCGCTGGCTCCGCCCCGGATGCTGCCGGGCTACATCGACACGGTCATCGAGTTCAACACCTGGGGGCTGTACGACTCCTCGCCGGTGGCGACGATCTCCAACCAGTACGCGGCGATGCCCTCGCTGCACACCGCCTGGTCGCTGTGGTGCGGGATCGCGATCTTCGCCGTGGCGGGGCGGCGCTGGGTGCGGGCGCTGGCGCTGCTCTACCCCACCGCCACCGTGCTGGTGATCATGGGCACGGCCAACCACTTCATCCTGGACGCGGTCGGCGGGGCGGTGGTGCTCGCGATCGGGTACGCGGTCAGCCCCGGGACGGTCCGGGCGATGGCCGTGGTGCTGCAGGTGCGCCGCAGCACCGCCTGAACGCCCTACTGCTCCTCGCCGTAGAAGACCCGTTCCACCACCCGGCGGGCGCGGCGGGCGTGCCGGCGGTAGTCCTCCAGCAGGTCGCCGGTGCCGGGGTAGCCGAGGATGGCGGTGACGGCCGAGCGTTCGCGGTGGTGGTCGGTGGGCAGCAGGTCGGAGGCCCGGCCGCGGACCAGCATCATCGTGTTGCGGATCCGGGTGGCCAGCTGCCAGGCCGCCGACAGCACCCGTCCGTCGGCCTCGTCCAGCAGGCCCGCCTCCACCGCCGCGTCGAGGGCGGCCAGGGTGCGGGTGGTGCGCAGCCCGGCGACCTCGTGGGCGTGCCGGAGCTGCAGCAGCTGGGCGACCCACTCCACGTCCGACAGTCCGCCGGGGCCCAGCTTGGTGTGCAGCCGGCGCTCCACCCCGCGGGGCAGCCGTTCGGACTCCATCCGCGCCTTGAGCCGGCGGATCTCGCGCAGCGCCGCCTCGTCGATGCCGTCGCGGGGCCAGCGGATCGGGTCGATCAGCGCGCGGAACCGGTGGCCCAGCTCCGCGTCGCCGATGATCGGGTCGGCGCGCAGCAGGGCCTGGCTCTCCCAGGGCGCCGACCAGCGCGCGTAGTAGGCGGCGTACGAGGCCAGGGTGCGCACCAGCGGTCCCTGCCGGCCCTCGGGGCGCAGGTTGGGGTCGATCTGCAGCGGCGGGTCGGGGGCGGGCCGGGCCAGCAGCCGGCGCAGCTCCTCGGCGACGGCGTGCGCGGCGCCCTGGGCGTCGCGTTCGTCGGCGCCGGGCAGCGGGTCGTGCACGAACATCACGTCGGCGTCGCTGCCGTAGCCGAGCTCGTGGCCGCCCATCCGGCCCATGGCGACCACGGCGATGCGGGTGGGCAGCGGCCCGCGCCGCTCCATCTCGATCTTGTTGATCGCGGCCTGCAGGGCGGCCTCGATGGTGACCGAGGCGATGTCGGTGAGCGCCTCCCCCACGGTCCGCACGTCGGTCATGCCGAGCAGGTCGCCCACGCTGAGCCGGAACAGCTCGCGGCGACGCAGCCCGCGGACCACCGCGACGGCGTCCTCGGCGGACTCCTCGGCGTCCCGGCCGGCGTCCTCGCGGCGGCGCACCGCGGCCAGCGCCTCCGACAGCAGCGCCTCGTGGGAACGGGGCGCCAGGTCCGCGTCGGTGGCCAGCATCGCCACCGCCTCGGGGGCGCGCAGCAGCAGGTCGGTGGCGAACCGGCTGGCCGACAGCACCCGCGCCATCCGTTCGGCCACGGTGACCTCGTCGCGCAGCAGCCGCAGATACCAGGGGGTGGTGCCGAGGGCGTCGCTGACCTGCCGGAAGCCCAGCAGCCCGGCGTCGGGGTCGGGACCGTCGGCGAACCAGCCCAGCATCACCGGCAGCAGGGTGCGCTGGATCGCGGCCCGCCGGGACACCCCGGAGGTGAGGGCCTGGATGTGCCGCAGCGCCCCGGCCGGGTCGTTGAAGCCCAGCGCGGTGAGCCGGGTGCGGGCGGCCTCGGGGGTGAGGCGGGCCTCCTCCTCGGGCAGCCGGGCGACCGCGCGCAGCAGCGGCCGGTAGAACAGCTTCTCGTGGATGGTGCGCACCCCGCGGGCGTGCCGCCGCCACAGCGCGGTGAACTCGCCCTCCGGGTCGGTGCGCAGCCCCAGCGCCCGGCCGAGCCGCCGCAGGTCGGCCGGGTCGTCGGGGACGACGTGGGTGCGGCGCAGCCGGTAGAGCTGCAGCAGGTGCTCCACACGGCGCAGGAACCGGTACGCCGACGCCAGGCCCGCCGCGTCGTCCCGGCCGACGTAGCCGCCCTGCGACAACGCCGCCAGGGCGTCCAGGGTGTTGGGGCTGCGCAGGGTCTCGTCGGCGCGGCCGTGCACCAGTTGCAGCAGCTGGACGGCGAACTCCACGTCGCGCAGCCCGCCGGGGCCGAGCTTGAGCTGCCGTTCGGCCTCCTCGGTCTGCCTGTGCAGGTGGCTCTCCACCCGCTGCCGCATGGCCTGCACGTCCTCGACGAAGCTCTCCCCCGCCGCGGCCTTCCACACCATCGGGCCGATGGCGTTCATGTACTCCTCGCCGAGGGCGAGGTCCCCGGCGACCGGGCGGGCCTTCAGCAGGGCCTGGAACTCCCAGGTCTTGGCCCATCGCTCGTAGTAGGCGCGGTGGCTGGCCAGGGTCCGCACCAGCGGCCCGGCCTTGCCCTCGGGCCGCAGGGCGGCGTCGACCTCCCACAGCGAGCCCTCGGGGGTGGTGGCCGAGCAGGCGCGCATGAGGGCGGAGGCCAGCCGGGTCGCGGCGCGCAGCGCCTCGGTCTCGGCCCGGCCCGCCTTGGGCTCGGCCACGAAGATCACGTCGACGTCGCTGACGTAGTTGAGCTCGCGCCCGCCGCACTTGCCCATGCCGATGACCGCCAGACGGCACAGGCCGGCATCGGGGACCTCGGCGCGCGCCACGGCCAGGCCCGCCTCCAGCGCGGCGGCGGCCAGGTCGGCCAGCTCGGCGGCGACCTCGCCGATGTCGGCGACCCCGGTCAGGTCCCGTCCGGCCAGGTGCAGCAGGTGCCGGCGGTAGGCGGCGCGCAGCGCCACCAGGGTGTCGGTGGAGCCGTCGCGGGCGCACGGCTCGGGGTCCGCCGGATCGGCGCCGACCGCGTGCAGCAGGCTGTCGCGGAGCCGCTGCGGACCGGGACGTTGGATCGCTCCATCCCCGCTGAGCACCTCCCAGTCGCCGGGATGGCGGGCCAGGTGCTCGGCGAGCGCGGAGGAGACCCCGAGCACCGCCGGCAGCCGCCGCCGCACGCCCTCGTCGGCCTGCACCGCGGCGCGGGCGGGCTGGTCCAGCCCGCCGAGCAGGGTCACCAGGCCGCGCAGCGCCAGATCGGGATCGGCGGCGGCGCCGAGGGACTCCAGCACGGGATCGGCGATCGGCGTCCCGTCGGCGGCGGCCTCGGCCAGCAGGCGTTCGGCCCGGCCGGCGTCGGTGAACCCGAGCCGGGCGAGCCGGCCGGCCAGGGAGGGGCGGCGGTCAGGGGTCCACAGCTCGCTCACGGGTCAACCGTAACCGCGCGGCCCGCCCGGGACGGGAAAACCGGGCCCGCGGAAGATTTCCGTTCCGACAAGATCGCCCGGCCCCGGCCCGTTTCGTCCCGGTCGCGGCCGGCCGTCCGGTCTCACAGCACCGCGATGTAGCGCTTGCGCTCGTACTCGGTGACGTGCCGCCGGTACTCCTCCCATTCGGCGCGCTTGTTGCGCAGGAAGAAGTCGAACACGTGCTCGCCGAGCACGTCGGCCATCAGCTCGCTCTGCTCCATCGCCGCGATGGCCTCGTCCAGGCTCTGCGGCAGCGGCTTGATGCCCAGCGCCCGCCGTTCGGCCGGGGTCAGCGCCCACACGTCGTCCTCGGCGCCCGGCGGCAGCTCGTAGCCCTCCTCGATGCCCTTGAGCCCGGCACCGAGGATGGCCGCGAACGCCAGGTAGGGGTTGGCGGCGGTGTCCACCGACCGGAACTCGATCCGGGTGGAGTGGCCCTTCTGCGGCTTGTACATCGGGACCCGTACCAGCGCGGACCGGTTGTTGTGGCCCCAGCAGATGTAGGAGGGGGCCTCGCCGCCGGCGCCCGCGGAGGCGCCCACGCCGCCCCACAGCCGCTTGTAGGAGTTGACGAACTGGTTGGTGACGGCGGTGATCTCGGCGGCGTGCCGCAGCAGGCCGGCGATGAACGCCCGCGCCACCTTCGACAGCTGGTACTCGGCGCCCGGCTCGTAGAAGGCGTTGCGGTCCCCCTCGAACAGCGACATGTGGGTGTGCATGCCGGAGCCGGGGTGCTCGGTGAACGGCTTGGGCATGAAGGAGGCCCACACCCCCTGCTCGAGGGCCACCTCCTTCATCACCAGCCGGAACGTCATGATGTTGTCGGCGGTGGTCAGCGCGTCGGCGTAGCGCAGGTCGATCTCCTGCTGGCCGGGGGCGCCCTCGTGGTGGCTGAACTCCACCGAGATGCCCATCGCCTCCAGCATCATGATCGCGTTGCGCCGGAAGTCGTGCGCGGCGCTGTGCGGGGTGTGGTCGAAGTAGCCGCCGGCGTCCACCGGCTCGGGCTCGGTGCCGTCCTCGGGAAGGTTCTTCAGCAGGAAGAACTCGATCTCCGGGTGGGTGTAGAAGGTGAAGCCCAGGTCGGCGGCCTTGCCCAGGGCGCGCTTGAGCACGTACCGGGGGTCGGCGAAGCTGGGCGTGCCGTCCGGCATCAGGATGTCGCAGAACATCCGGGCGGTGCCCGGGGACTCGGCGCGCCAGGGCAGCACCTGGAAGGTCGCCGGGTCCGGCTTGGCGATCATGTCCGCCTCGTAGACCCGGGCGAAGCCCTGGATGGCCGAGCCGTCGAACCCGATGCCCTCGGCGAAGGCGCCCTCGAGCTCGGCGGGCGCGACCGCGACCGACTTCAGGAACCCGAGCACGTCGGTGAACCACAGCCGGATGAAGCGGATGTCGCGCTCCTCCAGTGTGCGGAGCACGAACTCCTGCTGACGGTCCAAGGCCTTCTCCCTCGATTGCCTCTGTCTGCCCGACTGTCCTACTACCCGGCCGGCGGCTCTGCGGGGCTCACATCCCTGTACCCCCGCCTCCGGGAACGGTCCCCGGTGCTCCGGCGTGCGCCGACACGTCCGCCGTCTAGCCAGTATGCCCTGCGGGCATTACCGCGGCGTTACAGACCCGCCAGAAGGGGTCTGCCCGGAGCAAACCTCTCGACACGTCCGAAAACACGGGGAACGTGTCGCACCCGGATCCGGCCGATCGGCGTTGCCGAACTCTTGACGTGGCGATGGGGGACTCCCCCGGGCGTGATCTTTAGCCTGGTCGTGCCGTGGACGCCGCACTTGTTCTCTCGCTCGCCGACCGGGTGGCCGCGCTCGCCACCCGGTCCGGCATGCATCCCGCCGCCCGCACGATCGGCGCGCGGGCCGACGAGTGGGCCCGCGTCCGGGGCCTGGTGACCGGCGCCCCGGACTCCTCGCCGCTGGGGCGGGCGCGGTTCGACCGGCTGGCGGGCCGGATCTTCCCGCAGGCGCCCGCCGACCGGGTGGAACTGTTCACCCGCTGGCTGATCTGGGCCTACGCCCTCGACGACGCGATCGACGACACCTCGGTGGGCGGCTCGGCCACCGCCGTGCACGGGCTGTACGCCGACCTGCTGGGGGCGCTGCGCCGCGGGCACGCCAAGCCGGAGGCGCGCCCGCTGGAGGTCGCGCTGGCCGAGCTGTGGCGCGAGACGGTGCCGGGGACCGATCCGCAGTGGCGGCGGCGCTTCCTGCGGCACATGGAGGAGCACCGGGCGGGCTGCGCCGAGGAGGCCGTCGACCGCCGCACCGGCCGGATGCCGACCCTGGAGGAGTTCCCGGGGCTGCGCCGCCGGGCCGCCGCGCCGTTCCTGTTCGACCTGGCGGAGCCGGTGCTGGGGGTGGCGCTGGACGCCGGGCTGGCGGTCACGCCGTCCTGGAAGGCGCTGGTCGAGAGCACCGCCGACATGATCACCTGGGTGAACGACGTGATCTCCTACCCCAAGGAGACCCGGCCCGGCGCGCCGCCCCCGGTGGGCAACTACGTGGCGGTGATCGGCGAGGTCTACCGGCTGGAGCCGGCGGAGGCCGCCCGCCGGGTGGTGGACCTGATCGCGCGGCGCGCCCCGCGGGTCCGGGGGGCCGCCCGCGCGCTGGCCGCCGAGCTGGACCGCCTGCAGATCACCCCGCAGGGCCGCCGGGACGCCGCCGCGATCGTCCGCACCCTGCTCGCCGCCCCCCGCGCCCACCTGGACTGGCTGACCGAGACCGGCCGCTACGCGCTGCCGGCCGCCGGCTCCCCCGTCGTTCCCGTGCACCGCCAGGCCGCCGGGCTCCGCTCCCACCTCGACGACACCGTCACCGGCCTGCGCTGACGCCTTTCTCCTAGGGTTCCGCGGCGTCCGCCCGGCCCGTGAGCGCGTCCCCCGTGGTCGTACGGGAGTAGAGGACGCGGCGGCCCACCCGGTGACCGGTGACCAGGCCGCAGGCGCGCAGCACGGCCAGGTGCTGGCTGACCGCGCCCGGGGTGACGTCGAGCCGCCGGGCCAGCTCGGTGGTCGAGGAGGGCGCCTGCAGGCCGGTCAGCACGGCGGCGCGGACACGGCCGAGCAGGGCCGCCAGCGCGTCGGGCGGCGGGGCGGGGGCCGCCTCCCACAGGGTGGCCACCGCGTACGGCGGGTAGATCAGCTGCGGCTGGTAGGGCGGGAGCATCGCCAGGACCTCCGGCCAGGCGAACGCGCTGGGCACCAGCAGCATCCCCTGGCCGCCCAGGACGGCCCGTTCGGTGTAGGCGACGTTCACCTGGAGCCGTTCGCCGTCCCAGCGCACCCGTTGGTGCAGGTCGGCGAACAGGCCCTCGGTGCCGCGTTCGGTCAGCGCCCGCGTCCGGCGCAGCACGTCGGCCTCCAGCAGGTCGCGCACCCGCGGCCAGTGCGGCGCCAGGGCCACCTCCCAGTAGGCGACCAGCAGGTCGGTCAGCAGGTCGAGCGCCCGCCGCGGATCGGCGGCCAGCTCGCGCCGCAGCGGGGCGGTCCGGTCGCGCTCGTGCCGCGGCACCCTCGGGTCGGTGTCCATCCACGCGACCTCCTCCACCACCTGCGCGGGGTCGGTGGCGCGGAGGGCGGCCAGCTCGTCGGCCAGGTCCGGCAGCGGGGTCCGCGGCGGCGGCGTGAGGAAGTCGGGGATGTAGCCGGTCGGGCCCACCAGCGCCCGCAGCGGATCCAGCCGCAGGCCCCGCAGCCGCGGCCGGACCCGGCGCACCCACGGCAGGTGCAGCGCGTGCCGGGCCGGGTCGGCCAGCACCCGCAGGCTCGCCACCATCTCCCCCAGCGGGGAGAACGCGAACCGGACCCGGGCCACGTCGTCCGGGGTGAGCACGTACTCGATCATTTAGCCCCCGCTAAAAGAATCGCACACGCTCCGGGGCGCTTCCCAGACTCGGCGCATGACCACCACCACCGAGGCGACCCGCCTGCCGGCGTTCCTGCACGACCGGGTCGGCGGGATGCCGCGCCCGTTCTGGGTGCTGTGGGCGGGCACGCTGATCAACCGGCTCGGCACCATGGTGGAACCGTTCCTGGGGCTCTACCTGACCGAGACGCGCGGGCTCACCCTCGGGCAGGCCGGGCTGGTGCTGTCGCTGCTCGGGCTCGGGTCGGTGTTCGCGCAGATCATCGGGGGCGCGCTGGCCGACCGGATCGGGCGGCGGGCCACCCTGGTGCTGGCGATGACGCTGAACGCGGCGGGCCTGCTGGCGCTCGGCTACGCGCAGGGGCTGCCCGCGATCATGGCCTCGGCGCTGCTGCTTGGGCTGGTGCTGGACATGTTCCGGCCGGCGTCCGCGGCGATGGTCGCCGACCTGATCTCACCGGCCGAGCGGCCCCGGGCGTTCGGGCTGCTGTTCTGGGCGATCAACCTGGGCTTCGCGGTGGCGATGGTGCTGGGCGGCACGCTGGCCCGGGCCGGCTACCTGTGGCTGTTCTGGGCGGACGCGATCACCTGCCTGGTGTTCGGGGTGCTGATCTGGCGGGCGGTGCCGGAGACGCGGGCGCGCCGGCCCAGGGCCGAACGGGAACCGGGCGGGTTCCTCGATGTGCTGCGCGACCCCGTCATGGTCGGCTACACGCTGGTGACCCTGGCGTACACGTTCGTGCTGATGCAGGCGTTCACCACGCTGCCGCTGGCGATGCGGGCCGACGGGCTGTCGGCGCAGGCGTACGGGCTGGCGGTGGCGGTCAACGGCGTGCTGATCGTCCTGCTGCAGCCGGTGGTGAACGGCTGGCTGACGCGCCGCGACCACAGCCGGGTCATCGTCACCGGCCTGCTGGTGGTGGGGGCGGGGACCGCGCTCTACACCGCGGCCTCCGCGCTGTGGGCGTACGCGGCGGCGGTGGCGGTGTGGACGCTGGGCGAGATCGCCGTCGCGGCGGTGGGCCAGGCGGTGGTCGCCGACCTGGCGCCGGAACATCTGCGCGGGCGGTACAGCGCGCTGTGGGGCGTGGCCTGGTCGGGCGGGTTCCTGCTGGCCCCGCTGGGCGGCACCCGGCTGCTGGAGGTCGGCGCGCCCGTGCTGTGGCTGACCTGCGCCGCGATCTGCGCCGTGGCGGCGGCCGGGCTGCTGGCGCTGGCGCCCGCGATCCGCCGGGCCCACCTGCGGGCGCTGCACGGGTCGTGACCCGGCGGTCCCGCCGCCGATCCACGCCGCCTACCCTGGGGGCGTGGCACAGCTCCGTTTGGCTCTCGCACAGGTGAATCCGACGGTCGGCGACCTCGACGGGAACGCGGACCTGATCGTGGAGTGGACGCGGCGCGCCGCCGAGGCCGGCGCGCACCTGGTCGCCTTCCCCGAGATGATGCTCACCGGATACCCGGTGGAGGACCTGGCCCTGCGCACCTCGTTCATCGAGGCCTCCCAGCGGACGCTGGAGCGCACGGCGCGGCGGCTGGCCGACGAGGGCCTGGGCGCGCTGCCCGTGGTGACCGGCTACCTGGACCGGCTGGGCACCTCCCGGCCCGGGCAGCCGGCGGGCGCGCCGCTCAACGCGCTGGCCTGGCTGCACGAGGGCCGGGTGGCGGCCCGTTCGGCCAAGCACCACCTGCCCAACTACGGGGTGTTCGACGAGTTCCGCTACTTCGTGCGCGGCGACCGGCTGCCGGTGGTGCGGGTGGCCGGCATCGACGTCGCCACGGTGATCTGCGAGGACCTGTGGCAGGACGGCGGCCCGGTGAGCGTGACCCGCGCGGCGGGCGCCGGGCTGCTGCTGGTGATCAACGGGTCGCCGTACGAGCGCAGCAAGGACGACGTCCGGCTGGAGCTGGCCGCCCGCCGGGCCCGGGAGGCGGGCTGCGCGCTGGCCTACGTCAACATGGTCGGCGGGCAGGACGAACTGGTCTTCGACGGCGACTCGATGATCGTGGGGCCGGACGGGGAGCTGCTGGCGCGGGCCGAGCCGTTCGCCGAGCGGCTGCTGGTGGCGGATCTGACGCTGCCGGCCGCCACCGCCTCGCCGGGCACGCAGCCGGTGCAGGCCGCCGACGGGGCCACCATCACGATCGAGCACACGGTGATCTCCGCCGATCCGGTGCCCGCCTACGAGCCCGCGCCGCCGCCGGTCGCCGAGCCGCTGGACGACCTGGCCGAGGTGTACCGGGCGCTGGTGCTGGGGGTGCGCGACTACGTCCGCAAGAACGGGTTCCGCTCGGTGATCTGCGGGCTGTCCGGCGGCATCGACTCGGCGCTGGTCGCCACCATCGCCGCCGACGCCATCGGCCCGGAGAACGTGCACGTGGTGCTGCTGCCCAGCCGCTACTCCTCCGACCACTCGGTGAACGACGCCGAGGAACTGGTCAAGCGGCAGGGGCTGCAGGCCCGCACCGTGCCGATCAACGAGATGGTGGAGGCGTTCGAGCGGCGGCTGGAGCTGACCGGGCTGGCCGAGGAGAACCTGCAGGCCCGGGTGCGCGCGGTGGTCTGGATGGCGCTGTCCAACCAGGAGGACCACCTGGTGCTGACCACCGGCAACAAGAGCGAGCTGGCCACCGGCTACTCCACCCTGTACGGCGACTCGGCCGGCGGGTTCGGGCCGATCAAGGACGTGATGAAGACGATGGTCTGGGCGCTGTCGCGGTGGCGCAACGCGCAGGCCGAGGCGGCCGGGCAGACCCCGCCGATCCCGGCGGAGATCATCGACAAGCCGCCGTCCGCCGAGCTGAGCCCCGGCCAGCTCGACACCGACTCGCTGCCCGAGTACGACGTGCTGGACGCGCTGCTGCACGACTACGTCGAGCGCGACATGGGCCGCGACGCCCTGATCGCCGCGGGCCACGACGCCGGTCTGGTGGAACGGGTCATCCGCCTGGTCGACCGGGCCGAGTACAAGCGCCGCCAGTACCCGCCCGGCCCGAAGATCACCCCGAAGAACTTCGGCCGCGACCGTCGCCTGCCCATCACCAACCGCTGGCGCGAACCCTCCGCCGGCTGACCCGCCGCCCCCGCGGTGGCCCGTCCCGGGGCGGGCCTCAGGTCCGGTCGGGGAAGGTCCACCACCAGTGGTGGAGGGGCGTTCCCGAGGGGATCGTCTCCTTGGGCGGCGGATCGCTGTCGGCCAGGACGCGCCGCAGCTCGTCGTCCAGCTCGGTGACGTCGTCCACGTCGACGAGGCGGAAGGCGGCGCCGCCCAGATAGCCCTCGAACAGGGTCTCCAGCGCCGACCGGTACAGGCAGGCGCCGAAACGGCCGTGCGCCGGCGCCGCCAGCGCCTGGTTCTCGGTCTGGACGAGGTATCCGGCCAGGTCCCTGCGCCGCCCGGCGACGAGGTCGACCAGCTCGGCGCGCAGGTCCGGGTCCGCGGCGGGCGGGCCCGGCAGCGCGGTCGCGAAGACCATCAGCATCGCGCGGTCGAACGGCCCGTCGCCGCGCAGGTCCGCGACCGCCTGGGCCAGCCGGTCGCGCTCCGTCCCGGCGAACGTGTAGACGGGCGCGGGGACGTGGGCCGGCCAGCCGAACGACTCCAGCCACAGGGCGCCGTCGCCGTCGACCCGGACCGCGGCCTCGAGGGTCACGGTGGTGCCGGCGGGCTCGGCGAAGTCGTGGTGGAACACCAGGCGGCCGTCGGCCCCGCCCCGGAAACGGCCCCGGGCGATCGTGGCGGTGGCCGCCGCGTGGTAGGCGGTGATGGGGGGACCCGCGGCGCGTTCCCGGACCGCGAGCTCGTGGAGGCGGCGCAGCGACGCCGCCGCCGCCTCGGTCGGGGAACGGAACCCGATCCGCCCGGCCTGGGCCCGCACCGCGGCCACCGTCTCCTCGGGCGATGCGGCCGGGTCGACGCGGGCGCCCTCGCGTCCCAGCGACCGGACCTCGGCGACGTCGGCGTCGAGCCGCCGGCTCAGCGCGCCGGGGTCGGCCGAGAACAGGTCGGCGGCCAGTCGTGCGGAGTCGCGGTCGTCGCTCATCGTGGTCACAGATCCGTTCCCGTGCTCAGCCGATGGGTGCGGGGTCAGGGCGGGGCGTCATGGCACCAGCAGGCCGCGTCCCCGCAGCGGAGCCAGTCCGCCGATCCGGGCGCGTCGCCCTCGAACTCCTCCAGATCGCCACCATACAGCCGGCTCCGGTACTCCCTCATGCTCATGTCGGTCCGCCGCGGCGCCCGCCACCACCAGTGGGAGCCGGGGATCCGGTCCGGGATCTGGTTGCGGTGCGGGGGCGGCGCGTCCTCGGCGGCGGCCCGCAGTTCCTCGTCGATCTCCTCGAGCTCCTCCACCACCGCCGGACCCGGCACCCCGTGCTCGCCGAAGCCGTCCACCAGCACCTGCAGGGCGGAGCGCCGTTCGCAGGCGGGGACGTAGCCGTCCAGGCGGCCGCGTTCGGCGTACTCGGCGGTCTCGGCGACGTAGGCGCCCAGGTTGCGGCGGTTGGCGCCCTCCTTGAGCAGCGTCGCGATGCGCGCGCGGTCCCCGGCGTCCGGGGGCCGCGGCCCCAGCTCCCACGCCAGCAGCCCGGACAGCGCGTCGGCCAGCAGCGCCGCCCCGTTCGGCGGCCCGGCCGACGCCCGCGTCAGCGCGTCGGCGACCTCGTCCATCCGGCCGGTCATGCCCATGCCCGCCCCCTCGCGCACGGACGGCCGGTCACTTGACCTTCGCCGAGCCGTAGCTGGCCATGACCGTGGAGCCGTCCGGCTTGACGTAGATGATGGCCTCCATCACGGTGCCGCCCACGTCGCGGCGGATGATGAGCTGCTCGCTGCCGTTGTCCATGGTCTGGCGGCGCCACACCTCGCCCTCCCGGATCGTGCGCTCGGCGCTGTCCAGGTAGTCCCGGATCATGTCGCCGGTCCGCTCGCTCTCGGGCAGCTCCTTGTAGTGCTTGTGGGCATGGTACGCGGCCGAGCTCTCCGAGCCCATGTCGATCCGGCCGGCGTTGTCGCGGACCGCCTGCTCCAGCGCGTCGCCGGACGCGTCCGGATCGATCCGCACGCCGCCGTCCGGCCTGGCCCGGCGGACCTCGGCCATGTCGGCGTTGATCTCGTCGGTCAGGTTCAGGTCGCCCATCCGGTCGGCCGCCGCGACCGGCACCTGCTTCTTGGTGAGTTCGTTCTCGCCGGCGAGCCTGGCCGCGTCGAGTTCCCGGCGGACCTCGTCGAACCGCGCCTTGAAGTACTCGTACCGGTGCGCGAACTCCCGCGGGTTGCCCTCGGCGCCGTCCGCCGCCCAGCGCACCGCGTCGGCGTGCATGCGGTCCTGGACCGAGCCGGGGAACTGCTGCCGGATCGCCGAGTAGGCGCGCTGCCAGGCGTCCCCCTCGCGCGGCTCGTCGCCGCGCAGCCCCTCGATCTCCTCATCGCTGAGACCGGCCCGGCGCAGCGAGTCCTCCAGCTTGCCGGCGTTCTCCAGCCGCTGCTGCAACTCCTCGGGACTGTACGGACTCTGCCCGTTCTGACCCTGCCCGTTCTGGCCGTCGGCGTCCGGAGCGGTGTCGCCCTGCCCGTCGCCAGGGGCGTCGGCGTCCGGCAGCGAACCGTCCGGACGACCGTCACCGGGACCGTCCGTGCCGGGAGCATCGGTGTCCGGCCGATCCGCACCCGGAGCGTCGGCGTCCGGCAGCGAACCATCCGGACGGCCATCACCGGGACGGTCCACGTCCGGAGCAGTCGCATCCGGCCGATCCGCACCCGGAGCATCGCTGTCCGGCAGCGAACCATCCGGACGGCCATCACCAGGACGGTCCACGTCCGGCGACGAATCGTCGGGACGGCCATCGCCGGGGCGGTCCGCGTCCGGAGCGGTCGCATCCGGCCGATCCGTGTCCGGCAGCGAACCGTCCGGACGACCGTCACCGGGGCGGTCCGCGTCCGGGGTGCCGGTGTCGGGGAGGGGGTCGCGGCCGTTGTCGGCCGGCTGGTGGCCGCCGTCGCGAGAACCACCGGGGTCGGTGTCGCCCTGGCCGTCGGGGGTGACCGGGGCGGGCTGGTGGTCGCGCAGGTCCTCGGCCTGGTCGAGCTGACGCTGCAGGTCGGCCAGGTCGTCGGTGTCGAAGTCGAGCTGGTCGAGCTGGTTCTGCAGGTCGCGGGTGGTGGGCGTCTGATCGACGTTCCCGAGTTCGCCCGAGTCGATCCGGCCGTCGCCGTTGGCGTCGCCGCGGGTGACGTCGGTGTCACCGCCGGAGTCACCGCGCCGGAACAGCTTGAACCCGGCGCGGACCAGTCCGGCGCCGCCGAGCGCGACGGAGCCGACGTTGAGGACGCCCTGGGTGATCACGTAGCCGGGGCGGTCGTCCCACTCGCGCCAGGGCACGAACGAGTGGGCCATCTCCTTCCAGTTGTTGCCCAGGTTGGACCAGAAGTGGGAGTCCTCCTCCCAGACCCAGCCGTTCTCGCCGTGCAGGCCGACGAGGCCGGCGGTGTTGCGCAGGGCGTTCATCCAGTTGCCGCCGAGGTTGCCGAGCCAGGTGGCGTCGTCCTCCCAGACCCAGCCGTTCTCACCGTGCAGGCCCACCAGGTCGGCCACCCCGACGACGATGTCGCTGCCGAAGTCCCACACGCCGTCCCAGGCGTCCTGGTACCAGGGCTTGTCGTGCTCCTGCGGCGTGGCCCAGGGCGTCTGCACCCCCTTGGGCGCCTCACCGAGACCGTAGGCGCGCTGGCCGTTGCCGGGCCGCTGGTCGGCGGACACGAACTGGGTGCCGCCGAAGATGCCGGTGATCTTGTTGGCGCAGCGGCGCTCGGCCTCCTGGTACTGGGCCACCGCCGCCAGCACGTCGTCGTTCAGCCGGTTGTGCTCGTCGACCTTGTCCTCGTCCTCGCGCCAGTCGTCGTCACCGGCGATCTCGTTGCGGAAGTTCTGCGCCCGCGACTTGAGGCTCTGCAGCCGGCCGATGATCGGCCGCACCTCGCCGGCGAACGCGATCAGCGCGTCACCGACCGTGGTGACCTCGCCCTTGAACGCATCCCCCGCGGCCTGGACCGGCCGGGTGGCGGCGAACAACTGCTCGGCCTCCGGCGCGATATACGCCCCGCGCAGCCGCTGCCAGGTCGAGTGGATGTCATGACCGGCGTCGGAGATCTCCGTCCCGTCGGTCTTCAGCGCCCGCCCGGCGGTCTCCACCTCGTCGGGGTTCGCCTTGGGAATGGGGATCGCGTTCGGATCGATCACACCGCTCAACGTCACACCACCTGCCAGGAGCCCCCGGGGGCGCACCGGTACGGCCGACTGTCGTCGACGACTACGACGCCGCGGACGGCGTTCCGGACGAAAGAGATCATTGTGACGTCCGCCACAGGAAGGTCTACCTGCCGATCCGGGGCGCGGGGGCGTTGACGGCGGCCCGCTGCGCCTCGGCGGCCATGTCCAGGTCGCCGTTGACGTAGGCCCTGGTGGCCTCCACCGCGCCCCGGATGCAACTGGCGGTCTTGGACACCATCCCCCGCAACCCCGGCGAGGTGTGCGCGACGTACTCCTGCAACGCCGTGCCGATCGGCATGCTCGCCGCCGCCGTCGCCGCCTCCTCCACGTGCGAGGCGAAGTCCTCGATGTGACCGATCAGGCCGCCGCCGCCCTCACCGTCGCCGACGTAACCGCCCACCGTGGTCACCACCGCGCCCACCTCGGACGGTGAAATGTCCCAAGCCGACATGCGCCCCGTTCCTCTTCGTCAACCGCTCGCGTTCCGGTCCGGGCGGCCGTCGCCCCGCGCGGGCCCGAAACGGCCGGCCCGGAAACTCGACGGCGGCCTGGCGTTCATCGGCGTGCGCGGCGGCGCGGCCGCGACGACCGCCGCCATCTCGGCCATCGCCGACCGGATCCCCTCGGACTCGGCCGCGACCTCGTCGGCCAGCCGTCTGGCGGCCACCGCCGCGCCGGCGATCGGATCGGCGTCCGCTCCCCCGTCGTCGTGCGGCTCCCCGGCCGGCCGTTCCTCCTCGCCGGGCACGACGGCGGACTCGTGCTCGGGGGGCTGCACGAACTCGAACTTCATGGCTCCAACATCTCGGGTCGGCGCCCCGGCAGGGGCGGCCGATCGCACACCGTTCCCATCATGCGGAGGACAACCGCCGCATGTCCACCTGAATCCCGCACCGTTCCGACGCCCGATTGCCGACATCGGTTCGCAGTGATCTGGAACGACGAAACGTCATCCGGCCTTCGACCAGGTCATTCCCGAAAAAGCGCGGGCCACCGATCCGCCGGGCGAACCTGGCGAGGCACTCCACCGCCATACGCCCGCCCTCATATCACCCCTCGTCGGCGGTGTAAGGCCCTTCCGTCCCGGTCGGCCACGCAGGTCACAGGCCACCCCGTCAGGCGGTCGCAGGTCCGGGAGGCCCTGTGGGACGGGCGGATCCGTTCGTCGAGGGCTCACCGGCCCGAGCACTGCGGAGACCCCGGAACCGGGACGGCGGTCGGGGCGTCGCACTCCATCCCGGGGAGCGCCGACGTTATGCGTCCGCTTCACAACGAGTCCGGATTCGGCCATGAAAATCCGGAACCCGCCGCGCTCCGGAGGCGTCACACTCATCGGCCGCCCGATGCCGCGCCATGCCCCTGTGGCCCGGTGAACGGTGGCGGGAGGGCCCCGGCGGCGATTAGTGTCGAGGACACTTCCGCCGCCGTAGTGCGAAGCGGACGATCCGACTGGCAGGTGAGGTGACGATGGGTCGATGGGATCAGGGGGCGGAGACGCTCAGCACCCTGGCCAGGAACACCGGCGACCGCGGTGAGGAACTGGCGAGCCTGGTGCGGGCGCTGATCGCGGCCGCCGAGCCGCTCAGCGGCAAGTTCAACGGCGCCGGCAAGGCGGCGTTCGACAGCTTCAAGGCCCGTTCGGACCAGATCATCGCGGACCTCAAGGGCGGCCTGGACCGCGTCAACATCGGTCAGGTGGGCATGGACCGGGCGTTCCTCACCGGTGACCAGTCCATGGCCGACGAGGCGGGCCGGACGATGAGCGCGGCCAACTTCGACGCGGCCAAGTTCCGCACCTGACCGGGCCCACGCCCCTGACGGACGCGACCACCAGCGCAGGAAGGACCAGAGCACCGTGGGAAACGGACGGCGCAGCTATGACACCGGCGCCTCGGCGGAGGCGCAGGGCAACATCCAGGCGATCGTCTCCCGGCTGGAGCAGCTGATCGGCACCCGGGACACCGACGTCGCGGCCGCGATGGCCGACTTCGAGGCCACCGGCGTGTCGGACGAGTACCACGCCAAGGAGATCAAGTGGCACAACGCCGCCAACGAGACCCGTGAGATCATCCGGCTGGTGAAGGCCACCCTGGAGAAGAACGACGAGATCGCGCAGAACACGCTGAGCAAGGCGAGCGCGGCCGTGCAGGCGATCTGACGGCGGACGCCGGATCGCCGTGACCCGGGAGGGATGCGTCGCCGTCCGGGCGACGGCGCGTCCCTCCGTCGCTGTGGGCACCGGCCCGCGCGCGCAGGCGTGAGGGGAGGTGCCGTTGGCGCGCGACTACGACACCCAACTGCTGGAGTCGGTGGCGGTACGGCGCCGCCGGCTCCGCGACGCGCTGCTGTTCGGCCCGCAGCGCACCCGCCGCACGTACGACGGCGTGGTGATGAAGGTCGTCGCGGGGTTGTGCGTGGCGGCGGTGCTGTGCGGCGGCACGGTGGGGTGGTCGTACCTGCAGTCGGTCTTCCGCGAGCGGGAACGCGCGCAGATCGCCCAGTCCCAGGCCGTCGCGCCGGAGAACGGCACCGCGCCGGTCCCGGCCGACTGGGTCGGGGCGCAGATCACCTTCGCCCGGCTGCGCGCCGACCTCGACAGGGCGGGGGTGCCCCGCAGCCTGTACGTGCTGCCCGGCCAACCCCGCCCGCCCGCCGGCCGGGCCACCAGCTACTACGTGGTGGCACGTGACAAGGACGGGTTCTCCGGCGGCGTGGTGGAGTACCAGCAGGGGCGGATCGCCGGGGAGTTCCCCACCGAGGACGAGGCCTGCCGGTGGCTGTACGGCGAGCTGGTGATCAAGGAGGGGCGGCCCAGGCCGCTCACCCCGCAGGCCGAGCGACAGGCGGCCGGGCAGGGCGCCGCGCTGGCCGCCGACGCCCGCGGCAAGCTCACCGCGGCGGGCACGCCGACGCTGGCCTACCAGTTGCAGCCCGGGCAACTGGTCGACCAGTTCGGCCAGGAGAGCGGTTCGGTGCTGTTCCCGTTCGGGACGGCGTGGGCGCAGCGGGGACTGCCGCCGGCGGCGCGCGCCGACGCCGTGCCGGGGGTGCCGGCGAGCTACTTCCGCTACCGGGTGGTCAGGCCGTTCCAGGTGATGGCGTCGATCTCGCAGCCCGCGCCGGGCAGCCCCGGCGGCGGGGTGCGGTTCACCGTGAACGCGAACCTGCTGCCCCGGCCGCCCGCGCTGCCGACGATCCGCTGGCTGGTGCGCAACGGCTACCTTGAACGCGTCTCGGGGACGATCGTTCCGCGGTGATCCCCCGGGTGCCGCGACCCCCGCTACGAACGCAACGGATGGAAGGGCGCCATGGCCGCTTGGAGCCGGGTCACTCTCGTCGGCGAGCACCGCAGGGTCGACATGGTGCTGCCGGCGCAGGAGCCGATCGGGGCGCTGATGCCCGACGTGCTCCAGTTGCTGGGCGACCCGGTGCAGAGCCCGCCCCGGCTGCGCCATCTGGTCACCTCCACCGGTGAGGTGCTCGATCCCGGCGCCACGCTCGCCGACCGGCGGATCCCCGACGGGGCGGTGCTGCGGCTGGTCCGCGCCGACGAGCCGCTGCCCGCGCCGGTGGTGCACGAGGTGCCGGAGGTGGTGGGCGACGCGCTCGGCGGGCACCTGTGGCGCTGGGGGCCGGCCGCCGCCCGGTGGAGCGCCGTCTGCGCGTTCGTGGCTTTGACGTTCGCGGTCGGGCTGGTGCTCGGCGGCGCGGTGCCCGCCGCCGCGGCGCCCGCGGCCCTCGGCGGGCCGGCCGCGGCGCTGGTGGCCGGCGGGGTCGCGCTGGGCATGTTCCGCCGCCGGGACCTGGGCGCCGCGCTGACGCTGGGCGGCGGAACGATGGGCGCGCTGGCCGTGTGGTCCGCCGCCGACGTCCACGACTGGGCCGGCTGGGCGCGCTGGGGCGGGATCGCGATCCTGGCCGCGGTCGTCGTCGCGGTGCTGGGGCCGGCGTCGCCGCTGGGCCGCGGCGGGCTGATCGGCGGCGGGGTGGCGCTGCTGCTGGCGGTGGAGGGGACGCTGTGCGCGGCGTTCGGCCTGGACTCCGCCCGCACCGCCGCGGTCCTCGCGGTGACCTGCGTGATCGTGCTGCACATGCTGCTGCGGGCGGCGCTCACCCTGTCCGGGCTGACGTCGCTGGACGACCGGCGCGGCGAGGGCTCCGAGGTCGCCCGCCGTGACGTGCTGGCCGCGCTGGACGACGCGCACCGCAGCATGACGATCGGGACCGCGGCGGTCGCGGTGGCCGCCGTCGTCGCCGGGCTCGGCGCCACCGCCCGGTTCGACTGGTGGACGGCGGCGCTGGCGGGCCTGCTGGCGCTGGTCGTGGCCAGCCGCGCCCGGATGTTCCCGCTGGTGCTGGAGAAGGTCGCGCTGCTGGCGGCGGCCGTGGTCGTGGTGACCGCGCTGGCGGTGCGGTGGACCGCGCACGTGGCCTGGGGGGTCGTCCCCGCGCTGGGTATGCTGCTGGCAGGCCTGGCGATCCCGGTCGTGGTGCTCACGGCGGAACAGCCCGAACATCTGCGCGCCCGGCTGCGCCGGATCACGAACCGGATCGAGGCGGTGGCGGTGGTGGCGCTCGTCCCGGTCGCCATCGGGATCTTCGGCGTCTTCGCACGACTGCTCGGCACCTTCTGAAGGGGAGCGGGTTGGCTGAACTCCACCGGGACGAACCGGGCGACGAGCTCCGGCCCGACCCGGAGACCACGGCCGTCGACCCGCCCACGGTCCGCCCGCGCCGACGCGCGCAGCCCGCCCCGGCCGGGGAGCGGTCCCCCGCCGAGGCCCGGGAGCCCCAGGAGTCTCGGCGCGAGGTTCCCTGGGAGATCGCCCGCTGGTACAGCGACATGCAGCCGACCACGCCCCCTCCCGCCTCCACGCAGGAGTCCCCCGCCTCACGTCCGGTCGGCACTCCCCCACCGTCCTTCGGCTCCCCCACCACACCGGACGCCGAGTCTCCGCGCCCCACCACCTCCGTGGCCGCGGCCCTGGGAGCCCCGCAGCCCGCCCCCGCTCCGGGAACGGAGAGCCCGGCACCGCCTCACCGCCCCCCAACGGCGACCACCCCCACGCCACCACCCGCAGCGCAGCCAGTCCCTCCGGCACCCGCCGCACCAACGGCAGGGTCGGCCATCTCCGTATCCCGACCTGCCGCCCAACCGGCCGCCCGGCGGCCCGCCCCTGCTCCCGACACGGCGCCTCCGGCCACGGCGGCCGATCCTGCGCCGGAGGAGTTGGCAGTGACCCGGCCGGATGTCGTGGCAAGGCCGCAGAGCGCATCGGAGCCGGTTGCGTCAGGGCACCCGCAGGACAGGGCGGTGGCCGGAGCGGCTGCAGGTGGTGCGTCCGGCACTCGGGCCGAGCCGACGGTGCGGGGTGGCGTGTTCCCTGTCGGGCCGGGTTCGGGGACAGGAGCGCAAGCCGCGGGCGAAGGCGGCACCGTGGGGGCTGCGGGGGTCTCGTCGGTGCAGCCGGTGGTCCCGTTGGGGGGCGGGGCCCTCGAGGCGGCCGTGCCGGGAGCCGTGGTCGGGGCCGGGCCGGGGATCTCGGCGCCGCCTCCGGTCGGGCCGGAGGATCTGGTCAGCCGGACCGTGCACGGGGACTCACTGCTGCGGCGGATCGGGCGGGGGGCGCTGCGGCCGTTCGTTCCGGCCGACGACGTGCAGGCGCTGGCCGAGCACGGGCGGTGGATCCAGCATCCGGTGACCACCGGGCGGCGGATCGCGGTGACCAGCATGCGCGGGGGCGCGGGCAAGAGCACGGTGGCGGCGCTGGTGGCGTCGGCGTACGCGCGGTACCGGCAGGACCGGGTGCTGGCGCTGGACCTGGATCCGGAGCTGGGGTCGCTGCCGCTGCGGCTGGGGATCAGGGCCGGGCACACGCTGGCGGACGTGGTGGCCGCCGAGCCGGGGACGTGCTCGTTCGACGAGGTGGAGCCGTACCTGGCGCATCTGGGCGAACGGCTGTGGGGGCTGCCGGGCACGCACGGGACGCCGGGCGACGGGCCGGACGCGGAGGTCTACCGGACGGCGGGGATACCGCTGAGCAGGTTCTTCGGCGTGACGGTCACCGACTGCGGGGCCGGGATCCTCACCGAGCTGCACCGGGCGGTGCTGGAGGCGGCGCACGCGCAGGTGATGGTGGCGCCGACCACGCCGGGCGGGGCGGCGAGCGTGGGGCGGGCGCTGGACTGGATGACCGCCAACGGGCTGGCGGGCCTGGTGGCCCGCACGGTGGTGGTGTTCACCGTGCACAGCCCGCACACCGCGCAGGTCATCGACCTGGCCAAGGCCGCGCGGATCCTCGCCGAGGTCGGCGTCGGGGTGGTCAGGCTGGGCTACGACCGGCACGTCGCGGTCGGCAGCACCCTGGACCCGGCGCTGCTGGCCTACTCGACCCGGGTCACCGCGATCGCGATCGCCGCCGAGGCGCTGCGCCGCGCGGCCGGCGGCTGAGCCGCGGTCACCGCCGCCAGAAGCGGCGGCGCGGCCGGGGCTCGTCCGCCGCGGCGCGGGTCGCCGGATCCAGCCGCACCAGTGACCGGTCCGGCCCGTACCGGAACACGTCCGGCGAGCAGGGGTCGTCGGACGCGGCGTGCATGTCCGCGGCGACCTGGGCCAGCGCGGGCAGCACCGCACCGGGCCCGGCGGCCCCGAGCGGGTACAGCAGGATCGTGCTGTGCGTGGGGATCGCCACCAGCGCCCCCGCCCGCCCGGCGTCGGGCAGGAACCGTTCCAGCTCGGTGAAGAGCGCCGACACGTACCGGCAGCCCGGCTTGGTGACGACCCGGACCGTCTCCCGCGCGGTGATCGGCTGGTCGCGGACCTGCACGTCCGCCAGCTCCCCCTCGTAGGTGTTGGGCACCGCGTAGTCGCCGATCCTCCGCAGCCCGAGCAGCCTGGCGCGGTGCACGGTGAGCGGCCCGCCGTACTCGGGATGGTCGATGTGCACGACGGCGTCGAAGTACCGGCCGGCGGGCCTGCAGGCGATCCAGCGGCGGCGTTCGTCGCCGAGCCGGGGCTCGATGCGCACCCGCAGCCGCTTGCGGATGTCGCCGAACAGCTCGAGGTCGGCGACGGCCAGCCCGAACCGGTCGGCGGTGTCGCGCAGCCACTCCTCGACCAGGCCGGGCCAGCGGGCGGGGTCGGCCTGGGCGCAGCGCTCCACGATCGTCAGGGTCGGCATGGCCGGCTCGAACCGCCCCACCGGCACCACCACCCGCGACAGCTCCGGGTCGAAACGGGCGCTCGGGCACACGACGGGCAGCAGATCCACGATCAGGGCGTGCACATCGGCCGAGACGTCGAACACGTCCACCGCGCCCCACCTCCCCGGAGATCCGATCCCAACTTCCGGCGCCGTCTCCGACACTAAGGTTTTGGGCGAACCACGTCATCGAGGAGTGTCTGTGACGACCCGGGTAGTGCATCGGCCCGCGCGCACCGTTCATCCTCCCCCGCAGGAGGAGCCCCGGGAGATCGAGGCGCCGCCGACGCTCCCCGAGCAGGGGGGGACCGGCGGCCAGCTGCTGACGATCCTGCCGATGGTCGGGATGATGGCGTCGCTGACCATCATGATGATGCTGCGCACCCCGGCGTTCATGATGCTGGGCGTGGTCCTGCTGCTGGTGGCGGTGGTCGGCGGGGCGGCGCTGCTGCTGTCGCGCCGCGGGCAGGTGTCGCGGCAGCGGCGCGGCCAGCGCGAGCGCTATCTGGAGTACCTGGAGGAGCTGCGCGAGGAGCTGGGCGAGCGGGAGCGCGCCGTCCGCCGGCAGGCCCGGGTGCTGCATCCGCCGCCGGAGGCGCTGTACGACGTGGTCCGCGACCCGACGCGGCTGTGGGAGCGGCGCCGCACCCACCCGGACTTCCTGCAGGTGCGGGTGGGGACCGGGTTCACGCCGGGACGTCCGCTGGTGCTGGGCGAGCAGGGCACCGCGCTGACGCCGACGGACCCGTTCATGCTGTCGGAGGCGCGGGCGCTGATGGAGCGGTTCCGCACCGCGCCGGACATGCCGCTGGCGGTGCCGCTGGACCTGGCGGGCAACGTCAGCGTGGTCGGCGGGCGGGCGGACGTGCTGCGGCTGGTGCGGGCGCTGCTGGTGCAGCTGACGGCGTTCCACGCGCCCGAGGACACGGCGCTGGCGGTGGCGTTCCCGGGGACGCGGACGGCCGACTGGGAGTGGGTCAAGTGGCTGCCGCACGTGCTGGACCAGCGGCGCCGGGACGGCGGGGCGCCGGTGCGGCTGATCGCCTCCAGCCCGCTGCGGCTGGCCGCGCTGCTCGCCGACGACCTGCGGGAACGCACCGACCACGCGGCCGAGGTGCGGCGCGGGCTGAACCGGCGGGACTCGCTGCGGCTGCTGCGGCGGCTGGTGGTGGTGCACGACACGCACGGCGAGGTGTCGGCGGAGCTGGTGCGGCCGGACGAGGGCGTCCCGGTGGCGGACCTGGCGACCACCGTGGTGCATCTGGTGTCGGAGCAGACCCACGAGCCCGGTGACGTGGCGGTGCGGATCCGGGTCGACGGCGACCGGGTGACGGTGGAGGACCTGCGCGGCCGGACCCCGGTGACGCTGACCGGCACGCTGGACGACGTGCCGCCGGGGATGGCCGAGGGGCTGGCCCGGATGATCGCCCCGCTGCGGCTGTCGCGCGAGTCGGTGGAGGAGACCGCCGGGCAGGGCGGCGGCGTCGACTTCACCGCGCTGATGGGGGTGGACGACCCGGCCGACCTGGACGTGCCGCGGCTGTGGGCGCCGCGCGGCGAGCGGGCGTTCCTGCGGGTGCCGATCGGGCTCGACGACGTGGGCCAGCCGGTGATCCTGGACCTCAAGGAGGCCGCCAGCCTGGGCATGGGCCCGCACGGGCTGTGCGTGGGGGCGACCGGGTCGGGCAAGAGCGAGATGCTGCGCACCCTGGTGCTGGCGCTGGCCGCCTCGCACTCCCCCGAGCAGGTGTCGATGGTGCTGGTGGACTACAAGGGCGGGGCGACGTTCGCGCCGTTCGCCGGGCTGCCGCACGTGGCCGGGGTGATCACCAACCTGGAGGACGACGCCGGGCTGATCGAGCGGGTGTACGCCAGCCTGTCCGGCGAGGTGCAGCGCCGCCAGCAGGTGCTGCGGGACGCCGGGAACGTCGCCAACATCGGCGACTACAACCACCTGCGCGCCCAGCGGCCCGGGCTGCCGCCGCTGCCGCACCTGCTGGTGATCATCGACGAGTTCGGCGAGCTGCTGACGGCGCGGCCGGACTTCATCGAGCTGTTCCTGTCGATCGGCCGGATCGGCCGCAGCATCGGGGTGCATCTGCTGCTGTCCAGCCAGCGGATCGAGAGCGGCAAGCTGCGCGGGCTGGAGACCTATCTGTCGTACCGGCTGGGGCTGCGCACGTTCTCGGAGGAGGAGTCGCGGACGGTGCTGGACACGCCGGACGCCTTCCACCTGCCGGCGCTGCCCGGGTTCGGCTACCTGAAGGTCGACACCAGCGTCTACGTGCGGTTCAAGGGCGGGTACGTGTCCGGGCCGTACCGCGGGCCGACCGAGGTGGACGACGCCGGCGACGGGCCGCTGCCGGTGCGCCCCTATCCCGCCTACAACCTGGCGATGCCGGGCGAGCGGCCCGCGGGCGAGGACGACGAGCCGGACCTGCCGGAGCGGACCACCGGCCCGACGCTGCTGGACGTGATGGTGGGACAGCTGGCGCGGCACGGCGAGCGGATCCAGAACATCTGGCTGCCGCCGCTGCCCGCGGTCACCACCCTGGAGGCGGTCACCGGGCCGGTGCGGATCACCGAGGAGGGCATGCGGCTGCCGGTGCGCAACCGGCCGCTGCAGGTCCCGATCGGCCTGCTGGACGACGCCCGCCGGCAGTGGCAGGGGGTGTGGAACCTGGACCTGACGGCGGCCGGCGGCCATGTGGCGGTCATCGGCGGACCGCAGACCGGCAAGACCACCCTGCTGCGCACGCTGGTGCTGTCGCTGGCGCTGACCCACACCCCGCAGCAGGTCGCGGTGTACGGGCTGGACCTGGTCGGCGGCGGCCTGCAGGCGCTCGCCGGGCTGCCCAACGTCGGCGGGATCGCGGCGCGCACCGACCGGGAGCGCGTCCGCCGCACCGTCGAGGAGGTGCACGGGATGCTGGAGCATCGCGAGCAGGTGTTCCGCGAGCGCGGCCTGGACTCGGTGCAGCGGCTGCGGCAGCTGCACGCCGCCGGGCAGGTGCCGGAGCTGCCGTGCGCGGACGTGGTGCTGGTGATCGACGGGTTCGGGGCGATCCGGGGCGACTTCGAGGAGATCGACGAGATGGTCTCCGACCTGCTCAAGCGCGGCGGCGGCTACGGGATCCACCTGGTGGCGGGGATGCTGCGGTGGAACGACGTGCGGATCGCCGACCAGTCCACCTTCGGGCAGCGGATCGAGCTGCGGCTGAACGACCCGACCGAGTCGATGGTGGACCGCAAGCTGGCCGAGACGATCGGCGCGGAGCTGCCGGGCCGGGCGCTGACCGACGCCAAGCTGTTCGGGCACGTGGCGGTGCCGGCGCTGGGCGGCGTTCCCGACCCGGCCGAGCTGGGGCCGGTGGTGGAGCGGACGGTGCGGGCGGTGCGCGGCGCCTGGACGGGCGAGACCGCGCCGCCGGTGCGGGTGCTGCCGCACCGGCTGCCGGCGGGCGGGCTGCCCGGCCCGGACGCCGAGCCGCGCCTGGTGCCGGTCGGGGTGGACGAGCGGGCGTTCGCGCCGGTGCTGCTGGACCTGTTCGACGCCGACCAGAACCTGCTGGTCCTCGGCGACGGCGGGTGCGGCAAGTCCAACCTGCTGCGGCTGATCGCCCGCGGGCTGGTCGACCGGTACGCCCCCGAGGAGGTGGTGTTCGCGGTGATGGACCCGCGGCGGTCGCTGCGGGACGTGGTGCCCGAGCCGTACCTGGGCGGCTACGCCAACACCCCGCGGGTGTGCGCGGGGCTGGCCGCCGGGGTGGCCAAGGAGCTGGAGGGCCGGATGCCCGACGACTCCGGCGGCACGGCGGCCGACGACCGGCCGGTGCCGGGCCCGCAGATCGTGGTGCTGGTCGACGACTACGACCTGCTGACCACGGCCGGGCAGCAGCCGCTGGCGCCGTTCGTGCCGTTCGTGCCGAGCGGGCGGGACATCGGGCTGCACTTCGTGGTGACGCGGCGGGTGGCGGGCGCGAGCCGCGGCCTGTACGACCCGCTGATCCAGGCGATGCGGGAGGTCGGCAGCGGCGTGCTGGTGATGAGCGGGGACCGGGCCGAGGGGCAGCTGTTCCCGCGGATCTACGCCGACGCGCGGCCGCCCGGCCGGGGACTGTGGATCCGGCGCGGGGAGGGGCCGCGGCTGATCCAGACCGCGCTGGCGGATCCCGCCGGCCCCGTGCCCTCCGACGAGCCGGTCCGGGAGGCGCCGTGACCTACGACCTGGTCGTGCTGACCCGGCGCGCCCCGGACGTGCGGGCGATCGTCGACAGCATGGTGGAGGCGGGCGAGACGCTGCGGGTGCGCGGCGCGGGCGACGGCGCGCTGATCCAGCTGTGCGACGAGGAGGGCCGGCCGCTGCTGAGCATCGAGGCGGCGCAGCGGGTGGACGTGGAGGGCGAGGTGGAACGGCTGCTGGGCGCGGAGGCCGCCGCGGGCCTGTCGGTGCCGTACTGGTGGGTGGAGGCCCGGGCGACGGGCTCGGAGCCCGCCGGGGCGGCGCTGGCGCACCGGTTCGCCGAGGCGATGGTGGAACGGCTCGGCGGCCGGGTCTGGCCGCCCGGCCCGCCCCCGCAGGCCGCGGGTCCGGGCGCGGAGGACGGCCGATGAGCGCGCATCCGGCGGTGGACATCCTCACCCGCAGGTCCGCCGTCGTCGTCCAGGACCGGCCGCTGGTGCCGCTGTCGTCGTGGCTGACCGACGTGATGGCGCGGTGCGCGACGAGCGGGCTGGCGGTCCAGGTGCTCACCCCGCACGACGCGCGGATCACGCTGCCGCTGCGGATGGCGCTGGGCGGCCCGAAGGCCCGGTGGGTGGTGCAGGAGCCCGGCGACGGCTACTACGACGGCTTCTCCGGCCTGCCGCTGGAGTGGGACGGCGCCATGTTCGCCCCGGTCGGGCAGGAGACCCCGCGGCCGTCGGACGCGTATCTGGTGGAGCCGCCCGCCGGCCTGGGCCATCACCTGGTCGTCGACCTGCGGCTGGTGCACGAGCCGACCTCCGCCCTGGAGCTCGGCGGCGCGGTCGAGGGGCTGGCGCGCACGCTGGCGGGGACCTCGCCGAGGTCGTGGGGCACCGCCGAGCCGGCCCTGGCACGGTGGTCGCCGTCGGAGCTGACCGCGCTGGCCCGCCGCCGCGCCCCGCAGGCCACGTTCCTGACGTTCATGGGGCCGCACGACGCCGCCGCGGACGGCCCGAGGTTCGGCGGGACGGAACGGGTGTCCCGGGTGACCTCGGGGGTCAAGGAGACCGTCACGTTCGCGGTCGCCTACGAGCCGGGCCGGCCGCCGCCGCTGGAGGAGCTGGCGGCGGTCGCCGACGGGCACGCCCGCGCGGGGACGCTGCTGACGATGACGGTGCAGTGGGTGCCGGGACGCGCCGACCTGACCTACCCGCCGCGCTGGCAGGGCGCCGCGGTGCCGGTCGCGCTGGCGGTCGGGCCGGAGGGGGTCGCCGAGACGGGGGCCGAGCACATGGCGGCGGCGCCGGTCGAGGGCCGGGTCATCGGTGACGATGCCCGGCCCGGCATGTGGTACGTGCTCGGCGACGGGACCGACACCGCCGCGTGGGGCCGGCTGGGCGATCTGATGGGGCGGTTGCGCACCTCGGGGAGGTGAAACCTTCCGACAGTCGTCGCGGCGGTCCCGGGCGCTCGGTGAGCGCCCGGGACCGCTCGGCGTCTTGCGCGGAAGGCGGTCCGTCGATCGGGCCGCTTTGAAAGCACCGTTGACCCTCCGGTGGGACGGCAGTACGTTACCCGAAAACACTCCGAAACTTATCGAAAATTTTCGGAGACTCGTGACCGGTTCCGCCTCCCCGTCCCACCCCGGAGCACGATGTGAGAAGAGCCCTGCACCGCCTCGCGTCCTCGTCCACCGCACTGGCCGCCGCCGCCGCGCTCCTGGTCGCCGCGTCCCCGTCCGGGCACGCCGCCGCCCCGGGGCATGCGCGCTCCCAGTGCCCCAACGGGTACGTCGCGCTCACCTTCGACGACGGGCCGACCCCCGCAACGCTGCCGACGCTGCTGAGCAGGTTGCGGGAGGCGGGCGCCCGGGCGACGTTCTTCAACCAGGGCGACCGCTCCCAGGCCCGTCCCGACCTGGTCCGCGCGCAGCGGAGCGCCGGGATGTGGATCGGCAACCACACCGTCACCCACCCCCACCTGACGCAGATCGGCGAGCCGGCCGCGTTCCAGGAGATCCTGGGCGCGCAGCAGATCCTGCACCGGATCACCGGGGAGTGGCCGACGCTGTTCCGGCCGCCGTACGGGGAGACCAACGAGCAGATCAGGCGGCACGAGGCCCGGCTGGGGCTGCTGGAGGTGCTGTGGACGGTCGACTCCCGGGACTGGGCCGGCGCCACCACCGCGGAGATCGTCGCGGCGGCGCGCACCCTCCGGCCGGGCGGCATCATGCTGATGCACGACTGGTCCCAGGCATCGGTCGACGCCGTCCCGCAGATCGTGCGCGAGCTGCGCGCCCGCGGGCTGTGCACGGGCCGGATCGTCTACACCCCGCAGGACGTCCCGTTCGGCGACACGGTGTTCCACGCCGTGGCGACGGCTCCCTGAGGCGGCCGGGATGACTCCGCGTTCGGTGCTCTCCCGTTCGCTCGGGCCGGTCCTCACCGCCGGCGCCCTCGTGGCCGGGCTGCTGGCCGCGGGGTCACCGGCCGCGGCGGGCGGCGCGGCCGGGCACGGTGACCGCGGCTGGGTGGGGACGTGGGCCGCGTCCCCCACCACCGTGCCCGAGACCGGCACGGCGGTCTTCCAGGACCAGACCCTCCGGCAGATCGTCCATGTCAGCACCGGCGGAAGCGCGGTGCGGGTGCGGCTGTCCAACGAGTTCGGCGAGCGGCCGCTGGTGATCGGCGAGGCCCGTGTCGCCCGGGGCGACGGCGAGGCTCCCGAGCGGATCGCCCCGGGCGGCGACCGGCGGCTGACCTTCGGCGGCCGGACGTCGGTGACCGTCCCGCCGGGCGAACGGATCCTCAGCGACCCGGTCGCGCTTCAGGTGCCCGCGCTGTCGGACCTGGCGGTCAGCATCTACCTGCCGCGGCGCACGGAGGGCACGACGATCCACGCCTCGGCGTTCCAGCAGAGCGTCGTGGCCGCCGGGAACGTCACCGGGGCCGCCGAGGTCGAGGCGTCCTCGGTGATCGAGCAGTGGTACTTCCTGACCGGCGTGAGCGTCCGCGGGCCGGAACCCGGACCGGGACGGGCGGGCGCCCGCGGCTCGATCGTGACGCTCGGCGACTCGATCACCGACGGCGCGATCACCGCCGTCAACGCCGACCACCGCTGGCCCGACCATCTGGCCCGGCGGCTGCGGGCGGCCGGGCTCGGGCATCTGGGCGTCCTCAACGCCGGGATCAGCGGCAACCGGCTGCTGCACGACGCCAAGGCGCCGCCCGGATCGGAGGCCGAGGCGTTCGCGGCCTACTTCGGCGAGGCGGGGCTGCGCCGCTTCCGGCGCGACGTCGCCGCCCAGCCCGGCGTCCGGTACGTGATCGTCCTGCTCGGGATCAACGACATCGGCCAGCCGGGGAACGTGGCGCCCGCCTCCGAGGAGGTGTCCGCCGCGCAGATCATCGACGGGCACCGGCGGCTGATCGCCGCCGCGCACCGCCGCGGGCTGCGGATCTACGGGGCCACGCTCACCCCGTTCGAGGGCGACACCCTCGGCTTCCACAGCCCCGGGCGGGAGCGCAGGCGGCAGGCCGTCAACCGGTGGATCCGGACGAGCGGCGCGTACGACGGCGTCATCGACTTCGACGCCGCCGTCCGCGACCCCGCCGACCCCGGCCGGCTGCTCGCCCGCTTCGACAGCGGCGACCACCTCCACCCCAATGACGCGGGCATGGAGGCCCTCGCCGCCGCCGTTCCGCTCCGGCTGTTCCGCTGACCCCTCGACCGCCGCACGCCCATGGAGATCCGCGTCTCCATGGGCGTGCGGCCATGGCGGACCCGGCCGCAGGCGATGTCGGAGACCGTCTCGCCGGGCTCCGGGCGTCCCGGTTCTCCGGCGGGAGACGCGGCTCCGCCCCGGGAGCGGGCGGTCAGGACTCCCGGTGGTGGTTCTCCCCCGGCCATGCCTGGGCCGGCTCGTAGGCGTCCGGGTCGACGCCCGGGACGGTCTGCTCGCACCACACCACCTTGCCGGCGGCGGTGCGGCGGCTCCCCCAGCGGTGCGCGAGCTGGCTGACCACCAGCAGGCCACGGCCGTTCTCGTCGTCGTCGTGGGCGTGCCGCAGCCTGGGCAGCGCCGCGGACCGGTCCAGGACCTCCAGCACCAGGGTGCGTTCCAGCAGCATCCGCAGCTGGATCGGTCCCGGGGCGTACCGCAGCGCGTTGGTGATCAGCTCGGAGGCCAGCAGCTCGGTGGTGTAGGACAGCTCGTCCAGATCCCAGCGGTTCAGCTGGGTGCGCACCAGCCCGCGGGCGCGCTTGACCGCGGCCGGGTCGGCGGGCAGCGTCCAGGAGACGCGGCGGTCGGCGGGCAGCCGGCGCAGCCGGGCGATGAGGACGGCGATGTCGTCGCGGTGGTGGTCGGCGTAGACGCCGCCGAGGGTGGCCTTGGCCAGGTCCTCCATCGGCCGGTCGGCGCTGTCGGGGCCGAACACCTCGCGCAGCCGCTCCAGGCCGTCGTCGATGTCACGGCCGCGGTTCTCCACCAGGCCGTCGGTGTAGATGACGAAGACGCTGCCGTCCTCGACGTCGAAGACCCGGCTGGTGATCGCGCCGCCGGACACCCCCAGCGGCGGGGCGGGCGGCACCTCCAGGTACTCGTTGGTGCCGTCGGGGCGGACCAGCAGCGGCGGCAGATGCCCGGCCGAGGCGATCTCCAGGGTGCCGGTGCCGGCGTCGTACACCGCGTAGACGCAGGTGGCGAAGTGCGGCTCCTGCTCGCCGAGCTCGATCATCAGCTCGTGCAGCACGTGCAGCGCGTCCGCCGGGGCGAACTCCAGGTTGGCCAGCGTGTGCAGGGCGGTGCGCAGCCGGCCCATGGTGACCGCGGCGCGCACCCCGTGCCCGGCCACGTCGCCGACGATCAGGGCGACCCGCGCGCCGGGCAGCGCGATGGACTCGTACCAGTCGCCGCCGACCTCCACCAGCTTGCTGCCGGGCAGGTAGCGGTGCCGGACCTCCACCGAGGAGGGCGCCGACAGCCGGTTGGGCAGCAGGCTGCGCTGCAGGGTGAGGGCGGTGGCACGTTCCCGGCTGAACAGGCGGGCGTTGTCGATGACGATGGCGGCGCGGGCGGCGAACTCCATGCCGATCTCGACGTCGTAGCGGTCGAACCGGCGGTAGCCCGGCACCCGGGTGCACACCAGCAGGCCGAGCAGGGTGCCGCGGGTGATCAGCGGCAGCAGCACCATCGAGGTCCCGGAGAGCAGCTCGGCCACCGGGGGACGCCGCCAGACCCGGGCGATCTCGGCCGCCAGCTCGGCGTCGACCTGCGGCAGGTGCACCGGCCGGCCGGTGTCCAGGCACTCCCGGTACGGGGTGCCCGCCGGATACACCAGAACCTCGCCCTGCGGGAAGGTCGCCGGCCACATGGCGTTGCCGTCGTCGGAGGTGACGGCCAGCCGGCGCAGCACCGCGTCGCCGGACTCGGCGTGCACCTCGTCGGCGGCGACCAGGCTCTCCAGCACCAGCACCGTCGCGGTGGTGCAGAAGTGCGGCACGATCACGTCGACCAGGCCCTTGGCGGTCTGGTCCAGGTCCAGCGAGGCGCCGAACCGGGTGAGCGGGTCGTCCAGCAGCGCGCGGCGCATCCGCGCCGGGTCCTGGAACCGCTCGCCGGCCGGCAGCGCCACCCGGATGTGCAGCAGCGCGGTGGGGGCGGGCCCGGCCTCGGCGGCCACCAGCGGCTGGGCGGTGACGACGGCGTCGGTCCGGGTCTCGTCGGCGCGGCGCACCGGCAGCACGGCGGTGCGCTCCTGGCCGGCGGCGACCGCCTCCAGCAGGCCCTCCAGGTCCCGCCTGGCGTCGTCGGCGACCAGCGACCCGGTGAGGCGGCCGAGCAGTTCCTCGGGCCGGTGCCCGAGGACCGCGGGGGCGTTGCCGCCGCACTGCACCACCCGGCCGGACCGGTCGATGCCCAGGACCAGGGTCCGGGAGTCGGAGTCGGCGGCCGGCACTGGTCCCGTCCGGGCCCTCCCTGCGCGGGGTGGCGGCACCTTAGTCACCTCTGCTCCTGCCCACCGATCGTGCAACGGCTTCCAAGCGCTCAGTATGGGGCATAGCCCGCCGTGGAGGGAGAAGATCACACCGATGGGCGGGGCGCCCCGGCGGGCCGGGGTCTCCCCCGGGCGGAGCGGTTCAGGCGGCGATGCCCCGCAGCAGGGCGTCCACCACTCCTTCGGCCAGCCGTTCGGCGGCGCCGGCCGGGTCGGCGGGGGGCGGCGCGGGCACGCGTCCCTGCAGGGTCATCGCGCCGACCAGCATGGTGACGGCGACCTCGATGTCCAGGTCGGGGCGCAGCTCGCCGGTGGCGACGCCGCGCCGCAGCACCCCGCGCACCACCTCGCGGCGCGGCTCGATGACCTCCTGCCGGTAGCGGGCCAGCAGTTCGGGATGCCTGTCGAAGCCGCCGAGGACGTTCCACACGCACCGGCTGCGCCTGTCGGTGTGGTCGGCGCCGATGGACCGGGCCAGCGTCAGCAGGTCCTCGCGGACCGACCGGCCGGCCAGCTCGGGAAGGGGGTGCTTGAGGGCGGCCAGCGCGTCGACGATGAGCCGTTCCTTGTTGGGCCAGCGCCGGTAGACGGTGGTCTTGCCGACCCCGGCGCGCGCGGCGACCGCCTCCATGGAGACACCGGCCACGCCCGCCTCCTCGGCGAGCAGGTCGAGGGTGGCCTCCAGGATGGCCTTGTCGGCGCGGGCACTGCGCGGCCGGCCCGGCCGGGCCGGGACCGGGCTCGTCTGGGGCGTCGCCGTCACGCCTTCATTAAAGCCGCTGACCGACACGGGCGGCTCCCGGCTCGGGCCCCGACGGCTCGGGCTGCGGGGCGTTCCTGCCCGGCATCCAGCGCATGACCAGCAGGGCGCCGAGGAACGCCACGATCGCCGAGCCGAGCACGGCGACGTGCATGCCGTGCACGAACGCCTCCCGCGCCGGGGCGACCAGCGCGTCCCCGGCCGGGCCGAGCCCGTTCGCCAGGCCCAGGGTGCCCTCGATGGACTCGCCCGCGGCGTGCCGGACGTCCTCGGGGACGCCGGCGGGCAGCCGGTCCAGCGGGCCGCGCATCTCGCCGCGGTAGACCGAGGCGACCAGTGAGCCGAGCACCGCGACGCCCATGGCGACCGCGACCTGCCGGGCGGTGTTGTTGATCGCCGATCCGGCCCCGGCCTTCTCGCGCGGCAGCGCCGACATCACCGACTCGGTGGCCGGGGGCATCACGTTGGCCATGCCGGAGCCCTGCACGAACGCGACCACGCCGAAGATCCACAGCGGGGAGTTCCCGTCGCACAGCTGGTAGCCGAGCATGGCCGCGGTGACCAGCAGCATCCCGGTGGTGCACACGGCGCGGGCCCCGTACCGGCGGACCATGGCGGCGCTGCCCGGGGAGAAGATCAGCTGCGCCGCCGCGAACGGCAGCATCATCAGGCCCGCCTGCAGCGGGGACAGGCCGCGCACCGACTGCAGGTAGAACGAGCCGAAGAAGAACACCCCGGAGGTGGCGAAGAAGCAGAAGGCGATGGAGCCGACCGCCACCGACAGCCGCGGGTCGCGGAACAGCCGCACGTCGAACGCGGGGTGGTCGGTGCGGGCCTCGTGCCACGCGAACAGCGCGATCACCGCCAGCCCGGCGGCGATCGGGCCGAGCACCACCGGCTCCAGCCAGCGGCCGCGCTCGCCGCCCTCGATGATCCCGTACGACAGGGCGACCAGCCCGACGATGGACAGCAGCACGCCGAGCGGGTCGATCCGGCCGGGGGCGGGGTTGCGCGACTCGGGGACCAGCCACAGCATCCCGGCCAGGCCGACGGCGACGATCGGCACGTTGATCAGGAACACCGAGCCCCACCAGAAGTGGTCCAGCAGCAGCCCGCCGGTGACCGGGCCGATCGCCACGGCCAGCCCGACCGCGCCGGACCAGACGCCGATGGCCCGGCCGCGCTCGCGGGGGTCGAACACGTTGGTGATGATCGACAGGGTCTGCGGCATGATCGCCGCGCCGCCCAGGCCCATCAGCGCCCGCGCCGCGATGAGCTGCTCGGGATTCTGCGCGTACGCCGAGGCCAGCGAGGACAGCCCGAAGACCGCCATCCCGGCGACCAGCACCCGTTTGCGGCCCAGCCGGTCGCCGACGACGCCGAAGGTGAACAGCAGCCCGGCGAACACCAGCGTGTAGGAGTTGATCGACCACTCCAGCTCGCTCTGCGTGGCGCCCAGCCCGCGCCGCGGGTCGGCGATGGTGCGCAGGGCGACGTTGAGGATGGTGTTGTCCAGCACGACCACCAGCAGGCTGAAGACCAGGACGCCGAGGATCGCCCAGCGGCGGGGATGGCCGGTGTGCTCCGTGGCCGGGTGCGTCGTCACGGTGCTCCTCGTTGGCTTCGGCACGGTCCGGTGGGGGGGTCGTCACCACGATACGCTACGGAACCGTTTCGATATTCCGGGGGCCTGCCGGCACGGCCGCCCGAGGAATGTTCCGGGGTACCGAATCCGTTTTGTCCGTGGGATCATCGATTCCGTCCGGGTACGCCACCGTGGCGCCTCGAGACCGGAGGTTCGCATCCATGTCTTCTGCTGCCCCCAGCACCGCCCCCGACGCCAACGCCCTGTACGGCGGCAAGGCCGGCGACCGCAGGGTGACCGTGCGCGACATCGCGGCCGCCAAGCGACGCGGCGAGAAGTGGCCCATGCTGACCGCCTACGACGCGATGACCGCCCGCGTGTTCGACGAGGCCGGCATCCCCGTCCTGCTGGTCGGCGACTCGGCCGCCATGGTGGTGTACGGCTACGACTCCACCATCCCGGTCACCGTGGACGACCTGATCCCGCTGACCGCCGCGGTCGTGCGCGGCTCCCGGCGGGCGATGGTGGTGGCCGACCTGCCGTTCGGCTCGTACCAGACCAGCGTCGCCGAGGGCCTGTCCACCGCGGTGCGGTTCATGAAGGAGACCGGCGCGCACGCCGTCAAGCTGGAGGGCGGCCGCCGGGTGCTGCCCCAGGTCGAGGCGATGGTCGCGGCCGGCATCCCGGTGATGGGCCACCTCGGGCTCACCCCGCAGTCGGTGAACGTCTTCGGCGGCTACCGGGTGCAGGGCCGCGGCGAGGCCGGCGAGGAGCTGATGGCCGACGCCAAGGCGCTGGAGGCGGCCGGCGCGTTCGCGGTGGTGCTGGAGTGCGTGCCCACCGAGCTGGCCGCGCGCGTCACCGCCTCGCTGTCCATCCCCACGATCGGCATCGGCGCCGGTGACGCCTGCGACGCGCAGGTGCTGGTCTGGCAGGACATGGCCGGGCTGACCCCGCGCACCGCCAAGTTCGTCAAGAAGTTCGCCGACGTGGCGACCGTGCTCGGCGACGCCGCCCGCGCCTACGCCGAGGAGGTCGTCAGCGGCGCCTTCCCCGGCCCCGAGCACTCCTACCGCTGATCCGGCTCCGCTCCACCCCACCCCCGGACGGACGGCCCGGCCAGACCGGGCCGTCCGTTCCGTTTCTCACACGTCGGTGACGCGCAGGCCCGCGTGGGCCTTGTAGCGGCGGTTGATGGAGATCAGGTTGGCGGTGAACGCCTCCACCTGGCGGGCGTTGCGCAGCCGGCCGCCGTAGATGCCGCGCATGCCCCCGATCCGGCCCGCCAGCGCCTGCACCGTGTCGGTGGCCTCCCGGTCGTCGCCGAGCACGAGCACGTCCAGTTCCATCTCGGCCACCTCGGGGTCCAGCAGCAGTTTGGCCGACACGTGGTGGAACGCGGCGACCACCCGGCTGTCGGGGAGCACCGCCGCGGCCTGCTCGGCCGCGCTGCCCTCCTCGACCTGGAGCGCGAACGCGCCGCGCTTGTCGAAGCCCAGCGGGTTCACGCAGTCGACCACGATCTTCCCGGCCAGTTCGGCGCGCAGCGACTCCAGCGTGGCCCTGTGCCCCTCCCAGGGCACCGCCACGATCACCACGTCGGGCTCCGCGGCGGCCACCGCGTTCTCCGCGCCGCGGACCGACAGGCCCAGCTCCTCGGCGGCCTGCCGGGCCCGCTCGGCGTTGCGGGAACCGATGATCACCTGGTGGCCGGCCATCGCGAAACGGCGGGCCAGACCCTTGCCCTGGTCGCCGGTGCCGCCCAGGATGCCCAGGGACAGACCGCTGACGTCCGGGAGGTCGTAGGGCGTCTTCTGCTCACTCATGGGACGATCCTCCCAGTTCGCGTCCGGCGGCGGACGGGCGGGCTCGCCCGTTCGGCCCTCCCGTGCGCCCGCGCTGCGGCACCATGGGGCCGTGGACGCCGACCAGGTCGCGATGCTGCGCGAGGTGCTGGCCGCCACCGGCTGGCTGGAACGGACCGGGGAGTTCGCCCGGGCGCTGCGGACATCGGCGCGCGGACCCGGGAGCCTGCTGCTGGTGGGCACTCCCGCCGACGAGCCCTGGCACATGGCGGCGCACCTGGACGACGAGAGCCGCCTCAACCACATCCCCGAGCTGTCCCCCACCCTGGTGCGCTGGTCCCCGCCGCCGCAGGCCCCGCCGCACCTGCGGATCGGCCTGGAACGGCTGGAGACGGCCGGGCGCGGCGAGGCGCTGTTCGTGGTCGCCGAGGACCGGGCCCCCGTCCCGCTGCTGGAACGGGTCGACGACGCGCGCCGCGGCGGGGCGACGATCCTGACCCTGGACGGCGGCGACCGCGAACTGGAGGGGCTGGCCCACGAGGCGCTGACGATCCCGCCGCGGGACCGGCTGCTGTCGTTCGACGGCGCCCAGCACCTGGTCAGCGCCGCCGCGGGCGCGCCGCCGGAGCGGCGCCGCGGCCTGCGCGACCGGCTGGCCCGCGTGCTGGAGCGGATCAGCGGCCCGGTCGTGACGGACTGACCCCGTTCACCCCGGGGACGGCCCCGGGCCCCTCAGTCCTCCTCGTCCCGGGCGTCCCACGCCTTGTTGCGCGCGCGGGCCCGGTCCAGGGCGCCGGCGGCCTCGGCCTCGGTGGCGTACGGGCCCATCCGGTCCTTGTTGGGGCAGCCCGCGCCGTGTTCCACCCGCAGGTGCTTGAGGCAGAACCACCAGTCGTCAGCGGAGAGTTTCACCGATACCTCCCGAACCTCGCCCGGTGCCCACAGTGGTGCCCGCATCGGGGCAACTACACTCCAGTGGCATGACGACCCAACTCCGGCCCGGCCGCGTCTCGCCGATGCGCAAGGTACCCCCGCACATCGCCCGCCCGGAGTACGTCGGGAAGAAGCGCCCGAAGACCGGTGAGCCGGACGTCAAGTCCCCCGAGATCATCGAACGGATGCGGGTCGCCGGCAAGATCGCCGGGCAGGCGCTGGCGGAGGTCGGGCGGCACGTGCGGCCCGGCGTCACCACCGACGAACTGGACCGGATCGGCCACGAGTTCCTGCTCGACCACGGCGCCTACCCGTCCACGCTGGGCTACCGCGGCTTCCCCAAGTCGCTGTGCACCTCCATCAACGAGGTGATCTGCCACGGCATCCCCGACGACACGGTGCTGCGCGAGGGCGACATCGTCAACGTCGACATCACCGCCTACATCGACGGGGTGCACGGCGACACCGACGCCACCTTCCTGGTGGGCGAGGTGGACGAGGAGTCGCGGCTGCTGGTGGAGCGCACCCACGAGGCGATGATGCGCGGCATCCGGGCGGTCGCCCCCGGCCGGGCCATCAACGTGATCGGGCGGGTCATCGAGTCGTACGCGCGCCGGTTCGGGTACGGGGTGGTGCGCGACTTCACCGGGCACGGCATCGGCACCACCTTCCACTCCGGGCTGATCGTGCCGCACTACGACGACCCCGCCGCCACCACGGTCATGCAGCCGGGGATGACGTTCACCATCGAGCCGATGCTGACGCTGGGCACCATCGACTACGACATCTGGCCGGACGGCTGGACGGTGGTGACCAAGGACCGCAAGCGGACCGCGCAGTTCGAGCACACGATCCTGGTGACCGAGGACGGTCACGAAATCCTCACCCTTCCCTGACCGCCGGGCGGGTAGGAGATCAGCGCCAGTCCCCCCTCGCCACGGGAGCCGTGACGCATGACCTCTCCAGCGCCGTACGAGCCGCGGGTCCCCTCCGACACGATGTCGCCGGGCCGTGCGGCGCTCAGCGTGACGTGGGCCTCGCTGCCGTTCCTGTCACTGGGGTGGGCGACGCCGTTCGTGTTCGCGGGCGCGGCGATCTGGCGGCGCAGCGGCCATCTGATGGTCGCCACGGTGCTCTACCTGGGGCTGTTCATGCTGCAGGTGACGCTGCTGCCGGCGATCGACACCGACCCGGGCGCCGAACGGCTGTACGGGGCGTGCCTGCTGACCCAGATGATCGCGGGCTGCTTCCACGCGTTCCTGGTGCGGCGGCGGGTGTTCGACCCGGAGGGGACGGCGGGGCTGGCGGGCAACGAGCGGGCGATCGAGCTGGTGCGCCGGCGGCGGCTGATGCGCGCCAAGGCCCGGGAGCTGGCGGCGCAGGACCCCGGGCTGGCCAAGGAACTGGGCGTCGGGCGGCCGGACCTGCCCCGCCGCTACGACGACGGCGGGCTGATCGACGTCAACCACGCCCCGGTGCAGGTGCTGACCCGGCTGCCGGGCGTCACCGAGGAGATGGCCCGCCGGATCGCCGAGGTCCGCGCGCAGACCGGCGGGTTCATGTCCGCCGAGGAGCTGTCCACCCTGGCGGGCCTGCCGCCCGCGCTGACCGCCGACCTCGCCGAGTACGGGATCTTCCTGCCCTGACGGGCCCTCCCCGGGGATCCGCCCGCCGGACCGGGAACCGCCGCCGCTCCGCCGCGTCCAATCCTGGTGAGATGGCCGGTGCCGGGCGTGCCGCTCCCCCGTGGGGCGCCGCGCCGGTTACAGTCCGGCTCGTGGTGATCATTAGGGGGAATGCCCCATGATGGGCCGAACGCACGCCCTCAGCGGCGCGGTGGTGTGGCTGGCCGCGGTGCCGGTGCTGTCCCAGGAGCGCTGGCTCGGCGACTTCGCGGTGTCGCTGTCGCCCGCGCAGGTGGCGGCGGGCACGGTGGTCTGCGCGGGCGCGGCGCTGCTGCCCGACGTCGACCACCACAACGGCCGGATCGCCAACACGATCGGGCCGGTCACCAAGTTCCTGTGCAAGTGGGTCGGCAAGGCCGCCGGCGGCCACCGCCAGGCCACCCACTCGATCCTGTTCGCGCTGGCGGCGGGCCTGGTGATGGACCTGCTGGCGACGCACGTCGAGTACGCCTGGTGGGTCGCGCTGTTCGTCACCGTGGGCTTCGGCCTGCGCGGCATCGGCCTGGACTTCGAAAAGCACGAGGTCTGGTCGTCGGTGGCCGACTGCGCGGTGGCGGCGCTGGCGGTCTGGTGGATGAGCACCCTGGACATGAGCTTCGCCGGATACGCGGTGACGCTGGGCTGCCTGGCCCACATAGCCGGCGACTGCCTGACGCCCCGGGGCTGTCCGGTCTTCTGGCCCGCCAGGTGGCGCCTGGACATCCCGCTGGTCCCGCGCACCGACGGCAAGGTCGAACGCTGGGTGGTCGGCCCCGCCCTGACCCTGGGCGCCGCCATCCTCGCCGTCCGCTCGGTCCTGGGCGACGTGGCCGTCAAGTGGCTCAACACCGGCTGACCCCACAGAAAGCCGACCCCACAGCAACCAGGGACGACCCACCCCTCAGTCGGCCGGAGCGGAGCCTCCAGGCGGAGCTCCGGCCGACTGAGCGCGGTCCGGGCACCGCAGCCGCCCCCGGCGGAGCGAGCCCCCAGGCGAGCGGAAGCGGGGCGGCGAGGATGCCCGGATCCGCGCGCGGGGGGTGTGGGGGGTCGTCCCCCCACAGGTGACAGGTTCGTTCAGTAACGCACCACCAGGGCGATGCGGGCGTGGTCGACCAGGAAGCCGTCGGAGACCAGGGTGACCTCGCCGCCGTACTCCAGGACGGTCTCGATGACGCGGTCCACGGCGTCCTCGACGGCGTCGCCGTGCGGGCGGTCCACCGGGATCAGCGCGCCCTCGGCGGAACGGACGGCGGGCGCGTAGTAGCCGCGTTCGACCACCAGGTGGGCGCCGCGGCCCTCCTCGGCGAGACGGGCGACGTCCGCCAGGCCGGAGGCGTACCGGCGCAGGCTGCGGGCGGCCTCCAGTTCGGTGAGCACGGCGACCTCGCGCAGGTCCTCGTAGGCGGCCAGCACCGGGTGGACCAGCTCGGCGAGCTCGGCGGCGCCGGCGTCGTGGTGGTCGCCGTCGACGCGCCCGGCCAGGATGATCGAGCCGTGTGCGGCCTCCTCGAAGAACGCCTGGTCGCGGGTGGTGCCGGCGACGATGACCGGGCGCGGGTCGCGGCCGTTCACCCGGCCCAGCGCGGCGGTGACCGCCCGGTGGAAGTCCCGCCCGGCGTCCGGCCGGCGGGCCATCGGGAACGGCCCGCCGACGACCTCGGTGAGGCCGCCGGGCCGGCAGTCCCACAGCCGGGTGCGGTCGGCCAGCACCAGCAGCCAGTAGCGGGTGGTGCGGGTGTGGGCGGCGACGAGGTCGCGGGTGGCGAAGGTGTGGTCGACGACGACGCGTTCCTCCACCGGCGGCTGGTCGAGGGTGAACGCGTGGCGTTCCCCGTCAGGGGCGGCGTACAGCGCCACGCCCTCGCGGGCGTGCCCGAGGTCGATCCGGTCGGCGGCCTGCCGCAGCCCGCCCATCACGTCGTCGACGGTGGCGGGCGGCACCCGGGGGTCGTCCTCGAGCCGGCGGCGGGCCTCGGCGAGCAGGTCGCGCAGCCGGTCGGGGTCCGGGTGTCCGGACGGTCCCCGGCGGTGCACGGGCAGCAGCACCGAGACGGCCGGGTAGGGGCGCGGTTTGCGCAGCTCCGAGAGCGTGACGGCGTCCATGATCCCCCGATCGGATCGGTTCGGCTCTGCTGGCACCTTTCTAACAATTCGCAGGTAAACGACGTGTAAGCCGCCGTCGAGGATCGCCGCCGCACGGCCCGGGGCGCTTCGCCGGGCCGGCCGGTTGAAGCGCGTCCGGCGGGGATGAGTGCCCCGGGAGGTGTGCGATGAACGGAGGACTCCGTCGCGCGTCGGCCGCGGGCCTGACGGTGCTGCTGGGGCTCGGCGCGGCCGCCGGGTGCACGCGGGAGGAGAGGCCGGCGACCCGGGCGGGCGGCGCGGCGACCACGAGCCTGGCCCCGGCGCAGGGGGCGGCGCAGCTGGAGCAGCAGTACGAGCGGGTGATCCGGACGGTGCTGCCGTCGGTGGTGCAGATCGACACCGGGACCGGGGAGGGCTCCGGGGTCGTGTACGACACCGCCGGCCACATCGTCACCAACGCCCATGTGGTCGCGGGGGCCGAGCAGGTCCGGGTGGTCCCGGCCAGCGGCGGGCGGCCGATCCCCGGCACGGTGGTGGGCGCGTTCGCCGCCGACGACCTGGCGGTGGTCAGGGTGAACGGCGGGAACCTGCCCCCGGCCGCGTTCGGCGACTCCACGAAGGTGCGCGTCGGGCAGATCGTGCTGGCGATGGGCAATCCGCTGGGCCTGTCGGGCAGCGTGACCCAGGGCATCGTGTCGGCGACCGGCCGCAGCGTCACCACCGGCCGGGAGGGCGACTTCCCCGGCTCCACGATCGCCGACGCGATCCAGACCAGCGCGGCGATCAACCCCGGCAACAGCGGCGGCGCGCTGGTCACGCTGAGCGGCCAGGTGATCGGCATCCCGACCGCCGCGGCCGGCAACCCGCAGGGCGGCGCCGCCCCCGGCATCGGGTTCGCCACGCCCAGCGCCACCGTCAAGCGGATCGTGCCGCAGCTCGTCCGGCAGGGCCGGGTCACCGACTCGGGCCGCGCCGCCCTCGGCGTCACCGTCCGCACCGTCGTGGACCTGCGCACCGGCGAGCCGGTCGGGGTGGGCGTGGTCTCCGTGAGCCGGGGCGGCGGCGCCGAACGGGCCGGCGTCCGGCCGGGCGACGTGATCGTGCGGGTGAACGACGTCCCCACCCCGACCCAGGCGGCGCTGTCCCAGGTCCTGGCGGGCCTCGACCCCGGGAACGTCGCCAGGGTCGTCCTCCTCCCGGGCGGCAGTGGCGAGGAACGGACCGTGGACGTCACCCTCGGCGAACTCCCCGGCGACTGACCGGCCCCGGCGCCCTGAGGCGCCGGCCTTCGGCGTGCTCAGGCGTGCTCAGGCGTACTGCAGGTCGGCGACGGCGATGCGGTCGCCGGTGACGGTGAAGTCGTAGTGGGCGCGCCATCCGCCCGATCCGGACGGCGCCCAGTGGACCAGGAGCCGCTGGCCGTCCGCCCGGTTCCCGGCGATCGACAGGACGCGCAGGGTGCCGCCGATGACCTCGGCGTCCGCCCAGGCGCGGATGGCGTCGCGGCCGGCGATCGTCCGCGACACGTCCACCACCCTGCCGTCCGGGGCGAACGCGTCGACCAGGGCGTTCAGGTCACGGCGGTTGACGGCGTCGACGTACGCCCGCGCGGCCGGGTGGACCCCGGCGACCGCCGTGGAAGGTGGCGTGGGAGAGGCCGAGGACTGCGGGGACGGCTGCTCCGAGCACGCCGTCCCGGTCAACGCGGCGGACAGGAGCAGTGCGGGCAGGGCGAGGCGGCGGCGTTCGGACATGGCGGCCCACGCAGTCGGTGAAGTGGTCGTTCTCCTCGGCGCAGTCGTAGGCGAAGTGCTCGCGCAGGCCGTCAGGGCCGCCGCCGGGAGGGCGTGCCGCGGCCTCATGCGTTGCCTCCGAGGAGGGTTCCGCCGGCGGGCTCGAGGCGGGCGAGCACCTCGTCGATGCGGGCGAGGGTGTCGGGGTGCAGGCCGATGTGGGCGGCCTGGAGGTTCTCCTCGATGTGGGCGGGGGTGCGGCTGCCGGGGATGGGGACCACGTCCGGGGCCTGGTGCAGCAGCCAGGCGAGGGCGAGCTGCCCCTGGGTGATGCCGAGGTCGGCGGCGATGGCGCGCAGCGCGGTGTAGGCGTCGTTGTTGGCGGCCAGGTTGGCGTCGGCGAACCTGGGGTTGTTGCGGCGGAAGTCCCCGTCCCGGACCGAGCGGACGGTGCCGGTCAGGAATCCGGCGCCGAGCGGGCTCCAGGCCACCACCCCGACGCCCAGTTCCCGCGCGACGGCCAGCAGGTCGGCGTCCACCGGCCGCCACATCGACCATTCGGCCTGCACGGCCTGCACCGGGTGCACGGCGTGCGCGCGGCGGAGCTGGTCGGCGGTGACGTTGGACAGGCCCAGATGGCGGACGAGACCGTCCTCGACCAGTTCGGCCACCGCGCCCACGGTGTCCTCGATCGGCACCTGCGGGTCGGGGAAGTGCGGGTAGTACAGGTCGATCACGTCGGTGCCGAGGTTGCGCAGGCTGGCCTCGGCGTAGCCGCGGACGTACCGGGGCTCGGCGTTGACGGCCAGCTCGCCGAACGCGAACCCGACCGGGAACGTGTGGGCCTCGGCTCCTTCGGGGATCCGGAACCCGAACTTGGTCGCCACCGTGATCTGCTCGCGGCGGCCCTTCAGCGCCCGGCCGACCAGCCGTTCGTTGTGGCCGTCGGCCCCGTAGCCGTCGCTGGTGTCGACGAACGCGGCGCCGTGGTCGAAGGCGTGCCGCAGGGCGTTCAGCGCCCGGTCGTCGTCGATCTCGCCGTACATGCCGGGCGACAGCACCATCGCGCCGAACCCGATGGCCGGGACCTCCAGCTCGCCGAGCCGGCGCGTGGGCAGGGTGTCGATCTGCTTCTTCGTCATGCGCCCACGATCGTCGCGTTCTTCCCGCGGCGTCCAAGACCTGTTGATATAACCGTTGGTTATGGACGCCCATCTGCGGGAGCTGCGCTACTTCGCCGCGGTCGCCGAGGAGCTGAACTTCACCCGGGCGGCGGCGCGGCTGTTCGTGTCGCAGCCCGCGCTGTCCAAGCAGATCAGGGCGCTGGAGCGCAGGCTGGGCTTCGAGCTGTTCGAACGGCGGCCCCGCGCCCTGGCGCTCACCGAGCAGGGGGCGGCGCTGCTGCCCGCGGCGCGGCGGATCCTGGCCGACTGGGACCGCGCGTACGCCGAGTGCCGGGCGATCGGGCGGCCCCGGACCCTGGTGGTGGGGATGCAGACGGCGGTGGGCCGCGACCTGCAGCGGCGGGCGATGGCCCGGTTCCGGGAACGGGCGCCCGGCTGGCGGATCTCGCTGCGGCTGGTGGGCTGGGACGACCCGTCGGCGGGCCTGGCCGACGCCACCAGCGACGTGGCGTTCGTGTGGCTGCCGGTGCCCGCCGAGGGCATCGCCGTGCACGTGCTGGCCCGCGAACGCCGCTGGGTGGCCCTCCCGGAGGGCCACCCGCTGGCCGATCACGCCGAGGTGCCGTTCGCCGACCTGCTGGCCGAGCCGTTCGTCGCGCTCCCGGAGCAGGCGGGGCCGCTGCGCGACTTCTGGCTGGCCGCCGGGCACCGCGACGGCCGCCCGCCGGTGATCGGCGCGGAGGCCACCGCAGCCGACGAGGTGTTCGAGGCGGTGGCCTCCGGCCTGGGCGTCGCGCTGGTCGCCGAGGGCAACGCCGCCCTCTACCGGCGCCCCGGGGTGGTCTGCCGGCCCGTCACCGGCCTGCCCCCGGCCGAGCTGGCGGTCGCCTGGCGGGCCGACGATCCGCGCCAGGCCCCGCGCGCGTTCGTCGCCTGCCTGCGGGAGGCCGCCGAGGGCCGGGGCGTCACAGACGCTCGCGGAGCTCGCGCTTGAGCACCTTGCCCGCGGCCGACACCGGGATCTCGTCGGTGAAGACGATCTCGCGGAGCTTCTTGTAGGGGACGACCTTCTCGTTCACGTAGGCCATCAGCTCCTCGGCGGTGACCTCGCCGGACTTGACCACGAACGCGGTGGGCAGCTCGCCGGCCCTGGGGTCGGGGCGGCCGACGACGGCGGCCTGCGCGACGGCGGGGTGGGTGAAGAGGATCTCCTCCAGCTCGCGCGGGTAGACGTTGTAGCCGTTGTAGATCAGCATGTCCTTCTTGCGGTCGACGATGGACACGAACCCGTCCTCGTCGACCACGCCGATGTCGCCGGTGCGCAGCCAGCCGTCCTCGCCGAGCACCGCGGCGGTCTCCTCGGGCCGGTTGAGGTAGCCGACCATCACCTGCGGCCCCTTGACGCAGACCTCGCCCTCCGCGCCCGCGGGCAGGGCCGGGGTGGAGTCGTCGACCTGCTCGGCGTCGGCGGCCACCACCTTGACCTGCGTGTCGAACACGGGCACGCCGACCGTGCCGAGCCTGCGCTCGCCCGAGCGGTGCGGCGGGTTGGCGGTGGCGCCCATGGTGACCTCGGACAGCCCGTACGCCTCGACCACGGTGGCGTCGGGGAACTTCTCGTTCAGCTTGTGGAGCATCTCCACGGCCAGGGGCGCGGCGCCGGAGGAGACGGCGCGCACCGACGACAGGTCGCGGGTCTCGAACGACGGGTCGGCCATCAGCGCGGAGAACAACGCGGGCGCGCCGCCGAGGGTGGTGGCGCGGAACTTCTCCATGTCGGCCAGGAACGCGGGCACGTCCAGGCGCGGGTGGACGACCACGGTGGCGCCCTGCATCACCGGCATGTTGAGGTAGCCGATGGTGCCCATGGCGTGGAACCAGGGGGCGACGTTGACGATGACGCCGGTGCCGAGCCGGACCGGGTACTCCTCCTCGGAGCCGACCTGGTCGAGGGTCAGGCCGCCCTCCCCGTCGAGGGCCGGCACCGAGCCGCTGCCCCAGCAGGCGTACTGCAGGGCGTTGGTGACCACCTTCCGGTGGGTGATCATGACGCCCTTGGAACGGCCGGTGGTGCCGCCGGTGTAGGCGATGTGCGCCAGGTCCGCGCCGGTGTCGATCTCGACCTCGGGGAACGTGTCCGGCTGCCCCTCCCCCACCGCGGCGAAGTCCACCCCGCACTCGGCGAACGCGCCGTCGCACAGCCCGGTCACGTCCGCCGGGCCCTCGCCCAGCGGGGCGATGATCACGGTGCGGACCTTGGTCCGGTCCAGCGCCTGGGCGACCGGGGCGGCCACGAAGTCCAGCGTCACCACCGCGACCGCGCCGCAGTCGGCGAGCTGGAACGCCAGGTCGTCGGGCGGCAGCAGCGGGTTGCACGGCGAGAACGTGGCCCCCGCCAGCAGCGTCCCGTAGTAGGCGACCGGGAACTGGATGATGTTCGGCAGGTGCAGGGCCACCACGTCGCCGCGGCCGACACCGCGGGCCCGCAGGCCGTGCGCGAACCGCGCCGCCTGCCGGGCCAGTTCGGCGAAGGACAGGTCCCGCCCGGCGTAGTGGAACGCCGTCCGGTCGCCCCAGCGGCGGGCGGCCCCGGCGAGGATCGCGCCCACCGGAACGTCGGGGTAGTCCAGGGACCGCGGGAGGCCGGCCGGCCAGTGCGCGGGGTTGACCGCAGACGTCGCGCCCATCGTCGTCCTTTCACCAGGTGCCTGATCGTGACACCGCTCACAGCGGCAGGACCAATAGAATCGCGTTCGGTCACTGCGGCGCAAGAGTCGATCATCCCCTGGTCCCCGGCGTTCCGGCAGGTGGGATCGCTCTGCGGGGGTCCGGGACCGGCCCCGGGGGAACGAGGTCAGCGCAGGCGCTCGATCACCGGGCCCAGCGCCTCCATGTACGGGCCGTGCGCGGTGACGTAGGAGAACCCGTACCGCTCGCGCCGCTCCACCAGCTGCCCGGCGATCTGCTCGTGCGTCCCGATCAGCACGAAGGGGGACTCCAGCAGCTCCTCGGCCGTCATCATCGGCAGCCTCTCCGCCGCGACCTGCTCGGCCGTCGCGCGCCGGTCGCCGGTCACCAGCACCGCCTGGACGAGCACGCTGAACTCCACCTCGCCGGCCCGCTCCCCCAGCAGCCCGCGGACGAACCGCACCCGCTCGTCGGCCTCCTCGGCGGTGCAGATCCGGAACGTGCCCGGCGGCCGGCCCTTGATCTGGACGGCCCCGCCGTAGGCGACGATGTCGGCGTGCCGGGCCGCCACCCGCAGCACCCGCTCGCCGGTGCCGCCGACCAGCAGCGGCGGGCCCGACCCGTCGAACCCGTGCCGCTGCACCGGCTTGGCCTCCGCCAGCCCGAACTCCTCCGCCGCGGCCCTGCGCTGCTCGTAGCCGGAACCGGCGAACAGCCGTCCCAGCTCCTCGATGGTCCGCTCCATCCGTTCCACCCGGGCGCCGAACGGCTCCCACGGCAGCCCGGCGGCGTCGAACTCCCACTTCATGTGCCCCGCGCCCAGGCCCAGCTCGAGCCGGCCGCCGGTGACCCGGTCCGCGGTGACGACCTCGCGGGCCAGCAGATGGGGGTTCCAGAAGCAGACGTTGAGGACCAGGGTGCCGACCCGCAGCCGTTCGGTCGCGTCGGCGGCGGCCACCAGCGCCGGAAACGGCGCGGGACCGCCCAGATGGTCGGGCAGCAGGACGGTGTCGTAGCCGAGGCTCTCGGCCCTGCGGCAGCGCGCCACGAACTCGTCGCGCTCGGGGACGTCGAGGAAGTTGAAGCCGAACCGGAAATCTCGCATACCGGCCAGCCTTCCCGCCCCGCGCCGCGCTGTCAGGGGCCGTACGCCCGCAGCGGATCCGCTCAGGGCGCAGCGCCCGCCCCTTGACTCAGCGCGGCGCGATGAAACCGGTCTCGTACGCGAAGATCACCGCCTGGGTGCGGTCCCGGGCGTGCAGCTTGGCCAGCACGTTCCCGACATGGGTCTTGACCGTCTGGGGGCTGACGAACAGCTCCCGGGCGATCTCGGCGTTGGAGTGCCCCTTGGCCATCAGCCGCAGCACGTCGGCCTCGCGTTCGGTCAGCCGCCCGTGCCAGTCGGCCGTCCCCCCGCCGCCGCCCTGGCCGTGCTCGGCGGCCAGCGCCCGGATCGCCGCCGGGAACAGCAGGGTGTCGCCGTGCGCCACGATCCGGATCGCCTGCAGGATCTCCTCCGGCCGGGCCCGCTTGAGCAGGAACCCGCTGGCCCCGACCCGCAGCGCGTCGTAGACGTACTCGTCGTTCTCGAACGTGGTGACCACCAGCACCTTGGGCGGGTCGGCGGAGGCCAGCAGGGTGCGGGTGGCCTGGATGCCGTCCAGCTCGGGCATCCGCACGTCCATCAGCACCACGTGCGGGCGCAGCCGGGCCACCTGGCCGGGGACCTGCGACCCGTCCGCGGCCTCCCCCACCACCCGCAGGTCCGGCTCGGCGTCGATGATGGCCCGCAGCCCGGCCCTGATCAGCCGCTCGTCGTCCACCAGCAGCACGTCGACGGTCATGTCCTCGCTCCTTCACGCGCCCGCAGCGGCAGCGACACCTCCAGGTGCCACTCGCCGTCGTGCCGGCGGGCCAGCATCCGCCCGCGCAGCACGGTCACCCGCTCCCGGATGCCGTGCAGCCCCCGGCCGCCGCCCTGCCTGCGGGGCGGCGCCGTCTCGGGCAGCGGGTTGCTCATCTCGATCTCCAGCCGGTCGCCCGCGGTCCCGATCCGCAGCCGCACCGGCACCTTGCCCGCGTGCCGCAGCACGTTGGTCAGCCCCTCCTGGACGATCCGGTACGCCTCCCGGGACACCACCGCCGGGACCCCGTCCAGGTCCTCGCCGACCTCGGCCCGCAGCGTCACGCCCGCCAGCCGGGTGCGTTCCAGCAGCCCGTCCAGGTCGGCCAGGGTGGCCTGCGGGGCCTTGGCGGAGGCGTCCTCGCGCAGCAGCCCCAGCACGTGGTCCAGGTCCTCCAGGGCGCTGCGGGCCGACTCCTCGATGGCGGCCAGCGCCTCGCGGGCGAAGGCCGGGTCGGTGTCCAGCACCCGCCCGGCCGCGGCGGCCTGCAGGGTGACGATGCTGAGCGCGTGGCCGACCGAGTCGTGCAGCTCGCGGGCCAGCCGGTTGCGCTCGGCCAGCCGGTCGGCGCGGCGCTCGGCCTCGGCCAGCCGCTCGGCCCGCGAGGGGCCGAGGAAGGCCGGCGCCATCCGGGCCATCACCTGCCCGGTGATCACGATCAGGCCCAGCAGCGCCGCCGCCAGCAGCAGCCCGGCGAGCGGCGCCAGCAGCCGGCCGGCCAGGTCGTCGTACCGGGTCATCAGGGGGAACGCCGTCCCGTAGTCCACGAACGGGAACGTCAGCAGCACCAGGACCATCGGCGGCACGGCCAGGCTGATCCCGCTGATCACCACCCCGGTGTGCAGGTGCAGGGCGTACCAGCAGGCGGTGCGCAGCCGGGTGGGCCAGTCCGCGGACGGCTCGGCCGGGCGCTCGCCCAGCCGCCCGCCCACCAGCTCCCGGATCGCCGCCGACTCCAGCACCCGCACCGTGGGGACCAGGCCGGTGACGAACGTGCCCGCCGCCGACAGCAGCAGCGCCAGCCCGCCGGTGAGCAGCCCGCGCGTCGTGGGGTCGCCGGGCAGCGGGACGAGCGGCACCACCACCATGCTCAGGATCCAGTACGGCATGAGCAGCGCACCGCCCATGACCTGGTAGGCCCAGCGCCGCCAGGTGAGGGGTTGGAGGACCGACCGCCACAGCACGTTCCGATCCTGGCAGACCGGGACGGCCCGGGCCCTCCTGCGCGAGCACGGGTCCGCTCCCCCGTACGGGGGAGGCTAGCCCTCCTTGGCCGGCTCGCCCGTGGCGCCGGCCGCCTCGCCGGCCTTCGGGGCGGCCTTCGGGTCGGTCTTCGGGTCGGGCTGTGCGTCGGCCGCCGGGCGGTCGCGTTCGGCCAGGGCGGCCAGGCGGGCGTTGTAGGCGGCCAGCTCGTCCTCCTCCTGGCGGGCGACGGCCCGGTCGGCCTGCCGGTCCTTGCGGCGGGCGGTCCGCTCGTCGTCCAGGAACCACTGCCCCACCAGCGCCAGCAGCACGATGAACGTGGGGATCTCGCCGAACCCCCAGGCGATGGCGCCGCCCGAGTGCTGGTCGGCCAGGATCGAACCGGCCCACTCCGGATGCACCGACCGGTACCAGCCCTCGGCGATCGGCCGGCTCAGGCTCATCAGCGCGATCCCGAAGAAGGCGTGGAACGGCATGGTGGCCAGCAGCACCACCAGCTTGGCGGCGTGCGGGACCCGCCGGGGCTGCGGGCCGGAGCCGATCAGCACCCAGAAGAACAGCGATCCGGCCGCCAGGAAGTGGATCTCCATCGCGATGTGCCCCAGATGGCTGCGCATCGCGTTCTCGAACAGCGGGGTGAAGTACAGCGCGAACGTGGTCACCACGAAGATCGCGGCGGCCACCACCGGATGCGCGATCACCTTCACGTACCGGCTGTGCAGCAGGACCAGCAGCCACTCGCGGGGCCCCCGGTCGCCGCGGGTGGCGGCGGGCCGCAGGGCGCGCAGCGCCAGCGTCACCGGGTCGCCCAGCACCAGGAAGATCGGCGTCAGCATGCCCAGCGTCATGTGCTGGACCATGTGCATGCTGAACAGCACCGGCGAGTACCGCGACAGGCCGGTCTGGGTGACCAGCAGCATGGTCAGCAGGCCCAGGCCCCAGGCGACGGTGCGCAGCACCGGCCAGCGGTCGCCGCGCCGGCGCAGCCGGAGCACCCCGGCCGCGTACAGGCCGCCGAGCACCACCGCCAGCGCCGCGAAGAAGAAGTCGAACTTCCACAGCGTGGCCACCCGGCCCAGGGTGATCTCCGGCGGCACCGGGAAGCCGAGCAGCACCGCCGCCGCGTCCTCGTCGGCGGCCGGGGCGGGCGGGGCGGTCCGCGACAGCGCCACCGCCAGTCCCATCGCCGCGGCCATCACCGCGACCTCGACGGTGGCCAGCCGGGCGAACGCGCCGGTCCGCCGGTCGGCCAGGGCGGGCAGCGTGCGGCGGCGGTGCCACCAGCCGAACCAGCCCAGCAGCCCGAACGCGACGATCTTGGCCAGCGCCAGCCGCCCGTAGTCGCCGGTCAGCAACTGCGCCGGGTCGGGCAGCCGGGCGATCACGTTGGCCATCCCGCTGACCCCGACCGCGACGTAGCACCACAGCGCCATCCGGCTGTAGCGGTCGGCCATGGTCTCCAGCCGCCCGCCGCCGGTCAGCGCGTGCCGGCCGAGCATCGCCAGCCCGCCGACCCAGGGGGCGACGGCGGCGACGTGCAGGGCCAGGCCGGTGACCGCCACCGAGTGGTTGGCGGCCGAGGCGGCGTGGCCGGTCAGCGGCGGCGGCAGCAGCGCCACCATGGCCAGGGCCAGCAGCCCGAGCGCCCCGCCGGGGGTGGCGGTGGTGCGCGCCAGCAGCGCCACCACCACCGCCATCAGGACCACCAGCATCAGCGCGGTGCCCTGCGGCAGGTCCCCGACGTAGGTGCTCAGCCGGTTGCCGGTCAGCACCAGGTCGACCGGCTCGCCGAGCACGTCGGAGACGGTGAACACCAGGGTCGCCGCGGCGGCGGCCGCCCAGGCGGCGGCCAGCCAGGAGGCGGCCCGCAGATAGGTCAGCGCGTCGGCCGACAGCCGGCCCCTGCCGCCGGCGACCTCCAGCGGCAGCAGGAAGATCGCGGCCAGCAGCGCTCCCACGGTCAGCGCGGCGGCGACGTCCATCACCACCCGGGCGGCCGGCAGCCCCCAGCGGGTCGCCGTGCCCGCGTCGCCGAGCCCCGGCACGACCTGCTCGGCGGCGGCCCCGCCGACGATCATCGCGGCCACCAGCGCGGCCGCGGCCGCCGCGACGGCGATCGCGGCGGCGCGGGTCACCCGGACCAGGCCCTCACTCACCGGACGACGACCCCCTGCGCATGAACACGAACATGAAGCCGATGCCGATGCCGAGCAGCAGGCCGCTGCCGATCGTCAGCAACCGGGCCGCCCCGCCGGAGCCCTCCTCCCGTTCGGCCTCGCCGCGCGGCTCGTCGTCGGCGACGGGCCGCACGACGGCGGGCTGCACGGGCTGCGCGGACTGCACGGCCGGGACGGTGCGTTCGCGGGCCGCGGCGGGACCGGCGAGGACCGCCGTGAGGAGCAGCAGGGCCGCGGTGAGGGCGCCGAGACGCCCGACTGAGTTGATCATGGCAGCGACGGCGATCTGTGTGGGAGACAGGGCGTCACCTACCCTATTCGGCTTCCGCGGTGCCCCCGTGCGGTCCCCGCCGGGCGGCTCAGCAGTCGCAGCTGCAGCAGTCGCACCCGTCGCAGCAGTCGTGGCGGGTGCACCAGCAGCGCTTGCCGCAGCTCGCCTTGTGGTACTTGCTCCACCTCGGCTGGTAGAGCCCGCAGGTGCAGGTGGTGAGGGTGAAGGTGAAGCACGGGATCGGCAGGCCGGGACGCTGCGAGCCGCCGCCGTGACCCCAGCCGCCACCGCCGCCGCCGGACCAGCCTCCTCCCCCGCCGGGCGGAACGCCCGGACCACCGGGGGCGGGGTGCGGGCGACCGGCCTGCTGGTGGTGATGCGGAGGCGGGCCGTAGGGGCCCTGGGGCGGCGGGCCGTACGGGCCCTGCGGACCGCCGGGCGGCGGGTAGGCGGCGAAGACCTGCTCCACCGAACGCCCGATCTCCCGGTCCAGCAGCGCCCTGACCAGGCGGTCGTTCTCCAGGTCGAGGTCGGCGACGGCCAGCCGCAGCCCGTGCAGGGCGTCGTCGCAGTACCGGCGGGCCTCGGCCAGGCTCGTCCCGGTCGCGAGCAACGGGTTGTAGGCACCGGTGGCCTGGTCCTCCGCCAGATCCTCGACGGCGTCCACCAGGTGGGCGAGCCGTCCGAAGAACCGGCCGGCCTCCGCGAGGGCCTCGGCGTTGTGCGGCTTACCGGCCAGCACCGCCGTGTGCGCGAACGCCGCCGCCACCGCCGTCTCCGTCGGCTCGGTCAGCTCCAGCAGCCCCACGCCGCCGGTGCGCTCCAGCTCCGCCTGCCGGTCCACCGCATCACGCAGCACGGAGACGTCGAAGCCGAGCGCCGAGCCGGTGCGCGCCCCCGCCGCGTCCCACCGGTCGGCCAGCCGGGACGCCCCGGCGGCGACGAGCGGGCGGGCATAGCCCCTGTCCCGGTCCAGAACGTGGTCGCGGGTCTTGGCGGCGGCCAGCATGAGCGACACCGCCGCCGCCAGCCGCGCGCCCTCCGCCTTGGCGTCCACCACGTCCGCGGACCGCATCCCGCGCAGCGCGCACGGCCCCGCCTTGCGGTGCGGGGAGCGCTCCGCGTTCTGCGCCTCGGCCAGCACCGACACCAGCAGCCCGTCGTAGTTGGTCACCAGACGCGCCGCCTGACCGTGCTCGGCCCGCAACGTCAGGCACAGCCCGCACAGATGCGCCATCCACCCCTCGAACAGCGACCGGCACATCACATGACGGCACGGCCGCACGATTCCGAACACCCGGTGACCCTCTCTCTCCGTTCGGCCTGGAAGCCCTCAGCAGTCGCAACCGCACCCGTCGCAGCAGCCGCCGTCCCCGCCGCAGCAGCTACAGCAGTCCGAGCAGCCTGAACAGCAGTCGCCGCACCCCTCGCAGCAGTCGCCGTGACGGGTGCACCAGCAGCGGTCGGTGCACGGCTCCCCGTGCGCGTCGCTCCATTCCGGCTGGTACAGCCCGCAGGTGAGGCACACCCCCGTCCCGGTGAAGCAGGGGGTCGGCCAGCCCGGGCGCGGGCGGCGGCCGCCGGGGGTCTGCCGCGGGTCGTCCACGCCGGGGTGATGCCGCGGCGGGTGTCCCGAGGCCACGTCGAACGCCCGCCGTACCGAGCGTTCGACCTCGCGCCCCAGCAGCACCCTGACCAGGCGGTCGTCCTCGAAGTCGACGTCGGCGACGGCCAGCCGCAGCCCGTGCAGGGCGTCCTCGCAGTACCGGCGGGCCTCGGCCAGGCTCGTCCCGGTCGCGAGCAACGGGTTGAACGCGCCCGACGCGCGGTCCTCGGCGAGGTCCTCCACCGCGTCGATCAGGTGGGCGAGCCGCCCGAAGAACCGGCCGGCCTCCGCGAGGGCCTCGGCATTGTGCGGCTTACCGGCCAGCACCGCCGTGTGCGCGAACGCCGCCGCCACCGCCGTCTCCGTCGGCCCGGTCAGCTCCAGCAACCCCAGCCCGCCGGTGCGCTCCAGCTCCGCCTGCCGGTCCACCGCGTCCCGCAGCACGGAGACGTCGAAGCCGAGATCGGATCCGGTCCGCCCGCCCGCCGCGTCCCACCGGTCGGCCAGCCGGGAGGCGCCCGCCGCCACCAGCCTGCCGCGGTACGCCTTGTCACGGTCCACGATGTGGTCGCGGGTCTTGCCCGCCGCGAGCAGCAGCGAGACCGCCGCCGCCAGCCGCGCGCCCTCCGCCTTGGCGTCCACCACGTCGGCCGTCCGCATCCCGCGCAGCGCGCACCTGCCCGCCCTGCGGTGCGGGGAACGTTCCGGACTCTGCGCCTCGGCCAGCACCGACACCAGCAGCCCGTCGTAGTTGGTCACCAGACGCGCCGCCTGACCGTGCTCGGCCCGCAACGTCAGGCACAGCCCGCACAGATGCGCCATCCACCCCTCGAACAGCGACCGGCACATCACATGACGGCAGGGCCGCACCACTCCGAACATCCGCACTTCCCCTCATGCCCCGCCCCCGCGAGCGGCCGGACCGGGCCCGGCCCCCGATCAGCCCGACGATTGTCGCGGAAGCGCACCATTGGGACGCAAGGGACGACCCGGTGGTTCGTGCGGAATGTCAGAGCCCGGCGCAGGCCAGCGCGCGGCGGTAGGCGCCCAGCCGGGGACCGTCGGCCGCGCCGGTCTCCCCCAGCAGCTCGGCCAGGTCGAACCAGGCCTGCGCGGCCTCCCGGGAGGACTCCATCTCCTCCATGTGGGTGGCGGCCCGGGTCAGCACCTCGACCGCGTCCCCGGTGCGGCCCAGCCGGACGTACGCCTCGCCCAGCACGGTCAGCGCCATCGCGCTGGCCCGCCGGGGGGCGTCGCCGAGCAGGTCCAGGGCCTCGTGGGCGAGGGTGACCGCCTCGGCGGGGCGGCCCAGCGCGGTCTCCGCCCGGGCCAGCTCGATCAGGCACAGCGCCACGTCGATCTCCCCGGCGGCGCTGGAGTTGATCTCCTCGCGGGTGCGCAGCAGCAGCTCGCGGGCGCGTTCGGCCTGCTCGGGACGGGCCCGCAGGAGCAGCCCGGCGTACACGATGCGCAGCCGGGACAGGCTGCGGGTGTCGTCGAGGGCGCCCAGCAGCGGCAGCGCCCGCTCGGCCAGCGCCATGCCCTCCTCGTAGTCGCCGCGCACCTCGGCCACGTAGGCGGCCTCCCAGTAGGCGGCCATCCGCGCCTTGGGGCTGCCGATCCGCTCGGCCCGTTCGATGAGCTGCTCGGCGAGCTGCCGGGCGCGCACCAGGTCGCCGCGTTCGATGTAGGCGGCCAGCAGGGACGCGCCCAGATGCACCGCTCCATCGGTGGACTCGGCGCCGGAGGCCAGCAGCCTGCGCAGCGCCTCCTCGGCGACCTCCACGCCCGCGCTGATGTCGCCGCGCTCGCGCAGGCAGCGGCTCAGCGCCACGTGCACCCTGGCCCACTGCTCCAGGTCGGCCTCGGCGGAGGTCTCCTGGGTGAGGCGGCGCAGCTCCTCGATGGCGTCCTCCAGCTCACCGGCCGCCTCCAGCGCCAGCGCGTGCCCCCAGCGGGCCTGCGCCAGCAGCTCCGGCAGCGCGACGGCGTCGGTGTTGGCCAGCACGTCGGCGAACCGGGCGCGGGCCTCGGCGGCGGCGCCGTTCTGCAGCGCGATCTCGGCGTAGTCCAGGGTCACCCGCAGGTCGTCGACGACCTCCTCGCTGACCCCGCTGACGAGGTAGGTCGCCGAGCAGTTGAGCTTGGCCGCCAGCAGCTCGATCACGCTGGGGGCGGGCACCCGCTTGTCGCTCTCGATCAGCGAGATGTAGCTGTCGGACAGCTCGGGGAAGGCGAGCTGCGCCTGGCTGACGCCCTGACGGATGCGCAGCGCGCGGATGCGCTGCCCGAGAGTCTCCTGACCGGCCACCACGAAACCCCTAACGTCATCACCTGCGCGTGCGGGGGCGCGCAGGTGATCTGGTTGTTCCCAGGTCCCCGAATGCCCGAAGCGCGATCCTCGATCGCTCTTCGCGTAGATATCGCAGCGTATTCACCGTCCCCCCGGTTGGCGAGGGCGCACCACTCCCCGTGATACCGAACCGTGATGCGCGTTCCACCTGTAGAGACGGCGGGGCCCGGGCTGTTGTACTTGGCTCATGAGCGAGCCGGTGCCCCGAGGCGGGCGGAGGCGGGTCCCATGAGCCGGGGTCCGCGAGGGGTGGGGCGGCTGAACGCCCTGCCGCCCCACGACGCCGAGCGCGAGCTGTTGTCCTGCTGCGGGTCCCGGACGTGGGCGCGGGCGGTGGCGGACGGACGCCCCTATCCGGACACCGCCGCGCTGAAGGCCGCCTGTGACGCCGCGTTCACCCGGCTGACCTGGGAAGACGTGGAGGAGGCGCTGAGCCGCCACCCGCGCATCGGCGACCGGCCCGCGGGGGCGGACCGGGAGTCCGCCTGGTCGCGCGGCGAGCAGTCGGGGGTGGCCGGCGCCGACCGGGAGGTGACGCGCCGGCTGCACGAGGGCAACCTGGAGTACGAGAAACGCTTCGGTCACGTGTTCTTGATCTGCGCCACGGGGCTGGACGCGGGGCGGATGCTGGAGGCGCTGACCGAACGGCTCGGCAACGACACCGCGACCGAACGACGCATCGTCCGCGAGGAGCTGGCGAAGATCGCCCGTCTGCGTCTGGACAAGCTGCTGGAGCACCCGTGAGCCTGAGCACCCACGTTCTGGACACCCGCCTCGGCCGGCCCGCGGCCAAGGTGCCGGTCCGGTTGGACCGTTACGACGGACGGACCTGGCAGCCGCTGGCGGAGGCGGTCACCGACGACGACGGCCGGCTCGGCGGGCTGCCCGGCGGCGGGGCCGCGCTGTCCGCCGGCATCCACCGGCTGCGGTTCGGCACCGGCCCGTACTTCGCCGGCCAGGGGGTGGAGACGTTCTATCCCGAGGTGACGGTGATCTTCGAGATCACCGACCCCGACGAGCACCACCACGTGCCGCTGCTGGTCAGCCCGTTCGGGTACTCGACCTATCGAGGGAGCTAGATGGGCATCGCGCTGGGACCCAACCGATACGGCAAGGCGGAGACCCGGGTGGTGCGGGTGACCCGGGACGGGGACGTGCACCGCGTCAAGGACCTGAACGTGAGCGTCGCGCTGTCCGGCGACATGACCGAGGTCCACCTGCGCGGGGACAACGCGGCGGTGCTGCCCACCGACACCCAGAAGAACACCGTGTTCGCGCTGGCCCGCAAGCACGGGATCGCCTCCGCCGAGGAGTTCGCGCTGCTGCTGGCGCGGCACTTCACCGGATCCCAGCCGACGATCCGCACGGCCCGGGTGTCGGTCGAGGAGTACGCCTGGGACCGCATCCCGGTGACCGGTCACTCGTTCGTCCGCCGCGGCCAGGAGGTCCGCACCGCGCGGGTGGTGCACTCCGAGGAGGGCGCCCACGTGGTGTCGGGGGTGCGGGACCTGACGGTGCTGAACTCCACGGGCTCGGAGTTCCGCGGCTACATCAGGGACGAGTACACGACCCTGCCCGAGGCGGCCGACCGGATCCTGGCCACCGACGTCCACGCCGAGTGGCGGCATCTGACTCCCGAGGGCGACTGGGACGCCTCCCACGCGGAGGTGCGGCGGATCCTGCTGGAGACGTTCGCGGGCACCTACAGCCGGTCGCTGCAGCAGACCCTCTACGCGATGGGCCGCCGGGTGCTGGAGGAACGCCCCGAGATCTGCGAGGTCCGGCTGGCGATGCCCAACAAGCACCACTTCGTCGTGGACCTGGAGCCGTTCGGGATGGACAACCCCAACGAGGTCTTCTTCGCCGCCGACCGCCCGTACGGGCTGATCGAGGGCACCGTGCTGCGCGACGACGCGCCCGCCGCCGAGGAGGCTTGGCAATGACCAGCACCGAGACCAGCAGGGAGACCGTTCCCCACGGGGTGGGTGACAGCGCGCCCCGCCCGGACGGGGTGCTGAAGGTCACCGGGGAGTTCGCCTACTCCTCGGACCTGTGGATGGACGACATGGTGTGGGGCGTGACGCTGCGCAGCCCCCATCCGCGCGCCCGGATCCGCGGGATCGACGTCTCCGAGGCGCTGAAGGTGCCGGGGGTGCACGCGGTCCTCACCCACGAGGACGTTCCCGGGGACAAGTTCTACGGGCTGGAGCACCACGACCAGCCGGTGCTGGCGATCGACCAGGTGCGGTACCAGGGCGAGCCGGTGGCGCTGGTGGCGGCCGACCATCCGGAGACCGCGCGGCGCGCCCGGGACCGGATCCGGGTGGACTACGAGGTGGCCGAGCCGCTGACCGACGCGCGGCGGGCGGCGCTGGACCCGTCGTACCCGAAGGTCCACCAGAGCGGCAACGTCGTACGGCACCAGCCGATCCGGGTCGGCGACGTGGAACGCGCCAAGGAACTGGCCGAGGTCGTGGTCCGCGGCGAGTACGAGGTCGGGATGCAGGACCAGGCGTTCCTCGGCCCCGAGTCCGGCCTGGCGGTGCCCGCCGAGGACGGCGGCGTGGACCTGTACATCGCCACCCAGTGGCTGCACGTGGACCAGGACCAGATCGCCCCGTGCCTGGGGCTGCCGGCCGACAAGGTGCGGCTGACACTGGCCGGGGTGGGCGGGGCGTTCGGCGCCCGCGAGGACCTGTCCATGCAGATCCACGCCTGCATGCTGGCGCTGCGCACCGGCCGTCCCGTCAAGATCGTGTATGGCCGGGAGGAGTCGTTCTTCGGGCACGTGCACCGGCATCCGGCGACGCTGCGCTACGAGCACGGGGCGACCCGCGACGGCCGGCTGGTCTACGTGGAGGCCGAGATCATCCTGGACGGCGGCGCGTACGCCTCCACCACCTCGGCGGTCACCGGGAACGCGGCGTCGCTGGGCATCGGCCCGTACGAGGTCCCGAACGTCAGGATCGACGCCTACGGGGTCTACACCAACAACCCGCCGTGCGGGGCGATGCGGGGCTTCGGGGCGGTGCAGGCGTGCTTCGCCTACGAGTCGCAGATGGACCGGCTCGCCGCCGCCTGCGGCCTGGACCCGGTCGAGGTGCGGATCCGCAACGCCATCGGCGAGGGCTCGCGGCTGGCCACCGGCCAGGTCGTGGACATGCCCGCCCCGCTGACCGAGCTGCTGGAACGGGTGCGGGCGTTCCCGCCTCCCCCGCCCGCCGACACCTCCGACCTGCGGAACCTGCCCGGCGGGGTGTCCAACACCACCCACGGCGAGGGCGTGCGGCGCGGCGTCGGCTACGGCATCGGGATCAAGAACATCTGCTACTCGGAGGGCTTCGACGACTACTCCACCGCCCGGGTCCGGCTCGAGGTGGTGGGCGGCGAGCCCGCCGTGCTGGTGCACACGGCCGCCGCCGAGGTCGGCCAGGGCCTGGTCACCCTGCAGGCGCAGATCGCCCGCACCGAGCTGGGCGTGACGCAGGTGACGGTCGCGCCCGCCGACACGAACGTGGGCTCGGCGGGCTCCTCCAGCGCGTCCCGCCAGTCGTACATGACCGGCGGCGCGGTCAAGACGGCCTGCGAGGCGGTCCGGGAACGGGTCCTCAAGCTGGCCGAGGAACGCCTGGGGATCCCCGCGGCCGGGGCCGTGCTGCGGGACGGGCGGATCGTGGCGGCCGACGGCGGGACTCTGGCGTCGCTGGCCGACGTGCTGGACGGGGAGGCGGTGGAGGAGACCCGCGAGTTCCACCATCGCCGCACCACGCCGCTGGACCCGCTGACCGGGCAGGGCAACTCGCACGTGCAGTTCGCGTTCTGCGTGCACCGCGCGGTGGTGGACGTGGACGTGGAGCTGGGCCTGGTCAAGGTCGTGGAACTGGCCGCCGTGCAGGACGTGGGGAAGATCCTGAACCCGGTCGCGCTGGAGGGGCAGATCCACGGCGGCACCGCGCAGGGGCTCGGGCTGGCGCTGATGGAGGAGATCCAGGTCGAGGGCGGGCGGATCCGCAACCCCTCGTTCACCGACTACCTGATCCCGACGATCCTGGACATGCCGCCGATGCGGATGCAGATCCTGGAGCACGCCGACCCGCACTCGCCGTACGGGCTGCGCGGCGCGGGCGAGCCGCCGACGCTGTCGTCCACCCCCGCGGTGGTGGCGGCGGTCCGGGACGCCACCGGACTGCCGCTGAGCCGGGTTCCGGTCCGCCCGGAGCACATCACCATGCCCCGTTCCACCGGCCCGGCATAGGGCGGACCTGGAGATTCGTCGCGACTCCGAGCAAAACCGACCTGTTGCAGAGAGAATTTCAGATCGGTGCCGCCGAGCGGGCGACGCGAGGCCGTCCCGAGGTGTCAAATAGTCCCGAAGCCAGGTAAGCGGCAGGCAAGTTTCACCCGGGCGCGAAAGGCGTGGCAGTGGTCTCCGCAGCATCCCCCTCGGGACCGACGGGCTCCCCCGGCCCGGGCGGTCACGTGCTGGTGGCTCCGGACAGGTTCAAGGGATCGCTCAGCGCGCCCGAGGTCGCCCGGCGGCTGGCGGCGGGGCTGCGGCGGGCCCGGCCCGGCGTGCCGATCGTGGAGTTCCCGCTGGCCGACGGCGGGGACGGCACCGCGGCGGCGGCGATCGCGGCGGGCTGGCGGCGGGTGGAGGTCAAGGTGGCCGGTCCCACCGGGCAGCCGGTGACCGCGGCGCTGGCGGTCCGCGGCGGCACCGCGGTGGTGGAACTGGCCGAGGCGTCCGGGCTGCGGCAGCTCCCCGGCGGCCGGCCGCGGCCGCTGTCGGCGACCAGCCTGGGCGCCGGGCAGATGGTGGCGCACGCGCTGCGGATGGGCGCCCGGCGGATCGTGCTGGGGCTGGGCGACAGCGCCTGCACCGACGGCGGGGCCGGGCTGGTGCAGGGGCTGGGCGGGCGGCTGCTGGACGCGCTGGGCCGGGAACTGCCGCCGGGCGGGGCGGCGTTGCGCGGCCTGCACGCCCTGGACCTGCGGAACATGCCGGACCTGAGCCGGGTGGAGGTGGTCGTCGCCACCGACGCCGACTCCCCGCTGCTGGGCCGGGGCGGCGCGGCGATGGCGCACGGACCGCGCAAGGGCGCCGGGCGGGCCGAGGTCCGGGCGCTGGACGCGGGCCTGCGGCGGTGGGCCGACCTGGCCGAGGCCGCCTGCCGCCGGACGGTCCGCGACCTGCCGGGGGCCGGGGCGGCGGGCGGGGTGGGGTTCGCGGCGCTGGCGTTCCTGGGCGCACGGGTCCGGCCCGGCGGCGCGTACCTGATGGAACTGCTGGGATTCGCCGACAAGGCCCGGGGGGCGCGGCTGGCGATCACCGGCGAGGGGGCGCTGGACGTGCAGACACTGCGCGGCAAGCCGCCGATCGGGGCGGCGCGGACGGCCTCCCGGGCGGGCGCCCCGGTGATCGCGGTGGTGGGACGCCGCGGGCTGACCGGCGAGCAGCTCCGCCGCGCCCGGATCCAGGCGGTGTACGCGCTCACCGACATCGAGCCGGACGTGGAACGCTGCATGCGGCGGGCGGGCCCCCTGCTGGAGCAGCTCACCGTGGCGATCGCCGACGAGTGGCTGCCCCAGGCGCGGACCGGTCGACCGGGAGTCCGGCGAGGTGAGCGATGACGCACGATCTGGTGGTGCGCTCCCGCCGCACCGTGACGCCCGAGGGGGAACGCCCCCTCGCCGTCTGCGTGCGGGACGGGCGGATCGCGGAGCTGCGGCCCTACGACGCCCCCGCCGAGGCCGCCCGCGAGACGGACCTGGGCGAGGTGGCGCTGCTGCCGGGCCTGGTCGACACCCACGTGCACGTCAACGAGCCCGGCCGGACCGAGTGGGAGGGCTTCCGGACCGCGACGCGGGCGGCCGCGGCCGGCGGCGTCACCACGCTGATCGACATGCCGCTGAACTCGATCCCCCCGACCGTGGGGGTCGCCGAGCTGGAGGTCAAGCGGACGGCGGCGCGCGGGCGGGTGCACGTGGACGTGGGGTTCTGGGGCGGGGCGGTGCCCGGGAACGTTCCGGCGCTGCGCCCGCTGCACGAGGCCGGGGTGTACGGGTTCAAGTGCTTCACCTCGCCGTCCGGGGTGGACGAGTTCCCCGCCCTGGCGTGGGACGAGGTGCGGGCGGCGATGGAGGAGATCGCCTCGTTCGACGGGCTGCTGATCGTGCACGCCGAGGACCCGGACGCGCTGGCCGAGCCCGCGGGCGGGGCGTTCGCCGACTTCCTGGCCTCCCGCCCGCCGGAGGCGGAGCTGGGCGCGATCGGCAGGCTGGTGGACCTGGCCGCGCGCACCGGCTGCCGGCTGCACATCGTGCACCTGTCGGCGGCCGACGCGCTGCCGCTGCTGGCCGAGGCGCGGCGGTCGGGGGTGCGGGTGACCGCCGAGACCTGCCCGCACTACCTGACGCTGACCGCCGAGGAGGTCCCGGAGGGCGCGACGGAGTTCAAGTGCTGCCCGCCGATCCGCACGGCCGACAACCGCGAACGGCTGTGGGAGGGGCTGTCGGCGGGGGTGATCTCCACCATCGTGTCCGACCACTCCCCCTGCGTTCCCGAGCTCAAGCGCGGCGACTTCGCCACCGCGTGGGGCGGCATCTCCTCGGTGCAGCTCGGCCTGCCCGCGGTGTGGACCGCGGCGCGGGCCCGCGGCCACTCGCTGGCCGACGTGGCGGGCTGGATGGCCGCCGGCCCGGCCGACCTGGTGGGCCTGCCGGGCAAGGGCCGGATCGCGGTGGGCCACGACGCCGACCTGGTGGCGTTCGCCGCCGACGAGCGGCAGGTGGTCGACCCGGCCGCGCTGCACCACCGGCACCGGCTGACCCCGTACGCGGGCCGCGAGCTGACCGGCGTGGTGCGGGCGACCTGGCTGCGCGGCGAGCAGGTGAGCCCGGCCGGTGAGGGGGTACGTGGCCGGTTGCTGGCGGCACGCCCCTGACCCTTTTACAGGCTGTCAGCAACAGGCCGGATCGCCGTACACGGTGCACATGGCCCGCCCGGCGCTCAGGTCTCACTCTGGAGTCGGGCGACCGCGGCCAAGCGGGGATCGCCCGCTCCCGGAGACGCCGGGGACCTGGGGGGCGGCCCCCAGAGAAGATCAGGTCAGGGCAACGACGCCATGATCAACGGAGGACACGGTGAAGGTCGGAATCCCGCGGGAGATCAAGAATCACGAGTACCGGGTGGCGATCACCCCCGCGGGAGTGCACGAACTGACCCGCCACCACCATGACGTGCTGATCGAGCGCGGCGCGGGGCTGGGCTCGTCGATCCCCGACGCCGAGTACGCCGCCGCGGGCGCCAAGATCGTCGACTCGGCCGACGAGGTGTGGGGCGAGGCGGAGCTGGTGCTGAAGGTCAAGGAGCCGGTCGCCGAGGAGTACCACCGGATGCAGGCCGGCCAGACCCTGTTCACCTATCTGCACCTGGCCGCCTCGCAGCCCTGCACGAAGGCGCTGCTGGACGCCGGGGTGACCGGCATCGCCTACGAGACCGTGCAGCTCCCGGACCGGTCGCTGCCGCTGCTGGCGCCCATGTCGGAGGTGGCCGGGCGGCTGGCCCCGCAGGTCGGCGCGGTCAACCTGATGCGCTCGGCCGGCGGGCGCGGGGTGCTGCCGGGCGGCGTCCCCGGGGTCGCGCCCGCCCGGGTGCTGATCATCGGCGCCGGGGTGGCCGGGCTGAACGCCGCGCAGATCGCGGTGGGCATGGGCGCCGACGTGACGGTGCTGGACATCGACATGGAACGGCTGCGCCACGTGGACGCGATCTACCAGGGCCGGCTGCGGACCCTGGTGTCCAACGCGTACACCATCGAGCAGCAGGCCGTCGCCGCGGACCTGGTGATCGGGGCGGTGCTGATCCCCGGCGCCAAGGCGCCCAAGCTGGTGTCCAACGACCTGGTGGCGCACATGAAGCCGGGCTCGGTGCTGGTGGACATCGCCATCGACCAGGGCGGCTGCTTCGAGGACTCGCGGCCGACCACGCACGACGACCCGACGTTCCGGGTGCACGAGTCGGTGTTCTACTGCGTGGCCAACATGCCGGGGTCGGTTCCCAACACCTCCACGTACGCCCTGACGAACGCGACGCTGCCGTACGCGGTGGCGATCGCGAACAAGGGCTGGCGGCAGGCGCTCCGCGACGACCCCGCCCTGGCGCGCGGCCTGAACACCCACGACGGGGCGGTCACCTACGCGGAGGTCGCCGAGGCCCACGGCCTCGACCACGTCGACACCGCCAAGGTCCTCGCCTGACCCGTTCCCTCCGAGGGCCTGCTCTTCCGGGGGCGGCCCAGACCCCGCGACCCGGGTCAGACGATCCCCCGCTTCGCCGCGGTCGCCCGACCCGGACGCGCCGGTGCCGCCCATGGGGCGATCTCCTACAGTGAGGCCCCATGGGTGAGATCGTCGTTCTGCGGCACGGGGAGACCGAGTGGAGCCGCGACCGCAGGCACACCGGCCGGACCGACGTGCCGCTGACCGAACGCGGCGAGCGGCAGGCCCGGGCGCTCGGGCCGCTGCTGGCGGGGCGCGACATCGTGCGGACGGTGTCCAGCCCCGCGCTGCGCGCCCGGCGCACCGCCGAGCTGGCCGGGCTGACCGCCGACGAGCTGGACCCCGACCTGTGGGAGTGGGACTACGGCGGCTACGAGGGCATCACCAGCGCCGAGATCCGCGAGGGCCGGCCGGGCTGGTACCTGTGGTCGGACGGGGTGATCCCCGGGGACGCCGAGCATCCCGGTGAGACGGTCGAGCGGGTCGGCGAGCGGTGCGACGCCGCGCTGAAGCGCATCCGCCCGTGGCTGGAGCGGGGCGACGTGGCGGTGGTGGCGCACGGTCACGTGCTGCGCGTCCTCACCGCCCGCTGGCTGGGCCTGGAACCGGCGGCCGGCCGGCTGTTCGCGCTGCACACCGGCACCATGTCCACCCTGGGCACCGAGCACGGCCGCCCGGTCATCACCTCCTGGAACGTCCCCGCCTGAGGGGCGCCCGAGGGGCCGGGCACGGTCACGGAGAGGTCACATACCCCCCAGGGGTTGGATAACCTGGGGTGGCGAGCAGGATCCACATGGGGAGGGGCGAGGCGATGCCGGCGAACGGGACTCCGACACGCGGCTACACCGCGACCAAGGACCAGCTGCAGACCCGGCTGCGGCGGATCGAGGGTCAGGTGCGCGGCATCGAGCGCATGGTCGAGGACGACCGTTACTGCATCGACATCCTCACCCAGATCAGCGCCGTGCAGGCGGCGCTGGACAAGGTGGCGCTGGGCCTGCTGGACGGACACGTCCGGCACTGCGTGGCCGAGGGCGCCGAGGAGGGCAAGGCCGACCTGATGTCCACCGAGCTGATGGCGGCGGTGGGCCGGCTGATGCGGCGCGGCTGACCGGCCCCGCCCGTTCCCCGTCGCCGGTCGCTAGGAGGCGATCCCCAGGCTGCCGTGCCCCTGCGAGTGCTCCCGCATGATCTGCTGCGCCCGCCGGGCGTCCGGGGAGTAGCGCAGCGACGCCGGGACCACCTGGCTGCCCCGGTGCAGGGCCTGCAGGGCCAGCGTGGCGGCCAGGTCGGAGGTCGGCAGGCCGGGCAGCCCGTACATGCGGCGGGCCCAGCGCGGCAGCGTGGCCACCACCAGCATGGTCAGGCCGGGCGCGGCCAGCTTGAGCGGCGTCAGCGGACGCGGCACCGGCGGGTTGAACATCCGCCGCAGCCCCTCCTTGGCGTCCCGGCAGGCCCAGATCCTCGGCCGCATCATCGCGTAGTACTCGCGCATCTCGGCGACCGAGGCGGGCACGTCGGCCGGGTCGAGCCCGACCACCTGGGCGGCCCGGCGCTGCTCGTCGACGAACCGGTCGGCGTCGGCGTCGCTGAGTCCGATGCCCGCCCGCCGGGCGATGTCCAGGTAGGAGTCGACCTCGCCCATGTGCACCCACAGCAGGTTCTCCGGGTCGTCGATCCGGAACACCTCGCCGGTGCGCAGGTCCAGCCCCTCCAGCCTGGCGTGCAGCTTGCGGACCCGGCGGCCGACCCGTTCGACCTCCTCCAGCGACCCGTAGGTGCGGATGCGGACGAACTCGATGGTGCGGGCCAGCCGGTGCCAGGCGGCCTGCGGGTCCATCAGCTCGGAGTTCTGCGCGGTGCCCCACATCGAGCGCGGGTGCAGGGCCTGCAGCAGCAGGGCGCGCAAGCCGCTGACCATCATCACCGGCTCGCTCATCACCCGCCAGGTCACCGAGCCGGGCCCGAACAGCCCGTGGTCCGGCGCGCCCGGCGCGCGGGCGGGCGTCGCCTCCCGGGAGCCCTCCAGTTCGCGAACCTCGCCCACGGACACCACCTCGCCGCCATACCCCGACACATGGAACGTAATCAATGACTTACTGCCCAAATATGGGCAATGCCACACCATATGCCGTGGATGTCCGGTTGACCAGGGGCGATGCCCGATCGGTGTCCGGTCAGCCGGGCGCGCCGGTGGGCTCCCCCTCCGGCTGCCCGGCGACCTGCTCGGCGGTCTGCTCGCTCACCCAGCGCAGGTAGTCGGCGCTGCCGGCGACCACCGGGGTGGCGATGATCTCCGGGGTGTCGTAGGAGTGCGCCTCGGTGATCAGCGAGGCCAGGTCCTCGAAGCTGTCGGCGGTGGTCTTGAAGACCACCATCCACTCCTCGGCCTGCTCGATCTCGCCCTCCCACCAGTAGGTGCTGGCGATCGGGCCGACCAGCTGGGCGCACGCCGCCAGCCGTTCGGCCACGGCGGACTTGGCGATCTCGGCGGCCTCCTGACGCGAGTCGGTCGTCGTGGTCACCTGCAGGTACGCCTGGGCCATGACGGGCTCCTTCCCCCTGCGCCGATGGTAGTCGGCGGGCCCGCTCACCGTACGGGCCTCACCACCAGAGCGCTACCACCGTGCCTGCGGACCGGCTCGGCCACCGCCTGGACCAGGCCGGGACGCAGGAACTCCAGGCCGGTGGCGGCGCCGATCTGGCCCGCCGGCGGCCCGGGGAACGGCGCCAGATCGTGCCCCATGGCCTCCAGCGCCGCCTCGTACCGCTCGAGGAACGCCGGCTCGGCGAGGGTCTGCGGGGTGTTGCGCTGGGTGGCGCGCGGCGCGGCCAGCGCGGCGGGCAGGTCCATGTCCAGGTCGATCCGGTTGACCAGGATCTGCAGCACGGTGGTGATGATGGTGGAGCCGCCGGGGGTGCCCACCGCCAGCCAGGGCTTCCCGTCCCGCAGCACCAGGGTCGGGGCCATGCTGCTGCGCGGGCGCTTGCCCGGGCCGGGCAGGTTGGGGTCGGGCGCGGCGCCCGGCGCGGGCGGCTGCAGGGTGAAGTCGGTCAGCTCGTTGTTGAGCAGGAACCCGCGTCCCGGCACGGTCAGCCCGCTGCCGCCGAACTGCTCGATGGTGATGTTGTAGGCGACCACGTTGCCCCACTTGTCGGCGACCACCAGGTGGGTGGTCTGCGGGCCCTCGTGGGTCAGCTCGCCGGTGGCGCCGCCGGCGGGCTCGCAGGCGCGGTAGTCCCCGTCGGGCGACCCGGGCGGCACCGGGCTGGTGGCGGCCCGGTCCGGGTCGATGAGGCAGGCGCGTTCGCGGGCGAACCCCTTGGACAGCAGCCCGCTCAGCGGGACGTCCACGTGGTCGGGGTCGCCGACGTACCGGCCCCGGTCGGCGTACGCGAGCCGGGACGCCTCCAGGTAGTGGTGCATGGCCTGGACGGGGTCGTCCTCGCTCAGCCGGAAGTTCTCCAGGATGTTGAGGGCCTCGCCGACCGTGGAGCCGCCGGAGGAGGGCGGCGCCATCCCGTACACCTCCAGGCCGCGGTAGGTCACGCGGGTGGGGCGGCGCATCGGCGCGGTGTAGCGGGCCAGGTCGCCGGTCTCCATCAGGCCGGGCCGCACGTTGCGGGAGGCGCCGGGCACGACCGGCGGGTTCTTGACCGTGCGCACGATCTCCCGCGCGAGGGAGCCCCGGTAGAACCAGTCGGGTCCGCGCTCGGCCAGTTCGCGATAGGTCCGCGCCAGGTCGGGGTTGCGGAAGGTGGTGCCGACCTCGGGCGGCTTGCCGCCGGGCAGGAACAGGTCGCGGGTCGGCGCGATGTCGGCGAACCGGTCGGCGTTCACCGCGGTCTGGTCGTGGAACTCCTGGTCCACCACAAAGCCCCGCTCGGCGATCCGGATCGCCGGCCGCAGCAGGGTGCTCAGCTTCTTGCTGCCGAACCGGTCGAGGACCTGCTCCCACTGGGCGACGGTCCCGGGCACGCCCACCGACAGGCCGCTGGTGACGGCCTGGTCGAACGGGATGGCCCGCCCGGTGGCCGGGTCGACGAACGACCGCTCGTTCATCCTGGCGGGCGCGGTCTCCCGGCCGTCGATCGTGTGCACGCGGCGGGTCCTGGCGTCGTAGTAGGCGAAGAACCCGCCGCCGCCCAGCGCGGCGACGTAGGGCTCGGTCACCCCCAGGGTGGCCGCGGCGGCGACCGCGGCGTCGGCGGCGTTGCCGCCCTTGCGGAGCACCTCGATGGCGGTGCGGCTGGCGTCGGGGTCCACGGTGGCGACCGCGCCGCCGTATCCGGTGGCCGTCCACCGCGGGTCCGTTCCGGTCCGCGGCGGGGCGGCCGCCGTGGCCGGGCCGGGCGCCAGCAGCGGCAGCGCGACGATCAGGGCCCCGGCCAGCGCCAGGCGGCGGGGCGGGCGGACGGGCGACCGGTCATGCGGCACGGCGGGCACGGGACCTCCATTGGTACGAATCACCACCACCGTCTCACCGTTCCCGTTACCCGACCGGCGCCCCGTCCATACACACCGCGGCGATCGGAGCGCCATCCCGGATTTACGACTTAAAAACGGCTTTTCCATTGAAGTTTTACCCAGATTTGGGACATCCTTTGATGCCCGACAAACCTGGGCACTCCCGCCGAACGACACCCCGGCCCGTCACCCCCGGACCGGCGTGCGGATCTGCCCTCCGGCACATGGAGACGTCCATGCGCGACACGCTGCTGCGCCGGCTTCCGGTCGAACAGGCGACCCGCCGCGACTACGGCGGGGGGCGGCACCGGCTGCCGGTCACCTACCAGACGCGCGACCTGGTGATCCTCGGGCTCGGGGTGATGATCGGGGCGGGCATCTTCCGGATCTCCGGCACCCAGGCCGCCACCACCGCGGGCCCGGCGGTGATCGTGTCGTTCCTGCTGGCGGGACTGGTGTGCCTGCTGGCCGCGCTGTGCTACGCGGAGCTGTCGTCGGTCGTCCCGACGGCGGGCAGCGCCTACACGTTCGGGTACGTGGCGTTCGGCGAGCCGGTCGCCTGGCTGATCGGCTGGTCGCTGATCCTGGAACTGCTGCTGGCCGCCTCGGTGGTGGCGCGGGCCTGGTCGCTGATCGCCGCGCAGACGCTGGCGGACTTCTCGGTGACGCCGCCGCCCGCGCTGGCCGGGGTGATCGGGCAGGAGCGCGGCTTCGACGTGTTCGCGCTCGGCATCCTGGTGCTGCTGGTCGCCCTGCTGGCCACCGGCGGCCGGCTGGGGCTGCGCACGCTGTGGTTCATGGTGCTGGCCAAGCTGATCGTGATCGCCCTGGTCATCGTCGGCGGGCTGCGCTTCTTCGACGCGGGCAACCTGCGGCCGTTCGTCCCCGAGGGGCGGCCGGCCGGCGGCGGCAGCGGGCAGACCGTGCTGGACGCGCTGCTGGGCGGCACGCCGCAGGTGTTCGGGGTGTGGGGGATCGTCGCCGCGGCCCCGGCGATCGCGTTCGCCTACATCGGGTTCGACCTGATCGCCACCGCCGCCGAGGAGACCGAGGACGCCCCGCGCAAGGTGCCCCGGGGGATGCTGGCCGGGCTGCTCATCGCGATCGTGCTGTACCTGGGGGTCGCGGTCGCGATGGTCGGCATGATCTCCTACCGCGAGCTGGACCCGGCCCGGCCGCCGCTGGCGCAGGCGTTCGCCGAGGTGGGCGCGGAGCCGATGGGCCGGGTCATCGACATCGGCGCGCTGCTCGGGCTGACCACGGTGATCCTGGTGGTGCTGATCAGCATGACCCGGGTGGTGTTCTCGATGGCCCGCGACGGGCTGCTGCCCCGGCCGCTGGCGGCCGTCAGCCGGTACCGGACGCCGAGCCGGGCGACCCTGGTGGCGGGCGGCGCGGCGATCGTGCTGTCGCAGACCGTGGACGTGCTGACGCTGGAGCAGCTCGTGGTGCTCGGCACCCTGTTCGCGTTCCTGGCGGTCTCGGCTGCGGTCCCGGTGCTCCGCCGCGGCCGCCCGGATCTGGAGCGGCCGTTCCGGGTGCCAGGCGGCCTGCTGGTGCCGCTGCTGGCCATCGCGGGCGTGGGCTGGCTGATGCTGAACGTGCAGGTGCGGACCTGGGCCTACTTCGCCCTGTGGATGCTGGCGGGCCTGGGGCTGTACCTGCTGTTCGGGCGGCGCAACAGCGGCCTGCGCGATCTCCCGCCTCCGCCGTGGCCGCCCCTGTCGGCTCCTCCCCCGCCGCCGTACGGGTCGTACGGCGCGCCGCCCCCTCCCGGCGCCCCCGGTGCCCGGCAGCACCCGATGGGACCGCCGCCCACCCGCGGCGGAGGCCGGCACCGCCGCTGATCACCCGATGAGGGCTGGACGCCGCCGTCCGCCGTGGGTTAGGTTATTCTCAGTTAGAGATGTTCTCGAGTTGAGAAGGACCAGCGATGCAGGTGCCGGAGGACGAGCGGCGGTTCCTGGAGGGCTACGACCCCCGCGACTACGACCCGGTGGCGGTCACGGTCGACGTGGTGGCGCTGACCATCCGGGACAAGGCGCTGCACGTGCTGCTGGTGCGCCGCGGGCGGCCCCCGTTCGCCGGGATGTGGGCGCTGCCCGGCGGGTTCGTGCGCGGCGTCAGGGACGCCGAGGACCTGCCGGAGGCCGCCGCCCGGGAGCTGGCCGAGGAGACCGGCCTGAGCACCGAGGGCGCGCTGTCCCGGGTGCACCTGGAGCAGCTCGGCACCTACGGCGCCCCCGGCCGGGACCCCCGGATGCGCGTCATCTCGGTGGCCTACCTGGCGTTCGCGCCCGAGCTGCCCGACCCGCGGGCGGGCAGCGACGCCGCCGACGCGGCCTGGGTGCCCATCGGCGCGCTGGGCCTGACCGAGACCGGCGACCAGCTCCCCGGCACCACCCGCCGGCTGGCCTTCGACCACGCCCGGATCCTGTCCGACGGGCTGGAACGGGCCCGCAGCAAGCTCGAGTACACCCCGCTGGCCACCGCGTTCTGCGCCCCCGAGTTCACCATCCCCGAGCTGCGGGCCGTCTACGAGGCGGTGTGGGGCGAGGAACTGCACGCCGGCAACTTCCACCGCAAGGTCCTGTCGGTGCCGGGCTTCGTGGAGAGCACCGGCGAGACCACCGAACGCGGCGGGCGGCGCGGCGGCCCCCGCGCCCGCCTCTACCGGGCCGGCGACGCGCGGCTGCTGCACCCCGCGCTGCTGCGGCCCAGCAGGGAGGACGACGTCCGATGAACGAACTCGACCGCGCGCTGGGCCTGCTCGACAAGGCGCGCACCCCCCACGACCTGTTCGGCGGCGACCCGGACGAGGCCGCCCGCATCTACCGGCGGATGGCCCGGCTGATGCATCCCGACGCCACCGGCGGCCGCACGACCCACGACTTCGCCCGGCTCACCGCGCTGTGGCGCGGCTACACCGGGGCTGACACGGCCACCGTCACCACCCGGCGGCACTCCTACCGCCTGGGCCGCAGGCTCGCCGAGGGCGACCTGGCCAACCTGTACGAGGCCAGGTACGACGGCGACCGCGAGGTGGTCGTCAAGATGCCGCGCGACCCCGCCGACGGCGACCTGATCGAACGGGAGGCCGTCGCGCTGCGGCAGCTCCCCAAGGACGGACAGCGCAGGTTCCTGCCGTACGTGCCGCGGCTGGTGGAGACGTTCCGGCACCGCGACCCGGCGAACGGCGCGCAGCGGCGGACCAACGTGCTCGAACGGCTCGACGGGTTCCACAGCCTGGCCGAGGTCCGCGCCGCCCACCCGGACGGGCTGGACCCGCGCGACGCGGCGTGGATGTGGCGCCGGCTGCTGGTCGCCCTCGGGTTCGCGCACCGGGCCGGGGTGCTGCACGGCGCGGTGCTGCCCGACCACGTCCTGATCCATCCCGAGCTGCACGGGCTGGTGCTGGTCGACTGGTGCTACTCGGTGCCCGGCTGTTACGCCGCCACCGACCCCAGCGGCCGGGTGCCGGCGATGGTCGACCGGTACGCCGACTGGTACCCGGAGGAGGTGCCGGGGAGGCGGCCCGCGAGTCCCGCCACCGACATCTTCATGGCCACCCGTTGCATGACCCATCTCATGGCCGACAAGGCGCCCAAGGCGCTGCGGCTGTTCGCCAAGGGCTGCACGCTCTCCGCGCAGAACCGCCGCCCCTCCGACGCCTGGCGGCTGCTGGCCGAACTCGACGAGGTGCTCGAACGCCTCTACGGCCCGCGCCGTTTCCGGCCGTTCCACATGCCGGCCGTCCGCTAGCAGAAAGGCAGACCCCCATGGGAAGCGGAATCTGGTCCACCGACGTCTACGACGCCGCGCAGAGCTACCGTGCGCGCACCGGCGCCAGCGCGTTCGCCTACAACGACAGCGGCGCCACCACCACCCACCCCGGCCTGGACCCCAAGGGCGTGACCTTCCGGGAGAGCCGCGACAGCGACGAGCACCCCGAGTCCCTGGCCGTCGCCGTGCTGTTCGACGTGACCGGCTCCATGGGCCGGGTGCCCCGGATCCTGCAGACCAAGCTGCCGGACCTGCTCGGGCTGCTGCTGCGCAAGGGGTACGTCGAGCACCCGCAGATCATGTTCGGCGCGGTCGGCGACGCCACCTGCGACCGGGCGCCGCTGCAGGTCGGGCAGTTCGAGTCCGACAACCGGATGGACGACGACCTCGGCAGGATCCTGCTGGAGGGCGGGGGCGGCGGCCAGATGATGGAGTCCTACGAGCTGGCCATGTACTTCATGGCCCGGCACACCTCGATCGACTGCTTCGAAAAGCGCGGGCGCCGCGGCTACCTGTTCATGATCGGCGACGAGCTGGCCTATCCGAAGGTGGACCGCCGGCTGGTGGCCGAGGTGATCGGCGACGACCTGGCCGAGGACGTCCGCACCGAGGACGTCGTGGCCGAGCTGCGCCGGATGTACGAGGTGTACTTCATCATCCCCGAGGGCGGCTACCACTCCGGCGACCCGCGGCTGCGGGAGTTCTGGCAGGGGCTGCTCGGCGAGCACGTCCTGTACCTGGACGACCTGGACGCGGTGTGCGAGACCATCGCGCTGACCATCGGGATGAACGAGGACGCCATCGACCTCGCCGAGGGGCTGGACCACCTGGCCGAGTTCGGCAGCGACGCCGGGCCGTCGGTGTCGCGGGCGCTGGCCCGGCTGGACGCCGGCCGCTCCCCGGTGGCCGTCTCCTCCGCCCCGGCCGACCTCGACCGGGACGGGCCGCGCCGTACCAGGCGGCTGTGATGACCCACCGGATCGTGGTGGACCTCGGGTTCGGGGACGCCGGGAAGGGCACCGTCGTGGACTGGCTCTGTGCGCGGGGGCCGGAGCCGGTGCACGCGGTGGTCCGGTTCAACGGGGGCGCCCAGGCCGCGCACAACGTGGTGGCCGACGACGGGCGGCACCACACGTTCGCGCAGTTCGGCTCGGGCACCCTCACTCCCGGCGTGCGCACCCACCTGTCACGGTTCATGCTGGTCGACCCCCTGGCGCTGGTCGCCGAGGAACGGCACCTGGCCGCCCTCGGGGTCCGCGACGCGTTCGACCGGCTGACCGTGGACGGGGACGCGCCGCTCACCACGCCCTACCACCGGGCCGCCGGCCGCGCGCGGGAGATCGCGCGCGGCGCGGCCCGGCACGGGTCCTGCGGGATGGGCATCGGCGAGACCATGGCGTACGCGCTGGCCCATCCGCAGGACGCGCCCCGGGTCGCCGACTGCCGGTCGCCGCTCCGGCTGCGGCGGCTGCTGGGCGGGCTGCGGGACCGGGTGCTGGAGGAGTTCCCCGACGCGGAGGGGACGCCTCCGGTCGAGGACTGCGTGGAGGCGTTCACGGCGTTCGGCGAGCGGGTCGCGGTCGTGGGCGGCGAGCACCTGGCGGGGCTGCTGCGGGCGGGGCCGGTGGTCTTCGAGGGCGCGCAGGGCGTCCTGCTGGACGAGTGGCACGGGTTCCACCCGTACACGACCTGGTCCACGACCACGTTCGCCAACGCCGAGACGCTGCTGGCCGAGGCGGGCGCGCAGGCCGAGCGGCTGGGGGTGGTGCGGGCGTACATGACCCGGCACGGCCCCGGCCCGTTCGTCACCGAGGACCCGGCGCTGACCGCCGACCTGCCGGACCGGCACAACGGGTTCGGCCCGTGGCAGGGGGCGTTCCGGGTGGGGCACCTGGACCTGGTGGCGCTGCGGTACGCGCTGGAGGTGACCGGCGGGATCGACGCGCTGGCCGTCACCCACCTCGACGTCGCCCGGGACCGCGGCGACCTGCTGGTGTGCCGGGCCTACGAGATCGACGGCGAACGGGTCGACCGGCTGCCCGTCGGCCCGGCGGGCGACCTGGACCGGCAGGAGGCGCTGACCCGCCGGCTGCTGACCGCCCGCCCGGTGTACGAGCCGCCCGCCGATCCGGTCCAGGCATTGGAGTCCGAGCTGGGCGCGCCGGTGGCGCTGCGGTCCCACGGTCCGGCGACCTCGGACAAGACGCCGGGCGGCGTGCTCAGCCCGCCTGGTCCTCGCGCAGGTCGAGCAGGTCCAGCAGGTCGTCGGTGAGCAGCGGCTTGGTGTCGGGCCGCAGGTCCCACGCGGCGGCGGCCGCGCGGCCCGCCAGGCACCACTCCCACTGGCGCTCCAGCTCGGCGGGGTTCAGGACGGGCTTGCCGGAACGGGCGGTCACCACCGCGGGCCAGCCCCAGGCGCGGGCCTGCGCCTCGACCTTGGCGCCGCCCTCGACCGGGTCCACGGCCAGCGCCGGGATCCCGTTCTTGAGCGCCAGCACCAGCCCGTGCAGCCGGGTGGTGACGACCAGGTCCAGCCGCCGGATCAGCGCCTCGACCTGCGCGGCGGTGCCGGCGTTGCGCCAGCCGTAGGGGTCCAGGCGGGTGTCGATGGGCACCCGCGCGCAGTCGCGGGCGTTGAGCCAGCCGGTCAGCTCCTCCTCGACCTGCTCGTGTCGGCGGCGCGACCCGTACTCCGGCTGGCCGGGGGCGAGCACCACCCCGACCACCGGGACGTCGGGCACCGGCACCTCGGCGGCCAGGTCGAGCCGCGGCTCCAGACCGCCGCCGTCGCGCGCCAGCACCTCGTCGAAGCCGAGCACGGCCGGGTCGTGCGGGTCGATCACCGAGACCCCCACCGCGACCCGCCGGCAGTGCGCGTACCGCTGGTGCAACTGCCGGACCGGCTCGCCCATCACCGGGCCGCAGGCGAACACCAGGTGGGTGTAGCGGTGCGGATCGGCCTCGGCCAGGCTCATCCCGCCGGGCCGGAACACCGGGCTCCAGGCCAGATCGCACGGCACACCGGCGTCGGACAACGCCTGGCGCACCGCCTCCATCGCCAGTACGTCGCCCGCCGTGGCCTCACCGTTCACGAAGCTCGGCCAGCCGGTCACCAGAACCCGCATACCGCCCGGTTACCCCACGTGCACAGGTGAAACGGCGCCCCGTCCACCGCTCCCGTCTTCCGGTCGCGGCCACCCTATATCACCTGCGATGACGTGTCCCGGGTCCGATCCGGGATGGCGGGATGCGGCCAGGTCGGCGAGGATGCCCGTCATGATCCAGGTCTGCCCGAACGGGGCGCGGACCCGCGCCGACGGCCCGCACATCCCGATCACGCCGGACGAACTGGCCGCGTCGGTCCGCGAGGCCGTCGCGGCGGGGGCGCGCGACGGCCACCTGCATCCCCGTGACGCGGACGGGGCGGAGACGCTGGAGCCCGAGGCGGTCGCGGCGGCGGTCGCCGCGGTGCGCGCCGCCGCCCCCGGCGTCCCGGTCGGCGTCACCACCGCCGCCTGGGCCGAGCCCGACCCCCGCCGCCGCGCCGCGCTCGTCCGTTCCTGGAACGTTCTGCCCGACCACGCCTCGGTCAACTGGCACGAGGAGGGCGCCGAGCTGGTGGCGGACGCGCTGCTGGAACGGGGCGTGGGCATCGAGGCCGGGATCTTCTCCGGCACCGACGCGGCCGAGCGGTTCCTGGCCTGGCCGCGGGCGGGGCGGGTGCTGCGGGTGCTGGCCGAGGTCACCGACACCGACCCGGCGACCGCCCCCGGGACCGCCCGCGACCTGCTGGACCGGCTGCGCGCGGCGACCCGGCCGATCCTGCTGCACGGGGAGGACGGCGGCGCCTGGCCGGTGCTGCGGCTGGCCTGCGCGCTGGGCCTGCCCACCCGGATCGGGCTGGAGGACGCGCTGCTGCTGCCGGACGGCTCGCCCGCCCCCGGCAACGCCGAGCTGGTCCGCGCCGCCGTGGCGATCCGCCGCGCGCACGAGGTGGGCCGCTGAGCCCGCCCGCGGACGGTAGGAGGATCTTTCGATCCGGGTATTGGCAACGGTCCGCATCCGCGCAAGGCTGACGTGTCACGAAATCTCGAGTGAGCTCGAGCGAGGTGGTCGTGGAGGACATCGCCGCCGACATGGTCGTGGTGGAACGCGACCGTCACGCCGTGGTGCTGCTGTGCGGGGAGATCGACTGCCACTCCGGCCCGGAGCTGCGGTCCCGCCTGCTGGCCCTGGCGGCGAGTGCGCACCGGCCGCTGGTGCTGGACATGGGCGGCGTGTCGTTCTGCGACGGGACCGCGCTGCGGATGATCGCCGAGGCCGAACGCGAGTGCGCCCGCCGGGGCGTCCGCATGGCCGTCGTCGGGCTGCGCCCGTTCCTGGCCAACCTGTTCCGCGCGGTCGGCTTCGACGAGCGGCTGCCGCTGTGCCGCTCCCTCGACGAGGCGCTGTGGCGGCTGCTGCCGCCGACCGACGAGGACATCCACGCCTGGCTCGACCGGACGCCCTGAGGGCCCGCCGGGCCGCGTCGTCCCGGGCGTCATCACTGGTGAGACGCCGTTTCCCGGTGTCCGGTTCGGGTGGACGGCGATGGTGTTGTTCACATTTGGAACGTGCAACCGCGATGCCGGTCTCCCCCGTCTGATCCCCGGTTCGATCGCGCGGCTCGCGCTTGGAAGACACGGAGACCGACCATGTTCAACCCCCTGCGTTCCCTGACCGCCCTGGCCCTGGGCGGCGCCCTGCTGGCCGCCAGCGGTTGCACCATCGAGTTCGAGACCCCCTCCTCGGCCCAGAGCCCCCGCCCGTCCGCCTCCGCGCCGCGCAACAGCGCCGACGGCCCGAAGCCCGGCGGCACCGGCGGTCCCGGCCAGGGCGCTCCGGTCAACGAGAGCGAGCTCCAGCAGGACATCGCCTCGGCGCGGCAGGTGGTGGACGGCTACTGGCGGCAGCACTGGTCGGAGCTGTTCACCGGCGTCTACCGGTCCCCCCGGGTGCACGGCGCCTACGACGGCAACGACCTGGCCGGCGCCCCGACCTGCGGCGGCCAGCCGGCGACCAAGTTCAACGCCTACTACTGCATCCCCGAGGACTACATCGCCTGGGACATCAACCTGATGCGCGCCGGCTACGCCGAGGGCGACGCCTGGGTGTACCTGATCATCGCCCACGAGTGGGGCCACGCCATCCAGAACCGGCTGAAGATGGACCTGGTCGCCCAGCAGAAGGAGCTGCAGGCCGACTGCCTGGCCGGCGCCACCCTGTACGGCGCCAAGGCCGACGGCACCCTGCTGTTCGAGGACGGCGACGTCAAGGAGCTGTCCAACGGCCTGGTCGCGGTCGGCGACGACACCGAGTGGACCAACCCGCAGGACCACGGCGACCCCATCGAGCGGATCACCGCCTTCGGCCGGGGCCGTGACGGCGGCGTCCGCGCCTGCCTCCCCGAGACCGCGGGCGCCTGACCTCGCGCGGCGCCCTCTGAACGACCGAACGAGCACCGGCCGGGACCGCCGTCCCGGCCGGTGCTCTCTCATTCGGGTCGCGTGCCGGGCCGGTCCGCGGCCAGATGGCGTTCCACCGACTCGACCTTGGCGGTGAGGGCGTCGGTGACGCCGGGACGGATGTCGGCCTTGAGGACGACGCTCACCCGGGGGGCGCGGGCGGCGACGGCGTCCGTCGCCGCCTTGACCACGGCCATCACCTCGTCCCACTCCCCCTCGACGGTGGTGAACATGGCGTCCGTCCGGTTGGGCAGGCCGCTGGCCCGCACCACCCGGACAGCCTCGGCGACCAGCTCACCGACCTCCTCCCCCACACCGAGCGGGGTCACGGAGAAAGCGACCAGCACGTCTGCTCCACCTCTTTCCGGTCGGGCCTCGGGTACCGGCCCACCACTATCCCCCGATCACCCCGGATGTCCGCATTAGGGGTCGCGGTTAGGGGTGGCTCAGGGGTTCATCCCCTGATTACCGCCGAGTAACGTCCGATGGCGACGGCGCACGATCCGGCCCGTTCGGCCGGCCGCCGCATTTTCCGTCAGCAACGTATCGTCCGACCGTCTGGGGGCAGGGGATGGAACGTTTTCTGATTTCCACCGATCCGGGGATCGGCTCATGACGGCGGGGGTCTTCGTCGATTCATGGGTCTACGCCCTGGGGGAACGCAAAATGCACGTCGCCGAGTCGGCGGCGGCCGGGCGGCTGCTGTCGGACCCGGCGGACCTGGAGTCGGCCGGCTTCCGCTACCACCACGTGTGCGAGCCCGGAACCGGCGCCTACGACCTGGCCAGGGCGGCGGCCGTCCGGCTGCGGGAGGCCGGCGAACTCGACGAGGTGGACGCGATCGTCTACGCGACCTGCATCCCCGCCAACGCCAACACCGGCGACGCCGCCGCCTGGGAACGCACCCGCGACGTCAAGCACCTGATGGACTTCCCGGCCAGCCGCCTGCAGGCCGACCTCGACCTGGACGAGGCCGTGGTGATCGGGCTCAACCAGCAGGCGTGCACGGCGATGCTGGGCTCGCTGCGGGTGGCCGGCGCCATGCTCGGGGCCGAGCCCGGATGGCGGCGGGTGCTGTGCGTCACCGCCGACCGCTTCCCCGAGGGCGCGCGCTACGAGCAGGCCTACAACCTGATCTCCGACGGGGCCGCCGCCTGCGTGGTGAGCCGGCGTCCGGCCGGGCTGCGGCTGGTCGCCGCCCACCAGATCACCAACGGCGCGCTCGGCACCGCCGGCGACGACGAGACGGTGGGCTCCTACTTCGCCTACACGCACCGGCTGGTCAGGCAGACCCTGGACCGGGCCGGGCTGACGCCCGGCGACGTCGACTGGGTCGTCACCCAGAACACCAACGACAAGGCGTGGCGGATCCTGGCGCGGCTGCTGGGGATCGACCACGACAGGGTCTGGTCCCCCTCGCTGCCCGACACCGGGCACATCATCTCCGCCGACAACGTCGTCAACCTGTCGATGCTGCTGGAGTCCGGGCGGGTGCGGCCCGGCCAGCGGATCGTGCTGGTGATGGCCGGGTTCGGGCTGAACTGGCAGTGCGTCGTGCTGGAGGCCGCCGCGGACCTGCGGCCGCCGGTCCCGGGAGCGACGCCATGACCCCGCCCGAGCGGACGGCGCGGCTGCGGGACGCCATCGCGTCCATGGCCGAGACGACCGAACGCCTCAGCAGGCTGTCGCAGCGGTCGTACCAGAACCCCTACACGGCGGTGGAATGGCCGTCGTCGGTGGATCCGGAACGCCAGTGGTTCAGCTCGCCCGAATACCTGAGCCTGTACGGCACGCCGCTGTGGGAACGGCTGGACGAGCCCGCCCGCAGGCGTCTGGCGTTCCACGAGGCCGTCAATTTCTACAGCCTCAACATTCACGGCGAAAAGGGCCTGATGGAAGGGCTGGCGGCCCGGCTCTACCGCAGGGACCTGCTGGAGGTCGCCGACTATCTGCACCACTTCCTGGACGAGGAGAACAAGCACAGCATCTACTTCGGCGGCTTCTGCACCCGGTACGCGCGCGTCTACCGCAGCCGCCAGCTCCCGTTCGAGGAGTCCCGGGCCCGCGACGTGGAGGACCTGCTCTTCTTCGTCAAGACGATGATCTTCGAGGAGATCGTGGACGTCTACAACCGGGTCCAGGCGCGCGACGACCGGCTGGAGCCCATCGCCCGGTTCATCAACCGCAACCACCACCTCGAGGAGTCCCGGCACCTGGTGTTCGGCCGCCGCCTGGTGGCCGCCCTGTGGGAGGCGTGCGCGCCCGACTGGGACGGGACGGTGCGCGCGGACATCCGCGCCTACCTGGCGCAGTTCCTCGTCGCCACCTGGCGCGAGTACTACAACCCCGACGTCTACGCCGACGCCGGGCTGGCGGACCCCTGGGAGGTGGCCGAGCAGGCGTGGTCCGCGCCGGCGCAGCGCGAGCACCGCCGCCGCGTCTCGGCGAAGGTCCTCGGCTACCTCACCGGTATCGGCCTGCTGGACAAGGAGCCCGTTGATGCGTTCTGAGGAAGAGGTCCGGCGGGAGCTGCGCGGCTGGATCCTGGGCAAGGCCCGGGACCTGGACGAGACGTCCCTGACCGGCGACACCGCCCTGTTCGAGGAGCGCCACCTGCGCTCGGTGCACCTGCCGGAGCTGTTGCTGCTGCTGGAACGGCTGACCGGCGCTCCCATCGACGTGGAGAACCTGCGCCCCGGCGACTTCCGCGACCTGGACACGATGATCGAGCGCTTCCACGCCGGAGGGCGCGCATGACGGGGCCGGGCGTGACGGGCCCCCTGATGACCGGGGAGCGGCTGGACGCGCTGGCCCGCGCCGGGCTGGTGTGGCATCCGACGGGCGAGGCCGCGCTGCGCGGGCCGCTGCTGCGCCTGGCCGACGACTGCGACCGGGCGTTCGTCCGGCTGGCGTCCGGCTGGGAGGCGCAGGAGGAGCGGCATCCGGCGACGCTGCCCGCCGAGCTGCTCCAGCGGGTCGACTACCTGCGGTCGTTCCCCCACCAGGCCACGTTCGCGGTCGCCATGGACGGCGACGAGGCCAACCTGGAGGCGTTCCTGTCCGGCCCGGTCCTGACCGGGTCCGGCGCGGTGGCGCCGGCCGCCCTCGCCCCCGTCCGCGACGTGCTCACCCCGGCGGCGTGCTACCACCTGTACCGCGCGCACGAGGGCGAGTCCCTGGACCGCCCGCTCCACCTGACCACCCGCAACACCTGCTTCCGGCGCGAGCACGAGTACGTGCCGCTGCGCCGGCTGCGCAGCTTCTCCATGCGGGAGGTGGTGTGCCTGGGCACCCGGGCGGAGACGGCCGCGTTCCTGGCGGCCCTGCGGGAGCGGGTGGAGCGGTTCTGCGAGCTGGTCGGCCTGCCGGTGGAGTGGGCGAACGCGACCGACCCGTTCTTCCGGCCGCAGCGCAACCCCAAGGCGCTGCTCCAGCGGATCGCGCCGGTCAAGCACGAGGCCGTGTACGGCGACCTGGCGATCGGGTCGACCAACGACCACCACGACCGCTTCGGCGAGGGCTTCGGCATCGATCGGGACGGCGCGCCCGCGCACAGCGCCTGCGTGGCGTTCGGCATCGAGCGGTGGCTGTTCGCGCTGACCGACCGGCACGGGACCGACCCCGCGGGCTGGCCCGCGCTGCCCGACGCCGCCGCCGAGGCGGCCGACGCGGCGGGGGGACGCCCGTGACGGGGACCACGCTGATCACCGGGGCCGACGGCTACCTGGGGCGGCGCATCGCCGCCGAATTGCTGAACGGCGGCGACGACGCGCTGCTGCTGGCCGTGCGCGCCGCCGACTCCGGCGAACTGGCGGCCAAACGGGACCTGCTGGCCGCCGAACTCGGGCCGTCCGCCGCCGGCCGCACCTCGGTGGTGCCGGTCGACCTGCGCGACGACGACGCGTTCGGCCCGGTGAGCCCCGAGGCCGTCACCCGGATCGTGCACGCGGCGGCGGTCACCCGCTTCAACGTGGACCGCGACACCGCCCGGCGGGTCAACGTCGAGGGCACCGTCCGGGTGGCGGAGTTCGCCCGGCGGTGCCGGAACCTGCGGCGGTTCGCGCTGCTGTCCACGCTGTACGCGGCGGGACGGCGGTCGGGGACCGTCAAGGAGGAACGGCACGACGACACCGGCTTCGTCAACCACTACGAGTGGTCAAAGTGGGCGGCCGAGGAGCACCTCCTGGACTCCTGCGCGGACCTGCCGCTGTCGGTGCTGCGGCTGCCCACGGTCATCGCCGACGACGACGGCGGCCGTGTCACGCAGTACAACGCCTACCACAACACCCTCAAGCTCTATTACTACGGGCTGCTGTCGCTGGTCCCCGGGGACCAGGGGACGCCGCTGCACTTCGCCACCGCGCGCTTCACGACGGCGGCCGTCACCCGGCTGCTGGATCCGGCGGCGCCCGAGGGGATCTACCACGTCTGCCCCGACCCGCCGCACAACGCCACGCTCGGCCGGCTGATCGACACGATCTTCGAGGTCTACGAGCGGGACGAGCGTTTCCGGCGGCGCCGGCTGCTGCGGCCGGTGTACTGCACCCGCGCCAGCTTCGACGACCTGGTCGAGGTCGCCGAGCACCTCAAGGGCGGCCCGATCCACGAGTCGCTCGGCTCGGTGTCGCCGTTCGCGCACCAGCTCTACCTGCCCAAGCAGTTCCGCAACGACGCGCTGCGGAGCGTGTGGGAGGGCTACGCCGCACCCGACCCGGTCGACCTGTTCCAGGCCACCGGCGAATATCTCGTCGCCTCCCGGTGGGGCCGCGAGGAGGGGGTACCTCGATGAGTTCCGCACGGCACGGACTTTCCGACAACGACCGCTGGCTGCTGAGCTTCTACCGCTCCTCGGAGATCAACGGCGCGCTGTTCTTCGGCCGGGTCGCCCGGATCGTGCGCGGTCCGCTGCAGGTGGACGTGACGCACCACTTCTCCGACGAGGCCGCGCACGCCAGCCACTGGACGCACTGCATCGACGACCTGGGGGCGACGCCGATCCGGCCGCCGCGCGCCTACCAGGACAGGTATCTGGACGCGGTGGGGCTGCCGGCCAACCTGATGGAGGTCATGGCGATCACCCAGGTCTTCGAGAAGCGGGTGATCGGCCAGTACCGGCGGCATCTGCGGCATCCGGGCACCCATCCGCGGATCCGGCGGACCATCGAGCAGATCATGCGGGACGAGCGCTGGCACGTGCAGTACGTCAAGCAGGCGCTGGAGGAGATGGCCGGCCGGTACGGCGAGGAGGAGATCAGGCGGACCCTGGACCGCTACACCGCCGCCGACCAGGAGATCTACGCCGAGACCCTGGCCGAGTACGGCGAGCGGATGGACTTTCTGACCGGCGGCGACGGCCCGCCCGCCGACCGGCGGACCGCCTGATGGCGGCGGCGTCCGTCCGCGTGCTGGCGGTGTGGACCGACCGCGAACTGCCGCCGCACGCGCTGTCGGCCGCCGAGCGCACCCGCGTCGACGCGTTCGGCGCGGGTGAGCGGCGGCGGCGCTGGCTGCGGGCGCGGCGGGCACAGCGGGTGGTGACCGGCCTGCTCGGGCTGCCCGGCGACGTCGCCCGCCGCTTCCCGCACCCCAGGCTGTCGCTCACCCACACCGGCGGCGGCAGCGTCGCGGCCGGGGTGGTCGGCCCCGTGCCGCCGTCCCTGACCGGGATCGGCGTCGACCTCGAACCGCCCCGCCTGCCCGACCCGCGCACGGCGCGCTTCTTCCTGGACGACCGGGAGCGGGCGTGGCTGGCCGGGCAGCCGCCGCCGCGGCGGGCCGCCGAGCACGTGCGGCTGTGGACGCTCAAGGAGGCGCTGTTCAAGGCCGACCCCGCCAACGCGGACGCGACGCTGCGCGACTACCGCGTCCGGGACGCCGCCGCCCGGCACGGCACCGCCGGCCGGCCGCACCGTCCCGGCCTGACCTTCGGCTACGTCAGCGGCCGCCTGCGCGGCGGCCACCTGTCGATCGCCCTGTCGTTCGACGGGGCCCGGACCCCAGTTGGGAGAACCACGGACATGCCCGCACGGACCATCGCCTTCGAGCAGGTCGCCGACCGGATCGCCGGAGTGCTGTCGGTGCCGGCCGGCGAGCTGACCCCGCAGACCCCGCTGCGCAGCCTGACCATGGACAGCTTCGTGCTGGTCGAGGTGATCGTCGACCTGCAGGAGGAGTTCGACGCGGTGTTCTCGCAGGCGGAGCTGAAGGAGATCGACACGCTCGGCGAGCTGGTCGAACTGCTGCGCTCGGCCCGCTGAGCCGTCCCCACCCCTTTCGATCCCCCTTCGGAGCACGCGATGTCGGAACGCCTGGCCCGGGCCGTGGGCAGACTCGGCCGGCCGGTGCTGGCGGTGTGGCTGGTCGCGCTGGCGGCGGCCGGCATCGCCGCGATGCCGCTGGCCGACCACCTCAGCGGCGGCGGCTGGTTCGCCCCGGGCTCACAGTCCGAGCAGGCCGCCGAGGCCCTGCGCACGGGTTTCGCCGACCGGGGCGCCTCCAACCTCACCCTGGTGGTGCGCGACGAGCGGGCCACGGCGGGCACCGCCCCGTTCGCCCGGCGGGTGGGCCGGGTCTTCCGCGAGGTCGGCGCCGACCCGCGCCTGCGGGTCTCCGGCTCCTACGGCTACGCGAGCCTGTCGGAGGGCGCGCGGGACCGGTTCGTCGGCAGGGACCGGCGCACCGCCGTCACGTTCCTGGCGCTGCGGCTGGACGACGGGACGGCCCGCCGCGTCCTGCCGCGGGTCCAGGCCGACGTGGCCGACCGGTACGAGCGCGACGGCCTGAAGGTCTCGATGGTCAGCGCGGCCACGCTGTTCGGCGAGGTCAACACGCTCAGCGCGGAGGGCCTGGCGCGGGCCGAGACGATCGCCTTCCCGCTGATCGTGCTGATCCTGCTGCTGCTGTACCGGGGCGTGGTCGCCGCGCTGGTGTCGTTCGTGGTGAGCCTGACGGCGATCGTGCCGGCCTTCGGGGTGCTGGGGGTGCTGGCCCGGCACGTGGAGCTGTCGATCTTCGTGCAGAACGCCGCCCTGATGATCGGGCTGGGGGTCAGCGTCGACTACTCGCTGTTCGTGATCTCCCGGTACACCGAGGAGCTGGCGCGGGGCCGCGACCGCACCGCCGCGCTGGCCGCGACGCTGCGCACCAGCGGGGAGACGGTGCTGTTCTCCGGGGTGATCGTGGTGCTGGCGACCGCCGCGCTGTTCCTGGTGGACCTGAACGTGATCCGCTCGATCGCGCTGGGCATCATCGTCGCCGTCGCGTTCGCGGTGCTGGGCAGCGTGGTGGTCCTGCCGGCCGTGCTGCACCTGCTGGGCGAGCGGGTGCTGCGCGGCCGGCTGCCGGGGCGGCGCGGGCCGGGCACGGCCGGCGGGGGCCGGTGGGCGTCGGCGGCGCGGCAGGTGATGCGCCGGCCCGTGGTGTTCCTGACCCTGTCGGTCATCGCGCTGGGCGCGCTGGCCGTCCCGGCGCTGGGGATGCGTACGTTCACCCCGGACGTGCGGATCGTCCCCGAGTCGTCCCCGGTGCGGTACGGCTACGACTCGATCGGCGAGCAGTTCGGCACCGGCTCGGCCGCCCCGATCCAGGTGGTCGTCGAGTCGCGCGCCCCGCTGACCGACCCGGCCGTGGCGGACCGGATGCCGGCGCTGCGCGACCGGCTGGCCGGGCTGCCGGACGTCGTCCGGGTCGACTCCCCGGTCGAGACGCTGCGCGCCGCCTCCCCCGGCCGGCCGTTCGGGGCGCTGGAGGCGGCGGCGTTCGCCCGGCTGCCCGAGGACGCCCGCGAGACCGTCGACCACTTCGTGTCCGCCGACCGGCGCAAGCTGGTGCTGGAGGTGGTCCCGGACGACGACGCCGCCGGGGAACGCGCCCGCGCCCTGCTCACCGACGTGCGCGAGGTCATCCGGCGGGCGGCGGCGCCGGACGTGCGGATGGCGGCCGGGGGCGAGACGGCCGAGGGGGTGGACGCCGACCGGACCATCCAGGACGCCCTGCCGGGGGTGCTGGCCCTCATGCTGGCGGTCATCTACCTGGTGCTGCTGGTGACGTTCCGGTCGGTGTTCCTGCCGCTGAAGGCCATCGTGATGAACCTGCTGTCGGTGGGCGCCACCTACGGGGCGCTGGTGCTGGTGTTCCAGCACGGGTACGGCGCGGCGCTGCTGGGCGTCGAGGAGACCGGCCACGTGCAGAACTTCGTGCCGATCCTGCTGCTGGCGATCCTGTTCAGCCTGAGCACCGACTACGAGGTGTTCCTGCTGAGCCGGGTCCGGGAGGAGCACGAGGCGGGCGCGTCCGGCACCGAGTCGGTGGCCGCCGGGCTGGCGCGCACCGCGCCGCTGATCTCCGGGGCGGCGGTGCTGATGATCGCGGTGTTCGGGGCGTTCACGTTCACCGGGATCGTGCCGATCCAGCAGCTGGGCTTCGGGCTGGCGGTGGCGATCGCGCTGGACGCCACCGTGATCCGGCTGGTGGTGGTGCCCGCCTCGATGCGGCTGATGGGCGGCTGGAACTGGTGGCTGCCCGGACGGCCGCGGCCCGGCCGCGCCCCCGCCGCCCCGGCCGAGTCGGTCAAGGTCTGAGAGAGGACGATCATGAGCTGGTCCGTGACCGCGTTGCTGCTGCTGGACTTCATCTTCATCGGGCTGCTGCCGCGGGTCTTCTTCCGCCAGGACGGCACCTTCAACCTGCGCTGGTGGGCGACCGCGACGCCGTTCTTCGTGAATCCGGCGGTGCTGGTGGCGGGCGCGGCCGGCGTCCTGGACCCGCTCGGCCCCGAGGGCCGGCGGGAGGCGCTGGAGGTGGCCGCCGTGGTGCCGGCCGTGGCCTCCATCGCGCTGCTGTTCATGACGCTGGGCACGCACCGCATCCCGCTGGCGCTGTGGCACCAGGACGACGACGAGCCGCACAGCATCGTCACCTACGGCGCCTACAGCCGGATCCGGCACCCCTTCTACACCTCGTTCATCCTGGCGTTCCTGGCCGCGCTGATCGCCTTCCCGCACTGGGCGACGCTGGCGCTGCTGGTGTACGCGGCGGCCGCGCTGAACCTCACCGCGGCGCGCGAGGAGAGGCGGCTGAGCTCCTCGCAGTTCGGCGCCGAGTACACGCAGTACATGGCACGGACCGGCCGTTTCCTGCCCCGGCCGGTGGCCCACCGCTGACCGGCGGCACGCACGCACTGGGGGATCGATCATGTCACCGTTCATCTCGTGGATCGACGCGCCGCGGGCCGACCGCGGCGTGCACGTCGCCGACGACGCCGGGGGCTGGCGCCATGCGGCCTGGTCCGAGCTGGCCGCGGCGGCCCGCCGGGTGGGCGCCCGGCTGGCCGAGGCCGGGGTGCGGCCCGGCGACGTGGTCTGCGTCGTCATGCCGAGCGGGCACCCGTGCCTGGCCGCCGTGTTCGGGGCGTGGGCGGCCGGGGCCACCGTCTCCCCGCTGGTGCCGCCCTCCTTCCAGCCGGAACGGGAGTACCTGGCGCACATCGGGGCGGTGCTGGGGCAGGCCGAGCCCGCCCTGGTCGTCACCGCGGCCGAGTTCGAGCCGATCGTCGCCAAGGCCATGGCCGAGGCGGGCCGTCCCGGCCGTCCCTGGGTCATGCCGGACGACTGGCGGTCGCCGGGCGGGGACGGCCTGCCGCAGGTCCGCCCGGGCGGGCCGATCGCGCTGCTGCAGTTCACCTCCGGCTCCACCGGGGAGCCGCGCGGGGTGCGGGTGTCGTGGCGCAACCTGGCGGCCAACCTCGCCCTGATCAAGCACATCACCACCTGGCGGGAGGGCGACGCGTTCGCCTCGTGGCTGCCGCTGTACCACGACATGGGCCTGATCGGCGGGCTGTTCTTCATGGCGGCCACCCAGGGCGACCTGTGGCTGATGCGTCCCGACCAGTTCATCCGGGATCCGGGGCGCTGGCTGGGCTGCTTCGACGCGGGCAGGGCCACCATCACCGCCTCCCCCTCCTTCGCGTACGGCTACCTGACCCGCAGGCTGCGGCCCGAGCAACTGGAGGGGCTGGACCTGTCGCGGTGGCGGATCGCGGTGGTCGGCGCGGAGGCGGTGGACGCGGCGGCGCTGGAGGGGTTCGCCCGGTTCGCCGAGGGCACCGGGTTCTCCCGCGCCGCCTTCCGGCCCGCCTACGGCCTGGCGGAGAACACCCTGGCGGTGACGGCGCCGCCGCCGGGACGGGTGGCCCGCGTCATCCGCCCCGACTGGGAGTCGCTGCGGTTCGGGGAACCGGTGAGGGTGCTGGAGTCGGCCGTCCTGGGCGAGGCGCCGCTCCCGCCGGGCTCGGGCTGGCTGGTCGGCCACGGGCTGCCCCCGCATCCGCCGGCCGGCGGGGAGCCGCTCGGCGTCCGTGTCGTCGGCGAGGACGGCGAGCCGCTCCCGGACGGGTGCCTGGGCGAACTGGTGGTCACCGGGACCTCTGTGGCCGAGGGCTACCACGGCGGCCGGGAGGGCTCCTCGACCAGGTTCGCCGACGGCGCGCTGCACACCGGCGACGGCGGGTTCGTGCACGACGGTGAGCTGTACGTGCTCGGCCGGATGGGCGACAGCATCAAACTGCGGGGCCGCACCGTGTACGTGGAGGACCTGGACGCCAAGGTGGCCGCCGGGACGGGACTGGGCCGGGGCAGGGTGGCGGTGGTCGGCACGACGGAGCGCGGCCGGGCCGGGGTGGCGGTGTTCGCCGAGGCCGACCCGGGCGGCTGGGCCGAGGACGCGCACCGGATGCTGCGCGAGCTGCTGGGGCCCGAGCCGGTGATCACGGTGGTGGCCGGGCCGCGCGGGCTGATCCGGCGGACCTCCAGCGGCAAGATCCGCCGCCGCCTCATGTGGCAGGGGCTGCGGGCGGGCCGGTTGGAGGGCGCCGCGGTCGTCGCCCGCACCGACCGGCCCGGATGACGGCCGGCCGTCCCGATTCCCCGCTATCGGCCGGACCGATAAGCGAACAATTCATTTCCGTGGCCCATCTCACAATTTCATTCGCCCGGCCGCACCGCGCCGCGAGTTTCATAATTCAACTATCCCTGCGGCACCTTCCCGACCAGCGGGGATCACCACTCCGGAGGGCCTCGGGATTGGGAGGGAAACCATCCGGGGCCCCGCGTCGGGGCCCCGGGTTTCCAGCGGACCACAAGAATGTTTTCTCCCGTTTACGGAGCATGGCCGCAGCTCAGCGGCGCATGAGACACGACAGGCAGTCACGCGATCACCATGCGCGAACTTGTTGCCCGCCACAAAAGTCTCCAGAATTCTGCAGCGGGACGACCGACCGGGCGCGATGCCGCCGACGCAGGGAATCGTGATTCGACGCCGCCGGGAGCAGCCGATGACCGCCGTTACCGCCGACGCGCCCCGGATCCTGCCAGAGCGCGGGACGCAATTGGCGGAGCTCCGGAAACTGCTCCGCGGGGACGACGGGCGGATCGCGGTGATCACCGGCCCCGCCGGCTGCGGCAAGACCGCGCTGCTGGAGGCGTTCCTCGCCGAGGCCGCCGGGAGCGGCGCCCGGGTGCTCGCCGCCACCGCCTCGCGCACCGAGCAGAACCTGCCGCTGGAGGTCGTCCGCCAGTTGTTCGCCTGGGCGGATCCGGGGCCCGGCCAGGCCGAACGGGTGGCGCGGCTGCTGGAGACCGAGGCCCGGCGGCCCTCCGGCCCCCGGAGGGTGCCGTCGCGCGTGCTGCACGAGGTGTGCGTGGAACTGCTGGCGCTGGCCGACCGCCCGCTGGTCGTCGCGGTCGACGACGTACGCCACGCGGACACGCCCTCGCTGGAGTGCCTGCTGTACTTCGCCCGGCGGCTGCGGTCCGTCCCCGTCCTGCTGCTGCTGACCGACGGCGCGCCGCCGCGGCGGGCGCATCCGCTCTTCCACGCCGAGTTGCAGCGCCTGCCCCGCTTCCACCGCGTGCGGGTGCCGCCGCTGTCGCCGTCCGGGGTGGCCGACCTGCTGGCGGCCCACCTCGACCCGTGCGGCGCCGACCACGTGACCGACCATGTGGCCGGCCACGTGCACCGGGTCAGCGGCGGCAGCCCGCTGCTGGTCAGAGCGCTGATCGAGGACCATCTGACGCTCGACCGGACCGATCCGCGGGGCCGGACGCCGGCGGCGGGCGAGGCGTTCCGCCAGGCCGTGCAGAGCCTGCTGTACCGGTGCGACCCGGCGGTGCGCGACGTGGCCCGCGCCCTGGCCGTTCTGGGCGGACGGCCGGACGGCCCCGTCCCCGCGCACCTGGTCGGCGCGCTGCTGGACCGCGGCGCGAAGGCCGCCGCCCAGGCGACGGCCGAGCTGAACGCCGCCGGGCTGGTCGACGACGGCCGCTTCCGCCACCCGGCCGCCCGCGACGCCGTCCTGGACGACCTGCCCCCCGGCGACCGCGCCGCCCTGCACCTGCGGGCGGCCCGGCTGCTGCACGACGGCGGCGCGGCCCCGGACGAGGTCGCGCAGCAGCTCCTGGCCGCCGATCCGGGCCCGGAGGCGGGCTGGGGAGTGCCGGTGCTCCAGGAGGCGGCCGAACGGCATCTGGCCGCCGGGCAGTCCGGCACGGCGCTGCGCTGCCTGCGGCTGGCCGAGCGGCTGTGCGCCGACGAGGGGCGGCAGGCGTGCATCACCGCGCTGCTGGCCCAGGCCGAATGGCGGATCGACCCGGCGGCGGCGGTCCGGCACGCGCCCGCGGTCGGCCGCGCCCTGCGCGAGGGCCTGCTGCCGCCGGCCCGCACCACCGGCGCCGTCAGCTACCTGCTCTGGTACGGCCGGGTCGGGGAGGCCGTGGAGGCACTGGAACGGCTCACCGGCGACCGTGCCGGCGAGGAACTCGATGACGAGCTGCGCGCCGCCTGGCTGTGGGCGTCCCACCTGTATCCGGACACCGCCCGGCGCGTCCCGGACGTGGCCGGGCACGGGACGCCGCCGGTCGCCGGCCCGCGGCTGCGGGTGGCGGCGGCGCTGGACGACCTGCTGGCCGGTGACGCCGACATCGCCGCCGCCGACGTCGAGCAGCGGCTGACGGGCTCGGCCGGTCTGGACGACACCGCCCTGGCGCTGATCACCCTGGTGCGCTCGTCCCTGGTGCACGCCGGCCGGCCCGGTGGACCGGACTTCTGGCCCGGTCCGCCGGGCGAGCGCCTCAGCCCGGCCTGGCGGGCGCTGTCGGCGGCGGCACGGGCCGCCGACGGTCTGCGGCGCGGCGACCTTCCCGCCGCCGAGCTGCTCGCGCGCACGGCGCTGACCGCCCTCCCGCCGGGGAGCTGGGGGGTGGGCGTCGGAGGCCCGCTGGCCACCCTGGTGCTGGCGAACACGGCGATGGGGCGGCACGACGAGGCGCTCGCGCACATCGGCACGGCGGTGCCGGAGGCGATGTTCCGTTCCGTCTTCGGGCCGCCGTACCTGCACGCCCGGGGCCGTCACCACCTGGCGACCGGACGGCCGCACGCCGCGCTCGACGACTTCCGGGCATGCGGGCGGCTGATGGCCCGCTGGGGCGTCGACCGTCCCGCCTACGTCCCGTGGCGGAGCGGCGCCGCCGAGGCGTACACGGCGCTCGGCGAGCCCCGGCGGGCGCGGGAGCTGGTCGAGGAGCAGAGGTCGCTGTCCGGCCCCCGCCGGATGCGCGCCCGCGGCAGGCTCAGCAACGCCGAACTGCGCGTCGCCGAGCTCGCCGCCCGCGGGCTCACCAACCGCCAGATCTCCGGCCGGCTCCACATCACCGTCAGCACGGTGGAGCAGCACCTGACCCGGGTGTACCGCAAGCTGTCGGTCGGCAGCCGCGCCGACCTGGCCCGGCTCCTGCTGCCGGGCGCCGGCGGCCCGGCCTGACCCGCCCCGGGACGCCGGACCGGGTCACACGCCGCTCGGCACGGTCTCCAGCTCGCCCCGCCGGGCGGCCTCCATGTGCAGCGGCACCAGCGCCGACATCCGGGAGAACCAGCACAGCGCGTCGTACCGCTCGGCGAGCCTGGTCGGCACGAACTGCCGGTGGTCGCGGTCGGGGTCGTAGACCACGCCGATCGCGCGGTGGCCGCGGGTGACGTTCAGCCAGTCCTGGTCCGGGCCGTCGGAGAACACGAACAGGGCGTGGTCCAGCTCGGCGTCACCGGCCAGCAGCGCCTCCAGCGAGCCGGGCACCGGCCGCGGCACCGGCATGGCCTCCATGGCGGCGCCCCAGCGCGGCGCGGCGATGACCTGGCCGTGGCCGCCGGCGAAGCCCACCACGACGACCCGGTCCCGGCCGTGCCGTTCGCGGACCAGCTGCCCCAGGTTGACCATCCCGTGGTCGGCCATCGGGGTGGCGCGGGCGTCGCCGACATGGGTGTTGTGCGCCCACACCACCGCCCGGGAGTCCGGGCCGTGGAAGCCCAGCAGCCGGTCGAGGGTGTCGGCCATGTGGACGTCGCGCACGTTCCACGACTCGACCCCGCCGCCGATCATCGTCCGGTAGTAGCGTTCGGCGCCGGCCGCGACCTCGGCGTTCTGCCAGGCGTTCAGCTCCCGGGCCGGGTCGCCGTCCTGCGGCGGCGCGGCGGCGCGGCGCAGCCGGGTCAGCAGCGCCATGATCTCGTCCGCGCAGCCCTCGGGCGCCAGCGCGCGGTGCCGGGCGTACTCCTGCGGATCCTCCCCGTACGGCTCGAAGCAGCGGTAGGCGGCCAGCGCCTCCTCGACGTAGTCGGGCCGATGGTCGGCGACATGGTCCAGCACCGAGCGCAGCGAGTCCCACAGGCTGTAGAGGTCCAGGCCGTAGAAGCCGACCCGGCGTTCGGGAGGCAGGTCGAGGTTGTGGTCGCGCAGCCGGCGGCAGAACCGCACCGTCTCGGTGTTGGCCCACATCCAGGTGGGCCAGCGGCGGTAGTCGTCGAGCACGTCGTGCGGGTCCGGGACGGCCCCCGGCGCGCCGGTGACGCTGCGGTTGACCTCCCAGCAGTCCGGCCAGTCCCCCTCGACGGCGACGAAGGAGAAGCCGTGCTCGCGGATGAGCCGGCGGGTCAGCGCGGCCCGCCAGGCGTAGAACTCGTGGGTGCCGTGGCTGGCCTCGCCCAGCAGCACGATGCGGGCGCCGCCGATGCGGTCCAGCAGCGGACCGAGGTCGTCGTCGACCTCCAGCGGCAGGGCGGCGCCCAGGACATCGTTCTCGTCAGGAGTCTTGTCGAGCATGGCGCTCCTCCGGCCTCACCGCTCGCCCTTGGGGCCCTCGGCCCGCTCGGTGGCCTTGGCCGGCCGCATGCCCCGCTCGCGCAGTTCCTCCTTGGCGCGCTCATCGGCCGCCTTGTCGGAGGCGACGCCCTCGTCCTCCAGCCGCTTCCTCGTCCGGGCCCGCTCGGTGTCGTACTTGTGGCTTCCAGGGCGCGGCATCGCGATCCCCCCGTTCCGCATCCGGTTCGTCCGTCGTCTCGTCCGTCATCGGGCGCGTTCCCCGTTTCCCGGGATCGATGCGGACGGGGGCGGGTGCATCGGCACGGGTTCAGCGGGCACGACCCGGTCATGCATGAGATCGAACTGCGCAGCAGCGCGTTCAACGATCACGCGCTGATACCGAACGAGTACTCCCACGCCGCCGGCGACGCCTCGCCGCCGCTGGAGTGGTCGAACGTGCCCGACGAGACGGCCGAACTGGTCCTGCTGTGCGAGGACCCCGACGCCCCCACCGGGACCTTCGTGCACTGGCTGCTGGCGGGGATCCCGCCGGAGACCGAGGGCCTGGACGCGGGCGAGAGCCCCACCGAGGCGGTGGAGGGCCGCAACGACTACGGGGCCACCGGCTACGGCGGTCCGCACCCGCCGGTCGGGGACCGGCCGCACCGCTACTTCTTCCGGCTGGCGGCGCTGTCGGAGCCGTCCGGCCTCGAGCCCGGGTTCACCGCCGAGGACTACCGGGAGGCGATCGAGGAGAAGGTGATCGGCACCGGCACCCTCGTCGGCACCTTCGGCAGATAGGAGGATCTGGCATGCGTCACGGAGTGCACCCGTCACCGGTCCCCAAGCCGCCGCCGCAGCCGAACCCGGTGCCCAGACCCGAGCCGCAGCCGCCCGGTCCGCTGCCGCCGCCCAACCCGGTGCCCGAACCGGCGCCGGGTCCGCCGGCGCCGCACCCGGATCCCGAACCGGTCTAGGCCCGTTCCCCGTGGGGGGAGGACCCGCCGCTCCCCCCGCCTGCGGGCCGGGCCGCGGGCGCGTATCCCCAGGCCTCGGCGATCGCCCGGAGCGGTCCGGGGATCGCCGCGGGCGGCGGGGGCGCGGGCAGCGGGCGGCCGGAGCGGATCTTGTCGCTCCAGTCGCCGAGGCCGCGGACGTAGCCGTCCCGCCGGTAGGCCAGCATCTCCGGCTCCCACGGCACCTCCAGGTGGTCGCAGACGCACCGCAGCACCGCGGCCGGGTCGGCGGTCAGCTCCTCGTAGGCGACGGTCGGCCCCGGCAGTGCCCGCCGGGCGCGCTGCAGCGCGGCGGCGTACCGGTGCACGTCCGTCACCGCCTCGTCGAACGTCCAGTGCACCTGCGCCCTGGCCCAGGAACGGGCGATCGCCCCCGGATGGCGGACCAGGAACACGAACCGGGCGTCCGGCCAGCACTCGGCGATCCGCTCCCAGATGAACACGTCGGTGGGCGTCTTGTTGACGAACACCCGCTTGCCGCTGCGGCGCAGCAGGTCGTGCATCAGCCGGTCCCACAGCAGGTACTCCAGCCGGGTCTCGTCCAGGCCCAGCTCGGCCATGCTCAGGCCGGCCAGCGGATGCTCCAGCGTCACCCGGACGTCCCGCAGGTGCAGTTCGTGCGGCGCGTACAGCAGGGAGTGGCGGTTCAGCATGGCCCGCAGCAGCGTGGACCCCGACCGCACCGACGACAGCAGGAACACGGGTCTGCTCAGCAAGCGCTGCATGACGGCCTCCGAGCGGTCATTCCAGCTCGTGGAGCACCCTGAGGCGGTGCTCGATCACCGGGGGCAGCCGGCGGCGCCGCGCCAGCGCGGCCGGCAGCCTGCGGGCCAGGCCGAGCAGGGCCGTCAGGGCGGCCCCGTCGCCGGTCCCGGCCCGTAAGGCGAGCCCGCCGGTGCCGGCGAGCGCACGGGACAGCGGCCGCCGCATCCACGACACCAGCAGGTCGTTGCGGCGGTGCAGGGCCCACCGCAGCGGGGCGGCCTCGCGGTGCGGCGACGGCGCGTGCCAGGCCCGGACCTCCCCCACGTACGCCAGCCCCCATCCGGCCACGGCCAGGTCCAGGGCCAGCAGCGTCTCCTCCCCGCCGAAGAACAGCAGCCGGTGGAACCCGCCGGCGGCCTCGAACGCCGCGCGCCGGACCACCGCCGCGCACGCGGGGAAGCCCAGCACGGAGGGGCCGGGCAGGTCCGGCTCGCGGCCCAGCGGCGCGACGGCCATCTTCGCCGACGCCCGGTCGATCCGGCCGTCCGGCGCCAGGTGGATCCGCCCCACCAGCACCCCGAGCCTGGGGCAGGCGTCCAACCGGCGGGCGGCCTCGGCCAGCGCGCCCGGCTCCCACCAGGAGTCGTCGTCGCTGAACGCCACGTACGGGGTGGCGGTGTGGGCCACCCCGACGTTGCGCGCGCAGGCCCCCAGGTTGCGCGGCAGCATCACCACCCGCACCTGGGGGAACGCCTCCCGCACCCGGCGCGGGGTGCCGTCGCGGGAGGCGTTGTCGACCACGACGACGGGCGGGCGTTCCGGCAGGGCGGCGAGCCGGCGCAGGGTCCGCGCCAGCTCCGCCCACCGGTCCCGGGTCGCGATCACGACCGAGGTCTTCACCCGGACATCTCCAGGACGACCTTGGTCCAGCCCGGCTCGCGGCGGTCGAACGCCTGGTAGGCCTCGATCACCGAGGGGACCTGCTCCTGCTGGCTGATCACCGTGGTGGGGTCGGCGCCCCCGGCGGCGATCCGGCTCAGCAGCCCCGGCATGTACCGGCGGTGGTTGCAGTTGCCGGCCTGGACGGTGAGGTTGCGCTGCATGGCCATGCCGAGCGGGAAGTGCATGTGGTTCGGCGGGTAGACGCCGACGATCCCGATGGTGCCGGCCTTGGCGACCATCTCCACCGCCCAGCGCAGCGCCAGGCTGGGCGCGTCCCCCGGCTTCCACTGGCGGCCCTGGACGTTGGTCTCCGGGGCGACCTCGGCGAGCTCGTGCTCGAACTCGGCGGCGGCCCGCTCGTCCATGTGCTCGGCGGCCGGTCCCCCGGCGGGCCGCTCGGCGTCCACGCCGACCGCCTCGATCACCCGGTCGGCGCCGATGCCGCCGGTCAGCTCCTTGACCACCTCGACCGGGTCCTCGGTGTTGAAGTCGATGGTCTCGGCGTTCTGCAGGCGGGCGGTCTCCAGCCGGTCGGCGTGCCCGTCGACGATCAGCACCCGCCCGGCGCCCTGGATCCGCGCCGACAGCGCGGCCAGCTGGCCGACCGGCCCGGCGCCCAGCACGCACACCACGTCGCCCTCGCCGACCTGGGCCAGCCGTGCGCCGAACCAGCCGGTGGGGAAGATGTCGCTGACCGTGAGCGCCTGCTCGTCGGTCACCCCCGGCGGGATCGGCACCAGGTTGGTGTGCGCGTACGGGATCCGCGCGTACTCGGCCTGCAGCCCGTCGAACGGCCCGGTCTCGGCGGGTCCGCCGTAGAACGCGGTGCCGGCGTCCCGGCCGTTGGGGTTGGCCACGTCGCACTGGGCGTAGTAGCCGGCCCGGCAGTAGACGCACCGGCCGCAGCCGATGGTGGACGGGATCACCACCCGGTCGCCCACCGCGAAGTTGCGCACCTGCGGGCCGAGTTCCTCGATCACCCCGACGCCCTCGTGGCCGAGGATGGTGCCGGGCCGCATCCCCGGCACGGTCCCCCGGACGAAGTGCAGGTCGGTGCCGCAGATGGCGCTGCCGGTGATCCGCACGATGGCGTCCGACGGGTGCTCGATCTTCGGTTCGGTGACGTCCTCGAGGCGGATGTCGCCCACCCCGTGCCAGACGACCGCTTTCATGATCGTTCCCCTTTCCGTGGTGGTTCGCGTTTCCCTGCCCACGGTCGCCCGATCTACGCCCGGCGTCCGGCGGCCCGGCGCGTCCCGATCAGGCGGGAACGGAAGACCCGCCGATCCCCGCGGGGCCTGCTCGGACGTTGTCGTCCGGCGTACGCTCTGGGCAGGCAATCATTTTCGGTAGCGGCACGGGAACCCATGGTGATCAAGCGTCACAGCAGTCACAGCAGTGCGGTGGCGGCCGGGCTGGCCGTGGCGGCGGTGCTCGCGCTCGCCGGATGCTCCGGCGACCGGACCGCCCGGCGGCAGGCGGAGCAGCGGCCCACCCCGCCCCCGGCGCGGCTGGCCGTCACCCCCGCGCACGGCATCGAGGACGCCCGTCCGGACCGGCCCATCACGGTCCAGGCGACCGGCGGCACCATCCAGCGGGTCACCGTGACCGGCGAGGGCCGCACGGTGGAGGGCGGGCTCGACCCGACCCGCACCCGGTGGACCTCGCGCTGGACGCTGCGGCCGGACACCGACTACCTGGTGACCGCCACCGCCGTCTCCCCCGAGGGCCGGACCACCACGGTCACCAGCGCGTTCTCCACGCTGAAGCCGAAGCAGACGATCGGGGTCGCCGCCGCGGCCCCGTTCGACGACGAGACGGTCGGGGTCGGGATGCCGATCATCCTCACGTTCGACCGGCCGGTCTACAACAAGGCCGAGGTCGAACGGGCGCTGCACGTGCGGGCGTCCCGGCCGGTGGAGGGCGCGTGGCGGTGGATCGACCGGCGACAGGTCGTCTACCGGACCAGGAAGTACTGGCCGGCGCACACCGACGTGACCCTGCACGCCCGGCTGGCGGGGGTGCGGGCGGCCAGGGACGTGTACGGCACCCGCGACCTGACGCTGCGGTTCCGGGTCGGCGACGCGCAGATGAGCGTGGCCAGCGCCCGCACCCACCAGATGGTCGTCACCAGGAACGGCAGGACGGTGCGGCGGATCCCGGTCAGCATGGGCAAGGCCACCAAGCGCGCCTACACCACCACCAGCGGCGTCCACCTGACGATGGAGAAGGCCTACCACGTGGTGATGGACTCGGCGACCGTGGGGATCCCCAAGGGCCACCCGGAGTACTACCGGCTGGACGTGTACTACGCGGTCCGCATCTCCGACAGCGGCGAGTTCACCCACAGCGCCCCGTGGTCGGTGGCCTCCCAGGGCAACGAGAACGTCAGCCACGGCTGCGTGAACATGAGCCCCAGGAACGCCAGGTGGTTCTACCGGTTCAGCCGGCGCGGCGACATCTACAAGATCACCGGCACCGACCGCGAGCTGGAGTGGAACAACGGCTGGGGCTACTGGCAGATGTCCTGGCCGGAGTGGAGGAAGGGCAGCGCCCTCGACTGACCCGCCGATGTCCCGGCAACGGCACCGGGCCCGTCCGAAGGCGGACGGGCCCGGTGTGCGATGCGTGCGCGATGCGGGGGCGGTCAGAGCGGGGGACGCCGGTCCTGCAGCTCGTCGTGGCCGTCGAGGGGGCTGACGGTCTTGAGCTGGAAGGTGGTGACGTCGCCGACGCCGAGCCAGCGGCGCAGCGCGCCCACGGCCTGCTCGCGCTGCTGCTGCGGCAGCCGCTCGATCAGGCGGGCGCTGTGGTTGAGTCCCTCGACCTCGTACCACAGGGAGTCACGGGTGCCCGGCCCCAGGCGGAACGGCTCGGCGCCCCACGGGTCGTTCCCGCCGTACAGGAACATCAGGCGGCTGCCCTGCCAGCGCACCCACCGGTCGATGTCGGCCATCGTCCTGGGGTCGAAGCGCATCTGCTCGCGCAGGTCGGCCGGCATGAACCAGCGCGGCCGGTAGATCTCCGGGTAGCGCCGCACGTCCTTGAGGTACCGGAACTCGGGCTCCGGCCAGCCGAGCTGGGTGCCCGCCTGGAAGTAGTACGGCAGGTACGGCTCCAGGCCCTGGTCGGTGTAGAAGGAGAAGCTCGCGGTGGCGTCGACGAACTTCCACAGGTCGTCGGTGGAGGCGTCGGCGGACGGCACCTGGCCGCAGTCGGACTCCAGCGAGTACTGCCAGAACGCCCACTCGACGTCGAGGACGGTGGCCTCCAGCGCCCGGTCCACACTGCCGAGGTTGTCGAAGGTGTAGCCGTTCTCCTCGGCGTAGGCCTTGTAGCGCTGCACGAACTCCTCGCGCCGCTCCAGGACCTCGTGCTGGACGTCCTTGAGCCGCTCGCGGCAGCTCGGGTCCGAGCCGACCTTCTCGAAGAACCGGTCGTAGGCCCTGTCCTCGCTGTTGACCACGTCGTTGGGCGCGACGTAGGCGACGGTCGCGTCCACGTCGCCGGGGTAGAAGCGGCGGTGGTAGACCGAGGTCATGCCGCCCTTGCTGGCCCCGGTGGACACCCACTTGGCCGAGTAGATCGGCTTGAGCGCCTTGACCAGCCGGTGATGGTCGGTGGCCGCCTGCCAGATGTTCAGCTTCGACCAGTCCGCCGGCTGCGGCCGCGACGGGGTGAAGAACCGCTGCTCGACGGAGATCTGGTTGCCGTCCACCAGCTGCGTCGGCTCGGACCGCGAGGCCCGTTCGCTGACGTTGTAGCCGCTGGTGTGCAGCACCATCGGCCGGCCGGTGTCCTTGTGCAGCAGGGTGAACCGCTGCTCGAACGTGCCCGCCTGCGGCCGCCGGTGGTCGGCGGGCTGCCGGTAGCTCAGCATGAAGAACCGGTAGTCGGCGGCGCCGGAGGGCCGTTCCCACAGCACGGTCATGCCGGGAATGGCCTCGAGCCGTTCGACGATGTCGTCCGCCGGCTCGGCCCCGGCCGGGATCGCCGTGCCCAGGGCCACCATTCCGGCGAGGGTCACAGCCGTGAGCGCTCGTCCGCCCCAGCCTCTCATCCGCACCTCCAGGGAATGCGTCATGTCGCCGTGACCCTAGGGGCGAACAGGCCACCCGTGCCATTTGCCCGTTCCGTTTCGTTACACACCCGTAGTCAAGCGCGGTGCATCCCGCCGGGGAATTCTCCGGGAATGGCGTCAGGGCCGGTGCCGGGGCCGCGGGCGGGCCGGCGGGATCTCCACCGGGTCCCCGCCCGCGACGACCGTGTTGGAAATGGTCCCGATGCCCTCGACGGTCATGGTGACCACGTCGCCGGGCCGCAGCGGCGGCGGCTCCCGCACACCGGTCCGCCCCCACAGCTCGGCCAGGCAGCCGCCGTTGCCGCAGGTGCCCGAGCCGAGCACGTCGCCGGGCCGCACCCAGGTGCCGCGGGAGGCGTAGGCGACCAGTTCCTCGAACGGCCAGCCCATGTTGGACAGCAGGTCGCGGCCCACCTCCACGCCGTTCACCGCGACCGTCATCGCCAGCCGCAGGAATCCCTCGCCGTCCCGGCAGGGCTCCAGTTCGTCGGCGGTGACCAGCCACGGCCCGAGGGTGGTGGCGAAGTCCTTGCCCTTGGCGGGGCCGAGGCCCACCCGCATCTCGGCGCCCTGCAGGTCCCGCGCCGACCAGTCGTTGAAGATCGTGTAGCCGAGGATGTGCTCCCGGGCGGCCTCGGGGGTCAGGTCGCGCCCGGCCCGCCCGATCACCGCGGCGACCTCCAGCTCGAAGTCCAGCACCGCGCAGCCGGGCGGGACCGGCACGTCCTCGCCGGTCCCGATCACGGCGTACGGGTTGGTGAAGTAGAAGGTCGGCGCGGCGTACCACTGCTCCGGGACCCCCGCCTCCCCCGACACGGCCCTGCGGACGCCCTCGACGTGCTCCTCGAAGGCGACGAAGTCCCGCACGGTCGGCGGCTCCAGCGGGGCCCGCAGCGTCACCTCGGCCAGCGGGACGCCGGGGCCCGGCGGGACGTCGGGCAGCGTGCCGGACCTGATCAGGTCCAGCAGGGGGACGCCGAGCGGGTGCACGGCGTCCCCGGCGACGACGGCGGCCTGGGTGCGGCCGGCGTGCTCGATGGTGGCGAGGCGCACTGCGGGACCTTCCTGATCAGACGGGCGGGGCGACGAAGACGCCGCGGTCGGGGTCGTTGAACGACTCCCTGGCGACGAGTTCGTTCATCGGGTTGGCGGTCCCCCACTGGTCGGAGACCTCCGGCCGGGTGAAGTCGTAGACGTGGGGGTGCCAGGCGTCCTCGTCGAGCCGTTCGAGCTCGGTGGTGTACTCGACGGTGTTGCCGTGCGGGTCCAGGAAGTAGGAGAACGTGTTGTTCCCGGCCAGGTGGCGGCCCGGTCCCCAGATCTTGCGCGCCCCCGACCGGATCACCCGCCCGGTGGCGTACATGTACTCGTCGATCCCGCGCATCTCGAACGAGATGTGGTGCAGGGAGGTGTGCGGGCACCGTGCGATGGCCATGCTGTGGTGCTGGGGGTTGCACCGCATGAAGTGCATCATGTGGCCCATCGCCGGGTGCATCAGCGTGTCCGACAGCGCGAAGTCCAGGTGCTCCTCGTACCAGCGGCGGGTGGCCTCGATGTCGGTGGCGTTCAGCACCACGTGCGACAGCCGCACCGGGATGGACTCGCGTTCCTCGATCCGGCGGTGCCGGCGGACCGCCACGTCGGCGGAGACCTCGACGGTACGGCCGTCCACGTCGAAGAAGCGCACCCCGTAGCCGCCGCCGGGGGTGTCCAGCGGCCCCGGCTCGCGCACGATCCTCACCCCGGCGGCGGCCAGCCGTTCGGCGAGCGCGTCCACGTCGGCGGTGCTCTCCGCGCCGAACGCGATCAGGTCGAGCCGCTTGTCCTCGGCCTTGCGCAACCGGACGACGTACTGCTCGGGCGAGCCCTCGGCCGCCAGGAACGACAGCCCGGTGTCGGTGGCGACCTCGGTCAGCCCCCACACCCCGGCATAGAACTCGCGCTGCCTGGCGAAGTCGGGGACGGCGAGGTCCACATGGCGCAGATGGGTGATCAGCCGGTCAGGCATGACCGTTCTCCTTGATGTCGAAGAGGGCCGCGGCGTTGCGGCCGCGTACGGCGTGGTGCTGGTCGGCGGGCAGCCCGGCCGCGGCCAGCCGGGCGACCGGGTCCTCCACGCCCATGTCGAACGGGTGGTCGGAGCCGAGCACGACCCGGTCCGCGTCGGCCGCCTCCACCAGGCGGCGCAGCGCGTCCGGCTCGTAGACCAGCGAGTCGAACCACAGCCGCCGCAGGTAGGAGCTGGGCGGCTCGGCGCAGGTGCGGGCCTCGGGCCGCACCCGCCAGCCGTGGTCGGACCGGCCGAGGCAGGCCGGCAGGTAGCCGCCGCCGTGGGCGGCGAGCACCTTGAGCCCGGGATGCCGGTCCAGCACCCCGGAGAAGATCAGGTGGGACAGCGCGACGGCGTTCTCGGCGGGCTGGCCGACGATGTTGGACAGGTAGAACCGGTCCAGCCGCTCGTCCAGCGTGCAGCCGAACGGATGCAGGAAGATCACCGCGCCGAGTTCGGCGGCCCGTGCCCACAGCGGCTCCAGCCCGGGGTCCGACAGCTCACGGCCGGGCGCGTGCGAGGAGATCTCCACGCCGCGCAGCCCCCGCGCCAGCGCGTCGTCGAGCGCCTCGACCGCCAGGTCCGGATGCTGCAGCGGGACCAGCCCCAGCCCGTACAGCCGTCCGGGGGCCTGCCCGCAGTGCGCCGCCACCCCCGCGTTGGCCAGCTCGTACAGCGTCCGGGCCAGGTCGCGGTCGGCCCAGTAGTGGTAGTGGGACGGCGAGGGGCTGACGATCTGCACGTCGACCCCGGCGGCGTCCATGTCGGCCAGCCGCGCCTCCACCCGGGTGAGCCGCCCGATCCGCCCGGCCACCATGGCGCCGCTGACGCGGGCCGACTCGGGGCCGTTGCGGCGCGCGTCCAGTTCCCGCTGGGCGCGCAGGCCGGGCCGCCCGGCCACCGCCTCCTCGACGGCGGGGAGCAGGACGTGCGCGTGCGCGTCGATCGTGGGCGCGTCCGCGGTCATGCCGGCTCCGCCAGCGCCGACATGGTGGCGTGCATCAGCCCGGGAACGTCGGCGTCCGGGGAGCGCTCCAGCAGCCACCGGGTGAGCTGCAGCGAGTTGCGCACCACCATCGCGACCCGCCCGTACCGGCGGTCCATGAACTCCTCCCACAGCCCGTCGTCCAGCCGGTCCCGGCCCAGCAGCAGCTCGGCGAGCACCGACGCGTCCTCCAGGCACATCGCCGCGCCCTGCGCCAGGGTCGGCGGGCAGGCGTGGGCGGCGTCGCCGATCACGACGGTGCGGCCCCGGTGCCAGGGCCGGTCCACCAGCAGCGACTCGAACCAGGTGTGGTTGACCCGGGCCGGGTCGTTGATGTCGGCGGCGATCTCCTCCCACGGCCCGCCGTACGCCCCGGCCATCTCCCGCATGACGTCGGCCCTGGCGGCCGGGTCCACCGACTCGCGCGGCCGGGCGTCCTCGACCAGGTAGGCGTAGAGCTGCTCGTCGCTGATCGGGCAGTACCCGGCGATGTGGCAGGGCCCGCCGTAGATCAGGTCGGTGCGGGTCACCTCGGCGGGCCGCTTGGCGAGCACCCGCCAGATCCCCATCCCGACCGGCTCCGGCCCCACGTCGATGCCGATCATGCCGCGCACCCGGGACCGCACCCCGTCGGCCCCCACGACCAGGTCGTACCGGTCGCGGTGCCCGTCGGTCAGCGTCGCGTCCACGCCGTCGCCGGCGGGCGACAGCTCCGCGACCGTGACGCCCAGCCGGGGCCGCACCCCCGCCGCCGTGACGGCGGCGGTGAGGATCTCCTGCAGCCGGGGCCGGGGCATCCCCAACGTGGCCGGCAGGTCGGGCCCGCCGGTCCTCATGTCCTCGGCCTGGTGCACCAGCGTGCCGTCCGGCGTGCGGATCCCCACTCCGTCGAACCCGAACCCGGACGCCCGCACCTCCTCCCACACGCCCAGTTCGCGCAGCACCTTCAGCGCGTTGCCCTGCAGGGTGATCCCGGACCCCTGCACGTTCCAGTCCGGCCGGATCTCGGCGATCTCCACCTGCACGCCGCCCCGGGCCAGCAGGATCGCCAGCGCGCACCCGGTGGTGCCGCCGCCGACGATGAGGACCTTGCCCACTGCGGGGCCCGCCGCGGTCATGTCTCGACCTCCGCTCACTTGACGGCGATGGGATTGACGGGCGCCCCGACCGCCCCGGTGACCGGGAGCGGCGCGGCGGTGAGGAAGAACTCGTACACGCCGTCCGAGGCGCAGTCGGCGGCCAGCGCGTCCAGGTCCCACATCTCGCCGATCAGCAGCCCGATGTGCGGGATCACCACCTGGTGCAGGGGCTGGAACGCCCCCTCGAACTCGTTCGGCCGGACCTCGAACCCCCAGGTGTCCGTGGCGATGGCCGCGATCTGGGTGGAGTGCAGCCATCCTGCGGTCCCGAACGACAACCCGGGCGCAGGACCGCCGGCGTAATCCCCCCACCCCTCACGCCGGGCCCGGGCGAGCTGCCCCGTACGAACGCAGACGATGTCGCCCCGCCGGACGCCCACCCCGTGAGCCGCGGCGGTCTCCGCAAGATGCTCGACGGTGATCGCGAACCCGTCCGGCAGTTCCCCGTCCGAGCCGAGCACCCGCCCCACGTCCAGCAGCACCCCGCGCCCGACGACGGGCGAGGCCAGCTTCTCGATCCCGGTGACCAGATCCCCCTCGCCGGTCACCACCCGGTGCGCGTCCCGCCCGTTCCACGCCTTCCCGTGGTCGAAGATGTGCCCGAGCCCGTCCCACTGCGTGGCGCACTGCAGGGGCATGACGACCATGTCGTCCGCCCCGCCGAACCCGTGCGGGAACCCCTGGTCCCCGTACACGGCGTCCAGCCCCGTGTCGAGCATCGTGTGCACCGGGTTGGTGCGCCGCCGCCACCCCTTCTGCGGCCCGTCGTTCTGGAACCGCATCGACAGTGAGAACGACACTCCCCGCCGCACCAGCGAGGCGGCCGACCGACGCACCTCGGCGTCGATGAAGTTGACCGTCCCCAGCACGTCATCGGCGCCCCACCGACCCCAGTTGGAGAAGGCGGCGGCCGCCGCCGCGATGGACGACCCGGGATCCGCGGAATCGAACGAGAACGAGGAGGAAGACGGGAAGGAAGAGGAATTCACCGGACCTCCTCGGCCACGCACCGGTTCCGCTGAACCCCCAGCCCCGTGATGGACCCCTCCATCACGTCCCCGGGCCGCAGCAGCCGCCCCCAGTGCAACCCGTTGCCGGCCGGACTCCCCGTCATCACCAGATCCCCCGGCAGCAACGGGGTGACCTGCGACGCCGCCGACACCAGCCGCGCCACATCGAAGATCATGTCCGCCGTCGACTCGTCCTGCATCACCTCGCCGTTCAAGGTGAGCCGCACCCGCAGATCCCCCGGATCCACGAACGCCGAAGGCACCACGTAAGGCCCCAACGGCAGGAACGTCGGAGCGTTCTTGGACCTGAACCAGTCCGCCCCCAGCGCCCCCGCGTCCTGACGGAAAACGGCCTCCCGAGCCGTCAGGTCATTGGCGATCGTGTACCCCGCCACGAAGGACAGGGCCTCATCCACGGAGACCCGGAACGCCACCCGCCCGATCACCGCGGCCAGTTCCAGCTCCCAGTCCCCCTGCTCGCACCAGGCGGGAAGAACCACGTCGTCATAAGGCCCGGTGACCGCGGAAGGCAACCCCAGGAACAGATAGGGCTCCCCCGCAGCCCGCCCGTCCATGAACTCGGCGGCCTCGGCCCGCAGCTCCTCCAGCGGCCGGGTGTCCCCCTCCCGCACCCGATGCGCCACGGCCAGATCGATCACATGGGTCCGGTAGTTGGCCCCCGACTGAAAGATCTGCCGAGGCGCCAACGGCGCACAAACCCGCACCTCCCCCAACGAGTACGAGCCCCCCGCGAACCCCTCACCGTCCTCCGCCACCTCCAGCAGCAAGCCCCAGACCTCGTCCCACCGCTCCAACAGCGAGAGCACCGACCCACCGAACTCCCGCAGGTCGAGCACCCGCTCCCCCACGACGAGCCCCGGGAACTCCACCCCCTCCACCGAGAAGGTCCCGACCCCGAACCCCGACACCTGCACCACTCACGACCCTTCCGAAGTGACCCGGCACACAACCGACTCCGGACAATGTGGCCCCGGTCACCCGAATCTGTGAAATAGATAATCCACATGAGACTGATCCACCCCACAAATAACCCCAGGCAAGGCCAGCCCTAAGATCAAAAAGCGAAAGAACGAAGCCCCCGCAACCCCAAAGAACAAAGACCCTGCAGCACCAGAAACCAAGAACCCTGCAGGTCCCCCGGGGGCGTGGGGCGGAGCCCCCACACGGGGGGTCCGGGGGGTCGTCCCCCCGGGCAAACACGACGAGGGCGCCCGGGCGAAGGAGGCCGGAACGGCCCCTGAGCACACTCCCCCCAAGCCCGAGTGGGGCGGGTGGGGCTCGAACCCACGACCTACGGATTATGAGTCCGCTGCTCTGACCGGCTGAGCTACCGCCCCCGACGAGCGGCGCGTGGTCCACCCGTGCTCGCCGCGGCAATGATAGCCGCGGGGCGTGACGGCGGGCCACCGAGAATCACGGTACGACACCTATCGGGGACATCACCGGTTATCACTCCTGAGCGATGACGTAGCGGGCGGCCCGTCGGTAGGGTCCGCCTATGTCTTGGATCCGAGGTCCGATCATCGCAGTACTCGCGTGCCTGGTCGCGCTCACCGGCTGCTCGGGGGGCTCCGACCCGGAGCCGGGGAACGGGGCCGGTCTGCCGTCCGGCGAGCAGACGCTGCAGCAGTCGGCCGCCGCGATGCGCGCCCTGCGGAGCATCGCGTTCACCATCGCCACCGAGGGGCAGCCGAACATCGCCGTGCGGGGCGGCGACGTGAAGCTGCTCAGGTCCGGCGACGCCCAGGGCAGCCTGCAGATCCAGCAGGCGGGCCTGACGGTGGAGACCGACTTCGTGCTCGTCGGCGACACCGTCTACTACAAGGGCCTGACCGGTGCCGGCTACCAGAAGGCGCCCAGGAGCCAGATCGTCGCGCTGTACGACCCGTCGGCGGTGCTGGACCCCGAGCGGGGCCTGGCCAAGCTGCTGACGGTGGCGCGTTCGCCGAAGACGGAGGCGCGCGAGAAGGTCGGCGGCAAGGACGCCTACAAGGTGCGGGCGACGGTGCCCCGGGAGACGGCGGCGGCGCTGATCCCGGGCCTGACCACGGACCTGACCGGGCATGTGTGGGTCTCCGCCGCCGACCACCGGCTGCTGAAGATGCGCGGGGTGGTCCCGCCGGCGGGCGGCGGGCAGGAGGGCGCCGTGGTGCTCACCTTCACCGAGTTCGACTCCGCCTACACGTTCAAGCCCCCGGTGTAGGCGATGGACGGGCCGGTTCGCGGGCGCGGCGTCGCCATCGGCGTCGGCGGCGCGGTGGTGCTGCTGGCGGCGCTGGACGCCTATGTGATCACCACCATCTTCACCCAGGTGATCGGCGATCTGGGCATCCCGATCAACCGGCTGGAGCGGGCCACTCCGATCCTGACCGGCTTCCTGCTGGGCTATGTGGCCGCGATGCCGCTGCTGGGCCGGTTGTCGGACCGGTACGGGCGGCGTCCGCTGCTGCACGGCTGCCTGCTGTTCTTCGCCGCCGGGTCGGCGTTGACGGCGTTCGCCGACGATCTGGTCACGGTGGTGGCCGGACGGGTGCTGCAGGGGGTGGCCGGGGGCGCGCTGCTGCCGGTGACCATGGCGCTGGCCGGTGACCTGTGGGAGGAGCGGCGGCGCCCGGTGGTGCTGGGCGCGGTCGGCGCGGCGCAGGAGCTCGGCAGCGTGCTCGGCCCGCTGTACGGGGCGGGCGTGGCGGCGTGGCTGGGCGACTGGCGGGCGATCTTCTGGATCAACGTGCCGGTGGCGCTGGCCGCGATGGCGGCGGTGCAGTTCACCGTTCCGGCCGGGACGCGGCCCGCCGTCCGCCCGCGGATCGACGTGCTGGGCGGGGTGCTGCTGGCGGTGGGCCTGGGCCTGCTGGTGGCGGGCCTGTACAACAACGAGTCCACCGAGGATCCGCTGCCGCCGTGGGGTCCGCCGGTGATCGGGCTGGGCGTGGCGGTGCTGGTCGCGTTCGTGCTGTGGGAGGTCCGCGCGAAGACCCGGCTGCTGGACCTGACGGGGGTGCGCAAGGGCCCGTTCCTGGCGGCGCTGGGCGTCAGCTTCCTGTCGGGCGCGGCGTTGATGGTCACACTGGTGGACGTGCAGCTCGTCGCGCAGACGCTGCTGGGCGAGGACAACGTGGGCGGCGCGCTGATCCTGGTGCGGTTCCTGGCGGCGCTGCCGGTCGCGGCGGTGCTGGGCGGGCTGGTGGCGCACCGGATCGGCGACCGGTGGCCGATGGCCGCCGGGATGGCGCTGTCGGCGGTGGGCTACCTGCTGATCGCGGGCTGGCCCGCCGATCTGGCCGCCGCCTCGTACGGGCCGCTGCCCCGGATGGACGTCGACCTGGTGGTCACCGGGTTCGGGCTGGGGCTGGTGATCGCGCCGGTGTCGTCGGCGGGGCTGCGCGGGATGCCCGCCGCCCAGCACGGCGTGGCCTCGGCGGCGGTGGTGGTGACCCGGATGATGGGGATGCTGCTGGGCATCTCGGCGCTGACCGCGTGGGGCCTGCACCGGTTCCGTTCGCTGACCGCCGACCTGCAGATGCCGCTGGTGTTCGGGCTGCCGGCCGACGAGGCGCGGCGGCGGCTGGCGGAGTACCAGGCGGCGGTCCAGGAGGCGCTGCGCACCGAGTACCGGGAGATCTTCCTGATCACCGCGGGACTGTGCGCGCTGGGCGCGCTGCTGGCACTGGCGGTCCGGCACGGCCCGACCGGACCGGAAGTCCCCGAGCCCGGCGAATCCGCCCAGTCCGCCGAGCCCGCCGAGCCCGGTGAGACGGCCGCTGAACAGGCCGGTCGTGTGGCCGCCCCGCGGCGCGGGAATACCGTCTGACCAGAGGGTACGACACCTCTCAACGGGAACCCCCTACCCGGGAGGTGGCACAGCGATGCGCCGGCCAGAGGGCGGCAGGGCGCCCACCCGGCTGGGGCGCCTGCGGCGGCGATTCGGCTTCGACCGCAACGGGATGCGCCGGCGGGTCGATCGCGCCCAGTGGGCGGTGGGCGTGGTGCTCACCGCGGTGTTCCTGCTCACCGCTCCCCTGCTGGCGGTGTGGGCGGGCTCGTGGGCGTACGACTCGGGGATGCGGGCCGAGCGCCACCAGCACGCCACCCGGTGGGAGGTGACGGCCACGGTGACCGGGCCCGGCGGCGTGACCGGCGACCGGTACCTGCACAAGACCGTGCAGGCGACCTGGCGGGCCCCGGACGGCTCGGTCCGCGCCGGGCGGATCCCGGCGTGGAAGAACGCCGAGGCGGGCGCCCACAGGCGGATCTGGGTGGACCGCTCCGGCGACCCCGTCGCCCGGCCCCGGCCGCACTCGCGCACCCTGGTCGACACCGCGTACGCCGCCGGCGGCGGGGCGCTGGGCGTGGGGCTGCCGCTGCTGGGCGTCTACTGGCTGGTGCGGCGGCACTGCGACCGGATCCGGTACGCCCTGTGGGACGCCGAGTGGGCCCGGATCGACCCGCACCGGATCAGCTGAGCGGCGGCCGGCCGGTCAGGCCGTGCGGGGCTCCCGCGGGTTGTCCGGCGCCACCAGGTCCAGCGCGTCCAGGGCGAGCGCCAGCTCCACCACGTCGCGCGGCCGGTGCAGCGAGCGCGCGGTGAGCTGCTCCAGCCGGCGCAGCCGGTTGAAGACGGTGTTGCGGTGGCAGTACAGCCGGCCGGCGGTCCGCGCCGCCGAGCCCTCGCAGTCCAGCCAGGTCGCCAGGGTCTCCAGCAGCACCTCCCGGTCCGCCGGGTCCAGGGCGTCCAGCGGGCCGAGCACCGTGTCGCCCAGATAGCCGGACAGCTCCGGCTGGGACACCACCAGCGCGGCCGGCAGCCGCTCGTCCAGCCGGACGATCCGGTGGTCCTGCGGCCGGCAGGTCTGCAGCGCCACCTCGGCCAGCCAGCGGGCCCGGCCCAGCGCCGCCAGCCCGTCCACCGCGGGGCTGATCCCGGCCTGCCCGGCGAACAGCGGCCGCAGCGCCGCCGCCACGTCCTGCGGCTCCAGCCCGCCCAGCTCCACCACGGCCACGTCGGCGTCGGCGCGCATCCGCCACACGAACCGCAGCCCGCCGACCCGTTCGGGCCGCTCGAAGCCGTCGTCGCGGCGCGGCGAGCGCAGCACCGCCACCGCGTACCGGCCGTTCATCGGCAGGTCCAGCGCGGCGGCGGCGGCCTTGGCCAGCCCGCCGTCGGCGCCGCGGCCCTCCAGCAGCGCGTCCAGCAGCGCCGCCATCCGCTCGCCGCTGCGCCGCAGCAGCTCCGACTCGGTCCGCCGGTAGGACTCGGAGACCGCGTTGGACTGCATCTCGTTGGTGTGCCAGACGATGCTGGCGAACCGCAGCAGCACCGGCAGCGAGCCGGGGTCGGCCTCGGAGACGACCTCGATCATCGCCTCCCAGCAGATCCGTCCGCCGACCCGGAACGCGCGCAGCAGCGACTCCAGCGGCAGGCCCTGCTCGGCGCGCCGGCGGCCGATCACCACCGCGGTGGTGACCACCGGCTCCTCGCCCAGCGCGCGGCGCGCCATGTGGTCGATGCTCTCGCGCAGGATCCGGTGGATCGTCTGCCACAGGTCGTCGTGCGGCACAAAGTCGGTGTAGGCGGGGTCGTCGGCGACGATCTCGGCGATCACTCGTTCGATGAGATCGTCGAGCCGTTCCAGCAGCCGCCGCGACGCCGCGCCGGCCACCGCGGCCAGATCCTGATCAGGCGTAACGGGCATGGCAGCAGGCAAGGTCGCCTCCTCCTCGGTGACGTGCATCACCCTGCCACGCGCCGTCCGGTGCTTCGTACCGGGGGGACCCGAAACGGGGTCCGACTGTGAGCGCGCACAACCTGAACCGGATTCAGTTGGACACCTGACCCGACTTGTCCCGGGCGCTGGACGGTGTCACAGCTCACATGCTGGTGTGCCTCCCACACGAATCGATGGGAGGTGCCATGGCGAGTGGGACACTCGCGGTCGGCGGACTCTCGGTGAGCTACGGCAAGGCCGTGCAGGCGCTGCGCGAGGTCTCCCTGGAGGTTCCCGAGGGCACGGTGACCGCCGTGCTGGGGGCCAACGGTGCGGGCAAGAGCACGCTGCTGCGGGCCATCTCCGGGACCCTGCCGTTTCACCGTGGCGCGATCGACGCGGGCACGGTCACCCTGGGCGGCCGCACACTGAGCGGGCTCAAGCCGCACGCGGTGGTCGCCGCCGGGGTGGTCCAGGTGCCCGAGGGACGGCGCATCTTCGGACGGCTGACCGTGGAGGAGAACCTGCGGGCCGGGGCGCTGGGCGCCCGGGACCGCTCCGGGGTCTCCGCGGCCAGGGAACGGGTGCTGGAGCTGTTCCCGGTGCTGGCCGAGCGCGCCAGGCAGCGGGCCGGGCTGCTGTCCGGCGGCGAGCAGCAGATGCTCGCCATGGGCCGGGCGCTGATGGCGCGGCCCCGGGTGCTGCTGCTGGACGAGCCGACGCTGGGGCTGGCCCCGCTGATGGCCGAGCGGATCGGCGAGTGCATCGCCGAGATCAACCGGCAGGGCACCGCGGTGCTGCTGATCGAGCAGAACGCCGCGCTGGCGCTGCGCCTGGCCACCACCGCCTACGTGCTGGAGGTGGGCCGGGTGACGCTGTCCGGCCCGGCCGGCGAACTGGCCGCGACCGACGAGGTCCGCCGCCGCTACCTGGGCCTGGGCGACGACGAGGACGCCGCGCTGGAGTTCAAGCGGCCGCCCGCGCTGGAGAGGTGGGCCGGATGAGCGAGCCGAGCGCGCTGCAGGTCACCGACCTGACGGTGAAGTTCGCCGGGATCACCGCACTCGACCATGTCGGTTTCACCGTCGAACCCGGCAGCATCCACGCCGTCATCGGCCCGAACGGTGCCGGCAAGTCCACGTGCTTCAACGTGCTGTCGGGCGTGTACAGGGCCACCTCCGGCAGCGTCCGCTTCGGCGACGCCGAGCTGACGAGGATGGCGCCGCACCAGATCGCGGCGCTGGGCGTGGCCCGCACGTTCCAGAACATCGCGCTGTCGAAGCTGCAGAGCGTGGAGAACAACATCATGCTCGGCCGGCACCGGCTGACCCGGGCCGGTTTCCTGGGCTCCGGGCTGCGGCTGCCGGCGGCCCGGCGGGAGGACCGCCGGCACCGCGAGCGGGTCCGCGAGATCGCCCGCTACGTGGGCGTCGCGCAGTACCTGGACGCGCCGGTCGGGATGCTGCCGTACGGCGTGCAGAAGCGGGTCGAGCTGGCCCGCGCGCTGGCGATGGAGCCCAGGCTGCTGCTGCTGGACGAGCCGGTGGCCGGGATGAACGGGGGCGAGCGCCGCCAGATGGCCGAGGTCATCGTGGCCGCCCGCGCCGACCTGGGCATCTCGATCCTGCTGGTCGAGCACGACATGGGCATGGTGATGCGGCTCGCCGACGAGGTGACCGTGCTGGACTTCGGCCGCAAGATCGCCTCCGGTCCGCCCGCGGTGGTGCAGAGCGATCCCGAGGTGATCCGCGCCTACCTGGGCGAGCAGGCGGCCAAGGAGCAGGAGAACGCATGAGTGAGCCGGAGGAGCGCGGCGCGTCCCGCAGGAGGAGCGCGCGGAGCGAGGAACGAGTGAGCACGCGACGACGGAGGGGCGTGCCTCACGGCGGTCCGGAGGCGAACGGGGAGCACGCGTGACCACCTTCCTGGAACTACTGGTCAACGGGGTGTCGGTCGGCTCGGTGTACGCGCTGATCGCCCTCGGTTTCGTGATCATTTTCAAGGCCACCGAGGTCGTCAACTTCGCCCACGCCTCGCTGCTGCTGGTCGGCGGCTTCGCGGTGGCCAAGCTGGTCGACCCGCTGGGCTTCTGGCCGGCGCTGCTGGCCGGGGTGGCGATCGCCGCGGTGGTCGCCGCGCTGGTGGAGGTGCTGGTGCTGCGCCGGTCCCGGGCCGGCGACCACCATGTGCTGGCGATCGTGACGATCGGGGTGGACATCCTGATCACCACCGAGCTCACCCGCCAGATCGGCACCGACGTGCTGTCCATGGGCGACCCCTGGCAGAGCACGGTGATCGAGTTCGCCGGGATCAGCGTCCCGCAGACCCGGCTGGCCGCCCTGGTGACCGCGGCCACCCTGATCACCTGCTTCCTGCTGGCGTTCCGGTTCACCAACTGGGGCGTGGCGATGCGGGTGGCCGCCGAGGACCGGGAGACCGCCGCGCTGATGGGCGTGCGGCTGAACCGGGTCTCGCTGGGCGCCTGGGCGGTCGCCGGGGCGCTGGCGGCGGTGGCGGCGCTGTTCCTGACCGTCTTCCCCACCCCCGGGCTGGACCGGTCGACCTCGCTGGTGGCGCTCAAGGCGTTCCCGGCGGCGATCCTCGGCGGGCTGGACTCCACCACCGGCGCGCTGGTCGGCGGGCTGATCATCGGGCTCACCGAGTCGCTGGCCAGCGGCTACCAGAACGACCTGACGTTCCTGGGCCGCGGCATCGGCGAGATCGCCCCGTACCTGGTGATGATCGTGATCCTGCTGATCCGGCCGGCCGGGCTGTTCGGGACGAGGGAGCTGGCCCGTGTCTGAGCGCACCTCCTCCCTTCCGGCCGCCGCGCCGAAGCTGGCCGCCCTGGCGGCCGGCCTGGTGGTCATGGCGGCGATCCCGTTCTACGCCGAGGCGTTCCTGCTGCAGGCCGGGCTGTTCGCGATGGCCGCGGCGATCGGGGCGATCGGGCTGAACCTGCTGACCGGCTCCACCGGGCAGCTGTCCATGGGCCACGCGTTCTTCCTGGCGGTCGGCGCGTACGGGTACGTGTACTTCGCCGGGGACTCCGGGCACGAGCTGACCGGGCTGGGCCTGCCCACCCCGGTGGCCGCGGTGCTGGCGGTGCTGCTGGCCGGGATCGCCGGCGGGCTGTTCAGCCCGATCGCCGGGCGGCTGCGCGGCACCTACCTGGGCATCGCCTCGCTGGCGCTGATCTTCATCGGCCAGCACATCCTGCACAACGCGCACGCGGTGACCGGCGGCGCCAACGGACGGGACGTGCCGCCGCTGGAGATCGCCGGGTTCAGCTTCGGCGACACCCCCGAACTGGTGGTGCTGCAGGTGCCGTTCCGGGCGCTGGAGAAGCTGTGGTTCCTGGCGCTGGTGCTGCTGGTGCTGGCGGCCTGGATCGCCCGCGGCATCCTGAACGGCCGGCCCGGCCGGGCGATGAACACCATCCGCGACCACGAGATCGCCGCCGGGGTGATGGGCGTCCCGGTGGCCCGCTACCGGGCCGCGGTGTTCGTGGTGTCGTCGATGTACGCCGGGCTGGCGGGAGTGCTGCTGGCCATGGCGTTCCGCCGGACCGTGCCGGACTACTTCGGGCTCCTGCTGTCCCTGGAGTACCTGGCCATGATCGTGATCGGCGGGCTGGGCACGGTCGCCGGAGCGGTGATCGGGGCGGTGTTCGTGTCGATGCTGCCCCCGCTGTTCACCCGCTACGCCGACGGCCTGCCGCTGATCGCGGCACCCGGCTCGGGGGGCGTCTCCCCCGCCGAGGCGTCCCGCATCCTCTACGGCGCCATCGTCGTCGCCGTGGTGCTGTTCCTTCCCGGCGGGCTGATGGGGCTGTGGCATCGCCTGCGCGCGTCCACCGCCTCCCGCCGGAAGTCCACCCCCTCTCCCCGAATGAAACCCGAGGAGCAAGCAGCATGAAGTCCACCCTTCGCAAGACGGCGGTGTCGCTCACCGCGCTGGTGCTGGCCGCCACGGCGGCCGGCTGCGCCAGCGACAAGGCCACCGGCGGCTCCGGCGGCACCGGCGCCGACGGGGTCAAGCAGGGCCCCGGCGTGACCGACAAGACCATCAAGCTCGGTCTGGCCACCGACCTGACCGGGGTGTACGCCCCGCTGGGCAAGAGCATCACCAACGCCCAGCAGCTGCACTTCGAGGAGATCAACAAGGCCGGCGGCATCTGCGGGCGGACCATCGAGGCGGTGGTCCGCGACCACGGCTACGACCCGCAGAAGGCCGTGTCGATCTACAGCGAGCTGAGCGGCTCGGTGCTGGCCCTGCCGCACTTCCTCGGGTCCCCGATGGTCAGCGCGGTCAAGCAGCGGATCGAGTCCGACAAGATCTTCACCATCCCGAGCGCCTGGACCACCGCGCTGCTGGGCAACCAGTACATCCAGGTCACCGGCACCACCTACGACGTGGACATGATCAACGGCGTCCAGTGGATGCTGGACAAGAAGATGATCAAGTCCGGTGACAAGATCGGCCACGTCTACTTCGAGGGCGACTACGGAGGCTCGGCGCTGCGCGGCGCCAAGTACGCCGCCGGGAAGAACAACCTCACCATCGTCGAGCAGAAGATCAAGGCGACCGACAACGACATGAGCTCGCAGGTCGCCGCGCTCAACCAGGCCGGGGTCAAGGCGATCCTGATCAGCGCCGGCCCCCGGCAGGCGGCCTCGCTGGCCGGCATCGCCCGCTCCCGCGGGATGAAGCAGCCGATCCTGGGCAGCAACTCGGCGTTCTCGCCGCAGCTGCTGGCCACCGCGGCCGCGCCGGCGCTGACCCAGGGCTTCTTCATCGCCACCGCCGGCGCCCCGATGAGCGCCGACCTGCCGGCGATCAAGAAGCTGGCCGCCGACTACGCCAAGAAGTACCCCGGCCAGCCGCTGGACAGCGGTGTGGTGAACGGCTACGGCGGGGCCAAGATCGTCACCGAGGCGCTGAAGAAGGCCTGCGAGGCCAAGGACCTCACCCGTGAGGGCCTGATCAAGGCGCACCGGGGCACCAACGCCTTCGACGACGGCCTGGGCACCCCGATGGACTTCTCCTACTGGGACAAGCCCGCCACCCGCAAGACCTACATCACGCAGCCCAACAAGGAGGCCCCGGGCGGCGTGGTGATCGTCCAGCAGGCCACCGAGTCCGAGCTGGCCAAGACCTACCAGGCTCCGGTCGGCACCTTCTGATCCCGCCTCGGGTACTCGGGGAACCCGGGCACAGGAAACGCACCGGCGTGCGAACGCCGGTGCGTTTCTTTGTGGGGGGACGACTCTTTGTGGGGGGCGACCCCCCACACCCCCCGCCGGCGGATCCGGGCATCCTCGCCGACCCGTCCTGCGCTCGCCTGGCGGCTCGCTCCGGACGGGCCGGCTGCGGTGCCCGGACCGCTCAGGTGAACCGGAGCTCCGCTGGTGCTCCGCTCCGGTTCACCTGTGGGGGTCTGTCCGTGGTCGCTGTGAACTGCGTGGTCGCTGTGAACTGCGTGGTCGCTGTGAACTGCGTGGTCGCTGTGAAGTGAGGGGTCGTCCCCGCCTCCGAGGAGGGGACGACCCCGTTGTCCGCCGGTCCCGTCCCTGCCGAGCGCCACCAGGGTCGGGTCGGGACCGGAGGTCTCTAGTGGGTGGCGGCCTGTTCGGCGCCCGCGCCGGTGAGGGAGCGGACCTCGATCTCGGCGTACTTGGCCGCGTTGAACTCCTTGCTGAGGACGGTGCCCAGCCAGCCGCACAGGAAGCCGATCGGGATCGACACGATGCCCGGGTTCTCCAGCGGGAAGACGGACCAGTCCGAGCCGGTGAACAGGGCCTTCTCGGAGCCGGAGACCACCGGGGAGAAGATCACCAGCAGCACGGCCGAGCCCAGGCCGCCGTAGATGGCCGCGACCGCGCCCGCGGTGTTGAACCTCTTCCAGAACAGGCTGTAGAGGATCGCGGGCAGGTTGCCGGAGGCGGCCACCGCGAACGCCAGCGCCACCAGGAACGCCACGTTCAGGCGCTGGGCGAAGATGCCGAGCACGATCGCCACCGCGCCGATCACGAACGCGGAGACGCGGGCGACCCGGACCTCCTCCCGCTCGGTGGCCTGGCCGCGCCGGAACACGTGCGCGTACAGGTCGTGGGCGAACGAGGAGGACGAGGCGAGGGTGAGCCCGGCCACCACCGCCAGGATGGTCGCGAACGCCACCGCGGCGATCACCGCCAGCAGGACGGTGCCGCCCACCTCGCCGAAGATCTGCTCGCCGATCTCCTGGGCGAGCTGCGGCGCCGCCGTGTTGCCGGCCGGGTTGGCCTTGGCGATCTCCGCGGTGCCCACCAGGGCGGCGGCGCCGAAGCCGAGCACCAGGGTGAGCAGGTAGAACGAGCCGATGATGCCGATGCCCCACAGCACCGACTTGCGGGCGTCGCGGGCGGTGGGGACGGTGTAGAAGCGGATCAGGATGTGCGGCAGGCCGGCGGTGCCCAGCACCAGCGCCAGGCCCAGGCTGATCAGGTCCAGCTTGCCGGCCAGGCCCTGGGCCTCGGTGGCGTAGCGCAGGCCGGGCTCCAGGAACGCCTCGCCCTTGCCGCTCTGCTCGGCCGCGTCGCGCAGCAGGGTGGACAGGTTGAACCCGAACTTGGTCAGCACCAGCAGGGTGACCAGGGTGGCGCCGCCCATCAGCAGCACGGCCTTGACGATCTGCACCCAGGTGGTGCCCTTCATGCCGCCGACCACCACGTACACGATCATCAGCGCGCCGACCAGCACGATGGTGGCGCCCTTGGCGAAGTCGGAGGTGAACCCGAACAGCAGGGCCACCAGCGCGCCCGCGCCGACCATCTGGGCCAGCAGGTAGAAGATCGACACGGTGATGGTCGACACCCCGGCGGCGGTGCGCACCGGGCGGGGGCTCATCCGGAACGCCAGCACGTCGGCCATCGTGTACTTGCCGCTGTTGCGCATCAGCTCGGCGACCAGCAGCAGCGCCACCAGCCAGGCCACCAGGAAGCCGATCGAGTACAGGAAGCCGTCGTAGCCGTACAGCGCGATCAGCCCGGCGATGCCGAGGAACGAGGCGGCCGACATGTAGTCGCCGCCGATCGCCAGCCCGTTCTGCACGCCGGAGAACGACCGGCCGCCGGCGTAGAAGTCCGAGGCGCTCTTGGTGTTGCGGCCGGCCCACACGGTGATGGCGAGCGTGCCGCCGACGAACGCCAGGAACAGCAGGATCGCCAGGGTCTCGTGGCTCACTTGCGGCCTCCTTCCACCTGGGCGGCCAGGTCGGCGGCCATCGGGTCGAGCTTGCGCTCGGCGTGCCGGGAGTACAGCCAGGCGATCAGGAACGTGGACACGAACTGCAGCAGGCCGAAGATCAGCGCCACGTTGATGAACCCGACCACCTGGGTGCCCATGAAGCCGCGGGCCCAGCCCGACAGCACCACGTACAGCAGGTACCAGGCCAGGAAGGCCACGGTGGCCGGGAACGCGAAGGCGCGGAAGCGGCGCCGCAGCTCCTGGAACTCGGGTGTGCGCTGCACCCGTTCATACGGCGTCTGCACGCCGCCGGCGTCCTTATCGACGGTCACGAGATCCCTCCTCGGCTGTGACGGGGGTCACGTCACGGTAGGAAGCTTCCGCCCGTGGGTGGAGGGGGCTCCCGCAGGGCTTCGGCGAGCCGCTGGGCGGCTGCGCCGATCCGCCGGACGCTATCGGCGAACGGTCGAATCCGTGCGACGAACGGCACACCGGTGCGCCCACCGTCAAGGGTCCGGCCGATATCGGGCAGATGACGCCGTGCGCCCGGTCCGCCCGCCCGTTCCCCCGTAGGCTTCGATCAAGCCATTCCGCCCGCCTGTCAGGAAGGTCCGTTCTTGTACGGCGCTCCCCCTCCCGGCGGCCCTCTCCCGGGCGCCCCAGGTCCGTTCCCCGTCCCCCCGCAGGCGCCGCCCGTCGCGTCCACCGCGCCCGTCGGGCGCAGGCTCGCCGCCTGGCTGATCGACGCGCTGGTCGTGGTGGCGATCGTCGCGGGGATCGGCTCCCTCACCTACGCCCGGCTGGTCGACTACGTCAGCACGCAGGGCACGGCGGTGGCCGCCGCCGGGGTCTTCGAGCTGATCGGCTCGCAGGGCGACGTGGCCGGCGCCGCCCGCGCGGCCGGGCAGAAGGCGTGGGACGACGCGGTCGGCATCGTCGTCCAGGGCTTCGCGGCGCTGATCGCGCTGCAACTGCTGTACCAGTTCGCCGCCCTGCAGTTCGCCGGGCGCACCCTCGGCAAGGGCCTGCTGGGGCTGCGGGTGCGCGGCGGGGACGGGGCGCGTCCCGGGGTCGGGCGGTCGCTGCTGCGCTCGACCGTCACCACGGCGTCGGAGAGCGGCCTGTACTCGGTGGCCTGCATCCTGCTGGTGCTCGGCCAGTTCCTGCTGTCGTTCGCGGTGTGGGCGGCGGCGGTGGTCCTGTTCCTGTTCAACGCGCTGCCGATGCTGGGCGGCCGGCGCCGCACGCTGGCCGACCGGGTGAGCGGCACCACGGTGGAACGCGCCGCCGTCCTGCGCACCGCGACGGGGGCGGCGCAGGCGGCCGCCGAGTCGGCACGCCGTCTGGGCCGCAGGGCCAAGGAGCGGGTCTCCGGCGGGGAGGCGCCCGCCGCCCCTGAGCCGCAGCCCCTCGCCCAGCCGGGCTACGCACATCTGGAGCCGCCCGCGCCGCCCGGACAGGTGCCGCCGCCTCCCGCGCAGCCCGGGTACGCTCCACCGCCCCCGGGCACCCTGCCGCCGCCCGGCCCGACCCCGTACCCCTGACGGCTCAGAGGTTTCAACACCTCATGGGGAAGATGAGAACTCCAGGGTAAAGGCTCCAGGCTGGGAGGGACTGAGCTGTCTCCTCAAACGGCGGTCGTCCCAGATGCGAGCCGTGCTTCCAGCAGCGCCACCGCCTCGCCGATCTGTTCCCGGGGAAAGTGGATCGAGGCCCACGAGCACAGGCCGCCCGGCATGATCGGAACCTGCGCCAGCCACTCGCCGGGCCGGAAGATCGGCTCGAAGAGCTTCATCAGCTCGATCCCGTCATCGGCGGGGACCTTCAGCCAGGCCGCCCCCTTGTAGAAGGCCGCCGTCTTCTCCCACAGGTGTTCGGGAATTGCGGTCCCTCCGGTCAGGATGGATTCGCCTATGTCCTGACAGCTCATGATCGTCGTGTAGCCGTTGGCCCACAGGGCCTCCATCAGCGGAACCATCTCGACGTCGATCTCCACTGGACCTTCGTCCGGGTCGATCAAGGTCTTTGTCGGATGCTGCTGCGCCCAGCCTTCGTACTTGCGACTCATGGGGGCAACGCTACTGCTGCGGCTGCCGGTTCACTCGGGGCTCGAGTAAAACGAGAAGGCCCCGCCGTTCGGCGGGGCCTCCCTTGATCGGGGCGGTCGTTCGGCTAGTGCGGGTTGGTGCCCGGGGCGCACGGGCTGCACTTGGCGAAGTCGTGCTGCCAGAGCGGCCAGTCCACCTCGAAGCCCTCCGCCTCGATCACGCGGGCGGTGCGCTCGACGGTACCGTCGCACTTGCGCTCGATCTCGGGGATGTGGTCGAGGAACTTGCCGTTGTTGTGCCGGTGGCAGAACTCCCGGTAGACCCGGGTGTCGAGGATCAGGGCGTGGACCCCGTAGTCCACGAGCTGACCGACGCCGAGCGGTTCGCCCTGGTGGTTCATGGCCGTGATCAGGTAGGCGATGGCCTGGCCCAGGATGCGCTCGGCCATCACCACGTCGAACGGGTTGTCGCGGGTGAGCAGGGCGATCTCCCTGTCCCAGATCTCAGGTGTGACGTAGTCCCTCGGGTTCTTGGTCGGCGCGAGAATCGTCGTCATGGGCTTCTCCTTGAGCCGCTTTTCTCGAATGCCCGGGCACCTCAACATTACTTCCATCTTTGACCCGTTGCCAGACATGGGTTAGCCATCTGTTTCGGCATGGTGATGCAATTCGAATCGAGGCATGCCAATGTCCTCCCTTGCGACAGGCCGGGAGGTGATGAGTTCTCGCCCGATTTTTAGGGCATGGCATCACCACGCTTTCGCGCTAGCACTTTCCGGACTTTTATGGGTGGAGCCCTCGGCCCGCCGCCCCGTCACACGAACTCGCGGACGAGTGACAGGTCGATGTCGCCGGTTCCGGTCTCGCCGCTGATGCCGTCGTGGTTGCTGTCGCCCGACGGTCGATCATCCGGTACCGGCGGTGAACGTCGTCAGGTAGCCGGGCACCGCCGAGTCCTTGCCAGCGGGCCTTGCTCATTCCGTACCACCGGATGCGCCCATGGAACGGCCGCCGCCGTCAGCGGCGCCGCTGACGGCGGCGGTAACGGTGCCGACCCGAGCGGCCCAGCACGCCCAGCACCCATCCGCCGAGCAGGCCCATCATGATCCCCACGGCCAGCAGCCACGCCGAATAGGCGAGGAAACCGCCCAGGTCGAGTCCGAACATCTCAGCAGCCCGAGGCCAGGACGCGCCTGATCGCCCTGACCGCACCGTTCAGGTCGTCGGCTGGGCCGATCGGGTCGCCCCACGACCAGGTGAACGAGTAGCCGCCGTCCTCCTCAGCCCGACAGCCGATGTCCTCGGCGAGCTGGGCCGCGTCCGCGTTCACCACGCGCAGGTACATGGAGTCGGCGTCCAGCCACGTCACCAAGCGGGCGATGAACGAGGTCTCGAAGCACACCACCCGGCGCAGCGCCTCCAGATGCTCACGCCGCTCGTCACCGCCCACCTGGAAGTGACGGGCAGGCCGTTCCGGGGCGTCCGGAAGGGAAGAGTCGCCGCGCCGGTCGGCCAGGTTGCCGGCGCGGGTTGCGGTGGGTCTGCCGAAGCTCATGGATCTTCCACCTTCTGCCTTATCTCTCGGATGTACTGCAAGGACAGCAGTCCGAAATCAGGCAGTCACCATGTGCGAGACCATGTGAAGTGCAGCGTCACCACGTAGGGAGCGATAGTCCAAGCGCAGAATGGTTAGGGTGCCGTTACTGGGCCGCCCGGCAGCAAGAGGAGCTCCATGTCCTCGAAACGGAACGAAGAACTGGCCACCCTCACCAGGGAGGCAGGGTACAGCGAGGCGGGCCTGGCGCATCGGGTCAACGCGCTCGGCGCTGCTCGCGGCCACAGCCTCGGCTACGACTACTCTGCGGTGTACCGATGGGTCACCCTCGGGCAGAAGCCGCGCCCTCCGGTTCCTTCTCTGATCGCCGAAGCCTTGTCCGAGCGTCTGGGACGTCGGGTGGCGCCGGCCGACTTCGGGATGACCGACGAGGGAACTCTCGTCGACCGCACCCTGCTCTACGCCTCTGATGCGTCCCACACCGTCGTGAAAGTCCTTGAACTGGGGAAGGCCGACATGAAACGCCGGTCCATGATCATCAAGGCCCCCTTCGTGCTCTCCGCTCTCGCCGCGCCTTCGCGAGACTGGCTCGTCGCCTCCCTCGGTGAACTCACAGACGGCCACGGCCCGCGCCGGGTCGGCATGAAACAGGTCGAGGGCATCCGCGAGATGTTCCGTCTCTTCCAGCAGATGGACGTCATGCATGGCGGCGGTCACGCTCGCATGGCCCTGCTGTCCTACATGAACGACTACGTGCTCCCCCTGCTGAGAGAGCGGCATCCTGAAACGATCATGCGTGCCCTTTACGAGGCGGCGAGCGAGCAGTGCTACCTCGTTGGATGGATGGCGTACGACGATGGGCAGCACGGGCTCGCCCAGAGGTACCTGATCCAGTCGCTCTCGTTGGCGCAGGCATCCGGAAACGCCGCACTCGGCGCGCACGTGCTCGCGGGGATGTCGGACCAGGCCAACCTGTTGGGCCACCCCCGAGAGGCCCTTCAACTCGCCCGCACCGGTCAGCGCGGCATCAAGCCGGAGATGTCGGCGGCCTGCATGGCGGACCTGTACGTCCTGGAGGGAAGGGCTCTGGCGGCTCTCGGCATGAAGCGGGAGGCGGCCAGGGCGGTCGCCAACGCCGAACGGATCTTCCAGCGCGTCAACCGGGACGAGGAGCCGGAATGGGCACGGTTCATCGACGTCGCCTATCTGTTCGGTGAAGCCGCCATGTGCTTCCGGGACGCCAAGGCGGCCAACGACGCCTTGCGTTTCGCCGACGAGTCGATCGCAGACGCCGGCAGGCAAGGACGGGCTCGCCGGGGAGCTCTTTCCTACGCCACGCGGGCGATCTCTCATCTGCACCGCGCGGATGCCGATCCGGCGAAAGCGGCGGCGGACGCCGCGGTAGTGCTCGACCTGGCGGGGCAGGTCGCCTCGACCCGTATCAGGGCGACCGTCACCGACCTCGTGCATCGCCTACAGCCATACTCCAAGGTGAAGGAGGTCGAGGAGTTCCTCGACCGAGCCCGGGTGCTGAAGGCTGCGTAGCCCGCATCATTGATCATGATGGGTGATCACACCCTGCCGCCGCCCGGCCCGACCCCGTACCCCTGACGGCCGGTCACACCCCCTTGGGCCGCCAGGCGCCCCGGTCGACGGCCAGCGTCTCGGGGGCGTGCAGCCGGACCATGGTGCGCGCCACCCCGGCGGGCACGCTGCGCGGGGTGGCCAGCGAGACCAGGATCATCACGGCGAACGCGGCGGGCACCGTCCAGGCGGCGGGCTGGGCCAGCAGCGCCCCGGCCGGCCCGCCGGGCGGCCCGCCGACGATCGTCCACACCACGGCCGTGCCCGCCAGCCCGCCGCCCGCCACCAGTCCGGCCAGCGCCCCGGCCACGGTCAGCCGCCGCCACCAGATGCCCAGCACCAGCAGCGGGCAGAAGGTGGAGGCGGCCAGCGCGAACGCCAGCCCCACCACGTCCGCCACCGCCAGCGCCCGCGCCGCCAGCGCCAGCCCCAGCGGGACGAACAGCGCCAGCAGCGTCGCCGCCCGGAACGACCGCACCCCGCCGTGCAGGATGTCCTGCGCGATCACCCCGGCCACCGACACCGTCAGCCCCGACGAGGTGGACAGGAACGCCGCCACCGCCCCCGCCGTGACCAGCGCGCTCAGCAGGTCGCCGAGCGTCCCGCCGACCAGCCGCCCCGGCAGCGTCAGCACCACCGCGTCGGTCCGGCCGGTCATCAGCAGCTCGGGGGTGTAGATCCGGCCGAGCGCCCCGTACAGCGCGGGCAGCAGGTAGAACGCGCCGAGCAGGATGAGCACCAGCACCGTCGTGCGGCGCGCGGCCCGGCCGTCGGGGTTGGTGTAGAACCGCACCAGCACGTGCGGCAGCCCCATGGTGCCCAGGAACGTGGCCAGGATCAGCGAGTACGTCGCGTACATCGGGTACTCGCGTCCGGCCAGCGGCTGCGACCACTCGGTGCCGGTGCGCACCGGCAGCTCCGACACGTGCGGCACCGCCGCGCCCGCCGGGAACGTGACGGCGGTGTCGCGGGCGATGGCGTGCTCCCCCGCCGTCAGGGTGAGCGGCCCGGCGTGCCCGGCCCCGTCCACCCGGCCGCGGACGTCGACGGTGACCGGGACGGCCACCCGCACGGTGATGTCCGCGCCGACCGACACGGTGGTGCGCTCGGCGAACACCGGCGGGGTGTCGCCGCCGAGCCCGGGGGCCGCGTCGTACCGCCAGGCGATCAGCAGGAACAGCACCGGCACGGCCAGCGCGGTGAGCTTCAGCCAGTACTGGAACGCCTGCACCATCGTGATGCTGCGCATGCCGCCGGACAGCACGTTGATGGTCACGACGACGGCGACGAGCACCGCGCCCACCCACACCGGGGTGCCCGCAGCGGTCCGCAGCACCAGCCCCGCGCTCTGCAACTGCGGCATCAGGTACAGCCAGCCGATGAGGACGACGAGCACGCTGGTGACCCGCCGCACCGCCATCGACTCCAGCCGCGCCTCGGCGAAGTCCGGCAGCGTGTACGCGCCCGAGCGGCGCAGCGGCGCCGAGACCAGCACCAGCAGCACCAGGTAGCCGCCGGTCCACCCGACCGGCAGCCACAGCATGTCCGCCCCGTACGCCAGGATCAGCCCGGCCACCCCGAGGAACGAGGCCGCCGACAGGTACTCCCCGCCGATCGCCGAGGCGTTGCGCAGCGGCGAGACCGTCCGCGACGCCACGTAGAAGTCCGAGGTGGTCCGCGAGATCCGCAGCCCGAACGTCCCGATCAGCACGGTCGCCGCCACCACCAGCGACACCGCCGCCAGCCCGTACGCGGTGCTCATGGCCGCGCTCCGCTCGGCGGCTCGCAGCCCTTCCGGCGCGGCGGCCTCCCTCGTCGCGTGCTCGCGCTCATGTGCCGCTCATGTGTCGCGGTCGACCAGGTCGGCGAAGTCGCGTTCGTTGCGCTCGGCCTGGCGGACGTACCACCGGCCGCACAGCACGAACGCCGGGTAGACCAGCCCGGCCAGCAGCAGCCAGGGCAGCGGCAGGCCGCCGACGCGGATCTCGCGCAGCTCGGGGACCAGGCCGAACAGCAGCGGCAGCCCGCCGGCCACTATGCCCAGCACGGCGCACACGCCCAGCCCCAGCCGCAGCTGGGAGCGGATCAGCGAGCGCATGTAGACCTCGCCGAGGCCGGTCTGCTCGTCGATCTCCCGGGTCACCGGGCGGCGGGGCCGCCGCGCCGCCCGGGTGCGCGGGCTGGTGACCAGCACCCGCTGCGGCCGGCCGCTCACTGCGGCTTCCTGGCGTTGCGGACGAGCAGGTCGCGCAGCTCGCGGGTGTGCCGGCGGCTGACCGGCAGCTCGGTGCCGCCGACCAGGACGGTGCAGCGGCCCGACTCCAGCCGCAGTTCCTCGATGTGCCGCAGCGCCACCAGATGGCTGCGGTGGATGCGCACGAACCCGGCGGCGCGCCAGCGCTCCTCCAGCGCGGCCAGCGGGATGCGGACCAGATGGCCGCCGGAGGGGGTGTGCAGCCGGGCGTAGTCGCCCTGCGCCTCCACGTACCAGACGTCGGCGGCGGCCACGAACCGGGTCACCCCGGCCAGCTCGACCGGCACCAGCTCCGGCGACGGGGCGGGGTCGGCGGGCGGGGCGGCCGCGGGCTCGGCGGGCCGGCCGGCCTCCTCGGCGACCCGGCGGACGGCCTCGGCCAGCCGTTCCGGCCGGACCGGTTTGAGCAGGTAGTCGGCGGCCTTGATCTCGAACGCGTCGACCGCGTGCTCCTCGTAGGCGGTGACGTACACGATCCGCGGCGGCCGGGCGAACTGGGCCAGCAGCCGGCCCAGCACCACCCCGTCCAGCCCAGGCATCCGGATGTCCAGGAACACCGCGTCGATCGGCCGCCGCCCGGCCAGCGCCCGGTCCACCTGCCGGAGCGCGGCGGCGCCGTCGCGGGCCAGCGCGACCTCCTCGATGCGGGGATCGGCGCGCAGCCAGAAGGCCAGGTCGTCGAGCGCCGGCGCCTCGTCGTCGACGGCCAGGACGCGCAGACCGGACACCGGGCCTCCTCATGTGGGACGGGTCACGTTCGCAGTCGTCCCCAAGAGTCCGGAATGCGCCCTTGAAAAGTCAACCGGCCACCACTCCGGGACGGTACTTGGGCACCCGCAACGTCACCTTCGTCCCGGCCCCGGGCGCGGTCTCGATCTGCAACCCGTACTCGTCGCCGTACACCTGCCGCAGCCGTTCGTCGACGTTGCCGAGCCCGATCCCGGCGGCCTCCGGACCGGACTCCCCGTCGGGCGCGCCGTGCGCCAGGATGACGCGCAGCCGGTCGGGGTCCATCCCGACGCCGTCGTCCTCCACGCTGATCACCGCGTCGGCCCCGGCGTCCTCGGCGATGATCGTGATGTGGCCGGGCTCGGCCCGGTCCTGCAGGCCGTGCCGGACCGCGTTCTCCACCAGCGGCTGCAGGCACAGGAACGGCACCGCCACCGGCAGCACCTCCGGCGCGATCCGCAGCGTCACCTGCAGCCGGTCCCCGAACCTGGCGCGCTGCAGCAACAGGTACCGGTCGATGGAGTGCAGCTCCTCGGCCAGCGTGGTGAAGTCCCCGTGCCGGCGGAACGAGTACCGGGTGAAGTCGGCGAACTCCAGCAGCAGCTCGCGCGCCCGCTCGGGGTCGGTGCGCACGAACGAGGCGATGGTGGTCAGCGAGTTGTAGATGAAGTGCGGGGAGATCTGCGCCCGCAGCGCCCGCACCTCGGCCTCCATCAGCAGCGTCCTGGACCGGTCCAGCTCGGCGAGCTGGAGCTGGGCGTCCACCCAGTGGCCGACCTCCTCGGCGGCCCGCACCAGCCCCGCCGACACGTCGGACCCGTAGGCGGCCAGTGTCCCCACCACCCGCTCGTCGGTGGTCAGCGGCACCACCACCGCGTGCCGGATCTCGCAGTCCAGCCGCCCGCACTCCACCACGTCCGGCCCGAGCACCTCGGTCCGCCCGGCGGCCATCGGCCCGGCGGCGTGCTCCAGTGCCGCGTCCCTGTGGTGCTCGCCCTCCCCGTCCCAGGTCAGCACACGTTCCCCGTCGGTGATGGCGATCGCCGCCGACCCCAGCAGCTCCCGCAGGTGCCGGCCCGCCTTCTGCGCGGCCTGCTCGGTCAGCCCGGCCCGCAGCGGCGGCGCCGCCAGCGACGCCGTGTGCAGGGTCTGGAACGTCGCCCGGTCCACCGGGCTGCCCAGCTCCCGCCGCCGGCGCCGCCGCAACGGCGGCACCATGCCCACCAGCCCGGTCACCGCGACCGCGGCGGCCACCGCCAGCGCCACTTCCATGTGCGCCACGGTAACCCCGGCGAGCGTGTGCTACTTGACGTAGGCGGCGCCGTCGGTGACCACGGTCGGGCGGCCGGAGGTGCCGGCGACCACGATCTTGACGGTGTGCTTGCCGCTGGTGCTCCAGTTGTGGGTCCACAGGACGTGGCGGTAGGTGTTGGACGACGCCCTGGTGTCGACGGTGGCGACCTTGACGCCGTCGACGTAGATGTGCGCCGCCCCGGTCGTGGTCCTGCGCTGGAAGATCAGGCCGACCGACCGGCCGGTGAAGGTGTACGAGGCGCTCGCGCCCTTGGTCTTGCTCGCGTACGCCTTGCCGCCGAGGTTGGAGGTGCCGCTCCACGTCTGCCAGGTGCCGCTGCGCGACGCGCTCGTGTCGTGGACGAGCACCGCGGTCCGGGTGATGGAGGCGGTCCTGGTGTTGCCGGCGGCGTCCGCGGCGGCCAGCGTCCAGGCCTGGGCGGTGTTGTTCTTGGCGGTGGACCACCAGGCGGACGCGTTGGTGGCGAACGTGTACGCGGTGGGCGAGGTGGCCTTGAGCGAGTGCAGCAGGGTGTTGTCGGTGACCTTCCAGCCGAGCCGGACCGGGATCGTGCTGTTCGTGCCGACGGAGGCGCCCGAACGCACCGTCAGCGCGGGGGCGGTGCCGAACACCGGCGCGGTGGCGTCGGAGACCATCGTGTGGACGGGCGAGGTGGCGGTGGTGCCGTTGATGTTGACCGCCCGCACCTGGACCTTGCGGGTGCCCGCGGCCAGGGTCACCCGCGCGGAGGTCGCCGAACCCGGCGCGGTGGCCACGACCTTGTCGTCGACGAGGACCTCGTACCTGGAGACGGCGGCGGACGGCCAGCCGAGCGTCACCGTGCCCTTGGTGTAGTAGGTGGTGCCGACCTTGGTCGCGCCCCCGACCGAGGTGAGGGTGACGGAGGTGGCCGGGGTGCTCCACGCCTTGGCCTGCGTGCGGATCGCGCCGAGCCTGCCGTAGAGCTGGTCGCCGGGGCATTCGGTCTGGTAGCCGTCCCGGTGGGCGGCGATGGTGTTGAAGGTGACCGTGACCCCGGCCGGGAACTTGCCGTTGTCGATGGTGGTGGTCATCTGGGCCGTGCCGGCCGGGTCGCCGCCGTGCAGGCCGAGCTTCCAGGCGGCGACCTTGGCGATCGCGCCGACCGCCGCGTCCGCGGGGGCGGTGGTGGTGTGGTCGCCGAGCACCGCGACGCCGGTGGAGCCGGTGTTGAAGCCGTAGGTGTGCGCTCCGATCACGGGCCGGTCGGCCCCGCCCCCGCGGCCCTCGTAGATCGTGCCGCACTTGTCGACGAGGAAGTTGTAGCCGATGTCGTCCCAGCCGTTGGTCTGGACGTGGTACAGCATGATCGACCGGATGATGGCGGGCGACTCGGCGCAGGTGTAGTCGTTGGTGCCCGCGGTGTGGTGGGTGAAGACCACCTTGAGCTGCGGGGCGTAGGACGGCGGGTTGCGGACCAGGCCCTCGTCGGCGCCCCATCCCGCACGGGCGACGATCGCCGGGCGCGGTGCCGTGCTCGTCGCCGCGGCGGCGGGGGGCGGGGTGGGCGAGGCGCTCGGCGAGGTCGAGGGCTCACCGCTCGGCGAGGTGGTCGGCGTGGGCGAGGCCGGCTCCGCCGGGGCGGTCGTGGTGGGCTCCGGCTCCGCGGGGGCGGTGGTGCTCTCGCTGGGCGAGGCGGTCGGGTCGGGGGTGCCGGTCGCCGCCGCCAGGACCATGTCGCCCGGGGCGGGCCCGGCGGCGCGGGGCGTCTGGCGGGGCTTGCGCGCCCGGCCGTCGCCGGGGTCGACCAGGTCGACGCGCAGTCCCTTGGGCAGGGGGCCGCCCTTGCCGTTCACGGTGACCTCGACCCCGTTGGACGGTCCCACCCACAGCGGCTCGGTGGCGCCGCGCGACGGGCGCTCGTTCGGCGCTCCCGCGTCGGGGGCGTCGGCCTCGCCGGTCTCGACCAGCCGCCACGGCGACCAGCGGCCGGTGACGGCGCTGCGGGTGCGCACCCGCACCGGCCCGTCGACCCTGGCCTTGACGTCGTCCCAGGACACCCCGAGCAGGCTGAACGGTTCGGTCTTCCGGGCGGGCAGCCCCATGCCGCCCTGCCCGGACATCGGCCGCAGCGCCATGGTGTGCACCCGGCCCGGCCGCGGCTCCGGGGAGGACTCCGCCGGGGAGTCCACGGCGAGCACGTACACCGCGCCCCCGGCCACGAGCGCCCCGGCGGTCCCCAACGCGACGGTCACACGCCTGTTCACTTGATCCCGCTCCCCGGCTCACGCGGCGCCCGTCGTGTCCCCCGCCCGGCATCGCCTCGTCTGAAAAAGGACGAACGAACCATAGCGGTTATTGATCATCGCCGCAGCGGGACGCGAGATTTGCTCATCATGTGCGCAGCAGGGTCTTGCCGACGACCCGGCGGGACTCGATCGCCGCATGCGCCTCGGCCGCCTGTTCCAGCGGGAACGTCTGCCCGATGACCGGGCGGAGCCGCCCGGCGGCGGCCTCGGCGAGCGCGGCGGCGGCCAGCCGTCCGCGCTCGGCCATCCCGTACTGCAGGTCGGCGATGCCGCGCATCGTGACGCCGCGCCGCCGCGCCTCCTCCGGGTCCACGGCCGCGAAGCCGCCGGCGGGGGCGCCGTGGGCGGAGAACCGGCCGCCCCGCGCCACGACCTCGAACGCGGCGCGGCCGACATCGCCGCCGACGCCGTCGAGGACCACGTCCACCTCGCCCAGGCCCTCCGTCCAGCCGTCGCCCGAGCAGTCCACGACCTCGTCCGCGCCCAGCGCACGGGCCAGGGCGAGCTTGCGCTCCCCGCGTGCGGCGGCGATGACGTGCGCTCCGGCGGCGCGGGCGAGCTGGACGAGCAGGACGCCCATGCCCCCGGTCGCGCCCACGATGAGCACCCGTTCCCCCGGCCTGATCGCGACGCCCTCGAGGACGCCCATGGCGGTGACGCCGTCGTGCAGCAGCGCGGCGGCGACCCGCAGGTCCACGCCGTCCGGAACGGGGATCAGCCCCTCCGCGGGCACCGCGACCCGCTCGGCGTAGCCGCCGTGGCCGCCCAGGTCACCGGTGTAGGTGAGGACGCGCCGCCCCACCCACTGCGGGTCGGTGCCCTTGCCGACCCGCAGCACCCGCCCGGCGCCGCCGCCGCCCGGCACGTACGGGGGCCGGACGGCGAAGAAGTCCTGAGCCGCCCCGGAGCGGATCATCGTGTCGACGAACAGGGTGTCCACGGCGACCATCCCCACCACCGCCTCTCCCGGACCGGGCGCCGGATCGGGGACCTCGCTCACCGCCAGCACCTCCGGGCCACCGAACTCCTTGGCCTCGACGATCTTCATCCGCATGCTCCCTTCACTCGGGAAGCAGTCTTCGACCTCAACTTTGCTTGAGGTCAAGCCGGGAAAACCGGCTGAAATCCGGTACGCCCGCCGCTAGGGTCCGGTGTCGCGGGGGCGGCTCCATGGGCGTGCTTCCTTCTCGCCTTTTCTCCTACCTAGCGCGCCCGCTCTCCGCCCCCGCACCGTCATCTCTGTTGAGGAGGTCGCCATCTCCGCTCTGGCCCGGGTGCTGCTGCGGCACCGGCGTGTCGTCGTTCCGGAACTGTTCGCGGGCGCGACCGGTCGCGGGGACGGCGCCGAGGCGGGCGTGGCCCTGCTGGAAGGCGACCTGCTGGCCCGCGGTTTCCTGCTGAGCGCCCCGCTCCGCCGGCGGCTGGCGGCCATGCCCGCGCAGGCGCTGGCCGCGGCCGGAACCGGTCTGCTGGAGGCCGTGGACGCCGAGCTGGGCGGCGGCGTGCCGCACGTGCCGCTGTTCCGCGGGTTCCCCGGCAGTGTCCCCGCCGACACGGCCGAGCTGTACGTGCTGCGCGTGTTCAGCCTGCTGCTCCAGGAGCCGGAGCAGCCGTGCGTGCTGTGCGCCCGGGTCGGCACCGTCCACCCGGTCTCGCCGTGCGCCCACCTGGTGTGCCGGGCGTGCTGGGACGGCTCGGACTACAGCGGATGCCCGATCTGCCACCGGCGCATCGACCCGGACGACCCGTTCCTGCGCCCGTCCCGCCCGTCCGTCCTGAAGGCCGGTGAGAAGGCCGCGACCCCCTCGGGGCCGGCCGCCCTGCTGACGCTCGGGGACGCCGACGAGACCGCGCGGGACCTGCTGACCGCGATGCTGACCCGGCAGATCCCGCTGCCCGCCGGCGATCTGGCGGACCTGGAGGTCCTGGTGCGGCATCTGGGGCCGGACGCGGTCCCCGACCAGATCCCGGTCCGCGAGAACCGTGCCGTCGTGCTCGCCTGCCTGCTGCCCGCAGCGCCCGCCGAGGCGATGCGGGACCTGCTGGCCCGGTACACGGACACGGCCACCGACGTGCTGCGGACCCTGTCGGTCCTGGCGGGCGGCGACGCGGGGCTGCGGCTGGTCCCGCCCCGGCACCGCTCGCTGCCCCGCCCCGTCCGCCGCGCGGTCCTGGCGCACCTGGACGCGCTGCCGTTCCCCGCGCTGGCCGAGGACATGGCGCGCCATCCGCAGCGCTGGAAGCGGATGGCGGAGGTGCTGCACCCCTTCGAGCACCACCGGCGGCACCCGGACGCCGCGCTGGCGTTCGCGCTGATCCGGCGGACCCCCGTGTACGAGCGCACCTCGCTGGGACGGGCGCTGCGGCAGACCGCCGCCCGGCACCCGGACGTGGTGCGGGTGGACGGCGAACGGCTGCGGCGGGTCACGTTCGGCACCCGTCTGGAGGAGGCGCTGCGGGCGGGCGACCGTGCGTCCGCGCTGCGGCTGGCGGCCGAACGGCCCGGGGAGCTGGCCCGGCGGCTGGTGCACCTGCTCCGGTTCGCCGGACCGGACGGCGCCGAGGAGGTCTGTGCGCGGCTCCGGCGGGCGGCGCCACGGGTCTCCCCGGCCGTGCTGGTGTCGGCGCTCACCCAGTTGCGGATTCCGGCGGGCGGCACCCGGCTGTTCCTGCCGCGCGGCGGTCAGTCCCTCATCTGGTACGAGCTCGATCGCCGCGATCCGCTGCCGGACGCGGTGCGGGAGCGGGCCGCCGAGGTGATCGAGGGGGAACTGCTGCGCCGCGCCGGGTCCCTGCCTCCGGTCGGGCACGCGGTGCTGGACGAGGCGCTGGCGGATCTGGCGATCCCGGTCGCCCAGCGCAGCGCCTCGTCGGCCCTGCTGCGGATGTCGCGCGGCAGCGTCCAGCCGCTGCCCGGCGGGGGCCGGTTCCGCCTCTTCCTGCACTGGATGGAGCCGGAGGGCGTCCGGGTGGACCTGGACCTGTCGGTCGCCTTCTACGACGAGCACGGGCGGTACCTGGGCACCTGCGACTACACCGACCTGCGGTTCGCCGGCGACGCGGCGGTGCACTCCGGCGACCTGACCTCCGCTCCCCCTCCGCAGGGCGCCTCGGAGTTCGTGGACCTGCGTCCGAAGCGGCTGCGCGAGGCGGGCGTCCGGCGTGCCGTGGTGGCCGTCTTCAGCTACAACGACGTGCCGTTCGAGAAGCTGCAGCGGGGGTTCGCCGGGGTGATGCGCCACCCGGGCGGGCGGCTGTTCGACCCGGCGGCGGTCACGCAGCGGTTCGACCTGACGGGACCGGCGAAGGTGCTGGTGCCGTTCACCATGGACCTGGAGGCCGGCACCCTGCGGTGGGCGGATCTCAACCTGTCGGCGTTGTGGCAGACCCACTACGCCCACGCCTACCACAAGGGGCTGGCCGAGATGGCGCAGGCGCTGGACGCGGTGTTCGACGCGCCGGGCCGGCCGACGCTGTGGGACGCCGCGCGCTGGCACGCCGCCGCACGCGCCGAGGAGGTGACCGTCCGCCGCCGCGACGGCGCGTTCCTGCGGTACCGCCGCGGCGACGGCGAGGACGCCCGCGCGTTCGCCGCCAGGCTGGGCTTCCCGGAGGGCGCCGACGCCAGGGTGGACGACGCCGGTGCGGGGTCGGCGGGCTTCGCCGCGCTGGTGCGCGGGAATCTGGAGCCCGCCACGGGAGCGGACGTGTTCGCCCTCTATCCGTGGCGGCTGGACGCCACGCGGCTGCGGCTCCTCGACGCGGCCGGCCTCATCGGCGCCCTCGCCCCCGCGCAGGAGGTCACGCCGGGAACTCGAAGCGCGGCGCGTTCTCGCTGAGGATCGCCGAACGCGGCGAGCAGTCCCAGACGGCGGCGAGCTCGGTGACGAGCGCGTCGGTGAGGGCGGGGACGTCAGTGGCGGCCGAGTCGTGCAGGGCCTCGGCGACGATGAGCACGGACGCGGTGTCCTCGCGTACGGCGGACAGGCCGCTCTGGCGGTTGGTCCACCGCCGGGCGTGGGCGTTCCCGGCCGCGTCAATGAAGGCGATCTCTCCGGGGTCGGGGTTCTCGGTGTCGCCGGAGAACGTCAGATAGGTCTCCGTCCCGGTGGCGGGGCGCACTTCCAGGAAGCCGGTGATCCTGGCGACATCGAGGGCGGCGACCGGGATCGCGTAGGCGAGGGAGACGGCGTTGCACAGGTCGATCAGCGGGTGGATGCGCGGCAGCCTCCCCTCCTTGCGGAAGCGGCGCAGCAACGCCTCCGAGGCGCACCGGTACTGGGTCGGCTTGAGGCCCATCCCGGCGAACGCGCGCCGCCACGCCTGGATCTCCGGGAACCCCGACTCGGGTCCGGCCGCCAGCCGTTCGGCGGCGATCGCGCAGTACCGCTCGACCCGCGCGTCGACCGAGGCGGCGGTGATCCCGGTGGCGTGCACGGCGCCCGCGACGAGGCCGGGATGGTCGGCCCAGACGTCCTTGGCGTGCTGGAGGTACATCGGTCCCTTTCAGCGTGAGGCGGTGGCGAGATGCGCGCCGAGCGCGGCGAACGATCCGGCGAAGACCCGGCGGATCCAGGTCATCACCCGCGGCCTGGAGATCACCTGTTCCCGCATGGTGGCGGCGAGGATCCCGTACGCGGAGAACACCGCGAAGGTGACCGCCATGAAGACCGCGCTGAGCATCAGCATCCGCGCCACCGGGCTCGGCGTCCCGGCCGGCACGAACTGCGGGAGGAAGGCGAAGAAGAACAGCGTCAGCTTGGGGTTGAGCAGGTTGGTCAGGGCCCCCGAGGCGATCACCCGGGCCGCCGGGCGGGGCTCGGCGCGGCCCTCCCCCACCGCCAGGGCGTCCCGGTCGCGCAGCGTCGCCCACGCCATGAACAGCAGGTAGGCGACCCCGAGCAGCTTCAGCACCTGGAAGGCGGCGGCGCTGGCGTGCAGCACCGCGGCCAGCCCGGTGATCGTCGCGATCATGTGCGGGACGATGCCGAGGGTGCAGCCGAGCGCGGCGACGACGCTGGCCCGGCGGCCCCGGGACAGGCCCGCCGCCAGTGTGTAGACGACCCCGGTGCCGGGGGTGGCCACCACGATCAACGTGGTCACCAGGAACGCGACGCTCACTGCGGGACTCCCCTCGCGGACGTGCCGGACCCCTTCACCCTGCCGGTCGCCTTGGTCCGGGTGACAGGTCCAATACCGGTCCCGCCATGAGGTCCAATGCACCCCGGCCGACCGGAAGCACGGCTGGCGTAGGGTGGAGCCGATCATGACCGACACGAGCCCAGAACAGGTCGCGGCGCGGTGCGCCGCCGCCGGGCCGACCCGCGCCACCGGGCGGCTCCGCCCATAGGAAGGGAGCCTCGATGGGAGCCTCGACACCCGGCCTCGGCATCACCGGCGAGCCGTTCGGCGCCCTGCCGGACGGCACCCCGGTCGAGCGGTACGAGCTGGTCAACGGTCAGGGCATGTGCGTGCGGATCCTGACGTACGGGGGCATCGTGCAGAGCCTGGAGGTGCCCGACCGGGACGGCAGGCCCGGCAACGTGGCGCTGGGGTTCGCGACGCTGGACGGCTATCTCAGCGACGAGTACACCGCCGCGGCGCCCTTCTTCGGCGCGATCATCGGCCGGTACGGCAACCGGATCGGCGGCGCCCGGTTCACGCTGGACGGGACCGAGCACCGGCTGGAGGCCAACAACGGGCCCAACACCCTGCACGGCGGCGGGCAAGGCTTCGACAAGCGGGTCTGGTCGGCGTCGTGCGCGCGGTCCGAGGACGCGGTGACGTTGCGGCTGTCGCTGACCAGCCCCGACGGTGACGGCGGCTTCCCCGGGACGCTGCGGACGGTCGTGACGTACGAGCTGACCGCCGCCGGCGAGCTGCGCATCCACTACCGGGCGACCACCGACAGGCCCACGGTGGTCAACCTGACCGACCACACGTACTTCAACCTGGCGGGCGAGGGCTCCGGTGACGTGTACGGGCACCGGGTGCGGCTCTTCGCCTCCCGCTACACGCCGGTCGACGCGACGCTCGTCCCGACCGGGGAGCTGGCTCCCGTGCACGGGACACCGCTCGACTTCACCGAAGCGCACCCGATCGGGGAGCGGATCCGCGACGGGCATCCGCAGATGGTCCTCGCCCAGGGATACGACCACAACTTCGTGCTCGACCGCTCCGGTCCCGGCCTGGTGCACGCGGCGCGGGTGTCCGAGCCGACGACGGGCCGGGTGCTGGACGTGCACACCACCGAACCCGGCGTGCAGTTCTACACCGGCAACTTCCTGGCGGGCACCCTGGTCGGCACCGGCGGCGGCGCCTACCGGCAGGGCGACGGGTTCTGCCTGGAGACCCAGCACTTCCCCGACAGCCCCAACAAGCCGCAGTTCCCGTCGACGACGCTGCGCCCGGGGCAGACGTACGAAACCACGACGATCTACGCTTTCTCGGCAGACTGACGCCCCCGAGCCCTTGTGAGCGGCCATGCCGTACGAGATCGCCGTGCCCGGACCCGCCGTCCTCGGCGAGGGCCCCACCTGGGATCCGGTCACCGGCCGCCTGCTGTGGGTGGACATCCCCGCCTGCGAGGTCCACACCTACGACCCGGCCACCGGCGCCGACACCGTGCTGCGCACCTCCCAGCCCGTGGGCGCGGCCAAACCCCGCGCCGGGGGCGGCCTGGTGGTCAACCTGCGCGACGGCGTCGGCCTGTACGACCCGGACGGGACGTTCCGCTGGCTGGCGACGTTCGCCGAGGAGGGCATCCGGGGCAACGACGCGGCGGTGGCCCCGGACGGCGCGCTGTGGGCCGGGACGATGCGCGAGGACGAGTCCGCTCCCGACGGGGTCCTGCGCCGCGTCGCCCCGGACGGCGAGGCCGTGACCGCCGTCACGGGGGTGACGGTCAGCAACGGCATCGGCTGGAGCCCGGACGGCCGCCTGATGTACTACGTCGACACCCCGACCCAGCGCATCGACGTGTTCGACTGCGACGGCCCCACGGTCCGCAACCGCCGCACGTTCACCCGCGTCCCCACTCCGGGGTGGCCGGACGGGCTGACGGTGGACGCCCTCGGCTGCGTGTGGGTCGCCCTGTGGGGCGGTGCCCGGGTCCTCCGCTACACCCCTTCGGGCGTGCTGGACCGCACCATCGAGCTCCCCACCCCGCTGACCACCGCCTGCGCGTTCGGCGGTCCGGACCTGCGCGACCTCTACGTCACCACCGCGACGGTGGACCTGCCGCCCGAGGCCCCTCCTCCGAACGGGGCCGTCCTGGTCGTCCCGAACGCCGGTGAAGGGCTTCCCGCCGTTCCGTTCGCGGGCTGATCAGATCCAGTGGTTGTCGTGCTTGAGGAAGAACTCGGCACGCTCCTCCTCACTGGCGTCCGCGAGCCCGATCAGTCCCTCGAAGTAGCCCTCGCGGGGCGCCCCGGGCGCGAAGTGCAGCAGCATGGACGCCGGCTCCCCCGACTCGTTGCGGAACCCGTGGATCCCGCCGATCGGGACGTGCACGTAGTCGCCCGGCCCGGTGTCGATCCAGCGTTCGCCGTTGTAGATGCGGACCGACCCGGACAGGATGTAGAACGACTCGGCCAGCGTCCGGTGGAAGTGCGGGCCGGGGCCGCTGGGCGCCGCGCTCATCTCGTACCGATAGAGCCCGAACAGCCCGCCGGTCGAGGCCCCCGTCGACAGGTAGTGCACCCTGGTCCCGTTCGGATAGACCAGCTCGGCCACACTGCCGTCCGGCCGGTACACCGCGCTGACCTCGCCGCCGTCGCCGAAGTACTGCGGATCCGGATAGGTCATCGTGATCTCCCCTCTGCCAGAGGCCACCGTAGGGCGGACTCACGGGTTCCGGTAACCGGGGGGCCGGAGGGTGAACAGGCGGGCGTCGCCGAGCCGACGCCGGACGTGCTCGGCGTGCCGCAACGCCTGCCCGGGTCAGCGGCGTTCGTCGGCCCGCCAGGAGGGGATCTCGTGCGCCGCCACGTCGTACGGCAGCCGGGTGTACGGGTCGCGGCGGGTCAGGCAGTAGACCATCCCGGTCGGATCCCGCATCACGATCCAGCCCGCGGTCGTCCGCACGTGCTCGGCCCCGCATCGCTCATGCCATGCGCAGGCCGTCTCGGCGTCCGCGCCGGCCGCCAGGTCCAGGTGGGAGGACGCGGGCCGTTCCTCCTCCAGACGTTGCAGCAGGAACTGGACGGGCTGCTCCGGGGGCGGCCACAGGCGCTTGAACTCCGCGGAGTCGGTGTCGCGCAGTTCCCACCCGGTGAGCGCCGCCCAGAACGCCACCTCGGCGTCGTAGTCCGCCGGGCCGATGTCGATGCACACCTGATCCGGCAGCGTGACCGCCCCGTTCGGCCCGATCACCGGCCCCGGCCGGACCGCCGCGCCGCTCCAGGGCCGCAGCGAGAACGGCTGCCCCGCCGGTGACCGCAGCCCGTCCCCGGCCGGAACGGCCCCCAGCTCACGCGCCCCGCGCACGGCCTCGGACACGTCCTCGACCTCGAACTCCAGCCGGATCACACCACCGTCATCGGTGGGCCGGAGCCGCATGCAGGCGTCCCCTTCCGGAGGCCGGAGCACCGCGTCCGCCTGCCCTTGCTCCGCCGAGGCCCCCGTCACCGCAGCCCAGAACGCCGCGCTCTTCCCGAAGTGCCCCACCGGCCGCTCGATGACCGCCCACATCCAACGCAGCACGCCGCCTCCCGTCCGGTCGCCGACTTTCCCGAACGGCTTCCCGCATCGAGCCCGTCCACTCCGGCCGGGTGCGAACGGCCTGGTGGTTCAGGGCCGAAGCCCCGTACGCGGGTCACGTCCCGTGAGGCAGTAGACCCCGCCCACCGGATCGCGCATCACGGTGCAGCCCGGTATGCCGCCGACCGCCTGGGCCCCGTGCTCCTCGTGCCACATCCGCGTCGCCTCGATGTCCGCACAGGCGAGATCGACATGAGCGGACGCGGCTCGTTCCTCATCCAGGCGTTGCAGCACGATCTGGATCGGCATCCCCTCCACAGACCGAAGCCGCCTGAACTCCGGCCGCCCGGTCGGCCGCAGTTCCCATCCCGTCACCGCGGCCCAGAACTCCACCTCACGCTCGTAATCCCGGGGCCCGACGTCGATGGTGACCTGGTCGAGAACGCTCTCCGCCCCTCCCGGCCCCGCCACGGGACGCGGCCGCTCCCAATCCCCCTCCCAGGGCACCGCACAGAACGCCTGTCCCGCGGGCGACCGCAGCACCGACCACTCCCCCATGTCCGCGACGACCGAGGCCTCCGACCCCACGGCCTTCCGCACGGCCCCCGCCACATCCTCGACATGGAAATCCAGATGCGTCCCACCGCCGTCGAGAACGCCCTGCAGCCGCAGGCACGAATCCCCCTCCGCAGGCAGCAGCGTCGCGAACTCCCCCCGCTCACCCCGCCGTTCCGACAGGTCCGTCCCCGTCACCGCCGTCCAGAACGCCGCGGCCTCGGTGAACCTCTCCAGCGGCCGATCAATGAACGCCACAACCCACCGGAACACGCCGTCCCCTTCCCACGAGATCGTTTCGGCGACGCTACCGCCCGCCCTCCGCAGGCGGCCACGCCTCACGGGGCGCGCCCTCCGAAGATGATCTCCGCACCATAAGGTGCCCTGTGAACTGATATCCGCCGACAGGAGAGGTCCCGCTCATGGCGTTCCGCACGTTCCTCAAAACGCTCGGCTCCAACGCACCACGCGTCGACACCGTGCTCGACACCACGACGGTCAGGCCGGGAGCCCGGCTGGGGGCCACCGTGACCGTCCAGGGCGGCGGCGTGGACGTCCACATCGAACGGCTCACCCTCGAACTGGTCACCCGCGTCGAGGACAAGGAGTCGACCGAGACGGGCTGGACCGATCCGGGCGTGGTCGCCTCCCAGTCCACCGATTCCTTCGACCTCCCGGCCGGTGAGACCCTTCGGTTCCGGCTGGACGTCGACGTGCCGTGGGAGATGCCGATCACGCACGTCCACGGCCGTCCGCTGCGCGGGGCGCGCGCCGCCGTCCGCACCTGCCTGGACGTCGACAGGGCGGTGGACCGGGGCGACTTCGACGAGATCGCCGTGCACGCGCTGCCCGCCCAGGACATGATCGTCGAGGCGTTCGGCGCCCTGGGCTTCCGCCTCGAGGAGGCCGAGGTCAAGAAGGGCCAGGTCATCGGCGGAAAGAACCAGACCTCCCCGTTCTGGCAGGAGCTGGAGTACTACTTCCCCGCCGACTACGGCCTCCCGCACGGCACCCAGCTGGAGGTCGCGACCATCGCCCGCGCCGACTCCCTGGACCTGATCACCGGCCCGCACGGCCCCTACCCGTTCGCCTACGCGGACATGAACCTGAACGACCTCACCAAGTGGCTCGACAGCCACTGCCGCTCCCTGTGGCACCAGAACAGGTGACCCCGGACCACCCGGTGCCCGTCGGGACGTGACGGAAGACACCGGCGAACAGCGAACGGGCGGACCACCCGGTGCGAGCCGGACCTGTGCCGCTCAGCCGGCGTTCACCTTGGCGAAGTGGAAGACGTCGGCGGGCAACGGGTGGGACAGCAGCCAGCGGATCCGCATGGGCCGCTCCCCCTCGTGGTCCTGGTAGGTCATCGGTCCCGCGTAGGTGTACGCCTCGTCGCTGGTCTTCCGCAGGAACAGGTGAACGGTGGACCCCCGCTCGCGATGGTGGACATAACGCCGGCCGGTCGGTGACTCGGCGCGCGTCTGCGACTGGGACTCCCACTGGAAGAGCCACGGCGTGATCGCGCGGTCCTGGTACATGGTGGTGGGCGAGAAGTCCCGCTCGTTCTTGTCGATGGTCACCAGGAACACGTCGGCCCGTTCCTCGGCGAACCACTTCACGCCCTCCCGGAAGTAGGCCGACACCTCCTGGCCGAACGCGGCGAGCGCCTCGCCCCGGGTGTACCGGGCGTGCAGCCGCAGCGGCAGGTGGCTCACCTCGGGAACGACCGGCGTCACCCGGTGGATGCGGTCGTACAGGATGTCGGTGACGGCGAGCAGTTCCTCCCGCCGCCCCGGGAGGTCCCACAGCCGGGCGAGGTGGGTCTCCAGGGCGCTGAGCGGCTTGCCGGCGTGGAACGCCGAGTTCAGCATCGCCAGCAGGCGGCGCTGTGCGGGGTCGAAGTCGGCCAGGCGCGGCGCCCGGGGTCGACGGAGGAGATCCCGCAGGAACGTCAGCCGGTCCGGATCGTCCACGTGCAGCAGCCGGCCGATCGCCTTGCGGATCTCCTCGTCCGCCTTCTCCGAGGTCACGGGGCGGGTGTCCAGGCCCGCCGCCCGCCGCAGCCTCGCCCAGCCGCCGCGCGTGCTCCGGTACAGGTCCTCCAGCTCCAGGCCGGTCGCGTCCAGGAACTCCGGCAGCGTCACGTCGCCCATCGCGCGGAGTTCGGCGGCCAGGTCGGGCCAGCGGACGTTGAGGGCCTGCCTGATGTTGGCGAGAACGATCCCGCTGACCTCGCGGTCGAGGTCGATGGCGCAGCCCGGCGGCAGGGTGGGGAAGCCGGCCTTGATCTCGCGTTCGAGCCGGCCGCGCTCGATGCCGGTCAGCGCCTTGAACCGCTTGTCGAAGCGGAACTCCCTGCGCTGGCGGCCGACGAAGTCCAGCACGGTGAGCACGGCCTTGTCCCTGGTGAGCCGCAGCCCCCGGCCGAGCTGCTGGAGGAACACGGTGGCGCTCTCGGTCGGCCGCAGGAACAGCACCGTGTCGATCTCGGGGACGTCCACGCCCTCGTTGAACAGGTCGACGGTGAAGATCGCCTTGATCCGCCCGTCCCGCAGGCCGCGCAGCGCCGCCTCCCGGTCCTGCCGCGAGGTCCGCGAGGTGACCGCCCGCGCCCGGATGCCACGGCGCTCGAACTCCCGCTCCATGTACTCGGCGTGGTCGATGCTCACGCAGAACCCGACCGCCCGCATGCCGCCGAGGTCGCCGAGCTTGTCCTCCAGCGCCTCGACGATCATGGCGACGCGGGCGTCCAGGCCGGTGTAGAGGTTGGTCAGCTGGGCCACGTCGTATCCGGCGCCGCGCCGCCAGTCGACCTGCGACAGGTCGGTGTCGTCGTGGACGCCGAAGTAGTGGAACGGAACGAGCAGGCCCCGTTCGAGCGCCTCCCAGAGCCGGAGTTCGACGGTGGGCCGCCCACCGTCGAACCAGTGCAGGATGTCCTCGCCGTCGGCCCGTTCCGGCGTCGCGGTCAGGCCCAGCAGGATCTTCGGCCGCAGCCGGTCCAGCAGCCTGGCGTAGGAGGCGGCCGCCGCGTGGTGGAACTCGTCCACCACGACCATGTCGAACCGTCCGGGTTCCAGCTCCGGCAGCTGCGACAGCGACTGGATGGAACCGAACACGTGCCGCCACTCGCCCGGCCGGTGGCCGTCGACCAGCAGCTCGCCGAACGCCCCGTCCCGGAGCACGTGCCGGAACGTGCCGAGGCTCTGCTGCAGGATCTCCTTGCGGTGCGCGACGAACAGCAGCGAGTCGACGATCCGCCGCTCGCGCAGCCGCCGGTAGTCCAGCGCCGCCACGATGGTCTTGCCCGTCCCCGTGGCCATGACGACGAGGTTGCGCCAGTGGCCGTGCACCAGGCGTGCGGCGTCCAGTTCCTCGAGGATCTCCCGCTGGTACGGGTAGGGCTGGACGTCGATCCGGGTGATCGGCGGCGGATCGGCGGCCGGGCCGCCGCGTTCCGCCGTCAGCGCGCGGGCCAGCCGGCCGGAGTCCTCGTAGGGCTCGAACGACGGGTCGTTCCAGTAGTCCTCGAAGGTCGCCGCGAACGTGTCGATCAGGTGCGGCTGCTCGGCCCGGGCGATCCGCACGTTCCATTCGACGCCGTCCAGCAGGGCGGTGTGGGACAGGTTGGAGGAGCCGACGTACGCGGTGTCCAGCCGGGATCTGCGGTGGAACAGCCAGGCCTTGGCGTGCAGCCGGGTGCGCTGGGTGTCGTAGGAGACCTTGACCTCGGCGCCCATGGCGGCCAGCCGTTCGACGGCCCCGTGGTCCGTCGCCCCCATGTAGGTCGTGGTGATGACCCGGAGCCTGCCGCCCCGCCGGAAGAAGTCGCGCAGCGCGTCCTCCAGCAGCCGCAGCCCGCGCCATTTGATGAACGCGCACAACAGGTCGACCTGGTCGGCGGTGGCCAGTTCCTTGATCACCTCACGGCCGATCTGCGGCTGGTCCCGCCCGTTCACCAGCAGCGCGCTCATCGACAGCGGGATGTCGGGCCGGGGCGGGAACGCCACCGACCCGTCCGGCAGCCGCCCGTCCGCGATGCCCAGCAGCATCCGATGGCCGTCCGCGACGAGCTCGCCGTCGATCCCGGCGTCCGGGACGATCCCGGCGATCGCCCGGCCGATCGCGTTGGCCGCCGCGACCTGGCGGGCCAGTTTCTCCGCGGCGTCGCCGCCGCCCTGCCGGGCCGCCCGCAACGCCCGGCGCGTCATCCGCGCCAGATGCCGGACCAGCACCTCCTCGGCGTCCACGGCGTCCAGCCCGCCCTGCTGTACGAGCTCGCCGTCCACCTCCTCCAGCCGCCGCCGCAGCTCGGTCGTCACCACGTGCTCGTACACCCCGGGGGCGGGCTCCGTCATGGCCGGCACTGTATGGCATTCACATACGAACCGCACCGCAACAGGCGCCACACGCGCCGGGGTGGTTCAGTGCGCGTGGTGGGTGTACTCGGTGCGGCGCCACAGCATCACGGCGAGCATGAGGGGGAACATCGCCACGTGGGCGATGATCATCAGGGTCTCGCCGTCGATGACGTCCAGCCACAGCAGCGGGAACAGCGGCAGCACGGGGGCGAACATGGTGCCGCACATCTCCAGGGTGACGGGCCAGCGGTGGCCGCGGTAGCGCATGATCGCGGCCATGCCCACGGACATGTTGAACGCCATCAGCAGGTAGGCGAGTTCGGGGTCGCGCTCGTAGGAGAGGTCGAGCCCGACGGCGGCCTGGAGCAGCCCCAGGACGCCCATCCCCACGAACATCGCGATGATCATCTCGATGTAGTGCCAGGTGAACCGGAGCCACGGACTGCGGCGGGAGGTCGATGCGGTCTCAGTCATGGATCCACCGTGTCGCCGCGGCGGCCGGGGGTCGAGGAAGGGCGGTGCACCGGTCCGGAAACTTGGGATGCCTGTCCTCAGGACATAGGGTCGGTTCATGGACGAACGACGTGTGCTCGTGGTCGGCTACGACGCGGCGGAGTTGCTCGACATCGCGTGCATCACGTCGACCCTGGAGATCACCAACCTGCACGGCGCCACGCCCGCCTACCAGGTGCGGCTGGCCAGCCCCGGCGGACGCCCCGTCACATGCGCCACCGGCCTGACGCTCATGGCCCACGAGACGCTCGAACGGGTCACCGGACCGCTCGACACCCTCATCGTGTCGGGAGGGCTCGGGCACGGCAAGGCGGCCGCCGACCGGTCGATCGTCGCCCACGTCCGCCGGCTGGCCCGCGAGAGCCGCCGGATCGCCTCGGTGTGCACCGGGACGAGCGTCCTGGCCGCCGCCGGCCTGCTGGACGGCCGGCGCGCGACCACCCACTGGGGATGGGCGTCGAACCTGGCCTCCCGCTATCCCGAGGTCATCGTCGACCCGGACCCGATCTTCATCCGGGACGGCCGGCTGTGCACGGCGGCCGGCGTCACCAGCGCCCTGGACCTCACCCTGTCCTTCGTCGAGGAGGACCACGGCGCCGCCCTGGCCCGGAGCGTGGCCCGCTATCTGGTGACCTACCTGCAGCGGCCGGGCAACCAGGCGCAGATGAGCATGTTCACCAGCGCGCCGCCCCCGGCCGACGAGCTGGTCAGGCAGGTGGTCGACCACGTCACCGCCCACCTGGACGACGACCTGTCCGCCGCCGCCCTCGCGGCCCGCGCGGGCGTCAGCGAACGCCACCTGACCCGCCTGTTCCTCAAGCACCTGGGCCAGACGCCCGGCCGTTTCATACGCCAGGCCCGTGTCGAGGCCGCCGCGCACCTGCTGGCCACCACCACCCTGCCCATGACCGCCGTGGCCGCCCGCTGCGGCTTCGGAACGGCCGAAACACTCCGCCAGGCGTTCGTGGCCCGCTACGGCATCCCGCCCTCGCACTACCGGGCGACCCAGTCCACCACCGCCACCTGACCCCACCGAACGCCCGCCAGGTGCCGGGCCGGTCGCGTACGTCGGGGTGATCGTGGGGCTAGTAGACGGGTGGCAGGTCGTGCTTCAGCTTGAACCCGCCCTGCTGGGCCACCATGACCGGAGCCGGGCTCTGCTTCGGCATCTCGCCGAAGCAGGCGCCGAGGTCGTCCACGGGGCCGGTGAAGCCCACCTGGTCGCGCGGGCCCGCGTCGACGACGGTGAAACCGATCCGCTTACCCTCCCAGCCCGCGAAGGTGTCCGAGTGGCGGATCACGTCACCCGTCACGAGCGCGACGCCGCCGGTCGCGACGACGCAGTCCACCCTGGCCTCCGCCCATCCGGTGATGCCGTGGCCGGCGAACTCGTGCGAGATCCGCATGGTGCCGCGAACCGCGCCGGGCACGGGGTTCTGCCCCCACTCCGGGTACGTGGCGTGCGTGTCGAAGGAGACGCGGACGTCGTCCCGCGGGGCGGCGGCGTAATGCAGGCGGGCCGAACCCGTCAGGCTGACCCGCGGCGGCTTCGCGGCCTCCGCCGGTTCGGCCGACGCGGCTGAGGCGCCCACGGTGACGAGCGCGGCGACGGCCAGCGCCGAAGCGGCGGCTTTCCGGACGGTGGAAGTGTTCATGTGGACTCCCGGAAGGTGTTCTGGTCGGTTGCCGACCAACCTCCTGGATCCGGCGGCCGGACTCCTCCCCCGCGGGAGGGGGCCGCCTCCCGCCCGGGGACCACCTTCCCGCGCGGACGGCGCCGTCCGGGCCCTGCGACGCGAGGACACCCGCCGCACCGTCGCCCAGGTCGTGGAGAACTGGCCGAAGTTCGGGCTCGCTGGTCGGGAGCAGGCGGTTGCGTCGCGCTATGCCTTCATCTGCTCGCTGAACAACGCCAGTGTGGGTCGTAGCTGGGAATGCGCCGGCTCGGGAAGGGCGTCGGGGCTGAACCAGCCGAGCCGGTCGAACTTGTGCGGTTCGCCGATGGCGACCGCGGCCGGATCCACGCGTACCGCGAAGACCACGGCGACCCAGTGCGAGGGAGGTTCGTCCCGCAGCACGTTGCGGATCCCGAGAAGGGTGATCTCGAGCGGCTGCGCGGAGTACTCCTCGCGGACTTCCCGGGTGACGGCGGCCTCGAAGGTCTCGCCGAACTCCAGCGCCCCGGCACCGGTGTCCCACGTTCCGGGCTCGTCGCGCGCGCCGGCGCCGCGCCGGGCGAGCAGCACCCGTCCCGTGCCGTCGTGGCAGACGAACACGCACGACACCGCCGGAGCGCGGTCCCCGCCGTTGTGCCCGGTCATCAGAAGTGCTCCAGCAGTTCGGTGAAGGTCCGCAGGTGCAGGACCTTGTCGTCGTCGAGGTCGAACTCGGCGTGCTCCAGCTCCCAGGTGTGCTCGTTGGGAATGAACACGGCGTTCCAGCCCGCCTGCCGGGCCGGAATGATGTCGGACTTCGGGGAGTTGCCGATCATCCAGGTCGTCTCGGGGTTCAGCCCCAGCTCCGCGGTCAGCCGCCGGTAGGTGTCGACGTTCTTCTCGGCCACGATGTGGATGCTGCCGAAGTGGCCGGCGAGTCCGGAGACGTCGAGCTTGGCCTGCTGCTCTTCGGGCACCCCTTTGGTCAACAGCGCCAGCTCGTGCCGCCGGCCGAGCTGCTGCAGGGTCTCGGCGACCTGCGGGACCAGTTCGACGCGGTGCTCCACCAGCGCCGCCGCCAGCTCGTCGATCCGCCGACGCTCCTCTCGGCTCGCCGGCCTGGCGTGCAGCCGTTCGAAGCAGTCCCGCAGGGTGCGCAGGAACACCCGGCTGCCGTAGCCGTACGCCACGGTGTTGGCCGCCTCGACATCGCGCAGGACCGACCGGATCGCGGCCTCGTCCAGCGTGGGATGGGCGAGCCAGGCGACGAAGTCATCGACCACCCGGTTGAAGCGGACGTTGTTCTCCCACAGCGTGTCGTCGGCGTCGAACACCAGCATCGAGTCCATGGGCCGTCGCCTCTCTCGTCGCACCGCGAACAGGTTGCGGCAGGCAGCCTACGTGATCATGGGGGACGCTGATGCCGCTCGTCTTCTGCCGGGAGGACGGCTCGCACCTCGACGCCATGCGTGTCCTGCGGGGCTTCCGCAGGATCACCGGGGCGGCACGAGGGGTAAGGCTCCCCTGAACGATTTCAGGCCCCTGCTCCGGATCGGAGTGGGGCCTGACCTGTGTGTCTGCTGGGAGACGATCTGCTCCCGCGATTGGACTCGAACCAATAACCTGCCGGTTAACAGCCGGCTGCTCTGCCAATTGAGCTACGCGGGATCGGTGCTCGGCCTGGTGAGAGGGGGCTCCCCCGCACCGCGGCGGAACCAGATTAGCGCATCCGGGAGGGTGCTCGCGCACGTATATCGGGGGGCGGGACTGGCCGCGGCCTTCGTGGGTATGGGGGTGGCACCCAACGGCACGGAGGTATGCCATGAAGATCAGGATTCCGTTCCTCGTCGGCGCCGCGGTCGGTTACGTGCTGGGGACCAAGGCCGGTCGCGAGCGCTACGAGCAGATCGTGCAGCAGTCCCGCAGGCTGGCCGAGAACCCCAAGGTGCAGGAGACGGCCGAGACGCTGCGCGCCAAGTCGGGGACGCTGGCGGGCACGGCCAAGAACCGGATCGCCGAGCGGACCGGCGGCGCCAGGCAGAAGGCGGAGACGACGGAGCGGGAGCCGCTGGCCGAGGTGGGCGGTGAGCCCTCGGGCCGCTTTTCCGGCACGACCGCCGGCGCCGGAACGCCGGGGAGCACCTCCACCACCAGCGGCAAGCCCTCCACGGGGTCGCCGGCCGGAGCGCCGTCCGGGACCACTCGGCCCACTTCGGGCGGCTCCCGCTGAGGTGCGGTCACAGGCCCGTCTGGCGGCGGAGGTCCTCGAGGATCTGCTCGGCCTGGGCGCGCAGCCCCGGGTCGTCCGGGTCGAGCCCGGCCTCGAACACCAGCGCCCAGCGCACCCGGCCGGTGGCGGGCGAGCGACGGCCGGTGATCCGGACCTTCCCGCCGCCGGGCAGGGTCGCCGGATGGTTGACCACGATGGTCGAGGTGACCCGTTCGCGGATGATCTCGGGCACCGAGCCCGGGTCGGTGAGCCCGATGCGGTGGGCCTGCCCGCCGGTCTGGTGAACGTGCAGGACGCGGCCGTCCCACGAGGCGCGGTCGATCTGCTCCCACGGCAGCCGGAGGAACCCGCCGTCGCCGGTGGGCAGGTGGAGCGCGACACCGGTGGCGACGACGCGGGAGCCGCCGCGGGTGGGGGCGTGGGCCAGCGGGCGCTCGCCGCGGGCCAGGTCGAGGGCGTCCCGCACGTCCCGGGGGAGGCGGTTGCGCTGGAACGACGGCAGCATGGGCCTCACCGTACCGATCACGCGGCGTGGGAGGCGCGGCGGGCGGCGAGCAGGTCCATCACCAGGGCGGCGGACCAGCTGTAGTCGTGACTGCCGCGCCCGCTCCCGTCGAACGGGTCGAAGTACTCACGGAATCCCGACTGGCGCACCAGCCGCAGCGTGGCCCCGTACAGCAGGTCGGCGATCACCGTCAGGCCGTGCGCGGACGTCCCCAGCCACAGCAGCCAGTTGGTGTTGATCCAGGTGGGGCCGCGCCAGTAGCGGGTGCGGTCGAAGCTCGTCGACTGCAGGTCGCAAGAGGGCACCGGATAGCCCGCGGCGCCGCCGAAACGTGCCGACAGCAGCAGTTCCGCCAGCGTCCGCAGCGCGGGCGGCGGCAGGTCGGGATCCAGCAGAGGCCCGAACGAGGCCACCGTGACCACGGGGATCAGGGCTCCGGCGCGCAGATCCAGCGCCCGGAAGCACTCGCCGTCCCACAGCCGGTCCAGCAGCGCCCGATGGATGCGGGCGGCGTCCTCCAGATGCGGCGCGGGGTCGCGCCCGACGAGCCGGGCGATCTCCGCCAGGGCGTGCGTCGAGGCCAGGTACGCGGCGTTGAACAGCGGGTCCTCGACGAGGAACGGATGTTCGTCCCGCAGCTGCCCCGTCCCGTAGCGGGCGTCCCGCAGCAGCGTCACCAGCCGTACGTACCGGTCGTGGTCCTCCCCGGCCGATGCGCCCCCGCCCGCCGTGCGCAGCGGCGCGTACCGGGACGGCGGCAGGTCCAGGGCCGACAGCGGCCGGTCCCAGGACGGGCTGTCGTCCATCCCCGACTCCCACGGGTGGCAGATGGCCGCCAGCCCCTCTCCCCCGATGTCGCGTTCCTCGGCCAGATGGCGGTGCTGCGCCACCAGCAGCGGATACAGCCGGGCGAGGAACGCGCGGCTGTGCTCGGCCTCGCCCGCGTCCGCGCACTGGTGCAGCCGCAGCGCCGCCAGCGCCTGCAACGGCGGCCCGGTCAGCCCCGAGGTGTCCAGGTCGCGCGGCGTGCCGGGCACGGAACGGCTGCGCCACAGGTCCGGCCCCGGGAAGTAGCCGAAGCGCGGCAGTTCGGAGTTGAACACGATGTGCGGGACCAGCCCGCGCTCCCACTGCCCGCGGAAGACCGACAGCAGTTCCCGTTCGGCGCGGGACCGGCGGTGCCGGGCCAGCCCCATGCTGATGAACGCCGAGTCCCAGCTCCACAGGTGCGGGTACAGACCGGGCGAGGGCACGGTCCCGCAGCCGGTCCAGTTGGCGTCCAGCACCCGCGCCGCGGCCTGCCACAGCGCCGTCTCGTCGCCCGTCAGCCGGGAGCTCATCCTCCCAGAGTGACCCGCCCGCCCCGTTCTGCCTAGGGTGATGGCGGATCGTCACCGTCCGGAAACGGCACGCCAGGTCCCGGCGGCGGGCACCGCGCCCGGGTCGAGGGCCAGCGCCAGCAGCCTTCCCGCGATCTCCTCCCCCGCCGCGACGCCCCGGGTCGCGGTGACGGCGGTGTTGGGAGCGGTCCAGCCGGCGACCGCCAGTTCCCCGTGCGCGGGCCGCAGCGCGGCGTCGGCGGCCTCCAGCAGGTCGACGTCCAGCAGCGAGTCCCCGGCGGCCAGCATCCGGTCGGCCCCGGCCCGGCGCGCCACCTCGGCCGCGGCGGCGGCCTTGGTCAGCCCGTCCGGGATGCAGTAGACCTTGCGGCCCTGCAGCGAGGTCCGCCAGCCGCGTTCTGCGCACCACCCCGTTAGGTCGGCCAGCCACCCGTCCGGGAGCGCCGCCCGGTCCACCACCGCGTAGCCGAACAGGTCGGACGCCACCCGCAGCTTGAGCACGAACTCCCCGCCCACACGGCCCAGATGCTCGTGGACCTCCGCCAGCTCGGCCGCCCCGGTGAGGCGGGAACGGACCCGCGCCGCCCATTCGGGGTCCTCCACCCCGTCGACCAGGATGTGCCCCCCGTTGGCGCAGATCGCGTACGGCGGGGGCTTCTCGAGCAGGCGCACCCGGCGGTACTGCTCGGGGGTCCGCGTCGTGGTCGGTACGAGCACCGCCGCGTCGGCGAGGCGTTCCAGCAGCCGGGCGGCGGTCTCGGTGACGTAGGACAGCGGCTTGGCCTGGTAGTGCTCCACGCACAGCAGCCGGGGCAGTGTCTCGTCCGGGCCCGCCAGGTCCAGCGCGGCCGCCGAGTAGATCAGCGTACGGTCCAGGTCGCTGCACACGACGGCCTTCACTGGGCGGCCCCCTGCCCGAACCTCGGGTGGATCAGCCCCGCACAGGCGTACGGGAACGCGTCCGGCTCCACCTCGACCACCGGGACGCCGCGTTCGGCCGCCAGCAGCCTGATGTGCGCCAGGTCGCCCGAGGCCAGGGCGTCGGAACGGGCCAGCACCTTCCAGGGAACGCGGCGCAGCAGCACCCGGGTCGTCTCCCCCACTCCCGGCTTGATCAGGTTGAGATCGTCGATGCCGTGCCGTTCGCCGATCCGGCGGACCGCCGCCCAGCCCGACCAGTCCGGCGTGCGGTCGGCGTCCCGCAGCGCCGGCCAGTCCCGCGCGACCCGCCCGGCGACCTCGCCGAAGCGGGCGCACACCGCGTCCAGGAACACCGCCGACACGTCCGAGGAGGCCAGCTCGGCATAGAACTTGGCGCCGTGGAAGTCGCCCGGCCCGATCAGCGCGTCGTTCAACACGGTACGGCTGACCAGCCCGGACACCGTCGAGTTGAGGCAGGCCGACGGGATCAGGAAGTCCTCGCGGGTCCCGTACAGGTGCGTGCAGCGCCCCGGGTCCGCCAGCACCGCCAGATCGCCGGGGAACCGCACCCCCGTGTCGCGGAAGTGCTCCTCCAGCGCCGCGGTCAGCTCCTTGGTGATCGCGCCCTTGCCGGTCCAGCCGTCCACGAACATCACCGACGCCGGGTCGTGGTGCTCGGTCAGGTAGCGCAGCGCCACCCGGTCGATGCCCCGGCCCCGCACGATGCTCATCGTGTAGTGCGGCAGGTCCAGTCCGTGGATCGCCCGCGCCCAGCGGCGGACCAGCACCCCCACCGGCGTGCCCGCCCGCGCCAGCGACACCAGCACCGCGCCCCGGCCCCGTTCGGCCAGGATCAGCTCGGTGATCAGGCCGACCGCGTACGCCAGCCGGGACGCCGAGACCTCCAGCGCCTGGTGGAACAGCCGCTGGTACTCGGGGCCGGGCTGGTACTCGACCGGCAGCGACTCGGCGTAGTGCGCCCGGCCCGCCTGGATCGCCGCCTCCCGTTCCTCGGTGGGCGCCTCCAGCTTCGCGTGCGACAGGTCCTTGAGCAGCCAGGCCACGTCCTCGGCGGGGTAGCTGCCGAAGTCCGGCCCGTACAGCGGCTTCGGCATCGCCGGGCCCGTTCCGTCCGCGGACCGGCCGGACGACCCCCGCTCCGCAGAGCTCCGCCGCGGTCGCCCGGCCTGCTCCTTCTGCGGGCCGAGCGCCGGCCCCCAGGCGGGCAGTGTCGCGAGCACCACCGGGGCGATGCCGCGCAGCCGTGTCAGCAGTCCCGACGCCAGCCCCGGCGTGTCCCCGGCCGCGTCCACGATCAGCACGATCGCGTCGAAGCCCCCGCCCGCCACGTTGTAGGCGTACCGCTCCCCCGGCCCGTCCGCCGGGTCGTCGTGGGCGGGGAACGCGATCCGCGTCCGGATGGCGTAGCCGGGATCGTCCACGGCCAGCACCGGGGACCGGGTGGTGGTCGAGTACCGCACGTCCGCTCCGGGGAGCTGGTCCGCCAGCGCCTCGGCCAGCCGCAGCGGCGCGTACATCAGCTCCTCGAACCCCAGCACCAGCACCCGCCGCGCCCCACCGGGCAGCGCGTCGGCGAGCCGGGCGGCCATCGCCGGCAGCTCCTTGTCCAGCCGTTCCCGGTGATCGGGCGTGAACCCGTGCCGGCCGCCCTCGGGCAGCCCCTCCGGCCACCCCGGATCCACCCGCACGACCGGGAAGTCCCCGGCCGCGTGCTCCGGCGCTGCGGTCATCCCGGCCACCAGCGCCTGTCCCCTGGCCAAGATGTCCGGCGGCAGCTCCACCCGGCCGGACGCCAGCGCCACCGCGTCGATCCGCGCCCCCAGCCCGTCGGCGAACGCCGCCATCCGCGCCCGGTCCCGAGGCCCCCGTACGTCCACCAGCGCCGCCACCACGTAGTGGTCGCGCGGGCGGACGGCGTGCAGCGCCCGGATCGTGTTGAGCACCGTGTTGCCCGTGGACAGCTCGTCGTCGACCAGCACCACCGGGCCGTCCCGTTCCACCAGCGTCCGGTCGGCGGGGAGCAGCAGATGACTGGTGGCGTGGCTGTGCTCCTCCTCGAACCCCCCGTACGGCGCGACCCCGTCCACCGGACGACGGGTCGAATGCAGGTAGACGGCGTCCCCCAGCGCGTCGGCCACCGCGTGCCCCAGCGCCGTCGCCGTCTCCGCGTACCCGATCACCAGCGCGGGCACCTCCGCCCCCGGCGCACCGGTCAACGCGTCCCGCAGCCGAGCCGCCGCATCCGTCCGGGCCGTGTCGTCACCGCCGGACGCCGCACCCGACGGTGTGGGGTGGGCGGGCGACAGGGCGTGGCGCAGGGCGTCGCCGACGGTGGTCTCCGTGGCGGCGGGCAGGCCCGCGATCCGGCGGCCCAGCAGCAGGCCCGCGCCGTACACCAGGCGCGGGTCGGTGGGCACGTGCTTGCCCAGAACGGTGGACACCAGCAGGTGGGCGCGGCGGGGATTGCGGCGGACCGCCAGGCCCACCAGATCCGCCAGCCCGACGCCGAACGGACGGTCGGCGTCGGCCAGCCGCACCCCCAGGCGTTCGGTCACCCAGGCCCCGGTCCAGCCGCTCACACCTGCTCCCCGCTCGCCTGCGGCGCGCCCGAAGGCGCCGGCCTTCCTCGTCGCGTGCTCACTCGTTCCTCGCTCACGCGGTGCCCGCCGCTTCGAGCAGTTCCACGAACGTGACGTCCTCGGCGGCCACCCCGAACACCTGGGCGCGCAGCATCAGCCGTTCGGCCCACGCGCGGTGCGGTTTGGCCTCGTTCATCTTGTTGGCGTAGCTGCTGGCCATCGCGCCCCCGCCGGTCACCCCGAGGATGTCGGCGGCGTCGCAGTACTCCTCGTGGGTCACCACCGACAGCGCGTGCACCGCCGGGACGTGGGACGGATGGATCACGGTCTTGCCGATCAGCCCGTTGGCCTTGTCCAGATGGACCTCGCGGATCAGCCCGTCGAGTTCGGCGCTGATGATGTGCTGGCGCAGCCCCGTGGCGTGGCGGCGTTCGAACGGGGCCTGCCGGAGCTGGGGCTTGAACAGCCGCTCCCCGGCCGAGAAGTACTCCCAGACCGGGCCGGTGACCACGAAGCCGCTGCCGTCGGCGCGGCCCAGCACGTTCACCACGTCGGCGATCACGCTGGCCACCGGGTGGATGTCGTAGATGGTCAGGTCGGGCGGGCGGCGCAGGCCGTAGGCGGCGCACATGTCGGTGGCCCCCAGCCGGACCGCCAGCACCAGGTCGGCGTGCTTGGCCAGCAGCCGCGCCACGTCGTGCAGCATCTCGGTGCGGGTCTCCCGGTACACCGCCTCCCGGCTCTCGATCACCGGCATGGCCAGCAGCGGGCGCGGCGCCTGCGCGGACGCCTCCCGCAGCGCGTCCAGGAACGCCTCCCCGGCGACGGCGGTGAACTTCGGCAGCACGAACCCGCTGACCAGCTCGATCGCGTCGCCCAGCCGCCGGGTCAGGTCGCCGATCTGCTCGGGCCTGCGCACCCGGATGAACAGCAGCGGGGCGGGGATCCCGGTGCGGTGCACCCGGTGCACCTGCGCGACCAGGTTGTCCTCGGCGACGGGCACCTCGTCGTCGGGGATGGCGTCCTCCAGGCACACCACCATGCTCATCACGCCGCGCCGGGCCGCCTTGGCGATGTCGTCGACCAGCGTGGGACGGGTGGCGGGACTGTAGAGGGTGGCGCCCAGCGCCACCGCCAGCACCTGCGGGTCGGCGTCCCGCCCGAACGACCTGGGGTGCCGATAGAACAGGCGCTTGCGCCGGGCCGCGGAGACGTGGTCGAAGTGTCGCATGGAAGCGATTCCTTTCCATGGTCGAACGGGCCACATCTCGACGGCACCGCGCGGCGCACCGCCGACGATATACGGACTTGTGACCTTTTGTGCCCTATGGCAGGTCCGAAGCCGGGTGTGCGGCTGCTCACCCATGCCGAGGGGCCGGCGGGAGTCGGCTCCCACCGGCCCCGTGACCGGCGATCACAGGTGGGCCGTCACCGCCGGCAGCAGGTGCTGGAAGGTGCGCCCGGTGGCGGTCGCCCCGATCGCGGTCATCGACCAGCCCCGTCCGTCCCGGCTGACCTTCGCCATGATCTGCGCGGTGTGCGGCCCCGACCCGGACAGGTCGTAGCGGGCCAGCTCCCGTCCGGTGGTCTCGTCCACCAGCCGGCAGAACGCGTTCGCGATCTGCGAGAAGTCCTGCCCGGTGAAGGAGTTGACGGTGAACACCAGCTGGGCGACGTTGACCGGCAGCGCGACCAGGTCCACGGTGATCGACTCGTCGTCGCCCTCGCCGGCGCCGGTCAGGTTGTCCCCGGTGTGCCGGACGGCGCCGTCCTTGCTGCGCAGCTGGCGGAACCAGACCGCGTCCACCAGGTTGCCGGAGACGTCGAACAGCAGGCACGAGGCGTCCAGGTCGATCGACTGCGGCCTGGCCCGGCGCAGCAGGCCCTTCCTGACGACCGCGTCCCAGCCCAGGCCCATCCTGACCCGGCTGAGCGCGCCGCCGCCCGGCTTGGCCAGCGGGACCTTCTGCCCCTTCTGCAGTGAGACGGACATGGTCGGATGCGTCCCTTCCGTCGGCGAACCCCCTGCCCGACGCATGTGTCCGCCGGGGCGGGCGCCCCGGCGGACACATGACACATGACGAAGGGGTCCGGCTAGCTAACCGCCCGACACACCCGTGGACTCCAGTTCGGACTTCTCGCCGGAGCCGGCGGCGTTCTCCTCGCCGTCCTCCCGCCGGTTGCGCAGCACCGAGGACAGGAACGCGGCGATGATCAACGCGGCCCCCAGACCGCCGGTGATCCACTCCGGCACGTGGGCGCCGATCCCGATCAGCATGCAGACCGCCAGCGCGCCGATCGCCCAGTGCGCCCCGTGCTCGAGGTAGACGTACTCGTGCAGGGTGCCCTTGCGGACCAGGAACACCGTCAGCGACCGGATGTACATGGCGCCGATGCCCAGGCCCAGCATGATGACGACCGGGTCGGTGCTGATCGCGAAGGCGCCGATGACGCCGTCGAAGGAGAACGAGGCGTCCAGCACCTCCAGGTACAGGAACAGGAAGAAGCCGGCCTTGCCGGTGGCCAGCACCAGCCCGTTGGGGCCGGTGCGGGTCGGCGTGGGGGCGTCGCCGTCCTCGTCGTCCTCGTCGATCCCGCCGCTCTCGGCGAACAGCTCGCCCAGCCCGTTGACCAGGATGTAGGTCACCATGCCGAGCACACCGGCGATCATGACCTGGCCGGGGTCGTCGGCGTAGTTGCCGGCCACGAACGCCAGCGCGGCGCCGGCCACCACCACCGACAGCTGGTCCAGCTTGCCGATCCGGGCCAGCGGGCGCTCCAGCCACGGCAGCCACTTGTCGGCGCGTTCCTCGAACACGAAGTCCAGGAACAGCATCAGAAGGAACATGCCGCCGAACGCCGCGATCATCGGATACGCCTCGTGCATCCGGTCGGCGTACGCGTCGTGGTCGTTGAACGCCAGGTCGATGGCCTCGATCGGGTTGAGCTGGGCGGTGATCCCCACGATCAGGAGCGGGAACACCAGCCGCATGCCGAACACCGCGATCGCGATGCCGATGGTCAGGAAGATCTTCTGCCAGAACGGGCTCATCCGGTCCAACACCTTGGCGTTCACCACGGCGTTGTCGAACGACAGCGAGATCTCCAGAACGGCGAGGACGGCCACCAGCGCGAACACCGCCGGGCCGCCGTACAGCAGCGCGGCGACCAGGCCAAGGGCGGTGATGGCGAACGACCACCCGAACGTGCGAAGAATCATGGATGCGTTTCTGCTAGGCGGGGGAACGTCAACGCGTCAGCCCACGTTGACGCCGAAGTCCATGGCGATCCCGGCCAGACCCGAGGCGTACCCCTGGCCGACCGCACGGAACTTCCACTCGTTGTTGTAGCGGTACAGCTCGCCGAAGACCATCGCGGTCTCCGTCGAAGCGTCCTCGGTCAGGTCGAACCGGGCCAGCTCGTTGCCGTCGGCCCGGTTGACGATGCGGATGAAGGCGTTGCGGACCTGGCCGAAGCTCTGCCCGCGCTTGTCGGCGTCGTAGATCGACACCGGGAAGACGATCCGGTCGCACTCGGCCGGGACCCGGGTCAGGTCCACGTTGATGACCTCGTCGTCGCCCTCGCCCTCACCGGTCAGGTTGTCGCCGGTGTGCTCGACCGAGCCGTCGGGGCTGCGCAGGTTGTTGAAGAACACGAAGTGCTGGTCCGACAGCACCTTGCCGTTGGCCCCCAGCAGCAGCGCCGAGGCGTCCAGGTCGAAGTCGGCTCCGGTGGTCGCGCGCACGTCCCAGCCCAGGCCGACGGCGACGGCGGTGAGGTTGGGCGCGGCCTTGGTCAGCGAGACGTTGCCGCCCTTGGCGAGGGAAACTCCCATCGTCGGGTGTGCTCCTACTCCGTTCGAGTTGCCGGCAGTGCCTTGAGATGTCCCCGATACCGCAGGTCGTCAGACGTTGACCCCGAAGTCCATCGCGATCCCGGCCAGCCCCGAGGCATAACCCTGGCCGACCGCCCGGAATTTCCATTCCGCGCCGTTGCGATACAGCTCACCGAACACCATGGCGGTCTCGGTGGAGGCGTCCTCGGACAGGTCGTAGCGGGCCAGCTCGTTGCCGTCGGCCTGGTTGACCACCCGGATGAAGGCGTTGCGGACCTGGCCGAAGTTCTGCCCGCGCTGGTCGGCCTCGTAGATCGAGACCGCGAACGCCACCCGCTGCGCCTCGGCGGGCATCCCCGCCAGGTTCACCCTGATCTGCTCGTCGTCGCCCTCGCCGGCGCCGGTCAGGTTGTCCCCCGAGTGCTCCACCGTCCCGTCGGGGGTGCGCAGGTTGTTGAAGAACACGAAGTGCTGGTCCGACAGCACCTTGCCGCCGGCGTCCAGCACGATCGCGGAGGCGTCCAGGTCGAAGTCGGTGCCCGTCGTGGTCCGCACGTCCCAGCCGAGTCCCACGATGACCGCGGTCAGCCCCGGCGCCTGCTTGGTGAGCGAGACGTTGCCACCCTTGCTCAGACTGACACCCACAGTGCCTCCATGATCGCTCTTCGTGTCCTCGTCGACCGACGTCACTGCGTAAGACGTCGGGGCGATGCTATCCGTTCCCATTCCGTCGGTCGGCCCCCAAACTGCGGGATCCGGTGGGCTCCGGCCGGTGAACACGACGCCCGGAGTAGGTCACACTGGGGGGACGTATCGGGGGCGCGGGCACGGCGGGGCGCTCGCGTCGAGTCAGCACGGCGGAACGGCGGAGTCGCATTGCGGGGAGCGGGTGACCAGCGCCGTCGCGGACGCCGCGGCGGGTCGGCCGAGGCGGCGTGGAACGCGGCGGTCGCCGCGCGGGAACAGGCCGCCACCGCGTTCTACGACATGGACCAGGCGCAGAAGTACGTCGGCGGGAGGGTCACCCTGTTCGCCGACCTGGATCCCGCCGCCGCGGCCTCCGCGCGGCGGGAGATGGCGGCGCTGAACGAGCGCGCCAACGCCACCGCCGCCGCCTACATCGCCGTGCTGGACGCTCACGACCTGGACGACCTGGACCGCTCGGCCGCCGAGTACGAGGCCGCCCGCCGCGCCCTGGAGTCGGCGGCCGGGGGCCTGGCCGGGGTCACCGCCGAGCTGAACGGCTTCGCCGCCCGCCTGGCCGACCGCATGGCCGGCCTGGAGGCCGCGCTGGAGCGGTTGCCGCCCCGGCTGGCCGCCGCCCGCGACGCCGTCGCCGCCGCCGAGGCCGCCGTCGAACGGGCCCGCGCGGCCGGCCTGGACGCCACCGACCCCGAGACGGAGCTGGCGCAGGCCCGCCGGACGCTGGACCGCCTGTCGGCCGCCGGGCTCGGCGGCCTGGGCCTGTCCGGCGCGCTGGAGGCCGCCGAGGAGGTCCGCCGCGTCGCCGACGCCGCCCGCGAGCGGGCCGAGGAGCTGCCCAGGGAGGCCGAGAAGGTCCGCAACTCGCTGACCGCCGTGCGCACCCGGGTCGAGGTCGTGGCCGGCCGCCTCGATCCGGTCCGCGCCGCGATGCGCGACCTGCTGCGCGGCTACGCGCTGGCCTGCTGGCAGGACCTCAAGAACGCCCCCGAGGCCGTCGAGGAGGGCCTCGCCCGCGCCCGGGAGCGGATCGCGGAGGCCGAGGCGCACGCCGGCCGCGGCGAATGGCGCCAGGCCCGGCGCGCCGTGACCGCCGCCCGCACCGAGCTCACCGCCGCCGACCGCCGCGCCCGCCAGGTCACCGACCGCCTGGCGGACCTGAACGCGACCGCCGCCGATCCCGGCGCCCCCGCCGAGGCCGCCCGCTTCGTCGTCCGCGACGCCCAGAGACTCGTCGTCGGCGCGTCCCGGGAGATCTCCCCCCGCCACGCCCGCACCCTGGACACCCTGGCCGAACGCCTGGAGGCCGCCCCGGACCGTCTCACCGGCCCGCACCCCGACTACTGGTCCTACCTCCAGGAACTGGAGTCCATCAAGACCGCCGCCAGGGACGTCGTGGACCAGGTCCGCTCCGAACTCGCCCGCCACCACGGCGGCTAGTGCGTGTCCTCAAAGCGGCCCTACGGCGGCACCACAGGTGAACCGCCGCGGAGCTCCAGCGGAGCGGCGGTTCACCTGATCCGCCCGCGGGGGGCGTGGGGGGTCGTCCCCCCACAAGCAACTAGCGCGGGTTCTCGCCGTGGAGGCCGATGGTGAGGTTGCGGGCCACCATGGGCGGGCGGCCCGGCTGGTCCACGTACGGGGGGACCGGGGGCTGGGGGGCGGCGGGCTTGGCGTAGCCGCCGGAGGGGTGCTGGGGCTGGGGGGCGGCGGGTTCGGCGACGACGGCGGTGCCGTAGGCGCACACCTCGTGGCCGCCGCGGCCGGAGCCGCTGCTGACGAAGGCGTTGTCGAACGTCATGCCCACCACGGCGGTGGCCCCCATCCGGCGGGCCTCCTCGGCGAGCCGCTGCACGGCCTCCCGGCGGGCCTGGGACAGGCCGAGGCCCGGCTGTTCACCGGTCACCCGGAAGGTTCCGCTGCTGGGAGAGGCCCCCGTCGGGGCCGCAGCGCCCTGATCGGTCTGGACGGCCACCCCGAACACCTCGCCGAGCACCCTGCGGATCTCGTACCCCGGCAGGCCATCAGTCGTGACGATCAGCATGACCCCACCGTAGACGACGAACGGGGGTTATGCCCCGGTAACGACCTCTTCCACCGCGCTGGTGCCGGTGCCGGAGCGCGACTCCCACTCCCAGCTCTCCTCCAGGCGCAGCCTGCCGTCGGGCAGCACCAGCACCCGGGAGGTGCAGTGCCCGTTGGCCGTCTCGCCGTGCACGTTCAGCTGGCTGTAGCGGAAGTCGAGGCGGTCGCCGTCGCGGACGCCCACCAGGAAGCCGCGGCGGATCGCACCGCCCTCGTACGACGCCCAGATCTCGCCGTCGCGCTCGTGGTAGGTGAACGTCGTCTCGGTGCCGACCTCGCCGCCGGTCACGTCGGCGACCGCGCGAAACCGCCGGCCGTCCAGGGAGGGTGCCGCCATGGGCGGCGATCCTACCGGGGCGCGGCGTCCGGACCCGGCCGCGGGAACAGGTCAGGCGACCGCGGCGTCCCGCGGTCGCCTGACCTGAATCTGCGGACGGCGCCTACTCCAGGTACTCGCGGAGCATCTGCGCGCGGGACGGGTGGCGGAGCTTGGCCAGGGTCTTGGACTCGATCTGGCGGATCCGCTCCCGGGTCACCCCGAACTCGCGGCCGACCTCCTCGAGGGTGCGGGGATGGCCGTCGGTCAGGCCGAAGCGCAGCTGGATGATGCGCTGCTCCCGTTCCGACAGCGTGCACAGGATGTCCTCGAGCTGGTCCTGCAGCAGGATGAACGCCGCGGCCTCCATCGGGACCACCGCGTCGGCGTCCTCGATGAAGTCGCCGAGGTCGGAGTCCTCCTCGCCGATCGGCGACTGCAGCGACACCGGCTCCTGGGCGATCCGCTGGATCTCGGTGACCCGTTCGGCGGTCAGCCCCATCTCCTTGCCGATCTCCTCCGGGGTCGGCTCCCGGCCCAGGTCCTGGTGCAGCTGCCGCTGCACCCGCACCAGCTTGTTGATGGTCTCCACCATGTGCACCGGGATGCGGATGGTGCGCGCCTGGTCGGCGATCGCCCGCGTGATCGCCTGCCGGATCCACCAGGTGGCGTAGGTGGAGAACTTGAAACCTTTGGTGTAGTCGAATTTCTCGACGGCGCGGATCAGTCCGAGATTCCCCTCCTGGATGAGGTCGAGGAACAGCATTCCCCGGCCCACGTAGCGTTTGGCGATCGAGACCACCAGGCGCAGGTTGGCCTCGATGAGACGTTGCTTCGCACGGACCCCGTCCCGCGCGAGCAGTTCGAGGTCGAGCCGCTCCACCGGGGAGAGCACGGCCGCCCGGGCCAGCTTCTCCTCGGCGAACAGGCCCGCCTCTATCGATTTGGCGAGTTCGACTTCATCTTCTGCCGTCAGCAGCGGTACGCGCCCGATCTCCCGCAGGTAGATCCGGACCAGGTCGCTCGTCGGCGCCCGCTTGCCGAGGTCGGTCTCGTCCGCTCGCGTGAGGTCCTCGGTCTCGCTGGGAGACTCCAGGACCTCCACCCCCTGCTCGGCGAGCATCCAGACGACCCTGTCAAGCGAGTCTGCCGGCAACTCCGAACGATCGATCGCGGCGGCGACGTCGTCGACGGTCACACCGCCGCGTTCTCTCCCACGCGCGACAAGGTCCGCCACCTGGTCAACCGATGGCGCTTCGCTTGGCAGCACCGAAGGGCCCACAGTGACAGTGTGCGTCAACCGAGGCCTAGATCACAGCACCCAATTTCACGGAAAATGTGCTATAGGGCCCCGAGAGCACGCTCCCGCATCACGCGTCTGCGCTGCTCAAGCGCCACCAGGTCACCGAACAGCCGGGCGTAGTCGTCGGGGCGCTCGACCGGATTCAGCCGTTCCAGTTTGACCTTGAGGGCGGCGATCTCGCTCGTGAGCTGGCGTTCCGCGATCCGGGCGAGCAACTCGGCCGCGTATCGGTCGTCCGTTTCACCGGTGAACCGCAGCGGTTCCACCGCCAGCCGGGTGACCAGCCCGGCGACCTGCTCGTTGGGCGCGGCCTCGCGCAGCCGCACCGCCCAGTCCGCCCCGGTGGCCGCGGCCACCCCGCCGGCCTGCGCGATCAGCTCCCGCACCGCGGCGTGCGGCGGGGCGGTGAACGCGGCGGGCGGCACCTCGTCGAACGCCGGGCCGACGGTCGCCGGACGCTGCACGGCGAACTTCAGCAGCTCCCACTCGCGCTGCACGTCCGGGTCGTTCGGGTCGTGGGCGGGCTGCTCACCGGCGGCCGCCCGGCCGCCGCCCGGCCGCTCGCCGGCGGGCCGCGCCGTGCGGCCGTCGGCGGCGGAGCGGGCCCGCGCCCCCTGCTCGCGGACCCGGCGCAGCACCAGCTCCTCGTCCATGATCCCCAGCCAGCGGTCCAGGCTGGCGGCGTACATCTTGCGCAGCCCGGCGTCCTTGATCTCCGCCACCACCGGGGCGGCGGCGTCCAGCGCGGCCAGCCGGCCCTCGTTGGTGCTGACGTCGTAGCGCTCGATGGTGGCGCGGATGACGAACTCGAACAGCTGGGTGCGGGAGGCGATCAGATCGCGCACCGCCGCGTCGCCGTGCTTGAGCCGCAGGTCGCACGGGTCCAGGCCGTCCGGCTGCACCGCCACGAAGGTCTGCGAGGCGAACCGCTGGTCCTGGGCGTAGGCGCGCAGCGCGGCGCGCTGCCCGGCGGCGTCCCCGTCGAAGGTGAAGATGATCTCGGCGCGGGCGTCCGGCTGGTCCATCAGCAGCCGGCGCAGCAGCTTGGCGTGCTCCTCGCCGAACGAGGTCCCGCAGGTCGCCACCGCGGTCGGCACCCCGGCCAGATGGCAGGCCATCACGTCGGTGTAGCCCTCGACGATCACCGCCTGGCGGCGCCGGGCCATCTCCTTCTTGGCCAGGTCCGCCCCGTACAGCACCGAGCCCTTCTTGAACAGCGGCGTCTCGGGGGTGTTGAGGTACTTCGGCCCGTCGTCGTTGTCGTAGAGCCGGCGCGCCCCGAACCCGATGACGTCCCCGGTCATGTCCCGGATCGGCCACATCAGCCGCCCCCGGAACCGGTCCACCGGCCCCCGGCGGCCCTCCCGCGCCAGCCCGGCCGTGATCAGCTCGGTGTCGCTGAACCCGCGCCCGCGCAGATGCCGGACCAGCGCCTCCCACTCGCGGGGGGCGTAGCCCACCCCGAAGTGCTCGGCGTGCGCGGCCTCGAAGCCCCGCTCGGCCAGGAAGCGCCGCCCGATCATCGCCTCGTCGGACGACAGCCGTTCGGCGTAGAACTCGGCGGCGAGCCGGTGCGCCTCCACCAGCCGGGCGCGCTGCCCGTCCTGGCGGCGGGGGCCGTAGCCGCCCTCCTCGTAGCGCAGCTCGACGCCGGCCTTGGCGGCGAGCCGCTGCACCGCCTCGGCGAACGTCAGGTGCTCCATCTTCTGCACGAAGGTGATGACGTCCCCGCCCTCACCGCAGCCGAAGCACCAGTACAGCCCCCGTGAGGGGGTCACGTTGAACGACGGCGACTTCTCGTCGTGGAAGGGGCACAGGCCCTTCAGGTCGCCCCCGCCCGCGTTGCGAAGCTGGAGGTACTCCCCCACCACGTCGGCGATCGGCGACCGCTCACGGACGAGCGCGATGTCCTCGTTGCGAATCCGGCCTGCCACGCCGCGAGTCTAGTCCCGCCCTCCGACATCTCGGGCCTTCTCACCACCGGCCTCATGGTGGCGCACCGGCCGGCGGGGCATGGTGGTCATCGTGACCAGATCCGTGGTGTGGGTGAAGCCGGAGGGCGCCGAGCTGGCCGAGGTGCGGCTCGGCCGGCTCGGCGCGGGGACGCTGACCGCCTCCGGATGGGCGATCGGCGGTGACCCGCTGCCGTACCGGCTGGAATACGAGCTGTCCACCGGCGACCGGTACGTGACGGCGCGGCTGCTGGTGCGGGCCGAGGGCGTCGATCCGGACGGCGGGCCGTGGCGGCGTTCGCTGGAGCTGGTCAACGGGCCGGGTGAGGTCTGGTCGGTCAGGGCCAAGGCGGAGGGGCACGCGGCGCTGCCACCGCCGGGCGGTGACGCCGCCGGGCTGACCGGGGCGCTGGACTGTGATCTGGGCCTGTCGCCGCTGACCAACACGATGCCGGTGCTGCGGTCGGGGCTGCTGGACGGCGGCGGGCCGGCCGAGTTCCTGATGGCGTGGGTGTCGGTGCCCGACCTGGCGGTGCGCCCGTCCCGGCAGACGTACGCCTTCGTCCGCCGGGACGGGGAGCACTCGGTGGTCAGGTTCTCGGAGCCGGGTTTCGTGAACGACATCGTCTTCGACCGCGACGGCCTGGTGGTGGACTACCCGGCGATCGCCCGCCGGGCCGGCGCCCCCTGAACCGGCCGTCCGCTGCCGGCCGGTCCGGGGGTGCTGATCACCGCGTTCGGGGACGGCTCGGCGGGCCTGCGCCGCCTTGAGCACGCGGAGCGTCAGGCCGACACCGGCTCCCCGGCGAAGTCGGCGGCGTCCCGGTAGAGGCCGATCTTGCGCTGGATCCGCTCACGCTGGCGGCGCAACAGGTCGATGCGCTCGCTCACCCGCCGGTCGTGCTCCTCCAGGAGGGCCCGCCGTTCGGCGACGGTGTGCTCGCCCTCCCGCACCAGTTCGGCGTACCGCAGCATCTCCGCGATCGGCATGCCGGTGTCGCGCAGGCACCGCAGCAGCCCGATCTTCTCGTATTGACGTGCTCCCCGGCCTTCAGGCCGGGATTCAGTCCGTGCCGTGGGTGCGGCACCTCTGGTGGCTTCCTGTTTCACCGGGTCCTGCCCTCCGCTGGGCGGTGGGTCTTACGGTCCCTCCGCAGGCGTTTAGCCTGTCCGCCCGCCCGGCGGCCAGGATGTTCTTGGCGGCGTTGACGTCCCGGTCATGGCCCGCGCCGCATGAGCAGGCCCACGTTCGGACGTGCAGCGGCATGGAGTCGGCCAGCGCCCCGCAGGCCGAGCATGTCCTCGATGAGGGCAACCAGCGGTCCACCTTGGCGAAAGTGCGCCCGTGCCGAGCGGCCTTGTAGGCCAGCATCGCGGTGAACTGCGCCCAGCCGGCGTCGTGCACGCTCTTGGCCAGCCGGGTCCGCGCCAGGCCCTTCACGCACAGGTCCTCCACGTACACCGCTTGGTTGTCGCGAATGATCTGTGTGGAGAGCTTGTGCGCCCAGTCCCGGCGCGCGTCGGCCACCCGGGCGTGCGCCCGGGCGACCCTCACCTGGGCCTTGGCCTGGTTGGCCGATCCCTTCGCCGTGCGGCACAGGGCCCGCTGGGCCTTGCGCAGCCGCCGCTCGGCCCGGCGCAGCCACCGCGGATTGGTGATCTTCCGTCCGTCCGACAGCACCGCGAAATGCGTCAACCCCAGATCGATGCCCACCTCACCGGCCGCCTTCGGCAACGGCTCAGTGTCGACCTCGACCACGAACGAGGCGAAGTACCGCCCGGCCGCGTCCTTGACCACCGTCACGCTGGACGGCTCCGACGGCAGGGACCGCGACCAGCGCACCGGCACATCCCCGATCTTCGGCAGCCGCAACCGCCCACCCGCCGTGACCGTGAACCGGGCGTTGCGGGTGAACCGGATCGACTGCCGGGAGTCCTTACGGGACCGGAACCGGGGCTCGGCGATCTTCGGCCCCGTGCGCCTGCCGGTGAGCGAGGCGAAGAAGTTGCGGTAGGCGGTGTTCAGGTCGGCCAGCGCCTGCTGCAGCACCACCGCCGACACCTCACCCAGCCACGCGCGCTGCGGGGTCTTCTTCGCCTCCGTGATGACCCGCCGGGACAACTCGCCGTCCGGGATGTACGGCAACCCCCGCTCATGGGCCTCGGCCCTCAAGCGCAGCCCGTCGTTGTACACCACCCGCGCACACCCGAACGCCCTGGCCAGCGCCGCACGCTGACCGGCGGTCGGGTAGAGACGGAAGTTGTACCGCAACTGCACACCGCGACCATAACGCCACCCTCCGACAGAACGCCCAAGAACTCATTCGCGTCCTGCGAGCGTTCCCACGCGTCGGCCTTCCCCAGGCCTTTATGTCGCAGCACCGGCCGACATCCGGTAGCGCAAGGTGTCGAGGCTGAAGCCGGAACGTTCGGAGACCTCTGCGGGGGTATAGAAGGCTGCCACGCCCCCAGCATGCACCGCACCGGCCCCGGCGCGCACCGCGCGGGGGCCTCCCCACGGGGGCGGCGGCGGATTTGACCTGGAGTGCGCTCCAGGTAGCAGGCTGGCGGGCGAGAACGTCACGGCACTTCGACGGTGAGGACATCGCATGCGCATCGGATTGCAGGTTCCCGCGTTCAACTTCCCCGGCGGCACGGAGCGGATCGCTCCCGAGTTCGCCCGGATCGCCCGCGAGGCCGACCAGGCCGGGCTGGCGAGCCTGTGGGTGATGGACCACTTCTTCCAGATCCCCAGCGTCGGGGAGGCCGAGGAGCCGATGCTGGAGGCGTACACCACGCTCGCCTACGCGGCGGCGGTCACCGAGCGGATCACCCTGGGCACCATGGTCACCGGGGTGAACTACCGGCACCCCGGAGTGCTGATCAAGACCGTGACCACGCTGGACGTGCTGTCGGGCGGGCGGGCCTGGCTGGGGATCGGCGCGGGCTGGTTCGAGGAGGAGGCGCGGGGGCTGGGCCTGCCGTTCCCTCCGCTGGGCGAGCGGTTCGAGTGGCTGGAGGAGACGCTGCGGCTCGCCGACCGGATGTGGAAGGGCGACGAAAGCCCCGTCCACGGCAGGCACTTCACCTTCGAGCGGCCGCTCAACTCGCCGCAGCCGCTGCGCCGTCCGCCGATCCTGGTCGGCGGCGGCGGTGAGAAGAAGACGCTGCGGTTCGTGGCCAGGTACGCCGACGCCTGCAACCTCTTCGCGGGCGCGCCCGACCTGGAGCGCAAGCTGGAGGTGCTGCGGGAGCACTGCGACCGGGAGGGCCGCCCGTACGAGGAGATCGAGAAGACCGTGCTGGCGACCCTGGACGCGGGCGCGTCGGTGGAGGAGACCCTGGACGAGATCGGCCGGCTCGGCGCGCTGGGCATCGACCAGGTGATCTTCTCCGCCCGCGAGGCGCACAGGGTCACCGACCTGGTCGCCGAGGTCAACCGGCGGCTGTGATCACTGGTTCAGCAGGTCGCGCATCCGGACGATCTCGGCGTTCTGGCCGGTGAGGATCTCCTTGGCCATCTCCTGGATCTGCACGTTGGTGCTCTTGGACAGCACCTCGCGGACCATGGTGACGGCGCCCTCGTGGTGCTTGATCATCAGGTTCAGGTAGAGCCGGTCGAACTCCTCGCCCCGGGCCGCCTGGAGCCGGGCCATCTCCTGGGGGGTGGCCATGCCGGGCATGCCGGCGTGCGACGGCGACGCCGCCGGGCCGCCGTGCCCGCCATGGCCGCCGCCCGCGCTCCGGCCGTGCTGCTTCAGCCAGGACTGCATGGCCGAGATCTCCGCGCCCTGGGAGACGTCGATCCGTTCGGCCAGCGCCTTGACCTTGGGGTCGGACGCCTGCTTCGGGGCCAGCACCGACATCTCCAGCGCCTGCTGGTGGTGCGGGATCATCATCTGCACGAACGCGATGTCGGCCGCGGTCGGCGGCTTGGGCGAGGTGGGCCCGACCGTCATCGTCTTGTTGGGCTCGCCGGGCCTGCCCGGTGCCAGCACCGTGGCCTTGGGCGCCGCCTGCTCCGGCTCGTCACCGCTGCAGCCGGTCGCCAGCCCCGCGGCCAGGACCGCCGCCGCGACGCAGCCCGCCCATCGCACTCCGCTCACCTTGCCACTCCTTCGCATGCCGACGCACGGGACGGTACCCACCGGGCGGACCGTCACGGAAGGCGTCCCCGATCTCGAGATGCTCACAGAACGGTCAGCCGTACGGCGGCGGGGGCGGGGGCGGCCCGTAGGGGCCGGGAGGCGGGGGCGCGGGCGCGGCCGACCGCCCCAGTCCCCGCACCTGTGAACGCCCCTTCCGGTCCCGTCACGGATGGCGATCATGGTGTCGCCGCCCGGCACCTCATCGAGGTCCGCGCCGGAAAATCGCCGGGTCGTGGCCTCTTCCGGCCGATCTCGAGATCCTCACAAGTCATCAAAGGTCTGGAATCTGCGTATACGTCGGGCGATACTCCGTGCGTCACTGGAATCGGGGGAATCTCACCAAAGGAGCACGCAACGTGGCTTCTGCTCACAGACGGGGATCCGCGCGACGGATCGCCCTCGGCGCGCTGGGCGGCCTCGCGCTCGCCCTGTCGGGCGTGGCGGCCGTCCCGGCCTCCTCGGCCGACGTGCCCGGGGTCGACGAGATCGTCAAGACTCCCAACATGAAGCACCTGGCGAACGTTCCCAAGCAGGGGGACTTCGCCGCCGAGGCCGCCCTCGGCACCGACCTGGCGTTCAAGGACAACTACGCGATCGCGGGCAACTACAACGGGTTCGTCGTCTACGACATCAGCAAGCCCGCCCAGCCCAGGATCGTCAGCCAGGTCAGCTGCGTCGGCGCCCAGAACGACGTGTCCATCGCGGGGAACCTGCTGTTCCTGTCCACCGACTCCTCGCGCAGCGACGACTCCTGCCAGAGCACCTCCAAGCCGGTCACCGACAAGACCGCCTGGGAGGGCATCAAGATCTTCGACATCAGCGACGTGCGCAACCCGCGCTACGTCAAGTCGGTGGAGACCGACTGCGGGTCGCACACCCACACGCTGGTGCCGGGCAAGGGCAGGGACCGGGGTTCGGTCTACGTGTACGTGTCGTCCTACCTGCTGGGCCAGAGCTCGGTGGGTCCGGACTGCCAGTACGAGTTCGACCAGATCTCCATCATCAAGGTTCCGCTGAAGGCCCCGACCGAGGCCAAGGTCGTGGCCGAGCCGGTGCTGTTCCCCGACGGCGGCAACCCGGGCGGCGGTGACACCTCCTACCCGACCACCGGCTGCCACGACATCACCGTGTACCCGGAGAAGGACCTGGCCGCGGGCGCCTGCATGGGCGACGGCGTGCTGATGAACATCTCCAACCCGGTGGCGCCGAAGGTCCTCCACGTCGTCCGCGACATCGAGAACTTCGCGTTCTGGCACTCGGCCACCTTCAACAACTCGGCCACCAAGGTCGTGTTCACCGACGAGCTGGGCGGCGGCGGCGCGGCCACCTGCAACCCGACCGTCGGCCCGAAGAAGGGCGCGAACGCGATCTACGACATCGTCGGCAAGGGCGACAAGCGCAAGCTGGTCTTCCGCAGCTACTACAAGATCCCGCGGGCGAACGCCGACACCGAGAACTGCGTGGCCCACAACGGCTCGCTGATCCCCGTCAAGGGCAAGGACATCATGGTCCAGGCCTGGTACCAGGGCGGCATCTCGGTGTGGGACTTCACCGACTCCCGCAACCCCAAGGAGATCGGCTGGTTCGAGCGCGGCCCGCTGTCCAACGAGCGCATGATCATCGGCGGCCCGTGGTCGTCCTACTACTACAACGGCCACATCTACTCCAGTGACATCCAGAAGGGCCTGGACGTCCTGCGCATCGACGACAGGCGCACCGACAAGGCCGAGCGGGTGGAGCTGGACATCCTCAACGTGCAGACCCAGCCGGACTACTTCGACTGATCTGACACGACGCGACACCTGATCGACCGATCGGCGCAGGGGCCTCCGCGGACGCGGGGGCCCCTGTGGCGTCGGGGCCGGGTCTCGGTGCGCTCACGAAACGATTCGGGCCTTTCCAACCCCCATGTCGCGAGTGATACTCCTCATGATCACCGCCCCCCGCGGGGAGACACACTAAGGAGCAGCCAGTGGCGTCTGTCCTCACCAAGAGAACGGCGCGCGGCGCACTGTTCGGATCGCTCACCGCCCTCGTGCTGACGCTGTCGGGGCTCGGCGCCCCCGCCGCGTCCTCGGCCGACATCCCCGGCAAGGACGAGATCGCGATGAGCCCGAACATGCGCCTGGTGACGAACGTCCCCAAGCAGGGACCGTTCGCCGCCGCCAGCGCCTACAACTCCGACCTCGCATTCCAGGGCCGGTACGCGTTCGCCGGCAACTACGAGGGCTTCGTCGTCTACGACATCAGCAGGCCCGAGCAGCCGGAGATCGTCAGCCAGGTGCACTGCCCCGGCTCGCAGAACGACGTGTCGGTCGCGGGGAACCTGCTGTTCCTGTCCACCGACTCCTCGCGCAGCGACGACTCCTGCCAGAGCACCTCCAAGCCGGTCACCGACCCGACCGCCTGGGAGGGCATCAAGATCTTCGACATCAGCGACGTGCGCAACCCGCGCTACGTCAAGTCGATCGAGACCGAGTGCGGCTCGCACACCCACACCCTGCTGCCCGGCAGGCGCGGCGAGATGTACGTCTACGTCTCCTCCTACCTGCCGGCCGTCCCCTCCACCGGCACGGGTCCGGACTGCCGGGAGCCGCACGACAAGATCTCGGTGATCAAGGTCCCGCTGAAGCGGCCGCAGGCCGCCGCGGTGGTGGCCGAGCCGGTGCTGTTCCCCGACGGCGGCAACCCCGGTGACGGGCTGCCCTACCCCGAGGTCACCCGGGCCACCAGCGGCTGCCACGACCTGACCACCTACCCGGACAAGGACCTGATGGCCGGGGCGTGCATGGGCGACGGCGTGCTGTTCGACGTGTCGGACCCCGAGGAGCCGAGGATCGTGGACATCGTCCGCGACGACGAGAACTTCTCGTTCTGGCACTCGGCCACCTTCAACAACGACGCCGACAAGATCGTGTTCACCGACGAGCTGGGCGGCGGCGGCACCGCCACCTGCAACGCCACGATCGGCCCGAACAAGGGCGCCGACGCCATCTACGACATCGTCGGCAAGGGCCGCAAGGCCAAGCTGGTCTTCCGCAGCTACTACAAGATCCCGCGGGCGAACGCCGACACCGAGAACTGCGTGGCCCACAACGGCTCGCTGATCCCCGTCAAGGGCAAGGACATCATGGTCCAGGCCTGGTACCAGGGCGGCATCTCGGTGTGGGACTTCACCGACTCCCGCAACCCCAAGGAGATCGGCTGGTTCGAGCGCGGCCCGTTCGGCGACACGCTCAGCCCGCTCGGCGGATCGTGGTCGGCGTACTACTACAACGGCTACATCTACTCCAACGACATCCAGAAGGGCCTGGACGTCCTCAAGATCGAGGACAGGCGCACCGACAAGGCCGAGAAGATCCGGATGGACGAGCTGAACGTCCACATGCAGCCGGACTACTTCGACTGAGCCCGGGCCGGTCCGGGGGCGTCCCCCGGACCGGCGAGGAGCCGTGTCAGACGGTCCTCGCTTCGCCGCGGTCGTCTGACACGGTCACCCGTTCCCCGGGCCGAGACCCGTCGCGCCCCGGCCGCCGTCCCCCGGCGGCCGGGGCGCTCGGCGTACGCCCCGCAGCTTGGCCGGATTGAGGACCCGGTGGTAGGCGACGATCCGGCCGCCGGAGATCTCGGCGGTGTCGACGGCGGCGAGCACGCCGTCCCGGTACAGCAGCAGGCCGGGGACGCCGTTGATCTCGGCCGGCACGGGGCGCGCCCGCAGGGTGCGCCGCCCCACCCGCGTCATCACCTCGGCGATCCGCAGGCCGCCGCGGATCGGCCTGCGGGCGGCGAACACCTGCCCGCCGCCGTCGGTGAGATAGACCGCGTCCGGGTCCAGCAGTTCCGCCAGCGCCGCGGTGTCCCCCCTGACGTAGGCGTCGCGGAACGCCGCCATCACCCGTTCGCGCTCGGCCCTGGTGGCGCGCGGGCCGTCCTGGTCGCGGCGGGCGGCGATGCGGCGGCGGGCCCGCGACACCAGTTGCCGGCAGGCCGCCGGGGAACGGTCCAGGACCTCGGCGATCCGCTCGTAGGGCACCTCGAAGGCGTGGTGCAGCACGAACGCCACCCGTTCCGGCGTCGACAGCTCCTCCAGCACCAGCAGCATCGCGGTGCTCACGGTGTCGTCCAGCAGCACCGGCTCGGCGGCGTCCGGTCCGGTCAGCAGCGGCTCGGGCAGCCAGGGGCCGACGTAGCCCTCCCGCCGGGCGCGGGCCGAGGTCGCCATGTCGTAGGCCCGCCGCGCCGCCACGGTGACCAGCCAGGCGCGCAGGTCCCGCACCCGGTCCAGGTCCGCGTCCGCGGCGCGCAGCCACACGTCCTGGACCACGTCCTCGGCGTCGGCGACGCCGCCGAGGATCCGGTAGGCCGCGCCGAACACCGCGGGACGGTGCCGCTCCCACTCCTCGGCGAGCCGGTCAGGCACGGGCGGTGCGCCGGAAGACCCACTTCTTGTACGACCAGTAGCGCCAGGCCGAGGCCAGGCCCAGGCCGGTCAGCAGGGCGACGTTGTAGGACAGCGCGTCGTGCAGCCCCAGCGTGTAGTGGGTGAACGCGGTGCACAGCGCCTGGATCAGGATCCCGACCCCGTTGAGGCCGAAGAACAGCGCCACCTCGCGCCCGGAGCCGTCGGTGTGCCGGTGCCGGAACGTCCAGTGCCGGTTGGCCAGGTAGGAGAACAGGGTGGACAGCATCGTGGGGATGAGCACGGTGGTGACCGGGCCGACGAACAGCAGGACGCGCATCAAGTTGGCCCCGCCGATCGAGATCACGGTGCCGATGGTGCCGACGGTGCCGAACCGCAGCAGCTCGCGCACGGGATGCGGGCGCGAAGCCACCGCCGGCCGGGACCGCTGCAAGGTGCTCACTCCGCCAGACCATACCGGAGCAGGCGATATGGCATGACCCCTACCACCGAACTGTGATCAGCGCCGGGCGGTCCGCGCGGCCCCGGCCAGCGCGGTGATCAGCAGCGCCAGCGCCACCGGGACGGCCAGCGCCCAGGTCAGGCCGACGCCCTGGGCCACGAACCCGATGAGGGGAGGCCCGGCCAGGAAGCCGGTGTATCCGATCGAGGTGACCCAGGAGATGCCGGTGGCGGCGGGGACCCCGGGCAGGTTGCCGGCCGCGCCGAAGGTCACCGGGGCCACCACCGCGACGCCCAGCCCGTACAGTGTGAATCCGATCACCGACATCACCGGATCGCCGCTGAGCAGCCCGGCGCCCAGCGCCGCCGCGGCGAGCAGTCCCCCGGTGCGCAGCACCCGCACCGGGCCGACCGCGGCGATGACCCGGTCCCCGGCGAGCCGCGCCGCCGCCATCGCCACCGCGCAGCCCGCATAGCCCAGCCCGGCGAAGCCCGCCCCGGTGCCGAGCGTCTCCCGCAGGTAGACGGCGGTCCAGTCGGCCATCGCGCCCTCGCCGAGGAACGAGCACAGCCCGATCACGCCCAGCAGGAGCAGCGACCACCGGGCCGACCGCAGCGCGCCGCCGTCGCGTCCGCCCTCGCCCTCGTCCGCGTCGTCGGCGAAGGCCTGCCTCTCCGCGGCCCCGTCCAGCAGCCCGCGGGTGCACAGCAGGGCGGCCAGGGCCAGCGCCGCTCCGGCCCCGCCGAGGTGGACCGGCACCGGCACGTGCAGGTGCGCCGCCCAGGATCCGGTGAGCGCCCCGCAGAGCGCGCCGATGCTCCAGGCCCCGTGCATCCCCGACATCAGCGGGCGGCCCTCCCGCCGCTCCACCGCCACGGCCTGGGCGTTCATCGCCACGTCCAGCACGCCGAGCGCCAGTCCCAGCACCGCCAGGGCGGCGGTCAGCGCGCCGAGGTTCCCCGCCAGGCCCAGCGGCACCAGCGCGAGCGCCGCCGCCACCCCGGACGCCCGGGTGGCCGGCCCGCTCCCCCAGCGCGCCGCGATCCGGCCGGTGAAGCGGACCGCGATCACCACCCCGACCGGGCTGCCCAGCAGCGCCAGCCCGAGCGCCCCCTCGGTCAGTCCCAGCTCCGCCTTGATCTGCGGGATCCGGGCCACCCAGGCCGCGCTGACCAGGCCGTGCACGCAGAACGTCGTCCGGACCGCGGCGCGGGCGGTCCACCGCCGACCGATCGCGTCGCTCACCATCCGGCCGAATCTACCGGCCGGTTGTCCGTCATGAACGTTTCGCCGGTCACAGGGCCGAGGAGGGGTAGGCCGCCCCGGTGCGGGGGTCGATCTGGTAGACGCGGCGGTGACCGCCGACCACCAGCCGCCCGTGCACCGCCACCAGCGGGGGCGGGCCGGAGGCGGGGGGCCGCTGCACGTCCTTGACGACCCATTCGCGGCGGCCGGTGACCGCGTCGAACGCCTCGATCAGCTGCCCGGCGGTGCCCGCGCAGACCAGCCCGCCGATCATGACGGGCGGCGAGCAGCGGGTCTGCTCGGTGCACCGGAACCGGGTGGCCAGCCCGGACTCGCCCGCCAGGTACGTCAGCAGCCCCGGCTCGGTGACGCAGACCCCGCCCGGCACCAGGGCGGCCGGGGGGTCGCCCTCGTCGGGCCGTCCCTCCCCCGGGTCGTAGCCGGCCGGCTGCTGCCACAGCTCCCGGCCGGTGCGGGTGTCGACGGCGGCCACGAACCCCAGCGGCGGCGGGTCGTGCGGCAGCCCGGCCACCAGCAGCGTCCCGCCGGCCAGCCCGAGCGGCTCGATCCCGCCGCCGCGTTCGGGCCAGTCGGGGTGCCACTGGTCCGGCTCGATCCGCCAGCGCTCCCGGCCGTTGCGGGCGCGCAGCGCCAGCAGCGCCCCGTCGGCGCAGCCCACGTAGATCAGGTCGCCGTCGCAGGCGGGCGCCGACAGCTTCGGGTCGGCCTCCATCCGCCACTTCTCCGCCCCGTTGCGGGCGTTCAGCACGTGCAGGGTGCGGCCCCAGCGGGGGCTGTCGCCGATCACGCAGACCCGGCCGCCGCCGACCGCCGGGCGCACCGGGATCGCGCCGCGGAACCGCCAGTGCTCCTCGCCGGTCCGCGCGTCGACCGCCCGCACGTGCCCGCCGCCGGTGGCGTAGACGACGCCCTCGGCGGCCCGGAACGGCCCCGGGGTGCCGGTGTCGATGCGCCACAGCTCGGCGCCGGTCGCCGCGTCGAACGCGTAGATCTGGGGTCCGCACCCGGCGAAGACCGTCCCGTCCGCCGCCGCCAACCGGATGACGGTGCCGTCGACCTCGGCCCGCCACGCCACCGGATCCGTCACCTCAGTCCTCGCAGTCCTCGCAACCACAGAGCGTGCACCAGGGTGCGCCACAGGGTAGAGCCCTCTCCCGCCTTTTGGGTAGGTACCTGCGGATTCCGCACCCGGCCGTCCGGCCTCGCAGGTCCGCGGGCCCCGGGCCGGCGGGCTCAGGCGGCGGCGCGCAGCCTGTGGTGCAGGGCGATCGCGGAGGTGTCGGTCAGCGAGGCGATCTGGTCGACGATCACCCGCCACCGGGCGGCGTCGCCCGCGGCCTCCCGCCAGGCCGCCCGGAACGGGACCTCCAGGGTGGCGGGGGCGCCGGCGGCCACCAGCTCGGCCAGCTCCATGATCAGTTCCCGCTGGCGGGCCCGCACGGCCCGGTGGCTGATCCACACGTAGTGCGCGGTGACCCCCTTGAGCAGCGCGCACTCCAGCCGCTGCCGCCGGGGGACGATCAGGTCGGCGGCGTAGCGGGTGAGCCGGCCCGGACCGTACCGGGCGCGGGTGGCCTGCTCGGCGGCCAGGCAGAACCGGCCGATCAGGGTGCTGGTGAGGTTCTTCAGCGCGGCCAGCGTGCGCGGGGTGCCGTCGTAGCGGTCCGGCCAGTACGGCTCGGCCATCAGCTCGGCGAACACCTCCTCCAGCTCGGCCAGGTCGGCGTCGGGGCAGTACAGCCGCCGGGCGGTCCGGGCGACGGCGCGCCGCTCGGTGGGGTCGGCCAGCCGGGCGAAGTCCACGTGCCCGGCCACCAGCGCGTCCTCCAGGTCGTGCACCGAGTAGGCGACGTCGTCGGACCAGTCCATGACCTGGGCCTCCAGGCACAGCCGGCGTTCGGGGGCGCCCTGGCGGACCCAGGCGGCCACGTCGGCGTCCTCCTCGTAGATGCCGTACGGCCCGCCGGACCCGCCGCGCGGCAGGTCCACCGGCTGGGCGGCCTTGCGCCACGGGTACTTCATCACCGCGTCCAGCGAGGCGCGGGTCAGGTTGAGGCCGACGCTGCGGCCGCCGGGCGCGAACGACTTGGGCTCCAGCCGGGTGAGGATCCGCAGGCTCTGCGCGTTGCCCTCGAACCCGCCGCAGGGGCGGGCGACGACGTCCAGCGCCGACTCGCCGTTGTGCCCGAACGGCGGGTGGCCGATGTCGTGCGACAGGCAGGCGGTCTCCACCAGGTCGGGGTCGCAGCCCAGCGACTTGCCCAGTTCCCGGCCGACCTGGGCGCACTCCAGCGAGTGGGTCAGCCGGGTGCGCAGGAAGTCGTCGGTGCCGGGGGCCGCCACCTGGGTCTTGGCGGCCAGCCGGCGCAGCGCGGCGCTGTGCAGCACCCGCGCCCTGTCCCGCTCGAAGGCGGTGCGGTCACGGCGCTTGGGCGGTTCCGGCGCCCATCGCGCCCGGTCGAAGTCGGTGTAGTCGCTCATAGGGTCCTGTCCATCCCGGGGAACGACTCATACCCACCGAACGGGGTGAGCCGACCCTCATCTGCGTGGAATCGGCGGGGCCGGCCAGGGTAGGCCCGGCCTGTGACATCGCGGTCAACGCGGCGTGTCAGCCCGGTGTGTTCGAGGGGCGCAGTTCCGCCGGGGACCGCACGCTGCGGCCGAACAGCACGTACGACAGGTAGCCGCCGGTCTCGCGGACGATGTAGTTGATCTGGGTGTCGCGGGTCTGCACGCTGGGGCCGCTGCGGGTCGGCGAGGCCGCGGCCGCCAGGCCCTGGTCGGCGGCCATCTTCTTGGACCGCAGGCTGTGCCACGGGTCGGTGACGATCACCACCGAGTCCCAGCCGAGCCGCCGGAACCGCCGGCCCACCGCGCGCATGCTCTCCAGCGTGTCGGCGCCGGTGGGCACGGCCACGACGCGGTTCGCCGGGACCCCGCGTTCGTTGATCAGCCACCGGCGGCCGGCCTCGGCCTCGGTGTAGTTGTCGCCGGGCATCTTGCCGCCCACGGTGACGATCGCCGGGGCGACGCCCTCCCGGTAGAGCCGGACGGCGTGCTCCAGCCGCCAGCGCAGGGTGGGTGAGGGAACGCCGTTGTACTGCGCGGCGCCCAGCACCAGGATGGCGTCCGACCTGGGCCGTTCGTCCTGGCGGGCCTGGTGCCACACCCGGGCGCCCACGCCGAGGGGGGTGAGCACCGCGATCGCCAGCAGGCCGGCCAGGATCGCGGTGGGCCAGAACAGCCAGGGCCGTCGCGGCCGTCGTGCGGGGGCCTCCTCGGCCGGGGCGTCCTGCGGCTCGTCGGCGTCGGGCTCGGCGCCGGGCAGTTCACGTTCCAACGTCATCGGGCTGACCACATTAGTTGGATGGTCGGCGCAACGTGCCTGGTTCAGCCCGTTTTCCGCCGTTCGGGGAACGGGGACCGCCCGCTTGCGGAGGGGGCGCACGAGACCGCTCGTTCCTCGCGATCTGCCTGTGGGGGACGACCCCCTACACCCCCGAGGGGCGCACAAGATCACTCGTTCCTCGCGATCTGGTGCGCCCCCTCCCGTCCGTCGTCAGCGGCTGTCGGAGCCCTCCCCCGCGATCGCCGCGCGGCCGGCCTCCAGCCGGGCCACCGGGATCCGGAACGGCGAGCAGGACACGTAGTCCAGGCCGACCTCGTGGCAGAAGTGCACCGAGTCGGGGTCGCCGCCGTGCTCGCCGCAGATGCCCAGCTTGATGTCCGGGCGGGTGCGGCGGCCCTCCTCGGCGGCGATGCGGATCAGCCGGCCCACGCCGTCGCGGTCCAGCGTCTCGAACGGCGACACCCCGAAGATCCCCAGCTCCAGGTACCGGCCGAAGAACGCCGCCTCCACGTCGTCGCGGGAGAAGCCCCAGGTGGTCTGGGTGAGGTCGTTGGTGCCGAAGGAGAAGAACTCCGCGGCCTCGGCGATCTGCCCGGCGGTCAGCGCGGCCCGGGGCAGCTCGATCATGGTGCCGATCATGGCGGGCACGTCCACCCCGGTGGCCGCGGCGACCTCGGCCAGGATGCCGCGGGCCTCCTCGCGGACGGCCTCCAGCTCCTGCACCGCGCCGACCAACGGGATCATGATCTCCGGCCGGGGGTCCCCGCCGGCCCTGCGGCGCTCGGCGGCGGCCTCGGCGATCGCCCGCACCTGCATGGCGAAAAGTCCCGGAATCACCAAACCGAGCCGCACTCCGCGCAGCCCGAGCATAGGGTTCTGCTCGTGCAGCCGGCGCACCGCCTCCAGCAGGCGGACGTCCTTGGGATCGGCGTCCCGGCCGGCGGTGGCGACCTTGACCGACAGCTCGGTCAGATCGGGAAGGAACTCGTGCAGCGGGGGGTCGATCAGCCTGATGGTCACCGGCAGGCCGTCCATGGCCTCGAGGATCCCGGTGAAGTCCTGCCGCTGCAGGGGCTCCAGGGCGTCCAGCGCCGCCTGCCGTTCCTCGTCGGTCTCGGCCAGCACCAGGTTCTCCACCAGCCGGCGGCGGTCGCCGAGGAACATGTGCTCGGTGCGGCACAGCCCGATGCCCTGGGCGCCGAACCGGCGGGCCCGGGCGGCGTCCTCGGGGTTGTCGGCGTTGGCGCGCACCCGCAGCGCCCGCTTCTCGTCGGCGCAGGCCATGATCCGGTCCACGGCCCTGACCAGCTCGTCGCCGTCGGCGGCGGCCAGGTTCCCCTCGAAGTAGTCCACCACCGGGGAGTTCACCACCGGCACCTCGCCGAGGTAGACCGCCCCGGTGGAGCCGTCGATGGAGATCACGTCGCCCTCGCTGACGACCACGCCGCCGGGCGCGGTGAACTTCCCGGCCTTGACGTCCACCTCCAGTTCCTCGGCGCCGCACACGCAGGTCTTGCCCATGCCGCGGGCGACCACGGCGGCGTGCGAGGTCTTGCCGCCCCGGGAGGTGAGGATGCCGCGGGCGGCGACCATGCCGGCCAGGTCGTCGGGGTTGGTCTCGCGGCGCACCAGGATGACGTCCTCGCCCTCGCCGGCCAGCTCGACGGCCCGCTCGGAGGTGAACACCGCCTTGCCGACCGCGGCGCCGGGCGAGGCGTTCATGCCCTTGGTCAGCAGCGTGGAGTCGGCGGCGCGGGAGTCGTCGAAGCGCGGGAACATCAGCTGGGCGAGCTGGGCGCCGGTGACCCGGGTGACCGCCTCGTCCTGGGTGATCAGGCCCTGGTCGACGAGCTGGGTGGCGATGCAGAACGCGGCGGCGGCGGTGCGCTTGCCGACCCGGGTCTGCAGCATCCACAGCTTGCCGCGCTCGATGGTGAACTCGATGTCGCACAGGTCCCGGTAGTGGTTCTCCAGGGTCTCCATGATCGACAGGAGTTCGTCGTAGGACTTCTTGTCGATCCGCTCCAGCTCGGCCAGCGGGACGGTGTTGCGGATGCCGGCGACCACGTCCTCGCCCTGGGCGTTCTGCAGGTAGTCGCCGTAGACGCCCTGGCGGCCGGTGGCCGGGTCCCGGGTGAAGGCCACCCCGGTGCCGGAGTCCATGCCGAGGTTGCCGAAGACCATGGAGCACACGTTCACGGCCGTGCCGAGATCCGCGGGGATGCGCTCCTGCCGGCGGTACAGGATCGCCCGGGGGGCGTTCCAGGAGTCGAACACGGCCTTGACGGCCAGGTCCATCTGCTCGCGTGGATCGGTGGGGAACTCCCGGCCGGCGTGCTCGCGCACGATCCGCTTGTAGGTGCCGACCAGCTCCTGGAAGTCCGACGCGTCAAGTGCCAGGTCACTGTCGGTACCCTTGGAGCGCTTGAGGTCCTCCAGGGCGTCCTCGAACAGTTCGCCGTCGATGCCGAGCACGGTCTTGCCGAACATCTGGACGAGCCGCCGGTAGGAGTCCCAGGCGAACCGCTCGCCGGCGGCGTCCCCGCCGGCCACCGCGGCCAGTCCGCGGACCGACTCGTCGTTCAGTCCGATGTTGAGGACGGTCTCCATCATGCCGGGCATGCTGAACTTGGCCCCCGACCGCACGCTGACCAGCAGCGGGTCGTCGGGCTGCCCGAGGCGCTTGCCCATCTGCTTCTCGAGCGCGGCCAGGTGCTCGTCGATCTCGGCGGCCAGGCCCTCGGGGACGGTGCCGTGCGCCAGGTAGTGGCGGCAGGCCTCCGTCGTGATGGTGAACCCGGGAGGCACCGGAAGCCCGAGGTTGGTCATCTCGGCGAGATTGGCCCCTTTGCCCCCCAACAGGTCCTTGAGGTCCTTGTTGCCTTCGGTGAAGTCGTATACGTACTTCGGCACGAGGAGCTCCTTCACGCTCCGATTCCACGCTTGTGCGGGGACTGTACCCGCCATGTCGAACATCGTTCGGCACCCCTGCGCCGACTTAGCGTTTCCGCAGGTCAACCCGGTGTTAGTGGTCTATTCCAATCGGACATTCCAGACATCCGTCGCACACGGTCAACGGTGCACGAGGTGATCCCGAGCACCGTGCAAGGGAGGCAATGATGGAAACAGGAGGTGAGGCTGTGAGACCGATGGTCGCCGGAGGCAGGGCGGGAGAACCGTTCGCCCCCATCGCCGACTACGGTTTCCTCTCGGACTGCGAGACCACCGCGCTGGTGGCCCCGAGCGGGAACGTGGAGTGGATGTGCCTGCCGCGGATGGACTCGCCCAGCGTCTTCGGGTCGATCCTGGACCGTGACGCCGGGTACTTCCGGGTCGGCCCGGCGGGGGTGGAGGTTCCCGCGGCCCAGCGCTACATCCCGGGGACCATGGTGATGGAGACCACCTGGTGGACCCACGGCGGCTGGCTGGTGGTGACCGACGCGCTGCTCATGGGCCCCTGGCACCACGAGAACGAGCGCTCCAACACCCACCGCCGGGCGCCGACCGACTACGACGCCGACCACGTGCTGCTGCGCATGGTCCGCTGCGTGAACGGCCAGGTGCAGGTCCGGCTGGACTGCATGCCGGTGTTCGACTACGGCCGCAAGCCGGCCCGCTGGGAGCACACCGGGGAGGGCTACCACGAGGCGATGTGCCAGGGCAACGGCCTGCAACTGCGGCTGACCACCGACATGAACATCGGGTTCGAGGGGTCGCTGGCCACCGGTCGCACCCTGCTCAAGCAGGGCGAGTCCCGGTTCGTGGCGCTGTCGTGGAGCGAGCACCGGCCGCCGCAGACCTACGAGGAGGCGCACCAGCGGCTGGTCTGGACCGTGCACCACTGGCAGCACTGGCTGGAACGCGGCAAGTTCCCCGACCACCCGTGGCGCAGCCATCTGCAGCGCAGCGCGCTCACCCTCAAGGGCCTGACGTTCGCGCCCACCGGGGCGGTGGCGGCGGCGGCCACCACCTCGCTGCCGGAGACCCCGCAGGGCGAACGCAACTGGGACTACCGCTACACGTGGATCCGCGACTCCACGATGGCGCTGTGGGCGTTCTACACGCTCGGGTTCGACTGGGAGGCCAACGACTTCTTCTACTTCATCACCGACGTGGCCGAGGCGGCCGACGGGCAGTTGCAGATCATGTACGGGGTGGACGGCCGGGAGGAGCTGCCGGAGACCACGCTGGACCATCTGAGCGGGTACGACGGGGCGCGGCCGGTGCGGATCGGCAACGACGCCTACACCCAGGCGCAGCACGACGTGTGGGGGGCCATCATCGGCTCCATCTACCTGTTCGTGCGGCGCCGGGACCGGCTCGACGACCGGTTGTGGAAGATCATCGTCAAGCAGGTCGAGGAGGCGCTGGCCAACTGGCGCAACCCGGACTGCGGGATGTGGGAGGTGCGCGGCGAGCCGCAGCACTTCACCTCCTCCAAGGTGTTCTGCTGGGTGGCCGCCGACCGGGGCGCCCGGCTGGCCCGCATCCGCGGCAACTTCGAGCTGGCCGAGCGCTGGCAGCGGGCGGCCGACGAGATCCACGCCGACGTGCTGGCCAACGCGCTGGACGAGCGCGGGGTGTTCGTCGCCCACTACGGGGCCACCTCGCTGGACGCCTCGGTGCTGCTGATCCCGCTGCTGGGCTTTCTGCCCGCCGACGACAAGCGGGTGCGCGAGACGGTGCTGGCCATCGCCGACGAGCTGACCGAGGACGACCTGGTGCTGCGGTACCGGCCGGAGCAGACCGACGACGGGTTCTCCTCCGAGGAGGGCACCTTCACGATCTGCTCGTTCTGGCTGGTGAGCTCGCTGGTGATGATCGGTGAGCTGGACCGTGCCAAGCGGCTGTGCGAGAAGCTGCTGTCGTACGCCAGCCCGCTGCAGCTGTACGCCGAGGAGATCGACCCGCACACCGGCCGTCACCTGGGCAACTTCCCGCAGGCCTTCACCCATCTGGCGCTGATCAACGCGGTGATGCAGGTGATCCAGGCCGAGCGTCCCGAGGCCCCGCCGGGGGCCTTCGCCTGACGCATCTCCCGTCCGGGCCCCCCTCCCCGGACGGGAACGCGACCCGTCGCGGATCATGTGGGCCGGCCGGCACCGCCCACATGATCACCCTTTGGCAACGACCTGCGGCCCGACCGGGGGATTTGTCGCACTCGCCCCCTAAAGTCTGCCGCCATGACGACCCCTCGTGACGGCGACCCGGACGGCTGGGTCGCCCCGGGCGGCGACCCCCCGCCCGGACCCGCCGGGCCGCCGGAGCCCGGCGTCTGGCCGCCCCCGCCGCCCGGCGCGGCGGGCGCGCCCCTCCCCCCGCCGCCGGGACCGGCCGCCGCGCCGTGGCCCGCCGCCCCGCGGACCAACCGCCCCGCCGTGGTCGCGCTGGTCATCGGGCTGCTCGGGCTGGTCGTGCCGGCGCTGATCGTCGCGATCATCGCGCTGGTGCAGATCGCCCGGCGCGGCGAACGCGGCCGCGGATTCGCCCTCGGCGGCATCGCCGCCGCCGTGGTGTGGACCGTGCTGGGCACGATCGTGCTGATCGCTCTCCCCGAGCCGGAGGGCGACGCCGCCCTGGGAGCCATGCCCAAGGTCGGCCAGTGCTTCCATGTCAAGCAGAACGAGTACGGCGTGGAGACCGAGATCGCGCCCTGCGACCTGCCGCACGACGGCGAGATGGTCCAGCAGATCGAGCTCCCGGACGGGCCGTGGCCCGGCGACGCGGAACTCGAACGCCGCGTCATCGCCGAATGCGAGCGGCACCTGCGGCAGCGCTTCGGCACCGTGCGGCCGGTCGAGGAGGGAGAGCTGGAGATCACCACGCCCCGGTCCATGGCCTGGCGGCTCGGGAGGCGGACGGCGCACTGCGCGATCACCGCGCGCCCCGGCCTGACGCTGGACCGCCCGCTGCCCGCCAAGGACACCGGGGTCAGGGAATGGTGGGAGCTCAAGGTCGGCGACTGCTTCTCCGCCCCCGGTCACCCGCGGCCGAGCCGTACGGTGACGCTCACCGACTGCGCCAAGCCCCACACCGGGCAGGTGACCGCCTACCTCGAGCTGGGGGACGGCCTCTACCCGGGCCACGACGCCGTCCGGCGGCAGGCATGGGACCTCTGCAACGCCAAGCTGCCCAAGGCCGCCCGCACATCGCGCGAGCCGATCCAGCTGTGGCCGTGGCCCCCGAGCAAGAACCAGTGGAACTCCGGAGAACGCACCGTGCTCTGCTACGTCACCGGCGAGTACGGTGACCTGACCCGATCGGTGGTGACCTCATGACGTTCGGCGACGAGCGGACGGCCAACCTCGGATCGGTGATCGGCTTGCTGGCCGCCATCGCCGCCCTGCTCGCCGCCCTCGCCCTGGTCCCCAGGCTGTTCTTCCACAACGACCCGGCCGAACAGGGCGACGGCAGTGTCCACGGGTACATCCCCGAGGTCGGCCAGTGCTACAACGGGCGTCTGAGCGAGCAGGACATGATCCCCCAGATCACGTCCTGTGATGGACCGCACTACGGCGAGATCATCAAGAGGTTCGAGCTGGACGGCGGGACGTGGCCGGGGCAGGCGGAGATCTTCGCCCGCGCCAGGACCGAGTGCGAGAAGTACCTGCAGCAGCGGTTCGGGACCCTGACGCCGGTGGAGGAGGGCGTGCTGGAGACCTACACCCCGAGGGAGGAGGGATGGCTGACCGGGGACCGCACGGCGCACTGCGCGATCGTCGGAGCGGGCGACGGGCAACTGAGCCGGCCCCTGCCGGAGAAGGACATCGGCGTCCGGGAATGGATGGAACTCAAGGTCGGCGACTGCTTCTCCTCCGACCACCGGAAAGCGACGATCACAACGGTGCTCACCGACTGCTCCGAGCCGCACACCGGGCAGGTGACCGCCCTGCCCGAACTGGAGAACGGCCTGTACCCGGGTGACGACGTCGTCGAGCGGCTGGCCGGCGACGCCTGTGACGCCGCGACGCCCAAGAGGCTCCGCGAGTCCTCCGAGCTCATGCACTGGCGAAAGCCTCCGAGCAAGGAGTCGTGGAACGCCGGGGAACGCACCGTGATCTGCTACATCACCGCCGACGGCGGCGAGCTGAAGCGCTCGCTGGTGGACGCGAAGGACTGACCCCCGGCGGGACCGCCGGAAACCACGGGCGTGCGGGATTCCCGCACGCCCGTGGCGCGTCTGGTCCGGTGATCGGCGACAACGGCCGCCACACGTGACCGGCCTGCGCCGAGATCGCGAAGCTGAAGGCGCTTCCGCAGGGCATCACGGTCTATGCACCGGGCAACCCCGGTGGGGCTCTGCTCCCCCGGAACTGACGCACCGGCCCGGCAGGAGGGACCGATGAGACTGCTGATACTGCTCGCCGTGGTGCTGCTGATCGTCCTGGCCGTCATGCTCGTGGTGAACGCGTTCCGGCAGGACGGCGGCCGCGGGCGGGCCCTGGAGGCCGACGCCCGCTGGGAGACCTACACCTCCTCCGCCGACGGCGTCACCACGGTGGTCGTCCGGAAGGTGGCCCGGACTCCCCGGGGACCGGTGGAGTACGGGCGGCAGTCGATCGCGTCCATCCCCGACGACGACCCGGACTGGGAGACCAGGTACCACGAGGCGATGGCCCAGGCCCGCTCACGGGTGGCCGCCCTGCAGATCGAGGCGGAGTGACGAACGGGCGGGGCCCAAGCGGACCCCGCCCGTTCGTCGATGCTCCGGAGGCGAGGGGTCAGACGACCGCGCCCGAGTCTCCCGGCTGGCGCTGGGCCGGCCGCTTGACGGGCTTGGGCTTGGGCGCCTGGGTCTTGCTGCGCGCCTGCAGCACGACCGTGATCGGGGTCGCGGTGAACACGCTGGAGTAGGTGCCGACCGTGATGCCCAGCAGCAGCGCGATGGCGAAGTCGGTCAGCGAGTCGCCGCCCAGCAGCGCCAGCGCCGCCAGGATGAAGAGCGCCCCCATACCGGTGTTGACGGTACGCGGCACGGTCTGCAGGGCGCCCCGGTTGGCGATTCCGGCGAACGGCTTGTCCGGCTCGGCCCGCCACAGCTCCCGGATCCGGTCGAACACCACCACCGAGTCGTTCACCGAGTAACCGATGATGGTCAGCAGCGCCGCCAGGAACACCCCGTCGATGGGCTTGCCCAGCCAGGCGAACACGCCGGTGACGATGATCACGTCGTGGAACATCGCCAGCACCGCGCCGGCGCCGAAGGTGAACCGGAACCGGAACGCCAGATAGGCCAGCTGCGCCGCCAGCGCCACGCCGAGCGCGATCAGCGCCTTCTGCCGCAGCTCGCTGCCCAGGCTGGGCCCGATCAGCTCGTCGCGCTCCTTGGTGACGGTGCCGCCGCCGGCGTCGGCCAGCGCCTTCTGCAGCTTGTCGACCTCGGTGTTGGTGAGCTTCTCGGTGCGGACGGAGACGTCGTCGCCCTCCCGGCCGGCGGTCTGCACCACCGCGCGCGGGAAGCCGGCGTCGGCGACGGCCTGCCGGGCGTCGTCGATGTCCATCCGCTGGCTGGTGTCGTAGACGACCTGCCGGCCGCCGGTGAACTCGACGCCGAAGTTCAGGCCCTGGGTGAAGATCCCGGCCAGGGCGAGCACCACCATCCCGCCGGACAGCGCCAGCCAGATCTTCCGGCGCGACATCAGGTCGGGCTGCCTGCGGTCCAGCCAGTCGCGGATCCGGCCGGTGCTGCCGAAACCGGTCAGGGCCGGGCGCTTGGCGATCGGCCGCCGGGAGACGGCCCATTCGGCCAGCACCCGGGTGACCAGCAGCGCGGAGATCAGCGAGGCCAGCACACCGATGGTCAGCGTGACGCCGAAGCCGCGCACCGGACCGGCGGCCAGGAAGAACAGCAGGCCCGCCGCCAGCAGGGTGGTGATGTTGGAGTCGGCGATCGCCGTCCAGGCCTTCTGGAACCCGACGACCAGCGCCGGCCGCGCCCCGCGCCGCGGCGCGTGGGCGTACTCCTCGCGGGCCCGTTCGAACACCAGCACGTTGGCGTCCACCGCCATGCCGATGGCCAGCACGAAACCGGCCAGGCCGGGCAGCGTCAGCGTGGCGCCCATCGCCACCAGCGCGGCGTAGGAGATCACGCCGTAGGAGACCAGCGCGACGGCGGCCAGGAACCCGACCAGGCGGTACATCCAGACGATGAACAGGCCGGTGAGGATGACGCCGATGACGGCGGCCTTCCAGCTGGCCTCGATGGCCTCGTCGCCCAGGGTCGGGCCGACCACCCGCTGCTCGATGATCTCCACCGGCACCGGCAGCGCGCCGCCCTGGATCAGCGCCGCCAGGTCCCTGGCCTCCTCGGCGGTGAACTGGCCGGTGATCTGGGTGGAGCCGCCGCCGATGCCCACGTTGCAGGGCACCGTCTCCTGCACGGCCGGCGAGGAGATCACCTCGCCGTCCAGCACGAACGCGATCCGCCGGTCGTCGCCGACCTTGCAGGCGGCCTCGGCGGTGATCTTCTCCCAGATCTTGCCGCCGTTGCCGCGGAAGTCGACGGTCAGGTACCAGCCCAGGCCGTTCTGCTGGTCGAAGGAGGCGTTGGCCGAGCCGATCTGGGCGCCGGACAGCGCGGCCGGGCGCAGCATGATCGGCCTGCCGTCCTCGTCCGGCAGCATCTTCTCGCCCTTGCCGGGCTTGCCGTCGTTGGTGCGCACCGGGTGCGCGGTGAGCTGGGCGGTGCGGCCGATGGCGTCGGCGGCCTGCTTGGGATCCTGCACGTCGGGCAGTTCGACGATGATGCGCCGGTCGCCCGAGCGGGTGATGGACGACTCCGACACCCCCAGGGCGTCGACCCGCTTGCGCAGCACCTCCAGGGCACGGTCGGTGGACTCTCGGTTGGCCTTGACGTTCTGGCCGTCCTTGGTCTCCAGCACGATCTGCGTGCCGCCGCGCAGGTCCAGCCCGAGTTTGGCGGGCTGGGTGAGCGTGACGTATATCGATCCGGCGATGATGGCGAGCGCGACTATCGCCCGCCACGCCAAGGGGCTGGACAAAAGACCTCCACGGGAACGGCGGCCCGCCGGCCGGCGGGCCACGGAACACCGGCGGCGGGCGCGACGGCCCGGCGGCACCGGTCGGACAGGGACCTCAGGAACCCGTGGAGGCCGGCGGCGCACGGCCGCGCGGCGGGGCCGTCCGCACGCCGTCCGCGGCGAGCGGGCCGTGACCGGCCGCGGCGGCGCCGAGCGGGGCCGGTGCGGGCGCGCGGACGTCGCGTGCGGGCAGGGCCGGGTCGGCGGGCGCGACCGCGTGCGGCGGCGGGGCCGCCGAGGCGGGCCCGGTCTCGGTGAGCTGCCCGGTGGGGGCGTTCTGCAGGACGGTGGCGCCGGCCCGGCCGCGGCCGGGCGCCTGGTGCGCGGGCGGCTGCTGCGCGGCGCCGGTGCGGATCCCGATGCCCGACCCCGCGGAGGGGAGCCCGGCGCCGGGGAACATCACGAAGCCCAGCAGGCCCAGCGCCAGCACCAGCAGGCGGGCGAGGCGGCCGGCCTCGCCGTCGGCCGGGGCATGGCTGCGACGGTGGTCGCTCATGTGCGTCCCTCCGTCGGTGGCCTATGGGTCTCCGCCACGCTACCGGAACGCGGGCCCCCGGGGAGAGGTTCCGCCGCGGGCGTCCGGGCGGACACCCGCGGCGAACGGGCTCAGCAGCCCGGCAGCCGGGCCGCCAGGTAGGACTCCACCTGGGAGATCGCCACGCGATCCTGCTTCATGGAGTCGCGCTCCCGGATGGTGACGGCGTCGTCGTTCAGGGTGTCGAAGTCGACGGTGATGCAGTACGGGGTGCCGATCTCGTCCTGGCGGCGGTAGCGGCGGCCGATCGCGCCGGCGTCGTCGAACTCGACGTTCCAGTGCCTGCGCAGCGCGGCAGCCAGGTCGCGGGCCTTCGGGGACAGGTCGGCGTTGCGCGACAGCGGCAGCACCGCGGCCTTGACCGGCGCGAGCCGGGGGTCGAGCCGCATCACCGTGCGCTTCTCCAGCTGGCCCTTGGCGTTGGGCGCCTCGTCCTCGGCGTAGGCGTCCAGCATGAAGGTCAGCACGCAGCGGTCCACGCCGGCCGCGGGCTCGATGACGTACGGCACGTACCGCTCGCCCTTGTCCTGGTCGAAGAACGACAGGTCCTGGCCGCTGGCCTTGGCGTGGGTGGACAGGTCGTAGTCGGTGCGGTTGGCGATGCCCTCCAGCTCGCCCCACTCGCCGCCGGCGAAGTTGAACCGGTACTCGATGTCGACGGTGCGCTTGGAGTAGTGCGACAGCTTCTCGGCCGGGTGCTCGTACAGCCGCAGGTTCTCCTTGCGGATGCCCAGGTCGACGTACCACTGCATCCGCTCGTCGATCCAGTACTGGTGCCATTCCTCGTCGGTGCCGGGCTCGACGAAGAACTCCATCTCCATCTGCTCGAACTCGCGGGTCCGGAAGATGAAGTTGCCGGGGGTGATCTCGTTGCGGAACGACTTGCCGATCTGGCCGATGCCGAACGGGATCTTGCGGCGCGCCGACTGCTGGACGTTCATGTAGTTGATGAAGATGCCCTGCGCGGTCTCCGGCCGCAGGTAGGCCAGGCCGGACTCGTCCTCGACCGGGCCGAGGAAGGTCTTGAGCAGGCCGTTGAACATCCGCGGCTCGGTGAAGGCGCCCTTGGTGCCGCAGTTGGGGCAGTTGACCTCGGCCAGGCCGCCGGCCGGCGGGTGGCCGTGCTTGGCCTCGTAGGCCTCTTCCAGGTGGTCGGCGCGGAAGCGCTTGTGACAGGACTGGCACTCGGTGAGCGGGTCCACGAACGCCTGCACGTGGCCGCTGGCCTCCCAGACCTCGCGGGCCAGGATGACGCACGAGTCCAGGCCGACGACGTCCTCGCGGCCCTGCACCATGGCCTTCCACCACTGGCGCTTGACGTTGTTCTTCAGCTCGACGCCGAGCGGGCCGTAGTCCCAGGATGCGCGCAGTCCGCCGTAGATCTCGCTCGACGGGTAGACCAGGCCCCGCCGCTTGGCGAGGCTGACGATGGTGTCCATCACGTCGGGTCGGCGGGCCATTGAATTCTCCATCCGGCTGGCGGTCGGTGGGATTGTCTCGTACGCCCGGCAGCGCGCCGAAGCGATTTTCATCCCCGGTGCGGGGACGCCGGGCCTCCGCGCTCCGCGGTCCCCAGGCTCCGGTGCCCCTCAAGGTCTTCCAGCTTAGGGCAACGCCGCCGGTGGCGTGACGCGACCCGCGCGCGGGCCGGGCCTTTCGGCGGGGCCGTTCAGCGGGCGGCGACGACCTCGTAGGCGCCGGGTTCGTCGATCGCCAGCGCCGACAGCGGGATCAGCCGCATCCGCACGTCGTACAGGCCGATCCCGCGCCGGTAGTGGCCGGCGCCGTCCCACTCGGTGACCAGCGCCCACAGGGTGGGGTCGTCGACCGTCCGGCCGATCCGGCCCCCGCGGTACCCGGGCGCGGCGGCCAGCGCCTCCAGGACGGCGCCGAGCTCGGCGGCGAACCGTTCGGTCTCCTCCTCGGGGACCCGGTACCGGGTAATCGCGATCACCCGGCCATCCTAGTGAGCGGCGCTACCGTGGGCGGGTGAGCACACGACCCGATCCCCACGCCCCCGGGCTGCGGGGGGCGATCGAGCGGCGCAGCGCGGTGCCGGTGGTGTTCCTGCACCGGCTGCCGGTGTGGGTGCCGCTGCTGGCGGTCTTCGCGCTGCTGGCGGTGGGCATGGCGGGCACCGGGTGGGTCGCCGCGGCCGCGCTGGGCGTGCTGGCGCTGCTGCTGGCCTGGTTCGCCTACCTGAACTGGCCCGCCCTGCGGATCGGCGGGCGGACGCTGCGGGTCGCCGCGATCACGGTGCTGGTGGTGTCGGCGGCGGGCCGGCTGCTGGGCTGATTTTGACAACCGTTTTCATTTTGCCCAGTATGGAGGGGTGTTCACCTTCCGTGCCCTGCGCCGCATTTCGCCCCGGTCCGCACTGCCGATGACCGTGCTGTCCGCCGCGCTGCTCGCCGCCACCGCGTGCGGCGGCGGCTCCGAGGCCGGATCCGGGTCCGGCACCCGGGTGATCGCCGGGTTCTACCCGATGGCCTGGCTGAGCGAACAGGTCGGCGGGACCGCGGTGTCGGTCGACACGCTGGCCCGTCCGGGCGCCGAGCCGCACGACCTGGAGCTGTCCCCGCGGCAGATCGCCGAGCTCGGGGAGGCCGACCTGGTGGTGTACGTCAAGGGCCTGCAGCCCGCCGTGGACCAGGCGGTGTCGGAACGTGCCAAGGACCGCGGCCTGGACGCGGCCTCCGCCGTGCGGACCCTGCCGCCGCCCGCCGAGGACGGGCACGGCCACGAACATGAGGACGAGCACGGCCACGGGCACGACGAGGGCTCCTACGACCCGCACATCTGGCTGGACCCCAGCCGGATGGCGACCATCGCCACCGCGCTCGGCGAACGGCTGGCCAAGGCCGACCCGGCGAACGCCGCCGCCTACCGGGCCGGCGCCAGGACCGTGGCCGGCCGGCTGACCGCGCTCGACGGGGAGTTCCAGGCCGGGCTGAAGAACTGCGAGCGGCGGACGATGGTCACCGCGCACGCCGCGTTCGGCTACCTCGCCGACCGGTACGGCCTGGAGCAGGTGCCCATCGCCGGCGTCGACCCCACCGCCGAGCCGTCGCCGCAGCGGCTGGCCGAGCTGACCCATGAGATCCGGGAGAACGGGGCCACCACCGTGTTCACCGAGACGCTGGTGAGCCCGAAGGTCGCCCAGGCGCTGGCCCGCGAGGCCGGGGTGCGCACGGCCACCCTGGATCCGGTGGAGGGTTTGGCCGACGGCTCCCGCGACGACTACGTTTCGATCATGCGCAAGAACCTGCAGACCCTGCGCACCGCCCTGGACTGCGCATGAGCGCGCCAACGCCTCAAAGGGACGCCGCAGGCGAGCGGGGGGCGCGCATGAGCGCCGGGGCTCCGCCGCTGGCGATGACCGGGGGCCGGGTCCGGCTGGACGGGCGGGAAGTGCTGCGCGGGATCGACCTGCGGGTCGAGGCCGGTGAGGTGCTGGCCCTGCTCGGCGCCAACGGATCCGGCAAGTCCACCCTGGTCCGGGCGCTGCTGGGGCTGGTGCCGCTGTCCGGCGGCCGGACCGAGATCTACGGCTCGCCGCCCGCCCGGTTCCGCGCCTGGCACCGGATCGGGTACGTCCCGCAGCGCCTGACCGTGGGCGGCGGGGTGCCCGCGACGGTCCGCGAGGTGGTGGCCTCCGGCCGGATCGCCCGCCGGTCCCGGCTGCGCCCGTTCGCCACGGCCGCCGACCGCGCCGCCGTGCAGCGGGCGCTGGAGCAGATGGGGCTGGCCGACCGGGCCGGGCAGCCCGCCCAGCGGCTGTCCGGCGGGCAGCAGCAGCGGGTGCTGATCGCCCGGGCGCTGGCCGGGGAGCCCGACGTGTTCGTCATGGACGAGCCCACCGCGGGGGTGGACGCCGCCAGCCAGGCCGCCCTCGCCGCCACCCTGCACGACCTGGTCCGCCAGGGCCGCACCATCGTGCTGGTGGCGCACGAGCTAGGCCCGCTGGAGCCGCTGATCACCCGGGCGGTGGTGCTGGAGGAGGGCCGCATCGCGCACACCGGGGCCCCGCCGGCGCCCGAGGGCGACTGCGCCCGGCCCGGCCACCAGCACCAGCACCCGCATGCCGCCGAGACCGCCTCCGGCTCGCTGACCCACTGGAATCCGGCGTGACCGACCTGCTGCAGTTCGACTTCATGCGCATCGCCCTGGCGCTGGCGGTGCTGATCGGCCTGACCGCCCCGGCGGTCGGCACGTTCATCGTGCAGCGCCGGCTGGCGCTGCTCGGCGACGGCATCGGCCACATCGCCCTCACCGGCATCGGCCTCGGGCTGCTCACCAGCACCTCCCCGGTGCTGGGCGCGCTGGTGGTGTCGGTGCTGGGCGCGGTGGTCATCGAGGTGCTGCGCGCCCGCAGCCGCACCGGCGGCGACGTGGCGCTGGCGCTGCTGTTCTACGGCGGGCTGGCCGGGGGCGTGCTGCTGACCAACATGCAGGGCGGCGGGGCGAACCTGCAGTCCTACCTGTTCGGCTCCATCGTCAGCGTCACCCTCGAGGACCTGTACGTGGTGGCGGCGCTGTCGGTCGCGGTGCTGGCGGTGGTGGTGCTGTTCGGCCGGGAGCTGTTCCTGCTGTGCCAGGACGAGGAGGTGGCCCGGGCCAGCGGGCTGCCGACCCGGCTGCTGTCCCTGCTGATCGCGGTCACCGCCGCGGTGACCGTGGTGATCGCCATGCGGGCCATCGGGCTGCTGCTGGTCAGCGCGCTGATGGTGGTGCCGGTGGCGGCCGCCCAGCAGGTCACCAGGGGTTTTAGGGACACCATGCTGGCGGCGATGGGGATCGGGGTGCTGTCGGCGGTGGCGGGGCTGGTGGCCTCGTTCGAGTCCGACCTGCCGCCCGGACCGTCCATCGTGCTGCTGGCGCTGGCGGTGTTCGTGGCGCTGGTGCTGGTGCGCTCGATCGGAGGTTCGCTCTCCCGGCGCAGGCGCCCCGGTCGTACACTGCCTTCCGGCGCGGACGAGGCGACAGCCGAGGCGGAGGTGCACACATGACGGCCCGCCGGGACGCGGTGCGGGAGGCGCTGGCACGCAGCGAGGGCTTCCGCAGCGCGCAGGACATCTACGCTGCCCTGCGGGCCGGCGGCTCGAAGATCGGCCTGACCACCGTCTACCGGGCGCTGCAGGCGATGAGCGAGGCGGGCCAGGTGGACGTGCTGCGCACCGACGACGGCGAGGCCGTCTACCGGGCCTGCCGCACCGACGAGCACCACCACCACCTGGTGTGCCGCCAGTGCGGCCGGACGGTCGAGGTGGAGGGCCCGGCCGTGGAGCGCTGGGCGGAGGCCATCGGCGCCGAGCACGGCTTCACCGACGTGACCCACACCGTCGAGGTCTTCGGCACCTGTCCGGACTGCGCGGGCTGAATCGCCTAGCTCCGCACGGGTCCGCTCGCGGGCACCGGGTTGGGCTCCGCGCCGCCGTACCGGCGGTCCCGGGTGGCGTAGACCTCGCAGGCGTGCCACAGGTGCCGCCGGTCGAAGTCGGGCCACAGCACGTCCTGGAAGACGAACTCGGCGTACGCCGACTGCCACAGCAGGAAGTTGGAGGTGCGCTGCTCCCCCGACGGCCGCAGGAACAGGTCCACGTCGGGCACCTCGGGCCGGTACAGGTAGCGGGCGAACACCTTCTCGGTGATCTTGTCGGGGTCGAGCCTGCCGGCCGCCACGTCCCGGGCGATCGCGGCGGCGGCGTCGGTGATCTCCGCCCGCCCGCCGTAGTTGACGCAGAACTGCAGGGTGAGCACGTCGTTGTCGCGGGTCAGCCGCTCGGCGTCCTCCAGCTCCTTGATCACGCTGCGCCACAGCCTGGGCCGCCGCCCGGCCCAGCGGACCCGCACCCCCATGGAGTGCAGCTGGTCGCGGCGGCGGCGGATCACGTCCCGGTTGAAGCCCATCAGGAAGCGCACCTCCTCCGGGGAGCGCTTCCAGTTCTCGGTGGAGAACGCGTACGCCGACAGGTACGGGATGCCCAGCTCGATCGCGCCCATGATCACGTCGAAGAGGGAGTGCTCCCCCATCTTGTGCCCCTCGGTGCGGGGCAGGCCGCGCTCCTTGGCCCAGCGCCCGTTGCCGTCCATCACGATGGCCACGTGCCGGGGGACGAACTCCTTGGGGATGGCCGGGGGGCGGGCGCCGCTGGGGTGGGGGTACGGCGGCTGGACGGCCCTTTTCACGCTGGCTCCTCGGTGATGTTCTCGGTGGTGGTCGGCTCGTGCGGCGCGCGTTCCACGTGCCGCAGCGACCTGATCCCGTGTTCCAGATGCCACTGCAGGTAGGCGGCCACCAGCCCGCTGCACTCGGTCCGGTGGCGCGCCTCGCTGGCGTCGGCGTGCGCCCAGTCCCCGCGCAGCAGCGCCAGCATCAGCTCCAGGGTGGCGGGCGCGGGGGAGGCCGCGCCGGGCGGCCGGCAGGCCGCGCACATCGCCCCGCCCGCCGCGATGGCGAACGCCCGCAGCCGGCCGCGCGCCCCGCAGCGGGCGCACTCGTCCAGCGCCGGGGCCCAGCCGGCCACCGACAGCGACCGCAGCAGGAACGCGTCCAGCACCAGCCGGGGGTCGTGCGAGCCCTCCACCAGGGTGCGCAGCCCGCCGAGGAGCAGCAGGAACTGCCGCAGCGCGGGCTCCTTCTCCTCGGCGGTGAGCTTCTCGGCGGTCTCCAGCATCGCCGTCCCGGCGGTGTAGCGCGGGTAGTCGGCCACCAGCGGCTCGCCGTACGGCCGCAGCGTCTCGGCCTGGGTGATCAGGTCCAGCGAGCGCCGCTCGTAGAACTGCAGGTCCACATGGGTGAACGGCTCCAGCCTGGCCCCGAACCGGGACTTGGTCCGGCGCACCCCCTTGGCCGCCGCCCGGATCCGGCCGCCGCGGCGGGTCAGCACCGTGACGATGCGGTCCGCCTCACCCAGCTTCTGGGTGCGCAGCACGATTCCTTCGTCACGGTAGAGGGTCACCCGCACATTCTCCCGCATCCGGCGGGGCGGGACGAAAACGGACGGCGATCACGCGTCGCCACCGGAGAATGACCATGTGGTCACCGTAAGTTACGGTAAAGGGCGCGTCCCGAATCGGGTTCGACTGTCAGCGTGGCGCCATGAGATGCACGATCCTCCCGCCGCACATGCTGGAGCACCTCGCCGACGCGACCGATGACCGGGCGCTGCGCGAGATGGCCCGCCGCACCCTGGTGATGAGCGCGACCCAGCGTGTGGAACGGCGCGTCACCACGGTCGCCCCCGCCGCGCCCAGCGAGGACTTCGTCCCGAACCGCGCCGTCCACGACGCCCGCCACCGCGAACAGCTCCCCGGCGACCCCGTGCGCACCGAGGGACAGGACTCCACCGGGGACGAGACCGTCGACCAGGCCTACGAATGGCTCGGGGTGACGTTCGACTTCTTCGAGCAGGCGTACCGGCGCAACTCCATCGACGGGGCCGGGCTGAAACTGGTCTCCACCGTGCACTACGGCCGCGAGTACGCCAACGCCTTCTGGAACGGCCGGCAGATGGTCTACGGGGACGGCGACGGCGAGCTGTTCCTGTCGTTCACCGGGCCGCTGGAGGTCACCGGGCACGAACTGGTGCACGGCGTCACCCAGCACACCGCCGCCCTGGAGTACTACGGCCAGTCCGGGGCGCTGAACGAGTCCGTCTCCGACGTGTTCGGCTCCCTGGTCAGGCAGTGGCATCTGCGCCAGACCGCCGACGAGGCCGACTGGATCATCGGCGCCGGCCTGCTCGGCCCGGACGTGAACGGGGTCGGCCTGCGGTCGATGAAGGAGCCGGGCACCGCCTACGACGACCCGCGGCTGGGCAGGGACCCGCAGCCCGGTCACATGGACGACTACGTGGAGACCTACCGCGACAACGGCGGCGTCCACATCAACTCCGGCATCCCCAACCGCGCCTTCTACCTGGCGGCCACCGCGCTGGGCGGGCACGCCTGGGAGAAGGCCGGGCGAATCTGGTACGACACGCTGACCGGGGACGCGATGAAACCGGCGATCGAGTTCGCCGCGTTCGCCGCCGCCACCATCGACACCGCCGGGCGCCTGTACGGCGCGGGCGGAGCCGAGGTGCGGGCCGTGCAGAAGGCGTGGAGCGGGGTAGGCGTGGAACCGTGAGAGTGAGCGTGATCCGCAGCGGGGGCTTCGCCGGCGTCGAACGCCGCGGCGAGTGCGACACCGCCTCGGATCCGGCGCTGCGGGACCTGCTCGACCGGGTGGACCTGGACGGCATACCGCCGCCGGGCCGCGTTCCCGACCGGTTCGTCTACGAGATCGACGTCGACGGGCGGGTCACCACGGTCGGCGAGGCGGAGCTGACCGGGCCGTTGCGCGCGCTGGTACGGCACGTGCTGGGCGACCCCGGCTGACCTGTTCGCCCGGGGGACGGCCCCGAGACCCCGGAGAAGCGAGCCCCGCCGCCCGCGTTCGGACGGGCGGCGGGGCGATCGGTCATTCGCCGTTCCACCAGCGCCGTAGCGCGGCCATCAACCCGCGTCCCTCGGCGGGCCGCTCGGCCGGGGGCGCCGGGGCGGTGAGGGCGGGCGCGGGGCGGCGCTGGGCGCCGGTGTCGGTGGCCGGCGCGGGGAAGTGGACCGGCGGGTAGCGGACCGGCAGCGACACCAGGCCGCGGTGGAACATCCCGATCCGCCAGCGCAGCTCCTCCACCGGAACGGCCAGCGTCATGTCCGGCAGGCCGTCCAGCAGCCGTTCGATGGCGATGGAGGCGATCAGCCGGGCGTGGTTGCGCGCCGGGCAGGCGTGCGGACCGGCGCCCCAGGCCAGGTGGGCGCGGTTGCCCGTGCGCTGGTCGCTGGTCTTGGCCGGGTCGGTGTTGGCGGCGGCGTAGCTCATCACCACCGGCTGGTGCGCCGGGAGCCGGTGCCCGGCCATCTCCACGTCCCGCAGCGGGAACCGCGCCCCGTAGTTGGCCAGCGGCGGGTCGGTCCACAGCACCTCGTCCAGGGCGTCCTCGATCGGCAGGCTGCCGCCGGACAGGTCGCCGGCGAACCGGTCGTCCGACAGCAGCAGCCGCAGCGCGTTGCCGATCAGGTTCTGCTCCGGCTCGGTGCCCGCGCCCATCAGCAGCACCAGCTGGCTGTGCACCTCGTCGTCGGTCAGCTCGGCCGGATGCGCCAGCAGCCAGGAGGTGACGTCCTCGCCGGGGTGGCTCCGCTTGAGGGCGATCAGCTCGTAGATGCCCTCGTTCAGCTCGTTGTTGGCCTTCTCCGCCTCCGCCGGCGTGGTCGCCTCGAAGATCCCGGCCATCCCGAACACCAGCCGCTCGGCGATGGCGGGCGGGCAGCCGAACATGTCCATGTAGACCAGCATCGGCAGCGGCTGGACGTACCCGGACATCAGGTCGGCCTCGCCGAGCGGGCCGAGCGCCCGCACCAGCGCGTCGGCGTGCCGTTCGACCTGGCCGCGCAGCACGCCCGGGTCCAGCCGGGCGAACGCGTCGGTGATGGTGCCGCGCAGCCGGGCGTGCACCGCCCCGTCGGTGAACAGGACGTTGGGGCGGTAGCCCATCATCGGCAGCACCGGGCAGTCCGGCGGGACGGTCTGCTGCCAGGTGCTCGGGTTGCGGGAGAACGTGCGGTCGTCGCGCATCACCTCCAGCACGGCGTCGTAGCCGATCGCCAGCGTGGCGGGCACGCCCGGGGCGATCTCGACCGGCGCGAACGCCCCGTGCGGGCGCATCCGCGCGTACGCGCCGTGCGGGTCGACGGCGAACTGCTCGTCGTACATCCTGATGCGGCCGTGCGCCGGGCAGCCGCCCGGCCGCGCGCCGCCTGCGCTCTCAGTGCTCATGCTCGGGCTCCCGGGAGGCGGTGAGCAGATGGTCGACCAGGGCGATCAGCGCCCGGGTCGAGGACGCCGGATCCCTGGCGTCGCAGGTCACCAGCGGGGTGTCGGGCAGCAGGTCCAGAGCCTCGCGGATCTCCTCCAGCGGGAAGACCGGGGCGCCCGCGAACTGGTTGACCGCCACCGCGTAGGTCAGGCCGTGCCGTTCGACCGTGTCCATCACCTCGAACGACTCCTGCAGGCGGGACGGGTCGACCAGCACCAGCGCGCCGAGCGCGCCGCGGGCCAGGTCGCTCCACAGCCGCTTGAAGCGGTGCTGGCCGGGGGTGCCGAACAGGTACAGCACCAGCCGGTCGCTGAGCGTCAGCCGGCCGAAGTCCATCGCCACCGTGGTGTGCGTCTTGTCCTCGATCCCGGCCAGGTCGTCGACCAGCGCCCCGGCCTGGGTCATCCGCTCCTCGGTGTGCAGCGGGCGGATCTCCGACAGGGTGCTGACGAACGTGGTCTTGCCGACCGCGAAGTGACCCACGACCAGCAGCTTGACCGCGGTGCGCACCGACTCGCCCAGGTAGCGCCCGGCGGTCGCGCCGGTGTGTTCAAAGACGGGCGCGGAGTCCATCCAGCACCTCCCGCAGAATCCGCTCGCGGTCCAGGCCGTCCATGCCGCCGGACGGGCCGGCCGCCCGGGTGGTGATGTGGCCGCTGTCCACCAGGTCCGACAGCAGCACCTTGACGACGCTGACCGGAAGGGACAGATGCCCGGCGACCTCGGCCACCGACAGCGCCCCGCCCTGGCACAGCCGCACGATCCGGCGCTGCTCGGGGGTGAGCTGGGCGGCCGGGTCGCCGGGGGCGGCGATCACCAGGGTGACCAGGTCGAAGATGTTCCGTGTGGGATGCGCCCGGCCGCCGGTCACCACGTGCGGGCGGACCAGCGCCTTCCTGTTGTGCGGCGGCATCATGCCAGCGTGCGGCGCGGCGGGGTGGACAGCTCCTTGCCGAGCCGCTGCACCAGTTCCTGGAGCCGGAACGAGACCGCCTCCATGTCGACCTGGGGGCTGGCCGAGACCGCCAGGTAGGCGCCCTCACCGGCGGCGACCAGGAACACGTAGCCGTCGTCGAACTCGGTGACGGTCTGCCGCCAGGTGGTGTCGGGGTCGTCGCCGCAGAACTCGGCGGTGGCGCGGGCCAGGGACTGCAGCCCGGACATGCCGGCCGCCTGCCGTTCGGCCTCGTCCCGGCTGATCCGCTGCGAGTGGGCCATCAGCAGCCCGTCGGCCGACAGCAGGATGGCGTGCCGGGCCTCGGGCATCCGCAGCGCCTCGTCGAGCATCCAGCCGAGCCGGTTCTCGGTGGGGTCGGCCATCGCGGCGTTCATCGGCACATCGGTCATGACCGGGGGTTCCCTTCGGTGTCGGACGAGGCTGCGGCGCGGCCGGAACGGGTGCCTCGTTGCCAGGCCCCCAGTCCGGCGGCGCGTTCCCGCGCGGGGCGGGGCGGCCGGGCGGCGACCGCGGTGTCGTCGTCGGCGGCCGCGACGGCGGTGGTGGCGCGGCGCCGCTTGGGCAGGCCGCTGGCGGTCGCGCCGGCCACCGGGGCGGGCGCGGCCGCCTGCGTGACGGTGCCCGGCTGGTCTCCCACAGGCGCCTCCGATTCCTCGGTGATGGAGGTCAGCAGGGTGTTCGGCAGGAACACCACCGCGCGGACCCCGCCGTAGGGCGAGCGGGTGTCCACCGAGACGGTGAATCCGTACCGGGCGGCCAGCACGCCGACGGCGGCGAACCCGATCTGCGGCGGGTCGCCGAGCGCGCCGATGTCGGCCTGGTGCCGGCCGGACAGCAGATCCGTGGCCCGGGCGATCTCCTCGGCGTTCATCGCCACCCCGGCGTCGTCGATCATGACGGCCACACCGTTGTGCGCCATCTGGAAGTTGACCTCGACCGGGGTGTTGGGCTGGGAGTGGCGGGCGGCGTTGTCCAGCAGCTCGGCCAGGGCCAGCACCACCGGCTCCACCGCCCGGCCGGTCACCGCCACGTTCACCTCCGAGGTGATCCGCACCCGCAGGTAGTCGCGGATCCGGGAGGTGGCCCCGCGGACCACGTCCACCAGCGGCGCGGCCGAGCGCTGCTGGCCCGGCCAGGAGCCGAACAGCACGGCGGTGGCCTGCGCGCGCCGGCCGAGCTGGGCGTTCATGTGGTCGATGCGCAGCAGGTCGGCCAGCACCTCGGGGTCGTCGTGCCGGTCCTGCATCTCGGAGATGGCCAGCTGCTGCTCGTTGGCCAGGCTCTGCACGGTGCGCATCATGGCCTTGAGCGCGCCCTTGGCCGACCGGTCGGCCTGCTCGCGGGTCTGCTCGACGGCGTCGGTGAACGTCTCCAGCACGGCCGCCAGGGCGGGGCCCAGCGCGGACCGGTTCGTCCGCTGCGGGTCCAGCGGCCCGGCCACGGCCACCGGCCTGCCCGCGAGCCGTTCGCGCAGCTGCGGCAGCCGGGTGGCGGCCAGATGGCGCACCTCGGCCTCGTGGTGGCGCAGTTCCTGGGCGAGCTCCTGGTTGCGCCGGCGCAGCCGGTCGGTGACGTGCCGCTGACGCACGAGCAGGACGGCGAGGGCGACCAGGCCGACGAGCAGGCCCGCCAGCGTCAGGGACAGCAGGATTCGCTCCATCGCATCCTCGGATGTTCGGCGGGGGAACCGATCTGTCGGCGGACGACACATCCGCGCGACGAATCGGTTACGGACGGCAGTCCGGAGATTATGGACCAAACGACAGTGCGACCGCGACCCGACTGTCAGCGCACCACGAATTCCCCATGCCGGAATACCGACAAACCGGACGAGAAATGCGCAACGGGCCCCGACCGGAAGATCGTCCCGGCCGGGACCCGTTGACGGACTGATCACCTGTGTGTGCGCACGGTGTGATCGGGTCCCCGACGTCTCCCCGCCGACGGCCGGGAGACGAGCCCGAAAATGCGGCCCGGCGGCGTCAGCCGCGCCGCGCCGCGCGGTTGACCGCCGACAGCACGCCCTTGAGCGCGGCGGTGACGGTGTTGGCGTCGATGCCCACGCCCCACAGCACCTCGCCGTCCACCTCGCACTCGATGTAGGCGGCGGCCCTGGCGTCGGTGCCCGCGCTCAGCGAGTGCTCGACGTAGTCCAGGACCCGGACGCGCACGCCGACCGTGGCCAGGGCGTCCACGAACGCCGAGATCGGGCCGTTGCCGATGCCCTCGATCTCGCGGATCTCCCCGTCCACCCGCACGTCGCAGGTGAGCTGGTCCTTCTCGTCCACCCGGGAGGAGGCGCGGTGCGCCAGCAGCCCGATGCGCGGCCCGCCGGACAGGTACTCGCGCTCGAAGATCTGCCACATCTCGTCCGGGGTGACCTCGCCGCCCTCGGCGTCGGTGCGCTCCTGCACCACCCGGGAGAACTCGATCTGCAGCCGGCGCGGCAGGTCCAGCGAGTGCTCGGTCTTCATGATGTAGGCCACGCCGCCCTTGCCGGACTGGCTGTTGACCCGGATCACGGCCTCGTAGGTGCGGCCGACGTCCTTGGGGTCGATCGGCAGGTACGGCACCTCCCAGCGGAACCCGTCCACCGGCACGCCGGCCTCGGCCGCGTCCTTCTCCAGGTGGTGGAAGCCCTTCTTGATGGCGTCCTGGTGGGAGCCGGAGAAGGCGGTGTAGACCAGATCGCCGCCGTAGGGGTGCCGCTCGTGCACCGGGATCTGGTTGCAGTACTCCACGGTGCGGCGGATCTCGTCGATGTCGGAGAAGTCGATCATCGGGTCGATGCCCTGGGAGAACAGGTTCATCCCCAGGGTGACCAGGCATACGTTGCCGGTGCGCTCGCCGTTGCCGAACAGGCAGCCCTCGATCCGGTCGGCCCCGGCCATGTAGCCCAGCTCGGCGGCGGCCACCGCGGTGCCCCGGTCGTTGTGCGGGTGCAGCGACAGCACGATCGAGTCGCGGAACGCCAGGTTGCGGTGCATCCACTCGATCTGGTCGGCGTACACGTTCGGGGTGGCCATCTCGACGGTGGCCGGCAGGTTGACGATGACCTTGCGGTCGGGGGTGGGCTGCCACACCTCGTTGACGGCGTTGCAGACCTCGACGGCGTACTCCAGCTCGGTGCCGGTGAACGACTCCGGCGAGTACTGGAAGAAGATCCGGGTGTCGCCCATGTCCTCGGCCAGCTTGGCGCACAGCTCGGCGCCCTGCACCGCGATCTGCGTGATGCCGTCCCTGTCCTGCTCGAACACCACCCGCCGCTGCAGCGTGCTGGTGGAGTTGTACAGGTGGACGATGGCCTGCCTGGCGCCGCGCACCGACTCGAAGGTCCGCTCGATCAGCTCGGGCCGCGACTGGGTCAGCACCTGGATCACCACGTCGTCGGGGATCCGGTCCTCTTCGATGATCTTGCGGACGAAGTCGTAGTCGGTCTGGCTGGCCGCCGGGAAGCCGACCTCGATCTCCTTGTAGCCCATCCGCACCAGCAGCTCGAACATCTTCAGCTTGCGGTGCGGGTCCATCGGGTCGATCAGCGCCTGGTTGCCGTCGCGCAGGTCCACCGCGCACCACTGCGGGGCCCTGGTGATGACCTTGTCGGGCCAGGTGCGGTCGGTCAGCCGGATCGGGGTGAACGGGCGGTAGCGTTCGAAGGGCATGCCGCTGGGCTGCTGCTGCGGGTACATGGGCTGGTGAAGTTCCCTCTGCTCGGATTCCTCGCGGCCGACGTCACGTCAAAGTCCCGCAGCGAGGGAGCCGACCTTTATCTCACAGGCCCCCGCTGCGGCCGCTAAGGAGGAGCAGGCCACGCGACACGATGCCTACGGTACCGGATGGCGCCCGTGTTACGGGCGCCGCCCGTTCGCGATGTGAGACAGCACACCCGCCGGCCGCGTCACCGGTGATCGTGAACGAGCACGGACAGGCAGGTCACACAGCCCTCCAGCGCCTCGAACTCGCCGATGTCCACCACGGTGACCCGCAGCCCGTCGGCGCGCAGCATCTCGGCGGTGCGGGGCGCGGACGCGGCCAGCAGGACGTGGTCCTCCCCCAGCACCACCACGTGCGAGCCCGCGGGCTCGGGCGCGACCCGCAGGCCCGGCAGCACCGAGACGTCCACCAGGTCCGGCATGCCGATCAGCGTGCCGTCCGGCAGCGCCGTCATCGCGGACTTCAGGTGCAGGGCGCCGGCGACCCGTACCGGCACCACCCGCCGGCCCAGCGCCCCCAGCATCGCCGACAGCCGGCGGATCGCCTCCTCGTCGGTGCGGCCGGACAGCCCCACGTAGACCGTGTCGCCGACCTGGAGGACGTCCCCGCCGTCCAGCGTGCCGGGCTCCTCGATCCGCGCGACCCGCAGCCCGAGCTCCCGTACGGCCCGCTCCGTCCCGGCGGTCTCGGCGCGGCGCTCCGGGGCGCCGGAACGGCCCAGCACCGCCAGCCCGTCCACCACGATCACGGTGTCCTCCACGAACACCGCGTCGGGCAGGTCGTCGGCGGGCGGCACCTGCCGGATCCGCCAGCCCGCCGCGGCCAGCGCCGCCGTGTAGCCCTCGTGCTGCCGCCGGGCCAGCTCCAGGTCGATCGGCCGCCGGTCGATGTGGGTGACCAGCCCCTCCGCCAGGCGCGGCCCCGGCGGGCGGACCAGCGCGACTCCCGGCCGGCCGGGGGCTGCGGTGACGTTCTCGGGCACGGCCGCTCCAGGTGAGATCTCGGTGTCCGCCCCAACGTACCCGTGCCCCGTCGCGTACGCCGCTCGGATGATCGCCTTCTACGCTGAGCACATGCCAGGTGACCACGGCCAGGACGGCGGCCGCCGACCGCAGGGCGAGCCCCGGCCCCGGCCCGACTTCCTGCCGCCCGAGCCGCCCGAGCCGGTAGAGCCGGTAGAGCCGGTCGAGGCCCCCGGGGCGGCCGCCCCGCGGACCCGGGCCTCCGCCGCGCCGGCCTGGGCGGCGGCCCGCCTGCTCACCGCCGTGATCCTGCTGGTGTCGCCGTTCCTGCCGTGGGCCAGGATGCGGATCCGCCTGGAGGGGTTCGGCGCGGCGCTGGACCATGACCTGGTCTCCGTGGAGGGGGTCAACCTGGACGGCACCGGGCAGGTCGTCCCGGTGCTCGCCGTGGTGGCGATCGTCATGCTCGGCTGGGGCCTTTGGGCCGCGGATCCGCGGATCGGCGCGCTGGCCGCCGTGCCGGCCGCGCTGTCCCTGCTGGCCTGCCTGATCTTCGTGCTGCGGCTGGAGCGGATCCGCACCGAGTACGGCCTGACCCGGCGGTGGTCGGCCGGCCTGGAACTGACCGCCGACTACGGCTGGTACCTGTCCCTGGCCGCCGCGCTCCTGCTCACCGGCCTGGCCCTGGCCCGCCGCTGAACGCCCGCGCGCCGCGCCGCCGCGCCGGCGTCGCGCGCCTCACGCGTCGAAGCCGAGACGGCGCAGCTGCTTGGGGTCGCGCTGCCAGTCCTTGGCGACGCTGATCCGCAGGTCCAGATAGATCCGGACGCCCAGCAGCGCCTCGATCTGCTTGCGGGCGGCGGTGCCCACCTCGCGGAGCCGGGAGCCCTTGCGGCCGATCACGATGGCCTTCTGGCTGGGGCGCTCCACGAACAGGTGGGCGTACACGTCGACCAGGTCGTCGCGGCCCTCCCGGGGCGACATCTCGTCCACCACGACGGCGATGGAGTGCGGCAGCTCGTCGCGGACGCCCTCCAGCGCCGCCTCCCGGATCAGCTCGGCCACCAGCACGTGCTCGGGCTCGTCGGTGAGGTCGCCCTCCGGGTACAGCGCCATGCCCTCCGGCAGGTGCGAGATCAGCAGGTCGGCGAGCAGGTCCACCTGGAAGCCACGGGCCGCGGAGACCGGCACGATGTCGGTGAAGTCGCCGAGCCGTTCCACCCGCAGCAGCTGCTCGGCGACCTGCCCGCGGTCGGCCAGGTCGGTCTTGGTGACGATGGCCACCACCGGGGTCCCGCGCACGTTGGCCAGCTCCCGGGCGATGAACCGGTCGCCGGGGCCCACCTTCTCGTCGGCCGGCACGCAGAACCCGATCACGTCCACCTCGGTGAGGGTGGAGCGCACCAGGCTGTCCAGCCGCTCGCCCAGCAGGGTGCGCGGCTTGTGCAGACCCGGGGTGTCCACCACGATCAGCTGGGCGTCGGGCCGGTGCACGATGCCGCGGATGGCCCGCCGGGTGGTCTGCGGACGGCTGCTGGTGATCGCCACCTTGGTGCCGACCAGGGCGTTCATCAGGGTCGACTTGCCCACGTTGGGGCGTCCGATGAAACAGGCGAACCCGGACTTGAAGCCACCGGCGGTCGTGTCGGTCGTGGTCTGCGGCGATGTCACCCCTCGATTGTCGCCTACCCGGCCGCCTGGCCGGTCCGCCGAACATGCCCGGCGCGCCCGGCGCGAACGGCCCGGGCGCGGGGCCGGTCAGGGCGCCAGCGTGGCGCGCAGCGACCCGTCGGGGGCGGCGAGCAGGATCGGCGCCTTGCCGCCCAGCGCGCGGACCGCCGCGACATCGGCGTCCGGGACCTGCTCGGCGGCGGTGACGACGGCGGCGGCCTCCAGGTCCTCGGCGCCGCTGGACACCGCCATGGCCACCGCCACCTGCAGCGCCGACAGCTTCAGCGAGGGCAGGTCCACGCTGGTCGCCGCGTAGGTCCGGCCGGTCTCGTCACGCACGGCCGCGCCCTCGGCGGCGCCGTTGCGGGCCCGGGAGGAACGGGCCAGCGTGATGATCTTCGCGTCCTCGGCACTGATCTCGCTCACGGCCACCAGCCTAGAGGCCGCGCCGCCCGGCTCAGCCGCGGGCCCGCGCCGAGCCGGCGTCCCGGCCGGCGGGCTCCTCGCCGGGCGCCCGGCGCACCAGCACGGTCCCGATCCGGTTGCGGCGGCCGGCGATGCTCTCGGCGGTCAGCTCCAGGCCCGCCACGGTGGCGGTGGACCCCTCGATCGGCACCCGGCCCAGCGCGTACGCCAGCAGCCCGCCGACCGTGTCCACCTCCTCCACGTCGATCTCCACGCCGAACAGCTCCCCCAGCTCGTCGGCCGGCAGCCGGGCGGTGACCCGCGCCCGCTCGCCCTCCTCCAGCCACTCCACCCGCGGGATCTCCCGGTCGTACTCGTCGGCGATCTCCCCGACGATCTCCTCCAGGATGTCCTCGATGGTGACCAGCCCGGCGGTGCCGCCGTACTCGTCGATCACGATGGCCACGTGGGTCTGCTGCGCCTGCATCTCGCGCAGCAGCTCGTCGATGGGCTTGCTGTCGGGCACGTAGGTGGCCGGGCGCATCACCGACTCCACCAGTTCCACCGACTCGCCGCCGGGATGCTCGTGGGCGCGCCGCACGACGTCCTTGAGGTAGGCGATGCCGACCACGTCGTCCTCGTTCTCGCCCACCACCGGGATCCGGGAGAACCCGCTGCGCAGCGCCAGCGACAGCACCTGCCGCAGGGTCTTGCCGCGCTCGATGAACACGATGTCGGTGCGCGGCACCATCACCTCGCGGACCAGCGTGTCGCCCAGCTCGAACACCGAGTGGATCATCTCGCGCTCGTCCGGCTCGATCAGGCTGCGCTGCTCGGCCAGGTCGACCAGGTCGCGCAGCTCCGCCTCGGTGGCGAACGGCCCCTCCCGGAACCCCTTGCCCGGGGTCAGCGCGTTGCCCACCAGGATCAGCAGCCTCGGCAGCGGCCCCAGCACCCGGGTCAGCGGATGGATCGCCGCCGCCCCGGCCAGCGCGATCCGGTCGGCGTGCTGGCGGCCCAGGGTGCGCGGCCCCACCCCCACCACCACGTAGATCACCACGATCATGACCAGGGCGGCGGCCGCGTACGCCCGCCAGCCCTCGGCCAGCCAGGAGATGCACAGGTCCGCCACGATCACGGTGGCGGCCAGCTCGCAGCTGATCCGCAGCAGCAGCACCAGGTTGAGGTACCGGGCCGGGTCCGCGACCACCTCGGCCAGCAGGTCGGCGCCCCGCCGGCCCTGGCGGACCAGTTCCTCCACCCGGACCCGCGACACCGTGGTCAGCGCGGCCTCCACGCTGGCCAGCAGCCCCGCCACCACGACCAGCCCGGCCGCGATGGTCACCAGCCAGCCGTGCGCCGTGCTCATCGCTCCACCCCGTTCACCCGTCCGCGGCCCGCCGGGCACGGGACCGGCCCCGGGCCGTGGCCGCCCGCCGGGGCGGCGGGGCGTTTCATGTCCGGGAGCGTTCGTCCCGCCAGGAGCGCAGCAGCCGCGCCTGCAGGTCGAACATCTCCTTGTGCTCCTCGGGCTCGGCGTGGTCGTACCCCAGCAGGTGGAGGATGCCGTGGGTGCACAGCAGCTCCAGCTCGGCGAGGGTGCCGTGGCCGGCCTCGGCGCCCTGGCGGGCGGCCACCGCCGGGCACAGCACCACGTCGCCGAGCAGCGCCGGGTCGGCCGCGTCGTCGTCGGAACCGCCGGGCTGGTGGCCGGGCCGCAGCTCGTCCATGGGGAACGCCAGCACGTCGGTGGGGCCGGGCTCGCCCATCCACTTCTCGTGCAGCTCGCTCATCGCCGGCTCGTCCACCAGCAGCACCGACAGCTCCGCCAGCGGATGCACCCGCAGCCCGTCCAGCACGTGCCGGGCCAGCCGGGCCAGCCGCTCCTCGTCGACCTCGACGCCGGACTCGTTGAGGACCTCGATGCTCATCGGCTCACCGCCGCTTGCGGGGGCCGCCGCGGGCCGGCTTGACCTCGGTGGGGGACTGCCGGTCGAACCGGTCGTAGGCGTCCACGATCTGCGTGACCAGCTTGTGGCGCACCACGTCGTTGCTGGTCAGCCTGCAGAAGTGGATGTCGTCGATGCCCTCGAGGATCTCCTGCACCACATGCAGGCCGCTGTGCTGGCCGCTGGGCAGGTCCACCTGGGTGACGTCGCCGGTGACCACGACCTTGGAGCCGAAGCCCAGCCGGGTCAGGAACATCTTCATCTGCTCGGGCGAGGTGTTCTGCGCCTCGTCCAGGATGATGAACGAGTCGTTCAGGGTGCGCCCGCGCATGTAGGCCAGCGGCGCCACCTCGATGGTGCCCGCGCTGATCAGCCGGGGGATCGAGTCGGGGTCGACCATGTCGTGCAGCGCGTCGTACAGCGGCCGCAGGTACGGGTCGATCTTCTCGTACAGCGTGCCGGGCAGGAAGCCCAGCCGCTCCCCCGCCTCCACCGCGGGACGGGTGAGGATGATCCGGTTGACCTTCTTGTCCTGCAGCGCCTTGACCGCCTTGGCCATGGCCAGGTACGTCTTGCCGGTCCCGGCCGGGCCGATGCCGAACACGATCGTGTGTCTGTCGATGGCGTCGACGTAGCGCTTCTGGTTGAGCGTCTTGGGGCGGATCGTGCGGCCCCGTCCGGACAGGATGTCCAGGGTGAGGACCTCGGCGGGCGACTCGGCGGTCTCGGCGCGCAGCATCGCCAGGCTCCGCTCCACCGCGTCGGGGGTGAGCTGGGCGCCGCTGGTGAGCAGCGCGATCAGCTCCGTGAACAGCCGGGAGACCAGCTCGCCCTCGTCCTCGGGGCCGGTCACGGTGATCTCGTTGCCCCGGACATGGATGTCGCTGTGGAAGGCGCGCTCGATGACGTGCAGCAACTCGTCACGGGAACCCAGCAGGCTCACCATGGAGTGGTCGTCCGGCACCACGATCTTGACCTGGGAGACCCGGCCGCCACCGCGGCCCGCGGCTCCCGCGTGAGTGATTTCCACCATCAGCCGGCCTTGTGGCCTTTTGACCTGCTCTCTGTCGCGATTGATCCGGTGCTCGCCTCCATGGTACCGACGGGCGAGGACATCGCGCTCGGTCATTTCCGCGGGCCGGCCGGCCGCGGGCCGCTCAGCCCGGCGGCCAGTTCAGGCCGCGGCCGCCGAGCACGTGCGCGTGCACGTGGAAGACCGTCTGCCCGGCCCCCGGGCCGGTGTTGAACACCACCCGGTAGCCGGAGTCGGCGACGCCCTCGTCCACGGCGACCCGATGCGCCTCGGCCAGCACCTCGCCGAGCAGGGCGGCGTCGGCGCCGGCCAGCGCGGCCACGTTGACGTGGTGCTCGCGCGGGATGACCAGCACGTGGGTGGGCGCCTGCGGGTTGATGTCGCGGAACGCCACGACGCGCTCCGACTCCCGGACGATCTGGGCCGGCACCTCACCGGAGACGATCTTGCAGAACAGGCAGTCCGAGGTGGACACGGGCAGGCTCCTTGGGGCTCGCCGAGGCGGCGTGACGCCGCACCGCTGGACCGTTCGGCCGGTGGGCATCCTATCGAGCCGCCCGGCGGCCGCGGGGCGGCGGCACCGGCCTTTCCCTCGCGGCGCCCGCCGCAACTCCCGCGTCCCGCCCGCCCCGCACGGTCCCGGCGGGACGTCGGACAACGGCGGACAACGACGCGAATGCCCGTTGCGGGCGGCGGGAACGGCGCGGGCTGGCTAAGGTTGCAGGGCGACGAACCCCCCGGCTCGCGGGCGATCCGCGCATCGCGAAAGGGCGGGGTTCGCCTGTCCACGCCGTACCGGAGTGTCCAGCGATGGACGCGGGGGTCGGCAAAGGCGGCGGATACATGACCGAGGCACTACAGAACATGCCCTTTCGTAAACCGGACGACGAGGGAACGCGTCCCACGGATGTGACCGAGACCCTCGTGGCCAGGGGCACGGCCGGGGCGATGTCCGTCGCCTGGGACGCCGACCAAGCCGTGACCGCGCTGTACGCGTCCAACTACCGCCCGCTGGTGCGGCTGGCCGCCATGCTGGTGCGCGACGTCGCCACCGCGGAGGAGGTCGTCCAGGAGGCGTTCATCGCCATGCACGGCGGGTGGCGGCGGCTGCGCGATCCCGACAAGGCGCTGTCGTACCTGCGCCAGGCGGTGGTGAACCGCTCGCGCTCGGTGCTGCGGCACCGGGCCGTGGTGGAGAAGTACGCCCCCAAGGGACTCCCCGACGCGCCCAGCGCCGAGCTCGGCGCCATCGTCGAGCTGGAGCGCAGCGCGGTGGTCGACGCCCTGGCCAAGCTGCCCACCCGGCAGCGCGAGGCGCTCGTCCTGCGCTACTACGCAGACCTGTCCGAAGCCGAGATCGCCCGTGCGATGGGCATCAGCCGCGGCGCGGTCAAGAGCCACACCGCCCGCGGCATGGCCGCCCTGCGCAACGTCCTGGAGCAACTGTCATGACCACCGACCCCCACGACGAGTACGGCGAGATCCTGCGCCGTGCGCTGCACGCGGAGGCGGAGAAGGTCGAGCCCGCTCCGGACGGCCTGGAACGCATCCGGGCCGGTATCGAGCGGCGCTCGGGCGGCCGGACGTGGGACCCGGCGCTGTGGCTGCCCGAGTGGCTGCGGCCGTCCGGCGGCTGGGCCCGCCCGGTGCTGGCCGTGGCCGGCGTCATGCTGGCCGTGGCGCTGGGAGTGTCGGCGCCGCAGACCATCGACCGCATCGCCTCCGTCGGCGACCGCGGCCCCTCCGAGAGCCGGGAAGACCCGGCGGTCGCCGCCTCCGGCTCCGGATCCCGGCAGTACCCCGGCGCGCCCGTCTCCCCGGTGGACCCCGACCGTCCCACCGGAGCCCCCGCCTCCCCCGCGCCCACCGCGTCCCCCGGCGCACCGGGGAACGTCGCCTGCGCCCCCGAGGACCTCCCCGGCATCGCCGCCACACCCTCTCCCACCACCCCGGCTCCCACCGCGTCGGCGGTCCCGTGCTCCGGTCCCACCGACCCGCAGCCCGGCGGCGACGACCCCGGCACCCCCACCGGCGACCCGGACTCCCCCACGTCCTCCCCCGAAAGCCCGACCGGCGTCCCGCAGACCCCCGCCCCGGGCGAGACCAGCGCCCCCTGACCCGGACGGCGGGGCGCTGGAGCACGCCGTGAACGGCGTGCGGGTCACCAGCGGCCGGTGGCGCTGAGGAGGACGGCCGCGGCGGCGACGCCGGCGGTGGAGGTGCGCAGGACGGTGGGTCCCAGGCGGACGGGCACGGCGCCGGACTCGGTGAACAGGTCGAGTTCCTCGTCGGTGATGCCGCCCTCGGGGCCGACCACGACGACGATGTCGCCCGTGGCGGGCAGGTCGACGGCGCGCAGGGGAACGCTCGCCTGCTCGTGCAGGACGAGGGCGCGGGCGGCGGCGGACAGCCGGGCGGCGACCCGGGCGGTGTCGGCCAGGTCGGCGACCTCGGGCAGGCGGCTGCGGCGGGACTGCTTGGCCGCCTCGCGGGCGGTCGAGCGCCAGCGGGCCAGGGCCTTGTCCTTGCGGTCGGCGCGCCAGCGGGTGATGGAACGGGCGGCCTGCCAGGGGACGATCTCGTCGACCCCGACCTCGGTCATGGTCTCCACGGCCAGTTCCCCGCGGTCGCCCTTGGGCAGGGCCTGCACGACCACCAGCCGGGGGCTGGGCGGGTCGTGACGGTGGCGCGCCAGCACGTCCACCACCAGGCGGTCCTTGCCCTCGACCGCGGCGACGACGCCCTCGGCGAGCAGGCCGGCGCCGTCGGTGAGGTCCACCCGCTCACCGGGGCGCAGGCGGCGGACGGTGACCGCGTGCCTGCCCTCCGGGCCGTCCAGGACGACCCGGTCGGCGGTCAGGCGGGCGGCCTCGATCAGGAAGACGGGGGCGCTCACATCCGCCTCCACGCATGCGGACCGCCGCCGGGCGTGCGCAGCCCGTTCACCGCACCGTGGAGAACGGGCCCGGCCGGGCGCGGGCGCGCGCCGTCCCGGCTCACCGGCGGGGACGCCGGGCCGGGACGGCGCCGGAAGCGACGAAGGTCCACTAGTGGCTGTTGAAGACGTCCCGCAGGCGGGAGAAGAAGCCCTGCTGGCCGGGGGCGAACTTGCCGGGCGGGCGTTCCTCGCCGCGCAGCTTGGCCAGCCGGCGCAGCAGCTCCTCCTGCTCCTCGTCCAGCTTGGTGGGCGTCTCGACGTTCACATGGATCATCAGGTCGCCGCGGCCGGACTCGTTGAGGTGCCGCACGCCCCGCCCGTACAGCGGGATCACCTGCCCGGACTGGGTGCCGGGCCGGATGTCGACCTCCTCGGGGCCGTCCAGGGTCTCGATGATCACCTGGGTGCCCAGCGCCGCCGCCGTCATCGGGATCTGCACGGTGCAGTGCAGGTCGTCGCCCTCCCGTTCGAAGATCGGGTGCGGGCGTTCGACGATCTCCAGGAACAGGTCGCCGGCCGGGCCGCCGCCGGGGCCGACCTCGCCCTCGCCGGCCAGCTGGATGTGCGTGCCGCTCTCCACGCCGGCGGGGATCCGCACCTTGATGGTGCGGCGGGTGCGGACCCGGCCGTCGCCGGAGCACTCCGGGCACGGGTGCCGGATCACGCTGCCGTAGCCGCCGCAGTGCGGGCACGGCCGGGCGGTCATCACCTGGCCCAGGAACGACCGGGTGACCTGCTGCACCTCACCGCGGCCGTGGCAGGTCTCGCAGGTCTCCGGGTGGGTGCCGGGCGCGGTGCCGGCGCCGGAGCAGGTGGTGCACACCACGGCGGTGTCGATGGCCAGCTCGCGGGTGGTGCCGAACGCGGTCTCGGCCAGGTCCAGCTCCACCCGCAGCGTGGCGTTGCGGCCGCGCCGGGCACGGCTGCGCGGCCCCCGCGAGGTCGCGGTCCCGAAGAAGGCGTCCATGATGTCGCTGAACGGGAACCCGGCCGCGCCGAAGCCGGCGCCCGCCCCGGCGGCCCCGCCCGGTGCGAACGGGTCCGCGCCCAGGTCGTACATCTCCCGCTTCTTCGGATCGGAGAGCACCTCGTAGGCCTGGGTGATCTCCTTGAAGCGCTCCTGGGTCTCCGGGTCCGGATTGACGTCCGGGTGGAGTTCGCGCGCGAGCCGCCGGTAGGCCTTCTTGATCTCGTCCGGGCTCGCGTCGCGGCGCACCCCCAGGATCGCGTAGTAGTCGCGTGCCACTTACGACCCCGCGAGGATCTGTCCGACGTAACGTGCCACTGCCCGTACCGCTCCCATCGTGCTGGGGTAGTCCATCCGCGTCGGCCCCAGCACGCCCAGCCGGGCCAGTGCCTGGTCGCCGACGCCGTAACCGGCGGCCACCACGGAGGTGGACCGCAGACGCTCGTGTGGATTCTCGGTGCCGATCCGTACCGTCAGACTAGACGAATCGCCGGCCTCCCCGAGCAGGCGCATCAGCACCACCTGCTCCTCCAGGGCCTCCAGCACGTCGCGCAGGCTCTGCGAGAAGTCCACGTGCGCCAGGTTGGCCGCGCCGGCGAAGACGATCTTCTCCTCGTGCTTGTCGACCAGGGTCTCCAGCAGCACCGACAGCACGGTGGCGGCGACCGGCCGGTCGTCGGGCGCGACCTGCTCGGGCAGGTCGGCCACCGCGGTCGGGGCGTCGGCCAGCAGGCAGCCGTCCAGGCAGGCGTTGAGCAGGGCGCGCAGGTGCGCCACCGACTCGTCGGAGACCTCGGCGGGGGTCTCGATCACCCGCTGCTCCACCCGCCCGGTGTTGGTGATCAGCACCAGCAGCAGCCGCTGCTCGGCCACCGGCACCAGTTCCACGTGCCGGACCGAGGAACGCGACAGCGACGGGTACTGCACCACCGCCACCTGGCGGGTCAGCTGCGCCAGCAGCCGCACCGTCCGGCCGACCACGTCGTCGAGGTCGTAGGCGCCGTTCAGGAACGTCTCGATGGCCCGCCGTTCGGCGGCCGACAGGGGCTTGATCGTCGACAACCGGTCCACGAACAGCCGGTACCCCTTGTCCGTGGGGACCCGGCCGGCGCTGGTGTGCGGCTGGGTGATGTAGCCCTGCTCCTCCAGCACGGCCATGTCATTGCGGATGGTCGCCGGCGAGACGCCCAGGCTGTGCCGCTCCACCAACGCCTTCGAGCCCACCGGCTCGTTGGTGGAGACGTAGTCCTCGACGATGGCGCGCAGCACCGCGAGTTTGCGGTCGTCGAGCACGTGGTCACCTCCTTGCGGCCCGCATACTGGCACTCCTTGCCCTCGAGTGCCAAGTCTACGGCGATTCGGCTGCTGCCGGAGGGCCCGGCGCGGTATCCTTCGCCCCCGCCACGCCGCCCCACCGGCGACGACGCGCCGGGTCCGGCCGGACGCCGGGCCGCGTGGTTAGAGTCCGGTCCGTGCGCAGCAAGGATTATGGCGACGACGTGCTGGCCGGGGACTGGCGCAGGCCCCGCAAAGGGCGGATCCCCGAGGTCCCGGCCGAACGCGGCCTGGTGGTGGAGGACCCCGACAGCGGGTTCTGCGGAGCGGTGGTCGGCTGTGACAAGTATGGCGTGACGCTGGAGGACAGGTTCGGCGAACGCCGGGTGTTCCCGCTGGCCAAGGCGGGGTTCCTGCTGGACGGCGAACCGGTGACGCTGGTCCGGCCGCAGCGCGCGCCGCAGAGCGGCCGCCCGGTCCGGTCGGCGTCCGGCTCGATCGCGGTCGGCGGCCTGCGCGCCCGGGTGGCCAGGGAGAGCCGGATCTACGTCGAGGGCCTGCACGACGCGGAGCTGGTGGAGAAGATCTGGGGCCACGACCTGCGCGTCGAGGGCGTGGTGGTGGAGTACCTGGAAGGGGTGGACGACCTCCCGGCGGTGGTGGAGGAGTTCGCCCCCGGACCGGGCCGCAGGCTGGGCGTGCTGGTGGACCACCTGGTCCCCGGGTCCAAGGAGAGCCGCATCGCCGCCCGGGTCACCTCCCCGTACGTGCTGGTGACCGGGCACCCGTTCGTCGACATCTGGCAGGGGGTCAAGCCGTCGGTGCTGGGCTTGGCGGCGTGGCCCGACGTGCCGCGCGGGGTGCCCTGGAAGGAAGGGGTGCTGGAGGCGATCGGCTGGCCCGTGGACGTGGGGGCGGCCTGGCGGCGGATCCACGATTCGGTGCGCAGTTTCCGGGACCTGGAACCGGAACTGCTCGGGCGTGTCGAAGAGATCATCGACTTCGTCACCGCTCCCGAGCCCCCCGCCTGACGCTCGCAAGGCGCACGGGCCGATCGTGAAGTGACGCGCGTCCCGGGCGGCCCGGACCGGCGGGTCAGGTCAGGTCGCGGACGACGGCGTCGGCCAGCAGCCGGCCGCGCAGGGTGAGGACCGCCCGGCCCCGCTCGTAGGCGGCGGGCTCGAGCAGGCCGTCGGCGATGGCCCGCCGTACCGCCGCGTCGTCCAGCAGTTCCAGCGGACAGCCCTCGGCCAGCCGCAGTTCCAGCATGATGCGTTCGATGCGGCGGTCCTCGGCGTCGAGGACCTCGCGGGCGTGCGCGGGACTGCGGCGTTCGGCCAGGCGGGCGGCGTACGCGGCGGGATGCTTGACGTTCCACCAGCGGGTGCCGCCGACGTGGCTGTGCGCGCCCGGGCCCACGCCCCACCAGTCGGCGCCGGTCCAGTACAGCAGGTTGTGGCGGCAGGCGGCCCGCGGGCCGCTCGCCCAGTTGGAGATCTCGTACCAGTGCAGGCCGTGGGCGCCGAGCAGTTCGTCGGCCATCAGGTAGCGGTCGGCCATCGCGTCGTCGTCCGGGGTGGCCAGCTCCCCGCGCCGCACCCGGGCGGCCAGCCGGGTGCCCTCCTCCACGATGAGCGCGTACGCGGACACGTGGTCGGGACCGGCGTCCAGCGCGGCCTCCAGCGAGGCCCGCCAGTCGTCGTCGCTCTCCCCCGGCGTTCCGTAGATCAGGTCCAGGTTGACGTGCTCGAACCCGGCCTGCCGCGCCCACCGCACGACCTGGGGGACGCGCCCGGGGGTGTGCACGCGGTCCAGCACCGCCAGCACGTGCTCGCGGGCGCTCTGCATCCCGTACGAGATGCGGGTGAACCCGGCGGCGCGCAGCTTGCCCAGGTAGCCCTCGTCGACGGTCTCGGGGTTGGCCTCCGTGGTGACCTCGGCGTCGGCGGCCAGGCCGAACTCGGCGTCGATCGCGCCCAGGATCCGCCCCAGGTCGTCGGGCGGCAGCAGGGTGGGCGTCCCCCCGCCGAAGAACACCGTCCGCACCGGCAGCTCGGCGTCGCCCAGCACCCGCCGGGCCAGCCGGACCTCGGCGATGGCGGTGTCGGCGTAGGACTCGCGGCCGGCGCCCGGCCCCAGCTCGGTGGCCGTGTAGGTGTTGAAGTCGCAGTAGCCGCAGCGGGTCACGCAGAACGGCACGTGCACGTAGAACGCGAACGGGCGCTCGCCCAGCCCGTCCAGGGCGCTTGCGGGCAGCGCGCCGTCGGCGGGCACGGGGTCGCCATCGGGCAGGATCGCGGGCACCCGTCCAGTCTGCCCGCTGCGCGGGAGTGCCCCGGTCAGCCGGTCCCGCCGGCCGCCTCGCGGAGCTTGGCGCGCAGCCAGTCGGGGGTGTGCTCGCGGGAACGGGGGAAGCGGTCCAGGTCCAGGGCGTACGCGGACGCGGTCAGCCGGGGCCGGAAGTCGGGCTCGCTGTCGTAGTCGAACTCCACGCTGTAGCGCCCCGACCGTTCGATGTCGAGCCGGGCGGTGAACCAGGCGCCCTTGTCCCGGCGGTAGGTGTCGGCGCGCAGCTCGTCCATGTACTTGACGGCGCGGCCCGGCGGTACGAGCGGGCGGACGGTGCCGTCCATGCAGACCGCCTCCAGGCAGGCGCTGTCGATCCCGACCGTGGCGTAGAAGGCGAAGCTCAGCCGCCGCCATCCCGGGGGCGCGACGGCGGACAGCGCCCGCACCGCGCTCTCCACGGTCCGCCGCTCCTTGGGCGAGCGCAAGACCTGGTCAGGCTGGGTCACTGGAACCTCCTGGGCGGCGAGCTTGGGTCCGACGCTATCGCCCCTTACCGCCGCGTTGTGGGAGCCGCACTCGATGATCCCGGACGGGGCTCCCGCGCTCCCCCGGCCCTGCGGTGTGTGCGTACCTTTTGTGAACTGTAGGGCGCTCGGCGAGGACCGGTCTGCGTAGAGTGCCGGTCGGCGCGATGAAGGCGGGGGCGACATGTGGAGTGGGGACGCGCGCGTGCCCGTGCGGGTCGTGCTGCAGGGCGACGACGAGGGCTGGCGGTGCGTCGTCGTCAGCGGCGACGGGGTCGAGGAGCGCATCCCGCTGGGCGGCGGCGGGGTGCACTGGCAGTCGGGGGGACGCCGGGACGGCGAGCCCGCCTGGTGGCGGCGGAGGCTGGGCGAGATCGCCGAGTCGCTGCGCGAGCGCGTCGGGATGCTGCTGACCGACCGGTGCTTCGAGACGTTCGGCGGGGAGGCCGACATCGTCTGGCTGGAGGTCGACGGGCCGACCTGCTGGGAGGGGCTGGTGACCCTGCGGGAGCCGGACCCGGCGCGGTTCCCCGGCCGGGTGGCCCCGTTCGTGGTCACGCTGGTCCCCGGGCGCGGGGCGCTGCTGCCCCGGGCGTCCCTGCTGTTCGACACGGTCGCGGCGGACGCCTGGAGCACCCTGGAGGCGGTGGCGCGGTCCTGCGGCACTCCCCCGCCGCAGGACCGGTTCCTGTGCGGGTGGACCGGTCATCGTTCGGTGCGGGTGGGGCGGGGCCGGCTGGCGGTCTCCACCGAACGGCATCCGGACGGCAGCGAGCGGATCGGCGAGGTGTTCGCCGAACGCCCGCCCGGGTGGGGCGGCAACCCGCCGCTGCGGCTGCGGCTGGACGGCATCGACCTGCTGGACGAACCGGCCGGGGACGTGGTGGAACTGCTGCGCGGCCTCGGCCACGAGGTGGTCGCGCTGCCCGGCCGCCGGCGGGTCCCCGGGCTCGGGCTGGTGCTGCACGAACGCCGCCCGCGGGACGCGGCGGACGGGCGGTTCGCCGGGGCGTCGCTGACCCCGCCGGCGGGCTGACTTTTCCGCACGAAGTGGCCGGATCGGTGAACCGCGTAGCCGTCCGGACACTCATAGACTGCGACAGAACTTCCTTTGTGGACCCTGTGAGAGGAGTCCGCCATGGCCTACGGCCCTCCCCCGCCGGCTCCGGGTCCCGGCCCACAGCCGGGCTACGGGCAGCAGGCGCCGTGGCAGCAGCCACCGCCCCCCGGCCCGTACGCGCCGCCGCCCGTTCCCGGGCCCGTGGGCGGACCGGCGCCGCGGGCGCCGCTCGGCCCGCCCACGCCCGACGAGCAGAACTGGGCGCTGATGGCCTACCTGGCGCAGTTCCTGACCTCGGCCGTCGCCCCGCTGCTGATCCTGCTGCTGAAGGGCCGGTCGCCGTACGTGCGCAGGCACGCCCGGCAGGCCCTGAACATCGCGATCGGCGCCCTGGCGGTGTGGATCGTGGGGATCCTGCTCATCCAGGCGGCGGACGTCCTGGCGTTCATCCCGCTGGCCTACACCGGCGTGGTCATGTTCTTCCTGGTCCGCGCGTCGATCGCGGTGAACCGCGGGCAGGACGTCACGGTGCCCGCGTTCGTGGCCTGGCCGCTGCTGAAGTAGGCCCGCCCGATCAGGCGGCGGGCTCGGGGCCGGGCAGGATCGTGATGGTGCCGGGCCGGCCGGCGGGCTGGTCCAGGCGCACCACCCGGCCGGGATAGGTGCGTTCGGCGATCGCCACGTCCCGTTCGTCCCACTCCCCGTAGAAGATCGGGCAGCCGTCCTCCAGTTCCACCTTCTCCGCGCCGGTCGGCCAGCGATGCCCGAACGCGTCGACGAGGATCGGCTCCTCGCACGACGGCAGGTCGGGTCCGGTGTGCTCCATGCTGTTCCCCCTCCAGTGCCCCGCCCAGCGGGACGACTCGTCGAAGATCGCCTCGTGCGCCAGCTCGATCGGCAGCGGCGCGGTCACCTCGTGGCGCCCGCCCGGTCCGATCCGGACGCGTTCGGCGTAGACGCCGTCGAGGAGTTCGTGGACGCGCACCGTGGGCTCGTCCCCGCCCGGGTCGACCACCCAGTAGTGCGGGACCCCGAACCGCTGGTAGGCGTCCTTCTTGGCGCCCAGGTCACGGGCCCGCGAGGCGGGGGAGGCCACCTCCACCGCCAGCAGTGGCGGCCCCTGCACGCACCAGCGCTCGCCGTCGCACTGCTCGCCGCGGCAGACCGCCAGGTCGGCGCGCAGCCAGGTGTCGTCGGCCAGCCTGACGCCGCAGCCGGTCAGCGACCGGATCCCGGCGGTCTCGGCGACGGCCACGGGGACGACGAGGTTGGAGACGAGGATCTGATGCAGAAGTGAATGACCCACGACGCACAGTGTCGTGCCCACAACGGCGCGTAGGCGGAGATTTACCGATCCTTGGCACGGAGCGGGCTCACTCCCCGCCGGAACGGCGGCGCAGCTCGTCGGCGAACCTCCCGAGGCAGTCGGCGAGCCGCCGGTCGGTCATCTCCCGCACCGGGCCGCCGCAGTCGTCCTCCTGCTCCTTGTTCCCCGGCGGAACCGGTTGCGGCGCGTTCCCGCCGGGGGTGACGGTGCGCGGAGTGACCCGGCCGCTGGCGCTCAGGTCGATGTAGAACGCGGTCTGGCCGTTCTGCACCCCGTACACCCGCCAGGACTCGCCGCCCAGCGGGGTGAACTCCTGCAGCTCGCCGCCGGAGTTGACGAAGTTGGGGTACGGGCTGGACGGGCCGGAGATGTGCGCCACGGCCCGGGCCCTGAGCCTGGCGACGTCCGTCACCATCGGGTCGCCGTCCGCCAGCACGTGCACGTCGTAGCGGTTCAGCCGGCCGGCGGCGGTCTGGTCGGCGGGGGCGACGCCGTAGGCCACCAGCGCCTCGGACTCGCTGTCGCGCGGGGTCAGCGGCGTGACGTAGTACAGGCGCCGGTCCGGCCCGCGCAGCAGGTACTCGCCGGAGTTCTCCTCCTGGGCGTCGTCGTCGCTGGGCTCGAAACCGAACGACGAGCGCTGACGGTGCTCCCGGCCCGCGGACCACTGGGTGGCGTCGCGCTGCGCCCGGACCAGGGAGATGGGATAGACGGGGCCGGGCAGCTCCCCGGGCCTGACCTGGGCCCGGTGGGAGGTGACCGGGCTGCCGGTGGGCGAGCCGCGCAGGACCAGCACTCCCCCGGCGGTGTGGACGGTGCGGGAGCCGTGGCCGATCTGCCGCTTCACCGGGATGACGATGACGGGGCGGCCGTCGTCGCAGTACCCCCAGATGTCGGTGTCGTCGTACACGAGCCGCCGGTGGCGTTCGGCCAGCAGGTTGCGCAGGTTGTTCTTGCGCCCGCCGCCGAACGCGCGGTTCATCCGGTACGTCCCCTCGAAGCGGCACACGCGGGCGGTGTTGGTGGTGCCGTCCCACTCGGCCACCCCGTACATGGGCTGCCGGATCTCGGACCCGTCGAGGACGGCCGACCAGCGGCCGGTGTCGGGCTGCGCGCCCCACAGGTAGGTGAGGGTCTCCTCCATGATGTCGACCCGCTGGACGGTCGAGGCGGCGTTGTTCATGGCCGTGCGCGCCGCCGCCAGCGACGACGTACGGGCCTCCCAGCGGACGTTCCGGATCGAGGTGCCCTGGACGACGCACGAGCGGACGTCGTGGGCGCCGACGCGGTCGCAGGCGCGGCCGTCGCCGGACCGCGCGCCGTCCAGCACGTCCGTCATCGAGCCCGGCGGGCGGTTGAGGTCGGGCACGTGGAACACGGTCTGCGAGCTGTAGTAGCGGCCGGCGTCCTTGTCGTTGTCCCACAGCGCCACCGGGAACGCCCACAACAGCACCGCCAGGCCGAGGAGCCCGCAGACGCCGCCCGCCCAGCCTCCGAAGGTCTCGTACCCGTCGGAGAACGCGGCGATCGAGACGAACAGGCCGACCGCGACCAGCAGCCAGCCCAGCGGGGTGAGGGCGGTGAGGTCCCCGTCCGGGAAGAGGTGGCGCTGGATCAGCATGGGCAGGGTCTGGTTGTACCTGAACCCCGGCGTCAGCCACCGCAGGAGCAGCAGGGTCAGCCAGCACAGGGCCGGCACCGCCAGCCAGATCATCAGCAGCCGCAAGACCGCCGTCGCCCAGCGCCCGCCCATCCGCGATCACCCCGCCGTCCCGGCCCGCGCACCGGGCTCCGCGGCCGTGGTGCCGGGTGGACGCATCCCCCGGCCCGGCCGTCGGGAGCACCGGAAAGACTCGTGTGCTCTTTGACCGCGGAGCGGGGACGGCGGTTGCCGGAAGACAGCCTTTTGTCACCTTTGCGGACGGATCCGCCCAGACCCTTCCCTGCCGGATGAATCCGATCCCGCACGCGTGCGATGTTCCGGCCGCCGCCGGGACCTACCGGACGGGCTCGGGGGCCGTCCGGCGGCGGGCGGCCGGGCGGGTCACTTCTTGGCCTTGTCGGCGGCGGGGCCGCCGGTGGACAGGGCGGCGACGAAGGCCTCCTGGGGGACGTCGACCCGGCCGATGGTCTTCATCCGCTTCTTGCCCTCCTTCTGCTTCTCCAGCAGCTTGCGCTTGCGGGAGATGTCGCCGCCGTAGCACTTGGCGAGCACGTCCTTGCGGATGGCGCGGATGTTCTCGCGGGCGATGACGCGGGCGCCGATCGCCGCCTGGATGGGCACCTCGAACTGCTGCCGCGGGATCAGCTCCTTGAGCTTGGCCGTCATCATCAGGCCGTACTCGCGGGCCTTGTCCTTGTGCACGATCTGGCTGAAGGCGTCCACCGACTCGCCCTGCAGCAGGATGTCCACCTTGACCAGGTCGGCCTCCTGCTCGCCGCTGGGCTCGTAGTCCAGCGAGGCGTAGCCGCGGGTGCGGGACTTCAACTGGTCGAAGAAGTCGAAGATGATCTCGCCGAGCGGCATGGTGTAGCGGATCTCGACGCGGTCCTCCGACAGGTAGTCCATGCCCTGCAGGGTGCCGCGGCGGCCCTGGCACAGCTCCATGATCGCGCCGATGTGCTCGCTGGGGGTCAGGATGGTGGCCTTGACCACCGGCTCGTACACCGCGCCGATCTTGCCGGCCGGGAACTCGCTGGGGTTGGTGACGACGTGCTCGGTGCCGTCCTCCATGATCACCCGGTAGATCACGTTCGGGGCGGTGGCGATCAGCGCCAGGTCGAACTCCCGCTCCAGCCGCTCCCGCACGATCTCCATGTGCAGCAGGCCCAGGAAGCCGCAGCGGAAGCCGAAGCCCAGCGCCGCCGAGGTCTCCGGCTCGTACACCAGCGCGGCGTCGTTCAGCCGCAGCTTGTCCAGGGCGTCGCGGAGCTCGGGGTACTGGTCGCCGTCCACCGGGTAGAGCCCGGAGAACACCATCGGCTTGGGATCCTGGTAGCCGCCGAGCGGCTCGGGCGCCGGCTTGGAGGCGGTGGTGACGGTGTCGCCGACCCGGGCCTGCCGGACGTCCTTCACCCCGGTGATCAGGTAGCCGACCTCGCCCACGCCGAGCCCGTCGACCGGCTTGGGCTCCGGCGAGATCACCCCGACCTCGAGGGTCTCGTGGGCGGCGCCGGTGGACATCATCAGGCTCTTCTCGCGGCTGGACAGATGACCGTCCACGATCCGCACGTACGTCACCACGCCGCGGTAGGTGTCGTACACCGAGTCGAAGATCAGCGCCCGGGCCGGGCCGTCGGGGTCGCCGCTGGGCGGCGGGACCGTCTCCACGATGCGGTTGAGCAGCTCGGGCACGCCCTCGCCGGTCTTGCCGGACACCCGCAGCACGTCCGACGGGTCGCAGCCGATGATCCCGGCCAGCTCCTCGGCGTACTTGTCGGGCTGGGCGGCGGGCAGGTCGATCTTGTTGAGCACCGGGATCAGGTGCAGGTCGGCGTCCAGCGCCAGGTACAGGTTGGCCAGCGTCTGCGCCTCGATCCCCTGCGCGGCGTCCACCAGCAGCACCGCGCCCTCGCAGGCCGCCAGCGAACGGGACACCTCGTAGGAGAAGTCCACGTGCCCCGGGGTGTCGATCAGGTTGAGCACGTAGTCGCGCCCGTCGGGGCCCTGCCACGGCAGCCGCACCGCCTGGCTCTTGATGGTGATGCCGCGCTCGCGCTCGATGTCCATCCGGTCGAGGTACTGCGCCCGCATCTGGCGCTCCTCGACCACTCCGGTGAGCTGCAGCATCCGGTCGGCCAGGGTCGACTTGCCATGGTCGATGTGCGCGATGATGCAGAAGTTGCGGATGATCGCGGGATCGGTCTTGTTGGGCTCAGGCCTGGGCACCGGGGTCCGTTCGACAACTCACAAAGGGATGGATTCCTGCCGTCTCCCATAGTCCCATGTCCCCCGCCGTGCTCCGTCCCCGCCCGCGCCCGTGCGCCCGTGCGCGGCCGGATCCGCACGTCGTTCCGCGTGTCCCTGGGCGGATCCCATGCGGAACGGGACGCATGTCCCATGCGGGCGGGATGGCCGGCCTCCTACCTTTTCCTCATGCCCCGCGTCCTGGAACGCCGCCCGGGATGCGGGGCGCGGGCGGTGGCGCCTTCGATGGCGCCACCGCCCGAGCGCTATCGTTGAACGACCGCGGCGCCCGCTCCGGTTTGGGATACGGGCCCGCAGGTTGGTAGGCTGTGCGACTGCGTGTGGCGTAGCGCCGTGCCGCGAGCACCGCCGCCACGTTTTTCCCGTTGGAGCCCGCCGCCCGAGGCGGGCGTGGATTGCGACCAAGCTGAGGCACTACGACGTGGCGAACATCAAGTCCCAGATCAAGCGGAACAAGCAGAACGAGAAGGCTCGGCTGCGCAACAAGGCGGTGAAGTCCGAGCTGAAGACGGCCATCCGCAAGTTCCGTGAGGCCGCGGAGGCCGGCGACGTCGAGGCGGCCATCGCCGCTCAGCGCCACGCCGCCCGCAAGCTCGACAAGGCCGCCAGCAAGGGCGTCATCCACAAGAACCAGGCCGCCAACCGCAAGTCGGCCATCGCCAAGCGCGCCGCCGCCCTGCAGACCGCCGGCCGGTAACACCCGCACGGCTCCGGACGCCGCACGCCCCCGAGGGCTGCGGCGTCTTCGCTTTGCCATGCGGCCCGCCGGTCCTCGGGCGACCTCAGGCGATGGGCGTGGGGTCGAGGTCGGCCGTCACGGCGGCCTCGACGTCCGCCCAGGTGGGGGTGTGGGTGACCCATGCGGGCGGGGGTTCGGGCTGGGGGCCGAAGAGGTACCGGTGCCCGACGACGTCGCGGAGCGCCCGGTGGACGTCCAGGCGGTCGTCGATCATGTGGGTGATCCCGAGTTCGGCGCAGTGAACGGCCTTCTCCGCCCGCTTGCGGCAGAAGCGGATGTTGCCCGCCGGAGTGCCGGTGCGCTCCCAGAACTCGTGCCGGTCGAGCCACAGGCGCGTCTTCCGCTCGGTGACCGGGCCGCACTTCGAGATGACCCACACGCGCCTCTCGAACAGCTCCGACAGCCGGCCGAGCACCTCGAAGGCGCCTTCCGTGGCCGGGGTGCGCAGCGCCTGCTCGAGATCACCGCCCAGGAAGACGGTGTCCTGAGCGCCGTCCGCAAGCCCTCCGCCCTGGATCACACGACCGAAATCCACCCCCAGTCGTGGTTCTGTTGCATTCATTCCCCCAGGGTGGCCCGAGCGCCTTTCCCGGGAAAACCGATTTTTTCGGGCACCGGCCGACAGTGACCTCCGTACGCCGGAAGCCGGAGGGATGCCGGCCGGCGATCGCGGCGCGAACCACCGGCTCCGCTTTGTCCGCGAGAGACTCCACCGCAGCCCCGCCTCTCGGCACTACTTGGGCGGTCGGTCCGAAGGCGCCGTGGGACACCCGGTGCGCGGGCGGACGGGTCAGCGGGATCCGCGGGCGGCGACGATCTGGGCGATCGCCTTCTCCAGCGCGTAGGCGGGATCGGTCGCGCCGCCCTTGACCTGCGCGTCGGCCTCGGCGACCACGCTGAGGGCCTGCGCCACGCCGTCCGCCGACCAGCCGCGGAGCTGCCGCTGGAGACGTTCGATCTTCCACGGCGGCATGCCGAGCTCCTTGGCCAGCCCGGCCCCGCGCGCGCCCCGCGGGGCGCCGCCGACCTTCGCCAGGCCCCGGACCCCCTGTGCCAGCGCGCTGACGATCAGCACCGGAGGGGTTCCGGTCACCAGCGCCCACCGGAGCTGTTCCAGCGCCTCGGCGAGCCTGCCCTCCACGGCCTTGTCGGCCACGGTGAAGCCGCTCACCTCGGCGCGTCCCCGGTAGTACCGGGCCACCGCGCCGTCGTCGATCTTCCCGCCGGTGTCGGCGACGAGCTGGCTGCAGGCGCCGGCCAGCTCCCGCAGATCGCTCCCGACCGCCTCGATCAGGTTCCGCGCCGCGTCCTCGCCGATCGTCCCGCCGCACCGCCGGACCTCGGCCCGGACGAACGCGACCCGTTCCGCCACTTTCGTGATCTTGGAGCAGACCACCTTGCGCGCGCCCGCCTTGGTCAGCCCGTCGACCAGCGCCTTGCCCTTGGCACCCCCCGGATGCAGCGCCACCAGCGCGACATCGTCGGCCGGCCGCTTGGCATAGGCGACCACCTCGGCGATCAGCTCCTTGCCCAGGTCCTGCGCCGAACGCAGCACCAGCACCTTCCCGCCGCCGAACAACGACGGCGAGGTCAGCTCGGCCAGCCGCCCCGGCTCCAGGCTCCCGGGCTCCAGCTCGATGACCTCGGTCTCCGGATCCTCCGCCCGCGCGGCGGCGACCACCTCACCGACCGCCCGCTCGGCGAGCAGTTCCTCATCCCCGACGATCAGCGTCAACGCATCCGCAGGCACCCCAGCAGCATGCCACGCCCCGCCCGCGCCCACGTCCGCCCGTGATCAGTCGGCCGAGTCCCGAGAGCGACCGACCACCGCCCCCGTCGCCCGCCCCGGCCGCAATCGGCCACCGCTTCCAGGGCGGTCCGCGCAGGACGGGGTGATGGCGGGGGCCGGGGTGGGGTTGACCACGGAGGGAGGGGAGAGTGGCCAACCCCACCGTCACGGTTAGACATCAACTCCTCCGGGCTGGTTGGTCAAAGATCGGTATTGGAGCGCCGATTCATTAATTCCGGCCACCCGGGAACGCAAATGGTTTCAAAATGCACATGTTCGGAATCTGAGAAATGGTTTCGGGTGGGGTGGCGGGATGTCCGATGTTCCCCGGGGGCTTTCCGGGACGTTCCGTCGCCCTGTGCGGGCCGGTCCTCCGGGCGCTCACCGTCCTTCCGTCCGGCAGCAAGCCCGCATGATCTTCCCGCCGGGACGGGGCTGCCGTGTGATGACGGTGAGGCCGCGGCGGGTGGGGACGACGGCGATGTCGCCGTGCAGGTCGGTGCGGTAGACGCGCATGCCGAGGCGTTGCAGGAGGGCGAGGGTGCTGGGGGCGGGGTGACCGTAGTCGTTGCCCTCGCCCACGGAGGTTATGGAGATCGTGGCCCGGGTGGCGGCCAGGAAGGCGGGGTCCTGGTACCTGGCGCCGTGGTGCGGGACCTTGAGGAGCTGGACGTGCGGAACGCGTGGCAGGAGGGCGCGCTGGGCGTCGATCTCTATGTCGCCGGTCAGCAGGGCGCTGAAGCCCGGCCGGCGCGCGAGCAGTACGACGCTGGTGTTGTTGACGGCCTCGCCGTCGGCGTCGGAGAGCAGGGCGGGTCCGGTGGTCGCCGGAGCGAGGATCTCCAGGGTCAGATCGCCGATGCGCCATCGGTGGCCGGCCGTGGCCGGGCGGACCGCCAGCTCGGCCAGGTGGCGGTCCTCCTTGCCGTTGGTACGGGCGCTGGTGACGACCGTTCCGACGGAGCGCCCGCGCCGAACGCCCGGTGTGCCGTCGATGTGGTCCGCATGCGGATGGGTGAGGACGAGCAGCGGGATCGAACGGACGCCGAGCCCGTCCAGGCAGGAGTCGACGAGATCGGGGTCCGGGCCGGTGTCCACGACGACCGCCTGACCCGGGCCTGTGGCCAGCACCCCGGCGTCGCCCTGCCCCACGTCGCAGGCCACGTACTGCCAGCCCGCCGGAGGCCAGTCCGGTGCGGTGACCCGCATGAGCACGCCTGCCGCGATCACCCCGGACAGGACCGCCGCCGCCAGGGCGAGCAGCGGGCGACAACGCCAGAGCAGGTAGCCCACCGCCCCGGCGAGCAGCACGGCGGCCGCTCCGGCGGTGCCCTCCCGCCAGGGCAGGGTGGCGTACGGGATCCCGGCGGTGACGCGTGCGACGCCGATGATCCAGCCGACCGCCAGCCCGGCGGGCCACACCGTCAGCCGTGCCACGGGCATCGCCACGGGGGCGATCGCCGCCGTCAGGGCGCCGAGCAGGGTGGCCACCGGCACCGCGGGCATGGCCAGCATGTTGGCGGCGATGGACGCCGCTGCGATCTCGCCGGTGAGCATCACCAGGACCGGCAGGCAGGCCAGCTGGGCGGCGGCCGTGACGGCCAGTCCCTCCGCCACCGGACCGGGCAGCCGGCGGCGCAGCCGTTCCCGCCAGCGCGGGGCCAGGACCAGCAGCCCTCCGGTGGCCAGCACGGACAGCGCGAACCCGTACGAACGCGCCAGCCCGGGATCGAGGAGGACGAGCAGCAGCACCGCCGCGCTCAACGCCGGTAATCCCTGGCGTTCCCGGCCGGACATGAACGCCAGCAGGCCGATCAGCGCCATCACCGTCGCACGCAGCACACTGGGCTCCGGCCGGGCGACGACGACGAACGCCAGCAGCGCCAGGGCGGCCGGAACGGGCGCGCGCCTGCGGCCGAGCCCGGTGAACCGGCAGATCGCCAGCACGGCCCCGGCCACGATGGCCAGGTTCGCGCCCGAGACGACCAGCAGGTGCGTGAGTCCCGCGGCGGCGAAGTCCTCGGCGAGTTCCGGAGGCAGCCGTGACGTGTCCCCGACGACCATGCCGGGCAGCACCGCGCCCTGGTCGGCCGGGAGAACGGCGGCGGCCTCGCGCAACCTGGCCCGTACCGTCTCCGCGGCACGCTGCACGGCCGGCGGCTCGCCGAGCGGCTGCGGCGGACCGCGTACGATCCCGACCGCGGCGAGAAGCTCGGCGTGCCGCGGCGGGGCCAGCCGTGCGTTCGCCCGCACCCGCTGGCCCGGCACCAGGCTCCGCCATGCGGGATCCATGCCGATCAGCAGAACGGGCACCCGCACCGTGATCGGTCGGCCCGCGGCGCGCACCCGTTCGGCCCTCGCCCGCACCAGCGCCATCGTGCGCTCCTCCGACTGCCTGACCTGGGGATCCCCGGTGACGACCGCCTCCAGCGACACGCGCGCGTCCGCCTCGGCGAGGTCCCGCACCGGTCCGGAACTCACCGCCGACAGCCGCAGCCCCGTCCCGGCCGCCGAAGCGGCCACGCACACCAGCACCGCACCCACGAGCCCTCCAGCCGCCCAGGACACGCCGCCTCGGCCCGCTCGCGAAAAGCCACCCCTCCGGCGACCGGGTAAGAAGCCAAGGACCAGCGGCACTCCGACCGAGGCACCCACAAGCGCCACCGCGTACGCGACCGCCGGCCCGGTGTCCAGCAGCACCCACGCCGACCCCCACGCCCCCAGCGCGGGAGCCACCAGCCGCAGGTCATGCCCTCGGCCACCATGCGCCCCGTCCGTACCGACCAACGCCGACCCTCCTTCCAGGCACCGCCCAACACGACCGCCCTCTTGCAACCCCAAGGGCGGCCATACGCCACATCAGCAACACCGCTCGCTCAACTCCCACACGCAACAAGCCGAATCGCCACCACTGCACATCACCCCTCACAGCCGCCGTCCAGATGACCCCGAAACCCGCCCACACCCATACGGCCCTCCGCATCAGGCCCACCGCCGCACAGCCCCGAAGTCCGCCTCGCATCCATGCGGCCCGAGCGTTCGACGTGACCGAAGAACGCGAGGCGGCAACGCCGCGACCTCACGGGATCCGGAGCGACCATGCGCCCCGGCAATGGCACCGCCTGACCGGCGTCACCCCACGACAGCGTCGAACCGCCGAATCGTTGGGGTCTCGTTCATACGCGTACGAGGTCTTTGAGTTCGGCGTATCGGCGTTCGCCTATGCCGGTCACTTCCTGCAGTTGCTCGACCGAGCGGAAGCCGCCGTTCCGGGTGCGGTATTCGACGATGCGCTGGGCGAGGACCGGGCCCACGCCGGGGAGGGCGTCGAACTGCTCGACGGTGGCGGTGTTCAGGTCGAGGGGTTGACCGGGCGCGGGGACGCCGGAGGTGCCGGGTGGTGCGGCTCCTGGTTGGGGGGCGGCGGGGACGCCCACCGCGATCTGCTCGCCGTCGACCACGCGACGGGCGAGGTTGAGGGAGCCCGTTCCCGCTCCGGGGCGCAGTCCTCCGGCGGCCCGGATGGCGTCCGCGACTCGAGCGCCGGCGGGGAGGGTGACCACGCCGGGTCTTCGCACCTTGCCTGCGACGTGAACGGTGACGCCGGCGGGTGTGGGTCCGGCGAGGGCGGTCGATGATGCCACAGGGGTCATGGGGGTCGGGGCGATGACATCGGCCACCGGCTGCGGTCGAGGCCGTGACTGCCAGAGGTAGCCGCCCGCGATCAGGGCGGCGACGAGGCCGACCACGGCAAGGGCTCTGGCACCCGGCTGACCGGGGTTCAGCCGTCCCAGCCGTTCGCCCAGCAGGTCCGCCATCCGGCGGCGCCCTGCGAAGCGTTCGCCGCCACCCGCCGCCTTTTCCTGCTCACCTTTCCGCCCGACCCCGGACACCTCTGGGAGGGAATCCTCCACCTCGATCCATGGCGTCTCTTCACGGCCTCCCCCGCTCGGCCCCCTGAAAGAACGCCCATGAGCCGGATCGTCCGTGGCGCCACCCCCAAGATCTCCAGCGAGTCCATTCCCAGAGGGAATGACGACCTCCCGGGCGGTCCGATGCACGGCCTGCGGGATCTCCTCGGCCTCCGACCGCCGTGCGATATCCGAACGGGCCGCCTCGATCGTCGACGGCATGCTCCGTGCATCCGTGGGGCCGCCGTCCGGCCGGTCGGATCCGGGAATCTCCCGGGCGGGGGCGGGCTCGGGGCGTTCTGCGGCGTCTGCCGAAGAGAATGCAGCGCCTGGTGCCGGGGTGGGCGGCCGGGGGTCCGCTGCATCGTCCAGCCACTCGATCAATCGGGCTGTGGCCTCGGTGGTGAGCCGGTCCTCGAGGTGAGGCGGGGCCGGGTGGTCCCGGAATGGCTCTGCCGGTGGGGATGGTCTCGCCTTGGCGGGGTGGCCGGAGGGATGCGGAGCGGGCCGTAAAGAGGCCGAGGACGGACGGGGGTTTGGGAGGAGATTCTCCAGGCGGGACAGGTCAGGGGTCTGGGGGCGGCGGAGAATGCGTCTCATGCGGGCGACGATAGGCACCGGGGCGCGCGGGGAGCAGGGGGCGCGGCGATTGTGGATAACCGGCTCGGGACGGCGGTGATGCCGGGAGAGTGGGGTCAGGGCAGCCTGGGGGCCACGACGACGCCCAGCATGCCGGGGCCCACATGGGCGCCGATGACCGGGCCGACCTCGCCGATGTGGACGTCGCGGACGTGGGGGATGCGTTCACGCAGGTGAGCGGCCAGGGATTCGGCTCGGGAGGCGGCGGCCAGGTGCTGGACGCCGAGGTCCACCTCGCGGTCGCCGGCGGCCTCGGCCGCCAGTTCCGCCATTCTGGCCAGGGCGCGTGAGGCGGTGCGGACCTTGTCCAGCGGGGCGATGCGGCCGTCGACGATGTTGAGCAGCGGCTTGACCATCAGGGCGGAGCCCAGCAGGGTGGCGGCGCCGCCGATCCGGCCGCCGCGGCGGAGGTGCTCGAGGGTGTCGACGTAGAACAGCGAGTGCGACAGTTCGGCGCGCCGCAGGGCCGCGGCCGCCGCCGTGGCGGCGTCTCCCCCGTCGCGGGCCACGGCGGCGGCCGACAGGGCGGCGAATCCCAGGCCCATGCCGATGGTGCCGGTGTCGACGACGTGCACGGGGACCGGAGCGTCCTCGGCGGCCAGGCGGGCGGCCTCCACGGTGCCGGACATGGCGGCCGACAGGTGGACCGACACGATGGCCGAGGCGCCCGCACCGGCGGCCGCCTTGTAGGCGTGGGCGAAGCGTTCGGGGGCGGGCCGTGATGTGGTGACCGGGCGCCATTCCTTCAGCGCCTGGGCGGTCTGGGCGACGGTGAACTCGGTCTCGTCCCGGACTTCACCGCCGACCGCGATCTGCAGCGGAACGGTGATCAGCCCATGCCGTGCCGACAGTTCCGCCGGAAGGTATGCCGACGAATCCGTGACGACCGCGACCGAACTGCCCATGCACGGAGACTACCCCCGGGCCCGCCGATAAAGGTGAAACCAACGTATCGCCGTGTAACGGCATCATGACCACACCGCTACGGACCCGCCCGCCGTGCCGACAAGGCATCGCACGGCCGCGCGGAACGGACGGCGTACGCGGCGCGTCCCGGCCGAGGGCGGGCGCCGCGGGACCGCTCGGGGGCGAGGGGTCAGTGGTTGACGGGGACGCCGCCGCGCCAGACCCGCTGCGCGCGCAGGCCGAAGGCCCAGGCGAAGGCACCCTCGTGGTCGGCGTCCCACAGGACGATGTCGGCGAGCATCCCCGGGGCCAGCGTGCCGCGGTCGCCGACGCGGAGGGCGGCGGCCCCGCCGAGGGTGGCGGCGCGCAGGGCCTCGGTGACGCTGAGGCCGAACATGGCGACCGCCAGCCCGATGACCAGGGGCATCGAGGTGATGCCGCACTGGCCCGGGTTGTGGTCGGTGCCGAGGGCGAGGGTGACGCCGCGGTCGAGCATCTTGCGGACCGGGGCGAGCGGGCGGTCGCTGTTGAGGGCGCTGCCGGGGCAGACCGTGGCGGTGACGCCGGCGTGCGCGAGGGCCTTGATGTCCTCGTCGTTGGCGTGGGTGAGGATGTCGGCGGAGGCGCAGCCGAGCTCGGCGGCGACCTGGGCGGCGCCGGTGCGCTCGTTGGCGCAGGCGTGCATGCGGGCCTTCAGCCCGGCGCGCTTGCCGGCGTACAGCAGGACGCGGGCCTCCTCGGGCGTGAAGTGGCCCTCGTCGCAGTAGACGTCCATGCTGTCGGCGCCCGCCGCGACCGCGTCGCCGGCCCACTGCCGCACCGCCTCGATGTAGTCGCGGCGGCGGCCGAAGTACTCCGGGGGCAGGATGTGGGCGGCCAGGAAGGTGGGGTGGATGCGCGGCATGGCCGGCTCGCTCTCCAGGGAGCGCAGCATCCGGATGTCGGCCAGCTCGCCGTCGCGGGTCAGGTGGTAGCCGGTCTTGGCCTCCACCGTGGTGGTGCCGCTCTCGATCCAGCGGCGCAGCCGTTCCCGCACGCCGTTGCACAGCGTCCAGGGGTCGGTGCCGCGGGTGACGGTGACGGTGGAGTTCACCCCGCCGCCGGCGGCGGCGATCTCCGAGTACGTCGAGCCGCTGGTGCGCATGGCCAGCTCGGCCCACCGGTTGCCGGCGTACACCGGGTGCGCGTGGGCGTCGATCAGGCCGGGGGTGACCAGGCCGCCGCCGAGGTTCTCCACGTGGTCGACGTCGACGATGTCGTCGATGACGCCGGGCACGCTGGAGGGCAGGTCGGCCGCGGGACCGGCCCACACGATGCGGTCGTCGTGGATGAGGATGGCGGCGTTGCCGGCGACGTCGGTACCCGTCCAGAGTCTGCCGATGTTGGTGAGCAGCCGTACCGTCATGGGGTCACCGCCGACCCGGGTACGGCAACGCGGCGCCGCCAGGCGCTGAACCGGACGCCATGCAGTGGGTCACCTGCTCTCGATCGGATCCGCCGACTGGATGCCGGCGGATCACCGCCTGGGTGTGCGGTGATCTGGTGATCACCTGGAGCGACGAGACCGGAGATATCGGTTTCGACACGGTAGTCCACGCGATGCCCGGGCGACAACCTTTCCGGGTGTATCGCGCCCTCGCCGCGCGGGACCGGAAGGAACGCGGCGAGCGGGGCGAACGCGCCGGGAGCGCCCGGGCCGGGACACCCGCCGACCGGTTCTCATGCCCGCCAGTACCGCACATTTTACCCGACTCGCCCGTAGAACCCGACAATTCTCCCACAGAGCGCAGGAAACCGCATAAAATACCTGGACACACAGCGGTGCGCGGCCCTCCCACCCCTCGGTCATTCAGACCGTACGGATTCCTCCGCATCCGTCAAGGCGAATGCCCAAGGTGTAACCATGTGGCGACCGGTATTTCCCCTGACACCGACTGCGTTCACCCTGGAAGTCCCCATGCCGGGGCCGTCGGCGGGCAATTTCGGCGGGGCCGCTCCGCACGGCCCCGCTCGAGGCGGCGATCAGACCTGGGCGGTGGCGTACGCCTCCAGCTCGCCCGCCAGCGCAGCGGGGACCCGGGCGTGCAGCAGGGTGCCCTCGCCGGTGTGCTCCTGGGAGAGCACCTCGCCCAGATCGTGGACGCGGGTCACCAGGTCGCCGCGGTCGTACGGGAGGAGGACGCGCACCTCGCGGTCCAGGCCGGGCAGGTCGGCCTCGATGGCGGCGAGGAGGTCGTCGATGCCGGCGCCGGTGCGGGCCGAGACGACGACGCTGTTCTTCTCCCGCCGCCGCAGCCGGGCGAGGGTGAGCGGGTCGGCGGCGTCGGCCTTGTTGATGACCACCAGTTCGGTCACCCGGTCGGCGCCGATCTCGCGCAGCACCTCGCGGACCGCGTCGATCTGGGCCTCGGGGTCGGCGTCGGAGCCGTCCACCACGTGCAGGATCAGGTCGGCGTCGGCGACCTCCTCCAGGGTGGAGCGGAACGCCTCGACCAGCTGGTGCGGCAGGTGCCGGACGAACCCGACCGTGTCGGCCAGGGTGAACGGGCGGCCGCCGGGCGTGGCGGCCCTGCGCACGGTCGGGTCCAGGGTCGCGAACAGCGCGTCCTCGACCAGGACGCCCGCCCCGGTCAGCCGGTTGAGCAGCGAGGACTTGCCGGCGTTGGTGTACCCGGCGATCGCCACCGACGGGATCCGGTTCTGCCGGCGGGCGCTGCGCATGGTGTCGCGGGCCTTGGACATCTCCGCGATCTGGCGGCGCAGCTTGGCCATCCGGGCGCGGATCCGGCGCCGGTCCAGCTCGATCTTGGTCTCACCGGGGCCGCGGCCGCCGATCCCGACGCCGCCGGCCGCCCGGCCGCCGACCTGGCGGGACAGGTTGCCGCCCCAGCCGCGCAGGCGGGGCAGCAGGTAGTCCAGCTGGGCCAGCTCGACCTGGGCCTTGCCCTCGCGGCTGCGGGCGTGCTGGGCGAAGATGTCCAGGATCAGCGCGGTCCGGTCGATGACCTTGACCTTGACGACCTCCTCCAGATGGCGCAGCTGGCTGGGCGACAGCTCGCCGTCGCAGATGACGGTGTCGGCGCCGGTGGCGCGGACGATCTCGGCCAGCTCGTCGGCCTTGCCGGAGCCGATGTAGGTGGCCACGTCGGGCCTGCCGCGGCGCTGGATCAGTCCCTCCAGCACCTGGGAGCCGGCGGTCTCGGCGAGCGCGGCCAGCTCGCGCAGCGACGCCTCGGCCTGCTCGGCGGTGCCCTCGGTCCACACCCCGACCAGCACCACGCGTTCCAGCCGCAGCGCCCGGTACTCGACCTCGGTGATGTCGGTCAGCTCGGTGGACAGCCCGGCGACGCGGCGCAGCGCCTGGCGGTCGGCCAGGTCGAGCTCTCCGGTGAGCGGCTCGTCCTCGGCGAACCGGTCCTCGGCGGTCAGGTCGGCGGCGTCCTCGCGGCGGACCTGCGGGTCTTCAAAGAAGGCAGAAGTCATACGTCCTCTAGCAACGCCGTGCGGCGACCGGTTCTTCCCGACGATCGTGCCACGCCGCGGTCCCCGTGGCCATGTGTTTTCTCCCCGTTCCGGCCCGGCTCACCCGGGCGTCGCGGCATCCCGCCGCAGCCGAGTTAGAGGAGGTGGCGACGCGGTATGAGGCTCAGCGGACCCGGCGGAAGGGCGGCGGGCACAGGGTGGGGGGCCGCTTTGACCCGGATGAGAACCGGCGAGTAGCGTTCCACTACACAGAAGTTGGTTTTCACGATACGAAAGGGAAGGCAGATGGCTGCACCCGAAGGCGTGGAGGTCACCGGCCCCCTCCACGAGCGGTACGACGAGATCCTGACGCCCGAGGCGCTGTCCTTCCTGGCCACCCTGCAGCGCGAGTTCGGGGCGCGGCGCAAGGAGCTGCTGGCCGCCCGCGCCGAGCGGGAGAGGAAGCTGGCCGCCGGGGGCACCCTGGACTTCCTGCCGGAGACCGCGGGGGTCCGTTCCGACGACTCCTGGCGGGTGGCCGAGCCGGCGCCCGGGCTGGAGGACCGGCGGGTGGAGATCACCGGCCCCACCGACCGGAAGATGACGATCAACGCCCTGAACTCCGGCGCCAAGGTCTGGCTGGCCGACTTCGAGGACGCCAACACCCCGCTGTGGGAGAACATGATCGGGGGCCAGCTCAACCTGCGCGACGCCCTCGACCGCACGATCGACTTCACCGACCCCAAGACCGGCAAGTCCTACGCGCTCAAGGCCGACGAGGAGCTGGCCACCATCGTGGTCCGCCCGCGCGGCTGGCACATGGAGGAGAAGCACGTCCTGGTCGACGGGCAGCCGATGTCCGGCTCGCTGTTCGACTTCGGGCTGTACTTCTTCCACTGCGCGCGCCGGCAGCTCGCCAAGGGCAGGGGCCCGTACTTCTACCTGCCCAAGATGGAGAGCCACCTGGAGGCCCGCCTCTGGAACGACGCCTTCAACCTGGCGCAGGACACCCTGGAGATCCCGCGCGGCACCATCCGCGCCACCGTGCTGATCGAGACCATCCCGGCCGCGTTCGAGATGGAGGAGATCCTCTACGAGCTGCGCGACCACTCCGCCGGGCTGAACGCCGGCCGCTGGGACTACCTGTTCTCGGTGATCAAGAAGTTCCGCTCCCGGGGCGCGGAGTTCGTGCTGCCCGAGCGGAACGCGATCACCATGACCGCGCCGTTCATGCGGGCCTACACCGAACTGCTGGTGCGCACCTGCCACAAGCGCGGCGCGCACGCCATCGGCGGCATGGCCGCGTTCATCCCGTCCCGCAAGGACCCCGAGGTCAACAAGAACGCCCTGGAGAAGGTGCGGGCCGACAAGACCCGTGAGGCCAACGACGGGTTCGACGGCTCCTGGGTCGCCCACCCGGACCTGGTCCCGGTGTGCCGCGAGGTCTTCGACGGCGTGCTCGGCGACAAGCCCAACCAGCGCGACCGGCTCCGCGAGGACGTCCAGGTCTCGGCCGCCGACCTGCTCGCCGTGGACAAGACCCCCGGCGAGATCACCGAGGCCGGCCTGCGCAACAACATCGACGTGGCGCTCCGCTACCTGGCCACCTGGCTGGGCGGGAACGGCGCGGTCGCCATCCACAACCTGATGGAGGACGCCGCCACCGCCGAGATCTCCCGCTCCCAGGTGTGGCAGTGGATCTACAACGGCGTCACCCTCAAGGAGGGCCAGCAGGTCACCAAGGAGCTCGTCGGGCAGATCATGGACGAGGAGCTCGCCACGATCCGCGCCGAGCTGGGCCAGGCCTACGACGAGCCCCGCTACAACCAGGCCGTCGCCCTCTTCAAGGAGGTCACCCTGGCCGACGAGTACGCCGAGTTCCTCACCACCCCCGCCTACGAGCGCATGCCCTGATTCATTGCGCTCGCTCCGCTCGCGGTGGCCCTGAGCGCCTTCGGGTGCAGGGCCACCGCGAGGCGGGTGCAAGGACGCGGGATGGTGGGTCGGCAGGGCTTGGGACGAAGAGGGACGGAGTTACCGTTAGCGGGTAGGCGGCGCGACGAAGGGCACCGAGCGGCGGTTGTCCCCTGGTGGGCAGGGTTCGACGGGAGCGGAGCTATGGGGTTGGCGGCGTTGGCCCGGCGGTTCGCCGAGGTGCTCGGGGATGAGCGGGTCATCACCGATCCGGTGCGGTTGCGGACGTACGAGTGCGACGGGCTGACGCATCACCGGGCGACTCCGGGGGTCGTGGTGCTGCCGGACACGGCCGAGCAGATCGCGGCGGTGGTGCGGGAGTGCGCGGCGGCGGGGGTGCCGTACGTGGCGCGCGGGTCCGGGACGGGGTTGTCCGGAGGGGCGCTGCCGCGGACGGACGGGGTGCTGATCGTGACGGCGCGGATGCGGCGGATCCTGGAGATCGACCCCGACAACCAGCGGGCCGTGGTGGAGCCGGGAGTGATCAACCTGGAGCTGACGCGGGCGGCCCGGCCGTACGGGTACTACTTCGCGCCGGACCCCTCCAGCCAGCAGATCTGCTCGATCGGCGGGAACGTGGCGGAGAACTCCGGCGGGGCGCACTGCCTGAAGTACGGGTTCACCGCGCACCATGTGCTGGCCTGCGAGATCGTCACCCCGGACGGGGAGATCACCACGATCTCGCGCGGGGACGGGGGCTATGACCTGCTCGGCGCGTTCGTCGGGTCGGAGGGCACGCTCGGCATCACCACCAAGATCACGGTGCGGCTGACCCGGGTGCCCGAGACCGTGCAGACGCTGCTGGCGGCGTTCGAGACGATCGAGGCGGGCGGGGCCGCGGTGTCGGCGATCATCGGCGCCGGGGTGGTGCCGGCCGCGATCGAGATGATGGACGCGTTGTCGATCGAGGCCGCCGAGGCGGCGGTGGCCTGCGGATACCCGCCGGGCGCCGGGGCGGTGCTGATCGTGGAGCTGGACGGGCCGGCGGCCGAGGTGGAACGGGAGTTCGCCGAGGTGCAGCGGATGTGCCGCCAGGCGGGCGCGTTCGAGATCCGGATCGCCGCCGACGACGCCGAACGCGGCCTGATCTGGCGGGGGCGCAAGTCGGCGTTCGCCGCGGTCGGCCGGATCAGCCCCGCCTATCTGGTGCAGGACGGGGTGATCCCGCGGACGGCGCTGCCGCAGGTGCTGGCGCGCATCGACGACCTGTCCCGCGAGTCGGGGGTGCGGGTCGCCAACGTCTTCCACGCCGGGGACGGCAACCTGCATCCGCTGGTGCTGTTCGACGACTCCGAGCCGGGGGCGGGCGAGCGCGCCGAGGAGGTCTCCGGCCGGATCCTCGACCTGTGCATCGAGCACGGCGGGTCGATCACCGGGGAGCACGGGGTGGGCGTCGACAAGACCAAGCACATGCCCCGGATGTTCACCGAGGCCGACCTGGACACGATGCAGATGGTGCGGTGCGCGTTCGACCCGGCCGGGGTGTGCAACCCCGGCAAGGTCTTCCCCACGCCCAGGCTGTGCGGCGAGGTCCCGGGGGTCCGCAAGGAGCCCCACCCGCTGGTGCGGGACGGAAAGGCGGAGCTGTTCTGATGGGCGACGTGCTGGAGGCCCTCGGCCGGGTCTGCGACGACGTCCGGGAGGGACTGCCCGAGGAGGGCGTGCTCGGGGTCGTGCCCTCGGTCGTCGCCGCGCCCCGCACGGTCGAGGAGGCGAGCGCGGTCATGCGGGTGGCCGCCGAACGGGACCTGGCGGTGGTCCCGCGCGGCAACGAGACCCGGCTGGACTGGGGCATGCCCCCGACCCGCTGCGACCTGCTGGTGGACACCGCCCGGCTGGACCGGGTGATCGAGTACGCGGCCGGCGACCTGGTGGTCAAGGTGGAGGCCGGGCTGACCCTGGAACGGCTGGCCGAGGTGCTGGCCGCCCGCGGGCAGCGGCTGGCGCTGGACCGCCCGCTGCCCGGATCGACGGTGGGCGGCACCCTCGCCACGGCGGCGGGCGGCCCGCTGCGCCTGCTGTACGGGGCGGCCCGCGACCTGCTGATCGGCGTCACGATGATCCGGGCGGACGGCCAGATCGCCAAGGCGGGCGGCAAGGTCGTCAAGAACGTCGCCGGATACGACCTGGGCAAGCTGCTCACCGGGTCGTTCGGCACCCTGGGCCTGATCGTGGAGGCGGCGTTCCGGCTGCATCCGCTGCCGCAGGCCCGCGCGTACGTCACCGGCCGCGTCGGGAACGCGGAGCGGGCCGGGCAGGCGGTGCGGAACGTCCTGCACTCCCACCACGTGGCCGCCGCGATCGAGATCGACATGACGGCCGGCGGTCCCGTCACCGTCGGAGTCCTGGTCGAGGGCGTTCCGGAGGGCGTCGCGGCACGGGCCGAGGCCGTGGCCGGGCTGATCGGCCCCGGCGCGGAGATCGCCGACACTGCACCTGGGTGGTGGGGCGCGTACCCGGACGGCAGCACGCTGATCGAGGTCACCGCGCTGCCTGCCGCGCTCCCCCGGATCGCCGACGCGCTCGGCGCGGTCCCCGGGGCGCGGCTGCGCGGCTCGGCGGGCCTGGGCGGCCTGCACGTCGGCCTGGACACCACCGATCCCGCCCCGGTCAAGGCGCTGCTCGACGCCCTGCGCGCGGTGAGCACCGCCGTGGTCCGGTACGCCCCGCAGGCGGTCCGGGACGAGGTCGACCTGTGGGGGCCGGTCCCGGCGCTGACGCTGATGCGCCGGGTCAAGGACCAGTTCGACCCCGGGCACCGCCTGAGCCCCGGCCGCTTCGTGGGAGGCATCTGAGATGGCGTCCGAAGAGCTGCGTCCGCTGATCGACGACTGCGTGCACTGCGGGTTCTGCCTGCCCACCTGCCCGACGTACGTGCTGTGGGGCGAGGAGATGGACTCCCCGCGCGGCCGGATCCACCTGATGGGCCAGCATGTGGAGGGCGAGCCGCTGGGCCCGCCGATGGTCGAGCACTTCGACCGGTGCCTGGGCTGCATGGCGTGCGTGACGGCGTGCCCGTCCGGGGTGCAGTACGACCGGCTGATCGAGCTCACCCGCGCCGAGGTGGAGCGGGAGCATCCGCGGACGGTCAAGGACCGGGCGATCCGCGAGCTGATCTTCCGGCTGTTCCCGTACCCGCGCAGGCTGCACGCGCTGCGCGGACCCCTGCGGCTCTACCAGCGCAGCGGGCTGGACCGGCTGGTCCGGCGCACCGGCGTGCTGGAGCGCCTGTCCCCCACCCTGGCGGCGATGGAACGGCTCGCCCCTCCCCTCGGCCCCGCCCGGCGGCTGCCGGAACGGGTCGCCGCGCGGGGCGGCCACCGGGCCACGGTGGGCATGCTGACCGGCTGCGTGCAGCGGGAGTTCTTCCCCGGCGTGAACGCCGCCACCGCCCGGGTGCTGGCGCTGGAGGGCTGCGATGTGGTGATCCCCCGCGACCAGGGGTGCTGCGGCGCCCTGTCGGTGCACGCGGGCCGCGAGGAGGAGGGCCGGGAGTTCGCGCGCCGCACCATCGCCGCGTTCGAGGGCGTGGACGTGGTGGTGGTGAACGCGGCGGGCTGCGGCTCGGCGATGAAGGAGTACCGCAGGCTGCTGGCCGACGACCCGGTGTGGTCCGGGCGGGCCGAGGCGGTCGGCGCCAAGACCCGTGACCTGGCCGAGTTCCTGGTGGAGCTGGGACCGCGGGCCGAGCGGCATCCGCTGCCGGTCACGGTCGCCTACCACGACGCCTGCCACCTGTCCCACGCCCAGGGCATCCGTTCCCAGCCGCGCGCGCTGCTGGCCCAGATCCCCGAGCTGACGGTCAGGGAGATCGCCGACCCCGACATCTGCTGCGGGTCGGCCGGCACCTACAACCTGCTGCAGCCCGAGGCTGCCGCGGAGCTGGGCGACCGCAAGGCGGCGAACGTCTCCGGCACCAGGGCCGAGCTGCTGGTCGCCGCCAACCCGGGCTGCTCGATGCAGATCGCCACCGCGCTGCGCCGCCGGGGCGAGGAGATCGCCGTGGCGCACACCGCCGAGGTGCTGGACGCCTCGCTGCGCGGGCTGGGACGGTCCGCGTTCCGTCTATAACGGTCTGTCCGATATCGTCTACCACCATCATCTATCGCCTCCGGTGCACCGCCGGGGCGGATCCCCCAGAACACGGGCGTCACGACCTGACGCGTCCACGGACCAGGAACCTCCGATGTCACGAAGCCACCGCTCGCACCGCCGCCGCCGCAAGAAGAGCAACGCCGGGAAGATCGGCCTGGCCGGGGTGCTCACCGGAGTCCTGGGCGCCGGGGCCATCGTGGTCGGCTACGTGGCGCTGCGCCCGGAGCCCGGGGAGGACGCCCAGGCCCGCCCGCAGAAGGCCGTGCAGGACGGGTCCATCACCGCCGCGCCCTCCCCCACGACCGGACCGGCGCTGAGCGTCACCACCCCCGAGGGCTACACCTACTCGCTGGGCGCGGTCCGGACCGGCGCGGAGGACCGGCCGCTGTCGCGGAGCACTCCCCCGCCGTCCGGGCAGACCTACGCCTACGGCGAGTACGTGCTGACCAACACCATGCAGCAGCCGATCCTCCTGGACTTCCCGGCCGACCTGTACCTGTCCCGCGAGTACGTCCCCGACGAACTGCAGGACCGGTGCGCGCCGCAGCCCGGCGTCCCCGACGACCTGTGCACGCCGCCCACCCACAGCGAGGTCGTGGCGCGGCTGAACGGCTCCGAGCCCCCGATCGACGAGAACGGCGACAAGCTCATGCCGCCCGGGGCGTCGTACCTGGTGCGGATCGCCACCGAGGCGCCGCTGGAGGCGGGGATCGCCGACGGCACGGTCCGGCTGTACGTGTGGCACGCCCGCTTCACCGCCGACCGCAAGGGCATCGAGGTGCGGCTGCCCTGATCACCGGCTGACCGCACCCCGGTCAGCGGCCGGTCCGCGCCACGAACCCGATGTCCTCGTACGCCAGGTCGTAGAAGCCGCGAGCGCCGAAGTTGGCCAGGTCGGCGCGGACCGCCAGCAGTTGCGGACGCTGGTAGAGGGGCAGCACCGCGGCCTGCTCCCACGCCAGCCGGTCGGCCTCGTTGATCAGGTCGCGGGCCCTGGCGGGGTCGAGCTCGGCGGCGGCGCGGTCCATCGCGCGGTCCAGCTCGGCCGACCCGGTCCGCGAGTAGTTCTGCTGGATGTTGCCGCCCCTCGGCCGGGCGAACACCGCCCGGTTGGAGGAGACCGGGAACGGGGTGCCCAGCCAGGAGAACGGCACGACGTCGAAGTTCCCCGGCAGCACGTACCCGTCGAACAGGTCGTCGGTCGGCACCGGCACGATGTCGACCCGCACCCCGATCCGCGCCAGCATGGCCTGCACCAGCTCGCCCTCGCGCTTGCTGATCTGCTGGGTGGCGGGGACCACGAACCGCAGGCTCAGGGTGCGGCCGTCGCGGACCCGGTACCGCCCCGACCGCCGCCAGCCCGCCGCGTCCAGCAGCCGCTGCGCCCGGGCCGGGTCGTAGCGGCCGACCTGCCCGGAGTTGTCCCGGTACCCGGCCTGGGTGTGCATGAAGAAGTGGTTGCCGAGCACCTGGATCGGCCAGTCCAGGTCCTTCAGGTCGGCCTCGGCCAGCGCCCGCCGGTCGATCCCCGCCATGATCGCCTGCCTGACCCGCACGTCCGCCAGCGCCGGGCTCGCCGCGTTGAACGTCAGATGCCGCCAGTCCGGTCCGGCCGCGCGGCGGATCACCGTCCCCTCCACCGCCAGCGCCCGCCGGTAGGCGTTGGCGTCGCCCCCGGCGTCCAGCACGTCCACCTCCCCGTTGGCGAACGCCCCGGGCGCGGCGCCGGGGTCCATCACCCGGAACACGATGCGGTCCAGCAGGGCCGGCCGCCCCCACCAGCGCGGGTCGCGGGCGATGGTGACGGTCTTGGCGGTCCGGTCGACCGACTCCACCCGGAACGGCCCGGCGCCGACCGGCAGCCTGTTCAGCCAGCCCTCGTTGAAGGTGCGGGGGTCGTCGCAGGTGTCCGCCGGGTACAGCGGGTTGAACAGCGACCGCCAGTCGGCGAACGGCCGGGCGAACGTCACCACCGCCTGCCGGTCGTGGCGGCCCCGTTCGACCTTGGCGATCCGGTCGTAGCCGGTGACCGCGGCGACCCGGTACCGCTGGTCGCGGCCGGACAGGGCGCGGGCCTGGGCGGCGAAGTCCCGGTAGGTGATGGGGGTGCCGTCCGACCACCGGGCCCGCGGGTCGATGGTGTAGGTGACCACCTGGCGGGGCCTGGTGACGACCTTCACCTCGTCGAGGTACTCGGGGACGGGGCGGGAGATCCCCTTCTCGTCGGACCGCATCAGGTACGGCATGACGCCCTGGAGCACCTCGTTCACCACGCCCTTGGACCCCTGGACGTGATGGAAGTTCCACTGGACCGGGAACTCGGGCATCGGCCAGCGCAGGATCCCGCCGGCGCGCAGCCGTTCGCGGGGCATCGGGTTGATGTCGTAGGCGGGCAGCGCGGACATGTCGCCGGGAATCTCCGGCCCCTGCGGGCGGTGCGCGGTGCATCCGGCCGCGGCGAGCGGCACGGCGAGCAGGAGCAGGGACGCGAGCAGTGATCTCATGGGCTGGTCGTCTCCGGATAGTGGCAGGCCGCGTACCGGCCGGCGGCCACCTCCACCGGCCGGGGGTCCTCCTCCTCGCAGCGCCGCGCCCGGCCGGGCTCCAGGACCGGGTAGCGGGGGCAGCGGGGTCGGAACCGGCAGCCGGGCGGCGGGTCGGCCGGATCTGGCGGGTCTCCGGGCAGCACCACCCGGGGGCGGCGCCGTGCGCGCGGAGGGTCGGGCACCGGGACCGCCGACAGCAGCGCCCGGGTGTAGGGGTGGGCGGGGTCCTGGTAGACCCGCCGCACGTCGCCGAGCTCCACGATCCGCCCCAGGTACATCACCGCGATCCGGTCGGCGACGTGCCGCGCGACGGCCAGGTCGTGGGTCACCAGCAGGTACGCCAGGCCGAGCCGGTCCTGCAGGCGGGTCAGCAGGTTGCAGATCCCGGCCTGCACGGAGACGTCCAGGGCGGAGACCGGCTCGTCCAGCAGCAGCAGCCGGGGCCGCAGCGCCAGCGCCCGGGCGATGGCGACCCGCTGCCGCTGCCCGCCCGACAGGGCGCCGGGGTGGCGCCACGCCAGCTCCGGGGAGAGCCCGACCATCGCCAGCAGCTCGCGGACCGGTCCGGCGACCTCGCGGCGGCGGTGACCGTGGGCGATGAGCGGCTCGGCGACGATCTCGGCGACCCGCATCCGGGGGTCCAGCGACGCCTGCGGATCCTGGAACACCACCTGCACGTCGCGGCGCAGCGCCCGGCGGGCCGACCGGTCCAGGGTCGCGGTGTCCCGCCCGAGCACGGTGATCCGCCCGGCCTGGGGGGCGCGCAGCCGCAGGATCTCCATCAGCGTGCTGGTCTTGCCGCTGCCGGACTCGCCGACCAGGGCCAGGGTCTGGCCCCGGCGGACGTCGAAGTCGACGCCGTCGACCGCGCGCACCGTGCCGTCGCGGCGGCGCAGCGGCCCTCCCCCCCGCCGCGCGTGGTGGCGGACCAGCCCGGCGACGTCCAGCACGACCGGCCGTTCGACGTGGTCGCGGACCGGTTCCGGGCCGGGGTCGGGCGGCGGGTAGACGGCCGCCGGGTCGGTGACGTCCTGCAGGCAGGCGACGGCATGGCCGCCGTCGCCCGGCACCGGCCGCAGCTGCGGTTCCTCGCTCGCGCAGCGCGGCCCGGCCATCGGGCAGCGCGGGGCGAACGAGCAGCCGGGGCCGGGCCGCTGCGGCGGGACGCCGTCGATCGGCACCAGCACGGGCCTGCGGGCGGCGGGCACCGGCGGGCCGAACGGCCGCCGGCCGTCCAGGCGGGGCACCGACTGCAGCAGCCCGATCGTGTACGGCATCCGCGGCCGGGCGTACACCTCGTCGATCGGCCCGGTCTCGACGGGGCGGCCGGCGTACACGACGGTGACCCGGTCGGCGATCTCGGCCGCCACCCCCAGATCGTGGGTGATCAGCACGATCGCCGCGCCGGTCGCCTCCCCGGCGGTCCGTAACACCTGCATCACCTGGGCCTGGACGGTGCCGTCCAGGGCGGCGGTGGGCTCGTCGGCGACGATCACCGCCGGGTCGTTGGCGACCGCCATGGCGATCATGACGCGCTGCCGCATCCCGCCCGACAGCTCGTGCGGGTAGGCGCGGGCGCGGCGGGCCGGGTCGGGGATCCCCACCAGCTCCAGCAGCTCCGCCGCGCGGGCGCGGGCGGCGGCCCGGGAGACGCCCTGGTGGACGCGGACCGTCTCGGCGATCTGGTCGCCCACCGTGCGCACGGGGGTCAGCGCCGACATCGGGTCGGCGAACACCATGGCGATGTCCCGGCCGCGCACCCGGGCCAGTTCGGCGTCGGAGCGGCCGACCAGCTCCCGCCCGTGCAGCCGGACCGAGCCGGTGACCTCGGTGCCGGGCGGCAGCAGGCCGAGCAGGGCCAGGGCAGTGGTGGTCTTGCCGCAGCCGGACTCGCCGACGACCGCGTGCACCTCGCCGCGGCCGACGGTCAGGCGCATCCCGCGCACGGCGGGGGCCGTGGCGTTCCGGAAGGTCACCCGGAGGTCGGCGACCCGCAGCACCGTCACCGCACGCCGCCCCCTCCGGCCGGGTCCAGGGCGTCGCGCAGCCCGTCGCCCACCAGGTTGACCGCCAGCACCAGCAGCACCAGCAGTCCCGCGGCGAACCCGAACAGCCAGGGGAAGGTGGTGGCCGCGGCGGCGCCCTCGGCGATCACGGTGCCCAGCGAGCTGTCGGGCGGATGCACCCCGAACCCGAAGTACGACAGCCCGCTCTCGGCGATGACGGCCACGCTGACGTGCAGGGTCCCGTCGATGATCAGCAGCGAGCCCAGGTTGGGCAGCACGTGCCGGGCCAGCACGCGCGCCGGGGAGACGCCCATGCACCGGGCGGCCAGCACGAACTCGCGCTCCTTCAGCGAGATCGTCGTCTGCCGCACCATCCGCGCGGTGACCATCCACATGAACGCGGCCAGCACCAGCACCAGCAGCGGCCAGGCCGATCCCAGCGCCGGGTCGAGCACCGCCAGCACCAGGAACGCCGGCAGCACCAGCAGCAGGTCGGCCGCCCACATCAGCACCCGGTCCGCCCAGCCCCCGGCGTATCCGGCGACCATGCCGACCAGCGCGGCCAGCCCGGTCGACAGCACCGCCACGGACAGCCCGATGAGCAGCGACTTCTGCATGCCGCGCAGGGTGAGCGCGAAGACGTCCCGGCCGCTGGCGGTGGTGCCGAACCAGTGCTCGGCCGAGGGCGGCTCGCGCAGCGCGGTGAAGTCGGTCTGCTGCCAGTCCCACCGGGCCAGCTGCGGCCCGGCGAACGCCAGCAGGAACAGCGCGGCCAGCAGCGCCAGGCCGAGCACCGCGCGGGGCTGCGCCAGCAGCCGGCGGGCCAGCGCGGAGCCCCGGGCGGGCATCGCCTCCAGCGGGTCGGGCGGGGCGCTCACCGGCCGGTCCTGACCCGTGGATCCAGGACCGCGTGCGCGGTGTCGGCGGCCAGCCCGGCCAGCAGCACCAGCACCGCGGCCAGCAGGGTGATCGCGGCGACCGCGTTGACGTCGCCGCGGTGGACGGAGTCGATCAGCCACTCGCCCATCCCGTGCCAGCCGAAGATCTTCTCGGTGAACATGGCGCCGAGCAGCACGAAGCCGAACGTGTAGGCGAAGTAGGTGGTGGCCGGGACCAGCGCGGTGCGCAGCCCGTGCCGCAGCAGCGCCCGGCGGCGGGTCAGCCCGCGGGCCATGGCGGTGCGCACGAAGTCGGCGTTCAGCACGTCGAGCATCAGGTGGCGCTGGTAGCGGCTGAACACGGCGGCCTGCACCAGCACGATGGTCAGCGTCGGCAGCACCAGGTGCTGCAGCCGCCCGGTCATTCCCTCGCGGGCGCCGGGGGTGTACTCCCCCACCCACTCGAAGATCCGCACGCCGGTGATCTCGTTGATCCGCTCGGCGCCCAGTTGCAGCAGCACCGCCAGCACGAACACCGGCGTGGACAGCACCGCGAACGAGCCCACGGTGATCAGCCGGTCGGCGGGACGGTACTGCCGGACCGCCGCGTACGCGCCGGCCAGCACCCCCAGCACCGCCCCCAGCACCGTGCCCACCGCCAGCAGCCGGAGGCTGACCAGGGCGCGGTTCCACAGTTCCGGGGCCACCGGCTCGCCGTTCAGGGTGCGGCCGAGGTCGCCGCGCAGCACCCCGCCCGCCCAGGTGGCGTACCGCTGCGGCAGCGGGGTGCGGTCGTTGAGGTTGAGCCGGGTGAGCTCGGCGTCGATCACGGCGGCGGGGGGCGGGGGGTGCTGTCCGGCGAAGGCGGCGCGCGGGGCGAGGGTGGCGGCGGCGAGCAGGTAGGCCAGGCTGGCGGCCAGCATGACGAGGACGGCGTGGTTCACCAGCCTGCGGATCAGGAAGCCCGCCATGCCACCCCCCTCCGTCAACACGGCAGTACGGAATGCTACTGATTGATCACGCGCCGCGCTGGAAAACGGTGGTTCAGGCCCCTGCGGGCGCGGCGGGCGCGCCGTTGTCCCGGGTCCGGCCGCCGGGCCGGCGCAGACCGCCCAGGACGACCAGGGCCGTTCCGGCCAGCGCCCACACCGCCAGGACGGTGAGCGGGCGCGCGGCGGCGGCGCCGTCGAAGTAGCCGGCCGAGCGCAGCAGCGTCGCCGCCGCGCCCGGGGGCAGCAGCTGGCCGAGGTCGCCCCACGGCTCGGGCAGCAGTTCCGGCGCGGTCGCGGCGGCCGACAGGGGGTTGCCGAGCAGCAGCATGGTCAGCGCGCCCACCACGACGCCGGGCGGGCCGATGAGCGCGGCCAGGCCCAGGACGGTGCCGCTGATCGCCGCGACGGCCAGCGCGATGGCCCCGGAGACCGCCAGGTACGAGCCGTCGAGGATGCCGAGCCAGCCCTGGGCGAGCGCGGCCGACCCCAGTCCGCCGAGCACGGCGACCCCGGCCAGCCCGGCCAGCCGCGGGCCCGTCCCGCGGACCAGCAGGGCGAGCAGCGCACCGCCGGCGATGCCCGACATCACCAGCGGCAGGGCCAGGCTGGCGAACGCCGCGCCGTGCTCGCCGGCGGGCACCACGTCGGTCACGGGCGGCGCCGGGGCGCCCGACAGGGTGGCGGCGTACTGGCCGATCTGCTGCGCGACCGCGGGGCTCGCCCCCGAGGCGACCAGGACCTTCGGTCCGGCCGGGGCGGTCACGATGGCGCCGTAGACCTCGCGGTCCCGCAGCGCCTGCCGGGCGGCGGCCTCGTCGGGCAGCGTCTCGACGGCGAATCCGCCCTGGCCGGCCAGCCGGTCGGCCACCGCGGCGGCCTGCGGCCCGGTCACCGCGATCGGCAGGTCGTGCGGGGCGGAGCGGGCGGCCGGCCAGGCGAACGCGACCAGCATGACCATCTGGAGCGCGGCGACCGCCAGGGCGATGCCGAGCGCCCGGCGGCCGGAGGATGCCTGCATGACGACTCCTCAAAAAATCGGATGATCGTTCTCTTTATTCGAGCGTCCTCCCGCGGCGCCCGGTTGTCAAGAACGAGCATTCGTTTTAGTTTGAGGACATGCCGAAGGTCAGCGAGGAGCACCTGCAGCGACGCCGGAACCAGATCCTCGACGCCGCCCGCCTCTGCTTCGTCCGCAAGGGCTTCCACGAGACGTCGATGCAGGACATCTTCGCCGCCAGCGGACTGTCGGCCGGCGCGGTCTACCGTTACTTCAAGAGCAAGAACGAGATCGTCGAGGCCATCTGCACCGACACCGTCGAGCGGATCGCCGACCCGCTGGCCCGCATCGTCGAGCAGGACCCGCTGCCCGGCATCGACGAGGTCGCCGGGCGGATGGCCGAGGAGCTGGTCGGGATCCAGAGCGCCGGGGACGGCGAGGCCGACCCGCTCCGCGTCGCCCCCCAGGCATGGGCGCTGGCCCTGCACGACCCGCAGGTCTCCCCCGTGGTGCGCCGGGTGATGGCCCACATCCGCGGCGTGTGGATCCAGTACGCCGAGCGCATGCGCGACGCCGGCCGGCTGCCGGCCGACGCCGACACCGAGGCGGTCGGCAAGGCCCTGTTCGGCATCATGCCCGGATTCGTCCTGCAGCGCCTGATCCTCGGTGACGTCGACCCGGACACCCTGCGACGGGGACTGCGGGACCTGTCCGGGAGCCTGCCCTGACCGCGGGACAGGGGATCTCCGCTCTGCGGAGCTCCGCTGCGATCGCCTGACCCGCGAAAAGCCCGTGCGGGCGGACGACGGTCGTCGTCCGCCCGCACGGGGCCGGGTGTGCGTTCCTCTAGTGGGCGCCGGGCCACGGGGGCTGGTAGCCGCCCGCGCCGGGCTGGGCGGGCGGCACCGGCGCGCCCGGGCCGCCCGGGTAGGTGGGCTGGACCGGCGGGGGTCCGACCGGCGGGGCGGGCTGTCCCGCGCCGTACGGGACACCAGCCATGCCGGGGCCGGGCAGGTTCTGGCCGGGCAGCTGACCCGGCAGGCCCTGGCCGGGGCCCGAGCCGCGCCGCGAGCGCCGCCGGAGCACCATGATCAGCACCACCGCGATGATCGCCACGACCACCGCGGCGCCGACGACCGCCAGCCAGAAGCCCAGGCCCGGCGGGGTCTCGTCCTTGCCGGCGTTGATGGCCGACTGCGAGTCGCTGATGTACTTGGCGACGTACGGGTGGCCCGGGTTCAGCGCCTGCACCTCGCGGAACTTCGGCAGCGCCCGCTTGTAGTGGCGCTTGAAGTACGAGTCCAGGGCCGCGTTGTAGGCGACGGTCGTGTTCGAGGTGACCGGCTTGACGTTCTTCTCGTTCAGCTTCTCCTTGACCACGCTGACCGGCAGCACCAGCTGCTGGTTCTGCGCGGACTGGCCGTCGGAGTCGTTCAGGCCCGCGATCAGGATGCCCACGACCTTGCCGGAGTCGCTGAACACCGGGCCGCCGGAGTTGCCGCCGTAGGCCGGCGCCTGGGTCTGGAAGTACGGCACCCCGGTCTGGGTGCTGCGCTGCGCGTTGTAGGGGCCCTGGGTGAACGTCGGCTGCAGCCGGCTCTCCAGGCTCAGCGACCCGTTGTTGGTCACCGTGCCGGGGAAGCCGTCGATGTAGAAGGTGTCGCCGACCTGCACGTCGTCGTCGGCGCCCAGCTCCAGGGTGGGCAGGTTCTGCTGGCCGTTGACCTTGAGGATGGCCACGTCCTTGCCCGGGTAGCTCTCGCCCGCGGAGACGATCTCGGCCGGCAGCTCCTTGGCGTTCTTGTCGACCCCGCCGCCCTGCACGCTCTGCAGCACCGTGGTGGACTGGCTGATCTGGCCGATCTTCAGGTGCTTGGCGTTGAACTCGACGACGATCTCGGTGGCCTTCTCGATGTTGTCGTCGCTGGCCTGGCCCTCCTGCGCGATCGCCTCGATCAGCTCGGCCACGTCCTGCTTGTTGATCTGGTCCAGGGCCTGCTTGGCGAACGTCTGGCTGAGCTCGGTGGTGTCCGGCTTGACGCAGTGCGCGCCGGTCACCATGTAGCCGTCGGGCGTCACCCACCAGCCGGTGCAGGTCCCGGTGACCTTGGCCTCGACCGTCCGGTCCGGCCCCACCGGGCGCAGGAACCGGTCCACGTCGGCGGCCCACTGCTCCAGGATGTACTTGTAGAGGCTCTGCTCGTCCTGCGGGAGTTCCCCGTTGACCACCTTGCGGACGGTCTCCTGGACGAGCTTCTCGACCTCCTTGTCGTTGGCCGCCATGGTCGGCACCGCCAGTGTCGCCGAGTACGTGGTCGCCAGCAGCTGGACGGCCGGGTGCGACTTGGCCGCCAGCCGCGTGGCCAGCGGCGTCTCCTTCTCGTCCTCCGCCCACGCCGTCCCCGGTGTGGCCACCGCCAGCAGCCCCACCGCGACCAGCGCACCGATCAGCCTGCGCATCTTCGCCGCATCCCCTCACCTGTCGTCCGGCCGGCCGGTCTGTCCGGCTTCGGCCCGCTCAGTGTGGGAGTCCCGTTGTCCCGGCGTCATGAGACGTCCGCCCCGGTTCTCTGCAGGACAGCGCCCGGGACGATTTACGATGCCTTGACCCATTCCTCCGGGAAAGAAAGCTCCACATGGTGAGGACCGAGCAGCGGGATCGCCGGGCGGTGCGTGCGGCGTTCGCGCTTTCGCTGGCCGCCGTGTCGCTGGTGTTCACATCCCTGCTGCTGGGCCCGGGGGTTCCGGTCGAACGCCGGATGGTGTGGTGGCATCCGGAGATCGTCCTGGCCCTGACCTGGACGCCCGTGGCGGTGCTGCTGGTGCGGCACCGGCCCGGGCTGCGGGTGGGCTGGCTGATGCTGGTGGCCGGGTTCTGCGCCGCGGTGTACGTGCTGTCCCTCAACCTGGGCCCCTGGCTGCAGATCCGGGACTGGCCGCTGGACGGGCTCTTCCGCTGGCTCGGCTACTGGTTCTGGGCGGTCGACACCTTCGCGCTGACCCTGGTGCTGCCGCTGATCTTCCCGGACGGGCGGCTGGTGTCCCGGTGGTTCCGGCCGGTGCTGGCGGTGGCGCTGGCGGTGCCGCTGATCGTGTGCGTGCACCTGACCCTCGACCCGGACGCGCGCCGGTTCCACAACGGGGTGTCGGTCTACCCGTTCCAGGAGATCCCGTGGCCGATCAGCGTGACCATCCTCGGGGCGCTGGTGGGCGGGCTGGTGTCGGTGGTGCTGCGGTTCTGGCGGTCCACGCCCGACGTGCGGCGGCAGATCGCCTGGGTCATCTACCCCGGGGTGTTCGCCCAGACCGTCATCTTCGTGGGCGAGTCCTGGCCGATCGGGGACCCGCTGCGCAACCTGACCATCGCCACCGTGCCGATCTGCATCGCCATCGCCATCACCCGCTACCGGCTGTACGACATCGATCTGGTGATCAGCCGCACCCTGGTGTACGCCGGGCTGGTGGTGGTGATCACCGGGGTGTACTTCGCCCTGGTCGGCGCGGCCAGCGTGCTGTTCGCCGGGCGCGGGCCGATGGCCGGGCTGGTCGGCGCGATCGCCGCGGGCGCGGTGTTCGAGCCGGTCCGGCGGCGGCTGCAGCGCACCGTGGACCGGCTGGTGCACGGCGAACGGGACCCGTACCGGATCGCCGACCGGCTCAACCAGCGGCTGCAGACCGCCTCCGATCCGGCCGCGGCGCTGGCGGTGGCGGCGTCGGCGGTCCGCGAGGCGCTGCGCGCCACCGGGGTGATGGTCGAGGTCACCGGCCGGGAGGGCCGCACCGCGATGGCCGAGGACGGCGACCTGGGCCCCGATCCGGAGTCGATCCCGCTGATCTGGCACGGCCGCCCGGTGGGCCGGCTGCTGTTCAGCCGCCCGGAGAACGCCGACCGGCGGGTCGCCGCGATCATGGCCCGCAACCTGGCCGAACTGGCCAACGCGGTGCGGCTGACCGCCGACGTGCAGCGGTCCCGGGAACGGATCCTGGCCACCCGCGAGGAGGAGCGCCGGCGGCTGCGCCGCGACCTGCACGACGGGCTCGGCCCGACGCTGGCCAGCCTGGCGATGACGGTGGACGCCGCCCGGATCAACCTGCACCGCGACCCGGCGGCGGTGGACCCGCTGCTGGAGAAGCTGCGCACCACCATGAGCCAGACCATCGGCGACATCCGCGAGCTGGTGTACGGGCTGCGCCCGCCCGCGCTGGACGACCTGGGCCTGGCGGGCGCGGTGCAGGCGCTGGCCGACGGGGCGTCCGGCCCGGCCGGAGACCAGCAGGCGCTGCGGGTGCACGTGCGGATCGACGGCGACCTGGAAAGGCTCCCGGCCGCGGTGGAGGTCGCCGCCTACCGGATCGTGCAGGAGGCGCTGACCAACGTGCGGCGGCACTCCGGCGCCCGGACGGTCCTGGTCCGCCTGGAGCGATCCAGCGAGCTGCAGGTCAGCATCACCGACGACGGGGTGGGACTGCCGCCGCACGGCCGTGCCGGGGTGGGCATGTCCTCGATGCGGGAACGGGCCGCCGAGCTGGGCGGATCGTGTTCCATCGGGCCCGGCCCGGGAGGCGGGACGCTGGTCCAGGCCCGGCTGCCGATCCACGGCGGGCTCATGCCGGACGACCTGGAGCATCCGGAGGAGAACACAGTGCGGGGCCGGTGACCGCCCCCCGCCATGGTGGATGTCACCGGCCCCGCCTCGCCGCACGGACCTCGGGGCTCCCATCCCTGTCCGTGCGACTCCCACAGGGTGTGCACGTTCGAAACTAGGCGCCCGGGGGTCCCGCCGCCGAGGGACCGCCGTCCCGATCCGAGCAGGACGCTCCAGACGCCCGGACCAGGCCCCCGGCCGGGCGTCCCCAGCGCGGTCCTGCGGAACGAGGACCGCTTGCCCCGCCCCTTTCGAAGGTCGGGGCCGCCCAGACCGACATGTCAGGCGACTGCGGCGCGGATCTGCGGAGCGAGGGCGCTCGACACGAACGTCCGAGGATCCGGGGTCGTCCTTGGAGGGACGGGTCAGCGCAGCAGGTCGTCGCGGATGTGGCCCTCGGCGACGAGGACGGCGGGGCCGCGCAGGTGGCTGGTGCGGCCGTCCAGGGTCACGGTGACCCGGCCGCCGGGCACGTCCACCGTCCATTCGCCGGTCCGCCCGGGGCCCGCGGCCGCCACCGCGGTGGCCACCGCGCCCGTCCCGCACGAGCGGGTCTCGCCCGAGCCGCGCTCGTGCACGCGCATCTCCACGTGCCGCTCGCCGAGGGGGCGGAACAGTTCCACGTTGACGCCCTCGGGGAAGACGGCCGGATCCACCACCGGCGGGCGGGTCAGGTCCAGGTCCCGTACCGGCCGGTCGACCGGGCAGGCCAGGTGCGGGTTGCCCATCGAGACCCGCAGGCCCGTGTACTCGGTCCCGGCGACGGTCGCGCGGCCGTCGCCCTGCACGACCGGCGGGCCCATGTCCACGCTGACGTCCCCGGACGGCCCCAGCGTCACCCGCTTGAGGCCCGCCCGCGTCGCCACGTCCCACTCCCCCGGCTCGGCCAGGCCCGCGTCCACCAGGTAGCGGGCGAAGACCCGCACCCCGTTGCCGCACATCTCCGCGACGCTGCCGTCGGCGTTGCGGTAGTCCATGAACCACTCGGCCTCGCCGGCCAGCTCATCGGCCACCGGGTCACCGGCCGCCTTGGCGCGCACCACCCGCAGCACGCCGTCCGCCCCGACGCCGGCCCGGCGGTCGCACAGCGCGGCCACGGTCGCGGGCCGCAGGTCGAGGGAGCCGTCGGGGTCCGGCAGGATCACGAAGTCGTTCTCGGTGCCGTGCCCCTTCACGAAACGCATGCGCCCGATCCTATTCGGCGACCAGGGCGAGCGCGCGTTCCACGAGGTCCGGCGCATCGTAGGGCAGCCAGTGCACCCGGGGGTCGCGGCGGAACCACGACTCCTGGCGGCGGGCGAACCGGCGGGTGGCCCGGATCGTCTCCTGCTTGGCCTGCTCCTCGGTCCACTCCCCGGCCAGGAACCGCAGCACCTGGGCGTACCCGAGGGCGCGCCCGGCGGTCAGCCCGTCCCGCAGGCCCGCCCGCTCCAGCCGGCGCACCTCGTCGACCAGCCCCGCCTCCCACATCCGCTCGACCCGCAGCGCGATCCGCTCGTCCAGCTCCGGGCGGGGGACGCTCAGCCCGATCTGCACGGCGTCGTAACGGTAGCGGTGCTCGGGCAGCGTCGCGGTGAACGGGCGGCCGGTGATCTCGATGACCTCCAGGGCGCGCACGATCCGCCGCCCGTTGCTGGGCAGGATCGCCTCGGCGGCCCGCGGGTCGCGTTCCCGCAGCCGCCGGTGGAGGACGCCGGATCCCACGGCCTCCAGCTCCTTCTCCAGCCGGGCGCGGACCCCGGGATCGGTGCCGGGGAACTCCATCTCGTCCAGCGCCGCCCGCACGTACAGGCCGGACCCGCCGACCAGGATCGGCGTCCGTCCCCGCCCGCGGATCTCGGCGATCGCCCGGTCGCTGAGCTCCTGGTACTCGGCGACGCTGGCGGTCTTGGTCACCTCCCACACGTCCAGCAGGTGGTGCGGCACGCCGCGCATCTGCCCGGGGGTCAGCTTGGCGGTGCCGACGTCCATGCCGCGGTAGAGCTGCATCGAGTCGGCGTTGACCGCCTCGCCGTCCAGCGCCAGCGCCAGCTCCACCGCCAGATCGGACTTGCCGGCCGCAGTCGGGCCGACCACCGCGAGCACATCGGGGAAGGTCACGCGCATAACTCTGCCATCCGGGGGGGTATGGGTGGAGTGTTCGGGCGCCGGGCGCCCGCCCGGCGCCGCCGACCGTGAATCGGGGGTCACCATGTCGATCGTCAGCAAGGTCAAGCAGATGCTGGGCCAGCACCCCGACCAGGCCAAGAAGGGCGTGGAGAAGGCCGGGGACATGTTCGACCGGCGCACCGGCGGCAAGTACGCCGAGCACGTCGACAAGGGCCAGCAGCGGGCCGGCGAGTACATCGACCGTGAGGGCGGCGGGCAGCGGCCGCCGCAGACCCCGCCGACCACACCGCCGAACGCCTAGGCCCGCGCCCAGCCCGCCACGAAGTAGCCGACGCCGTAGGGCGCCTGGTGCGCCAGCAGTTCGGCGTCGTAGGCGGCGTCACCGGCCGCTCCGGCGAGGAACTGCCACGCCGCGCGCCCGGCCGCCCCGAGTTCGGCCGACAGGCCGGGGTCCAGGGCGGCCAGCGCCGCGGCGTCGGCACGCCCGAGGGCCCGCGCCACCCCGGCGTCGTACGGCTCGGCCCGCTCGTCCAGATAGCCGGGGGCCTTCTCGCTCCGGCAGGCGGACCCGTCGCCCATGACCAGCATCCCGACCCGCCCGGCCCGACCGGCCGCCCGCTCGCCGAGCCGGGCGCACTCACCGGCCGGGGCGTCGAACGCCAGCGCCCGGTAGCGGACGCGGTCCGGGTCGAGGTCCGCGGTGCGGCGGGACAGCAGCCACGCGCCGATCGACAGCGACAGCGGCAGCGACGGCCCTCCCGGACGTCCGCCGCACACCAGGTCCAGCCCGTACGGCCGCAGGTCGCAGCGGCCGTCGGGGCCGTACTCCGCCGCCCGGTCCGCGCCGCCGACGACCAGGATCAGCTCCGGCTCCGCCCGGACCAGCCGGCGGACGGCCGTGTCGCAGGCGGCGCGCAGATCGTCCAGTTCGCCGGCGGCCGCTCCGGCCATCTCCGGGACCAGCAGCGGCGGATGCGGGCAGACCGCCGCGGCGATCAGCATCCGCCGTGGTCCGCCGAGCAGGCGGAGACGGGCACCGCCGGTGCGGCGGGACGGCCGATGCCGGGCATGCCCAGCGACACGCCCTTGGGCGCGGCCTGCCGGGCCTCCCACGCGTCGCCCGCCCGGGTCCGGCGGACCGCCTTGACCGGCCCGTCGGCGACCAGGTGGTGCGGGGCGGCGTAGGTGACCTCGACGGTGACCATGTCGCCGGGGCGCACCGGCTCGTCGGGCTTGCGGAAGTGCACCAGCCGGTTGTCGGGGGCGCGCCCGGACAGCCGGTGGGTGGCGTCGTCCTTGCGGCCCTCGCCCTCGGCGACCAGCACCTCCAGGGTCCGGCCGAGCTGCTTCTTGTTCTCCGACCAGGAGATCTCCTCCTGGAGGGCGACCAGCCGCTCGTACCGCTCCTGCACGACCTCCTTGGGCACCTGGCCGTCCATGGTGGCGGCGGGGGTGCCGGGCCGCTTGGAGTACTGGAAGGTGAACGCGCCCGAGAACCGGGCCTCGCGCACCACGTGCAGGGTCTGCTCGAAGTCCGCCTCGGTCTCGCCGGGGAAGCCCACGATGATGTCGGTGGTGATGGCGGCGTCCGGCATCGCGGCGCGGACCCGCTCGATGATCCCCAGGAACCGCTCCTGCCGGTACGAGCGGCGCATCGCCCGCAGGATCCGGTCCGACCCGGACTGCAGCGGCATGTGCAGCGACGGCATCACGTTCGGGGTCTCGGCCATCGCGGTGATCACGTCGTCGGTGAAGTCGCGCGGATGCGGCGAGGTGAACCGGACCCGCTCCAGCCCCTCGATCCCGCCGCAGGCCCGCAGCAGCTTGGCGAACGCCTGCCGGTCGCCGAACTCGCTGCCGTAGGCGTTGACGTTCTGCCCGAGCAGCGTCACCTCCAGCACGCCCTCGGCCACCAGCGCCTCGACCTCGGCCAGGATCTCGCCGGGACGGCGGTCCTTCTCCCTGCCGCGCAGCGCCGGGACGATGCAGAAGGTGCAGGTGTTGTTGCAGCCCACCGAGATCGACACCCAGGCGGCGTACGGGGACTCGCGGCGGGTCGGCAGCGTGGAGGGGAAGGTCTCCAGCGACTCCTTGATCTCCACCTGCGCCTCCCGCTGCACGCGGGCGCGCTCCAGCAGCACCGGCAGCGAGCCGATGTTGTGGGTGCCGAACACCACGTCCACCCAGGGGGCGCGGCGCACGATGGCGTCCCGGTCCTTCTGCGCCAGGCAGCCGCCGACCGCGATCTGCATGCCGGGCCGGCCGTCCTTGACGGGGCGCAGGTGCCCCAGGTTGCCGTACAGGCGGTTGTCGGCGTTCTCCCGGACCGCGCAGGTGTTGAACACGACCACGTCCGGCTCGCCGGCCTCGTCGCGCACGTAGCCGGCCGCCTCCAGCAGCCCGGCCAGGCGCTCGGAGTCGTGCACGTTCATCTGGCAGCCGTACGTACGGATCTCGTACGTACGGGGCTCGCCGCCGGGATGAATCGTGGGCGCGCTCATCGGACTCCCTCAACGCGTGCGGACCCCGCGCCGGGGCGGGGAGGAACGCGGCACGGTGCCGCTCGGATCTCTCTGTAGGGTAGGCGCTGCCCGCAGGTGGGGGCCAAGTCGATTACCCCAAGTGACCGCGGGGCGGAAGGGGCCGTGCCCCGGTTGGCCTGAATCGGCCGCCGAGCGGGCGTTTTGCGGGCAGACGTACGAACTTGTGATCCTATCGGTACCGCACGGTGAGTGTCCGGGGGTCCAAGATGCCTTAAAGTCCCAAGCCATGACGGACAGCGGCATCGAGGCCGGTGGGGCGGACCTGCGCAAGGGCCTGCCCGGGGACACCGGGTCGGCGGCGGGCACGGGGGACGGCCGTCCACTCGTCCGCCTGGAGAAGGTCAACAAGCACTTCGGCCAGCTGCACGTGCTGCGGGACATCGACCTGGACATCCGCCGCGGCGAGGTCGTCGTGGTGATCGGGCCGTCCGGAAGCGGCAAGTCCACGCTGTGCCGCGCGATCAACCGGCTGGAGCCGATCGACAGCGGGACCATCGAGATCGACGGGCAGCGGCTGCCCGAGGAGGGCAAGGAGCTGGCCCGGCTGCGCGCCGACGTGGGGATGGTCTTCCAGTCGTTCAACCTCTTCGCGCACAAGACGATCCTGCAGAACGTCACGCTGGGCCCGATCAAGGTGCGCAAGATGGGCAAGGCCGAGGCCGAGGAGCAGGCCATGGCCCTGCTGGAGCGGGTCGGCATCGGCCACCAGGCCGCCAAGTACCCCGCCCAGCTGTCCGGCGGCCAGCAGCAGCGCGCCGCCATCGCCCGGGCGCTGGCGATGAAGCCGAAGGTCATGCTGTTCGACGAGCCCACCTCGGCGCTGGACCCGGAGATGGTCAACGAGGTCCTCGAGGTGATGACCGAGCTGGCCCGCGAGGGGATGACCATGATCGTGGTCACCCACGAGATGGGCTTCGCCCGGCGCGCCGCCGACAAGGTGGTCTTCATGGCCGACGGCGAGATCGTCGAGGAGAACACCCCGGACGAGTTCTTCGACAACACGCGCACCGAGCGCGCCAAGGACTTCCTCTCCAAGATCATCACCCACTGAAGCCCCCGACCGAGCCGCGCATTCGGCAGGAAGCGAAGGTAGACAGACAATGCGAGTACGTCAGATCGCCGCGATCGCGGCGGCGGCGGCGCTGGCCCTGGGCACCGCGGCCTGCGGCAGCGACACCGAGAAGCAGGAGGCCGAGAGCAAGTCGGTCGCGCAGCGGGCCAAGGAGAGCGGCAAGCTGGTCGTCGGCATCAAGTACGACCAGCCGGCGCTCGGCCTCAAGAAGCCCGACGGCACCTTCGAGGGCTTCGACGTCGACGTGGCCAAGTACATCGCCAAGGAGCTCGGCGTCCCCGAGAGCGGCATCACCTTCAAGGAGACCCGCTCGGAGAACCGCGAGTCGTTCCTGGCCAGCAACCAGGTCGACATCGTGGTGGCCACCTACTCCATCACCGAGGCCCGCAAGCCCAAGGTGACGTTCGGCGGCCCGTACTACGTGGCGCACCAGGACACGATGGTGCTGGCCGACAACAACGACATCAAGAAGGCCACCGACCTCAAGGACAAGAAGCTCTGCAAGGCGGCCGGGTCCAACTCCTGGCGCCGGGTCACCGAGGGCCCGCCGGACGGCAAGCTGAACATCCCGGCCGTCCTGGTCGACGCCACCGGTTACGCCGACTGCACCGCCAAGCTGGCCTCCGGCGCGCTGGACGCGGTGACCACCGACGACCTGATCCTGGCCGGGTTCGCCAACCAGCAGAAGGGCAAGTTCAAGGTCATCAACGACCCCTTCACCGACGAGAAGTACGGCGTCGGCATCAAGAAGGGCGACATCGAGACCTGCGAGGCCGTCAACAAGGCGATCACCAAGATGTACTCCGACGGCACCGCCAAGACGCTGCTGGACAAGCACTTCGCCGGCACCGGGCTGAAGCTGAACTACACCGTCCCGCAGTTCGAGGGTTGCGCCTGATCCGCTGATCCTCACCCTGCAGGTCGTGCCGGTGTCCCGGCCGGGGCACCGGCACGACCCTGACCTCGTGGATCCTCATGGACCAACTTCTGGACTTCAGCCCGGTCTTCGACAACCTCGACCTGATCCTCGCCGGCTTCTGGGCGACGGTGCGGCTCGCCGCGGTGACCGCGATCCTGTCGCTGATCTTCGGCACGTTCCTGACCGCGCTGCGCGTCTCGCCGGTCGCGGTGCTGGCGCGCACCGGCTCGTTCGTGGTGAACCTGCTGCGCAACACGCCGCTGACGCTGCTGCTGGCGATCTGCATCCTGGCGATCAACGACGAGCTGAAGGTCACCCTGTCCGACACCGAGACGGTCAACCGGTACTGGTGGGGCGTGCTCGGGCTGTCGATCTACACCGGCGCGTTCGTCTCCGAGGCGCTGCGGTCCGGCATCAACACGGTGCCGATCGGGCAGGCCGAGGCGGCCCGCTCCATCGGGCTGACCTTCATGCAGTCGCTGCGCATGATCATCCTGCCGCAGGCGTTCCGGGCGGTCATCGCCCCGCTGGGCAGCGTGATGATCGCCATGATCAAGAACACCACGGTGGTCGGCGCGGTCGCCTACGGCTATGAGGCCGCGGCGGTGATGAAGGAAATGTTCGACGACATGGGCGCCTCCATCCCGGTCTTCCTCGGCATCGCGGCCGGGTACCTCGTCCTGACCCTGCCGACCGGGTTCTTCTTCGGCTGGCTGGCCAAGCGAATGGCGGTGGCGCGATGAGCCGGCAGGAAGCGTCCGTTCTGTTCGACGCGCCCGGCCCCCGGGCGCGGCTGCGGCACAACATCCTGACCGCCGTCGCGGTCGTGGTGCTGCTCGCCGTCGCCTACGTCGTGTACGCCAGGCTGGACGAGCGCGGCCAGTTCGCGGGCGAGCTGTGGAAGCCGTTCGTGGAACCCCAGGTCTGGGAGAACCTCATCCTGCCCGGCCTGAAGAACACCCTCGGCGCCGCGGCGGTGGCCTCGGTGCTGGCGCTGCTGTTCGGCGTGGTGTTCGGGCTGGCGCGGCTGTCGGACCACTGGTGGATCCGGGTCCCGGCGGGCGCGGTGGTGGAGTTCTTCCGGGCCATGCCGCTGCTGATCCTGATCTTCCTGGCGTTCTTCGTGCCGCCGGCGATCAGCCCGATCATCGCCGACGGGCCGTTCGGCAACGCGCAGCGGATCATCGTCGAGAACGTGCTGTTCGTGTTCGGCGTGGAGATCAACGCCGGGAACGTGACCGTGCCGGCGTTCGCCGCGCTGGTGTTCGGCCTGGTCATGTACAACGGGTCGGTGCTGGCCGAGGTGGTGCGGGCGGGCGTGCTCGCGGTGCCGCGCGGCCAGTCGGAGGCGGCCTACGCGCTCGGCCTGCGCAAGAGCGGCGTGATGCGGCTGGTGCTGCTGCCGCAGGCGGTCACCGCGATGCTGCCCGCGGTGGTCAGCCAGCTGGTGGTGCTGCTCAAGGACACCGCCCTGGGGTTCATCATCGCCTTCCAGGACCTGCTGAGCGCCGGGTTCCGGATCGTCCCGGCCAACTACCACAACCTGGTCCCGGCGGCGATCATCGTCTCGGTCATCTACATCGGGATGAACATGGCCCTCAGCCGCTTCGCGACCTGGCTGGAGGGACGCAGCCGGCGCAGCCGCAAGACCGCGGCGGCCACGCTCGGCACGGGCACCGGGACACCGGCCGCCGCCGGCATGGGGCAGGCCGCCGGCGCGGGCAAGAGCGAGATGGCCACCGGCGGGGACTGATCCCGCCGTCCTGCCGAGGGGCGTCGCCGGGCGATCCGGCGGCGCCCCTTCGCGTTGCGGGCCGACGCGCAGCGACCCGGTCACGATGCGTCGATCCGACGAGGTCGCCGGGCCGATATCTTTCCGAACTCAACTGGCCAGTCAGGCCCCAATGAGTCCGCGTTTGCGGAACGATTGGCGTTATGACCGCTCGTGTGACCCTCCCCTACGGCTCCTGGCCCTCGCCGATATCCGCCGCCGACGTCGCCCGCGCCCGGCTGCGCCTCAGCTTCCCCACCGTCGTCGGCGGCGATGTGTGGTGGCAGGAATCCCGGCCCGAGGAGGGCGGGCGCACCACGGTCGTGCGGCACTCCGGCGGCGTCCGGACCGAGCTGCTGCAGGCGCCGTGGGACGCGCGGACCCGGGTGCACGAGTACGGCGGCCGGTCCTACCTGCCGGTCCCGGCGGGCGACGGGCACGCGCTGGTCTTCGCCAACTTCGAGGACCAGCGGCTGCACCGGCTCGACCCGGGCGACCCCAAGCCCCGGCCGCTGACCCCCGAGCCGGCGCTGCCGGGCGGCCTGCGGTACGCCGACTTCACGCTGTCGCCGGACGGCGAGGAGATCTGGTGCGTCTGCGAGGGGCACACCTCCGACGGGGTGCGGCGGGCGATCGTGGCGGTCCCCCTGGACGGTCGTGCGGCCGGCGACGCGTCGGCCATCCGCGAGCTGGTCAGCGGCAGTGACTTCTACGCCTCCCCCGTTCCCTCGCCGGACGGGGAGTACCTGGCGTGGGTGCAGTGGAGCCATCCCCGGATGCCGTGGGACGGCACCGAGGTGCGGGTGGCAGCCCTGGAGGACGGCAGGGCGACCTCGCCGCGCACCGTCAAGGGCGGGCTGACCGAGTCGGCGCTGGCCCCGGTGTGGCGGGACGCCGGCAGCCTGTACGTGATCTCCGACTGGCCCGGCTGGTGGAACATCTACCAGGTCGGCCTGTACGGGGAGTCCCCGCAGGCGCTGTACCCGGCCGAGGAGGAGTTCGCCACGCCCCTGTGGCAGCTCGGCGGCATGCCGTACGCGGCGCTGGGCGACGGACGGCTGGCGGTGCTGCACGGGGAGGGCGACCAGCGGCTGGGGATCTACGACCCGGAGACGCTGGACCTGATCGACCTGGACCTGCCGTACGACGACTGGCAGGCGGCCCTGTCGGCGGACGGCTCCACCGTCGTCGGCATCGCGGGCAGCGCCACCGAGACCAGCGCCGTGGTGCGGCTGGACGTCACCACCGGGGCCTACGAGGTCCTGCGCCGCGAGCCCGCCGAGGTGCCGGACCCCGCGTACCTGCCCACGCCCCGCGAGGAGCGCCTGGAGGGGCCGTTCGGGCGGCCGGTGCACGCCTACCTGTTCCCGCCCGCCAACCCGACCGTCGAGGGGCCGGAGGACGAGCTGCCCCCGTACGTGGTGTTCGTGCACGGCGGCCCCACGTCGCGCGCCTCCAGCGTGCTCAGCCTGGAACGCGCCTACTTCACCAGCCGCGGGATCGGCGTGGTGGAGGTCAACTACGGCGGCTCCTCGGGCTACGGCCGCGCCTACCGTGAGCGGCTGCGCCGCCAGTGGGGCGTCGTGGACGTGGAGGACGCCATCGCCGCCGGACGCGCCCTCGCCGAACGCGGCATCGCCGACCCGGACCGGCTGGCCATCCGCGGTCACAGCGCCGGCGGCTGGACCACCCTGGCCACCGTCACCCAGAGCGCCGTGTTCCGCGCCGCCGCCTCCTACTACGGCGTCAGCGACCTGCAGACCCTCCTGGACGAGACCCACGACTTCGAGTCCCGCTACCTGTTCGGCCTGATCGGTCCCATGCCGGGCTTCGAACGCGCCTACCGCGAACGCTCCCCGCTGACCCGGGCCGACCAGACCGCCTGCCCCGTCCTCCTCCTGCAGGGCACCGACGACCCCGTCGTCCCCCCGTCCCAGTCGGAGAAGTTCGCCGCCGCCCTGGCCGCCAAGCAGACCCCGTACGCCTACCTCGCCTTCCAGGGCGAGTCCCACGGCTTCCGCCGCGCCGAAACCGTCGTCACCTGCCTGGAGTCCGAACTCGCCTTCTACGGCCAGACCCTGGGCTTCACCCCGCACAACATCCCCGAGATCGCCCTGACCGTGGGCGAGCCGCCCGCCCCGGCCCCCGCCGACGAACCTCCCGCCCACCCCTGACCCTGCAACGGGCCGAGGGCGTTCGTCTGCGGGTCAGCGGGCGAACTCGGTGGCGCGGGACTCGCGGACGACGGTGACGCGGATCTGGCCGGGGTAGGTGAGCTCGTCCTCCACCTGCTTGGCGATGTCGCGGGCGATGACCTGGGCCTGGATGTCGTCGACGGCGTCGGGCTTGACCATGACGCGGATCTCGCGGCCGGCCTGCATGGCGTAGACCTTGTCGACGCCCTCGTGCTTGTCGCGGGCGATCTGCTCGAGGCGTTCCAGGCGCTTGACGTAGGCCTCGAGGGACTCGCGGCGGGCGCCGGGGCGGCTGCCGCTGATGGCGTCGGCGGCCTGGGTCAGGACGGCCTCGACGGTGCGGACCTCGACCTCGTTGTGGTGGGCCTCGATGGCGTGGACGACGTCCTCGTGCTCGCCGTAGCGGCGGGCGATCTCGGCGCCGATCAGGGCGTGGCTGCCCTCGACCTCGTGGGTCAGGGCCTTGCCGATGTCGTGCAGGAGGGTGCAGCGCTTGGCCAGTTCGACCGGGAGGCGGAGCTCGGCGGCCATGATCCCGGCGATGTGGGCGGACTCGATGAGGTGCTTGAGGACGTTCTGGCCGTAGGAGGTGCGGTAGCGCAGCTGGCCGAGCAGGGCGATCAGCTCGGGGTGCATGTCGGTGATGCCGAGCTCCACCAGCGCGTCCTCGCCCGCCCGCACGCACAGCTGCTCGACGTCGGCCTTGCTGCGCTCGTAGACCTCCTCGATGCGCTGGGGGTGGATGCGCCCGTCCAGCACGAGCTTTTCGAGGGTGAGCCGGCCGACCTCGCGGCGCACCGGGTCGAAGCAGCTCAGCAGCACCGCCTCGGGGGTGTCGTCGATGATCAGGTTGACCCCGGTGGTGGTCTCGAACGCCCGGATGTTGCGGCCCTCGCGGCCGATGATCCGGCCCTTCATCTCGTCGCTGGGCAGGTGCAGCACCGACACCACCGACTCGGCGGTCTGCTCGCTGGCCACCCGCTGGATCGCCAGCGTCACGATCTTGCGGGCGCGCTTGTCCCCCTCGGCCCGGGCGGCGCTCTCGATCTCCCGGGTGATCAGGGCGGCCTCGCGCTTGGCCTGGTTCTCGATCATGGCGACCAGCTCGCCGCGGGCCTGCTCGGCGGTCAGCCCGGCGGCCTGCTCCAGCACCCGCCGCCGGTCCTCGTCGAGCCGGTCCAGCTCGGCCTGCCGTTCCTCGAGCGCCCGCTTGGCCTCCGACAGCCGCCGTCCGCGTTCCTCCAGCCGGCGCGCCTCGGCGTCCAGCCGCTGCTCGCGTTCGGCCAGCCGGGCCTCGCGGCGTTCCAGGTCGTCCCGGAGGGTGCGCAGCTCCTGCTTGAGCGCCTTGGCCTCGCCCTCCAGGTCGGCGCGCGCGGTCTCGGCGAGATGCTGCGCCTGGGCCTCGGCCTTGTGCAGGAGCTCCTGGGCGTCCGTACGGGCCTGGGCGCGGATCTGCTCGGCCTCCCGGCGCACCGCGGCGAGCTCGTCCTCCGTGGGGGGCGGCGGACCGGTGGGGCGGCGCAGCACGATGACCAGAGCGACCAGGGTCACCAGCAATGCGGCACCCAGCAGGACGCTCACCATGGCGCAGACCCTTCCAGGGGTGCCGGGGGTCTCCCCCCGGGCCGGCTCGTCTCGGTGCGGGCTCCACGCGGTGTGGAGAGCCTGCGGTGCGAGGACCTATCCGCACCCCGGAGACCGCCGGACGCCCAGGCGCCAGGCCGAACACGGGCCGTCACCATGACAGACCGGGGGGATCCCGGCGCCGCCGCGAACGACGGCAGGCCCGCAACGCGCCCGTCCACTCTCAGGTGTTCGAACGTGCAGGGTCGTATGGCAATCCGCAGTGCGCGGAGTAACTCCTCACTGCCGTAACGGTAAGCGGCTATCAGGTAATGAGCAAGCAAACCCAGGGCATTCCGGACTAACCGTACGTGGGCGTGAGGAGTTGCTTACCACCCGTTCCCGCCGAGAATACCGACTTCACCGCCCCTCTCCGCGTCCGCCGCGGGAGTCGACAACCCGGAGAAAATCCCAGTAATCCCGGGCGTGTCGCGCACCGTCCGTAACCATGCGGGCGGACGGAGACCGCGGACCGGACGGTGCGGTGTCCGTCCGCCTCCGGATCCTTCATCTCCGGCCGCCGTGCCGGGCACGGAACGGCACAGGCCGCCGTGCGCCCGTCGCATGGCCCGAACGACTCGAAGGAGGCGGAACCGCACGTCCACCCGAAGCCGTGTCCGCGGCCGTTGCGAGTACGCCCCGCCGAGGCCCCTGCTCAGCCGGTGTCCACGGTCATCGGGACGGGGCGGGACGGGGGATCTTGGTGGCGTCGTCGTACTCCGGCCATCTCCCGTCGGGGCATGCCTCGGTGGGAAGGCGGGCTTTGTGGAGGATGGGCCGATCAGTCGTCGAAGTCGGGAGGCTCGTGGGCGTCGAGCTCGTCGCCCTCTGCTTCGAGCGCCTCCTTGACCACGCGGTAGCACAGGCCGGGGGGATAGCCCTTGCGGGCGAGCATGCCGACCAGCCGGCGCATGCGCTTGTCGGGAGGCAGCGTACGGGTGCCCGGCAGCCTGCGGGCGACGAGTTCCCGGGCGGTGCGCTCCTCCCGCTCGGGATCCAGGGACTCCACCGCCTCGCTGACCGTCTCGTCGGCGACGCCGCGCCGCCGCAGCTCGCTGGCCAGCGCTCGGCGCGCCAGCCCCCGACCGGCGTGCCGGGACTGCACCCAGGCCCGTGCGAACGCCTCGTCATCGATCAGCCCGACCTCGGAGAACCGCCCCAGCACACGCTCCGCCGCCTCCTCCGGAACCCCCTTGCGCCGCAGCGCGTCCGCCAGTTGCGCCCGAGTCCGCGGCGCCGCCGCCAGCAACCGCAGACAGATCTCCCGTGCCACCCCCTCCCCTTCGACCGCCCCACCGGACGAGTCATCCCCCCGAGACGAAACACGCCCAGGCTCCTCAAAGGAGGGCACATCGTCAGAGCCCTCACCGGCGCCCGCGGACGAGACATCCTTTCGGGAGGGAACGCGCCGGGGCTCGGCAGTTCCCTCGGGAGTGACGACGCTCTCCGAGCCCTCCCCAGTGCTCTCGGACGAGGCGGCGTCCCGGGGCGAAACACGTCCGAGCTCTGGAGCCTCCTCGGCCGAAACCGCGGCCTCCGAGCCTTCACCGGTGTCCCCGAACGGGACATCGCCCCGGGAGGAAGAGCGTCTGGACTCATCGGCATCCTCGCGGGAGGCCGGATCGTCTGAGTCCTCGCCGACCTCCCAGGGTGAGACAGCGTCCTGGGAGGAAAAGCGTCCGGGCCCGGCGGTCCCTGCGGAGGGGACGTTCTCCGGGTTCTCGGCGGAAGGGCGGGTGACGGTGTCCCCGGGTGGGGCGGGGCTTTCGGCGGGGAGCGGGTCGCCCTCGGTGGCCTTCGCAGGGGGGACGGTCTCCTCTGGCTCGTCCGCGACGTCCCATACGACGGCGGCGTCCGATGAGGTGGTGTCCCAGGGCGGAACCCGGCCGGGCGGGGTCGGGTGCTCTGCCGAGACGGTGCCCTGTGCGTCTCGCTGGGCGTCCCGGCCTGCGGCGGGCTCGGGTGAGGGGGTGTTCTCCGGCCGCGGGTCATCGTCGGCCACGACGTCGTTCCCCGAGGGGACGCCGTGTTCCGGGTCCTCGGGGACGTCCCAGCTGACGATGACGTCCGAGGAGGCCGTGGCCCAGGGCGGAACAGGACCCTCCTCAGGGGTGGGCTGCTCCGAGGGCTCGCCTTCCTCGAGGCCGGCGGGGTCCTGGGAGGGGACGGTGGATCCGGAAGGGCCGGGGTCCTCCGGCCCCTGGGCGGCGCTCTCGGAGGTGACGGCGTCCCGGGGTTCTTCGGGGGTGTTCCAGAGAACGGGGGTGTCCTGGGGTGGCGGCGGAGACTTTGGCGGGAGAGGCCAGGTGTCCGCCACGGGCCAGGTGGGGTCGGTGTGCCGGTCGTTCATGAGGGCACCGGGAGGCGGGCGCTATCGGCGGAGGGCGACCGGACGAGGGCGAGGAACGTGAGCGGCGGCGTCTTCGGGGAAGGCCCGCTTGCCGGCAGGCCGGTGCGGGACGGGACGCCGCCGCCCTTCATGGAAGATCATTCCTCACGGTTCGTCAACAGTCACCCTGATCCGCGGATGCACGGTCAGGAATCTGCGGGCTTGGCCGCCTTGGCGCCGGTCTTGCGTCCGGCCGGGGCCGCCGCGGGGGCGGGCGCCGGGGCGGCGGGGTCCGCCGGGGCCGCGGCGGTGGCGTCGGCGTCCAGGCGCGGGCCCACGCCGAGCTTCTCCTTGATCTTCTTCTCGATCTCGTCGGCGATGTCGGGGTTGTTCTTGAGGAAGTTGCGGGCGTTCTCCTTGCCCTGCCCGAGCTGGTCGCCCTCGTAGGTGTACCAGGCGCCGGCCTTGCGGACGAAGCCGTGCTCGACGCCGAGGTCGATCAGGCCGCCCTCGCGGCTGATGCCCTGCCCGTACAGCAGGTCGAAGTCGGCGGTCTTGAACGGCGGGGAGACCTTGTTCTTGACGACCTTGACCCGGACCCGGTTGCCGACGGGCTCGGTGCCGTCCTTGAGGGTCTCGATCCGCCGCACGTCCAGCCGCACGGAGGCGTAGAACTTCAGCGCCCGGCCGCCGGTCGTGGTCTCCGGGCTGCCGAACATCACGCCGATCTTCTCGCGGAGCTGGTTGATGAAGATGGCGGTGGTCTTGGTCTGGTTGATCGCACCGGTCATCTTGCGCAGCGCCTGGGACATCAGCCGGGCCTGCAGGCCGACGTGGCTGTCGCCCATCTCGCCCTCGATCTCGGCGCGCGGCACCAGGGCGGCGACGGAGTCGATGACGATGATGTCGATGGCCCCCGAGCGCACCAGCATGTCGGCGATCTCCAGGGCCTGCTCGCCGGTGTCGGGCTGGGACACCAGCAGCGCGTCGGTGTCCACGCCGAGCTTCTTGGCGTAGTCGGGGTCGAGGGCGTGCTCGGCGTCGACGAACGCGGCGATGCCGCCCTTCTTCTGCACGTTGGCCACGGCGTGCAGGGCGATGGAGGTCTTGCCGCTGCCCTCGGGGCCGTACACCTCGATCACCCGGCCGCGCGGCAGGCCGCCGATGCCCAGCGCGATGTCCAGCGAGATGGATCCGGTGGGGATCACCTCGACGGGTGCGCGGGCCTCGTCGCCCAGCCGCATCACCGAGCCCTTGCCGAACTGCCGCTCGATCTGGGCGAGCGCGGTCTCGAGCGCCTTGTCGCGGTCGCTAGCTGCCATGAGATGCCCCTGTTCAATCCCAGGCCGTACGACCGGCCCTGGAGACTTCGCTTTCGGTCGGAAGCGACGTTACGGCGGCCCACCGACAGTTTTCGAGTCCCTGCCGCCGCTGTGGACGAACGTCGTGTGCGTTCCCCACTCTACCGAACATCCGTTCGATCATGGCCCGACTCGCCGCGGTCCGTCCCCGAATCCCCGCGCGATCCCCGTGCGCGGCGGCGGGCGGTGCCCGTACGCTGGCCGCGTCGGAGGGGGCCACCATGACGCTGACCGTCGTCTTCTGCGCCGATCCACTCAACCCCCGGCGCGTCGAGCCGCACTTCGCGCGCGAGGCGGCTGCGGTGCGCGACCACTATGGCAACGTCGTGCTGATCGACCACGACGCGCTGCGGCGGGGCGACGTGCTCACCGCGATCCGCCGGGTGCCCCGCGACCTGGGCCCGGCCTGGTACCGCGGCTGGATGCTGACCGCGGCCGAGTACACCGCGCTGGCCGCCGCCCTCAAGGAACGCGGCACTCCCCTGCTCACCCACCCGGAGGACTACCGGCGGGCGCACGAGCTGCCGGGCTGGCACGACACGTTCGCGGGGCTGACCCCGCACAGCGTGTGGCGCCCGCTGCCGCCCCGCACCGTTCCCGACGACCTGGCCGAGCTGGTGCGGCCGCTGCCGCCCGGGCCCGCGGTGGTCAAGGACTACGTGAAGTCCCGCAAGCACGAGTGGGAGGAGGCCTGCTTCGTCCCGGACGTCAAGAACACCACCCAGTTGCGCGGCGTGGTGGCCAAGATGGTGGCGCTGCAGGACGAGTTCCTGACCGGCGGGCTGGTGGTCCGCGAGTACGAGCCGTACGACGCCGGCGAGGCGCGGGTGTGGTGGGTGGACGGCGAGCCGGCGCTGATCGGCCCGCACCCCGACGAGCCCGACCACTACCCCGAGCCGGAGCTGGACACGGTGGCCACCGCGGTGCGGGCGCTGGGCTGCCGGTTCATCACCACCGACCTGGCGCGCCGGACCGACGGCCGGTGGCGGGTGGTGGAGGTCGGCGACGGCCAGGTCAGCGACCTGCCGGCCTCGATGGACCCGATGGACCTGTACGCCCACCTGCCCGTTCCGGACTAGCGCCGGCTAGTGCAGGCGCTGCGGGACGTCGAAGGTGGCGCAGACCGCCTCCCAGACCGTCTTGGCGTCCTCGCCGTCCGCCAGGGCCTGCTCGATGGTGCGGCCGCCGAGTTCGGCGATCACGTAGTCCTTGGCCACGCTCTGCGCGTAGACCTCGCCGAACTGCTGGTTCATCCGATCCCAGAACACCGATAGCCGCACTCCGCCACCGTACCGCCGCGGCGCCGCGGCCACGACGGCGCGGACGCGGCGGGACCGCGGCCGGTTTTGTCACAGGCGCGGGGCAGTATGAAGAACATGCCCGACGACGTGCTCGAACGCTTCTCCCCGGCGACCCGCGCCTGGTTCCGCGGGGCGTTCGCCGCGCCCACGCCCGCGCAGGCGGGGGCGTGGGAGTCGATCGCGCGCGGCGACCACACGCTGGTGGTCGCCCCGACCGGTTCGGGCAAGACGCTGGCGGCGTTCCTGTGGTCGCTGGACCGGCTGGCCGCCGCGCCGCCGCCGGACGACCGGGAGCGGCGCTGCCGGGTGCTGTACGTCTCGCCGCTGAAGGCCCTGGCCGTCGACGTCGAGCGCAACCTGCGGGCCCCGCTGACCGGCATCCGCCAGGCGGCGCGCCGGCTGGGCCTGCCGGAGCCGGACGTGCGGGTGGGGGTGCGGTCCGGCGACACCCCCGCCGACGACCGCCGCCGTCTGGTCACCCGGCCGCCGGACATCCTGATCACCACTCCCGAGTCGCTGTTCCTGATGCTGACCTCGCAGGCGCGGCAGATGCTGCGGGGCGTGGAGACGGTGATCGTGGACGAGGTGCACGCGGTCGCCGGGACCAAGCGCGGCGCGCATCTGGCGCTGTCCCTGGAACGCCTGGACGTGCTGCTGGAACGGCCCGCCCAGCGGATCGGGCTGTCGGCGACGGTGCGGCCCGCAGAGGAGGTCGCCACGTTCCTCGCCGGGTCGCGCCGAGCGGAGATCGTGCAGGCGGCGGCCCTCGGCGACGGTGACGATCCGCGGCTGGACCTGCGGATCGTCGTCCCGGTCGAGGACATGGGCGAGCCGGGCGTGACGCCGGACGGCCCGGCCGACGACCCCGCGCGCAGATCCATCTGGCCGCACGTCGAGGAACGGGTGCTGGACCTGATCGAGTCCCACCGGTCCACGATCGTGTTCGCCAACTCCCGGCGGCAGGCCGAGCGGCTGTGCGGGCGGCTGAACGAGCTCGCCTACGAACGCCGGTACGGCCCGAGCCTCCCGGACGCCCCCGTTCCGGCGGAGATGATGGCGCAGGCCGGGGCAGGGAAAGGCGCCCCGGCCGAGGTGGCGCGCGCCCATCACGGGTCGGTGTCCAAGGAGGAGCGGGCCGGGATCGAGGACTCCCTCAAGCAGGGGCGGCTGCCCGCGGTCGTGGCCACCTCCAGCCTCGAGCTGGGCATCGACATGGGGGCGGTGGACCTGGTCGTCCAGGTGGGGGCCCCGCCGTCGGTGGCGGGCGGCCTGCAGCGGGTGGGCCGGGCCGGGCACCAGGTGGGGGCGGTGTCCAAAGGCGTGATCTTCCCCAAGTACCGCGGTGACCTGCTGCAGACGGCGGTGGTGGCCGAACGGATGGGCCGCGGGGAGATCGAGGAGCTGCGCTACCCCCGCAACCCGCTGGACGTGCTGGCGCAGCAGATCGTCGCGATGGCGGCGATGGACGAGTGGACGGTCGACGACCTGGAGACCGTCGTCCGGCGGGCCGCCCCGTTCGCCTCGCTGCCGCGTTCGGCGCTGGAGGCGACGCTGGACATGCTGGCGGGCCGCTATCCGAGCGAGGAGTTCGGGGAGCTGCGGCCCCGGCTGGTGTGGGACCGGGTGGCGGGGGTCCTGCGCGGCCGGCCGGGGGCGCAGCGGCTCGCGGTGACCAGCGGCGGCACGATCCCCGACCGCGGGCTGTTCGGGGTGTTCCTCGTCGGCGAGAGGTCCTCGCGGGTGGGCGAGCTGGACGAGGAGATGGTGTACGAGTCGCGGGTCGGCGACGTGTTCGTGCTGGGCGCCTCGTCATGGCGGATCGAGGACATCACCCCGGACCGGGTGCTGGTGTCCCCGGCCCCGGGCCAGCCGGGCAAGCTGCCGTTCTGGCACGGGGACAGTCCCGGGCGGCCGGCCGAGCTGGGCCGGGCGCTGGGGACGTTCGCCCGGGAGCTGTCGCGGCTGCCGCGCGAGCGGGCGGCCGAACGGGTGCGGGCGGCGGGGCTGGACGAGTGGGCGGCCGGCAACCTGGTCTCCTACCTGGAGGAGCAGCGGGAGTCCACCGGGTACGTGCCCGACGACCGGACGCTGGTGGTGGAGCGGTTCCGCGACGAGCTGGGCGACTGGCGGCTGGTGGTGCACTCGCCGTTCGGGGCCCGGGTGCACGCGCCGTGGGCACTGGCGATCGCGGGCAGGCTGCGCGAACGGCACGGGGTGGACGCGCAGGCGATGCACGCCGACGACGGGATCGTGCTGCGGATCCCGGACTCCGACGAGCCGCCGCGGATGGACCTGGCGCTGTTCGACCCCGACGACATCGAACGGATCGTGGTCGACGAGCTGGGGTCCTCGGCGCTGTTCGCGGCCCGGTTCCGGGAGTGCGCGGCGCGTTCGCTGCTGCTGCCGCGCCGCCGTCCGGACCGGCGGATGCCGCTGTGGCAGCAGCGTCAGCGGGCGGCCCAGTTGCTGTCGGTGGCGAGCAGGTACTCCTCGTTCCCGATCGTGCTGGAGACGATGCGGGAGTGCCTGCAGGACGTGTTCGACGTGCCGGGACTGGTGCGGCTGATGCGGGACCTGGCCGGGCGCAGGACCCGGATGGTGGAGGTGGAGACCCCCGCGCCGTCGCCGTTCGCCCGGTCGCTGCTGTTCCACTACGTGGGCGCGTTCATGTACGAGGGCGACGCGCCCCTGGCCGAACGCCGCGCCCAGGCACTGGCGCTGGACTCCTCGCTGCTGGCCGAGCTGCTGGGCCAGGCGGACCTGCGCGAGCTGCTCGACCCGGAGATCGTCGCCGAGACCGAACGCGAGCTCCAGCGGCTCACCCCCGACCGGCGCGCCAAGGACGCCGAGGGCGTGGCCGACCTGCTGCGCGTCCTCGGCCCCCTGTCCACCGGCGAGGTCGCCGCCCGCATCACCCCGCCGGGGGCACGCGAGGGCGTCTCGCCGGAGGCCCGGCGGACGGCCGGGGAGTGGCTGGCGGAGCTGGAGGGGACGCGGCGGGTCATCCGGGTGCGGATCGCGGGCGCCGAGCGGTGGGCCGCGGTGGAGGACGCCGGGCGGTTGCGGGACGCGCTGGGCGTGCCGTTGCCGGTGGGGGTGCCGGAGGCGTTCCTGGAGATCGTCGACGATCCGCTGGGCGACCTGGTGCTGCGGTACGCGCGGACGCACGGGCCGTTCCGGGCGGGCGACGTGGCGGCGCGGTTCGGGCTGGGACCGGCGGTGGTGCTGGACGCGCTGCGCCGGCAGGCGGCCGCCGGCCGGGTGACGGAGGGCGAGTTCCTGCCGGTGGAGGCGCTGTCCGGGCCCGTCGCGAGCGAATGGTGCGAGACCGGGGTGCTGCGGATGCTCCGGCGGCGGTGCCTGGCCCGGCTGCGGGCCGAGGTGGAGCCGTCGCCGCCGGAGGCGCTGGGGCGTTTCCTGCCCGCCTGGCACGGCATCACGGCGGGCCGGCTGCGCGGAATGGACGCGCTGGTGCAGGCCGTCGAGCAGTTGCAGGGCGCGGCGGTGCCGGCCTCGGCGCTGGAGTCGCTGGTGCTGCCCGCACGGGTGCCGGGCTACTCGCCGGCGCTGCTGGACGAGCTGACGTCGGCGGGCGAGGTGGTGTGGGCCGGGCAGGGCGGGCTGCCGGGCGGTGACGGCTGGGTGTCGCTGTACCTGGCCGACACCGCGCCGCTGCTGTTGCCGGAGCCGGCCGAGATCACCACGACCCCGGCGCACGAGGCGGTGCTGGAGACGCTGTCGGACGGCGGCGCGCTGTTCTTCCGGAACCTGTCGGACCGGGTGAACGCCGCCGGCCTGCAGGTCGCCGACCAGGATCTGGTGGCGGTCCTGTGGGATCTGGTGTGGGCGGGCCGGCTGACCAACGACACCCTCGCCCCGCTGCGCGCCACGCTCGGATCCGGCCGCCCGGCGCACCGTCCCCGGACGTCGCGGCGCGGCCGTCCGGTGCTGCCGTCGCGGACCGGGCCGCCGACCGTGGCGGGACGCTGGTGGCTGCTGCCGGAGCGGGAACCCGACACGACCCGGCGTTCGCACGCGCTCGCGGAGGTCCTGCTGGAACGCCACGGCGTCGTCATCCGCGGGGCGGTGGCCGCCGAGCGCGCCCCCGGCGGGTTCGCCGCCGTGTACCCGGTCCTGCGCGGCCTGGAGGAGACCGGCCGCTGCCGGCGGGGCTACTTCGTGGAGGGCCTGGGAGCGGCCCAGTTCGCCGTCCCGGGTGCCGTGGATCGTCTCCGCGCACTGCGGGAGCCGTCCCGCCCGAAGGACGATCCGGACGAGCTGTGGCTGACGCCCGCCCCGGCCCACCGGAGCACCCCGGACCGCCCACCGGCCCTGGTGCTCGCCGCCGCCGACCCCGCCAACCCCTACGGCGCCGCCCTCCCCTGGCCGGAACGCGAGGGCGAGACCGCCGGCGGCCACAAACCGGGCCGCAAGGCCGGCGCCCTGGTCGTCCTGGTCGACGGCGCCCTGGTCCTGTACGTCGAACGAGGCGGCCGCACCCTCCTGTCGTGGACCGACGACCCCGGCGCCCTCCAGCCCGCCGTTGACGCCCTGGCCCTCGCCGTACGAGAGGGCGCCCTGGGCAAACTCACCGTCGAACGCGCCGACGGCGAGGCCATCACCTCCTCTCCCCTGGCCCAGGCCCTCGAAGCCGCCGGTTTCCACCCCACTCCCCGAGGTCTCCGCCTGCGCTCCTGACCCCGTCCGACCGCAGGAGTCCCGCCCAAAGCCCCTCCGCCACCCGCCCACACCCCACAACAACCTGTACAAATCCACCATGAGCGCCCTGCCCATCCCCTGAGCGGGGGTCGTTCCGCATAAAACGCCACCGACCGCCGCCCGCTCATTCGCCCGGAACACCGGATCGTCCCGAGCGGCCCCTCCGGCAAAAGCCCACCATCAACACACCAGCCCGCCCAGAAAGACCTCCACGGCGACCCACCACCGAACATCTCAACGCTTTTTCGAGCACGCTCTTAAATCACCCGAATCCCGCTCCATCCCGATATACGCCGGCGGCCCGTCCCACCCGCATCCGCCCAGAGGTCGCCGGCGAGTCAGGCACCCGACCCCGAGCCGTCCACCGGCACCGGGACGGTGTGCCGGCCCGCCACCCGCACCACCGATAGCCACAGGCCAGCGACCCGCGCCACACCGCCTCCCAACCTCAGAAGCCGCCACCCGCGCCGATCTCCTACACCACTCCGCCCGGCCCGCACCGCACCCCAACCCAGAGAGCCTCCATACCTCGGCCGTACGAGCACCTGGCCATCGGCCTGCGCAGAACACCGCCAATCGCCCAGACCTGCCGTAGCCACGACCGATGCCTCGCGCGAGGTCTCCTCGGCTCAAGCCGCCGTTGCCCCACGCAACGTCTCCTCGGCTCAGCCGCCGTACATCCCATCCCGGCCACGCGGACGCCCATGACCACCCCGTTCACCAGATGCAGAAGCCGTCAACCGTGCGGAGGGCGTCGCCCGGCCGTCCCCGCCTCGCCGCCGCGGCCGACGACTCCCGCCTTGGCGCCCCGAACTCCCGAGGAGTTGCCGGGCCATCCGCTGCACCAGTGCGTACACCCGCAGGGACGAGGGTGACGTCGGGATGAATGTCAGGTGATGCACAGGAAGCGTCCAGGGTGGAGCGGCACCTTGGTAGGGAACAGGAATCCTCCTGTCGGGGGATACAAAAGGGTGGCCGTTCTGGGAACATCGATTCACTACGGGGTCAGCGGTGATCGGGGGAAAGGTCACCGCAGAACGGGGAGCAACATGACACCGACAGCACGGTGGACCATCGCACAGCGACGCAAGCGCCAGGTCATCACCCGGACGGTCCGTGACCGGGCCATGCACGATCCACGCCGGCGGGAGCCCGCCACAGCCAAGCAGGTCACCACCACGAAGTAGGCCGCACCCGCCGCAACGCCCCGGGGTCCGCGAGACGACCCCGGGGCGTTCCGCGTTCCCGGACGGCCGGGTGTCCCGGAGCGGCGAGGCAGGGCACCAGTCCGTCCAAGGCCGAACCGCATGGGGGCAATCCGTGCTCCGGGACGATCCGGTGTTCTGGAGCGGTGCAAGCAGGGCGCCGGACCGGCCGGGGCGATCTGCGTTCTCTGACGGTCCAGTACTCCGAGCGGGGAGACCGGGCGCCGGAGCGGCTGGGGGTTGAACCGGGTGGGGGTGGAGTGCGTACGGGAGGGTGAGCCCCCGTCGCAGATGCCTTGGATGGGCGGCCGGACGAGTTGGTGCGTGCGGTTCCGGCGGGGCGGCGGGGGCTCTTTTGCTCGGTAACAAGGCGTTCATCGTGATTTGACGACCAGTCAACGCGGCGCGGTCACGATGAGGGCAGCCGAGCACGGGCGCCGTCCGGGACGGGGCGTCGGGCCGGTGATCGGGTAGAGCGTGGAAACCGCAACGGAGCGGCCGCGCACCGCATCGGCGGACGACCGGACCCGGGACGGCCGGCCCCTTGCTCGCGCCTGTGGCATGCCAGAGCCCCGGCACGTGGGGCGGGGCTCTGGCGCCACGCGCGTCCTCACCGCCGTGTCCGCCGCCGGGCACGGCTCCGTGCGGCACCCGGCGCGCACGATCGCGCGGTCAGGCGGTCGTGGTGGAGAAGACCTCTTCGCGGGCCTGTTCCAGGGCGGCGTGGAGGGCGCCGCGCAGAACGGGGTTGCCGTCCACCTCGGTGATCGTGACGCGGGGGCGGGTGGGGCTGATGCGGGCCACGGCCCGTTCGACGCGTTCGGCCAGAGCGGCGCCGCCGGCGGTGCCGAGCCGGCCGGACAGGACGATGAGGCCGGGGTCCAGGACGATGTTGACGGCGGCGGCGCCGTAGGAGATGCGGGCGGCCAGGGCGTCCAGGAAGGGACCGCCGCGATCCGCCTCGGCCGCGGCGGCGCGGACGCAGTCGACGGCGGTGGGTTCGGTCAGCCCGTGCTCCCGGGCCAGGCCCAGCACGGCGTCCGCGCCGACCAGCGAGCCGAAACCGCCGGCCAGGGCGGGCTTGCCCCAGGTGGCGGACTCGGTGACGCCCTCGGGGAGCGGCACGCCGGGAACGGGGAGGTAGCCGATCTCGCCCGCGCCGCCGGAGACCCCGCGGTACAGCCGGCCGCCGAGCATCACCGACAGGCCCACGCCCCGGTCCAGCCACATGAGCGCGAAGTCGTCGGTGTCGCGGGCCGCCCCGTAGGCGCGTTCGGCGACGGCGGCCAGGTTCACGTCGTTCTCGATGACCACCGGACGGCGCAGGTCGGTGCGCAGGCCCGCCAGCACGCCCTCGTGCCAGGCCGGCAGGTCGAACGCGAACCGCACGTCGCCGGTGCGCGGGTCGACGACGCCGGGGCTGCCGATGACGAACGCGTTCAGCCGGCGCAGCGCCACCCGCGCGGTGCGGCATGCCTTGACGACCGCGCCGTGCACCAGCCGGACGGGGTCGTCGGCGCCGTCGGGATCCACGGTGACCTGGGCGACCTGCCGTCCGGTGATGTCGGTGATCCCGGCGGTGACGCCGTGCGGGCCGACCTCCAGCCCGGCGGCGTAGGCGCTGGTGGGGACGACGGCGTACAGGGCGGCGTTGGGCCCGCGACCGCCGGCCTGCTCCCCCACCACCTCGACCAGGCCCCGCTCCTCCAGCCTGGCCAGCAACTGGGAGGCCGTGACCCTGGACAGGCCGGTCAGCGCGCCGATCTGGGCGCGGGTCAGCGGACCCTGCGCGATCAGCAGTTCCAGGGCCGCGCGGTCGTTGAGCTCACGCAGCAGCCGCGGCGTCCCCGGGCGGTTGGCCATCCCAAGCGTCCCCTCACGTCTCAATCCGCTAACGAGCAGTATTTTTTAGGAAAGTTTCTTGTTAGTTTACCGCCAACCGACGCGCCGGCGCGCGCCGGTGCGACGACGAGCAGGGCATGGCCGAACCCTACGGGGTCCGGCACAGGTCCGGCCCGTCCCGCCAACGACGCACCCAGGCGAGGGCTCGCCGGAAAGGAACGCAGGTGAAGTTCTTCAAGTTCGCGGCCACGGCGGCCGCGGTCGCCCTGGCCGTCACGGCCTGTGGCGGAGACGGCGGTGAGGACACGGCCGGTGAGGCTCCGGCCAAGCTCAACGTGTGGATGATGGGCGAGGGGACCCCGGAGCAGACCGCGTTCCTGGACGGGGTCGAGGCCGAGTTCCGCAAGAAGCACCCGAACACCGACGTGGTCATCAAGTACGTGCCGTGGCCGCAGGTCGCCACCACGTTCCAGAAGGCCGTCGCCGGCGGCGAGGGGCCGGACGTCACCGAGATCGGCAACACCGACGTCCAGTCCCACATCTCGCAGGGCAACCTCGCCGACATCACCGACGAGGTCAAGGGCTGGAGCGAGGCCGCGACCCTCAACAAGACCGCGCTCGCCAACGACCAGTCCGGCGGCAAGACCTACGCCGTGCCCTGGTACGGCGGCGTCCGCGGCGTCTGGTACCGCACCGACTGGTTCACCGAGCTGGGCATCACGCCGCCCAAGACCTGGGCGGAACTGGTCGCGGCGGCCAAGAAGATCCAGGACGAGAAGGGCGTGCCCGGCATCGGCGCCCCCAGCGACCAGACCAACGCCATCCTCAGCTTCATCTGGGGCAACGGCGGCGAGGTCGCCGTCAAGGAGGGCGACAAGTGGGCCGGCAGGCTCGACCAGCCGCAGGCCAAGGAGGCGATCGACTTCTACGCCGGCCTGGTCACCACCGAGAAGGTCGCCCCCGAGAAGTACATCGGCAAGAACGAGCTGCAGGGCCCCCAGCAGGACTTCGCGCTCGGCAAGCTCGGCATGTACATCGACGGCAGCTGGGCGCTCAAGGAGATGAAGAAGGTCTCCGACAAGGACGCCGACAAGTGGGGCGTCTTCCCCATCCCGGCCAAGAACGGCGGCAACGCCCCCGTGATGGCCGGCGGCTCCGACCTGGCCGTGTGGGAGAACAGCAAGGCCAAGGACGTCGCGTTCGACTACATCACCGTGCTCAACAACAAGGCCAACGCCGCCAAGTGGGCCGACTACAGCGGCTTCTCGTCGATGTTCACCGACGTGAAGTTCACCGACCCCAAGCTGGCCCCGTTCACCACCATCGCCGCCAACACCAAGATGGCCCCGCTCAGCGCCGGCTGGGGCGACTTCGAGCAGACCAAGAAGGTCATCCCGAACGCCGTCAAGGCGATCATGCAGGGCGGATCCAGCGCCGAGGAGCTCAAGAAGGCCAACGAGCAGGCCGACGAGCTGCTCAACCCCTGAGCGGACGGACCCCTTCATGCTGGACACCGCTCCCGCCGTGCGGGCCGCGCGGGGCCGCCCGGGCCGGAGATCCTCCGGCCCGGCGCGGCCCCGCCGCCACCGCCCGTGGCCCTATCTGCTGATCGCGCCGACCCTGGTGGTCATCGCGCTGCTGATGTTCTGGCCGATGATCCAGATCGCGATCATGTCGTTCCAGAAGGTCGGCAACCGGCAGCTGGCCGGCGCGCCCGCCGAGTCGGTCGGCACCGAGAACTACCGCACCGTCCTGTCCGACGAGCTGTTCTGGCAGAGCCTGCGCAGCACCGTGCTGTTCGCCGTCGTGGCGGTCACCCTGACGCTGGTGCTGGGAACGCTGGTCGGCCTGCTGCTGAACCGGCTGGGCAGGCGCATGGCGGCGCTGGTGTCGGCCGGGGTGATGGTCGCCTGGGCCACCCCGCCGATCACCGCCGCGATCATCTTCACCTGGCTGTTCGGCACCACCGGCGGCGTCGTCAACTGGTTCCTGGACCTGCTGCCCGACGCGCTGGTCGGCGGCGGCTGGCTGGACCACAACTGGTTCGCCACCCCGCTGCGCACCTACACCGTGCTGACCGTGTGCGTGGTGTGGCAGTCGTTCCCGTTCGTGGCGGTCAGCGTGCTGGCCGGGCTCAAGAGCCTGCCGGGCGAGCTGCTGGAGGCCGCGCGGGTGGACGGGGCGTCGGCCTGGCGGGCGTTCTGGACGATCACCTTCCCGATCCTGCGGCCGATCTTCCTGGTGCTGCTGGTGCTCAGCATCATCTGGGACTTCAAGGTCTTCACCCAGCTGTTCATCATGTCCGGGATGGCCAACCGGGACGCCTTCAACCTGCTCCTGTACTCCTACTCGGAGGCGTTCGGCGGGATGAACGCCAAGCTGGGCCTCGGCTCGGCGATCGCCGCGATCCTCACCCTGCTGCTGCTGGCGGTCACCGCCGTGTACGTACGGATCATGGTCAGGCAGGGGGAGACCTCATGAGACGGCTGCGCGCCTTCGGGCTCAACGCGCTCGGGCTGGCGGTGTTCGCGGTGGCGATCTTCCCGGTGGTGTGGATGGTCTCCACCGCGTTCAAGCCGAACGAGGAGATCTTCAGCACCACGCCGCGGCCGCTGCCGGGCGACCCCACCCTGGAGCACTTCGACTTCGTGCTGAACAGCGGGATCGCCGAGGTCTCGTTCTGGACGTACCTGCGCAACAGCGCGCTGCTGGCGATCGTGACCGTGCTGGTGTCCGGGGTGCTGGCGGTGCTGGCGGCGACCGCGGTGGCCCGCTTCCGGTTCCGGTTCCGCACCACCTTCCTGGTCATGCTGCTGGTGGTGCAGATGGTGCCGTGCGAGGCGCTGGTGCTGCCGCTGTTCCTGGACCTCAAGCGGCTCGGCATGATCGACAACCTGGCCGGCCTGGTGGTGGTCTACGTCGGCTTCGCGCTGCCGTTCTCGATCTGGATGCTGCGCGGCTTCGTCGCCGCGATCCCCCGCGAGCTGGAGGAGGCCGCCGCCATCGACGGGGCCAGCCCGGTCCGCACGTTCTGGACCGTGCTGCTCCCGCTGATCGCGCCGGGCCTGGTCGCCACCAGCATCTTCTCGTTCATCACCGCCTGGAACGAGTTCATCTTCGCCTTCACGTTCCTGGACGAACAGGACAAATACACCCTCCCGGTGATGATGCAGTACTTCTTCGGCAACGCCAGCAACGAATGGGGCCCGATCATGGCCGCCTCCACCCTGCTGACCCTGCCGGTGATCGCCTTCTTCCTCCTCGTCCAACGCCGGATGGTCTCCGGCCTGACCACCGGAGCCGTCAAGGGTTGACCTCCTCCCCCGCCTCACGGCGGGGGCCCAGCGGTCGCCCACCGGTTTTCCTGCTTCATCGCCGACTGCCCGCCCGGGAGGTCTCCCGTTGAGGTCTTACATCAGCTCCACAGGCGTTTCGCCTCTCCGCCAGCCCAGCGGCGAGGATGTTGCGCGCGGCATTCACATCCCGGTCATGGCCAGTGCCGCAGGATCGGCACGTCCACGCCCGGACGTTCAACGGCATCCGCTCGGCGAGCATGCCGCACACGCCGCACAATCGGCTGGAGGGAAACCACCGGTCCACGGCGACCAGGTGGCGCCCGTACCACTGCGCCTTGTACTCCAGCATCGTCCGCAATTCCCGCCAGGCCGCATCCGAGATCGCGCGGGCCAGGCGGTGGTTGCCGAGCATGTTGGAGGCGGTGAGGTCTTCGATCACGACCGTTTGGTTCTCACGGACGAGTCGAGTGGACAGCTTGTGCAGGAAATCCCGGCGCCGGTCGGTGATCCGGGCGTGCACGCGGGCGACCTTGAGACGGGCCTTGGCCCGATTCGCCGATCCCTTCTGTTTGCGGGACAGCGCCCGCTGCGCCCGGGCCAGGCGCCGCCGGTCCCGACGCTCATGCCGAGGGTTGGGGATCTTCTCCCCGCTCGACAGGGCGACCAGGGACGTCAACCCGGCGTCGACGCCCACCGCTCCCCTGACCGGGGCCAGGGGCCGGATCGTCTCCTCGACCAAGATGGACACGAACCACCGACCGGCCGCATCCCTGCTCACGGTCACCGTGGAGGGCTGCACTCCCTCGGGCAACGGCCGCGACCACACGATGTCCAACGGGGCGTCCATTTTCGCCAGCGTGAGACGCCCGTCGCGGAAGGTGAACGCCGAATGGGTGTACTCCGCGCTGGACCGCGACTTCTTCCGGGACTTGAACGACGGATACCCGGCTCGCTTGGCGAAGAAATTCTTGAACGCCGCCTGCAGGTGTCGCAGCGCCTGCTGCAACGGAACGCTGGACACCTCCGCCAGAAAACCCAGCTCTTCGGTGCGTTTCCACGCCGTCAGCCATGCGGAGGTCTCCCCATAGGAGATCCGGCGGCCCTGCAACCGGTAGGCACGGGTGCGCTCTTCCAGCGCCTTGTTGTAGACCAGGCGCACACACCCGAACGTCCGAGCAAGCTGCTCGGCCTGCTCGGGGGTGGGATAGAAGCGGTACTTGTAGGCCCGCTTCACCGTTTGCGCCATGCCCGCATTATCACCGCACCAGCGGTTACGGATGGCCCGTTCGCTCCAATCCATCGTGCGATCGCGCGCCGCGTTTCCCACCCCGCCTGAAGGCTGGGTCTCCACACTAAGGGGATTGATGATCGACGACACTCTCTCCCGCCTCGCCCGGGCGGTGCTGCTGCCCGCCTTCGCCGGGGACACCGCGCCGCGGTGGCTGCTGGAGGAACTGGAACGGGGGCTCGGCGGGGTCACGCTGTTCGCGCTGAACGGGAACGTCTCCGGCACCGCGGAGCTGGCCCGGCTGACCGCCGACCTGCGCCGGGTCGCCGACCCGATCGTGACCATCGACGAGGAGGGCGGCGACGTCACCCGGCTGGGCGGGCACCGCACCGCCAGCCCCTATCCGGGGAACGCCGCGCTCGGGGCCGTCGACGACGTGGAGCTGACCCGGCGGGTGTACCGGTCGCTGGCGGCGGAGCTGGCCGAGGTGGGGGTGAACCTCAACTTCGCGCCCTCGGTGGACGTGAACGCCGCCGACGACAACCCGATCATCGGGGTCCGGGCGTTCGGGGCGGATCCGGAGCTGGTGGCCCGGCACGCCGCCGCCGCGGTGACCGGGACGCAGGAGGCCGGGGTGGCCGCCTGCGCCAAGCACTTCCCCGGCCACGGGGCCACCGTGGAGGACTCGCACCTGGGCGTGCCCCTGGTGGACGCCGACGTCGACCTGCTGGAACGACGCGAGCTGGTGCCGTTCCGGGCGGCGCTCAAGGCCGACGTGCGGGCGGTCATGACCGGGCATCTGAACGTCCCGGCGCTCACCGGCGGGGAGCCCGCCACGCTGTCGCACGCGGTGATCACCGGGCTGCTGCGCGGAAGGCTCGGGTTCGACGGCGTCGTCGTCACCGACGCCCTGGACATGAAGGGCGCCAGCGGGTCGATCGGCATCCCCGAGGCGTCGGTGCGGGCGCTGGCGGCGGGCGCGGACCTGCTGTGCCTGGGCCCGCGGGAGCAGGAGGACACCACCCGGGCGACGGTCGCGGCGATCGTGGCGGCCGTCCGGGACGGGCGGCTGGCCGCCGAACGGCTGGAGGACGCGGCCGAACGCGGCCGGGCGCTGCGGGCCTGGCTGGCCGGGGCGCCGTCGGCCGGGACGGACCGGCCGGCGGCCCTGGAGGCGGCGCGGCGGGCGCTGACGTTCTCCGGCGAGCTGCCCGACCTGCCCGACCCGCTGGTGGTGGAGCTGGAGGCGCCCGGCAACATCGCGGTCGGCCCGACCCCCTGGGGCCTGGGGCCGTGGGCGTCCGACATGGTCCGGGTGGACGGGGAGGCCGCCGCGCCCGGTCCCCTGCTGGAACGGGCGGCCGGCCGCGGGCTGGTGATCGTGGTGCGCGACGCCCACCGGCACGCCGGCCAGCGCAGGCTCGTCAACGCCCTGCTGGCGGCGCGTCCGGACGCGGTGCTGGTGGAGATGGGTCTGCCGGTGTGGCGGCCGGAGGGCCGGCTGGCCTATCTGGCCACGTACGGCGCCACCCTGGCCAACGCCCGCGCCGCCGCCGAGCTGCTGGGCCTGGCCGCGGCGGACGCGGCCGGCGGCGGTCACGGAGGATGACCAACCAAACCAGTGTGATCGACAAGGGATACTGGAGACATGCGATTGTCCGCCCGGGTCGACTACGCACTGCGTGCCGCCGCGGAGCTGGCGGTGGCCGGGAGCAGCCCGGTGACCGCGGTCCAGCTCGCCGAGGCCCAGCAGATCCCGCCCAAGTTCCTGGAGAACATCCTCGGCCAGCTCCGCCGGTCCGGGCTGGTGCGCAGCCAGCGCGGACCGGACGGCGGCTACTGGCTGGCCAGGCCGCCCGGCGGGATCTCGCTGGCCGACATCATCCGCGCCATCGACGGGCCGCTGCTCGGCGTGCGCGGGGAGCGCCCCGAGCACGTCGGCTACCAGGGGGCGGCCCGCTCGCTGCAGGAGGTGTGGATCGCGCTGCGCGCCAGCGAACGCCACATCCTGGAGTCGGTCACCCTGGAGCACATCGCGTCCGGTGAGCTGCCCCCGGACGTGGCCGAGCTGACCAAGGACCCGGCGGCCTGGCAGAGCCCCTCGCTGATCTGAGGGCGCGGCGATGCCGGAGGGCGACACCGTCTGGCTGGCCGCCGACCGGCTGCACGAGGCGCTGGCGGGGCGGCCGCTGACCGTCAGCGACTTCCGGGTGCCCCGGCTGGCCACCGCCGACCTGCGCGGCCGTACCGTGCGCGAGGCCCGGTCCCGCGGCAAGCACCTGCTGATCAGGGTGGACGGGGCGGTGACCGTGCACACCCACCTGATGATGGACGGCGTCTGGCGGATCCGCCGCGCCGGTCGGCCGCCCCGCGACCCCCGGATCCGGCTGGCGCTGGGCAACGCCGAGTGGCTGGCGCTGGGCTACTCGCTGGGCGTCGTGGAACTGCTGCGCACCGGCGAGGAGCACCGCGCGGTCGGCCATCTGGGGCCGGACCTGCTCGGGCCGGACTGGGATCCGGCCGAGGCCGTCCGCCGGCTGCTCCAGCGTCCCGGGCGCCCGATCGGCGAGGCCCTGCTGGACCAGAGCAGGCTGGCGGGCATCGGCAACGTCTACAAGAGCGAGCTGTGCTTCCTGCGCGGCGTGCACCCGTGGCGTCCGGTCGGCGAGGTGGCGGACCTGCCGGGCCTGGTGGACCTGGCGCACCGGCTGCTGGAGGCCAACAAGCGGCGGCACGGCCACATCACCACCGGTGACCTGCGGCCGGGCCACGAGCACTGGGTGTACGGGCGCGCCGGCCGTCCCTGCCGCCGCTGCGGCACCCGCGTCGAACGCGCCTACCAGGGCCCGGACGACCGCAAACGGATCACCTTCTGGTGCCCCCGCTGCCAGCCCCGCCCCTGACCCCGTCCGTGCGCCGGTGACACCGCCGGTCCGGTCCGTCCGGCGGGACCGGCTGGTGGGAGACGCGTGAACGCCACGGGGCCCCGGTCCGACATCGGACCGGGGCCCCGTTCCCGTCGTCCGCCGATGCGGCGGAGGCCGGGAGCGTCACTGGGTCTGGACCTCGAACATCCAGTGCTGCTTCTCCAGCCCGGCGGTGAGGTTGATGAAGATGTCCTGGGTGACCAGGTCGGTCTCCTCGGTGGCCTTGATCCGCTCCCGGAAACGGGCGATGACCTGGGCCAGCGTGTCGGTCATCGAGGCGATGACCTTGTCGTCGGACTGGTAGCCGCCGTCCGGCTGGCGGATCTTGGTGTGGTCGGCCACCGTGCGCACCCGCCCGTCGGGGTTGATGCCGAGCGCCACCGCACGTTCGGCCACCGTGTCGGTGTACTGGCGGGCCAGCGCCACGACCTCGTCGAGCTGCAGGTGCACCGACCGGAAGCTGCGGCCGGTCAGGTTCCAGTGCGCCTGCTTGGCCACCAGCGAGAGGTCGATCAGGTCCACCAGCGCGCCCTGCAACGCGTCAGCGGTGGTGCGCAGGGCGGTCTCGTCCTTGAGGGGGCTATTGACCGTCGCCATCGTCGGCTCCTTCCGAGTCAGCTGCCTTACCTGACCCGGCATCCCCGCAATGACCGGCCCCAATCGCGAACTAGCTCACCACCGGACGGGGAATACGCCCCGCCCGCGGCCTCAGGCGGCGACCATGTCGGCGCGGAACTCGCCGGTGATCTCCTCCGGGGTGGCCGGGATCTGGTCCGCGGAGATGGACTCGCGGTCCAACTCCTCCCCGAGCCGCTCGTGCTCGGGCGGCGCCCCCGCCATCACCGGCTCCTGCTGCAGTTCGGCCAGCGCGAGCTGGTCGGCGACCTCGCGCAGCACGTGCGACAGCGGCACCCCCAGCGCCTTGCAGATCGAGGCGAGCAGCTCCGAGGAGGCCTCCTTCTGCCCTCGCTCGACCTCCGACAGGTAACCCAGGGACACTCTCGCCGCCGCGGACACCTCGCGAAGGGTGCGACCCTGGCGCAGCCGCAGCCGCCGCAGTACGTCACCGAGCAGCTGGCGAAGCAGTACCATCGCTCGCTCCCTCCCCGAGTTTCGGCCCTCGAATGTCTCCACCGTACCTGTCTACCAGGCGACCATGGCAGATCGCAGATTTCGTGTTCGCTCCGAACGTAACGCTGTAATCAGCCCCGCTCTTCCCGATGGGCGGGTAGATCATCGCGGCCGGTTTCCCCGGCCACCCCGAGCAGGGTACGTCGCAGCAGGTCAAGAGCGTGAACCACGGTCATCCGGCGGACCGGGGCGCGGGCCGCGGCGGCGTCGGAGGGCACCGGCAGGTCCGGAGCTGTCACCCTCGGGTCACAGCCGGGTCCGGCCACCGCGATGTACACCGTGCCCACCGGACGCCCGTCCTGCGGCTCCGGACCGGCCACCCCCGTCACCGCCAGGCCGTAGGTCGCGCCGAGCCGGTCCCGCACCCCGGCGGCCATGGCGGCGGCCACGTCGGGGTGCACGGCCCCCTCGGCGTCCAGCAGTTCCCGCGGAACGCCCAGCAGCTCGTGCTTGAGCCGGGTGGCGTAGGCCACGACGCCGCCGGCGTAGGTGGCCGACGAGCCCGGCATGGCGGTCAGCTCGGCGCCGAGCAGTCCGCCGGTCAGCGACTCGGCGGTGGCCACGGTCGCCGACCGTTCCGCCAGCAGCCGGTGCACCACCCGGTCGAGGGTGTCGGCGTCCTCCCCGTACACGGCCGGGCCCAGCAGCTCACGGGCCATCCGTTCGGCGCGGCCGGCCAGCGCCTCGGCGTCCGGGCCGGTCGCGGTGATGCGCACCCTGACCTCGGCCGGGTCGGGCAGGTACGCCAGCCGCACCCCCTCCAGCGCCTCGACGGGGGCCAGCCGGTCGGCCAGCTCCGACTCCCACACTCCGGCGGTGCGCAGGATCCGCCGCACCGCAGGCGTCCCCGAGATGGCCGCGCGCAGCTCCGGCAGCACCGTCCCGGTCATGATGGCGCGCATCTCGCGGGGCACCCCGGGCAGCGCGTACGCCACCCCGCCGGGCAGCTTCACCCGCAGGCCCGGCGCGCTGCCCACCGGGTTGGGCAGGACGCGGGCGCCCTCCGGCACCTCGGCCATCCGCAGCGCCATCGGCACCAGCGTCCGCCCGGCGGCGGCCACCCGGTCGCGCAGCCGCCGTTCCAGGTCCTTGTCCAGGACCAGCGGCACGCCCGCCGCCGCGGCCAGCGCGTCCCGGGTCAGGTCGTCGTAGGTGGGGCCGAGCCCGCCGGTGACGATCACGGCGTCGGCACGGCCGAGCGCGGCGGTGACCGCCTCGACGATCTCCGCCAGCAGGTCGCCGACCACCACGCTGCGGGTGACCTCCACGCCGGCCTCGGCCAGCCGCCGCCCCAGCCAGGCCGCGTTCCCGTTCACGGTGTCGCCGAGCAGCAGTTCGTCGCCCACCGTCACCAGCTCGACGCGCATCCGTACCCCCTCGCCGCAGGCCCGACCGGACGGCGGTCATGATCTCACGGCCGGCGGGCGGCCGCGGGCTACGGCGCCGCGGTACGGCGCAGCCGCCAGGCCTGCACGACGTAGTCCACCCCGGTCACCACGGTGACCACCAGCGCGCCGCCCATCGCGGCCCAGCGCAGCGGGTCCAGCGGGCCGGGCAGGATGAACAGCCCGATCGCCACGATCTGCAGCAGCGTCTTGAGCTTGCCGCCCTTGCTGGCCGGGATCACCCCGTGCCGGATCACCACGAACCGCAGCACCGTGATGCCCAGCTCGCGGACCAGGATCACCGCGGTGACCCACCACCACAGCTCCCCCAGGACCGACAGGCCGACCAGCGCCGCGCCGGTCAGCGCCTTGTCGGCGATCGGGTCGGCGATCTTGCCGAAGTCGGTGACCAGGTCGTACTTGCGGGCCAGATCCCCGTCGATCTTGTCGGTCACCGAGGCCAGCGCGAACACCGCGAACGCCGCGAGCCGCCAGCCGGTGCCGTCCTGCAGCAGCAGCCAGGCGAACACCGGCACCAGCAGGATCCGGATCAGCGTCAGCAGGTTGGCGACGTTGTAGACGCTGGCGGAGGCCGACCCCGGCCCCCGCCCGGCCACCGGATCCGGCGCGGCCGCGCTCATGGGACGTCCGTCCCGGAGACCTCCGCGATCAGGTCGACGCCGTCGCTGTCCACCGCGGTCGCGGTGACCAGGTCGCCCACCGCCAGGTCCGTGCCGCGGACCAGGACGATGCCGTCCACCTCGGGGGCCTGGTGCGCGGCGCGGCCCTCCCACTCGTCCGGCGCCGCCTGCTCCTCGATCAGCACCGACAGCTCGGTGCCGATCCGGTCCTCGGCGCGCTGCGCGGTCAGCTCCTCGGCCAGTTCGGACACCTCCGTCACCCGCCGTGCGATCTCCGCCTCGTCCAGCTTCCCGTCGAACGAGGCCGCCTCCGTGCCGTCCTCGTCGGAGTACCCGAACACGCCGATCGCATCCAGCCGGGCCTCGGACAGGAAGGAGATCAGCTCCTCCAGGTCGTCCTCGGTCTCCCCCGGGAAGCCCACGATGAAGTTGGACCGCACGCCCGCCTCGGGGGCCAGGTCCCGGATGCGGGCCAGCAGCTCCAGGAACGACTCGCGGTCCCCGAACCGCCGCATCCGGCGCAGCACCGGCCCGCTGGCGTGCTGGAACGACAGGTCGAAGTACGGCGCCACACCGGGCGTGCCGGCCAGCACCTCGATCAGCCCCGGCCGCAGCTCGGCCGGTTGCAGGTAGCTCAGGCGGACCCGCTCGATGCCCTGCACCGCCGCCAGCCTCGGCAGCAGCGCCTCCAGGGCCCGCAGGTCCCCCAGGTCCTTGCCGTAGGAGGTGGAGTTCTCGCTGACCAGCACCAGCTCCCGGACGCCGTGCCCGGCCAGCCAGCCGGCCTCCTCCAGCACCTCGGCCGGGTCGCGGGAGACGTAGGCGCCGCGGAACGCCGGGATGGCGCAGAACGTGCAGCGCCGGTCGCAGCCGGAGGCCAGCTTGAGCGGGGCGACCGGACCGCCGCCCAGCCGCCGCCGCAGCACCCGCGGGCCGGACGCGGGCGCGACGCCCTCCGGCAGCTCGTCGCCGTGCCCCGGGATCGCCACCCGCCGGGCCGACTCCCGGCGCCGCACCGGGGTGATCGGCAGCAGGGTGCGGCGGTCCCGGGGGGCGTGCGCGGGGCGGCGCACCCCGGCCAGCACGTCCTCGAGCCGGTCGCCGATCTCGGCGTAGTCGTCGAACCCCAGCACGGCGTCCGCCTCGGGCAGCGACTCGGCCAGCTCGGCGCCGTACCGTTCGGCCAGGCAGCCGGCCGCGACCACCTTGGCGCCGGAGTCGTGCGCGGCCAGCAGGGTGTCGATGGAGTCCTTCTTGGCGGCGTCGATGAAGCCGCAGGTGTTGACCACCACCACGCCGGCCTCGCCGGTGTCGTCGACCAGCTTCCAGCCGGCGTTCTCCAGGCGCGCGGCGAGCTCTTCGGAGTCGACCTCGTTGCGCGCGCATCCGAGCGTCACCAGGGAGACAGTGCGGGGCGTGGACATGGTCTAAAGGTAGTGGGCTCCGCGCACCGCCCGACACTCGGACGCGGGAGCTCAGGCGCCGTCCGGATCGTCCGGGCCGAAGCTGAGCCGCAGCACCTGGCCGTCGGTGCCGGGGACGCCCAGGTTCTTGCCGTTGACGGTGAGCTCGACGCCGCCGCCGTTGCCGATCAGGATCCGGATCTGCTTGCGGGCGCTCCACTGCATGGTCTCGCCCTTGGCCAGCAGCCCGCTGAACAACTGCTTGCCCTTGTCGTCGCGGACGTTCAGCCAGCTGGACCGCTTGGCCCTGACCAGCACCTCGACGGTGTCGTCCCTGCGCGGCTTTTCGGGCACCGCCGCCACCGCGTCCCGGTCCGGCGGCCGGGGCGTCGCCGGCGCGGCCGTGCCGGGCCGCACCTCGGTGGGGACGGCGACGGGGCGGGCGGTCTGCGGATCCTGCGCCCCGCTGATCGCCCGGACCACCCCGTACAGCAGCACCAGCACCAGGGCGGCGGCCATCGCGGCGCTCCAGTTGGGCGACCGGCGCTCCCTGATCTTGACCGGCATCTCCGGTTCGAACGCCGCCACCGCCGACACCGGCTGCGGCGAGCCGTGCGCGGCGTCGTACTCCTCGATCAGCGGGCCGGGGTCGGCGCCGACCACCTTGGCGATGCTGCGGATATGGCCGCGGGCGTAGAAGTCGCCCCCGCAGGGGGCGAAGTCGTCGTGCTCGATGGCGCGCACCACGGCGGCCCGGATCCGGGTCCGCTCGCTCACCTGATCAACGGTGAGACCGGCTTCTCGACGGGCCACCGCCAGGGTCTCACCGATGCTCACGCGAGCCTCCTGAATTTGTCAGATCGGCCGTTCCCACGACCGACCAGGGCGAACATGAGAGCTTCTTCGCCTGAACCGCTCCCGCGCGGTCCAGTCTAGGAAGCCACATGCCCGCTCGGCGATACGCGACGCGTTCGAAACAGGGCAAGATTTCGCATCATTCGGGGAACATCCCGGCGATCGCCCGGTAACCCCCGTCCCACCCCGTACGGGCCGCTACCGCCCGCTCCGCACGCGGTCCAGCACTTCGGGCAGGTCGTCCGGCTTGACCAGCACGTCCCTGGCCTTGGAGCCCTCGCTGGGCCCGACGATGTCGCGACTTTCCATCAGATCCATCAACCGGCCCGCCTTGGCGAACCCGACGCGCAGTTTGCGCTGCAGCATCGAGGTGGATCCGAACTGCGTGGTGACGACGAGTTCGATGGCCTGCAGCAGCAGATCCATGTCGTCGCCGATGTCCTCGTCGATCTCCTTCTTGGGCGCCGCGGATTCGGTGACGTCCTCGCGGTAGACCGGCTGCATCTGCGCTTTGCAGTGCGCCACCACCGCCTGGATCTCCTTTTCCGACACGTAGGCGTTCTGGATCCGCATCGGCTTGCTGGCGCCCATCGGCAGGAACAGCGCGTCGCCCTGGCCGACCAGCTTCTCGGCGCCCGGCTGGTCCAGGATGACCCGGCTGTCGGCCAGCGAGGAGGTGGCGAACGCCAGCCGGGACGGCACGTTCGCCTTGATCAGGCCGGTGACCACGTCGACGCTGGGCCGCTGGGTGGCCAGCACCAGGTGGATGCCGGCGGCGCGGGCGAGCTGGGTGATGCGCACGACCGAGTCCTCCACGTCGCGCGGCGCGACCATCATCAGGTCGGCCAGCTCGTCGACGATCACCAGCAGGTACGGGTACGGCTGGTAGACCCGCTCGCTGCCGGGCGGGGGCTTGAGGTGCCCGGCCCGCACCGCCTTGTTGAAGTCGTCGATGTGCCGGAAGCCCGAGGCAGCCAGGTCGTCGTAGCGGCGGTCCATCTCCCCCACGACCCACTGCAGCGCCTCGGCGGCCTTCTTGGGGTCGGTGATGATCGGGGTGATCAGGTGCGGGATCCCCTGGTACATGGTCAGCTCGACCCGCTTGGGGTCCACCAGCACCATCCGCACCTCGTCCGGCGTGGCCCGCATCAGCACCGAGGTGATCAGCCCGTTGATGCAGGTCGACTTGCCCGCGCCGGTGGCGCCGGCGATCAGGATGTGCGGCATCTTGGCCAGGTTGGCCACCACGGTGCGGCCCTCGACGTCCTTGCCGAGCCCCACCACCATCGGATGGTGCTCGTTGGTGGCCGCCGGGGAGCGCAGCACGTCGCCGAGGCTGACGATGTCCTTGTCGACGTTGGGGATCTCCACGCCGATCGCGGACTTGCCGGGGATCGGGGAGATGATCCGCACGTCGGGGCTCTTGACCGCGTAGGCGATGTTCTTGGTGAGGGCGGTGACCTTCTCCACCTTCACCGCCGGGCCCAGCTCGATCTCGTAGCGGGTGATCGTCGGCCCCCGGGTGAACCCGGTGACCTGCGCGTCGATGTCGAACTGCTCCAGCACCCCGGTCAGCGCCGCCACCACCACGTCGTTGGCCTTGGTGCGCGGCTTGGCGACGCTGCCGGGCCGCAGCGCCGACGGGTCGGGGAGCTGGTAGATCTCCCCGGACGACGACAGCGGAAGCTGCTCGATCTGGCGGGGCGGCGGGGACGGCTCGGGCAGCTCCCGGACCGGGGCGGGCGGCGCGGGCTCCGGCGCGGGCTCGGGCTCGGGCGCGGCCTCCGGCTCGAAGAGATCGTCGGCCAGGTCGCGCAGCGGCTCCGGCTTGGTGTCGCCCTCCTCCAGCACGGGGGTGTCGTACGGCCGGGAGTGCTCGCCGATCTCCAGGTCGTCGTCGGCGGGCTCGTCGGCCCCCTTGCGGGCCTTGGTCGTGCGCCGCCGCTTGGGCTTGGGGGGCTCCTCCGCGGGCGGCTCGGCGTCCTCCAGGTAGTCCTCGACGGTGCCGCGCTCGCGGAGCATCACCATGTCCCGCAGGTCGCGGAGGCGTTCGGGCACCCGGTGCACCGGGGTGGCGGTGACCACCAGCAGCCCGAAGCCGGTCACCAGCAGCAGCAGCGGAACGGCGACCCAGGCGCTGAGCGCGGTCTCCAGCGGGGCCGACACCAGCCAGCCCACGACACCGCCGGCCTTGCGGACCGGGCCCATGCCGTTCCCCGGGTACGGGGTGCCGGCGCCGATGTGGACGATGCCGAGGATCCCGACCACGAGGGCGCTGGCGCCGATGACCACACGGCCGGTGTCCTCGTTGCGCTCCGGGTGGCGCAGCGTCCGCCAGGCCAGCGCGGCCACCATGATCGGCAGCGCCATCGCCAGCTTGCCGAGGGAGCCGCGGACGACCTGCTCCAGGGCCCGGGTGACGACGCCCTCGGGACGGAACCAGGTGACCGAGGCCAGCACGATCGCCGCGCCGAGCAGCGCCAGCCCCAGCCCGTCGCGGCGGTGCTCGGCGTCCAGGTCGCGGGCGCCCCGGCCGTACGCCCGGAAGATCGATCCCACCCCGGCGGCCAGCACCAGGTACAGCCGGAACACCAGCCGGAAGCAGCCGCGGATCAGCGCGCCGAGCGGGTCGGGCCGGCGCTGCGGCGCCCTGCCCTTGGCCGGCCGGCGGCCGGAGCCCTTCGGCGGCGTACCGCCCCTGCGGGATGCCGGCCCGCCGCCGGCCGGGCGCCTGCGCGGCTCGGCACCCGCCTTGCCCGCGGGCTTCTTCGCCGCGCTCGCGCGCGTACGCGAGGAGCCCCGGGCTCCTCCAGACGCACGTGTGGCCATGATGACGAGGGTAACGAGGAGCCCGGCCGAAACCCCGGCAATGTCCGGTCCGCGTGTCGGGCCGCGGCGCCGGCCGCGGCGCCGGTCAGACCTCCACCACCACCGGGACGATCATCGGGCGGCGGCGGTAGTTCTCGTTCACCCAGCGGCCCACGGTGCGGCGGATCAGCTGGCTGAGCTGGGGCAGGTCGCTGACGCCGTCGGCGGCGGCCTCCCGCAGCACCGCCTCGATCCGCTCGATGACCTCGTCGAAGTCCTCGTCGGCGATGCCCGCGCCGCGGGCGTGGATCTCCGGGCCGGCCACCAGCTTGCCGGAGGAGGAGTCCACGCCGACCACGACCGACACGAAGCCCTCCTCGCCGAGGATCCGGCGGTCCTTCAGCGACGTCTCGGTGATCTCGCCCACCGACAGGCCGTCGACGTACACGTAGCCGGCCGGGACCGCGCCGACGATCTTCGCCTGCCCGCCGACCAGGTCCACCACCACGCCGTCCTCGGCGATGACGATGTTCTCCCTGGGCACGCCGGTCAGCTCGGCCAGCCGGGCGTTGGCCTTCAGGTGCCGCCACTCGCCGTGCACCGGCATGAAGTTGCCGGGCCTGGTCAGGTTGAGCACGTACAGCAGCTCGCCGGCCGAGGCGTGCCCGGACACGTGCACCAGCGCGTTGCCCTTGTGCACGACGCGGGCGCCCCAGCGGGTCAGGCCGTTGATGACCCGGTTGACGGCGTTCTCGTTGCCGGGGATCAGCGAGGAGGCCAGCATCACCGTGTCGCGCTCGGTGATGCGGATCTGGTGGTCGCGGTTGGCCATCCGCGACAGCGCCGACATCGGCTCGCCCTGCGACCCGGTGCACACCAGCACCAGCCGGTCCGGCGGGACGTCCTCGATCTGCCGCTGCTCGATCAGGATGCCGTCCGGCACCCGCAGGTAGCCCAGCTCGCCCGCCACGCCCATGTTGCGGACCATCGAACGGCCCACGAAGCACACCTTGCGCCCGTTGGCGGCGGCGGCGTCCAGCACCTGCTGCACCCGGTGGATGTGCGAGGCGAAGCAGGCCACGATGATCCGCTCCTGCGCGGTGCGGAACACCTCGTCGATGACCGGGCCGATCTCCCGCTCGCTGGTGACGAACCCGGGCACCTCGGCGTTCGTCGAGTCGCACAGCAGCAGGTCGATGCCCTCGGCGCCGAGCCGGGCGAACGCCCCGAGGTCGGTCAGCCGGCCGTCCAGCGGGAGCTGGTCCATCTTGAAGTCGCCGGTGTGCAGCACCAGCCCGGCTGGCGTGCGGATCGCCACCGCCAGCGCGTCCGGGATCGAGTGGTTGACCGCCAGGAACTCGCACTCGAACGGGCCGAACCGGTGCCGCTCGTTCTCCGTCACCCGCACCGTCACCGGCCTGATGCGGTGCTCGGTCAGCTTGGCCTCGATCAGCGCCAGCGTCAGCGTGGAGCCGACCAGCGGGATGTCGGCCCGTTCCTTCAGCAGGAACGGCACCCCGCCGATGTGGTCCTCGTGCCCGTGGGTAAGGACCACCGCCTCCACGTCGTCGAGCCGGTCCCTGATGTACTCGAAGTCCGGCAGGATCAGGTCGATCCCCGGCTGCTCCTCCTCGGGGAACAGCACCCCGCAGTCCACGATCAGCAGCCGGCCGCCGAACTCGAACACCGTCATGTTGCGGCCGATCTCGCCGAGGCCGCCGAGCGCGACGATGCGCATCCCGTCGGGCGCGAGGGCGGGCGGGGCGGACAACTCCGGATGCGGATGGCTCACCGGCATCCCACCCGTCCGCACGTCCGGTACGTGCCGTTCACGAATGCACCTCCGGCACCTTGACTCCACCTTGTCCGAGGTCTTCCCGCAGGCCCGCGATGAATTCGGGCGAGGCCGGAACCAGCGGCGGGCGCACCGTGCCGCCGGGGCGGCCCAGCAGGTCCAGCGCCGCCTTGACGGCGATGGCGCCCTGCGTGCGGGTCATGATCGCGGTGACCACCGGCAGCAGCCGGCGGTGGATCGCCAGCGCCCGGCCGACGTCGCCGGCCCGGTACGCCTCGATCATCTCATGCAGGTCGGCCCCGACGACATGGCCGACGACGCTGACGAACCCGGCGGCGCCCACCGACAGCCACGGCAGGTTGAGGTTGTCGTCGCCGGAGTAGAACGCCAGGTCGGTGGCCGCCATCACCTTCGAGGCGGCGAACAGGTCGCCCTTGGCGTCCTTGACCGCGGTGATCCGCGGGTGCTCGGCCAGCCTCAGCAGCGTCTCGGAGTGGATCGGCGTGCCGGTGCGGCCCGGGATGTCGTACAGCATGTTGGGCAGCCCGGTGGCGTCGGCCACCGCCCGGAAGTGCGCCAGCAGGCCCTCCTGCGGCGGCTTGTTGTAGTACGGGGTGACGACCAGCAGGCCGTGCGCACCCGCCCGCTCCGCAGCCCGGGCCAGCTCCAGCGTGTGGGCGGTGTCGTTGGTGCCCACCCCGGCCACCACCATCGCGCGGTCGCCGACCGCCTCGATCACCGCCCGCAGCAGGCGGTCCTTCTCCTCGTCGCTGGTGGTCGGGGACTCGCCGGTGGTGCCGCTGACGACCAGGCCGTCGTTGCGCTGCTCGTCGACCAGGTGGGCGGCCAGCCGCGCGGCGCCGTCGTAGTCCACGGAGCCGTCGGGGGCGAACGGCGTGACCATCGCGGTCAACATCCGCCCGAACGGGGCGTCACTAGTAGTGCTGGGTGCCATGACCCGAACGGTACCGGTCCAACCGGTCAAGATGCGCCTGCAGGGCCGATCCGACCTGGGCGGGGACCGCCGCGGCGCCCCGGGGGGCGACGCCCGCGCCCGGCCCGGGACCGGCATGGGGAGACGCCGCGGCTGTGCGCTCGGGGGTACGTACAGCCGCGGCGTCTACACCGACATCGTGGCACGGAAAAGAGTCGTTACGGCAGGATTCGCGGAGGTTTTCCGGCCTCGATTGAGTAACGCGGGCGGGCGCGGCCCGCCCGGGGGCCGGGCGGGCCGTGCGGGTCGGGACGGTCGGGCTCACGGGGTGGAGGTGAGATGCCCGCCGGGAGTCAGCTCGCGCCGTTGGCCGCGGTGGTGGACGACAGCTCGTTCAGGCGCGCGCGCAGTTCGTCGAGGCTGAGCGTGCGCACCAGTTCGTTGCCGCGGACGGCCCACCAGTACCCCGAGCCTCCGCGGCCGAAGCGCCAGCCGGAGAACTCCGCCGCCAGCTCACCGAGGCGGTGGGTCACCATTGCGGTCTCCTCCATCTTCATCGACCTCACTCCCAGCAGTCGACGACTGCACCCTCCTGTCGACCGGCCGCCGACCCCCACCGGCCGCTGGTCCGCACCGTTGCCTACCCCCGTGCAGGCGTCTTCATGACACTGCTTTTACCTGCGAAGACGGGCGTTCGGGAACGTTACAAAGGGGGTAACGAGCAGGCCAAGCTTTTATTCCCGGACGGTCAGCCAGTCGGCCCTGTAACGGGCCCAGTCGCCGGCGTCGGTGGTCCACTCGGCGTAGACGCCGACGCCGAAGGGCATGGCGGGCGGGCGGTCCAGGGCGTCCAGGCCGCGACGGACGCCGCGCAGGGCCGTAGGTAGATCTTCCGCCCAGTCCATCAGCGGACGGTACGTGGGGACGCCCATGAACACCGTGGTGCGGTCGCCGATGAGCCGCAGCGTCTGCTCGGTGTGCCAGGCGAAGTGCCAGTTGACCATGGCCTTCGTCGGCAGGCTCACGTCGTAGGTCATGATCGCGACCTGGTCGGACAGGTCGGCGACGCGGCGCAGGTAGTCCCGGGTGGGGCGGGGCGGGTAGTGGACGCTCTGGTTCCAGCCGCGGGGGATGAAGGCCCGGTAGATCGGCTGCGCCCGGTCGACGAGGGTGAGCTGCTCGATGGCGACCGACAGCACGGCGCCCCTGGAGCGGGTCAGGTCGCGGGTGCGGCCGAGCAGGTCCAGGAACGCCTGGTCGTCGGGGTAGATCGGCTCGAAGTCGTAGTGGATCCCCTCGAAGCCCAGGTCCAGGAAGATCCGGTCGGTCTCCAGCACCCGGGCGCGGACGGCCGGGTCGTCCAGGTCGACCAGGCCGTGCCCGTCCACCTTGCGGATCTGGCCCAGGTACGCCTGCACCCGGACTCCCGGGGCGTGCGCGCGCATCGCCTCGACCAGCCTGCGGGCGTTGACGTACTTGGCGGGCGGGACGCTGCCGTCCGCCTCGAACGGGCCGGCGTGGAAGAACACGTCGGTGATGCGGTTGCGGCGCAGCAGGTCCGCCAGCGCCCGGTACTCCTGCTCGGTGTGCGGCTCGCCCACCCACTGGTGCCTCGCCCACAGGGCGTTGACCGTGGTGCCGCCGGACCACGGCTCGGTCTGCAGTCCCGCCCACGCGTGCGCCAGGAAGAGGCCGAGCAGGGCCAGCGCGTAGCCCGCGGCCCAGGCCAGCGCCCGCCCCGCCCGGCGGATCCACCGCATGCGCGGCCACCTCCGAAAGATCGACACGTGATCTTAGAACGCACGGGGAGGCGGTCGCGTTCACGCGGTCGGCTGGTGCACCCCCGGGCGGCGGAGCGCGGCGGCCGGCGGGGCGGTGCGGACGCGGGCCCGCTGGGTCCAGGCGACGCAGGCCACGACGGCGATCGCGGCGACCCAGGTGGCGGGGGTGAGGTGCTCGCCGAGCAGCAGCGCCGACCAGACCAGGGTGAGGATCGGCTGGGCGAGCTGGAACTGGCCGGCCTTGGCCACACCGAGCCGCCCCATGCCCGCGTACCAGGCGAAGAAGCCCAGGTACATCGAGAACGCCGTCACGTAGCCGAAGCCGATCGCCGCCTCGGCCGTCCACACCGGCGGGGTGGCGGCCAGCAGCGCGATCGTCACCGGGACGGTGATCGGCGCCATCAGCACCAGCGCCCAGGAGATGATCTGCCAGCCGGGCATGTGACGGGCCAGCCGCCCGCCCTCGGCGTAGCCGTACCCTCCGGCGATCAGCGCCCCGACCAGCAGCAGGTCGGCCGCGGTGACCGTGCCGCCGCCCTCGGCCACGGTGAACGCCGTGATCGCCAGCGCTCCCGTCGCGCTGCCGAGCCAGAACGACGGGGAGGGGCGTTCGCTGACCCGCAGTGCGGCGAAGACGGCGGTGGCGGCGGGCAGCAGCCCGATCACCACCCCGCCGTGCGCGGCGGAGGCGCCCGCGTCGAGGGCCAGGGTGGACAGCACGGGGAAGCCGAAGATCACGCCGAGGCCGACCGCCAGCAGCCCCGGGACGTCCCGCCGGGACGGTGGGCGCGCCACCGCGGCGGCCAGCGCGGCGGCGGCGAGCAGGGCGGCCACCGCGGCCCGTCCGATGCCGATCAGGTACGGGTCCAGGCCGTCCAGCGCGAGCACGGTGGCGGGCAGCGAGAACGAGAAGACCAGCACGCCGAGACCGGCCAGGCCGCCGCCCAGCGCTATCGACCGGGGAGTAGTAGCGCTATCGTTGTTTCTCATGCAACAGGATAGCAGTATCGCCTCCGTGGCCGATCTGCTGCGCACCGAGGCGGCCCGGCTGCGGCCCGGGGACCGGCTGCCGTCCAGCCGGGCGCTGGTGGCCCGGCTGGGGGTGAGCCCGGTGACCGTGTCGCGGGCGCTGGCGCGGCTGGCCGCCGAGGGCCTGGTGGTCACCCGGCCGGGCAGCGGCACGTTCGTGGCCGAGCGCCCCCGCGGGGTGCGGGCCCGGCGGCCGGCCGACCACGGCTGGCAGGCGGTCGCGCTGGGCGACCGCGCGGTGGACCCCGGCGGGGTCGCCGCGCTGCTCACCCCTCCCCCGGAGGGCGTGATCGCGATGGGCGGCGGATATCTGCCCGCGTCCCTGCAGCCGCTGCAGGCGCTGGCGACCGCCGCGGCCCGCGCCGCGCGCCGCCCGGACGCCTGGGAACGCCCGCCGCTCGCCGGGATCGGCGGATTGCGGGCGTGGTTCGCCCGTGCGGTCGGCGGCGAGATCACCCCGGCCGACGTGCTGATCACCGGCGGCGGGCAGCAGGCGATCGGCATCGCGCTGCGCGCCATGCTGGCGCCCGGCGCCCCGCTGCTGGTGGAGTCGCCGACCTACCAGGGGGTGCTGTCGGCGGCGCGGGCGGCGGGCCTGCACACGGTCCCGGTGCCGGTGGACGGCTCGGGAGTGCGGCCGGACCTGCTGGCGGACGCGTTCGCGATGACGGGCGCGCGGGCGTTCTACTGCCAGCCGACGTTCCACAACCCGACCGGCGCGGTGCTGTCCCCCGACCGGCGCGAGCAGGTGCTGTCGGTGGCGCGGGCCGCCGGGGCGTTCGTCATCGAGGACGACTTCGCGCGGCATCTGGCGATCGAGCCCGCTCCCCCGCCGCTGGCCGCCGACGACCCCGACGGGCGGGTGGTGCACATCTCCTCGCTGACCAAGGCGGCTGCGCCGAGCCTGCGGATCGCGGCGCTGATCGCGCGCGGCCCGGTCGCCGAACGGCTGCGCGCCCTGCAGGTGGTGGACTCGTTCTTCCCGGCCCGGCACCTGCAGGAGACGGCGCTGGACCTGGTCAGCTCCCCGGCGTGGGAGCGGCACCGGCGGACGGTCCGCGCCGCGCTGCGCGAGCGCCGGGACGCGCTGGCCGCCGCGCTGGCCCGGGAGCTGCCCGGCCTGGCGTTCGAGTCCCCTCGGGGAGGGCAGCACCTGTGGGCCCGGCTGCCGGACGGGGTGGACGACGTCGCGCTGGCCGACGCGGCGCTGTGCGAGGGCGTGGTGGTCAACGCCGGGCGGCCGTACTTCCCCGCCGAACCGGACGGCGCGTACCTGCGGATCGGGTACGCGATGGCGGCCTCCGTCGCCGAGCTGGCCGAGGGCGTCCGCAGGCTCGCCCGGGCCCTGGACGGCTATAGCCTGGGCGCACGGCGGTGATCAAGGAGGGGACGGCCCATGGCTGACGTCGGCGTACGGCCCGCCCGGCGGGCGGATGCCGCCGCGGTCACCGACATCCAGGTCCGCGCGTGGCGGGAGGGCTACCGCGACCTGCTGCCGGCCGAGGCGCTGGCCCGCGTGACCGAGCCGGACGCCGTGGCGGTGTGGCGGGAACGCTGGACCGAGGCGGCCGTCGCCCCGCCGAGCGCCCGGCACCGCCTGCTGGTGGCGGTGTCGTCGGAGCTGGTGGTGGGGTTCGCCGCGACCGCGCCCGCCGAGGACCCCGACCTGGACCCGGCGTCCGCCGCCGAGCTGGTGACGCTGCTGGTCGACCCGCTGCACGGCCGGGCCGGGCACGGCAGCCGGCTGCTGGCCGCCTGCGTCGACCTGCTCCGCGAGGACGGCTTCGGCACGGTGGTGTGCTGGGTGTTCGAGGGCGACCGGGTGATGCGCCGCTTCCTGGAGTCGGCGGGCTGGGCCCCGGACGGGGCGCGGCGCGTGCTGGACATGGGCGAGCCGGTGGCGATGATCCGCATGCACACCGACATCTCCTCCGAGGACGCCCGGAACTAATCCCTCGAACACCTCCGAACGATGTCGAACGGGGTCATCCGTTCCCCTAACGGTGCCATCCGGGAATGGACGGGCCGTACCCCGCCGGTCCCGACAACGGGATCGAAACCTCGACATCTGGAGGGATTCCTTGGCACCGAAAACCATTCGCCGGGGCCTGCTGGCGGGCCTGACCGCCGCCGCGACGGCCGTGACGGTCGTCCCCGCCGCGTCGGCCGCCCAGAGCCCGCCCCGTGGCCAACGAGCCGACCAGGTGGTCACCCTGGCCGCCCGCGGTCCCGAGGCCGAGTCCAAGGCCAGGATCAGGTGCCGTGTCCGGATCAGCGACCCGGAGCGGACCCGCCACCACCACCGTCGCCTGGTCAAGGTCACCGGGCGGGTCTGGTGCAACCACCGGGTCGACCGGCTGCGCGTCAGGGTCACGCTCTACAAGGACCGCCGGGTCTACGAGAGCGGCTGGAAGTCCGACCACGACCGGCGCGGCATCGCGCTGACGGTCGCCCGCAAGTGCCACGGCCGCGAGCACTACAAGGGCCGGGTGCACGCCCACGTGACCTTCCCGCGCGGGTTCCACCCGCGGCACCGCTCGATCACCGTCTGGAGTGACACCGTCTACATCCACCGGTGCCACCGTCATCATCACTGAGGCACCGCGGTCCCTTCCCGGGCATCAGACGGGAAGGGACCGTCGCCGCCCCGGCTAGCGCACGGTGCCGTCGCCGTCCAGCGCGGACAGGTAGAAGCGCAGGCCATCGCCCTCGGCTGCCCGGACGAGCACCGGAACGGCCAGGCCCGCCATGCCCCGCACGCGCAGCCGACCGGCGTCCTCCCCCGGCAGCACCCGGACCGTCAGCAACTGCCCGGGATCGGCGGCCGAGCACTCCCGCAGCCGCAGCCCGCCCGCATCCGGTGCCCCGTCCACCGAGAGGCAGCCGCTCCCGCCCCGTGGCCGCTGGCCCCGGATCCGGTACGCCGCCCGCCCGACATGCCGGAAGTGGAACCGCTGGCCGGAGGCGGCCCGGCAGTCCTGGCGCACGACCGGCGGCTCCCCGTCCCCGTCCGCGACTCCCAGGCAACGCCCGTCCCCGGCCGTGTGGATGCGATACCACCCGTCCGCCAGCGGGCCGGCGGCGGACGCACCCGCGATCCGGGCGCCCGAACGGCCGTCCCGGTCCGCCGGCGAACTCCCCGTGGCCCCGAGCACGGTGACGACTCCGACCGCCACCGCCCCGACCAACCGTGCCCGTCCCCTGACCCGGAACGACCGACGCCGGGCCGCAGACGGTAACGCCGGGCCTCCGAGCCCGTTCCAGCCCGCCTCATGGCGCCGGTGAACGTTCACCGCGTCCTCGTCACCGGGCCGGACCGGCTGCGGCGGATGGGCGGCCGTGCGTGCCGTCTCGTCGTGCTGGGCGGCCGGGTGGTGAGTGAGGGCGTTCTCTGCGGCCATGGCTATGCGGCGACGGGCCGCGGTCCATTCGGCGACGGTGGCGGGATCGCAGCCGCAGGCGCGGACGAACGCGGCGATCAGGGGCTCGGCCGGGAGAGAGGTGCGGCGCAGGGCCGTGGCCAGGGTGCTCGGAGGGAGGTGGTCGCCGTTGGCGGCGGCGCGGCGGCTCAGTTCCCGGTAGGAGAATCCGGACCAGGCCTTGAGGCAGCGTGCCCTGCCGACGTATTCGGCGGCGGTCCGCGCGTCCCGCGGACTCGGCGGTGACTGGGTCATTTCCGGGCCCCCCGAGTTCGATGGAACGAAGGGCACCCTGTGGGGCGCTCCTCCGACGGTCCGGCACTGGTGTCGCCGGTCCGGGTCATTCCCCATGCCCGCCCGGTACAATTTGCGCCATGACCCGGTTATCCGCTTTTGCGAGGAAGATCCCCAGACCGGGTCTTCGGGGGGAGGGGTCCGGACGGACCCTGCCACCCCTGCGGTTATGTTTGAGGCGCACGTCAGGACCCCACCCGAGCCAGGATGATCGATTGAGCGCCGCCGCGACCGTCACCGATTCCTCCCCCGCCGCGGACGGCGCCCTCTCCAGACGCCGGCGTCACCTGGCGCTGGTCGTGATGAGCCTGGGCGTCTCCCTGATCGTGGTGGACGCCACCATCGTCGGGGTCATGCTCCCGCGGATCGTCGACGGACTGGGCGCCACCACCGGCCAGGCCGAGTGGATCACCTCGATCTACCCGATGGTCTTCGCCGCGCTGCTGATCCCCTGCGGCCGGGCGGGCGACCTGGCCGGGCGGCGCCGGACGTTCGTGCTGGGCACCGCGGTGTTCGTGGCGGCGAGCCTGCTGGCCGCGGCGGCCGGCGACGCCAGCGTGCTGATCGCCGCCCGCGCCCTGCAGGGCGTCGGGGCGTCGCTGGTCATGCCGGCCACGCTGGCCACCGTGAACGCGATCTTCACCGGCCGCCAGCGGGCCGTGGCGTTCGGGATCTGGGGGTCGCTGATCGGCGGGATGGCCGCGCTCGGCCCGCTGCTCGGCGGCGCGCTGGCGGCCTCGCTGGGCTGGCGCTGGGCGTTCGGGATCAACCTGCCGCTGGGCCTGGCGCTGATCGCCGGGGCGCTGGCCCTGATGCCGGAGACCCGGCGGCCCGCCGAACGCGGCGTCGACGTGCCCGGCGCGGTGCTGGCGACGCTGGGCCTGGGCGCGCTGGTCTGCGGGCTCATCGAGGGCCCCTACTACGGCTGGTGGACGCCGCTGCGGCCGTTCTCCTTCGGCCCCTACGACTGGCCGCAGGGCCTGTCGCCGGTGCCGGTGCTGCTGGCGCTGGCCGCGGCGCTGCTGGTCGCCCTGGCGGTGGTGGAGAAGGCGCGCGGCGCGGCCGGGCGCCCGGTGATGCTGGACCCGGCGCTGCTGCGGATCCCGAGCTTCCGGCAGGGCAACGCGGTCGCCGCGCTGATCAGCGTGGGCGAACTGGGGCTGCTGTTCGTGCTGCCGCTGTTCCTGGCGGGCGTGCACGGCGACGACCCGCTGCAGATCAGCCTGGCGGTGCTGCCGCTGGCCGTCGGCGCGTTCCTGGCCGGCCCCTTCGCCGGGCGGCTGGCCGGGCGGGCGGGCCCGCACCGGGTCGTGCGGCTGGGCCTGGCGCTGGAGGTCGGCGCGGTGCTGGGCCTGGGGCTGACGCTCGGCGCGACCACCGGCGGCTGGGGGCTGGCCCCGTGGATGCTGCTCTACGGCGTCGGGCTGGGCCTGACCTCCGCGCAGCTCACCGGCGTGTGCCTGGCCGAGGTCCCGCCCGCGCGGGCCGGGCAGGCCTCCGGCATCCAGTCCACGTCCCGGCAGGTGGGCGCGGCGCTGGGCATCGCGATCGTCGGCGCGGTGTTCGCCACCGGCCTGGGCCGGGAGATGACCCACCGGCTGGCCGGCACGTCGCTGCCGCCCGAACGGCAGGCCGCCGTCGTGCACGAGATGCGCGACAGCGCCGGCACGTACGCCCGCGACCTGGACCGGGCCCCCGGCATGCGGGCCGCGGCGCAGGCGGCGGACCACGCCCTGGCCGCCGCCGCCCGGCAGGCCGTGCTCGCCACCGCGGCCATCCTGGCGCTCGGCCTGGCGGCCGGGATGCGGCTGCGGCCCGGCGGCCCGCCGGTTCCGGAACAATCAGCATCCATGACGACGCAGAAGATCGAGGTCTGATCCGGTGGCGACAGCGTCCCAGTGGATCGCCGGATCCCGCCCCCGAACCCTCCCCGCATCGCTCGTCCCGGTCATCGTCGGCACCGGCGTGGCCGTCGGCGAGGGCCAGGCCGTCTGGTGGCGCGCCCTCCTCGCCGGTGTGGTGGCCCTGGCGCTGCAGATCGGGGTGAACTACTCCAACGACTACAGCGACGGCGTCCGCGGCACCGACGACGAGCGGGTCGGCCCGATGCGGCTGGTCGGCTCGGGGGCGGCCCCGCCGAGGCAGGTGCTGGCCGCCGCGCTGGGCTGCTTCCTCGTCGCCGCCGTCGCCGGGCTGGTGCTGGCGGCCGTGACCACCTGGTGGCTGCTGCTGGTGGGGGCCGTGGCGATCGTGGCGGCCTGGTTCTACACCGGCGGCCCGAACCCGTACGGCTACCGGGCGCTGGGCGAGGTCTCGGTGTTCGTGTTCTTCGGGCTGGTGGCCGTGGTCGGCACCGTGTACGTCCAGGTCGAGGGCGTGCCGTGGGAGGCGTGGGCGGCGGCGGTGCCGGTCGGGCTGCTGGCCTGCGCGCTGCTGGTCGCCAACAACCTGCGGGACATCCCGACCGACACCGAGTCCGGCAAGCGGACCCTGGCGGTGCTGCTCGGCGGGCCGCGCACCCGGATCCTGTACGCGGCCTGCGCGTCGCTGCCGTTCCCGATCGCGCTGGCGGTGTCGGCCCCCCATCCGTGGGCGCTGCTCACCCTGCTGGCCGCGCCGCTGTCGCTGCCGCCCGTCCAGAAGGTGATGCAGGGGGCCAAGGGGCCCGAGCTGATCCCGGTGCTCGGCGAGACCGGCCGCCTGCAGGTCGCCTACGGCGCGCTGCTGGCCGTCGGGCTCGCGCTCTGAGGCCGCCGGGCGGGCCCGTTCGGCGCGGCCCGCTCGGCGAGCCGCATCATCCCGGTCACCCCCAGCAGCAGGCCGCCGAGCACTCCGGCCAGGAACACGCAGGCGCTCGCCGCGGTGGCGTCCTCCCCCATGCCGCCCGGCCGCCCGATGGCGACCAGCAGCAGGTAGAGCGACTGGGCGAACAGGGATCCGGCGCCGACCCAGGCGATGCCCAGCGGCCTCCACAACGGCCCGCCGCCCAGGCGGTGCACCATCGTCAGCAGCCCGCCGGCACCGGCGAGCGCCAGGACCGCCCACACGGCGCTCACGGCCACGGAAGGACCCGTCCGTTCCCCGTCCTGGCCCAGGGTGCCACCGAACGCCCAGTACAGCTGTGCGGCCGCGTACACGACGGCGAGGACGGTCCCGGTGCCGGCCAGCGCGGTCTGCAGCGGCCTGGTCGGCCCGGTGGGAAGCTCGGCGGTCCGGATCCGGAACACCTCGGACCAGCGCTCCCGGGCGTAGAACACGAACGCCGCCGTCAGCCCGACGGCCTGCAGGGTGAAACCGCCGTACACCATCAGGTACACCCAGCCGTACAGCGACGACCCGGTGTCCGTGGCGGCCGGGCCGGAGGCCGCCTCGACCGACAGGGCGATCGGAGCGGCCAGGGCGATCGGGACCAGCAGCCCGGTCCCGATCCAGATGGGCGGCAGGACCAGCCAGGCCGGCAGGCGCAGCCCCCACCGGTAGGTGAACGCCGACGCCACGACGACGGCCACGGCGTCCAGGCCCAGCGTGATGGCGTTGGCCACGTACAGGGCGGACCCCTCGGCGTCCGCGGGGACCTTCCAGCCGACGGTGGAGCCGCACAGCCAGGCGATCTTGAGGGCCAGGTAGGGCGCGCAGGCGGCGATGGTCGTGAAGCAGACGGCCCGCCGCAGCGCCCGGACCCGCCCCGGGCGAGGCATGGCGGACGGCGGCGCGGAAAGCGCGGTAGCGGTCATGGTCCCAGCCTGGTCACCCGGACGGTGTGGAACCTCCCGCCACAGGGGCGGTCCGCTCCCCCGGACGGGGGAGAAGCCGCCGGACACCCGCCGGATCACACCTCACACCGCCTGGGCGCCCTCTGCTCACCGCGCGAGCCGCGGTCGCAGGACGAGGCCTCCCGTCACGAGGCCGCCGGACCCCGGACGGAGGAGACTCCACCGGAACCGCCGGGTGCTCGGCGGGGTGGATCCGGTCGGCGGCCTCCGCTCGCCGCGCGAGCCGGGTGCCAGGAGAGTGCGCCGCCGCCCGGACGGTCAGCTCAGTCGCCAGTCGATCTCGGGGAGGCCGGCGTCGGCGAGCGCCTTGTTGACGGCGCTGAACGGGCGGCTGCCGAAGAACTTCTTGGCGCTGAGCGGGCTGGGGTGCGCCGACTCGATCACCACGTGGGCGGGGTTGGTCACCAGCCGGGCCTTCTTGCGGGCGTAGGCCCCCCACAGCACGAACACCACCCGCTCGTTCTTGTCGTTGAGCGCGGCGATGGCGGCGTCGGTGAACTCCTCCCAGCCCTTGCCGGCGTGGGAGCCCGCCTCGCCCGCCCGGACGGTCAGCACCGCGTTCAGCAGCAGCACGCCCTGCGCGGCCCACGGCGTCAGGTCGCCGCTCCTGGCCGGCGGGACCCCCAGGTCGGCCTCCAGTTCCTTGTAGATGTTGCGGAGCGACGGAGGCAGCCGGACGCCCTCGCGGACGCTGAAGCTCAGCCCGTGGGCCTGCCCGGGCCCGTGGTAGGGGTCCTGACCCAGGATCAGCACCCGGGCGCGGTCGTAGGTGCACAGCCGGAACGCGTTGAACAGGTCCTCCCGCACCGGATAGACCGTCTCCCGCTCGTACTCCCCGGCCACGAACGCGCCGAGCGCGGCGGTGGCCAGCGGATCCAGCCGCGGCTCCATCCGCTCATGCCAGTCGCCGGGCAGCAGTTCCAACAGGTCGAGGGACATGGTCTTGGCCTCCGGGGGATTCATCGAACACCCAGGACCCTAGTGGGCGGCACCGACAAACCGCCGGGGGAACGCGCGGGCGCCCCTAAGATCACCACATATGGCCGCTCGCCCGCTGTTGCGCCGACTCGCCGCGTCCGCCGCCCTTCTCGTCCTGCTCGTCCCGGTCGCGGCGTGCGGGGAACCGGCCGGGCCGCCGCGGCTGACGGTGTTCGTCCCGTCCTCGCTGACCGAGGCGTTCACCGAACTGGCGGCCGACTACGAGCGCGACGCCGGCGTGCGGATACGGCCGGTGTTCAGCTCCTCGCTGGACCTGGTGGAACGCCTGGAGGACCGCCCGGAGGCCGACGTCCTGATCGCCGGGGACCGCACGGCCCTGGAGGACGTGGCCGAACTGCTCGGGGACACCCGGGTGATCGCGCGCACCTCGCTGACGATCGCCGTGGCGCCCGGCAACCCCAAGGGCATCCGCGGCGTCACCGACCTGGCCCGCCCGGGGCTGCGGGTGGTGCTCGGCGCGTCCCTGGTCCCGGTGGGCCGGTACGCCCGGAGCGTCCTGGCCAAGGAGAGGGTGCCGGTGCGCACGGCGTCGGAGGAGATCAGCTCGCGGGCGGTGCTCACCAAGGTCCGTACCGGTGAGGCCGACGCGGGCATCGTCTACGTCACCGACATGCGCGCGGCGGGCGTCGCCGCCGGGAGCGTCCCGATCCCCGCCGACCAGAACGTCACCGTGGAGTACCCGGCCGCTCCCGTCCGCGAAAGCGACCACCCGGAGGCCGCCGAGGCGTTCGTGGCCTGGCTGACCTCCGCCCCGGCCCGTTCCGTCCTGCACCGGCACGGTTTCGCCCTCCCCTGACCGCTCAGCGCCGCACACGCCCCCGCAGCCCGCTTCGGCGAACGTCCGGCCGGAGCGGTCGTGATCACCGTAGGTCGCCCGGTGCGCCGGAGGGCGCGGCGGGCGACCGGGTCAGTCCTCCAGGGAGGAGGGCAGGCCGCCCTGCTCGCACATCGCGATGCAGTCGTCGTGGGACTGCAGGGCGCGCAGGACCACCGGGTGGGGGGACGGGTAGACGGTCAGGTAGTCGGCCTCTCCCAGCTCCGGTCGCACCCGGTAGGCCAGCCGGTCCTCCGTGGCGGAGAACTCCACCTCGATGCCGGGCTTGTTGCCGCGCGGGTCCAGCCGTACCCAGTGGTCCTCCAGCAGGACGGCGGCCAGCCCGTGCAGCACGAACCCCCCGGCGTCATCGGACAGCCGCTGGTAGCACAGGCCCGCCTCTACGCCCCCGGCCCGCAGCAGCGCCACCAGCAGGTGGGACTTGGCGAAGCACAGGCCGGTGCGGGTGCGGAGCACGTCGGAGGCGCGCCAGGTGACCCGGCGGTCGCGGGCGTCCAGCGAGTGCGTCACCTCGTCGCGGACGAACTCGAACGCCGTCCGCGCGAACGCCACGTCGTCGCCGGTCCGCATGCTCGCGGCGGTCGCCACGATCCGGTCGTGCTCGACGTCGATCGCCTCGTCCGAGCCGAGGTACTCCCACGGCTCGGCGGCCAGCCGCAGCGGCGTCACAGGCCCAGCAGGGACTCGATGCCGACGGTGAGGCGGTCCGGCAGGTCCGCCACCCGGCGCACCGCCAGCAGCACGCCCGGCATGAACGACTCCCGGTTCATCGAGTCGTGCCGGATGGTGAAGACCTCGCCGTGCCCGCCCAGCAGCACCTCCTGGTGGGCGATCAGGCCCGCCAGCCGGACCGCGTGCACCCGCACGCCCTCCACGTCGGCGCCGCGCGCCCCGGCGATCTCGGAGGTGGTGGCGTCCGGCGACGCGCCCGTCCCGGCCTTGGCGCGGGCCTCGGCGACCAGCTCGGCGGTGCGGTACGCGGTGCCGCTGGGGGCGTCGGCCTTGTTCGGGTGGTGCAGCTCGACGATCTCGACGGACTCGAAGAACGGGGCCGCCCGGCGGGCGAAGTCCATCATCAGCACCGCGCCGATCCCGAAGTTCGGCCCGATCAGCACGTTGCCGCGCGGCTGCCCGGCCTGCCACCGGCGGACCTGCGCGATCCGCTCGGGCCCGAACCCGCTGGTGCCCACGACGGCGTGCAGCCCCTGCTCGACGCACCAGCGCAGGTTGTCCATGACCACGTCCGGGTGGGTGAAGTCCACGACGACGTCGGCGGCGGTCAGCGCCTCCCGCGCGTCGCCCTGGTCGACGGCGGCGACCAGTTCCAGGTCGTCGGCGCCCTCCACGGCCCGGCACACCTCGGCTCCCATCCGGCCGCGCGCGCCCAGCACCCCAACCTTGATCACGTTTCGCTCCTCCGCTTCGTCGGTGCGTCGCACGAGCCTATCGCCACCGCGCGGGGGGAACGGGAGCCGTCCCCGCGCTCAGTCCACCCCTTCCAGGAGCCAGGTCAGCAGCCAGCTCACCACCCCGACGATGAGCGCGCCCCAGAACGCCGGCCAGAACCACTCCACGTGGAACGGCAGGTCCAGTTCCCCGGCGATCCAGCCGGCCAGCACCAGCAGCGCCGCGTTCACCACCAGCGCGAACAGGCCCAGCGTCAGCACGTAGAACGCGCAGCCGAGCACCTTGACCACCGGCTTGATCAGCACGTTGACCAGGCCGACGATCACCGCGACGGCCAGCAGCGTGGCGGCCTTCTCCAGCCCGGTGCCGGTCTCCACGTCGACCCCGTCGACCAGCGCGGTCGCCACCCACAGTGCCACCGCGGTGCTCAGCACCCGAATCAGCACGTACATGAGCGGTCCCTACCCGATCCCCCGGACCGACCAACCAGCCCCGCGGGGGTCTGGGGGCGGAGCCCCCAGAACTTCCACCGCAGCTGAAGCGCGGCAGCCCAGGTGAACCGGAGCGGAGCTCCAGCGGAGCTCCGGTTCACCTGGGCGGGCCGGGCACCGCAGCCGACCCGCTGGAGCGAGCCCCCCAGGGCGAGCGCAAGCGGGTCGGCGAGGATGCCCGGACCGCCGCGGGGGGCGTGGGGGGTCGCCCCCCCACAATGACTAGAGCGTGAACTCGCGGTCGCCGAAGGGGCCGATCACGGTGAGGGTGCCGACCTGGCCGAGCACCTCGCGGGCCACCTCGCGCACGTCGTCGACGGTGACCGCCTCGATCTTCGCCAGGACCTCGTCGACCGACAGCAGCGAGTCGTAGACCAGCTCGCTCTTGCCGATCCGGCTCATCCGGGAGCCGGTGTCCTCCAGGCCCAGCACCATCGACCCGCGCAACTGGCCCTTGCCGCGCTCCAGCTCCTCGGTGTCCAGGCCGTGCTCGGCGAGCTTGGCGACCTCGTCGCGGCAGATCGACAGCACCTCGTCGACCTTGCCGGGCTGGCATCCGGCGTACACCCCGAACGTGCCGGTGTCGGCGTACTGGGCGGTGTAGCTGTAGACCGAGTAGGCCAGGCCGCGCTTCTCCCGGACCTCCTGGAACAGCCGGGACGACATGCCCCCGCCGAGCGCCGCGTTCAGCACGCCGAGCGCCCACCGGCGGTCGTCGGTGCGGGACACCCCCACCCCGCCGAGCACCAGGTTGGCCTGCTCGGTGTCCTTGTCGATCACCCGGACGCCGGGCCGGCCCGGGGCGCCCTCGCCGCCGATCCGCGGCGGGGCGGGGGGCCGGTCGCCGTCCAGCCGCCCGGCGAACGCCTCGCTCACCCGGCGCACCACGTCGTCGTGGTCGATGTTGCCGGCCACCGACACCACCAGGTTGGGCACGCGGTAGTGCTCGCGGTAGTAGCGGTCGATGACGTCCCTGGACAGCGCGTTGATCGTCTCGACGGTGCCCAGGATCGGCCGGCCCAGCGGCACGTCCCCGTACAGCGCCAGCGAGAACTCGTCGTGCACCAGGTCGCCGGGGTCGTCGTCGCGCATGGCGATCTCCTCGAGGATCACCCCGCGCTCGGCCTCCACGTCCTCGGGCCGGTTGAGCGAGTCGATCACCATGTCGCAGACCACGTCCACCGCCAGCGGCAGGTCGCTGTCCAGCACCCGCGCGTAGTAGCAGGTGTACTCCTTGGCGGTGAAGGCGTTCAGGTCGCCGCCGACCGCGTCCAGCGCCGCGGAGATCTCCAGCGCCGAACGCCGCCGGGTGCCCTTGAACAGGGTGTGCTCCAGGTAGTGGGAGGCCCCGGCGTCGGCGGCCTCCTCGTCGCGGGAGCCGACGCCCGCCCAGATCCCGAACGCCGCCGACCGGACCGTCGGCATGGTCTCGGTGATGATCCTCAGCCCTCCGGGCAGCACGGTGCGCCGGACGGTGCCCGCACCGTCCGTGCCGGGGTGGACCGTGTGGGTGGTGCCGGGCTCCTGTGCCCTCGCCGACAGCGTCACGCCGTGCTCACCTTCGTCGTCGTCTCGATGGGCTCGATGGTGGGGTCATGCGACGGCCGACCGGCGTGCCCTCGCGGGTACGCCGGCCGGCCGTCGGGTGCGTCATGCGGATCAGGTGTTGCGCTGGCCGCTCGAACGGCTGCGGGTGCGGCGGCGGCGCGGCCGGTCGCCCCGCTCGCCGGCGTCGCCCTCGGCGGGCTCCTCGGCGTCCTCGCCGCCGCCCGCGGGCTCGGGCGCCCGCTCGGCCTGCTGGGCCTGCTCGCGCTCGATCACCTCGACCGGCACCAGCGACAGCTTGCCGCGCGGGTCGATCTCGGTGATCTCCACCTGGATCTTGTCGCCGACCTTGACGTAGTCCTCGACGTTCTCGATCCGGGCGCCGCCGTGCAGCTTGCGGATCTGCGAGACGTGCAGCAGGCCGTCCTTGCCGGGCAGCAGCGACACGAACGCGCCGAAGGTGGTGGTCTTGACGACGGTGCCCAGGTACCGCTCGCCGACCTCGGGCATGTGCGGGTTGGCGATCTGGTTGATCGCCTGCCGGGCCGCCTCGGCCGACGGGCCGTCCACCGCGCCGACGTAGATGGTGCCGTCGTCCTCGATGGTGATGTCGGCGCCGGTGTCGTCCTGGATCGAGTTGATCATCTTGCCCTTGGGGCCGATCACCTCGCCGATCTTGTCCACCGGGACCTTGATGGTGATGATCCGCGGCGCGTACGGGCTCATCTCGGCCGGCTCGGAGATCGCCTCGGCCATCACGTCCAGGATCGCCAGCCGGGCCGCCTTGGCCTGCTTGAGCGCGGCGGCCAGCACCTCGGCGGGGATGCCGTCCAGCTTGGTGTCCAGCTGCAGCGCGGTGATCAGGTCACGGGTGCCGGCGACCTTGAAGTCCATGTCGCCGAACGCGTCCTCGGCGCCCAGGATGTCGGTCAGCGTGACGTACCGGCCGCCCTCGTGGATCAGGCCCATCGCGATGCCGGCCACCGGCGCCTTCAGCGGCACGCCCGCGTCCAGCAGCGACATGGTGGAGGCGCACACCGAGCCCATCGAGGTGGAGCCGTTGGAGCCGATCGCCTCCGACACCTGCCGGATCGCGTACGGGAACTCCTCGCGCGAGGGCAGCACCGGGATCAGCGCCCGCTCGGCCAGCGCGCCGTGCCCGATCTCGCGGCGCTTGGGCGAGCCGACCCGGCCGGTCTCCCCGGTGGAGTACGGCGGGAAGTTGTAGTTGTGCATGTAGCGCTTGGTGCGCTCGGGGTTGAGGGTGTCGATCATCTGCTCCATCCGGAGCATGTTCAGCGTGGTCACGCCCAGGATCTGGGTCTCGCCCCGCTCGAACAGCGCCGACCCGTGCACCCGCGGCACCACGTGCGCCTCGGCGGTCAGCTGCCGGATGTCCTTGACGCCCCGGCCGTCGATGCGCACCCCGTCGCGGATGATCCGCTCGCGGATCAGCTTCTTGGTGACCGCCCGGAACGCCGCCGACAGCTCCTTGTCGCGGCCCTCGAACTCCGGCAGCAGCTTCTCGATCGTGATCGCGCGCAGCTCCTCGAGCTTGGCCTCGCGCTCCTGCTTGCCGACGATGGTCAGCGCCTGCGCCAGCTCCTCGGAGACGGCGTCGGAGACGGCCTGCAGCACGTCGTCGGTGTAGTCCAGGAAGATCGGGAACTCCATGGTGGGCTTGGCGGCCACCGCGGCCAGCTCCCGCTGGGCGTCGCACAGCGCCCGGATGAACGGCTTGGCCGCCTCCAGGCCCTCGGCCACCCGCTCCTCGGTCGGCGCGGGCGCGCCCTCGGCCACCAGCCGCAGGGTGTCGCGGGTGGACTCGGCCTCCACCATCATGATCGCGACGTCGCCGTCCTCCAGCGTCCGGCCGGCCACCACCATGTCGAAGGTGGCCCGCTCCAGCTCGCTGTGCGTCGGGAAGCCCACCCACTGCCCGTCGATCAGGGCCACCCGCACCCCGCCGATCGGACCGGAGAACGGCACCCCGGACAGCTGGGTGGACATCGAGGCGGCGTTGATGGCGACCACGTCGTACAGGTGGTCGGGGTGCAGCGCCAGCACCGTCTCGACGATCTGGATCTCGTTGCGCAGGCCCTTGGCGAAGGACGGGCGCAGCGGCCGGTCGATGAGCCGGCAGGTCAGGATGGCGTCCTCGCTGGGACGCCCCTCGCGGCGGAAGAACGAGCCGGGGATGCGCCCGGCCGCGTACATCCGCTCCTCCACGTCCACCGTCAGCGGGAAGAAGTCCAGGCCCTCCTTGGGCTTCTTGGACGCCGTGGTGGCCGACAGCACCATGGTCTCGTCGTCGAGGTAGACCACGGCCGAGCCGGTGGCCTGCCGGGCCAGCCGGCCGGTCTCGAAGCGGACGGTGCGGGTGCCGAACGAGCCGTTGTCGATGACGGCCTCGGCGGTCTGCGCTCCGTCGATACGCACGGGTTCCACAGGTGTGCTCCTTCGTTGCAGTGTTCGTCCCGCGAACGAGCCCTGTGGTTTCGCTGGTGCCGGTCTTCGATCGAAGCCCACGGATCGGGTGTCATCCGGGGGCCACTACCGAGGACCGGCCGCGCCACATGCCGGCTGCGTTCTGGTCGCGGGTCGTCCGTTGTCCAGTTGTCCTATGGCGATATGTACCCGATGTACGCGCCATATGTGAGAGGGAGTGGCCCTCGGGCGGGCCACTCCCTCACCGTCCTAGCGGCGCAGACCGAGACGCTCGATCAGCTGCCGGTAACGGTTGATGTCCTTGTCGGCGAGGTACTTCAGCAGCCGGCGCCGACGGCCGACCAGCAGCAGCAGGCCGCGCCGGCTGTGGTGGTCGTGCTTGTGCACCTTCAGGTGCTCGGTGAGGTCGTTGATCCGGCGGGTCAGCAGCGCGACCTGGACCTCCGGCGATCCGGTGTCACCCTCACTGGTCGCGTACTCGGCGATGATCTTGTTCTTGGTTGCGGTGTCGAGCGACACGAGGCTCCTTCATGGTGGTCGTCACCCGCAGATCCCGGGCAGGACACGGGTCCGCATGGCGCGTTCGGAAAGGCGGCCCGCCGCTTGAGGGTGCAGCGGGGCATGCCGGGTGAACCGGCGCCCTTCACGGTACCACGCCGAGGCGCTCGTACCGTCACCGTGATCAACGCTCCGTGGCGGCGGATCGTTCCGGAACCCCGCGGCCCGGGGTCGTCCGGGCTCAGTCCTCGCGGGTCAGCTCGCGGGCGCGGGCCACGTCGCGGTGCATCTCCTCGATCAGCGCGTCGACCGAGTCGAACTTCAACGTGTCGCGGATGCGTTCGGTGAAGTCCACCGCGACGTGCTCGCCGTACAGGTCCAGGTCGTCGCGGTCCAGCGCGTACGCCTCGACGGTGCGCTGCCCCGTCCCCTCCTCGAAGGTGGGGTTGGTGCCGATGGAGATGGCCGCGGGCCAGCGGCAGGCCGGGTAACGGTCGGAGTCGCACACCAGGTACCCGGCGTACACCCCGTCGGCGGGAATCGCCACCTGCGGCCGGGTCTCCAGGTTGGCGGTGGGGAAGCCCAGCGCGCGGCCCCGCTGGTGACCGCGCACCACGACGCCCTCCACCCGGTGCGGGCGGCCCAGCGCCTCGGCGGCGGCGGCCACGTCGCCGGCCGCCAGCTTGCCGCGGATGTAGGTGGAGGAGATGGTGTCGCCGTTGGCCACCAGCGGCATGCCCTGGGCGGTGAAGTCGTACTTGTCGCCCAGCTCCCGCAGCAGCGCCACGTCGCCCTTGGCCCTGTGCCCGAACCGGAAGTCCTCGCCGACGATCACGTGCGCCGCGTGCAGCCGGTCCACCAGCACCGACTGCACGAACTCGTCGGGGGTCATCCGCGACAGCTCCACCGTGAACGGCAGCAGGATCACCACGTCGGTGCCCAGCTCGCCGAGCAGCTCGGCGCGCCGGGCGGTGGAGGTCAGCAGCGGCGGATGGGTGCCCGGCCGCACCACCTCGTCGGGATGCGGGTCGAAGGTGATCACCACCGACCGCAGCCCGCGCTCGCGGGCCAGTTCGGCGGCCGTGCCGACGATCCGCTGGTGCCCGCGATGCACACCGTCGAAGACGCCGATGGTGACCACCGACCTGCCCCAGTCGGCGGGAACCTCGTCGAGGCCGTGCCAGCGACGCACCATGCTCTCCCTGAGTAGGACCCGTGAGCCGTCGTCACAAGACTGCCACGCCCGCGCGGTCGGCTCCGACCGCGGGGGCGTGTTCAAGTTCACTCGCCGGTGAAGACCGCCAGTGGACGGGCCGCGCCGCCGCGCTCCTCCACCAGGGCCAGCAGCGTGCCGTCGGGGGCGAACACGCCGACCGGCCCCGGCCCCAGCCCGGCCGCCGGCAGCCGCCCGCCGTGGGCGACCAGCCGGGCCTGCTCGGCGGTCACCTCCCGGCGCGGGAACGCGGCGGCGACGGCGTCGCCGATCGGCAGGATCTCGCAGTGCTCGGCGAGCTGGTCCAGGGTGCGGGCCAGCTCCAGCCCGTACGGGCCGACCCGGGTGCGCCGCAGCGCCGTCAGGTGGCCGCCGGTGCCGAGCGCGGCGCCCAGGTCGCGGGCCAGCGCCCGGATGTAGGTGCCCGACGAGCAGGTGATCACGGCGTCGACGTCGACCAGCTCGCCCAGCTCGCCGTCGCGGCGGACGTCGGTGACCGTGAACTCCGAGACGGTGACCGGGCGGGCCGCCAGCTCCACGTCCTCGCCCTTGCGGGCCATCTTGTAGGCCCGCCGTCCGTTCACCTTGATCGCGCTGACCTGCGGCGGAACCTGCATGATCTCGCCGGTCAGCGCCTTGACCGCGGCGTCCAGGGCGTCGTCGGTCACCGCCGCCGCCGACGCGGTGGCGGTGATCTCGCCCTCGGCGTCGTCGGTGTTGGTGGACTGCCCCAGCCGGATCGTGGCGCGGTAGGTCTTCTCGGTCAGCGCCAGATGCCCCAGCAGCCGGGTGGCCTTGCCGACCCCGACCACCAGCACCCCGGTGGCCATCGGGTCCAGCGTGCCGGCGTGCCCGACCTTGCGGGTGCCGGCCAGCCGGCGCATCCGGGCGACCACGTCGTGCGAGGTCCACTCGGCCGGCTTGTCCACGATGACCAGGCCCGAGGTCACTTGGCGTCCCTTCTGGCGGTGAGCAGGGCGCGCAGCCGCTCGATCGCGGTGGCCGGCGCGCAGTCGCAGGTGTAGGCGGCGGCCAGACGGTGCCCGCCGCCGCCGAGCTCGACGCAGGCCCGGCCCACGTCCACCCGGCCCTTGGAACGGGTCGACACGTACCAGCGGCCGTCGTCGGTCTCCTTGCAGACCACCGCGACCTCCGCCTCGTCGGTGCGGCGCAGCTGGTCGATCACGCCCTCGAGCTGGTCGAAGCGGACGTCCTCGGCGGCCCGGTCGGCCCGGCTGATGGTGGTCCACACCATGCCCAGCCCACCGACCGCGTCCGGCTCGAACCTGGCGCGGTCCAACGCCCCGCCCAGCACCCGCAGATAGCCGAACGGCGCCCGGTCCCACAGCTCGCGGCCCACCGCGTCCGGCCGCACCCCGGCCGCCAGCAGCCGGCCGGCCATGTCGTGCACCTCCGGGGTGGTGGAGCCGTACTTGAACGAGCCGGTGTCGCTGGCCAGCCCGGCGTACAGGCCGAGCGCGATGTCCCGGGTCAGCGGGACGCCGAGCCGGTCGATCAGCTCCTCGGCCAGCACCGCGGTGGCGGCGGCGGACGGGTCGACCAGCGGGACCGTGCCGAACCCCGCGTTGGAGGCATGGTGGTCCACCACGATCAGCTCCGCCGCCCGCCCGGCCGGCCCGGCCAGCGAGCCCAGCCGGTCCAGCGACGCGGCGTCGAACGTGATCATCAGCTCCGGGGCGTCCGGCACCCGGCCGGGCTCGGCCAGCAGCTCCTGGCCGGGCAGGAAGCGCAGCGTGTAGGGGACGGTGAACGGCTCGCCGAACGAGGCGCCGCAGCGCTTGCCCAGCGCCCGCAGCGCCTGCCCGAACGCGAGCATGGAGCCGAGGGCGTCCCCGTCTGGCGACACGTGGCAGGCCAGCCAGATCTCCTCGGCCTCCCCGACCAGCTGCACCGCGCGCTTCCACAGGGCCTCGTCGGGCGCCGCGGCACGGGTCCGCTCGTTCACGGCGGGCATCACCATGTCTCTCACGCTCCCTGCGACCGGCCCGGCGCCCGGCCGCGTGCACCGCCCGGTGCGGCCGACGGCGCCGAGCGCGCCATCGGGTCGTTCACGCTGTCGAGTGTCCCTCGTCGCCCTCGGCGCCGGAGCCGCTTTCGGCGTCCTCCTCACCCAGGCGATAGGGGTTGGCGTCCCCGGCGGGCCTGGCCTTCTCGGCGGCCCGGGCCACCTGCTCGTCGTGCGCGCGGGCCCGCGCCAGCAGGTCGTCGATCTGCCGGGCGTTGTCCATCACCGCGTCGAACTCGAAGGTGAGCGTGGGGGTGTGCCGGACCCCGGTGCGCCGGCCGACCTCCGCGCGGATGATGCCCTTGGCGCTCTCCAGCGCCGCCGCGGTGTCGGCGCGCTCGGCGTCGGAGCCGTACACCGTGTAGTACACGGTGGCGTCCCGCAGGTCGCCGGTGACCTTGGCGTCGGTCACCGTGACGAACCCGAGCCGGGGGTCCTTGATACGGCGCTCCAGCATCTCGGCCACGATCTGCTGGATCCGGTCGGCGAGCCTGCGCGCCCGAGCCGCGTCAACCATCTTCGTCAGTCCTCGTCTTCGCCGTTGGTGGGGGACCACCCCGGACTTCCCGCCTGAGCTGCGGTCAGTCGTCCTCGCCGTACAGCCTGCGCCGCGCCGAGATCATCTCGATCTCGGGACGGCCGGCCACCAGCCGTTCACAGGCGTCCAGCACCTCCATGCAGTTGCCGGCGGTGCCGGACACCACCGCGACGCCGATCTCGGCGCGCCGGTGCAGATCGCCCGCCCCGGTCTCGGCGACCGCCACGGCCGGGAACCGCTTGCGGACCTCGGCCACGATCGGCCGCACCACCGACCGCTTCTGCTTGAGCGACCGCACGTCGCCGAGCAGCAGGTCGAGCGTCAACGCACCCACGTACACCTGATCCATCACCTCGGATGTCGAGTCCCCACCGAACGGCGGGTTCAAGGCCTCAAGGCCCCCACGAGCCACGAGCCGGAGATCGACGCCAGGGGGCGTGGGGGGCGGAGCTCCCCCACACGGGGGGTTCCGGGGGTCGCCCCCCGGGCCAGCACAGCGGGCGGGGCACCGGCGAAGTCGGCCGCCAGGCCGACGAGCACGGTGACCCCGCCCCGCTCCGCTACACGCGCGGCTTCTCCCGCATCTCGAAGCACTCGATGACATCGTCGATCTTGATGTCCTGGTACCCGAGACCGATACCGCACTCGAAGCCCTCGCGGACCTCGTTGACGTCGTCCTTCTCGCGGCGCAGCGACGTGACGGACAGGTTGTCGGCCACCACGGTCCCCTGCCGGATCAGGCGGGCCTTGGCGCCCCGGTTGATGGTGCCGCTCTGCACCATGCAACCGGCCACGTTGCCGATCCGCGGCACCTTGAAGATCGCGCGGATCTCCGCGGTGCCGAGCTGGACCTCCTCGTACTCCGGCTTCAGCATGCCCTTGAGGGCCGCCTCGACCTCCTCGATCGCCTGGTAGATGACCGAGTAGTAGCGGATGTCCACGCCCTCGCGGTCGGCCGCCTCCTGCGCGTTGCGCTCCGGCCGGACGTTGAAGCCGATGATCACCGCGCCGTCGGAGGCCACCGCCAGGTTGACGTCGTCCTGCGTGATCGCGCCGACGCCGCGGCGGATCACCCGCAGGGCGACCTCGTCGCCGACGTCGATCTTGAGCAGCGACTCCTCGAGCGCCTCCACCGAACCGGACACGTCGCCCTTGAGGATGAGCAGCAGCTCCTGCCGCTCGCCCCGCTGCATCCACTCCTCCAGCGAGAGGCTGCGACGGGTGCGCAGCAGTTCGGCGTTGCGCTTGCGGGCGGTGCGCTTGTCGGCGATCTGGCGGGCCACCCGGTCGTCCTCGACGACCAGGAAGTTGTCGCCCGCGCTGGGCACCGCGGTCAGGCCGAGCACCAGCACCGGACGCGACGGCTCCGCCTCGGTGACGTTGTTGCCGTTCTCGTCCAGCATCGCCCGGACGCGGCCGTGCGCCACGCCGCAGACGATCGAGTCGCCGACCTTCAGGGTGCCGCGCTGCACCAGCACGGTCGCCACCGCGCCCCGGCCCCGGTCCAGGTGCGCCTCGATGGCGACGCCCTGGGCGGGCATGTCCGGGTTGGCCTTGAGGTCCAGCTCGGCGTCGGCGGTCAGGATGATCGCCTCGAGCAGCCCGTCGATGTTGGTGCCCTGCTTGGCGGACACGTCCACGAACAGGGTCTGCCCGCCGTACTCCTCGGCGATCAGGCCGTACTCGGTGAGCTGGGCGCGCACCCGCTGCGGGTCCGCCCCCTCCTTGTCGATCTTGTTGACCGCCACCACGATCGGCACCCCGGCCGCCGTGGCGTGGTCGATCGCCTCGGTGGTCTGCGGCTTGACCCCGTCGTCGGCGGCGACCACCAGCACCACCAGGTCGGTGGTGTCGGCACCGCGGGCACGCATGGCGGTGAACGCCTCGTGACCCGGGGTGTCGATGAAGGTGATCTTGCGGTCCTCGCCGTCGACCTCGGTCTGCACCTGGTAGGCGCCGATGTGCTGGGTGATCCCGCCGGCCTCGCCGGCCACCACGTTGGCGTTGCGGATCGCGTCCAGCAGCTTGGTCTTACCGTGGTCGACGTGACCCATGACGGTCACCACCGGCGGCCGGACGACCAGCTGCTCCTCGCCTCCGGTGTCCTCGCCGAACTCGATGTCGAACGACTCCAGCAGCTCGCGGTCCTCGTCCTCGGGCGAGACCACCTGGACGTCGAAGTCCAGCTCGGCGCCGAGCAGCACCAAGTCGTCCTCGGCGACCGACTGGGTCGCGGTGACCATCTTGCCGAGGTGCAGCATGATCTGCACCAGCGACGCCGGGTTGGCGCCGATCTTCTCGGCGAAGTCGGTCAGCGAGGCGCCCTGGGGCAGCCGGATGGCCTGGCCGTTGCCGCGCGGGGCCTGGACGCCGCCGACGGCCGGCGCCTGCATGTTGTCGAACTCTTGGCGCCGCTGCTTCTTGGACTTGCGGCCACGCCGGGGCGGACCGCCGGGACGCCCGAACGCGCCCGCCGTGCCGCCGCGGCCACGACCGCCGCCACCGGGACGGGGACCACCGAAACCGCCGCCCGGACGACCGCCGCCACCGCCACCGCCGCCGGGACGCGGGCCGCCGAAACCGCCGCCGGTGCGCGCACCGCCGCCGCCCGGCCGGCCGCCGGCCGGACGCGGGCCGCCGCCGGGACGGCCGCCGGGACCGCGCCCGGCGCCCGGACCCATGGTGCTGGGCCGCGAGGGCATGTTCATCGGGCTCGGCCGCGGACCGCCCGGACGCGGCGGCATGCCGCCGCCCCCGCCGGGACGCGGACCGCCGGGACCGGGACGCGGAGCGGCCGGACGCGGCCCGCCGGGCCGGTCGCCGCCGCGCGCGCCGCCCGACCGCTCACCCGGCGGCGGGCCGGGACGCGGGCCGGGCTTGGGCGTGGTGCCCATGCCGGTGTTGGTCGAGCTGAACGGGTTGTTGCCGGGACGCGGAGCGCCCGGACGGGCGCCCGGCCGCGGGCCGGGACGCGGGCCCGGCTTGGGCGCGCGGGGACCCGGCTTGGGCGCCGCGGGACCGCTCTGGCCGCCCGGGGCGGACGGAGCGGACGGGGCCTTGGGACCGGCCTGGCCCGCCTGTGCGGCGGGGGCCTGCGGCCGGGGACGCGCGCCGCCCGCGGCGGGCGGGGCGCCGGCGCCCGGCACCTGCTGCACCGGGGCCTGCGGAACGGGACCCGGCTTGGGGGCCGCGGGGCGGCCGCCGCCGGGCCGGGGGCCCTGCTGGGGGCCGGGCCGGGGACCCGGCTTGGGCGCGGGGCCCGGCCTGGGCGCCGCGGGACGGGCGCCCGGCTCGGCGCCCGCGGGCGGCCTGGGGGCCGTCTCCGGCCGGCGGCCGGGGGCCTGCTGCGGCTTGCGCCCGCCGACCTTCTTGTCCGCGCCCGTAGAAGAATTCGAGAAAGCTTCGGTGAGCCTTCGAACGACCGGCGCCTCGATCGTGGAGGACGCCGACCGTACGAACTCGCCCATTTCCTGGAGCTTGGCCATGACGACCTTGCTCTCGACTCCGAACTCCTTGGCGAGTTCGTAAACCCGGACCTTCGCCACTGCACTCCCTACTCGGCCCGGGAGGTAGCGGCCTCCGGGCCGTCGCTAACTTGCCGTACTCATCGCGGCGTGCTCATCGAGCGCTCATAGCAATCTCGACCTGCTTCCGACTAGACGTCGCTTACCGTTGGCCATCCGCATGCCGCCCGGCCCGTGCCTCAAGGTATTCCCGCAGCGGGCGGACGTCGAGCGGCCCCGGGACCCGGAAGGCCCTGGGGAACGCCCGACGACGCTCTGCGAGCTCGAGGCATCCCGGATCGGGGTGTATGGACGCACCCCGTCCCGGCAGCCGTCCGCGGGGGTCGGGGACGATCTCGCCCTCGACCACCACCAGGCGCAGCAGGTCGGACTTGGCCGTGCGAACCCGGCAGCCCACGCAGGTACGGCATGGAACAGCACCCTGAGCGGCCGGGCCACGTGTCATGAGTCTACCGCGCCGACGCGTCGGCGGGACCTGTCGCATGCTCCGTACTTGATCCGGACGTATCGGACCCGCTCCGATCGGTGGCCGCCGGCTGCTCGGTGTCCGGCCGGATGTCGATCCGCCAGCCGGTCAGCCGGGCGGCCAGCCGGGCGTTCTGGCCCTCCTTGCCGATCGCCAGCGACAGCTGGTAGTCGGGCACGATCACCCGGGCCACCCGGGCCGCCTCGTCGACCACCTGCACGCTGGTCACCCGGGCGGGCGACAGCGCGTTGCCGACGAACTCGGCCGGGTCCTCCGACCAGTCGACGATGTCGATCTTCTCGCCGCGCAGCTCGTGCATCACGTTGCGCACCCGGCTGCCCATCGGGCCGATGCAGGCGCCCTTGGCGTTCACCCCGGGCTTGCGGGAGCGCACCGCGATCTTGGTGCGGTGCCCGGCCTCCCGGGCGATCGCCGCGATCTCCACGGTGCCGTCGGCGATCTCGGGCACCTCCAGCGCGAACAGCTTGCGGACCAGGTTGGGGTGGGTGCGCGACAGCTGCACCGACGGACCCCGGTGGCCCTTGCGGACCTGCACCACGTACGCCCGCAGCCGGTCGCCGTGCTCGTAGGACTCGCCGGGCACCTGCTCGGCGGGCGGCAGGATCGCCTCGATGCGGCCCAGGTCGACCAGCACGTTGCGCGGGTCCTTGCCCTGCTGGATCACTCCGGAGACGATGTCCCCCTCCCGGCCCGAGTACTCGCCGAACGTCACCTCGTCCTCGGCGTCCCGCAGCTTCTGCAGGATGACCTGCTTGGCCGTGGTCGCCGCGATACGGGAGAAACCCTCCGGGGTGTCGTCGTATTCCCGCAGGACGTTGCCCTCGTCGTCGGTCTCGGCCGCCCACACCGTGACGTGCCCGGTCTTGCGGTCCAGCTCCACCCGCGCCTTGGGCGCCGCCCCCTCCGTGCGGTGGTAGGCGATGAGCATGGCGTCCTCGATGGCCTTGACGACCAGATCGAGCGAGATGTCCTTCTCGCTCTCCAGGCTGCGCAGTGCGGCCATGTCGATGTCCACGTAAGCCCCCCTCAGTTCCCGGCCTCGTCGGCTCCCAGGTCGGCGAGCTCATCGTCGGACGCCTCGCCGTCCGCCGGGGCGGTCCCCTCCGCGCGGCGGAACTCCACCTGCACCCTGCCCCGGCCCAGCTCGCCATGGCCGAAGCGGCGCCGCCGCCCGGCGACCTCCAGCACCACCGCGTCGTCGTCGGCGGCGACCACCCGCCCCTCGACCTGGCCGCCGTCGGCCAGCGCGGTGCGCACCAGCCGGCCGACCGCGCGGCGCCAGTGCCGCGGCTCGGTCAGCGGACGGTCCACCCCGGGCGAGGTGACCTCCAGCACGTACGGGGCGGTGCCCATCAGGTCGGTCTCGTCCAGCCTGGCCGACACCGCCTGGTTCAGGGTCGCCACGTCGTCCAGGCTGACCCCGCCGTCGGCGTCCACCACGATCCGCACCAGCCGGCGCCGTCCGGCCGGACGGACGTCGACCTCCTCCAGGTCCATGCCCTCCGCGGCGGCCAGCGGCGCCACCAGCCGGGTCAGCTCGGCCACCAGTTCGGCGCGCGAGGCGCCGCCGCCGGGGGCCCGCCGCTCCGGGCGGGACGAGGCCCGCCGAGCGCGGCCACGGCCGGATTCGACGCTCATGGGGACCTCCTCCTGATACGGGCGCCGCAGGTTGCGTGTTCCAGCCTATCGACACGCGGACCGGCCAGCGTTCTTTCGGCGCGCGCGCCCGCCGCCGGGGCGGGCGGGCCGTCCTGTGGGATACTTCCTGACCGCGTCAGGCCGATCCACGAAGGAGATCGGCGCACGGGGGAGGAGATCGGCTTGTCGGCAGCCAGGTCGGCCGTTTCCCGGCGGGCCGTGCTGGGAGGTCTCGGGGGCGTCGCGCTCGGCGGGTGCACGCGGGACGAGCCCCGGGCCGCGCCCTCCCCGTCGCCGGACGTCGCCGTCCTCGCCTCGGCCATCGCCGGGGAGGAGGGCCTGGTCGGGCTGTACGAGGCGGCGCTGCGGGCCCATGCGGACCTGGCCGGGCGGCTGGCCCCGGTGCTGGCCCGGCATCGCGAGCATCTGACGGTGCTGCGGCGGCACCGCGTTCCCGGCACCGTCGCCTCGTCCGCCGCCGCGACCCCTCCGGTGGTGACGCCGCCCGCCGTTCCGCCGTCGGCCGAGGAGGCGCTGGAGCTGCTGGCGCGGACGGAACGGGAGGCCGCGGCGGCCCGCGCCGAGGACGTGCGGCGGGTGGCCCCCGCGATGGCCCAGTTGCTGGCCAGCATCGGCGCCTGCGAGGCCGGGCACGCCGCCCTGCTGGCCGAGGACGGGCGATGAGCCGCACGGTCGACGCGCTGCAGGGCGCGCTGGCCGCCGAGCACGCCGCCGTCTACGGCTACGGCACGGTGGGCGCGCGGCTGGACGGCGGCGACCGGGAGACCGCCCGGATCGTCATGAACGCCCACCGAGCCCGCCGCGACGAGCTCGCCGCCTATATATCCGCGCGCGGCGCCCGTCCGGTCGCGGCGGCCGCGGCGTACCGGCTCCCGGTGCGGGTCGCCTCACCGCAGACGGCCGCCCAGCTCGCGGCCGTTCTGGAGGACCGCGTCCTGGGCGCCTACCTGGGCCTGGCCGGCGTCGACGAGCCGGAGCTGCGGCGTTACGCGGCCCTGGCGATGCAGGAGGCCGCCGGTCGCGCGGTCGCCTGGCGGCGGGCCGCCGGCGGTTCCTCCACGGTCGGCGCCTTCCCCGGTCTCCCGCCGGACGCCCTGTACCCCCGCCGGTAGCCGGCGGGCGGCGTCAGCCGTGCCAGGCGTCGATGTGGGTCTTGAGGTCGGCCAGGCGGTGAACGACCACGTCGGGCGGGGTCAGGTCGGGGCGGGTGCCGGGGAGGCGGTCGGCGGTGCCGTGCCAGACCTGGACCGCGCGCATGCCCGCGGTCTTGGCGCCGTGGACGTCCTCGAAGGGGCGGTCGCCGACGAACACGCAGCGGGCGGGGTCGTCCGCGCCGACCGCGTCCATGGCGGCGCGGAACGCCTCGGCGTGCGGCTTGGTCCAGGGGATCTCGCTGCTGTATACGGCGCCGTCGATGAGCGGGAGCACGCCGTCGCGGTCGAAGATCCGTTCGTGCCACTCGCGGGACCAGACGGTGTTGGACAGCACCCCGACCCTGATGCCGCGCGACCGCAGGTGCTCCAGCAGGGCCGGGGCGTCGGGGTCGATGAAGGTGTGCGGCTCCCAGGCCTGGAACTTGGCGGCCAGCATCGCCTCGGTCGGCCGGACGCCGGCGATCTCGAACAGCTCGTCGAGGGTGGCGCTGCGGTGCTCCTCGCGGGAGCGGCGCCACAGCTCCTCCTCGGCGGCCAGCAGCCGGCCGGCGGTCTCCTCGACCTCGTGCGGGTCGAGGTGGGCGGCGCAGATCCGCCGCCAGATCTCGCCGAGCTCGATGTCGTGCCAGGGGGTGAGCGTGCCGCCCCAGTCGAAGATCACCGCGTCCACCGCCATGCCCGGATGGTAGCCCACGACCTGGGAAAACGCCGTGTTTATCACCGGGTGTCGGGTTTTGTGATACATACCAGTGCTGGTCGCCCATAAGACCACCTGCCGACTCTTGCGCCCCGGGGGATCGGCGGGAACCATAAGTCGCCCGGGGGACCAGAACGAAGCACTGGATTTCGGGCGCGTCGCGCCTTCCGATCGTCGCCAGGAACGGTCGTGAGGCTCACGCGCGCCTGTTCCGCATGAGGAGGGGCGACCAGGATGGCTGTCGCCGAAACCGAACCCGCGGGGCCGAGGCGTCCCCCACGGCGCCGCTCGATCCGCCGCCGCATCACCACGCTGCTGGCCGTACCGCTGGTCTCGCTGATCGCCCTGTGGGCGTACGCGGCCGTCGGCGCCGTGGACGCGGCGCTCAACCGGTACGCCATCGCCAACGTCTACGACCAGATCAGCGCGCCCGCCACGGCGATGAGCGCGCACCTGCAGCGGGAACGCGCGCTGACCTCGGTCTTCCTCAGCACCCAGGGGATCCGCGGACGGGCCGACCTGGACGCCCAGCGGAACCGGACCGACGCCGCGGTGGCCGCCCTGCGCGCGGCGGCCCGGGGCGGCATCGACGAGGCGGTGGGCCCGCGCGCGCAGGAGCAGCTCGACGCGCTGCTGAACAGCCTGAACGAGCTCGGCGTGCTGCGCGCCCAGGCCGACGCCCGCCGGCTGGACAACATCCAGCTCATCGAGGGCTACGGGGAGCTCATCGAGGGCGCGTTCCGGATGTACCACGGCCAGCGGGTCGACGACGTGGAGATCTTCCAGCAGGGCCGCGGCCTGATCACCATCGCCTGGTCGCGCGAGTACATGGTGCGGCAGGACGCGCTGATCACCGCGGTGCAGGCCAGCGGCGGACGGCTCACCGCCGCCGAGCGCACCGCCCTGGTGCGCTGGGCCACGGCACGGCAGCAGCACCTGGAACGGGGCATGGCCGACCTGACCGGCCCGCCGCTGGAGGCCATGCGCGCCTACCTGCAGTCGCCGGACTACCGCCGGTACCTGGAGATGGAGACGGCGCTGGTCCAGGGACGCGGCCTGCAGCTGCCGCACGAGGCGGACGCCTGGGCGCAGACGGTGCCCGCGGTCATGGCCACCCTGAACGACACGTTCACCAAGGCCGGTCTGGACCTGGAGCGCCGGACCTCCGAGCACGGCGACCGGATCGTGCTGCAACTGGCGGCGGCCGGCGGCGTGGGGCTGCTGGTGGTCGTCGGCTCCATCGTGATGTCCCTGCTGTTCGCCCGGCGGCACGTGCAGGAGCTGCGGGAGCTGCGGGAGGCCGCCGACGAGCTGGCCGACGAGCGGCTGCCGGACGTGGTCGGCCGGCTGCGCCGCGGCGAGGACGTGGACCCGGCCGAGACGACCCCGCTGGAGACCGGCCGGACCACCGAGGTGGCCCGGGTGGCGGCGGCGTTCGCCAAGGTGCAGCGCACCGCCGTGGAGACCGCGGTCAGCGAGGCGCACCTGCGCAAGGGTGTCGCCCGGGTGTTCCTCAACCTGGCCTGGCGCAGCCAGTCGCTGCTGCACCGGCAGCTGCGGATGCTGGACGAGATGGAACGCCGGGTCACCGACCCGGACGTGCTGGAGGACCTGTTCCGCATCGACCACCTGACCACCCGGATGCGGCGGCACGCCGAGGGCCTGATCATCCTGTCCGGCGCCGCCCCGGGCCGCGGCTGGAGCCGGCCGGTGCCGCTGGAGGACGTGCTGCGCTCGGCCGCCGCCGAGGTGGAGGACTTCACCCGGGTGGAGGTGGTCGCCGGCACGTCGGCGTCGCTGACCGGCGCGGCGGTCGCCGACATCGTGCACCTGCTGGCCGAGCTGGTGGAGAACGCCACGGTGTTCTCGCCGCCGGCCACCGAGGTGCTGGTGCGCGGCGCGATGGTCGCCAACGGCTACGCGATCGAGGTGATCGACCGGGGCATCGGCATCGACCCGCACGAGCGGGCGGCGCTGAACCAGCGGCTGGCCGATCCCCCGGAGTTCGACCTGGCCGACACCGACCGGCTGGGGCTGTTCGTGGTGGCGCGGCTGGCCGCCCGGCACGGGGTGAAGGTGGCGCTGCAGGAGTCGGTGTACGGCGGGACCTGCGCGGTGGTGCTGCTGCCGCCGGACCTGGTCACCGAGGGGCTGCCCGGGGCCGACGACGTCGAGCCGGCCGGGGAGCTCACCGGCCCGGCCATGCCGCACGTGCCGCACGTGCCGCAGCCGTCCGACCCGCTGGACCTGCCCCCCGCGCCCGGCTCGATCGAGGTCCCCGCGCCCCGGTCGTGGTTCGACAGGCCGCCGCAGCTCGCCGACCCGAACGCGGCGAACGGGACCGGCGGCGCGGACCGGCCCCCTCCGGCCGGAGCCGGGCCCGCCCCGCTCCCCCGCCGGATCCGGCAGGCCAACCTGGTGCCCGAGCTGCGCGGCGCCGGCCCCGCCGAGCCCGCCGACCAGGCAGACCCGGCGGACCCGGTCCCGGACCGGTCCGCGGAGCAGAGCCGCGACCTGCTGGCCTCGCTGCAGAACGGCTGGCTGCGCGGTCGCGCCGACGACGAGGACGGCCCCGAGGGGGCCGCTGATGGAGGTGCGTCTTGACCGGAGTCACCGCAGAGCTGGGCTGGCTGCTGGACGATCTGGTGGACCGGGTCGGCCAGATCCGCAAGGCGATCGTGCTGTCGCGGGACGGGCTGGTGATGGGCTCCTCCCGGGGGGTCTCCCGGGAGGAGGGCGAGTACCTGGCGGCGCTGGCCGCCGGGTTCCACAGCCTGGCGGTGGGCGCCGGACCGCATCTGGCCTGCGGCGAGGTGCGGCAGACCATCGTGGAGATGGAGGGCGGGCTGTTCTTCGTGGTGCCGGCGGGCAGCGGGAGCTGCCTGGCGCTGCTCAGCGACTCCGACGCCAATGCCGGACTGGTGGCCTACGAGATGACGATGCTGGTCAAGCGGGTGCGCAAGCAGCTGTCCACGGCGCCCCGGCCGACCACCGGGTGACCGCGATGCAGCCACCGTCGGATCACCCGCCCGAGCGCTGGCTCGACGAGGCGGCGGGGCCGCTGGTGCGCCCGTACGCGCTGACCGGTGGGCGGGCCCGGCCGCGCGGCGAGCCGCTGGACATCGTGACGATCCTGATCGCCACCGGTCTGCCGGTGCCCGCCCGGGTCCGGCTGACCCGCGAGCAGCAGCGGCTGCTGTCGCTGTGCCGGCGGCCCTACACCGTCGCCGACCTGGCCTCGGAGCTGAACCTGCCGCTGGGGGTGGTCGGGGTGCTGGTCGAGGAGTTGCTGGAGCACCGGCTGATCGAGGTGACCCGTCCGATGGCGGCGGCCCGGCCCGATCCCGGCCTGCTGAGGAGGGTGATCGATGAGCTCCGGACGCTCTGACGGCGGCCCCCGGCTGGCGCTGAAGATCCTGGTGGCCGGGGGCTTCGGGGTCGGCAAGACCACCCTGGTCGCCAGTGTCAGCGAGATCCGGCCGCTGCGCACCGAGGAGTACCTGACCGACGCGGGCGTCGGCGTGGACGACACCTCCGGGGTGGAGGCCAAGACCACCACCACCGTGGCGATGGACTTCGGCCGGATCACGCTGCGCGACGGCGTGGTCATCTACCTGTTCGGCACGCCGGGCCAGGACCGGTTCTGGTTCATGTGGAACGAGCTGTCGCGCGGCGCGATCGGGGCGGTGGTGCTGGCCGACACCCGCAGGCTGACCGCCAGCTTCGGGGCGATCGACTACTTCGAGCAGCGCCGGATCCCGTTCATCGTGGCGGTCAACTGCTTCGACGGCGCCTACCAGTACAGCCTGGCCGAGATCCGCGACGCGCTGGACGTGGACCCGCACGTTCCGGTGCTGACCTGCGACGCCCGGCGGCGGGAGTCGGCCAAGGAGGTCCTGATCACCCTCATCGAGCACGCGGCGAGCCTGTCCGCCGCCGCCTCGTCCTGAGCCGCGCCCGCCCAGTGGGACCGCGCGGAACGCGGCCCGGCCCGAAGTCCTGTAATGGGACGCCACGGCAGGGACGCGGGCGCGGGAGGGTGCGATGGCCGACGGCGACGAGGGGCTGGAGCGGTTCCGGCACGAGGTGCGGTCCTGGCTGGAGGCCAGCCTGTCCGGGGAGTTCGCCGCCGCGCGGGGGCTGGGCGGGCCGGGACGCGAGCACGAGGGCCACGAGATCCGGCACGCCTGGGAGCGGCATCTGGGCCGGGCCGGCTGGACGTGCCTGGGCTGGCCGGCCGAGTACGGCGGGCGGAACGCCACGCTGGAGGAGCAGGTCGTCTTCTTCGAGGAGTACGCGCGGGCGGGCGCGCCGCACCGGGTGGGGCACATCGGCGAGGGGCTGATCGGGCCGACGATCATCGACTTCGGCACCGAGGAGCACAAGCGGCGGTTCCTGCCGCCGATCCGGCGCGGCGAGGAGCTGTGGTGCCAGGGCTACTCCGAGCCCGGCGCCGGGTCGGACCTGGCGAACGTGCAGACCCGGGCCGAACTGGTCGGCGGCGAGTGGGTGATCCACGGGCAGAAGGTGTGGACGTCGCTGGCGCACGTGGCCGACTGGTGCTTCGTGCTGTGCCGCACCGAGCCGGGCAGCACCCGGCACCGCGGGCTGTCGTACCTGCTGGTGCCGATGCGGCAGCCGGGGATCGAGGTCCGGCCGATCGTGCAGGCGACCGGGACCGGCGAGTTCAACGAGGTGTTCTTCGACGGGGCGCGGACCGCCGCGGGCGACGTCCTGGGGGCGCCGGGCGACGGCTGGCGGGTGGCGATGGCGACGCTCGGGTACGAGCGGGGCGCCTCGACGCTGGGTCAGCAGTTGCTGTTCCGCCGTGAGCTGGAGGCGGTCGTCGCCACCGCCCGCCGGACCGGGGCGGCCCGTGACCCGCTGCTGCGGGACCGGCTGGCGCGGGCGTGGATCGAACTGGAGATCATGCGGTTCAACGCGCTGCGCACGATGCGTTCACTGGCGGACGGGGAGCCGGGGCCGGAGGTCTCCATCGCCAAGCTGTACTGGTCGGAGTGGCACCGCAGGCTGGGCGAGCTGGCGGTGGACGTGCAGGGCGCGGCGGGGCTGCTGACCGAGCCCGCCCCGCCGGACCGCTACGAGCCGACCGACGCGCAGCGGTTGTTCCTGTTCAGCCGTGCCGACACGATCTACGCCGGGTCGAGCGAGATCCAGCGCACCATCATCGGCGAGCGGACGCTGGGGCTGCCCCGCGAGCCGCGCGGCTAGCCGGCGGCCAGCACCCGGGCGATGCGGTCGGCGGCGTCCTGCAGGTCGTCGACCGCGGCGATCCGCTCGGCCCACGACCACCAGAACCACCAGCCGTCGGTGCCGTTCTCGGCCAGGATGTTCTCGGTGAGCGCGGTGGCCCGCGGATTGATCACGTGCAGGCTGGCCGGGCGTTCGGTGGGCGCGCTGAGCCGCACCTGCAGGCCCCGGCCGGCCAGCGCGTCGGCGAGCCGTTCCAGATGGGCCAGCCGCAGGTCGGCGTCGGTGGCCGCGACGGGCGCGGCGCTGCCTTCGGATGTCACTTCGGACCCTCCCCGTTCGATGATCTGTGGCCCGATATAGCGGAAAGCATTGCCGCCGCCCCAGGCGCTCCGCAAGCCGCATTGCGAAATTTACCCGACAAACAAGCGGAATATAGAATGGCCGGTGCCGACGCAATATCTGCACTTAGCGGTGCAAGATGCGCGAATAGCTGCGCGCGGGCCGCCCGCACCGCCCCCCACCTGCCCCGAAACCGGATATCTTGCGCATAGCGAACGGGGGCTCCCAGGGAGGACGGCGGTAGTGACGGACGGACCACACGACGACGACAGGACCCGGGAGATGGCGCTCCCGGAACGCTCCGGCGGGGAACGCCCCGCGGAGGCGGCCACCGCGCCGCAGCCGCTCCCCTCCGGACCGGACTCCGGGCCGCCCCCGCCGGAGTCCGCCAAGGCGACCGCGCAGCAGCCGCTTCCCTCCGGGTCGGACTCCGGATCGGACTCTGCCCCGGACTCCGGACCGTCGTCGCCGGAATCCGCCAAGGCCACCGCGCCGCAGCGGATCCCCGAACGACCGCAGGAGGCGCGGCAGTCCCCGCCGCCGGGACCGGCCAAGGTCACCGCGCCGCAGGCGGTGCCGCCCGAGCCGCCCGCCCCCCGGCCGCCGTCCGACCAGCCCATGCAGTCCGACCAGCCCATGCAGTCCGGCCAACCCGTGCAGTCCGGCCAGTCCGCGCAGTCGGGCCAACCCGTGCAGTCCGGCCAACCCGTGCAGTCCGGCCAGTCCGCGCAGTCCGGCCAGCCCGCGCAGTCCGGCCAGCCCGCGCAGCACGCTCCGGCGGCCGTGCCGTTCCCGTTCCCGGGGGCGCCCGGGGCGCGGCGGCCGGCCGGGTTCCACCGCTTCCACTTCCCGATCGGGATCTTCCTGGTGGCCTACGGCGTCACCGCCCTGGTCTTCTCCTTCCTGGGCTGGGACGCGCACCTGCGGGAGATGTCGGACTACCTCGGCGAGGGCGTCGCCGCGCCCGCGCTGATCGCGGTCAAGGTCGTGCAGGTGCTGCTGGTGCTGGTGACGCTGGCGGGCCTGCTGCGCCGCCGGGACGTGTGGTTCCTGCCCGCGCTGTGCGGGTGGGCGGCCGGGTTCGCGGTGTTCTGCGTGCTGGACGGGGTCAAGGGCAGGATGGCCGATCTCGTCGAGCACGGCGCCTACCTGGTGGCCTTCGCGTTCCTGCTGTGCCTGTCGTACGCGCTGGGCGTCAAGGCGCGGGTGGCCGCGCGGCGGGCGGCCTCCGGCGAGGACGCCGACGGGCCGGGCGACGGCGGCCCCGGGCAGCTCAGCCGCACCCAGGAGATCGCGCTGGCCGCGCTCGAGCGGTGGCAGCGGCAGTTCCAGCAGCCCGGGCCGGTTCCGCCGCAGCCCGGGCCGCCGCAGCCGCACGGCGCGTACCAGCAGGCCCCGCCCGGTCAGCGGTAGAAGCGGGACACGCTCTGCAGCACGCAGGCGGGCTTGCTCCCGCCCTCGATCTCCACGGTGCCGTCGACGGTGATCTGCACGCCGTTCCCGGCGACCTCACGGGCGTCGGCGACCCGGGCGGCTAGGCGGATGCGGGAGCCGGCGGGCACCGGGGCCGGGAAGCGGACCTTGTTCAGCCCGTAGTTGACCTTGGTGGTGACGCCGTCCACGTCCAGCAGCTCGGTGAACATCGGGATGAACAGCGACAGCGTCAGGAAGCCGTGGGCGATGGCGCCGCCGAACGGCCCCTCCTTGGCCCGTTCGGGGTCCACATGGATCCACTGGTGGTCGTCGGTGGCGTCGGCGAAGGTGTCGATGCGGCTCTGCGGGACCTCCAGCCAGGAGCTCGCGCCCAGGTCCTTCCCGGCCAGGCCGGCGAGGTCGTCGATGTGCACACGGGTGGTCACGGGGTTCCTCCGCGGGGGGTTCAGCCGTAGGTGCCGCGCACCACGGACTTGAGGATCTTTCCGGCGGCGTTGCGCGGCAGTTCGTCCGCGAACACCACGGACTTGGGGATCTTGTACTTGGCCAGCCGTCCGGTCAGGGCGTCCAGCACCCGCTCCGCGGTCAGGCCGGAGCCGGGCCGGGGCACCACCACGGCCCGGCCGACCTCGCCCCAGGTCGGGTCGGGCACGCCGATCACGGCGCAGTCCAGCACGTCGGGGTCGGCCAGGATCGCCTTCTCCACCTCGGCCGGGTAGATGTTCTCCCCGCCCGAGATGATCATGTCCTTGATCCGGTCGACGATGTAGGCGTAGCCGTCCTCGTCGATCCGGGCGGCGTCGCCGGTGTGGAACCAGCCGTCGGTGAACGCCCGCGCGGTCTCCTCCGGCAGGCCCCAGTAGCCGGACATCACGTGCGGGCCGCTGACCACGACCTCGCCGGTCTGCCCCGGCGCCACGTCGGCCATGTCGGGGCCGACCACCCGCACGTCGCTGAAGAAGTGCGGCACGCCCGCCGACCCGGCCTTGGCCGTGGCGTGCTCGGCGTCCAGGAACAGCGCCCCCGGCGAGGCCTCGGTCATCCCGTAGCCCTGCAGGAACGTCAGGCCCCGCGCGGCGTAGGTCTCGATCAGCGACGGCGGGACGGGGGAACCGCCGCAGGTCAGCAGCCGCACCGAGGACAGGTCGGCGTCCGCCCACCGGGGCGAGCGGGCCACCTGCTGGAACATCGTCGGCACCCCGAACATGAAGGTGATCCGGTGCCGTTCGATCAGGTCGAAGGTGGCGTCCGGGTCGAACGCGGTGACCAGCACGCAGCAGCCGCCCTTGAGCAGCACCGGCAGGGTGAGCATGTTCAGCCCGGCGGTGTGGAACAGCGGGGCGGACACCAGCGCCACCTCGTCGGCGATCAGGTCGTGGTCGACCAGCACGTTGACCGCGTTCCAGGTGATGTTGCCGTGGGTGAGCACCGCGCCCTTGGGCCGGCCGGTGGTGCCCGAGGTGTACATGATCATGCAGTTCTCGTCCGGCGAGACCGGCTCGTCGATCGGGTCGGCCGCCGCCCGCGCCAGCAGGTCCTCGTAGCCGTGCGCGCCGGGCCGCTCCCCGGCCAGCGCGATCCGCTCCCGCACCGACGGGGTCTCCCCCAGCCCGTCCACCAGCCCGGCGTGCGACGGCGCGTACACCAGCACGGACGTTCCCGAGTCGGCGAGCTGGAAGGAGATCTCCGGTCCGGCCAGCCGGACGTTCAGCGGCACGAACACCGCTCCCAGCGCCCCGGCGGCGAACAGGGTCTCCAGGAAGGACGGATGGTTGGGGCCCAGGTAGGCGACCCGGTCCCCGCGGCGCACCCCCAGCCCGCGCAGCGCGTGCGCGAGCCGGGTGACGCGTTCGTGCAGCCCGGCGTAGGTCAACCGGCGGTCGTCGTGGACGAGGGCGGTGCGGCGCGGGGTCTTGCGCGCCCGGCGTGCGGGCCACGACCCCAGTCCCTGGTTGCGCACGGAACGCTCCTTCGCGGTGTCAGTCCTTGGTCAGGCCGAGCAGCCGGGCGGCGTTGTCCTTGAGGATCTTGGGCCGGACCTCCGGCCTGATCTCGAGCCGTTCGAAGTCGGCCAGCCAGCGGTCCGGGGTGATGACCGGGTAGTCCGAGCCGAACAGCACCTTGTCCTTGAGCAGGCTGTTGGCGTACCGGACGAGCTGCGGCGGGAAGTACTTGGGCGACCAGCCCGACAGGTCGATGTGGACGTACGGCTTGTGGGTGGCGACGGCCAGCGCCTCGTCCTGCCAGGGGAACGACGGGTGCGCCAGGATGATCCGCAGCTCGGGGAAGTCGACGGCCACGTCGTCGACCAGCATCGGGTTGGAGTACTTCAGCCGGATGCCCCCGCCGCCGGGCACGCCCGCGCCGATGCCGGTCTGCCCGGTGTGGAACAGCGCGATCGCGCCCAGCTCCTCGATCGCCTCGTACAGCGGGTAGGCCATCGGGTCGTCGGGCGCGAAGCCCTGGATGCTGGGGTGGAACTTGAACCCCTTCACCCCGTACCGCTCGACCAGCCGCCGGGCCTCCCGCACGCCCGCCTTGCCCTTCCAGGGGTCGACGCTGGCGAACGGGATCAGCACGTCGGCGTGCTCGGCGCAGCTCTCGGCGACCTCCTCGTTGGAGATCCGCGGCCATCCGGTGGCGTGCTCGGCGTCCACGGTGAACACCACCGCCGCCATCTTCCGCTCGCGGTAGTAGGCGGCCATCTCGGCGATGGTGGGCTGCCGGTGCCCGTGCGCCTTGAAGTACTCCTCCGACGCGCCGAACAGCTCCGGGCTCAGCGACCCGTGCCCGTCCTTGCTGATCTCGGCGTGGGTGTGCACGTCGATCGCGGTCAGCTCGTCCACGTTCATGGCGGTGCTCATCGCGGTCATGCCTCCGGGATGACGGGTGCGGGGATGCCGACGGTCTGCGGGGTCCGGCCCACCGACGTGGCCCACACGGCCGCGATGGACTCGGGGGTCCAGCCGCCGTCGGCGTAGGCGACCGCCACCTCCTCGGGGTGCGACCACAGGGAGAGCCGGTCGCCGCCGATCCCGATGCACTGGCCGGTGACGTCGCGGGCGGCGTCCGACACCAGGAACGGCACCAGCGCCGCGCAGTCCTCGGGCGTGCCGAACCCCTCCCCCTTGCGCAGGAAGTCCGGGAACGGCTCGCCGCGCCGGGCGGCCTCCACGAACGGGGCGAACGCGGGGATGGTCTCGGTCATCGCGGTGGCGGCGACCGGGATGACCGCGTTGACGGTGACGCCCGCCTTGGCCAGCTCCATCGACCAGGTGCGGACCATGGCGGCGATGCCGGCCTTGGCGGCGGCGTAGTTGGTCTGGCCGAAGTTGCCGCGCTGCCCGGCCGGCGAGCCGACCATGACCAGCGAGCCGCCGTCGCCCTGCTCGCGCATCCGGCGGGCGGCGGCGCGGGCGCAGGTGAACGTGCCGCGCAGGTGGACGCCGACGACCGCGTCGAAGTCCTCGTCGGTCATCTTCCACAGCACCCGGTCGCGCAGGATGCCGGCGTTGGTGACCATGGCGTCCAGTCGCCCGTACTCGGCGACCGCCCGGTCCACCAGCCGGTCGGCGACCTCGGCGGACCCGACCGGCGCGACCTCGGCGACGGCCGTTCCGCCCGCCTCGGTGATCGTCTTGACGGCCGCGTCGGCGGCGTCGGCGTCCACGTCGTTGACGACGACACGGGCTCCGCAGCGGGCGAGGGCGGCGGCGTAGGCCAGGCCGAGCCCTCGCCCGGCACCGGTCACGACGGCGACCTTGCCGGTGAGGTCGACGGCAGTGGAGGTCATGGATGCTGTTCCCTTTCGTGCGGGGTCGGTTGCGCCGGGCCGGGCCGGTCGCGGAGAAGGGACCCGGCCGGTAGGTCACGAAGCGGCCGTCGCCGAGACCGGTCCCGGCGGCCCGGGGATTCATCGCCGCCGGGAGGTGGTACTGCCCCGGCGTCCGGTGGTGATGCGGTGCTCGAGAGTGCGCAGCGCGGTGACGGTCTCGGCGGCGTTGAACGTGCAGCGGCCGGGGCGGATCAGGCCGAGGTGGGTGTCAGGTCGGGTTTCTTGGCTCCGTCGGATACGGGGCCGTCACCGGAGGGACGGGCGGGTCCGCGCCGTTCCCACCAGCCGGTGACGGTGGGGACCAGGCCGCGCGGCATGAACAGCACGACGAGCACCAGCAGCAGCCCGTACACCGCGTACGACAGCACGGTCGGGGCGGCGGCCGGCATGCCCTCCATGGTCCCGATGTTGTTGAGCAACTGGAGCAGCAGCGTGATCACGGTGGCTCCGGCCAGCGCGCCGTAGATGGTGCCCGCGCCGCCGACCACGACCATCACGATGTACTCGAACGACAGCAGCACCGGGAACGAGCTGGGCGCGACATAGCCGAAGTAGAAGGCGTAGACGCCGCCCGCCAGCCCGGCGAACCCGGCCGACAGGCTGAACACCGCCAGCTTGTAGGCGGCGACCGGCACGCCCGAGGACTCGGCGGCGACCTCGCTGGTGGCCAGGGCGCGCAGGCCCCGTCCGGGCCGGGACGCCACGATGTTGCGGGTGATCAGCACGATCAGGCCCAGCGCCGCCAGCGCCAGATAGGCGTACGCCCTGTCGTCGGCGAACTCGTACCCGGCGATCCGCAGCCGCGGCACGCCCTGCAGGCCGATGTCGCCGCCGGTCCACTCCTGCTGGCCGACCAGGTTGAGCAGGATGAGCTGGATCGCCAGGGTGGCGAAGGCGAGCTGGTGGCCGCGCAGCCGCAGCAGCGGCACGCCGATCACCGCGGCGACCGCGGCGGCGACCAGCGGCGAGGCCGCCAGCCCCAGCCAGGTCGGCAGCTCCTCCAGGGAGATCAGCGCGGCGGTGTAACCGCCGATCATGAAGAACGCGGCCTGGCCGAGCGACACCTGCCCGGCGTAGCCCATCAGCATCGACAGCCCGGTCACCACGCAGGCCGCCAGCACCAGCACGATGTAGACCGGCAGCTGGGTCTGCGACAGCAGCAGCGGGGCCAGCAGCGCCGCCGCGCACACCGCGACGGCGACCGCCGGCCGGGACAACGACTTCATCGGGCGGTCTCCTCCTGCAGTGCGGTGCGGCGCGAGGACTGCCAGATCATGATCACCAGCATCAGCGCCAGCGCCACCACGGTCTGGTAGCTCGCCTCGTGGTAGCCGGCCACCATGGTCTCGGCGACGCCCAGGGTGAGCGCGCCGATCAGCGCCAGGCCGGGCCGGTTGAGGGAGCCGAGCACCGCCGCGGCGAACCCGTTGGTGATCAGCAGCACGTCGCTGTTGTAGGAGATCGGCATCATCGGGGTGAGCAGCACGCCGGCCGCGCCGCCCAGCATCCCGCCGAGCGCGAAGGCGACCAGACCCATCCGGGTGACGTCGATGCCGACCGCGCGGGCCGCGTACGGGTTGGCGGCGCACGCCGACAGCGCCTTGCCCAGGTAGGTGCGGGTGAAGAAGGCCAGCAGCGCGGCGAACACCGCCGCGGTCACGCCGATCACCAGGAACGACTGCTTCTGCACGAACGCCCCGGCGATCTCCACGTTGCCGCGCAGCCCCGGGTGGGAGCGGGGGTTGTCGCCCCAGATCATGATCTCCACCGCGTAGGCCACGAAGCCCAGGCCGAGGGTGGCGATCAGCGCGGACTGGGCGCTGGTGCCGGGCTTGCCGGTGGCGATCAGCCCGACCAGCAGCCCGGTCGCCCCGGCCACCGCCACGGCGGCGACCTCGGCCGCCCCGTGCGGCAGCCCGGCGGACAGCAACGAGCCCGCGGTCAGCCCGGCGACCACGGCGAACATGCCCTGGGCGAAGTTGACCACGTGGGTCACCCGGTGGATGGTGACCAGCCCGCTGGCCAGCAGCGCGAAGCCGCAGCCGACGGCCAGCCCGGAGATCAGGTACTGCAGGAAGTCGCTCATGGGCGTGCCTCCTTCGTCGCCGTGGCGCCGCCGGCGGGTCCGCCGAGGTAGGCGGCGGCGACCTCCTCGCTGGCGGCCAGTTCGGCGGCGGTGCCGTGGGCGCGGATCCGTCCCGCCTCCAGGACGTAGCCGCGGCCGCACAGGTCCAGGGCGAGCCGGGCGTTCTGCTCGATGAGCAGCACCGCCAGGCCGCGTTCGGCGTTGAGGGCGCGCAGGTGCTCGGCCAGCCCGGCGGTGATCCTGGGGGCCAGGCCCAGCGACAGCTCGTCCACGACGATCACGTCGGGGTCGGCCATCAGGGCGCGGCCGAACGCCACCATCTGCTGCTGGCCGCCGGACAGGGTGCCGGCCCGCTGGTCGCGGACGCGGGTCAGCTCGGGCAGCACCTCGTACACCCGGGAGGTGTCGCGGGCGCCGGGGACGCGGCGCCGCCGCCACGCGCCCAGCCTGAGGTTGTCGTCGACGGTCAGGTCCGCGAACATCTGCCGGCCCTCGGGCACCAGCGCCGCCCGCCCGGACACCCGCACCCGCCCCGACGCCGGGCGGACGATCCCCATCACCGCGTTGACCAGCGAGGACTTGCCCGCGCCGTTGGGGCCGATGAGGGCGACCAGCTCCCCGGCGCCGACGGTGAGGTCGACGTGGTCCAGGGCGGTGGCGGTGCCGTACCGGACGACGAGGTCGCTCACCTCGATGACGGGGCCGCTCATGACACGCGCCTCCGGCTCGCTCATGACACCGTCCCCCCGAGGTAGGCGGTCAGCACTGCGTCGTCGCGGCGGATCTCGTCGGGGGTGCCCTCGGCGATGTGCCGGCCGAGGTCCAGCACGCTGACCCGGTCGGCGAGCCGGGCGACGAACGCCACGTCGTGCTCGATGAGCATGGTGGTCAGGCCCTCCTCGCGGAGGCTCTCGACGAGCTGGGCGAGCGCCTCGCGTTCGGCGGCGCGCAGCCCGGAGGCGGGCTCGTCCAGCAGCAGCAGCCGGGGCCTGGCGCACAGCGCGCGGGCCACCTGCAGGGAGCGCTGCTGGCCGAGCGGGAGCACGTCGGCGGCCCGGTGCGCCCAGTCGCGCAGCCCGACCCGGTCGAGGGCGGCCAGCGCGTCGGCCCTGATCCGGGCCTCCTCGCCGCGGTGGCGGGGCAGCCTCAGGGCGGCGGACAGGAAGCCGTGCCGGGTGCGGGCGTGCGCGCCGACCATCACGTTCTCCAGCGCGGTCATCCCGCCGAACAGCCGGGCGCCCTGGAAGACGATCGCGATGCCCAGGCGGGCCCGGGCGTGCGGGGTGAGCCGGTCGATGCGCCGCCGCTCCCCGGCCGGGCCGTAGGACACCGTGCCCGAGTCGGGGAGCAGATGCCCGCTGATCAGGTTGAACAGGGTGGACTTGCCCGCGCCGTTGGGGCCGATCACGGCGCGGGTCTCGCCCTCGGCGACGGTCAGGCTGACGTCGCGGACGGCGTACACGCCGCCGAACGCCCGGCTGACCGAGTCGATCTGGAGCATCGGGCTCACCCGGCCGCCCGGGCGGTCTCGGCGAGCCGCTGCCTGGACCAGTCGGTGGGCACCAGCTTGCCGCTGCGCACCCGGTTCATGGAGATGTCGGTGGGGCGCAGGCCGGAGTGGTCGGTGGGGCTGTAGGCGTACTTGCCGGCCGGGGTGACCAGCGTCATGTTCTCCAGCGCGTCGCGGATCTTCTCCCGGTCGGTGCCGGCCTTCTCGATCGCGGCGGCCAGCAGCTTGACGCCGGAGTAGCCGTCCTGGGCGAACTGCGGCGGCTCGTAGCCGTACTTTTGCCGGAACGGGTCGGCCATCTCCTTGATGGCGTTCTTGAGCGCGCCGTCCGGCAGGTACTCGCCGACCACGCCGATCGCGCTCTGCACGTAGACGCCCTCGGCGGCCGGGCCGACCGGGTCCAGCCACAGCTTGCTGGCCTGCGAGCCGGTCATGTAGAGCGGCAGCTTCAGTCCGGAGGTGGGGTACTGCTTGGCCAGGGTGACGCCGGGGGCGCCGCTGGCCCAGGCCATGAGGGCCTGCGCGTCGCTGTTGCGGACGTGGGTGAAGATCGGGCTGAAGTCCGAGGCGGTGGTCTCGTACGGCTCCTCGCGGACGATCTGCACGCCGTATTTGGGGGCCAGCTTCTTCATGCCGTTGAACCCGGCCACCGAGTAGGCGCTCTTGGTGTCGTAGGCGACGGCCACCTTGGTGATCTTGTTGGCCTGCCAGTACTGCAGCATCGCCTCGGCGTAGGTGGACGACAGCGCCGGGACGACGAAGGTGTACTTGCGGATCGGGTTCACCTGCGCGTCGGCGGGGGCCAGCGAGATGTAGGGGATGCGCTCGCGCTCGGCCAGCGGCTCCACGGCCAGGCCCACGTTGGAGAACGTGGAGCCGATGATCGCGGTGACCTTCTCGGCCTTGAGCTTGTTGAAGTGCAGCACCCCCTGGTCGGGGGCGGTCCTGTCGTCGAGGGTGATCAGCTCGATCTTGCGGCCCTTGATGCCGCCCTTGGCGTTGATCTGCTCGACGGCCAGGTCGACGGTCTTCTTGGCCTCGCCGCCGAGCGGGGCGTAGTTGCCGGTCAGCGACTCGATGAAACCGATCTTGATGGTGTCGCCTGCGGATCCGCCGGAGCCGCCGCAGCCGGCCAGCGCCAGCACGGCGGCGGTGAGGAACGGGACGAGTCTGCGCACAGGAGACCTCCTGGGGGTGTGCGTGCTCCTGCCCGGGCCGACCGGGCCCGGGCGTGGGGTGGTGCACCGCCCCGGGGCCGGTTGGGGGGTAAGCTGAACTTAGGCAGATACATCACGACGGTCAATAGTCTGCCGAATATTGACCGTGACCACTCCGGGACTCTCGAGGGACCCGCCGTCCGCCGAGCCGACAGATGGGAGCCGAACGGGTGATGGACGCTTTCGCCACCGACAGCCGGCCGCCCGCGCCCGAGGGCGCCGCCGCAGCCGACGGCCCGTCGCCGCGGCTACGGCCACAATCACTGATGCTCACGTTCCTGGGCAACTACGTGCTGCGCCGGGACATCGCGGTCTCCTCGGGCAGCTTCATCGAGATCTTCGCCCGGCTCGGGGTGGGCGAGCACGCCATCCGCTCCACGCTCAGCCGGATGGTGGCCCGCGACCTGCTGTCCCGGCACCGGCAGGGCCGCCGGATGCACTTCGGGCTGACCGCCCGGTCGGCGCGCATCCTCACCGACGGCGAACGGCGGGTGTGGCGGCGCAGCGTGATCAACGCCGGCTGGGACGGCCGCTGGACGGTGCTGGCGTTCTCCATGCCGGAGTCCTGGCAGAGCCGCCGGCACGACCTGCGGTCCGCGCTGACCTGGGCCGGGTTCGGGTCGATCGGGAACGGGCTGTGGATCGCCCCGCGCCGGGTGGCGGTCGGCCCGGTGATCGAGGGACTGGGGCTGCGCGACCACGTCAAGGTGTTCACCGGGCGGGCCGAGGAGCCGACCGACGTGGCGGCGATGATCCGCGACGCGTTCGACCTGGACGCGCTGGCCTCCGGATACCGGGCGTTCCTGGAGCGCTGGGACCGGCCCGACCCGATCCCCGACGCCCCCGACGACCTGGCCCGCTACCTGTGGATGACCACCGAGTGGCTGCAACTGGTCCGGGTGGACCCCGGGCTGCCGGTGGAGCACCTGCCCGCGGACTGGCCGGGGGTGCGCGCCCAGCAGCGGGTGCACGAGCTGCGGGAACGCTACGAGGAGCCGGCGCGGCGGCTGGCCGACGAGGCGATCGAGTGCATCCCGGTGCCCCCGGTGCGGATCTCAGCCGACGGGGACGCGGACGAACCGGCCCGCGACATGGAGGTCGCGCTCAATGGCGACCGCGGCCTCCCGTAGCGGCGGCAGCACCGCCGCCAGGGCCTCCTCGGCGGAGCGGCGGCCGGCGTGGGAGGAGACGTTGACGGCGGCGACGACCCGCCCGTCCCGGTCCCGCACCGGCACCGCGATGGACCGCAGGCCCTCCTCCAGCTCCTCCTCCACCAGGGCGTAACCGTCATGGGCGATCCGGTCCAGCAGGGCGGCGAGGCGTTCCGGCGAGGTGACGGTGCGCCGGGTCAGCGGCCGCAGCTCGGCCCGCGCCAGGCGCCCGGCGCGTTCGGGCTCCGGCAGCCCGGCCAGCAGCGCCCGTCCCATCGAGGTCGCGTACGCGGGGAACCGGGTGCCCACCGTGATCTCCACGCTCATGATCCGCACGGTGGGCACGCGGGCGACGTACCGGATGTCGTCGCCGTCCAGCACCGCCATCGACGCCGAGTCGCGCACCCGGTCGACCAGCCGGGCCAGGTGCGGCCGGGCGATCCGGGGCAGGGTGAGCCCGTTCAGCGGGGCGAACCCCAGGTCCAGCACCCGCGGGGCGGGCCGGAACCGGCCGTCCCGCACGGTCACGTAGCCCAGGTGCGCCAGGGTGAGCAGACAGCGCCGCACGGTGGCCCGGGGCAGCCCGGTGGCCTGTGCCAGGACGGCCAGCGTCGGCTCGGGCCGGTGCCCGTCGAACGCGGCCAGCACGCCGAGCCCCCGGGCCAGGGACTGCAGGAACTCCGGCCCCAGCGCCAGCTTGGACTCCCGCGCCCGCTCGGCGGTCCCGGTCGGCTCCCGTTCCGCGCCGCCGGACCGGGCCTCGTCCTCGGCCCAGATCCGTTCCATCTCGGCGACCGTCTCGCGCAGCCTGGGCAGCATGGCGTCCCGCAGCGACCCGGCGGTGTGCCGGCTGGTGTGGCTGACCACGCTGACCGCGCACGCCCGCCCGGCCGGGCCGCGGACCGGCAGCGCGAGCGCCACCAGCCCCGGCTCGATCAGCTGGTCGTCCAGCGCCCACCCGGTCCGGCGGGCGGCGGCGACCCGTTCGGTGAACGACGCGGCGGCGCCGGCCGCACCCGGCGGCGCCACCGGGAAGCCGCGCAGGTCCGGGTCGGCGGCCCGGCGCTCCCGCCAGCGGGCCCAGTCGGCCTCGGTCCAGTCGACGGCCAGCAGCGCGCCCATCGCCCCGCACTCGGCGGGCAGCAGGTCGCCGACGCCGAAGGCCACCGACATCGCCCGCCGCCGGGGGGCCTGGTGGACGAAGCGGGCGCCGTCGCCGTCGGGCACCGCGATCGACACCGACTCGTCCAGCGCGTCGGCCAGCCGGTCGGCCGCCGGGCCGAGCAGCGCGGGCAGCCGGGACGCGGCCAGGTAGGCGTTGCCGAGCTCCATCACCGGCGGCGCGAGCACCGCGTCCCGGCCGTCGATCCGCACGTACTCCAGCCGTTCCAGGGTGCTGAGCACCCGGTCGACGGTGGAGCGGGCCAGACCGGTGTCGCGCACCAGGTCGCCCGCGCTGCGCCGGCCGCCGGCCGCGGTCACCGCGCGCAGCACCGCCAGCCCGCGCACCAGCGGGCCCACCGCCTCCGCCGCGGGATCGCTCACCGGCATGTCCGCTCCAGGTCTTCCATTGCGTGCAAGCCCGCATTGACAGCGGGCGGACGGGTGATGACACTCGTGACCACGATAATGAACTCTAGTTCACCAGGCGAACATAGTAGGCCGAAATCACGGGACCGGGTGACGCAGCCGAGCGCTCCGGGCCGCATGAAGGGAGCCCCCCGTTGACCCCGCCCACCCAGAAGGAGATCAGCGCGGAGATCGCCGAGCTCCGGGACGCCTACGCCAAGGCGGTCGCGGACGGCGCCCCGCGCATGGACCACCCCCACCGCGACTACCCGCCGTACCGCAGCAGCGTGCTGCGCCATCCCAAGCGGCCGCTGGTGACGGTGCACGACCCGGAGGCGGTGGAGCTGACCGGGCCGGTGTTCGGCGTCACCGACGTGACCGAGCTGGACCGCGACCTGACCCGCCAGCACACCGGGGAGCCGCTGGGCGAGCGGATCGTGGTCACCGGCCGGGTGCTGGACCGCGACGGCCGCCCGGTGCGCGGGCAGCTGGTGGAGATCTGGCAGGCCAACGCCGCCGGCCGGTACGTCCACCAGCGCGACCAGCACCCCGCCCCGCTGGACCCCAACTTCACCGGGGTGGGCCGCTGCCTGACCGACGACGACGGCCGCTACACGTTCACCACGATCAAGCCGGGCCCCTACCCGTGGCGCAACCACGACAACGCCTGGCGGCCCGCGCACATCCACTTCTCGCTGTTCGGGACCGCCTTCACCCAGCGGCTGGTCACCCAGATGTACTTCCCGGGCGACCCGCTGTTCCGCTACGACCCGATCATGCAGTCGGTGACCGACGACGCCGCCCGGCAGCGGATGGTCGCCGCCTACGACCACGACCTGTCCACGCCGGAGTGGGCACTGGGCTACCGGTGGGACATCGTGCTGGACGGGCCCGCCGCCACCTGGTTCGAGGAGGGCCGCTGATGCTCGCGCCCACGCCGTCGCAGACCGTCGGGCCGTTCTACGGGTACGCGCTGCCGTTCGCCAAGGGCGGCGAGCTCGCCCCGCCCGGCGACCCGCGCACCATCACGCTGCACGGATACGTGCTCGACGGGGCCGGGCAGCCGATCCCCGACGCGCTGCTGGAGTTCTGGCAGGCCGCCCCGGACGGCTCGCGGACCGGCGCGCCCGGCTCGCTGCGCCGCGACCCCACGACCGGCGCGGTCATCGGCCGGGACGGGGTCGCCTTCACCGGGTTCGGGCGGGTGCCGACCGACGCGGACGGGCACTACGCGCTGCGGACCCTGCCGCCGGGCGGCTCGCCGTACATCTCGGTGTGCGTGTTCGCCCGCGGCCTGCTGCACCACCTGTTCACCCGGGCGTACCTGGCCGAGCCGGACGCCGATCCGCTGCTGGACTCCCTGGAGCCGCGCGACCGCGACACCCTGATCGCCATCCCCGAACGGGACGGCGTGTACCGGTTCGACATCCGCCTGCAGGGCGACGAGAACAACGAGGAGACGGTCTTCCTTGCCTTCGACTGACACCGGCGTGCTCCACCACCGCGTCGACGGGGCGGGCGCGCCCCTGCTGCTCGGGCCCTCGCTGGGCACGTCGCTCCAGGTGTGGGCGCCGCAGGTGCCCGCCCTGGCCCGCACCCACCGGGTGATCCGCTGGGACCTGCCCGGGCACGGCGGCTCCCCGGCCTCGCTGCTGCCGGACGAGCCCACGATCGCGGACCTGGGGCGGCTGGTGCTGGAACTGGCCGACGCGCTGGGCGCCGACCGGTTCGCCTACGCCGGGATCTCCATCGGCGGGGCCGTCGGGGCCTGGCTGGCGGTGCACCACCCGGACCGGATCGCCTCGCTGGCGATCGTGTGCTCGGCGGCGAGGTTCGGCGAGCCGGAGGGCTGGCACGAGCGGGCCGCGCTGGTGCGCGCCAAGGGCACCGAACCGCTGGTCGAGGGTGCGGCGGGCCGCTGGTTCACCCCCGGCTTCGCCGCCTCCCCCGCGGCCGCCGGGCTGCTGGAGGATCTGCGGAACGCCGCCCCGGAGGGCTACGCGGCCTGCTGCGAGGCGCTGGCGGGCTACGACCTGCGGGACGCGCTGCCGCGGATCACCGCCCCGACCCTGGTGATCGCCGGGCGCGACGACCCGGCCACCCCGCCCGCGCTGGCGCGGGCGATGGCCGACGCGATCCCCGGCGCGGGCCTGGTGGAGGTCGCCGGGGCCGCGCACCTGGCCGGGGTGGAGAAGCCGGGGCCGGTCACCGCCGCGCTGGTCGACCACCTGTCGGCGGGGACCGACGACGGGTCGCGGCACGCCGCCGGCATGGCGGTGCGGCGGGCGGTGCTCGGCGACGCGCACGTGGACCGCGCCGTCGCCAGGACCAGCGAGTTCACCGCGCCGTTCCAGGACCTGATCACCCGGTACGCGTGGGGCGAGATCTGGACCCGGCCCGGCCTGGACCGCAGGACCCGGAGCTGCGTCACGCTCACCGCGCTCGTCGCCCGCGGGCACCTGGAGGAGCTGGCCATGCACGTGCGGGCGGCGCTGCGCAACGGCCTGTCCCCCGAGGAGATCGGCGAGGTGCTGCTGCAGTCCGCGATCTACTGCGGCGTCCCGGCGGCCAACTCCGCGTTCGCCGTCGCCGACCGGGTCCTGCGGGAGGAACTCGGAGACTGACCTGTTCCCCGGCCGTCTCCTCGGGACGGGTCAGCGGCCCGTGGGAGCGGGGCTGCTCTCCCGGGCCGCCGACGCCGGGGGCCGCCGCGCGCTCGGAGCGCCCAGGGCACGGGAGATGCCCCGGGCCCCGGCGCGCACGACCGGCACGAGGGTGCGCGGGTCGTAGGCGTCGGCGGGCACGACGATGGACAGCGCCGCCACCACCGAGTCGTCCGGCCCGTGCACCGGCGCGGCCACCGACAGCGCGAACAGCTCCACCTGCCCGTCGCTGATCGCCACCCCGGTGCGGCGCACCTCGGCCAGGATCCGGCGCAACTGGTGCCCCGAGCAGATCGTCTTGGGCGTGAACCGGCGCAGCGGCCCGGCGATGGCGCGTTCCTGCAGCTCGGGGTCGGCGTGCGCGAGCAGCGCCAGGCCGACCCCGGTGGCGTGCGCGGGGAACCGGCCGCCGACCCGGGTGAACACGTGCACCGCGTCCCGGCCCGACAGCCGTTCCAGATAGATGACCTCCAGCCCGTCCAGCACGGCGAGCTGCACGTTCTGGTGGGTGGCCTCGTAGAGGTCCTCCATGAACGGCAGCGCCGCCTCCCGCAGGCCCGGCCCGCGCGGGGCCAGCGAGGCGACCTCCCACAGCCGCAGCCCGATCCGGTACGCGCCGCCGTCCCCGCGTTCCAGCGCGCCCCAGGCGACCAGCTCGCCCACCAGCCGGTGCGCGGTCGCCAGGGGCAGCCCGGTCCGGCGGCAGATCTCGGTCAGGGTGAGCGCCGGGCGCTCGGGCGTGAACGCCTCGAGGATGCCCAGCACCCGGCGGGTCACCGGAGGCCGGGTCCCCGTCCGCCGGCCCGGCTGTGTCATCGCGGCCACCGTTCCATCCAACCCCGGTTCACAGGTCCAGCACCAACCGGGGCGACCGGGCGCGCGACACGCAGATCATCATGAACTCGCAGGTCCGGCGTTCCTCCTCGGACAGGATCGAGTCCCGGTGGTCGGGAACGCCGTCCAGCACCCCGGTCTCGCAGGTGCCGCAGGTGCCCTCCCGGCAGGACGACAGGACCTGTACCCCGGCGGCCTCGACGGTCTCCAGGATCGACCTCCCGGCGGGCACGGTGAGGGTCGTGCCGGTGACGGCCAGCTCCACCTCGAACTCCTCGTCCGGCCCCTCGACGGCGCGGGGGACGAACCGTTCGACGTGCAGCACGTCCGGGGCGCAGCGTTCCTCCACCGCGGCCAGCAGGGGCTCGGGGCCGCAGCAGTAGACCGGCGTGCCGTCCGGCAGGTCGCGCAGCAGACCGTCCAGGTCGAGCAGCCCGGTCTCGTCCTGGGGCCGGACGTCGACCCGCTCGCCGGCCGGCGCGGCCAGCGCGGCCAGTTCGTCCAGGAACGCCATGGTCGCCCGGCGGCGTCCGCCGTAGACCAGCCGCCAGTCCGCCCCGGCGGCCTGCGCGGCCCGCACCATCGGCAGGATCGGGGTGATGCCGATGCCGCCCGCGACGAACAGGTAGCGCGGGGACGGCACCAGCGGGAAGTTGTTGCGCGGGCCGCGGACTTCCAGCTTGGTGCCGGGCACGAGGTGGTCGTGGACGTGGGCGGAGCCGCCCCGCCCGTCCGGCTCGCGCAGCACCGCCACCCGCCAGGCGGACGTGTCGGCCGGATCGCCGCACAGCGAGTACTGGCGCACCAGGTCCTCGCCGAGCAGCAGGTCGATGTGCGCGCCGGGCGACCAGGCCGGGAGCGGCCCGCCGTCGGCGGCGCGCAGCGTCAGCGCGACGACGCCCTCGGCGACCCGCTCCCGATGGTCGACCACGACCTCGATCGGCGGTTCAGTGCTCATGGCCCGCCCGGTGCCCGGGATGGTCGGGGTGGGACAGCAGCCAGCGCCAGATCTCGGCGGGATCGGTGGCCCGCCCCTCGGCGCCGCAGTGGCAGACGCCGACCAGCAGGTCCGAGCCCGGCTCCCACACCACCTGGAACCGCCTGCTCACGACGACGCCTCGGCCATCCGCGCGAGCAGGCGGCGGGCCGCCAGTCCGCCGGTGTCGATGTTGATGCTCAGCTCCTGGTAGCCCTCCGGCTCACCGGCGATCACCTGCTCCAGCAGGTTGAGCGCCGCCACGTCCTGCAGGATCACGGTCCGGTTGCTCTCGGCCAGGAACCGGGAGACCTCCTCGTCCTCCAGCGCGAAGTCCCGGGAGACCATCCAGAAGTCGTGGGTGGTCGTCTCGGTCTCCGGGGTGATCGCGTACACGATCTCGGCGTGGCAGGCCGCGGAGTCGTCGCCGTCCGGCCCCGGCTCCACCCCGGCCGGGGCGATCCGGGAGTGCAGCAGGTACAGGCACGGCGGGTGGTACTCGATGTCCTGCCAGCGGTCGATGCGGCCGGTGATGCCGGTGGAGCGGGCGTAGAACGGCGGGCACTCGGCGTCCTTCATCCGCCGGCTGACGTAGACGATCCCGGCGTCCTCGTCGACCTCGGTGGTGATGGGCGTCTCGGCGACCTCGGGCGTGCCGATGTAGCCGGCGTGCAGGTAGGTCTCGTGGGACAGGTCGAGCAGGTTGTCGACCAGCAGCTCGTACCGGGCGGCCAGCGGTTCCATCCCGCGCACCGTCACGTAGTCCGGCGACCCCAGCCACGGGGCACGCGGGATCCTCGCCGGGTCGGCCTTGCCGGCGTCCCCGATCCACACCCACACCAGCGTGTCCTGCTCCACCACCGGGTAGGCGGGGACGCGGGCGGTCCGGGGGATGCGCCTCTGGCCGGGAACGGCGACGCACGTCCCGTCAGGGTCGTAGGTGAAGCCGTGGTAGCCGCAGACGATCCGGTCGCCGTCCCGGTTGCTGGCCGACAGCGGGAAGCGCCGGTGCACGCAGCGGTCGGCCAGCGCGACGGGCCGTCCGGCGGAGGTCCGGTAGAAGACGATCGGCTCCCCGCAGATCGTCCGGGCGAGCAGCTCGTCACCGACCTCCTCGGAGTGGGCGGCGACGTACCACTGGTTGCGCACGAAGGGCATGGCTCACAGCTCCTGCCTCGCAGGGGAACGGGGGATGTGAGCCGACTGTCGCCCACCGGCCGTGACGCCCGCCACAGCGGTTCCGTCTGACGGAAGGACCGCCGGTCTACCGGGCGTTGACCAGCCAGGCCAGCGCCGTCATCGTCCCCGGCGGGACCTCGGTGAAGCCGCCGTCGCGGACCACCGCCGTGGCGTACCGCAGGCACTCCTTCCACGGCGTGTCCGCGACCAGGTGGGCGGGCGCCCCCGCCGCCACCCACGCGGCGACGTCCGGGGCGCGGCCGTTGCGCAGCAGCAACTGGGCGGCGTGCCCGGCCTGCGCCGCCGACTTGCCGGTGCTCATCGTCACGTCCGGGTTGAGGACCAGCGCCGCGTACGGGGCCGGGGGCGGCGGCTTGGGCTCCTCCCGCGCCAGGTCCAGCCCGGCGACCTGCATCTTCGCCAGCGGCGGCGGCACCTGGTCGACCGGCCCGGGAACGAACGCGCGGACCTGCGCGCCGGCGTGGTCGACGGTCACGCCCGCCAGCCCGGCCGCCTCACGCCAGCGGACGCCGCGCCCCCGCCTGGTCACCTTCCGGATCCGCCCGGACTCCCAGCGGTGCACCCGGGCGTGCCACTCCCCCTCCGGGTCCGTGGTCCGGGGGTCGGTGAGCAGGCGGACGACCGCCGTCGCGGCGGCCTCGCAGACCGCGGCGTGCGCGGGCGGTGACGCCTTCTCCACCCGCACGGCGAGCTGCATCGCCCACGGCGGATCGTCGAACGGATCGGTGTCGCTCCCCACGATCACGAGTATTCCACCGCACACTGTGGATCTGACCCGACTTCTCCGGCCTGGAAATGGGTACGGCAACTATCGACCCCCTTGGGACGTCGGGGTCTAAGAGGGTTCATAGCGGGACACGCGGTGCCGGCGGTCTCCATGGCGCCCGGGGTGACACCGCGCGAGAACTGGTCGGAGGTCGCCGGTGACCAGTCCGGGCAACACCATCCCCAGTGCCGGCACGTTCTTCGTGGGCATCGACATCGAGCCGGGCCGCTACCGCTGCGAGGACGGCAGGGGCGGCTGGTGGGTCCGGTTCACCGGTCCCGGCGGCGGCGAGCCGGTGGGGTCCTGGCCGCTGCCCGACGGGCCGACCGAGGTGGAGATCGAGCCCACCGACTTCGCGTTCGAGACCCGGACCCGCACGAGCTGGCGGATGGTGGAGCCCGCCGCCGCGCCGGGGCGGCGGCGCGCCGAGCCCAGCCCGGTCGCCGACCCCACGCTGCGCGCCGAGCTCGACCGGATCGTGGCCCGCCACCGGCTCCCGGTGCGGCTGACCCCGGCGCTGGCGGTGCTGGTGTGCGTGCTGGGGGTGCCGGCGTTCGGCCCGGCCTGGCTGATGTTCACCGCCCCGGTCGGGCTGACCGCCGCGTTCGGCGCGCAACTGTCCGACGACCTGCGGCGCGCCCGTGCGCTGGGCCGCCGCCGCGACCGCTACCTGCTGCCGGAGGACTTCGACGAGGAGGCCCGGGCGCTGCTGGTGCGGGCGCAGGAGGCGGTCCGCGCGGTGCTGGGCTCGGCGGTCCACCGCGAGGGCCTGCTCGACAGCGCCGACAACGCCCTCACCCTCCCCCAGCAGGAGTGGGAGATCGCCCAGGTGCTGGCCCGCCAGTCGAGCCTGCGCCGCCGGGAACGCCGGTTCGCCGAGTCCTCCGACGTCACCGTCCCCGAGGTCGCCGCCGTCCTCGGCGGCCAGCACAGGAAGCTGGCCGCCTCGGTGCGGGCCGTGACCCGCCGCATCGAGGCCCTGGAACACTACGCCGACCGCGTCCGCGCCGCCGACCGGGCCCTGCACGCCCACCGCCGGCTGCGCACCCTGACCTCGGCCGCGCACGAGTACGACGACCTGCTCGCCGCCACCGTCCGCGACGACCTGGCCCTCCCCGCCATCGAACGCCTCACCGACCAGAGCGAGTCCCTCCTCCACCGCCTCCGCGCCCACCTGTCCGAGGCGGCGGATCCCCACGATGACACGCCCGCGGACGACCGCGACCCCGGCTGACCCCGGTGGGGCGGGCCGGGGTCAGGAGAAGTGCGCGGCGATGGCCTGGCGGGTCTGGGACGGGGAGGTGAAGAGCTCGGCGGTCATGCCGGTGCGGCGGGCGGCCAGGACGTTCTCCTCGCGGTCGTCGAAGAACAGCACCTGCGAGGTGGGCACGCCGAGCTGGGCGGCGCAGATCTCGTAGGCGCGGGGGTCGGGCTTGGCCACGCCGATGCGGCAGGAGTAGGTGAGGGCGTCGAAGCGGCCCAGCCAGCGGCCGTGGCGCTTCTCCATCAGCGGGACCAGGTCGCTGATGATGTTGGACAGCAGGCCGAGGCGGTGGCCCCGGTCGGCCAGCTCGCCGACCAGGGCGACCATCTCGTCGTCGGCCCTGGTCCAGCTCTCCAGGTCGGCGTCGGCGAGCGCGGCCACGTCCTCGAAGACGGTGTCCAGCCTGGCGGAGACGGCCTGCCAGTACTCGGTGGTCGGCTGGCCGGCGTCGTAGGCGGGGCGCAGCGCCCAGTAGGCCTCCCAGAACTCCCGGGCGCGCCCGTCCGCGACGCCCGCCAGCCGTTCGATGGCGCGCTTGGACTCCTCGGACTGGTCGCGGGCCAGCACTCCGTACAGGTCGAAAACGATCGCCTCGGGCATGCCGTTCACCCTATGCGGACCGGGCCTCCTCCCTGATCCGCCGGACGGCCTTGCGCACGGTCCGCGGGTCGGCGTCGCGCAGCAGCAGGTCCGCCATCAGCGCCGCGACCTGGCGGAGTTCGGCGTCGCCCAGGCCGCGGCGGACCACCTCCTGGGTGCCGATCCGCAGGCCGCGGTCGGGTTCGCCGGGGGCCTGCCAGGGCAGCCCGATGGCGCTGAGGTAGACGCCGGCCTCGGCGAGCCGGGCCATCGCCGCGCGACCGCCGCCGAGGGCCGCCGCGTCGACCGCCACATGGTGCGAGTCGGTGAAGCCCCGGTCCGCGCCCGCGACGGCGAAGCCCTCCTCGTGCAGCGCGGCGGCCAGCGTCCGGGCGGCGGCGATGCACCTGTCGGCGTACGCGCCGCCGTCGCCCATGATCTCGGCGGCGGTGACGGCGAGCGGGGCCAGCCGCCCGGCGTCGTAGTTGGCGGTCAGGCCGGGGAACACCGCCGTCGAGGTCCGTTCCGCCAGCTCGGGATCGTCGGTGGCGATCACCCCTCCGGGCGGCCCGCCGAACGACTTGTAGGTGGAGAACGTGAGCAGGTCGGCGCCCTCGGCCAGCGGGCGCTGAAACCTCCCGGCGGCGACCAGCCCCGCCATGTGCGAGGCGTCGTACAGCAGATGCGCCCCCGCCGCCGAGGTCGCCTCCCGGATCGCCGCGACCCGGTGCGGGAACAGCAGCAGGCTCGCGCCGATCACCACCAGCCGGGGCCGTTCGCGCTCCAGGAACCCCGGCAGCGCCGCCAGATCCACGTCGTAGGCGTCCACGTCGTACGGCAGGTCCACCACGCGCAGGCCGCGCACGCCCGGCACGCCCACGGCGTGGTGGCTGGTGTGGCCGCCGGCGCGTTCCGGGAGCACCGCGATGGTGTCTCCGGGACTGGTCAGCGCCGTGTAGACCGCCAGGTTGGCCATGGTGGCGCTGTGGCTGCGGACCTCGGCGAAACGCGCCCCGACCAGCCGGGCGACCAGGGCGGGCGTGAGCACCTCCAGCCGGTCGAGGTGGTCGAGCCCCGACTGGTACTTGTCCCCCGGCCAGCCCATGCTGGGCCGCCCGCTCACCGTGGCCCCGGCCGCCCGCCGGGCGGCCTCGCTCATCACGTTGGTCCCGGCGTACAGGACGATGCCCTGGTCGTCGAACTGCCGGGCGTGCTCGTCCAGCGCCTCCCGGACGGCCTGCGCGACGCGGCCGGGCGAGGGGTCGCGCCAGAGCCCGGCGAGGCCGGCGGCCACCTCCGTGATGCGGGCGCGGGCGTCCGGCGAGGCCCACGGGGCGATGTGTGGGACCGTTCCATCCTGCTGTTCCATACCGCCGAACGGTAGGGAACGCCATGCACCGGACGCCAGGGACATTGTTGCCAATTCCGGGCCGCCGCCCCCGCGTCCGGTATTTCGGTCGACCGCCGCGGAGGGCGTCGTTACGGTGGCACACCGAGCGCTCTTCGAAGGAAGGCAGCCATGGACATCACCGCCGAGACCGCCGCCGACCTCCTGGCGCGGCTGTGCGCCGAGGGGCACGGCCTGCCCGCCCGCCGCGACGGCACGGTGGTCGACCTGGGCGGCTCGGGCCTGCGGATCGCGGTGGACGCCCCCGACCTCCAGGAGAACGGGCTGGTCGCCCAGGTGCCCATCGGCGTCGGGCACCCCCGCTGGGGCGAGGTCTTCGCCTGGGACCAGGCGGTGGGCATCGGCGGGCAGGACCGCCACCCGGTCGCCGACGCGCTGGACGGGTGGATGCACAACGTGCTGCCGGTGTTCGCCGCGATGGCCCTGCCCGGCGGCGACCTGGCCGAACGCGCGTGAACGACGCAGGTCTCCGACGGGACCCGCGTCATGGACGTCCACTACGGGCCGCTGTCGGTGCGGAACTTCGGCGGCCTGGACGAGGAGTTCCACCGGGCGGTGGCCGACCGGCCGCCGACGATGGCGGTGGTCGAGGAGCTGTTCACCGGGTACGCGCTGCCCGACCGGCCGATCTGGCTGTACACGTTCTGCGCGCGGACGCCCAGCGGCCCCATGACCGAGGTCACCCTGCTCAACGGCGACGCCGGGGAGAGCTTCGGGCACATCGCCGACCACCTGCCCTGGCGGGGCCACGGCTCGGTGAAGTCCTGGGCGCTCGCGGTGCCCCGCTGACGGCCCGGCCGGGCGGCCGGCCGGTGGCGCATACTGGGGAGGTGACGACCACAGGCACCGAGTCCGCCCGCGCCGACGGCGAAGGGCGCGGACGGCGGCGCGGCGGCAGGTCCGCGGCGCTGCCGTCCGAACGGCGCGAGCACCTGGTCCGGCTGGCCGCCGACCTGTTCGCCGAGAAGGGCTTCCAGGCGACCACGGTGCGCGACATCGCCCGCGAGGCGGGGATCCTGTCCGGGAGCCTGTACCACCACTTCGACTCCAAGGAGTCGATCGTCGACGAGGTGCTGTCCGGCTTCTTCGACGAGGTCCTGGCGGCCTACCGGGCGGCCGTGGACAGGGGCGGCGACCCGCGCGAGACCATCGCCGAACTGGTGCGCATCGCCTTCGGCACCCTCGAGCCGCACCGCGCGGCCATCACCGTCCTGCAGAACGACTGGGCCTACCTCAAGGGGATGCCCCGCTTCGCCTACCTGACCAGGGTGGAGCAGGACGTCGAGAAGATGTGGGTGGACACCCTCGAGCGCGGCCAGCGGTCCGGCGTCTTCCGCGCCGACATCGACGCCAGGCTCACCTACCGGATGATCCGCGACACCATCTGGGTCGCCGTCCGCTGGTACCGTCCGGGCGGCTCGCTGCGGCCACAGGCGCTGGCCGACCACTACCTCAAGGTCATGTTCGACGGGATCGTCACGCACTCCTGACAAGCAAGCGCTTGCCTGCCCCGCCGGATCGGAGTTAGGTTCGGGTCGCGGTCCGTGATCACGGACCGCCCGGCGGACGTCGCCCGCGGGGGTGGTTCGCGCCCCGCCTCCGCGGGCGGTCCGCCGCGTCCCGCCGGCTCACAGCTCGTACTGGACGGCCGCGCGGTCGGCCACGAGCGGGGTGATGACCTCCTCCACGACGGCCCGGTGGTCGGGATGGTCGCGGTAGGCCAGATAGCCCTCGCGGTCGTCGAAGTCGGCGACCACGGCGAAGTCGTAGCCGCCGGGGTTGACCTTGGCGTTGACGCCCAGGCTGTAGGACCGGATCTGCGGGATCTTGGCGGGCAGCTCCGAGAGCCGGGCGGCGACCTCCTCCTGCTGGAGGGTGGTCGTGCCCTCCGCCCAGCGGAACAGCACCACATGACGGAATCCACTCATCCCGTCACCGTAGTGGGTCCCGCCCGCCCCGGGCGGCGTCACCCGGCCAGTTCCGCGGCGGTGATCGCGCCCAGCTCCCAGCAGGCCTCCAGATCCGCCCTGGTGGGCTCGCCGGTCACCACCAGCGGGGGGCGCACGGGCCGCCAGGACAGCCCGGTGGTGATCGTCTCGATGGCCCGCAGCGCGCCGCTCGCGTCGCTCGCGCCGTGCAGGTACGCGGCGTACGGGCGGCGGACGGTGGCCTCCAGGCACGGGTAGTAGATCTGGTCGAAGAAGTGCTTGAGCGCGCCGGAGATGTAGCCGATGTTGACCGGCGTGCCGAGGATCAGCCCGTCGGCCTCCAGCACGTCCACGGCGCTCGCGGTCAGCGCCGGGCGCGCCACCACCTCGACGCCCTCGATCTCGTCGGTGCTCGCCCCGTCCCGTACCGCCTCGAACATCGCCTGCAGGTTCGGGGAGGCGGTGTGGTGCACGATCAGCAGGGTCCTCATCACCGTCGAGCCTAGCGGCGCGCGCCCCGCCCGCGGCCGGGGGTTGTGACCGGGGACCGAAACCGCGGGGGCAGGTCGGGGCGCCGCGCACATCGACCCCGGACGGCGACTAGAGCATGATTCGGTGAGACACCCCCGGACTCCCCCGGAAGGACCTCCGAGTGACGAGCGAGCAGAGCACGGTTCAGGGACACTGCGATCCGGCGTTCAAGGCGGTGCGGGAGACGTTCGAGGAGTCCTTCGCGCGCGGCCGGGAGCTGGGCGCGGGCGTGGCGGTGTACGCGGACGGCCGCCTGGTCGCCGAGCTGTGGGGCGGCGTGGCCGACCGCCGGACCGGGCGGCCCTGGCTGCGCGACACCCCGTGCGTGGCGTTCTCGTGCACCAAGGCGGTGACCGCGACGGCGGCGCTGCTGCTGGCCGAACGCGGGGCCTACGACCTGACCGGGCCGGTGACGGACTGGTGGCCGGAGTTCGGGACGCACGGCAAGGAGCGCACGACCGCCGAGCACCTGCTGACCCACCAGGCCGGGCTTGCGGCGTTCACCGAGCCGGTGACCGCCGAGGACGCCGCCGACCCCGCCGCGATGGCGGCGCTGCTGGCCGCGCAGGCGCCGCTGTGGACGCCGGGCGAGGGGCACGGCTACCACGCGGTGACGTTCGGCTGGCTGGCCGGGGAGATCGTGCGGCGGCACGCGGGCTGCACCGTCGGGGAGTTCGTCCGCCGTGAGTTCGCCGGGGACCTGGACCTGTGGATCGGCGCCCCGCCGGAGGTGATCGAACGGGCCGCGCGGCTGTCGGCCGACCGGCGTCCGCCGGGCCCGCAGGCCGGGACGTCCGCTCCGCGGCCCGCCGGGCGCGGCGCCGCGTCGGTGCGCATCGCCGAGGCCGCCGCCGACCCGGACGGCCTGATGGCCCGCGCGCTCAACAGCCCGCCGCCCGGCAAGGGCGGCTACAACAACCCGGTGGTGCTGGCGGGCGGCTGGCCGGGCGCGGGGATGGTGACGACCGCGTCCGCGCTGGCCGCGTTCTACCGCGACCTGGTCGGCGGGCGGATCCTGGCGCCCGGCACGCTGCGGGACGCGCTGCGCCGCCGGGTGAACGGCCCCGACAAGGTCATGGTCGTCGACACCTCGTTCGGGCTGGGCTACATGCGTCCGGCGATGGCGTTCTTCATGCCGGAGGCGGGCCGGGAGACGGCGTTCGGGCACAGCGGCGCGGGCGGCTCGATCGGGATGGGCGACGTCGAGGCGGGCATCGCGGTGGCCTACGTCCCCAACCTGCTGGCCGGCCAGCTCTCCGTCGATCTGCGCGCCTACCGGCTGGTGGAGGCGGTTTATTCGTCGCTGGGCTGACGGCCGGACCGGTAGCGTACGCGGCCGTGAAGGTGCGAACGCTGCATTCCTGGCCCGCGACGGCGGATGAGGCCGAGGCCGTCCAGGACCGGCTGCGCCCGTTGCTGGACCTGACCGGGTCCGGCCCGGCCGAGGTCGGGACGGTGGCCGGGCTGGACGTGTCGTACGAGGAGGGCACGGACCGGCTGGCCGCCGCCGTGGTGGTGCTGGACGCGGCGACGCTGCGGCCGGTCGAGGAGTCGGTGGTGATCGGGACGGCGGCGTTCCCGTACGTGCCGGGGCTGTTCGCGTTCCGCGAGCTGCCGACGCTGGTCGAGGCGCTGGAGCGGCTGACCACCGTCCCGGACCTGCTGGTGTGCGACGGCCACGGGCTGGCGCATCCGCGGCGGTTCGGGCTGGCCTGCCACCTCGGGGTGCTGACCGGGCTGCCGTCGCTGGGGGTCGGCAAGACCCGCCTGGTGGGCTCGTACGACCCGCCGGGCGAGCCGCGCGGCTCGATGTCCGACCTGGTCGACGCGGGCGAGGTCGTCGGGCGGGTGCTGCGCACGCAGGACGGGGTGCGCCCGGTGTTCGTGTCGGCGGGGCACCGGATCGACCTGGACACCGCCTGCCGGCACGTGCTGGCCCTGGCCCCCGACTACCGGCTGCCGGAGACCACCCGCCGCGCCGACCGGCTGAGCCGGCAGGCCCTCGCCGGGCCTCTTCCGGCATAGCCGCCGTCGGCCGCCGGACCGTGCAGATCGCCGGAACGGGTTCCCTCACTCAGTGGGACCGGCCGTTGTCCGCCCCGCCGGCGCGCGGCTAGCTTGACCGGCAATCGCACGGAGCGGGAGGAACGCCTGATGGGGCAGCTTGACGGCAAGGTCGCGATCATCACCGGCGGGGCCCGGGGCATGGGCAGGTCGCACGTGCGGCGGTTCGTGGCCGAGGGCGCCTCGGTGGTGTTCGGCGACGTCCTGGAGGAGGAGGGCGCCAAGCTCGCCGCCGACCTCGGCGACGCGGCCCGCTTCGTGCGGATGGACGTCACCTCGCCCGAGGACTGGCAGAACGCCGTGCGGACCGCGGTCGAGGCGTTCGGAAAGCTGGACGTGCTGGTCAACAACGCCGGGATCATCCGGCACCGGCGCATCGAGGACATGACGCCGGCGGAGTTCCGGCAGGTCCTCGAGGTCAACCTGGTCGGCCAGTGGCTGGGCGTCAAGGCGGTGATCGGGCCGATGAAGGCGGCCGGCGGCGGCTCGATCGTCAACGTCTCCTCGACCGAGGGCTTCATCGGGGCCGCCGGGCTGGCCGCCTACAGCGCCAGCAAGTTCGGGGTGCGCGGGCTGACCAAGGCGGCGGCGCGGGAGCTGGGCGAGTACGGCATCCGGGTGAACTCGATCCACCCGGGCGGCATCCTCACCCCGATGGTCACCGACCCGGACGTGGTCGCCGCGACGGCCGACAGCGCCGAGGCGTTCATGAGGGCGCTGCCGCTCGGGCGGATGGGCCGCACCCGCGAGGTGTCCGGGCTGGTGGTGTTCCTGGCCTCCGACGACTCCGGCTACTGCACCGGCAGCGAGGTGCTGGTCGACGGCGGGATGCTCACCGGCGCCGGCTACTAGGGGGTCACGGCGGCGGCGCGGGAGCGGTCGGCGGCCATCTTGACCGCGAGCCCGCCCAGCACCGTCGCCATGAACGCCCGCTGCACCCGCATCCACGCCGGCCGCCGGGCCAGGAAGACGGCCAGGCTCCCGGCGGTCAGCGTGATCAGGGTGTTGCCGATCATGGCGACGGTGATCTGGGTGCCGCCGAGGATCAGGTTCTGCAGCGCGATGTGGCCCCGTTCCGGGTCCACGAACTGCGGCAGCAGCGACACGTACAGCACCGCGATCTTCGGGTTGAGCAGGTTGGTGACCAGCCCCATCGTGTAGAGCCGCCACGGCCCGTCCGGGGGCAGCGGCTCGGGCTCGAACGGCGACCGCCCGCCCGGCCGGATCGCCTGCCAGGCCAGGTAGAGCAGGTACGCCGCCCCGGCCAGCTTCAGCACCGTGTAGAGCGCGGGCACCAGCGTGAACACCGCGGTCAGCCCCACCACGGCGGCCGCCAGGTAGCACGCGAACCCGGTGGCCACCCCCAGCAGCGAGACCAGCCCGGCGCGCACCCCCTGGGTGATCGACCGCGAGACCAGGTAGATCATGTTCGGCCCTGGAGTGAGCACCATGCCGAGGGCGACCAGGGCGATCCCGATCACCGATGCGGTACTGACCACGACATCCCTCTTCCGCCGGTTGGCTCCTTACGCCGCCTGGATCATTGAAGCGGGCGGGCGGCGTTCGTGCCACCCCTCGACCGCCTCCAGCTGGGCGGCCAGCGAGATCAGCAGGGCCTCGTCGGAGTCGTGGCCGAGCAGCTGGGCGCCGATCGGCAGGCCGGAGGAGCTGAGCCCGGCGGGCACGTTGACGCCGGGCCAGCCCAGCACGTTCCACGGCCAGGCGTACGGGCAGGCCGCGGCGGCGGCGGACTGGGTGCGGTGCCAGCCGGCCCCCTGGTAGGCGTTGACCCGGGGCGGGAGCTGGGCGGTGGTCGGGGTGAGCACCACGTCGGCGATCTGGAAGATGCGGCCCACCCGGCGGCGCAGCATCGGGTCCAGACGGCGGGCCAGGGGCAGCAGCCGCCGTCCGGCCACCCGGCCGATCATGGCCTCCGTCTCGGTGCGGGGCTCGGGCCTGGCCCCGGGGATGGTGTCCAGCCAGTCGGCCACCCCCGCCGTCCCGCGCGAGACCAGCCCGAGGCCGATCGGCCCGTAGTCGGGGTCGGCGGGGAACACCTTGTGCCCGAGCGCGGCCAGCCGCCGGGCGATCCGCTCCACCGCGCGCACGATCTCCGGGTCCACCTTGCCGGGGGCGCCGAACGCGGTGCGGAACGACACCGCGATCCGCAGCCTGCCCGGGTCGCGCCGGGCCGCCTGGGCGAACGAGATGACCGGCGGGTCCAGCCGGTGGACGTCCTCGGGATGGCTGCCGGTCAGCACGTCCAGCAGCAGCGCCGCGTCCCCCACCGACCGCGCCAGCGGCCCCCACACCGTCAGCCCGTGGAACGGGTCCCGCAGCGGATGGGCCGACACCCTGCCGCGCTGCGGCTTGATCCCGACCAGGCCGGTCCAGGCGGCCGGGATGCGGATCGAGCCCGCCCCGTCGGACCCGACCGCCGCCGGGACCATGCCCGCGGCCACCGCCGCCGCCGAGCCGCCGCTGGATCCGCCCGGGGTGTGGTCGGGGTGCCACGGGTTGCGGGCGCAGCCGAACCCGGGCGACTCGCTGAACGGCCACAGCCCCAGCTCGCAGGTGGTGGTCTTGCCGACGATCACCGCCCCGGCGGCGCGCAGCCGACGGACGTGCTCGGTGTCGTGCTCCTTGGGCCGGTGGTCGCCGGGGACCCCGAACGGCGTGGTCTCCCCCGCCAGGTCGGTGTCGTCCTTGACCGCGATCGGCACGCCCAGCAGCGGCAGCCGCTCCCCGGCGGCCAGCCGCCGGTCGGCCTCGGCCGCCTCCGCCCGGGCCGCCTCGGCCCGCACCGTCCGGAAGGCGCCCAGCCCTTCCAGCCGGGCGATCCGCTCCAGCGAGTGCTCGACCAGTTCCTTGGCGGACACCTCGCCCAGCGCCAGCAGTTCGGCCTGGGCCGCCAGGCCGAGCGCGTCTGGTTCCACATCGCCTCCCGCTATCGTTCGTTCGAACGAACGATACGGTAGCGACCGCCGCGGCCGGAAGGGCCGTCGGGGTGGGGGACACTGGACGGTGATGAGCACACCCGTTACCGCGCGTGACCGGATCCTGCACGCCACCCTGCGGCTGATCGGAGAGCAGGGCATCGGCGCGGTCACCAACCGGGCGGTCGCCAGGGCCGCCGGCGTCTCGCTGGGCTCGCTGACCTACCACTTCCCCAGCCAGACCGACCTGCTGAGAGAGAGCCTGCGCACGTTCGTCGACAACGAGATCGCCCGCATCACCGGGCACCTCGACCGGCTCCGCGACGCCGGGATCGGCCCCGAGGAGGCCGCCGAGGAGGTCGAGAAGGCGATCGTGGACTTCGCCTACGGCCCCGAGCAGATCGCCAACCTGGAACTGCACCTGCACTCGGCCCGCGATCCCGGCATGGGCGACGCCTCGGCCCGCTCGGTGGCCGCCTACGACCGGCTGGCCGCCGGCGTGCTGACCGCGCTGGGCATCCCGGACGCCGAACGGCACGCCCCCACCGTCGTGGCGCTGCTGTACGGGCTGGCGGTCCGCCGCCTGGCCACGGGGGACGACAGCGCCTCCGGCACCGCCGACGCCCTCCGGCTGCTGCTGTACGGAGCCCTGCCCCGCGACGACGACTGAGCCCGCCGCCTCTGGGGACGCCCCCAGATCCCCGAAAAGGATCCTCGCTCCGCCGCGGTCGCCTGACTTCCGGCCGATCCCACGGCGAAAAGCGACGACCGGCTCGTGCGGTCCGAGAGCGGGATTCGGGCCGTCCGAGCCGGTCGCCTTGCCTCAGTCAGGAACCTGAGTCGGGAACCTCAGTCGACGTTCGCACTACTCCAGCCGGTGTACCTCCGTGGTCTCGCCTTTCCGACACCCACGACGCTAGGCCGCCCGCCCGGCCGGCAGAAGGCTCTTAACCGTCGGTTAAGCGGTCCCTGAGCGACGCTTACGGCGTCCCCGCCGCCGCTCATCCGCGCCGTGCGCCCGACGGCCAGAACACCCGGACCGGAACGCCGAGCCCGCGGGCGCGGGCGACCACGTCGGCGGTCCCGCCGAAGCCGCGGGCGGGCTTGCCGTCCCAGACCGCCCACAGCTCGTCGGCCAGGCCGAGCATGTGCTCGCTCGCGGCCATGTGCGCCCGGGGCTCGGAGTCGACGTGCGGCAGCCGGTGCACCCGCACCGCGGCGGCCAGCAGCCGGTCGTACTCGGCGTGCGCCTCGGGCGGCAGACCCTCCCGGTAGCGCTCGGCGGGGACGATCGCCTCCAGCGCGCCGCCGTGGTCCAGCACGGCGCGGGCGAAGATCTGGTCGGCGCCGTCCGCCAGGCAGGACAGCCCGGTGATGCCGGGGCCGGTCTCCGCCAGGACGGCGCGCAGGGCCTGGTCGATCAGCCGTTCGGTGGCAGGGGGAAGGCCGCGATGTCCGGAAATCGCGATACGGGGCATGACTGTCGCCTCATCCGAAGGTCACGCCCAGCCGGTCGTCGAACTCGCGAACCGATTCGGTCACCGGACCGGCGTGCTCGCGGCGGAACCGGCGGGCCCGCTGGACGATCCGTTCCGAAGCATAGGTCAGCCCGGCCGTCAGGGCCTCCCCCGCCATCCGGAACGCCTCGTCGACCCGGTCGGGGTCGCGGCGGCGGACGCCGTCCTGGCGCACCGCGGTGGCGACCTCCAGCATGACCGCGGCGCGCTGCTTGGGCGCCGCCGCCCCGCCGGCGGCCGACTCGGCGAACGCCGCCAGCGCCTGGTCGGGCCGGTCCAGCCGGACCGCGACCAGTGCCCGGTATCCGGCGAGCTTGGCCGCGCCGAACGGGAACACCCACGGCCAGGGCGGCGCGGCCGGCGGCGCGGCCTCCACCGCCCGCTCGGCGGCCAGCAGCGCCCGGGTCGCGCTCCGCTCGTCGCGGCGGGCGGTGGCGTGGCCGAGCGCCTCGATCGCGCGCAGCCACGCCTGCGGGGCCGGGTGCGGGTGCGGGCCGAGCCAGCGGCGCGCCTCGGCGGCGTGCGCGAGCCCGAGCGCCGGGTCGTCGACGTCGATCTCGAACGCGGCCAGGCTGCCCAGCATGTAGGCGGCCAGCAGGTCGTGCCCGGCGCGGCGGGCCCGGTCCACCGCCAGCCGGTAGTACGTCCGGGCACTGCCGATGTCGAGCATGTCGGCGTGCAGCCAGGCGGCGAGCCCGGCGGCCTCGCTGAGCGCCGCCGCGATGCCCGCGGCCGGCGGCCCGTCCCCGGCCAGGGCGTACAGCCGGCCGGCCAGCTCGACGTGGGCGACCACGCCGCGCACCAGGTCACGGGCCGGCGTGGTGGCGTCCAGCCGGCGCTGGCCGCCGGTGATGGCGGTCAGCGTGGCGGCGGTGGTCTCGTCCACCGGCGTGCGGCCCGGCACGGGCAGCAGGGCCAGCGCCACGGCCTTGCCGAAGTCACGGCGGTTCGTGGGATCGTCACCTCCTGCGTCGCCGAGCCGCAGCAGCCCGGCCGGGATGCCCAGGCGGCGGGACAGCTCCCGCACCTGGTCGACGGTGAGCGGCTGGACGCCGCGCAGCACCTTGGACACCCAGCTCTGGGAGTAGCCGACGGCGGCGGCCAGGTCGGACTGCGTCCAGCCGTGCGCCCGCCGGACGCGGTCCAGTAACGCCGGCATGTCACAGCACGCCAGGGCGGCCGACACAGGGGGGCTGGACCAGAACTCCGGCGGGAGGCTGCATGTGGTCCGGTCCATGACCCTAGGGTAGGGATCACTTTGCGTGCGCGCTCGAGTTCGACAAGTAATCGCCTCAGTCGCCTCAGGAATTTCCCGCCCCCCGTGCCCGTCCGTACCAGCACGCTCATGCGTACAGCCGAACTAGAGCCCCGGTTCGCAGCGTGGCCCCCTCCCTGACGGCATCCGGGATCCCGTATCCGAAGGAGGTGCCCCGTGCCGGTCGATCTCCGCGAGACCGAGCAACCGAACCCGTCCCCCGCATCCCCCGCCCGCCCCGACGGCGTGCTGGGCAGGCTGGTGCTCCCGGACGCCCCGCAGGCCGCGGGCCACGCCCGCGCCTTCGTCCGGCTGGTCGCCGCCGCCTGGCGGGCCGCCCATGTCACCGAGGCCGCCGAGCTGTGCGTCTCCGAACTGGCCACCAACGCCCACCGCCACGCCGCCCCGGCGGCGTCCGCCGAACAGGCCGAACAGGCCCCGTTCGAACTGGTCGTCCTCCGCCGCGGAGACCGGCTGCGCTGCGAGGTCCACGACGGCGACCCCCGGATGCCCCGCCCCCGCGACGCCGACGCCCTGGACGAGGCCGGACGCGGGCTGTTCCTGCTGGCCGCGACCGCCGACGAGCACGGCGCCCACATCACCCCGCACGGCAAGGCCGTCTGGTTCGAGCTGGTCGCCTGGCCCGAGGAGGACTGACGGCCCGCCGGGAGCCCCGGAACGCCTAGCCCCTCCGGCGCCGGGACCGGCGGGCGCGGCGGGGGGTGGGGCGCTCGCCGGTGCGCAGCCAGATCTGCACCTGCGCGCCGCCCAGCACGGAACGGTGGATCCGCAGGTAGCCGCCGGTGGACTCGGCGGCGCGGCGGGCGATGTCCAACCCCAGCCCGGTGGACCCCCGGCCGCTGCGGCCGCGTTCCAGGGCGGCCTCGGGGTCGGCGATGCCGGGGCCGGCGTCGGCCACCAGGATGCCGGTGATGCCCTCGCCGACGTGCAGGGTCACCGCGAAGTCGGTGCCCTCCTCGGTGTGCCGGAACACGTTGCCCAGCAGCGCGTCCACCGCCGCCTCCAGCTCGGCGGCCGGCAGCGGGACCGGCGCGCTGCCCTCCGCGCCGATCAGCTCGCAGGTGCGGCCCTCGTCCTCGGCCAGCGCCGACCAGAACGCCACCCGTTCGCGCAGCACCCGGGCGGCGTCGCAGCTGCCCCGCCCGGCCGGCCGGCGGACCGCCCGGATGATCATGTCGACCTCGCGTTCCAGCTGGTCGACGGCCGAGCGGGTCTGGTCGGCCACCGGCCCGGGATCGAGCGCCTCCACGTTCAGCCGCAGCGCGGCCAGCGGGGTGCGCAGCCGGTGCGACAGGTCGGCGGCCATCTCCCGCTCGGCGGCCAGCAGCTGGGTGACCCGGTCGGCCATCGCGTTGAACGCCAGCCCGGCCTCGATCAGCTCCGGCGGGCCCTCGGGCTCGATGCGGACGCTGAGGTCCCCCTCGCCGAGCGCGGCCGCCGCCTCGGCCAGCCGCTGGGTGGCGCGCACCACCCGGGCGCCCATCCGGTCGGCGGCGACCACCGACCCGGCCACCAGCACGGCGCCCACCGCGACCATCGCCAGCCAGGCCGGCAGCACGCCGCGGTCCAGGTCGGCGCCGGGCAGGAACACCTCCACCACCGCCACCACGCCCTCGGCGAGCGCGACCGGCTGCAGCACCGCCAGCCCGTCGGGCACCTCCACGGTGCGCAGCCGGCCCCGCCGGGCGGCCTCGGCCACCTCGCCGGACGCGGCCCGGCGCTCGCCGACGACGGTGCCGTCCGGCAGGTGCACCGCCATCCGGCCGGACGAGCCCGCGGCGGTGGAGGCCAGCGCCCGTTCCACGTCGGCGGGCCGCAGCGACAGCGACAGCGCCGGGCCCATCGCGGCGGCCTCGCGCTCGGCACCGTCCAGCGCCCGGTCCCGGGTGACCTCCCGCACCGTGAACGCCAGCGGGATCAGGAAGGCCAGCGCCACCATGGAGGTCACCGCCAGGGCGACCAGGCCCAGGGCCCGTCTCATGACGGGTCCGCGGCGCTCTCCGGCCGGTGCTCGGCCGGGGCGGCCAGCCGGACCCCGACCCCGCGGACGGTGTGCAGATAGCGGGGGGACGCCGCGGTCTCCCCCAGCTTGCGGCGCAGCCAGGACAGGTGCACGTCGATGGTCTGGTCGTCGCCGTACGCCTGGTGCCACACCTCGGCCAGCAGCTCGCGGCGGGACACCACCCGGCCGGGCCGGGCGGCCAGATAGGCCAGCAGGTCGAACTCGCGGCGGGTCAGCTCCAGCGGCTTGCCGTCCAGGGAGGCCTCCCGGCGGTCCACGTCGATGTGCAGGCCGCCCACCGCCAGCCGCACCACCGGCCCGGCCCGGCCGGTGCGCCGCAGCAGCGCCGCCATCCGGGCGCCGAGCACCTCGGCGGTGAACGGCTTGACCAGGTAGTCGTCGGCGCCGGCGTGCAGCAGCCGGACGATCTCGGCCTCGCCGTCCCGGGCGGTGGCGATGATCACCGGGACGTCGGAGACCCCGCGCAGCATCTTCAGCGCCTCCGCCCCGTCCAGGTCGGGCAGCCCCAGGTCCAGGATGACCAGGTCGGGCGGGTTCTGCGCGACGTCCCGCAGCATGCCCATCGCGGTGCCCGCACTGCGCACGGTGTGTGACCGGGCGCCGAGCTCCCGGATCAGGGCCGCGCGGAGGTTCGGGTCGTCCTCCACAACCAGCACAGTCGCCATGCCCCGCACCGTAGACCACTATGTGGCCTTCTGCGGCGCACTTCCCGGTTCATCACACGAACAGGGGACCCGCGGGGGAAGGCGGCCGTCATCGGTCATGGACCGGCGCGGACCGTGATACGGCAGTAGATTTCAGGAACGATGTGCCGCCGAGCTTCGCGGGAAGGCCCATGACCCACCCTCCGACGCCCCCGCCCGGTTACCAGTACCAGTACGGGCACGGCCCGTACGACCATCTGTACGGGCCCGGGCCGTACGACAAGCAGCCCGCCTACGGGCCTCCGGGGGTGCCGCCGGGCGGGGCGGCCGGTGACGACACCAGCTGGGCCGTGATGTGCTACGTCGGGACGCTGGCCGTCGGGATCATCGCCCCGCTGATCGTCTACTTCGCCAAGCGGAACACCTCGGCGTTCACCCGGTTCCACGCGGCGCAGACGCTGAACTACCTGATCACCTCCCTCATCCAGACGCTGGCGCCGGCGGTGGTCGCGATCCCGCTGGCGATCCTGACGGACAGCCCGGCGTGGCTGATCCTGCTCGCCCCGATGGTGGTGTTCCACGTGTTCGCCCAGTGGGTCGTGCTGATCATGGGCGCGGTCAAGGCCGGGAAGGGCGAGTACTGGCGGATCCCCGTGTGGCTGTGCTTCCCGATGATCCGCTGAGGCCGGTCAGCGGTGCAGCCGGGCCACGGCGCGGGCCGGCGCGCCGTCGCCGGTGAGCCGTACCGGGAACGCGAACACCTCGGCCCGGCCCGCCCCGGCCAGCCGGTCCAGCCCGGTCAGGTTCTCCACGATCACCGCGCCCGCGCCCAGCAGCGCCCGGTGGGCGGCCAGGGAGAAGCCGTCGTCCCCGGGCTCCGGGGTGCGGTCCACGCTGAGCGCGTCGACGCCGACCGTGCGGACCCCGGCCGCGACGATCCGTTCGCAGGTCTCGGCGGTCAGGTAGGGGTGCGCGAGGTAGTCCGGCGTCCCCCAGTGCCGCGACCAGCCCGTGACGACCAGCAGCACCCGGCCCGGCCGCAGCCCGCGCGGCAGCAGGTCCGGGCCGATCGGGGCGCGCGGCGGCAGGCCCCGCACGTCCATCACCACCGCCTCGCCCGCGAACCGGTCGAGCGGCACGTCCTCCAGCCGCGGCCAGGAGTCGTCCACGTGGAACGGGGCGTCCACGTGCGTTCCGGCGTGCGAGCCCAGGTGCACGCGCGCCACGTTCACGCCCGCCTCCGCCACGGTCAGCGCGGGCGTCACCGCGACCTGCGGATCGCCCGGATACACCGGCATCCCCGTCACCACCGGAACCGAGAGATCGACCCACGCCATGGGGCCATAGGGTAAGTCGCGTGCTGCCTCTAGTCACCGCGACCCGATACGTGGCGCCGCTGCGCGAGGGCGGGTCGCTGCCCGGGCTCGTGGAGGCCGACGACCTCGGCACCTACGTCATGAAGTTCACCGGCGCGGGCCAGGGCCGCAAGGCGCTGGTCGCCGAGATCATCGCCGGGGAGCTGGCCCGCCGGCTCGGCTTCCGGGTGCCCGACCTGGTGGTCATCGACCTGGACCCGGTGATCGCCCGGCACGAGCCCGACCCGGACGTGCAGGACCTGCTCAAGGCCAGCGTCGGCTGGAACCTGGGGGTGGACTTCCTGCCCGGCTCGCTCGGCTACGACCCGCTGGGCTGGACCGCCGACCCCGACCTGGCGTCCCGGCTGCTGTGGCTGGACGCGTTCATCGGGAACGTGGACCGCAGCTGGCGCAATCCGAACCTGCTGGTCTGGCACGGCCGGGTGTGGCTGATCGACCACGGCGCCAGCCTGTACTTCCACCACGCCTGGGCCAACGCCGCCAAGCTGGTGCTGCGGCCCTACGACGTGGACGACCACGTGATGGTGCCGTACGCGACCAGGCTCAAGGACGCCGAGGAGGAGCTGCTGCCGCGGATCACCGGGGACCTGCTGGACGAGGTCACCGCGCTGGTGCCGGACGCCTGGCTGGCGGACGAGCCGGGCTTCGCGGACCCCGGGGAGGTCCGCGCCGCCTACCGCGACCTGCTGCTGGCCCGTGCCGCGGAGCCCCGCGCCTGGCTGCCCGACCTGTCGGCGGGCGGCCGCCGCCCCTCCCCCGGTCCCAAGCCCGGCGCGAACCGTCCCGGCTGGCTGGGAGGGCCGGTCCGATGAGCCACACGGTGTTCGAGTACGCGGTGATCCGGGTGATCCCCCGGCCCGAACGGGGCGAGGCGATGAACGTGGGCGTGGTCGTCTACTGCCGCAACAAGGACTTCCTCGGCTGCCGCACCCATGTGGACGAGGACCGCCTGCGGGCGCTGGACCCGAGCCTGGACCTGGCCGGGGTGCGGTCGGCCCTGCACGCCGTGGAGTGCGTGTGCCGGGGCGGCGAGGTGGCCGGGCAGGCCGCCGCCGAACCGCCCGGCAGCCGGTTCCGCTGGCTGACCGCCCCGCGCAGCACGGTCGTGCAGCCGGGCCCGGTGCACGCCGGCCTCACCGACGACCCCGCCGCCGAACTGGAACGGCTGCTGCACCTGCTGGTGCGCTGAGCCGGGGCGCCCCGCAAGGAAGGGCCGCTAGAACAGGATCGACATGAACGTGTCGACCTCTTCGAAGCCGACCCGGCGGTAGGCGGCGCGGGCGGGCGCGTTGTAGTCGTTGACGTACAGCGAGACCGTCGGGGCGATCGACCGCAGCGCCTCGTCCACCAGCGCCGCCATGCCGCTCACCGACAGGCCCCGGCCGCGCAGCTCCGGATGCACCCACACGCCCTGCACCTGGCAGGCGTACGGGGTGGCGGCGCCGATCTCGGCCTTGAACACCACCCGGCCGTCCTCGATCCGGGCGAACGCGCGCCCCGCCCGGATCAGCTCGGCCACCCGCGCCCGGTACAGCACCCCGCCGTCCCCGGTGTTCGGGGAGACGCCGACCTCCTCGGTGAACATGTCCACGCAGGCCGGGTAGACGATGTCGAACTCGTCCACGCGCACCCGGCGCACCTTGGGGTCGGGCGGGACCGGCGCGGGCCTGGAGGTGGCCATCACCGGCTGCACCGCCCGGATCGCCCGGGGCCGCCCCCAGTACGGGCCGAGCAGTTCCCACAGCAGGTTCACCGCGTCGATCTGCCCCACGATCGACGAACACCGCCGGCCCTGGCGGCGGGCCCGCTCGGCGAACGCCCGGATCGCCTCGGCGTCGGCGTTGATCGGGATCAGGTTGGCGCCCGAGTAGCACAGCGCGGTCAGCCGGCCGTCCCGGACGTAGCCCCACATCTGGGCGCCGAGCCTGCCGGGGTCCAGGCCCACCGCGTGCACGCGGGAGCTCACGAACACGTTCGACACCGGGTCGGCGTCCAGGATCTCCAGGACCTTGTCCCTGTGCCGATCGTCCAGGACCCGGACCGGCGTCGCTCCCAGCATCCGCATGGCTCACACGCCCCGAACCTGCCTCGGCACCACGTTCCCAAGCCTATGCCGTCGGCGGGATCACCGCCTCTGCGGGGATGCCCGTGGACGCCGCCGGTACACCCCGGGACGGCTTGGCGTCCTTCTTGGGGGCCGGCTTCGGCTTGGGCCGCGGCGACGCGGGGGCACGGCAGGTGCGGTCGGGGCCCTCGCGGTCGGCCGGGAGCGTGCCGTCGCGCAGGTACGCCAGCACGGCCTTGTCCACGCAGACGTCGCCGCTCAGCGAGATGCCGTGGTTGCCGCCGCCCCGCTGGACCACGAGCCGGGACGCGGGGAACAGCCGGTGCGTCTCCAGCGCCCCCGGATACGGGGTGGCGGCGTCCTCCGAGGCCTGCACCAGCAGTATCCGCGGCCGGGGGGACCCGATCGCGGGCCGCGGGCCGCCCTCCACCGGCCAGTACGCGCACGGGGCGTTGTACCAGGTGTTGCTCCAGGTCTCGAAGCGGTTGCCCGCGGAGTACAGGCGGCGGGCGTCCCTGCTCCAGATGGACCAGTCGCGGGGCCAGGGGGCGTCCCGGCATTCGGTCGCCAGGTACATCGCGTAGTTGTTCTGGCCCAGCCTGCCGGGCGGATGCCACAACCCGGCGAGCGCCTTGGGATCGTCACGGACGACGTAGTCCGACAGGGCCCAGGCGTGCGTGCTCCACTGCAGGTTCGAGTAGCCGTCGGTGAGGAAGACGTCGTCCAGTTCCGACGGGCCGACCTTGCCGTCGAGGGGCTTGCGCGCCAGCTCGGCGCGGACCTTGTAGTAGGTCCGTTCGACCCGCGCCGCGGTGGTGCCGAGACCGTAGGTGTCGTGGTGTTCGGCGATCCAGCGGAAGAACGCCTGGATCCGCTTCTCGAAGGCCACGTTCTGGTCGAGGTTGTTGGCGTACCAGGTCCCGCTGGGGCGGACCACGCTGTCCAGCACCATGCGCCGCACCCGGTGCGGATGGCTCGTCGCGTAGGCGGCGCCCAGGTAGGAGCCGTAGGAGAAGCCGAAGAAGTTGATCCGGTCGCGGCGCAGGGCCCTGCGGATGGCCTCCATGTCCCCGACCCAGTGCCGGGTGCCCAGGTACGGGAGCACGTCCCGGTACTTCTTGGCGCAGTCGTCGGCGTACTTCTTGGCCCGGGCCTTCCAGGCGTCCTCCTCCGCCGGAGTGCGCGGCAGGGTGTCGGCCCGCGCCCCGCCGGGGTTCAGGTACGACTCGTCGCACACCAGCGAGGGCTTGCTGGCCCCCACGCCGCGAGGGTCGAACCCGATCCAGTCGTAGGAGGCGCCGAGCTTCTTCGGCATCGCCCTCCTGAACAGGGCGGGGAGGTCGCGCCCGTGCGCGCCGGGGCCGCCCCGGTTGAGCAGCACCGCACCCCGGTACCGCCTACCGGTGTGCTTGGCCCGTGTGAGCGCCAGGGTGATCCGCCGCCCGGCGGGACGGGTGTGGTCCAGCGGCACCGACAGCGTCCCGCACTCCAGGCCCTTGAGGACCTTTCCCTCGAGGGGGTCGTCGGCGGGGCAGGGCTTCCACTTGATGACGGGGGCGGCGGCGTGGGCGAGACCGGGCTGCGCGACCAGGGGGCCGCCCAATACCAACCCGGCGGCCAGGCCCGCGATCTTCCTCGATGGCGTGTTGCTCAGCACCCCGCCGTTGTAACCGCCCCGGCCGCGCCGCTGGGGGAACCGGGGGACGGGCGGTTCACCCCGAAAACACCGCGAAGGGCCCCCGGGCGATGCCGGAGGCCCTCCGAGGGAACGGGCTTACCGGATGCCGACCGGCAGGTCCTTGCCGGGCACCGGGGTGGCGGCCATGGTGCGCGCGGCGGTCGGGTCGGGGTCGTTCAGCTCCGGAACGGCCTTGCAGTAGGCGTCGGGGCCGTTCTTGGAGGCGGGCAGCGCACCGTTGTTCAGGTACGCGGCGACCTTGTCGTCCAGGCAGGCGTTGCCGTTCAGGGTGTTGGAGTGGGTCTTGCCGCCCAGTTCCACCACCAGCCGGGACGACGGCAGCACCTTGTGCATCTCCAGGCCGCCCTGGTACGGGGTGGCGCCGTCCAGCTCGGACTGCACCAGCAGCACCCCGGGCATGCCCTTGCCGTTCAGCTTGAGCGCGGGGCCGCCCTTGACCTTCCAGAAGTGGATGGGGGCGTTGAACCAGACGTTGCCCCAGGTGACGAACCTGGCCTTCTGGTAGGTGCGCACCGCGTCGTTGTGCCAGGTGGACCACTTGGCCGGCCACTTGGCGTCGGCGGCCTGCACGGCGTTGTAGACGGCGAAGTCGTTGTCCTCACCGCCGGGGTTGACCAGCGCCAGCAGCAGCTCGGGGTCCTGCTCGGTCGCCCAGTTCGACAGGGCGGTGGCCAGCAGTTCGTACCAGCCGGTGCTGTATCCGGCGGTCAGCATGATGTCGTCCAGCTCGGACGGGCCGACCTGGCCGCCGATGGGCTTCTTCTTGGCGGCGGCGCGGATGGCGTAGTACTTCTTCTCCACCGCGTCCTGCGTGGTGCCGAGGTGGTAGAGCGAGTCGTACTTGGCGATCCACCGCCACCACAGCTTCATGTTGCGCTCGAACGCCACGTCCTGGGAGAGCTGTGCCTCGTACCAGACCTCCTTGGGGTTGACGTTCCCGTCGAGCACCATCCGCTTGACGCGCTTGGGGAACAGCGTGCCGTAGGTGGCGCCGAGGTAGGTGCCGTACGAGAAGCCGTAGAAGCTGATCTTGTCCTTGCCGAGCGCCCTGCGGATGACGTCCATGTCGCGGGCCGCGTCGGTGGTGCGCATGTGCGGCAGCATCCAGCCGTACTTCCTGGCGCACGCGTCGGCGTAGGACTTGGACTTGTCCAGCCAGACCTTCTCCTGGGCGGCGGTGGTGACGTTGTAGTCGGGCCGCACCGGGGTGAAGTAGCCGGGGTCGCAGGAGATGGCGGGCCGGCTGGCGCCGACGCCGCGCGGGTCGAATCCGATGATGTCGTAGCGGGCGGCGGTCCCGGCGTGGCCCACGCCTGCCAGCCAGCGTGCCAGACCGGCCGAGTAGGCCAGCCCGCTGCCGCCCGGCCCGCCCGGGTTGATCAGCAGGACGCCCTGGTAGTTGGCCCTGTCGGTGGCCTTGATGCGGGAGATCGCGATGGAGATCTTGCGGCCGTTCGGCTTGCCGTGGTCCAGCGGCACCGGAACCTGGGCGCACTCGGCCTGGTTCATGGGGTCGTCGGGGCCGCTGACCTCGCACTTGCCCCACTTGATGGAGGGGGCCGCGGTCACCGCCGCGCTCGCGGGGACGCCGGCCAGCAGACCGGCTCCCAGGGAGGCCACGGCCGTGACGAGTCCGAGCCTTTTCACTTGACTCCCTCTGTCGCGCAAGGCCCGGGATGGGCCTCACTCGGGCAACAGGTGGAGATTGTGCGCTCAGGGGCGGAAGGGGCAGAAGGGGCTCAATAGACGGTTGTCAAATCGTGATGGACCCCGGGAATTCATTCACATCCCGGACACGGCGAGGCCCCGGCCGGTCGGGCCGGGGCCTGGCGGAGTTCGCCGGTCGGTGTCAGGACACGACGACCTGGGCGGCGCCGTCGCCGGCGTCGGGGTCGATCTCGACGCCCATCTCCTCGGCGATGCGCATGGCCTCCTCGATGAGGGTCTCGACGATCTGCGACTCGGGGACGGTCTTGATGACCTGGCCCTTGACGAAGATCTGGCCCTTGCCGTTGCCGGACGCCACCCCCAGGTCGGCCTCGCGGGCCTCGCCGGGCCCGTTGACCACACAGCCCATCACCGCGACCCGCAGCGGCACCGGGAAGCCCTTGAGTCCGGCGGAGACCTCCTCGGCCAGGGTGTAGACGTCCACCTGGGCCCGCCCGCAGGAGGGGCAGGAGACGATCTCCAGGCCGCGTTCGCGCAGCCCGAGGGCCTCCAGGATGGCGATGCCGACCTTGACCTCCTCCACCGGAGGCGCCGACAACGACACCCGGATGGTGTCCCCGATCCCCTCGGCCAACAGCGCACCGAACGCCACCGCCGACTTGATCGTCCCCTGAAACGCCGGCCCCGCCTCCGTCACCCCCAGGTGCAGCGGATAGTCACACCGCTCGGCCAGCATCCGGTACGCCTGGATCATCACCACCGGATCGTGGTGCTTGACCGAGATCTTGATGTCCCGAAAGTCGTGCTCCTCGAACAGCGAGCACTCCCACAACGCCGACTCCACCAGCGCCTCGGCGGTCGGCCGCCCGTACTTGGCCAGCAACCGCTTGTCCAGCGACCCGGCGTTGACCCCGATCCGGATCGGCACCCCCGCATCCCGTGCGGCGCGGGCGATCTCGCCGACCTTGTCGTCGAACTTCTTGATGTTGCCCGGGTTGACCCGCACCGCCGCGCACCCGGCATCGATCGCCGCGAACACGTACTTGGGCTGGAAATGGATGTCGGCGATCACCGGGATCTGCGACTTGCGCGCGATCTGCGGCAACGCGTCGGCGTCGTCCTGGGACGGCACCGCCACCCGCACGATCTGACACCCCGCCGCCGTCAACTGCGCGATCTGCTGGAGAGTGGCGTTGACATCGGCCGTGGGCGTGGTCGTCATCGACTGCACCGACACCGGTGCGTCCCCGCCCACCGGCACCGACCCCACCATCAACCGCCGCGACTTGCGGCGGGTGGCCACCGGGGGGGTCTGGGCACGGACTGCGGGCATTCCGAGTTGAACGCTCATCGCTCTCTTCTCAAGCTGCAGGGTCGCGGGATCGGTTCCGTCGGCCCCCAAGCCTATGCGCCTGCCGTGAATGTCCGGGGTCGGGAGCGTGGATTGTGCCGGACGGACATACGGAACGTGCCCGTCAGGACACACTGAGTGGATTGATCAGGTCCGCCAGGATCAACAGCACCGACAGCCCCACCAGCAGCAGGACGACGAGGTAGGTGATCGGGAGCAGGCGGGTGATGTCCACCGGGCCGGGGTCGGGACGGCCGCGCGCCCGGGCCGCCCGCGCCCGCAGGCGCTCGTAGCCGACCACCGCCAGGTGCCCGCCGTCCAGCGGCAGCAGCGGCAGCACGTTCAGCGCGCCGAGGAAGATGTTGATCGACGCGACCAGGGCCAGATAGGTGCCGACCTTGTCCCGCCAGGAGGCCTCGGCGGAGAAGATCTCGCCGGAGACCTGGCCCGCGCCGACCACGCTGCCGACCTGGCCGCCGGGGGTCTGGGCGCGTTCGGCCGAGAACAGTTCCGGCACGGCGGCGGGCAGCGCGGCCAGGGCGCGGACCATCTCCACGACGGTCCGCCCGATCCCCTGCGCCGCGAAGCCGGCCGCGTCCAGCGGGCCGAGCCGGTCGTACCCGGCCCCGACGACCTGCGCCGTCATGCCGAGGAACGGCTCCCCGCCGACCTCGGCGAGGGTGACCCGCAGGGTGAGCCGGCGGCCGTCGCGGTCGACCACCACCGGCACCGCCTGGCCGGGCCGCGCCGCGCGGATCCGGTCCCGCAGCGCCGCCCAGTCGGCCACCGGCGCGCCCGCGAACGCCACCACCCGGTCACCGGTCCGCATCCCGGCCCGCCGGGCGGGCGACGGCCGGGCGTCCTCGCCGCACTCCTCGCCGAGGACCTCCGGCACGCAGGCGCTGACCTCCTGCACGGTGGTGGTGGCGGTGCCCGGGTCGCGCACCCCGACCGCCATCGCCAGCACCGTCAGCAGCAGGAACGCGAACACGAAGTTGATCACGACCCCGGAGCCGATCACCACCGCGCGCCGCCCGGCGGGCTGCCGGTAGAAGGCGCGCGGCCGGTCCGCCTCGTCCACCTTCTCCAGGGTGGTGTAGCCGATGATCCGGACGAAGCCGCCGAGCAGGACCGCCTTGACGCCGTACTCGGTCTCGCCGCGCCGCGTCGACCACAGGGTCGGGCCGAACCCGACGAAGAACTGGGTGGCCTTCATGCCGAACCGCTTGGCGGTGAGCAGGTGGCCCGCCTCGTGCAGCATCACCGACAGCACCAGACCGGCCACGAACGCGACGACGCCGAGGAGATACCCCATCGGCCTCCTCTCGCCGTTCCACCGGCCGGTCCGGCGCCGGGCCGGGCGGCCGCACCGCGGCGAGGGCCGCCCGGCGAGGGTCCGGGGGCGCCCCCGGACCGGCAGGCGTCAGGCCAGCTCTCGGGCGCGCGCCCGGGCCCAGGCGTCGGCCGCGAGCACGTCGTCGAGGGTGACGCCGGCACCGGCCACCACGTCGTGCTCGCCTACTACCCGCGCGACCGTGTCGACTATCCCGAGGAACGGCAGCCGTCCCGCGCGGAACGCCTCCACGCACTCCTCATTGGCGGCGTTGTAGACCGCCGGGGCGGTGCCGCCCAGCTCGCCGACGTGCCGGGCCAGCGACACCGCCGGGAACGCCTCGTCGTCCAGCGGCAGCAGCTCCCAGGTGTGCGCCCTGGTCCAGTCGACCGCGGGCGCGGCGTCCGGCAGCCGGTCCGGCCAGGTCAGCGACAGCGCGATCGGCAGCCGCATGTCCGGCGGGCTGGCCTGGGCGATGGTGGAGCCGTCGGTGAACTCCACCATCGAGTGGATCACCGACTGCGGGTGCACCATCACCTCGATCCGGTCGAACGGCACGTCGAACAGCAGGTGCGCCTCGATGACCTCCAGCCCCTTGTTGACCAGGGTGGCGGAGTTGATGGTGATGACCGGGCCCATGTCCCAGGTGGGGTGGGCCAGCGCCTGCTCGGGGGTGACGTCGGCCAGCTCGGCGCGGGTCCGGCCGCGGAACGGCCCGCCGCTGGCGGTCAGCACCAGCCGGCGCACCCGCCCGGTGGCGGCGCGGTCCCCGTACGTCCAGCCGGGCAGGCACTGGGCGAGGGCGGAGTGCTCGGAGTCGACCGGGACGATCTGCCCGGGGACGGCGCGCTCCTTGACCAGCGGGCCGCCGACGATCAGGGACTCCTTGTTGGCCAGCGCCAGCGTCCGGCCGGCGTCCAGGGCGGCCAGCGTGGAGGACAGGCCGAGCGCGCCGGTCACCCCGTTCAGCACCAGGTCGCACGGCCAGGCCGCGACCTCGGCCACCGCGTCCGGCCCGGCCACGATCTTGGGGATCGGGTAGTCGCCGGAGCTGTAGCCGTGCTTGCTCGCCTCGGCGTAGAAGGCCAGTTGCAGGTCCTGGGCGGCCGACGCCTTCGCCACCGCGACCACCTCGGGGCGGAACTCCAGGGCCTGGGCGGCCAGCAGGTCCACCCGCCCTCCCCCGGCGGCCAGTCCGACCACCCGGAAGCGGTCCGGATTGCGGCGGATCACGTCCAGGGCCTGGGTGCCGATCGATCCGGTCGAGCCCAGCAGCACGACGTCGCGGCGGCCGGTCGCGCCGGAGGCCTGGGTCACTGAGGCAGCCATCATGCCGCCATTGTCGCGTCCGCCGGGCCGTCCCCCGGCACCGGATGCCGGATTCAGTCAGGTTCACGCCGAACGCCGACCGGTCCGGGAGGTGACTTCCCGCATTCCTTCGGATTGAGGGGCCGGCAGATGCGGGGAGTAATCGAATGATCTCGTAACGTGTTGATCGGGTGCCGTCCGCGGCGATGCGGACGGCACCCGATCCGGCATCACGACCGGGCGAAACGGTCCGGCAGGGAAGGTGGACAACCCAGATGAAGCGAAGAACGTCCCGGACGCTGGGGGTGGTCGCGGGCGCGGTCCTGACGGCGGCACCGGCGGCGGCTCCGGCATGGGCGCAGGCGCCCGCCGATCCGAACCCGGCGATCAGGACCCAGGCGACCACGGCCGACGCGCAGCAGAAGGTGCTGCAGTACTGGACCCGCGAGCGGATGCAGCAGGCCACGCCGATGGACCACATGCTGCAGCCGGCCAAGAGCGCCGTCCCCCGCCAGCGGCGGGCGTTCCCCACCACGGGCAGCCCGTGGACCGCAGGCGGGGTGGTCGCCCGTACCACCGGGCGGGTGTTCTTCACCTACCAGGGCCGTGACGCGTCCTGCTCGGCCAGCGCGGTCGCCGGCGCCAACCGCAGCACCGTCGTCACCGCCGGGCACTGCGTCAAGCTCGGCGGGGCCTGGCACACCAACTGGGTCTTCGTCCCCGGCTACAACAACGGCAACCGCCCGTACGGGACCTGGACCGCGCGCCAGACCCTGGCCACCGGGGAGTGGGCCGCCACCGAGGACCTCAACCACGACGTCGGCGCCGCCGTGGTCAACCCGCTGAACGGGCGCCGGCTGGTCGACGTGGTCGGCGGCCAGGGCATCGCGTTCAACCAGCCGCGCCGCCGGAACATGTACGCCTTCGGCTACCCGGCGCAGGATCCCTACACCGGCGGGCGGCTGATCCACTGCAGCGGCGGCACGTTCGACGACTTCCTGCGCACCCGCTCGATCGGCATGCGCTGCAACATGATCGGCGGCGCCAGCGGCGGTCCCTGGCTGACCAACTTCAGCGAGTCCTCCGGCACGGGCGTCATCAACTCGGTCACCAGCTTCCGGTACGAGTCCCTGCCCGGCTACCTGTTCGGCACCTACTTCGGCGGTTCCGAACGCGCGCTCTACTACCGCGCACAACGCGCCTGAGCCGCACGGCGTCCGCACGGTCCCTCCTGTGACGGCCCTGGAGGCCCTCACAGGAGGGACCGTTGCATGTCGGGAGAACGTTCACCCTGACTCCGGGGTCACTCCCTTGTAACACCGACCTAACAAGACGGACGTACGTTCGAGACCGTGAAGCGAATCAGCGTGCTCATCGACATCGCCCCCGCCACCCCCTACGACCGGGCCGTCATCGAACTGTGCGCCGAACAGCAGGCCGAGATCGAGGCCCGCTACCCCGGCGCCGGCGAGGCCCCCAAGGGCATCGACCCCCAGATCGACTTCCTGGTGGCCCGCATCGGCGACGAGGCCGTCGGCTGCGGCGGCCTGCGCCCCCTCGAACCCCGCGTCGCCGAGGTCACCCGCATGTACGTCCGCCCCGCCCACCGCGGCCAGGGCATCTCCCGCCGCCTCCTGCAGTCCCTGGAGGAACTCGCCCGGACCCGGGGCGTCCGCACCCTCCGCCTGGAGACCGGCGACCTCCAGCCCGAGTCCATCGGCCTCTACCAGTCCAGCGGCTACCGCCGCATCCCCGCCTTCGGCCCCTACATCGGCAACATCCTCAGCCTCTGCTTCGAGAAGCACGTGTAGTTTTGCGCTCGCTTCGCTCGCGCGGCTCGCGCGCCTGGGGACGCGCGGCCGTTCGGTCGTCGGTTTCAAGATCGCTCGTTCCTCGCGATCTTGAAACCTCCTCCCTCACGGCCACGCGGGCGCGCTCGCGGTGGCCTTCAACCCCGCCCCGTGCAAGGCCCCGAGAAACGAACGAGGGCAATACCGCGCCCGACGGTCGGCAAAAACGAGGAACGAGGAAAGCCGATCAATATCGGTAAAGCGCCGGGCATTTCGCTTCACCTGCCCGCCGACCGATCACATCTCCCCGACCCGTCACGCCGCCGCCCACGCCCCCTGGCCCCTGCTCGCGGGATGCCCTGCACACGGAGGTGCTGGAGGCCACCGCGAGCGGGCCCGCGTGGTCGTGAGGAGGAGCGGTTCAAGATCGCGAGGAACGAGCGATCGTGAACCGCGACGACGAACGACCACGCGCCCCCAGGCCCGCTCGCCACGCGAGCGGAGCGAGCGCAATAAGCCAGAGTTTGCCTCATCTTGAGGGCGGTATAACGGCGGGTACACGGGCGGTCACCTATAAAGGAATCACGTTAACCGGTCCCGCATCGCGGGGGTGAGCAATGGGCCGTACGGACGAACTCGTGTTCGACCCCGGCGCACTCAGCGCCGCGCAGCGCGACGGCGACGCGTGCGTCGCCTGCCACAAGAGGTGGCCGCGTCCGCGCGTGCGGGTGGGATGCCTGCCGAGCGGCTCAGGGGTGTTCGCGTGCGAGGATTGCGCACCCGCCCTGCCGAGGCCCCGCCCGGCGGAACCGGGGAGCGGGGCCGGCCGGCCGGTCAACGGTCCGGCCCCGGGAGAGGCGGTGTCCTACCGCTGATTGCTCCACCAGGAGGGTGTTCTGGGTTTTCGGGGGGTTACCCAGAACACCCGGCTCCACGAGAGGGCGTGTTCGGCAGGGGGCGGCCGGACGCGCCCTCTCTCTCTTTGCCCGTTCGGCCGTGTGTTGCGCGCTTGCGGGGGGCGTTCGGCGGGCTATTCGGTGCGGGCGCGTTCCCAGGCCTGGATCCAGTCGTTGTAGTCGGTGCACTCGTGCCGGCCGTTCCCGCAGTCCCTGCTGGGGGCGCGGGCGAAGACGACCTTCTTGATGTAGGCGTCGTCGCCGACCCGGTAGGCGGCGCAGAACGAACTCTTGAGGCGGTCGCCCTCACAGGCCTCGGGGTTGGCGGGGGCGACCCCGGCCCACTCGGCGACCTGCTGCTGCACGTCGGGGGACGAGGTCCACTTGAGCCACTCGTACATGCAGTTGGGGTGCTCGCTGCGGGCGCCGATCAGCCAGGTGTTGACCCAGCCGGTCACGCCCTCCTCGGGCACGATGCCGGCGACCTGGCGGCCCGCCCGGGTGAGCACGTCGAGCTGGTACGAGGAGACCTGGCCCATGACGGCCTCTCCCCCGGCGAACGCGCCGACCGCCTCGGCGGGCTCCGTCCAGTACTCCCTGACGTGGGGGCGCTGCTCGCGGACGACCTCGGCGGCGGCGTCGAGCTGCTCGCGGTTGAGCGCGTACGGGTCGGTGATGTCCAGGGACTTCTTGGTGGACCGCAGGTAGAGGGCGGCCTCGGCGAGAACGAGGGGGGTGTCGCGCATGACGAGCCGGCCGCCGTACCGCCTGGCGCGGTCGGGGTCGAACAGGTCGGCCCATCCGGACGGGACGGGGCGCACGGCCCGCCGGTCGTACATGATCAGGTTGGAGCCCCACACGTAGGGGACGCCGTAAACGGTGTCGTCGCGCTCGTACAGGTCGCGCAGCCGGGACTCCAGCTGCTTGTAGCCGTCGACGAGGTCGGCGTTCACCGGCGCCGCGTGGCCGGTGTCGATGAGCTGGTCGGCGACCTCGGGGGGCGCCAGCACCCCGTCGTAGCGCCGCTCCGGGTTGGACATCAGGTCGACCATCTCCTTGGCGGAGGCGACCGACCGGAGGTTGACCTTGCAGCTGGTGCGCTCCTCGAACGGGGCGACCCAGTTGACGCGCTCGTCGCTGCCGCCGTTCTCCACCAGCCCGGGCATGGTGACCAGGTTGAGGGCTCCCTCGCCGGGGCCGAGCGTCTGCAGCGGCCGCACCGTGCTCACCGGGGGGTCCTCCCCGTCGCGCCCGGCCGCCACCACGATCACCGCCACCACCAGCAGCACCGCCAGAATCGCCGCGGCCCGGTGACGGACGCCCAACCCGCGCAACGCCTCCGCCGCCCCGCGCACCGCGCGGGACGCCCGGCCCACGGGATCAGACTGGCTCATACCTCTCCCACAACCTCCGCCGGACGAGCCCGGCCACCGCTGGACACCGAACCTTCCGCAACGTCGCCGCCCGCCCGGCCGGGGCCGTGACGGCGGGCCGGGACGCAGACCGGCCGCTGGGCCGGGCCCGGTGAGCCTGTCGAAAAAGGTTCACGGCGCAGCGTAGTCGCGGCGCGTCCATGACGGCGCGGAGATCGTCGCGCCGCGACCGCGGGCCCCTGTCATCGTCGCAGCGTACCGACCTCCGGAACCGGCCATCGACGCGCCCCGTCCGCAGGCCCCGGCGGCCGCGCCCGGCACTTCCGCCGGATCAATTGCCGGAACGACCCCTGGGCCGACAATTCATCGTCCTCTCGTCCGGCTTCCACAACCCATCTGACGGAAAGGCCGATCGGCACGGGATCAGCGGAAGGGACGGCCGGGCCGGGCGGTCATCGGGGGGCGGTGGCCCGCGGACGGGGGCGGGCCCTCCAGACGCAGCAGGTGCGAGGGGCTCGGCGGAGCCGGGCGGGACGGGGCGGCGGGGCGCGGGACGGCGGGCGGCGGGACGGGATGGGTCTCGATGCGGGCGATGAGGCGTTGCGGGGTCTCGGCCTCGATGAAATCGCCGATGTCCTGGGCCCGGGGCGGCAGCGCCCACCAGTGCCGGGTGAACAGGCCGAACCAGATGGACCATCCCGGATAGCGGCGGTTGAGCGCCTCGACCTCGGCCGCGTGGTCGTCCGTGGGTACGCTGTTTTCGGTCTGCACCGGACGCTCCCTGAAGGATTCCGGAATCCGAACGCGGCCTTGACCGTGTCAGGTCCCGGCTTTTTCACCCGCTCATTTAATTGCGACGGTCCGAGTGTGTCGCATGCCATAGAGCGGGTCAATGGGGGCGGCTATTGTTCGCCCGCACCGCACTGTCACATTCCTTCGTCGGAAACCTACCGGCGGGAGAAACCGCCGGTCCCGGCACCTGCGCGGGGTGACGCTGCGCGACACCGCGGACACTTCCCCGCGACGAGCCCCCACGGGTGATTTGCGCGGTTTGTTGAGATTCGCTCCCGGCGCTCCGACTTCTCGGGTGACAAGAAGATCCCGCCGGAGTCAGGTCCGGCGGGATCGGCGCGTCCGGGGCGTGTCCGGGGCCGCTCAGCAGTTGGTGGGGAAGCCCAGGTTCACTCCCCCGTGGCTGGGGTCGAGCCAGCGGGCGGTCACCGCCTTGGTCCGGGTGTAGAAGTGCACGCCCTCCATGCCGTGGGCGTGGCTGTCGCCGAACAGCGAGTCCTTCCAGCCGCCGAACGAGTAGTAGGCCATCGGCACCGGGATCGGCACGTTGATGCCGACCATGCCGACCTCCACCTCGTTCTGGAACCGCCGGGCCGCCCCGCCGTCGTTGGTGAAGATCGCCGTCCCGTTCCCGTATGGGTTGGCCGCGATCAGCGCCATCGCCTCGTCGTAGGAGCCGACCCGCACCACCGACAGCACCGGGCCGAAGATCTCGTCCCGGTAGGCGTCCATCTGCGGTGTCACGTGGTCCAGCACGGTCGGGCCGAGCCAGAACCCGCCGGCGTGCTCGGCCCCCTCCACCTCGACCTCGCGGCCGTCGACGGCCACGGTGGCGCCCTGCTCGCGGGCCCCGTCGATGTAGGAGGCGACCTTGTCGCGGTGCTCCCGGGTGACCAGCGGCCCCATCTGCGAACGCGGATCGTCGCCCGGGCCGACCCGCAGGTCCGCGACCCGTTCCCTGATCCTGTCCAGCAGCCGGTCGCCCACCGGGTCGACCGCGACGACCACCGAGATCGCCATGCACCGTTCGCCGGCCGAGCCGAACCCGGCCGACACCGCCGCGTCGGCGGCCAGGTCCAGGTCGGCGTCGGGCAGCACCACCATGTGGTTCTTGGCGCCGCCGAGCGCCTGCACCCGCTTGCCGTGCCGGGCCGCGGTCTCGTACACGTACCGGGCGATGGGGGTGGAGCCGACGAAGCTGACCGCCTTGACGTCCGGGTGCTCCAGCAGCCCGTCCACCGCGGCCTTGTCGCCGTGCACCACGTTGAACACCCCGTCGGGCAGCCCGGCGTCGGCCCACAGCTCGGCCAGCCGCACCGAGGCCGAGGGGTCCTTCTCCGACGGCTTGAGCACGAACGTGTTGCCGCAGGCGATCGCCACCGGGAACATCCACATCGGCACCATCGCCGGGAAGTTGAACGGGGTGATCCCCGCGACCACGCCCAGCGGCTGCAGGATCGAGTAGGCGTCCACCCGGCCGGAGACGTTCTCGGAGAACCCGCCCTTGAGCAGGTGCGGGATCCCGCAGGCGAACTCCACCACCTCCAGGCCGCGGGCCACCTCCCCGGCGGCGTCGGAGACGACCTTGCCGTGCTCGGAGCTGATCAGCGCGGCCAACTCGTCGCGGTGCGCGGCCAGCAGCTCCCGGAAGCGGAACAGCACGGCGGTGCGCCGGGCCAGCGAGGCGTCCCGCCAGCCGGGGAACGCGGCCCTGGCGGCGGCCACGGCGGCGTTCACCTCCTCGGCGGAGGCGAAGTCGACCTTCCCGGTCGTGCGGCCGGTGGCCGGATCATGGATGTCGCCCTGCCGTTCGGCCGGGCCGTCGTACGGCTTGCCGTTGATCCAGTGCCGGACGTGCTTGCCTGCGTTCACTTGGCGGCCTCGTTCGTCGCTTCCAGGGAGTCGATCAGGATGCCCAGGCCCTCGTGGGCCTCGGCCTCGGTCAGGGTGAGCGGCGGCGCCATCCGGATGACGTTGCCGTACAGGCCGCCCTTGCCGACCAGCAGGCCGCGCTTCCTGGTCTCCTCCATCATGGCGGCGGCCAGCGCGGGGGCCGGCCGGCGGGTGGCCGGGTCGACCAGCTCGACGGCGAACATCAGGCCCTTGCCGCGCACCTCGCCCGCCACCGGCAGCCGCCCGGCGGCCTCCCGCAGCCCGTCGATGATCAGCGTGCCGAGCTTGGCGGCGTTGGCCTGCAGGCCGTGGTCCAGCACGTAGTCCAGGGTGGCGTTGGCGGCGGCCATCGCGATCGGGTTGCCGCCGAACGTGGACAGCCCCGTGGCGTGCAGCGCGTCCATCAGCTCCCCGCGGGCCACCACGCCGCCGACCGCGAAGCCGTTGCCCAGGCCCTTGGCGAACGTCATCATGTCCGGCGTCACCCCGTGGGCCTGGATGCCGAAGAACGTCTCCCCGGTCCGTCCCCAGCCGGTCTGCACCTCGTCGGAGATGAACAGCGCGCCGTACTCGTCCAGGACCTCCTTGTAGGCGGCGAACAGGCCGTCGGGGGCCATGGTGAAGCCGCCCACCCCCTGCACCGGCTCGGCGATCAGCGCCGCCACGTCCCCGCCGGTGGCGGTGGCCAGCACGTGCCGCAGGTCCTCGGTGCACACCCTGACGTAGTCGGCGTCCGACAGGCCGGCGAACTGCGGCAGGTGCCGGTCGGTGCCGTGCAGGAAGTGCACGTTCAGCGGCGAGTAGGAGTTGTTCTTCCAGGACCGGTTGCCGGTCACGCCGAGCGCGCCGAACGAGCGGCCGTGGTAGCTCTGCCGCATCGCCAGCACCTGGTCGCTCTTACGGGCGTAGGTGGCCAGCAGCAGGGCCGTCTCGTTCGCCTCGGTGCCGGAGTTGGTGAAGAACACCTTGGCGTTCTCGATGCCGGACAGCCGGACGATCTTCTCGGCCAGCTCCACCTGGCCGCGCAGCAGGTACGCGGTCGAGGTGTGCACCACGCCCGTGGCGAGCTGCCGCTCCACCGCCTGGCGCACCTCGGCCACGTCGTAGCCGATCATGTTGGTCAGGATGCCGGCGAAGAAGTCCAGGTAGGTGCGGCCGTCGGCGTCGGTGACCCGGTTCCCCCGGCCGCTGACGATCTCGATGGGCCGGTCGTAGTACAGGGCCACCCAGTCCGGCATGACGGCGCGGTGGCGTGCGAGCAAGTCCGACATGGGTCAAGTCTGGTGCCGCCCACCGGGGCGCACCAGGGACACTGTGTCGGATCTGCGGGGCGTTCCTTGACGGTGTGTCTAGTCCCGCAGCCCGTTGATCCGCCGCGCCAGGTCGAAGTCCTTGCCGGTCAGGCCGCCCGCCGAGTGCGTGGACAGGCTGAGCGTCACCGTGTTCCAGCTGATCGTGATGTCCGGGTGGTGGTCGGCCTCCTCGGCGAGGTCGGCGACCCGGTTGACGAACGCCATGGCCTCCTTGAAGTCGGCCAGGCGCACCGTGGTGACGATGGCGTCCCCGTCCCGTTCCCACCCGGGCGTCGTTTCCAGCTCGGTGGTGATCGACCGTTCGTCCAGCAGGCTCATGGTGCTCTCTCCTCCCTGCGCGCCATCATGCCCGGAGCCGTGGCCGGGACACCGTTCAGGGCTTGCGGGCGACACCGCCGTAACAGGCCACCTCGGCGGGGGCGGGCCGCTCACCGCCGGGGTCGGGACGCCACTCGGAGCAGACCACCAGCCCCGGCTCGACCAGTTCCAGCCCGGCGAAGACCAGATCATGGATCTCCGCGCGGCCGCGGTCCTGGCCCGGTATCCCGCCCCTGCGGTAGGCCTCGCCCGCGTTCGCCACCACCTCCGGACTGAACTCGGAGGTGACGTGCGTGGCCGCGACGTAGCTGCCGGAGGGCAGCTCGTCCACCAGGGTCTGGACGATGCGGCGGGGCCCGTACTCGTCCGGCATGAAGTGCAGGACCGCCACCAGCATCAACGCGATCGGCCGGTCGAAGTCCAGCGTGGCGCGCGCCTCGGCCAGGATCTTCTCGGGGTCGCGCAGGTCGGCGTCGACGTAGGCGGTCCTCCCCTCCGGTGTGCTGGTGAGCAGCGAACGGGCGTGCGCCAGCACGATCGGGTCGTTGTCGACGTACACCACCCGGCAGGCCGGGTCGATCCGCTGGGCGACCTCGTGGACGTTGTCCTTGTTGGGCAGCCCGGTGCCGATGTCGAGGAACTGCCGGATCCCCGCCTCGCCCGCCAGGAAGCGCACCGCCCGGCCGAGGAAGGCCCGGTTGGCCCGGGCGGCGGTGCGCAGCGCGGGCCATCCCCGGATGGCCTGCTCGGCGGCTTCGCGATCGGCCTGGAAGTTGTCCTTGCCGCCGAGGTAGTAGTCGTACATGCGCGCGGGGTGCGGCCTGCTCGTGTCGATCCGCACCGGCTCGGGCTGGTCGGCCATGATCGGAACCTAACCCACCACGCGCCGGATTTCACCCTGTCGACCGATCCGTCATGAACCGTCCCGCGATCGGGGGGATATCCTCGCTGGAATGCATCCCAGCCTGGCCGACGTGCTGGAACTGGACGCCGTCCGGCGCGGGCAGCCCCGTGTGGTGGCGGGCGCGGACCGGCTGGACGCCCGGGTGCGCTGGGTGCACGTCGCCGAGGTCGCCGACATCGGCCACCTGCTGCACGGCGGCGAGCTGGTGCTGACCACCGGGATCGCGCTGCCCGACGAGCCGGACCGGCTGCGCGGGTACGTGGCGGAGCTGGCCGAGGCGGGCGCCAGCGGGCTGATGGTGGAGCTGGGCCGCCGCTACGTCGGGGAGCTGCCGGTCGCGCTGCGCGCCGCCGCCGAGGAGCACGGCCTTCCGGTGATCGCGCTGGCCCGGGAGACGGTGTTCATCGACATCACCGAGGCGGTGCACGCCCGGATCCTGGACGCCCAGCTGGACGAGCTGCGCGCCTCCGAGCAGCTGCACGAGATCTTCACCCGGCTGTCGGTGGAGGGCGCCTCGCCCGCCGAGGTGATCCGCCAGGTGGCGGCGCTGGCGCGGCGGCCGGTGGTGCTGGAGAACCTGGCCCACCAGGTGCTGGCCGTCGAGACCGCCGGGGCCGACCCGGCGGAGCTGCTGGCGGTGTGGGAGACCCGGTCCCGGGCGGTGCGGCCGGACCGGCGCACCGCCTACGACCCGGCCTCCGGCTGGCTGGTCACCACGGTCGGCGCGCGGGACGAGGACTGGGGCCGGCTGATCGTCGTCGGCGGTGGGCCGCCCACCCCCCGCGACGTGGTGCTGATCGAACGGGCGGCGACCACGCTGGCGCTGGCCCGGCTGCTGGACCGGCAGGCCGAGAGCCTGGAACGGCAGGCGCACGGCACGATCATCGCCGGGATCCTGGCCCGCGCCTACGCCGATCCGGCCGAGGCCGCCGCCCGCGCCCGCGCCCTCGGCGTTCCGCTGGCCGGACGCCGGCTGCTGGCGGCCGTGCTGCGGCCCCGTACCGGCGCCGTGCCCGCCGGCGGCTCCCTCGACGGTCCCGCGGACGGTCCCGCCGGCGGACCGGCCGGAGGTCCGGCCGAGCACGAGGCGCTGGCCGCGCTGGCCGAGGCCGCCACCGCCGCCTGCCGCGACGCCCGGCTGCCCGCCCTGGTCGGCCTGCTGGACGAGGCCGGCCCGCAGGGGGTGCGGGTCGGCGTGCTGATCTCCCTGCCCGCCCGGGCCGACGCCGAACGGGCCCTGCGCCAGATCGCCGACCAAGTCCGCAAGACCTGCGGCACCGGTGCGGTGATGGCGGCCGGGTCGGTGGTGGAGTCCATCCGCGACGTGCGCCGTTCGTTCCTGGAGGCCGACCAGGTCGCCGACGCGGCCTGCCGCGGCTCGGGCGACCGTTTCCTGTACCGCCTGCCCGACCTGCGCCTGCGCGGGCTGCTGCATCTGCTCCGCGACGACGCCCGGCTGCAGACGTTCGTCGAACGGGAACTCGGCCCCCTGCTGGAGTACGACGCCCAGCGCGGCACCGACCTGACCCGCGTCCTGTCGGTCTACCTGGCCGCCGGCCGCAACAAGGCCCTGGCCGCCCAGCAGGCGCACCTGTCCCGGCCCGCCCTCTACGAGCGCCTGCGCCGCATCTCCCGCATCCTGGACGCCGATCTGGACGACGTCGACTCCTGCGTCTCCCTCCACGTCGCCCTGATGGCCCTGGACTCCGTCCGCCGTCCCTCCCCCTGACCCCGCGGCCGGGCCGCCCCGAGCTTTACGAGTGTAAAATATTGGCTTCTGTCCTTATTTGCCGGTTTTCGGGCATATCCAGAGGGTGCGCAGCTTCGGCGTCGAAGAGGAACTGCTGATCGTCGATCCGGACGACGGGGTTCCCCGCGCCATGTCCGGGGCCGTGCTGCGGTGCGCGGAACGACAGGGGCCCGAGGGGCTGCGGCACGCCGGAGCGCCCTGGTCGCTGGACAAGGAGCTGCAGCGCGAGCAGGTGGAGTTCTGCACCCGGCCGTGCACGTCGCTCGACGACCTGGCCGACCAGATCCGGCAGGGACGGCTGGCGGCGGCGCGGGCGGCCCGCCGGGCGGGCGTGGAGATCGCCGCGCTGGCGACCTCCCCGGTGGCGGTGCGGCCCTCGCTGACCCCGAAGGCGCGCTACCACCGGATGGCCGAGCAGTACGCCCGAACGGCCGACGAGCAGCTCATCTGCGGCTGCCACGTGCACGTCGAGATCTCCTCCCCGGAGGAGGGGGTGGGCGTGCTGGACCGCATCCGGCCGTGGCTGGCGCCGCTGCTGGCCCTCAGCGGCAACTCGCCGTTCTGGCAGGGCCGCGACACCGGGTACGAGAGCTGGCGGCAGCAGGTGTGGTGGGGATGGCCCTCCAGCGGGCCGACCGCCCTGTTCGGCAGCGTCCGGGCCTACCGGGACACCGTGCAGGCGATGATCGCGACCGGCGTGCTGCTGGACGAGGGCATGGTCTACTTCGACGCGCGGCTGTCCCGCCACTACCCCACGGTGGAGATCCGGGTGGCCGACGTGTGCCTGGTCGCCGAGGACACCGTGCTGGTGGCGGCGCTGATCCGGGGGCTGGTGGAGACCGCCGCCCGCGCCTGGCGCGCCGGTGAGCCGCCCGACCCGGTGCGCACCGAGGTGCTGCGCCCGGCGATGTGGCGGGCCGCCCGCTCCGGACTGCGCGGCCCGCTGGTCCACCCGGTGACCTGGCGGCTGGCCCCGGCCGAGACGGTGATCGAGGCGCTGGTCGAGCACGTGCGCACCGCTCTGGAGACCGCCGGCGACCTGAAGCGGGTGCAGCGGTCCCTTCAGTCGCTCCGCACCCGCGGCACCGGCGCCCATCTGCAACGCACCGCCTACGCCGACGGCGGCCGCCCCGCCGAGGTCGTCCGCGACGCCATCACCCGCACCCTCTGCTTCCCCTGACGCGCCCCCGTTCGGCCCGACCGCCGCAGCGTCCATGGGGACGGCTCATCGCACGAACGCAGGTGCGGCCTCGAAAGCGGTGGCGGAACGACACGGCCACCGGCGGCCCTTGGGGTACAGGGGCCGTCCCGAGATCGGCGGCGGGAGTAGCGTGCTCGGCATGGACCTTGGACTGACCGGCCGCCGCGCCGCCGTCGCAGCGGCCAGCAGCGGACTCGGACTCGCCACCGCCCGGGCGCTGGCCGCCGAGGGCGTGCAGGTGGCCATCTGCGGCCGTGACCGGGAACGCCTCGAGAAGGCGGCCGCCGCCATCGGCGAGAACGCCCACCCGATCGTCGCCGACGTCGGAACGCCCGAGGGCGCCACCGCCTTCGTCCACGAGGCGCAGCGCCTCCTGGGCGGGGTCGACATCCTGGTGACCAACGCCGGCGGTCCCCCGCCCGGCGGCTTCGACGACATCGACCTGGACGCCTACCGGGCCGCCCTGGACCTCAACCTGATGTCCGTCGTCGCCATGTGCAAGGCCGCCGTCCCGCCCATGCGCGAGCGGCGCTGGGGCCGCGTCCTGGCGATCACGTCCATCTCCGTGCGCCAGCCGATCTCCGGCCTCATCCTGTCCAACACCGCCCGCGCCGGCGCCACCGGGTTCCTGAAGACCCTGGCCCTGGAGGTCGCCCGCGACGGCGTCACCGTCAACTCCCTGCTCCCCGGCTCCCACGCCACCGACCGCCTCCGCCGGCTCCACGGCGGCGACCTGTCCAAGGCCGCCGAGGCCGTCCCCATGGGCCGGGTGGGCGACCCCGACGACTTCGGCGCCTACGCCGCCTTCCTGTGCTCCGAGCAGGCCCGCTTCATCACCGGCACCGCCGTCCCCGTCGACGGCGGCGCCTACCTGGCCCTCCTCTGACCGTTCCGCACCCCGTCCACCCCGGCATCCCGCCGTCGCACGTCCGGGCCCTGCGCACCGCCCCGCAGGGCCCCGGACGTTCAACGCCCCTCCAGTGGCGGACCGGACGGCTCACCCAGCGTCCACGCGAAACGCCGATGAGCGCGGCGGGGCCGTCGCTCGCCGCGGCACGGCCAGTGGTCCGCGAGGCGTCGGGCGGCGATGTCCCGGTCGGTCGAGAGGGAAGGCGGGCGCGGCGAGCAGGGGGTTCCCGCCGCGCCCGCCGGTCAGGGGGTGGGGGCCGGGGTGGCGCGGTGCCAGGGCAGGAAGCCGGAGACGGGGCGCTGGGGGGCGGGGGTGCCGGTGGGCTCGACGGCGAGGATGCGGTCGAAGCGGAAGGCGCGGACGCCGCGGCGCAGGCGGCACCAGCCGACGAAGTGCCAGTGGTCGCGGTGGACCAGGCAGGTGACGGGCTCGACCTCGCGGATGGTGACGTTGGCGCCGGCGTCGCCGTAGCAGAGGCGGACGACGCGGCGCTCGGTGATCGCCTCGGCGATGACCCGGGCGCGGTCGGCGATGGCCTCGGCCAGCGGCGTGGTCAGGGTGCTCAGGGTGCTGCTGGTGACGGGGTCGTCGGACAGGTCGGCGGTCAGGTGCCGCAGGGCGCGGCGGGCGGCCACGGCCTGGGGGCCGCTGCCGAGGTGGGCGAGCGAGAGGGCCAGCGCGGCGATCTCGGCCGGCGGGAGATCGCCGGGCCGGGCCGGCGTGCGCGTGTCGTCCATGATTCGATTATATGTTCGAACACCGACATCCGGCAGGCCCCGCGGCGCGGCGTTAGGGGTTTCTATCAGGTCAGCAACCTGCTCTGCGGACGACGGTTACGTAGGTTATCGTCGCGATCATTACCGTTTGCCCGCCCGACCCGGTCGCCTGCGAGGAGCCCGATGACCGTCGTCCTGCTGGTGTTGTGCATGGTCGTGGGGGCGCTGGAGCTGTGGGCCGGCAAACAGAGCAAGGACCAGGCCAGAGCGTTCGAACGGCGCATCGACGAGCTGCGCGAGCAGGTCGGCAAGCAGAACGGGGTGCTGGTCACGGTCGGCGAGCAGCTCACCGCCGAGCTGTCGCGGGTCAAGCGCGACGTGCTGCCCGCCCTCGACGACCGGCTGCGCCGCAACACGTTCCAGATCGAGGAGCTGGGCGAGCTGGTCCGGCACGCCGACGACTACCTCAAGGCGCAGGAGGCCCGGCTGCACGAGCTGGAGCAGCAGCGGATCACCCTGTCGGCGGTGCGCCGCAAGCTGACCGACCTGGAGACCCGGCTGCGGCCGCTCGCCGAGCGGAACGGGGCCGGGCCGGGCGGGCCCGGGCTGGAGACGGCGCTGGACCGGCTGGCCGAGCTGGAACGCAGCGGCACCGAGATCTGGGAGCTGCAGCGCGACCTGACCCGCACGCTGGAGGACGTCGAGGACGTCGTCGGCGACCTGCTGCGGTACGCCGGCGGGGAGCTGGACGAGGCGGTCCGCGAGTCCCTGCTCGGCGAGCGGCCCGGCCGGGCGGCGCTGCTGCCCGGCCGGCTGTGGGCGCGCGACCCGCGGCTGCACGACGTGCTGGCCGAGGTGTACGAGCGGTGCGCGCGGACGGCCGGGCTGCGGGTGCGGTTCCGTTCCGGGGACGGCGATCCCGACGGGCCGCGGCGGCTGCGCTACTTCCTGGCCGGGCGGACCATGGACGAGCTGGCGGGCGCGTTCACCGGGCTGCTGATCTCCACCGGCGCCGACCTGGACCGGGCCGGGTTGCTGCCGACCGACGTGCGGGTGGCGGGTGCCCCGCATCCGGCCGAACGCCCGGTCCCCGAGGACGAGACGGCGTTCAAGGGGCTGCTGCGGGCGCTGCACGACAGCGACGGCGCCGTCGCGCAGATCGGCCCGCTGCTGGCCGTCCGCACCCGGGAGGAGCTGCTGTGCGCGGTGCTCACGCCGTCCCAGACGATGGAGCCGGACGCCGACGAGACGATCTGGGACCCGGCCGCCGTGGCGCTGCGGCTGCGCCGGGCGGCCGCCCATCAACTGTGGGAGTTGACCGAGTGGGCGAGCCGGCCGCCCACCGCGTAGGCGCGCACCCCTCCCCCGGTCCCGTCGAGCCGGACCGCCAGCGGGCAGCGGAGCTCCCCGGTGGCACGGTCCACCTCGGCGCACAGCCCCACCCCGCCGGCCCGGTCGAGCAGCACGGCGGCCTCGACCGAGCGCACCGCCCGGACCGCCGCGGGCATGCCGGCGGCGTCGGCCGGGTCGTACAGCTCGGCGAAGACCAGCCGGCGGGCGTAGCGGACCAGCGCGGCGGCGTCCACCACCCGGCTGCCGACCGCCGCCGCGGGCCCGGCGATCACGATGCCGTAGCCCGGGGACTGCCGGCCGCGCACGTACACCTCCCGGTCCGGCTGCAGCCCGCGCAGCCGCCCGCGCAGCCGCAACTGCAGGCCGAATCCGGTGCGCGGGTCCAGGTAGACCGGAGGGGCCACGGCGGACCGGTCCACCGGCACGGGCGCCTGCGGCGGCGCGCCCCACTCCGGCAGGAACAGGCCGATCCCGCGGACCAGCAGCCGCCAGACCGGCCGTGCCGTCACCTCGTGCGGATCGTGCGGATCCCCGGCGGCGTCCATGCCGCCATCCTGCGGTGCGGCCGGTCCGGTGACAAGGCCCACCGGATCACTGCGGCGCGCCCGCCGCTCCGCTACGGTGGGGAATCCCGACCCCGACGAGGGCACCGCCGATGAACATGCAGGACATGATGGTGTTCCGCGACGCCGGTTCGCGGACGGTCGACAAGTACCTGATGTCCTACGAACGCCATGTCATCGCGGTCCGGCGGCATCCGGCGGTGCTGCTGCAGTCGGCGGCCGAGACGCTGGGCGGGCTGCTGGTGTCGGCGCTGGTGCACACCTACACCGGGATCCCGTTGCTGTGGCTGCCCTGGCTGTTTTTGGTGGGACGGCTGGTGTGGAAGGTGATCACCTGGTCGATCGAGTTCTTCATCGTGACCGAGCACCGGGTGATGATGGTGACCGGCGTGCTCAACCGCAAGGTCGCGATGATGCCGCTGGCCAAGGTGGAGGACATCAAGCTGGACCGGTCGGTGGTGGGCCGGATGCTGGGATACGGCGAGTTCGAGATCGAGTCCGCCGGTGACAAACAGGCGCTGCGAAACGTCGCCTACATGCCGTATCCCGAGCAGCTCTATCTGGAGATCTCGTCCATGATCTTCGGCGCCGAGGACGAGTCCCCGGACTGAAAACCTTTCCCCGCCGAGCTTTTCGCCTAGCCGGGTCAGGACAGTGTCCTGCCTGTTCGGGGACGTTCGCCCTATCGCTCAATGATCCCAACCGGCTCTAGGGTTTGTGCGTCCAACGCGGTTAGACAGTACATCTCGGACCAGGGGATCGACATGCGCTCCAGCCCACCGACCCGCGGCGACCTGACACCTGAGTTGCTGCATACCTCCCAGTGGACCGACGAACAGTTGCACGCCGCAGGAATCCCGGTGCACGACATTCCGTTCGTCACCGTGGGAGGCGGGATCGGCTCCTTCGTCACGCTGGACTACCTGCGGGTGTACGGCGTGCCGACGACCAGCCTGCGGGTGCTGTCCAACATCGACACGCCCTGGGAGACCTACGAGTACCTGACCCGGGTGTCCCAGATCCCCCGTCCCGAGCGCATCCGGTCCGACTCCTCCTCCCGCCCGGACAACCTGTGGGGCTTCCCGTCCTACGCGCTGGAGGAGGCGTGGCGGGAGAAGAAGCTCAGCTACCTGTGGCAGGTCGGCACCGAGCCGATCGTCAACGACTACTGGACCCCCCGCGCCGGCACGGTCTTCAGGAACCTCGAACGCGAGGCCAAGCGCATCTCCTACTGGGACATGCTGGTCAAGGGCCAGGTCCGGATGGTGCGCAAGCGCGTCGGCGGGGGCTACTTCACCGTGCTGACGCCGCCGGAGGGGCTCAGCGAGACCCGGCGGGTGGCGTTCCGCTCCCAGTACGTGCACCTGGCGATCGGCTACCCGGGCCTGAAGTTCCTGCCCGACCTGCAGGACTTCCGTGAGCGCTACCAGGACTACACCCGCGTGGTGAACGCCTACGAGCGGCACGAGCACGTCTACGAGACCCTCAAGAACCGGCCGGGCGTCGTGGTGGTGCGCGGCGGCGGCATCGTCGCCTCCCGGGTGCTGCAGCGGCTGATGGACGACCGGGAGAAGTTCGGGCTGCAGACGCAGATCGTGCACATCTTCCGCACGTTCATCGCCGGCTCGCACGGGCCGAACATCTTCATGCGGCGGCGCGGCGGCGACGGCTGGGCGTACCAGGGCTTCAACTACCCCAAGTCGGTGTGGGGCGGCCAGCTCAAGGCGCAGATGCGCAAGCTGGACGGCGAGGACCGCAAGAAGCTCTACAAGGACATGGGCGGCACCAACACGCCCAAGCGGCGGCGCTGGCAGCAGCAGATGGCCAAGGGCCGCCGGGAGAACTGGTACCACGCGTTCCAGGGCGTGGTGGACAAGGTCGAGCCCAGCCCCGACAACCGGCTGGTCAGCCATGTGCGCAGCAACGACGGCCGGGTCCAGCAGTACGTGTCGGACTTCATCATCGACTGCACCGGGCTGGAGGCCGACATCACCGAGCACCGGGTGCTGGCCGACCTGTTGCAGCACAGCGGCGCGGGGCGCAACCCGCTGGGCCGGCTGGAGGTGGAGCGGCACTTCGAGGTGAAGGGCACCGCCAGCGGCAACGGCGCGCTGTACGCCTCGGGCACGGCCACCCTCGGCGGCTACTTCCCCGGGGTGGACACCTTCCTGGGACTGCAGATCGCCGCCCAGGAGATCGCCGACGACCTGGCCCGCCGGGGCTTCTGCAAGAAGCTGGGCCCGCTGCGGTCCACCTCGCAGTGGCTCAAGTGGGCGCGCAACAAGGCCATCTGACCTGCCTCGTCTGGGGGGCGGCCCCCAGACCCCCGAAGGCGGGCCGGGCGACCGCGGCGTAGCGAGGATCGCCCGAACCGCACGACGACGAAAGGTCCATCGTGGTACCCACGCTGTTCGGCCGGATTCAGACCCGGCTCTTCCTGCTCGCGACGGTCGGCCTGGTGGTCACCGCGCTGATCGTGCCGGTGCTGCCCGGCACCGGCGGCGCCGGGCTCGCCGACCTGTACCAGACCGGCCTGGTGGTGCTCGCGTCCGTCGCGGTCCTCGGGGTGGTCTGGGAGTTCGTCTACCACTTCCTGATGCAGTTCCGCTGGGAGAAGGACTGGCCGACGATGTTCGGCCTGCTCACCCTGATCAACGAGGGCCTGCTGCTGTGGGCGCTGCTGGAGCTGGACGCGGTCCCGGGGATCGCGGTGAGCCCGCCCGCCGCGGCGTTCTGGACGCACTTCCTGGTGGTGTGGCTGGTGGTGTGGCTGGTGGCGAACGGCCCGATGCGGGTGCCGTTCATCCGCTGGCGGTTCCGTGGGGGGCGGCTGGTATGAACCGCCTCGACCACGGCGCGCAACCCGTCGCGCAACCCTCCGCCCTCCCGTCCGGCCCGATGGTGCGGCCGCTGTCCGGCGGCGGGCTGGTCGCCCACGCCGGCGGGCTGCTGCTGGCCTGTGACGCCGCCGACGACGTGGCCGACCGGCTCCTGCAGGCGCTGTGGGCGGCCGCCGGCGACGGCCGCGACCCCGACGCCGGCCGTGCCCTGATCCGGAACGTGGCACAGGTGCTGGCCGGTGCGATGGCCACGTCCATGGCCGCCTGCGCGGTGGCCGGTCCCGCCGACGGGGGGGCGGCGGTGCTGGTCTCCGGGAACGCCACGGCGACCGTGTCCGGTGCCGAGGGCGAGCTGACGCTGGGCGGGCAGACCGCGCTGACCTGGACCGACCGGTTCGTGAGCGGACCGGTGGGCCGGATCGAGCTGCGGCTGCCGACCGCCGGGCAGGCGCATCCGCGGGCGCGGCTCGATGCCGGGGTCGTGCCCGGCGGCGGCCTGCAGTGGCTGGCCGACCCGGCCGGGGCCGCCGCGCCGCCCGCCCGGCCCGCGCAGGCCGCGCACCCGGCACAGCCCGCGCAGCCCGCACAGCCCGTGCAACCCGCACAGCCGGCGCAGCCGCACGAGCAGTGGCAGGCGCAGGCGCTCCGGCTGCCGGAGGCCCCGACCGATCCGCGCCGCGAAGCGGCCCGTGCGGGCGCGCCCGCCGCGCCGCCCGCCCCGCAGCAGGCCGACGCGCCGACCTCGCGCGGCATGCCGCCGGTGCCCGACGAGCCCGTCGCGGGGGCACGGGCCGCGGCGCCCGGCGACATCCCGCCCGAGGACATCCGGTCGCAGCCGTTCGAGTCGGTGCTGCTGGTCCAGCCGCCGGACGCGCCCGCCGCGCCGGCGCCGCCGCCGCGCACCCGGATCGACCCCGAGCCGGACTCCCGGCCCGAGGTGTGGGGCGGCGACTGCAAGAACGGCCACTTCAACGATCCCCGCGCCCACTACTGCGGGGTGTGCGGCATCGCCATGGGCCAGCTCACGGTGATCCCGCGCCGCGGCCCGCGCCCCCCGCTGGGCGTGCTGCTGCTGGACGACGGGATGGCGTTGCGGCTGGACACCGACTACGTGATGGGTCGCGACCCGGAGCGGGCCGACCTGGTCACCGCGGGCAAGGCGCGCCCGGCCCGGGTCGACGACCAGGGCGGCTCGGTGTCGCGCCGGCACCTGCACGTGATGCTGCAGGACTGGGACGTGATGCTGGTCGACCTCGGCTCGGTGAACGGCACCTACGTGATCCCGCCGGGCGAGTCGGAGTACCAGCAGATCCCGGCCGGCACCCCGTTCCAGATCTGGCCGGGGACCATGGTGCGGCTCGGCGCGTCGCGCAGTTTCCGCTACGAGTCGCATAGGAAGCGCTGATGCGGGTCGACATTCTGCTGCTGGACATCGTCGTCGTCCTCGCGCTGGCCCGGCTGCTGGGCATGGGCGCCCGGCTGATCGGCCAGCCCCCGGTGATCGGCGAGATCGTGGCCGGGATCGTGCTGGGGCCGACGCTGCTGGGCGACGTGATCGGCCAGCAGTTGTTCCCCGCCGACCTGCGGCCGGTGCTCAAGGGCCTGGCCGACGTGGGCCTGGTGCTGTTCATGTTCGTGGTCGGCATGGAGCTGGACCAGAAGCTGGTGCGCGGCAGGGGCCGGGTCGCCGCGAGCGTGTCGCTGAGCTCGACGCTGCTGCCGTTCGGGCTGGGCTGCCTGGTGGCGCTGTGGCTGGCCGCCGACCACGACCAGGGGCGGACGCTGCCGTTCGTGCTGTTCTTCGGCGCGGCCATGTCGGCGACGGCGTTCCCGGTGCTGGCCCGCATCCTGACCGACCGGCAGATGCACCGCACCCGGCTGGGCGGGCTGGCGCTGGCCTGCGCGGCGATCATCGACGTGCTGGCGTGGACGGTGCTGGCGGTGGTGGTCGCCATCGCCGGGACCGGGGGGTCCGGCCAGTGGCAGGTGGCGCTGGCGGTGCCGTTCGCGCTGGTGATGTTCCTGGGCGTGCGGCCCCTGCTGCGGCGGATGGTGCCGGCCTACGAGAAGGCCGGGCGGCTGACGCCCAACCTGCTGGCGCTGGTGCTGATCGGGCTGTTCGCGTCGGCGTGGGCCACCGAGTGGATGCACGTCCACTTCATCTTCGGGGCGTTCCTGTTCGGCGCGGTGATGCCGCGCGAGGGCGCCGAGAAGCTCAACCACGAGATCCTGGAGCGGCTGGAGCAGCTCGCGGTGCTGTTGCTGCTGCCGATGTTCTTCGTGGTGGCCGGCATGTCGGTGGACCTGACCACCCTCGACCTGGGCGGCGTCGGCGTGCTGGCGGTGATCCTGGCCGTGGCGATCGGCGGCAAGCTGGGCGGCGCCTACGTGGCCGCCCGGCTGCAGCGGGTCCCGGGCCGGCAGGCCGCGGCGCTGGCCGCGCTGATCAACACCCGCGGGCTCACCGAGATCGTGATCTTGAGCGTGGGCCTGGAGAAGGGCGTCCTGGACACCGAGCTGTACTCGCTGATGGTGGTGATGGCGCTGGTCACCACCGCGATGACCGGTCCGCTGCTGAGCCGGGTCTACCCGGCCCGGCAGGTGGAGCGGGATCTGGCCGAGGCGCAGCGGGCGGCCGCGGGACCGCGGGTCGACCGCCGGGTGCTGGTGGTCGTGGAGGATCCCGACGAGGTCGAGGGGCTGGCCGAGATCGCCCGCGAGCAGGCGGCCGGCGACGGCTCCCGTGAGGTGGTGCTGGTCCATCTGCGGCCCTACCCGGCCGAGCGGCTGGAGGTCGGGCTGGGCCTGTCGGCGGAGCTGGCCGAGATGGCCGGCACCATGGCCGGGCTGGAACGGCTGGCCGCCGCGATCCGCACCGAGGAGCTGCCGGTCCGGGTGGTCAGCCGGTTCTCCGCCGACGTGGCCGCCGAGCTGCCCGGACTGGTCGCCGGCGCCGAACCCCACGTGATCGTCATCGCCCCGACCGCCCCCGGGCAGGCCGCCGTGCGGCGCGCCGCCGGGCGGCGGGTCACCCTGGTCGACCCGGCCGAGCGCCGCGCCGTTCAGCCGGCTGGAAAGGACACCTGATGCAGGGCATCGCCGACTACGACTTCATCCGCTCGCTCGGCAAGGGCAACCACGGCGAGTTCTTCTTGGCGTACCGGCCCGAGCGGCTGCCGGTCGAGGACGAGTACGTGGCCGTCAAGGTGGTCGGCGGGACGGGCGAGGACGCCTTCCGCCGCGCCACCCGGGAGCTGAAGGCGTTCGCCGCCGTCCGCTCCCCGCACCTGGTGACGCTGTACGACGCCGGGCAGCAGGCCGGGATCTTCTACTACTCGATGGAGTACCTGCCGGGCGGGTCGCTGGCGTCCCCGGCGGGGCCGCGCGACCGCGCCGACTACCACCGGGCGCTGGCCTGCGCCGCCCGCGCGGCCCAAGCCCTGCACGACGCGGGGATCGTGCACCGCGACATCAACCCCTCGAACGTGCTGCTCACCGAGGACGGCGGCAAGCTCGCCGACCTGGGGCTGGCGCAGGTGCTGGCCCCGGGCGTCACGATCACCGGGATGGGGGCGCTGCCGTCGGTGGAGTTCACCGACCCGGCGGTGCTGCGCGGCGAGCCGGCCACCACCGCGGTGGACGTGTGGTCACTGGGCGCGGTCCTGCACTGGTTCGCCGCCGGAACGGGCATCTACGGCGGCCTGCCGGTGCACGACCCGCTGCTGACGCTGCGCAAGGTCCTCAGCAACGCGCCCACGGTCTCCGAGGACCTTCCCCCGAAGGTCGCCGACCTGGTCCGTTCCTGCCTCGGCGACCCGAGCACCCGCCCCACCGCCGCCCAGTTCGCCGAACGCCTGGAGACCCTGGTCTAGGCCCCCGGCGGGCGGCTGCCCGGTCCGAGGACGAGCCGCCGCGATCCATCGGAACGGCGCCACCGGAAATCCGGTGGCGCCGTCTTCATATCCGTTCTCACCGGGGCTGACGCACGCCTCATGATCCGATGGACATCGGCACGACGACTCCCCGAAAGGCCGTCCGACCGCACACCGGAGCGTGCCGCACAGGATCGAGGAGACCGCACGGCACGCCGGTCACCTGGGCATATGCGCGAACTCGTCGGCGGCCGGACCGGCTGTCCCCCGGCCGCCCGAGGCGGGCGCTCCCCCGCCCGGAGAGCAGACCATACGGTTTGGTATGCTCATCTCCATACCAAACGGTATGGAATGGTGAGGGATGGCGAGCAAGACGGACTGGCTGGACGCGGGGCTGGAGATCCTGGCGGCCGAAGGCGCCCCGGCGCTGACGATCGAGCGGCTGACCGGGCGGCTCGGGCTCAGCAAGGGGTCGTTCTACCACCACTTCGGGGGCATGGGCGGCTTCCGGACGGCGCTGCTGCGGCACTTCGAGGACAAGGGCACCACGCGGTTCATCGAGGAGGCCGAGCGCGATCCGGCGGCGCCGCCGCTGGTGCGGCTGCGGCGGCTGCTGGACCTGGTGGTCGGCGACGAGACGGGGCCGGAGCTGGAGATCGCCGTGCGGGCCTGGGCGCTGCAGGACCCGGAGGTGCGGCGGGTCCAGGAGCGGATCGACGCGACCCGGATGGCGTACCTGCGTTCGCTGTGGCGGCAGTACGGCGGCGACGCGCGGGAGGCCGACCGGATCGCCCGGCTGCTCTACCTGATCACCATCGGGGCCGAGCAGATCGTCCCCACGCTGGCCCCCGCCGAGCTGCGGGAGGTCTACGAGCTCACCATCCGGCTCGCGACGAGGCGAGGAGAGGACGATGCGGACCACGCCTGACATCCCCGAGCTGCGCTCGCTGACCGAGGACGCCGACCACGTCGACGTCAAGGTCGCCGAGGCGGCGCTGACCCTGCGGGAGTACGCCGCCGCCACGCTGAGCTGGCAGCCGGCGTGGCTGACCGCGCTGTTCCGGGTGCGCGACGTGTTCGCGCGGGGCGCGGGGCTCGAAACGACCGCCGGCCGGATGGGGCGACGGCTGCGACCGGAGGACGTGCCCTTCACCCCGGGCGCCCCGGTGCATTTCTTCACGGTGACCGAGGCCGCCGAGGACCGGTATCTGGTGCTGGAGGCCGCCGACAGCCACCTGACGGCGTACCTGGCGATCATGGCCCGTCCCGACGGGGACCTCAACCGGTTCGAGGTGGTGACGGTGGTGAAGTACCACCGCAGGCTCGGGTCCCTCTACTTCAACCTGATCCGTCCGTTCCATCACCTGGTGGTGGCTGGCATGGCCCGCGCCGGGGCGCGGGCCGCCCGGGGAGGTCGCTCGTGAACACATGGGTCCGCTGGCTGCCCCGCCTGATCATCGGCCTGGCGGTCGTCCACACCGTCTACGCCTTCGCGGTGATGCCCGGAGCATGGGGCGACATCCTCCGCGCCGGGGTGTTCAACGGTGTCGAGGGCGACGCCGAGCGGGAGGCCGTGCTGTGGTTCTTCTTCGCGGGCATCGGCTTCTTCGCCGTCGGCACCCTGACCCGGTGGGCCCTGCGCACGACCGGCCGCGTCCCCCGGCAGGTCGGCGGCTACCTGCTTCTGCTGGGCGTCCCGATGTCGATCATCGAGCCCGTTTCCGGAGGCTGGGCGCTCATCGCCGTCGGCGTCCTGGCCCTGGTCGCCGCGCGGCGGACCGGGCGCGTCGCCTGAACGTCCGGACGGGGGTCAGGAGTCGAAGCCGAGGCCGAGGCGGTCGAGGGTGCGCAGCCACAGGTCGCGGCGGCCTCGGTCGCGGTCGGCCCGGGCGATGGAACGGCGGGTCAGCTGGATCCCGGCGTAGCGGAGGGGTTCCGGCGGGAACGGGATCGGCTTGTTGCGCACCATCTGCAGGCGGGTGCGCTCGGTGTCCTCGCCGGACAGCAGGTCGAGCATCACGGCCGCGCCGAAGCGGGTCGCGCCCACCCCGAGGCCGGTGTAGCCGGCCGCATAGGCCAGGCGTCCCCGGTGGGCGGTGCCGAAGAACGCGCAGAACCGGCTGCACGTGTCGATGACGCCGCCCCACGCGTGGGTGAAGCGGAGCCCTTCGAGCTGGGGGAACGTCTGGAAGAAGTGCCGGGCGAGGGTGGCGAAGGTGGCGGGGCGGCGTTCCAGCTCGGCGCGGATCCCGTTGCCGTAGTGGTAGACGGCGTCGTACCCGCCCCACAGGATCCGGTTGTCGGCGGTCAGCCGGTAGTAGTGGAACTGGTTGGCGCTGTCGGCCAGCCCCTGGCGGTGACGCCAGCCTATGGAGGCGAGCTGTTCCGCACTGAGGGGCTCGGTCATGAGGGCGTAGTCGTACACCGGGACCAGGTAGTGCCGCAGCCGCTTGAGCAAGGGCGGGAAGACCCCCGTCCCCAGCGCGACCTTCGCCGCCGACACCCTCCCGTACGGGGTGACGAGCCCGAACCTGCCCGAACGGTCGGTGAGCGAACGCACGGGGGTCCGCTCATGGATGCGCACCCCCAGTGAGCGGCACGCCTCCGCCAGCCCCCACGCCAGCTTGGCCGGGTGCAGCATCGCGGTGCCGTCCTTGTCCCACAGCCCGCCGACATAGGTGGGCGAGTCGACCTCGGCGCGGACCTGCTCGGCGTCCAGCAGCGTCATGTCCTGGCCCAGCCCGCGGGCGGCCTCGGCCAGCTCGGCGAGATCGTCCAGCTGCCACGGCGCGGTGGCCACGTCCAGCTCGCCGGTGCGCTCGAACTCGGCGTCGATCCCGTACCGGGCGAGGGTCCGTTCGATGCCGTCGAGGTTGTCGCGGCCGAGGCGTTCCAGGGCGGCGATCTCGCCGGGCCAGCGTTCCAGGCCGTTGCCGAGCCCGTGGGTGAGGCTCGCCGAGCAGAAGCCCCCGTTGCGCCCGGAGGCCGCGCCGCCGATCCGGTCGGCCTCCAGCACCACCACGTCCAGTGACGGGTCGCGTTCCTTGGCCATCAGCGCGGTCCACAGCCCCGAGTAGCCGCCGCCCACCACCGCCAGGTCGCAGGTGACCGGGCCGACCAGGGCGGGCTCGGGCTCCGGCCGGGCCGGGTCGGTCAGCCAGTAGGGCACCGGCTCGGCCTCGGCCAGCGACTTCAGCACGTCCACGACGAGAGCCTCCTCAGACCCGGCGGGCCCGCCGGCGGGTCATGATCACGTTGACCACCGCCAGCAGCACACCGGCCGCGAACAGCAGCGTCCCCATCACGTTGACCTGCGGTGGGGTGCCCGTCCGGGTGGACCCCCACACCCACAGCGGGAACGTCACCGTCGAGCCGCTGGTGAAGTTGGTGATCACGAAGTCGTCGATGGACAGCGCGAACGCCAGCAGCGCCCCCGACACCACCCCGGGCATGATCAACGGCAGGGTGACCAGCCGGAACGTGGTCCACGGCCCGGCCCCCAGATCACGCGCCGCCTCCTCGATCGAGGGGTCCAGCCCGACCGCGCGGGCCCGCACCGTCATCGCCACGAACGCGATCGAGAACATCACGTGCGAGACCAGGATCGTGCCGAAGCCGCGCGGGGTGTTCAGCGTGACGAACATCGACAGCAGCGAGGCGCCCATCACCAGTTCGGGGCTGGAGATCGCGGCGAACAGCACCAGGTTCGACACGCCCTTGCCGCGGAAGGCGTACCGGCCCAGCGCCAGCCCGGCCAGCGTCCCCAGCACCGTGGTGATGACCGTGCTGGCCAGCGCGATCACCACCGAGTTGACCAGCGCCGTGGTGAGGTCCTCCCGCTCGAACAGCCGGGCGTACCACTCGAGGGTGAAGCCCTCCCAGGTGAAGTTGAACTTGCTGGAGGTGTCGTTGAACCCGAACGCGATCATCACCGCGATCGGCAGCACCAGCCAGCCGATCACCAGCCAGGTGTAGATCCGCAGGCCGAGCCCCTTGGGGAGGCCGCGGCGCCGCCGGGCGGCCGGGGCGTCCTTCGTCGCGGTGATGGTCATCGGCCCGCCGCCTCCAGCACGTCCCTGGTCCCGAGCACCCGCGCGTACAGGAAGATCCCCACCAGCAGGATCGCCATCAGCGTGAACGACAGCGCCGAGGCGGTCGGGTAGTTGCTGTTGTTGAAGTACTCGGTCTGGATCACGTTGCCGATCATGGTGTTGTCCGGCCCGCCGAGGATCGCGGCGTTGACGTAGTCGGCCGAGATCGGCACGAACGTCATGATCACCCCGGCGAACACCCCGGGCAGCGACAGCGGCAGCACCACCCGGAAGAACGCCTGCACCCGCCCGGCGTACAGGTCCTGGGCCGCCTCCACCAGCCGGTGGTCGACCCGTTCCAGCGCCACGTAGATCGGCAGCACCATGAACGGCAGGAAGTTGTAGGCCAGCCCGAAGACCACCGCGTACCAGGTCTGCAGCACGTGGAAGCCGTCCGGCAGCAGCCCCCAGCCCTTCAGCGTCCCCAGCACGATCCCGTTGTCGGCCAGCACGAACTTCCACGACACCGTGCGCAGCACGAACGACACGAAGAACGGCACCAGCAGCAGGAACAGGTACAGCCCCTTGCGGTCGCCGGCGTGGAAGGCGATCCAGTACGCCACCGGGTAGGCGACGGCGATGCACAATCCGGTGGCCAGCAGCCCGTACCACAGCGACCGGACGAACTTGTCGCCGTAGGTCGCCAGCCCCTCGGTGTAGTTCTGCCAGTGCAGCGTCTGCCGGAACCCGTCGATCAGGTTGCCCTCCTGCAACGACAGCGAGAGCATCGTGATCAGCGGGACCGCGAAGAAGATCGCCAGCCACAGCCCGGCCGGCAGGATCATCAGGTACGGCGCCAGCGCGCCCCGGGACCGCCGCACCTACGACCCCTGCGGGATCGGGGTGAAGATCTTCTGGTACTGGGTCTCCTCCGCCTGGGTGAGGGTCCGGTAGCGGCGCAGCCTGGCCATGTCCTGCTCGGTGGGGAACACCAGCGGGCTGGTCGCCAGCTGCTCCAGCGCCGTCCTGTCCTCACCGGTGGCCTTGGCGGCGTCCTGCCTGATGATCTCCTGGGTGGCCGGGACCGGGGTGATGTAGTTGATGTACTCGGTCAGCGTGGCGTTGGCGCGCGGGTCGTACAGCCAGTCCATCAGGGTGATGGCGTCGACCGGGTTGGCGGCGGTCCTGGGGATGCACATGTTGTCGGTCCACAGCGTGCCGCCCTCCTGCGGGACGACGAACTTCACGTCCTCCAGCCCGAGGCTGTAGACGTCGCCCGACCATGCCTGGGTGATCCACACGTCGCCCTTGGACAGCGCGTCGGCGTAGTCCTGGGTGTAGTACTTGCGCACCAGCCCGCGCTGCTCGCGCAGCTTGGCGGCGGCCTTCTCCCAGTCGGCGGGGGTGGACTTCTCCGGGTCGACGCCGACCGCGAACATCCCGAAGTTCCCCAGCTCCTGGGAGTCGGCCATCATGCCGATCTTGCCCTTGTACTTGGCGTCCCACAGGGAGGCGATGCTGGTGATCTCCTCGTCGACGTACTTGGTGTTGTAGGCGATCCCGGTGATCCCCGACATGAACGGGACCGTGAACGCGTTGTTCGGGTCGTAGGAGGGGTTCTTGAAGCCCTGCCCGGCGTTCTTGGCGAACGCCTGGAGCCTGGAGTGGTCGAGCGGGGCCAGGAAGCCGAGCTGGCGGCACTTCTCGAGCTGGATGCCGTTCGACATGACCATCAGGTCGAAGTCGATGGACTGCCCGGCCCGCAGCGGCGCCTCGATCTTGCCGAACCACTCGGCGTTCTCCTGGATGACCTCCTGGTAGTTCACCTGGATGCCGGTGGCCTTGGTGAACGCCTTGAGGGTGGCGCGGTCCTCCTCCATGTAGCCGGGCCAGTTGGCCCAGTCGAGCCGGCCGTTCCTGGCCTTGCCCGCCCAGAACTTCTCCACGTCGGAGGCGGTGACCTTGTCCTTGCCGCCCTGCCCCTCGACCCCGCAGGCGGCCAGTGCCAGCCCGGCGCCGGCCGCCCCGAACAGCCGCAGGACGTCGCGCCTGCCGACGTGGCGGGGGCTGGTGAGGCCGCGGCGGAAGGCGGGGTCGCCGCCGTGCGGGTACCGGCTCATGATGCTGCTCCAATCAGGTACGAGTACCGGGGGTCCCACGACAGCCACACGCCGTCGCCCCGTACGGCGATGTCCTCGGCACCGGTCGCGTTCTGGGTGAAGACGACCACCTCGGCGCCCGTCGAGGTGGTCACGTTGTAGTTGGTGGAGGTGCCGAGGTAGACCACCTCGGTGACCGTCCCGCGCAGCGCGGAGTCCCGGTCGGCCGGGGGCCGGGTGGCGATCTCGATCTTCTCCGGGCGCACGGTCAGCTCGATCCGCTGCCCGGCCGCCACCGGGATGCCGTCGCGCAGCGGCACCACGATCCGCTGGCCCTCCCCCGCGGCGATCACCGCCCGGCCCGCGGCGACCTCGGTGACCTCGCCGGACAGCAGGTTGGAGGTGCCGATGAACCCGGCCACGAACCGGCCGGCGGGATGCTCGTAGACCTCACGGGGCGAGCCGAGCTGCTCGATCCGGCCGTCGTTCATGACCGCGATGCGGTCCGACATGGTCAGCGCCTCGCTCTGGTCGTGGGTGACGTACACGAACGTCACGCCGACCTCGCGCTGGATCCGCTTGAGCTCCACCTGCATCTGCTGGCGCAGCTTGAGGTCCAGAGCGCCCAGCGGCTCGTCCAGCAGCAGCGCCCGCGGCCGGTTGACCAGCGCGCGGGCCAGCGCGACCCGCTGCTGCTGGCCGCCCGACAGCCGGGCCGGACGGCGCTTCTCCCGCCCGGCCAGGTCGACGATCTCCAGCATCTCGCCGACCCGCCGGGCGATCTCGGAACGCTCCACGCCCTTGCGGCGCAGCCCGAACGCCACGTTCTCGAACACGCTCATGTGCGGGAACAGCGCGTACGACTGGAACACCATGTTCACGTCGCGCCGGTGCGCGGGCACCCCGGTGACCCGCTCGCCGTGCAGGAACACCTCGCCCTCGGTGGGCTCCTCGAACCCGGCGATCATCCGCATGGTGGTGGTCTTGCCGCACCCGGACGGCCCCAGCAGGGAGAAGAACTCCCCCTCCCCGATCGCCAGGTCGATCCCCTTGACCGCCCGCACGACCTCACCGTGCGACCGGTACTCCTTCACCACCCCGGCCAGCTCGATCGCCGGCAGCGTCCCCTGCCCGTCGCGCACGGGGGCGTCCTGTGTCTCGGTCATCTACGGGCATTCCCTCTCATCTGCTCGAACCCCCGACGACGCCCCCGCCGGCCGTCCCCCGCGCCCGGTGCCCGCCGGGCCGCCGCCACGGCCGCCGGGCCACCGGCACGTGCGGGCGTGCCTGTACGGCGGAAGCCGGTGCGGCTGCCGGTGGCCGGGCGGGGGGCTGGGGTTCACGGGCGTCGGGGGATCAGTCGCCGATGTAGTGCATGACGTGCTTGATCCGCGTGTAGTCCTCGAAGCCGTACATCGACAGGTCCTTGCCGTAGCCGGAGTGCTTGAAGCCGCCGTGCGGCATCTCCGACACGAACGGGATGTGGGTGTTGACCCAGACGGCGCCGAAGTCCAGGCGGCGGGTCATCCGCATGGCGCGGGCGTGGTCCCTGGTCCACACGCTGGCGGACAGACCGTACTTGACGCCGTTGGCCCGTTCGACCGCCTGGTCCTCGGTGCCGAAGGTCTGCACGGTGATGACGGGGCCGAAGATCTCGTTCTGGGTCATCTCGTCGTCCTGGCGCAGGCCGGTGACCACCGTGGGGGCGAAGAAGTAGCCGCCGTCGTAGCCCTCGCCGGTCAGCCGGTGCCCGCCGGTGGTGACCTCGGCGTGCTCGGGGGCGCGGTCCAGGAAGCCCTGGACGCGTTCCAGCTGATTGGCGTTGTTGACCGGGCCGAAGTAGGCGTCCGTCATGCTGGGCGGGCCGACCTTGGTGCCCTTGGCCTGCTCGGTGAGGGCGGCGGTGAACTCCTCGGCGATCCGCTCGTGCACCAGGACCCGGGTGGCGGCGGTGCAGTCCTGCCCGGCGTTGAAGTACCCGGCGCCGGCGATCCCCTCGGCGGCCTTGGCGACGTCGGCGTCGTCGAACACCACCACCGGGGCCTTGCCGCCCAGTTCCAGGTGCACCTTCTTGAGGTCCCGGGCGGCGGAGGCGGCCACCTCCATGCCGGCCCGGACGCTGCCGGTGATCGACACCATCTGCGGAACGGGGTGCTCCACCAGCGTCCGGCCGGTGTCGCGGTCGCCGCACACCACGTTGAACACGCCCGGCGGCAGGAACTCGGCGGCGATCTCCGCCAGCAGCAGCGTGGACACCGGGGTGGTGTCGGAGGGCTTGAGCACCACGGTGTTGCCCGCCGCCAGCGCCGGGGCGAACTTCCACACCGCCATCATCATCGGGTAGTTCCACGGCGTGACCTGGGCGCACACCCCGATCGGCTCGCGCCGGATGGTGGAGGTGTGGTCGGTCATGTACTCGCCGGAGGAGCGGCCCTCCAGGATCCGGGCGGCGCCGGCGAAGAACCGGATGTTGTCGACCATCGGCGGGATCTCCTCCTCCGCCGTCAGGCCGACCGGCTTGCCGGTGTTGCGGCACTCGGCCTCGATCAGCTCCTCGGCCCGGGCCTCCACCGCGTCGGCGATCCTCAGCAGCGCCAGGGCGCGGTCCTTGGGGGTGGCGTCCCGCCAGCCGGGGAACGCCTCGGCGGCGGCGCGCACCGCGGCGTCCACGTCCTCGGCACCCGACACCGGTGCCTCGGCGTAGGCCAGTCCGGTGCTCGGGTCGATCACCTCCGAGGTCCGGCCGTCCTTGGCGTCGACGTATTCTCCGCCCACGAAGTTCCGCAGTCGCTTGCCGGTCACCCTTGACCTCCGTAGTCCATCGCGGCGCGCCCCTGGGATCCCGGAGCGCGCCCTGGTCGCACCTTCGCAGACAATAACCCCACCTGACAAGGGATTCCGTTGTTACGATCGAGTTTCACGACTGATTCGCTTGATCTTCCGCCCTAACTGGCCGGATGTCGCAGCATGATGAGACGGGAGGCGGACCCGGGACGGGCCGCCCTACGCTGATTGCGCGCGACCCCGGCACCGACGCGAGGAGTGCCCCGATGACGGACGTCCCCCAGCAACGGCCGCGGCCGCCGGCCGGCACCGCCCGGGGCGTGCACCTGGACGAGCTCTCCAAGCGGATCATCGAGCAGCTGCAGACCGACGGCCGCCGATCGTACGCCGCGATCGGCAAGGCGGTGGGCCTGTCGGAGGCGGCGGTCCGGCAGCGGGTGCAGAAGCTGCTGGACACCGGGGTGATGCAGATCGTCGGCGTCACCGACCCGCTGATGCTGGGCTTCTCCCGGCAGATGATGATCGGGATCAAGTGCGAGGGCGACCTGGAGAAGGTGGCCGACGAGCTGGCCGCCATCGAGGAGATCGACTACGTGGTGATCACCGCCGGCTCGTTCGACATCCTGGTCGAGCTGGTCGCCGAGAGCGACGAGCAGCTCCTGGAGCTGCTCGGCCGCATCCGCGGCGTCCCCGGCGTCCTGACCACCGAGAGCTTCGTCTACCTCAAACTCCGCAAGCAGACCTACACCTGGGGCACCCGCTGACGACCCGCGCGGTCAACCGCACACCCGTACATCATCGAGCCGGACGTCCCGGGAACGCGTGACGCCAGCGGGGCCATGCGCCTCGCGCCCCGGGTCGCGAAGTCGAGGCCATGCGCCTCACGCCCCAGGTGCGCGAAGTCGAGGTCATGCGACCCGCGCCCCGGGCGCGCGCCGGTGGCGGAAGACGCCTGCGCGGCATCCGACGCCGATCCGCAGGCGGCTCCTGCGGAATGCTCATCGGAACTCGTTCAGCGCCTCGCGCAGGCGGGTCGCGTAGGCCGCCGCCTCGTCCTCGGAGGCGTACTTGGTGCGCGGCCAGAAGAACCCGCGCAGGCCGTCCTTGCGGTTGCGGGGCACCACGTGGATGTGCAGGTGGGGGACGCTCTGGCTGATCCGGTTGTTCATCGCCACGAACGACCCGGCGGCCTCCAGCGCCTCCTCCATGGCGGCGGCCAGCCGCTGGGCGTACCCGAACAGCGGGGCCAGCAGCTCCGCGGGCAGGTCGGGAAGGGTCTCGTGATGCTGTTTCGGCACCAGCAGCGTGTGCCCCTTGAACAGCGGCCGGTTGTCCAGGAACGCCATCGCGTCCCCGGTGTCCAGCACGACGTGGGCCTGGTGCTCGCCCTTGACGATCTCGCAGAAGACACAGCCTCCCGCTGCGCTCGGCATTCCGCCCTCCCCGCGCTTGACACCGGCCTTACACGATGATCGCTACCTTGCACAGCCTATGCGTCTGGAACGCGTCGCCTTCCGTTATCGGCGGTCCGCCCCCTGGGTCCTGCGGGACGTCGTCCTCTCCCTCGAGCCGGGCACGATCACCGAGGTCACCGGCCGCAACGGCGCCGGCAAGTCCACCCTCCTGCGTCTCGTCGCCGGCCTGCGCCGCCCGTCCCGCGGCGCCGTCACCGGCCGTCCCCGGAACGTCGGCTACGCCCCCGAGCGCTTCCCCGTCGCCCAGCCTTTCACCGTCCGCGCCTACCTGACGCACATGGCCGCCGTCCGCGGCCTGCCCGGCACGGCCGCCGACCCGTGGATCGAACGGCTCGCCCTGGGCCCCCTCCTGAACACCAGGCTCCCCGAACTCTCCAAGGGCAGCGCCCAGAAGGTCGGTATCGCCCAGGCCCTCCTGGCCCATCCCGGCCTCCTCGTCCTGGACGAACCGTTCGCCGGGCTCGACCCCACCACCCGCGACGCCCTGCCCGCCCTGGCCGCCGAACTCGCCCGCCGCGGCTCCACCCTCGTGATCAGCGACCACCAGCGCTGCATCGCAGACCTCCCAGGCGTCCGCCGCGTCCGCGTCGCCGACTCCACCGTCACCCCCCTCACCTCCGACGATCCACCGAACGCCCCGCCCACCTGGACCGTCCTGGAGGTGACCGTCCGCTCCGACGAGGCCGAAGCCCTGGCCGCCGAACTGGAATCCCGCGGCCACACCGTCACCGCCCGCCCTCCCTCCGCCCCGGCGGCCACCCCACCGACATGACCACCCGCCCCCGCGTACAGGGCACCTCGACACGGCGACCAGGGCACATCGAAAGTCCGACACCACGCAGGAGCACGCAGATCAATGCCTCGCCCGCACATCCGCCCTGACACGTGCCGCCCAGGAGGAGCGCCCACCGTCCGCCGCTCGCCGAAAGCCCTGACCCGGGAACGGCAGTGCAGCCCTTGACCACCGACCGACCCGCCTCGAGGACCCGGGCCTTCAGTGCCTTGGTCCGTTTCCACGTCCACGGCTACGCGCGCTCGTTGCGCGCTCTGCCGCCGGTGATCGTCGTGCTGCTGGCGCTGGTGCTGGTCCTCTCCCAATGGCCCAGCGGACCCGACGCGCCCACCCTGGCCGGTGGCACGCTGGGCGACGTCGCCGTCTTCACCTTCCTGCTGGCCGCCTGGACGGCCCGCTCCGTGCTCGACACCCCGCCCGACGAGCAGCGCGCCCTCACGACGACCGCGGCGGGCGGCCCCTTCCTCCCCGCCACGGCCGCCCTCCTCGCCGCCTACCTCGTCAACCTGACCCTCACCGTCCTGGTCGTGGCGCTCCCCCTGATCCAATGCGGCTCCGCCGGCACGGGCGCCTCCGCCATGCTCGCCGGCACCGCGCTCAACGCCCTGACGGCCCTGGCCGGCACCCTTCTGGGCGCCTACGCCCAGCGAGCCTTCATCCCCTCCCCCGCCCACTCCCTCCTGGCCCTCCTCACCGCCACCACCACCGCGCTCCTTCTGAGCATCGGCCCCCTCAGTCCCCTCTCGATCCCGATGATCGAGTGGATCCGAGCCGCCCACACCTCCCCCGAGGCGTTCACCACCGCCTTCCCCGGCCTGGCCGTCCACCTGATCCTCTGGTGCGCCGCCGCGACGGCCGTCCACCTCCTCCTGGCCCGTCACCCCAGATAGCCCCACCACCCGACACCGGCCCGGCTCGAACACCTCACACGCAGGCCGCCATGAGACGGCTCCAGGGGTGGCGCCGACCACCGGGTGCCCTGCCATCGCTGATGGCGGTAAGGGTTGTCGCTGGTGGAGTGGCTCGCCCAGAGGTGGTGACGGGGTGGCCGGTGGAGGGCTTGGGTCGGGCTGTCAGCGGGCTTGGAGGATGAGCCAGGAGTCCTCCAGGGGGGCGGACTTGCGGGTGCAGAAGTAGACGCGGCCGGGATCTCCCCAGTGCCAGCCGAGCCGGTCGTCGGAGTCGAGCTGGAGAAGGTGGCACCAGTCGTCGGCATCGGTCCGGTCGTGGGGTGGGAGGGGGAGGTCGGGGTCGTGGCCGGAGGAGGCGTGGCCGGCCTCGGCGGTCACGGGACGCTGGACGATGACGGGCCAGCCGCCGATCTGGTGGATCGGGTCGTCGGGCCAGATGTGCTGGAGCCAGGCGGCGTACAACTGCTCGTAGATGGCCAGGATGCCGCTGTAGCGGGACTCGACCTGCCGCAGGACGGGCTCCTGCGGGGCCGGCAGGGACAGGAAGGGGGCGGCGCCCAGGGTGCGGGACGGCGTGTGGTGGACGCCCTCGGGCGGTGACGCCTCGACCAGCTCGCCGGTGAAGACCCGCCAGCCGTCGCGTTCCTCGGCACGGCTGCCCCAGGGGCGCGGGGTGCGGCCGGCGTAGTAGAAGGCGGCGCGGCCGCTCTCGGGGATGTCGGGCTGCGGGAGGACGGCGGCCAGTTCGGCGAAGTCGACGAGGGCCAGGAAGTCCAGAGGGCGTCCGGCCCAGCGGGGCCAGGACTCGCCGGGCGGGAGCAGGGGCGTGCCGCCCAGCCGGACGGCCCTGCCCTGGCCGCCGAGCCGGAGCGCGGGGCGGGCCAACGGCACGATCGCGGCGCTGACCTCGGGGGCGAGGAAGACACCGAACAGTGAGTGCAGCCGCTGACGTTCAGTGACGATCCAGTCCATGCCAGGTAGCGTCCCCCGAGCGGAGCCGATTGGCCAGAGCTCTTTACGATTGTGGATAACCTTTCACGGCGATCCCTTTCCCGGCTTCCGCGATCTCCGGCGTTCTCCCGGCCGGAGCGATCATCCGCGTGTTCCGTCGCACCCCGGCGGACCAGCCACGACGCGCGGCGGCGACCGGCCCGGCACCCGCTGTGCCCGCGCCCGGACCGCCCGTCCCCGTTTTCGGAAACAGAGCGCCCCCGAACCGCCCAGCCCGAAATGGCGGGACACGGGATCGATGATCCGTTTCCACCGAGCCCGCCCATCACGAGCCGTGATCGGGCGGCACCCCGGCTCACCCCGGGAACGCCGTCCCGGAAAGGGCTCAGTACGCCGCCGACTCCAGCGCATCGGCCAGCCGGCTGAGGAAATGGTCCACCTCGCGCCGGTCGTACCCCAGGCCGAGGCGCACGGTCCGGAACGAGGCCGCGCGCACCTCGGCCGCGTCGACCCGTGGGCCCTGACCGCGCAGCCCCGCGATCACCCGGTCCAGGAACGCGTCCACGTCCCGGGCGTCGTATCCGGCGTGCTCCCCGGACCGCGAGGAGAACCGGGTGCCCTCGATCCAGCCGATCACCCGGGCGGGCTCCACCCGGGGACGTTCGGGCGGGCGCCGGGGCGGCGGTGGCGCCATCCGGGCCCGCAGCTCGGCGATGCTCTCGTACAGGAACTCGTCCACCGCCCGCTGGTCGTAACCCCGCAGCACCACCGCGAACCGGCTGCGCATCACGTCCTCGGGGGTGATCTCCCAGGAGCCGGTGCGCAGGGCCCGTTCGATGCGTTCGGTGAGCGCGTCGACCTGCGCGCAGTCGTAACCCCGCAGCACCACCGGGAAGCGCCGCTTGTGCATCCTCACTCCGTGGCGGCGGCCAGCTGCCCGCAGGCGCCGTCGATCTCCCTTCCCCGGGTGTCGCGCACGGTCACCGGCACGCCGTGGGCCTCCAGCCGGGCCACGAACTCCCGCTCGTCGCGCGGCCGCGAGGCGGTCCACCTCGACCCCGGCGTCGGGTTCAGCGGGATCAGGTTGACGTGCGCCAGCCGCCCCTTCAGCAGCCGGCCGAGCAGGTCGGCCCGCCACGCCTGGTCGTTGACGTCCTTGATCATCGCGTACTCGACGGACACCCGGCGGCCGGTGCGGTCGGCGTACGCCCAGGCGGCGTCCAGCACCTCGCGGACCTTCCAGCGGGTGTTGATCGGCACCAGCTCGTCGCGCAGCTCGTCGTCGGGCGCGTGCAGCGACACCGCCAGCCGGACCGACAGGTCCTCGGCGGCCAGCTTCTCGATCGCCGGGACCAGGCCCACCGTGGAGACGGTCACCGAACGCTGGGAGATGCCCAGGCCGTGCGGGGCCGGGTCTGTGATCCGGCGGACCGCGCCGAGCACCGCCTTGTAGTTGGCCAGCGGCTCGCCCATGCCCATGAACACGATGTTGGACACCCGGCCGGGCCCTCCGGCGATCTGCCCGCGGGCCAGCGCCCGGGCGCCCGCCACGACCTGCTCGACGATCTCCGCGGTGGACAGGTTGCGGGTCAGCCCCGCCTGCCCGGTGGCGCAGAACGGGCAGTTCATGCCGCAGCCGGCCTGCGAGGACACGCACATGGTGATCCGGTCCGGGTAGCGCATGAGCACCGACTCGACCAGCGTGCCGTCGAACAGCCGCCAGACCGTCTTACGGGTCGTGCCACCGTCGCAGTCCAGCGCCCGCACCTGGGTCAGCAGCGGCGGCATCAGCTCGGCGGCCAGCCGGTCGCGGACCGCGGCGGGCAGGTCGGTCATCTGCGCCGGGTCGTCGACCAGCCGGGCGAAGTAGTGCCGCGACAGCTGGTCGGCCCGGAACGGCTTCTCCCCCAGCTCGGCCACCGCCTGCCGGCGTTCGGCGGAGGTCAGGTCGGCCAGGTGGCGCGGCGGCCTGGCGCGGCGCGGGGCCACGAACGTGAGCTTGCCGGGCTCCGGCGGCGCGGGGACCGGCTGAGTGGTGGAAGACATGGTCCCTCCAGTGTGGCAAACACCGGGTGATGCCTTCGCCGTGCGGCGGCCACGACGGCCCACTACAGTGCCGATCATGGCGGTTTTGCGCAGAACCTCGGGCTCCTCCCGACCGTCCGCCCCGGACACGGGGGCGCGGGTCCTGCTCGCCGACACCAGCCCGTACGGCAGCCGCCGTCTCACCGTGGAGACCGACGGCGTCACCACCGCGGCGTACCTGCGGGACGCCCGGGACACGGTGATCGGGGCGACGTGGATCGCCAACCACCAGCCGGCCCAGGCGGGCATGGACCTGGCGCGGCTGAACGCCGGGCTGACGCCGATGATGCCCGCGGGCCGCACCCGGCATCCCGAGGGCCGGGCCGCGCTGGACCCCGGTGCGCTGGAGGCCGTCTGGTTCGAGGAGGGCGACGGGGCGGCGGTGCTGGAGGACGGCGAACCGCTGTGCGTGATCCCGGCCTGGTCCGACATGAACCGCGGCATCCCCGGCTACACCCGCGACGCGACCGCCCAGAGCCCGTTCGCCTTCCCGCTCGAGGAGGAGATCGAGGAGTTCGCCGGGCGGATCGAACGGTCCCGGGCGTTCTGGGAGTGGTGCCGCACCGAGGGGGCGTGGGCGCAGTTCCAGCAGTCCGCGCTCGGGCACCTGCTCAACCGGCTCGGCCCGGGCGGGCACTACTGGCATGACGTGGGCCGCCAGTTCCGCGGCCCCGGCGCCGCCCCCGGCGCGGCCCCGGTGGTGAGCGTGTCGGAACGGCCCGCCCGCCCCGGGCGGGACTTCACCGTGCTGAGCACCCTCGGCATGAGCCGGCAGCGGATGCCGACGGTGGAGCTGTACGAGGACGACGTGTCCGCCTACGCGCGGATCGAGCTGGCGGTGGCGACCACGCTGCCGAGCCGGCGGGCGGGCAGCATCTTCCCGTGGCTGGCCCAGTACCCGTGGCGTTCGGTGACCTGGTTCGCCCCCGGCGACATGGTGAAGTGGTACCACGAGCCGAGGACGTTCCCGCTGAACGCCCCCGACGCCGCGGACCCGCGCTGGTCGGGCGTGCTGCTGCTCGACGACCCCGGCCGCCTGCCGGGCCCGCAGGCCCCCGACCTGACCGGGCTGACGGTCGGCGGCGACCCCGTGCGCTGGCTGTGGCTGGTCCCGATCACCGACGAGGAACGCCGGTACGCCAAGGCGCAGGGCTCCAACGCCCTGGTGCGCCGCCTGCGCGACGAGGGCCGTACCTGGGTCGTCTCCTGACGGCCCGCGCCCCGGCGGCCGGGGCCGTCAGGAGGTGCGGACGAAGAGCTCCAGCAGCAGCCAGACCACCGGCGCGGTCATGATCAGGGAGTCCAGGCGGTCCATCACGCCGCCGTGCCCGGGCAGCAGCGTGCCCAGGTCCTTCAGGCCCAGGTCCCGCTTGATCAGCGACTCCACCAGGTCGCCGACGACCGCCGTGCACACCACGGCCGCGCCGAGCAGCGCGCCCTGCCACAGATGCCCGTCGTCCAGCCGCCAGGGCACCAGCCAGGCGCCGACGACCATGCAGGTGAGCGCCGACCCGGCGAAGCCCTCCCAGGTCTTCTTGGGGCTGATGGTCGGGGCCATCTTGTGCCTGCCCAGGAAGGCCCCGGCGAAGTAGCCGCCGATGTCGCTGGAGACGGTGACGGCGATGAAGATCGTGATGCGGTCGGCGCCGTCGTCCGGGGCCAGCATCAGCGCGACGACGCCGCCCATCAGCATCACGTACCCGACGATGAACAGCGCCGCCGTGGCGTCCCGCACGTACCCCTCGGCGCCCGCCCGCATCCGCCACGTCAGCAACACCAGCACGGTCAGCGCCAGCGCCGCCGCCAGGCCGAGCGGCCCGGCCAGGTAGGCGGCCAGCAGGGCGGCGACGATGCCCGCGACGGCGGGCGCCTGCGGCACCCGGATCTGCCGGGAGCCGAACGCCTGGGTCAGTTCCCGCACCGCCAGGGCCAGGAACACCGTCATGACACCGAGGAAGATCTCCTTGACGGTGTAGAGGGAGACCAGGACCAGCGCGCCGAGGGCCAGGCCCACGCCGATGGCGACGGGCAGGTTGCGGCCGGCGCGGCCGGTGGACGTGGGGGGACCGGCCGGGGGCGGGGGCGCCTCCCGGCCGTGTGCGGCTTCCATCAGACTTCGAGCAGCTCCGCCTTCTTGTGCTCGAGGAGCTCGTCGATCTGGGCGACGTACTTGTGCGTCGTGTCGTCGAGTTCCTTCTCCGCACGCCGGACCTCGTCCTCGCCGGCCTCGCCGTCCTTGGCCAGCTTGTCGAGGGCGTCCTTGGCCCGCCGCCGGATGTTGCGGATGGAGATCTTGCTGTCCTCGGCCTTGCCGCCGGCGATCTTGATGTACTCGCGGCGGCGCTCCTCCGACAGCTCGGGGAAGACCACCCGGATGACGTTGCCGTCGTTGCTGGGGTTGACGCCCAGGTCACTGTCCCGGATCGCCTTCTCCACCGCGGCCATCGAGGACTTGTCGAAGACCTGCACGATCACCATGCGCGGTTCGGGCAGCGTGAACGAGGCCAGCTGGTTGATCGGCGTCGGCGTCCCGTAGTACTCGGCGGTGATCTTACTGAACATGGCGGGCGTGACCCGGCCGGTGCGAATGCCCGCGAGGTCGTCCTTGGCGACCGCCACCGCCTTCTCCATCTTCTCTTCGGCTTCGAAGAGGATCTCCTCGATCACTTCGGGCTCCCGTCACCTTGTCCTGCGCCTGCCTGCCGCCCGGCCGTGGCCCGCGGCCGGTCAGCCGTCCGCCGGGCTGACCAGCGTGCCGATCTTCTCGCCCCGGACGGCCCGGATGATATTGCCCTGCCCCATCAGGTCGAAGACCACGATGGGGAGGTTGTTGTCCATGCAGAGGCTGATGGCCGTGGCGTCCATGACCTTCAGCCCGCGCTGTAGGACTTCACCGTAGTCCAAATGGTCGAACTTGACCGCGTCCGGATTCTTCCGCGGGTCGGCGTCGTACACGCCGTCGACCTGGGTGCCCTTGAGCACCGCCTCGGCGCCGATCTCCAGCGCGCGCTGCGCCGCGCAGGTGTCGGTGGAGAAGAACGGCTGGCCGAGGCCCGCGCCGAAGATGACGACCCGGCCCTTCTCCAGGTGCCGGATCGCGCGCCGCGGGATGTACGGCTCGGCGACCTGGCCCATCGTGATCGCGGTCTGCACCCGGGTGTCCAGACCGAGCTTCTCGCAGAAGTCCTGCAGCGCCAGGCAGTTGATCACGGTGCCCAGCATGCCCATGTAGTCCGACCGGCCGCGGTCCATGCCGCGTTCGGCCATCTGGGCGCCGCGGAACATGTTGCCGCCGCCGCACACCACGGCGACCTGCACGCCCTCGCCCACCGCCTCGGCGATCGCCTTGGCCACGTGGTGGACGACCTGCGGGTCGATGCCCAGCGGCTCGTTGCCGGCGAACGCCTCGCCGGACAGTTTCAACAGCACCCGCTTCCAGCCGCCCCGGGGCAGTCCCGGCTGCACCGGAGTCCGCGGCGATGACGACGAGGCCGCCGTCGTGTCAGCGGTCGTTTCGTGCTTCACGGCGGCGGCCTCCTCGTCGTAGCGGATGTGCGTGCGTGCCTTGCTCAGGGATACCTCCGAGCAGGACTGTTAAGCCTGTCCCACCTTGAAGCGGGCAAACCGCTTGACGGTGACCCCGGCCTCCTCGAGCACCTTGCCGATCGTCTTCTTGTTGTCCTTGACGAACGCCTGCTCGACCAGCACGAAGTCCCGGAAGTAGGCGTTGACCCGGCCCTCGACGATCTTCGGGATGGCCTTCTCGGGCTTGCCCTCCTCGCGGGTGATCTGCTCGGCCAGCGCCCGCTCCTTCTCGATCGCCTCGGCCGGCACGTCGTCGCGGGTCAGGTACTTGGGCGCCATCGCCGCGATCTGCTGCGCGATGTCCTTGCCGACCTCGGGGTTCTCGCTGTCCAGCTCGACCAGCACACCGGTGGTCGGCGGCAGCGACGGGTCGGACTTGTGCAGGTAGCTGGTCACGTACGCGCCGGTGAAGTGGGCGAAGCGGCGCAGTTCCAGCTTCTCGCCGATCTTGGCGCTGTTCTCCTCGATCAGCGCCTGCACGGTCTTGCCCGGCTCGATCTCCAGGCCCAGCAGCGCCGGGACGTCGGCCGCGCCGGACTCGGCGGCGAACTTGACGATGCGGTCGGCCAGCTCGATGAAGCCGGCGTTCTTGGCCACGAAGTCGGTCTCGCAGTTGAGCTCGAGGATCGCGCCGTCGCCGGTGCCGTTGAAGTGCTCGGCGACCAGACCGTTGGCGGCGGTGCGCTCGGCGCGCTTGCCGACGTCCTTGGCGCCCTTCAGGCGCAGGATCTCGACGGCCTTGTCGAAGTCGCCCTCGGCCTCGGTCAGCGCGTTCTTGCAGTCCATCATGCCGGAGCCGGTCAGCTCGCGGAGCCGCTTGACGTCGGCGGCGGTGAAGTTCGCCATCGTGTGAAGGTCTCTCTCGTCGGTTCGTACGATCCGGCGGCGCTCCGGGCGGGCGCGCCGCGGCGGCCCGCCCGGGGTGCTGCGATCAGGCCTGCTGGTCGTTCTGCTCGTCGGCCTGCGGGGCGGCCTGCGGGGCGGCCTCGGCGGTCGCGGCCTCGGCGGCGGGCTGCTCCTTGCCCTCCAGCAGCTCGCGCTCCCACTCGGCCAGCGGCTCGGCGCTCGCGGCGGCCTCGGCCGGCTTGTCCGACTCGCCGGTGGCGGCGCCGGCCCGGGCGATCAGGCCGTCGGCGACCGCGTCGGCGACCACGCGGGTCAGCAGGCTGACGCTGCGGATGGCGTCGTCGTTGCCCGGGATCGGGTAGTCGACCTCGTCGGGGTCGCAGTTGGTGTCCAGGATCGCCACCACGGGGATGCCCAGCTTCTGGGCCTCGTTGACCGCGATGTGCTCCTTCTTGGTGTCCACGATCCAGATCGCGCTGGGGACCTTGGACATGTCGCGGATGCCGCCGAGGGTGCGCTCGAGCTTGTCCTTCTCGCGCTTGAGGCCCAGCAGCTCCTTCTTGGTCATGCCGGAGCCCGCGACGTCGTCGTAGTTGATCTCCTCCAGCTCCTTGAGCCGGGTGAGCCGCTTGTGCACGGTGGAGAAGTTGGTGAGCATGCCGCCCAGCCAGCGCTGGTTGACGTACGGCATCCCGACCCGCTGGGCCTGCTCGGCGATGGCCTCCTGGGCCTGCTTCTTGGTGCCCACGAACAGGATGGTGCCGCCGTGCGCGACGGTCTCCTTGATGAACTCGTAGGCGCGGTCGATGTAGGACAGCGACTGCTGCAGGTCGATGATGTAGATGCCGTTGCGCTCGGTGAAGATGAAGCGCTTCATCTTCGGGTTCCAGCGCCGGGTCTGGTGGCCGAAGTGGACGCCGCTCTCCAGCAGCTGCCGCATGGTGACGACGGGTGCCATCCCGTGTACTCCTGTCCGGCCCGGTCGGGACGGCCGGGCCACGTCTCGGTTGCCTGCCCGCGCCCGGACACGCCCCGCCGCCGACGACGTCGGCGGACCGAGAGTTTGTGCCCCACCGCAGAGGACGGTGGTGACGGGCGCGTGAATTCGGTCGCCTGGGGGTGCCCCCATGCGACCGTCGGGTCAAGTCTATGGGATGTCCGCTCGCCTCGTGGCATCGGTGCGCTCGGGGCCGGCGGCACGGTTGTCCACAATCTCCGGCACGTCTGGCGCGGGATCGGCCGGGCCGATGAGGATCCGCCTCATGATCCCTCTCATCCTCGCGGTCGCCGTGACGCTGGCCCCGTCGGTCCCGTCAGTCCCCTCGGTCCCGCCGGTTCCGCCGCCGCGGTCCGGGCAGTGGCGCTGGCCGTTGTCGCCGGTTCCCGCGGTGATCAGGACCTTCGATCCGCCGTCCACGCCCTGGGGCGCCGGTCATCGCGGGGTCGATCTGGCGGCGGCTCCCGGGCGGCCGGTGTACGCGGCGGGCACGGGGCGTGTGTCGTTCGCCGGTCATGTCGCCGGGTACGGCGTCGTCGCCATCACCCACGGCCGGGTCCGGACGACCTATCTTCCCGTGGAGCCCTCGGTCCGGGTGGGTCGTCCGGTCGCCGCCGGCACCCGGATCGGCACCGTCCAGGACCGCCCCGGTCACTGCGGTCTCCGCCACTGCCTCCACTGGGGACTGCGCCACGGCCTGCTCTACCTGGACCCGCTGTCCTTGCTCCGCTTCCAGGTACGCCTGCTCCCCATCTGGCCTCCATCAAGTCCGTCCCCGTACCTGCATTGAACGCCTCACCGGCCATGGCGGCGCCGTGACGAACCGCCATCTCACAGCCGATACACCTCGCCAGGTCGTCAAGACCGCCCGCGTATGCGGTCGTTGCCGTGCACGATCGCCCTGCGCGTCCTCACGCCGCTGTTGCAGCCGCAAGCCGATCTGGGCGCCCCTTCCGGAGGGCTCACAAAAGTCCGGCGAGGCCGCCCGCGTGCGGAAGGTGGAGCCAGCCCTCGGTGCGCGCCACTTCGAGATCAGGGTGTGACGGGCGGGTCGTCGACCCCTGGGCGACGGCACGGGCGACAAGTGCCGCTATCAAGGCGTCGTACGCGTCGGTGTCCTCATCGAACCTCCGCCGTGCTCCGGGTTCGAATTCCAGCCAGGGCGCGGCGTGCACCAGCGCCGCCGTCGACCGTTCTCCGCGCAGCCCCCACAGCCTGCGCGCGCCCGCCGGATACACCTCGGCGATCCGATCGGCTCCGGTCCTGTCGATCGGCCGGCCTCGGGCGTTCATCTCGTCGGCGATGAACGCCCACCGCGCCACCACCACGCTCAGCCAGCCCAGCGCCGGCGGCTGCGGCCAGGCGCCGGTCAGTTCCCTGGCGACCACGTCGGTACGCCGGAACCGCAACGGCCCGTTCCGGTAACCGGCCTGCTCCTGCCCCCGCCCAGGCCAGGGCTCCCCCGCCGCGTGCGCCGACACCGCCCGCACGAACTCCACCGGCCATCCGAACGGGCAGTCCACCCCGGCCCAGTCATCCGGCCCGAGTTCCATGAGAAGGCCGACGAGCTCGTCATCAGTCCACCCGCCCCGCGGCGCCGACACCCGCGCGGAGCCTTCGCCCCACTCGATGACCGTCACCGCCGTGGCCGACGGCCGAGCAGCCAGATCGATCCCCACCGCCCGCACAAGACCTCCGCTCAAATCCCAAACGCTCCAAGCCTGCCGCCCAAGCCGTGCCCGGTGGATCCTGTGGGGCGCTCCCCGAGCGCCTCCCAAGAAGTGCCGGACACGCCCGAGACCATCCGAGCCGAGCCCGGGACCGCGAACAGTCGTCCCGCCCCACTCACGGTTATCCACAGAACGGCGTTCGTCTTCCGCCGCAGGTGGCCGACCGGCACGGTCGGAGGCGGAGGTGATGCCCGCATGGGTGCCGAGACGAAGACGAACAGGAAGCAGTCACTGGGCCGGCGTGGAGAGGAGAGCGCGGCGCGGTACCTGGCCGACCGGCTGGGCTGGACGATCGTGGAGCGCAACTGGCGATGCCCCGAGGGGGAGCTCGACATCGTCGCCTACGACGGGACCCGGCATGTGGTGTGCGAGGTCAAGACGCGTTCCGGCACGGTGTTCGGCGCGCCGGTGGAGGCGGTCACGCGAGCCAAGGCGGCGCGGTTAAGGCGACTGGCCGGGCGCTGGGCCGCCCAGCACGGCGTGCCCGCGGCCACCGTCCGGATCGACGTGATCGGCCTGGTGCTGGCGCCGCGCGGCGACCGCTCCGGGTTCGAGCTCGACCACCTGCGGGGGGTGTGCTGACATGGCGCTGGCGAAGGTGCGCTCCGTGGCGCTGGTCGGGGTGGACGGCTTCGTGGTCGATGTGGAGGCCGCGATCACCAGCGGTGTTCCAGGGCTGCATCTGGTGGGCCTGCCGGACGCCGCGCTGAACGAGGCCCGCGACCGGGTCCGTGCGGCGATCTTCAACTCGGGCGAGCCATGGCCCAGCAGGCACGTGACGATCAGCCTTTTCCCCGCCAGCCTGCCGAAGAAGGGGTCGGGCTTCGACGTTCCCATCGCGATTTCACTGCTGGCGGCGGCGGAGACGGTGGATCCGAAGGTCTGCGCCGACATGGTGATGATGGGCGAGCTCGGGCTGGACGGCCGGATCCGGGCCGTTCCCGGGGTGCTGCCGGCGGTGCTCGCCGCCGCCAACGCGGGCTACCGGACGGTCGTCGTGCCGCGGGCCAACGCCGCCGAGGCCGAGCTGGTCCCGGACGTGAAGGTGATCGCACCGGCCTCGCTGCGCGGGCTGCTGTGCCACCTGCGCGACCAGCCGCCGCCCCCGGAGGAGGACGAGCCGGATCCGGCGCGGCTCGCCCCCTGCCCGGAGCAGCCCGCCGTACGAGGCCGCGACCTGCGCGGTGATCTGGACCTGGCGGACGTACGAGGGCAGGCGGAGGCCCGCCGGGCGCTGGAGATCAGTGCGGCGGGCGGACACCACCTGTTCTTCTACGGGCCGCCGGGCTGCGGCAAGACCATGCTGGCCGAACGGCTGCCCACGCTGCTGCCGCCGCTGGACCGGGAGGCGGCGCTGGAGGTCACCGCGATCCATTCGGTGGCGGGCACGCTGCCGCCGGGCCGGCCGCTGATCTCCCGGCCGCCGTTCTACGCGCCGCACCACACCGCCACCCGCGCGGCCATGGTCGGCAGCGGCCAGGGCCGGCTGCTCCAGCCGGGCGCGGCCTCGCTGGCCCACCAGGGCATCCTGTTCCTGGACGAGGCGCCCGAGTACCAGGCCGGCGTCCTCGACGCCCTTCGCCAGCCGCTGGAGGAGGGCGAGGTCATGATCGCCAGGGCGGGCGCCAGCACCCGCTTCCCCGCCCGGTTCACCCTGGTCCTGGCGGCCAACCCGTGCCCGTGCGCGGCCGCCAAGTCGATCGACTGCATCTGCACCCCGGCGGTCCGCCACAAGTACCTGGCGCGGATCTCCGGCCCGCTGCTGGACCGCATCGACCTGAAACTGGAACTGCACCCGGCCACCCGTGCCGAGCTGCGGTACGACCTGGAGCTGGTGGAACGCAGCGAGGTGGTAGCCGAGCGGGTGCTGGCCGCCCGGGAACGCGCGGCCAGGCGCCTGGCCGGGACGCCGTGGCGGACCAACGCCGAGATCCCCGGCCCGCAGGTGCGGCGCCTGTTCCTGCCGCCGCCGGAGGCCATGGTCTCGGTGGACCGCCCCCTGCAGACCGGTGAGCTCAGCGCCCGGGGCCTGGATCGCGTACTGCGCACCGCGTGGACATGTGCCGACCTGGCCGGGCGCGACAAGCCCTCGGCGGACGACATCGACAGCGCGTTCGCGCTGTGGACGGGGAGGCGGTCATGACGGTGCCCGACGAGGAACGGCTCGCCCGCGCCACGCTGTGCGCCATCGCCGAACCGGGCGAGGCGCTGCTGGGACGGCTGATCGACCGGGTGGGCGCCCGCGGTGCGCTGGCCGTCGTACGCGGAACGGAACCCGTTCCGGACGGCGTGCCGATCACCGACCGCGCCCGGGCGCGGCTGGCCGCCTGGCAGGCGCGGCTGGCCGGTACCGACCCCGAGACCGACCTGGAGATCTGCGACCGGATCGGCGGCCGGATGATCTGCCCCGGCGACCCGGAATGGCCCGCGGCCCTGGACGACCTGGGCGACCACCGCCCCTACGCCCTGTGGCTGCGGGGCTCCGCCGACCTCCGCCATGCCTGCCTGCGCGCCGTCGCGATCGTCGGCGCGCGGGCGGCGTCCCCCTACGGGACGCGGATCGCCGCCGACCTGGGCGCCGAACTGGCCGACGCCGGCTGGACGGTGATCAGCGGCGGTGCGCTGGGCATCGACGGCGCGGCGCATCGGGGAACGCTGGCCGTGGACGGGCGGACGATCGCGGTCTTCGCGGGCGGCGTGGACCGTTTCTACCCGCCCCGCAACGAGGTGCTGTTCCTGGAGATCATCGAGCATGGCCTGCTGGTCAGCGAGTCCCCGCCCGGCACCGACCCCAGCCGTCTGCGCTTCCTGATCCGCAACCGCCTCATCGCCGCGTTAGCCCGGGGCACCGTCGTGATCGAGGCCGCCGCCCGCAGCGGAGCCCTCAACACCGCCGCCCACACCCGCGACCTGGGCCGTCCCCTGATGGCGGTACCCGGCCCCGTCGACTCCCTGACCTCCGTCGGCTGTCACAGGCTGCTGCGCGAGGTTCCCCCCGCCCGGTGCGTCACCAACTCGGCCGAGGTCCTCGAAGAGATCGGCACCATCGGCGTCGATCTGGCCCCCGTCCCCCAGGGTCCCCTCCTCCCCCACGACGCCCTGGATCCCACCACCCGTGCCGTTCTCGAGGCCCTGCCCGCACGAGGCTCCGCAGGCACCGCCCAGATCGCCGTGAAAGCCGGGGTCGACCTCTCCACCGCCACAGGCCGCCTGGGCCAACTGGCCGCCGCCGGCTTCGTAGAACGCGCCCAAACCGGCTGGCGCCTCCGCCGCCCCAAGAAACCCCGCCCCTCCCGACCCCCATGACCGTCCCCATCGGGCCCCACCCTCCGCCCACACCAGAGCGTGCCCGGCAACCGGCGGCGACCGCGCCGGTAAGACAGTCGCCGGGTCCTCGATGGCCATGAACAGCCCGTTTACTGCTCAGACCGGCCCCCGACGGCCCGGATGCAGCCCCAGATTCGCCAGACAGAACCCAGAGCGTGTCCCGTGGACCTTGTGAAGCGCTTTCCAGGGCCGCAACGAGCGGAGGCCGCCGGGCGTGTGCGGTGACGTCAGATGGCGGCGGGAGGTGGTTTGTGCGGACGTGATCTGGACGGGTGAGGCGTGGGGCCGTTCGGGGCGGGTCAGGTGTCGGTGGGGAGTTCCAGATCGGACTTGGCCAGTTCCTCGATGTTGACGTCCTTGAAGGTGACCACGCGGACGTTCTTGACGAAGCGGGCGGGGCGGTACATGTCCCACACCCAGGCGTCCTGCATGGTGACCTCGAAGAAGATCTCGCCGTTCTCGGCGCTGCGGACCTGGAGGTCGACGGAGTTGGTCAGGTAGAAGCGGCGCTCGGTCTCCACGACGTAGGTGAACAGGCCGACCACGTCGCGGTATTCGCGATAGAGCTGCAGCTCCATCTCGGTCTCGTATTTCTCGAGATCTTCGGCGCTCACGCTCTCGCTCCCTCCCCCGCCAGGTCGAACACGTCGGCCTGAACCCCATTGTTCCGCACGCGGGCCACGTTCACGAACGACAGGCGGTGTTCGGGGCACGGACCGTGGGCGGCGAGGGCGGCCGTGTGCTCGCGGGTGATGTAGCCCTTGTGGTCGGCGAATCCGTACTGGGGGTAGCGCTCGTGCAGTTCCGTCATCAGCCTGTCCCGGGTGACCTTGGCGATGATCGAGGCGGCCGCGACGCACGCCGCGACCTGGTCCCCCTTGGGCACGGCCAGCGCAGGCACCTCCAGCCCGGGGACCCGGAAGCCGTCACTGAGCACGTACGCCGGGCGGACCGCCAGCCCCGCCAGCGCACGGCGCATGCCGGTGATGTTGCAGCGGTGCAGCCCGATCCGGTCGATGTCATGCCGGGGGATGACCACCGCCGTCCACGCCACGGCCCGCTCGACGATCTCCGCGTACAGTTCCTCCCGGCGCCCCGGGGTCAGCAGCTTGGAGTCGGCCAGCCCGTCGATCACGCCCCGCCGCCCGGCCGGCAGGATCGCCGCCCCGACCACCAACGGCCCCGCGCACGCCCCGCGCCCGGCCTCGTCCACCCCCGCCACCGGCGTGAACCCCGCATGCCCGAGAGCACGCTCAAGCCCGTACAGCCCCGCGTCACGACGGGGGGTGAACCGGAGCGGACGCCTCATCATGCACCGAAGCGTACGTTCTACCGGCACTCTTCGCAGCGCGGATCTCCCACCGCCCCACCGCACTCCACCAAACCCACCAGCCCCGCTGAACCGCCGGACCCACCGAACCCGCCGAGCCGCCAGTCCCCACCAACTCACCAGTCCTGCCGAACCCGCCAAACCGCCGACCCACGAACCCGCCAACCCCACGAACCCACCAGCCCTGCCGAACCCGCCGAGCCCGCCAAACCCACTAACTCGCCAGCCCTGCCGAACCTGCCAAGCCCGCTGGCACTACGAACCCGCCGGCACTGCCGAACCCGCCGAGCCGCCAGTCCCACCAACTCGCCAGCCCTACCGAACCCGCCAAACCCGCCGACCCACGAACCCGCCAACCCCACGAACCCGCCAACCCCACGAACCCGTCAGACCTGCCGACCCCACCGACCCCGCCGGCACTGCCGAGCCTGCCGACCCAGCGAACCCATCGACCCCATCGACCCCGTCGACCCCATCGAATCCGCTGAACCCGCCGCCTCGGTTCTTCCGCCCACAACACCCACAGACCAATGTGAACGTCGTGCCGTGACATGCCACTTGAATGCATCGGGAGCGCCGGCCTCGGCACCGACCACGAACACCTTCAGGGAAGCCTCACCTGCCGGCGTTCGTTCTCGGCTCCTCCACCAGCGACACCACACGGTTCGCGAGCGTCACCAGCGACCTCGCCGTCCTTCTCCTCGGACACCGCGCACGTCCCGGGGCCACTGTCACTCCGAAGGCGCCACGCATCAGAGCACGGCAGCGACGAGATCGCCTGTCGAGAGGTCTCCCGGTTCGGGAGGATCGCCGCTCCACGCCCGGCAGATCACCCCGGCATGCCGACCGAGCGCCGATTTCGACGGCGCAGCGGCGTTCGAGACGAACCTTCCGCAGGTAATGGGACGTTGGCCGGGCGCTTCGTGACGTCGCCGGCCAGTCGGCGTGGCGACGGGATTATCGGCGGCGCAGGCGTAGGCGGCGGTGGAGCCAGACCACGGGGAACGCGCCGGCGAAGCCCAGCGCCAGCGGGGTGACGGGGAGGAGGGTGGCGGCGGCGTTGAGGGCGGGTTGCTCGAACGTGTCGGGGATGGGGAGGGTGTCGACGCGGTCGAGGGGCCACACGACGACGAAGGCGCGGCCGATGACCCGGTTCTCGGGGATGGCGCCGCCGCCGGGGTCGCCGCGGTGCTGGCGGGAGTCGTAGGAGACCTCGCGGTGGTCGCCCATCACCCAGAGGTTGCCGGGCTGGACGGTGACGTCGAACGGCTCCTCGGAGGGCTTGTTCTGCTCACCGGTGACGGGGTCGGTGTACAGGTAGGAGGTCTCGTCCAGGGGGACGCCGTTCACGGTCATCCGGCCCTTGGAGTCGCAGCACTTGACGCGGTCGCCGGGGGTGCCGATGACCCGCTTGATGTAGTCCTTCTCGCCGGGGACGACCCCGAACGCGTTGCCGATCCAGTGCGCGACGCGGGAGACGGGGTTGGAGGGCTCGGGGACCTCGACCTCGCTGTTCCAGGAGTCCAGGCCGTTGAAGACCACGATGTCGCCGCGCTTGACGTCGCGGGTGTGGTAGACGAGCTTGTTCACCAGCACCCGGTCGCCGATCTGCAGGGTGTTCTCCATCGACGCGGACGGGATGTAGAACGCCTGCACGGCGAACGCCTTGATGACCAGGGCCAGGATCAGGGCCACGCCGATCAGGATCGGCAGTTCCTTCCAGAACGAGCCCTGCTTCTTGTCCTTGCCGTCGGCGTCGGGGTCGGAGTCGTCGGAGGACCCGGCCTCGTCGGTGCGGTCGGCGGGCTCGTCGGCGCCGGAACGGGCGGCCCCGGCGGCGGGCCGGTCGTCGCCGGGCGAGGCGTCGTCGGTGGGCCCGGCGCTCCCGGCGGCCTCGACGGCGGCGGGCGCATCGGCCCGATCGGCGGCATCCTCACCAGGGGTCACGGCCTGCTTCTCGTTGGGCACCGCGCCCTCGGCCTCCGAACGCACGTTTCTCCGATCGTCCTCGTCAGTCATCAAGGCGAGCCTATAGCGGGCCGCCGCCGACGGCCCTCAGCGGCGCCGTGTCGTGGGGCCGAGAATCCGCTCCGCCGACGCGGCCTTGACCAGACGCTGAACGCCCCGGGCACCGCGCAGGGTTCCCGGGGCGCTGCCAGGGGCCGCGGCCAGGGCGGCGGCCCGCCGGCTCAGGACTCGCGCCGCTCCTTGATGCGGGCGGCCTTGCCGCGCAGGTTGCGCAGGTAGTACAGCTTGGCGCGGCGGACGTCGCCGCGGGTGACGACCTCGATCTTGTCGATCGAGGGGCTGTTGAGCGGGAACGTGCGCTCCACGCCGACGCCGTAGCTGACCTTGCGGACGGTGAAGGTCTCCCGGGCGCCGCCGCCCTGCCGGCGGATCACCACACCCTGGAAGACCTGGATCCGGCTCCGGTTGCCCTCGGTGACACGGACGTGCACCTTCAGCGTGTCGCCCGGACGGAAGTCCGGGACGTCGGCACGCATCGCGGCCTTCTCGATCTCCTGGATCAGGGTGTGCATGACAGCGGTTCCTCGTGGTCGCAAGCCGGCATCGAGAGGCCCCGAACGGGCTGGGGCGTCGCGCCGCGCAGAGTGGATCGTGCTTCGTGGAAGTCGTGAGGCAGCCCGGACATGGGGCGCCGACGCTCTAGTCTGCCACAGGTTCGCCGCCGGTCGGCAATCCGGCCTCGGCGAGCACCTGCCGGTCGCGTTCGTCCAGCCGCCCGGGATCCAGCGACGCGGCCAGGTCGGGACGGTTGGCGACGGTGCGCCGCAGCGCCTGGTCGCGGCGCCAGCGGGCGATCGCGCCGTGGTTGCCCGACAGCAGCACCTCCGGAACGGCGCGGTCCCGCCACACCGGCGGCTTGGTGTAGACGGGGCCCTCCAGCAGCGTCTGCATGGCCCCGGGGGCGAACGAGTCGTCGGCGACCGACTCGGCGTTCCCCAGCACCCCGGGCACCAGCCGGCCGACCGCCTCCACGATGACCAGCACCGCGGCCTCTCCCCCGGCCAGCACGTAGTCGCCGATGGACACCTCGTCGACGCGCATCCGGGTACGGGCCTCCTCGACGACCCGCGCGTCGATGCCCTCGTACCGCCCGCAGGCGAAGATCAGCCACGGCTCGGCGGCCAGTTCCACCGCCATCTCCTGGGTGAACGGCCGCCCGCTCGGCGTCGGCACGATCAGCCGAGGCACCGGACCGGCCACCGCCGCAGATGCCCTGACCCGCCCGGCGGACTCATCCCCCTCCAGGGAGAACGGCCGCTCCTCGCGTCCGGACACGGCACCGCCCTCAGCCATGGAAGACCCGGCTTGTTCAGCGGACGCGCCCGCGTCTGACGACGGCTGCTCACCGGACGGCACGGCACCAGACTTGGCCGCCGCAGATCCAGCCTGAGCAGCAGACGCGCCCGTGCCCGGCGGCGGCTGCTCACCGTACGGCACGGCGCCTGGCTCGGCCTCCGCAGATCCGGTCTGAGCAGCGGGCTCGCCCGCGTCCGGGGACGGCGGCTGCTGGGATCGTTCGGGTACGGCGTCAGGGGTGGTGGGCGGGGGGGCGATGGTGTCGAGGGCCTCGCCCCAGGGGTCGGGTTTCATGACCATGCCGGGGCCGCCGCCGTACGGGGTGTCGTCGACGGTGCGGTGGCGGTCGTGGGTCCACTGGCGGAGGTCGTGGACGTGCACCTCGATGAGGCCGCGGCGGCGGGCCTTGCCCAGCAGGGAGATGTCCAGCGGGGCGAAGTAGTCGGGGAAGATCGTGATGATGTCGAGGCGCATGGGTCAGGCCTCCGAGGCCTCGTCCAGCAGGCCGGGCGGCGGGTCGATGACGATGCGACCGCCGGCCACGTCCACCTCGGGGACCAGGGCGGCGACGAACGGGACCAGGGCCTCGCCGCCGGTCTCGCGGCGGACGACCAGCAGGTCCTGGCCGTAGTGGCGGACCTCGACGACGGTGCCCACCGTGCCGCCGTCGGGGGTGACGGCGGTCAGCCCCACCAGCTGGTGGTCGAGGAACTCGTCGGGGTCCTCGGGCGGGGGAAGCTCGGCGGCGTCGACGACCAGCCACGTGCCGCGCAGTTGCTCGGCGGCGGTCCGGTCGTCGACGCCGGTGAAGCGCAGGAGCAGACGTCCCGAGTGCCAGCGGGCCCGTTCCACCGTGAGCGGGCCGACATGCCCGGGATCGGTCCGGAGCACGGACCCCGGCGCGAACCGCGCGTCGGGGTCGTCGGTCCGCACGTCCACCGCGACCTCGCCGCGCACGCCGTGTGCCCGGCCGATCCGGCCGACCACGATCTGGTCGTCGTTCACCGGTCAGGCGGCCTGCGGGCGGGTCGGGGCGGACGTGGACACGGTCAGCGGACCTCGTTGACGTCGAGCAGGTCGACGCGCACGTACCGGCCGCCGGACAGGCCGCCGATCACCGTGCGCAGGGCCTTGGCGGTGCGCCCGCTGCGGCCGATGACCTTGCCGAGGTCGTCGGGATGCACCCGCACCTCCAGGACCCGGCCGCCCTTGATCCGGCGGGGCCGCACCCGGACGTCGTCCGGGTGCTCGACGATACCGCGGACCAGGTGCTCGAGCGCTTCTTCGAGCACGTCAGCCCTCGCTCTTGGCTTCGTCGGCCGACTCGGCCTTGGCCTTGGGCTCGGCCTTCTTCTTGGACCTGGCGGTGGTGGCGGCGCCCTCGTCCTCCTGCATGGCGGACTTGACGGCGGCCTCGTACAGGGCCTTGCGGTCCGGCTTGGGCTCGGCCACCTTGAGCGTGCCCTCGGCGCCGGGCTCGCCCTTGAACTTCTGCCAGTCGCCGGTGATCTTGAGGATGTTCAGCACCGGCTCGGTCGGCTGCGCGCCGACGCCCAGCCAGTACTGCACCCGCTCGGAGTTCACCTCGATCAGCGAGGGCTCCTCCTTGGGGTGGTACTTGCCGATCTCCTCGATGGCCCGGCCGTCACGCTTGGTGCGGGCATCGGCGACGACGATCCGGTACTGCGGGTTCCGGATCTTCCCCAGACGCTTGAGCTTGATCTTGACTGCCACGGGTGTGGTGTTCTCCAGATTCACAGATGCTGAGCGGTCCCGCACCAGGTGGGGACACCGCTGCCGGCCGCTCGATGGACTCCGGGTCGCCAGGACGAGAGAGGGCGCCTGCCGATACCGGGTTTCCAGCCTGTCATTCTGCCAGACGATGCGACCGAAGGTGCAATCGATCAGCCGCCCCCGCGGAACGGGTCGCCCGGCCTTTCCCACCCCGTCCCGACGCTCGTACGGCGGACGACCGGACCACCCCCGAATCAGGGGACCGCTCCGCTCAGGGCACGCTGGAGAGGCGCATCCCGTACCGTACGGCCGCGGCGCGGACCGCCCCGCGCGCATGAGCACCGCGCTCCATGGCGTGGTCGCACAGCCCCGCCACCACGGGACACCCGCACGCATGGACACCGCGCCATAACGTGAGCTGAGCCACGACACAGTGACCGGGACGCCCCGTGCGCATGAGCGCCGCGCTCCAGGGTGCGGTCGCACAGCCCCGCCACCTCGGGACACCCTGCACGTAGGGACGCTACGCCGTGGTGTGAGCCGAGTCGCGACGCGGTGGCCGGGACGCCCGCGCGCATGGGCGCCGCGAACTGTACGCTGCGGCGCCCATGTCGCCGCCCGGGACGCTCCCGCATGAGCGCCGTGGTCCAGGGGCGCGGACGGCGTGGCGTGCCATCGGGACGCCCTGTGTGCGCGAACGCCGGTCGCGACGGAGCGGCTCAGGTCACGGGCTTGGGGGTGCTCACTTCTTCTTGCGGGTCTGCAGCTTGCCGAGGTCGGGCATCTGGAAGCCGGGCGGAAGCTGGCCGGGCAGGCCGCCGGGGAGTCCGCCGCCCAGGGCGGGGGGCAGGCCCTGGGGCGCCGGCTGGGGCGCGCCCTGGCCGTCGCCGGAGCCCTTGGTCGCGGCGGCGCGCTTGCGCGGGTCGCCGCTGCGCTGCTTGCCCTTCTTCTTGGCGTTCTTGGCCTTGGCGGCCTTGCGCCGGCCGCCGGGCATCCCGGGCAGGCCCATCCCGCCGGCCACCTGGCGCATCATCTTCTGCGCCTCGAAGAACCGGGTGACCAGGCTGTTGACCTCGCCGACGGTGGTGCCCGAGCCGGCCGCGATGCGGGCCCGCCGGGAGCCGTTGATGACCTTGGGGTTGGCCCGCTCGTACGGGGTCATCGAGCGGATGATGGCGGCGACCCGGTCCAGGTCCTTGTCGTCGATCTGGCTGATCTGGTCGCGCACCTGGCCCATGCCGGGGAGCATGTTGAGCAGGTTCCCGATCGGCCCGAGCTTGCGGATCATCATCATCTGCTCGAGGAAGTCCTCGAGGGTGAAGTCCTCGCCCGAGGCGAACTTGGTGGTCATCCGCTCGGCCTGCTCGGCGTCGAACGCCTTCTCGGCCTGCTCGATCAGGGTGAGGACGTCGCCCATGTCGAGGATCCGCCCGGCCATCCGGTCCGGGTGGAACAGGTCGAAGTCCTCGAGCTTCTCACCGGTCGAGGCGAACATGATGGGCCGGCCGGTGATGTGCCGCACCGACAGCGCCGCACCGCCGCGGGCGTCGCCGTCCAGCTTGGTGAGCACCACGCCGTCGAAGCCGACCCCGTCCATGAACGCCTGCGCGGTGTTGACCGCGTCCTGGCCGACCATCGCGTCGACCACGAACAGGATCTCGTCCGGGGAGACCGCGTCGCGGATGTCGATCGCCTGCTGCATCATCTCGGCGTCCACGCCGAGCCGGCCGGCGGTGTCGATGACGACCACGTCGTGCTGGGCGTGCCGGGCCTGCTCGATCGAACGGCGCGCCACGTCCACCGGGTCGCCCACGCCGCTGCCCGGCTCGGGGGCGAACACCGGCACCCCGGCCCGTTCGCCCACCACCTGCAGCTGCTGGACGGCGTTGGGCCGCTGCAGGTCGGCCGCCACCAGCAGGGGGGCGTGCCCCTCCTCCTTGAGCCAGCGGGCCAGCTTGCCGGCCAGCGTGGTCTTGCCGGCGCCCTGCAGACCGGCCAGCATGATCACGGTCGGCGGGTGCTTGGCGAAGTTGATCCGGCGGGTCTCGCCGCCCAGGATCCGGATCAGCTCCTCGTTGACGATCTTGACGACCTGCTGCGCCGGGTTGAGCGCCTGGGAGACCTCCGCGCCCAGCGCCCGTTCCTTGACGTGCGCGATGAAGTCCTTGACGACGGGCAGGGCCACGTCCGCCTCCAGCAGCGCGACCCGGATCTCGCGCGCGGTGGCGTTGATGTCCGCTTCCGACAGCCTGCCCTTGCTGCGCAGCGAGGAGAAGACCGACGTCAGCCGGTCGGAGAGCGTCTCGAACACGTGTGCGACCCGTCCTAGGAAACTCGTCGGAACCTGTTTCAGGGTATCGAGGATTCCGCCCCGGACCGTCCCGGGACCGGCGTCCCCTCCCGTCCGGCGGCCTCAGCGGAGGGCGGCGAGGATTCCTTCGCGGAGGGCGGACAGGGCGGCGGTGTCCTCCAGGGGGCGTCCGGTGGAGTCGACCACGTAGAAGACGTCGACGGCCTCCGCGCCCAGGGTGTCCACGCGGGCCTTGGTGACCTGGAGGCCGCAGGCGCCGATGGCCTGGCCGATGCGCCACAGCAGGCCGGGGCGGTCGTGGGCGCGGACCTCGACGACGGTGGCGGTGTCGCTGGCGTCCTCGACGACGGTGACGCGCGGCGGAGGGACGGGCACGCCGCGGCGGGTGCGGGCGGCGGCGGCGCGGCGTTCCAGACGGCCGGCCACGTCCAGGCGGTCGGCGAGCATGCGGCGCAGGTCTGCCTCCAGCGCGGCCGGGTCGGGCGGCGTGCCGTACTCGGGCACGGCGGTGAAGTCCAGCACCGCGGTGCCCGCGTCCGACGCCGAGAACACCCGGGCGGTCCGCACCACCAGCCGGTGCAGGGCCAGCACCCCCGCCGTGCGCCACAGCAGGCCCGGCCGGTCCGGCACCGCGATGGTGACCCGGGAGCCGGCGACCCGTACCGCCGCGCCGTCGTGGCGGGCCAGCGCGAGCTGCTCGGCGGAGGGGTCCAGCGCGTCGCGGGGCGGGGCGGTGCCCGCCAGCCGGGCGTCCACCCGCCGCACCAGGTCCTGGATCAGCCGGGCCTTCCACGCGCCCCACGCCGCCGGTCCGGTGGCCTGCGCGTCGGCGACCGCCAGCGCCGCCAGGATCTCCAGCACCTCGCGGCCCCGGCCGGGCACCGCGGACACCCGTTCCGCCACGGTCTGCACCGTGACCGGGTCGTCCAGGTCGCGCCGGGTGGCGGTGTCCGGCAGCAGCAGGTGGTGCAGGACCACCGTCTCCAGCACGTCGGCGTCGCCGGCGGCGAAGCCCATCCGGACGGCGATCTGGTGGGCCAGCACCGCGCCGGTACGGGAGTGGTCGCCGGGCAGTCCCTTGCCGATGTCGTGCAGCAGCGCCCCCACCAGCAGCAGGTCGGGACGGGCCACGTCGCGGGTCATCGCGGCGGCCCCGGCGGCGGTCTCCACCAGGTGCCGGTCCACGGTGAACCGGTGCACCGGGTTGCGCTGCGGCCGGTTGCGGACCTGGGCCCATTCGGGGAGCATCCGGACGATCAGCCCGGCCTGGTCCAGCGCCTCCCACACCGTGATGGCGGCGGTCCCGGCGCCCAGCAGGGTCACCAGCGCGTCGCGGGCCTCGGCGGGCCACGGCACCGGCAGCGGGGGCGTCTCGGCGGCCAGCCGTTCCACGGTGGCGGGGGCCGGCGGCAGCCCGGCCTGGGCGGCGGCGGACGCCACCCGCAGCGGCAGCACCGGGTCGGACAGGTCGGCGCCGCGGGCCAGCACCACCTCCCCGTCGTGCTCGACCGCGCCGTCGCCGACCGGCCGCCGCTCCACCTTGGCCCCGGACCGCGCCGCGCGGTTCCGGTCGGCGCAGAACCGGTCGACGTGCCGCCACAGGTTGTCGGCCGCGTAGGTGACGGTACGGGCCGCCTCCACGATGGCGCGCAGCAGCGCCGTGCCGTCCGCCAGGCCGAGGGAACGGGCGACCGCCTCGTGCTCCTGCAGGACCAGCCGGTCGGTGGCGCGCCCGGTGGTCTCGTGCAGCGCGTGCCGTACGTCCAGCAACAGGTCGTGGGCGGCGCGGACGCGTTCGCCCGGGCCGGGGGCGACCCAGGTGGCGGCGGCGGCCTGCATGGCGTGCACGTCGCGGAGCCCGCCGCGGGCCTCCTTGAGGTCGGGTTCGATCAGGAACGCCAGCTCCCCCTGGTCGGCCCAGCGCGCCCGGGTCAGCTCGGCCAGCTCGGCCAGCCGCCGCCGGGCCTGCGAACGCCAGTCCGCCAGCACCGCCGCGCGCAGCAGGTCCGCCAGGTCATGGTCGCCGCCCAGCCACCGGGCGTGCAGCAGGCCGAGGGCGGCCTTCAGATCGGTGGCGGCGACCTTGCGGGCCTCGTCCAGGGTCCGTACCGAGTGGTCCAGCCGCAGCCCGCGGTCCCAGATCGGGTACCACAGCCGGTCGGCGATCCCGGCGATGTCGTCGCGGCCCCGGTGCAGCAGCACCAGGTCCAGGTCGCCGCCGGGGGTCAGCTCGCCGCGGCCGTGGCTGCCCACCGCGACCAGCGCCACGTCCTCGCCCGCGCCGGTCTCGGCCAGCAGGGAGGCCAGCCACCGGTCCAGTTCGATCCCGCGTCCGGCCCGCGCCGCCGCCAGTCCGGCGCGCGCCCGCGCGAACGCGTCGCCGGCGCGTTCCGCGTCCCGGGTCGCCGCCCCGTCCACCGCTTCCGTCATCGCCCCGACCTCGATCCCGCCCATCACACCGCCACCGTTCCGCCGCGCCCGGCTTCGTCCGGACGCTCCAGGCCCCGCAAGGCCGGGGCAGGTGTTACTCGCTCCACCGCGACCGCCCGGCCCGGCGCTTATGCGGAGGGGCGTCCCGTGCCGCGGCCGTGCGGTACGGGACGCCCCTCCTCGTCTCGCGCCCTGAGCGATTGCTCCCCCGATTCCCGGGGCCCCGGTTAGAGGGCCTCGGCTCCGGTCTCGCCGGTACGGACCCGGATGACCGTCTCCACCGGGACGGCCCAGACCTTGCCGTCGCCGATCTTGCCGGTCTGCGCCGCCTTGACGATCACGTCGATCACGTCGTCGGCGGCGTCGTCGTCCACCAGGACCTCGACGCGCAGCTTGGGCACCAGGTCCACCTTGTACTCGGCGCCCCGGTAGACCTCGGTGTGGCCCTTCTGGCGGCCGTAGCCGCTGGCCTCGCTGACGGTCATGCCCTTGACCCCGAAGGTCTCCAGGGCGGCCTTGACCTCGTCCAGCTTGAACGGCTTGATGACCGCGGTGATCAGCTTCATCGCTATGCCTCAACCTTCGTCGGGGTGCTGTCGGCGGCCTTGGCCGCGGGCAGCGGGCCGGTGCCGCCGCCGGCGCCGCCGGCGTGGATGCCGCCGAAATCGTAGGCGGTCTCGGCGTGCGCGGTGCTGTCGATGCCCGCGACCTCGTCCTCCTCGCTGATCCGGAAGCCCATCGTCAGGTCGATGACCTTGCCGATGACGAAGGTGACCACGAAGGAGTAGACCAGCGTGGCCAGCACGCCGACCGCCTGCTTGCCCAGCAGCGACAGGCCGCCGCCGGCCAGCAGCCCGTCCGCGCCCGCGTCGTTGACGGCGGTGGTGGCCAGGATGCCGATGAGCAGGGCGCCGACGATGCCGCCGACCATGTGGACGCCGACCACGTCGAGCGAGTCGTCGTAGCCCAGCTTGTACTTCAGGCTGACCGCGTAGGCGCAGACCGCACCGGCGATCAGGCCGATCACGATGGCGCCGATCGGGGTGACGAAGGCGCACGCCGGGGTGATGGCGACCAGGCCGGCGACCACGCCGGAGGCGATGCCCAGCGTCGTGGAGCTGCCGTCGCGCAGCTTCTCCACCACGATCCAGGCGAACGCGGCGGCGCAGGTGGCGACCATCGTGTTGATGAACGCGACCGCGGCGGTGGCGTTGGCGCCCAGCGCCGAGCCGGCGTTGAAGCCGAACCAGCCGAACCACAGCAGCGCCGCGCCCAGCAGCACGAACGGCAGGTTGTGCGGGCGCATCGGGTCGCGCGGCCAGCCCTTGCGCTTGCCCAGCACGAACGCCAGCGCCAGCGCCGCCGCACCGGCGTTGATGTGCACCACGGTGCCGCCGGCGAAGTCCAGCGCGCCGAGCCCGGCGCCGATCCAGCCGCCCTCGCCGTCCTCCGGGCCGAAGAACCACACCCAGTGGGCGATCGGGGCGTACACCAGGGTCGCCCAGACGACGGTGAACAGCACCCAGGCGCCGAACTTGGCCCGGTCGGCGATGGCGCCGCTGATCAGCGCGACGGTGATGATGGCGAAGGTGGCCTGGAAGGCCACGAAGACCAGCTGGGGGATGCCGCTGCCGTCGTCGGCGGTGGCCGCCGTCTCCAGGCCGACCAGGCCCCAGTCGGACAGGCCGCCGACGAACTGGTTGAGGCCGCCGCCGTCGGTGAAGGCCAGCGAGTAGGCGTACAGCACCCAGACCACGCCCACCGTGGCCATGGAGACGAAGCTCATCATCATCATGTTGAGCACGCTCTTGGCCCGGCTCATGCCTCCGTAGAAGAAGGCCACGCCAGGGGTCATCAGCAGCACGAGCGCGGTGCTGATCAGCACCCAGGCGGTACTACCGCTGTCGATTTTCATCTCGGAGAGAGCCCCTCCTCGGCACGGAACGTCTGACTGCGTAGAGGTTCCGGCCCGGTGGTTTCACCCGAACGGCCCCGGTGTTTCAGGAGTGTGAAACCCATCTCCGCGGTGTTTCGGGAGTGTTTCCGAATCCTCACCGCTGGTGCGTTCCAAAAGATCCGGGTTCCCGGAGAGGCTGTGGGATTGCCGACGTTTGGGCGCTCGGCGAAAGGGAAAGCGCCCCGCCGGTGCGACCGGCGGGGCGCTGGGGACTGATGGGGATACGGTGCCGCTCACCCGCCGACGATCGCGTCGACGAACGCCTCCGCCTCGAACGGGGCCAGGTCGTCGGGGCCCTCCCCCAGCCCCACCAGCTTCACCGGAACGCCCAGCTCCCGCTGCACCTGGATCACGATGCCGCCCTTGGCGGTGCCGTCCAGCTTGGTCAGCACGATCCCGGTGACGTTCACCACCTCGGCGAACACCCGGGCCTGCTGCATCCCGTTCTGCCCGGTGGTGGCGTCCAGCACCAGCAGCACCTCGTCCACCGCGGCCTGCTTCTCCACCACCCGCTTGACCTTGCCGAGCTCGTCCATCAGCCCGGTCTTGGTGTGCAGCCGGCCCGCGGTGTCCACGATCACCGTGTCGACCTTGCTCTCGATGCCCTGCCTGACCGCGTCGAACGCGACGCTCGCCGGGTCCGCGCCCTCGTCCTTGCGGACCACCTGGGCGCCGACCCGCGTGCCCCAGGTCTCCAGCTGGTCGGCGGCCGCGGCGCGGAACGTGTCCGCCGCGCCCAGCACGACGCTGCGGCCGTCGCCCACCAGCACCCGCGCCAGCTTGCCGCAGGTCGTGGTCTTGCCGGTGCCGTTCACCCCGACCACCATCACCACCGCGGGCCGGTTGCCGTGCGGGGTCGTGCGCAGCGCCCGGTCGGCGGACTCGTCGAAGCCGTTGGTGACCTGCCTGACCAGCTCCTCCTTGAGCAGCGCCCGGACCTCGTCGGGGGTCCGCGCGCCCATCACCTGGACCCGGGTGCGCAGCGCCTCGGCGATCTCCCGGGCCACCGACACGCCGATGTCGGCGCTGATCAGGGTGTCCTCGATCTCGTCCCAGTCATCGTCGTCGAGGGTGTCCCGCGACAGCAGCCCCAGCAGCGTCAGGCCCAGGGCGTTCTGGGACCGCGCCAGCCGGGCCCGCAGCCGCACCAGCCGGCCCGCCGACGGCGGCGGGATCTCGATCTCCGGCTTCGGCGGGGCGACCGGTTCCGCCGGCGGAGCCCGCTCCAGGGTCGGCGCCTGGAGATCCTTCTCCAGGACGGCGGTCCCCCCGGCGCCCTCCCCCGGCTGCGGCGGCTGCTGCGGCCGGGCGGCCCGGCGGCCCGGCCGCAGCAGGAGCAGACCTCCCACCACCAGCGCGAGCACGGCCAGCGCAATGATCAAGATCACGAATTCCATAACATGCCCAGTCTTCCAGACTCCCGCCAGGGCCTGGCCAGGCACCGGCCCGGATCGGCCGGTCCCGGCCCGCCCGCGACCTGCTCGCCGGCGCGGCTGATCACCGCTTCGTCACCGTGCTCCACGCGCTCGATGATCCGCGAGAGCCGGGTCTCGGCCTCGCGGACGTCATGCCGCTCCGGCACGTCCTCGACCCTCGGTCCTCAGCCGGACTTGGCCGGGTCCGGGGAGCGGTCGTGGTCCCGGTCGCGGAGGCGTTGGCTGATGACCTGGGTGACGCCGTCGCCTCGCATGCTGACGCCGTAGAGGGCGTCGGCGCCCTCCATGGTGCGCTTCTGGTGGGTGATGATGATCAGCTGGGAGTTCTCCCGGAGTTCTTCCAGGATGCCCAGCAGGCGCTGGGTGTTGGTGTCGTCCAGGGCCGCCTCGACCTCGTCCAGGACGTAGAAGGGGGACGGGCGGGCCTTGAAGACGGCGACCAGGATGGCGATGGCCACCAGGGAGCGTTCGCCGCCGGACAGCAGGGACAGGCGCTTGACCTTCTTGCCCGGGGGGCGGGCCTCGACCTCGACGCCGGTGTTGAGCATGTCGTCGGGGTCGGTGAGGATCAGGCGGCCCTCCCCGCCGGGGAAGAGGCGGGTGAAGATGCGCTCGAACTCCCTGGCGGTGTCGGCGAACGCCTCGGCGAAGACCTTCTGGACCCGGTCGTCCACCTCCTTGACCACCGTGAGGAGGTCGCGGCGGGTCTTCTTGAGATCTTCCAGCTGGGAGTTGAGGAACGCGTGGCGCTCCTCCAGGGCGGCGAACTCCTCCAGCGCCAGGGGGTTGACCTTGCCGAGCTGGTTGAGCTTGCGTTCGGCGGCCTTGGCGCGCTTCTCCACGGTGGCGCGGTCGTAGGGCTCCGGCCGGGCGTCCTCGGGGGCGTCGGGGCCCGGGGGGACGGGCTGGTCGGGGCCGTACTCGGCGATGAGGGTGTCGACCTCCAGGCCCATCTCGTCCATGGCGCGCTGCTCGAGCTGTTCCAGGCGCAGGCGCTGTTCGGCGCGGGCGACCTCGCTGCCGTGCACGACGTTGACCAGCTTCTCCAGCTGGGTGGACAGGTCGCGGACCTGGGTGCGGACGACCTTCAGCTCGGCCTCGCGGTCGGCCTTGGCCTGCTGGGCGGCCTCGCGTTCGGCGACGGCGGCCTGCAGGGACAGGTCGATGCGGTGCAGGGCGGTCTCGGTGCCGGCCAGCACCGCCCTGGCGACGCGGGCCTGGCGGCGGCGGCGCTCGCGGCGGGCGGCGGCGCGGGCGCGTTCCTCGCGTTCGCGGCGGGCGCCGCGTTCCAGGGCGTCGGCGCGGCCGGCGATGGCCTGGACCCGCTCCTCGGCGGTGCGGACCGCCAGGCGGGCCTCCATCTCGGCGGAACGGGCCTGGTGGACGCGTTCGGCGAGCTCGTCGCGGGTGTCGGTGTCCTCGCCGAGGTCGTCGGCGGCCTCGGCGGCGGCCTGTGCCTCGGCCAGCCGGGCCTCCAGCTCGGCCATCGCCCGCAGGTCGTGCTCGCGGGCCTCGGCGGCGGCGTCGAGGGCCTTGGTGAGCCGTTCGACCTCACCGCGGGCGGCGCGGACCGCGGCCTCCAGCCGGGCGGCGTGCTTGGCCTCCTGGGCGGCCTGAGCCTCGAACTCGCGCAGTTTGGCACGGGTCCGGTCGAGAACGGCCTGGGCCTGGTTGACGCCGCTCTGCGCCTGCTGGACGGCCGCCTGGGCGTCCTCCAGGGCGGCCTGGGCCTCCTGCTCGGCGGCCACGGCCTCGGCCAGCCCCCGCGCGGACCGCTCGGCGCGTTCCCGCGCCGCCTCCAGGGACTCCACGGCCTCGTCCAGGGTGGCGCGCATCTCCAGCAGGCTCTGCGCGCCGCCCGCGCCGCCGCTCTGCGCCCAGTGGGCGCCCAGCAGGTCTCCGTCGCGGGTCACCGCCCGCAGGTCCGGGTGGCGGCGCACCAGATCGGCGGCGGCGTCCAGGTCGTCCACCACCACCACGCCGCGCAGCAGGTGCCGCAGGGCGGGCCGCACGGCGTCGGGAACGGTGATCACGTCGGCGGCGTACCGGACGCCCGGGACGGCCTGCTCACCGGCACCGGCCCCACCCCCGCCGACGAGCAGGCCGGCGCGCCCGGCGTCGCGGGAACGCAGCAGCGCCAGCGCGGCCCGGGCGGTCTCCAGCGACCCGACGGCGATGGCCTGGGCGGCGTCGCCGAGCGCGGCGGCCACCGCGGTCTCGTAGCCGGGTTCGACGGTGAGCATGGACGCCAGGGTGCCCAGGACGCCGTCCAGGTCCGACGACAGCAGGACCTCGCCGCCGTCGGCGGCGCTGCCGAGGGTCAGCTCCAGCGCCTCGATCCGCGCCTGCAGCGCGGCGACCTCCTTCTGCGCGGCCTGGTCGGCGGCGCGGGCGGCGGCCACGGCCTGCCGGGCGGCCTTGAGCCGCTGCCGGGGGGCGTCCTCGGCGGCGCGGGCGGCCTCGACCGCCTCCTTGGCGGCGGCCAGCGCCTGCTGCGCCGTCTCGTGCTCGGCGACCAGCTCCGGGTCCTCGGCGACCTCGGCGTCGTAGGCGTCGTACTCGGCCTGCGCGGCCTCGGCGCGGCGGGCGGCGTCGTCGCGGGCCTCGGCGAGCCGGCCGATCTCCGACTCCCCGGCCTGGGCCTTGCTGCGCAGCGCCTCGACCCGGCCGCGCAGCCTGGCCAGCTGCTCGCGGCGGTCGGCGGCGGCCCGCGCGGCGGCCTGCAGGCGGCGTTCCTCCTCGCGCAGCGCCTCCTCGGCCTCGGCCCGGGTCCGCACCGCGTCCGACAACTGGTCCTGGGCCTCCTCCAGGGCGGCCCGCAGCAGCTCCTCCTGCTCGCGGACCGCGACGGCCTCGCGTTCCATGTCCTCCGGGTCGCGGCCGCGGCGTTCCTCGCCGGTGTCCTCGGAGGCGTTGCGGTGGCGTTCGGCGGCCAGGTTGGCCACGCCCTGCAGCCGTTCCCGCAGCGACGACAGCCGGAACCAGGTGTCCTGGGCGCGGGCCAGCACCGGGGCGGCGGCCTGCTCCTCGGCCTCCAGCACCGCCTCGCGCTCCTGGGCGGCGGCCAGCGACTGCTCCACCTCGGCGCGGCGCCGCTTGACCGCGGCCTCGTCGGCGGCCTCCTGCTCCAGCCTGGTGCGCAGGGTGACCAGGTCGTCGGCCAGCAGCCGGGCGCGGGCGTCGCGCAGCTCGGCCTGGATGACGGCGGCCTTGCGGGCGATCTCGGCCTGCTGGCCCAGCGGCTTGAGCTGGCGGCGCAGCTCGGCGGTCAGGTCCTGGACGCGGGTCAGGTTGGCCTGCATCGCGTCCAGTTTGCGCAGCGCCTTCTCCTTGCGCTTGCGGTGCTTGAGGACGCCGGCCGCCTCCTCGATCACCGCGCGCCGGCCCTCGGGCCCGGAGTTCAGCGCGGTGTCCAGCATGCCCTGGCCGATGATCACGTGCATCTCGCGGCCGATGCCGGAGTCCGACAGCAGTTCCTGCACGTCCAGCAGCCGGCACGGCTCGCCGTTGATGGCGTACTCGCTCTGCCCGGACCGGAACATCAACCGGCTGATGGTGACCTCGGTGTAGTCGATCGGCAGCGCGCCGTCGGAGTTGTCGATGGTGAGGATCACCTCGGCGCGGCCCAGCGGGGGCCGGCTGGCGGTGCCGGCGAAGATGACGTCCTCCATCTTGCCGCCGCGCAGCGACTTGGCGCCCTGCTCCCCCATCACCCATGCCAGCGCGTCCACCACGTTGGACTTGCCGGACCCGTTGGGGCCCACCACGCAGGTGATGCCCGGCTCGAAGCGCAGGGTGGTGGAGGAGGCGAAGGACTTGAAGCCGCGCAACGTCAGGCTCTTGAGATACACGCGCGGGAGTCTCCTTGCCGTCCCCAGGGCCGGCGCGCCCGGCCACGGCGCGCGCGAACCCTCCGACCTGCTGCTTGACCAGTGCGAACCCTACCGCCGGCGGCGGTCGCCCGGTGCCCGCCGGGATGTCGCCCGTGGTTCCCAATGTGCCATGTCCGCCGGGACCGGGTGACCGCTCCCGGGAAGAATGCGCAGGTCAAAACGCCCAAATAGGCATGAACCAGACAGGGAGGGCAAAACAAAAGGGACGCCGACCTCGACGTCCCTGGTGTTTCCTCTCACGGCACCGTCATGTCAGTGCCGGTTCACGGTCCTTCACCTCGAGTGCCAACACGTCCTCGTGTGGTGCCCCCGCGGCCAGCGCCTCGTTCTCCGCCTGAAGCCGAACCAGCTCGGCCTCCAGATCACGTACTCGCTGCTGCAGGCGCCGCATCTCCGCGACCATCCGGGGGTCGGGACCGCCGACGTGGCCGAGTAGAGCCTTCGCCATGACTAAGGGTCCTCCACGCTGAGTAACCAGCAGGAATCGCGCCCGATCATGTGTTCATTACGGTGCGCGTATCATCTAGAGTCGCACCGGCCGGGGTGCCGGTCAAGACGGACATCACGGGCCGGTAACAACCTGTCGACACAAGTTTAGCAGGTGCAAACCGGTTTCCCCCACTCGTCACCGTTCGACGAAACCATGCAGGCCACCGCGGGGTTGCGACCATCGTTCGGTGACCGTGGAGACCCTTCCGGGAGTGCCCGGACCGCGCAGCAGTTCCAGCAGCCGTTCGCAGGCCGTGCGCGGTCCCTCGGCCACCACCTCCACCCGCCCGTCCGGCAGGTTCGAGGCCGAGCCCACCAGGCCCAGCTCCAGCGCCCGCGACCGCACCCACCAGCGGAAACCCACTCCCTGGACGCGCCCGTGCGCCCATGCCGTCAGCCGTACCGGTTCGGTGTCGTCCACGGCACGATCGTAGAAGGTCCCCCTCCGGGAACCCCACGGTCACCCCGGGCGAACGGGGTCGGGCGACCGCGGCGAAGCGGGAATCGCCCGGCCTGCTCTCCGGGCGAGCGGGTCAGAGCCTGGGGCGGCGGGGGCGGGGCTGGCAGCGGGGGCAGCTGAACGACGAGCGGTTCATGAACACGTCCCGGCGGATCGGCGTCCCGCACCGCGAGCACGGCTCGTCCCGCCGCCCGTAGGCCTCCAGGGAGCGTTCGAAGTAGCCGCTCTCGCCGTTGACGTTGACGTACAGGCTGTCGAACGAGGTGCCGCCGACCGCCAGCGCCGCCGCCATCACCTCGCGCACCGCCGCCAGCAGCCGCGTGACCTCCGGCCGGGTGAGGTTCTCGGTGGCGCGCGCCCAGTGCAGCCGCGCCCGCCACAGCGCCTCGTCGGCGTAGATGTTGCCGACCCCGCTGATCAGCGTCTGGTCCAGCAGCGCCCGTTTCAGCCCCGTCCGCCTGCGGCGCAGCGCCCGGTAGAACGCCTCGTCGTCGAACACCGGCTCCAGCGGGTCGGCCGCGATGTGCGCGACCGGCTCGGGCACCGTCCCGTCGAACGCGTCCGGCACCAGCTCGGCGACCATCAGGTGGCCGAACGTCCGCTGGTCCACGAACCGCAGGTCGTGGCCGCCGTCGGTGAACGTCAGCCGGACCCGCAGGTGTCTGTCCGGGGGCCGGTCCGGGTCGCCGACCAGCAACTGGCCGCTCATCCCCAGATGCGCCAGCAGCGCGCCGTCGTCCAGCGGCAGCCACAGGTACTTGCCGCGGCGGCGGGGCGCCGACACCGTACGGCCGGCGAGCCGGGCGGTGAAGTCCTCCGCGCCGCCGTCCTGCCGCCGGATCGCCCGCGGGTGCAGCACCTCGGCCGACGCGATGGTGCGGCCGGTCACCCAGCGGTCCAGACCCCGGCGGACCACCTCCACCTCGGGCAGCTCGGGCATCGGCTCAGGCGCCGCCCGCGCCGCCGGGCCCGCCGCCCGCCTCGGCCTTGCGCTTGGCGGCCATCTCGCGGATCGCGTGCCAGGTGGCCTCGGCGGCGTGCTGCTCGGCCTCCTTCTTGCTGCGGCCCTCGCCCGACCCGTAGGTGACCCCGCCGACCCGCACCGTGGCGCGGAACGTCTTCTGGTGGTCGGGGCCGCTCTCGTCCACGTGGTACTCGGGGACGCCCAGCTCCTCGACCGCGGTCAGCTCCTGCAGCGAGGTCTTCCAGTCCAGGCCCGCGCCCAGGCTGGCGGAACGGTCGATCAGCCCGTCGAACAGCCGGTGCACCAGCTTGGCCGCCTCGCCCAGGCCGTGGTCCAGGTAGACCGCGCCGATCAGCGCCTCCAGCGTGTCGGCCAGGATCGAGTCCTTGTTGCGGCCGCCGGTGCCCTCCTCGCCCCGGCCCAGCCGGATGTAGGCGCCCGCGCCCAGCGAGCGGGCCACCCCGGCCAGCGCCCGCATGTTCACCACCGCGGCGCGCAGCTTGGCCAGCTGGCCCTCCGGCAGGTCCGGATGGCCGCGGAACAGGGTGTCGGTGACGACCAGGCCCAGCACCGAGTCGCCGAGGAACTCCAGGCGCTCGTTGGTGGGCAGGCCGCCGTTCTCGTACGCGTAGGAACGGTGCGTCAGGGCGCGTTCCAGCAGCTCGGGGTCCACCGAGACGCCGAGGGCGCGTTCGAGCTCGGCGCGGTCGGGGGCGGGGCCGGGGGCCGGTTTGGCGGTCACGGATCCTCCTCGCGGACAGGGGCGTCCGCCGCGCGGTACACGGGACGACCGCAACCGTCCGTGCCGGCTGCGCGTCGCCCGCGAGGGGGGTTCCGCGAAGACGAGGTGCGCGCCGGAGAATTCCCCGGCGTGCACCACGGCCTCGGGCTCACCCTTGCGATGTCGGCGGGGACCCGGTCCCGCGCCGTCGCCCGGCGGTCGCCGCGACGGTGACGACAGAAGGCGGTTCGAGCAATGAACCGGCCGGGGGCGGCCGGCGGCCGCCCCCGCGGAGGTCAGTCCTGCGGGATGACCTGACGGCGGTTGTAGGTGCCGCAGTTGGTGCACGCCGTGTGCGGCAGCTTCGGCTCACGGCACTGCGGGCACGCGATCAGGTTCGGCGCGGTGGCCTTCCACTGCGAGCGCCGGTGCCGCGTGTTGCTGCGCGACTTCTTCCGCTTGGGGACGGCCACTTCAGCCCTCCTGCTTTTCTTCTCGTTGGTCGGTCAGGTCCCGCAGCGCCGCCCACCGGGGGTCGACGGTGTCGTGGTGATGGCCGGGCTCGGCGTCCGCCAGCCGCACACCACAGTCGGGGCACAGCCCGGGACAGTCGTCCCGGCACAGCGGGGACAGCGGCAGCGCGAGCACCACCGTGTCCCGCAGCACCGGCTCCAGGTCGATCAGATCGCCCTCGATCCGGCGCTCGTCCTCCTCGGCCTCCCCACCGGAGCGGGTGTCGGGGTAGACGAACAGTTCCTGGAAGTCCGCCTCGAAGTCCTCCTCGAGCGGATCCAGGCAGCGCGCGCACTCCCCGGTGAGGGGCATCCGCGCGGTGCCCGTGACGAGGACGCCCTCCATCACGGACTCGAGCCGCAGGTCCAGCTCGATGTCGGCGCCCTCCGGGACGCCGACCATCTCGACGCCGAGATCCGCCGGAGCCGGCACGGTGCGGGTCAGCTCTCGCATCGATCCGGGACGCCGGTCCAGGGCTCGGGTGTCGAGCACCAGCGGAGTGCGCGGATCGAGGCGGGTCAGGGCTTTCCTGCTTTCGTGGGACATGGTGGATCGCGATCGTCGGCGGCGGCCGGATGGCGCCGACTGCCAAGGTTACCAACGGCCGGGACCGGTCCCAACTCAAGGCGCGGATCGCCGCGACGACCCTACTCCTCGCGCAGCCGCTCCACCAGCCGCCGGTGGATCACCTCCGGGACCAGGCCGGAGATGTCGCCGCCGTACTTGACGACCTCCTTCATCAGGCTGGAGGACAGGAACGCGTACAGCGGGTTGGTGGCCATGAACAGCGTCTCCACCCCGGACATCCGGTGGTTCATCTGGGCGATCTGCAGCTCGTAGTCGAAGTCGCTGACCGCGCGCAGCCCCCGGACGATCACCGGGATGTCGTGCTGGCGGCAGTAGTCCACGGTCAGGCCGTGGAACTTGTCCACCTTGACGTTGCCGTAGTCCTTGGTGACCTCGCGCATCATCTCCACGCGCTCGTCCACCGAGAACAGGCTCTGCTTGGAGATGTTGATCAGCACCCCCACCACGACCTCGTCGTAGAGGTGGGAGGCACGGTTGATGATGTCGAGATGCCCGTTGGTTACGGGGTCGAACGACCCGGGACACAGGACACGGCGCACGAGCACATCCCTTCCCTCGGCTGACCACGCCCACCCGTGCCTACGAGGGGCGATCCGCGGCGCGACCGTACCAAACCGGATCAACACGCCCTGCGCCCGGCATACCCGTTGTGCGCGGGACGGACCTCAGCCGGCCGCGGATCCGGTGGCCCGGCCGTACCAGAAGATCGCCTCGCCGTACCGGCGGTCCCGTTCGGGGGCGTACCCGGCGGGCCAGCGCAGCGCCGGGCCGCGGGCCGCCCGTTCCACCGCGACCAGCGCGTCGGCGGCCAGCCAGCCGTTGTCGCGCAGCGCCTCCAGCAGCCCGGTCACCGCCTCGTCGGCCAGCGCGTACGGCGGATCGAGGAACACCAGGTCGTACGGCTCGTCCGGGGACCGCCGGACCAGCCGCTCCACCCGGTCGGCGACCACCTCGGCGCCGGGCAGGCCGAGCGCGGCGACGTTCTGCCGGATCACCTTGACCGCCCGGGGGTGCGACTCGGCCAGCAGCGCGTGCGCGGCCCCCCGCGACAGCGCCTCCAGCCCGACCGCCCCGGACCCGGCGAACAGGTCCGCCACCCGCAGCCCGTCCAGCGGCCCCAGCAGCGCCCCCACGGTGCTGAACAGCCCCTCCCGCGCCCGGTCGCTGGTGGGCCGGGTGTCCCGCCCCGGCGGAACGGCCAGCCGCCGACCCCCGGCCACCCCCGCAATGACCCTGGTCACGAACTCACGCCTGCTTCCCGCTCGCCTGCGGCGCGCCCGAGGGCACCGGCTCTCCTCGTCGATCCGGCGCCGCGCGCCTGCGGCGCGCTCACGCCTTCTCCAGGAAGCCGGCGCGTTCCTCGTCGAGGAGGGCGGCCAGCTCGGCGGCCAGGGCGGGGCTGCCCTCCAGCTCGGGGTCGGCGTCGACCAGGACGGTGGCCTCCTCGCGGGCGCGGCGGATCAGCTCCTCGTCCTTGAGCAGGGTGAGCAGGCGCAGGCTGGAGGCACGGCCCGCCTGGGCGGCGCCCAGGACGTCGCCCTCGCGGCGCTGCTCGAGGTCCAGCCGGGACAGGGCGAAGCCGTCGGTGGTGGAGGCGACGGCGTCCAGGCGTTCGCGGGCCCTGCTGCCGGGTTCGGCGTCGGTGACCAGCAGGCACAGGCCGGGCAGGGTGCCCCGGCCGACCCGGCCGCGGAGCTGGTGGAGCTGGGAGACCCCGAACCGGTCGGCGTCCATGATCACCATCACGGTGGCGTTGGGGACGTCCACGCCGACCTCGATCACCGTGGTGGCCAGCAGCACGTCCAGCTCCCCGGCGGCGAACCGGCGCATCACCGCGTCCTTGTCGTCCGGCGGCAGCTTGCCGTGCAGGACGCCGATCCGCAGCCCGGGCAGCAGCTCCTCCTCCAGCCGGGGCAGCAGGTCCAGGACGGCGATCGGGGCGCGGCGGCGCGCGCCGTCCTCGTCCTCGCCGAGCAGCACGGGGGCGCCCTCCTCCTCGCCCTCCTGGGCGCCGATGCGGGGGCACACGATGTAGGCCTGCCGGCCCTGGGCGGCCTCCTCGCGGATGCGCTCCCAGGTGCGGGCGAGGAACTTGGGCCGTTCCGGCGGCACGACGTGGGTCCTGATCTCCGCCCGCCCGGCCGGGAGCTGGGACAGGGTGGAGACCTCCAGGTCGCCGAACACCGTCATCGCCACCGTCCGGGGGATCGGGGTGGCGGTCATCACCAGCACGTGCGGGCGGCCGTCGCCGGCCTTGGCGCGCAGCGCGTCGCGCTGCTCCACGCCGAAGCGGTGCTGTTCGTCCACCACGACCAGGCCGAGGTCGGCGAACTGCACCTGGTCCTCCAGCAGCGCGTGGGTGCCGACGACGATGCCGGCGGTGCCGGAGGCGACGTCCAGCAGCGCCTGGCGGCGGGCCTTGGCGCCCTGCGACCCGGTGATCAGCGCGACCCGGGTGGCCGTCTCGGCGCCGCCGATCTGCCCGGCCTGGGCCAGCGGGCCGAGCATCCCGGTGATGGAACGGTAGTGCTGCTGGGCCAGCACCTCGGTGGGCGCGAGCAGGGCGGCCTGTCCCCCGCCGTCGACGACCTGCAGCATCGCCCGCAGCGCCACGACGGTCTTGCCGGCGCCCACGTCGCCCTGCAGCAGCCGGTGCATGGGGTGCTCGACCGACAGGTCCTCGGCGATCTCCGCGCCGACCTCGAGCTGCCCCTCGGTGAGCGGGAACGGCAGGGCGGCGTCGAAGGCGTCCAGCAGCCCGCCCTCGACGCGGGGCCGGGCCTTGGCGGGCAGCGCGGAGGCCGCCAGCCGGCGCTGCGCCAGGGCGATCTGCAGCACGAACGCCTCGTCCCACTTCAGCCGGCGGCGGGCGCGTTCCAGCTCGGCCCAGTCGCGGGGCTTGTGGATGCCCCGGTAGGCCTCCGCCAGGCCGACGAAGCCGTGCCGCTTGAGGGTGAGCTCGGGCATCGGGTCCGGGCCGAGGTCGAGCTGCGGCAGCACGATCTGCACGCACTCCTCGATCTTCCAGGACTCCAGGCCCTTGGTGGCCGGGTAGATCGGGATGATCTCCTCGGCGAACTCGCGGGCCATCTCCCCCGCCGCCGCGCTCGGCGCGACCGGCCGGAACTCCGGATGGGTGAGCTGCCGCCGCGGCCGCCCGCCGCCGCGCGGCCGGTAGACGGTGACCTTGCCGGAGAACAGCCCGCGGGTGCCCGGCGACAGCTCCCGCTCGGCCCGGTAGGAGCCCTTGCGGCCGAAGAAGGTCAGACCGAGGTCGCCGTGGCCGTCGCTGACGGTGACCTCCAGCAGGTAGCCGGGGGCGCGCGGGATGGTGCGGCCCTGGACCTTGGTCACCTCGGCCATCACGGTGACGTACTCGCCCTCGTGCAGGCCGTCCAGGTCGGTCAGGTCGCCGCGCTGGGCGTACCGGCGGGGGTAGTGGTGCAGCAGGTCCCCGACCGTGTGCAGGTCCAGGCCGGTCGCCAGCACCTTGGCCGTCCTCGCCCCCAGCAGGTTGCGCAACGGCTCGTCGAGTTTCGCCACGCTCTACTTTCTACCGCGCGCCGCCGACGGGATGCCGCATGACGGCGGGACCCGCCGGATCCCGGGCAGCACGAGAGGGCCCACCGGCGGTGCGCCGATGGGCCGGAAGCTCGCTGTCGGAGAAGGTCTCAGACGGTCGGCCGGGCGACCTTGCCGGCCTTGATGCACGAGGTGCAGGCGTTGATGCGCTTGGTCGCCCCGTTGACCACGGCGCGCACGCGCTGGATGTTGGGGTTCCAGCGGCGCGGGGTGCGGCGGTGCGAGTGGGAGACGCGCATGCCGAAACCGGGTCCCTTGCCGCAGACGTCGCAAACGGAAGCCACGGGAAACTCCAAGTGATGTCGATGCCGTGTGGGCGCCCGGATTCGAGCGCTCGCCAAGTGGCGCCCCTGGCGGGTGCGCTCAGCCAGGGTAGCCGACCCTCGCTCGGGTACGCGAATCAGCGCCGGTCCGCACGGACGCCGGGACGAGGCCGGTACTACCCTTCCGGGGCACGCAAGGGGGTGGGTGTGGGAGAGGTCCTGGACGCGCCGGCGGTGCGCCGGTGGTGCGGTCTGGCCGCGGAGGCGCTGGGCCGTACCCGTGCGGAGATCGACGCGCTGAACGTCTTCCCGATCCCGGACGGGGACACCGGCACGAACCTGCATCTGACCGTGCTCGCGGCGGCCGAGGCGGTGGCGGGGCTGCCGGAGGACGCCGAGTCCGCCGAGGTGTGGCGGGAACTGGCCCGGGGGGCGCTGCTGGGGGCGCGCGGCAACTCGGGAGTGATCCTCAGCCAGGTGCTGCGCGGCATGGCCGAGGTCTGCGGCGGCGAGGCGGCCGAGGTCGGCGGGCCGGTGCTGGCGCAGGCGCTGCGCAACGCCGCCGCCGCGGCGCGCGCCGCGGTGGAGCATCCCGTGGAGGGCACCATCCTGACCGTGCTGGACGCCGCCTCCGCCGCCGCCGGTGAGGCCGAGCCGGTGCTGCCGGAGGTGGCGCGCGCCGCGGCGGCGGGGGCGCGCCGGGCGCTGCGGCGCACCACCGGGCAACTGGACGCGCTGGCCGCCGGCGGGGTGGTGGACGCGGGCGCGGCCGGGCTGTGCGTGCTGCTGGACGCGCTGACGGCGGTGATCACCGACGAGTTCCCGGAATGGTACGCGGTGCCCGCCCCGGAACGTCCGGTGACCGTCCGGGAGGAGCCCGCCGGCCCCGGTCCCGGCTACGAGGTGATGTACCTGCTGGACGCCCCGGACGAGGCGGTCGGCGGGCTGCGCGAGCGGCTGGACGGGCTCGGCGACTCGCTCGTGGTGGTCGGCGGGGACGGCCTGTGGAACGTGCACGTCCACGTCGACGACGCGGGCGCGGCGATCGAGGCGGGGCTGGCGGCGGGCCGGGCGCACCGGATCCGGGTGACGTACCTGCACGCCCCCGAGGGACCGCAGGCGCCGTGCCGGGGCCGCGCGGTGGTGGCGGTGACCGCGGCGGCGGGGCTGGCGGCTCTGTTCGAGGAGGCCGGGGCGCGGGTGGTGCGGCGCGAGCCGGGCACGGTGCCGCCGGCGGCGGTGCTCGCGGAGGCGATGCTGGCGGCCGGGGACGAGGTGGCGGTGCTGCCGAACGAGCCCGAGGTGCTGGCGGTGGCGGAGGCGGCGGCCGAACGCGCCCGCGACAGCGGGGCGCGGATCGCGGTGCTGCCGACCAAGGCGTCGGTGCAGGGGCTGGCGGCGCTGGCGGTGCACGATCCGCTGCGCCGGTTCGACGACGACGTGATCGCGATGACCCGGGCGGCGGGCGCGACCCGGTTCGGGCATCTGCAGATCGCCACCGGGGAGGGCGTCACCAGCGTGGGCCTGTGCCGGGCCGGGGACGTGCTGGGCCTGGTGGAGGGCGACGTGGCGGTGATCGGCGCCGACCTGGCGGCGGTGGCCCGGCAGGTGCTGGACCGGATGCTGGGGGGCGGCGGCGAGCTGGTCACGCTGATCACCGGCGAACGCGCCCCGGAGGACCTGGCCGACCTGCTGGAGGGGCATCTGCGGGAGACCAGGCCGGACGTCGAGCTGGTCGCCTACGAGGGCGGCCAGGTGCTGTACCCGCTGCTCATCGGGGTCGAGTGAGCGCCGGATGACACGGCGATGCCCCGGCCGGGCAAGGGAGACGAACGTCCGGCCGGGGCATCGCCGCGGGGGTGCAGGGGGAGGCGAGCGTTTCGGGCGGGCTCAGGCGGCGGCGCCGAGCACGCGGCGGATGCCGCTGACGGCGCGGTCCATCTCGCCCGCGGGGGCGATGCGCTCAGCCCAGGCCCACCAGAACCAGTCCTGGTCGCTGTGCGCCTCGATGATCACGTGCTCCTCGGCGACGGGCAGGTCCGGGTTCAGGACGTGCAGGCGCGGGGCCTTGCCGAGCGGCTCCTCCAGACGGGTGCACAGGCCGGCACGGCTCAGCCGGGTAGCGAGCTCTTCCAGGTGACGGTATGGCGCTTCGGTCGCCATGACTTGACCTCCAGGTGACCGACGGGTTTCGGTCCGCCACTCCAGGGTGGGCCGGTTTTACCTGGATGGGCAAATCTGACGAGCAGGTTTTACCTTTCGAGGGTTTGATCGGCCGTCGCGCCGGGGATCCGGAACCGCCATCCGTGGTCCACCGGGCCGATGCCGCCGCCCAGCGGGAAGCCCGCCGCGATGGCCCCGGTGACGTACTCCTTGGCCAGCCGCACCGCCTCGGGCACCTCCGCGCCGAGCGCCAGGTGCGAGGCGATCGCCGAGGCCAGGGTGCAGCCGGTGCCGTGGGTGTGCCGGTTGTCGTGCCGGGACGCGCTGAACCGGTACTCGCGTTCCCCGTCGAACAGCAGGTCGGCGGGCTCGCCGGGCAGATGACCGCCCTTGATCAGCGCCCACCGCGGGCCGAGCGCCTTGACCGCCTCGGCGGCCTCGCGCATCCCCGCCTCGTCGACCACCTTCACCCCGGTGAGCTGCTCGACCTCCCACAGGTTGGGGGTGGCGACGGTGGCGGTGGGCAGCAGGGCGGTGCGCACCGCGTGCACCGCCTCGGGGGCCAGCAGCGGGTCGCCGTGCTTGGAGACGCCGACCGGGTCGACGACCACCGGCACGCCGTCCAGCCCGGCCAGTACCTCGGCGACCGTCTCCACCAGGACCGGGGAGGCGAGCATGCCGGTCTTGACCGCCTGCGCGCCGATGTCGGACAGCACCGAGTCCAGCTGGGCCCGCACCGCCTCCGGCGGCAGCTCCCAGTAGCCCTGCACGCCGAGGGAGTTCTGCGCGGTGACGGCCGTGACGACGCTCATCCCGTGAACGCCCAGGGCCAGCATCGTCTTCAGGTCGGCCTGGATGCCGGCGCCGCCGCCGGAGTCGGACCCGGCGACGGTGAGCACCCGGGCGGGTGCGATGGGGGGCTCATCGGTCATGCGGCCCACATTAGCCGCGTCGCGCCGCCGTGCGATCGGCCGTCCCCGGGGGGCGAGGGGCGTCCCCGGACGGACGGGTCAGCCCAGCGTGCAGGCGGCGTCGTTGAACTTGCACACCGTGGGGCGGGCCGGGGTCCCGGCGGCGGTGTAGGTGATCCTGACGGTGGCGCCGGGGGCGATGGCCGGGGCCGCGGCCCGGTTGCGCAGCCAGGTGACCTGGCCCTTGGACTCGACCACCGCGTTCCGTACGCTCAGCACCCGGGCGTCGGCGAACTTGAAGCCCAGCCGCCAGCGCTCCACCGGCTTGCCGGTGCGGTTGGCGATGGTCACGGTCCCGGTGTAGCCGGTCTCGGTGCGCCGGGCCACCTGGAACGAGATCAGCACGCCGGTGCGCTGCGGGTCGGCCGCCCGGCCGCGGCCGACGGTGCTGTCGCTGGAGTCGGCCTGCGCCTGCTGCGGCGGGCCGCCGGCGAAGTTCAGCGAGATCTGCGAGGTGCCCCACGCGTACGAGACGACCCCGATGGCGACCACCAGCGCGACCATCGGCAGCAGCGGCACCGAGACGAGCATCCTGCTCCAGCTACGGGCCGGGCGGCGTTCTGGCCGGTGCTCCTCGTCGGCGTCGGCGGCGGCGTCGCCTTCGGTCAGCTTGGTGTGTCGTCCCATTCCGTCCTCTTCGGTCACAGGCAGATATATCAAAAGGCCGACCAAGCGCGCCCACTGTAGCGATAAACCCACCAATGTGATCCGTCCGGCCAGGTCGGGCGGACGGCCCGCAACCAGGCGTCAGGAGCGGAAGTGGTCCCAACCCCCCGCCTGGAGGGGACGTCCGTCCACCACGACGCCGGCCGGTCCCGCGGCGACCCGCCCGATCACGGTCCAGCTCCCCGGAAGCGGCGCGTCCGGCGGGAACGTCCCCGCGAAGGCGTGGTCGTCGCCGCCGGTCAGCACGTGGTGGAGCCCGCCCGGCCCCAGCTCGGCGGGGACCGGCAGCGCGGCGGAGTCCAGTTCGATCAGTACCCCGGCGGCGTCCGCGATATGACCGAGGTCCTGCACCAGTCCGTCGCTGACGTCGATGAGGGCGGTCGCGCCCAGCTCGCGGGCCTGCGGACCGGCCTCGTACGGGGGCCGGGGCCGGCGGTGGGCGTCCAGCAGTCCGGCGGGCCCGTCGCGGCCCTCGGACAGCAGCGCCAGCCCGGCCGAGGCGTACCCGAGCCGCCCGCGCACGGCCACCACGTCGCCGGGCCGGGCGCCGGAGCGGGTCAGCGGCGGGCCGCCGCCCAGGTCGCCCAGCGCGGTGACGGCGAGCGTGATCTGCGGGGCGCGCACCACGTCACCGCCGGCCACCGACGCCCCGACCAGGGCGCACTCCTCGCGCAGCCCGTCGGCCAGGCGCAGCGCCCAGTCCAGCGGGGTGTCCGGCGGCGCGGCCAGGCCCAGCAGCAGGGCGGTGGGGCGGGCGCCCATCGCGGCGACGTCGGCGAGGTTCTGCGCGGCGGCCTTGCGTCCGATGTCGTACGGCCCCGACCAGTCGCGCCGGAAGTGGCGGCCCTCCACCAGCAGGTCGGAGGTGGCGACCACACGGCCGTCGGGGGCGGCGATCACCGCGGCGTCGTCGCCGGGGCCCAGGGCGACCGACGGCCCCTGCGGCAGGCGCGCGACGAGCCGTTCGATCAGGGCGAACTCGCCCGCCTCCCCGATGGTGCTCATCGGTTCCGTTTCGCCCCGCTCTTCCCGTCGACGTCCCGTGCCGTAGGTTTTCCGGGGGCGGCTGCCGCGCCCCTGCGGATACACGATACGGTTGCCGTCCAACGGCTTTTTCTCCGCCCGGGGAGGACGTGATGGTGCAGGCCTACATCCTCATCCAGACCGAGGTAGGCAAGGCGGCCGAGGTGGCTCACGAGATCTCGGGCATCTCCGGGGTGACCCAGGCGGAGGACGTGACGGGACCCTACGACGTCATCGTGCGAGCGGAGGCGCGGAATGTGGACGAGCTCGGCAAGCTCGTCGTCGCGCAGATCCAGACGGTGGAGGGGATCACCCGGACGCTCACCTGCCCGATCGTCCACATCTAGCCGGGTGCGCGCGCTGCTGCTGCTCGGGCTGCTGCCGGTGGCCGCGGCCTGCGGGGACGGCGCGGTGAAGGTGCCGCCCCCCGCTCCGGACGCGGCGTCCGCGAAGCTGTGCGCCGGGCTGCGGCTGCCCGAACGGGTCAAGGGCCGGGAACGCCGGGACACCTCGCCGGAGTCGCCGCTGACCGCCGCGTGGGGGTCGCCGGCGATCGCGCTGCGCTGCGGGGTGCCGCGGCCGCCGGCGATGCGGCCCGACGCCCAGCTGATCACGATCAACGGGGTGCACTGGTTCCCCTACCCGGAGGGCCGTCCGGTGACCTACACGGCGGTGGGCCGGCAGGCCTACGTCGAGGTGACGGTCCCCGCCAGGTACGAGCCCGCCGGGGACGTGCTGATCGAGCTGGGCGACGCCATCAGGACCACGATTCCGGAAAAGCCCGAAGGGCAGATGTGACCGTTCCGTGATGTGCGGGGCGGGCGGCGTAGATTGGGCTGATGGACGTTGCACCGCTGAAGGACCTCGACCCGTTCGGCATCTTCGACGCCGAGGCCGCCCGGCTGGAGGCGTACTTCGACGGGCTGTCCGGTCAGGAGTGGGACCGCCCCTCGCGGTGCGCCGGCTGGTCGGTACGGGACGTGCTGGCGCATCTGGCCGGTGAGGAGCTGTACAACCACGCCTGCCTGGACGACGACCTGCCCGGCCTGTTCGCCCTGCTGGAACGGGAGGGCGTCGGGGGGCTGGCCGCGTTCAACGAGTGGTGCGTGAGCACCCGCCGGGACCGGCCGGTGGCGGAGGTGCTGGACGAGTGGCGCACCCAGAACGCCGACACCCGGCGGCGGATGCGCGAGCGCGGTGCCGACGCGGCGCTGCCCACCATGGCCGGGCCCTATCCGGTGGGCCTGCAGACCTTCCACTACTGCTCCGAGTACGCCACCCACGCCGACGACGTCGGGGCCCCGGTGACGGACGACGAGGCGCCCGAGCGCACCGACTGGCGGTGCCGGGTCGGGCTCTTCGCACTGAGCGAGACCGACACGCCCGTCCAGGTCGAGGCCGCTGGCGACCGCTATCTGGTGCGGCTGGGAGAGCAGCGGGCGGAACTGTCGCCGGCCGAGTTCGTGGACGCCACCACCGCGCGCCTGCCGGACGACCACCCGCTGCCCTCTCCGCTGCGCACCGCACTGCGCTGCCTGGCCTGATGCGGGTCGGCCGGCTCAGGCGTCGGCCAGCCACAGGTCGGGGCCGAAGACCTCGTAGTGGATGCGGGACGGCGGGACGCCGCGGTCCAGGAGCCGGGCGCGGACGGCGCGCATGAACGGCAGGGGGCCGCACAGGTAGGCGCGGACGTCCTCGGGCACGTCGATGCCGGACAGGTCGGCCAGGCCGGTCCGTTCGGCGGGCCACTCCCCCACCGGGTGCTCGTACCAGACGTGCGCCTGCGCGTCGGGGAGCTTGGCCACGAGCAGGTCCAGGTCGGTGCGGAAGGCGTGGCTGTCCTGGCTGCGGTCGGCGTGCACGACGATGACGCGGCGCGGGGATCCGGTGTTGGCCAGATGGGCGAGCATGCTGATGGTCTGGGTGCAGCCGATGCCGCCGGAGGCCAGCAGGACCGGCGACTCGCCGTCGTCGAGCACGGTGTCGCCGAACGGGGCGCTGACGGTGAGCACGTCGCCCTCGCGGACGTTGTCGTGCAGCCAGGTGGAGACCTCGCCGGCCGGGGCGCCGTCGGCCGCGGCCACCCGCTTGACCGTGATCCACCGGTCCGTGCCGTTGGGGGCGCACGACAGGCTGTACTGGCGGATCTGGCCGGCGCCGTCCGGCAGCGGGACGCGCACCGACACGTACTGGCCGGGCCGGAACGGCGGGGCGGGCGAGCGGTCGGCGGGGCGCAGCATGAACGTCACCGCGTCGGGGGTCTCCTGGAGGCGGCCGACGACCCTCCAGGGCCGCCACACGTCGCCGTCCGCGACACCGGCCTCGGCGTACAGCCTGGCCTCCTGCGCGATCAGCGCCCCGGCCATCAGCCAGTAGACCTCGTCCCAGGCGGCGGCGACCTCGGGGGTGATCGCGTCGCCGAGCACCTCGGCGATGGCGGCGAACAGGTGCCGCTGCACGATCGTGTACTGGTCGGCGGTGATGCCGAGCGAGGCGTGCTTGTGGGCGATCCGGGCGAGCATCGCGTCGGGCCGCCGGCCGGGGTGCTCCAGCAGCATCCCGGCGAACGCGGCGATCGAGCCGGCCAGCGCCCTGGCCTGGGTGCCGTTGGCCTGGTTGCCCCGGTTGAACAGGTCGCGGAGCAGCTCGGGGTGGGCGGCGAACATCCGGTCGTAGAAACGCGGGGTGATCTCCCCGATGGCGTTCGCGACGGCGGGCAGGGTGACGCGGACGAGGGCGGCCGACTGGTCGGACAGCATCGTTCCTCCAAATAGGAATCTGATACTCGAATTATCCGGCCGCCCTGCCGGGGGTCCGCACCGGGGGTGGGGAACCGCTAGGGACGCCGGTCCAGCAGCCGGACCAGCACCGGCTCGGAGGGGCCGTCCACCAGATCGCGCACCGTCACCGGGTCCAGGGCCGCGTAGAACGCCTCCTGGGCGCGGCGCAGCGCGTCGCGCAGCCGGCAGGCCGACCGCAGCGGGCAGGGCGGGGAGTCCTCGCAGCCCGCCACGTCGCCCGCGCCCTCCAGCTCGCGCATCAGAGCGCCGATCGAGGCGTCGCGGCCGCGCTCGGTCAGCACCAGCCCGCCGCCGCGCCCACGCCGGGCCTCCACCACGCCGAGCTCGCTCAGCCGGCCGACCACCTTGGCCACATGGGTGTACGGGGCGTTCACGGCCTCGGCGACCTGGCGGGTGGTGTAGACCTCGGCGGGATCGGCCACCGCCAGCCGCATGGCGATCCGCAGCGCCAGATCCGTGAACCTCGTGAGCCGCACGCCTTCACGGTACCCAGGCCGCACGCCCCGCGGGCGACCGGTGATGCCGGCGCCCCGGGGGGCGGGAAGGCATGCGCGCATAGTGACGTCACCGGCGCCGCCGACCCATCCCCATCCGCCTTCCCACAAGGGATCCGTCACAAACGATCAACTCGCGCGTGACCGTGCCTTTTCGCTTGCGGCGTACGGAGGAAGCATCAGGGGCCGGTAGGTAGTTGGATGTCTTGTACGGCTCAATAGTCCCCGGCCTCGAAGGTCTCCTTGGGGACCGGCGCCTGAGGAGGCGACTGGATGTTCGAGAGGTTCACCGACCGCGCGCGGCGGGTCGTCGTCCTGGCCCAGGAAGAGGCCCGGATGCTCAACCACAACTACATCGGGACCGAGCACATCCTTTTGGGGTTGATCCATGAGGGTGAGGGTGTGGCGGCGAAGGCTCTGGAGAGCCTGGGGATCAGTCTTGAGGCGGTGCGGCAGCAGGTCGAGGAGATCATCGGCCAGGGGCAGCAGGCGCCGTCGGGGCATATCCCGTTCACGCCGCGGGCCAAGAAGGTGTTGGAGCTGTCGCTGCGTGAGGCGTTGCAGCTGGGTCACAACTACATCGGGACCGAGCACATCCTTTTGGGGTTGATCCGGGAGGGTGAGGGTGTTGCGGCGCAGGTGCTGGTGAAGCTGGGTGCGGATCTGAACCGGGTGCGGCAGCAGGTGATCCAGTTGCTGCACGGCTACCAGGGCAAGGAGCCCGCGGCCGCGGGGCCGGCCGAGTCGGCGCCGCAGGGGTCGGCGGTCCTGGACCAGTTCGGCCGCAACCTGACCCAGGCGGCCCGTGAGGGCAAGCTCGACCCGGTGATCGGTCGCGACACCGAGATCGAGCGGGTCATGCAGGTGCTGTCCCGCCGTACCAAGAACAACCCCGTCCTGATCGGTGAGCCCGGCGTCGGCAAGACGGCCGTGGTGGAGGGCCTGGCGCAGAAGATCGTCAAGGGCGAGGTGCCGGAGACCCTCAAGGACAAGCAGCTCTACACCCTCGACCTCGGTGCCCTGGTCGCGGGCTCCCGCTACCGCGGTGACTTCGAGGAGCGTCTGAAGAAGGTGCTCAAGGAGATCCGCACCCGCGGCGACATCATCCTGTTCATCGACGAGATCCACACCCTGGTGGGTGCGGGCGCCGCCGAGGGCGCGATCGACGCGGCGTCGATCCTGAAGCCGATGCTGGCGCGCGGCGAGCTGCAGACCGTGGGCGCCACGACGCTCGACGAGTACCGCCGCTACCTGGAGAAGGACGCCGCGCTGGAACGGCGTTTCCAGCCGGTGCAGGTGGCCGAACCCTCGCTCGCGCACACGATCGAGATCTTGAAGGGTCTGCGGGACCGGTACGAGGCGCATCATCGGGTGTCGATCACCGATGGGGCGTTGGTGGCGGCGGCGCAGTTGGCGGATCGGTACATCTCGGATCGGTTCCTGCCGGACAAGGCGATCGATTTGATCGATGAGGCCGGCAGCCGGATGCGGATTCGGCGGATGACGGCGCCGCCGGATCTGCGGGAGTACGACGAGAAGATCGCCGGGGTGCGCCGGGAGAAGGAATCGGCGATCGACGCCCAGGACTTTGAGAAGGCCGCCGCGCTGCGCGACACCGAAAAGCAGCTCCTGGCCGCCAAGGCGCAGCGGGAGAAGGAGTGGAAGGCCGGCGACATGGACGTGGTCGCCGAGGTCACCGAGGAGCTGATCGCCGAGGTCCTGGCCACCGCCACGGGTATCCCGGTGTTCAAGCTGACCGAGGAGGAGACCTCCCGGCTGCTGCGGATGGAAGAGGAGCTGCACAAGCGGGTGATCGGCCAGGAGGACGCCATCCGCGCGCTGTCGCAGTCGATCCGCCGCACCCGCGCCGGGCTCAAGGACCCCAAGCGGCCGGGTGGGTCGTTCATCTTCGCCGGCCCCTCCGGTGTCGGGAAGACCGAGCTGTCCAAGACGCTGGCGGAGTTCTTGTTCGGGGACGAGGACGCGCTGATCCAGCTGGACATGAGCGAGTTCATGGAAAAGCACACCGTCTCGCGGCTGTTCGGCTCCCCGCCCGGCTACGTCGGGTACGAGGAGGGCGGGCAGCTGACCGAGAAGGTGCGGCGCAAGCCGTTCTCGGTGGTGCTGTTCGACGAGATCGAAAAGGCCCACCCCGACATCTTCAACAGCCTGCTGCAGATCCTCGAAGACGGGCGGCTGACCGACGCGCAGGGCCGGGTGGTGGACTTCAAGAACACCGTGATCATCATGACCACCAACCTGGGCACCCGCGACATCTCCAAGGGCCAGTCCCTCGGCTTCACCCGCGCCGACGACCACGCCGGGGACTACGAGCGGATGAAGGCCAAGGTGCAAGAAGAGCTCAAGCAGCACTTCCGGCCCGAGTTCCTCAACCGGGTCGATGACATCGTGGTGTTCCACCAGCTCACCCCCAAGGAGATCATCCAGATCGTCGACCTGATGATCGCCCGCGTCGACGAACGGCTGCGGGACCGGGACATGGGCATCGAACTCAAGCCCGCCGCCAAGGACCTGCTGGCCACCCGCGGCTACGACCCGGTACTCGGCGCCCGGCCGCTGCGCCGCACCATCCAGCGGGAGATCGAGGACGCCCTGTCGGAGAAGATCCTGTACGGCGACCTGAAGGCCGGACAGATCGTCATCGTCGACACCGAAGGCGAGGGCGAGGGCGCTAAGTTCACCTTCAAGGGCGTGCCCAAGCCCGCCGGCGTCCCCGACACCCCACCCCCCGTCGAAGGCGCCATCAACTTCAACAAGGACTGACGCCGACGACCGGTGACGCAAAAGGGCCCGTACCTGCAAGGCGGATTCAACGGGTCGTTGCAACACAGATGGTCAACTGGCGGTTGCCAGTAGCTTAGCGAGACGCTGGGCTGGGGTTTCCCAGCCCAGCGTTTTGCGTGGTCGGCTGTTGAGACGGGCGGCGATCGCGGCGAGGTGTTCGGGGGTGTGGACCGACAGGTCGGTGCCCTTGGGGAAGTACTGGCGGAGCAGCCCGTTGGTGTTCTCGTTGGAGCCTCGTTGCCAGGGCGAGTGCGGGTCGCAGAAGTAGACGGGCAGGTTGGTGGCGAGGCTGAACTGCTGGTGATCGGCCATCTCGGCGCCTTGGTCCCAGGTGAGGGACCGTCTCAGCTCGGCGGGCAGCGTGCGCATGGTGGTGGTGAGGGCGGCGGCGACGGTCTGGGCGTCCCGGCTGCCGGGCAGCGGGACGAGCAGGACGTAGCGGCTGGCGCGCTCGACCAGGGTGCCGATCTGGGACTGGTTGCCCGCCCCGATGATCAGGTCGCCTTCCCAGTGGCCGGGGACCGCACGGTCGTCGGCCTCGGCCGGCCGCTTTGAGATCATCACCATTGGGCCGGTGAAGCGAGGTTGGCGCTGGTCGGGACGCCGGTGGGGTTTGCGGACGGTCCGCCCCGTCCGCAACGCCCTGGTGAGTTCGCGGCGTAGTTCGCCGCGGCCCTGGACGTAGAGAGCCTGGTAGATCGTCTCGTGGGACACGTGCATCTCCGGGCGGTCGGGGTGGGCCAGCTTCAGCAGGTTGCTGATCTGCTCGGGGCTCCATTCCCGCTCAAGCCCGGCCCGCACCGCTTGCTTGAGCTCCGGGTTGGCCGCGATCTTCCCTTGTTTCGGGCGGGGCCTGCGGGCGTCGGCACGGGCCTGGGCGGCATGCGGCCGGTAGTCGCCGCTGCCGGGGTGACGGTTGCGTTTGATCTCCCGGCTGATCGTCGAGGCCGGTCGGCCCAGCTCAACGGCGATCTGCCGGATCGAGATCTTCTCCCGCCGCCGGTCGGCGATCACGATCCGCTCGTCCTCGCTCAAGTACCTGCCCGAACACGAAGGCGGCTCCACCGGCACGTTCGCCGGTGGAGCCGCCTTGTTCTTCCCGGACGCTCTGCGTCCGTTCCGCCAGCGCCTGCCGGTCTTCGGGTTCACCCCGACGATCCGGCACGCGGCCTCGTTGCCGTGGCCCTGCCGCATGAGCTCGAAGTATGCCGCCCGCTCAGCGGCCAGCTTCACCGGCCCCTGCGGCGACCGAACCCCACGGATCTCGAAGTCCAACACAACCCCCCAAGAACTGAGGTGTTGCATCGACCCCTAGAACCCAAGCAAAGGTGCGGGCCCTTCGCCGTTCCGGTCCGTTTTCCGGGCCGGGCGGAGCAACCGGAGGGATTCCCCGGTGTCTCTGGGACATGGAGGCTGAAGCAGTGGTGTTCGGCCGGGCGATGGACGGGCATTCCGAGGACGTCGCGACGGCGGTCACCGCCCTCTACGAGGGGCATGCCCTCGGGTTGATGAGGCTGGCGCTGGTGATGGTCGGCGACCGGCCCACCGCCGAGGACGTCGTTCAGGAGGCGTTCCTCGGCCTGTACCGGCGGTGGCCGCACCTGCGGGACCGGGACCGGGCGCTGACCTATGCCCGGTCGGCGGTCCTCAACGGGTGCCGCAACGTGCTGCGGCGCCGCCGGCTGCCGTTCCGGGCCGAGCACCTGCCGCCGATCTGGTCGGCGGAGGCCGCGGCGATCGTGGGCGAGGACCGCCGCGAGGTGATGACCGCGCTGCACCGCCTGCCCGCCCGCCAGCGCGAGGCCCTGGTGCTGCGCTACTTCTGCGAGCTGTCCGAGGCGGAGATCGCCGAGACGATGCGGATCAGCCGGGGCACCGTCAAGTCCACCACCTCGCGGGCGATGGCCGCGCTGGCCCGGATGCTCAGGGAGGTCCAATGAACACGCAGCGGCGCCTGCGCGACGCGCTCACCGCGGTCGGCGACACGCTCGGCCCGCAGGACGTCCCGGAACTGCGGCTGCCGCCGGAACGGCCCCGCGCCTCCCGGCGAGCCGCTCCCCTCGCGGTGGCGGCGGCGCTGGCGGCCGTCACCGCCGGAACGTTCCTGGCGTTCGCCCCGGCGGGCGGCGACGGCCGTGAACCGGCGGCCCGCCCCTCCCGGACGGCGGCCTCCGCGCCGGTCCACGAGCGGAACCTGTCGGTCTTCCTGTGCGGACGTGACTCCGGCAACCCCGCCTGCGGGCGACGCGACGTCACCGCCGCCCAGCGCGCGGACGTCCAACGGCGGCTGGCCGCCCTTCCCGAGGTCAGGTCGGTCACGTTCGAGTCGGCGCAGCAGGCCACCGAACGTCTGCGCACCCGCATCGCCGAGAATCCCGGGACCACCGCGTCCCTGCAGCCGGGGAGCGTCCCGGCGGTGTTCCGGGTGGTCCTGCGCGCCCCCGAACGGTACACGGCGGTCACGGCCGCGATCGCGGCGCTGCCGGGGGTGGACGTGATCGTGCCCGGCCATCCGCTGGCCGTGCCACGGCGGTGAAAAGCCGGTCTGACCGGGTCCGGCCACCGCTCCGGCCGCCCCGGCGAGCGCCCGAAACCCGGTGGCCGGTCCCGGGGACGGGTCCGTCGAGCCGGACCGGAGCCGCACGGGACGGCGGTCCCGCGGACCGGCGGCGACCGCCCCCACGGCCGGCTCCGCCGATCCACCACCGGAAAGGAGACGGCGTGAAATATCGACGATCTTCGGACCGCGCCGCGAAAGCACCGGAAATGACCGACCGGAACGGCACCTCCGGCCGACTCCGGACAAATGATCTCCACCGTCGCCATAAATGCCGTGTTAATGTCCTGGACATCCACGCAAACAGGCACGGGGGCCTTGAGAGAGAGAACTCTTTTCCGTCGGCTGCACCGGCATCGCCAGATGCGATTATGCCGGCGACGGTTCGGGGGTTCGGTTTGCGGCTTCTTCGGGCGCCCGGCCGCAGCGACGGCAAGGAGGGCCGACATCATGCTCGGCAAACTGAGGACAACGGCGGTCAGGGCCGCCACCGGCGGCGCGTTCATCGGCGCCATGGCGGGGGCGGCCATCCTGGCCGCGCCGGCCGCCTCCGCCGCCGACATCGGCGACGGGCAACTGGCCTGCAACACCGGCGAGATCTGCTTCTTCTACTACTCGACGTCCATCGCCGAGAACTCCAACCCGACCCGCCACTTCTGGTACAGCGACTACTACCACGAGGACGACACGTTCAACAACCGCGGGCTGAGCGGCGTGCGGTTCCACGACAACTCGCGCTCGTACCGCAACCGCGACACCGCGTGCTCGGTCCGCATGTACAACGAGGGCGTCGGCTACGTGACCATGCCGCGGGACGGCGTCTACCGGAACTTCCCGAGCGGGTGGCAGGACGTGAACAACTGGCACGTGCGCTGCTAGCACGCGACCGCGGGGCCGGGTCCGTCGGGGACCCGGCCCCGGCCGGTCCCCGACGGCCGCCTTTCGCGTCCCGGCCCGCCGAGATAGGACAGTGACGATGGTGAGAAAAGCTCGATGGATCTCCGGCGGGCTGGCCGCCCTGTCGCTGGGCGCATTGTGCGCCTCCTGTTCCTCCGGCGACTCCTCCGGCGCCGGCCCGGCACCCGAGTCCGCCGGGCGGCTCTCGTTCGAGCAGTTCCCCGAATACAAGGTCGAACTGCTCAACTATGCCCATGTCAAGCTCACCGCCGAATGCATGAAACAGGCGGGATATCCGCAACTGGCGCAGGCCGGAGTTCCGGAACCGGACCGCGCCCGCAACCTCATGCGGATCACCCCGGCCCGTTTCGGGCCGCCCGACGAGGCGCACGCCCGCCGGTACGGATTCGGCTACGAGTGGAACTCTCCCGCCCAGCCGCCGTCCGTCGTCAGCTTCGACAAGTCCTTCGACAAGAGCCACGAACGCTGCCAGGAGGACGCCTGGCGCAAGATCGGGCCGTCCGCCAAGCGGCTCTATTCGAGCATCAACGACCTGTCCAACAAACTGATCACCGACTATGGCCGGCAACTACAGGCCCACCCGGAATGGACACGCCTCAACAAGGCGCTGCTGAGCTGTCTCGCCGAGAGCGGATACCGGCCGGTCGCCACCCCCGGCGGCGGCGCCGGCCCCGGCAAGGAGGGCCAGGGCCGTGATCCCGGCGCCGCCGGCGCGCCCGCGTCCTCGGCCGGCCAGCCGGAGCCGCGCAGCTTCGGCGTCCGGCTGGGCTTCGGCGGCCGGGAGGAGTCCTGGCGGCCCACCCCGCGCAGAGGCACCGTGCAGGTCGGACCCGCGATCCCCGCCCGCGCCTACGTGCCCACCGCCGAGGAGGTCAAGTTCGCGGTGGTGTACGCCGAGTGCAACCAGAGCACCGGCCGTACCAGAACGCTGACGGAGATCTCCCGGAAACTCCAGGACGAGGTGATGCGCCGCCACGAGACCGAGTTCACCGAGCTCACCGCGACACTGGACACCCTCGTCACCCGCGCCGCCACCCTGATCGGCAGAACATGAGCGAGCCGGAGGAGGAGTCCGGCGTTCCCGGTGGCCGGACGGTGCGGCGGGGGCGGCGGGCCGGGGTGGCGGTGTTCGCGGCGGTCGTGGTGTCGCTGGCGGTGGGCGGTGTGGTGGTCGGCCCGCGGTTGAAGTCGCCCGCGCAGGTGGTGGCCGACGCGGCGCCGCCGGAGGCGTCGGTGGTCACCGCCGTGGCGGAGGAACGGCGGCTGACCGAGCCGGTGATCCTGCGCGGCAGGGTCAAGCCGGGGCCGAGCGTCCCGCTGCGTCCCCCGGCGGCGGCGGTGGGCGAGGCCAGCGTCGTGACCTCGGTGCCGGTGCGCAAGGGCGACAGGCTCCGGGAGGGACAGGTGCTGCTGGTCCGTTCGGGCGAGCCGATGTTCGTCGTCCGGATGCCGTTCGCGCTCTACCGCGACATCCTGCCCGGGATGACCGGCCCGGACGTGGCCGAGATCCAGCAGGTCCTGCGGCGGCTCGGCTACCGCACCGGGGCGCGCGGCGCATACGACGAGGTCACCCAGGCGGCGGTGGACAGGTTGTACCGCGACCGCGGGCACCGCGCCCCGCGTTCGGCCGCGCCGGACACCGGCGGCGGCGGCGACGGCGGCGACGGCGAGCCGGACCCCGGCGGCCGGGAGCCGTCGCCCCAGGCGGACGCGCCCGCCTCGGGGCCGGTGCTCGCCCGCTCGGCCGTACTGCGGGTGGACCGCACCGGGCGGCGCGTCACCCGGGTCCGGGTCAAGGTCGGGTCGGTGCTGTCCGACGCCCGGAGCCCGCTGGTGGAACTGGACGGCGGCGACCCGTACCTGGAGACGCTGGCCACCGCCGAGCAGGTGGACCTGCTGCGCGAGGGGCTGCGGGCACAGGTCACCGACGACGTGGCGGGCCGCCGGGCCGAGGCGGAGATCGTCTCGGTGGGGCGCAGCGTGGTGAACGGCGGGCAGGGCGAGGAGAGCGGGTTCCGGATCCGGCTGGAGTTCACCGGCGCGCCGCTCGAACCGGCCGAGGACCGGACCGTCCGCATCGACGTGGGCGCGGCCGACGGCTCCGCCGAGGTGCTGGCGGTGCCGGTGACCGCGGTGTTCTCCCGCCCGGACGGCGGCACCCAGGTGACCGTCCTCGGCCCCGGCGGGCGGCGCACCGACGTGACGGTCACCGCCGGGAAGATGGCCGGCGGCTGGGTGGAGATCACCGACGCGGTGCCGGACGGCGTGCTCGGCCCCGGCACCCCCGTCGTGGTGAGCGAGAGCAACCTCGGAGGCACCGGTGGCCGAGGCTGACGGCGCCGCGCTGCTGCGGCTGGACGGGGTGAGCCGGGTCTACGACGACGGCTTCCCGGTGCACGCGCTGCGCCCGACGACCCTGGACATCGCCCGCGGCGCGTACGTGACGATCACCGGCCCGTCCGGCTCGGGCAAGTCGACGCTGCTCAACCTGCTGGGGCTGCTGGACACCCCGACCGCGGGGTCCTACCGGGTGGACGGGGTGGAGCTGTGCGGCGCCGCCGAGGTGCTGCGGAACGCGGTGCGGGGGCAGATGTTCGGCTTCGTGTTCCAGGCGTTCCATCTGCTGCCCGGGCGGACCGCGCTGGAGAACGTGGAGATCGGCATGCTGTACGGGCCGCACGGCCGCCGGGCGCGGCGCGCGCTCGCCACGGAGGCGATGGAACGGATCGGGCTGACGCACCGGCTGCACGCCGACCCGCGCACGCTGTCCGGCGGGGAGCGGCAGCGGGTGGCGATCGCCCGGGCCATCGCCGCCCGCCCGCGGGTGCTGTTCTGCGACGAGCCGACCGGGAACCTGGACTCGGCCAACACCGCGAACGTGCTGGAGCTGCTGCGGGAGCTGAGCCGGGCCGGGCTGACCGTGGTGGTGGTGACCCACGAGCCGGAGGTCGCCGCCGCCGGCGAGCAGCGGCTCCGGGTGGTCGACGGGGTCGTGGGACCGGCATGAGGCCGCTGCGGCGGGCCGGGGCCCGCCACCGGGACGCCATGGCGGCGCTGGGGGTGCGCCCGCCGCGACTGCGGCCGTGGGATCTGGGCCGCGAGTCGGTGACCTCGACGCTGCGGCATCCGGGCCGGTCGCTGCTGACCGCGCTGGGCACGGTGCTGGGCGCGGCGGCGTTCGTGTCCACCCTGGGCCTGGGGTCCACGCTGGAGCACCAGGTGTCGGAGTCGTTCGACGTGCGGCGGGCCACCGAGGTGCTGGTGCGGCCCGGGCAGGCGGGGCTGGCCGCGGACTGGCACTCCGAGCGGCGGCTGGCGCGGCTGCGGGAACTGAACGGGGTGGCGGCGGCGGGCCGGCGGATCCTGCTGGAGGAGCAGCCGGTACGGCGGTTCGCCGCCTTCACCGCCGAGCAGTCCCGCATCAAGCTGATGGGCGCCGATCCGGAGGCGCTGCGCGCGATGCGGCCGCGGATCACGGCGGGCCGCGCCTACGGGGACTTCCACGAACGGCGGGCGGCGCCGGTGGTGATGCTGCCCGCGCCGCTGGCCCGGCAGCTGGGGGTGACCCGGATCGGCACGGCGATCTTCATCGGCGACCGTCCGTACACCGTGATCGGCGTGTACGACCAGGTGGCGCGGCGGCCGGAGGCGATGCTGGCGCTGCTGGTCCCGGCGCGGACCGCCGATCCGCTGGCCGCCGGGGCCGGGCAGGCCGAACGGGACGTGCTGGTGGCGACGGTGCCGGGCGCGGCCCAGACGATCAGCGCCCAGGCGCCGCTGGCGCTGCGCCCGGAGGGACCCGGGGCGCTGGAGGCGGTCGCCCCGCCGGATCCGCGGACGCTGCGCCGGGAGATCGAGGGGGACGTGACCCGGATCAGCCTGATGCTCAGCGTGGTGGTGATGGCGATGGGCACGGTGTCCATCGGCAACGCCGCGACCGCGGGCATCGCCGCCCGGATCCCGGAGATCGGGCTGCGCCGTTCGGTGGGCGGCCGGCCGTCGCACATCTTCCTGCAACTGCTCGGGGAGACGTCGCTGCTGGGCGGGTTCGGCGGGGTGACGGGGGCGCTGACCGGGGTGGCGGTGATCTCCGGGGTGTCGCTGTGGAACGGCTGGACCCCGGTGATCGATCTGGGGGTGGCGGTGGCGGCGTCGCTGGGCGGCGCGGCGGCCGGCACGGTGGCGGGCCTGCTCCCGGCGGTCCGGGCGATGCGGATCGAGCCGGTGGCGGCGTTGCAGCGCTGACGGCGCACGACAGGCGGCCGGAGGACTCCGACCGCCTGCCACGCAAGTCCCGGCCGGGTCCCCTGAGAGAGTTTGCGGCTTCTTCGGAGACCGCGCCGGTGCGACATGCGCCTCCAGACTAGCGCCGGGTCCGCGGCTCCCGGCGGCACAGCCGGAAGCCGATGGTGGGGCTCATGTAGTTGCCGTGGTCGCCCACCGCGCAGGACATCCGGAACGACACCGTGACCACATCGGCGCAGTCCGCCCAGGATCCGCCGCGCAGCACCTTCTCCTGTCCCTCGGCCGGTCCGGTCGGGTCGGCCTCCGGGCTGTGGGCGTAGTACCGGGCGTCGTACCAGTCGGCCGTCCACTCCCACACCGAGCCCGACATCGCGTACAGGCCGTACCCGTTGGGCGGCAGGCGGCGCGACGGCAGGACGGAGAACTCGTCGAAGCGGTCGAAGTCGCACCGCTCCGGCGTGGGCGGCTCGTCGCCCCACGGGTAGCGGCGGCCGATCAGCCCGCCGCGGGCGGCCCGTTCCCACTCGGCCCCGGTGGGCAGCCGGTAGACGGCCCGCCCGGTGGTCAGGCGACGGCCCATCTCCGCGGCCTGCTCCCAGGAGACGCTGACCATCGGCTTGGTGTCGTACCGCCAGGGCCGCTCGGGGTCCTCGCGCGGCGGGGTGCCGAAGATGTCCCGCGAGTCGATCTCCCGGTCGCCGCTGTACCACTTGTGCGGGGCGGCGTGGGCGTGCCAGTCGACCGCGCGGGTGGTGGCGTCCTCGCAGTACTGGAGGCGGATCTTGTTCTCGAGGAAGAAGCCGAAGTCGTCGTCCCCACCGCGGGGCGACCCGTCCGGGGGCGGCTCGCAGTCCATGAGCGCGCAGTAGGCGGCCCAGCTGATCGGGGCCTCCGACAGCCAGTAGTGCGGCAGGCGCACCGGATGCACCGGCCGTTCGTCCGGTTCCCCGGTCTCGGAGCCCATCAGGAAGGTGCCGCCGGGGACGTAGCGGAACGTGATGCCGTGCTCCACCACGGCCAGCGAGTCCAGCAGCGCGGCGCGGGCCTCGGCGATCTCGGGGTCGGCCGGGTCGAGCCCGTGGGCCCGGTCGTAGGCGGTCGCGGCGCGGTGCCGGTCCCCCGCCGCCTCCAGTTCCCGCGCCAGCGCCAGCAGTTCGCGGGGGTCGCCGACGGTCTCCAGGTCCATGCGCCTCACCCGCACGAGCCCCGGCGGCGCGGGGTCACGTCGACGATGGACAGCGGGTTGCGGACCGTCCGGTGCGGGTCCCGTTCCAGGCTCACCTGGTCGGTGATCCACGGGTCGGGAGCGTTGACCGACCCGTTCAGCACCAGCGCGCGGGCCCGGCAGCCCCCGGCGAACGTGGCGGTGTTGCCCCGCCCGCTGGCCGGCTCGGAGTGCGGCAGCGCCCGGATCGCCCGGAACCCGGCGCTGTGGTGCCAGATCTCGGCCAGCGACGACTCGCGCACGTTGGCGGCCACGAACTGCGGCCCCAGGAAGCTGCACGGGTTGACGTCGCCGGACACCGAGATCGAGCAGACCAGGTTGCCGGCGCCGCACCCGTAGTTCTGGTGGACGACGGACTGGGTCTCGCTCCGCGAGTGCGGGCCGAACGGGTCGATGTGCCGCAGGTCCATGGACCCGTCGTCCCCCATCCGCGCCAGCGTGTCGAGGGCGGTGTTGTACTCGGCGAAGCTCGGCATCAGCTCCGGGTGGTCGCGGGCCACGCCCACCGGGTACAGCGGGCGGAACACGGCGGTGTCGGCGCCGACCCGGTGGGCGAGCCGGGCGCACTCCTCGACCTCGGCCACGTTGCCGCTCATGATCGTGAACGCCAGGGTGAACCGGGCGTGCCGGCGCAGCACCTCCAGCCGTTCCAGCACCCGCTCGAACGTGCCCGCGCCGCGGATCCGGTCGTTGGACTCCGCGGTGGCGCCGTCCAGGCTGACGTTCAGCCACACCAGGTCGCGCCTGCCGAACTCGCGGGCGATCTCCTCGGTGATCCGCAGCCCGTTGGTGGTGACGCAGGGCGCCAGCCCGTGCTCCAGCGCCAGGTCGATGATCTGGAAGAGGTCCCTGCGCAGCAGCGGCTCCCCGCCGGTCAGCCCGAGCCGGAAGCTGCCCAGCGAGGCCATCTCGGCGAACAGCCGGTCGATCTCCGCCAGGGTCAGCCGCCGCTCCCGGCGCGGCAGTTCACCGGCGAAGCAGTGGGTGCAGGTCAGGTTGCACGACGAGGCGACCTCCAGGTGCACCGCCAGCGGCCCCACCAGATGGTCCGGCGGAACGCGCACATCGCCGAGAACGGTCCCGGCGAACCGGCCGTCGACGGTGAAGAATCCCAGCTCGTAGAAATGCTCGAAGAACCGCACGACCGTTTCGCGCTCGTCGTCCGCGGAATCGGCGAGAACGGCCTCGATCGGCGCGTCGTGCAACCGGCGCAGCACGGCGGTGGCGGCGTCGTCGAACGGCAGGTACCGCGAGGTGCGCCGGTCGAACACCAGGCTGCCGAAGAACTGCGGGATCAGGACCAGCGGTCGCATCACGCCTCCTGCCCGCCGGGCGCCGGAATGGTGAACTCCTTGCGGATCCACACCCGGTCGTCCCGCCCCTCGACGCCCAGCCCGACGGCCCCGAATCCGGTGAGCTTGGTGATCCGGTAGGCGGCGGGATCCCATTTCTCCGGGTCCTCGGGCGGCGGTCGTTCCTCGTTGCGGACCATCGGCGGCCAGCCGGAGTCGTCGAATCCGGGGAGTTTCCAGGAATCGTCGCGCGGCTCGTCGAACGTGTACCGCCAAGTCCCGTCGTCAGCGGTCGTCAGCGTGTGCCGGACCAGTTCCGGAGCCGACCGCTTCACGTGCCGGTCCTGGTCGGGACGGTCGCCGGCGGCGAACATCAGCACCATGAACGCCGGATCGACGCCCTCGATCGCCAGCGCCAGCGCGTGCTCGCCGAACCCCACCACCGGCCGCGACGACGGCGGCTCGGTCCCGTCCAGCCACAGCCTGACCCGGCCCGGGGTGTGGGACCACAGGGTGAACGGCACGCCGGCCCGTGGGTCCCGCCAGCGCAGGACCACTCCCCCGCAGCCCGCCGGCACCTCGCAGTGCCCGTGCTCCTCGAGGATGAACAACGGCGACGACTTGGCGTACCGCGACAGCGAGTTGAGCTTCAGCTCCCGATCCTGCATGGCCCCCCTCGGCGACCGGAGATCCGGCGGAGCGATCATTGTGTCACCGTTTCGGTGGGGCGGGTGGGATTCGAACCCACTCAGCGCGAGGCACCTGCTTTACAGGCAGGCCCGACTCTCCCGCGTCGGCGCCGCCCCCGGGACGGGGAAAACCGTGTGCCGCGTGCCCCCGGCAGGATTCGAACCTGCAACCTCTTCGCTCTCGACGAAGCGCCTCTACCGGTTGGACCACGAGGGCATGGTGCGGCTCCCGGGATTCGAACCCGGAACATCCACTTCCTGAGAGTGGCCTCTCTGCCTGTTGGAGTAGAGCCGCGTGGTGGATCGAGGAGGCGTCACTGCGATCGTCGCGGCCCGGAAATCAGGGATAAAGGATCCGGCCGTGGCGGGCGAGTGACGCCCAGGGCAGTCGAAGCGATAGCCGCCTCATGGCCGGTCCTCCTCTCAGGGTCCCTCGTGCGCCGTTCTCGTTTCCGGCTGACGGGTAAGACTCTGCCACCCGTTCGGGAACGGGGCAACGCATTTTCCCGGCGGGATTTCCCGGCCGGTGAGCAGGAGAGCGCCAGGACCTGCCGGCCGGCACGCCTCCGGACATGAAGCGCCCCGGTCCGGGGCTAGGTCGGACCGGGGCTCTGTCCCGGCGGGCGTTCTACAGGAACCGGGACAGGTCTAGGAAGGACGGGTCGTCGTCCGCCTGGGCCGTCGTCTCCGCCGCCTGCTGGCCGGTGCCGGTGGAGGCGTTGCCGGAGGCGGGCTGGGAGCCGGTGGAGCCCTTGCAGTCGACGGTGATCCTCTTCTGGCCGGCGGCGACCAGGGAGCCCATCGAACTCCAGGTCAGCGCGTACTCCCCGTCGGGGACGCGGATGACGCCGCTGCTGCCGGAGCCGTTGTCCAGGTGGATCGTGCCGGAGACGATCACGGTCGAGGAGGAGTTCTCGCGCTGGAGCCGGTAGCGCAGCGCACGGTCGTCCTGGAAGCCCGTGGCGTCCAGGTAGAACCGGCAGACCCGGGTCGCGTCCTGGGCGGTGTCCTCCGAGACGCCGGCGGGGCGGACGGTGATCCGCCCGTCACCGGGCGCGGCCAGGGCGGGCAGGGCGGGCAGGGCGGGCAACGTCGGAACGGCCAGCGCCAGCGCGGCCGTGAGGATCGTCTGTCGCATCATGAACAGGCGTCTACCTGGCCACGGTTCAAGACAATCCCCGCCGACGGTCTGGGATCGGCCGCCGGGCGGCGCGAACCGGCCCGTTCCGGCACCGAACGACGCGAGAACGGCGGACCGGGGCCGGTGGGACGGGTCAGGCGACGTCCGGGTCGGGCATGAGCATCGGGCCGCGGATGCCGAACCGCTCGACGCCCTGCTTGGTGAGGTTGATCCGCAGGTCGATCCAGCCGGACCGGGCGGGGCCGCAGTCCGGCGCCCCGCGCCCGGGGAAGTGCAGGTCGCCCACCGACAGCTTGGCGCCGCGCACGTGGACGGGCAGCAGGATCCGCGAACCGGAGGTCAGCGGTGCGATGGCGCAGGAGCCGATCTCCCGGCCGCGCGCCACGGTCGGCACCGCCTCGGCGGCGACCTGCTCGTAGCCGAACAGCCCCGGGTGCACCCGCCCGAGCAGCGCGCCGCGCGTGTCCACCGGGCCGAGCCCGGCGGCCGGCAGGCTCTGCGGCGCGGGCGCGCACCCGATGACGCCGGGGTGGCCGCGGCCGGAATCCCCGTCGCCGCGCCCCACCTCGAGCACGTCCACCACGATCACGTCGCCGGCCTCCGCGCCGACCACCACGATCGGCCCGCACAGCACCGGTTCACGGCCGGGTGGTCCGCCCTCGCACTCCAGCCGTATCGAACCGCCGGTGATCACCTCGGCGACGCCCGGTATGTCGGGGTGCCAGCGGTTGTGGCCGGGCACGGCCTGCGCGGCGGCCGGGACGGGCGAGTGCGGAAGCAGCGGCGCCGGCGACAACATCACAGTGGTCTTCCCTTCGCGGTGAACTCGATGGGAAATGGTGTTCCCGCCGCTGTTTCGGATCGGTTTCCCGGCGCTTACGACCCGGTAAGGACCCGCCCGCCACGGGCCGCCGCCGGGGCTTCCGGGGGCACCCGGGTGTCTTGCTACCCTGCTGCGGACGCGGGCCCCGAACCCGGATCGGCCCAGCACACAGCAGCAATGGGGATGGCTGATGCGTATTGCCGTGTTGTTCGGAGGGGCGAGCGCGGAACGGGACGTTTCGATCGCCAGCGCCGCACAGGTCTTCACGGCACTGCGGGATCGCGGGCACGACGTCGTCGCCATCGACACCGCCCGGGGACCGCTGGCCCCCGAGGAGGTCGCCGCGTTCGTCGGCGCCACCGTCGCCTACGATCCGCCGGGCCTGTCCGACATCCCGGCCGCCGAGGTGACCGCCCGGCTGGTCGCCGAGGGCGGTCCGCTGCGCGAGGTGGACGTGGTGTTCCTGGCGCTGCACGGCGGCTCCGGGGAGGACGGCACCCTGCAGGCGCTGCTGGACTCGGCGAACGTCCCGTACACCGGCAGCGGGGTGCTGGGCAGCGCGGTGGCGATGGACAAGGACGTGTCCAAGCGGCTGTTCCGCTGCGCCGGGGTGCCGACCCCGGACTGGCTGATGGCGCCGGCCACCGTGGAGGAGGTCGCCGAGCGCATCGGGTTCCCGGCCATCGTCAAGCCCAACACCCAGGGCTCCACCATCGGGCTCACCGTGGTCAAGGCCCCCGAGCAGCTCGCCGGGGCGATCGAGACGGCCGCCGCCTACGACCGCGAGGTGATGATCGAGCGGTTCGTGCCCGGCCGGGAACTGGTGGTCGGGGTGCTGGACGGCCGGGCGCTGGCGGTCGGCGAGATCGTGCCGCAGCTCGGCGAGATCTTCGACTACCAGAGCAAGTACCAGGTGGGCGGGGCGGTCGAGACGTTCCCCGCCGACCTGCCCGCCGACGTCACCGCCGAGGCGCAGCGGCTGGCGGTGGCCGCGCACCACGCGCTCAAGCTGGGCTCCTACAGCCGGATCGACTTCCGGATGGACACGGGCGGCGGGCTGTGGTGCCTGGAGGCCAACACGCTGCCGGGGATGACCGCCACCAGCCTGATGCCGCAGTCGGCGGCGGCGGCCGGCATCGGCTTCGGCGACCTGTGCGAACGCCTGTGCGCCTCGGCCCTGCGGGACCGCTGAGCCCGCCGGGCGGCGGCCCTCACACGCCGTAGCGTTCCGGCTTGGGCGAGCGGGACATCAGCAGGGACGCCGCCTCGGCGATGCTCATCCCGTGGTGCATCACCGCCGCCACCACCTCGGTGATCGGCATCTCCACGTTGTGCTTGCGGGCCAGCTCCAGCACCGCCTCGGAGGACTTGACGCCCTCGGCGGTCTGCTTGGTGACCGCGATGGTCTCCTCCAGCGTCATGCCGCGGCCCAGGTTCTCCCCGAACGTGCGGTTGCGCGACAGCGGGGAGCTGCAGGTGCCGACCAGGTCGCCGAGCCCGGCCAGCCCGGCGAAGGTGTGCTCGTCGGCGCCCAGCGCCGCGCCCAGCCGGGCGATCTCGGCCAGCCCCCGGGTCATCAGCAGCGCCCGGGTGCTGTCGCCGAAGCCCAGCCCGACCGCGATGCCGACGCACAGGGCGATCACGTTCTTGACCGCCCCGCCCAGCTCGCAGCCCACCACGTCGGTGTTGGTGTAGATCCGGAAGTACGAGGTCATGCAGGCCGCCTGGATGCGCTGGGCGGTGCGCTCGTCGACACAGGCCGCCACCGCCGCGCCGGGCTGGCCGGCGGCGATCTCGCGGGCCAGGTTGGGGCCGCACACCACCGCGATCCGGTCCGCGGGGGCGTCGGTGACCTCGGCGATCACCTCGCTCATCCGCCGGCCGGTGCCCAGCTCGATCCCCTTCATCAGGCTGACCAGCACGGCGTCGCCGGGCAGCAGGGGCCGCCAGGCGTGCAGGTTCTCCCGCAGCGTCTGGCACGGCACCGCCAGCACCACCAGGTCGGCGCCGTCCAGCGCCTCGGCCGGGTCGGCGGTGGCTCGCAGCCCCTCCGGCAGCGTGATGCCCGGCAGGTACTGGGTGTTCTCGTGCCGTTCGTTGATCTGCTCGGCGATCTCCGGACGGCGGGCGCACACGATCACCTCGGTGCCCGCGTCATGCAACACCTTGGCGAAGGTGGTGCCCCACGATCCCGCACCCAGTACTGCCGCTTTCGTCAATGCCCGCTCCGTCGTCGATGCCCTGGTACCCGTGTCCGCCGTGTACGCCCGGCCGCCGGGCGTCCCCCGGCGGCCGGGCGGCCCGGTCACGAGGCGGCCGCGTCCCCGCCCTCGCGCCGGCGGCGCTCGGCGATCGCCTTCTTGTGGTCGTACAGCTCCTTGGGCGGCTCCTCGCCGCGCAGCTCGCCCAGCAGGTCGGCGATGGCCCTCATGATCTCACCCGTGGCCTCGCGCAGCACCGTCGCGGTCATCGGCCTGCCGGCGTACTTGGACAGGTCGACCGGCTCGCCGGCGATCACGTGCATGGTCTTGCGCGGGAACGGGCGGAACTTCTTGCTGCCGTACGGCAGCAGCTCGTGCGCGCCCCAGTGGGCGACCGGCACGACCTTGGCGCCGGTGGAGATGGCCAGCCGGGCCACGCCGGTCTGCCCGGTCATCGGCCACAGGTCCGGGTCGCGGGTGCAGGTGCCCTCCGGGTAGAACATCAGGCACTCGCCGGCCTTCAGCGCCTCCTCGGCGGTCTTGAGGGCCAGCGCGGCGTCGGCGCGGTCGCGGTACACCGGGACCTGCCCGGTGCCGCGCAGCACCGCCCCGATGAACTTGGCCTCGAACAGCGGAGACTTGGCCAGGTAGACCGGGTAGCGGCCGGACTCGTACACGAAGTGGGCCAGCGCGAGGGGGTCGGCCCAGGACAGGTGGTTGGCGGCGATGATGATGCCGCCCTCCCTGGGCACGTTGTGCCGTCCGCGCCAGTCGCGCTTGAGCAGCGCGTACAGCAACGGGCGCAGCACCACGATCGTGAACTTGCGCCACCGCGGCGAATACTCGTGACTCATGCCTGCCTTCCTCCGGCCGTTCCCCGCCAGGAGCATGCCACTCCCGGGGTGGGCCTCAAGTTTCGCGGGTGTCGCCGCATAGTGTCGAGTTGCGATGCCTGCCGAAACCTCACATCACACCAAGACGTCATGGTCGCTGGTCCTGCCCGTGAAGGTGCTGTCCAGGGCCAAGACCCGGATGGCCGCGGCGGCCGGGCCCCTGCGGGAGGCGCTGGCGCTGGCCGTGGCCGCCGACACCGTGGCCGCCGCGCTGCGCTGCGCCCTGGTCGCCGAGGTGATCGTGGTCACCGACGATCCGCTCGCCGCCTCGGAGCTGTCCGCGCTGGGCGCCCGCACAGTGCCCGACGAACCCGACCGGGGCCTCAACCCGGCCCTGGCCTACGGCGCCTCCGTGGCCCGCCGCGCGCGGCCGGACGTGGGCGTGGGCGCGATGTCCGCGGACCTGCCGGCGCTGCGGCCCGCCGAGCTGGGCCGGGTGCTGACGGCCGCCGCCGCCTTCCCCGAGTCGTTCGTCCCGGACGCCGCCGGGGTGGGCACCACCCTGTACGCCGCCCGTCCCGGCGTGCCGTTCTCCCCCGCGTTCGGCCCGGACTCGCGGGCCCGTCACGCTGCCCAGGGCGCCCGCGAGCTGGCCCTGGAGGACATCGCCAGCGTCCGCCGGGACGTCGACACCCCCGACGACCTGCGCGCCGCCCTGGCCCTCGGCGCGGGCCCCCGCACCACCGCCCTGGCCGCCCGCCTGCCGTCCCTCAGTCCGGGAGCGGAAACGTCGACAGGGTGACCACCCGGACCCTCCCGTCCTCGAGGGCCAGGTTCACCCGCTGCCCGAACCGCAGCAGCCGCAGCCCCCCGGCCGCGAACGCCTCGGCGTCGAACCCCAGCTCCGTCCCGTCGTCCAGCAGCACCGTCCCGCTCCGCGTCTCCACGTCGAACGACCCCACGGTGCCCTGCACCCGCACACCACCCATACCGCGACCTTAGCCCTGTCCCGCTCCCCGAGCCCCTGCACCCCGGCGTCCGAAGACCTCGCACCCGAAGGTCCTGAAGGCCACCGCGAGCGCGCCGCGTGGTCGTGAGGAGGAGCGGGTCAAGATCGCGAGGAACGAGCGATCTCGACCCGCGACGACGAACGGCCGCGCGTTCCCAGGCGCGCGAGCCGCGCGAGCGGAGCGAGCGCCATGAGCACGCCCGCGAGCCGCCGCGCCGGAGGCGCGGCAATAAACACGCGCCCGGGATCCATACGTGGTGTACGGATCCCGGGCGCGTGTGTGGAACGTGGTGCTTACTTCTTGCCGGCCACCAGGTTCTTGAAGTCCGCGCCGGCCTTGAACTTGGGCACCGAGGTCGCGGGGACCTCGATGGTCTTGCCGGTTGCCGGGTTGCGGGCCGTACGGGCGGGCCGCTCGGCCTTCTCGAACGAACCGAACCCGGTGATCGCGACCTTGTCGCCCTTGGCGACCGTGTTCTGGATCGTCTCCAGGATCGCGTCGACGGCCTCGGCTGCGGCCTTCTTGCTGCCCAGCCGTTCCGAGATGGCGTCGACCAGCTCACGCTTGTTCATTGGGTTACTCCTCCGGTTCCCCCCTTGCCCGCACGAAACTAAAGGACGTAGGGCATTGACACAATCACCTGCAAGCAATACTTCCCGTGTCGCAGGCGATTTCGTCGCTCGAAGGGGCTTCGGACGAGGTCTGCGAACCCGAAGTATCCGATTCGTCACACTCTGTCGCCAGCCGGTAGGGCAGATCCGCCAGGAACGCCTCCAGCCTGCGGTCGGCCAGTTCGTGGTCGCGTTTGGCCAGGTCGGTGATCGTCAGCAGATGCCGGATCAGCCGGCGGCGCGGCTCGGGCGGCAGCGGGGCGACCGCCCGGTGGGCGTCCCGCAGCCGGCGGGCCAGCCGGGTCAGCACGGGGTCCTCCCACTGCGGTCCGCTCCCTGCCGGCGGCCGCGGCGGAGTGGACGGATTGCTCATGGTGTTCGCCCCCAAAACCACGTCGAGCGTGTCTCCCGCAGGAAATCATCCCCCGCGGGGTGACACGCTCGAACGGTCGCCCCCTGCCGAAGGGCGGCGAAGGTCACACGGTGGTCGGCAGCCAGGACGCGCGGCGCTCCTCGTAGGCGGCGATGTCGTCGGCGTGGCGGAGGGTCAGCCCGATGTCGTCCAGCCCCTCCATCAGCCGCCAGCGGGTGTAGTCGTCGATCTCGAAGCCTGCGACGACCCCGGCCCCGCGCACCTCGCGGGCCCCCAGGTCCACGGTGATCTCGGTCGCCGGGTCCTCCTCGACGGCCTTCCACAGCGTCTCGACGGTCTCGGCGGGCAGCACCACCGGCAGCAGCCCCATCTTGGTGGAGTTGTTGCGGAAGATGTCGCCGAACCGCGGCGCGATGACCACCCGGAACCCGTACTGCTGCAGCGCCCACACCGCGTGCTCGCGCGAGGACCCGGTCCCGAAGTCCGGCCCGGCGATCAGGATGCTCGCCCCGGCGTACTCCGGCCTGTTCAGCACGAACTCCGGGTCCTCGCGCCAGGCCGAGAACAGCCCCTTCTCGAACCCGGTCCGGCTGACCTGCTTCAGCCACACCGCCGGGATGATCTGGTCGGTGTCGACGTTGCTCCGCCGCAGCGGCACCCCGCGCCCGGTGTGAACGGTGAACGCTTCCATCTGTCGTCTCTCCAAGTCTGTTTTCACGTACCGGATGTCACGCGGCCTAGAGATCCGCGGGGGCCGTGAGGCGGCCGGTGACGGCGGTGGCGGCGGCGACGGCGGGCGAGACCAGGTGGGTGCGGCCGCCGGGGCCCTGGCGGCCCTCGAAGTTGCGGTTGGAGGTGGAGGCGCTGCGCTCGCCGGGGGTGAGCTTGTCGGGGTTCATCGCCAGGCACATCGAGCAGCCGGCCTCGCGCCAGTCGGCGCCGGCGGCCTTGAAGATCTCGTCCAGGCCCTCCTCCTGGGCCTGGGCCTTGACCTTCATCGAGCCGGGGACGATGAGCATCCGGACGCCGTCGGCGACCCTGCGGCCCCTGAGCACCTCGGCGACGGTGCGCAGGTCCTCGATGCGGCCGTTGGTGCAGGAGCCGACGAAGACGGTGTCGACCTCGATGTCGCGCAGCGGGGTGCCCGGGGTCAGGCCCATGTACTCCAGCGCCCGCTCGGCGGCCTGCCGCTCGATCGGGTCGGCGAACGAGGCCGGGTCGGGCACCGACTCGCCCAGCGGGAGGCCCTGGCCGGGGTTGGTGCCCCAGGTGACGTACGGGGTCAGCGTGGAGGCGTCGATCACGACCTCCTTGTCGAAGACCGCGTCGTCGTCGGTGCGCAGGGACTTCCAGTACTCGACGGCCTTGTCCCACTCGGCGCCCTGGGGGGCGTGCGGGCGGCCCTTGAGGTACTCGAAGGTCTTCTCGTCGGGGGCGATCATCCCGGCGCGGGCGCCGGCCTCGATGGACATGTTGCAGACCGTCATGCGGCCCTCCATCGACAGCCCGCGGATCGCCTCGCCGCGGTACTCGATGATGTGGCCCTGGCCGCCGCCGGTGCCGATCCTGGCGATGATGGCCAGGATCAGGTCCTTGGCGGTGACGCCCTCCGGCAGCGCGCCGTCGACCGTGACGGCCATGGTCTTGGGCTTGATCTGCGGCAGCGTCTGGGTGGCGAGCACGTGCTCGACCTCGCTGGTGCCGATGCCGAACGCCAGCGCCCCGAACGCGCCGTGGGTGGAGGTGTGCGAGTCGCCGCACACCACCGTCATGCCGGGCTGGGTCAGGCCGAGCTGGGGGCCGATGACGTGCACGATGCCCTGGCCGTCGTCGCCCATCGGGTGCAGCCGGATCCCGAACTCGGCGGCGTTCTTGCGCAGCGTCTCGACCTGGGTGCGCGAGACCGGGTCGGCGATGGGGGCCAGCAGGTTCTGGGTGGGGACGTTGTGGTCCTCGGTGGCGATGGTCAGGTCGGGCCGGCGGACCGTGCGGCCGGCCATCCGCAGCCCGTCGAACGCCTGCGGGCTGGTGACCTCGTGCACCAGGTGCAGGTCGATGTAGAGGAGGTCCGGCTCGCCCTCGGCACGCCGCACGACGTGCGCGTCGTAGACCTTGTCGGCCAGTGTCCGGCCCATGTGCTCCACCTCACCTGTCTTGATCACCTTGGGTCACCCTGCGCGCATCGTCGCGCGAGGGCCGAGGTCCCGAACTTGCATCTCACATTTCAAGACTGCAATATCGAGGTATGGACAACTCTAGCGGAGTCGGCGTACTTGACAAAGCGGTGCTGGTACTGAACGCGCTGGAAGCCGGCCCCGCGTCGCTGGCCAGCCTGGTCCAGACGACCGGCCTGGCCAGGCCGACCGCCCACCGGCTGGCGGTGGCGCTGGAGCACCACCGGCTGGTGCACCGCGACGCCCAGGGGCGGTTCATCCTCGGTCCCCGGCTGGCCGAGCTGGCGGTGGCGGCCGGCGAGGACCGGCTGCTGGCCATCGCCCAGCCGGTGCTGGCCCAGTTGCGCGACCACACCGGGGAGAGCGCCCAGCTCTACCGGCGGCAGGGCGACGTCCGGGTGTGCGTGGCGGCGGCCGAGCGCAGCAGCGGGCTGCGCGACACGGTGCCGGTGGGCAGCGCGCTGCCGATGACGGCGGGCTCGGCCGCGCAGGTCCTGCTGGCCTGGGAGGAGCCGGACCGGCTGCACCGGGGGCTGCGCGGGGCCAAGTTCGAGGCCGCCACGCTGGCCGCGGTGCGGCGGCGCGGCTGGGCGCAGAGCGTCGGCGAGCGCGAGCCCGGCGTGGGCTCGGTGTCGGCCCCGATCCGCGGGGCGGGCGGCCGGGTGATCGCCGCGATCTCGGTGTCCGGGCCGCTGGAACGGCTGACCCGCTCCCCCGGCCGGCTGCACGCCGCCGCGGTGGTGGCCGCCGCCGAGAAGATCACCGAGGCGATGCGCCGTACCGCGGGCTAGCGCCCGGCCGCCGGTTCGGGCGGCCGGTCCCCGGAGAGGATCCGCCATCCGGAGACCAGTCGTTCGGCCCAGAGGCGGTAGCCCTCGCGGGACGGGTGGAAGCGGTCGGCGGCGAAGTAGCGGTGCAGGTCGGGCGTGCCGACCCGCAGGTGCGTCACGTCCGGCAGGCGGGCGGCGACCCGGCGCATGGCGTGGTCCATGGCCAGGGCGCGCAGGCCGAGCACCGCGCGGAGCGGTTGCGGCAGGGTCGGGAAGCGGTGCACGTGGGGCATCCCGGCGATCAGCACCGGGACCGGCCCGGCGCTGCGGCGCACGGCGGCGACGAGGTCGGCCAGGTCGCGTTCCCAGGTCCGCAGCGGGCTGAGTTTCAGCAGGTCGTTGATGCCGACCAGGACCAGGACGGCGTCGGCGGGGTCCAGGCGCGGGGCGTGCTCGCGGCTCACCCGGCGGGCGGTCGCCCCGGTGCGGCCGGCGACCTGCCAGGCGACGGGACGCCCGGTGGCGGCGGCCAGCGCGGCGGCCGTGAACCCGGGCATCGCCTCGGCGTGCCGCTCGGCGCCGACGCCCATGGCGGTCGAGTCGCCCACGACGGCCAGCCGGAGCACCGGGCCGTTCCCGTCCACGGCGCCGCGTTCGGGGCCGGTGGCCTCGGGGAGGCGGGGCGTGCGGGCCCGTACGCCGCGGCCCTGGACGAGCAGGATCGGCGCGAGGACCAGGGCGAGCGGCTGCACGGCCCTGAGCAGGGCGAACCTCATGCGCGTTCCTCCGGCCGGGCGAGCCGCTCGCCGGCCTCGTCCCACAGGGCGGACGCGTCACGGCGGCGCGGCAGGTCCTCGACCGGCATCTCCCAGAAGCGGAACGCCGAGTCGCGGGTCCACGGGCGGATCTTCTTCATGATCCGGCCGTGCGGGTCGGTGCGGGCGTAGGCGTAGAGGGCCTTGCGGTCGGTCCAGGCCGACAGGGTCCAGAACGTTCCCCGCAGCGGCTCGGCCCGCAGGGACACGCCGAGCGCGCCGGGCGAGCGCCGGGCCTGCCGCCACAGCCGCAGCGAGTGGACCAGGAAGACCGGCGACCGCCAGGCGTTCGACAACTGGAAGCGGGAGGCCATGACCAGCGCCACCGGCCCGGTGTCGCGGGCCTCGACGGCGGACCAGGGGATCTCCATCGGCGTTCACTCCTTGACGGGCAGCGGGCGGTAGAGGGGGATGCCGGAGCGCTCCAGCTCCTCGCGGAGGGCGAAGTAGGCGTCGCCGAACGGGTCCTCGCCGGTCAGCGGCATCAGGCCGCGGCGGATCGCCACGTCGTGCGGCGCGAGCGCGGCGGCGGCCTCCAGGTGGCGGCGGGCGGCCTCGGCGCGGCCCTCGCGGGCGAGCCAGGCGGCCAGCCGGGCGTGGGCGCGGGCTCGGCTCTCCTCCGGGGTCGGCACGCGCAGGTGGCGGCGGACCTGCTCGGCGTCCAGGCCCGCGTCGCCGTCGAGCGCCCAGCGGCGCAGCGCCTCCCCGGACTTGGCGGAGTCCAGCCCGTTCATGGAGCGGAACAGGTCGGTGGCGGTCTGGGTGTCCTGCGGCCGGGCGATGCGGCCCTCCTCGTCGACCCAGACCACGGTCGGCACGTTGATCACGTTGTAGAGCTCGGCGACCAGGCCCTCGGTGTCGATCACGGCCGGGTGCGGCGCGCGGGCCGCGGCGTGCGCCTCGGCGATCCAGGGGCGGGCGTCGTCGGCGGTCCGGTCGAGGGAGACGCTGAGCACGGTCAGCCCGTGCGGCTCCAGCTCGTCGTGCCGTTCCTGCCAGGCGGGCAGGTCGTAGCGGCAGCCGCACCAGGAGGCCCAGAACACGATCGCGACCTTGCGGCCCCGCAGGCCGGCCAGGGACACGCCGTCGAGGGCGAAGTCGGGGGCGTGGCCGGCGGTGAGCCCGCCGGCGAGCGGCCCGGTCCCGTCGGCGAAGGCGACCGCCCGTTCGGCCTGGTCGATCACCGCGACCCTGCCGACCAGCTCGGCGAACGCGGCGACGTCCACTCCCTGCGGGGTCTCGGCGGCGGCGGCGCGGAAGGCCGGCAGGCAGGTCTCGCCGCGGCACCAGCCGTGCGGCTCGCGGGTCCAGCCGAGCAGCGGCCGGTCGAGCGGGGCCAGCAGCCCGCCGTCCGGCGTGGGGCGCGCGTCCAGTTCGCGGACGCCGGTGGCCTCGATGGCGGTGAACATCGGCCCTCCTCATTAGATACTGCCACTATCCAATATTTGGATAGTACTACTATCCAATCGGAGGTGCCATGCGGATTTCGGAGCTGAGCGAGCGCAGCGGGCTGCCGGTGCAGACGATCAAGTTCTACATCCGGGAGGGCCTGCTGCCGAAGGGCGTGAACTCCGCCGCGACCAGGGCCGAGTACGACGAGACGCACCTGGAGCGGCTGCGGCTGATCCGGGCGCTGCGCGAGGCCGGGGACCTGCCGGTGGCGGCGATCCGGCGGGTCATCACGGCCCTGGAGGATCCCGGGATCGGGCTGCACGACCTGTTCGGCACCGCCGCGTACGCCATCGGGCCCCGGGTGGAGGAGCCCGGCGACGATCCGGCCTGGCGGGCCGCGCGCCGGGAGGTGGACGCGCTGCTGGAGGAGCTGGGCTGGCGGGTCACCGAGGAGGCCCCGGCCCGGACCGTGCTGGCCCAGGCGTTCGTCGCGCTGCGGCGGCTGGGGTTCACGCCGTCGCCCGCGGCCCTGCGCCCGTACGCGCAGGCCGCCGCCGCGCTGGCCGAGCACGAGACCGGGCAGTTGCGGGAGGACACCACGCGCGCCCAGGCGCTGCGCATGCTCGCCGCGACCGTGGTGTACGACCAGGTGCTGGTCGCGCTGCACCGGCTGGCCCAGGAGGACGCGTCGGCCCGGCGGTTCGGGGCCTCTTGAGCGGACGCCCGGCCGGGTAGACAGCCGGTGTGGATCTCGCCTCCGCCGCGCACGAGCTGTACGGAGTCCCGCCCGCGGAATTCATGGACACCCGCAGACGGCTGGTGGCCGAGGCGCGTGCCGCCGGGGACGCCGCGCTGGCCAGGAGGATCGGGGCGCTGCACAAGCCCACGGTGTCGGCGTGGGCGGTCAACCGGCTGTCCCGGGCGGCGGGCGGGGACCTGGCGATGCTGCTGGACCTGGGCGCCCGGCTGCGCGCGGCATGGGCGGCGGGCGAGCCGATCGGGGGCCTGGAGCAGCGGCGCGGGGAGATCGTGGCGATGCTGCTGCGCACCGCCGAACGGCTGGCCGCCGACGCCGGGCTGCCGCTGCGGGACCAGATCCGGCGCGAGGTGGAGGACACCCTGCAGGCGGCGGCGGTGGATCCGCGGGTCGCCGAGGAGGTGCGGATCGGGACGCTGGACAGGCCGCGCAGCCATGCGGGGTTCGTGCCGGCCGGGTTCACCGCGCCCGCCCGCCCGGCGGCTCCCCCGGAGCCCGGGCCCGAGGTCTCCAAGAAGCAGCGCGCCGAGGAGGAACGCCGACGCCGGGAGGAGGCCGCCGAGGCCGCCCGGCGGGAGGCGGACAAGGCCGCCAAGGAGGCTGCGGAGTGGGCGGCGGAGGTCGCCGAGGCGCAGCGGGAGCTGGACGAGCGCGCCGCCGAGGCCGACGAGCTGCGCCGCCGCCTGAACCGGGCGCTGGAACGGCGGAGGGCGGCCGAACGCCGGGTGGAGGTGGCCCGGCGGGAGCACACCCGGGCGTCCCGCGCGGCCGAGGATGCGCGCCGCCGGGCGGAGGGCCGCTGACCGGCCGGTTCAGCCGAGCAGGCCGGAGTCGGCGGCCAGGTCGAGGGCGGCACGGGCGGCCGGGGCCAGCAGCTCCCGCTCGTTCACCGACACGAAGCGCAGCTCGTCGATCTCGCCGGACGGGTGGATGCGACCGTGGAAGGCGGCGGTGAAGCAGGACATCCGTACATGGGTGTGCTCCGGCTGGTCGTGGGCGGGCGCGTGGACCACGCCCAGCCTGCGGAACGTGCGCGGGTCCAGCTCGACCGACAGCTCCTCGCGGACCTCGCGGGAGATCGCCGCCCAGTCCGCCTCCCCCGCCTCGCGTTTGCCGCCGGGCAGGTAGAGCAGGTCGCGGCCGCGCGCCCGGACGGCGAGCATCCGGCCGCCGGCGATGTGCACCCAGGCGACGACGTCCAGCATGGACATGATCATCCCATGCCGCCATGCCCGGCCGGCATGTCGGGCATGCCACATCGTCGCTGGTGGGGCGGGTGAGGCGGTCCTGGCGTCGCGGGCACGGGTCGAGGAGTTCGGCGCGCACGCGGGCCAGGGCAGGGCGGCCCGGTGAGGGAGTTCCCCCTTGTCGGGTGTTTTGGGTGGAAATGTTTATGGGTATCACGTTTATGGCTTCCCCACGGTCGACGTGTGGAGGCTTCCCATGCCCGCGGTGGTGCCCCCGGCGGAGCGGACGCGCAGCGTGCTGCGCGGTGTGGCCGAGCAGGAGATCGCCCGGTTGCTGGCGGGCTCGCGGCCCTGGACCTGGTGGCTGGAACGGGCGGCGCGGTACGGGCGGCACGGGTTCGTCAACACGGTGCTGATCGCCGCGCAGTGGCGGTTCGCCGCCGACGTCCGGTCCTACAACGAGTGGCGGGCGGCCGGGCGGTACGTGCGCAAGGGCGAGACGGGGATCCGGATCCTGTCGCGCAACGGCCGGACCCGGGCGGTGTTCGACATCGCGCAGACCGACGGGGCGCCGCTGCCGCCGCGCGCCCTGCCGCCCGACGCGGCGTACGAACGGCTGCGGCAGGCGGCGCACGCCCTCGGGGTGCAGGCCGACCCCGACCCCCCGGTGGTGCGGGAGGCGCTGACGGCGCTGGCGCTGCGGCTGGGCCGGCGGCTGCTGCCCGAGCACACCTCCTCGGTGGCGTACCTGGTGCTGGCGCATCTCGGGGTCCGGGCGACGCACCTGGTGTATCCGGAGGTGCGGGCCTGGGCCGCCGACACCGGGGCCGTGATCTCCGCCGGTGACCGGATCCTGCGGGCCGCCGCCGTCGTCGCCGCGGAACTGGAGGCGGCCCGGGCCGCCCATGCCTGCCTGGAGGCCGCGCACGCGTTCTTCCTCGCCCAGGCCCCCGGCGGCTGGGTGCCCGCCCACCTGGCCCGGCGCGGCCTGCCCGCGGACGCCCCGGTCGGCTGCGCGCCCGCCGCCTGGCAGGCCCTGACCGGCCACCTGCGGCATCTCGGCCTGCCCGACGACGCGATCATCGCCGCCGGGCTGGCGCGCAGGGGACGCGGCGGAGTCCTGTACGACAGGTTCCGCGACCGGGCGATGTTCCCGCTGCGGGACGCCCGCGGGACGATCGCGGGCTTCATCGGCCGCCGCCACGGCGGGGGCGGCGGCCCGAAGTACCTCAACAGCCCCGAGTCCGCCCTGTTCCGCAAGGGCCGCCTGCTCTACGGCCTGCACGAGTCCCGCGACCGTCTCGCCGCCGGCGCCCGCCCGGTCATCGTCGAGGGCCCCTTCGACGCCCTGGCGATCAACGCCCTCCCCGCCCATGCCGGCATCGCGACCTGCGGCTCCACCATCACCCCCGAACAACTCCGCGCCCTCCTGACCCGCGCGTCCGCGCAGGCCGGGATCCTGGTGGCGCTGGACGGGGATCCGGCGGGGCGGGCCGCGGCGCTGCGGGCGTGGGACGTCCTGCGCGAGGTGAGCGCGCCCGTGGACGTGGCGCTGTTCGAGCCGGGTGACGACCCGGCGGAGGTGCTGCGGCGGGAGGGGCCGGAAGGGCTGCGGCGCGTTCTGGAGGGCGCGCGGCCGATGGCGGATCTCGTCGTGGACGCCGCGGTGGAACGGGCGGGCGGGGCGCTGCGGTCGCCGGAGGACAGGGCGGCGGCGTTGCGGGCGGCGGCCTCGGTGATCGCGCCGATGGCGCCGGTGCACGTTCCGCGGCAGGCCGGCCGGGTCGCCGAGCGGCTGGACCTCGACCACGCCACCGTGACGGGGGCGCTGGTGGAGGCGGTGACCGGCGACCCGGCCTGACCGGGTCCCGCGGGGCCCGGCCTGGGAGCGAGCGGGGTCAGCCCTGCTCTTCGGCCAGTTCGATGGCGATGTCGATGAGCTGGTCCTCCTGGCCGCCGATCAGCTTGCGCTCCCCGGCGCGGACCAGGATCTGCGCGCCGGGCACGCCGTAGCGGGCGGCCAGGCGGTCGGCGTGCTTGAGGAAGCTGGAGTACACGCCCGCGTACCCCATCATGATCTCCATCCGGCCCAGCAGGCACTCGGAGTCCATGACCGGGCGGACCACGTCCTCGGCGGCGTCGACGATCCTGAACACGTCGACGCCGGTGCGGATGCCGAGCTTGTCGCAGACCGCCACGAACGCCTCGACCGGCGTGTTGCCCGCGCCCGCGCCCAGGCGGCGGACCGACCCGTCGATCTGCAGCGCCCCCGCGCGGACGGCGGCGACGCTGTTGGCGACGCCGAGGCCGAGATTCTCGTGGCCGTGGAAGCCGACCTGGGCGTCGTCCCCCAGCTCGGCGACCAGGGCGGCGATCCGGTCGGAGGTCTCCTCCAGGATCAGGGCGCCCGCCGAGTCCACCACGTACACGCACTGGCACCCGGCGTCGGCCATGATCCGCGCCTGCTTCGCCAGCACCTCCGGCGGCTGGGAGTGCGCCATCATCAGGAACCCGACGGTCTCCAGGCCCAGGTCGCGGGCCAGCCCGAAGTGCTGCACCGACACGTCGGCCTCGGTGCAGTGGGTGGCGATCCGGCAGATCCGCGCCCCGTTGTCGGCGGCCTCGCGGATGTCGTCCTTGACCCCGACGCCCGGCAGCATCAGGAACGCGATCTTGGCCTTGGTCGCGGTCTTGACCGCCGCCTTGATCAGCTCCTGCTCCGGCGTGGCGGAGAACCCGTAGGTGAACGAGGACCCGCCGAGCCCGTCGCCGTGGGTGACCTCGATGACCGGCACCCCGGCCTCGTCCAGCGCGGCGACGACCGAGGTGACGTGGTCGACGGTGAACTGGTGGCGCTTGGCGTGCGAGCCGTCGCGCAGCGAGGAGTCGGTGATCCGGATGTCGAGGGTGTCGGAGTAGGGCATGTCAGGCTCCTGCCTCGGTCGCGAGGACCTCGCCGACCTTGACGGCGGCGGCGGTCATGATGTCGAGGTTCCCGGCGTACGGGGGCAGGAAGTCGCCCGCGCCCTCCACCTCCAGGAAGATCGCCACGCGGGCGAGCCCGCCGCTCTCCGGGGCCGGGTCGTCGAACTGGGGTTCGGCGCGCAGCCGGTAGCCGGGCACGTAGGAGGCCACGTCGGCGGCCACGTCGACGATCGACCCGGCGATCTTGTCGCGGTCGGCGTCGGCCGGGATCGCGCAGAACACCGTGTCCCGCATGATCACCGGAGGGTCGGCCGGGTTGAGGATGATGATCGCCTTGCCGCGCCGGGCGCCGCCGATGGTCTCGATGCCGCGGGCGGTGGTCTTGGTGAACTCGTCGATGTTGGCGCGGGTGCCCGGCCCGGCCGACACCGACGCCACCGACGCGACGATCTCGGCGTACTCCACCGGCACCACCCGGGACACCGCGTACACCATCGGGATCGTGGCCTGCCCGCCGCAGGTGATCAGGTTGACGTTGCGGGCGTCCAGATGTTCGCGCAGGTTGGCGGGCGGCACCACGGCGGGACCGACCGCGGCGGGCGTCAGGTCGATCGCCCGGATCCCGGCCTCCTCGTAGCGGGGCGCGGCCTGGCGGTGCACGTACGCCGAGGTCGCCTCGAACACCAGGTCCGGCTTCTCGGGGCGGGCCAGCAGCCAGTCGATGCCGTCGTGGCTGGTCTCCAGGCCCAGCTTCGCCGCCCGCCTGAGCCCTTCGCTGCCGGGGTCGACGCCCACCATGTAGCGCGGCTCGATGTGCTCGCTGCGCAGCAGCTTGTACAGCAGGTCGGTGCCGATGTTGCCCGGCCCGACGATCGCGGCGGTCACCGCCATGGTCACTCCCTGCGGATCACTTGAACGTCAACGACACGGAGCCGAGATCGGTGAAGTCGGCGGTGAACGTCTGACCGGCGGCCACGTCGATCGCCCGGGTGCACGAGCCCGGCAGCACCAGGTGGCCGGCCCGCAGCCGGACGCCGAACGAGGCGACCTTGCGGGCCAGCCAGGCGACCGCGGTGACCGGGTCGCCGAGCACCGCGTCGGACCGGCCGGAGACCACGTGCTCGCCGTCCCGGTACAGGCTCGCCTCGATCGCGGTGAGGTCCAGGCCCTCGGGCGGGCGGCCCTCGCCGATGACGTAGCCGGCCGAGGAGGCGTTGTCGGCGATGGTGTCGGCGAGGCGGATCCGCCAGTCGGCGATCCGGCTGTCGATCAGCTCCAGCGCGGGGACGACCCGTTCGGTGGCCTGCAGCACGTCGTCCTCGGTGCAGTCCTCGCCGGGCAGGTCCGCGCCGAGCACGAACCCGACCTCCACCTCCACGCGCGGGTAGCAGTAGCGGGCGGCCTCCACCGGCTCGTCGGACCGCAGTTCCATGTCGGCGAGCAGGTGGCCGTAGTCGGGCTCGTCCACGCCCATCATCTGCTGCATCGCCCTGGACGACAGGCCGACCTTGTGGCCGCGCACGACCGCGCCCGCCGCCAGCCTGCGGCGGATGTTGATCAGCTGGATCTCGTACGCGTCGACCGCGTCGATGCCCGGCAGGCTCTCGGTGAGCGGCGGGATCGGCGCCCGGTCGAGTTCGGCGTCGCGCAGCCGGTCGGCGGCCTCGCGGCGCTGTTCCTCGGTCAGCATGCCCGTGACGGTACGAGCGCCGGAACGGGTGCGCCCGGGGCGCTCCCGGCCAGTGGGATGCGCCGGTCGTCAGGCCCCGTACACCGGTTCGGGCCGCTCGGCCTTGGCGAGCAGGCCGGCGATGACGGGGCCGAGTTCGGCGGGGTCCCAGCGGGCGCCCTTGTCGGTCGCCGGGCCGTGCCGGAAGCCCTCCATCACGCAGACCCTGCCGCCCTCGACCTCGAAGACCCGGCCGGTGACGTCCCCGGACCCGGCCGAGCCGAGCCACACGACCAGCGGGGAGACGTTCTCGGGGGCCATGGCGTCGAAGCGACCCGGCTCGGGCGGGGCCATCGTCGCCGCGAACACCTCCTCGGTCATCCGGGTGCGGGCGGCGGGCGCGATGGCGTTCACCGTGACCCCGTAGCGGCCCAGTTCGGCGGCGGCGACGAGGGTGAGGCCGACGATCCCGGCCTTGGCGGCCGAGTAGTTGCCCTGCCCGACGCTGCCGAGCAGGCCCGCGCCGGAGGAGGTGTTGACGACGCGGGCGTCCACCGGCTCGCCGGCCTTGGCGCGGACCCGCCAGTACGCGCCGGCGTGCTTGAGCGGCAGGAAGTGGCCCTTGAGGTGGACGCGGATCACCGCGTCCCACTCGTCCTCGCCGAGGTTGACCAGCATCCGGTCGCGCAGGAACCCGGCGTTGTTGACCAGCACGTCCAGCCCGCCGAACGTCTCGACCGCGGTGCGCACCAGCGCGGCGGCGCCCTCGTCCGTGGCCACGTCGTGGCCGTCGGCGACCGCCTGCCCGCCGAGCGCCTCGATCTCCCGCACCACCTGCTGGGCGGGCCCGTCGTCGGCCCGCCCGGTGCCGTCGCGGGCCACCCCGAGGTCGTTGACCACCACCTTGGCGCCCTGCCGGGCGAACTCCAGCGCGTGCGCCCGGCCGAGACCGCGCCCGGCCCCGGTCACGATGACGACCCGTCCCGCACAGATCATGTCCGTCGCTCCCTCAGAGGCGTTCGATGATGGTGACGTTGGCCTGGCCGCCGCCCTCGCACATGGTCTGCAGGCCGTACCGGCCGCCGGTGCGCTCCAGGTGGTGCAGCAGCGTGGTCATCAGCCGGGCGCCGGTCGCGCCGAGCGGGTGGCCGAGGGCGATGGCGCCGCCGTGCGGGTTGACCCTGTCGGGGTCGGCGTCGATGTCCCTGAGCCAGGCGAGCACGACGCTGGCGAACGCCTCGTTGATCTCCACCGCGTCGATCCGGTCGATGGTCATGCCGGTCCTGGCGAGGGCGTGCCGGGTGGCGGGGATGGGCGCCGACAGCATCCGGACGGGGTCCTCGCCGCGTGCGGAGATGTGGTGGATCCGGGCGCGCGGGGTCAGCCCGTGGTCGCGGACGGCCTGCTCTGAGGCGATCAGCAGGGCGGCGGACCCGTCGGAGATCTGCGAGGACACCGCGGCGGTGAGGCGTCCGCCGTCGACCAGGGTCTTCAGGCCGGCCATCTTCTCCAGGGAGGTGTCGCGGCGGGGTCCCTCGTCGGCGGACACGCCCTCCAGTGGGGCGATCTCCTTGGTGAACAGGCCCCCGTCGATCGCGGCGACGGCCCGCCGGTGCGACCGGTAGGCGAACTCCTCCATCTGCTCGCGGCTGATGTTCCACTCGCGGGCGATCTGCTCGGCCCCCGCGAACTGCGACACCTCGACGTCGCCGTACCGGGCCCGCCAGCCCTTGGACCCGGCGAACGGCCCCTCGGTGAAGCCGAACTGGGCGGCGGCGGTCATCGCGGAGGCGATCGGGATCTGCGACATGTTCTGCACGCCGCCCGCCACCACCAGGTCGGCGGTGCCCGACAGGACGGCCTGGGCGGCGAAGTGCACCGCCTGCTGGGAGGACCCGCACTGCCGGTCCACGGTCACGCCCGGCACGTGCTCGGGCAGGCCCGCCGCCAGCCAGCAGGTGCGGGCGATGTCCCCGGCCTGCGGGCCGATGGCGTCCACGCATCCGAAGATCACGTCCTCCACCGCCGCCGGGTCCACCCCGGTCCGGTCCATCAGCGCGCGCAGCACGTGGGCGCCCAGGTCGGCGGGATGCACCCCGGACAGCCCGCCGCCGCGCCGCCCCACCGGGGAGCGGACCGCGTCGACGATGTAGGCCTCGGCCATCGAAGTTCTCCTCATGCGGGGGTCGGCGCGTTCCTGGGCGTCATGGTGGTCGGCGGACCGGCCGCGCGGGGGCGCCGTCCCGGTCACCGGTACGCGTCCCGTCCGCGACGGGCCGGTGACCGTACGCTCCGCGCGACCGGTAGTCGCGGCGGGAGGAGCGGGATGAACGCGTCGGTGGACTTCGGCGGCCGGGCGGTCCTGGTGACGGGCGGGACGAAGGGCATCGGGGCCGTGATCGCCCGGGCGTTCCTGGCGGCGGGGGCGCGGGTGACGGTGTGCGCGCGCAACGAGCCGCGGACGCCGCCGAGCGCGGGCGGCCGGGCGGCGCACTTCCTGCCCGCCGACATCCGCGACCCCGCCCAGGCCGCCGAACTGGTGGAACGCGCCGCCGGGCTGATGGGCCGCCTGGACGTGCTGGTCAACAACGCCGGCGGCTCCCCGGACGCGGACGCCGCCACGGTCTCCCCGCGTTTCGTGGAACGGATCGTGCAGCTCAACCTGCTGGCCCCGTTCTATGCGGCGCAGCCCGCCAACAAGATCATGCAGGCCCAGGAGACCGGCGGCTCGATCATCAACATCGGCAGCGTGTCCGGCGTGGACCCGCAGCCCCGCACCGCCGCCTACAGCGCGGCCAAGGCGGGCCTGCGCATGCTGAGCCAGGCGCTCGCCCTGGAGTGGGGCCCGAAGGTCCGCGTCAACCACGTCACGGTGGGCCTGGTCCTGACCGAGGCCGCCGCCTCGTACTACGGCGACGGCGGCGCCCTGGGCGAGATCATCCCGATGGGCCGGATGGGCTCCCCCCAGGACGTGGCGAACACCTGCCTGTACCTGGCGAGCGACCTGGCGTCCTACGTCACCGGCGCGGACCTGCCCGTCCACGGCGGCGGCGAGATCCCCGCCCGCCACATGGTCACCAAGGGCTGAACACGACCCGGCCGCGCCGATCACCCGCGTTCATCGGTCGGCTCCCAGGATGAGTCCGCTGGTGGGGACGCCGGTGCCGGCGGTGACGAGGACGTAGCCCATCCCTTGGCCGGCACCGCCGGGCTGGTTGACGGAGGTGCCGCGGACCAGGCGGACGGCCTCGGCGATGCCGTTCATGCCGTGCAGGTAGGCCTCGCCGAGCTGGCCGCCGTGGGTGTTGAACGGCAGCCGCCCGCCGACCTCCAGGTTGCCGTCGGCGATAAAGCCCCTGGCCTCGCCGCGCGGGCAGAACCCGAGCTCCTCGAGCTGGGGCAGGACCAGCGGGGTGAAGTGGTCGTAGATGACGGCCGCGCCGATGTCGGCGGGCGTCAGCCGGCTCTGTCCGTAAAGCTGCTCCCCGACCAGGCCCATCTCCGGGATGCCGGTGATCTCGGGACGGTAGTAGCTGGTCATCATGTGCTGGTCGGGGCCGGAGCCCTGCGCCGCCGCCATGATCAGGGCGGGCGGGTGCGGCAGGTCGCGGGCGCGTTCGGCGGACACCACGACCAGGGCCTGGCCCCCGTCGGTCTCCTGGCAGCAGTCCAGCAGGTGCAGCGGCTCGGCGATCCAGCGGGACGCCTGGTGGTCGGCCAGCGTGATCGGCCGCCCGTAGAACCAGGCGGCCGGGTTGGTGGCGGCGTGCCTGCGGTCCACCACGGCGACGCGGCCGAAGTCCTCGCTGGTCGCGCCGTACTCGTGCATGTAGCGGCGGGCGAACATCGCCACCCACTGGGCGGGGGTGTTGAGCCCGAACGGCAGCATCCACGCGTACGCGGCGCTGTCGGCGCTCGCGTCGAGCCTCCGGTCGGCCTGCCCGAGGCCGTACCGTTCGCCGGACCGCTCGTTGAACGCCCGGTAGCAGACCACCACGTCGGCGACGCCGGTGGCGACCGCCATCGCGGCCTGCTGGATCGTCCCGCAGGCCGCGCCTCCGCCGTAGCCGATCCGGGAGAAGAACGTCAGCTCCCCGATCCCGGTGTTGCGGGCGACGTGGATCTCGGAGTTGGTGTCGGCGGTGAACGTGACCAGCCCGTCCACGTCGGAGGGCTCCAGCCCGGCGTCGGCGATGGCGGCCAGCACCGCCTCGCAGGCCAGTTGCAGCTCGCTGCGGCCGGAGTTCTTGGAGAACTCGGTGGCCCCGATCCCCGCGATCGCCGCGGCCCCCGGCAGCACGCTCATGAGCCCTCCCCGGGAAGGGTGATCTCGACGGTGCCGGTGACGTGGGGGCCGAGGGCGTTGGTGCCGCGCACGGCGATCTCGACGCGGCGGTCCCCGTCGTGCTTGGCGGTGACCTCGCCGGTGAGCACCATCGTGTCGCCGGGGTAGTTGGGGACGCCGAGGCGGATGCGGATGGCCTTCACCCGCGCGGCGGGTCCGGCCCACCCGGTGACGTATCGATCGACGAGGCCGCCCGTGGTCAGGATGTTCATGAAGACGTCCTTGGACCCCCGCCGCACGGCCAGTTCGGGGTCGTGGTGGACGTCCTGGTAGTCGCGGCTGGCGATGGCCGTCGCGACGATCAGCGTGCGGGTCAGCGGGATGCTCAGCTCGGGGAGCGTCTCCCCCACCGTCACGTCCGGATAGGTCTTCACCAGGATGCTCCCGCCAGTGCCGAGCCGAGCCGCTCCAGGTCGGCGGACGCGCCGCCGAGCGTCCCGGAGATCTGCTTGCCCCACAGGAAGTAACGGTGGATCGGGTAGTCCACGTCGACGCCGATGCCGCCGTGCAGGTGCTGGGTGCGGTGCACGACGTTCAGCCCGGCCTCGCCGGCCCACCACTTGGCGACCAGCACGGCCGAGGCGGCGGGCTCTCCGGCGTCGAGCAGGGAGATCGCGTGCCACAGGCAGACCCGCATCGCCTCGATCTCGATGTAGCAGTCGGCGAGCTGGTGCTGCACCGCCTGGAACGTGCCCAGCGGCCTTCCGAACTGCTCGCGCCGCGTCACGTGGTCGGCGGCCCGCCGCATCGCCCCTTCGGCGACGCCCACCTGAACGGCCGCCAGCGCGGTACGCGCCAGGTCCAGCACCCCGTCCAGGGCGCCCTCTGCGGGCGGCCTTCCCGGCGTGCCTTCGGTGAGCGGCTGTGCCGGGGCGCGGTCCAGGTGCAGGGTCCGGGCCTTGTCGCGGCTGGTGGTCTCGACGTCCTCCCAGGTGATGCCGGGTGCGTCCGCTTCCACGAGGAAGAGGCCCGCGTCGGCGGAGACCAGCACCGGGCCGGCCCCGTGAGCCGAGGGAACGACCGCCTTGGTGCCGGTCAGCACCCATCCGTCCCCGTCCCGTCGCGCCTGGCACGCAGGCGACGCCGGATCATGCGGGGCGAACTCCTCCAGCGCCGCGGTCGGCCGGATCGTTCCGTCCACCACTCCCGGCAGCAGCGCCGCCCGCTGTTCCGGGCCGCCGTACCGGGCCACCGCGAGCGCCGTCACCAGCGCGGGCCACAGCGGAACGGGGGCGACGGCACGGCCCTGTTCCTCCAGCAGCACGCACAGCCCGCCCAGGCCCAGGCCCGCGCCGCCCGCGTCCTCGGGCAGCGCGACCCCGAGCAGGCCGGTGTTCGCCAGCTCGGACCACAGGGCGTGGTCGATGCCGGTCTCGCTCCGCTCGGCGGCGCGGATCCGTTCCCGGGTGGCGTGGTCGGTGAAGATCCGCCGGGCCAGCTCCCGGACCGCCTCCAGTTCCTCGCCCAGAGTGAAGTCCATCAGCGTGCCTCCTCCGGTCGTGCGGGGCGGAAGACCGGGAGGGTCAGGTCCGGGTCGGCCTCCAGCCAGTCCACGACGACGGGCATGCCGATCTCGGCCTCCTCGGGGGCCAGGCCGGTCAGGTTGGCGATGAGGCGGGTGCCCTCGGCCAGCTCGACCAGCGCGACGACGTACGGCATGTCGAACGCCGGGTGCGGCGGATGGTGCGCGACCACGTAGCTGTGGACGTGGCCGGTCCCGGCGGCCTCGACGGTGTCCCAGTCGAACGAGCCGCACTGCGGGCAGCACGGGCCGGGCGGGTGCCGCAGCGCCTTGCACGCCGCGCACCGCTGGATCACCAGCCGGTGCTCGCGGGCCGCCTCGAACCAGAACGCGTTGTCCCGGTTGATCGCCGGGCGGGGCCGCAGGGCCTTCTGCTTCTTCGCGGCCCTGCCGGTGCCGGGGCGGAAGCGCAGCAGCCGCCACCGTTGCGTGGCCACGACCTCGCCGTTCTGGTCGCAGTAGGTCCGGACGGTGGTGACGAAGCGGCCCTCGCCCAGCGCGGTCCTCTTCTCCGGGGAGATCGACTCCACGACCTCCCGGACGCCGACGTGGTCGCCCGGCACCAGTTCCCGGTGGAACTCCAGCTCCGAGTCCGTCGCCACCACCGAGGTGTAACCGGCCTCGGCCAGCAGCTCGGTCAGCTCGTCCATCCCGGTCCGCGTGTCCTGCGACGGCGCGGTGTGGGCGGCGTACCCGCGCATGGTCCACGCCTGGATCATCGACGCGGGCGCGACGACCCCGGGCCGTCCCGTGGCGCGGGCCGCCTCCTCGTCCAGATAGATCGGGTTGCGGTCGCCCATCGCCTCGACCCAGTGCCGGATCATCGGCACGTTCACCGGGTCCTGTCCCGCCTTCAGGGGCATCACCTCGCGCCCCGCCCAGGCCCGCAGCCGCTCCTCGTAGTCGTCGTAGTCGTCGTTCATGAGCGCCTCGACCTCGGCAGGCCCAGGCCCTGGGTGGCGACCATGTCCCGCAGCACCTCGTTCACCCCGCCGCCGAACGTGTTGACGATGCCCTGCCGCGAGAGCTGCTCGATCTGCCCGGCCAGCACCGCGCCCGGCGACTCGGGGCGGATCCGCCCGGCCGCGCCGAGGATCCCGGTGAGGGTGCGCTGCACGTCGATGTGGGTCTCGGTGCCGTACGCCTTGGTGGCCCCGGCCTGCGCGCCCGTCAGCCCGCCCCGCTCGACGGCCATGGTCATCTTCCAGTTGAGCAGCCGCATCGCCTCGAGCCTGGCGTGCGCGCGGGCCAGGTCCCGGCGCACCCACGGCAGGTCGAGGACGCCGTTGTCGCGGGCCCAGGCGAGCACGTCCTCCCACAGCCGGATCATCCGGCCGCCGAGGGCCGCCAGCCCGATCCGTTCGTGGTTGAGCTGGGTGGTGATCAGGCTCCAGCCGCCGTCGACCTCGCCGACGACGTTCCCGGCCGGGACGCGGACGCCGGTGTAGTAGGTGGCGGTCACGGACATGCCGCCGACCGTCGGGATGGGGCTCCAGGAGAAGCCCTCGGCGTCGGTCGGGACGATGATGATCGAGATGCCCTTGTGCCTGGGGGCGTCCGGGTCGGTGCGGCAGGCCAGCCAGATGTAGTCGGCGGTGTTGGCGCCGCTGGTGAAGACCTTGGCGCCGTCGATGACGAAGCAGTCGCCGTCGCGGACCGCGCGGGTGCGCAGCGCGGCCAGGTCGGTGCCGGCGTCGGGCTCGGTGTAGCCGATGGCGAAGACGATGTCGCCGGACAGGATGCCCGGCAGGTACCGCCGCTTCTGCTCCTCGGTGCCGTACCGCATCAGGGTCGGCCCGACCGTGTTGACGGTGACGAACGGGAACGGCAGCCCGGCCCGCTGCACCTCGTCGAAGAACACGTACTGCTCGGCGACCGACCGGCCCTGCCCGCCGTACTCGACCGGCCAGCCGTAGCCGAGCCAGCCGTCGCGGCCGAGCATCCTGACGATCTCCCGGAAGCGGGGGCCGCCGACGCCCTCCTCCCCGGCGCGGCGGCGTTCGTCCTCCGGCAGGAGTTCGGCGAAGTACGCCCGCAGCTCGCGTCTGAGCTTGCGGTGCGCGTCGGACTCACGCAGATCCATCGACGCCCTTTCGTGTCACGGCAGGAACCGTTCGCGTCCGCCCGCGATGAACTCCTCGCGCAGCGCCGCCTTGTCGTCGTCGGTCATCGGGGTGTACTCGGGGTCGCCCCGCCCCGCCCACCGGTAGACCGGGTCGCCGGTGCGCCAGCCCTCCGTCTGGAGGCGGTTGCGGGCGAGCTTGCCCGAGCCGGTGGCGGGCAGCGCGTGGGAGACGCGGACGAAGCGGGGCGCGCCCTTGGTGCCCAGGTCGGGCTGGGCGGCCAGGAACGCCGGCAGGTCCAGGTCCTCGAACGCGACGCCCGCGCCGATCTCGATCGCCGCCATCACCTGGTCGCCCGAACGCGGGTCCGGCACCCCGAACGCGATCGCGTCGATGATCTCGGGATGGCGGCGGAGGACCCGGGTGATGTGCAGGGCGGAGACGTTCTCCGAGTCGACCCGGATCCAGTCGCCGGAACGGCCCGCGAAGTACACGAACCCGGCCTGGTCGACGTAGCCGAGGTCGCCGGTCCAGTACCAGCCGTGGCGGACCCGTTCGGCGTCGGCCTCGGGGTCGTTGTGGTAGCCCTCGAACCCGGCCGCCCCGTGCACGTCCACCAGTTCGCCGACCGCCTCCTCGGGGTTGGTGACCCGGCCGTGCTCGTCCAGGACCGCCGGGGCGCAGGTCCGCAGCGTCTCGGGGTCGACGATCCGCACGCCGTCGTGGGCGGGACGGCCGAGCGCGGTGGGCGGGGCGGCCGGGTCGCGGGCGATCATCCCGGCGCTCTCGCTGGACCCGTAGCCCTCGATGAGGGTGCAGCCGAAGCGGCGCAGGAACTCGGCCCTGTCCTGCGGTGACGCCTCGGTGCCGAACGCGTGGGTGAGGGTGTTGTCGGCGTCGTCGGGCTTTTCGGGCGTGGCGAGGATGTAGGAGATGGCCTTGCCGACGTAGGTGAAGAACGTCGCGCCGTGGAACCGCACGTCGTCCAGGAATCCCGAGGCGGAGAACTTCGGCGTCAGCGCCACGCACGCCCCCGCCGCCAGGGCCGGGGCCCACAGCGCCATCAGCGCGTTCCCGTGGAACAGCGGCATCGGGCAGTAGCAGACGTCGTCGCGGGTCACGTCGTACTTGGCGCTGTTGGCGTGCCCGAGCCCGGCGAGCCGTCCCTGCGAGCAGCGGGCGGCCTTGGACCTTCCGGTCGTGCCCGAGGTGAACAGCAGCAGCATCTGCGTGGCGGGGGTGATCGACGGGTCGCGTTCCGGCTCGGCGGCGGGAACGGCGTAACCCGCGGAGTCCACCAGCAGGAACCGGTCGCGCGGCACCCCGATGTCCAGCCCGTCCAGCAGTTCCAGCCCGGCCCGGTCGGTGACCACCAGTTGCGGGTCGGTGTGCCGGACCTCCCGTTCGAGCTGGGCGCCGCGGCGGGTGGGGTTGATGCCGACGACGGTCGCCCCGGCCAGCGCCGCGCCGCCCAGCCACAGGACGTACTCGGGCACGTTGTCCAGCAGCACCCCGATGTGGAACGGCCCGTCGCGGCGCAGCCCGCGCGCCAGCGACGCGCGGGCCGCGCTGTCGCGGACGACCTCGTCCCAGGTCCAGGTCCGTTCCCGGCTGCGCAGGCCGGGCCGGTGGTCGCCCAGCCGGGCCAGCAGCAGGTCCGCGATCGTGTGCACGGCGCTCGCCCTCAGGCGGGTTGCTCGACCAGGACGCAGCGGGTGCCGCGGTAGATCGTGGGCATGCACTTGTTGCAGTGGATGCACAGGGATCCGGTGTCCGCGTCCTCCTTGATCCGGTTGATCAGGTCCGGCTCGCGCAGCAGCGCCCGCGCCATCGCCACGAACTGGAAGCCGTCCCGCATGGCCCGGTCCATCACCCGCCTGTTCGTGATCCCGCCGAGCGCGATCAGCGGCATCGAGACCGCCGCCCGGACCTGCCGGGCCTGCGGGAGCAGGTAGCCGTCCTCGTAGGGGTAGCCGCGCAGGAACCGGCCGCCGACCAGCCGCACGCCCAGCCGGATCGGCGGCGGCATGACCGCGGCGAACTCCCGCAGCGGCGCCTCGCCCCGGAACAGGTACATCGGGTTGAGCAGCGAACTGCCCGCGGTCAGCTCCAGCGCGTCCACCGACCCGTCCCGCTCGATCCACCGCGCGACCCGGACCGCCTCGTCCAGCCCGAACCCGCCGGGCACGCCGTCGTCCATGTTGAGCTTGGCGATCACGGCGATCCGGTCCCCGGCGGCGTCGCGGACGGCGCGGGCGATGTCGCGGGCGAGCCGGGCGCGGTTCTCCAGCGGGCCGCCGTACTCGTCCGTGCGGCGGTTGAGCCGGGGGCTGAGGAACGCGCTGGCCAGGTAGTTGTGGCCCAGGTGCACCTCGACGGCGTCGAACCCGGCCTCGATCGCCATCGCCGCCGCACGGCCGTGGGCGCGCACCACCCGTTCCAGGTCGGCCTTGGTCGCGGCCCTGGTGAAGCCGCCGCCGAGCGGGTTGAAGCGCCGGGCCGGGCCGATCGCGGGCACCCGGTTGGACCTGGGGTCGGCGACCGGACCGGCGTGCCCGATCTGCGCCGAGACTGCGGCGCCCTCGTGGTGCACGGCGTCGGTGAGCCTGCGCAGGCCCGGCAGCGCCCGGTCGGTCCACTGGATCTGCCTGCGGTCGGTGCGCCCGTCCGGGGAGACCGCGCAGTACGCCACCGTGGTCATGCCGACCCCGCCGGCCGCGTGCCGGACGTGGAAGCCGATCAGCTCGTCGGTGACCAGCCCGTCGCGGCTCAGCCCCTCGTAGGTGGCGGCCTTGATGATCCGGTTCCGCAGGGTCACCGGCCCCAGCTTCGCGGGGGCGAGCACGTCGGGGACGGGGTCGCTCACGGGTCCTCCCATCGGGTGGCGGCTCGACGGTAACCAGCGGGGATCGGCGACGTTCCTGGTCATCCCGCTGACCGGGAGCGGTCAGGGGCCGTCCCCGGACGAACGGGTCAGCCGAAGTGGGCCTGGCCGCCGTCCAGGGGGATCGTGGCGCCGGTCAGGTAGCGCATGTCCGGGCTCAGCAGGGCGACGACGGCGCGGCCGATGTCCTGCTCGCAGTCGCCGATGTAGCCGAGCGGGATCGTCCTGCGGAACTCCTCGGCCTCCTCCGGGTTGTTGTCCACCCACCGCTGCAGCCCCGGGGACAGCGCGTGCGGGGCGATGGCGACGGCGCGGATGCCGTCCGGTCCCCACTCGGCCGCCGCGGTGCGGGTCAGCGAGCGCAACGCCTGCTTGGCGGCGGCGTACGCGCCGTAGGTGGACGGGTCCCAGCGGACCATCGCGGAGGTGACCAGGTTGACGATGTGGCCGCCGCCGCGCGCCTTCATGTGCGGATGGCATGCCTTCATGAACGCGAACGCCGCGAACGGCCCGGTGCGGAACCCCTTCTGGAACGCCCGGTCGCTCATCGACAGCAGCGGCCCGAACGCCCCCGAGTAGGCGTTGTTGACCAGCACGTCGATGCCGCCGAACCGCTCGGCGACCACCTCGACCAGCCCGGGGACCGCCTCGGTGTCGGCCACGTCGCAACAGAACGGTTCGGCCCGCGCGCCGCGCTCGCGGATCAGCGCGCAGGTGTCGTCCAGCTTGCCGGGGGTGCGGCCGACCACGGCGACGGCCGCGCCTTTGGAGGCGAGCGCCAGCGCGATGCCCCGGCCGACGCCCTGCCCGGCTCCGGTCACGATCGCGACCTTGTCCTTGAGGAATCCCACGGCGGTCATCGTGCGGGGCCGCCTCGGGCGTTCCGGTGCGTGATCCCGCTCACCGGGACGCACTGAGACGCCAGTTTCGGCATCTACAGGTATTCACTCGAAAACTCTTAGTAAGATCCTGCCGTGCAGCTTCGGTATGCCTTTCGTCTCTATCCGACTGCCGGTCAGCGACAGGCGTTGGCTCGGGCGTTCGGGTGTGCGCGGGTGGTGTTCAACGACGGGCTGCGCATTCGGCAGGAGGCTCGTGCGGCGGGGCTGCCGTACGTCAGTGACGGCGAGTTGTCCAAGCGGGTGATCACGCAGGCGAAAAAGACGCCTGAGCGCTCCTGGCTGGGCGAGGTCTCAGCGGTGATCTTGCAGCAATCATTGGCTGACCTCAACGCCGCCTACCGTAATTTCTTCGCCTCGCTGTCCGGCGGGCGGAAAGGGGCGAAGGTCGCCCCGCCCCGATTCCGGTCCCGAAAGGACGACCGGCAGGCGATCCGGTTCACCAGGAACGCGAAGTTCAAGATCACGGCGAGCGGGAGGCTGCGGCTGCCGAAGATCGGTGACCTATCGGTCCGCTGGTCCCGCTCATTGCCGTCGGAGCCGTCGTCGGTGACGGTGATCAAAGACCGGGCGGGGCGGTACTTCGCCTCGTTCGTCGTCGAGCTCGCCGACGAGCCGCTACCCGAGACGACCACCAAGGTCGGAATCGACCTGGGGCTCAAGCATTTCGCCATTCTGTCGGACGGCCGCAAGATCACCAACCCTCGTTTCCTGCGCCGGGCGGAGAAGAGGCTCAAGCGCGCCCAGCGGGCGCTGTCCCGCAAGCAGAAGGGCAGCAGGAACCGGGAGAAGGCCAGGCTCCGTCTGGCTCGCGCCCATGTCCGGGTCGCGGATGCGCGGCGCGAGTTCCACCATCAGCTCTCCACTCGCCTGATCCGTGAGAACCAAGCGGTCGCGGTGGAGAACCTGGCGGTCAAGGGGCTCGCTCGCACTCGTTTGGCCAAGAGCGTCCACGACGCCGGATGGGCGCAGTTCGTCGCCATGTTGGAGTACAAGGCCGCCCGACACGGGCGGGCCTTCATCAGAATCGGCCGGTTCGTGCCGACCTCGCAGGTCTGTTCGGCCTGCGGGCTCGGTGACGGCCCCAAGCCGTTGCACGTCCGCCGTTGGACGTGCCCGAGGTGCGGGGCCGTTCACGACCGGGACGTCAATGCGGCGATCAACGTCGCCAAAGCCGCCGGGCTGGCGGTGACAGCCTGTGGAGCGCAGGTAAGACCGGGATCCGTTCCGGCACAGCGCGGCGAAGCAGGAACCCACCCGAAGCAACCCACCCCACGGTGGAAGCAGGCGGGGTCCCCAGTCTGAAGGCGGGGAGGAAGCCAATGGAGGGACGAGGAGGCCACCGCCCGCGCCCTGGACGCCGACCGCTGGCTGCGCACCGGCGACATCGGGGTGCTCGAGCAGGGGCGGCTGCGGCTGACGACGCGGCGGTCGGACCTGATCCTGCGCGGCGGGGAGAACGTCTACCCGGCCGAGGTGGAGGGCGTGCTGGCCGAGTTCCCCGGGGTGCGCGAGTGCGCGGTGCTCGGGGTGCCGCATCCGGACCTGGGGCAGGAGGTCATGGCGGTGGTGGTCGCGAGCGAGCCGATCTCGGCGGAGGCGATCGAGGCCTTCGCCCGCGAACGGCTGGCGTACTTCAAGGTGCCGTCGCGGTGGCGGATCACCACCGAGCCGCTGCCGCGCAACGCCACCGACAAGGTGGTCCGGCGGGAGGTCGAGGCGATGGTCGACCGTCCCGCCGGATCGCCCTAGCGGCCGTCTAGGACCACTGCATCGCCTTCTTCCTGCGGGCGGCCAGGTCCGTCCCGGACTCGCGTCGCGCCATCCGCCGCAGCACCCGCGGCGCGAGGACGAGCCCGGCGACCGCCCACAGGCCGAGCATCCCGGCGGTCTCCAGGTGCCGCCACGAGTCGCCGATCTCGGCGGCGGCCAGCGGGTCCGGCAGCATCGCCGAGCGCATGCCCAGGCCCAGCCAGTACAGCGGGAACGCCTGGGCGATCCACTCCACCCAGCCGGGGAACGCGGTGACCGGGTAGAACACCCCGGAGATCGCGATCAGCAGCATCAGCGGCACCATGAGGACGCCCACCGACTGGGCGTTGGTGAACAGCGACCCGAGGATCGCGCCGATCGCCAGGACCGCCGGCAGCCCGAGGGCCAGCACCCACGCCAGCGTCAGCCACGCCGACGCCCGGCCCAGGTCCAGCCCGCCGAAGACGAACGCGGCCGGGACCAGCGGGAGGAGCAGGCCGACGACGGTCAGGCCGCCCCGGCTGAGGATCCGTCCGGTCAGGTAGCCGATCACGCCGTTCGGGGTGGCCTTGGCGCGCAGCAGCGTGCCGTCCTCGCGGTCCATGGTGAGGGTGATCGCCAGCCCCATCATCCCGCTGGACATCATGTTCATCGCGAGGATGCCGGGCACGGCGTGGGCGCCGAGGGAGAAGCCGGTGCCCGGCACGTCGTTGCCGCGGAACATGAACATCGCGAACATCCCGATGACCGGGAAGAACAGCAGGTTCCACAGTTCCTGCACGCTGGTCAGGGCCTGACTGAGCTCCAGCCGGGCGCGGTGCAGCCCCGCGCGGACGGCGACCATGCGGGCGTTCACGCCGCCTCCTCGTGGGGGGACGGCCCCCCACGCCCCCCGACGAAAACAGCGTTCATGAACTCGCTCCGCTCGCTCATGCCGCCTCCCCACGCTGCTCGGACTCGAAGTCGCGGACCATGGCCAGGTAGACGTCCTCCAGGCGGGCGCGGCGGACCTCCAGGTCGCCGATCGCGTCGCCGTACCGGGCGAACAGGTCGCGCACGTGGGCGGTGCCGTCCTCGACGTTCTCCACGTACCGCTCGCCGTCGCGGGTGTAGCGGACCTCGGTCTTGCCGGAGACCTGCCGGGCCAGTTCCGCCGGGGTGCCGTCGGCGACGATCACGCCGCCGACCAGGATGAGGATCCGGCCGGCGAGCTTCTCGGCCTCGTCCAGGTCGTGGGTGGTGAGCAGGATCGCGGTGTCCTCCAGCTCGGCCAGCCGCCGCACCAGCTCGTGGAACTCCTGCCTGGCCTGGGGGTCGAAGCCGACCGTGGGCTCGTCCAGGAACAGCAGCTCGGGCCGGCCGACCAGCCCGACCGCCACGTCCACGCGGCGGCGCTGCCCGCCGGACAGCCTGTGGAGCATCGTGTCGGCCTGCCCGGTCAGGCCGACGAGGGCCATCAGCTCGTCGGGGTCGTAGGGCCTGCGGTAGGGGGTGTAGTAGCGGGCGAGGTGGTCGAGGAGGTCCCGCACCTTCCACCGGCCGTGGTCGCGCCAGGACTGGAGCACGACGCCGAGCCGGGCGCGCCATGCCTCGTCGCCGCGCCCGGGGTCGGTGCCGAGCACACGGACCCGCCCGGCCGAACGCAGCCGGAATCCCTCCAGGATCTCGATGGTGGTCGTCTTGCCCGCGCCGTTCGGCCCGAGCAGGGCGACGACCTCGCCCCGGCCGACGTGGAAGTCCACTCCGCGGAGCACGTCGGCGGAGCCGTAGCGCATGCGCAGATCACGGACCTCGATCACGGGGCCGTCATTGCCGCCTGTTTCCATGCCTTCAAGTGTGTCATTGAAGTCCTTGTTGGCACTTTTCACGCTCGATGCCGATGTACGTCGGCGTGAATCACCGCTAACCTTCAAATCCCGGGAGCAACCCTGGCGCGAAGGAGGACCCCGCTGCGTCCCGTCGACCTGGCCCGTGCGGCGGGCGTCTCGACCCAGCAGATCCGCAACTACGAGGACGCGGGGATCCTGCCGCCCGCGCCCCGCACCGCCTCCGGCCATCGCCGGTACGACGACCGGCACATGCGGGCCCTGCTCGCCTACCGGGCCCTGCTGCGGGGGTTCGGCCCGGTCCACGCACGGGCGATCATGCAGGCCGTGCACGAGGGGGACGTCGCCGGAGCGCTGGCCGTCGTGGACGCCTGTCATGCGGCGCTGCACGAGGAGCGGCGGTCCCTGCAGGCCACGAGCGAGGCCCTGGAGATCATCGCCCGCCGGGGACCGGACGCGGCGGGGCTGCCGCGCTCGGGCATGCGCATCGGCGAGGTGGCCGCCCTGCTGCGGGTGCGCACCTCCGCGCTGCGCGTCTGGGAGGCCGCCGGGCTGCTGGCCCCCGGACGCGAGCCGGGCACCGGCTACCGGTGGTTCGGCCCGGCGGAGGTCGGCCACGCCCAGATGATCAAGATGCTGCGGGACAACCGTTATCCGCTGGACCAGATCCGGCCCATCATGGACCGGCTGCGCCGGACGGGCGGCACCGAGGAACTGCACGCGGCCGTCGCCCGGCGCCGGGAGGAGCTGACCCGGCGGGCCGCCGCCATGCTCGCGGGCGCCGCCCGGCTGCACGACCACCTGTCGGCGGCCCGGGAGGACGCCGTGCCCGCTCAGTGAGATCGGCCGCGGGGCGAGCACTGGAATTCGTACTAGTGTCCGCGGCACGTGGACCGTACGACCGGGAGCGAGCGATGAGCAGTGACCTCAGCCTGGCGGGGCGGACCGCCGTCGTCACCGGCGCGGGCGGCGGGCTCGGCCGCAGCGAGGCCCTGGCGCTGGCCGCGCGGGGCGCCGCCGTCGTCGTCAACGACATCGGGCCGGCCGCCGACGACGTGGTGGCCGAGATCGAGTCCGCCGGCGGCCGGGCGGTGGCGGTGACCGGCGACGTGGGCGACTGGTCGCTGGGCGACAAGCTGGTCGCCGCCGCGGTCGAGGAGTTCGGCTCGCTGGACATCGTGGTCAACAACGCGGGCGTGCTGCGCGACCGGATGCTGTTCAACCTGTCGGAGTCCGACTGGGACGACGTGATCCGCGTGCACCTCAAGGGGCATGCGGCGGTGTCGCGGGCCGCCGCGGTGCACTGGCGCGCCGCCGCCAAGGCCGCGGGCGGGCCGGTGTACGCCCGGGTGATCAACACCTCGTCGGAGGCGTTCCTGTTCGGCCCGGCGGGCCAGCCCAACTACGCGGCGGCCAAGGCCGGGATCGTCGCGCTCACCCTGTCCACCGCCCAGGGCCTGGCCCGCTACGGGGTGCGCGCCAACGCGATCTGCCCGCGCGCCCGCACGGCGATGACCGCCGAGCAGTTCGCCGAGGGCGTCGCCCCCGGCGGGCTGGACGTCATGGCCCCCGAACGGGTCGGGACGTTCGTCGGCTACCTGGCCTCCCCCGCCGCCGGGCACGTCAGCGGCCAGGTGTTCGTCGTGTACGGGGACATGGTGGCGCTGATGGCCGCGCCGGCCGTGGAGCACAAGTGGACCGCCGACGGCGGCGTCTTCTCGGTCGAGGAACTGGACGCCAAGCTCACCTCGTACTTCGAGGGCCGCGACCCGTTCCGGACGTACGCGGCCTGGAGCGTCCACGCCCTGGACACCACCGGCGTCAGCAGGTTCCCCGGCTCCTGAGCCTCGGCTGCCCGGGGAGGGCCGCGAACGCGGTCAGCCCCGGGCGGCGTTGGAGCGGGGGGCCAGCAGCAGGCGGCTGGCGAGCCGGATGTCGCCCTCCACGTCGGCCATCGACGCCCGCCCGTTCAGGCTCGACTGCAGCACCCCGTACCAGCACTGCAGCAGCAGCCGCACCAGCGTCACGTCCTGCGCGGTGGGGGTCCGGATGCCGAGCGCGTCCAGCACGATCTCGCGGAACATGGTGTCGATCCGGATCGCGTCCGCCACCGTCGCCGCGCTGGCCGCGTTGCACGAGTACAGCATCGAGGTCGCCAGCACCGGACGGCTCAGCAGCTCCCGGCTGGCCTGCACCATCAGGTCGCCGACCGCGTCCTCGGGGGCGATGCCGGGCTCCGGCGGCCGGATGCCCTCCCGGAACCGCTCGATCTGCGCGCACATCACCGCCGCGAACAGGTGGACCTTCGAGGGGAAATACCGGTACAGCGTGCCGATCGCCACCCCGGCGGCCTTGGCCACCTCGTGCATCTGCACCCGTTCCAGCGACTTCTCCGCCCCGATCCGCGCCGCCGCACGGAGGATGCGCTGACGCCTGTCCCGCTGCTCGGGCGAGCTCGGCTCGGCCGGCGGCCGTGCTGCGGCGATCCTCGGCACTCTTCCCCCCGTGGGCTACGACGTCGACACGACAATACATAGGCCCCTGACGCCACCGGCCGCCCCTGCGATACCGCTCAGCGGGATGAACGCCGGGCGGCCCGCGTCTCCTTCCGGGACACGGGCCGCGAGACCGGATCAGAAGTCCATGCCGGCGCCCTCCGGGGCCGCCTGGGTCTGCTCGGGCTTCTCCGTGATGACGGCCTCGGTGGTCAGGAACAGCGCCGCGATGGAGGCGGCGTTCTGCAGCGCCGACCGGGTGACCTTGGCGGGGTCGATGACCCCGGCCGCGAACAGGTCGGTGTACTCGCCGGTGGCGGCGTTCAGTCCGTGGCCGGGCGGGAGGGTGCGGACCTTCTCGGCGACGACGCCGCCCTCGAGGCCGGCGTTGACGGCGATCTGCTTGAGCGGTTCCTCGAGGGCGCGCCTGACGATGTTCGCCCCCGTGGCCTCGTCGCCGGTGAGGGTCAGGCCGTCGAACGCCCTGGCGCCGGCCTGGAGGAGGGCGACGCCACCGCCGGGGACGATGCCCTCCTCGACCGCGGCCTTGGCGTTGCGGACGGCGTCCTCGATGCGGTGCTTGCGCTCCTTGAGCTCGACCTCGGTGGCCGCGCCGGCCTTGATGACGGCCACGCCGCCGGCCAGCTTGGCCAGCCGCTCCTGCAGCTTCTCCCGGTCGTAGTCGGAGTCGGTGTTGTCGATCTCGGTGCGGATCTGGTTGACCCGGCCCGCGATCTCGCCTGCGTCACCGGCACCGTCCACGATCGTGGTCTCGTCCTTGGTCACCACCACGCGCTTGGCCCGGCCGAGCATGTCCAGGGTGGTGTTCTCCAGCTTGAGGCCGACCTCTTCGCTGATCACCTGGCCGCCGGACAGGGTGGCGATGTCCCCCAGCATGGCCTTGCGACGGTCACCGAAGCCCGGGGCCTTGACCGCCACCGACTTGAACACGCCGTGGAGCTTGTTGAGCAGCAGCGTGGCGAGGGCCTCGCCCTCGATGTCGTCCGCGACGACGAGCAGGGGCCTTCCGGTCTGCTTGACCGCCTCCAGGACCGGGAGCAGGTCCCTGCCCGCCGACACCTTGCCCTGGACGATCAGGATGTAGGGGTCCTCGAGGACCGCCTCCATCCGCTCGGGGTCGGTGACGAAGTAGGGCGAGATGTAGCCCTTGTCGAAGCGCATGCCCTCGGTGAGCTCCAGCTCCAGCCCGAAGGTGTTGCTCTCCTCGACCGTGATGACGCCTTCCTTGCCGACCTTGTCCATCGCCTCGGCGATCATCTCACCGATCTGCGTGTCCCCGGCCGAAATCGAGGCCGTCGAGGCGATCTGCTCCTTGGTCTCCACGTCCTTGGCCAGCTTGGACAGCTCCTCACTGACCCGCTCCACCGCCGCCTCGATGCCCCGCTTCAGCGACATCGGGTTGGCGCCCGCGGCGACGTTCCGCAGGCCCTCACGGACCAGGGCCTGGGCCAGCACGGTCGCGGTGGTGGTGCCGTCACCGGCCACATCGTCGGTCTTCTTGGCGACCTCCTTGACCAGCTCCGCGCCGATCTTCTCCCAGGGGTCCTCCAGCTCGATCTCCTTGGCGATGGACACACCGTCATTGGTGATCGTGGGAGCGCCCCACTTCTTCTCCAGCACCACATTGCGGCCCTTGGGACCAAGGGTCACCTTGACCGCGTCGGCAAGCTGGTTCATCCCGCGCTCAAGACCCCGGCGGGCCTCCTCGTCGAACGCGATCATCTTCGCCGCCATCGTTCCTCCTGCTCGTCGGGGATGGGCGGACGGACGGCGCCCGCGACGGACGCCCTGCACGAGGGCCCGCCGTCCGTCCTGGCACGCCACCGTACACCACAAATTGCGCGTCACGCACTCAATGCGCGTCGCGCAATCATCGGCTAGGGTGGGGGCCATGCACGCCACCGACGACGAGCAGCCGCGCGACCTGCGCACCCGCCAGAAGCTGGCGACCCGGGAGGCGATCGGCGCCGCCGCGCTGCGCCTGGCCATCGAGCAGGGCCCCGAGGGACTGGCCCTGGTACGGGTCCGTGACATCGCCGAGGCCGCCGGGGTGTCGCCCCGGACCTACAACAACTACTTCTCCAGCCGGGAGGAGGCGATCTGCGCGTTCCAGGCCGACCGGGCGCGCCGCCTCGGGCGGATCCTGCGGGCCCGCCCGGCCGACGAGCCGCTGGAGGACGCCCTCACCGCCGCCGTGATCGAGCACGCCACCCCGCCGCCGGACCGGGCCGGCCTCCGCATGATCATGGAGACCCCCGAACTGGAGGGCGAGGCGCTCAAGGCGTTCACCATGGCCGAACGCCCGCTGGCCGAGGCGATCGCCGAGCGCACCGGCACCGACCCCGACCGGGACCTGTTCCCGAACGTCGTGGCCGCCGCGGTCGCCGCCGCCGTCCGGGTGGCCGGCCGCCACTGGGTCACCGGCGACGGCTCCGAACCCTTCGCCGACGTGCTCCGCCGCGCCCTCGCCCACGTCCTCCCACCGACGCCCCCACAGAACGACTGACCACCACCCCCGCAACGACGGCCCTCGCCGGCCGAGGGGCGGGACTCTTCCCACCCCTCGGTCGGCCTCCGCACGGTCCCGCAGAGAATCCCGCCTGGCTCTCAGAGAGACCAGGCCACCGGCCTCACGTCCGACGCATGGGCCGGGGCGGGGGGGATCAGAGGAGGTTGTCCTCGATCTTGAGGCCGAACTCGCCTCGGCCGTACATGGCCAGGGCCCGTTCGGCGTCGTTGGCGACGTGGACGCTGCCGGCGTGGGCGTCGCGCCAGGCGCGTTCGATGACGTGGCCGCGGCGCAGGGAGTTGCCGCCGGCGGTCTTGAAGAGGATGTCGATGGCCTCGATGGCGCGTTCGGTGGCGCGGACCTGGTCGCGGCGGGCGCGCAGGCGCAGTTCCATCGGGATCCTGGTGCCGGCCAGGGCGTGCTCGTACATCTCGCGGACGTTGCGTTCGGTCTGCAGGATCGCGGCGTCGATCTCCGAGGCGGCGCGGGCCACCGCGACCTGGGAGAACTGGTCCTCGACGAAACGGCCGCCGCCCAGGCTGAGCCGGATCCGGTCGCGCATCGCCTCGACGTAGGAGTGGTAGCAGCCCTCGACCGCACCGACCACGGCGGTGGCGACGGTGGTGGTGAAGATCGTGCCGAACGGCATCCGGTACAGCGGGCCGGTGTTGACCTTGCAGCCGGGGGCGCGCAACTGGGCCTGGTCGTAGTTGCGCATGGCGCGGTGGGCGGGGACGAACGCGCGTTCCACCACGATGTCGTCGCTGGCGGTGCCGCGCAGCCCCATCGAGTCCCACACCCGGCGGATCTCGTAGTCGGCGCGCGGCACCAGGACGGTCATGAAGTCCACCGGCCGTCCCTCGGCGCCCACCACCAGCCCGCCGAGCAGCGCCCAGTCGGCGAACTCGCACCCGGAGGAGAACCCCCAGTGGCCGGAGAACTCATAACCGCCCTCGACCGGGGCGAGCCGCCCGATCGGGGCGTACGAGGAGGCCAGCAGCACGTCGGGGCCGTTCCCCCACACCTCCCGCTGGGCCTCGTCGGGGAACAGCGCGAGCTGCCAGGGATGCACGCCGAGCACGGCGGTCACCCATCCGGTGGAGCCGCACGCCCCGGCGATCTCCCGGACCGCCCGGTAGAACGCCACCGGGTCGCCCTCCAGGCCGCCGTACCGGGCGGGCTGCAGCATGCGGAACACCCCGGCGTCGGCCAGCTCCCGGATCGTCTCCGCCGGGATGCGCCCCTTCTCGTCGACGGTCCGCGCCCGCTCGGCGATGCCCGGCAGCAGCCCGCGCACCGTCTCCAGGACCTTGTCGCCGCTCATCGGCCGCTCCCCTCGATCGTCCGCGCGGGTGCAGCACACCATGCCGGGGGCGGGCGGCACGGGCGGGCGTCCCGGCCACCGGGACTGCGGGGCGGCGGCGGCGCGCGGGCGGCATAGCGTGCAGGCGTACCGGAGTGCCCGCGAAGGGATGATCACCGTGACCGCTACCGAGTCCGACGGCGTCCGCGTCATCGAGGCGGAGGCGATCCCGACCCGCTACGCCCGCGGCTGGCACTGCCTGGGACTGTCGGAGCGGTTCCGGGACGGCAGGCCGCACGCGGTGCGGGCGTTCGGCGGCAGGCTGGTGGTGTTCGCCGGGGAGGACGGCGGGCTGAACGTGCTGGACGCCTACTGCCGGCACATGGGCGGCGACCTGTCCGAGGGCACGGTCAAGGGCAACGAGATCGCCTGCCCGTTCCACGACTGGCGGTGGGGCGGCGACGGACGCTGCAAGAAGATCCCCTACTCGCGGCGGGTGCCGCTGCGGGCGCGGACCGCGGCGTGGCCGACGCTGGACCAGGACGGGATGCTGTTCGTCTGGAACGACCCGGAGGGCAACCCGCCCCCGCCGCAGCAGGCCATCCCCCGCATCCCGGGCGCCACCAGCGACCGGTGGACCGACTGGGTGTGGACCGAGACGGTGGTGCACGCCAACTGCCGGGAGGTGGTGGACAACGTCGTCGACATGGCGCACTTCTTCTACGTCCACTACTCGTTCCCGACGTACTTCAAGAACGTCTTCGAGGACCACAGGGCGACCCAGATCATGAAGGGCCGGGCGCGGCCCGACGCCCGCCGCTCCTCCCGCGGCCCGCAGATGCTCGGCAACACCTCGGTGGCGACCTACTACGGCCCCTCGTTCATGATCGACGAGCTGACGTACCACTACGAGGGCTTCGACATCAACTCGGTGCTGCTGAACTGCCACTATCCGATCGACCGGAACTCGTTCGTGCTGCAGTCGGGCATCATCACCGAACGCAGCGAGGCGCTGCCCGGCGAGGCCGCCGACGAGATGGCGCGCAAGCTGTCCGGCTTCATCCAGCTCGGGTTCGAGCAGGACATCCGGATCTGGAAGACCAAGGCGCGCATCGACAACCCGCTGCTGTGCGAGGAGGACGGCCCGGTCTACCAGTTGCGCCGCTGGTACGAGCAGTTCTACGTGGACGTGGCGGACGTGACGCCGGAGATGACGGCGCGATTCGAGTTCGAGCTGGACACCACCCGGCCGGTGGAGGCCTGGGAGCAGGAGGTCGAGCGGAACCTGGCCGCGCAGGCCGCCGGGGAACGGCCCGCATGACCGTACGCCCGGACGTCAGGCTGGACGAGCGGCCGATGCGGCCGGTGCGGTGCCTGCGGTGCGGGGTCGAGGTGCTGGTCCGCAAGGCGAGCTGGGAGCAGACCAGCATCCAGTGGAGCACCTCCGCCATGGCCGGCTGCGCCGATCCCCCGCCGGACGGCTACAGCACCTGCCCGGCCCTGCTGGAGTCGATCGGCGTCGCCGCCGCAAAGGGCGAGATCGAGGTCGGCACCTGACGACACCGGACGGACCCGCCGCCGTCCTCCCGGAGGGTGTGCACGATTTACGCCGTGGCGTCGCGTGCGGCGGCGCGGCCGGCGCGGCGGCCGAAGAACGTGCCGTCGCCGAGGGAGGTTCCGCTGACGTAGCCCTCGCCGTGGATGCCGTGCGACGCCCTGCCCGCGGCGTACAGGCCGGGGATCCGGGCGCCGGAGTGGTTGAGGACCGCGCCGTCGAGGTCGGTGTGCAGGCCGCCGAGGGTGAAACCGGAGACGCCGCTCGCCGGGCCGCCGCTCCCCCAGAACCCGTCGCCGGGATCGAACGCCGCGAACGGGCCCCGCAACGGACGCAGCCACCGGGGGTCCTTGTGGAAGTAGGGGTCCTCGCCGTGGGCGGCGTGGCGGTTGTAGACCTCGACGGTGTTGGCCAGGGAGCCGGGCGGCATGCCGAGGGACTCCTCCATTTCGGCGAGGGTCTCGGCGGCGTGCTTGGGGCGGACGCCCCACAGGTCGGGCTCGGGGATCTGGTCGAAGCCCTCCTCGTCGATGATCGCCCAGTACGGTCCCGGCTGGTGGCGCACCGCGTGGTGGCTGAACCGGCCGGGATAGACGTCCTCGTTGATGAAGCGGCGGCCCAGCGCGTCGACCAGCATCCCCCGCGCGACCAGCACGGGCAGCGCGGCCAGCGCGACCTCCACCTCGCCCATGCGGCGGGTGGCGGCGCCGATCGCGGCGGCCATCCGGATCCCGGAGCCGTCGTCGAGGCCGTCGCTGACCTTGCCGTGCCCCAGCAGGACGGGGGCGTGGTCGCGGAGCATGTCGTCGTTGTCCACGAACCCGCCGGTGGTGAGCACGACCGCCCGCCGCGCCCGGTAGACGACGCGTTTCCCGTACCGGCGGGCCACCGCCCCGGCGACCCGGCCGTCGTCGTCCAGGATCAGGTTGGCGGCCTGGGTGTCGCGGTGGGCGACGGCACCGGCCCCGGTGGCGGCCGACGACAGCGCGTCCATCAGGACCCTCCCGGCGAACAGCGGCGCGGCCGGCCGGTGGCCCCGCGGCGCGGGCCTGGCGATCTCGGTGAACGGCCAGGCGTTCTCCCCCAGCCACATCAGCCCGTCGTCGGTCGGCGGCATCCAGGTCGGCGTCTCGTACAGGCTCGCCTTGAACGGAACGCCCCGGGCGCGCAGCCACTCGAAGTGCTCCACGCTCTCGTCGCAGTACAGCCGCAGCTTGGCGGTGTCGGGATGCGGGCCGAGCGCCGCCTCCAGGTAGGCGTACATGTCGTCGGGGGTGTCGTCGAACCCGCACGCCTTCTGGATCTCGGTGCCGCCGCCCAGGTACAGCTCGCCGCCGGACTGGGCGGACGTGCCGCCGGGGCCGCCGGCCCGTTCCAGCACCAGCACGTCCGCGCCCGCGCCCGCCGCCTCGTGGGCCGCCGCCGCGCCCGCGGCGCCGAACCCGACGACCAGCACGTCGCACTCGTGATCCGCCGGGCCGGCCTCGCGGAGGCCGACCGGTTCCACCGGGCCGCTCACTTCTTCGGCGGGATGAACGCGGGCAGCGGCTCGGCCCCGGACCAGTCGTGGCCCCAGTAGCTGTCGGCGGTGATCTCCTCGGCGGTGTAGTGCCGCTCGTCGACCAGCATGCCCTCGCAGCCGTACTCGATGTCGAAGCCGCCCGGGGCGCGCACGTAGAACGAGATCATCTTGTCGTTGGTGTGCCGGCCCAGCGTCGAGGAGATCGAGAAGCCCGCCCGGGTCACGTTGTCCAGCGCCCGGCCCACCGCGTCCAGGCCGTCGACCTCCACCATCAGGTGCACCAGCCCGGGGTCGCCGTCGTGCGGGGCGGGGCACACGGCCAGGCTGTGGTGCCGCCGGTTGACGCCCATGAAGCGGATCCGCGCCCCGGGCCCGACCTTCATCGCCCCGCGCGGCAGGAACCCGAGGACCTCGGCGTACCAGGCCGCGACCTCCTCGCAGCGCGGCGTCGGGATGACCACGTGCCCCATGCCCATCGGCCCGGTCACGAACCTCTGGTCCAGCCCGAGCCGCAGCGGGCCGTGGTCCAGCACCGGCCCGAAGAACACCTCGGTCGGCGTCCCGCCCGGGTCGCCGAACGCGATGCCCGCCTCGAAGCCCCGTTCCTCGGCGTCCTCACCGGTCAGCTCCCGCACCCGCACGCCGGACTTCTCCACCGCCTCGCGCACCGCCGCCAGCGCGTACTGGTCGCGGACCTCCCAGCCCACCGCCAGCACCCGGTCGGCGTCCCCGGGCAGCACCGCCAGCCGGGCCCGCCGCTCGTCCATCCGCAGATAGAGCCCGTCCGGATCGGGCCCCGAGCCCTCGGCGAACCCCAGCGCGTCGATCGCCAGCTCCCGCCACCGCTCGATGTGCCGCGTCTGGACCTTGAGATATCCCAGCCCTCGGATATGCGTCACTGTGCCCACGCCGCCCAACGTCCCAGACTCCCCCCGCCCCCGCCGTCCTCCTCCCGCTCAGTGAGAGTCACGCCGTCCGGGGCGGGGTGTCCGGCCTGGGGCGCGTCAGGGGCGCAGGTCGGTGCGGGCCCGGCCGGTCTCGGGATCGTAGGGGTGGGAGACGTGCTGGTGGATCATCCGCCAGGCGCCGTCGACGCGCTGGAAGACGCGGGTGCCGCGGGACCACCACTCGGTGCCGCCTCCGGGGCGGATGCGGTTGAGGCCCCAGGCGACGGCGAGGTCGCCGCTGGTGAGGATCCGCAGGTCGGGCACGTCCCACTCGACGGTCCCGGTAGTGGCGTGCAGGCCGCTTTCGCAGACCTTGCGGACGGCGTCGACGCCGACGTACTGCAGGGGCTCCTCGTGCTCGTAGGAGACGACGTCGTCGGCGATGCGGGCCATGAGGCCGTCGAGGTCCTTGGCCCGGGTGGCGTCGAACCAGTCCTCGTGGAGAGCCCGGATCTCGTTCTGGGACGCCTCCTCGTCCGGGGTGGGGAACGAGTGGTGTTCGTGGGCGACGACCCACCGGCCGTCCTCCTTGCGCAGGCCGAGGGTCAGGCGGAGCCGGTGCTCGGGATGGCGTTCCTGGTGCTCGCGGGTGCTGCAGCGGAGCAGGGCGTGGGCGAAGGCGACGTCCTCGCCGGCGGTCACCTCCAGCTCGGTGAGCTCGAACGTGCCGCCCCGGGCCTGCCAGGTGAAGAACGGCGGCCAGGTGTCGCGGTAGGCGTCGATGCCGCGGACGCCCTCGTGCGGCGGCGGAACGTCGAACATCACGATGTCGTCGGCGTGGTCGGCGAGGACGCCGTCCATGTCCCCGGCGTGGACGGCCTCGGCCCACCGCCGGATCAGGGCCTCGATCCGTGCCCGGTCGTCGGTCGCCATGTCTCTGCCTCCTGGGGTCGATGGTCCGTACGCCTCTACAACCCCGGGAGGCCGGCCCGGCTCATCGCCCGGCCGGGATTTTCTCCGGGAGGCCGAACGCGGGCAGGTCGGCGGTCAGGAACGCGACGACCTCGGCGACCCGCGTTCCGCGCAGCGCGAGCACGTCGAGGCCGTTCGGCAGGTAGGCGTTCCGGTCCTCGTCCCACATGTAGGTGCCGAACGCCAGTTGCCCGTTCGCCGTCGTGGGCAGGAAACGCCACCGATGGTTGAGCGGCCCCTCCAGCAGGAACGCGCGGATCTCCGCGTGCCCCCGGTACCACTCCGGCAGCGGCGGCATGGAGAACCTGGCGTCCTCGGCGAGCATCGCCACGATGGCGTCCACGTCGCCCTTCTCCCAGGCGGCGGCGTACCGGCGGGCCAGCTCCCGTACGGCCGCGTCCTGCGGGGAACGCGGCGCGCCCCGCCGGCGGGCGTCGGGGAACATGCCGTCCACGACCTTGCGGGCCCGCTGCAGGGCGCTGTTGACCGAGGCGACCGTGGTGTCGAGCTGGCCGGCGGTCTCGGCGGCGCCGAACCCCAGCACGTCCCGCAGCAGCAGCACCGCCCGCTGCAGGCCCGACAGGTGCTGCAGGGCGGCGACGAACGCCAGCTCCATGCCCTCCCGGGCCACCACCGCGTCCTCGGGTCCCGTCCGCTCGTCCGGGTACGGCTCGACCCAGGCGATCTCCGTCGCGGGCACGGTCCCCGGGCTCAGATCGGCGGGCAGCTCCCGGCGGGCGCGGCGTTCGATCATCGTCAGGCAGCGGTTGGTGGCGATCTTGTAGAGCCAGGCGCGGATCGACCCGCGCTCCTCGTACCGGTCCAGGCTCCGCCACGCCCGCACCAGCGTCTCCTGGACGGCGTCGTCGGCGTCGTGCACCGACGCCAGCATCCGGTAGCAGTGCGCGTGCAGCTCTCCCCGGAACGGGTCCACCAGCAGCCCGAACGCGTCCGCGTCCCCGTCCCGCGCCGCCGCCAGCAGCCGGTCCGGCGCGTCGTTCGTGGTCCTCGCCATGCCGTGCTCCCCCGGACACGCGGACACCGACGCCGCCCAACGTACCCGCCGGGTCCGACGTCTTCGGAGAAGATCACCGCGGTACGCATCGACCACCCGGCACTGACCGAACGGAACGACTCGTGAGAGTCGGTCGGCGGGGACCGAGGGCGACCGCCGGGCGACCTCGTCGCGGTGCAGCCGGTCCTCGGGCACTACTCCCAGACGACCGCCTCGATGCGCACGGAGGTCGGCAGCGGGAAGTCGGCCGACACCATCGCGAAGGCCGCCACCTTGTTCTCGGTGGTGGTGAAACAGTAGGTCCCGTTGACGCCGTTCCCCCGGTAGACGGGCAGGAAGACCGGCTCCCGGGACGCTCCCGGGGGAAGCGACCGCTCGCATTCCTCCCTGCTGAGACCGCCGACGTCACCGGACACCTCAGCGACACGGCCGGTGAAGACGATCACCTTGGGCGCGGTCTGGTTGTCGCCGCGGAGATCGTCCTGCGCGCCGACGAGCGTCGGCGACTCGCCGTCGAGATCGAGCCCGACGTCCGAGGGGACGTTGGCCGCCAGCGGCAGTTCGACGAATCCACGCCACCGCACCCGCGCTTCCGACCGCGGGTCAGGGGTGGGAGGAGAATCAACTATCGGCGAGGGCGTATTCGCCCCCGGTCCGGATTTGTCCTTCTGCACGTCGGGATCGATCTTCGCCCAGGCAAAGCCCGCGACGCCCACGATGATCGCCACCAGCAGACCGCCGATGACCTGGTGATCGGTGAATCCCAGAATGGTGTCGCGCCGGGATCGCCGAGGGTCCGGCGCTCCCTGCCGCCCCTGCCGGCCGGGGGATCCTGACGTGTTCACGCCGACGAGCGTTGGGCACCCCGTCCGCACTGTCAAGCGATAACGGATATCTGGCATGGTCGCCCGGAACTCGGTTTTCGGCCCTGTCTCCATGGAATGCGGACGGTGAATTCCACCGCTGATGAGACCGCCCCGGGAACGGCCGTTCGCGCGATGCCGCCCCGGGCATCGCCGGTGCGCGTGCACGTGACCACCCCGGCTCCGGAAAAACCCGTTTCCCAGAAGTCCGGCTGTTTATCCGACGTTTCGTACGCGACGGGTCTGCGACGGCTGGACAGGTCGCCGCCGATCGCGCTGTGAGCGGGTAGCAGGTCAGGGTTCGATCAGGCCGGTGCGGATGGCGTAGCGGGTCAACTCCAGGCGGTCCTTGAGGCCGAGTTTGGCCAGGATGTTGGCGCGGTGGCGTTCGACGGTCTTGACGCTGATGACGAGGGTGTCGGCGATCTCCTTGGAGGAGTGGCCCTCGGCGACGAGTTTGAGGATCTCCTCCTCGCGGGGGGTCAGCGGCGAGTCGAGGGGGCCGCCCTGGCGGGCCTGGTCGAGATAGCTGCGGATCAGGGCGGTGACCGCGCCGGGGTACAGGAACGGTTCGCCGCGCATCGCCGCCCGGCACGCCTGCACCAGGTCGCGGTCGGCCAGGGACTTGAGCACGTAGCCCGCGGCGCCCGCCTTGAGGGCCTCGAAGAGGTACTGCTCGTTGTCGTGCATGGTGAGGATGAGCAGGCGCAGGTCCGGGTGCCGGCGCGACAGTTCGCGGGCCGCCTGCAGGCCGGTCATCCGGGGCATGGCCACGTCCAGAATGGCCAGGTCGGCCTCCACCTCCTGGAGCAGTTCGACGGCCTCGGCGCCGTCCCCGGCCTCGGCGACGACCTGCAGGTCGGGTTCGCCGTCCAGGATGAGCCGGACGCCCCGGCGCACCAGTGCGTGGTCGTCGGCCAGCAGGATGCGGGTCTTGCGGGTGGCTGTCATGGTCGTTCCTCGCCGGTGGGGCCGGTGGGCACGTACAGGGAGACGCGGGTGCCGCCCTGGGGGCGGGCTCCGATGGTGAGCTCCCCGCCGACCAGCAGGGCGCGTTCGCGCATGCCACGGATCCCGGCGCCTTCGGGGACGTCGCCCGTTCCCTCGCCGTTGTCGTCGACTCGCAGGAGCACGCCGCCGTCGGCAGGGGCCAGGCTCAGCTCGACCGCCGTGGCGCCCGAATGTCGGGCGGCGTTGGTCAGGGCCTCCTGGGCGATCCGGTAGAGCACCAGTTCCGTGTCGGGGGTCAGCGGCGGCAGGCCGGGCCGCAGGTCCCGGTGGACGCGCAGCGCGGTGTGGGCGGTGAACTGGCCGGCCAGCGCGGCGAGCGCGCTGACCAGTCCGAGGTCCTCCAGCACGTCGGGGCGCAGCCGGCGGGCGATGCGGCGCACCTCGTCCAGGCTGTGGCGGGTGGTCTCCTGGGCGTACCTCAGGTCCTCGCGCAACGGCTCGGGGGCCCGGTCGGTGAGCCGTTTGAGCTCCAGCAGCACGGCGGTCAGGCTCTGGCCGATCTCGTCGTGCAGTTCCCGGGCGATGCGGCGGCGTTCCTCCTCCTGGGCGGACAGGGCGCGGGCGCTGCTGGCTCCGCGCTCGGCCTCCAGCCGCCCCAGCATCTGGTTGAACGTGTCGATCAGCGCCGCGACCTCGCCGGTGCCGGTGACGGGCAGCCGCTGGCCGGGACGCAGCAGGTCGACGGTGGTCATCAGCCGGGTGAGCCGGTCCAGCGGCGCCAGCCCCCAGCGCAGCAGGGCGGCGTTGACGGCCAGCATCGCCGCCAGCCCGGCCAGCAGCACCACCGCCTCGATCAGCCGGATGGGGGCCGACACCGTCCACGGCCCGACCATCAGCAGGACGGTGGCGACCGCGCCCACCAGCGCGTTCAGCCAGAACACCCGCCAGAACAGCCGCACCGCGCGCAGTCTCCCGTCATCGCCGTCCGCTCCGGCCCCGGCCGGCCGGGGTGCGGGCGCTTCATCCACGGTAGGCGCCCTCATGCGTCCATCGTGCAGCCGCCCCGGCGTGCCGGTCGATCCGGTGCGGCACCGATGAATCCGTGCCCATGGGGAACGGGCGGGCCTGCGGATACATGGTCGGCCGCCGGGAAATGGGGGTCGTCCCCGATGGTGGCCGCCGCCTCGCCCGCTCATGGTGGACAGGGAAGCCGGAACCCGATCCGCGTCGCCGGCGTCCGGGCCCCTGTCCGCGTCTCCGCGGCCGGACGCCGGCGACGCAGGCCCTCCACAACGACGTGGGGGGCTTTTCGAATGCCCGGCACCGAGGCGGTGCCCGAAGGGAGCCCTTGCGATGACCGTGAACGACGCCACGCGCGGTACGGCCGGCGGATACGAGCCGGGTGGTGCTGCCGCCCGGCAGGCCCGCGAGCGGCTGGAGCAGGAGCGCCACACCCGGACGGCGGAGCTGGCCGTTCTGGAGCACCAGGGCGACCTGCACTCCGACGAGGCGGCGCTGGCCCGGTTCGACACGCTGCGCAAGACCCTGGAGGAGGTCGACGCCGCCCTGGCCCGTCTGGACGGCGGCGTCTACGGGATCTGCGAGGGCTGCGGCGAGCCGATCCCCGAGGGCCGTCTGGAGATCCTGCCCTACGCCCGCTTCTGCGTGCGGTGCCAGCAGCGGCGGCGCTGATCGTGCGGCCCGCCGCCGGTGACCGGACGCGCCGGGCGGCCGGGGGCGGGCCTCGCCGCCGTTCCTGCCGGGCTCGCCCCCGGGCCGTACGAGCCCCGGCCCGCATCCGCGGAGCATCGGTCGCGCCCACGTGCACCGACCGTGAAGGAGGTCCCTCATGCCGCTCGACGCCCGAGGTCACCTGTCCAGCGTGCAACTGCAGGCCCTGCGTGAGCAGTTGCAGGGCCGGCTGCTGTGGCGCAGCCTCGAGCTGGACCGGTTGCTGGCCGAGCTGCGGAACCACACCGGCCCCGCCGGCGAGCGCACCGCGCTGTACGCCGGGATCACCCTCGCCGAGGCGCAGGCCGCCGAGCTGCAGGAAGCCCTCGAACGCATGGCGACCGGCGACTACGGCCGCTGCCGGGCCTGCGACGCCCCCATCGCCTTCGCCCATCTGAAGCTGCGGCCGCTGGCCCGCCACTGCCCCCGATGCGCCCGGGAACACGCCGGGTGACGGCGATCGCCGTCCGGCTCCTATCGCCTGGGTGTGATGACCGGGGAGTTGAACGGGAGGACCAGCAGCGGCCCCGTCACCACCACACGGTCGGTGTTCGGCTCGCCCCAGCCGAGGTCGGCCGTCTGGTGGCAGGTGCCGCGGTCTTCGATCCAGTACGCGGCGTTCGCGCCGCCCGGCCCGGAGCGGAAGCGGCCGAAGAGCGAGATGCGGTCCCGGATCTTGCCCTTCTGGTCCACCACGAACCCGTGGATGGGGTAGGTGCCCCGGAATCCGCCGTTCTCCGTCCGCGCCTCGTACGCCAGGTCGGAGATCAGCACGCGCAGCGTCTCGCCCGTCTCGTCGGTCACGGTGGCGTCGAACTCGCCGAGGAACGGCGTCACGAAGCCGGGGAATCCCGCGTGGAACCGCTCCGGATACGGCGCGGGCCGCCGTTCCAGCAGCGAGAACCGCCAGGTGCGCTCGAAGGTGCCCGACTTGATGGTGTACGTGCCGTTCTCGCAGACGAACGGCCGGAAGGTGCGCCCGGCCAGGTCGATGACCTGCCGCACGATCTCGTTGCCGGTCGCGGGATCGCCGAACTCCTCGTCCACCACGTTCGTGGTGATCCCGTGCCTGGTCAGCTTGAGCGTGAAGCCCGGCCCGACCGCCGCGACGCGCCCCTCGCTCTCCTTGACGTGGACGTCCCGGACCTCCTGGGCGGAGGCGCCCGGCGCCATCAGCCCCGCGCCCAGCACCACCCCGGCCACAACGGCGAATCGGATCACGGCCCCTCCCGCCCTCTGCACGTCGTCGTACGGAGGCCCATGATCACAGAAAAGTCCGGTGCCGCCCAGACCTCGGCCGCATCCGGCCCACCCGACCGGGACCGGCCTGCTCAGGGCGGGGCGGGGCATCGGGTGTCCCGTCGCAGGTGGGGCCGGTCGCCTGTACTCCCCTCCTGGCGACCGGCCCCGCCCGCTTCCCTCCCGGCGGCCGGCCTCGTCCGCGGTGCCGGGTGGGAACCGGTGGACGTCAACGGCCGGCGCCGGGGCGGTGCTCCAGCCCTGTCACCGCCCCGGCGCCGGCCGGGGGCCGCCGCGGCGCCCGGGGCTCGTGCCACCGGGTCGCCGCGGCGGGTCTTCCTTGGTGCGCGTTACGGGGCGACGGCCCTGTTGCAGGCCTGCTGCGCGTCGGTCTGGCCGAGCCCGGTCACCGCCATCAGCAGCAGGCAGGCGCTCTCGGCGACCGAGGGGGACACCGTCTGGGCCGCCGTCTGGGTGGCCTCGCAGAACGCCGTCCGCAGGAGGCTGGACTGGTTCACGGAGGCCAGGTAGGCCACGCAGTCGGCGGCGTCGGCGTGGGCGGGCGCCGACAGGCCGACCAGGCCCGCGGCGGTCAGTGAGCCGGCCACGGCGGTGGTCGCGGCGATCCGGGAGAACATTCGCATCGTGATCCCTCCACTACGTTCGGGTGCCTTTACCTTCTCTTGGGATCACTTTGGGTGTATATCTCCACACAGAGAGTGGTAAGCAGCCCTTCGCCGTACCGTTTCCTGACTGAACGGTGACAACCGGGTCAAGATTCATCGGACACCACGTACCGGACATCACCAGGGAGGAACAAAACGCCCCGGCAGTACCCGAAGGAAACTCACATCTTCGCTGGACCAGGGAAGACGACCCCAACCCTCAGGACACCCCGGCCGCGCCCCGAGCCGGTCGAACGCCGCGTCGGACTCCGCCTCGGGAAGCGGGAACGCGCAGTGCCGGGCGGTGATCGGCCCGGCGCCCGCGTCGGCGAAGTCCAGGGGCACGCCGTTGGCGGTGGTGACGGGGATGAAGCGGTACCGGCTCTGTCCCCGAACGCATGCGCCGCATGGGGGACGAGCCGTTTCCGGCTTCAGCGGTCCGTTCGCAGGTCACGCCGCGGACGGAGCTGGGTGAGCGTGGTCAGGGCGGCGACGAAGCACAGGTTCCAGGCGTAGCCGAGCAGGAACAGGGCCACCGGCCGTGCCGGGGCGACGGCGTCCAATACATGCTCGTATAACCAACGGCCATGGATCCGCATTCGCGGACGTTCCGGGCGGAATGCGGTAGAAGGGAGGCACGTCCGCCAGGTGAGGAGCCCGCATGTCCGTCGTCATGCCGTTGCGGCCCGGGGATCCGCAGGCCGTCGGGGCGTGGGAGATCGCCGGGCGGCTCGGCGAGGGCGGGCAGAGCGTGGTGTATCTCGGGCGCGGGGCCGACGGGCGGCGGGTCGCGGTCAAGGTGCTGCGGGGGCTGGACCCGGCCGCCCGGCTGCGGATGGAACGGGAGGTCGCGGCGGCCCGGCGGGTCGCGCCGTTCTGCACCGTGCCGATCCTCGACGTGCGGCTGGACGCGACGCCGCCGTACGTGGTGAGCGAGTACGTGGACGGGCCGTCGCTGCAACGGGCGGTGGAGACGGGCGGGCCGCTGCGGGGGGCGGCGCTGGACCGGCTGGCGGTGGCGACGGCGACCGCGCTGGCGGCGATCCACCGGGCCGGGGTGGTGCACCGGGACTTCAAGCCGCACAACGTGCTGCTGGGGCCGGACGGGCCGCGGGTGATCGACTTCGGGATCGCCCGAGAGGTGGATCTGGCCTCCTCGCTCACCCAGGGGCCGATCGGGACCCCGGCCTACATGGCGCCGGAGCAGATCGAGGGCGACCAGGTCACGGCGGCGGCCGACATGTTCGCCTGGGGCGCGGTGATGGTGTTCGCCGCGACCGGGCATCCGGCATTCGCACGGGACGGCGTGCAGGCGCTGTTCCACCAGATCCTCAGCGGGGAGCCGGACCTGTCGGGCATGGCGGAGCCGCTGCGCTCGATCGCGGCGGCGTGCCTGGCCAAGGACCCTGCGCGGCGGCCCACCGCCGAACAGGTCGTCTCGCGGCTCACGGGGCACGGGGCCGCCGGGACGGAGACCGCGGCGGGCGCGCAGCCGCCCGCTCCCCCGCCCTGGACCCCGCATCCGCACTTCAAGCCGACCGTCCTGCCGCAGCCCAGGCCCCGCAGGGCGTGGCCGGTGCTGCTGGCGATGCTCGCGCTGGTGATGGTGCCGGTGCTGGCCTTGGGCGGCCTCGTCGGGGCGCGGCTGCTGGAGGACGCCGGCGGGCCGCGGAACGATCCGCCGTACGTCACGACGCTGCCCGACATGTGCACGATCTACGACGACGGGAACGGCCGGGAGGTGCTGCGCGCCATGGGGGCCGCCCTCGGCCGGCGGATCCCGCAGGGCGAGGACGACGGGTACGGCCGCTGGGAGCTGTGCGCGTTCGGCACCGAACGGTTCCCGCCCAAGAACACGTTCCAGATCCAGCTCAACCTCTACAACACCCGGAACCCGGAACAGGGCGTCACCGACGCCCGCAACGCGATCCGGGGCGGCACCGACTTCGGCTGCACCGGCCCGGCCGCCACCGGAGACGCCGCCGTCGGCGGCGAGGACAGCTGCGCGGGCGTCACCGAGGAGGGCTGGGTCATCGTCGTCGCCCGCCGGGGCAACGTCCTCGCCCTGGCCTCCTGCTCGGCCTCCACCGTCTCCGACGCCGACCGCCGGGCCCTGCGCCGCGCCGCCGTCCTCGCCCTGGACCGGACGTTCTAGATCATCGAGCGCATGGGGCCGGGCGGGGGCTCCACGCCCAGGTCGGTCAGGGCGGAGGCGTGGTAGACCGAGCCCGGCACGTGGATGGCGTGGGCCAGGCCCACGTGGGCGTCGCGCCAGAAGCGCTGGATGGGGTTGTCCCGGCGCATGGCGTTGCCGCCGGAGCGGACCACGATCTCGTTCATGGCCTGCACGGCGCGCCAGGCGGCGCGGACCTGGACGCGGCGGCCGGCGGCGCGTTCGGCGAAGGTGATCTCCCGACCGGCGGCGGCCTTGTCGTACATGCGGCAGGCGTTGTCGATCAGTGCGGTGCGGGAGGCGGAGATCTCGGCGGCGGCCTCGCTGATCGCGTACAGCACGTACGGGTCGTCCTTGATCCGGGTGCCGGTGATCTGGACGCGGTCGCGCTGGTAGGCCAGGTGGCAGGCCAGCGCCCCCTCGGTGATGCCGATGACGGCAGCGGTGATGCCCAGCGGGAACACCGTGGAGAACGGGGTCAGGTAGGTCGGGTTGGTCAGCCCCGCCTCGCGGGGCGCGGACCCGTCGATGACCTTGGCGAACGGGATGACGCGGTAGTCGGGCACGAAGGCGTCGCGGACGACGATGTCCTTGGAGCCGGTGCCGCACAGCCCGGCGACCTCCCAGGAGCCCTCCACGATCTCGTAGTCCGAGCGCGGCAGGATCAGATGCAGGGCCTGCGGCGGCTGCGCCATCCTGCCGTCCGCGTCCCCCAGCATCCCGCCGAGGAAGATCCAGTCGCAGTGGTCGGTGCCCGAGGAGAACTGCCAGCGCCCGTTGAAGACGTAACCCCCGTCCACCGGGCGGGCGATGCCCATCGGCGCGTACGGGGAGGCGATCCAGGTGTCGGGGTCCTCGCCCCAGATCTCCTGCTGCACCCTCGGGTCGGCCATCGCCATCTCCCACGGGTGCACGCCGACGATCCCGGCGATCCATCCGGCCGACCCGTCCAGGGCGGCGATCGCCATCACCGTCTCGGCGAACTCGCGGGGATGCGCCTCCAGCCCGCCGTGCCCGGCCGGCTGGAGCAGCCGGATCACCCCGGCGTCCCGCAGCACCCCGGCGGCCTTGTCGTCCAGCCTGCCGAGCCGCTCGCCGACCGGGCCCAGCTCGCGGATCTCCTCGGCGCGTTCCATGATCTCGTCGAGCACGCGGTTGCGCATGGCCTGAACTCCCGTGGTGTCGCGGTCAGCCGTCGTAGCTGACCCTGAGGCGGTCGCTGAGCGGCCTGGCCTGGCAGGCGAGGATGAGCCCGTCGTCGAGGTCCCGGCGGTCCAGCACGGTGTTGGCGTCCATCTCGGCATCGCCCTCCAGCAGCACGCAGGCGCAGGCGGCGCAGGAGCCCTCGCGGCAGGAGTACGGCGCGTCGACCCCGGCGCGCAGCAGCACGTCCAGCAGGCGTTGCGAGCGCGGCCAGGTCACCGTGCGGGTCTCGCCGTCGATCTCCACCTCGACGGTGGCGGGGGCCTCGTCGTCGGCGGCGTCGTCGGGCTCCGGCTCGGCGAACGGGTCGCCGGACAGCGAGAAGAACTTCTCCACATGGACGCGCCCGGCCGGCACGCCGAGCCCGGTGAGCACCGAGGTCGCCAGATCCATGAACGCCTCCGGCCCGCACACGAACGCCTCCCGGCCCCGGTACGGGCGGGCCAGCGCGCGCAGGGCGGCGGCCGTGGGCAGGCCCTGCAGCGACTCCAGCCAGTGCACGACGGTCAGCCGTTCGCCGTGCCGTTCGGCCAGGGCGCGCAGCTCACCGGCGAAGATCACCGAACGCTCGTCGCGGTTGGCGTAGACCAGCGTCACCGACCCGCGCCCGGCGGCCAGGCAGGACTTGAGGATCGACATCACCGGGGTGATGCCGCTGCCCGCCGCCAGCAGCAGCAGGTCCTCGTCCAGCGACGCGGGGGTGAACGTGCCGGAGGGCCGCAGCACCTCCAGCACGTCGCCCTCGGCGACGTTGTCGCAGATCCAGTTGGACCCCAGGCCCCCGGCGACCCGCTTGACGGTCACCTTGAGCCGGTCGTCGCACACCGGCGAGCTGCACAGCGAATAGCAGCGCGCCACGTGACCGTCCCCCGCCGGGACCCGGACGGTGAGGAACTGGCCGGGCCGGTAGGCGAACCGGTCCCGGTCCTCCTCGGCGGGCTCCAGCACGAGGGTGTGGGCCTCGGCGGTCTCCCGGACCACCTCGGCGACCCGCACCTTCAGCACCGTCATGCCCGCCCCGCGCGGGAGGCCGCGTGCTTGGCGGCGATGTAGCCGAACACGATCGACGGGCCGATGGTCGCGCCCGGACCGGCGTACTCGTTGCCCATCACCGACGCCGAGGTGTTGCCGGTGGCGTACAGGCCCTCGATCACCGAGCCGTCCTCGCGCAGCACCCGGCTGTGCTCGTCGCACACCAGCCCGCCCTTGGTGCCCAGGTCGCCGACCTCGATCCGGAACGCGTGGAACGGGGCGGTGTCGATGACGTCGAGGTTGGGGTTCTTGAGCCGGGGGTCGCCGTAGTAGCGGTCGTAGGCGCTGTCGCCCCGGCCGTACTCGGGGTCCTTGCCGTCGCGGGCGTGGGCGTTGAACTTCTCCACCGTCTCGGTGAGGGCGTCCGCCGGGACGCCGATCTTGCCCGCCAGCTCGGCGAGGGTCCCGGCCTTGAACGCGATGCCCGCGTCGTAGAACGCCTGCGGGATCGGCGCGCCCGGCAGGATCTGCGCGAACGGGTAACGCGCGCGGGCCTTGGCGTCCATCACCATCCAGCACGGCACATGCCCGCCGGCGAGCTGGTCGTGGACGAAGTTGACGTACGGGGCGGCCTCGTTGGTGAACCGGCGGCCCTCGGCGTTCACGATCACCTGGCGGGGGATGGCGCGTTCGGACACCAGCGGGATCGTCGCCCCGGCCGGGTGGCGGACGGCGGGCATCCACCAGGCGTCGTCCATCAGGTCCAGGGCCGCGCCGAGCCGCTCCCCCGCGAGGATGCCGTCACCGGTGTTCTCCCGCGCGCCCATGCCGAAGTCGTCCTGCCCGCCCTCGGGCAGGTACTTGGCGCGCATCTCGGGGTTGTGGTCGAAGCCCCCGGTCGCCAGCACCACCCCGTGCCGCGCCCGGATCCGCAGGGTCTCGCCGTCGCGTTCCACGACGACCCCGGTCACCGCGCCGTTCTCGTCGGTGACCAGTTCGGTCATCGGGGTCCGGAGCCACAGCGGGACGCCGGCGTCCTTGAGCGCCATCCGCATCCGCGCCACCAGGGCCCGTCCGCCGGTGGCCATGTGGCGGCGCCGGACCAGGTTGGACGACACCCGCCAGGCGGCGACCAGGGAGGCGCGGCGGCCCCGCCAGGTCCGCTTGGCCATCGCCAGGTCGCGGTAGTCCTTGGCGGTGACCCACAGGCCCAGCGGCCCCTTCATGCTGTTGGGCCGCTGGTACTTCTCGTCCTCGCCCAGCTTGCGGGTGTCGAACGGCTTGGGCTCGATGGACCTGCCCAGGGGACGGCCGCCCTCCAGCTCGGGGTGGTAGTCGGAGTAGCCCTTGGTCCAGAAGAACTCCATCCACCTGCTCCGGCAGAGCAGCTCCATCGCGGCGGGGCCGTTGTCGATGAACGCGTCCAGGCGTTCCCCGGGGACCCTGCCGCCGGTGAGCTGGTCGAGGTAGCGGCGGACGGACTCGCGGGAGTCGTTGTGGCCGAGCCTGCGCAGCACGGGGTTGTTGGGGATCCAGATGCCGCCGCCGGAGATGCCGGTGCTGCCGCCGTACTTCCTGCCCTTCTCCACGATCAGCGGCTCGAGGCCCTGGTCGTGGGCGGTCAGCGCCGCCGTCATCCCACCGCCGCCGCTGCCGACGATCACCAGGTCGTACTCGGCGACCCACCCGGCGGCGCTCATGAGGCGTCCTTGCGGGTCAGGAAGGCCAGGACGGTGCGCTCCCAGGCCTCCTTCTGCTCGATCATCACCCAGTGCCCGCAGTTGGGGAAGATGTGCACCTCCACGTCGGGGATGGTCCGCATCGGCAGCAGCGCCATGTCCACGGGGCTGACCCGGTCGTCGCGGCCCCAGGTGATGAGGGTGCGGGCCCTGAGTTTGTGCAGCATCGCCCAGTACGGCGGGGCGTCGGAGGCGGCCGTCATCTTGGCGCGGGCCGCCGCCGCGGCCCTGCCGTACATGCGGCGGGAGGAGGCGAGGGTGTCGGGGTCGGTGGCCTGCCGCCAGCGCTCCTCGATCATCTCCTCGGTGACCAGGGACGGGTCGTGGACCATCGAGTGCAGCCACTGGACCAGCCGCTCCCGGGTGGGGTCCTCGACGAACTCCATCAGCAGGTTGATGCCCTCCCCCGGCGCGGGGCTGAGGACGTTCGGGCCGATGCCGCCGATGGTGACCAGCCGGCGCACCCGGTCCGGATGCGCCAGCGCCCACTGGACGCCGACGATCCCGCCCATCGAGTTGCCGATCACGTCCACCTGGTGCAGGCCCAGCCCGTCCAGGAACCGGGTCACCGCCTGGGGGGCCGCGACCATGGGGTGCCGGTCGGTGGAGTCGCTCACTCCGAAGCCGGGGAACTCCAGGACCAGGCAGCGGAAGTGCTCGGCCAGCGCCGGCAGGTTGCCGCGGAAGTTCCGCCAGCCGGTGACGCCGGGGCCGGAGCCGTGCAGCAGCAACAGCGGAGGGCCGTCGCCCGCCTCGTGGTAACGCAGCACGCCCTGGTCGGTGGCGAGTTCGCGCAACGTCGACGCGTGGGTCAGCTCGGTGGTCATCGTCCCTCAGTCCGTCGGGAGTGGCGTTGCCGGGAACGTAATCAGCGCCCTGTCAAGGTCGCCGGACCCATCCCGATCAGCGGGACGCGCCCCGACGGGCGAGGGACGCGGGGATGCTCCTTACCGCTCAACGGGATCCCGCTTACCGGCCGTCACGGGCCGCCGCCTACGGTCGAAGGGCCGTGCCGAGGCCAGCCCGAGAGGTGACCCATGTCAGCCGAGCCAGCGCTCACCACCGACACCGGCCCCGACTCGCTGGAATTCCGGCGGGCCATGGGGCTGTTCGCCACCGGGGTCACGGTGGTGACCGGGCTGGACGGCGGGGAGCCGGTGGGGTTCGCCTGCCAGTCGTTCGCCTCGGTGTCGCTGGAGCCGCCGCTGGTGCTGTTCTGCGCCGACCACCGGGGCCGGTCCTGGCCGCGGATCCGGCGGTCCGGCCGGTTCTGCGTGAACGTGCTGGCCGAGGACCAGCGGGAGGTCTGCGAACGCTTCGGCTCGCCCCGGGGCCGCCGGTTCGAGGGCCTGGAGTGGGAGGTCTCGCCGTGGGGCGCCCCCGCCCTGCCCGGCGTGCTGGTCCGGGTCCACGCCGCCGTGCACGCCGTGCACCCGGCCGGGGACCACGACGTGGTCATCGGGCAGGTGCTGGCGATCGAACGCGTGGCCGACGAACACCGCCCGATGATCTTCTTCCGCAGCCGTTTCGGCATCGACGAGCCCGACGCCCCGATCGCCCCCGACCCCTGGTCCAGGGCCGACCGCTGGGGATGACCGCCGTTCCCGCGACTCCCGCGGCTTCCACGACAACCGACCGGCGCGTTCTCGGGGGATCTCGCCGGGCGGCTCCCGCCGTCCCGTTCCCCTGGTACCGTCCCCCACGCAGGCCCGGGACGACTCCCCTCCTCCCGGGCCTGCCCCATCGGGTCCGGCGCGCGTTCAGAACCAGGTGCGGGCGTCGAGGGCCAGCAGGCGGTTCATGGTCTCCGGGGACCAGGTGGCCTCCGGCGGCGGCGCCGGGCAGGGGCGGCGGGTCCTGGCGCGGCGTGCCGACGCGCCGGAGCCGGGGAACAGGGTCAGGGAGGCCTCGCGGGCGGCGGCGGCCACCAGCGGGGCGACGTTCTCCAGCGGGGTGCGGATGTCGCCGACCAGGGACAGGCCGGCGACCGGGCCCTCCTCGCCGCGGATCGCCGCCGCCACGCAGGCGATGCCGGGGAACGACTCGCCGCGTTCGAACGCCAGCCCGCGCCGCCGCCGGATCCGGTGCAGCTCCTGGTGCAGGGTGCCCAGGTCGCCGATGGTGCGGTTGGTCAGCCGGTACGGCTCGGGGCCGAGCAGCGCGTCGACCCGCTCGGGCTCCAGCCAGGCCAGGATCGCCTTGCCCAGCGCGGTGGAGTGCGCCGGGGCCCGGCCGCCGACCCGGGACGGCACCGAGGTGGCCAGCCGTCCGCCGACCTTGTCCAGGTAGAGGATCTCCGCCCCGTCCAGCACCGCCAGGTGCGCCACCAGCCCGGTGGTGATCTGCAGCTCGTGCAGCAGCGGCGCGGCCACCTCGCGGATCCGGCTCTGCCCGCCGTCCCCGCCGCCGAGCCCCAGCGCCCGCTGCCCGAGCCCGTAGCCGTGGGCGTTGTGGTCCAGCCAGTGCTGCCGGACCAGCTGGTCGAGGATGCGGTGCGCGGTCGAGCGGGGCAGCCCGGTGTGCCGGGCCACGTCCTCCAGCGTCAGCCGGGCCGACCGTCCCGTGAACGCGTCCAGGATCAGGGTCATCCGCTCCACCATCGACGGGGGCGGTTCGGTCCGCGCGGACGCGGCCGGCCGCACTGCTCGCCCGGTCATCGCACCTCCCAGACGACTGAAATGAATTCTCGTCTGCTGGGCAATGTAACAACGCCACCGCGATCCGTGAAGACTTCCATCGCCCCGGTTCCGGGCCGGACACGATCGCGGCGACCGACCGCGCACTAGAACGTTTTTTGGTCCCCTGTACGTCGATCACCCGGTGACTCGTTCGACCGTGATGAGGAAGTCGACCCGGCGGTACGGGTTGGGCAGGCCGATCTCGGCCGCGCGGACCGGGTCGTCCACGGTGGCGAACTCGCGGATCAGGCCGGCCTTGACGCCGAACACGGCGTCGGAGTCCAGATACGGCGTACCGGCCACGAACAGATGCGTGGTCAGCGTGCGCACTCCGGGCGCCGAGATCTGGAAGTGGATGTGGGCGGGCCGGTTGGGGTGCCGCCCGGTCGCCCGCAGCAGTCTTCCGACCGGCCCGTCGTCGGGGATCGGGTAGTGGCGCGGCACGATCGTGCGGAACCAGAACCGGCCGTCCTCATCGGCGGTGAACAGGCCGCGCAGGTTGAGCGGCGGCACTTCGCCGGGCCGCTGCACGTCGTAGTACCCGTCGGCGTCGGCCTGCCAGACGTCCACCGACGCCCCCGCCACCGGGACGCCGCCGGTGTCGGCCACACGCCCGGTGACCAGGCACGGCTCGCCCTTGCCGAGCTCGTCGATGCTGTCGCCGAGCGCACGGGGCGGCGAGGCCACCATGTGGAACGGCCCCTCCACCGTGGACTCGGTGGCTCCGTCCGCCCGCCCGTCGAGGGCGTCGACCAGCGTCGACACCCCGAGCACGTCGGACAGCAGAACGAACTCCTGCCGCGTGCCGGTGCACATCCGCCCGGTCTCGGTCAGGAAGCCGATCGCCGCCTCCCACTCCCGCGGAGTGAGCGCGACCTCCTTGACGAACGCGTGCAGATGCCGCACCAGCGCCATCAGCACCTCACGCAGCCGGGGATCCGCCGTATCGGCGAAGCTTCCGGCGACGATCTCGGCCGAACGCTCCACCCCGAACGGCTCCGGCGGCCCGCCACCGTCTCCGCCCATCCGTCCTCCGCCTCCCCGTGGTCCGGTCACGACCGTGAACGTTCCCACCCCACCGGAGTCGCCGCCCTTCCCCGCCCCGAAAGCCACGACCAGTCGCCAAACCCGGACCCGATCAAGGCACCAGGCAAAACGCCCGGCCAGCCGGAGCACCGCTCCGGCCACAAAGGTGTCGACGGACAAGGACGCACCCGCCCCGATCCCCCCATCGCCCCACCGAGAACCGGCGCACCCGTCGTTCCGCTCCGCTTCGGTCCGGTCCGGCAGGCGGGCCGCCGGGGCTGTTGACAGCCGTCCGGTTCGCGACGCAGACTGCTCGGCGGATTTATGAACGAAAGTTCACTACACGAACACTGCTCTGAGGGCGGGGATATGGACAAGGTGGTGGCCAGTGCGGCGGCGGCCGTCGCGGACGTCCCGGACGGGGCGTCGCTGGCCGTCGGCGGCTTCGGGCTCAGCGGCGTGCCGAACGTCCTGATCGAGGCGCTGCACGAGGCCGGGCCGACCGGGCTGCACGTGGTGTCGAACAACTGCGGGGTGGACGGCGGCGGCCTGGGCATCCTGCTGGCCGCGGGCCGGATCGCCCGGGTGACCGGCTCCTACATCGGCGAGAACAGGACGTTCGCCCGCAAGTACCTGGCCGGGGAGGTCGAGGTCGAACTGATCCCGCAGGGCACGCTCGCCGAACGGCTGCGCGCCGGCGGCTGCGGCATCCCGGCGTTCTACACGCCCGCCGGGGTCGGGACCGCCGTCGCCGAGGGCGGCCTGCCCTGGCGGTACGCGCCGGACGGCAGTGTGGCGGTGGCCTCCCCGCCCAAGGAGGTCCGCGAGTTCGACGGCGTCGAGTACGTGCTGGAACGCGGCATCGTCACCGACTTCGCGCTGGTTCGGGCCGGGCGCGGGGACCGGTACGGCAACCTGGTGTTCAACAAGTCCTCCCGCAACTTCAACCCGCTCGCCGCGATGGCCGGGCGGATCACCATCGCCGAGGTCGAGGAACTGGTGGACGCCCTCGATCCCGACGAGGTCCACCTTCCGGGCGTGTTCGTCCAGCGGGTGGTGCCGCTGACCCCCGAGCAGGCGGCGGCCAAAGGGATCGAGAAGAGGACGGTGCGCGCCTGATGGCCTGGACCCGTGACGAGATGGCGGCCCGCGCCGCCGCCGAACTGACCGACGGCTCCTACGTCAACCTCGGCATCGGCCTGCCCACCCTGGTGCCCGGCCACGTGCCCCCCGGCGTGCACGTCGTGCTGCACTCCGAGAACGGCGTCCTGGGCGTCGGCCCCTACCCGCGCGAGGACGAGGTCGACCCCGATCTGATCAACGCCGGCAAGGAGACCGTCACCGTCCTGCCCGGCGCCTCCTTCTTCGACTCCTCCCTGTCGTTCGGGATGATCCGCGGCGGCCACATCGACACCGCCATCCTGGGCGCCATGCAGGTCTCGGCCCGCGGCGACCTGGCCAACTGGGTCATCCCCGGCGCCATGATCAAGGGCATGGGCGGCGCCATGGACCTGGTCCACGGCGCCCGCCGGGTGATCGTGCTGACCACCCACACCGCCAAGGACGGCACCCCCAAGATCGTCGAGGAGTGCACCCTCCCCCTCACCGGCCGCGCCTGCGTCGACCGCATCATCACCGACCTGGCCGTCCTCGACATCACCCCCGACGGCCTGGTCCTGGTCGAAACCGCCCCCGGCGTAACCCCCGAAGAGGTCACCACCCGAACCGCCGCCAAACTCACCGTCCCCGACTCACTCCCCCGCTGACCCGTCCCATCGGGAGGCCGAGGCGCGGGCCGGCCTCCCGATGGGCGCCGCGCATGGCCGGAAACCCGACCGAACACGCCCGGCCGGACGCCTTCAGTCCTGCACGATGAACACCGTCACGTTCTTCGGATCGCCGGCGGTGGCCGCAGGGTCCCCCAGAGATTCCGCGACGTCGTTCAGGACATCACAGGCCATGCCGTACTCGTCCGGAGACAGTTCACGGAACCCCGCAGAACCTCTCCAGATGATCAGCACGCTCGGGCCGCCGAGCGAATTGATCCCACCCCACAGAGAATCCGCCAGGGCGTCCCAACTGCGGGATCCCGCCAACGGCGGATCCAGCGGAAGCGACTCCCGCACGGCATCGAAGAATCCCCGGCGATCCGAACGCCCGGCGGTCGAAATCGAGTAGACCCGGACGTCACCGCCATCCGCGGCTTCGACGGCCTCCAGCAGGTCACCTTCACCGACCACTTCGACGCGGCCCCTGGGACCGGACATCAGATCACCGAGCCCTGGATGACGCAGCCCTTTCCAGTCTGTACATCAACTCCCCAAAGTCCAGATCTGCGACTCTACAGAACCCTTGATCCAGGTTCATCAAGTCGGACATCACTCCCACGCGAGGAACACCCGCATGCCGCCGAGTTCGTCAAGCGTGGCGGTCGCCCAGCGGCGCTGGGGACGATCGGCTTCAAAGAACTGCAGAGGCATGCTCCGCGGGTGCCGTCAGGGTGACGCCTCCATCGGGGATCGTCGTGAGGAATGCTCGGGCGGCCGGGCTCAGGTCCTGCTCCGAGCGTGCGGCCAGCAGCAGGCTTCGGGGTGCCGGCGGACGCAGGGGGACGGCGGCGATTCCATCGCGCCTCTCGTCCAGGGCCAGTGACGGGATGACGCTGACCCCGACGTTCTCCCGGACCATGGCCAGCAGCGTACTCATCGTGTGGACCCGGTGGGCTGGGGCGAGCGAAAGTCCCCGGCTGCGGTAAAGGTCCCGGAGCAGCGGCTCGCAACCGGCGCCCGACAGCAGGAACGGATCGTCCTCCAGATCGGCGAGGGAAACGGCGGGCTCGCCGGCCAGCGGATGGTCGGCGGGCAGCACGGCCAGGAATTCGTCGTTCGCAAACGGCACCGTGTGAAGGTCGGGTCGCAGGCCGCAGACCACACCGAGTTCGACGACACGCCGTTCGATCCACTCGTTCACCTCGTCGTCGGTCCCCTCCCAAAGGAGCACCTCGACGGCCGGGTGCAGCCTGCGGAACTCGCGCACGAAGGCCGGCAGCACGCGGTGCGCGCTCGGGAACGCGCCGATTCCGAGCCGCCCGGTGACCAGCCCCGCCGCCGCGGCGGCCTCCTCGGCGAACCGGTCGACATGGCGCAGCGCCTCGGCCGCGTGCGGGATCAGCCGCCGGCCGACCTCGGTCAGCCGGCAGCCCGTGCGCTCCCGGACGACCAGCCGCAGGCCGAGTTCGTTCTCCAGCGAGTTGAGCGCGTGGCTCACCGCGGACTGCGTGACGTCCAGCAGTTCGGCGGCGCCGGTCACGCTGCCCGCCTCGTGCACGGCGCGCAGCGCGCGCAGTTGCGCGAGATTCATGAGCCCGCCTCATCCCCGAGATGAATTGCTCTTGTTTGTCGAGAACGACTGTAGCGGCCTATCAAGGACTCGTCCCGGCGGCCCTTTCTGCGCAAGGAGAGCAATGACCTTCATCGACCTGGGGGTCCTGCTGGCGGTGGGCGCTCTTTGGGGCGCCTCGTTCCTGTTCATGCGGGAGGCGGCCCCGGTGCTCGGCCCGGTGGGAATGACCGAGGCGCGGGTTCTGCTGGCCGGGCTCTGCCTGCTGGCGGTCACCGCGGCGCTGCGGAGGATTTCCGACCTGCGCCGGGATCCGGGTGGATTCCTCGTTCTCGGCGCATTGACGGCCGCCGTTCCCTTCACCCTCATCGCGGTCGCGGAACTGAGGATCACCGCGTCCCTGGCGGCGATCCTGAACGCCACCACCCCGCTCTTCGCCCTGCTGGTGTCGTCCATACGGCAGCGCGCCCGCCCGTCCGGCGGCCAGTTCACCGGGGTGCTGCTGGGCGTGGTGGGGGTCGCGGTCCTGGTGGGGCTCGGTCCTCCGCACGTCGACGGCACGCTGCTCCTGGCGGTCGGCGCCAGCCTGCTGGCCGCCCTCTGCTACGCGTTGGGCGGGACGTACACGCAGATCCGGTTCCCCGGCACCCATCCCCTGGTCACCGCGACCGGCCAGCAACTGGGGGCGGCGGTGATCCTGCTGGGGCCGGCGCTGGCGCTGCCGCCGCGCCGCTCCCCCGGCACCGGCATCCTGCTGGCCGTGCTCGCCCTCGCCCTGGCCTGCACGGCGCTGGGTTTCGTGCTGTTCTTCCGGATGGTGAGCAGGGTGGGGCCGACCGGAGCGCTGTCGGTCACCTTTCTCGTGCCGTTGTTCGGGCTGCTGTGGGGCACCGTGTTCCTCGGGGAGCCGCTGAGCTGGAGCACCCCGTTCGGCATGGCGCTGGTCCTCGCCGCAGTGTTCCTCGTCACCGACCGCCGGCCGCCCGCCCCGGCGAGGCCACAGGACGGGCACGTCCAGGAACACCGAGCCGCTCCGTCGCGCCGGCACCGGGCCTAGAAGATCACAAAACGACCACCGACCTCAGAATCCTCACCACTGCACAGCGATGCAGCCCGGAGGCCGGGCAAGTGCACGGGCTCAGGCTCGCCGGCCTGGTCGCCGGGCGCGCCGGTGCGCGGAACCCCGCGGACAAACGATCTCGAAATACGAAAGCAGGTCAGGGATCATGCCCCTGACCTGCATCTGCTCTGTACCCCCGAGCGGATTCGAACCGCCGTTACCGCCTTGAGAGGGAGATTCACCCTCCGAATCCACCCCTTCACTGATCGCAACATCTTGGCTACGATGCAGGTCAGAGGCATGATCACCGTCCGCGACGGTGCCGCCTAATCACCCCGACTGATGCGTCGTCCGATGACGAGCCGATGACAAACGATCATGAATGAGGTGCCGTGGGGTTCTCACGAAAGCGCGTGGACAAGGACGGCAACGTCCGCTACACCGCCACCTACCGTGACCTGAAGGGCCGGATCCGCTCCGCCGGGACGTTCTCCAGCAAGAAGAAGGCCGACAAGGCATGGCAGGACAAGGAGGCCGAACTGCGCCAGGGCCGGGTCGGCGATCCGAGCCGCGGCCAGATGACGTTAAGGAAGTACGCCGAGGACGTCTGGCTCCCCAACCACCGGATCGAGCCCAAGACCCGGGAGAAGTACACCGGCTATCTCGACAAGCACATCTTCCCGGAACTGGGCCCGATGAAAATGGCCGACATCTTCCCCGAGCACATCCGCCAGTGGATCACCAAGCTGCAGGCAGCCGGCGTGTCCCCCTGGGTCATCCAGTCCTGCAAAAGCTCGATCCTCAACGCGCTGTTCACCACCGCGCTCAATGACCAGATCATCTACATCCACCCCTGCCGAGGGGTGAAGATCCCCACCGTCCCGAGCACACCCCGCACCATCATCACCCCTGAACAGTTCGACGTCCTTTACCAGGCACTGGGCGAACCCGACCACCGACTGCTCGTGGAGACCGACATCGAGACCGGCCTGCGCTGGGGCGAACTGATCGAGCTACGCGTCAAGGACCTCGACCTGGCCACCCGGATGCTGACCGTGAGCCGCAAGGCCACCGAGATCAGCCCCAAGTTCCACCCCGACGGCAAGCGGTTCCTGATCACCCGTTACCCCAAGGACAAGGAGTTCCGGCGGCTCAAACTCAGCAAGCAGATCACCAAGAAGCTCCAGGCCCACATCGACGCGCACCGCCTGGGCCCCGAGGACCTGCTCTTCGCCCGCCGCGTCCAGGCACGCCCGCCCATCCGCGTCCAAGCCGTCCCCGACCCCGCCGAACTCGGCCTCACCCGCCCCAACGCCAAGGGCCGCCAGTACCAGCACGGCACCATCAGCGCCTACAACGCCGGCCCCTGCCGCTGCGACCACTGCCGAGCCGCCTACGCCCAGTACCGAGCCGAACGCCGCGCCAAGGGCAAGGACCGCCCCCGCACCACCATCAAGGTCGAGGATCACGACGAGCACATCCCCCGCAACTGGTTCCGCCGCTACGTATGGCACCCCGCCCTCAAGGCCGCCGACTTGGGCATCACCCCCCGCGTCCACGACCTCCGCCACTCCCACGCCTCCTGGCTCCTGCACGGCGGCGCCGACCTCCAGGTCGTCAAGGACCGCCTCGGCCACGCCTCCATCGTCACCACCCAGAAGTACCTGCACACCCTCCCCGAAGCCGACGACACCGCCATCGACGCCTTCACCAAGATCCGCAAACGTTCCAAGAAGAAGAACAAGAAACCCAAAAAGCCCCTGAAGACCACAAGCTGACCTCCCGCACCGGGAACCTCTCTGGGAGTCAAGGAGGTCGGGTTCAAATCCCGCCATCCCGACACGAAAAGCAGGTCAGAGGCCTGATCGTCACCACGACGATCAGGCCTCTTGATCGTTGACCACCGTTCGACCATGCCCCGGAACCTGCCGCCCCATGCCGACTGGTGACGCCGCATACCCTGTCTCATCGGGCCTTCCACGGTCACAGCCACCCGCCGACCAACCAGGTTCACACGAAGTCCCCGAACAGGCCGAGTCCGACCGACCCGATTGGGGCAGCCCCGGCCGGGCGGCCGTGCCACCGACGCGAATCGCCGCCTGTTCGAGCGGCCGGGGCCATGGACGGTACTGCGGAACCGGCGATATCTGCGACGACCACCGAGCAGCCTGCGGACGGTGGTATCGAACAGCGCGGCAGATCGCGGTCTGACGGCGGATCAAAACCGATCACCCGCGGGAATCCGGCCCGTGCCAGTGTGGTGGCCGGCTGCAGCCTGGCTACAGCGGCCACCAGCCAGCACGGTGGTGTGAGCCGCCGACGAAACCCATCTGCATCTGCTATCGCACCTCCGTGCCTACCGGACGCCGCACAGGCACCGCCCTGAGATCCGCGCTCTGGGCAAGAACCGGCAGATCACGATGCTGCGGTGCTGGATGGTCACCACCGGGCGGCGGGTCTATCAGCTGGGCCACCGCAGCGCACCCAACCGACATCCACGCTGCCCGCTCGGCGCTACCGTGACTCTCGTGCTGACCGGAATCCGACTGAACGAAAACGCCGCCCACCCGTTCTAAAACCCCAGGTCAGCAAGTGTCGGCCCCGCGCCCGCGGGGAGCAGCCGACGTACCGGTGTCCGGGATGCGATCACGAGATGTCGGCCCCGCGCCCGCGGGGAGCAGCCGACGCAGCAGGCGGTCGCGCACGCATGGGTGTGGGTCGGCCCCGCGCCCGCGGGGAGCAGCCCGGCTCGGCCGGCATCGCCGTCGGCATGGCGACGTCGGCCCCGCGCCCGCGGGGAGCAGCCCCGGCGACAACGGCCAGCGCCACTGCCCGGACCGTCGGCCCCGCGCCCGCGGGGAGCAGCCGGACGGCTCGGAAGAGCCGAAGCGGTGGCAGGGACCATCCCCGCGTGCGCGGGGAGCAGCCCCAGGTACCACACCAGACCGGTATGTCACGGGGACCATCCCCGCGTGCGCGGGGAGCAGTCGTCGAGCTCAAGCAGAAAGACCTAGCGGTCGGGACCATCCCCGCGTGCGCGGGGAGCAGCCGGCCGGACGGGGCTCGGGAAGCGGGGACTCGGGACCATCCCCGCGTGCGCGGGGAGCAGAGGTCCTTGTTGCCGGCGCGGGCCTTGCGGGCGGGACCATCCCCGCGTGCGCGGGGAGCAGCCCGACTGGCAGACGGTCATGGGAACGGTGGAGGGACCATCCCCGCGTGCGCGGGGAGCAGGTTGGGGAGAAGGCCCACTTCGGAGCCTTGGCGGGACCATCCCCGCGTGCGCGGGGAGCAGACCGCCCTGTCCGTGCGGGTGTTGGGGGACGAGGGACCATCCCCGCGTGCGCGGGGAGCAGGGAGGCCAGGACGTAGGTGACCGTCTCGGGCTGGGACCATCCCCGCGTGCGCGGGGAGCAGTCATGCTCGGGCGTGGTGGACGGGCAGGGGACGGGACCATCCCCGCGTGCGCGGGGAGCAGTCGGACCGTCGCACCACGTACTGGCGGTAGTCGGGACCATCCCCGCGTGCGCGGGGAGCAGCCCTGCGCCAGCGCAGAGACCGCAACGTCGGCGGGACCATCCCCGCGTGCGCGGGGAGCAGCTCGTGCGCGGCACAGGCCGGCTCGATGATCCGGGACCATCCCCGCGTGCGCGGGGAGCAGAACTGCAGGCACAACGTGCACGACACATCAGGGGGACCATCCCCGCGTGCGCGGGGAGCAGGTCGTGGGCTTTGAATCCGGCGAGGCGGGTCAGGGACCATCCCCGCGTGCGCGGGGAGCAGGGAACCGGTCGCCGGTTTGCCGGGTTCCGGTGGGGACCATCCCCGCGTGCGCGGGGAGCAGTCTATCCCTCCTGGCCATATTCACCTTCCGTAGGGACCATCCCCGCGTGCGCGGGGAGCAGACTTGCTGACCTGCGGGTTTATCTCGGACTGACGCCGGAATTCATCACTTCTTGCAACTTGGACATATCGGACATCTGAGATCCATGCGTGTAGGGAGCCGATGGGTGTTCCATCGGCTCCCTGTTCCAGTTCGGTAGTTTTGCAGCTCGGCTCTGCATCGACGCCAGCCTAGGAAACGCAGCTGGATGTTGCGGGGGTAGGGGCTAACGTTCCCGATCGGGTCATGGCGGAAGAGAGCGGATCAGCGTTTGCCGTAGCGGCGGCGTTTGGATGCCTTGCTCCAGCCGCTTGGTGGTGGGGTTGCTGAGACCGCCGGCCTCTCCTTGGGACGGCGGATCAGGGTGACGCCTTCGTGGTCGACGGGGTGCCACTTGTGGTCCCAGGTCTCGAAGGTGAAGCCCTGTTCGTTGTTGGTGGTGTAGGCGAGGAGTGCGCGGCCGGTGCCGGCGTACTGGCGTACCTCTCGCCAGAGGGCCTCTCGGATGCGTGCAGAGGGGCCGCCGATGAAGACGCCTGGGGATATCTCCATCAGCCAACGGGTCAGGAAGCCGCGGAGGCCGGTGGGGCACTGGGTGAGGATGATGATCGTCACCAGGGCGTCCCGTCGTCGTAGTTCCGGCCTGACGCCAGCTCTGCTCCTCGGTCGCCCTGGAGGGTGACGTGGTCGATGTCACTGTTCACGGAGTCGCCGGCCGCCTCCGGGAGCAGGCTCTTGATGTCGTTGACGCATCGGCGTAGCAGGCCGATGCGGTTGACTTCGTCGCGGATGGCGCGGCGGGTGCGTGAGCCGACGTCCTCGGGACTTTCGGCGGCGGTGGCGAAGGCTATGGGTATGGCGATCTCGGTCTTGTAGAGGTCGGCGATGTCGAGGACGAAGGCCAACTCGTGTCCCGAGTGGATGAATCCGAGGCCGGAGGCGCAGCCGAGGGCGGCGACGGTGGTCTGCGCGATGCCGTACATGCATTGGGCGGCGGCCGTGACCGCCTGGTTGACCGGGTCGCCGGAGCCGAAGTCGCCGGGGATGTAGTGGCGGCCGTTCCAGGTGATGTCGAATCTGGCGGCTTCCGTCCGGTAGCGCTCTTTGACCCGGCGGCCTTCCCTGCCGAGAAGTTCCTGGCGGGTGAGGCCGGCGGGGTCCTCGTGGGGGAAGCGCATCCGGTACATCGCGCGGGCGACTTCCAAGCATGCGGCGCTGGAAGGCCTGGGCATGTGGCCCCGATCTTGTAGGCGTCGGAAACGAGGACTCATTCGGGCGCAGGTCCATCCCCGCATGCGCGGGGAGCAGCGGGAGCTGACCCGGATGGGTGACCGGATCTCGGGGCCATCCCTGCGTGCGCGGGGAGCAGCTTGCCTAAGCTGCAGGTTTGACGGCCCACTCTCATCACATGGCGTGGGCACCACGCTACTCTTCCAACCTTGGAAGCAGGAAAGTGGGCCGTTTATGTCGCCTTACTCACGATGAAGATGCATCTCCTGGTCAGCTCTCGCGGCGAGGAGGCTCCCCGCTGGCCGACGGTGGACACGGTTACGCCGCCGCGAGGGTCATCAGGCCGCAGCCGTAGGCCTTGGCCCGGCCCAGTCCGCGGGTGAGAGTACGGCGGAGGGCTTCGGGGTCGGTGACCTCGAGTTTGCCGTCATAGGTCACGGTGGCCAGGGTGACCGGCCTGGAGCTGCCTCGCTTTCGGAACGTCAGCTGGCGCCGTTCCCGGATGATCACCTCGTGGACGTCGGTGCCGGGGATGAGCTGGCGGTCGCCGGGCTTCTCCACCACCCGGAAGCCGGCGGCCTCCTGGCGTTGCAACAGCCAGCGGAGCTGGTGCTGCAGACCGACGTGGGCCGTGAGCTTGGTGGGTTCGGTGTCGTTGCGCCGTGCGGTGTGCACGGGGTTGGCGGTGAGGCGGAACGCCCACTCGTCGCCCTTGCTGAGGCGTGACAGGAAAGGCTCGTAGTCGTAGGTCTGCCACTTGCCCGTGGTGGGCCAGCCGGCCTGTTCGACCAGGTGGGTGAGGTCGGGCTTGGTCGGGCTGACGATGTAGAGGTAGGTCTCGGCCCTGCTGTTGCGGTCGATCCGCCACAGCACCCGCGGTCCGTCGTCCTCCTGGACCGGGATCCTGGCGAACGAGGACATCACCGCGGCGTGCATCGTCTGGGGCGAGGACAGGACCTTGCGGGCGGTGATCCGCGCCGTGTTGATGCGGAAGCGGGTCAGGTACATCACTCGCCTCCAAGGACAGCGATCGGGTCGTGGTCGGACGGCTGCGGAGCCGCGGGGTTGGGCACTTCGACGTACCCATGGCGGATGCCGCGCAGGGCGTACCGGCGGTGGGTCGGGTCGAAGCTGAGGGGCTGGTCGCGGATGCTGTCGACCGGCCCGTCATCGGCGGTGGCCTCGATGATGGTCTCCAGCCGCACGGTCGGCTCGCGGTGCCGTCGCTGGTGCCATCGGGACGCGCGCCAGTCCTCGCGTTTCAGGGCCTGCTCGATGTCGCCGTCCTCCCGGATGCCCAGGTCGAGGGGACGGGACGGCGGACAGGAGCGGCGCCCGAGGTAGGGCAGGTACGTCGGCCGGCGCACAGCCTGGTGCAGCTCGTCGATCAGGTCGTCGGGGCCTTCGAGCGCCGCGACGAACACGGCGTCTGCCAGGTAGAAGCGTTCGGAGACCGGCATGGACTTGCCCGTCTCGAAATGGTGGGCGGTCTGGTAGTCGCGGATCGGCACCCCACGCTGGTCGACGCGGACGCCGAACCGCAGCGCCGCCAGGTCGACGGGATCGTGCGAACGGTCCCGCCCGAGCGCCGCGGCGAGCAGCCCGATCACACCGCTCTTGGTGGGGGCCGGCTCGGTGGTGCGACGGGCGAACCGCGCCGAGGACCCCCACGCCTGCAGAGGGCCGGCGAGCTGGAGCAGCAGAACGCTCATGAGGCGTCGCTCTGCCGCCCGGCGACTTCGGCACCGACCTTCTTGACGAGCTCGGGGAGGGAGACCTCTTCACCGAGTTCCGCCAGGGCGGTGGTGTTCGGCCCGACGCGCAGCACCCAGGTCTTGGCGTCGTCGGCGACACCGTAGGCGCGCTCGATCTCGGGGACGTACCGGGCCAGTCGTTCGCTGGCCTCGCGCACGTGCCCGCCCCGGTCCTGGTCGGCGCGGCAGGCATCCTCGAACGCGCCCACGAAGCTGATCGGGCGGGACGACCGGATCTTCACCACGACCGCGTCGGGCAGGGTGTGGTTGCCGAAGGTGTTGAGCTTGCCGGTGGGCAGCGACGTGATGAAGCCCTGAACGAACGCCTCCACCGCCCGGCGGGCCGGCTCGGTGGCCTCCTCGTCCTCCCGCAGTCCCTTGCCGAGGTTGCGGCTCAGCAGGTCCACGTCGACCGCCGCGTACCGGTAGAGGGTGGCGGAGTTGAACTCGACGGTGCCGATCATGCCCGCGCCGAGGTCGTCGTCCTCGCGTTCCTTGTGGTCGTCGACCGCGGTGTAGTAGTCGGACTCGTTCTCCACCTGGTGGACGCTGATGGCGTGGGCGACCTGGGCGGCGGCGTCCACGTTGATGTCGGCGCCGTCGGCGACCATCCGGCCGAACAGCGCGATGTCGACCGAGTGCCGGCTGTTGGCGATCTGCTTGGCCTCGGCCTTGTTGTCCTTGTCCTTGAAGAACGCCTTGATGTCGTCGCGGCCCTTGACGGCGAGCTCGGCCAGGCCGTCCAGCTGGCGGGCACTGAAGAACATCAGGTACTTGGACTCCGGAGCCGGGGCGAGGCCGTCCCCCTTCGCGTTGCGCTTGGGCGGCTCGATCTTCGACCCAGTGGCGGTCTGGACGGTCTCGGCGGCCAGCGCCCAGGCTTCGGTCTCCTCGATGGAGCCGTCCAGGTTCCGGATCCGCCCGGCCAGCAGTTCGGCGACCCGCCTGGTACGGACGCCCAGATCGCTGGGGTCCAGCAGGTCGTGGAAGGCGCGGCGGGTGGCGCGCTTCCAGGACTGGCTGGAGACCCGGGCGCGGCGGACGCCGCCGTAGACGGCGGTCTTGGGGGTGCCGGTGTCGTCCCGGTTGAGGTTGCTCGGCGGGACGGTCTGAATGACGTGCAGTTCGACGATGGTACGGGTCGTCATCAGAAGTCCTTGTCGTTCGTCGTCGTGTTGTCGGCGGCTCCGGCGTCGGCGGGCTCAGGCCTGTGGGCGTGGAAGCTGCGGCCCCAGATCTGACGGACCTGCCGCATGCCGCCCGGGGTCTGGGCCTGGTAGAGCCGGATCGCGAGCCGCTGGTAGTCAAGAGGGACGGCGTACCGGCGCAGGAGGGTGACGATCTCCCGGAGCCGGTAGGCGAGGACGTCCGGGGTGGTCGCCGCCCCCACCCGGACGAAGCGCCTGCGGATCGGCTCGTCGATGTCGCCTCCGGGCATCATCCGGCGGACGGCCGCGCCGAGTTCGATGCCGGGCTTGTGCATGCCCTGGTCGGTGCGGGACTGCTGGTGCAGGGCGTACAGGGTCACCGCCAGGAACAGGGCGTTCTCGGCACGGGTCGCCTCGGTGTCGGAAAGGCGCTCCTCGAACAGCGCCTCCGCGCCGATCATCCCCCACAGCTCGGGCATGTCCTGCGGGAGCTTGCCGGCGCCGCGCCGCAACTGGGCCAGGGCGGCGACGGCCGTGCTCTGGTCGGCGAGGTAGCCCGTCTGCCACCTGGCGATGGACGCGCCGGCGACCTGGCCCACCAGGTCCGGCAGGCGGCGTGGGGCGGGTGGAGCCATGGTCATGACCGGGCCTCCAGAATCTGGTCGTTCTCAGTGGACGGGCCGTTCTGTGCCGCTCCGGGCAGGGCCTTGGTGAGTTCGCGGCGGAACGTCAGGGAGGCGCGGGAGGCGTCCAGCCAGATCTCCTGGCCCTTTCTGGTCTCGATGACCCGCCCCTCCCATGCCGGGTCACCGGCCGAATCCACCAGGTCGCGACCCAGGTTGCGGATGATCTCGTGGGCCCGGCTCTGCCATGCGGCCCGGCGTTCGCCGGCGTCGGCCTCCGGTTTCAGCGTGGCCAGCCACTCGCGGAACGGGCCGTCCAGCATGCCGAACCCGAGGGTGCGGGCCGAGGCCGCGGCGGGCTCGGTGTCGGCGCCTGACGCCCTGGCCAGGTCGGAGGCGAGGTCACCGAGGATCCGCACAGCGCTCTCCGCGTCGGCCACGGCATCGATCGCCGTCTGCCCCAGATCCCTGTCCCGGTCGTGGAGGAGAACGATGGGCATCGCCACGGCGTCGTCGACCATCTCGTCGATGACCGACTGCTGGGTGCCGTACACCGCGCCCAGCAGCCGGGCCCGGATCAGATAGTCCGGCGGCAGCGGACCTTCGATCGTCAGGCGGGCGACCCAGTCCAGGATCCGGGGGCGCACGATGGCGGCGGCCTCCCCGCGCTGTTCGGCGCCGTCCGCGCGTCCGGCGATCAGTGCGCCCAGCCCGCGCCATGCGCTGCGGCCAGGGTCGTGCTCGCGCGGCAGGTAGACCTGGGGCTCGCCCAGTTTCTTCTCCTGGGCGGGGCTGCGTCGCCAGGCCGTCATCGGCTCGCGTGCGTGCTTGTTGCGCGGCGCGAGAGCGTCGCCGTAGGCGAGGACCACGCCGTAGACGCCGTCGACGTCGAAGTGCAGCCGTACGCGCCTGGACTGCCAGGTGTAGAGGTCGCGGACGCCGGCGGGGCGGGTTCTCAGCTCGACCTCGTCCAGCTCCTGGGGGCCGCGCGGCTCCTGACGCCAGGCCGGCGCATCGCGGGCACGGTCGATCTCCAGGTTGGGGGTGTCGAACGCGATGAGGTTGAGCAGCAGCGTCTCGCGCAGGTCGTTCCCCTCGACGAGGACGCCTCCGAGGTTGCCGGCCCAGCCGACCCCCTGCGGGTACACCTTGCCGTTCTTGACCCTGGGGTCGCCCACGGCGCCGGACTTGATGCCGGAGGTGTCGAAGGCGTGGGCGTGCACGAGCCAGCGCGCGGCCTCGGCGAACTCGAGCCGTTCCACGCCGGTGGCCCGCATGGTGAAGAACAGCGCGCCGTTGGGGACGTCGGCGACGATCCGGTCCAGGGAGAAGACCTCGTCGTTGGCGGTGCGCAGGCCGGCGGTCTGCAGGAACGGCGTCCGCGGGTGGAGCAGGTCGAACCGCTCACGGTGCCGTTCCAGGTAGGCGGCGATCCGGTCGACGGGCAGGCCCTCGTCCCACAACTCCGTCCAGCCGTAGACGTCCTCGGGCCCGTCGATCACGTCGTGCAGGACGGCCAGCAGCAACCGCAGGAGCGCGAACTCCTGGGTGGGCACGTCACCGACCACCCGGCGCAGGTCATGAGCCTGACGGAAGACCTCGGTCAGCGACAGCACGTCCTCGGAGCCGTCGCGGCGCAGCACCGGCAGCCACGGGCGGCCGGTGAGATCGAAGGACGGTACGGCCGGTTCACTCGGCACGAGTCACCTCCAGGCCATCCGTGGGCGTGTAATGCAGGTCGTAGCCTGCCAGCCGGGTCCGACATTTCTCGTCCAGGAACAAGACCAATTCACCGGCCAGCCAGTGGCATTCCTTGGACTGCCAGGCCGGGATGCATTCGGCCTCCAGTTCCTCGATCGCCTGGTCGATCACTTCCGGGAGCGAGAACTGAAACGGAAGCCGCAGCCCGCAGGCCGCCACGATTCGCGCGAGGCGAGGTTCGGGAACGGCCTCGGTGGGCAGCTCCAGTCCTCCACGGTTCTCGGTCAGCCACGGCACCGTGCGCACGGTTCCGTCGGCAAGACGTTGCACCACGAGCACTTCCAGGGACTCCTGGCTGTCGCGGACCTGGGCCCTGCCCGCCCGGGTGTCGTCGGCGTCACCGACACCGGCGTCGACCCATCCGATCAAGGGCCGCCCGCCCTGGGCGGCCTTGTTGAGCAGGAAGGCCTTCGCCTTCTCCCGTTGCGTCTCCCGATGCAGATCCTGGTCCCGGCGTGCCTGGTCCATGGCCGGCTGCCACTCGGACGGTCCTGTCGGGTCGTTTCCGTACGCCTTTTGGACCAGCGGGCTGATGTCCTCCGGCAAACGCACGACTTGCCCGGTTTCTGCCGTTCCCGAGAAGTACGGCTCCAGAACTGCCGCAGAACGCAGCAATGCGTGGGATCGGTAGATACGCCGGGAGCCGCTGACCGGCTCGACCGGAACGGCATTCCAGTCTGCGCCCGTGACGAGGCATCGGGCTGTGCGAAGCCGTGGCGGGCGTTCGGATTGCCCTTCGCCCCGCAAATGCCGATGCACGCGTCCCATGCGCTGCAACAGCAGGTCGATCGGGCACAGATCGGTCACCAGCAAGTCGAAGTCGATGTCCAAGGACTGCTCGGCCACCTGGCTGGCCACCACGATGTGCATGTCGTCCGGACGCCTGGTGTTCTTTCCGGGCGGACCGAACCGTTCGAGCAGGTCGGCATCCTTGGCCATGCGGTCCAGGTCGAGGAAGCGGGCGTGCGCAACGGTGATCTTTTTGCCGCCGAAACGTTTCCGCAGGTGAGCGGCGGTCTCCTGGACACGGCCGACGGTGTTGCGCACCACCAGCGCACAGCCGCCGTCGGACAGCTCGCGCTCCAGCCGGTCCGCCAGGACATCGAGATCGTCGTCCAGGTGTTCCAGGTGGACCTCGGTACGGCGACCGGACGGGGCGACGGAACGGGACACCGGCGGGCGGCCGATCTCCAGGGCCGTCAGCAGCGGGTAGCCCTCCGCGGCCTCCACGTTCGTGAAAACAGGCCCTTCCACCTGGGCGTACGCCTCGACGAGCTCCCGCCGCCTGGTGGCGGGCAGCGTCGCCGACAGCACGATCACCGGGACCCGGTACGCGCCCAGCCACGACAGCACCCGGTCCAGGTAGGAGTTCATGTAGGTGTCGTAAGCGTGAGCCTCGTCGATGACGACGACCTTGCCCGCGAGCGCGAGGTGACGCAGCGCCAGATGCCGGCTCTTGAGCCCCATGAACAACAGCTGGTCGATGGTCCCCACGCCGAAGGAGGCGAGCATCGCCTTCTTCCTGCCACGAAGCCACTGATGGGCGACCAGCTCGGCGGAGTGAACGCTGCGATCGCTGCGGTGACGCCACTCGTCACCGACACCGTCCAACTCCACCGCGGTCACCGCCCGCCGGCCGGCGCGGACCAGATCCTGGTACTCCTCGTTCAGCGCCGCCTTCGAGTGCGCCAGGTGAACCGAACGCGGGCCTCCTCCAGAGCCGTCATCCGGAAGCCGCCGCAACCAGTCCAGCAGGCGAGGGAACATCGCGTTGCCGGTCGCCATGGTGGGCAGCGCCACGTAACAGCCGCCCGCGCCCGAACGGGCGGCGAAGATCTCGGCGACTGCCAGTGCGGCCTCGGTCTTGCCCTCCCCCATCGGCGCTTCAATGATCATCAAGCCCGGGTGCTCCATGCGGCGCGCCAGCTCCACCGCCTGCTCCTGAACCGGGCGTACACGGGCTCCGGCCGGAAGCGCGAACCGTGACGCAAATAGCTCGGCCGTGCCCTCCTCCGGCTCCTTCGCCTGCCAGGGAGCGGGCAGCGCCAAGCCGTGCCAAGCGGCTTCGATGCGCTCGCGGTCGCCGATGCTCGCCGCCTCGGGGAAGTACGGGAAGAGGTCCGGATTGCTGGCGATCCAGTCGGCGACGATCACCAAGCCCGACAACAGCGCCTGAACCGGCTGCGACAACTTGACCTGCCGCCAAGCGTCCAGGCGGTCCTGCACTCCGCAAGCCACCGCGCATGCATTGAGCAGCTCATCCTGCACGCTCCGCCACGCTGCTTCACAACCCGGCGTGCGGAGCAGACGAGGACGGACGTTCAGCTCACGGATGTCCATGAACGTCGGAGGAACGCCATGATGCCCACCCGCGATCACGCTGAACTGCAAGGTCGCGGAACGGCTCCACCCTTGCCGTTCCGTCAGCCACTCCTGTAGCAACAGTTGCCCGGCCAGACCGTGCGGAGCCAGTTTCCGGTCCACCAGCTCCTTATGGCCGGGCATCTCCAGCCCGGCATTTCGCATCGCGTCGGCGAGCACCTCCACCTGACAGGCGAACGCCGGCGTGGCCTTACCGATGTCATGCGTGGTAGCCAGCCACACCACCAGCCGACGCGCGTCCTCTGCCCTTCCCGGCATCTCCGCCGCGACCAACCGCTGCACCTGCCAGGGAACCCACTCGTCCCACAGCAGCCCCGCGACGGCGCCACTGTCGGCCATGTGCCGCCACAACGGCAGCCATCCACCAGTCGCGTGATCATGCTTGGCCCACACCGCCCGGGCAGCGGCCGACAAGCCATCCCCCAGCCGAACCGACCCATCCCCGTCAGGCATGTGCACAGTCAAGCAGGAGACACAGGACTATGCAGAGTTTTTCCAGATTTCGTCTGACACTTCTCTTCACAGAAGATCTTGGATCCCAGCCCGACCGCCGGCCCCACGGCCCAACCCAGCTTGCCCGCGCCACCAGGTCCAGGCACGCTGTATCAGCAATCAAGCCTGGAACGAAGCGTGTCCCAAATATCCGAATCTGCAAAAGTAAGGAATTTCGCCCCCGCCCCGCCATAAACCCGCAGGTCAGCAAGTCTGCTCCCCGCGCACGCGGGGATGGTCCCTCGAGCGCATCGTGCGCCCGCTGGGCAACCAGCTGCTCCCCGCGCACGCGGGGATGGTCCCTCGGGCAGGTCCCGCACCAACAGCCGGTCTTCCTGCTCCCCGCGCACGCGGGGATGGTCCCTGGGTCATGGTGAGGCCGCCGCTCTGGGTGGGCTGCTCCCCGCGCACGCGGGGATGGTCCCCAGCGATTCGACCTCGTAGGCGAGCCGACGGCGCTGCTCCCCGCGCACGCGGGGATGGTCCCTCGCCGATCGGCTCCTCCTCACCCACCTCGTTCTGCTCCCCGCGCACGCGGGGATGGTCCCCCGCTGGCGATGCTGCGGCTGCGGTGGGAGGTCTGCTCCCCGCGCACGCGGGGATGATCCCAGCCCCCGAACCGGCTCCCCTGCCCCCTCCCCCTGCTCCCCGCGCACGCGGGGATGGTCCCGCCGCTGAATTAAGAAGCCCAGCCCCCTCCCTCTGCTCCCCGCGCACGCGGGGATGGTCCCCCACGGTGAAACACCCCTGCACGCAAGAGCTTCTGCTCCCCGCGCACGCGGGGATGGTCCCAGCCCGGGGTTCTCGCCGAACAGCGTGAGCGCCTGCTCCCCGCGCACGCGGGGATGGTCCCTACGAGCGGTCGCTGCCTGTGCTGCTCGCTACGCTGCTCCCCGCGCACGCGGGGATGGTCCCCACTCACACCCTGCAGGTCGGCACCCTCGACTCTGCTCCCCGCGCACGCGGGGATGGTCCCCGCACGGTGGTGTACCGACTCCGCGCCTACGTCTGCTCCCCGCGCACGCGGGGATGGTCCCTGGACGCCGCCGGGGCCGGCGCCGGTGAACCCCTGCTCCCCGCGCACGCGGGGATGGTCCCGACGCCGTCGAGTGGCTACACAACCACCCTGACTGCTCCCCGCGCACGCGGGGATGGTCCGTGAGGCGTCCGTGCTCGTCCCACCACGCCTTGCTGCTCCCCGCGCACGCGGGGATGGTCCCCCGGCCGGCTTCTCCCACGGCCACTTGGCCGGCTGCTCCCCGCGCACGCGGGGATGGTCCCCGGGGCCGCCGTTCGCCTTGCGCGTCCGCGGCCTGCTCCCCGCGCACGCGGGGATGGTCCCTCCACCGTTCCCATGACCGTCTGCCAGTCGGGGCTGCTCCCCGCGCACGCGGGGATGGTCCCTGGACGCCGCCGGGGCCGGCGCCGGTGAACCCCTGCTCCCCGCGCACGCGGGGATGGTCCCAGGGTCGGCAGGATCCCCGCGTACACGGCTTGCTGCTCCCCGCGCACGCGGGGATGGTCCCGACGATGGTGATGATCAACGTCGAAGTCGTCACTGCTCCCCGCGCACGCGGGGATGGTCCCCGGCCGTCCGTGGGGACCTTGGCCTTGTCGAGCTGCTCCCCGCGCACGCGGGGATGGTCCCATACGGGAGGCGACGCTCGAGCAAGCGGCGTGCTGCTCCCCGCGCACGCGGGGATGGTCCCACCTCCGGTGCCTCCCCGCCGACGTCGACCAGCTGCTCCCCGCGCACGCGGGGATGGTCCCCTCGGCGACATCACCGCCGTCGACTGGACGGCCTGCTCCCCGCGCACGCGGGGATGGTCCCTCGTCGAGCCCGCGGCCGGTGTATCCCTGCTCCTGCTCCCCGCGCACGCGGGGATGGTCCCCGAAAGGGGCGGAGGGAACGCCAAGTCCTCCCCTGCTCCCCGCGCACGCGGGGATGGTCCCCCCCCCGCCGCTGGCATCGTCCCCGCCATGGGGCTGCTCCCCGCGCACGCGGGGATGGTCCCGGACTGGTGTACGGGCTGTCGCCGGGCGCGGTCTGCTCCCCGCGCACGCGGGGATGGTCCCCTGGTCCGCGCCGCCCGACCGCCAAGATCTCCCTGCTCCCCGCGCACGCGGGGATGGTCCCCACGCCGCCGTCTGCCCGAACGGAGACCGGGCCTGCTCCCCGCGCACGCGGGGATGGTCCCGAATGCGGCACCTGTGATACCGCCGACATCCCCTGCTCCCCGCGCACGCGGGGATGGTCCCCCGGCGAACGAGGAGCCGGACGCCGTATACCACTGCTCCCCGCGCACGCGGGGATGGTCCCGCGACCAACGCCATGTAGATGATCAGCAGTTCCTGCTCCCCGCGCACGCGGGGATGGTCCCGTCGGTATGGCGGCGTCGCCGTGCTCGACGGCCTGCTCCCCGCGCACGCGGGGATGGTCCCGGCCTGTTCCGCGGCGTCTCGCAGGCGATCGACTGCTCCCCGCGCACGCGGGGATGGTCCCACGGCGGCCAGCGCGCCGGTGAAGGTCATCAGCTGCTCCCCGCGCACGCGGGGATGGTCCCTCCTGCAAGCCGTGGACGTCCCCCCGGCCGCGCTGCTCCCCGCGCACGCGGGGATGGTCCCGTCAGAGCCGCCGTTGCGGCAGCTCAGCAGCACTGCTCCCCGCGCACGCGGGGATGGTCCCCCGCTACCGCTGCTGACGGCGTGGATGTGAAGCTGCTCCCCGCGCACGCGGGGATGGTCCTGGTCCCTGACGGAAGACTGATCTCCTCACATACTGCTCCCCGCGCACGCGGGGATGGTCCACGTCGGGCTGGTGTACGTGCAATGGGGCCATCTCTGCTCCCCGCGCACGCGGGGATGGTCCCTCGGCGGCGGCCTCCAGCGACGGGAACACCGGCTGCTCCCCGCGCACGCGGGGATGGTCCTCGGGAGGGACGTCATGGCAGAGCTGGAGCCCTCTGCTCCCCGCGCACGCGGGGATGGTCCCCTCGGCCAGCGCCTCCACGTCCTCCTCGTCGACTGCTCCCCGCGCACGCGGGGATGGTCCCCCTTCTCCTCAGCACGAAGTGGCCCGGATCCTCTGCTCCCCGCGCACGCGGGGATGGTCCCGGGTTCGGGGAACAGGAAACCGGGCCGTGACCCTGCTCCCCGCGCACGCGGGGATGGTCCCCCTCTCCGTTCAGCGGTTGGACTTTTCCGGGGCTGCTCCCCGCGCACGCGGGGATGGTCCCGCTCGCTTCTTGCGCGACAGGTTCTCGCCCTCCTGCTCCCCGCGCACGCGGGGATGGTCCCCAAACACCCGAGGCGGTCATCCCGCCCAAGGCCTGCTTCCCGCGCACGCGGGGATGGTCCCATCCAATGTCGCAGATGAACACCCAGGTCACCCTGCTCCCCGCGCACGCGGGGATGGTCCCTTCTTGGCCTGGCTGGGCTCGGCGTTCGCCTTCTGCTCCCCGCGCACGCGGGGATGGTCCCACCCTCCGTATCCGGGCGCCGGTCATGCCGATCTGCTCCCCGCGCACGCGGGGATGGTCCCTCGCCCCACGCCCTCTTGAGCTCATCCCAGGGCTGCTCCCCGCGCACGCGGGGATGGTCCCCCATGTCAAGGGACTTCATAGTCAGAGAGTTGCTGCTCCCCGCGCACGCGGGGATGGTCCCTGGACGGTCATCAACCGTCCCAAGTTCGGAGAGCTGCTCCCCGCGCACGCGAGGATGGTCCCCCACCGGGGCAGGCCGGTCAGGCGGATCCGGGCTGCTCCCCGCGCACGCGGGGATGGTCCCGCGTCGTCATGGACGGTCTTGTCGGCGCGTTCCTGCTCCCCGCGCACGCGGGGATGGTCCCACCTTGGCCTCGGGCGCCACCCCGAGAAAACCGCTGCTCCCCGCGCACGCGGGGATGGTCCCGTCGGGGTGGCCAGGCCGGTGCCGTTCACCTTCTGCTCCCCGCGCACGCGGGGATGGTCCCGGCTGTCCCCGCCGGGCCTGCGGTACCGCAGCCCTGCTCCCCGCGCACGCGGGGATGGTCCCGCGCGCACCAGCCCGGGCCGGTGGGCGCGGAACTGCTCCCCGCGCACGCGGGGGATGGCCTCTGGCAGCAGGGGTTCGGGCTCTTGCGTGTCGGTTGTCTCGTTCGCTTTCAGAGGTCACCCGTTCTGATGCAACGGACGCGGTGCAAGGGTGAGGTGATGCTGGCTGCAGGGTCGCCATCAGCGTCAGGAGACACCGAGTCGGTAGCGATACATGGTTACTGTGACACTTGGCCGCAGGTGACGCAGGAGGCTGGCTGCACATGTCGGAGGAGATCGCCGCTCATTACGATCGGCTCGCGGATCGCTACGACGAGAACTGGGCGCACAGCGCGGAGTTCATCGCTTGGATGACGGGCTGCATCCTGGAGCGGCTTGAGCCGGCGCCCGGAGACCGGGTGGCCGACATCGGGTGTGGGACTGGGCTTTTCACTCAGGGGCTTGTGGAACGAGCCGGCCAGGTGGCCTGTGTGGATCCGTCGGGAGCGATGTTGGAGCGGCTTCCGGCGGGGAAGGGTTTCGTTCCGGTTGAGGCGTCCGCCGAAGATGTGGTCGAGGGGCGCGCATTGCTCCCTCACCGGCAGTTCGACGTGATTTTGGTCAAAGAGGCGATCCACCACGTCCAGGACCGCGCCCGGGTGCTGGAAGGTCTGGCGGGGATGCTGGCTCCAGGCGGGCGTGTGCTGGTGGTGATGCTGCCGACGACGATCGACTATCCGCTGTTCGACAGGGCTTTGCGGTTGTTCGAGGAGCTCCAGCCAGACCCTGAGGATGTCGCCGGCCATCTGGAACGAGCGGGTCTGCGGGTCCGTCTGACCTATGAGTCGTTCCCGTTGTCGTTCAGCAAGGGGCGCTATTTGCGGATGGTCCGTAACCGCTATATGTCACTGCTCTCCATGTTCGACGACGCCGAACTGGAGGCGGGGATCGCAGAGATCGATGAGCGCCATCCCGAAGAGGTTCTGCAGTTCCCCGATCGGTTCGCCTTCGTTCTCGGAAGGCGGGCATGAGCGGCGAGCTGGACTCCCGTCTGCAGCGGCTCAAGGAAGAACTCGACGACCACTCCCGTATCGCCAGGCACCTCGGGCTGGACTTCGAGCGGCCGATCCGTTCGCTCGGTGACGGCTATCCGGAGAACTCGATCTCCCTGGTCGGGAAGATCACCGAGCGCATCCTGAAGGAGTTGTGGACACACCACAATGTGCCGGGTGATCCATCCGGAAAGTCGCTCAGCGAGCTGATCAAGGGGTGCAGGCCGCACATCACCAGCAGCAGCGTGCTGGACGCACTGCGAGACATCTAGCTGCTGCGCAACCGGGCCGCGCACGACGGCTACTCGATCGCCGAAGAGGACGCCCTCACGGCCATCCGGCGCCTGATCGACGTACTGATGTGGTTCACCACGACCGGCAGCCAGGTCCTCACCGGGGACGTGCCGCGGCTGGTTCCGGCCGTGGCGAAGAAGGCCGAGTTCCTCGCCGGCCTCTATCTCACGATGGGCTACACGTCGGTCAAGCGGTTCGAGCTGACCCAGTACACGGTGTACCAGCTGTTCAGCCGCGAGGTCGGTCTGCGCATCGAGTACGTGGAGTTGCTGCTCAGCCGTGGGACCGACGAGGTTCGCCAGGTCCTGCAGAGCACCGGAGGGGAACTGCTCAAGACCAGGCTGCCCAAGCTCACGCGCTTCCTGGTCCTCGACCCGGGCGACGACCCGATCGTGAGCGAGTTCGAGGACTACCGGGTGGTGACCTACGACCGGTTCATGGACACCATCGTCGACCCGGACGCGCACCACTCCTCGTTCACGCTCGCCGAGGTCGGCGAGGAGATCCCCTTGTCAGGCCAGCTGCTCACCGTCGATGAACGCTCGGGCAACATGACGCTGTCCCAGGTCGGCGACGCCTACGAACTCCTGACCGAGACGGCCGTCTCCGGCGGCAACCTCCTGGTGGTGGGCCGGTCCGGCAGCGGCAAGACCGTGCTGCTGCAACGGCTGGTGGCGGCCGGCCGGGACTCGGACGTACGGCGGTACCGCTTCTACTTCGACATGAGCCTGAAACGGCCGGACGAGAGCTTCCCGGACTTCATCACCCGGACGCTGGCCCCGTGCATGGCGGTCGATCGCATCAAGGTCTTCGACGTCTTCCACTACTTCGCCCGATCCGGCTCGGTGGTGTGCGCGCTCGACGGCATCGACGAGGCGGTCACCGAGCACACGCTGGCAGGCTTCGTCGAGCTGTTCACGGAGCTGGCCCAGGTGCTGTCGGCGGAGTCGGTGGTCGTGATGAGCTCCCGGGTGTCGTTCCTGGAGGACTCGCCCCAGGTGCGCCGGATGCTCGACGGCACCGCGCTGCTGTCCGAACGCCTCGTCCAGAACCTCTACGCCCAAGGGGTCGACCCGCTCAAGGTCCCGCGGTTCTCCGCGCTACGGCTGCATGAGAACACCTCGCCACTGGAGGTTCGGCTCACTCGTGCCCTGGGAGCCGAGGAGCCGCTGCCCGATCTGTTGTGGAGGCATGTGGAACGGACTGCCGCCGAGGCCGGTCTCGCAGACCGGATGCCGCGGCTCGTCTCCTTCTTCGGCCGGGCGGGACTTGAGGGCCGTACGACGTTCACGCTCATCGAGCTGTGCAACGAGCTCGGCATCGAGTGCTTCACAGGCGGGCGGATCGACTTCGAGTCCTTCCGTCTTCGGCCGCTGTTCCGGCGGGCTGATGCCGACCGGGTCACGTTCACCCACTCCGCGTACCAGGAACTGTTCGCCGCGGAACACCTGCGGCTCTCCAGCCTGCAGGGCATCGGGCGACCCGCCCGGCTCACCGAGCAGCTACGGGCGTTCCTGTACCACCGCTCCCGGCACGAACCAGGCAGCGACGACTGCGTTCTCCCTGCCGGGACGTACCTGGTCGGCCCGTCGGATCACCTGATGCTGCGGGAGATCACGACACCTGTGCGGTTCGATCGGTACACCGTCACCGTACGCCGCTACAACGAGTTCCTCGCCGCCGTCGAACGGTACGGCTCTGCTCAGTGGGACCACCCGGACATGCCGCCGGACGTCTCGCACCAGCCTTGGATCGAACGGCTGCGAGTGCAGGACTACTACAGCGATCCCGCTTACGCCGACCATCCGGCCATCTGCGTGAGCTGGTGGAGCGCGCATGCGTTCGCCCGCTTCGAGGGCAAGCGCCTGCCCACCTCGACCGAATGGGAGGCCGCGGCCCGAGGCCGGGACGGTCGCCTGTTCCCCTGGGGAGACGAGATCGACCTCCAGGCCGTCAACTGTGCGGACGCCTACAGCGACCGTCCTCTGATCACCTATGAGACCTGGCTGGAGGAGCACGACCGAGGACGCCTGCGGGACGCCTTCCCCCGCCCGGTCCACGCTCATGAACGCAACCGCTCGCCGTTCGGCATTCACCAGATGGTCGGCAACGTCTGGGAGCGCACGTCCACCATCCTGGCCGACCGAGGCGAGTCCGTGATCTGCGGCGGGTCGTTCGACAACCCCTACCGGGCCGTGCAGGCCTCGTCGAAGGGCCTCGCCGGCTTCCGCATCAGCAGCAACGCCATCGGATTCCGCTGCGTGGAGGAACTGTGAACGAGCCCAGGTTCCAGCAGCGGTTCGGCCACGTGGTCGACCGCCGTCCGCATGGCAGCGGCTATGGCGGCCGGATGGGCGTCTACGTCGTCCGCGATTCCGAGACCGGCGAGGACTTCACGTTCTCCTACGTGGACATCGTCACCGAAGGTTTCCGCACCGTCCGGACCGGCGAGCGCGTCCGCTTCCTGACCGACCCCGATCAGCCGGGCACCGCCGTCTACGTGATCCGGCTCGACCTACCCGATGTGGAGGCCCACTACTGATGAGCCGGCCGGCCCGTCAGGCCATCGTCGCCGTCTACCGCGCGACCTTCCCCCAAGCCCCCGACTGGGCCGAAGGCCCCCTCCCCCTCATCCACGACGGAATCCGCGCCGACACAGCCAGCCGGAGCACCTACTACCCACCGCGGACCGCCCGCCTGCTGTACGGAACGCCCGAGCATCTGCGCCGCTGGCACCGGGCACTGCGGGAACGTATCGGCGGCCTCACGGTCATCGGACTGGAGGCGCTACGACTGAACGACCAGCCCGACGCCGACGGGCTGATCATCATCCATCTGTCCCCAGGCAGCCTGCACAGTGTGGATGTCGTCCGCGCACTCGCCGGCCGCAATGGAGCGAACCTGCCGGGATATGACCCGGCCCGGCTCGTCGGTGATCAGGCGGCCCTGCGGCCTGGTCCGCCTTTCACTCTGGCGTTCGTCACCGCACGCGGCTGGCGGTTGCCTCGCCTCTACAACCACCCTCGTTACCTGCGCTGGCCGTACCTCGACCAATGGCAGTGGGCGCTCGCCTCCCGCAGCAACTACCAGGACCAGCCACCCGACCCCCGGATCACCCGGCTGCCCGAGCAGGAACGCATCTGGATCTCGGCCGACTGGTCGGCCCTGGTGCTCCGCGAGGGAATGGCCCTCACCGGCACACGCCCCGACCGCGGCACCTCCGACCCCTTCTACAACCACGCCGCTCTCTACGCCCGGACCATCTACCTCGACGCCATCCTCATCGGGCTGCTCCAGCTCCACGGCATCAGCGAGCTCGAAGACACCCTCGCCGCCACCCTCGACGGCGGATCCCCCAACGGCATGCCCCTGCTGGAACGCCGCCTCGCACAGTTCCGCCACCAGCTCTGGTGGCAGCACCTGTCCGCCCACGGGGCCCCGAACCAGTTCCTCGAAGCCTTCCACCGCCAGCACCGGCTCCCCGAACGCTTCGCCCAGATCCTGGCCGAGATCAACGACTACAACCGGCTGGCCCGCGAGGACGAAACCCGCAACATCAACGGCGCCGTACTGATCTTCACCCTGGTGACCGTGCCGGCGGGCATCGCGCTGGCACTGCTCCAAGTCCTCAGCGCCAAAGACCTCTGGATCTTCACCACCGTCTTCGCCACCTGCCTGCTCCTCACCGGCCTCCTCCTGGCGACCGGCCCGGCCCGATCCGTCCTCCGCTCGATGCGAAGTCCTCACAAGCGAGCCATCGACACATCAACCCGCCGCCGGAGGCTCAACGCGCCGCGGGATCATGCTTGAGAGCAGACACGTACCGACTCAAGAGCTGCAGACCGGGCCGCCGGTCCACCACGCCGACGCACTGCTGATCCATACTGCGACTCCAGCAGCACCCGCCACATCGAGTTGTCCCGACCACCATGCCGCAGGCACTCTGAACCAACAACGAAGCCACCCAACGAAGCAATGACCGAAATGCCCGAATCTGTAAAAGTAAGGAATTTCGCCCCCGCCCCGCCATAAACCCGCAGGTCAGCAAGTCTGCTCCCCGCGCACGCGGGGATGGTCCGGGTGGCCGATCGCCGTCCCGGACGCCCATCCCCTGCTCCCCGCGCACGCGGGGATGGTCCCCCGGCGAACAAGGAGCCGGACGCCGTATACCACTGCTCCCCGCGCACGCGGGGATGGTCCCCGGCAGATCGCCCTCGTCGATGACCAGCTCGACTGCTCCCCGCGCACGCGGGGATGGTCCCGACGGCCGCGAGCTCAAGGAGTACTGGACGCACTGCTCCCCGCGCACGCGGGGATGGTCCCGACGATGCCGGCGGCGAGGCATGCGACGGAGGCTGCTCCCCGCGCACGCGGGGATGGTCCCAGGCAGAAGCCGGTCTACGACGTGCGCGCCACCTGCTCCCCGCGCACGCGGGGATGGTCCCCTGGCGGTCATCTACGACGCCAACGGCAACGTCTGCTCCCCGCGCACGCGGGGATGGTCCCAAGCCGCGCCGCATGAAGTCCGCCGAGGTCCGCTGCTCCCCGCGCACGCGGGGATGGTCCCTCGGGGATGACGGTCTGCATCAGAACGGGGCCCTGCTCCCCGCGCACGCGGGGATGGTCCCTGCACCGCCCACGGCGGCCGTCCCGGCTCGGCCTGCTCCCCGCGCACGCGGGGATGGTCCCTCGGCGACCTCGGCGGGGGTGGCCAGCGGGCGCTGCTCCCCGCGCACGCGGGGATGGTCCCCGTGCCGAGGGCCGGTTGGAGCCGGTCCTGCGCTGCTCCCCGCGCACGCGGGGATGGTCCCGAGGGCCACGCGAAGTCCTGCCGGAACTGCCACTGCTCCCCGCGCACGCGGGGATGGTCCCGTAAAGAGCCTAGACGAATCGTTATGAAGTAACTGCTCCCCGCGCACGCGGGGATGGTCCCAGCTCGGCAGGACGCTCGCTCACCGCACCCCCCTGCTCCCCGCGCACGCGGGGATGGTCCCACCCCGGGGACGGCCGACCCCCAGGAGCCGACCTGCTCCCCGCGCACGCGGGGATGGTCCCTGGCTGCTGCATTCGGGCAGCGAACCCGAGCTCTGCTCCCCGCGCACGCGGGGATGGTCCCGACGCAGGACAACCCCGGCGGAAACCTCGGCACTGCTCCCCGCGCACGCGGGGATGGTCCCGCTGCAGGCGCGTCCCGGACGGCACTGAGCGCCTGCTCCCCGCGCACGCGGGGATGGTCCCTGCACACATCCCAATAGAGGGGGTCAGGAGCACTGCTCCCCGCGCACGCGGGGATGGTCCCACCACCCGGATCATGGACTCGCTGGTGAAGCGCTGCTCCCCGCGCACGCGGGGATGGTCCCTGCTAGACAAGGCCGGAGAGCAAAGCGCCGCCCTGCTCCCCGCGCACGCGGGGATGGTCCCGAGGACGGCTCCCCGTACGTCGAGCCCACCCACTGCTCCCCGCGCACGCGGGGATGGTCCCTGGACCGCGCCGTCCGGGATGTCCGACGCCTCCTGCTCCCCGCGCACGCGGGGATGGTCCCGAGGACGGCTCCCCGTACGTCGAGCCCACCCACTGCTCCCCGCGCACGCGGGGATGGTCCCTGGACCGCGCCGTCCGGGATGTCCGACGCCTCCTGCTCCCCGCGCACGCGGGGATGGTCCCGACGTCGCGCAACGCGGCGGCCAGGGGGATGTCTGCTCCCCGCGCACGCGGGGATGGTCCCTGGAACGGCTCGTGGCAGTTCCGGCCGCACGCCTGCTCCCCGCGCACGCGGGGATGGTCCCGCCGACAGCGGCAACCGCTGGCGCAGGGCGACCTGCTCCCCGCGCACGCGGGGATGGTCCCCATTCCTCGTTGGTGGTGGGACGGCTGTTGCCCTGCTCCCCGCGCACGCGGGGATGGTCCCAGCCCCAGGCGGACGCCGCGCTGGAAGCGGCACTGCTCCCCGCGCACGCGGGGATGGTCCCTTGTCGGAGTCGAGGGTGTGCTGCACGATCTGCTGCTCCCCGCGCACGCGGGGATGGTCCCCCCGGTACTCAGACCAGACGTGCAACGTCTGTCTGCTCCCCGCGCACGCGGGGATGGTCCCGACTCCCGGGTGTACGGAATCACCAGCTCTCGCTGCTCCCCGCACACGCGGGGATGGTCCCCTCCCCAGGGGTGCGCGCGGCCCGCAGCGCGTCTGCTCCCCGCGCACGCGGGGATGGTCCCCTCTCACTGCCCGGATGGGCGAGAATCCGATCCTGCTCCCCGCGCACGCGGGGATGGTCCCGGCACTAGTCGTCACCACCTTCCGGACAGTCCCTGCTCCCCGCGCACGCGGGGATGGTCCCTCCTCGAACGTGAGCCTGTGTCAACACGCGCGAATCCTGACTCAGGCACAGATTCCGTGAAGGCGCCGGTCGGGTAGGTCACGGTTCGGTGTTCTCGTCGGTAGCCGACGTCTTGATCACCGGCATCGCCGGTGTGTCGATCAAGGAGTTGGTGGCCGTCTTGTTTCCTCACCTGGCCCGCGTGTGCGTGGACCAGGTGTTCCGTTCCGGAGCCTCGGTGCGCATCCGGGCCAGAACCGCGACGAGCGAGGCCAAGTGCCCAGGCTGTGGGGCGCTGTCGCAGCGCAGACACAGCCACTATGAGCGGCGCCTGTCCGACACCGCGGTCGGTAACCAGGAAGTACTGATCCACCTGCGGGTTCACCGGTTCTGGTGTCCCAACGACGCCTGCGACAAGAAGACCTTCGCCGAGCAGGTTCCGGGCCTGACGGTCCGCTACGGCCGCCGCAGCATCACCGCAGGCGAAGCCTTGGGGGACATCGTGCTGGCATTGGTCGGCCGCGCCGGTGCGCGCCTGGCCGAACGCCTGGCGGCCGCGGTGAGCCGGATGACGTTGACCAGGCTGATCCGCAACTTGCCGGCCCCGCCTTCGAGGCTCCGAAGGTGCTGGGCGTGGACGACTTCGCCCTGCGGCGCGGCAGAATCCACGGCACGATCCTGATCGACCTGGCCACGAGCAGACCGGTGGATGTGCTGGCCGACCGCACCGCCGACACCCTGGCGGCCTGGCTGCGGGACCATCCCGGTGTCGAGATCGTCTGCAGAGATCGAGCCGGCGCCTATGCCGACGGCATCGCCCGGGGAGCGCCCGAGGCCATCCAGGTCGCCGACCGCTGGCACCTGTGGCACAACCTCGGTGAAGCCGTCGAACGGACCGTCACCAAGCACCGCCGACATCTTCAAGACCTGATCGACGCGCCGGTCGCCCAGCCCGATGGGCTCCCCGCACCGCCCACGGCGAACCCCTCTGTCACGCCGGGGACCAGGCAGGATCGCATCGCGGAGCGCACCCGCCAGCGGCACGCCGCCATCCATGCCCTGATCGTCCAAGGCCACGGCCTGCGGCAGATCGCCCACGAGTTGAATCTGGGCCGCAACACCGTCCGCCGGCAGGAACTGTGCGTCCTGGGCTACCGGGGCGGGGACACCACCGTCCGCCAGTATGTGAAGCCCTGGCGGACCGAACTGCCTGCCGCCCCGGCTTCAGCGCGGCCGCCGACGGTCCGGCAGGCCACCGGCTGGTTCCTGCGCAATCCCGCCCACCTCGACCCCGACGACCACCGCCGCCTCGACGCCTTGTGCACCGCGTGCCCGCAACTGGCCGCCCTGCGGGCGCATGTTCGCCGGTTCACCGAGATGATGGTGCACCGCGCCGGGCAGCGGCTCGAAGCCTGGATGAGCGCCGTACTCGATGACGATCTGCCTGAGCTGCACTCCTTCGTCACCGGCCTGCGCCGCGACCAGGACGCCGTCACCGCCGGTCTCACCCTGCCCTACAGCTCCGGCCCGGTCGAAGGCCACGTCAACCGCACCAAAACGATCAAGAGACAGATGTACGGCCGCGCCAACCCCGACCTCCTGCGCAAACGCATCCTGCTGGCCGACTGACACGGGCCCACTTCACGAAATCTGTGCCTGAGCCAGGATTCGCGCGTCGTTGACACACGCGCTATTCCGCAAGCAGTGGGCGACCAGCCGCCACCAGCACAGTCGAGGGCCACCATGCGAGCCGTGAGGAACCCGCGCTCCGGGCATCTCCGAGGTTCGGAGCCGCGATGACAACGCGTCAGAGGCGGGGAGCGCTCAGCCGGTTCGTTCAGGTCGCGCTGCGAAGCCCAATCGCCGCAGCAACGAGTGCCGTTAGCACTACTCTCTGTCGCGGGAGGTGAGTGGTGAGCGGGTGGGACGAGGAGGACGCTCGGCGGCTGCTGGAGGGCGTCGTCCCCGACGAGCTGCTGGCGGCGTATCTGAAGCTGTTGGCGGAGGACGGCTGCCCGCAGGCCGAGGCGGGCGCGTTGCTGGGTGATGCCGAGGCAGTGGAGGCGTTGACCTGCCGGGGGATGGCGCATGTTCGTCCGGGTGGTCCGGTGGCTCCGCCTCGGCTGGTGCCCGCGCCGCCGGATCTGGCCCTGCAGGGTGTGCTGGCCGAGCTGGGCCGGCGGCTGGCGTGTGAGCAGGAGCGTCTGCTGACCGGACATCGCCGGTTGAACGAGAGCCACCGCAGGCCCCGGGCGAGTGCCGGTGGTTCTGCGGATCAGCTGGTGGAGATCGTGACCGATCGGGCGGAGATCAGCCGCCTGTCGTACGCGCTGATCAACGCCGCGCGGCGGGACTGGCTCACGCTGGACAACTATGTGCTGGAGACTCCGGTTCAGGAGAGCACCGGGTTCGCGCCGTTGCCGGGCTTCGACGGTGAGGTGACGTGCCGGGCGATCTATGAGACCCGGTGCGCCGAGCACCCGATCGGGGTGAAGACCATCGAGGCCGCCGTGCAGGCCGGGGAGCAGGCCCGGCTGCTGCCGCGGATCGGGATGAAGATGAAGCTGGCCGATGAGGCGGTGGCGTTGCTGCCGCTCACGCCCACGGGCATGTCCGGTGCGCTGCTGGTGCGGTCACCGGTCATCGTCGGGGCGTTGCGGGAGTACTTCGAGATGCTGTGGGAGCGGGCCGTTCCGTTCGGCGGCGGCACCGTCGAGGGGCCGCTGACCGGCATCCAGGCGGCGATCCTGCAGATGCTCGCCCAGGGACTGTCGGATGAGGCGATCAGCCGCCGGGTCGATCTGAGCCTGACCACCGTACGCCGTCACATCACCGCCATCCGCGAGGCGCTCGGCGTGGAGACCCGCTTTGCCGCCGGGGCCGCCGCCGTGCGCCGCGGCTGGATCAAGTAACCCGTAACCGCTGGAAGGCCGTCCATTGCCTCAGTTCCAGGACTTCGTTCCCCGCCACCGGTTCCAGCCGGCCATCGCCCTGTCCCCGGACGCGACCCTGGTGGCGTACTCGGGTAACGCCTCGGGCCGGTACGAGCTGTGGGTGGTGCCGGTCGTCGGCGGCGAGCCGCGCCGCCTGGCCGGGTTCCCCGATCGCGCGGTGCGGCAGATGGCCTGGACGCCGGACGGCAAGGAGCTGGTCTTCTCCGCCGACCGGGGTGGTGATGAGCAGTACCGGCTGTACCGGGTGCCGGCGGAGGGCGGTGAGCCCGTCGAGCTGTCCTCCGGCGGCGACTGCCAGCGCATCCTGGCCGCTGCGCCGTTCGATGCGACCGGCCGGTTCCTGGTCTACGCCGCCAACGACCGCGACCCGCACGTCCAGGACCTCCTGCTGCTCGACCTGGAACAGGAGCGGGAACGCAGGTTCATCCCGCCGCCCGACGTGGTCTTCGAACCCACAGGCATCTCGCCGGACGGCCAGTGGCTGCTGGCCGCCGGGTTCCGCTCCCACACCGACATCGCCTGCTACTTGATCGACCTGACCAACCCCGACCCCGAGCCCGTCTGCGTCACCGCCGACCTGGACGGCGGCGTCTTCGACCCTGCCACCTGGGCGCCGGACTCCTCGGGTTTCTACCTGCTCACCGACGCCTGGGGCGACTTCACCGCCGCCGCCTGCTACCGCCTGGCCGACCGCTCCCTCACCCCGATCGCCCAGCCCGACTGGGACGTCGAACTCCTCGACGTCGGAGGGGACACCCTGATCTGGTCCATCAACCAGGCCGGCCGCTCCACCCTGCACGCCCGCCGCAACGACACCGACCTGACGCTGCCCGGCATCCCACCCGGCGTCGTCACCGCGCTGACCCTGGCCGGTGACGGCTCTACCGCCGTCCTGCTGATCGACGCCGCCACCCGCCCCACCGAACTCGCCGTCCTCGACCTGAACCACGGCCGGTTCCGCTACCTGACCGACACCCGGCCCCCGGCGCTCCACGTCACCGAGCCGATCGCACCCGAGCTGGTGACCTATCCGGCCGCAGACGGCCGGCAGATCCACGCCCTGCTCTACCGCCCCCACGGCCCAGGCCCCCACCCGGTCCTGCTGTCCATCCACGGCGGCCCCGAAGCCCAAGAACGCCCCGTCTACGCCCGCTCCGGCCTCTACCAGCACCTCCTCGCCCACGGCATCGCCGTCTGCGCCCCCAACATCGCCGGCTCCACCGGCTACGGCACCGCCCACCAGAAACTCATCTACCGCGACTGGGGCGGCATCGACCTCGCCGACCTGGACCGCACCGTCCGCTACCTGCACACCCTGCCCTGGACCGACCCCCAGCGCATCGCCGTGGCCGGAGCCTCCTACGGCGGCTTCGCCGCCCTGTCCTGCCTGGCCCGCCTGCCCTATCCGTGGGCGGCCGGCGTCTCCATCTGCGGCCCGGCCAACCTGCTCACCCTCGCCCAAGCCTCCCCACCCACCTGGAAGACCTTCGTCGCCACCGTCCTCGGCGACCCCGACACCGAAGCCGACAGACTCCTGGAGCGTTCACCGGTCACACACGCCGACACCATCACCGCCCCGCTCTACGTCATCCAGGGCGCCCGTGACCCCCGCGTCCCCCAGACCGAGTCCGACCAGCTCGTCCACCGCCTCCGCGAACGCGGCGTGAACGTCCGCTACGACGTCTACCCCGATGAGGGCCACGGCTTCACCAACCGCAACAACGAGATCCAGGCCTACGAAGAGATCGCCGAGTTCTTGATCCACATGCTGCGATGAACCCCTCTGGGGATCAACGTGAGGGCACACAGACCAGTCCGCGGTGGACTGGTCGAAAACGCAGGCTGTTCCGCATAGCGGGGTGCGCTACGTGTGCATGTCATCCTGCCTGCTGAAGTGCCGCTGCCATGGCGGTCGGACAGCCCTGTGAGCGCAGCGGCCTCGGTAGGCAGTGCTGCCGTGCGGGTGGAGCACCAGGACGAAGGTGAGCGTGCTGAGTCGGCTTCGCCGAGGCGAAAGGCGATGTTGATCCGGAAGCGCTGAAGGCGATCTGGGTAGGGCGCTCTACGGGCGTCGGCCGGCAGTGAAGGATCACGGGTGTCCAGTCCGGCCGGGTGAGATCGCCGCCGACGGGCGCAGACTTGATCGAGATCATCGCCCAGCGTGGTGCGTCCTCATCACAGGCAGACTGCGGCAGGCAGCCTAGTTTCCCGCTCCGGCACGCCTCTCGTAGTACTCTCTGCGGTTCTGGACCATGTAGGCCATGAAGGTGGCGAAGTCCTCGAAGCGCCCGATCTCCTCGCCGTCGATCCAGGACACCTCGCCGGCCGCAGGCCAGCCTTCCCTGACCACCAGCAGCAGATCCCGCATTCCCTGGCCGGCGCCGACCGGCACCACCCCCTTGGGGTCGAGGTCGACGGACGGCAGAACATCCTCGGCGTAAACCGTCAGCAGCTCGTTGGCCACCGGCCAGTTCCCACCTCCCCGCAATTCCGGAATTCCGAAGAGATCCATCCGGTAGTAGAAGCGGGGCCATCCGTTCGCATGCAGCAGGAAGTTGCGATAGGAGGAGGGAAGTCGTTCGCCGATCTCGCGCTCGAACTCGGCGAGTTCGTCTTCGGTGGCCTTGACACGCGGAACGGTGTATTGCTCGAGCTTCTCTCCGGGTAGCTGATCAATGTCCGACTTGGCCATGATCATTGCCCCGAGAAGAGTCTTCCAGTCCTCCTGGCCGGACATGTGAACCTTCCCCGGCGGGACATCCCGCCCTCGCTGTGACACCTGAGATGAAAACTATGCACACGTAGCGTAATCGAGGGCGCCCTGGTCTGCAAGTCGAGAAGGGGTCGGACTATGTCTCTATTCGGAACTCGGTGGGCCGGTATCCTTCCGGGTACAATCCGGATTGAGACCCGAGGACTGAATTTATTCGGTTCGTGTGCCGCCCCCAGCCGGGCGGTTCCGGAACCCCCACCCAGGTGGTGTCGGGGAGATGGGCGGCGACCCGTGGGCCATAGGGGTTTCCTGCCGCCTCGGCGCGTTGCCGTTCCCGTTCGGCCGCGTCCTCCTTGTCGTCCTTGAGTTTTCCACTGACCTTGACGCGTCCGGTCGGGGACAGCTTCCCTTCCTTCAGGGCTTTGTTCGCGTAGTCACAGTACTCCTGGGCCTGCCTGACCTCATCAGGGGTGGCGTCCTTCGGCAGGCGGAACTCGACCGGTCCGCGCATGATTTTATATCTCTTCATCACGGTGCCGTGCTTGACCGGGGTCTTGTGGGCCCGCTTGGAGTATCGGAGAAAACTCATGGCGGCCTTGAAGACACCCTTTGCGGTGCCGCTGTTCGCACCTCTGGGAAGGTGGTGTCCTCGCCTAACCATTGAGAATCGCGTTCATTGCCATGTCGATGAGCATGTCGATGATGAGACCTGTGATCATCTTGAAGATGGGGATCTGCGCGAGGGACGCGCCCAGGGTGGGTACGGCCGTGGCGATGGCCTGGGCGATCTGGATCGCCAGCATGATCAACTGAACGATGACGCTGATCTTCAGGGCCAGGACGATGGCGGCGCAGACCATCAGTCCCGCGCCGATGATGTGGCACGCGGTGAGCGAGTCCTGCAGGTTGGTGGCGGGGGCGTCCTCGGCCGTCCAGTCCTTGCGGAACGCCTCGATGCCCTCCCCCCGGTTGCCCGTCCACACCAGCTGGGCGTGGCCCTGGGTGTCCGCGATCGGCTGCTGGAGAGTGCCGGCGAAGCTCATCCACTTGCCGCCCATCTCGAACAGCTTGGTCTCGTCCGCCTCCGGCCAGTCATAGCCCAGCATGGACAGCAGCGAGCGCAGCTCGCCTGGAAGTTGCAGCCCCACCCGTCACCCCAGAATGTCACGGACCCGGTTGACCTCGATGGCCGACAGATCCTCGGACTCGCGGTAGGTCGCGGCCATGACCCGCACGCTGTTCCCGTACTCGGAAAGCTCCGCGATGTTCTCCTGGAAGCACTCCATGGCGATCTCGTAAATCGCCTGATAGCACATTCCGATCAGCATGCCGACATCGTCGGATCCCCATGGCTGGCCGTAGCTTTGCAGTTCTGTGTTGAACGCGTCGACCTTCGCCTTCAGGTCGTTCGCGGACAGCTGGATGCGCCCGCCCGCACGGTCGATCGCGGGTGAGTCGAAACCAAGCTCGCCGAAACCCATGCTGCCCTGCCTTCAGTCACGCCTGATATTCGTCATCACCGTGGAAAGGGATCGTGTGAGAACGCGCATTTGCTCCAGGTTCAGGTCCTGGATCTCCCGGACCCGGCCGAGCAGTTCGTCCGAACCGAGCGCGCCCGATCGTGCGCTCTCGCGTTCCCGCAAGTCGTCGAGGGCGGCGTTCACCGCTGCCATCACCCCGTCGGCCAGGTCCGCCGAACCGGTCCGGAGCGCACGGGCCCCTATCTCCAGCGACTCCACCCGTCCGCCGGGTGCCGCCACCGCGACCACCAGGCCGGAGGGATCCCGCCCGGTTCCCCGCAGGTCCTGTTCGTCCTCGACGGCGGACGGGGGGACGGCCGCGGTCACCAGGGCCCGGGTCTGCTCCAACAGGATGTCGAACCCCTGGGCGGAGGCAGGGGTGCCGGTGACGCTGGCGCGCTCCCTGATCTTCGCGATCGCCTCGTCCAAGCCTTGACCGATGGCCGCCATCACGCGCATGCTCGCGTCCTGTACCTCGCGCAACCGCACGAGCAACGTGGCCGGGTCGATCATCGGTTCGGTGGCGGCCAGCACCTCCGCGCGAGCCCCATCAAGGGCCGTGTTGATCGCTGAGGTGAGGTGTTCGGCCAGTTCGGCCGGACCCCATCGCATCGCCCGGGGGTTCAGGACAATCTCGATCAGCCGTCCCTCGGCGGCCACGGCGCGTACCCACCCGTTCGCGGCTTCACCTTCGGCCGGGGTCTCCGCCCGATCGGTCACGGTGCCCGCGGACGCCAGGCGTTCCCGGGCCTCCCGCAACCGTTCCTCGCGGTCGAACCCCTCCTCACCTGCAGCCATGCCGGCAACCCACTCCGTTCAGCGCAAAGAACTCCCGCCGGGACGGTGCGACACCGCTACGGAACCCGCGAAACCGGCCGCTCGCACATCCAGGCAGATCGACTAGGACACTGTATATAACACTTTCCCGACAAGAAAGGCGAAATGGGCTGATATCTCGCTCAGGGATGCCGATGTATGACGTATTTCACGCCAGTGAGGTCGGTTGAGCCCAAGACCTGCGACGACATGTGTGCTTCACCCGCGGGTGCCGTCGACCGCTCGCCGAACTCCCGGTGTCCGATGCCGGCCATCCATCCCGGTTGATCCTTTAGCGCCTGCCCGCTTCGAGGGGATCGCTGGCGTGCGCCGTCGGCAGGGAGTGACCTTGATTCCTGGCGAAGGGGCACGAGGGTCGACCCGCACACAGCCGGTAGAGGCCCCGGCCGGGCCGGTGTCCGTCTGTGCTGTAGCCATTACAGACATGGCCCGCCCGCTCGGGAGCGGTTGCAGCGATGCCACATGGGGCAGCGCTTGTGAGCCGCCCGGCTGTTCCAGCAAACCTCCCAAACAGCAGGGACCGTGGCCGCCGTGCGGGATCCGCTCGGTGGCACCCGCGTCTGACTGCGCTTCCTGTGCACCTGCCTGACCTCGACCCCCGAGGGCGAACCAAGGGCCGACAGACTCCTGGAGCGTTCACCGGTCACATACGCCGACACCATCACCGCCCCGCTCTACGTCATCCAGGGCGCCCGTGACCCCCGCGTCCCCCAAAGCGAGTCCGACCAGCTCGTCCACCGCCTCCGCGAACGCGGCGTGAACGTCCGCTACGACGTCTACCCCGATGAGGGCCACGGCTTCACCAACCGCAACAACGAGATCCAGGCCTACGAAGAGATCGCCAGATTCCTGATCCACATGCTGCGGTGAGCCATCCGGCGACCGGTGTCAGCGAGCGGGAGCAGCTGCTTCACGAGGGCCGACAGGCCGGATTCGGCCACTGTGGTTTCGGTCATGAAGTATGCCGCTACAGCGTCTGTATGATCACCTGACATCATCGTCAAGTGGTGATTCATGAGCGCAAAGGTCTGACTGGTGACTGACGACTCCGACCTTCGGAAGTTGTTGGATCCGGGAGGGGCACCGCCGCAGCGGATGGGGGTACCGCCTGGCCTGGCTCCCTTGGTGGACAACCCTGGGACGCTGTCCTACGAGCAGATCGGCAAACTGGATCAGGCCGCCAAGGTGGCTGATTCGCTGGCCGGTGAGTTGCGTGGCCTGCTGCGAAGCGTGGGTGCTCCGACGGACGCCGCCACCGATGCCCTGAGAGACGGTTTCACGTCGGCAGGTGCGCTGGCGAAGCTCATGGATTCGTGGTCGAGGTCGATGAGGTCCATGGCGGATCAGACGGATGGTCTGGGACCTCGCCTGTCCCGTACGGCCGCCGCATACCGTGGTGCGGAGTCGAACATCCGAAGCCGCATCAACGAGATCTGGAAGATCCTCGACTGAGGTGGCATGGTTGATTTCAGGCAACTGCGTGACGCTGACTTCAATGCGCTGACGACCGCCGCGTACGGATGGCGCAACCACTCCGAACTGCTGCGCAAATCCTCCGAATCCTACAACCGGGCCATTGTGGGAGGGGTAAGGGATTCCGGTTGGCAGGGACTTGCGGCGACGGCGGCCACCGAGGAGATACGGCGAGAGCACGAACGTCTGCAGCGCGCCGTCATGATCGCCTTCAGCGTCCACAACAGCCTGAGTCGTGCGGCGAACGAGTTCAAAGAACACCAAGACGATCTCAGGTCGGCGATCAACGATGCCGGTGCGAACAACCTCCGTGTGGGAGATGACGGTTCGCTGACCCTGCCGGAAATGACTCGAGCCGATCGGCATGACGCCGAATCGCAGCGGCTGTGGTCGTCGCTCAGGGAACGCGCGAGCCAGATCAGCGCCGCGTTCAAGAGGGCGGTCGACGGCGCCAACGCCACCGATCGACGGCTGACCATGGAGCTCGGCCTCCTGGCGTCCGACCGAGTCTGGCGGGAGGACCTGCCCCTCGGCATCTTCGACCTCCCCCCACTGTGGCCGGCCACGGACTTCGGACGCCCCTTCGGAGTCGAGACGCCGAGCGAGCGCGACCGAGAGACGCACAAGAAGCTCGAACTGGTGGTTCTGGGCGGCATGGCCAAGGAGTGGCCGATCGCATCGGGCCTGCTCGCGCACTGGCTGGACGGCTCCGGAAGCCCCCGTCAGGTGAACGTGGACGAGCTCATGAAGCAGAGCCCGGAGTTCCAGCGCAGTGTGCAGGAGCAGCTCAACAAGTACCGGGGATCGCACAGCTTCGACACGGGGTGGATGTCCACTCGCTTCAACGAGCGGGAGAACCTGGACCTGTACTACGCGTTCAATGGATATCAGTACCGCATTCGCGGAGAAGGGGACAACTACACCATCGAGTTCTACAAGCGGTACAATTTCGGCAACGAGAACGAGCAGCGCGGTCCGCTGCATCTGCCGGCGCTCGGCACCATCCATCAGAACGACATATCACATCTGCATACAAGTGGAATGGCGCGAGATTTCGACGTGTACGGTTCGACCACCCACCGCCGCCCATGAGACGGCCGACCGGTAAACGATGCTCCATCGCGCTGCTGGGCACAATGGTGTCGTTGCTGGCGGCCTGTGGTCTTCAGGGCGCCGGCGAGGACCCGCTCACCGATGAGCACCCAGATCCCCGCGCCGTTCGCGGCAGCGATCCAGACATCTCCCTGGACCAGGCGTTGCAAGACCTCAGATTCGATCTGCCCCCCGGCGCCGGCCAGGTGCGATTCAAGAGCCGCAACGACTCTGCGCCCTACTACCTCAACCTGACGTTCACGGTTCCCTGCCGGCAGGTCACGGAGGTCGTACAGGACAACGACCTGATCGACTTGCGCCAAGCGGACGGACCGCACTCGATCGGTGAGGACGCTCTGAAACGCGCCGCCGAAGCGGTGGGCGTACAAGTGCCGTCCGGGCCGAGCCTCCGGTTCTATGCATCGAAATCCGACCTCGCGACCTACAAGCGAGGTGCCCTGCACTTTGCCCTGGACGGCTCGAGTTGCAGGTTCGTCGCGGCGGTCGAGGACTACGGTTGAGGCGTGAACGGGCTTGATACGCCTTGCTCGCCGTATGCAACTGATGACCCTCTTGGCCAAGGCGCTGTGAGGCTGTTCGGCTTCCAGCGCCTTGGCCAACTGTAGTTCCATGTTCTGCCACGTTCGGGTATTCCTCAGATCGTTCTGATGCGGCGGCTCGGTATCGTCCGCTGCCGTGTCGGTCCAGCGAAGCCTGTTCAATCTGCTCAAAAGCCGTTCGGTTGCGCCTTTGGTCGGGGCTCGGCTGAGTTCCAGCACCGGTGACGGGTTCGGTCACATCGCTCTTGCCTGGGGAACTCTGCAGCTCGGCCATGGGCCGGGTGGTCTGTCGCTGGTCCTTGCGTGCAGGGCGGTGCCCGCGCTGCTGGTGCTCGTCGGCGGTGTCCTCGGCGATCGCTTCCGGCGGCATATTGTACTGGCCGGTGCCGAAGTTCTGGCCGCGGTGACCTGGGGTGCTCTGGCGGCCTGCTTCCTGGGCGGGGGCGTGCCGCTGGCCCTGCTGTGCCTGCTGGCGTTCTTGTCCGGGCTGGAGCGGCCGGTCTTCATGCCGACCCTGCGCAGCATCGTCGTCGACCTGGTCCGCGTCCGGGACCGGCAGAACACCAACGCGCTGCTCGGCCAGGCCGACTCGGCCGGACTCCTCATCGGCCTGGCACTGTCCGGCATCGTGGTCGCCGCCGTCGGGCCCGGATGGGCGGCGGCGATGAAGGCGGCGTCCGGAGCCGTCAGCGTGCTGCTGCTGATCCGGCTCAACACCTCGGTATGGCGGCCGGAACGACCCAGGCTGCTGACCGACCTGCGCACCGGCTGGCGCGAGTTCGCCTCCACCCGGTGGGTGTGGGTCCTCACCGTTCAGTTCACGGCGGTGGCCGTCTCGGTCAGCACATTCATGGGCGTCGTCGGCCCGTCCCACATGTCGCAAGGCCATGGAGGGTCCGGCGCGTGGGGAGTCGTGGCCGGCTGCGAGGCCTTCGGCGCGCTGCTGGGCGGCTTCGTGGCGGCCCGCTGGCGACCCACCCGCCCGGCATTGGCCGCGGCGCTGCTTCCCGCCTCCGCGGCCGGCCCCATGCTGCTGCTGGGCGCGGGAACGCCGTGGCCCGTGCTGGCCGCGGCCATGCTGGTCCCCGGCGTCGGCCAGGCCGTCTACTTCGTGTTGTGGTCCACCACGCTCCAGCGCGAGTTCCCTCCCCAGATGCTGGCTCGCATCAACAGCTGGGGCCTGCTCGGCAACTTCGCCCTGACCCCGCTGACCCTCCTGGCCGCCGGCCCCCTGACCTCTGCGATCGGACCACGCAACACCGCCACCGCCAGCGCGTTCCTCATCCTCGCCGCCACCGCCGCCACGCTGACATCGGCCCAGGTGCGACGACTTCCTGCCGCATCGGAGGAGCCGCTCCTGCTGGAGGAGTGGGAAGAGCCGATGGTTGTGGTGGTCGAAGCAGAGAAATCCTGAACCAGCTCTCGGAGCGCACAAGAGATCCCTTTGCCGGAAAGGTCCGCAGAGGTGCGGTGAGGTTCCTCAAAGAAGCAGGTGGTCGAGCGGCTGGGACAGATCCACCGATGTCCTGTCCCACGTACTGCCGTTCCTGACCGGTGACTCCGGCGTCTGCCCCCTCGCAAGCCGCGCACCGCTCAACGCGTTCAGTGGCGGTCTAGGAGCCCCGGTCGTTGTCGGTCCGGCGGGCTATTGTCGGCGGTCAGCCGGTGGTCCTGGTTGTCCTGGGCTGCTGGAGAGGGCGGTCCGGGATGGCTTTCAGGTGCGGCAGTGGCCGCTGAGCTGCACAGCTGCCGCGTTGCAACGGATTCCGGTGCCGGTCGTCGGGCGCGAGGGATCGCTGGGGGTGTGGATGAGGCGTACGACGCCGCCGCGGCCGGTGGACGTGGCCGCGGTATTCCCGGAGCTGGCGGGGATGGCCAGGACGGCCACGCGGCTGCATCCCCGGCCGGGGACGCCGACGGTGCACGACAGCTCGGTGGGCGGGCCGCTGCTGTGGCCGGCCGACGAGGACTGGCCGATGTGCGAGCAGACGCACTGGTCGTCCCGGCTGAGGGGTCTGGAGGACGTACGGGCACGGCGGCGGATCCTCCAGGCCGGAGCGCCGCGCACGGCCGCAGAGCAGGCGGTCGTGGACCGGGAGCCGGTCGAGCATGACCCGACAAGGGCGCCCGCCGAGCCCTGGCCGCTGCTGCCGGTCGCGCAGTTGTACGCGCGGGACATCCCGGACCTGCCCTGCCCGGACGGCACGGACCTGCTGCAGGTGCTGTGGTGCCCGTCCACCGAGATCGAGAGCGAGTCGTCATCGGCGGTGCACCTGCGGTGGCGACACTCCTCCGAGGTGACACAGGTCCTGGAGCAGCCGCCGGAGCCTGTGTTCGTCGACTACGACGGTTACGTGCCGCTCCCGTGCGCGCTGCATCCGGAGCAGGTCGTGGAGTACCCGGCATCTTTCACCGCCACCTGCACGAGGGCATCGGCGTCCTCGCCGATCAAGCCCCGTATCTGCACAAGGTGCGGGACCGGTGCCGACGCGAGGCCATGACCCACGTGATCCGGACGGCGCCCTGATCGAGCCCGACCGCCGCGCCGGCGGCCTCCGTAACGGCGACGACCCATGGCTCAGTCACAAGCACCAAGCATTCGTCGGCAACGTGCAGTTCCTGGCCGCACCCTGCTGTGGGTCTCCGGCACCGAGCCCGGCTCCACCGCGATATCACCGCCGCCCGCATCCACGCACTCCCCGCGCTGTACCGCGTAGCGGCAACGGCCGGCCCGCCCTGGTCGGCAAGGGTTACATCGGCGCCGGAATCGGCATCCTCCTCCGGTCCGGCGGCCGAAGGCCGCTCCGGACAGGCCCTGCATGCTGACACACGCACCACGAACAACCTGATCAGAGGCGTCCGCGCCCTCGGAGAACGCGCCGCCGCCGAACTCAGGCAGCGTCGGCGCTCCCTGCAACACATCACCCTGAACCCGGGCCGAACCGGCGACATCGCCAGGGCCGCCTTCGTCCTCAACCGAATCTGGAAACGAGAAGCCGTCACTGAACCGCACGTGCGCCATTCCCCGATCGGTCAGCGCCTCAACATACCCCCGCCGCCTCCTCGGGCCAGTGCTCCCCTGCTCCAGCAACCGGCGTACGACTCCAGCGACTCGTCCGGAACGACCCCTGCCAGCAGCCACTTGGCCACCACCTCAGCGCCCCATCCGCTCCTTCCGGAGGCAGAAAGTAGCGGCACGCCTCTATGCCAGCACAGGGTTCAGCCGGTGGTGCTTCCCGCCACTGAGCACAAGTCGCCACTGCCAAGCCCGGGCCTCACCACGCGCTCCGGACCCACGTATCTGCGCCTCTACCAGGCACTCACGGCCCTGCCCTCGGGTGCCACTGCAACAGATCACTTGTCGCCATGCGGCGTTTCACCCATCGCCCCGCCCGGGGCACCGCCTGCATCCTGCTCGGCAATCGCCCACCGACCTGGAGGTACGCCATGACCGAAGCACCCGACCCCACTCGCCCGGGCCTCACCATCTCCCATCGGGAGACCTGGGTGATCGCTTCCAACGTGGTGCATGGCTTGCGAGGGATCCGCGCACCCTACTCCGCGATCCGAAATCGCCTGCGCAGGCTCCTCGATCACATCCCGCCCGCTCGAGCCCATCGGACCGACACGGCAGGCGGTCTCTTGGGGGAGGCCCTCTCTCTGATGTCCGCGTTCCATCACCCGGACGGGGCGGGAGTGATCGGACCAGGCACCGACGGGCTCCTCCGAACGGCGCTGGTCCAAGCGCTGGCCTCCCGGACCGTCCCGACCCGGGTCATCACCACGAGACCCGACCTCGAACGCCTGTTTCCGATCAAGCTGGACAGCGCCCTCCTGGAAGCGCTCGCACCGGGTCTCCATGCGGCAGAGACCCTCGAGGAGGCCATCGAACACCTCGAGTCACGGAGCGGCCTGCCCAATCCCGGATCCGCCTCAACCGCCCAGAGCACACGCACTCTCTGGCTGGTCACCCCGGGATCGGATGCCGACGTCGTTCACCAGACCATCCGGCGGTGCTCCGGCATCAACCTGACAGGTCTCTTCGCCGGTCCCTGGCCCTACGGCCCCACCCACGTCATCGACATCGACAGTCCACGCCAACCACTCCACCGGCCGATCACCTTGCTGTCGCCCGAGCAGGCAATCACCGCCCTCGGCTCCCGGCCCGGTGACGAGCTCGAGACCGGCGCCCTTGGCCACGAACGACCAGGGAACGAGGGTGTTCTTTGATCTCGGCGGTCACCTCGGTGCCGTCGGCGACGGTCAGCTCCGGTGTCCCGGGCGGGTCCATGTGCCGTCCGGCCGGCGTGGTGCGGCCAGCTTGTCCAGCTCCCGCTGCGCCGCGGCCACCCGGGCGGCGGCGCGTCGGCGTTCGGGCTCGTTGACCACCATGGAGGTGATCCACGGCCGGTACACGGTGATCAGCGCGCGCAAGAACACCACGCGCAGGAACACGATGTCGGAGGGGTTGGAGGACGCGGCGGTCCCGGCGTTCGGGGGGTTCCGCTCAGGACCGCCGCGTCGGCTCAGCACCCTCGTAGGGACGAGGGCGGGTCCTCGCCGCGAGCGCTGGGGGTGCGCCGCAGTGCTTTCTTGACGTGCACGACGGCGTCCTGCAGGTGGCTGGTCCGGCAGATCCACATCCGGCCCGGCCAGGCGAACCACAGCCTGTGGTCGTCGTCGGGCCGGTGCATCGCCCACACCTGCACCGGCCGTCCGCCGTCCTGCACGGTCAGATGCGAGGCTTCTACCGTCACGTCGTACTGCCGGCCTCTCAGCAGCTCGGCCAGCTGCCGGATCGCGGTCTGCCGTGGGTCCGCCTCCAGCCCGTCTGTGCGGGGAATGCCGAGATGCGTCATGCCGCGTTTCCGAGCGGGGGCGTGCCGGTGGCCCTGACGACCTCGCAGAACACATCGCTCAGCGGCTTCCGGCTGCCGGACGGCTCCCCTTCGGACACCACCAGCGCATCACGGTCGGGGTCGATGTGGGCGAGGGCCAGCAGGTCGCTATACCAGTAGCCGATCCCGACCAGGCGACGCTCGACCTTGTGCAGCAGCCCGAACGCCCCCTCCTGCGAGGTGGCCCGGAGGGCATCGGCCATCTCCTGCATGGCCCGCTCGCGGTCGTCGCAGACGCCGACCGCCCCGAGCGCCGGTGGGTCTCCCAGGGCTTCGACGATCGTCCAGGAGTACAGGCCCCTGCGGGCGGTGGGTGATTTCGGCAGGCCGAGTCCGGCCGGGTGCGGCCGGAGCAGCGCAGGGTCGGGAGACATCGGTACCTTCCGCATGCACCATCGCTGTCGGGAAGAGGGGCGGTGGCCCGCGCCGGATCACCGCCCCTGACCGCACCCCACAGCGGGGTCGTGCGGTCACTGTCAGCGAACACCCGGTGTGCCGCGGATCGCCATCCGGCAGCGAGCGACAAGCCCGGGCACTCCCCCGGCACAGCCCGACAAGACACGGACGAAATGCCGCTGACCAGGTGCGCAGGAGAGGTGGCCTACCGGTGCAGCACATCCGCCGCAGGAACGACCGCGCTCCGGAGAACTCCCTTTCCCGCAGGTGGCCGGGCGCTAGGCTGCCGGATGCGTGCGCCAACACCGATGCCCCGCCCTCGTGGTGGGGCGTTCGTCTTCACGGCCTGGGCGTCGAGCCGTGCCGGTGGATGTCGGTCGTTGTCGGCTGGCTGGGGTCGTGGACGCGCTGGTCCACTGACGGTGACCGGCCCTCCGCAGGAGGAGGGCCCGGGGCCGCGCTGTGACGAGCCGCCGGCCCGCCCTTCACGGGAAGGAGTCTCGATGACCGTTCTGGCAGACCGCCCCACCCAGGCCACGGCGAAGGATCCCCGTGAGCTGGTTCCCGCTTGGGCGTGGGATCTGCTGGTGGAGGACTTCCGCAAGACGCACCACGCCTCGCACGCCTACACCGACCGCGCCGTCGGCCAGTTCCTGGTCTTCCTGAAGGCGGTCGGGAACATTCTTCGGGCCGCCCGCCAGGACCCGGACGCCTACGCCCGCATCGTGCCGACCCCGCCGGTCGACGAGGTGTGGCACACGGCCCTGCAGCGCACGGAGCTGTACCTGCCGCTGAGCCTGGCGTTCGCCGGGGGGATGATCCACCACCGGCCGGTGATGGACGACGACATCCGTTCCGGCGCGGCGCTCGCCCGGACCATCCCGCATCTGGAGGCCACCGGCCTGTTCGTCGACGCCGAGTTCTGGAACGACGAGGCCGCCTCCAGCTGCTGCCCGCCGGAGTGCGCCGGCCAGGGTGGCCTGGTGGGGCTGCAGGGCTGGGAGGGCTACGGCCTGACCTCGGACACGCCGCTGACCATCTCCTTCTGACAACCCAAGGGACCGCCCGTGCGTAGTGACTGGACCGACCTGCCCGAGGACCTGCGAGGTCAGATCGAGGCCCACACCGGCCCGATCAGCGCCATCACCCCGGCGCCCGCGGGCAACCACGCGGACATCGCCTGCACCCTGCACACCGCCGGCGGCCGGACCTTCGTCAAGGCCGCCCGCAAGCTGGCCGGCAGGGACGGTCCGGAGGTCATGTCGCTGCGCCGGGAGGCGGCCGTCAACCCGCACGTGGCCGAGCTCGCTCCCCGGCTTCGGTGGCAGGCCGAGGCCGGGGGGTGGCTCGCCCTCGGGTTCGAGCATGTGGAGGGCCGGCGGGCGGACTTCTCCCCCGGCTCACCCGACCTGGTCGCCCTGGCCAAGACGATCCATGCGCTGCAGGCCACGCCCTGCCCCGACGTGGTCCGCCTGGCCGTGGAGCGCCGGTGGCAGCAGGTGCTGGAGGACACCACGCCCTTGAGCGGGAATGTGCTGCTGCACACCGACCTCAACGAGGACAACTTCATCATCACCCCGGACGGTCGTGCCTACCTGGTGGACTGGGCGTTCACCTCGCGGGGCGCCGCGTGGGTGGAGCTGGGGCTGCTCGTTCCCTGGCTGATCAAAGCGGGCCACTCGCCGCAGTCCGCCGAGGAGTGGGTCGCGCAGTTCTCCTCCTGGGCGGAGGTGGATCCGGGCTGCGTCACCCGCTGGTCGGTGGCCTTCGCGGAGCTGTGGCGCACGCGCAGCGAGGTCAACCCGGCCGAGTGGGTCGCGTTCTATGCGGGCCTGATCCGGCGGTGGGCGGACCACCGGTTGAAGGAACGGCCCCGGTGACCGATTGGACACAGGTCCACCCCACGCAGCCCATGCAGGCCCCCGGCGGGCGGACCATCGACATCGACGTGGAGATGGTCCCGCTGGTGGCCGAACTCTGGCGGCTCGGCCACACCACGAACCTGGCCTGCCAGGACGCCGGCGAAGCGATCCTGGGCGGAGGAACCCGCACCCCCGAGCCCGAACGCCCCGCCGCGGCGGCCCGCAACATCGGCCGTGCCTGGCTCATCGTCCGGGCGAAGGAAGGCCCCCGCCTGCTGGAGGCATGGCGACCGCTGCGCGACTCCGGGCGGTGGCTCCTGCAGCCGGCCGCCAGGGACGAGCCCTCCGGCCCCTGGGCTTCGCTCACCTTCCCGCGCGACCGCATCACCGACGCCGCCGAGCTGCTCCGCCGACTGTGACCAGCGCTCGATCCGCCCGTTCCGCAGTCGGCCATCACCTATCGCCGGTCCGCCGGGGCCATGGCCGGTACGCGGCCGTCCGCGCAGGATGTGTCCTCCACCGGCGCGGCTGGGCGGTAGCGTCCCAGCCGTGACCAACCCGGAACCCGAGCCCGCCGGGCGGACCCAGTGGGTCGTCCACGGCGAACGGATCGTCGACGAGAACCGGCACATCCGCCTGTCGGTGGCGGACGTGGAACTGCCGAACGGGGTGCGGTTCGAGCAGTACGTGATCCGGCTGCCCCGGTGCGCGATGACGCTGGTGCTCGATGACGCGGGCGAGCGGATCCTGCTGATCTGGAGGCACCGCTTCATCCTGGACCGCTGGGACTGGGAGATCCCCGGCGGCTACGTCGACCCCGATGAGGACGGCCCCATCGCCGCCGCCCGCGAGGTCGAGGAGGAGACCGGCTGGCGGCCCCGCAACGTGGAGTTCCTGCTGACCTACCAGCCGGCGGTCGGGTCGGCGGACGCGCCGCAGGACCTGTACGTCGCCCACGGCGCCGACCTGGTCGGCGAGCCCGAGCCCGACGAGGCGGAGATGGTCCGGTGGGTGCCGATCGAGGAGGCCCAGGCCATGATCGCCCGCGGGGAGATCGTCGGCGCGGCCACCGTCATGGGCGTGCTGCATGCCGTTGCGGCGCGGGCAACCGCCCGGCCGCGTACGCCCGAAGCTCGGTGACCTGTTCCGTGCCCGCGTACGGGGCGAGGTCTTGCAGGAGCCCCTGGATGGAGGCGACCGCCCGGGCCGACCCGAGCTTGGCGGTCAGGTCAACGGCCCGCCGCCCGTACCGGCACGCCTCCTCGACCTCGCCCTGGGCGGCGTAGCCGCTGGCGAGCAGGGCGGTGTTGAACGCCTTGCCGCGGATGTACCGCGGGTCCATGCGCAGCGACCGCTGGGCGTGCCGCTCGGTCTGCGCGCCCTGCCCGAGGGCGCGGTAGCAGTGCGCGATCCGCGCCGCGAAGTACGCCTCGTCGAAATAGGCCAGCCAGGGTGGCACATCATCGGCGTCGCCGGCCCGGGAGAAGGCGGTTTCGGCGCGGCTGAGCGCCTTGGAACATGCCGTGGCGTCGGCGCGGAGCGCGTGGGCGTGCGCCTCCAAGGCCAGCCCTTCGGCCTCCAGAACGGCGAGGCCGGTCCGGTCACCGGCGGTCTGCGAGGCCTGCGCCATGTCGATCGCCTCGTCCGGCCGCCTCACGTAGATGGCCAGCTGGCTCATCGCGGCCAGGATCTCCCCGCCGAGCCGGTCGTCCTCGGCGAACCGCGCCAGCGCGAGGGCCTGTACCAGGTACCGCTGGGCCAGCGCCTGCAACTCCAGGTCGTGCGCCTGCCATCCGCACAGCTGCGCCAGCTCCGCCGCCGCTGAGAACAGCTGCCGGCGGACCGGCTCGCTGCAACGGGCCGACCGCAGCAGCGGAGCGACATCGACGCACAGATAGTCCACGACGGTCCGGCGGATCCTGCTGGCGCCCATCTGGTTGTCCAGCACCCGGAACGCCTGCACCGCCTCGCGGATCTCCTGCACGTCCTCCATGCCGAGCCCGCGGTCCCCGTCACCAGGCCCCAGCGTCGTGCGGGGCGCGATCAGCCACCGCAAAGCCGCCGACGAGCACGCCGCCACATCGAAAGGCTGCTCGGCGAACGTCCTGCCGTCCTCGAGATCGGCACGCGCGAGAGTAGCGATCAGGCTCGCGCTCTCCGACAGGGTCGCGGGCAGCCGAAGAACGGCGAGTTCGGCCACATCCCGGTGAACGACCACAGCCTCCAAGGCAGCGCCGTCCCCCATGTATTCACCGCGATTCTCCGGACCCTGCGGGGCCAAATCGAACAGGTCCTTCTCGGAGGTGCCGTACACCCTGGCGTACAGCAGCCGATACCGCTCGCTCATGCCGCGGTTGGTGCCGGACTCCCACCGCTCGATGCTGCGGACCATGCTGGTCAGAGTCGGCCGCTGGGACTCGTCCATCGCCGCGAGCATCTCCCGCGCCAATCGGACGACGTCCCAGCCCCGGTGTTTACGCTCGGCACGCAGCCGCGCCCGCACCTGCGAAGTGGTCTGGTAGGCCACGCGTGCACCTCCGCGATGACACCCGACACGCAATGCCGGGCGGCATGTCGGCTCCTGCCGTTCATTGTCGGCTGGTCACACAGAATGTGCAGCAGGTTCGCTGAACGTGACCGAATCAGCGATGCGGGAACGGTCACGGTGCACGCATCACAATCCCGCTTCCAGCCAGGAATCCGACATCTCCGACCTTGTTGCGTGCGCTCGTGGCTTTCCTGCCCTTTCAGGGAGATCCCATGCCCCACAGCCACACTCCCTCCGGTACGGCGGCGGCGCCGCCAAAGCTGGGCCCGGCCCGCACCGAACGGCTCCGGCTGGCCGCCCTGCCCAGCGCGCCCGGCACCGCCCGCCGCTTCACCACCGACCTGCTGAACGCCTGGAACCTGCGAGCACTGGCCGCAGACTGCGGGCTGGTGGTGTCGGAACTGGTCACCAACAGCGTCAACCACACCGGCCGGCCCGCCCCCACCGACTATGCCGACCTGTACGACCACACCCCCGCGACGATCGCCCTGCAGCTCAGCTACACGGGCGCGATCCTGCTAGTGGAGGTGTGGGACCACAGCGAGGAGCGGCCGGTACGGCGTCACCCCGGCGCGGCCGAGGAATCCGGACGCGGACTGCTGCTGGTCGAGGCACTGACCACCGCCTGGGGCCACTGCCCCGCCGAACAGGGCGGCAAGGTCACCTGGGCCTGCTGGAACACCGCGTCATGACCCGCCCCAACAGCAACGGGCGGCCAGGCCCCGACCCGCGCCTGCCCGACGCCGACCCGCGCACCCTCCGCCAGGCGATCACCCTGGTGGAAGCCGTACGCGACGACCTACGCCACGCCGCCGCCCAGGCCCGCCGGCAGTCGTTCTCCCGGCGCAACTGCGGCGACCTGCTGGGCGCGGCAATAGCCGCCGGAACCGCCCGAGCCTCCGAGCGTGCCGCCGACCACATCACCGAAGCCCTCGTCGAGGCATACGGCCTGCACGCGGTCCACCGGGAACTGCTCGCCCAGCACACGTCCCCACCGGGCCTGACCGTTCAGGACCTGATCACGACCGGTCGACGGCGTCGGCTGGAGCCGGTGTGGTGGCTGCTGGCCGGAGCCTGCCTGGCCTGGACGGCCGCGCTGCTACTTCCCTAACCGGCAAGCCCTCGTCGTGGGCGCCAGGACGACCGTCTCAGCCGTACCAGGAGCCGTCCCCGTGTCCGATGATCCCGACCATCGGCAGCGCTCTGCCCTGAAAGCAGTCCGCCTGGGTGGTCACGTGTATGGAGTCGTCATCACACCCCCAGCCCTTGACGGTGTAAGGCGATCACTGTGTCGCCAGCTCGCACTCTGGGCCGATGTGACAGCCACTCGCCGATCCACCCCAAAAATCGGCATGCGCCACAACCCGCTTTTCGTCCATATTCGACCATGTGGACGAAACTCCAGTCCGGCTATGGTGGCGGTCCCCTGTGCGTTATGGCATGCTGCGTTCAGAGCGCATATGGAGTCAACTAGCGTCCTTGAGCGCATGGGCGACTCTGCCGAACGCGCCTTTCGCACCGTCTACCGGAAGGAGAGCACGATGACCCGCCACGTCCTTCTGGAGGCGCATGCCCATGAGCAGCGACACCAAGCCGGCACCGACCCGCAGGAGTAAGAACCACCCGAATCCCGGATCTGGCCTGAGTCTCCCAGCGACAACCCGGACACGAGGCCCTTACATCCGCTTCGCCGAGCCGGACATCATCCCCGAGACCTCGTTCGGCCTGAACACCGATCCGCCGACACGAACCCGGCTCTGGGGGCAGGCCGACGACCGGCGTCTGATGCAACGGCGGCACGATGGACCCGGCTCTGCTGCGGGCCAGAGGAGCAGAGCACCATGGTGCAGCCGCCCTCGCACCAAAGTGCCCACGCACGCCACGGCCCTCGGACGGCCGGGATCACCGTGGCCGTCGCTCACCTTCCTCACACCGGCTCCTCCGACAGGAGCGCCTTCGGCAGGAGCCGATGGACGTGAGCGACCGCGCGGCGTGTCGTCCGCCCGCTGTGGCGGATGGGCACTCCGGCCGCTTGGCCGACGCGCCGGGACCGCCTCCTATCGGCATGCTCGCACCTTCAGTGGCGGCCGCTCCTCGTCTGTGGACAGGGACCCGCTGCGGAGCAGAGCAAGAAATGCTGCATATGGCAGATGCTCCCCTGGATCGGCGCGATCCAGGCGCCTGTGGATATCTCCTCGCCCGGGAACAGCGGGGGCGAGTCGAGGACCGGGCGCGGTCCGTCCACACGGTGAGGGGTGCCGATGAGGAAGGAGCACGGCACCCCGCGCCAAGGGCATCGTCGGGGGCATAGCCGAGGAGAACGGCGTTCACGCAGCGTACGGGTTCCACTGACCGAAGCGGAGTACGCGGCGGTGGCCGCGGCCGCCGCACGCGAGCAGCTGGCGGTGGCCGCCTTCGCCGGCCAGGTGCTGGTCGCCGTGGCGGAACACGGTGAGACGCCCGCGTTCACGCCGTTGCGCGAGCTGATGGGCCAGGTGATGCGAGCGAGCGCTCAGGTCCGCCGCATAGGCGTCAACCTCAACCAGGCCGTCGCCGCTTTGAACACTCTCGGCCAGCCCACGGACGCGCTCCAGCAATACGCGCGAGTCGTCAGCGCGGCGGTACGGAATCTGGACGACCTGGCCGAACAGATCCGCGAACGCCTGCCGTGATCGGCTAATCCTCAAATCATCCCCGGCTCCATCCGTCATGCTCGCTGTGAAGTGAGCATGGCGGGCAAAACACCACCTTCCGCAAGTCACATTTTTGCGCGCCATCCAGCATCGGCTACGCGATATCGAGGAGACCGACAACACGATGATCGGAAAGGTCCTGCGGGGACATCGCGTTCAGGGGCTGATCCGCTACCTGTACGGCCCCGGCAGGTTCAATGAGCATCGCGATCCGCACATCGTGGCGGGTTTCGACGTCCCGGCGGCGCTGGAGCCCGCGTTACGCCCGGACGGCAGCCGTGACTTCCGCCGGCTCGACGCACTGTTGCAGCAGCCATTGGCGCTGCTCGCAGACCGCAACTACGCACGGCCGGTCTGGCATCTGTCCGTCCGCGCCCACCCCGACGACCCCGTGCTGTCGGATCAGCAGTGGGGCGACATCGCCCGGCAGATCATGGACCGCACCGGACTGGCCCCGGACGGCGACACCGAGGCGGTCCGCTGGATCGCGGTCCGCCATGCCGACGACCACATCCACATCGTCGCCACCCTGGCCCGCCTGGACGGCACCCGCCCCGACGTGTGGAACGACGGCTACCGCATCCGCGCCGCCTGCCGCGAGATCGAAGAGGCGTACGGACTGGTCCGCACCGCACCGGCGGACCGGACCGCCGCCCGCCGCCCCAAGCGTGGCGAAACGGAAAAGGCCCGCCGCCAGCACCGCCCCGAGCCCGTCCGCACCACACTGCGCCGCCAGGTCCTGACCGCCGCAGCCGCCGCCCACGACGAGCAGGACTTCTTCGACCGACTCGCCGCCGAAGGAATCCTGGTCCGAATCAGATTCAGCCGCCAGGATCCGGACCAGCGGACCGGCTATGCGGTCGCCCTCCCCGGCGACACCGATCGTTCCGGCCGGCCCATCTGGTACAGCGGCGGGAAACTCGCCCCCGACCTCACCCTCCCCAAGCTCCGCCACCGCTGGACCACCCATCCGTCCGCCGGTCCGGCGACCGGTCCGCAGTCCGCGGACCACCATCCGGTCACCGGACGCCATCTCTCCCGCCGGACCGCCCGCGCTGTGCTCCGGACCACCGTCCGCCAGGCCGCGGACCGGTCCCGGACCACCGAGCAATTCTTCGACCATCTGCACAAGGCCGGGATTCTCGTCCACCGCCGCCACAGCACCATCGATCCCGCACAGATCACCGGCTACGCCGTCACCCTCCCCGACCACACCGGCCCCGACCGCCGACCGCTCTGGTACAGCGGCGGGCAACTCGCCGACGACCTCACCCTGCCCGCCCTCCAACGCCGCTGGGCAGCATCCTCCTCCCCCGCCGCAGAGCCCCAGCCGGATCTCACCGCCGAAGAACGTCACGCGATCTACCAGGACGCCGCCCGCGCCGCAGCCCACGCCACCGCCCACATTCGCCGCTACGCCGCCACCAACCCGTACGCCGCCGCCGACGCCTGCTGGGCCGCCTCCGACGTCCTGCACGTCGCCGCCCAGGCCACCGGCAACCCCCACCTGCGCAAAGCCGCCGACGCCTACGACCGCGCCGCCCGCCCTTCCTACGCCCGACTCCCCCGGCCCACGCCTGCCGGCAACACCCTCCGCACCACGGCCCGCCTCCTGGCCCTCACCACCGGCGACCGCAACACCCGGCTGCTCATCACCCTGCTCACCAGCCTGGCCGCCCTCATCGAGACCATCGCCCAACTCCGCCAGACCCAACAGCAGATCGCCCAGGCCACCGCCGCCCGCACCGCCTACCAGCACCTCCACCGCGCCGCCCCCGCCGGCACTCCCCCATGGTTCGGCCACGACGACCAGACACTCTCCGCGTTCCAGCTCGCAGCGGCAGACCACCCGCTGCCCTGGAGACCCCCTGTTCCAGAGCCCCTCACACCGACCTCAAGAGCAGCTTCCCCGATGTCACCGGAACGACGCAGAAGCCCAACGCGGTGAACAGCCTCCCCATCCGGTTTGGACGACTGAACGCTGCGGGCATGAGTCGTGCCTCGACCGTTTCGGATGCTCACCAGCCCTGGGGCGTCCTCTCATCGACGGCGAGAAACGCCTCCTGCCGCTTGATCAGTTGCATGTCCCAGTGCGGCTCCGAGCAGTACGGTCAGCAGCCGATGTTCGCAAGAGCCGTCACAGGTCGAGCTGATAGACGCGGCCCGGTCGCAGCGGGGCTGACAGGGACGGTTCGGCTCCGACACACGATGATCATCTCGGTGTCGGAACCCCTTCGCCGGGCTGCGGGAACATGCCGTCCGGCCCGCAGTTCACCGCCTTGGCGCGCGCCTGCGCCAGGGCGGGTTCGCGAGCCACCAGGTCGGCCAGGTCGGGACCGTCGGTCTTGAGTTCATCGACCAGCTTGGCGACCTTCCGGGTCTTTTCCGGCAGGCCGTTGTCGTTGCGCGTCGGACGGTACTTCTCAACCTCGGGCAGCAGCCGGCGCAGCGCGCTGCGATAACCGGCGACCGTCGCGTCGCCGCCCTTCACCGGCTCCGGCCCCAGGCCTTCCAGCAGGTCGATCGAGGCCCGGGTGATGTCCGGTATGTCACTGAGATATGCCTGCATCTCCAGAAAGGTCAGGGCCGCAGAATCACGGATAACCTGATCCGACAGGCTGCCGTCGGGAGCTTCCAGCTTGGGTGCTTCCGGCTTCTCGTTGAACAACCGGGTCGCCGCACAGACCCGATCGATCCAGGTGACGAGGTCCTGGTCCGGCGTGGGCGAGGCCGGCCGAGCGGCCGGAGCCTTCGAGGCCGCGGGTGGCGCCGGCTCGTTCCCTGACGAGCAGCCGACCATGCCGAGCGCGGCGACGAGCAGGACGGACAGACCGATCCCCGGCGTCGATGTTCTCACCTTCACTGACAGCTCCTCGGCCCTCTCGCGCTGCTGTTCATTCACTCTCTCCGGTGGTCACGACCAGCCTGCAGAACAGGACTCCGCCGACAGTCCACGGGCGTTTCACGACAGGGCCTCTTCGGCAGGGAGCATGCTCATCGCCCACCTCCGATGCCACCACGCGCCCGCTGGGGGAACCACCGGCCCATCATGACCCCCAGCACGCCCCGCAGTCAGTGCATTACGCAACACAACAGCCAGCTCGCATGGAGGCCGACGCGGGTGAGCCCTGGTCCCCTTGACGGGCGTGGGGTGCCGACATGACGGATCGACATGTTCAGATCTGGGCATTGAGAGTGAGAGATCACCGAGACGCCATACGGCGTGCAGCCTGTCAGCGTCGATGAGCACGGACCGGTTGGGCTGGCGGAGCTCGATCACAGCTCGCCCGCCGTCCCCGTTATCTCTTCAGGAGTCTGCTGTCGTAGCCGGCGGCCAGGAGGCGCTGGTAGGCGGCCTCGACCTCGGCGGGAACGTCCTGGGGGACGGCGAAGCCCAGGGCCGGGTATTCGATGATGCGCTGGAGGTCTCCGACGAGCATGTCGATGACGAGCTTCTCGTCGCCGATGGCGGTGATGTAGTCGTCGAAGGTGAGCGGTTCGGACGCGCACACCACGTCGACTTCGGGCCAGACCTTGCGGGCGGTGGCGTAGGCGCGGCGTTCCATGTAGGGCTTGGAGATGAGCAGCACCGACTCGACGTGGACGCCGGCGGCGGCGAGGACCTGGCGGGAGTAGGTGATGTTCTGGCCGGTGTTGGTGGCGTTCGGCTCGACGATGATGGCCTCGGCCGGGACGCCCAGGCCGATGGCGTGCTCGCTGTAGTGGACGGCCTCGCCGCGGGGGAAACGGGCGGCGGTGGTGGGGCTGTTGGCGCCGGAGAACACCAGGGTCTTGAACAGGCCGCGGTGGAACAGGTCGGCGGCGAAGGCGGCGACGCCGAGGTCGTGGCTGCCCAGGCCGATCGCGGCCGAGCAGGGCCGCAGGTCGTGGTGCATCTGGTGGTAGTCCCAGATGATCCGGGCGTCGGCCCGATGAGCGGTGGTGGCGGCGGCCTCGCTGGTCACGATGTCCCTCCCGGTCCGGTCAGACGATCAGCCGGCTCTTCGGGCGAGCCGGTCGCAGGTCGGCTTCCTCGAAGCTCCGGCGGATCGCCTGGATGCTGTGCAGCTGGTGGGTCAGCCCGCCGGTCAGGGCCGCCTCGGCGGTCTGGTCGAGCAGGCGCAGCCCATGGTCGCAGGCCGCTTTGTCCGACAGCAGGATGTGAGCGTGTACGGTGTCGAGCCGAACGCGCTGCATCGGCGTTTCCATGGTGCCGCTGCCGCGGGCGATGTCGATGAAGTAAACGCCTGGTCGAGGGCTCCGATCCCGCGGCACGCCAGTGCGAGTTTCTGCTGTGCGGTCGCCCAGTCCTCGGTCTCTCCCAGGTCCTCCAGCTCGCGGACGGCCTCGAGCATGACGCGGGCGGCGTACTCGTGCTCACCGGCTTTGCTGAGGACCGTTCCGATCCATAGGCGGGAACGGGCGCGGTCCCGGCCGCTGAGGCGTTCGCCCGAGGCGAGCGCCTGGTAGCGGCGTGCGGCCTCGTGCAGGTCGCCGTTCATCTCGGTGCCCACTGCCAAGGCCAGCTGAGTCTGTGCGACCCGGCGCGGGTTGTCCAGCTCGGTGAACAGGGACAGCGCCCTCTGGCAGGCGTGCACGGCGGACAGCGGCCCGATCAGCTTTCCCTGATCGCGTCGTGCGTCGGCGAGCAGCACGAGAGAGCGGGCGTGCAGGTACATGCCCTGACGGTCGAGCCCGTCGAGCGGGTGGCGCGTCAGCGGAAGCTGACCGGTTCCCAAAGGGTCGGGACCTCGGCTCCAGCTCTTTCGAATCCCCCGTGAAGAAGCCTCACCCTCGCTCAACAAGTGGCGCCTCACTGGAGATCCACCATTCTTCCAGCCGGACATGCGCACCAACAGCACGCATCAGTTCGTTCACCTCGGCAAAGGAGAGTGAAAACGGAAGTGCCAGCGCAACAACCATATCACTGTGCGCATCCACCCTCCCCCCAAATCGACGGACACTGTCCTCAATGAGCCGAACAGTTGTAGAGCCAACAGGATCGACACAAACAAGCTGCAGGGCATGAAAATCATTCGCCTTGCCGACCTGATATATGCAGGCGTCTTCATCAATCCATATGATGTCGTTCTTGGCCACCCCTAGCGCCATTACTGGCGTGCTGAGAACCTGAAGCCCATCGTCCCGGACCTTGCGCACCAGAAGATCCTCGAACACCGGCTGACCATCGTCCTGAGCACCTACGAACACTTCTATACGAAAGCTCACAACATCTCTCCAAACGATCATATCCTGCGCGAGCGCGGAACATCTCCAGTCGCATACCTTTCGGCACAGGATCGACCCGGCGATGGCGCACCCCTATTTTGCGCACTCGTGTTGCATGCCCATCCCTCCATTCTCAGATTCACATCGGAGAGATTTCCGCCTGCCACTCGAGGGACATTTATGTGGCCTATTTGGAGAAGGGACGGGTCAGAGTAGGTGAAACCGCACCTCCAGCAACCCCAAACTCTCTCCTCTTGGCCTGTAATTATATTCACCCTCACTCGGGCGTCACAGGTTGAGAATCCTTTGCCTTGTAGCAGTGTCAACATCTTTTTCAGCAGTCGGCCCACCACGGCTGAGCAGCCTATCCTGCGGTGAAGCCGTCTGCCCGTCCCTCAGCACGAAGAGTGGAAGCTGACCGTCGCATCTAAACCGGAACCGGTCGTCGTCACCCGTATTGTGGACGAGGAGAGTTCGTCCCCCCGCCTCAACATAGTAGGTGTGGGTACCGGTGGTAGTGATGTTGTGAACGCGTTGAGCGTGGGCGGTCCAGGCCTTGATCTAAGGAGATCTTGGGTTTCTCCACCTTGGCGATCTTTGAGTGAGATGATCGTCTTATGGCGAAAAAGGGTCGTAGATCGACGTTCGAGGAGCGTCTGCAGGCGGTGCGGATGCTGGAGGCGAAGATTCCAGTGGACAAAGCGGCGGAGATCGCGGGAGTGGACCGCTCGACGTTGCTGGGCTGGTGGCGTGATTACCGGCTGGCCGGTGCGGAGGCGTCGGAGACGAAGAAGACGCGTGGTCCGGCGACGAAGCTGACCGGTGCGCAAATGGATGAGCTGTATGCGCTCTTGATCGGCAGTGATCCGCGACAGCTCAGTTTCGGGTTCGCGTTGTGGACGCGGCAGATGGTCACGGAGTTGATCTGGATCCGGTTCCGGGTGCGGGTGTCGGTGGCGACGGCCGGACGAGTGCTGCGCCGGCTGGGGATGTCGCCGCAAAACCGCCGTACCGGGCCTACCGGCAGGACCCGGACAAGGTCACCGAATGGAAGGAACGCATCTATCCGCAGATCCGGGCCCGGGCCGAGCAGGAGGACGCGGAGATCTTCTTCGCAGATGAGGCGGCCTGCCGCACCGACTTCCACACCGGCACCACCTGGGCGCCGATCGGGCGGACACCGGTGGTCGAGGCGACCGGCGCCCGCAGCGCGGTCATGATGATCTCCGCGGTCTCCCCGAAGGGGAAGCTGCGGTTCATGGTCACCGAGCAGGGGCTGAAGGCGGCAGAATTCATCACCTTCTGCCGGCGGCTGCTGGACGACGTCGAGGGCAAGGTGTTTCTGATCGTGGACGGGAACCGGATCCACACCGCCAAAATGGTCCAACGCTTCGTCGCCTCCACCCAGGGCCGCCTGGAGCTGTTCTTCCTCCCTCCCTACTCGCCCGAGCTCAACCCCGACGAGTGGGTCTGGAAGAACGTCAAGAGTGACCGTGTCGGCCGCCAGTCGGTCCTGAGCCGGGATGAACTCAAACTCTTCGCCGCCAGAGCTCTCCACCGGCTCCAGAAGACACCCCGGCTCCTCCTGTCCTTCTTCCAGAACCCACACCTTGCCTACATATCCGGGTGAGCGCAGAAATGCTCCACTAGTCTAAAAACCTAAGATCTCCTTAGATCTACGGCTAGAGCATCGGAGGACACAAAACTTTCAATAACTGAATAGATCATCCGAGAAACCGACTTCATCCATCAGTTCACCACTGGTCATCCAGAGAGCAATTACCTCGACAGCGAGATTCTTGTCGATGAAGCAGACGTTCGGTATCTCAAGAAAGTCGTCGAACTGAACCCTCCGCAGGACTCCATCCGGCTCACTTCCACTCCGAGTGGCCATTTGAAGGAACTCGCTGTCCGTATGAACGATCGCCCATCCGTCAGGCGCGGCGCCAAGACTCAAGGAGTCTTCGGGAACATCGGCCTCCCGCCATATGGAGACACCCGGCAAGTAGTCGACCCACGCCTGGCGATAAGCCTCCTCAGCCTGGCGCACTTTTTCGGCCACATCCGCTACACTGCACACCTCACATCCATTTTCTTCACGAGAAGTCGGATGCCAATATCTGAGATAATGAGAACCGCCCACTCCGTCCATCGTGGGGCGCCTCCTGCAAATATCCGCGTCCTGCGGTGCCGTACACGATGCCCTCTCCCGCGTCCAGACAAGATCGCCTGCCATGCCTGCCCTGGGCACGCGTGACTCGAGCATCTGCGCTTCACCCAAGAAGTCGGACGCATGAGTCGGGAGCAGGTGCAGCGGAGGGCATCGTCGGGATCCACCGTGTCCTGCCTGTCGTCGGATTTGATAGTTAACGGTAGCCGCCACTGGGATCGGTATCAACTTGGACGATGCCGCGAGCCGAGTGAGATCAAGGAGGTAGGCGTTGTCGTCGGTGGGATGGACCGCGCCGAGCCCTTCCACGCAGAGCGGTGTTTGTTGCCACAAGGCGTCAAGCCCCTCGTTCAGCGGCCATCGCTGCGGTTAGCGGTCGACCAGAGTCGGCTGGACAGCAAGTGATGCGCATGTGAGAGAATGACTATGTGATCGAACCTGCAGACATTGACCTGGTCGGCTTTCTGACCATTTGGTACGGCCCTCCGACCAGGGACGCCAAGCCTCTACCCAATTCCTGCAACTGGCTACCCCGACCACTTCAGGAGTGGCATGTACTAACCTCGCGGTGGGACGCGCAAATCACACATGTCACATCGATGATCCCGCCTGAACAGATCGAGGTCGCCGACGACGGCATGGCCACTTTCATGGTGGATGCCACCGGCGACTGGCACTGGTCCTTCAACCCGGAAGATCCGAACAGCGTTTTTAATGCCGAACTCCATCAACCCTGGGAGCGAAATCCAGAACAACTTCCAGAATTCCTGGTGCACAGCACTGTGAGAGAGGTATTCTTCGGCGCCCCGGCCAGAATGCAGGCATTTGCCGTCTCAGACGAGAATCTGGCACAAATTATTGACACCCTAGAGGAGGTGGCGTTCGGCGCCTGGCAACTACCCGCACAGGATGACCGAATATTCATGGGGGACAATGTACTAGTGGAAGCAATTCCATCCCCACACGAACCCGACTGGTACGTGGCAGCGGCTGCGCCCAATTTCAGCCACCTGTCCAATCTTGAAAAGGTCGCAGGAGTGGACTGGCGCAAACGGAACGTATAGCGAGTACTCCGCACCGCGTGCGGCCGGACCGCCGTCAGAGGTCCGGCCGCGCATCTTTCAGAATTGTTAGCGCGCATTGCCGATGTAGGGATCCGACCGCGCGATGCTCCCATCCCTCCTCCTGAACACGACCCTCAGGATCGCATCCTTCGGCAGCATGTCTTCCAGGTGATCGTGACATGCACCGCATACCTCTCGCTTAGCTTTATCATTCCAGAAGTGGATGTAAAGCGTAGCCTCCTGGCGACCATCAGCCCCCCTCAGCGCACCAATTCTCATCAGTGCGGCAACCTGAGCCTCCAGGTGATGCTTAAAACTTGGCGGGGTGTTGGGCGCCGGGTGATCCTTGACCAGCTGATGGATGTTGCGGTTGCCCGAGGAGAGTGGGTCATTAAACCATCCGCGCCCTGGCACATACACAGCACCGGTGGTACCTCCCGGGCGATCGAAATGGTCAATCGCGCGTTCGGCGGCTGCGAGTCCTTCCTCGTCGTCCGGTCCACAGCGGGGTGTGTTGTGAACGAGGATCGGCGTCGCCCCGGCCACCACATGAAAGGTGTGGGTACCGGTGGTGGTGAGGTTGTGGACGCGCCTGTGGTGGGCGGTCCAGGTCCTGATCTTGGTTACCTGGACCCAGGTGCCGGTGCTGGTGCGCAGCCAGGTGCCCGGTTTGAGGGTGCCGGCCTTGGCCCAGCGGTGTTCGCGGGGGAGCCAGAAGGGGTGGTTGTCGGTTGCGATCAGGGTGCCGGTTTTAGCGCCACCGCGGCCGTCGGTGTCGATGGTGATCGTCACCAGACGTTTGGTGCCCTTGTTGCTCAGGGTGCCCCGGACCGTCTCGATGCTGCGGCGGCCGGTGTTGGGGTCTGTGGTGGTGACCTTGTCGCCGGTCTTGACCTTCTCGATCGGCTTGGTGGATCCGTCGGCCATCAGCACGGGGGTGCCGGGCAGGAAACTGTGCTGCCGCTGCGGGATGGCGCAGGAGTCGCCGTCGCGGCGGCCGGGATTGCCGGGCAGGTCGGGCCGGCCGCCACCGCGCATGCCCATGCCGTCGGAGATCGGGTCGATGACCTTGTGGATGTCCTCGCCGAAGTCCGCAGGCAGGAGCCCGAACTGTGTACCGATGTCCACCACATCGGAGACGGCGTCCAGGACGGTCTCGGCCCTGTCCAGTGCGTCGCGGATCCTGTCGCCCGAGGCCGCCCGGCCGGAGGCGGTCTTGGGCATCGGCGGGCGCGGTTTGGGGGTCATCGCCCGGTTGCGTACGACCTGCGCCGGGCTCGGCTTGGGCGGGGACGCCTTCGTGCCACCGCCGCCACGCGAACCACTGCCGCGTGAACCGCCGCCACCGCCGCGGGAGGTGTTGCCGCCGCCGCGTGACGGAGTACGCGGCCGGTAGGACGGTTTCCTTACGGACGGCCGCCGCACCGTGGGCTTGGTCTGCCTCGGCTTCGTGGACGTCTTCGGCTTCGTGGGCCTCTTCGGCTTCGTAGGCGGCTTCGGCCTCCTGGGCGGCTTCGGCTTTGGCCTGGGCCTGATGACCTTCCTGGCCGCATCCAGCGCGGCCTTGGCGGCACGCCATGCCGCCTGGGCCGACCGGATCGCCGCGTTACGGCAGCCCGAGCTCATCAGGCAGCGCCAGCTCAGCTTTGCCAGCACGGCCGCGATGTACACCGCCAGCGGTGCCAGGCGCCCGCTGGGGTCGGTGTGCTCCAGCGGGGACGCGTTGCCGTAGGTGTACCGGTTGGCCTGGACGGACGGTTCCGGCTCGGCCAGGTAGTCGTCACGGGAGATGAACGACCCCAGTTCCGGGCTGTACCACCGGGCATGCATGTTCACCAGGCCCGTGTTCGGGTCGGTGAACTCGCCCTGGAATCCCAGCGACATCCCCGTCCCTGACCCCGACACCGGCCGTCCGAACGGGTCGAACGCGGTGGACGTCCGCACCGCGCCGGTCGCCGGGTCGAAGGTGGCGACCGCGTCGGTGTGCTGGTCGGTCAGGATCGAGGACGCGGTGCCGCCCTGCGCAAGAACCGACAGGGGCTCGCCGAAGGGATCCCTCGCGTACTTGGTGGTCCCGTCCGCTACCGCGTTGTTGTCCAGACCCGCGTATGCCAACTGCACACTGCCGTGCTGCACCATCCGGCCGAGCGCGTCATAGGCGTAGGAGGTGGTTCCGTCGCTCACCATCTGGTCGAGGGCGTCGAAGGTGAACGAGCGGGTCTGTCCGCCTTGAGCGCGGGTGGCCATGGTGCCGCGCTGCGTCCATGTGTAGGTGGTGTCGCCCGCGGTGAGCGGCCGGTTGCGTTCGTCGAAGGTGGCCGTGGTGTCGCCGGCTTCCACCCGGTTCCCGGCGGCATCCCATCGGTAGGTGGTCAACTGCCCGTTAGGGGCGGTCCATGAGGTGAGGCGACCCGCGTGGTCGTAGGTGTAGGTGCTTGTGCCGGCTCCCGCGACGCCCGTGGTCGTCTTGGAGATCAGCCGGTCCTCGATGTCGTGCGTGTAGGAGATCGAGGCGGTGACGCTCCCGTCCGGGTCCTTGAGCGTGTCTGTCCGGACGCGTCCGAGCGGATCGTAGGCGAACTGGCGAAGTCCACCGCCCTCGCCGTAACCGATGCTTTCCAGCCGCCCGGCGGCGTCGTAGCCATAGGTCGCGGTGCGTCCGGACAGCGGATCGGAGACAGCGGTGAGCTGCCCCGCGTCGTCCCAGGTGAACGTGGTGGTCCCGGCTGCGTCGGTACGGCTGACCAGACGCGATTCAGCGTCGTAACCGAAATCACCGTTGCCGGACGGGCCCCGCGCTGTCAGCAGGTTCCCTCGGTCGTCCCAGGTGTAGCGGTTCTCCTCCGCGCCGGGAACACGCGCCGAGGAGAGCCGGCCGAGCAGGTCGTAGCCGAAGGACCGCTCGGCGGCCTGGGCTCCGCCGCCCGAGCCCCGTTCGGAAGTGAGGCGGTCGAGGGCGTCGAAGGTGCGCACCACCTGGACCCCGCCCGGCTTGTGCAGCTCGGTGGGACGGCCGGCGGCGTCGTACACGGTGGTGTAGGCCCGGTCGACCGGTGCCGGGTGCGCGGTCGTGGCCGGTTCGATCACCGATTCCTGCAGGCCCCAGGGGGTGTAGGTGTAGGTGGTGACGTTGCCACGTCCGTCGGTGAGCCGGGTGCGGTTCCCGGCGGCGTCGTAGCCGAACCGTGTGGTGATCTGCTCCGCGTCGGAGACCGGTTCGATCGTATGGGTGAGCCGGCCGGCCGCGTCATAGCCACGGCGCATGACCCGGCCGTGGCCGTCGGTCTCGGTGACGGGGTTGCCGTCGGCGTCGTAACCGGTGCTTCGGCGGCGCAGCTCCTGGCCATCGGCGTTCTCGTCGATGTAGTCAGTGGGCCGGCCGGCCTGGTCGTAGACGACGCGCAGCGAGGTGCCGAGCGGGTCGGTGACCCGGTTCTGCCGTCCCGCCAGGTCGTACCCGAACGTGGTGACGCGGCCGAGAGCATCGGTGACCTTGGTGGTCTCGCCTGCGGCGTTGTGGACGAAGTGGTCGGTTCCGCCGCCGGGCGCCCGCTGGGTGAGGAGGTTCCCGGCGTCGTCGTAGGTGAAGGTCGTGGTGAACGCGCCGGGTTCGGGACGGCGTTCGACCTGGGTCGCGGTGATCTGCCTCCCGAGGTCGTCGTAGGTCGCCTCGGTGCGGCCTCCCTCGGGGTTCTCGCTCCACAGGCGCTCACCCAGCAGGGTGTAGCCGTGTTTCCAGACCGGGGTCTGGTCGCCGACGGCCGGCTGGGTCACCTTCACCAGGTTGCCGAGCTGGTCGTAGGTGAAGCTGGTGGTGCGGCCGAGCGGATCGGTCTGGGAGATCAGATTGCCCGCGTGGTCGTAGGCGTACTCCATGGTGGAGGTGACCGTCGTGCCGTCGGGCTTGGTGTACGGGGGCAGCGTGGTGGACGTGACCTGCCCGTCCTTGTCGTAGGCGAGCGTGGTGATGTGCCCGCGCTCGTCCTTGACGTGCGTCTTGTCGTCGAAGGCGTTGTAGCCCTGCAGGATCTCGGGCCGCCGGACCACCGGCGCCGCGTCCCCCTCGGTCACCTCGACCGGAGGCCGGGTCACCTTGATGAGGTTGCCCGCCGTGTCATAGCCGAATGTGGTGGTGTAGGCGGCCGGGTCGGCCCCCGCCGCGTTCCCCCGGGGCGTGGTCTCTGACAGCAGGTTGCCGTACTGGTCGTATGTCCTGGTGGTGACCAGGTCCTCGCCGTCGACCTCGACCGTTTCGCGGATGGGGTTGTCGTCTACGTCATAGGCGTATTCGACGAGTTCGGTCCGGGTGGTTCCAGCGGCGGAGGCTCGTCTGGAGGAGACGTTGTCGGCGGCGTCGTAGGTGAGTTCGACCCGTCGGGCGAGGCCCTCGGGATCCAGGACGCTGGCGACGGTGCGTCCGGCCGCGTCGACCTCGAAGTCGGTACGGACCTTCCCGCCGCCTGTGATCTGCCGCGTCAGGTTCCCCGCGGCGTCGTAGCCGTTCTGTTCCAGGACGATGTCGCGGGTGGTTCCGTCCGGGTTGCGGAAACCCTTGAGGGTGATGTCGGCGAGTTCGCCGTCGTCGTAGTACCGGTAGGCGACCGTTCGTCCCATCGCGTCGGTGTGCGAGGCGACGCGTCCGGCGGGGTCGTAGGCGTAGGAGTCCAGGACGACGTCTCGCGGGGCCTCCGGGGTCGGGGTGCCGCCGGTGTATCCCTTGAGCGTGACTTCCAGCAGTTCATCGCGCGCGGAGTAGGTGTACTGGAAGACGGTGCCGCGCTCGTCGGTGCGCCGGACCCGGTTGCCGAACTCGTCCCAGCCGAAGGTCTCCGTCCCGCCTTCGGGGCTGGTCTGGGACAGGGTCCGGCCCAGACTGTCGTACGTCCACGAGGTGATCCGTGGCGCGGCGTCGGTCTTCAGGTCGTAGATGCCCTCGGAGAGGACGTTGCCGTCGGCGTCGTAGGTGTAGCGGATCTGCGCCTGGTGTTCCTGCCCGGTCACCGCGTTGGTCTTGACCGGGTGGGTTTCGGACACGACCTGCGAGTTCGCGTCGTATTCGAAGGTGACGGTCAGGCCCTGCGGATGCTCGGCGCTGATGCGCGTCTCGGCGATCTTGCGGCCCAGCGTGTCATAGGCGTACCTGAGCTTGAGCCCGTTGGGGTGGGTGACCTCGGCGACATCGCCGGCGGCGGTGAAGGTCCGGGTGGTGGTGCGTCCGGCTTCGTCGGTGGTGCTGGCGGGCAGCCCGGCGGGAACGGTGCCGCCTCCGCTGGCCGCCTCGGTCCCGTCCGTATAGGTGTAGGTGACGGTACGGCCATCGGGATGACCCGCGACGGGCGGCGACGTCACCGTCAGCAGGTCGCCGTTCGCCGAGTAGGTGTAGGTGGTGGCGTACCGGTTGTCGGAGGGCCCGGTCGAACGGGGGTCGCGTTCGGCCAGCAGTTGCCCGTTGCGCGGGTCGAACGGGTCGGCCGCGTTGTGGTGGTAGGCGTAGTAGGTGGTCTGGCAGTCGCCGGCCGCCCGGCAGCTGGTGGACGAGATCTGGTTGCCGTGCTCGTCGTAGCCGTGCCGGGTGACGTTGCCGTTCTCGTCGGTGATCTGGCCGAGGAAGCCGCCGGTGTCGTAGTCGTACCGGACCGTCGCGCCGGTCGCGTCGGTGTGCGAGACGATCCGGCTGCCCTTCAGCAGGTCGAAGGTGTAGGTGGAAGTCCGCTGTGCGGGGTCGGTGACCGTGACGGTGGTGAGTGCGGTCCCCTCGCCCACCTCGCCCTCGGCCTGCTCGTCGGCGGGTTCGAGGACGGGCTCCGACAGCTTCCACAGACCGCCGTCGGAGGTGGTGTAGGAGGAGACGCGCTCGGTGACCGCGTCGTAGGAGATGGTCGCGGCGACACGCCCGGACGGCAGCGTCGTCTGGATCAGTCGTGCCGTCGGGGCGCCCATGACCGCCTGGTCGCGAACGGCGGGTGCGCCGAGGGGACGGTCGTAAACGGCCACTTCGTCGATGTCGCCGTTGAAGAAGCCGCGGTCACCGGTGGTCGCGGGCCAGCCCGTCCAGGTCCCGGCGCCGAGCGCGACGTACTTCTGCTCGAAGCCGACGATGTCTCCGGTCAGGGTTCCGACCCGGGCGCCGTCCAGGTACAGGGTCTGGGACGCACCCGCCGCGGTGATCACGGCGTGGTGCCATCGTCCGTCGTTGACCGGCTGGGCGGAGGTGATGGGGCTGCGGGTGCCGTTCCAGAACTGGCCGCGCAGTTTGCCGTCGGTACCGACGTACAGGACAGGAGTGTGCTTGTCGGCGAGCGCGTCGCTGTTCACCGGCCGGTTGTCGTAGGAGAACAACACACCGCCGCCGGTGGTGCGGAACCGCAGGGAGATTGTGAAGTGCGCCAGGTTCTCCGGGACGAGGCCCTCGGGCAACTCCACCCACGAGGACGTGCCGTTGAATCGGGCCGCCTTGTCGGTGCTGCCTGTCAGCGAGCCCTCGACTCCGAGCTGTACATCGTGGTAGACGCCGTTGTCGGCGCCGCGCCGGACGACGGCCTCACTGGCCGCTGCGGTCCCGCCGGTCTCCCCCAGCCGCCAGTAGGACTGAGGATTGGAGTCGGCCATGGTCGTCCGGGCGTGCGAGGCGACCGTGTACTGGTAGCGAGTGCAGTTGCCGGGTGTGTCGCCGGGCGCGCACACCTCGACGAGCTGGTCATCGGAGTACCTGTAGGTCCAGCGCAGCGGCTGGGCGCCCGCCTGTGGCGGGTCGGTGGTGACCTCGCTGACATGGGCACCGGACCAGGTGAACGACAGCCGCCTCCCACCGGGGGCGCTGACCTGCGCGAGCTTGCCGTCCGTCCCATAGGACAGGGTCTGCTTGCGGCCGCGGTGGTCGGTGAGCTCGATGAGCCGGCCGGACGCGTCGAAGACGTAGGCGTTCTGGTCCATGTCGGCGAGCTTCCAGCCGCCTCCGCTCAGCGCGGCGAAGGTCACCGACCGGCCCGCCGGAGGGTTGAAGCTGCCGTCGGTGTTCTTCCCGAAACGCACTTGCTGGCCGTCGGGGTAGGTCACCACGACGTTGCCGGTGCCATCGGCGTCCGGGACGACGCGCATGTCGTACCGGGTCGACCAGCCGGCGCCGAACGCGTTGTCGGTGCGCGGGTCGCGGCTGTTGTAGGTGCGGACGACGGAGATCGGCGGGCCGACGTTCTCGATTTGCGCGTCGGTCTCGGTCCTGGTGTAGTTCCCGACCTTGGGGTCCACCTCCCGGTCCTGGCCCTCGGGACCGGTACCGGCGAGGTGGTGGGTGATGGCGGGCTGCTCGACTTCGGGGGTGAAGTAGAACGGCTGTGTCTGCGGCCCGGCGGTACTGCCCTCGCGGGCGGTGCCTTGCCAGAAGTAGGTCGTCCCCCACTTGAGCTTGCCCTCGGGCACCCGCCATCCATTGGCGGTCCAGCCCGACGTCGTGCAGTCGACCGGGTTCTCCTGCGTGCCGCCGCAGACCCTGAACTGGTAGGTGTGGGTGGCGCCCGCCGGGTAGTTGTCGACGCTCTGCGTTTTGAGGAACAACTGCGGGGTGAGGGAGCCGACCCTGGCGTTGTTGCGTGGCTGGACGTCGGTGATGCGCGGCCCGACGTCCACGGAGGTCACGGCCATCGCCTTGACCCGCACGCCCTCACTGGACAGCCACAGCTTGCCCATAGGCCGATACATGTCGAGCACCGCGTCGTACTGGCCGGGGGGAACCTGCGGGATACGGGCGTTGACCGTGACCGAGCTCCTGGGCGGCACGATGGACGGCAGCGGCGTGAACGCCCGGGCGTTCAGCTCGGCCCCGGTTTCCCGGTTGAACATGCGGACGCCGAGCTGGAACTCGTCGTTCCCGGTCGGATACCAGCTGTAGACACCGGTGTTGGTGATCTTGACCTTCACCTCGCCGGCCTGGCCGTTGGTCGGCTGCGCCACCAGTCCGCCGACGATCTCGTAGTCGGCGCCGAACGCGCCGTGGGTGATGTCCAGGTACGGCTCGTTCGAGCTGTTGGCTGACGCGAACTTCTTCCAGCCGTTGTTGTCGGTGACCGACGCCCGCAACGTGAGGCCATAGTGCGCCTGGCCGTCCGCCCACCGCTTGACCAGCGCGTCGCCGGCCTCGCCGAGGTCGATCGTCTCCCACTTCGCGGCGCAGCCTTCCCCGCCGTTGGCGAAGCTCTTGGACGCGATGGCCGCCCCATAGCTGGGCCCCGGATAGGTGGTGAGCGCCCCCGCCGACCACGGCTCGGTCACCGGGTGGACGGTCACAGGCGTTTTCACCGAGCAGTTGTAGGCCCAGATGTTGTACACGCCGAGCTTGGCGTCGATGATGTAGCGGCCCGCGATCTGCTCGTCTATATCGACCCAGTGCAGGTAGGAGGCGGCCTTGTCGGCGCCGCCGTTGAACGTGCCGACCTTCAGTTCCACATCGCTGGCGTAGTTGGCCACGTAGGGGTGCTGGACGTAGGTGTCACCGGTCGTGTCCGTCCGCAGGACGCTCGGGTCGACCTTCACCGGGTAGACCCGCTCGGGGTCGTCGAGCCACTTCTCGTCCAGGGTCATCTGCAGGACCGGGGTGCCGTCGACCTCGACCAGTTTGTAGGTGACCCCGTCGGACCTGGCCCCGTCCCCCGAACGCGGGTCGGTCTTCGAGTCGGACATCCAGCCCCTGGGGATCAGCGCCTGGACCGTCCCCTCGGCGTCACGGAGTTCGACGTGGCCCTGTTCGGCCAACACCGGGGTCAGCCCTTCCAGGTGCAGAGGGAAGTACCAGACCCTCGGGTCCTGCGGTGACGCGAGGGTGACGACCTCCTTGATCCCGTCGTCGCTGACGCTCAGCGTGAGGTCGGCGGTGCCGCGCACATCCTCGTAGACGACCGTGTCACCCTCAGCCGTGCCCTGGGCGGCAGCGCTCTCGGCGAGGCCGAACCGGACCGAGATCCCCTCGCTGATCGGGAGCTCGCCGAGCACCGGGTCGTTCGCCGTGGCCGCGAACGACACCGGTCGATCATCGGCCCGAACTCGATACCGGCCCCGGGTGGTGGCGTCCTTGACGAGCCGCTTGTCGATCCGCTGCCAGGTTCCGTCGGCGTCCTTGTAGTGAACCCTGCCCTGGTGGAACCGGGTCGTCTCCGTCCCGTCGGGGTTGGCGAAGACCTGGACGCGCTCACCGCGCCGACCGGGTATCTCCTTGCTGGCCTTGGCGTCGAAACCGGACGGCTCGCCCAGCGTCTCCCGCACCCGCTCAGGCGTCTCGGCATGCTCGGTGATCTTGCTGATTCCGCTCAGGGGCTGGCCGGTCAGCCGGATCTCCGGCGAAGACTCCAGCGGCAGCGCGCCCTTGGCCGCCTTGGGAGCACGTTCGGTCCCCGCGCCGGCATCCGCGACGTCCGCTTTGACCCGGTGCGGCCGACCCGCCGCGGTTCCACCGGCCTGCTCGGGGGTGACGGGACGAGGCCTGGTCTCCGCCTCCGCCCTGGCCATCGCGAACTGCCCGCTGGGGAGCAATCCCGCCGTCAGGAAGACGACGAGAGCCGCCGCGACCGTTCGCGGCCCCCGCCATCGTGTGAGGAACGCGCCCTTCGGCGATGCCTGCCTCGCGTCGTAGTGATCACCCGATGACACCTGGTGCCCCTGCTTCACGAGCCGTCAAGGATCACCGGCGGCCGGCGCTCTCCTCGTTCCACCCCATGGCAGGACGAACAAAGCCTGAGGTTTCGGTGATCACCCGATCAAAGTGGCAGGAACATACACCAGGACGATCTTCACATTCCAGCCGTGTCCGGCAGTTCCCAACGGCTCCGGGCAGTGGTTATGATCCCGGGCGGCCGATCAAGGCCTCGCGCTTCCTCCGGCCGCTCGTTCCCCATGGCAGGGAGGAGATCTGTGATGCGCCGTCGCGCTCTCGTCACCGGTATCGCCGTCGGGCTGGCGCTGCTGATCGTGCCCGGCGCGAGCGTCAGCGCCAACGAGGCCGCCAGGCCCGGTGACTTCAACGGCGACGGCATCATCGACCTGGCGATCGGCATCCCCGGCGACACCATCAACGGTCACAAACGCGCCGGCTCGATCGCCGTCGCGCTCGGCGCGCGCAGCGGCGCACCGACGTCCGCGCGGCTGATCCACCAGGGTCTGGCCGACGTGCCCGGCGGAGCGGAGGCCGGGGACGGGTTCGGCCAGGTGCTCGCCAGTGCCGACTTCAACCGCGACGGGTACGCCGACCTGGCGATCGGCATACCGATGGAAGCGATGGAGACCACCCGTGCCGCGGGCGGGGTCCTCGTCTGCTTCGGCTCCTCCGGCGGGCTCGCCACGGCGGGGTGCCAGTCCATCGGCCAGGGCTACGGCGGCGTGCCCGGCTCGAGCGAGACCGACGACCACTTCGGTTCCAGCCTCGCCGCCGGCGACCTCACCGGCGACGGCTTCGCCGATCTCGTCATCGGATCCCCGCTGGAGGCCATCGAGACCAAGCGCGCCGCCGGCTCCATCCGGATCGTCCCAGGAGGCTCGTCCGGAATGAACACCGCTGCGACGACCGACCTCAACCAGGACTCCCCCGTCGTGCCCGGCGCCGCCGAAACCGACGACCGCTACGGAGAGGGCCTCGCGGTCGGCGACATCGACGGGGACGGCCAAGCCGACCTCGTGGTCGGTGTCAGTGGCGAACTGGTCACCGGATCCTCCGACCGTGGCGGGCTCCAGGTCCTCTACGGCCCCTTCCGGGACAACAAGCCCGCACGGGCGCAGGCGATCGTCGCACCCGATGTCGTCCAGGCCGGGGAGTTCCTCGGAACGGCGCTCGTCGTCGCCGACTTCAACGGCGACGGCCCGGACGACATCGCGGTGGGCATGGCCGAGCAGCTCGTCAACGGCGACGGAGTCGCCGGGCAGGTCGTGGCGTTCACCGGAGACCGGACCGGCATCTCCGCCACCCGCCGGGTGATCATCCATCAGGACTCGCCCGGCACCGCAGGCGGCACGGAACCCGAGGACGCCTTCGGCAACGCGCTGGCGGCCGGTGACTTCGACGGTGACGGACGCGCCGACCTGATCGCCGGGGTACGCGGCGAGGACCTGAGCACCAGCCCGGCCGCCGGCGCCGCCGTGGTCTTCTTCGGCCATCCGCAGTCCACGCTCTCGACCGACGGCTCGATCTGGATCGACCAGGACGTCGATCCCATGCCGGATGCCAACAACCCCGAGGACCACTTCGGCTGGTCCGTCGGCGCCGCCGACATCGACGGCGACGGGCGTGCCGAGGCCATTGTCGGCGCTCCCAAGAACGGCCCCGGCGGAATCTGGATCATCAACCTCGACGGCCGTGCCATCACATCCCCCACCTTCCGAGACCAGGCGTCCTTGGGCCTGGGAACCGGCCAGACGGAAAGCTTCTTCGGCCAGTCGCTCATGTAATCCGTTTCACCGTCGTCGGCACGACGCGTTGTGCGGATCGAGACCTACTTACCTGCAGGTCGATCCGTCTCGGAGTCCCTCATCGGAGGGCTTCATTATCGGCGGCAGCGGCAAGGCGCCGTGTCTATGTCGTCTGGCCGCATACTCATGCCGTTCCGAACGGAGTAGTTCCTCAAGATGAGAGCTCCTGTAGGCAACCACCAAGCTCGTACGCCGAGCCTGCAGGCCGACAGTCGCTCGGATTTCACAGGTGGCCAAGCCCGTCGCACGAGTGCCCAGGACCCGGGTGAGGAGGTTCGAGTAATTCGTCTCGGCGGGGCATGGTCAGGGCGAGGACGAGGGCGGCGGGCCAGCCGAAGAAGGTGGCGCAGCCGAGGGTGTTGATCAGGATGATCGTGCTGAGGCTGTCGGCCTTTCGGATGATCGCGATGAGGGTCGGGAGGATGGCGAGGGTGGCCAGGCCTCCGATGATGAGGAGCCAGAACCAGAGGCTGGATTCGTAGTCGTTCATGGTGATCCGTTCTGGTCAGCGGTTTGGCCGCCGGTGGCGGGTGTGGATGTTCTGGTGGGGGCGCTTGGGGGCCGGGGTGTCGAGGGGTTGTTGGGTGGCGAGGTGGATCGCCTCGCGGATGTCGTAGGGGAAGTCGTCTGCTGCGACCTGTCCTGGGGTGCGGGTCTGGGCGAGGTTGGGAGGGGTCTCGCCTGCCGTTCTTGGGGCTGGGCGTGGGGTTGCTGTTGCTGGTGTGGTGCCCGCTTTTGATTCCTCGGCAACTTGCCGGATTGCCTGGGCTATGACGTGTTCGGGCAGGTTGGTGGTTGTTTTCAGGGCGGTGTGCAGGTCCTCGTCGCTGAGGTCGTCCAGGCCTTGGATGAGGTGGTGGGCGCGTAGGGCGTTGATGAGCTGGGCGGCGTAGTGCCGCTGGCGGTGCTCGATGTGGTCTTGCCGGTCTGGGCTGTGATGGTCGGTGGTCCATCGTGTGCCGGTGCCGGTCAGTAGGGCCGGTCGTTCCGCGGCGGGTTCGCCGGTGCGGACGTTCGGGGTGCGGGTGAAGAAGGGGATGGTCTCCCGCATGGCCTCTTCGGGGGACAGGCCGTTCTGGCGGTAGCGGTCGTAGTGCTGCATGGCGTGCGGGTGGAGTTCGCGGAGGCGTTGTTCGCATTTGCGTACGGCGGAGGCCGCCAGGGCGTGGTCGGCGGCATACGGCAGGGCGGCGCTCCAGGCTTCGGCGACGCGGAGGAGGTCGGCGTGCTTGAGCCATTCGGGGTCGTGGGCGGGTGCCCAGCGGGTTCGGGCCTGTTCGAAGGCGGCCTTTGCGGTCTGGGTGGCGTGGCGTTCGGCTTGGAGGTTCCGGAGCAGGCGTGCTCGTTGTCGGCGGAACTCGTAGCGGGCTTGGATCTGCCGGACGAGGACGCTGATGGTGATGCACTGGACGAGGCGCTGGCCGGTGTGGACCAGGCCCTCGGTGATCGGGTCGGGGTGCTGCTGCTCGATGGTCATGTTTTCGGCTCCTGGTCAGCGGTGTTTGGTGGGTCGTCGCGAGGCCGGGCGAGGTCGGTCTGCCGGCCTGTGGCGGTGGGTCGGTGGCGATGCCAGGGGCGGTAAGGGGAAGTCGTCGTCGGCCAGGCGGCGGGCGGTGGCCGCATCGGGGGCGATCGCTTCGACGACCGCCTGGGTGATGGTGGCGGGGTCGGTGCGGACGAGTTCGGCCACGCGTGCGACCTGGTGCGGAACCTGGGCCGGTGGCAGGTGGGCGATGACTGCGGCGGCGGCTCGTGCTGCGGCGAGCCGGTCTTCGGGGCTGTGGAGTGAACGGCCTGCCCGGGTGATCGCGGCGTCGATGACGAGGTCCGCCAGTGGCGTGGTCTGCTGGAGAGCTTCCCGGAGGGCGTCTGGGCCTTGGTCGCGGAGGATGTCCGCGGGGTCTCGGCCCTCGGGGAGGATGACCGCCTCGACGGGACCGTGGAGGTGGGCCAGGGTCTTCCAGGCTCGTTCGGTGGCGGCCTGACCGGCGGCGTCGCCGTCCAGGGCGATGATCAGGCCGGTCTTGTGCAGGTTCGCCGTGTGGCCGAGGGCGCGGATCTGGGCGGTGGTGAGGGCGGTTCCGGAAGGTGCCACGGCGGCGTACTGCTGTGGGGCGGCGGTGTTGATCGCCATGGCATCGAACGGGCCCTCGACGATGACCGGTCGGGCGCCTGCTGCGAGGTAACCGCGGGTTTCGTGCAGGCCGAAGAGCAGTTCTCCCTTGTGGAAGAGAGGGCTGTCGGGGCTGTTGAGGTACTTGGGTCCATCGGCGCCGTCCGGTCGTCGGCCGATGAAGCCGGCGATGATGCCGTCCGGTCGGCGCAGGGGCACCATGACGCGGTCGCGGAACGTGTCGTACAGCCGCCCGTTCCGCGCCCTGCGGGCCAGGCCGGACGCCAGGATGGCCTCGTCGGAGTGGCCGAGGCCGCGTAGGTGGTCGGTCAGGCCGCGCCAGGCTTTCGGCGCGTGGCCGACCCCCCACTGGATCTGGGTCTCGTCGTCGAATCCTCGTTCCCTCAGGTAGGCGGGCACCCAGCTGTGGGCTCGCCGGGCCGTGAAGTAGTCGTGCGCCGCACGCTGTAACTCGGCCAGTTCCTCCACGCCGACCTGGAGATCGGGGCGTTCATCGTCCTTGTGCCGTTCGGGGTCCGTAGCCGACAGCCGTGGAGAGGTCGTCGGCGGCGGGGCACCGGGGTGCCGTCCGTGACGGTCGTGCTGGATGTTGGGCGGTGGGAGCGCGCTGAGGCGTCTTGTGAGCCGGCCGCTTGCGCGCAGCACGCGGTCTGCCAGGTTCCGGATGGCTGCGGCGGGGTTGGCTCGGGGGTCCGTTCCGGCCCAGCGTGCGACCGCCGGGAACGTCAGTCCCTCGGGTTGGAGGCCCAGATGTGCCAGGAGCAAGTGGGTGATGGAGTCGGCCTCGACGCGCTGGGCGCCATGGCAGCCGCAGCGGCCTTCGCCTGCCTGATCGACCGGCCCTCCGTGGAGCTGAATGTGGCCGAGCTGGTGGGCGAGCGCGATCGGTGCGTCTCGTTCGCCCAGCTCAGGCGCGATGCTGATCAAGCGGCCGGGCGGCCCCGTGTACGCCCATCCTCCGCCGCGGTCGATCTGCAAACCGCGGTCTGCGGCGAGCCGGCGCAGGCGCTCCCATGCCTCCGCCGGGGTGGGCGCCTGCGGGGTGTCGACCGGCGGGCCGTCGGTCTGGGAGATGTCGAACATCGGGCGCGGGTTGCCGCGCAGGGAGATGATCCGGATGCCGGTGGCGCCTTTTCGGACCTGGCGTCCTTGGGCCTGCCAGTCCCGGTATGAGCGGACGTCGGTGGCGGTCGGCATCTGCGCGTTGATCAGCAGGGTGTTGGCGAAGCCGTAGCGTCCGTGCCTGCTCGCCAGGTCGAGCCACCAGGCCCAGGACGATCGGCCGGCATGAAGCCGCTTGGTCTCCTGCTCGGCGATGCCGCGTAACACGGTCAGCAGGCGCTCGCGTTCCTGCGCGCGACGTGCGTCCTCTGGGGCGGACAGCGGTTCGGGCATGTTCGGACCTCACTGCTCCGTGCGCGGGGTCTGGGACGTGGGCTGGTCAGGGCGTTGTTCACGGTCGCCGCCGGCGACGGCGCGGAGCTCGGTGATCCGGTCGTTGGCGATGGAGAAGCCGAGCGCCCGCAGGCGACGGCCGAGTTCCGTACGGTTCAGCCGTATCCCCTGGCGGCTCGCCTCTGCGAGAATCCGGCGGGTCGTCTCGACGAGTTCTTCATCGAACGGCTCGGCGCGGTCCTCTTCCCCGTGGTCGTGCGGTGGGTCGCGTTCGGGGTCATCGACCGGCTCCGTGAGCGACGGCATCGAGGTGGAACGTCCGGTGAGCTCGGCGGGCAACCAGCGCAGGGCGAGACGGGCGTCGAGTGGTGCCCGCCAGCGCCAGGTCCATCGGCCGTGCCGCTGCTGGAGCCGGGAGACGGCGAGCAGATGCCGGTACTCCAGGTCGAGCGCCCGCTGGTAGGTGGTGACGTGCCAGAGCACCATGCGCCGCCACAGCAGCGCGGTGGAGATCGGCGCCAGCAGCCAGCGTGCGGCCGGGATGCGTTCGATGAGTCGGCCGGTGGCCAGGCCGACCCATTGGCGGATCAGGTGCCGTACGCCCTCGACCACCACGATGAACAGCACCGGCATCGCCGCGTGCATCACCACCCCGGCCGGATCACCGCCCGCGGCCAGGACGTTGACGGCGACGGTGCCGGCGATGAACGCCCAGGCGACCCACCGCAGCACCGGCCAGGGCAGGGCCAGGTACTCCATCAGCAGGTCCCAGGCCAGCAGGACCAAGATCCCGATATCCAGGCCGATGGGGACGATCCACGCCAGCTCCCCGAACCAGGGCTCGGCCATGTCCCGCACCGTGGTGAACGACCCCATCGCGCCCAGCACCGCCAAGGCCAGAACCAGCGGCGCGATGGCCGAAGCCGCGACTTTGACAGCTCTCCCGTGAGCCGGCATGGCCACCCGGTTGCCACGCCGTCCCGGAGCCAGGGGCCCGACCGCACCGGCCGGCCATGTGGGAGGGACGCCGAGCCGATTCATCGGACCCTCATTTCCAGCATCCAGACCAGGATGCGGGCGACGTGGCGAGCGTCCTCGGCACGGCCGAGCAGCCGACCGTGGGCGGTCACATACGCGTAGGTGCCTTCGGCGCCGGCGCACAGCACCGTCTCCGACCAGCGCCGTCCTCGGAGCTTGAGTTTCCAGCGCCCGTTCCGCGGCTTGCACACGCTGACCCGTACGCCTAACCGCGTCAGCTCCCAGTGCAGCCGCAGCAGCCGAGCCTGGCGTTCCCGCAGCTCACTGCGGCATCCGGCATCCACTACCCCCATGGGCACTCCCCCGTGTCGGTGCGTTGACGACACCATCCCGTCAACTACAGTCACCGAACAGACGATGCGTCACCCAGCGGCGACTGTCAACCACGAAACACCAGATGATTGTCAGTTTACTTCGAGCAACAGACGGGAGCGGTGATGTCTCAGGACACCGCGACGAGCCAGGCCCCCACCCCCTCGGCATCCCTGGCCGACAAGGTCGAGTGGCTGATCAACAACATGTGGCCCGCCGACGCCCCACCGCCCAAGACCAACATCGAGGCCGCCGCCGCCATCACCGCCGCCACCGGTGAGGACATCTCCTCCACCACCGTGTGGAAGCTACGCACCGGCCGCCAGGACAACCCCCAGCTCCGCACCCTGACCGCCCTGGCGCGGTTCTTCGGCGTCCCCCTCGGCTACTTCGGCCCCACCACCGAGAGTCGACAGATCGAGAATGACCTCACCCTCCAAGCCCTCCGCCGCAAACTCGACGACGGCACCATCCGCCCCGAGGTCCTCCGAGCCTTCATCGACCTCCCCACCGACATCCGCTGGCTCGTCGACGAGATGGTCATCTCAGCAGCGAACGCCGCGCAGACGCGCCTTGGATAGAGCGCGTCCGGTTGCCTGCCAGGCGCCGCTCGCGCGATCCCGGGCGGTGCCACGAAGCCACACGGGTCGTATTGCGCCTGTGCGGCTCCGCCCTGAAACTCAGCGGTCGTCTCGCTGTTGCCCTGCGTACGGACGGACATATGAACCGCAGGCGTATCAATCGTTTCTCCTGCGTGACATCCCTGCGTCCATCACCATGGACGGGATGTTACGGAGGGCTCGCATGACCACTTTTCTCAGCAAGGGGGCGAATGCGCCTCTGCATGGCCCCCAGTGCCGTGTCTCCGTCCTTGCCGGAGTACCCGTCGACGTCTCCGCGGTGCTCCTTGGGCCGGATGGCAAGGTCCGCAGCGACCACGACCTGGTGTTCTACAACCATCCGGCGCAGGACGGTGTGGCCGTGGCCGGGTCCGTCGTCACCGCGGATCTCACCCGTGTCCCGCCCTCGGTGCAACGAGTCGCTGTCGTCGCGAGCATCGACGTCGACCATCCTCATGCCCGTTTCGACGCCCACAGCACTCCTCGCGCGAACATTGCGAGCGGCTCGCAGGAGTTCATGTTCGCGCCGCCGCCCATGACCCATGGAGAGACCGTGGTCATCCTGGCCGAGCTGTACCGGCGCCAGGACGTATGGAAGGTCCGTGCGGTCGGTCAGGGCTGGTCCAACGGACTGGCCGGGCTGGCGGCCGACTTCGGCATCGTGGTGGACGACCCCGGGACTGCGCCGACCATCGACACGTCGGCGACATCACCGGCTTCTGCTCATGTGAGCACGCCACTCGTCCAAGAAACCCGGCGCTCGTTCACGCCTCCTGCCCTGCCCTCGCCCGCACAGCCGGCCAGGCCTCTGGGCAAGGTCGCGCTGACGAAGGGCGGCCAGGCCACGATCAACATGCGCAAGGAAGATCCCGGCCTGGTCATCACGGCCTCCCTGGAGTGGAACGGCGGTAGCCGGGCCCGCCGCCGCGCCGGCGCGGATCTCGACCTGTACGCCCTCTACGTGCCACGCGCTTCGGTCACCCCCAAGGGGCCTCGGCCGACCAAGTCCGAAGACGCGATCTACTACCGGAATCTCGGCTCCGTCTCCGCCCCGCCCTTCATCGCTCTCGACGGCGACGCCCGCACACCCGGCCGGGAGACCATCACCATCCATCGCCCCGATCTCCAGGGTTATGTCCTCATCTGCGCCTACAGCGCGGTCGAGAACGGAACCGGCTCTTTCAAGTCCTACGGAGCACGAGCGGTCGTCACCGACGGACGTGGATCAACCGTGACGGCGCCGCTCTACAGCGATCGGAACCTGTCCTACTGGGTCGCCATCGCCCTGATCGACTTCACCGCACCCGACGGAGTCCAGATCAGGCATGTTGAGAAGTACAGCGGCAACCACCAGGAGGCCCGCCCCGTACTCTACTCCAACGGCAACTTCTGCATGAGCGTCGGCCCCGTCGAGTTCAAAACGAGATGACTTTCCCGAAATAGCACCTCCACCTTTCAGGTCCGTGGACGACGGAGAAGTTCGGACTTCTCCACAGCCGACCGGATCCGAGCGAGCGCTCGAACGCACCGATGCCCATGATCCGGGACCGCTCTCGTAAGCGAGCGGCGCAGGCCGACACATGTGGTGGGTGGAGCGGCCCGGCCTCATTCCCAGATTGCTTTTCACGCCTTCTGGGGCGGGCGGTGCGTCGCGGCGTGACCATCACGCTGCGGTTCGTCCACGGCAAGACGTTTCTATGCACCTTCAGATCAGATGGCGAGTTGCGGCACGGCGAGGTCGTCATCCTGCGCGACTGCTACACGCGTCCCATGTCTTCTGGGTCGGACGGTGCATTCAACTCCACACCAGCCGTACTGCGATCAACACGCAGGTGACCTTCCATATCCCCGAAGCCGGACGGCGCCTTGCGACCAACGGCCGTCCGGTCGAGGCCCGGGGCATCATCCTCGGATTCCCACGCCCTCGGAGTCGAGCGGCATCTCGCGGCCAGCGGGTTCAACCCGCGGGCCTTCGCGTCCGCCAGCTGTTTCTATGCCCGCGGAGTCGAGTGGTGCGTTACAACGAACTGGTGAGGCCGAAGGTCCGGTTCACATTGCGCGGTTTCCATGCTCTCTGGGTCGGGCGGTGTGTTGCGGCCTCGTCAACGACGGGGTCAGCACCCTGGGAGATCTTGGTTCTATGCCCTCTGGGTCGGGCGGTGTGTCGCGGCGTTCGCCGTCGCGCACTACGTCTTCGACTGGATCATCCTGAAGGTTTCTATGCCCTCTGGGTCGGGCGGTGTGTTGCGGCACACTAAGGCCTACATGGCCTCGATGGGACTCGGCTAGAGTTTCTATGCCCTCTGGGTCGGGCGGTGTGTTGCGGCTGGTTTGAGTCGGCAGGCGCCACGGACTCCCGTCCGCTCGTTTCTATGCCCTCTGGGTCGGGCGGTGTGTTGCGGCGGGTCGGGTTTTGCGGGGGTGCTGGCCTGGGGCTTTGGTGTCCGTTCCGCCATCCTCGGTGTGGGGGTGCGCTCAGGATAGCGGTGGGGGCGGGCGGGGGCGAGTGGTAGGGCGTTGAACTGGGGTTTTGGGAGTGCGCCATCCCAGGTGGTTTCGGCGGGTTCGGTGGAGGGCTGTACCGGGTCATCCGATGATCCAGAAGTCCTGGCGTTCTTCGATGACGCGGGCGCCGAGGACGGTGGTGTTGCGGATGGCGCGTTCGTCGAGAGGGTAGAAGCGGATCTGATCCTCGGTGGGGTCGATCAGGGTGCGGAGGCGTTTGCGCAGTTCGGTGGCTTCGCGGCGGGAGGGCAGGTCGCATTCGAAGACGCTGAGCTGGACGCGGGGGCCGTAGCCGGACAGCAGGGTGGCGATGTCGTCGCGGCGGGCGTCGTCGGCGATGTCGTAGGTGATCAGGTAGCGCATCGCGTCATTTCCAGCGGATGGGCCGGTACGGGCGGTCAGGGTCGAGGACGGTGCGGGCCAGTGCCTTGGCCTGCAGGCCGAGACCGACCCGGTAGGAGACGCGACGGCGGGTGGGCTCGTGGGTGAACAGGGTCAGCATGCGGTGTTCGTAGGCGGCGATGAACGCGCGTTTGGCGCGAGTGCCCAGACGGCAGCCCTTCTCCGGATCGGTGTCGGCCTCTTCCGGGCGGACGGTTCCGGTGGTGATGCAGCGGAGCACCACGGCGTCGACCACGATGGGACGGAATTCCTCGATCAGGTCCAGGGCGAGGCTGGGGCGCCCCCATCGGGCCTGGTGCAGGAAGCCGACTGCCGGATCCAGGCCGGCCATCTGCAGCGCAGCTATCGCCTCGTGGGTCAGCAGGGTGTAGCCGAAGGAGAGCATCGCGTTGATCGGATCCGGCGGCGGACGGCGCATGCGGCCGGTGAATCCCCACAGGTCTGCGAACATGTGCCGCCAGGTGCGGAAGTATTCGCGAGTGGCGGACCCCTCGTAGCCCATGATCTGGTCGATGGAGGTGGCGTCGGCCAGGACGAGCCGGGTCGCGGCCAGCGTTTCGGCCACGTCGGCGCGCAGCGGGTCAGGGTCGCGGCGGTCGGCCCGTAGCAGCGCCACCCGCATGTTGGCGAGCTTGCCGTCGACGAACGTCCTGGCCAGGTCTGTGGCCCGGCCGGTGTCGTCGGCCAGCCGGTACTGGGCGCGACGGGCCGTGGGGTCGGTATGGGTCAGGGAGGACAGCCGCCCGCCTGGACCGCCCTGGTCGCCGGCACCACGATGTCGATCCCCCTGCCGAGGGCGCGGTGCAGGAAGGGTGTGGTCATCCCGACCCTGCCAACGCAGACGACCTGGCGGACCCGCCGCAGGTTCAGCTTGAACAACGCGGTGTCGTTGTGCTCGACGACCAGCCGGTCCCCGCGGCTGCGCAGCAGCGCACCGTCCTTGTCGACGTAGACCACCGTCTCGACCGGGTGCGAGAGCGCCTCGGCTCCCGGGCTGGTCGTGGAGGTGACCGTCCGGCCCAGGAACGTCACGCCTTCGTCGAACGAGACGGTCCTGGTCTTGGCGGCCCCCAACTCCAGGCGCAGGCCGTCCAGGATCTCGGTGGCCCGCGCCAACGCCCGCTCGGCCGCCGCACGGTCGGCGACCGGGATGGCGAAGTCGTCGGCGAACCGGATCACCCGATACCCGGACGCGAGCATCGCCCGGTCGAAGGCATCCAGATAGAGGTTGGACAGCAGCGGAGCCAGCACGCTGCCCTGATGCAGCCCGAGCCCGCGTCGCTGCCGGCTCACCCGTTCGCCGACGACCGGACGGTCCAGGAACCGGCGGATCAGATCGACCGCCTGGAGATCGGTGACGACCTCCCGCACACGCCCCAGCAACGTCCAGCGCGGAATGTCGTCGAAACAGTCCTTGATGTCGGCCCGGGCCACCCAGCGCGCCCCGGCCTCCCGGGCCTCCACCAGGCAGGCGATCGCATCCCGCACACCCATCCCGCGCCGGTAGGCGAAGCTCCACGGCAACAGCAGCGGATCGATGATCGCATCCAGCTCCTCCAGCAGCGCCCGCTCCACGATCCGGTCCACCAGGGAGGGAATCCCGAGCCGCCGTACCCCGCCGCTCGGTTTGGAGATCTCCACCCGGAACACCGGACCGGGCTCGAACGCCCCATCGGCCAGCTGCTCGGCCGGCTCACTGATCCTCTGCGCCGCGGACGCCTCGAACCGCTCCACCTCCGGCCCGGCCACCCCATCGGCCAACGCCGACTCCCGCACCTCGTCCCAGGCGTCCAGCAATGCCTGCTCGGTGAACGCCCGAGCCAGCAACTCCCCCATCGACCATCACCCCAGACGCCCCACCACGACCAGCGGGACATGAACCGGACCGGTTGGGCCTTCAAGTTTCCATGCCCTCGGTGTCAGGCAGTCTTGTGACACTTTCTTCCTGCTGGTTCACAGGAAGAACCCGATAAAGCGGTGACGTTTCCATGCCCTCGGTGTCGGGCGGTGCCTTGCGACGGTACGGACTGTCAAAGCTGCCGTGGTGGCAAGGTGAGTTTCTATGCCCTCGGTGTCGGGCGGTGCCTTGCGACTCGTGGAGCCCAAGACAGATCCCAGGCCATGCCCCTGTGTTTCTATGCCCTCGGTGTCGGGCGGTGCCTTGCGACGGGTTGTAGCCGAGATCGGTCAGGCGTGGGATTCGTTGGTTTCTATGCCCTCGGTGTCGGGCGGTGCCTTGCGACCTTTTTACGGTGATCAAACGCCGTGTGAACGGCAAGTGGGTTTCTATGCCCTCGGTGTCGGGCGGTGCCTTGCGACTCGTTTGACCCCACGCAAGGTCGACAATCGGGTGCCGCGTTTCTATGCCCTCGGTGTCGGGCGGTGCCTTGCGACGAACCGAAGAACCCCAGGATCGAGGCCTGGACGCGTTTCTATGCCCTCGGTGTCGGGCGGTGCCTTGCGACGGGTCGGCGTTTTCAGGGGCACTGACCTGCGGATTCGGTGTCCGTTCCGCCATCCTCGGTCTGGGGCGGGTTCGAGCATAGCCCCGCCCTGTCCCCTGACGCGAGCGCATGGTGGCTGGCCTGCGGATATGCCGGTGCGCCATCCTCGGCGACTTCGGGCCTGCGCGGTGGGGGCTGTACCGGGTGCAGGGCGGGTCATGGGCGGGTGGGGGGTTCGTGGAGGGCGGTGGCGCCGAAGCCGTGGGTGGTGCGGGCTCCGGTGCCGCTGTAGGGGGCGAAGCGGAGCAGGGCGGTGAGGGTGGTCTGGTGGTCAGGTGGGGTGCCGGGGGCGGGGGCGAGGGTCATGCGGCCGGTGAAGCCGGTGACCAGGTGGCCGTGGCCGCCGTCGTGGCGGGTGGTGGACAGCTCGTAGGAGACCAGTTCGACGGTGCGGTGCAGGGTGCGGGCCAGGTCGTCGTCGATGCGCAGGGGGGAGTCGTCGGGGAGGTGCTCGTTCCAGCGGTCTCGGTAGCCGCGCAGGATCAGCCGCAGGTCGGGGGCGATGGTGCGGCGGTTGTTGGCGGCGAAGTAGACCGGGGAGCGGAACCGCAGCTCGGCGCGGTGCAGGGCGGGACCGGCGGCGAGCCGGGCGCGGGTCCGGGTGGTGTGGTCGGCTGACAGGACCGGGCACAGGCGGGAGCCGAGGCGGACCTTGGTCAGCTCGTCCGGGTCGAACGGCAGTGGGGTGTCGGGGAGCCAGCTCGCCCGCAGCAGCAGCCCGGCCTGCGGGTCGAGAGGGTCGGGGGTGGCGGGCCAGATGGTGAAGGGCTTGCGCTGGGCGCGGTGGTCGACGTCCGTCTCGAACAGGGCGCAGGCCAGGCCGTGCAGTTGGCGGGTGTCGGGCGGGCCGGGGACGGCGGGCAGCAGACGCAGGGTCACGACGGTGGGCATGGGCTGGTCACTCCCGCGGCTGGGGGGCGGGCGGCGTTCGTGAGCCGTACGTCGATGGGTGTGAGGTGCTCATCGGCGGTTCTTTCTTCCTCCGGAGCCTCCAGGGGGCTTGTAGGTGATCGGGCGGTCCATCCAGCGGCGGGCGCGGGCGATGGCGACGGGTGTGGTGACGTCCAGGTCCTTGTCCGGCTCGCCGTTGTGGCGCAGCCGTATCCGGGCGCCCTCGGGAAGGAACTCGGTGAGGAAGGCCATGGACAGCAGCCGGCACCGGCGGCCTTCGGGGTCGCCGACGGGACGTAGCCACACCATGGAGGCTCGGCGCAGTTCCTGTCCGTCCTGGACGGCGTTGACCGAGACGTCCTTGTTGAAGACCACGGGCAGACCCAGAGCGGCGAGGTCGAAGGTGGTCTCCTCGCCGTGGACGACGTTCAGCCATTCCCAGGTCTTGCGCGGCGGGTCGTAGCGGGCGCCGGGGGCCTTGATCCTGGCGCGGGCGATACGGAGGCGGTTGCCCGCCTCGATCAGGGCCTTGTCCCAGGCGGGGAACGGTTCACCCTGGCTGAGGGCCATCGCGGTGTGCGGGCCGGACAGCACCGGGAAGGCAGGGGGGCCGGTCCGTTCCGACGGCCGGAACCCGCCGTTGGAGTCGGTGATGACCTGGGCGCTCAGGACGTCGAGGTGCTCGTCCCATCCCGGGAACGGGGCCAGGACGTGAGCGGCGTCGAGGCCAGAGAGGTTCTCGTAGTAGTCCAGTCCGGGGGTGAGCAGCGTCTCGGGCTCCCACGGCAGTCCCCCGCCGGTGACCTCGGTGATGCGCAGGCCGCCGAAGCCGCGGCGGGTGCGGGCGCCCAGGCCGCCGAACGCGCAGGCCAGCCAGAGGGAGAGGCAGGCCAGGGCGGTCACCGCGTCCCGTACCTCGGGCGGGTCGGCGCGCCGGTGGTTGAAGCGGATCATGAGCTGGAAGGTGGAGTTCGGCGCCACGTACGGGCGCTTGATGTCCATCCTCCCCAGGTCGCCCAGCCCCTGGCCCAGCAGGTAGACGATCCATTTGGACGGGTCGGCGGGGTTGTCGGGGTTGATGAAGCCGTGCCGCTGGTGGGTGGACACCACGCGGATCCGCTGCCCGGCGGGGATGCGCAGCACGCAGGCGGACGGGACGCCGGGGCCGCCGAAGACACGGCGTTCCATGGCGGCCAGCAGCTTCAGGCCGTCCGGGCCGGTGCCGGTCCGGCTTCCCGCCAGCGCGCGGAACCAGAACCGCATGGCTCCGCGCAGCGAGGGCACCCGGATCCCGGTGTCGCCGACCGACTCCTGGTCGGCGCCGCTGCTGAACAGCGGGGTGGTGACCTTGAGGTTCAGCGTGGTCCAGGCCATGAGGGGCTCCGTTCACGGGCGGGCTGACGGCCGAGTTTCACGCGGCGCTCCTCCAGTCGGTGTGGGCCAGGGGCGCGCTGATCGGGCGGTCGTCCCACAGGATCTGGGAGAACACGCCGACGGCCAGGCACCAGGCGGTGGCCATCGCCAGGACGAGCAGGTGCCGCCCGTCCTGTGTTCCGGTCAGCAGCCGTCCCAGTTCCCGGCCCTTGGCGGTGAACGCCGGGGCGACGGCGACCAGGCCGATCAGCGCCACCGCGAAGGCGTGCACGGCGCCGACCCCGGTGACGGCCAAGGCGCGGACGGCGGTGGCCCGGCGGCCGATGCCGTGGTTGCGGGCCTCCAGCAGCAGATAGCCGAACGCCGCCACCGCCAGCACCACCGGGGCCAGGACGGCCACCCCCCATCCGGGGCGGGCCGACTGCCACCAGTGTTCGGGCAGGGTGAGCAGCACCAGCAGGCCGATGGACGAGGCCGCGGGCAACCGCAGCATCCACAACGCAGCCCACGTACCGCCGAAGGCGACCACCCCGAGGCCGAGCAGGCCATAGGCCACGGCGGCCAGGCCGGTCGCCCACCACAGGCTCGCGAAGATCGCCACCGGCGGGATCGCGATCATCAGGGCGCCGATGAGGAACGTGCAGCGGCGACGCCGGTGGGAGGCCGGACCGGGATGGGCGCGCCAGCCCAGCACCGCCACCGAGGGCAGGTCGAAACGGGGAAGCAGGTGCCGTTCGACCACGTCCCCGATGAACGTGACGTCGCCGGCGCCGAGCACGGCGGGCAGGTCCGGGTCACGGCCGGTGAGGCTGAGCGGCGCACTGCCCCGGCCTCGGGTGAAGACCAGCAGGGACAGTTCCTCCTCCAGTGCCGCCGCCGGCGCCTGAGCCAGATAGGGATGGGACTGGTAGGCGTCCAGGCAGGCCAGCCAGTCGGCGCGGGCTTGGCGGGCATGGTCGACCAGGACGTTCCAGGAGCCCTCCCCGTAGAGCCGGTCCACCGGGCTGCCGCGGTACGTGGAGCCGAAAGCGCTGCGGCGCAACGCGGTGCGTTCGGGCAGACCCCGGTCGCGGAACGGCTCGCTCAGGGCGAGGAACCGCAGCCGGGCGGCCAGCGGATACAGCAGCCGCCGGTCCTCCGGTGAGACCGCCTGCGGGGAGCGGCCCCCACCGGGCGGGCCGGTGACCGCCTCCCAGGCGGCCTCGGCCAGCCAGCACAGCGCCATCCACTGGTCGGCCGGCTCCTGTTGCCGCCGTCCGGTGAGCTCGGCGGCCGTCTCCAGCGCCGTGTCGGGACTCATCACCACGGCGACCAGCAGGTCGCGGTGGGCGGCGAGTTCGGCGGCGATCCGGCCGAGAGCCGTGTCGATGTCGTCCCGCTCGGGCACCGCACCGCGCCACCGCACCTGGTACAGGACCTGGAACGGCTCCCTCAGCCGTTCGGTCGACAACGCCTGCCGGTCACGTCGCACATCGTCGTCGGTGCGTTCACGGCGGATCGCGGCCGGCACGCCTGCGCCCAGGTTCCATCCCGGGCCTGGCAGGGTCTCACCGCCGGCGGACATGGGCGGGGTCATGACGGCAGGACCTGCGGGAGCCGGTCGCCGAACAGGGCGCGCAGGCCGCTGCCGAACGGAGTGAGGTACTGCCCGTCCGGACGGGTGTCGTAGGCGTATCCCTCCAGCAGGTTCTGGTCGGGGAAGGGCGGCGGGCGGCGGCCGGTGTCGTCGAACCCCGACAGTTCGAAGAGCACCTCCTCGGGCACCGCGCGGCGCAGCGGGATGCGGATGGGACGGGAGGAGTCCAGGGTGTCCTCGTGCAGGACCCACGCCTGCACCTGCCTGCCGCCCGCCAGGGATCGCAGCCCTTCGGCCATCGCGACCAGGTAGGGGATGGACGCCTTGAACCCGCCGGACAGGTGGAACTCCAGCGGCCCGTCGGTGCGCTCGTACAGGGCGCGGCCGAGCACTCCCAACCCGTGCATGGCCCGGTGGAAGCCCTCGTCGCTGCTGGTGTCCATGCCGGGGATGCGGGCCAGCAGGACGCGGCCCGCCGGGTCGGGCATCCGCAGGGCGTCGGACGGGTCCGCCAGCAGGCTCACCCGGGTGAGGTCGCCGCCGGCGAGCGCCAGGGCGTTCCACAGGGCGGCCAGCAGCCCGTCCGGGGTGTCGGAGACGACCAGGACGGCGGTGTCGGCGGGGTCGAGCCGGGCCTGGCCGGGGCCCGCCATCCGGGCGAAGGTGAGCAGTTCCGCGCTGATCCGCGCCGACCATCGGTGTGGCCTGATCCGGCTGCGGGCCTCCAGCAGGGCGGCGGACGAGGCGGGGTCGTGCGCGGGATCCGTGAGGGGGGCGAGCGCGCCCGCCAGCCAGGCGCACGCCGCCTCGCGGTCGTCGGCTCCGGCGTCCTTGAGCAGTTCGTGCGGGCGGGCGTCGGCGATGTCGTCGATGAGGTCGGCGTCGTGGTCGAGTTTGGCCTTGTGGCGTGCGATGCGCGGCTGGGCGAGGACCTCCAGCACGCTCAGGCCGACGGAGATGATGTGAACGGTCACGTCGGCTCCTCCTCGATCGCCAGGTAGCCGTAGCCCGCCGCGGTCTTGGCTCCCACGCCCAGCTCGGAACCCGCCCTGGTCAGCCAGTCGACGGCGAACTCCAGCGCGGCCTCGTCCCGGCTCGCCACGTCCACCAGGTAGGGGCCGGTGACAGTGAGGAAGTGCACCGGGACGGGGTTGTGGTACTCGGCGGGGGGCGGCGGCTGGGGGCTGTTCTTCTCGATGGCGTCGTAGTAGGGCTTGACGTGCGGGGTGAGGACGTCCACGGCCACGGTGGCGGGGCCGTCGGCGGGCAGGGCGTCCAGGAAGGCGACCGGGGCGCGGCGCGAGGTGTCCCGGGTGGCGCGCTGCCCAGGGCGTGGGCCGCCGAAGACGTCGGCCAGCATCTGGTCGTCGTCCCCCAGCTCCTGGCGGGCGTAGGAGGCGGCGAGCCCCTTGAGGGTGGAGCCCGGGATGATCGGCCAGCCATAGGTGCCGTGCAGGCTGAACCCGATCTCGTGGGCGTTGGCCCGGTTGCCCAGGCCGACCGCGATCCGCCACTCGGGGACCGCCCGCAGGCGCGTCACGGTCAGGCCACGTCGCCGCAGCCCGGCGATCGCGTGCTCGCGGCGGGCCCGTACCTGGTCCAGGAGTTCGGGGTGCTGGCCCAGCCCGGTGGCCGCCGACCAGTTGAGCAGCGCCCGGGTCGTCTTGTCGCGGAACTCCACGACCGTGCGGCCACGGACGGTGGCGTACTCGGGGAAGGCCAGCCGGTTCAGCACCACCAGCGCGTTGGCGTCACGACCGAGCTGGTAGCCCGCCCGGGGTTTGAGGGCGGTACCGTCGGTCTCGACGATCCGCCCGAACGGACCGGCGGCGCGGGTCACGAATCCCCGCCGTCGCCGTCGTCGGCCGGACGCCGGTACATGGCGTCGGCGAGCCGGCTCAGCCATCCGGTGAGCGCCGCCACCTCGGCCGAGGCCCGCGCGTAGGCGGCGGCGTCCATGTGGCCCAGCTGGTCGAGGACGTCGCGGGCGGTCATGGTCCGCCAGTCGCCGGCCAGCAGTCCTTGCTCGACCAGCCGCCGCCGGATGCCCTCGGCCGCCGAGCGGTAGGCGGCGGCCAGGCGGTCGGTGCCGTTGGCCTTGGAGGCGATGAAGGCGTAGGTGGCGGCCAGCCCGGCGGTGCGCAGCCGCACCGGCAGTTGCCGGTAGCGGGTGCGCAGCTCCTGGTCGACCTGTCCGGTGATGAGGTTGGACGCGGCGGCGGCCATCTCCTGGTCGATGCGACGGGCCATCAACGCGCTCCCAGCAGCCGGCACCACACCAGGCCCTTGCCGAGGGTCTCGTCCCCGCCGATCTGGATGAGCCGGCTGTCCAGCAGGTCGGTCATGTGCGTGAGCGCGGTGCCGTACCAGTCGTCCTCGGTGGGCGGTGCGCCCGCCTTGGCGCGGGGAGGGGGCAGCTCGCGGAGGGTGAGGGCGGCGGCCAGGATGGTCTCGGCGGGCAGGTACTCGCTGTAGAAGGGGCCGTGCTGGACGGTCTTGACGTCGGTGAGCTGGACCCGGGCGGTCTGCTCGGTGCACTCGGTGAGCAGGGTCGGCATGATGCTGGCCCCGACCAGGATCAGGTCCGTGGCCAGCTTGTCCCGGAACGGACGGAACGGATCGGACGCCCGGGCGTCCGGTGCCGCATCGCCCGCCGACCGGCCGTCCGCGCCCTCCGAGGGCTGCGGCGCGGGACCGTCCGGCGCCCGGCCGTCGGCGCCGGGCAGGCATTCGGCGGCCAGCCGCCGGGCCCAGGCGGCCAGGGCCTCGTCCGGTGCGGTGCCCAGCCCCACCACGCAGGGTCCGAGCACCTCGCCGCTGCCGCCCTGGTGGTCGGTCCACTTGGCGTCGGCTGCGGCGGCCCCGTCGGCGGCAACGCTGGTGGGCTGTGGCACGGAACGCCCCGCCGCGTGGAACCGGCGGGCCAGGCGGCCCAGCGCCAGGTCCGAGGTCACCCAGGCGAACGTGTGCCGCAGCGTCGGCACCGGCATCGCCACCAGCTGCGCGTCCCCCACGGCCAGCGCGCCCGGCCAGGTGCCCTCGTCACCGGCCTGGCCGGGCTCGGATCCGAACACCCAGGTCAGCAGGCGCTCGTCCCATCCGGCGTCTCCGGCGGCCTGGCGCAGCGCGCCCTTGAGGCTCTGCCCCCAGATCACCGGATAGCCGGTGGTGGCCTCCCGCTGCACCGGCAGGTCGAGCACGTCGAGGCTGTCGGAGGCCCCCGCGTGCACCGGCGACTCCGCGTACAGGTAGAGCAGCAGCTCCCTGCTCCGTCGGGGTCCACTGCGAGATTGCCGTGTCACGTCCACACTCCCGTCAGCACCACGCCGAAACCGGCCGTGCGCAAGATGTCCTCCATGGCCGGTCCCAGCGCCCGGCCGTGCGCCCCCACCGCCCACCGCCCGGCGGCCTCTTCCCGCGCGGCCTCGTCCGAGCCGGTGAAACGCAGCAGGTAGACCGAGCCCGCCGGGACCGCCCAGCGCAGCCTGCGGTGCTCCTTCCAACTCCGGCGCGGTGAGGTCGTGGCGACCGGCATCGCGTCCCCCACCGCGGCGGCCACCAGTTCGGCGCCGTCCGGCAGCGGGATCCGCCAGCCGTCCGGCCACAGCGCGGGGGTCGCCACGTACACCAGCACCCGCCCGCCGGGGAACCGTTCCGGTGCGTCCGGCCAGGCCAGACCGTCTGCCTCCGCCACGTCGGCCAGCCGGCTCCGGCCGCCCAGCGGGACGGGGTCCGGGTCTCCCACCGTCCATCCGTCCGGCAGCCCGCAGCAGGCCACGAAACCCCAGCGGTCCGCCAGCCGCAGGTGAGCGGCCTGGTAGAAGTAGCCGGTGCGGGCCTTGCGGTCCTGGCGGGCCAGCCCGATCCGCGGCTCGGAGGCGACCGGGTCGGCCACGTCGAGGTCGCCGGTGCTCAGCCCGTCCTGTCCCGGCAGGTCCCCGGCCAGATAGCGGGTCATGGTGGACGCGTCCAGCCAGCCGGTCAGCGGCTTGATCTTGTGCACCCCGGGCGGCGGCTCCAGCCAGGCTTCGACCTGGTCCCCCAGGTCGGTGTCGATCCGGTGTCCGCCGCAGGTCAGGCGGTGCACCGGCGCATCACGACCCGGCTCTCGCACCAGGTCGGCCGGGACGGGAAAGTACGGCGTCCAGCGGTCCCGCCCGCGCCGGGCCAGGATCGGACCCCGTACCCAGCGCAGGTCCTCGTCACGGCCCAGGGCGGCGCGGCAGGCGCCGGCGATGGTGCTCGGCCAGGGAAGCACCGCCCGGCCCGCGTTGTCGGCGGCCGCGTCGAACGACCTGCCGTCACGGACGAAGACGGTGTCACGGGGCGTGAACGACAGCCACACCTGCGCGCCCTGCTCCGTCTCGTCAGCCGGTGCCGTCATCGGGACGCCTCCTGCCGCTGCGGGTAGGGCCATGCCTCCTGACGCAGGAACACCGCGACACGCGCGGCGGGCAGCGGGTAGGGGACGTCCGCCGGGACTTCTCGCGGACGCAGTGCCTCGCTCATCCCCAGCGCCTCCAGCTCGCGGGCCGTGGCCCAGGCCGCCGTCTCGTCGGGGTTGGCCATGTGCCGCCCGACCAGGCGGGCCAGTTCGTCGCGGTACCGCTCCGGCGCGACCCTGTGCAGGCCGGCCAGCTCACCCTGGTCGCGTTGCAGATCGGCCAGCAGGCGCGGCGACAGCAGGTGATCGGCGTCGGCGGCGAAAACCGCGAACCGCTGCACGGCGTTGGTCCCCGAACGGTCCTGCCAGGGCTGCGCCGACGCCTCGGTGGCTCCCGAACGGCGCAGATAGGCCACGGCCAGCGCGTTCTTGCCGTGCACGTTCTCCTTGGCGTCGTCGAGCAGTTCGCGGGCCGTGTGGAGCGCGTCACGCAGGCTGTGCGACTGGTGGAAGAACACCACCGCCGTACTGGCCGTGCGCGACTCGGCCGGGACCGAGTCGCGTACGGCCCGTGCGGCGGCCAGCGCGGTGCTCGCGGGAGCGAAGCCCAGCAGGTCGTCCCCGCCCGCGTACACCGGAACGCCCAGCAGGTCGGCCGTACCGAACCGGGCGGCCTGCTCGACCGACAGCCCGGCCAGCCGCCGGGACACGTCCCGGTGGCGTTCCGGGTCGGGGGCCAGCCTGGTGCCGTCGGCGGCCGGGCGGCGGCCGCTCAGGAACAGGCCCATGTCGTCCAGGTCCTGGACGATCACCGCCAGGTAGTCGGTGGGCGGACGGATCCGGTGCCCGTCGCCCATCACATCGAGCAGCGTCTGGGCGGCCCGGCGGCCGCGTTCCGCCGCCTGCCGGATGTCCTGGAGCGGGCGCTTGGTGTCACGGGCCAGCCGTTCGGCCTGCCATCGCTCCGGGTAGACCCAGGGGCCGCCCGAGGCGGCCAGCCACCGGGCGAGGCCGCCGCCGTTCCGGGCGAACGGCTCCAGCGCGGGCACCGGGGTCTCCGCCGCCCGGTTGACGGCCTGCGCGGCCTCCCGCAGCGCCCGCACCCAGCGGGCGATCTCCTCGTCGTCCAGCCGCTGGAGCACCTCCCGGCGGAACGGCGCCGAGGCGATCGACGAGGTGGAGGGAAACCCGACGACCTCTCCCGCATCGGATCCCCCGGCCGCCCGGACATGCCGCCAGCGGCGTTTCACCCAGTTGGCGGGAGCCAGCCGGGCCTCCTCGTGTGGACGCAGCCCCGGCGGTGGTCTCCCGGCCGCCGCCCAGCGGGGACTCAGATCGCACAGCTCGGTGTCCCGTTCCTGCACCGGCGGGAAGTCCCGCAGCACACGGCGGGCCGCCATCGCCGCCTGGGCCCGCGCCCACTGCTCGGCGTAACCTCCCTCACCGGCCGGGACGCGCACCCACACCGTCACCGGCATTCCCGGAGTCCTCGGCGGCACCGCGTCGTCGCCGTCCATGCGGAACGTGGCGCGCAGCAACCGCCTCCACTCCGCCTCGATGGCCTCGACCGCGGTCCGTGCGACGTCCTCGGCGATCTCGGGGGGCGCCATGAGCACGATCCGGTTGGGTCCCGCCGGTCCGTCCGGCCCCGATGCGCCGTCCCTCGCAGCGTGGTCCCGGCCGTTCTCCCAGGCCGGGAAGATCAGCCGCACCGCTGGGGAGGCCGCCGCGCACGCCCGCGCTCCTTCGGCCGCCAGCCGGGCGACGATCTCACTGGCCGCATGGACGTCCGCGGTCGAACGCGCCTCGTCGATGAACCGCTGCACACCGGGAACGGCGATCAAGACAAGGTCATGGACCTCGGACGCGTCACGTGACCCGACCCCCGTCACCCCTCACCCCCGTACGACCGGCTCATGCTCCATGCCGCGCCAAACCGGCAAGACGCCCATGGCCGCGGTGATCAAGCCCCCGTTTCACCCGCTCCGGCAGGCTAACCCCCCAAAAGACGCCTTCGCCATCACTTCCCGGAACATCCGCATCGGGATCGCCCGCAGCCCATGACCAAAACACCAATAACATGCAGTCCGATAATAGAAACGATTTATAACCCCGAAAGCGCCGTCTCTGTCACCAGAAAATCAATCCTCACAGGAATCAGATTCCAGCATGTCCGCAACGATCACCGTGCCACTCAATTTCCCATTGCCGACACGGCTGGAACATGACTCGAGCGCGTCCCCTGCTCGTTCTCGTCATTCGGGAAGCGCATGCCACCTGATCCGGCGGCGTCCACACAGGCCCCTGGGCTTCCCGGAGCCGGAGGCAAGAAAGACCTCGGCCCATGTGAGCCGGTGGCTGAGCGCCGGCCGGTGCGACGACGCAACGCGTCATCGCCCTTGGTGTCGGGCGGTGCGTTGCGACAGCACGCCACAGACGTGCCCCCCGGGCAGTAATAAGCCGTTTCCATGCCCTCGGTATCGGGCGGCGTGTTGCGAAAGACCTACGACGCACTGCTGGGGCAGTTCGCCCGTCAGTTTCTATGTCCTTGGTGTCGGGCGGTGCGTTGCGACATCGAGGAGAGCTGCAGCGAAGACGCACTTCACACGCTGTTTCTATGCCCTCGGTGTCGGGCGGTGCGTTGCGACGCCTGGGGTTCCATCGGATGGACACGAAGGTGTACCGGTTTCTATGCCCTCGGTGTCGGGCGGTGCGTTGCGACAGCAATGGCATGGGCGGCGGCATCAAGAAACTACGTCGTTTCTATGCCCTCGGTGTCGGGCGGTGCGTTGCGACGGGTGCTCGTTGGCGGTGCTGTTGACCTGGGGTTTCGGTGTCCGTTCCGCCATCCTCGCCCCGGTGCCGCCCCGAGCGTAACGCCCAGTGGGCTCCGGGTGCCACCACTTGCAGTCTGACCTGGGGTTTTCTCGTTGCGCCATCCGGCCCGATGTCGGCCTGAGGGTCAGGTCGCTGTACCGGCCTTGCGGCCTCGGTGCCGGGGTGTCCGTCGTGAGGGCTGCGGGTCGGGGGCCGAGGAGGTGGTCGGGCTGTGCGGCCCTTCGTGTCTGCTCGCGGCGGGGCGGCGGGGCGACCCTGGGATCGCCGTTGGCTGGGGTGCTGGGCGGGTGTTGCGTCGATGCGCGGCCGGGCGCGCGCCGTCCGGCCGGCCGGCCGGCGCCCACGTTGCACGCTCCGGGCGGTGCCAGCGCCCCTCGACAGGCTCGCCCGGATGGAACCGAGCAAGAGCCGGGGGCAGCCGGACGGGCACGACGACGGGTCGGGCACGCAGCGGGCGCGCGAGGATGAACACACCTCATGACGACCAAAGCCCCAGCGCCGGAGACTATCCCTGGCCTGGAGCTTCGTCGTTCAGAGCGGGTGACGGAAATCAAACCCGCGCTACCGGCTCGGGAAGTCAGGGTTACCTGGCTCTGCGTGGGCTCCGTGATGGGCTGGGAATCCGGGGTGGATCGGACGCGGTTTGCTTTCCGAGCATCCGCAGGGCTTGTGCGGTGATGCCGGGGAAGGACTGGGCGGCGAGTGCCGCTGGGGATTCGTGGCCGGGTGGCGTGGATGCCCGGTGGACGATGAGGGCTGTTTCGGCCGCTGTCGGTGAGTGTTCCGGTATGGCTGCGAGCAGGGCTTTGCCGAGGGCTACGGTTGTTTCTCGGCCGTGGTGGTGGGTGGTTTCGTAGCGGATGCGGATGTTGCGGCCGGCGGCGGGGATGCGGTGGCCGGCGTATCTGGGGAGTGTGCGGCGCATCATGGCGATCTTGGTGGCGTCGGCGACGGCGGTGTGGTGGGCGGCGGCCAGTGCGGTGCAGGCCTCGATCGACCGTAGGACTGCCAGGCCGAGTGCGCCCGCGTGTGCCACGTCCGGGATGAGTCGTTCTGGGGGTGCTATTTCGCTGCGTGCTTTGGGGCCGGGTGTCCAGGTGGGGTCGGTGTAGATGAGGCGGCCGAGGCGGATGATCAGGTCGCTGGCGTCGATGGCGGCGGGGGTGGTGCCGGGGGTGAGGCGGGTTTCGAAGAGGGTGTCCCATTCCCGGGCGATGGCTCGCCACTTACGGCCGAGGACGCGGATGTCCTGGGCTGCCGGGATGAGGGACGCGCCCTGGTGTGGGTGGCCCAGGTCGCGGAGCCTTCGGGTGATGACTCCGGTGATGTGGCCGTTGAGCCGGCAGGTGATCGCTGCTGCGGTGGCCAGGTAGCGCCATGTGTGGGTGCCGGCCAGGAGGGGGTTGAGGTTCCGTAGCCGCTGGGTGCTGATGTGGATCCCGTGCAGTAACTCCTCGGTGCTTTCACCGGGGAGGGGCTGGATTCGTTCGCCCGTGCTCCGCAGGCGGATGCCTTCGAGGGCGAGGGCGGCGGTGGGACGGAGGCCTTCGGTGCAGGTGGATGCTTGAAGGAGTGGGTGGGCGGCTTGCCGGGCGTCTGGGCTGCTGCGTTCTGCCAGATGGCCCAGGGTTCGGGCGTACTGGCCCAGGCGGTGCAGCAGGGCCGACGATGCCTCCGGGTCGGTGATCACCGTCGTGTTGGCCGTCGCGGGCTGGGCTTGGCCGGGTGTCGATGTGGTGTGCGAGGTGAGGAGGTCCAGGCCGCAGCCGAGCGTGTTGGCGGCGGCTCGTAAGGTCCACGCCAGATCCGGGCCACCCGGCTCGGTCCATTCGGGGGTGCCGAGGATGCGGGCGGCCTGGTGCAGGTTCTGGGTGAAGGCGCGGGCTGCGGACCGTACCGTCTCGGTGTTTGCGGGAGTGAGGCCGAAGCCGTTGCCGATGCGTTCTCCGTAGCGGGCGAGCACGGTGGTCAGGCGGGCCAGTTCGTTCACGGTGCCGGGGTGACGGGCCTGGTGTTCGGTCTCGGGCCGGTCGAGTTCGGCGGTCGCCTGGGTGAGGTAGCGGTCTGCCGCTGTCAGGAGTTCTCCGAACGTTGCCATCGGCTCACCTCAGGCTTTCGTTCAGGTGGCCGACGAACAGGGCGGCGGTCAGGCAGGCGTGCTGGTCCAGCGGATCGCTCACCTGCTCCGACAGGGTGATCAGTTCCCGGCGCAGTCCAGTGGTGAGCTCGGCGAGCGATTCGACGGTGGCGTCCGGCAGCGGCTCGGTGTTCGGCGGCAGGGGTGCCGTGTCGGCGAGGGAGGGTGCGGTGCGCAGGGCGTCGCGAGCGTCGGCGGCGTCCGCCTGCTGGAAGCCCCAGCTGATGAAGGCGTCCTCGGTCGCGTCCGCGAGCGCGCCGATGGTCCGTTCGAGCTGAACGAGCCTGCGGTACGTGTCGGCCAGTACCTGGGCGGGCTCTGGCTTAGAGGTCGTGTTGTCGATCATTTGTGCTCCTGTGCGGGTTGGTGTTCGTCATCCCTGAGGGGTCCGGCGCCGCGAACCGCGGCGCCGGGATGTCGGTCAGCGCGTACGGTGCGGTTTCTCGGCGGTCAGGGTTTCTGCCGCGCGGTGCAGGCCTTGCTGGATGAGGCAGGCGTGCACGGCTCCCACCGTGCAGGCTCGGTGGTCGTTCACTTCTGTTGTCTGGGCGGAGGCCTCGACGAGGGCGAAGGTGATGTCCTCGGCCAGGTGGGCGAGTTCCTGCAGGACGGTTCGGTCGTCGGCCAGGGCGACCGCGGGTCGCGGTGGCGGGATGTTGAGCGGCCATGGGAACGCGGGGGCCTTGGCGAGTTCTGCGCGGGCCAGTACGGCTTGGAACAGGACGTTCTTGTAGGTGGGGATCGGCTGTTCTCGGGCGAGCGTCAGCAGTCCCCGGATGGAGTGTTCGATCGCCTCGAAGCCCTGGTAGGCGGAAGTGAGCCGCTTCGGTAAGGGCTTGTGGTGTCTCAGGTTCTCTTTGATCTCGCAGATCGGGTGCATGGCCGTGGCTCCTGTTTTGGTCCGCCGTGGTGGCGGGCCTGTTCCGGGGTCTGTCAGGCGCGTGGAGTGTTGCGCGGGCTCGGAACGTTCCTCGCGGATCGGCTCGGCTCCTCTGCGGGCTTGGCTGCTGCGGACAGGTCCGGCGTTGCGGTGGGGAAGTCGCGGCCGGCGAGTTCGGCTGGGGTGGGCTGGTCGGGTGGTGTGGTCTTCATGCCGGTGATGGCCTGGTGGGTGCGGGTGAGGGCGCCGGCGAGGGACGTGGCGGTGCCCTTGGCGACGTCCAGGTAGAGGGCGGCCAGCTCGATGGCCTGGTCGGGGTCGTCGTGGGTGTCCACCAGCCTGCCTGTCTTGTGCTCCTGACGCAGGTAGCGGGAAATCTGTGGAAAGGTGCGCGCGAGATTGCGGGTGGCGCGGGCCAGATCGTCCAGGACCCGCTGGGCGGTGTACGGGTCGGCCAGGCCCGGACGGGCGTCGGTGCCGGTGATGGCAAGGTTGAGGTCACGGACGGCGGCGGTGACGTCCTGGGCGAGCAGGCCGATGATCTGCTGGGCGACGGCGGCGGAAGGGGCGGTGCCGTCCGGGGTAAAGGTCTGGCGTGCTTCGCGGTGGTAGGCGCGGTGAGCAGCCTCTAGGAGCAGGTCGAAGTCGATGGTGTGGGCGTCGGCGTAGTGCATCAGGTCGACCAGCAGGTCACGCAGCTGCACCGCCCGGGCGGTGGGGGTGGTCGCTGGCTGTTCCGAAGTGCGGGTCTGGTGGTCGGTGAGGGTGGCTTCGACGTTGGTGATGCGGTCGTGGTGGACCGGCTGCGGCATGCATGACCTCCAGCGGTGCTGATGTGACGGTGTGTTCGGACTCCGCGCGGCCTGGATGGGCACGGCGGATCACGCCTTGGGACTGAGGAGGAACCGAGGCAGCGGTTCGTCGTCGCTGCCGGGGTGGTGTCAGATCTGGTCGAGGGCGAGTGGGCCGTGTTCCCAGTAGCCGGGTGGCATGGGGGTGACGGTGGCCTGGTGGGGTTCGAGGTGTTCGGTCTCGGTGCACTGGTAGAAGGGGCCTCGGGGGCCGAGCAGCACCGGGAGCTGGTGGTCGAGGTGGTCGCGGTACCACAGGCCGATGCCGGTGGCCGGCTGCAGGCGCATGGCCTCCCAGGCGTGCCACAGGGCGGTGAACCGGGAGATCGCTTCGGCGTGCCGCCACCACTGGGCGCACCAGCGGAACTCCCCACCCAGCGTGCGCCGGTACATCGGCACGAAGTGCTGGTTCACCCAGGTGATGACGTCAGGGAAGTACGGGTCGGGCAGTTCCTCGGCGGCGTCGGTTGCCGTGGGGTCTGGATTCATGGCGTTGCTCCAGGGTGTCGTGGCTGATGGCGGTGGTCTCCTTCCGCTCCGAGGTCGGTGAACGTGTGCTCGCATCGGGCTCGGTCGGCTTCGGTGTCCGCCCTGCCCTGCCATGGCGGACACTCCCCCGCCTTCTTTGGCCGAGGAGGCTGGGGCGAGTGATCAGAGGGGCGGTGGGCTCTATTCCAGGTTGATCGGGGTTTCCTTGTGTCTGTGGTGCCGGCGGGCGGCTTGGGTGATGGCGGTCTCGGCGGCGCCGATGGCCTGGGTGATCTGTGTGGCGTGGGGGGTGGTGTACCAGGGGTGGAGGTTGAGCAGGGCGGGTGTGCCGCCGGTGGCCAGCAGCAGGGCGGTGCCGGGCGGGAGGGCGCGGATGGCGGCGGGTTCGAGGATGTCCTGGCGGCGCAGCGAGATCTGCTCCGAGGCCCGCCCATCCGCGTAGGTGAGGGAGCGGACCGGGACGTCGTGCTGGCCGATGAGGGTGGCCAGATCTTTGGCGAGGCGGGGGGAGTCGGTGCCGGCGCCGATGAGCTTGCGGGTGGCCGCACCCCACAGGGCGGCCATCCCCGGCTCGCCCCACACGGTGATGCCCTGTTCGTAGGACTGCAGGATCGTCACCGGGACGATGCCGCGCGAACCGAGGTGGGAGTACAGCTCGGGCAGGTCGGCGATCCGGCAGATGTTGGCCGCCTCGTCCAGCACCACCACCAGCGGCGGGTCCAGCCGTCCGCCGGATTGTTCGGCCTGGTGTTCGGCGGCGCGCATCACCGTGTCGGTCAGCGCCGCGATCAGCGGGGCCGCCGCGGACCGGGACTTGGACAGCAGGTACAGCGTCCCGCCCGGCTCCCCGGGGCCGGGGCGGACGAACTTCGCCGGGTCGAGGGCCGGTAGGTCGTCGTGTGGGGTGACCCAGGCGAGGATGTCCTGGTCGCGCAGGCATTTGGCGGCGGTGCGGGCGGTCTGGTAGATGCCGTCGCGGGTCTCGGTGGCGCCGTTCTGGGTGCCTTTCAACGACGAGGCCATCAGCGCGAACCCGGCGTGCCGCAGCAGTTCGATCGGGGTGGGGACGGCGGGTTCGTCCAGCCAGCCGGCGACGTGGTGCAGGGTGCGGCCGGAGGTGGCGGCGGCCAGGAACAGCGCGCACAGCAGGTCTTGGGCGGCCGGCCCCCACAGGTCCTTCTTGTTCGGGTCGTCGACGGTCAGCACGAAGTGCCCGGCCAGCCGATGCGCGTCCTCCACCGTGCCCAGGGCGGCCAGCGGGTTCCACCACCAGGCCTGGGGCTGGTAGGTGATCTTCTGCGGGTCGAACAGCCACACCCGGCCGCCGGCCTCGGCTCGTAGCCGGGCGGTGGCGGCCCACAGGTCGGCCTTGTTGCTGGTGGCGATCACCCCGCCCGGGGCCGACAGCACGTACGGGATCGACAACGCGGTCGTCTTGCCCGACCGTGGGGCCATGAACGCCACCAGGGTGTCCTCCCAGGAGGCGTACAGCGCCGGACCCGTCTTACGGGAGCGCCGCAGCTCGTGGCCGAGCAGCAGCCCGATCTCCCCCGCCTCCAGCCGTTCCGGCCTCTCCAGCCGAAGCGACCGGCGCAGCTCGACGGCCTTGGCGGCGACCTGACGGCGGTGCAGCCCCTCCAGCCCAGGGCCGCCGGCCATCGCCTGCACCGGATCACCCGGTACGGAACGACGCTGCTCGACCCGCCACCACAGGTGGTTACCGGCCACCACAATGCCGAGGCCACCGGCCACGAGGACTATGACGACCAGCGGCGTGGGGGTGCCCGGCCAGGCCTGCTCGAACCGGCCGTGCAGCACGGCGAGGATGAAGTCGCTGCCGAACCCCCTCACCCGGCCACCGGCCACCGCGGCGGCCGCCCGGGCGGCGACCCACACGAGCGCGAAGCACAGCACCGGCGCCCAGCACAGCAGCAGCACCAGCCAGCCGCCGGCGGCGCTGCTGTGCCACATCGACGGCCGCGGACCCAACGCCCGGCTCATCGGCCGCCCCCGGTCTGGTTTGTCGGAGCGGATGGGGCCGTTCCGGGCATCGACGGTCCTGGTGAGGCGAGCTTGCCGCCTGGGCTCATCGGGATTGTTCTGCGGGCGGTGCTGCCGCACCACATCCACGGCGGTGGTCCCCACGCTCGGCTCATGGGCGGCTCCCGGTGCGGATGGCCTGGTCGGTGTCGTACAGGTCCTTCTCGGTGCCGACCAGGGAGAGTTCGACCGGGATGCCGAGGCGTTCCCCGGTCTTGATCAGGTACTTGCCGCGGCCCGGATGCCGGGCCCCGGGCTGCCAGGAGTCCGGCGCCGACCAGGACGCCACCATCTGCTGCTCCGGCCCGGTCAACGGCGTGGCCTGGTGCACCCGGTCCAGTTCCCGGGGCGGCAGCCCGGCCAGCACGGTGATCGCCGAACGCTCGGCGAACCCGCGGGCCTTGGCCCGGTCTTCCTCGGTGGGCAGGGCGTCCAGGTCGGCGAGCGAGTGGGTGATCATGATGGAGGCCATTCCCTTGGCCCGGTTCAACCTTGTGAGTGCGTCGGCGTGCTCGACCAGCCCGGGCGCCCCGCGCAAAGCGCGCCACAGCTCGTCCATCACCCCCAGGTAAGAACGGCGGGGGCCGAGGCGGAGGTCGGCGAGGGTGGCGGCGGCGTCCACCATCGCGAACGCATACGCCCAGGTGCACAGCATCGCCGCGGTCAGCAGCGTGTCCCCGGCCGCCCGCACCCGCGAAATATCGACGCTGACCGCGGGTGCGTTCAGATCGATCGGGCGGGTGGTGGGCGCGTCGAACACCCCGGCCAACGACCCGGTGCACAACAGCGCGAGAGTGAACACCAGATCGCTGACCCGCTCGCGGTAACGGTCGGCGGTGTCCGCACGGGCCGCCGAGCGCAGCTCGTCCGGCCCTTCCTCCAGCACACGCAGCACGTCGGGGACCGTCGGCTCGCGGGGCAGGCGTTCATCCAGCAGGTCGACGGCGCGGCCGAGGATGACCTCCTCCGCGTTCGTGATGCGCCCTTCCCGGACCAGCGTGCACAGCGCCATGAGCAGGGCGAGGCGGCGGGAGCGGACCTCCCACCGCAACACCTCCGCATCACCGCCGGACAGATGCCGCATCGCCGCCGCCAGCGGCCCGGCGTCCAGTGGGTTGATCCGATCGGCGCCGCGGCCGACCCGGATGACCTGCCCGCCCAGATGCTCGACCAGCCGGGTGTAATCGGGCTTGGTGTCCCCCAGGACGAGCGCGGTCTGCCCGGCGGCGACCGCCCCGGTGATGAGCCGTTTGACCAGGGTGGACTTGCCGGTGCCGGGCTGGCCGAGCACGAACATCCCCGGATTGGTGACCAGCCCGCCCCGCAACCAGGCCAGCGGATCCAGGCACACCACATCACCGTGCAGCTGATGCCGGCCCACCGGCGTGCCGAGGGCGGGCGAGCCGGACCCGGCCATGAACGGGAACAACCCGCACACCTGCATCGTCGTCGCCTGAAACTCCGGCGCCGCCTCCACATGCACGGCCCGCCCGCCATGCGGGAGCCGCCACCCCCAAGCGGGAGCCAACGGCTCGGCCATGGCAGCCGCCTCGATGCCATCAGGGCGGGCGATTGGGGCTGGTCGCTGGTGCAAGGACAAAGGCCAGACCTCCGGATCAGCGATCGGTGGAGATGAGATCGGCTTCTCTGTTCGGGTACGGGCGCCACCCGCTCGGGCAGGAACGCTGGCTCGGGACTCGCGCCCCAATGGGCCGCTGGTGAAACCCCTCTGATGGCTGGAGATCAGGCGTGCCAGCGGTGGGCCAGTTCGGGTGGGCAGATGCCGCAGGGCAGGGTGGTGGCGAAACCGACGGCCTGGCTTCCCCACAGGCGGCGGAGCCGGATCTTGGAGGATTCGGCGGCGGCCTCGGTGTGCGCCACGGCCCGCTGGAGCTCCTTCTCGTCGGTGACCGTGACGGTGGCGTACATCGACACCAGGCAGACCCCGGCGCCCATCGCCTCCTCGGTGGCGGCCTGGCGGGCGCGGGCGGCGTCGTAGGCGTCCCGGGCGGTCTCGTCCCGGCCGGTCTTACGGCGGAACGCGCTGCGGAAAGCGGCGGCGTTCACCTCGAGTTCCAGCGTCTTAGTCGCCTGCGCCGCAGGCAGCACCCGGTACTGGAGGGTCACCCGTTTCGGATACGGGCCGGGTGTGACCAGATGGGCGAGGACGTCGGAGTGCACGGTCTGGCGGGGTGCCTCGTGCCAGGCCCACGAGACGCTGATCCCGCTGTCGTGCACGTACCGGTCGGCATGCTCGACGGCGTGGACCGGGCCCGCGTCCGCCCACGTCAGCGCCTCTTCCGAGCCGGGGCGGGACAGCAGCCGGTTGACCTCGCCGCGAGCGGCCGGATCGAACGCGGTCCGGATCGTCCCGGCGATCTCGGCGGCGGTGGCCCGCCCGACCACGGTCACCCCGCACAGGCTCAGCCGCGAGGCCAGGCCCTCCAGAAGACGACCCAGTTCGGCGACCGCATCCAGCAGATCCTTGGGCGCCGAGGGTGAGGCCTTGGGGTCGAACGTCACCGACACGCGGGTGTCCACGTCGGCCGCCGCTGCCGGGGCGGCATCCACCACCTGCTGAAGGATCCGCCGGGCCGACGCGGGTGCACGCGGGTCCAGGGTGGCGGTGACCGCGTCAGCGAGCGTGGAGCCCGGTTCGGGCGCGGTGTCGACGGTGACCGTGACGTGGCGGACGGCGCGCTGGTGACCGAGGGAGGCCAGCCAGTTCCCCCAGCAGGCGACCCAGGTGTCGGCGTCGGCACGGTCGGCCAGCCACAGCGACGAGGGCACCACCCGCAGCGTCGCGGTCAGCAGCCCGGTCCGCCGGTCCCACACGATCCCGTACCGGCCGCCGTACCCGTCCTCGGCCGACAGCAGCGTCAACGGCGCCAGCACCCCCGGCAGCTGGAACGCCCGCGGATGATCGACCACGACACCGGCCCGGTAGCGGGTGTGGCCGCGCCAGGAGCCCCACCACCAGCGCAGCCGCGCCAGCGCCACCACCGCCAATGGCACACCCTGCACCCGGATGAGCCCGAGCACTCCCGCGACCAGGAGCGGCGGGCCGGCGTACAGGAGTAATCCGGGCCGGACCGTTCCCAGTACCACCGCCCCGAGCATGGCTCCGAGGGCGATGAAGGTCGCCGTCGTGTCCAGGCCGAGCAGCCCGATCCCCCGTCGCCGCCGCCAGCCTCCGTAGGTGCGGATGTCACCGGCCATGGTCGTCACCTCCTTGAACACCGGCCCTCCCTGAGCAGGCAGGGCTCGGCCGGAACGCTTCGCATCGTTCGGTTTCGTCATCGGCTCCTCGCCGGCCGGCCGACTGCACACGATCAGCCGGAGCGGAGTGATCCGTTGGCTCGCAGAGCAGTGCCGCACGGCAGATCCACGGCCGGCTCTCCGGCCGTCTGCGGTTGGAGCGATCACCCGGCGTCTCCTTCCGAGCCGGTGCCGGCGGCTCCGCTGGGGCCGGCGGGGTGGGCGAGCCAGCGGAGGGTGTCGCTGCCTCGTCGTTGTTCGTTGCGAACGGTCTGCCAGGCGATGGGCCCCATGGCCTCCTCCGGATCGGCCCCGGTCGAGTGCCGGCCGGGTCCGGGCGATGGGTCTTGGGCGTCGAACGGATGGCTTTGTCCCGGCCCTGGTCCCGGCGGGCGTCCGTCGCCGTTCGCTCCCTCCGATGGGGTGCCCGGAGGCTGAGGCCCGTGCCAGCCGGGCTGCGGCTGTGCTCCTGAGGGCGGTTCGGCGTCTCGCCGCTGGGATCCGAGTTGCTGTTCAAGGAAGCCGGCGTGATCGGCGGCGGAGCCCGAGTAGGGGCCGCGGAGGGCGCCGACCGCGGTCGCGCCTCCGATGACGGCGCCCATGAAGCCGCCGCCGGGGCTGGTCTCGGTCGCTCCGGTGGTCCAGGTGAAGAACTTCAGCAGCACCGGGAACGCCACCAGCGACACCAGCATCATGGTCAGCCCCATGAGCACGGCCCGGATGTCGTTCCCGTCCCCGACCAGGGTGAACATGGCCGCGTAGACGGCCGCGGCGGCGGGCTTGTAGAAGATCAGGGCGAGCATCCACCCGGTGACCTTCTTGAACCATGGTCTGGTCGCCCCGGTGAGTGTTCCGGCGGCGGCCAGCGGCAGCATTCCGGCGAGGATGATCAGCGCGCCTTGCCGGAACATCATCAAGATCGCCTGGATGGCGGCCACCACGATCGCCACCAGCCCGAAGACGACCACCAGTGCCGCCGGCACCCCCTCCAGCCCCAGCAGGGAGGGCAGACGTTCCTCCAGACGACCGCCCGCCGCGGATCGGATGACCCAGTCGGCCCAGGCGTCCCCGAACTTCAGCAGCTGGTTGGGCAGCACGACCCCGAGCGCACCGGTGACCGCGATCAACGCCAGGCCGCTGCCCACGTTGATCAGCGGGTTGGCCTTGTGGGTGAGCGCCACCTTCCCCGCCGCCAGCAGCACGGCCAGGACCGCCACCGCGCCGGTGATCGGCAGCATGTACTGCTGCAGCAGGCCGACCGCGCGTTCCTGCTCCAGATCGGGTGAGTCGAGTTTGACCCACCAGGTCATCGTGTTCTCCAGGAACCAGCGCAGCCCTTCGCGCATGGCGTCGGCGATGCCGTCCATCGCCCCGCCCGCCAGGTCCTGGGCGTCCGGCAGATCACCGAACATGGACGGACCGTCGTCCTGCTGCTCCTCCTGGACGCAGTCGGGATCGGCCGCCGGGTGGCACGGTTCGGGCATGGCTCACCGCCTCCCCGGCAACAGCGTGTATCCGTTCGTCGAGGTCACCGCGGCGGCGGTGTTGCCCCAGTCCCCGCCCGGAGGGGCCAGCACACGCCAGTCCCCGTCGGCCCAGTGCAGCTGAACGCGGGTCGCCGCCCGCACGGTGACGCCGTGCCGCCCAGGCCCGGCCGACACCAGATCGAGCGACGCGACATCCGGTGAGTAGGAATGCCACCGGTACGCCTCGATCGCCGCATACCCCGGCCCCAGCGGAGCGTCCTCAGCGAGGCCCATCTCGGCGCGCTTGCGTTCGTAGAAGTCGCGGGTGGAGGCGAGCAGAACGTCCCGCTCGGGCCCGATCACCTGCTGCGAGATGGTCGATTCGAACACCTTCGGCCCCCACTGCGGCGCCGTCCGCACGACGATGTGCACGGCCGCCAGCAGCGCCCCGGACGGCGTCCGCGCGAACCCGCCGGCCAGCCCAGCGCCCAGACTCCGCGGCCCGTGCACGGGTGAGATCGGCAGTTCCATGCCGAAGTGGTCGCTCCACCGAAGGCCCGACTCCTCCAGCACGACCTCGGTCGGCCGGGACGCGGCAGGCTGCGCGACTCCTTCGGTCCGTGTACGTGGTGGATCATCGTCGGGCTCCCACAGCCCGTAGGCGACAGCCCCCAGAGCGAGGCCCAGCAGCGGCACCGCCAGCAGCCGCCGCCGGATGCGGATCGCATGTCCCATCGGCGCCCTCACCCGACGAACATCTCGACGATGGACGCCGCGGTGGCCACCAGGCTGAGCCCGCCCAGCACCCATGGCACGCCGGTGGCGCCGTCGGCGGCGAAGCTGCTGCGGTTCTTACGGCCGATCGCCATCTGCCCGGCGCAGATGAGCAGCCCGGCGACCCCGCACACCAGCACGCCCCACTTGCCCCAGCTGATGATCACGTTCACCGGCTCGCCCAGCTCCGGCGGCGCGCTCGGCGCCGGATCCGGCACCTGGACCCCCGACCCGTCAGGTCCGGGTGCCAGCAGCCACTGCACGGCGTCCACTAAGTGCAGAACGGCATCGTTCAAGGAATGAACCCCCGTTGTTCGACTCGATGGTCATCAGGAACCCGCGGATGCGGGCCCCTGCCTCGATCAGATCTGTCCGTCCGCCACGGCTCCCCGGCCATCACCGGTGCCGTGTCCAGCTCGCGCGGTCTGCTATGGGCAAAGAGACCGCCGGATACGGCTACCGGTCGGCGAGTCGGCCGTGGGCCAGGTGCCGGATGGAGGCGAGCGCGTCACGTGCCCGTTCCGGCAGCGGGATCTGGGTGACGTCATCCACCAGACGCAGCCCGGGCACGAACGGCATCCGCACCACGCCCCGCACCCGGCCCTCCAGCAGGCAGAAGCGGGCGGTGGCGTCCCGAGGCTCCGGCCCGGCCCCATCGGCGACGATCACCAGCCCCGCGATCGGCACCCCGGCGTGGTGCAACGCGGTCACCGCGTCGGTCGCATGCCGTGCCGCCGCCACCGTGTTCCGAGCCACCACCAGCAACGGCCGGCTCCTGGCCGGCCCCGGCATCCGCCCGGCACCGGCGAGATGAGCGACCGAGCCCAGATCCCACGCCGGACGCAGCAACGCCGCGATCGTCGACGTTCCCGCCCCGCCATGAGCCCCGATCACAGCCGGCCGGTCCGTCGTGGCATCACGGTCCCCGGCCTCGGCCGGCGAGTGGACATCCACCACCCGCCTGCGCAGAAGACGCATACACATACCCCCGATTCCTGCGCTCTCAGTAGCGCGACGACTACAGTACGTGTCAGACTGATGGAGCGCAAGTAGCGCCAGGAGAACTGAACACACCACCACTGAGCCGAACCAGCGGCTGCCGCAGCACCTCCACCACACTGAAAAGGACGAGACGACATGACCGCGAACCCAGGAGCACCCGCCATGCCCGACCACCCCGACCGTCCCGACCGGCCCGGCAAACCCGGCAGGCCCGGCCGCGATCCGGACATCCTCACCACCGAGGAGGTCGCCGCCCGGCTGGGGCTCTCCCAGCAGACGGTGCGGCGGATGGCCGCCGCCGGGCAGATCCCGGCGCTGAAGGCGGGCAAGAACTTCCGCTACTCCTGGACCGCGGTCCTGCAGGTGCTGCGGCAGCCCCACCCACACCACCCTGGGGGCACCACCGCAGATGACCACACACCACCGCGTAAGGGCGCGGGCTACCGGGCCCAGCGCCGCGCCCACACCAACGCCGAACACGCCGACTGACCCACAGCCCGCCCACCCGCAGACCACTCCACCCACCCGGCTGTCGGGACCGTCATCCCACATCCGGGGCCGGCGGCTCTGTGCCTCTGCAGGCCGCCACGGTGGCCGGGCCTTCCGGCCACCACGGGCCACGGCATCGGCCCTGCGGCCGTCCTCAGGAACGATCGTTCCAATGCTGTCGGCCTCGGGCCGGGACCCGCAGGGGCCGCCCGGCGTTCCCCACCGCACGGCGGTCTCCGCCCGCCCGGCCCAGGGCGGGTGGTCGGGTCGGTGAAGGCGGTCGCGTGTGGCGCCGCCGCCCTGGTCGCGGTGCCGTTCCTGCTCCTCGTCCTCGCCACCACCGGCCCCGGCGGCCCGCAGGTCGTTGGGTTCGACGGCGCACCCACCGCGTTAGCCCGCCGCGACATCCCGCCGGACTACCTGCGCTGGTACCTGGCCGCCGCCCGCACCTGCCCGGGCTTGTCGTGGAGCGTGCTGGCCGCCATCGGCAAGATCGAATCCGACCACGGCCGCTCCACCCTCCCCGGCGTCCGCTCCGGGGAGAACCACGCCGGAGCCGGCGGCCCGATGCAGTTCCTCGCCGCCACCTGGACCGCCTACGGCGCCGACGCCAACGGCGACGGGCGAGCCGACCGCTACACCCCGGCCGACGCCATCCACGGCGCCGCCCGCTACCTATGCGCCAACGGCGCCGGGAAAGGCGGCACGCAGCTGGAGCGGGCGCTCTGGCACTACAACCACTCCCACGCCTACGTCCGCCAGGTCCTGGCCCAGGCCGCCCAGTACGCCCAGCCCGCCGGCAGCGGCCGGGGAGCCGTGGCGGTCAAGGCCGCGCTGCGCCGGCTCGGCACCCCCTACTCCTGGGGAGGCGGCGGTCCGCACGGCCCCAGCCACGGCATCGCCCACGGCGCGCACATCAGGGGCTTCGACTGCTCGGGGCTGACCCAGTACGCCTGGGCGCAGGCCGGAGTGCACATCGACCGGGTGGCCGCCGCCCAGTACGACGACGGCCCGCACATCCCCCGCCACCGGCTCCAGCCCGGCGACCTGCTGTTCTTCGCCCACCACCCGGCCAACCCCGCCACCATCCACCACGTCGCCCTCTACCTCGGCGACGGCCGCATGATCCACGCACCCCACACCGGCGACGTCGTCCGCATCGCACCCTTCACCACCGACCCCAACCGCATGCGCCAATACGTCGGCGCAACTCGCCCGGCACCACGCCCCAACGCAAACCGCTGATCGCCATGAAATCCGCAGCCAGGAGCCCACCTCACCCGACAGTCCGCCGCAAGAAGCCGCATCGCCACCTGCATCTCAAAGCGCTGCGATCGACGGCTTCACCGAACAAGGCCCCAGCAACAGACATCCTCAGCCGCCGTTCCCGCACCTCATGCAAAGCCGGTGGCCGAGGTGAGCCATCTCACTCGAAAGGACGCATCTCCAATGATCGAACACCGTCACATCACTCCAGCGCTCGAACCCACAGCGGAGGCATTTCCATGGAAACCCTGAAGCTGGCCGAACTCACCGAACTTCCGTCCGTGGTCGACATCATGACCGCCGCACGCGCCCTCGGCCTGTCCCGCACCCACGCCTACGACCTCGCCAAGCGCGGCGAGTTCCCCTGCAAGGTGCTCAGGATCGGCACCAGCTACCGCGTCCCGACCGCCAACCTGCTCACCCTGCTCGGCATGGCGACACCCGCCGTCCCCGCACGGAAGGACTGACCGAGCCCACCGCCGGGAGGCCCGCACCACGTCGGTCTCCCGGCGGACGGATCGGAGGCCTTCAGCCGACGCCGCCGATCGGATCCAGCCGATCACCCGAACATGTTCAAGATCGCAAGGGCCCGCGAGCCGATCACTCCGGATCGGCACGACACGAGGCACTGATGATCGAAAGTCGCCGATCACCAGGGGGCACGGCCGCAACCCGAGATCACGCTGAGGTCGTCTCAGGACCTGATGTTGCCGCGAGCTGACGTCCGGTCCCGATGACGAATCGATGACAAAAGATCTTGGAAAGCAAACAGCAGGTCAGGGATCATGTCCCTGACCTGCGGTTTCTCGCTGTACCCCCGAGCGGATTCGAACCGCCGTTACCGCCTTGAGAGGGCGGCGTCCTAGGCCACTAGACGACGGGGGCCTGTCTGGTTTCGGCCTTTGCGGTTTCCCGCTCGGGCCTCGCCCAGCTTACCGGATCTTTTCTCGTTCCTCGAATCGGCTCTTGTGAGACGTTCCGGGGGCGGAGAAGGTGGTCCGGCGAGCGAATCGCCGGGCCGACCCGAAGCTGGGGTACCAGGACTCGAACCTAGACTAACTGAACCAGAATCAGTCGTGCTGCCGATTACACCATACCCCAGTGTGGGCGGCGGGCTCGTTGAGCCCCGCTCACGGTCGAGAAGCTTACCGGACTCCAGGTGCGGCTACCAAAACGGTTACCCGCCGCCGCCCGTCCCCTCCGGCCCGGCCGGCGCCCCCATGTGCTCGGCGCCCCACTCGACCAGCGGGCGCAGCCGCCGCCAGGACTCGCGGACCCGGTCGACGGCCTCCCGGGTGAACAGCCAGGGCTCGTCGGCGGGCCAGCCGTGATGGGCGTACAGCGAGCGGTGACGCAGCAGCTCCAGGCGCGGGTGGTCGGCCGCGACGCCGCGCGGGCGGGTCCTGAGCCGGTCCCCGGCGATCTCGAAGCCGTCGGCGCGCAGGCCCTCGACGATGGCCCGCAGCTCCTCGCCGGCGAGGTCGTCGTGCACGGCCCGCCGGTAGCGCTGGAGCTGCTCGCGTTCGGGCGCGTACATGCCGCCGGCGACCATGAGGCCGTCGGCGTCGATCTGGCAGTAGAAGCCGCCGCCGGCGTGCGCGCCCTGGTGCGTCTTGTACGGCGACTTGTCCTTGCTGAACCGCACGTCGCGATAGGGCCGGAACAGCTTGGCCGGGCCGAACTCGGGTTCGAGTTCGGCCAGCAGCTCGGTCATCGGGCCGCGCACCGCGCGCAGGTAGACGTCCTTGTGCGCGGTCCAGTAGGCCTTCGAGTTGTCGCCCAGCAGCCCCAGGTAGAACTCGAAGGCCTCCTCGGTGAACCCGGCGAAGGCCATGCGTCAGTCCCGCGCCACCACGCGGTTGGTCAGGGTGCCGACCGACTCCACGGTCACCGAGACCTCGTCGCCGATCTCCAGCGGCCCCACCCCGGCCGGGGTGCCGGTCAGGATCACGTCGCCGGGCAGCAGGGTCATCACCTGGCTGACGTACTCGATCAGCGCCGGAATGGAGTGGATCAGCTCCGAGGTGCGCGCCGACTGCCGGACCTCGCCGTTCACCGTGGTGGTGATGGCCAGGTCGGCGGGGTCGGCCTCGGTCTCGATCCACGGCCCCAGCGGGCAGAACGTGTCGAACCCCTTGGCCCGCGTCCATTGCCCGTCGCGCTGCTGCAGGTCCCGGGCGGTGACGTCGTTGGCACAGGTGTAGCCGAGGATCACCTCCCGGGCCCGGGCCGCGGGCACCTCCCGGCACATCCGGCCGATCACCACCGCCAGCTCGCCCTCGTAGTCCACCCGCTGGGTGAGCTTGCCCGGGTACGCCACGGCCTCCCCCGGGCCGATCACGGCGGTGGACGGCTTGGAGAAGATCACCGGCTCGGCGGGCGGCTCGCCGCCCATCTCGCGGGCGTGCTCGGCGTAGTTCTTGCCGATCGCCACCACCTTGCTCGGCAGGATCGGAGCCAGCAGCCGGACGTCCTCGAGCGCGAACCGCGCGCCGGTCAGCTGCAGCTCCCCGAACGGGTGCGCGGCGATGGCGGCGACGGAATCGCCCTCGACCACCCCGAAGGACATCTCGTCTCCGGTGGAGAACCTTGCGATACGCAACCTGTAGCCCCGTAAGTTTCCGTAGCGGACATCAACGCTTCGAAGCCTAGCCAGGCCCGCCGTCAACGCTCCGCGCGGCATCACGCCACGGGGCTTTTCACAGGTCGCGCACGCCCGTCACTCGAACCCGCAGGAACGGCCGTTGAACAGGCAGTCCCGGGGCTGCGCCGGGGTGCCCTCGGCGCCGAACCGCACCTCCCAGGTGGCCCCGGGGCCGACGGCGGGCGCGCCGTCGAGATTGCGGATCTCCACGCTCGTGCCGCCGCGCACCAGCCGGCCGCCCCAGACGTTCTTCACGTTCGCCCCGTTGATCTGGAAGGTGATGGACCAGTCCGTGACCGGGGCGCTCCCGCGGTTGGTGATGACGACCAGGCCCTCGAAGTAGCCGGGGTCCTGCTGGACGAGCTGGTAGGTCAGGCCGTCGCCGGTCAGCACCGGGCCGATCGGGGTCCGCGGCGGGGCCGCCTGGGTCGGCGGGCCGGGCGCGGGGGCGCCGGCCGTCGGGGCGTCGGTGGGCGCGGGAGCGGTGCCGGGCGGCGTGCCCGTGCCGGGATTCGGCGGGGCGGATCCGCCGGGCGGCGCGGTCGGGGCGGCGTTCCAGCTCGTGGGCTTGGTGCCGGCGGCCTCGCCGCCGTCGTCGTCGCCGGACAGCGCGACCAGGCCCAGCGCGGCTCCGGTGACCACGAGGGCCAGCGCGATCACGCCCGCCACCAGCAGCAGGGCCTTGGGCGCCCGGCTGGGGCGCGCGTTCCCCGGAGCCGTGGGCTGCCCCGGCGGGGGCGGCGGGGCCGGGTGCGCGGACGCGACGGGCCCGGCGGGAGCAGTGGGAGCGGTGGGCTGCCCGGACGGCATGCCGCCGGGCGGGGTCGCGGCGTCGGGCGAGACCGGCGCAGGCTCGGCCGGGGACGCGCCGGGAGCGCCGGGCTGCCTGGCCGCCCCGGCGACGACGCCCGCGGGAGCGTTCCCGGCCAGGCCCGGGTGCGGCGCGGTCACCTCCTCGCGGCGGGCGTCCTCGGAGCCGAACTGCTCGGTCCACGGGCCCGCCTCGCCGGGAGCGTCCTGGGACGCCGATCCCTCCGCCTGCTCCCGCGGCATGTCCGTCACGGTCTCGCCCGCCGGGTCGCCGACGGTGCGGGCGGCGTCGTCACGGTCGTCGGGCATCGGGTGGTCCGTCATCGTGACCTCGGCCACCCCGGCGTCCTCGGCGTCCGGGCCGACCGGCTTGCCGTTCTTGATGCGGAACTCGGCGGTCGTCTTGTGGTCGGGCGGGACATAGCCCGTCTCGTCGGCGCTCAACGGTCGTCACCTTCCACACGGCCCCTGTCGCGGGGGTCCTTCATGGCCCGGGTCTACGGAGTCCGACGATGGTGACGCCGGTGAGGTTCGGGACCGATCATCCGGAAAGGGCGCGGGTAGGGTCTAGCCGACCGTACGGAAGGGGATCGCAAGTGTCGGTGGTCAAGTTCAACGTCCTGACCGTCAGCGAGGAGATGCGGGCCGAGCTGGAGCGCCGGTTCGCGGGCCGGGCGGGGCTGGTGGAGTCCGCGGAGGGGTTCGAGCACTTCGAGCTGCTGCGCCCCGTGGAGGGCACGGACCGCTATCTGGTGTACACGCGCTGGCGGTCCGAGGAGGACTTCCAGCGGTGGATGGAGAGCCAGGCGTTCCAGCGCGGGCACGCCCGGGCCGCCCAGGACTCCGCCGCCGCGGGCCAGGGGCACGGGCACGGACACGGCGGCCCGGCGGCGAGCGCGTCGGAGATCTGGACGTTCGAGGTCGTGCAGAGCGCCGACCCCAAGCCCCAGGAGGGCTGATCAGCGCTGCACGACCAGGTCCCGGTACTCGGGATGCCGGTCGATGTAGCCCTGGATGAACGGGCACAGCGGGACCGCCTTCAGGCCCCGTGCGCGCACGTCGTCCAGGGCGCCCCGGGCCAGGGCGCTGCCGATGCCCTGGCCCTCGTACTCGGGGTCCACCTCGGTGTGGGTGAACACCACGGCCCCCTGGCGCATCCGGTAGTCGGCGAAGCCGGCCTTGGCGCCGTCCACGGTGATCTCGTACCGGAACGCCTCGGGGTTGTTGCTGACCTGTCGGCTCATGCCGTTGTCAATTCCCCCGCCACGGCGATCATTCCCGCCCGGCGTCCGGCTCGTAGCCGGCCCGCAGCAGCCCGTACGTCACCGCGTCCTCCATGGCCTGCCAGGAGGCCGCGATGACGTTCTGGTCCACGCCGACCGTGCTCCAGGAGGTCTCCCCGTCGCTGGTCTCCTGCAGCACCCGGGTCACCGCGCCGGTGCCGAGCCGGCCCAGCTCCAGGATGCGGACCTTGTAGTCGATCAGCTCCATCCGCGCCAGCTCGGGGAACAGCCGCTCCAGCGCGGTGCGCAGCGCCCGGTCCAGCGCGTTCACCGGGCCGTTGCCCTCCCCGGTGCACACGATCCGCTCGCCCTTGGCGTGCAGCTTGACGGTGGCCTCGCTGACCACCTCGCCGTCCGGGCGGCGCTCCACGATCACCCGCCAGGACTCCACGTCGAAGTGCCGGGTGCGCTCGCCGTTCAGCTCCTCCTTGAGCAGCAGCTCGAACGATGCGTCGGCGGCCTCGAAGGTGTAGCCCTCGGCCTCCAGCTCCTTGACCCGGTCGACGACCTTGCGGGCCTTCTCCCCCGACAGGTCGTAGCCCAGCTCGCGGCCCTTGAGCTCGACGGAGGCGCGCCCGGCCATGCTGGAGACCAGCATCCGCATGTCGTTGCCGACCCTGGCCGGGTCGATGTGCTGGTACAGGTCGGGGTCGACCTTGACGGCCGAGGCGTGCAGCCCGGCCTTGTGCGCGAACGCCGACACGCCCACGTACGGCTGCTGCGGGCTCGGCGCGACGTTGGTCACCTCGGAGACGGCGTGCGCGATCCGGGTCATCTCGGCCAGCTGCTCGTCGGACACCAGCCGCATGCCCCGCTTGAGCTGCAGGTTGCCGATCACGGTGAACAGGTTGGCGTTGCCGCTGCGCTCGCCGTACCCGTTGGCGCAGCCCTGCACGTGGGTGGCGCCGGCCTTGACGGCGGCCAGCGTGTTGGCGACCGCGCAGCCGGAGTCGTCGTGGCAGTGGATGCCCACCCGGGCGCCCGCCCCGACGACCTCGTGGACGACGTCGGCCAGCTCGTCGGGCAGCATCCCGCCGTTGGTGTCGCACAGCGCGACCACGTCCGCGCCGGCCTCGGCGGCGGCCAGCACCACCTCCAGCGCGTACGCCCGGTTGGCCCTGAAGCCGTCGAAGAAGTGCTCGGCGTCCACGAAGACCCGCTGGCCCTCCGCACGCAGGTGGGAGACCGTGTCGCGGATCATCGCGAGGTTCTCCTCCAGGGTGGTGCGGAGGGCCAGTTCGACGTGCCGGTCGTGACTCTTGGCGACCAGGGTCACCACCGGTGCGCCCGAGTCGCGCAGGGCGGCCACCAGGGGGTCGTCGGCGGCCTTCATCCCCGGCCGGCGGGTCGCGCCGAACGCGGTGAGCTGCGCGTGCTTCAGGTGGAGCTCGGTGCGGGCCCGCCTGAAGAACTCGGTGTCCTTGGGGTTGGCGCCCGGCCAGCCGCCCTCGATGAACCCGACGCCCAGGTCGTCGAGGTGGCGTGCGATGGCCAGCTTGTCGGGCACGGAGAGGTTGAGCCCCTCCTGCTGCGAGCCGTCCCGCAGCGTGGTGTCGTACACGTGGAAGCCGTCGCCCTGCATCAAGGTCCCCTTCGCGGATGCCCGCGCGCGTCCGGTGCCCGGAAAAGCAAAAGACCCCTCACGGACGTGAGAGGTCTGCGCGCCGGCGGTGTCCCGTTAGCCGACGCGCCACCCGATAATGATCAGGCCGTGGCGCATGATGGCACCCTGTCTATCACAGCGATTACAGGACCGTCACATCGGTCTCACGTTCCGAGACGCCCCCGCCGAGCACCCGACGCCCCGGGGCGGGGCCGTCGAAGCATCCGAACAGGCAGAACGCGACGGCAAGCCGGACACGACCGGCAGGTGAGACACGGCGGCGAGCAGGGCACGACCGGCAGGTGGGACGCGGTCGGCGGACATGGCTCGTTCTAGCGGGCAGGACACGGCCGGGCGGCCGGGCGGAGCATGTCGAGCGGGCGGAACGCGGCCGGGCCGGGGCCTGCGCGTGCCCCGGCCCGGCCGTGAACGGCGATCAGATGATCTTGTGGACCCAGCCGTACGGGTCGGGACGGGTGCCGTACTGGATGCCGATCAGCTCCTCGCGCAGCCGCATCGAGACCGGGCCGGGCTCGCCGTCGCCGATCGTCCACTCCCGGCCGGGGCCCCTGACCCCGCCGACCGGGCTGATGATGGCCGCGGTGCCGCAGCCGAACACCTCGGTGATCGCGCCGGAGGCGCAGTCGGCCTGCCACTGGTCGATGCTGATCCGCCCCTCCTCGACCGGGATGCCCAGGTCGGGGGCCAGCTTGAGCAGCGAGTCACGGGTCACGCCGGGCAGCAGGGTGCCGGTCAGCGCCGGGGTGAGCAGCCGGGCGTCGGAACCGGAGCCGTAGACGAACATCAGGTTCATCGACCCGACCTCCTCGACCCAGCGGTGCTCGGTGGCGTCCAGCCACACCACCTGGTCGCAGCCGTTGGCCACGGCCTCGGCCTGGGCCAGGAACGAGGCGGCGTAGTTGCCGCCGCACTTGGCCTCGCCGGTGCCGCCGGGCGCGGCACGGGTGTACTCCTGGGAGGCCCACACCGTGACCGGCCTGATCCCCCGCGAGTAGTACAGCCCGGACGGGGAGGCGATCACCATGAACAGGTAGTCCTGCGAGGGCCGCTGCACGCCCAGCGTCCGGGACGTGGCGATCATGAACGGGCGCAGGTAGAGGCTGTAACCCTCGGTCCGCGGCACCCAGTCCCGGTCGGTGCTGACCAGCAGTTCCAGCGCCCGGACGAACACGTCCTCGGGCAGCTCGGGCATCGCCATCCGGCGCGCCGACCGGTTGAACCGGGCGGCGTTGGCCTCCGGCCGGAAGGTGACCACCGACCCGTCCGGCTGCGCGTACGCCTTGGTGCCCTCGAAGATCTCCTGCGCGTAGTGGAACACCTGGGTGGCCGGGTCCAGCGAGATCGGCCCGTACGGCTCCAGCCTGGCGTCGTGCCAGCCGCGGTCCGCCGAGTAGCGGATGGTGATCATGTGATCGGTGAAGTGCTGGCCCCATCCGGGATCGGCCAGGATGCGCTCGCGCTCCTCATCGGGGGTGCGGTGCTGCGAAAGCGTGATGCTGAAGTCGAGGGTGCTGCTCATGATCTAGGTCCTCTCCCGGAGCGACCGGCGGGCCTCGTCGCCGTGCCGGTGACTCCCATTGTGATACTTCGTCCGGTCCTCCTGAGATCACGGGCGCACACGAAACCGGGCGCGCCCGTGGGGCACGCCCGGAGAGTCCCGCCGTCGGCCGGCGGAGGCGTGCCGCTAGCCGGCTACTCGCTTGGCGATGGCGTCGCCGATCTCAGGGGTGGAGCGGACGGCCGCACCCCGTTCGGCCAGGTCCGCCGAGACGGCCTGCTCGACCCGGCGGGCGGCCTCGGGGGCGCCGACGTGGTCCAGCAGCATGGCCACCGACAGGATGGTGGCGGTCGGGTCGGCCTTGGCCTGCCCGGCGATGTCGGGGGCGCTGCCGTGCACCGGCTCGAACATCGACGGGGCGGTCCGGTCGGGGTTGACGTTGCCGGAGGCGGCCAGCCCGATCCCGCCCGCGATGGCGGCGCCGATGTCGGTGATGATGTCGCCGAACAGGTTGTCGGTGACGATCACGTCGAACCGCTTCGGGTCGGTCACGAAGAACATGGTGGCCGCGTCGACGTGGCAGTAGTCCGTGGCGACCTGCGGGTACTCCGCGCCGACCCGCTTGAGGACGCGCTGGTAGAGGTCGCCGGCGTAGGTGAGGACGTTGTCCTTGTGGATCAGGGTGAGCTTCTTGCGGGGCCGGGCGGCGGCCTGCTCGAACGCGTACCGGATCACCCGCTCGACGCCGAACGCGGTGTTGACGCTCTCCTGGGTGGCGACCTCGTGCGGGGTGCCCCTGCGCAGCACGCCGCCGACCCCGGTGTACGGGCCCTCGGTGCCCTCGCGCACCACGACCATGTCGACGTCGTCCGGGGTCACGCCCGCCAGCGGGGTCCGCACGCCCGGGAACAGCTTCACCGGCCGCAGGTTGACGTAGTGGTCCAGCTCGAACCGGGCGCGCAGCAGCAGCCCGCGCTCCAGCACCCCGCTCGGCACCGACGGGTCGCCGACCGCGCCCAGCAGGATCACGTCCTGGCCGCGCAGCTCCTCCAGCACCGAGTCCGGCAGCGTCTCCCCGGTGCGGTGCCAGCGCGCCGCGCCCAGGTCGTACTCGGTCCGGTCGAAGGCCAGCCCGTGGGCGCCGGCGACGGCGTCGAGGACCTTGAGGCCCTCGGCGACCACCTCGGGCCCGATCCCGTCCCCGGGGATGACGGCCAGTCGAATCGTGCGGGTGCTGCTGGAAGCCATGGCCGTACCCTAATGCATCGATCTCAATGACTGGGCATCGATCTCACATCCCGGACGCCATCCGCCCGGGAAGAGCAGAACGCCGCCGCCGGCGGCCGGCGGCGGCGTTCCCGGACCCGTCATCGGGGCGTGCGGCCACCGTTGTCACGACGGTCCAGGGCGTCCTGCAGGGCCTTGGCGGCCTCCGCGCGAACGTCCTCCTGCGGCTGCTGGGCATGCGTGATGTCCATCCCGGAACTCCTTGATCAACTGCATTTGGCACGCGGCCGCGCTTCACGAACGCTCCCGGTCCGGGCCCGTGGTACCGGCCGCGGCGGCCTCGCAGGATCTCCACGCAGTGCCGCCTGTCTCACCTGCGATGTTACCCGCCTGTAATCCCCTTTGTCCCACCGTACGACCCACCGTCCCACATATCGAGACAGATCACCCCGGATCACCGGCACCCGCGCCCCTCCACCGTCAACGGAAAGCCCCGTCCCATCGCCCCTCACGGACACGATCGCGAACGCCGGTCACGAACCGCGACAACAGTCACGCACACGACACGCACGACCGACACGCACGACCGACACGCACGACCGACACGCACGACCGACACGCACGGCGCCCCGGGCCCTGAACGGGCCCGGGGCGCCGGTGGACGGGACGTACGGCCGTCAGACGTCGAGGTCGACGCGGCGGCCCATGTCGGCGCCGATCTCGGTGCGGATGGCCTCGAGGAGGTCGGGGCTGATGGCGGAGTCGACGGTGAGGGCGATCAGGGCCTTGCCGCCCTTGGCGCTGCGGCCCACCTGCATGCTGGCGATGTTGATCTGGGTGTCGCCCAGCAGCTTGCCCACCACGCCGACGATGCCCGGGCGGTCGGTGTAGGAGAAGAACGCCATGTGCTCGGCGGGGAGCAGTTCCATGTCGTAGCCGTTGATCTCCACGATCCGCTCGATGTGCTTGGGACCGGTGAGCGTGCCGGAGACCGAGACCACCGAGCCGTCCGCCATGGTGCCCCGCACCTGGACCACGTTCCGCCAGTCGGGGCTCTCCTCGCTGGTGGTGAGGGTGACCTCGACGCCGCGGTCGCGGGCCAGCAGCGGGGCGTTGACGAAGGTGACGGCCTCCTCGACGACGTCCAGGAACACGCCCTTGAGGGCGGCCAGCTCCAGGACCTTGACGTCGTGGGCGGTGATCTCGCCGCGGACCACGACCTCCAGCCGGACCGGGACCCCGCCGGCCAGCGCGGTGAAGATGCGGCCCAGCTTCTCGGCCAGCGGCAGGCCGGGCTTGACGTCCTCGGCGACCGCGCCGCCCTGGACGTTCACCGCGTCCGGCACGAACTCGCCGGCCAGCGCGAGCCGGACCGAGCGGGCGACCTGGGTGCCGGCCTTCTCCTGGGCCTCGTGGGTGCTGGCGCCCAGGTGCGGGGTGACCACCACGTTGTCGTGGTGGAACAGCGGGCTGTCGGTGCACGGCTCGCTGCTGAACACGTCCAGCCCGACCGCGGCCACCCGGCCCTCCTTGAGCGCCAGGTCCAGGGCGTTCTCGTCGACGATCCCGCCGCGGGCGGCGTTGACGATCCGCACCGAGGGCTTGACCTGGTGCAGCTCCTTGTCGCCGATCAGGCCGATGGTCTCCGGCGTCTTGGGCAGGTGGACGGTGATGAAGTCGCTCTCGCGCAGCAGCTCGTCCAGGGTGACCAGCCGGACGCCCAGCTGCGCGGCGCGGGCCGCCTGCACGTACGGGTCGTAGGCGACGACCTCCATGTCGAACGCGGCCAGCCGCTGCGCCACCAGCACGCCGATGCGGCCCAGGCCCAGCACGCCGACGGTCTTGCCCTGCAGCTCGACGCCGGTGTACTTGGAGCGCTTCCACTCGCCCTGCTTGAGGGCGGAGTGGGCCTGCGGAACGTTCCGGGCGGTGGCCAGCAGCAGCGCGATGGCGTGCTCGGCGGCGGTGACGATGTTGGACGTCGGGGCGTTGACGACCATGACGCCGGCCTTGGTCGCCGCCTCCACGTCCACGTTGTCCAGTCCGACCCCGGCGCGGGCGACCACGCGCAGCTTCCTGGCGTGCTCGAACACCTCGGCGTTGACCTTGGTGGCGCTGCGCACGATCAGCGCGTCCACGTCGGCGACGGCGGGCAGCAGCGCCGCCCGGTCCGCGCCGTCGACGTGACGGACGTCGAAGTCGGAGGCCAGCAGCTCGATGCCGGCCGGTGACAGTTCTTCGGCTACGAGGACGACAGGCTTGCTCAAAGCGAGTCCTTACGGATGTGGATTGTCGGCTGAGAAGGTCAGCGAGCCCACCCCCTCGTGTGCCTCGCCCCCGTACGGTGAGTCTAGTCCCCGTCGCGGGCGCGACTGGACGGGCCCGCCCACACGTCCCCGAACGCGCCGAATGCCCCGTTCGGGAAGGCCCCCGCCACAGGGCGGGGACGCTCGGGCGGGTCAGGGGACGGCGACGACGGGGGTCTCCTCGCGGACGTCCTCGTGGGCGGGCGCGGGGTCGGCGGCCGGGCGCACCTGGTCGGGCGTGCGGCGCCCGCCGCGGCAGAACGCGATGCCGGCGGCCAGGCAGGCCAGCGGCACGGCGGCCAGCGCGTACCGGTAGTCGAACTGCGCGGTCACCGGCGGGACGACGATCAGCACCCCCGACAGCGTCCACGGCAGCAGCGCCAGGCCCGCGCCGCGCCGCCGCCCGGCCCACGCCCAGGCCAGCCCGGCGGCCAGGATCACCCCGAGCATGGTGCCGCGCAGGTAGACGTGCCGCTGGTAGACCTGCATGAACCCGGCGTACGGCTCGACCACGTCGGTGGTGACCCGGCCCGGGTCGTAGGCCTGCAGGGTGGGGATGTGGTGCTCGTCCGGGCGCGCCACCTCGTCCTGGTCGCGGAACAGGTAGTGGCCGTAGGTGAACTCCTCCGGATAGACCGGGTGCCCCCACTGGAAGGTCCGCGCGATGTCGACCACGATCGTCCGGGCGTAGTCGCCGGGCTGCGCCAGCATGGCGCGCTTGGCGAACGACCCGGCCACGCGGTTCTGCTCGACGTTGAACGCGCCGCCCGGGATGCGCCGCACCGGGGCGAACTGGCCCCACACGTACGAGCCGGCCGCCTTGCGCTCGGACGGGTCGGCGGCCACGCACAGCGCGACCTCCTCGGCGGGCGGCTGCATCTTCTCGCAGTCGGCGAACGCCATCACCCGGCTGTACAGGAAGATCCCGGAGCTGCGGGTCATCTCCCAGCGGCCGTGGTGGGAGTGGTACCACTGCAGGTAGCACACGATCGGCAGGAGGCAGGCCGCCACCAGCGACGCCACCGGCCGCCACCCGGCCCGCCGCACCAGCAGGAAGCCCGCCCCGATCAGCAGCAGCGGGATCCCGACCGTGCGGGTCAGCGCGGCCAGCCCCAGCAGCCCGCCCGCCAGCGCGGCGTTGCGGGGGGTGGGCTCGCCCAGCAGCACCGCGACCGAGGCCATCACCAGGAACACGAACAGGGTGTCCGACAGCACCATGTGTTCCAGCTGGATCTGGAACGCGTCGAACAGCACCGGCGCCGCCGCCAGCGACGCGACCCAGCCGGGCGCGTCGAACCGGCGGCGCAGCACCCCGTAGATCAGGACCGCGATGCCCAGCCCCATCAGGTGCTGCAGCGCCGCGACCAGCGCGTAGCTGTGCAGCGGCTCCAGCAGCCGCAGCAGCAGCGGGTAGCCGCTGGGCCGGATCAGCCCGGGCTCCATCCCGACCGCCGACGCCATGTAGTCGTAGGAGTCGGGGAACCACATCACCCAGCGGTAGCCGAGCATGGCGGTCACCCGCAGCCCCACCGCGACCAGCAGCAACGGCAGGAACACCCGGTGCCGCGACAGCGCCTCCCGCAGGCGCGCGGCGTTCACGCGCGTTCTCCCGCGCCGGTACGGCACGACTCCACGCCGCTCAGCGATCTCGCCGACCCCTGTGCGGGCAACGCTCGCAATGCGGCCTCCTGCCTGTCTGGGGAGCCATGACCCCGAACCTGCGCGAGATGTCCACCAGCCCGATGCGCGGGGGTGTGCGCGCGATCGACGACTCCGAACCGGGGGCCGCAGCCGTCCTCCCGGTTCCGCCGGGTACTGGTGATGATATTGGCATCGGCGTCAGGCCGTGCGAATTAGCGCTCAGCGAACCCCAACGACACAGGCAAATCCCCACCCGCAAACGCTCTCACCCGCCCCATCCGGGCACTCCTCCACCAACCGCGCCGCAAAGTGACACGATTCACATCCCGCAAAGACGACGGCCCGCCGCGACCGGAAGGGCGCGGCGGGCCGTGCAGGGCCGGACGTCAGTCGTTCAGCCAGCTCATCATCGGGCGGAGCTTGGCGCCGGTCTGCTCGATCGGGTGGCCGCCCAGCTCCTCGCGGTACTTGAGGTGGTTGGCCTGGCCGCCGTCGAACTCGGCCACCAGCTCCTTGGCGAAGTCGCCGGACTTGATCTCCGCCAGGATCTGCTTCATCGCCTCCTTGGCCTGCGGGGTGATCACGCGCGGGCCGCGGGTGTAGCCGCCGTACTCGGCGGTGTCGGACACCGACCAGTACATCTTCTGGATGCCGCCCTCGTACATGAGGTCGACGATCAGCTTCATCTCGTGCAGGCACTCGAAGTAGGCCACCTCGGGCTGGTAGCCCGCCTCGATCAGGGTCTCGAACCCGGCCTTGATCAGCTCCGAGACGCCGCCGCACAGCACCGCCTGCTCGCCGAACAGGTCGGTCTCGGTCTCCTCGGCGAAGGTGGTCCTGATGCCGCCGGCGCGCAGCCCGCCGATCGCCTTGGCGTACGACAGGGTCAGCGGCCAGGCGTTGCCGGTGGCGTCCTTCTCCACCGCGACCAGCACCGGGACGCCGCGGCCCGCGGTGAACTGGCGGCGCACCAGGTGGCCCGGGCCCTTGGGGGCGACCATCGCGACGTCCACGCCCTCGGGGGCCTCGATCAGGCCGAACCGGATGTTGAGGCCGTGCCCGAAGAACAGCGCGTCGCCCTCGACCAGCGCCGGCCTGATCTCGTTGTTGTACAGGTCGCGCTGGACGTGGTCGGGCGCCAGGATCATGATCAGGTCGGCCTCCTCGGCCGCCTCCGCCGGGGTGACCACCCGCAGGCCGTCCGCCTCGGCCTGCTCGCGGGACCTGGAGCCCTCCTTGAGCCCGACCCGCACGTCCACGCCCGAGTCGCGCAGCGACAGCGCGTGCGCGTGACCCTGGCTGCCGTACCCGATCACGGCCACGTGCCGGCCCTGGATGACGCCCAGGTCGGCGTCGCCGTCGTAGAACATTTCCGCCACTTCGAACTACCTCTCTATGGATGAAGACGCGCTCAGGCGCTGCGGTCCAGGGCGCGCAGGGACCGGTCGGTGATGGAGCGGGCGCCGCGGCCGATGGCCACCATCCCCGACTGGACCAGTTCCTTGATGCCGAACGGCTCCAGCACGCGGATGAGCGCCTCGAGCTTGTCACGGTTGCCGGTGGCCTCGATGGTGACCGCCTCCGGAGCCACGTCGACCACCTTGGCGCGGAACAGCTGGACGGTCTCCAGCACCTGCGACCGGGTCTCGGCGTCGGCCCGCACCTTGATCAGCACCAGTTCGCGCTGCACCGAGGAGGACGGGTCCAGCTCCACGATCTTCAGCACGTTGACCAGCTTGTTGAGCTGCTTGGTGACCTGTTCCAGCGGCAGGTCCTCGACGTTGACCACGATGGTCATCCGGGAGATCTCCGGATGCTCGGTGGTGCCCACCGCCAGCGAGTCGATGTTGAATCCGCGCCGGGAGAACAGCGACGCGACCCGGGCCAGGATGCCCGGCTTGTTCTCCACCAGCACCGAGAGCGTGTGACGGCTCATGGGTCAGTCCCCGTTCTCCCAGTCGGGCGCCATGTCGCGCGCGATCTTGATGTCGTCGTTGCTGGTCCCGGCGGCGACCATGGGCCACACCATGGCGTCCTGGTGGACCAGGAAGTCGATGACCACCGGGGCGTCGTTGATCTCCATCGCCTTGCGGACGGTCTCCTCGACGTCCTCGGCCCGCTCGCAGCGCAGCCCGACGCACCCGTAGGCCTCGGCCAGCTTGACGAAGTCCGGGATCCGCTTGGAGTGCAGGTTGGTGTTGGAGTAGCGCTCGTTGTAGAAGAGCGTCTGCCACTGCCGGACCATGCCCAGGTTGCCGTTGTTGATCACGGCGACCTTGATCGGGATGCCCTCGATGGCGCAGGTGGCCAGCTCCTGGTTGGTCATCTGGAAGCAGCCGTCGCCGTCGATCGCCCACACCTGGGCGTCCGGGGCGGCGACCTTGGCGCCCATCGCCGCCGGGACCGCGTAGCCCATCGTGCCCGCGCCGCCGGAGTTGAGGAACGCCCCCGGCCGCTCGTACTTGATGAACTGGGCCGCCCACATCTGGTGCTGGCCGACGCCCGCCACGTAGTAGGCGTCCGGCCCGACGATCCTCCCGATCTGCTCGATCACGTACTGCGGGGACAGCGAGCCGTCCTCGGGGTGGTCGTAGCCCAGCGGGTAGGTCTCGCGCCAGGCGTTCAGCTGCTTCCACCAGGCGGTGTAGTCGCCGCGCCGGCCGGCCTCGTGCTCGGCCTGCACCGCCACGATCAGGTCGGCGATGACCTCGCGGGCGTCGCCGACGATCGGGACGTCGGCGTGCCGGTTCTTGGAGATCTCGGCCGGGTCGATGTCGGCGTGCACGACCTTGGCGTCGGGGGCGAAGCTGTCCAGCTTGCCGGTCACCCGGTCGTCGAACCGGGCGCCCAGCGCCACCAGCAGGTCCGAGCGCTGCAGCGCGCCGACCGCGCCGACGGTGCCGTGCATGCCGGGCATGCCCATGTGCAGCGGGTGGCTGTCGGGCAGCGCGCCCTTGGCCATCAGGGTGGTGACGACGGGGGCGCCGGTCAGCTCGGCCAGCACCTTCAGCTCGGCCGCCGCGCCCGCCTTGATCACGCCGCCGCCGACGTACAGCACCGGGCGCCTGGCCTCCATCAGCAGCCGGGCCGCCTCGCGGACCTGCTTGGAGTGCGGGCGGGTCACCGGGCGGTAGCCGGGCAGCTGCATCGGCTCGGGCCAGACGAAGTCGAAGGTGGCCTGCAGGGCGTCCTTGGAGATGTCGACCAGGACCGGGCCGGGCCGGCCGGTGGAGGCGATGTGGAACGCCTCGGCGATGGTGCGGCCGATGTCCCGGGCGTCGGTGACCAGGAAGTTGTGCTTGGTGATCGGCATGGTGATGCCGGCGATGTCGGCCTCCTGGAACGCGTCGGTCCCGATGGCCGCGCTGGGCACCTGGCCGGTGATGGCCACCAGCGGCACCGAGTCCATGTAGGCGTCGGAGATGGGGGTGACCAGGTTGGTGGCGCCCGGGCCGCTGGTGGCCATGCACACCCCGACCTTGCCGGTGACCATGGCGTAGCCCTGCGCGGCGTGCCCGGCGCCCTGCTCGTGCCGGACCAGGATGTGCCGCACCTTCCTGGAGTCGAACAGGGGGTCGTAGGCCGGGAGGATCGCTCCCCCGGGGATGCCGAACACGGTGTCGACCCCGACGTTCTCCAGTGCGCGGACCAGCGCCTGAGCTCCCGTCATTCGTTCGGTCGTCATGCCTTTTCCTTGGGTGGGAGAGTGATCCTGGCCAACAAAAAACCCCTCGCGCCGAATGCGGCGAATCGAGGGGAGCGCGCAGGCGAAGCGACTCGGTCAGCCTGCGCGCCGACCAAGTACTACGAGGATCGAGGGGATGCTCTGCACGGGTACACCATCGCCGACTTCCCGACCGGCGTCAAATCCGTGGACGGATCGTCTCGGAATCCGAGACGGGCTCAGCCGGGCGACAGGGCCGGCCCGTGCAGCGGCACCTCCGGGTCGCCGTCCGGTCCCCGCCCGGCGCCGGCCGGGTCGCCGGGACCGGCCAGGCCGGTGAGATTGGTGCGCAGCAGCGCGTCCGCCGGGCCCGCCGCCATCGGCCGGGCCACCAGGAACCCCTGCCCGCGCGGGCACTGCATCTCGCGCAGCAGTTCCAGCTGCTCGGGACGCTCGATGCCCTCGGCCACCACGGTGAGACCGAGATCACGCCCCAGCCGGACGATGGTGCGGGTGAGCAGGGTGAGCGTGTCGTCCCGGCCCAGCCCCGCCACGAACGACGGATCGATCTTGATCACGTCCACCGGGAGCTGCCCCAGATAGGCCAGCGAGGCGTACCCGGTGCCGAAGTCGTCGATGGCCAGCCGCACCCCCAGGTCGCGCAGCTCGGTCAGCCGCCGCACGTTCTGCCCGGCGTCCTCGACCAGCACCTCCTCGCGGACCTCCAGGGTGAGCGCGCTGGGCGGCAGGCCGGTCTCCTCCAGGGCCGCCGCCACCGACTCCACGAACCGCGGGGCGGCGATCTGCCGGGCGGTGAAGTTCACCGACAGGCCCACGTCCCAGGACTCGGCGCGCCAGCGGGCCACCTGGCGGCAGGACTCCCGCAGCACCCAGTCGCCCAGCGGGATCATCAGCCCGGACTCCTCGGCGGGCCGGATGAACTCCTGCGGCGGCACCGACTCGCTGCCGCGCCACCAGCGCACCAGCGCCTCCACCCCGGTCACCCGGGAGGTGGCCAGATCCACCACCGGCTGGAACTCGACGGTGAACTGCTCCTCGGCCAGCGCCCGCTGCAGCTCGGCGCCCAGCTCCAGCCGCCGCACCACGTCGGCGTGCATGTGCGCGGCGAACACCTCCACGCGCCCGCCGCCCAGCTCCTTGGCCCGCGCCATCGCCAGGTCGCCGTTGCGGATCAGGTCGGCCCCGCTCTGCCGGCCGGGCCGCGGCGCCGCTTCCCCGGCCTGGTCGGCCAGGTCGCTGTCGGCGAACGCCAGCCCGACGCTGGCGCTCAGCACCACCTCGCGGCTCCCCGCCCGGTACGGCTCGGCGGTCAGCACCCGCTGCAGCCGCTCGGCCAGCTCCACCGCCGCGCGGGCCTCGTCGGCGTTCTCCACCAGCACGGCGAACTCGTCGCCGCCCCAGCGGGCCACCGTGTCGTCGGCCTGCACGGCGGCGCGCAGCCGGCGGGCGGCCTGGGCCAGGACCTGGTCCCCGGCGGCGTGCCCCGCCGAGTCGTTCACCGCGGTGAACCCGTCGAGGTCGGCGAACACCACCGCGACCCGGCCGGACGCGGCCTCCCGGGACAGCACCTCGCGGACGCGTTCCTCGAAGTAGGCCCGGTTGGGCAGCCCGGTCAGGCCGTCGTGGAACGTCAGATGGGTGACCTGGCGCTGCAGCGCCGCCTGCTCGGACAGGTCGCGGGTGGTCACCAGCACCCGCGAGGAGGTGTACCGGGAGACGGTGGACTCGGTGGGCAGCCAGGTGCCGTCGGCGGCGCGCACCCGGCAGGCCACCCGCAGCGCCGCCCGGTCCGAGGCCAGGAACTCGCCGTAGACCTCCTCCAGGTGCGGCAGGTCCTCGGGGTGCACCAGCTCGGTCAGTCCCCGGCCGACCAGGTCGTCGGGCTCGTGGCCGTAGACCTGGCGGGCGCGGTCGGACACGTACTGGATCCCGCCGGTCAGGTCGCAGATCAGCACCACGTCGTTGATGCTGTCGGCGAGCGCCCGGAAGTGCTCCTCACCGGCCTCGACCGCGTGCCGCAGCCCGTCGTTCTCGCGCAGCAGCCCGGCCAGCCGGGCCAGCAGCACCAGCACCGCGGATCCGGCGACGATCGTGACCACCGGCTCCATGCCCCGGCTGCCGGTCAGCGAGTGGCCCGCGACGAACAGCGCGGACGCCGCCGCCACCGCCGCCGGGGTGAGCCCGGGGCCGATCATGCGGCCGTAGGGGACGGCGGGCTCGGTGTCGTCGGCGGCCTCGTCCGGGGAGGTGCGCGGGCGTTCCACGGCGGGCATCGGGCGGATCCAGGGGGCCAGGCCGAGCAGCAGCAGGCCCGCCACCCGCGGGATGTCGCCCGGGTCTCCGGGCGACGCGTCGCCGCGCAGCCGGGCGATCATGGAGGCGATGTCGGCCGCCACGAACGCCACCAGCGCCAGGTAGGCCGTCCACACCCCGGCCCGGTAGGCGCGGGCCGCGCCCAGCACGAACGGCAGCGCACCGCACACCAGCATCGTCCCGACCAGCGGGTACAGCAGCTCCAGCACGAACTCGGCGGGCGACTCCCCCGACAGGTGGTACAGCCGGTCGAACTCGGCCACCCAGCCGAACACGAACAGCGCGGCCACGCACACGTAGGTGTCGGCGACGTAGCGGGTCCAGGTCCCCACGTCCCTCGGCAGCCGGATCGGCACGACGAAGCCGGTGGTCAGCGCGGCTATCGCGGCCAGGTAGAACAGGTCCGCCAGCGACAGCGCCTCGGTGGCGCTGCCCAGCAGGCCGGGCGAGACCAGATCGGTCGCGGCGCCCGCCAGCCAGCAGGCGGCGGCTATCGCCAACCAGCTCCAGCAGTCGCGCCGGGGATCCCGGCGGCGGGGACGGTCCTCGGCGCCGCCGCGTCCCGGCCGCAGCGGCAGCGGGACCACCGCGGCCAGCAGCGAGCCGACCGCCGCGACGGCCACGGCCGTCTCCGCCCAGCCGGGCAGGACGGTGCCGCCCCAGCCCAGCAGGGACCCGGCGGCGAACAGGACCACGGCCAGCGCGACCGCGCCGATCGGCACCACACGAGGCGGAAACCGCCTGGCGCTCTCGCCGCTCATCCGCCGCTCGCTCTCTGCTGTCCGGACCGTCGGCCCCCCGAGGGACCACGGCGTCGACCGTCACCGACATCAACGCAACCGGTGCGCAAGATCGTGCCCGGCGGTGCCGTCCGTGTCAGGGAAGGCCCATGGTCTCCTGTTCGGGACGGGGTCGCCCCGTCCTTGGGGCGCCGGGCACCGGCCAGGCCGGCGGCGTCGTCTGCACCGTGGTTCCGCTGCGGGATCACCGTGATGCTCAATGTACGTTCCGTAGGTCACGGAGCGATTGAGGCTCAGCGTCCACCCGGCTTCAACGATCCCCGTCCGGGCGCCGTTTCCGGGGACTTGATCATCTCCCGCCGGGCCGTAGTCCAGGTCGGTTTTTTACCTTCCGTGACCAACCCGTGAGGCCGGGACGGACGGACCGGCGACCGTGTTGCGCAGCGGCTCCCCCGCCAGGTACCGGGCGGCCTGCTCGCGCACCAACCAGGCGATGCGGCGGACCGAGGCCGGGGTGGAGCCGGCGACGTGCGGGGTGATGAACACGCCGGGACACCGCCACAGGGGGTGGTCGGGCGGCAGCGGCTCGGGGTCGGTGACGTCGAGGGCGGCGCGCAACCGGCCCCGGGAGGTCTCGGCGACCAGCGCGCCGGTGTCCACCACGCCGCCGCGGGCGGCGTTGACCAGGAGCGCGCCGTCCTTCATGCGGGCCAGCACCTCCGCGTCGATCATGCCTCTGGTCTGCTCGTTCGCCGGTACGAGCAGCACCACCACGTCGGCGTGGCCGATCAGCTCGGGCAGTTCGTCCACCCCGTGCACGCCCTCGCGGGCCCTGCTCGCCACCCGGGTGATCTGCACCTCGAACGGGGCGAGGCGGCGTTCCACGGCCTGCCCGATCGAGCCGTACCCGACCAGCAGCACACGGGAGTCGGCGAGCGCGGCCGTCTGGCGGTAGGCCCAGCGGCCCTCCCGCTGGGCGGCGGCGAACTCGGGGAACTCCCGCAGCGCGGCGATGATCGCGCCGACCGCCCACTCGGCGGTGCCCGCGTCGTGCGCGCCGCGGGCGTTGCACAGCGTGACGCCCTCCGGCAGGTGCGGTTCGACGTGCTCGAACCCGGCGGTCTGCAACTGCACCACCCGCAGCCGTGGCATCCGCGCCATCACCTCCAGACCCGCCGGTGAGGGCATCAGCACCGGAACGTAGAACTCGACGTCCTCGATCGAGCCGGGCGCCGGCCCGTCGGCCCACACCTCGACGGTCACGCCGGGCAGGTCCCGTACCGCCTCGGCGATCTCGGGGCGGGCCACCCACAGTGTCGTCGTCATGATCCGGATCGTACGGTCGGAACCACCCGGGTCCGGCATCCGTATGTCAGGGTGACGGGAAGGGGGTCGCCCATGTCCATGTCCATCGGCAGGCGCGGCGCCGTCGCGCTCGGCGCGGCGGCGGTCGTGCTGGCCGGATGCGCGTCCGATCCGGAGGGCGGTGCGCGGACCCCGCCTCCGCTGCCGACCGCCACCACCGGCGGCGGTTCCCCCGCCCCCGGCACCACGGCCGCCGCGCCCGGACGGCCGCGCACGCTGGCGACGGGGCTGCGGACGCCGTGGGCGATCGCGTTCCTGCCGGACGGCAACGCGCTGGTCACCGAACGGGACACGGCCCGGCTGCTGCGGGTGACGCCGCAGGGGCGGGTGACCCCGGTCGGCGAGGTCCCGGGCGTGCGGCCGGGCGGCGAAGGCGGCCTGATGGGGGTCGCGGTGTCCCCGTCCTATGACCGTGACCGGTACGTGTACCTGTACTTCACGGCCGCCGACGACAACCGGGTGGTGCGGTTCCGTTACGACGGGCGGTCGCTGGGCGAGCCGCGGCCGATCGTCACGGGCATCCCCAAGGGCTCCAACCACAACGGCGGGCGGATCGCGTTCGGGCCGGACCGGCTGCTCTACGTCGCGACCGGCGAGGTCTACCGGACCGAGCTGGCGCAGGACCGGGGGTCGCTGGGCGGCAAGATCCTGCGGGTCACCCCGGACGGCAGGCCCGCCCCCGGCAATCCCTTCTCGTCCCCCGTCTGGTCGTACGGGCACCGCAACGTCCAAGGGCTGGCCTGGGACGAGCGGAGACGGCTGTACGCCGCCGAGTTCGGGCAGGACCGCTTCGACGAGATCAACCTGATCGAGCGGGGCCGCAACTACGGGTGGCCGCGGGTGGAGGGCGTGCAGGCGGGCGGCGGCGACCGCTACACCGACCCGCTGCTGACCTGGACCACCGACGAGGCGTCACCGTCCGGCCTGGCGTACGCCGACGGCTCCCTGTGGGCGGCCGGGCTGCGGGGGAAGCGGCTGTGGCAGGTCCCGGTCGGCCCGGACGGCCGGGCGGGCCGGCCGATCGCGCACTACGAGGGCGAGTACGGCCGCCTGCGCGCCGTCGTGCGCGCCCCCGACGGGGCGCTGTGGCTCACCACCAGCAACCACGACGGCCGCGGCACCCCGGCCGAGGAGGACGACCGCATCCTGGTCATCCCCCTCGGCTGAGCCGCCCGTGCGACGCCTCGTCTCCGTGCGGAGCCACGGCCGCGCGGAGCATGCGATCAGGAGACGCCGAGCTTCTCCAGGATCAGCTCGCGGGCGCGGGCGGCGTCGGCCTGACCCCGGGTGGCCTTCATGACCGCGCCGACCAGGGCGCCGGCGGCGGCGACCTTGCCGGAGCGGACCTTGTCGGCGGCGGCGGCGTTGTCGGCGATCACCTGGTCGACGATCGCGGCCAGCTCGCCCTCGTCGCTGACGACCTTGAGGCCGCGGGCGGCCACCACCTGGTCGGGGTCGCCCTCGCCGGCCAGCACGCCCTCGAAGACCTGGCGGGCCAGCTTGTCGTTGAGGGAGCCCTCGTCGATCAGCGCCTGGATGCGGGCGACCTGCTCGGGGGCGATCGGCAGCTCCGGCAGCTCCACGCCCTGCTCGGTGGCGCGGCGCGACAGCTCGTTCATCCACCACTTGCGGGCCGGGCCGGGGGCGCAGCCGGCCTTGACGGTGTCCTCGATGAGGTCGAGGGCCCCGGCGTTGACCACGTCCCGCAGCTCCAGGTCGGTCAGGCCCCACTCGGCCTGCACCCGGCGGCGGCGCGCGGCGGGCAGCTCCGGCAGGCTCGCCCGCAGTTCCTCCACCCACTCGCGGGACGGCGCCATCGGCACCAGGTCCGGCTCGGGGAAGTAGCGGTAGTCCTGCGCCTCCTCCTTGCTGCGCCCGCTGGTGGTGGTGCCGGTGTCCTCGTGGAAGTGCCGGGTCTCCTGGACCACCTTGCCGCCGGAGTCCAGCACCGCGGCCTGCCGTTCGATCTCGTGGCGGACCGCCCGCTCGATCGAGCGCAGCGAGTTGACGTTCTTGGTCTCGGTGCGGGTGCCCCACTCGGAGGAGCCGCGCGGCATCAGCGACACGTTGATGTCGCAGCGCATGGAGCCCTCCTCCATGCGCACGTCGGACACGCCGATGGCGCGGACCAGCTCGCGCAGCTCGGTGGCGTAGGCGCGGGCGACCAGGGGGGCCTTGTCGCCGGTGGCGACGATCGGCTTGGTGACGATCTCCACCAGCGGGATCCCGGCCCGGTTGTAGTCCACCAGGGAGAAGTCGGCGCCGTGGATCCGGCCGGTGGCGCCGCCGACGTGCAGCGACTTGCCGGTGTCCTCCTCCATGTGGACCCGCTCGATCTCCACCCGGAACGTCTCGCCGTCGACCTCCACGTCCAGGTACCCGTCGACGCACAGCGGCTCGTCGTACTGGGAGATCTGGAAGTTCTTCGGCATGTCCGGATAGAAGTAGTTCTTGCGGGCGAACCGGCACCACTCCACGATGGTGCAGTTCAGCGCGAGGCCGATCTTGATGATCCCCTCGATCGCCGCCCTGTTGGTGACCGGCAGCGCCCCCGGCAGGCCCAGGCACACCGGGCACACCTGGGTGTTGGGCGGCGCACCGAACGTGGTCGGGCACCCGCAGAACATCTTGGAGGCGGTGCCCAGCTCGATGTGGGTCTCCACGCCCAGCACCGGCTCGTACCTGGCCAGCGCCTCCTCGTACGGCACCAGGGTCGTGCTCATCGGTCAGCCTCCGCGAGCTCGGGGGCCTTGGCCAGCAGGGGGCCGCCCCAGCGGTCTTCCAGGGCCTTCTCCACGGCGGCGCCGACGCGGTAGACGCGGTCGTCGGCCAGGGTGGGGGCCATCACCTGCAGACCCACCGGCAGCCCGTCCTCCTCCGCCAGGCCGCAGGGAACGGAGATGGCGGCGTTGCCGGCCAGGTTGGACGGGATGGTGGCCAGGTCGGCCAGGTACATCGCCATCGGGTCGTCCACGCGGTCGCCGATCGGGAACGCGGTGGTCGGCGTGGTGGGCGACACCAGCACGTCCACCTGCTCGAACGCGGCCTCGAAGTCGCGGATGATCAGGGTGCGGACCTGCTGGGCCTTGCCGTAGTAGGCGTCGTAGTAGCCCGACGACAGCGCGTACGTGCCGAGCATGATGCGCCGCTTGACCTCAGGACCGAAGCCCTCGGCGCGGGTGAGGGCCATGACCTCCTCGGCGCTGCGGGCGCCGTCGTCGCCGATCCGCAGGCCGTACCGCATCGCGTCGAAGCGGGCCAGGTTGGACGAGCACTCCGACGGCGCGATCAGGTAGTAGGCGGGCAGCGCGTAGGTGAAGTGCGGGCAGGACACCTCGGTGACCTTGGCGCCCAGCGACTCCAGCAGTTCCACGGCCTCGTTGAAGCGGGCCTGCACGCCCGGCTGGAAGCCCTCGCCGCCGAGTTCCCTGACCACGCCGATCCGCAGCCCGGCCACGTCGGCGCGGCGGGCGGCCTCGACCACCGGCGGCACCGGGTGGTCGATGGAGGTGGAGTCCATCGGGTCGTGCCCGGAGAACGCCTCGTGCAGCAGCGCCGCGTCCAGCACGGTGCGGGCGAACGGGCCCGGGGTGTCCAGCGAGGACGCGAACGCGATCAGCCCGTACCGGGAGGAGCCGCCGTAGGTGGGCTTGGTGCCGACGATGCCGGTGACCGCGGCGGGCTGCCTGATGGAGCCGCCGGTGTCGGTGCCGGTGGCCAGCGGCGCCTCGTAGGCGGCGACCGCGGCCGACGAGCCGCCGGACGAGCCGCCGGGGATGCGGTCCAGGTTCCACGGGTTGCGGGTGGGGCCGAACGCGCTGTTCTCGGTGGACGAGCCCATCGCGAACTCGTCCATGTTGGTCTTGCCGATGATCACCAGCCCGGCCTCGCGCAGCCGCCGGGTGATGGTGGCGTCGTACGGCGGCCGCCAGCCCTCCAGGATCTTCGACCCGGCGGTGGTGGGCATGTCGGCGGTGGTGAACACGTCCTTGTGCGCGATCGGCACCCCGGCCAGCGGGCCGAGGCGCTCACCGGCGGCGCGCCGCTCGTCCACCGCGCGCGCCTGCGCCAGCGCGGTCTCGGCGTCCACGTGCAGGAACGCCTTGATCCGGCCGTCCACCGCGGTGATCCGGTCCAGGTGCGCCTGGGCGACCTCCACCGCCGAGACCTGGCCGGAGGCGATCAGCTCCGCCAGCTCGGCGGCGGTCCTGCGGGTCAGCTCGCTGCTCATGTCAGGCCTCCTCCCCCAGGATCCGCGGCACCCGGAACCGCTGGTCCTCGGCCGCGGGCGCCCCGGCCAGCGCCTGCTCGGGGGCGAGCGACGGCCGCACCTCGTCGGGCCGGAACACGTTGGTCAGCGGCAGCGCGTGCGAGGTCGGCGGGATGTCCTCCGCCGCGACCTCCTGCACCCGCGCGACCGCGGAGATGATCACATCGAGCTGGGCGGCGAGGTGGTCGAGCTCGTCCTCGCCCAGCGCCAGCCTGGACAGCCGGGCGAGATGCGCCACCTCGTCACGGGTGATGGCAGCCCCGCCACGGGCTTCGCCCGCGGCGGGGCTGCCGGCGGCGTGCTTTTCAGACATGTGGAAGCCGTTTCTGCGTTCGATCAGGTTCCTGGCCATCCTATGGGCCCCGGCGGCCGGCCTCCGAACCCTTTACCCGGGATCACACGCCCGGGGCCGCCCCGTTTGAGACGCGCCCAGCGGGAACGGTGATCCCAGACCCCGAGCACGAGAGGAGAGCCCCGTGACCATCGGAGGCAGCCTCGCCCTCATCATCATCGGCGCGATCCTGGCCTACGCCGTCGAGTACGACATCAGCGGCCTGGACATCAAGGTCGTCGGCGTCATCCTCATGGTCGGCGGCCTGGTGGGCCTGGTCATCGGCCTGATCCGGCTGGCCAGCGCCCGTCGCCGCACCGCTCCCCCGCCCGGCGCCCACGTCCGCGAGGAGCGCTACTACGAAGAGCCCACCACCTACGACGACCCGGCCCGCCGCCGCGGCTACTGACCGGCCCGGTCCCCCGCCCGCGCCGACCGCATCCACCGCCGCCGCACCGTCGACGGCGGTGCGGTCGTGCGCGCCGCCCACCGGCGGCGCGCCCTACATCACCGCCCCGCTCACGGACACTCCGCAGGCGGCTTCGAAGCAAGACAGCCGCCGGTGACGCGTCCACAACCTTGCACGGACACCCCGCAGGCGACTCTGTGAACCGGGCACCCGGCGGCGCGCTCTGCTCGCGGGCGGACGGCCGCGGGCGGCTCTGAGCCGGGACGGCGGCTAGCGGTGTGCTCTCGCGCGGGCGCCCGGCCGGTGACGGGACGCACGGCGTGCGTCCCGTCGGCGTGGTGCGGTCAGGTGGGCTGGCCGGGCTGCTGGTGACCCGGCTGGGGCTGCGGGGCCATGCCGGGCTGCGGGTAGTACATGGGCTGCTGGGGCTGGTGCTGGGGGGCGGCGCCGGGGGGCAGGATCACGCGCTGCTGGGTGCCGGGGAGGGTGGGCATTCCGGCCATGGCCCCGGCGGCGATGATGCTGGCGGAGATCGACCCGAGGCCCAGCACGATCGCGGCGGCGATGCTCTCGGTCGGGTTCTCGCCCTCCTCGACCGGGATGTTGATCGCGGCGAAGAAGCCCAGGGCTATCGCGGCCAGCAGGAACAGGGCGAAGATGAGGCCACGGCTGGCCTGGTTCATCGGCGTTACCTCCGGGAGGGTGTCGGGGGGTCAGGCGGCCGGCTCCGGGGCCCGTTCCATGGTGCGGCGGAGCCAGTCGGTGGCGGCGCCGGCGTCCATCGGGCGGCCGAACAGCCAGCCCTGGGCCGCGTCGCAGCCGAGGTCGCGCAGGTGCTGGGCGGTCGTGGCGTCCTCAACGCCCTCGGCGACCGAGCGCAGGCCCAGCGTGCGGGCCAGTTCGACGATGGAGCGGACGATCACGGCGTCGTCGGCGCAGTCCGCCAGCCGGGACACGAACGAGGAGTCTATCTTGATCTCCTCCACCGGCAGGCGTTTCAGGCTGACCAGAGAGGACCGCCCGGTGCCGTAGTCGTCCAGGGCGAGCCGCACGCCGAGCCGGGCCAGGCCGTCCAGGGTCTCGGCGGCGTAGGCGGGATCGTGGGTGAGGACCCGCTCGGTGATCTCCAGTTGCAGGGCGCCGGGCGGCAGGCCGTGCCGGGCCAGCCCGGCGGCGACGGTCTCGGCGAACCCCACGTCCAGCAGGTCGCGGGCCGAGACGTTCACCGCGACCCGCACGGTCAGGCCCTCCCGCCACCAGGCGGCGAGCTGGGTCAGCGCGGAGTCCAGCACGTACTGGCCGATCGAGCGCATCAGGTAGGTCTGCTCGGCGACCGGCAGGAACGCGTCCGGGCCGAGCAGCCCGCGGTCGGGATGCCGCCAGCGCAGCAGCGCCTCCAGGCCGACCGGCGGCCCGCCGGCCAGCGGCACCTTGGGCTGGTAGTGCAGCTCCAGCTCACCGCGGTCGACGGCGCGCCGCAGGTCCCCGAGCATGCCGAGGCGGACCGGGGAGTTGCGGTCCTTGGCCGGGCTGTAGACCTCCACGCCGGTGCGGTTGACCTTGGCCTCGTACATCGCCACGTCGGCGCGCTGCACCAGCAGGCCGTAGTCGGGGGCGTGGTCGGGGTAGAGGGCGATGCCGACGCTGGCCTCCAGGTCGAACGACAGGCCCTCCAGCCGCACCGGCTCGCCGAGCGCCACCCGCAGCCGGGCGGCGACCTCGCGGGCGGCCTGCTCGTCGCGGATGGACGGCAGCAGCACCGCGAACTCGTCCCCGCCGAGCCGGGCCACCAGGTCGCCGGGCCGCACGCTGTGCGTCAGCCGGTGCGCCACGATCTGCAGCAGCCGGTCCCCGGTGGGATGCCCCAGGGTGTCGTTGACCTCCTTGAACCGGTCCAGGTCCAGCAGGAACAGCCCGACCCGCCGCCGGCCGGACCGGTCGGCGCGGGCCGCCGCCAGCGCCTCCTCGGTGCGCAGGGTCAGCAGCTTGCGGTTGGGCAGCCCGGTCAGCCCGTCGTGGCGGGCCTGGTGCTCGCGGCGCACCGACACCGAGGCGTTCAGGTAGACCGCCACGAACGGCAGCGCGATCAGCGGGACGAACGCCGCCGACCGGTCCATGGTGACCACCACCAGCGGGGCCAGCGCCAGCAGCGCCACGTGCACCAGCACCTGGTAGCCCAGGTCCCAGCGGAGCGTCTTGAGCAGCGAGGCGCGTTCGTGCAGCGCCACCGCGGTGCACACGAACAGGTCGTTGCACACGAAGTAGGCCGCGCCGGCCAGCGCGATGGGCGGCAGGTCGCCCCCCTCGGGCACCCACAGCCGGCCGGGCGCGGCGGCGGCGCTGATCCCGAACGCGCGCAGCACCAGCGCGGCGGCGGTCAGGCTGAGGGTGAACTGGGCGACGTTGAAGGCGATCCGGTGCGCGGCGTGCCGGCGGAAGACCCCGCAGACGACCACGGCCAGGGTCTGCAGCAGGGCGGCCACCGGCAGGCCGGCGTACAGCAGCGCGGCGAAGGAGAAGGTGGTGGAGGTGGTCGCCCCGCTGTGCTCGGCGGACCCGGCCGTGACGATCGGCCGCAGCTCGCCGAACACGATGAAGCCGGCCAGGATCCAGAACACCGGGTTGGCGGCCAGCGCGTCGAGATCGGCCCGGGTGGTGCCGTGCATCGCCACGGCGAACGCGGCCGCCCCGACGCCGATGACCGCGACGAAGTAGATCCACAGCGGGGATCCGCGCCGCGGCCTCGTGTTCCGCGTGTTGTTGGGGTCCTTCATCACGGCCTCGAGGAGGGGACGAGTGGGATGGTGAGGAGGGTACGACCTTCGGTCGACTTCGCGAAACCGGTTGGGTACGTTGCGTTATGGGGCAACCTCACCCGATCGCACCGATCATCACCATTGGGTAGTTACACCATACCGTTGGGTAATCTCCGGGCGCTCGTCCTCGCGCAACCTCGAGACGGCGGCGCGCCGACCCGTGGACCCGCGCCGCCCGACCCCCGGATCCGGGGCGGTGACCTGCGCATGCCCGGCCGGCCGCCCCGGGTCCGGGAAGGGCGCGTTCACTCCTCGGCGGACTGCGTTACAGCTTTGGCCGCTTCCGGCCCCTGCTCGAGCAGCACGCGGAATCCGTCCTCGTCCAGCACCGGAACGCCCAGCTTGACCGCTTTGTCGTATTTGGACCCCGGATTGTCGCCGACGATCACGAAGTCCGTCTTCTTGGAGACCGAGCCGGTCACCTTGCCGCCCAGCGTCTGCACCGCCTCGGTGGCCGAGTCCCGGCTGTAGTGCTCCAGCGACCCGGTGACCACCACCGTGACGCCCTCCAGCGGACGCGGCCCGCCGGCCCCCTCGTCGGCCATCCGGACCCCGGCCGCCCGCCACTTGTCGACGATCTCGCGGTGCCAGTCCACCTCGAACCAGGCCTTGATGGAGGCGGCGATGGTCGGCCCGACCCCGTCGACGGCGGCCAGTTCCTCCTCGGTGGCCGCCATGATCGCGTCCATCGAGCCGAACTCGCGGGCCAGGCTCTGCGCCGCCTTGGGCCCCACGTGCCGGATCGACAGCGCCACCAGCACCCGCCACAGCGGCTGCTTCTTGGCCTTCTCCAGCTCGGCGAACAGGATCTCGACGGTCTTCTTGGGCTTGCCCTCCTTGTTGGCGAAGAAGGACACCACCTTCTGCTCGCCGGTCTTGTCGTCGATCTTGGGCAGCCCGGTGCGCTGGTCGCGCACCACGCTCCTGATCGGCAGCAGCTGGTCCACGGTCAGGTGGAACAGGTCGCCCTCGTTGCGCACCGGCGGGGTGGCCGGCTCCAGCGGCTGGGTCAGCGCGGTCGCCGCCACATAGCCCAGCGCCTCGATGTCCAGGGCGTTCCGGCTGGCCACGAAGTACAGCCGCTCGCGGAGCTGGGCCGGGCAGAACTGGGCGTTGGGACACCGGATGTCGACGTCCCCCTCCTTCTCGTACGCCAGCTTCGTCCCGCACTCCGGGCAGGTCTCGGGCATCTGGAACTCGCGCTCGCTACCGTCGCGCAGCCCGGTCACCGGGGCGACGATCTCGGGGATGACGTCGCCGGCCTTGCGCAGCACCACGGTGTCGCCGATCATCACGCCCTTGCGCTTGACCTCGGACGCGTTGTGCAGCGTCGCGTACGCCACCGTCGACCCGGCCACCTGGATCGGCTCCATCACCCCGTAGGGGGTGACCCGGCCGGTGCGCCCGACGCCGACCTTGATGTCCAGGAGCTTGGTGTTGACCTCCTCGGGCGGGTACTTGAACGCGATCGCCCAGCGCGGCGCCCGCAGCGTGGAGCCCAGCCGGCGCTGCAGCGGGAGCTGGTCGACCTTGACCACCACGCCGTCGATCTCGTACGCGGGCTCGTGCCGGTGCTCGCCGTAGTGGGCGATGTACTCGCGCACCCCGTCCAGGTCCTCGACCACCCGGTACAGCTCGCTGACCGGCAGCCCCCACCCGCGCATCAGCTCGTACGCCTCGGCCTGGCTGCGCGGCTGCTCGCGGCCCTCCCAGACGCCGAACCCGTGCACCAGCATGCTCAGCGGGCGCTGGGCGGTGATCCGCGGGTCCTTCTGCCGCAGCGACCCGGCGGCGGCGTTGCGCGGGTTGGCGAACGGCTCCCGCCCCAGGTCGGCCATGGCGGCGTTGATCCGCTCGAACGCCTCCACGGTCAGGAACACCTCGCCGCGGACCTCCAGCAGGCTCGGCCAGCCCTCGCCGGACAGCCGGTCGGGGATCACGTCGATGGTGCGGATGTTGTTGGTGACGTCCTCGCCGGTGCGCCCGTCGCCCCGGGTCGCCCCGCGCACCAGCCGGCCGTCCCGGTAGACCAGCGCGACCGCCAGCCCGTCGATCTTGAGCTCGCACAGGTAGGAGGCGCCCTCGCCGACCTCCTTGACCACCCGGTCGCCCCAGGCCAGCAGTTCCTCGTCGGCCATCGCGTTGTCGAGGCTCTGCATCCGCTCCAGATGCTCGACCGGGGTGAACTCGGTGGTGATCGGCGCGCCGACCTTCTGCGTCGGCGAGTCCGGGGTCACCAGGGCCGGATGCCGCTCCTCGATCTCGCGCAGCTCGCGCATCATCCGGTCGTACTCGGCGTCGCTCAGCGTCGGCCGGTCGAGCACGTAGTAGCGGTAGTTGGCCTCGTCGATCTCCCGGCTCAGCTCCGCGTGCCGCTGGGCCGCCTCGACCGGAACCCCGGAATCACTCAAGCTCATGGCCCCATTGTCGCGTGCGCCACCGACAAAACCGCCGACCCCGGCCGCGGCGGCGCACCGCGCCGGAGCCGGCCCGGCGCGGTGCTCACCGGGGCGCACGGACACCCCCGGGAGGACCGGTGATCACACCGGTGATTTCACCGATGCGCACGAAAAGACCGCTCGGTCATCGTTGGCGCGTTCCATCCCACCCTTCGAGGAGGCTTCATGCGCCGGATGATCGGCATCCTCACGGCCCTGGTCGCGGCCCTCACGGCGTTCGCGATCGCGCCGGCGGCCCACGCCGCGCCCACCAGGCCCGTGATCTTCGTGCACGGCTACACGGGCAGCGCGTCCAACTGGGTGACCGCCATGTCGGTGTTCCGGCTCAACGGCTACGGCAGCAACCAGCTGTTCGCCTACGAGTACAACTCCTACGGCGACAACGTCCAGAACGCCCGCGGCCTGGCCAACTACGTCAACCAGGTCAAGGCGCAGACCGGGGCCTCCCAGGTCGACATCGTCAACCACTCCATGGGCGGGCTGGTCAGCCTCTACTACCTGAAGGTCCTGAACGGGCACCCCAACGTCGGCCGGCTGGCCTCGATCGCCGGGGCCAACCACGGCACCACCTACGCGGGCGCCTGCCTGATCTACACGACCTGCCAGCAGATGTACCCGGGCTCGTCGTTCATCGCCCAGATCACCTCCGGCGACGAGACCCCCGGCAACACCCGGTACGCCACCTGGTACTCGCCCTGCGACGGCATCATCATCCCCTACACCAGCACCCGGCTCGAGGGCGCGACCAACAACTACGAGGTCTGCACCACCCACCTCGGGTTCCTGACCGACACCGGGGTGCTCGGCGAGATCGCCGACTTCACCAGCTCCTGACCTGCTCTTCCGGGGAGCGCCCGCCGGGTCGGACGGCCCGCACACCGCTGCGATCGCCCGACCTGGTGCCCGAGCGCCCGTACCGCCGCGCGGTACGGGCGCTTCGGCGTCTACTCGGGAGCCTCGTGCAGGGTGCGCGCCACCTCGCGGCAGCGCTTGAGGGCGGCGCGCACGTACGCCGGGGACGCCCCCGCCAGCCCGCAGGCCGGGGTGACCACCACCTGCTCGCCGAGCCGTCCCTCCGGGAACCCCAGCCGCCGCCACAGCTCGCGCACCGGCGCGGCGGTCGCCTGCAACGACGGCAGCGCGGTGTCCGTCCCCGGCAGGACGCCCAGGAACAGGGCGATCCCGGCGTCGATGGTCTCCCCGATCGGATCGTCGTCCCGGTCCGGCACCAGGCTCAGATCGATCGAGATCCCCTTGGCCCCCGCCCCGCGCAGCAGCGCGTACGGCACGTCACGGGCGCAGCAGTGCACCAGCGGCCACGCCCCGGCGGCCTCGACGACCCGGCGCAGGCCGTCCTCGGCGACCGGCCCCTCCACGGCGGGCAGCCGGGAGAAGCCGCTGGCCGTCGGGACCGACCCGGCCAGCACGGCGGGCAGCCCCGGCTCGTCGAGCTGCAGCAGGATCTCCGCCCCCGGAACGCGCCGCCGCACCTCGGCGACGTGCCGGGCCACCCCCTCGGCGAGGGAGGCGACCAGGTCGCGGACCGCGCCGGGGTCCTTCAGCGTCCGGTCGCCGTGCGGCAGCTCGACGGCGGCGGCCAGCGTCCACGGGCCGCAGACCTGGATCTTCAGCGGCCCCTCGTAGGTGCCCGCCAGCTCCTCCAGGACGTCCAGGTCGTGCGCCATGCGATCGTGCGCGCGCCGCACGTCCCGGCCGGGCCGGCCGGTGAGCCGCCACCCGGACGGCTGCAGCTCCACCGGCAGGTCCACCAGCAGCCCCGCGGTGCGGCCGACCATGTCCGCGCCGGGACCCCGGTCGGGCAGCTCCGGCAGGTGCGGCAGGCCGGGCAGCTCGCCGAGCACCACCCGCAGCGCCTCCGCCGGGTCCTGCCCGGGGTGGGAGCCGACGCCGGTCGCGGTGCCCGGCGACCACGGATACCTCGCGTTCTCGGCCACGTCCCCAGCCTAGGAGACGATCAGCCCGGCGATCTTGTCCAGCCTGGCCAGCGTGGCGTCGGCGGGCTCGGTCGGCAGCCCGAACAGCACCCGGTCCACCCCGGCGGCCCGGCACTCCTCGATCGCCTCGGGCTTGGGCGGCGTGCCGAACATCGTCACCTGCACCCGGCGGCCCGCGCGTTCGCGCAGCTCGGCGATCTGGGCGGCCAGGTCCTCGGTGCCGCGCCCGTAGATCGGCATCCAGCCGTCGCCGAACCCGATCACCCGGTCGAACGTGGTCGGGCCCGAGCCGCCCACCATGATCGGCGGGTGCGGGTCCTGCACCGGCTTGGGCCAGCAGAACACCGGGTCGAAGTCCACGAACTCGCCGTGGAACTCGGCCTCGTCCTCGGTCCACAGCGCCTTGACCGCCAGCACCCGTTCGCGCAGCAGCCGCATCCGGGTGCGCGGGTCGGTGCCGTGGTTGCGCATCTCCTCGCGGTTCCAGCCGGCGCCGACGCCCAGGATCGCCCGGCCGTTCGACACCCGGTCCAGGGAGGCGACCTCCTTGGCCAGGATGATCGGGTCGCGCTGGATCACCAGGGCGATGCCGGTGCCGACCTGCAGCCGTTCGGTGACCACCGCCGCGGCGGTCAGCGCCACGAACGGGTCGAACGTGCGGTAGTACATCCGCGGCAGCTCGGCGCCGCCCGGCCAGGGCGACTCGCGGCGCACCGGGATGTGGGTGTGCTCGGCCACGAACAGCGCGGCGAACCCGCGCTCCTCCAGGGCGCGGCCGAGCCGCGCCGGGTCGATGCCCTCGTCGGTGATGAAGGTGGAGACTCCGAAGTCCATGCGCAGACGGTACCGCCGGTGATCTCAGACCGGGACCCGCGAGGTCTCCCCGATGGTGGCCGACCCCAGCACCCGGTCCCCGTCGTACAGGACGGCGGCCTGGCCCTTGGCGACCCCCCGCGCCGGGGAGTGCAGGCGGATCCGCAGCCCGTCGCCGTCCGGCTCGGCGGTGCAGTCGTAGACCTCGCCGTGCGCGCGCAACTGGACCTGGCACTCCAGCGGGCCGTCCGGCCGCGGGGACAGCCACACCGGCCGTTCCCCCACGATCTCGTGCACGTCCAGGGCCTCGCGCGGGCCGACCGTCACGGTGTTGGTCACCGGGGAGATGTCCAGCACGTAGCGGGGCTTGCCGTCCGGCGCCGGGCGGCCGATGCGCAGGCCCCGGCGCTGGCCGACGGTGTAGGCGTACGCGCCCTGGTGCTCGCCGACGACCTCGCCGGAGACGTCCACGATCGGGCCGGGGGCGGTGCCGAGCCGTTCGGCCAGGAACGCGCGGGTGTCGCCGTCGGCGATGAAGCAGATGTCGTGGCTGTCGGGCTTGTCGGCGACCTGCAGCCCGCGGCGCTCGGCCTCGCGGCGGATCTCCGCCTTGGTGGTGTCGCCGAGCGGGAACATCGCGTGCTCCAGCTGCTCGGGGGTGCACACGGCCAGCACGTACGACTGGTCCTTGGCCTCGTCCACCCCGCGCCGCAGCACGCCGCCCTCCAGCCGGGCGTAGTGGCCGGTGCAGACCGCGTCGAAGCCCAGCGCCAGCGCCTTGTCCAGCAGCGCGGCGAACTTGATCTTCTCGTTGCAGCGCAGGCAGGGGTTGGGGGTGCGGCCGGCGGCGTACTCGTCGACGAAGTCCTGCACCACGTCCCGGTCGAACCGCTCGGCCAGGTCCCACACGTAGAACGGGATGCCGATCACGTCGGCGGCGCGGCGGGCGTCCCGGGAGTCCTCCAGGGTGCAACAGCCCCGCGCCCCGGTCCGGTACGACCTGGGGTTGCTGGACAGGGCCATGTGGACGCCGGTCACGTCGTGGCCGGCCTCGACCGCACGGGCGGCGGCCACCGCTGAGTCGACACCGCCCGACATGGCGGCGAGTACGCGCAGAGTCATGACCGTTCCAGGCTACGCGCCCGCGAAGCCCGCCCGCGCCGGGCCTTCCGACACGACCCCGCCTTACCTGCGCCCCTGTCACCGGAGGGCAATACGATTGATCCCCTATGGGACTCTTCCGCCGACCGCGCGACACGTCACATCCGGCACCGGCCCCAGCGATCGTCGAGTTCTGGGACTGGTGGGCCCAGGCGCGAGCGGACATCGAGACCGCGCTCGCCGAGGGGCTGTCGGCCGAGATGGTCGAAGAACTGTCGCTGCGGGTGCACAGGATCCACCCTGGCCTGCAGTGGGAGATCGGCCGGCCGGACGACGGCGCCCCGTCGCTGACCGTCAGCGGCGGCGGTGACGCGGAGCTGCGCGGGCTGGCCGAACGCTGGGTGCGGGCCGCGCCTCCCGACACCGGGGGCTGGGCGCTGCACGCCGCCCGCCAGCCCGACCCGGAGATGCTGGGGCAGCGGCTGGTGCTGGGCGACCACGAGTTCGACCTGGAGTACGTGCGGCTGGGCATGCGGGTGGACCACGGGCGGGCGCGCATCCACATCGCCGCCTACCACCCGGACTTCCTGTTCGTGGCCGAGGACGTCCGCGAGCAGGTCGCCGAGCACGTGCTGATCTGGGCGCTGGGCGAGGACGACGTGGCCCGCTGGGTCGGCGACGTCACCGTCGCCACCGAGCAGCCGGTGGACTCGCTGCCGCCGAGCATGCTGCCGGCGGTGGTGTCGCAGGTGTCCGAGCCGTTCCGGGAGCCGACCTGGCTGTCGGGCGAGGGCCGCACCCCGCGCGGGCACCCGGCCCGGCTGGGCGCCCGGTTCCCGCTGCACCGCCAGGACCACCCGCTGTGCGACCTGCACGTGGCGGTGTCGGTGCCGTACGCGCACAGCAACCCCGACCGGCTGCCGGTGGAGCCGTCCGCCTCGGCGCTGCGGGAGTTCGAGCGCAAGCTGGACGACCTGGGGCCGGACGCGGTGCTGGCGGTGCGGGAGACCGGTGACGGGCTGCGGGTGTTCCACCTGTACGCCGACCCCGACTCCGGGGTGCTGGCCCGTCTCGACCAGCTGGCCGCGGGCTGGCCGGAGGGCAAGGCCAAGGTGGTCTCCGCTCCCGACCCGGGCTGGCGGGCGCTGGCCCCCTACCGGCCCTAGCGGCGGGTCGTCTCGACCTTGCGCCACCGGGCCTCGCAGAACGTGTAGGCGCCGAACACCACCAGGCCGAGCGCCACGGCGACCAGCGCCCACGGCCCGGCGGGGGTGCGGGCGAACTCCCGCAGCGTGCCGTCCAGGCCCTTGGCCTTGCCGGGGTCGAACGTGACGGCCGCGTGGGCGAGGAAGATCCCGGCGGTGCCGAAGACCAGCCCGCGCGCGCTGCGCCCGACGACGCCGAGCCAGGTCACGACGGTGCGGGTGCGCGGGCTCATCCGCCAGGTGTCGAGCTTGTCGAGGAATGTGCGGCGGGCGGCGTTCACGATGTTGCCGACGCCCCAGCCGACGAGGCCGAGCCCGACCGCCAGCACCAGCCACCGGCCGCCCGGCTGCTCCATGGCCCGGGCGGTCCACTCCTTGGACTGGTCGTCGCTGGAGGACGCCCCCCGGCCGAGCACGAACGCCAGGATCGCCAGGCAGGCGACGGTGTAGAACACGCCGCGGGCCAGCGAGGCCAGCCGCTTGGTCGCCTTGCGGCCGCCGGGGAGGGGCTGGCCGTAGGCGCTCTCGGCGTACCGCCACAGCGCCAGCCCGGCGAACCCGACGACCAGCAGCCACAGCAGGAAGGTGCCGCCGGGCCGGGCCGCCACCGTCTCCAACGCGCCGTTCTTGTCGGCCTCCGCGCCGCCGTCGCCCAGCCCGATCTGCACCGCGAGCGCGCCGATCAGCAGGTAGATGACGCCCTTGGAGGCCAGTCCGGTACGGCTGAGCCGATGGAAGAGGGGATGCCCGGCCGCCTGCCGGCCCGCCCGTCTCGCCTCGCCGTCCGCCGTTCCGACCGTCGCCATCGTCGCCTCCTCGTCGTGAACGGCCACGCTGTGCCCGTTCAAGAGAAGGTCAAACGAGGGGCCGGCCCCGGAAGAGACGGGTCAGGTCAGGCCGGCGCGGCGGGCGCGTTCGACGACCGGGCCGATGGCCTCGGCGAGGGCGTCCACGTCGGCCTCGGTGGAGGTGTGGCCGAGGCTGAAGCGCAGCGAGCCGCGGGCGCGTTCGGTGCTCGCGCCCATCGCCAGCAGGACGTGGCTGGGCTGGGCGACGCCCGCCGAGCAGGCCGAGCCGGTCGAGCACTCGATGCCGCGGGCGTCCAGCAGCATCAGCAGCGCGTCGCCCTCGCAGCCGGGGAACGACAGGTGGGCGTTGCCGGGCAGCCGGTGCACCGGGTCGCCGTTCAGCACGGCGTCGGGGACGGCGGCCCTGACCCGGGCGATCAGCATGTCGCGCAGCCCGGTGAGGCGGCGGGCCTCCTCGTCGCGGCGGGCGCGGGCGACCTGCACCGCGGCGGCCAGCCCGGCGATGGCGGGGGTGTCGAGGGTGCCGGAGCGCACGTCGCGTTCCTGGCCGCCGCCGTGCAGCACCGGGACCGGGTCGGTGCCCTTGGCCAGCAGCAGCGCGCCCACCCCGAGCGGACCGCCGAGCTTGTGCCCCGACAGGGTGAGGGCCTGCACGCCGGAGGCGGCGAACGCGACCGGGAGCTGCCCGGCGGCCTGCACCGCGTCGGTGTGGAACGGGATGCCGTGCTCGCGGGCCAGCGCGGCCAGCTCGGCGACCGGCTGGACGGTGCCCACCTCGTTGTTGGCCCACATCACGGTGATCAGCGCGATGTCGGCGCCGCCGCGCGGGCCGATCATCTCCTTGAGCACGGCGGGCTCCACCCGGCCGGTGCCGTCCACCGGGATCCACTCCACCCGGGCGCCCTCGTGGTCGGCCAGCCACTGCACCGCGTCCATCACCGCGTGGTGCTCGACGGCGCTGGCCAGCACCCGGGTACGGGCCGGATCGGCGGCCCGGCGCGCCCAGTAGATGCCCTTGACGGCCAGGTTGTCGGCCTCGGTGCCGCCCCCGGTGAAGATCACCTCACTGGGACGGGCGTCGAACGCCTCGGCGATGATCTCGCGGGACTCCTCCACCACCCGGCGGGCGCGGCGGCCGACGGCGTGCAGCGAGGAGGGGTTGCCGAGCCTGCCCAGCTCCGCGGTCATCGCCTCGACGGCCTCCGGCAGCATGGGGGTGGTCGCGGCATGGTCGAGGTAGGTCACCACACGTCCACAGTAGCCGCGCCCCGCGGCCGCACGACCGCACGGTCACCCCGGCCCGCCCACACGCCCGTCCCCGCGGTTCCCCGCCGTTTGCACTGTACCGTCCGGACGGTACAGTAGAAGCACCATGAAACGTGCCGCCCTCCTCGACGCCGCCGAGGCCGTGCTCTTCGAGCACGGCACCGCCGCGCTCACGCTGTCCGCCGTGGCGCAGCGCGCCGGCGTCAGCAAGGGCGGCCTGCTGTACCACTTCCCCACCAAGGAAGCCCTGATCAGGGCGATGGTCTCGCGGGTCATCGAGGAGTTCGACGCCCTGGTGGAGAGCCTGGACGACGGCTCCCCCGGCTCCTACACCCGCGCCTACGTACGGGCGACGTTCCACGTCCTGGGCGGCGCCGACGGCGGCCGGACCCGCCGACGCTGGTCGGCCATCACCGCCTCCGCCACCGACCCGGAGCTGATCGCCCCGCTCCGCCAGGCGATGGCCCGCTGGCACCACGTCGACCCGGCCCGCGAGCCCGACCCCGTCACCGCCATGGTCGTCCGCCTGGCCGCCGAGGGCCTGTGGGAAGTGATCAGCCACGCCCCCGACGTCTACGACGAACGGGAATGGCAGGCCCTCGAACACCGCCTGCTGGCCATGGCCGCCCCCACCCAGGACACCCCGCCGAACCCGGCCGAGGCACCCCCGAACCCCGACCCGGGCGACCCGCCGAACCCGGCCGGAACACCCCACCGAACCTGACCAGAACGCCCCCACGCGCTGACCGGAGCGGACCATCCCCGTCAGCGCACCCCAAGCCCTGACCGGCCCCCGGCCACCCCGCAAACCCAGACCAGGACCACCAACCTGATCAGGAGGAGCCCCGACCCTGGCCAGGACGCCCCGACCCCTGCCAGGACGGACCCATCCTTGATCAGCACAATCCAGGCCCTGACCAGGACGAACCACCGAACCTGACCAGGACCGACCACCAATCCGACCAGGGTGACCCACCCCTCACCCCCAACGCTCCACCCCCTCAGCAACCCCCGACCCGCAAGGCGCCGCCGAACGGCAGCCCTCCGGCATCCGCATGCCGAACGGCAGCAGGAACCGGAGATCGCCGCCGGGGTCTGGGGGCGGAGCCCCCAGAACTTCCACAACAACCACGGACAGACCCCACACAGGTGAACCGCCGCGGAGCTCCAGCGGAGCGGCGGTTCACCTGAGCGGTCCGGGCACCGCAGCCGTCCCGTCCGGAGCGAGCCGCCAGGCGAGCGCAGGACGGGACGGCGAGGATGCCCGGACCGCCGCGGGGGGCGTGGGGGGTCGTCCCCCCACAAGCAACCAGAAAGGAGCAGAAGTGCTGTTTCGGGCTCGGGCCGGGGCGTTCTCGACGTTCGCCCTCGGTGGCCTGCTGTGCGGCGTGTGGGTGTCCCGCATGCCGGCCCTGACCGGCAAGTTCGACATCGGCCCGGGGGCCGCCGGGACGGTGTTGCTGGTCTGGGGCGTGGCCGCGCTGGTGGCGATGCAGGGGCTGCGCGGGGTGATCGCCCGGGCCGGGAGCCGGGCGGTGCTGCGGGTGGCGGCGCCGCTGTCGGCGGCGACCGCGGCGCTGGTGGCGCTGGCCCCGGACTACCGGCTGCTGCTGGCGGCGGTGGCGGCGTTCGGCATGGCCTTCGGGGTCATGGACGTGGCGATGAACGCGCAGGCCAGCGTGGTGGAACGGGCGTACCGGCGGCCGCTGATGAGCGGGATGCACGCCGGCTGGTGCGTGGGCGCGATGTCCGGCGGGCTGTTCGGGGCGCTGACGGCGTACGCGGGGCTGTCGTTCACCCAGACCGTCCTGGGGGCGGCGCTGGTCGCCGGTCCGGCCGCGCTGGTGCTGGGGCGGACCTACCTGGACGACGACGCCCGGCCGGCCGCGCGCAGGACCGGCGGGCGGGTGCGGCTGCCGGTCGCGGTGTACGTGATCGGGGCGCTGGCGTTCATGGCGTTCATGACCGAGGGCGCGGTGGCCGACTGGAGCGGGCTGCTGCTGCACGAGGAGCTGCACACGGCCGAGTGGGTGGCGGCGCTGGGCTACCCGCTGTTCGAGGCGGCGATGCTGGCGGGCCGTCTGGTCGGCGACCGGGTGCGGACGCTGCTGGGGACCCGCCGGCTGCTGGTGGCCGCGAGCCTGGCCACGGCGGCCGGGGCCGGGGTGGTGCTCGGCGCCCCCGTGGTGCCGGTGGCGCTGGCGGGTTTCGTGCTCACCGGGCTTGCGGTCTGCACGATCGTGCCCACGCTGATCTCGCTGGCGGGCACCGCCGCACCGGGCCGCTCGGACGCCTCGGTGGCCCAGGTCAGCGCGATGGGGTACGGCGGGCTGCTGGTCGGACCGGTGCTGATCGGCTGGCTGGCCGAGGCGACCTCGCTGCGCGCCGGGCTGGGCCTGATGGTGCTGTTCGCACTGCTGGTCGCCGCGGGCTCGGCGGTACTGCCGATCGGCACGACCACCGACCTGGCCGGCGCCTACACCCCGGCGGAGGCCCACGACGCGACCGACGAGGAACGCGCCCTGGCCGCCTGACCACCCCGGACACGCAACCGCCCCGTCCGAAGCGGACTCCCCAGGCAAGTGCAGAACGAACCGGCAAGGATGTTCGGACCACCTGCGGGGACGTGAGGGGTCCCCCGCAAGCGCTCCGTCCGGAGTAAGCCCCCGGCGAGCACAGAACGAAACCGGAGATCGTGGCCGGGGTCTGGGGCGGAGCCCCCAGAACTTCCACAGCAAGGTGGGAGGGCACCACAGGTGAACCGCCGCGGAGCGCTAGCGGAGCGGCGGTTCACCTGAGCGGTCGCGCCACCGCAGCCGACCCCGCTGGAGCGAGCCGCCAGGCGAGCGCAGGCGGGGGCGGCGAGGATGGCGCGATCCGCCCGCGGGGGGCGTGGGGGGCCGTCCCCCCACAAGCGACCGTCCCCCCACAAGCAGCACGCCCCGTATCGGGCCCAGGTCGGCGGCGACGGCCCGCAGGACCCGCAGGATCGGGCGTCTGATCGGGGGGCCGCCGCCGGGGCCGTAGCGGTCACGTTCGAACTCGGCCGCCACCTCGGCGACCCGGGGCCCGATCCTGGCCAGCCGGGCGTGCAGCTGGCTCAGGGTGGTGCCGGGCCGGACGGGGTCGCCGTCGGCGCGGGCGAGGCGTTCCAGCAGGCGGTCGGCGCGTTCGCGGGCGGAGCGGGCCGCGCCCGGGCCGCCCCGCTGGACGGTGAGCAGCAGCGCGGCGACCAGCACCAGGGCCAGCACCGCGCCGGGCAGCAGCGCGGCCCGGCCCTCGCGGTCGGCGGAGGCCGGCGGGGCGAACGGGTCGAGGGAGGGGTCCACGACGGCGTCGGCGGCGGCGGGCGTCGGGTTGAACGGCACCCAGCCGACCCCGGAGAAGTAGACCTCGATCCACGCGTGGGCGTCGGCGTCGCGCACCACGTACCGGCCGTCCTCGTCCACACCGGTGGCGAATCCGACGACGACCCGGGTGGGCACGCCCGCCAGCCGCAGCAGCAGGGCGGCGGCGCCCGCGAAGTGCTGGCAGTAGCCGGTGCGGGTGCGCAGCAGGAAGTCCAGGATCGGCAGGCGCGAGGTGCGCTCCACCTCGGTGTCGTAGCGGAATCCGCCGTCCCGGGTCAGGAACCGCTGGACCCGTTCGACCTTCTCGTACTGGTTGCGGGCGCCGGCCGTCACCGTGTCGGCGAGGTCGGCCACCTGGCCGTACCAGCCGTACCGGCTCCAGCGCCCGTAGTACTCGTCGGGCTCGTCGGACTCCTCGGAGGGGGTGCCGAACGAGCCCGGCCGGCGGCGCAGCCAGTCCCCGCCCCAGAAGTCGCGGATCCGGGTGTAGTCGTCGAGCCGGGGGTCGTCGTCCGGCGGCGGCGCGTTCCGCAGCACGGCGGGGTCGGCGGTGACCACCTGGCTGCGGACCCGGTACACGTCGCCGGACCCGGGCGTCGGGGTGACCCGCCAGGCCTCCCCGGCGCCGGGGCTGACCCGGCCGCCGGCCTGGAGGCTGACGATGCGGCCGGGCGCGACGACCATGTCGTTGCGCAGGCCCCGGACGGTCACCTCCGCGTCGACCGTCCGGGCGGCCGGCTGGGGCAGTTCCTCGCGCAGGAACCCGCCGCCGACCTCCCAGCCGCGCCAGCCGAACCGTTCCAGCACCTGCATCCGCCACAGCGCCGGCTGCGAGGAGGAGATCTCCAGCATGGTCGCGCCGGTCCGGCGGCCGTACAGCGGGCCGTAGGTCTGGGTGGTGTCCAGGGTGGTGAACTGGGGCTCCCGGTCGATCATGTCGTCGACGGCGAACCACTGCACGCGCGGCCCGGCGGTGTGCGCCACGGTCCCCGCGACCACCGCGACGGCCAGGCCGAGCGCCACCGTCGCTCGGGCGGCGGCGGACCGGAGCGGCGCGAACCACAGCGCGACCGCCAGCACCACCGCGGCGCCCTGCCAGGACACCTGGTCGGTCTGCCGGACCGTCACCGCGATCGCCCACGGCAGCGTCACCAGGACCAGCGCCGCCGTCTGCCGGACCGGGGAGCGCGGCGCGGTGACCGCCACCCCGGCCGCCGCCAGCCACACCAGCCCGGTCAGCATCAGCCACACCGCCGCGGGCCACGGGTCGCCCTCGGCGCGGCCGGGGCCGAGGGTGGCCAGCCGGTCGAGCCCGTCGGACAGCGCCAGCACCGTGTCCGGCCAGTCGCCCGGCCACAGCGCCCCCGGCGGCGCGCCCCCGGCCAGGATCGCGACCGGCGGCCAGCCCAGCACCAGCAGCCCGACCAGGCGGGTGACGGCACGGCCCCAGACCACGATCGCGGCGGCGGCGGCCGCGGCCACGCAGGCCCACAGCACGGCCCCGCCGAGCAGCGCCGACCAGGCCCCCATCGCCGCCGCGGCCGCCACCAGCAGCCCGGCGGCGCGGATCACCACCGCCGTTCCCTTCCGTCGTGGGACGACCCCCCGGCACCCCCCTGGAGGCCCGCCGCGGGCGGACCGGCGGGCACCGGGACGACGCCCGGTGGCAGGGGCAGCGGCTCCGGGCCCGGCGGCTGACCGGCCGGGAGGCGGATGACGGTGGCGTCGGGGCCGGCGGCGGGTGCGGGACCGCCCGCCTGCAGCGTCGCCAGCCTGCGGTGCAGCGCCCGCCAGGAGCCCTCGTCGACGACGGCGGCCGGAGCGGCGTCACCCGGCAGCAGCACCGCGCAGCCGCCGTCGCGGGACAGCCGCTGCACGTGCCCGGCGGCGACCCGGGCGACCCAGTCGACCTCGCGCGGGTCGGTCAGCCCGGAGGTGTCGACCGCCACCAGCGGCAGCCCGGTCGGCGGCGGGCCCAGCCGCCGTTCGTGCAGGCCCCGGCCGCGGGCCAGGGACAGCCAGTGGATCCGGCTGACCGGCGTGCCCGGTACGTAGGGGCGCAGCCCGTCCGGCTCGGTCTCCTCGGCGGCCCGGCCGCGGGCCGGCGGGGCGTGCGCGCCGCCCTCCGGCAGCGGCAGCACCAGCACCTCCTCCGGCGACCCGACCCGGACGGTCCGCCGGAACACCCCCAGGGCGTCGCCGATCCGCACCGCCGACGGCTCGACCCGGTACGCGCCGCGCCGTTCGACGGGCAGCTCCACCACACCGCCGCCCTCCTCCAGCTCCACCCACAGCCGCCGGGCGACCCGGACGTGCACGCGGACCGGCAGCCAGGCCGGCAGCGTCACGTCGAACCGCAGCCGCAGCGGCCGGTCCTCGGCGAACTCGCGTTCCAGCACCATCCGGTCGGCCGACAGCCGCACCCGGGCGGTCAGCACGGCCGCCGCCGCCCCGACCAACAGCAGCACCATCCCCACCGCCAGCGCGAACAGCGCCAGCGAGGGCAGCGCCCCGGCGGCGAACACCAGCGCCGCCGCGCACAGCAGCCAGGCCAGGGCTCTCATCGGGCCCGGACTCTGGCCAGCACGTCCTCGACGACCTCGGCCTGCGCGCCGGCCCCGCCCACCCCGGAGGGCTGGATGCGGTGGGTCAGCACCGGCCGGGCCACCGCCTGCACGTCGTCGGGGAGCACGAACTCCCGCCCGTTCAGCGCCGCCACCGCCCGTGCGGCGGCCAGCAGCAGCAGCCCGGAACGGGGGCTGGCGCCGACCGCGGCGAGCGGGTGGACGCGGGTGGCGGCCAGCAGGTCCACCACGTACCGCAGCAGCTCGTCGGAGGCGTGCACGGCGGCGACGGCCTGCTGGGCGGCCAGCAGCAGCGCCGGGTCGGCGACCGCGCTCACCGCCGGCTCCGGACCGGCCCGCAGCAGCGACATCTCCTGCTCGGGGGTGGGGTAGCCGAGCGAGACCACCGCCAGGAAGCGGTCGAGCTGGGCGGGCGGCAGCGGATAGGTGCCGTCGTATCCGGCGGTCGGGTTCTGGGTGGCGATCACGATGAACGGGGGCGGGATGGGCCGGCTCTCCCCGTCCACGGTGACCTGGCGCTCCTCCATCGCCTCCAGCAGCCCGGACTGGGTCTTGGGGGTGGCCCGGTTGATCTCGTCGACCAGCACCACGTTGGCGAACACCGGGCCGGGCCGGAACTCGAACGTCGCCGAGTCGGCCTGCCAGACGTTGGCGCCGATGATGTCGGCGGGCAGCAGGTCCACGGTGGCCTGCACCCGCGCGAACCGGCCGTCCAGGCTGCGCGCCAGGGTCCGGGCGAGCTGGGTCTTGCCGACCCCGGGATGGTCCTCCACCAGCAGGTGCCCGCCCGCCAGCACGGTCGCCAGCACCACGTCCAGCACCTCGGCGGGCATCCGCACCGCGCCGGCGATGTTGCCGCGCAGCCGGTCGCCGAGCTCGGCGACGTCGGTCACCGTGAGCGCGAGCTCCGCGCCGGGCGGGACCGGATGGGGCCGGGAGGCGGTGGTCAGCCTCCCCGGCGGAACCGACCGGGCCCGCCCGTTTCGATCGGCTATCGCGCTCATGTGCTCCCTCGGGTCCGCAGGCCGACACGCGCCACTGGATCAACGCGGGCGAAACGCCCGACTGTTCCAGGACCGTACCGAAAAGGTCTCGGTGACATAACGGAGTTACCCGTACGACACCCCCGTCAGTCTTGCGCATCGGGACGAAAGGGCGGTTAAAACCGGCGGCGGCCGGTGGCGGAACGTTCCGCCACCGGCCGCCGAGCGCGGGCCCGCCGGGCTACTTGCGCTTGTTGATCTCCTCGGTGAGCTGCGGGGCCACCTGGAACAGGTCGCCCACCACGCCGAAGTCGACCAGCTCGAAGATCGGCGCGTCCGGGTCCTTGTTGATCGCGACGATCGTCTTGGAGGTCTGCATGCCGGCCCGGTGCTGGATGGCGCCGGAGATGCCGACCGCGATGTACAGCTGCGGCGAGACCGTCTTGCCGGTCTGCCCGACCTGGAACTGGTGCGGGTACCAGCCGGCGTCGGTGGCGGCCCGGGAGGCGCCCACCGCACCGCCGAGCGAGTCGGCCAGATCCTCGATGATCTTGAAGTTCTCCGCGCCGCCGACCCCGCGGCCGCCGGAGACCACGATCGCGGCCTCGGTGAGGTCCGGGCGCTCGCCCTTCTCCTGCACCACCTTCTCGACGATCTTCGCCGACCTGGCGGCGTCCGACAGGGTCACCGACACCTGCTCCTCGGCCGCGGCGGCCGGGGCGGGCTCGGCGGCGATGGCGTTCGGGCGCACCGCCACGATCGGGGTGCCGCGCTTGACCTTGGCGTGCGCGATGATCGCGCCGCCGAAGATGGAGTGCTCGCCGACGAAGCCGTCGGCGACGTCCACCACGTCGGTCAGCACGCCGGAGTCCAGCTTGACCGCCAGCCGGCCGGCGATCTCCTTGCCCTCACCGGTGGCGGCCAGCAGCACGCCCGCGGGGGACTTGTCGGCCACCAGCTGGGCCAGCAGCTCCACCTTGGGGGCCACCACGTAGGAGGTCAGCTCCTCGTCGGCGGCGACGTAGACCTTGGCCGCGCCGTACTCGGCCAGCTTCTCCTTGGCGCCCTCGAAGCCGGGGCCCACCCACACCGCCGCGGGCTCGCCGAGGCGGCGGGCCGCCGTCAGCAGCTCCAGGGTGACCTTCTTGACCTCGCCGTCGACGTGGTCGACGAGGACGAGAACCTCTGCCATGTCCGTTGCTCCCCTTCCCCGCTTCTCAGACGAACTTCTTCGACGCGAGGAACTCGGCGATCTTCACGCCGCCATCGCCCTCGTCGGTGACGATCTGGCCCTTGGCGCGCGGCGGGGCCTCGGCGAAGTCGACGACCTCGCTGGCCGAGCCGGCCAGTCCGACCTTGTCGGCCTCGATCCCGGCGTCGGCCACGCCCAGGGTCTCCACCGGCTTCTTCTTGGCCGCCATGATCCCCTTGAACGAGGGGTAGCGCGGCTCGTTGATCTTCTCCACCACGCTGACCACGGCGGGCAGGGTCGCCTCGACCTTGTCGTAGCCGTAGTCGGTGATCCGCTGGACCTTGATGGCCGAGCCGTCGATCTCGACCTTGCTGGACAGCGTCAGCTGCGGCACGCCCAGCCGCTCGGCCAGCATGGCCGGCAGCATGCCGGTGCGCGCGTCGGTCGACTCCGAGCCGAGGATCACCAGGTCGAAGCCGATCCGGCCGAGGACCTGCTGGATCGCGTAGGAGGTGCCCAGCGCGTCGCTGCCGGCCAGCGCGTCGTCGACGAGGTGGACGGCCTTGTCGGCGCCCATCGCCAGCGCCTTGCGGATCGAGTCGGTGGCCTTGTCCGGGCCCATGGTCAGGACGGTCACCTCCCCACCATGCGCCTCCTTGAGGAGCAGCGCCTCCTCGATCGCGTACTCGTCGAGCTCGTTGATGACACCGTCGGCCGCGCCGCGGTCGAGCGTGTTGTCATCGGACTTCAACTTGCGCGGGCTCTCCGTGTCGGGAACCTGCTTCACGCAGACGACGATGTTCATGGCCGTCGACCGACCTCCCTGCACTCAATTGGCCGCCGTGAGCGGGCCGGGGGGCGCCGCCCGGGCGGGTCGACGCGGAGCTGATGCGCAACAGCCTGCCAAACACCCGAACCGGCTTCGGCTCCGGGTCCTGGTTTCGGACCGTGCACCACAAATGTTACCCGTGAGTAGCATACCGGCAAATCAGCGGGTGGTGGAGGGGGTTCGTCCCACCGCCCACCCGCCCGAACACCCGTGCCGCCCGGCCCGGCCGACGAGGACGCGGTGACGGAGATCACACCGCCAGGCCCTTGCGGGAGGCTAGGGCAGGGCGTTCTGCAACCGTTCGAGGGCCGCCACGAGCGTGTTCTGCAGGCCGTACACGGGGGCGAAGCTGGGCGTCAGCGAGACCGCCCCGACCACCGCGACGAACGCCAGCACCCCCAGCACGGTCCCGATCAGCACGATCCGGCCGGGCTCGGGGGCCAGCCGGGTGAACACCCGCTCGAGCTGACGGCGGGGCGCCCCGATCCCCGGGGCCGCCCACAGCGCCGCGACGCCCGCGCCCGTCCCCCACGCGCACGCCCACAGCGGCGGCGTCCGGACGTCCACCGTCGCCACCGCCACCAGCAGCACCGTCAGCGCCACGGCGACGGCCGCGGCGTACGGCAGCGTCAACGCGGTCCGCAGCAGCGCCCGCCCCGCGTCCACGGGGCCGGGCGACGCCGCGCCCCGGGCCGCCGCCGAGTCCCAGATCCGCAGCGCCAGCGCCCCGGCGACGGCCGCCGCCGCCCCCGCCGCCGGCACCATGATCGCCACCGCGGAGACCAGGACCACGGTCAGCACCGCCAGCAGCCGCGACCACGCCGGCCCCAGCTCGACCCGCGGGGCCGCCGGCGTCGGCGACGGACGGCCCGGCCGAGGCCCGGCCGGTGCCGGCGCACCGCCGGCGCCGGCGCGCACCGCGGCGGGCGCGACCGGCTCCTCCGGCGGGCCCAGGTCGGCGGCGGCGACCGCGTCGGCCAGCGCGCCCGCGGCGGGGCGGGCCGCCGGATCCGGCGCGAGCGCGGCCTCCAGCACCGGCCGCAGCGGCCCGGGCACGCCGTCCGGCGGCGCGCCCGCACCGGCCGGGGGCCGCCCGGTCGCGGCGAACACCACGGTCGCCGCCCACGCGTACACGTCGGAGGCGGCGGTGGCGACCCGGCCCGCCACGACCTCCGGGGCCTGGTAGTCGCGGTCCCCGACCCCGGCCGCGCCCGGCGCGGGCACCAGCCCGAAGTCGGCGACGACCGGCTCGCCCTGCCTGCCGCCCACCATCAGCACGGTCCCCGGCCGCAGGTCCCGGTGCACCGCGCCCGCCTCGTGGACCGCCGTCAGCGCCCTGGCCAGCCCCAGCGCCACCCGCCGCAGCGTGCCGCCGCGCAACGGCCCCTCCCCGGCCACCGTGGCCGCCAGCGAACGCCCCGGCACGTACCGGGTCACCACGTACGGCGGATCGGCGTACGCGTCGCCGTCCAGCACGTCGGCGGCGTGCGGGCTGAGCACCCCGCGCAGCACCGCGATCTCCTCCGCCAGCCTGCGCCGCCCGGCCTCGTCGGCGGCGAGCCCCGGCGGCAGCTCGCGGATGGCCACGTCCCGCCCGGCCGGGTCGGTGCCCCGGTGGACCACGCCCATGCGGTCCGCGCCGATCCGGGTCAGCGCGCGGTACGGGCCGATCCGTCCGATGAGTTCTCCCGATTGCTGGTTCATGGACTTCCGTACGAGGATTCCGACAGGCCCCGACCCTACCGGCCGGCGCCCGGCCGGTCTCCCCGATCAGGACCGGACGGCCCCGGCGCGGCCTACCACGGCCACAGGCCGCCGATGCCGCGGATGTCGTCGCGCAGGTCGTCCAGCCGCAGCCCCAGCGTCTGGAACGGATAGGTGTCCGGGGTCTCCCCGTACGACAGCGCGATCAGCACGACCGCGAACAGCCCCACCGCCAGCGCCACCGGCGCCGCCGCCTCGCGGCGCGGCACCACCGCCCCCCAGATCCGGACGAGCTGGCGGCGCGGCGCGCCGCTGCCCGGAGCCAGGGTGAGCAGCCCGATCACGCCCATCGCCGCGACCGCCAGGCTGCGGGTGGCGCTGAGATCCGGCGAGGCCACCAGCACCACCAGCAGCACGACGAACGCGACGGCCAGCGCCGCCGCCGACAGCAGGGCGGTCGCCATGGCCGCGCCGGGCAGGGCCAGCGGCGAGCGGAGCGCCGCCCCGACCGCGTCGCCGGACCGGGGGCCGCGCAGCGTCCGCCGCGACTCCATCTTCTTGGCGGCGCGGTCGCCCATCCGCAGCAGCAGCGTGCCGCCGATCGTCACCAGCACCGCCATCACCGGCACCAGCCAGGCGAACCCCAGCAGCGCGGCCAGCACGGCGAAGCTCAGGAACCGGTACCACCCGTACGGCTTGCGCGCCTCGTCGGCAGCGGTCGCCCCGGCCGGGGCCGCCGGGGCGACCGGAGGGCGTTCGGCGGTCGGCCGGCGCGCCGGGGGGGCGTACGGGTCGTAGGGAGGCGGCGCGGGAGCCTGCGGCTGGGGCTGCGGCTGCGGCTCCCGGCGCCGGCGGCGCGGCTCGGTCGCGGGCGGAGGGTACGGGGCGGCCTCGTACGACCGGTCGTACGGGCCGGGGGCCGGCGGCGGACCGGGCGGCGGGGCCGCGGGCGGCAGCAGGCCCATGAAGTCCCTGGGCTGCGCCGGAGCCGGGGCGGGATCGGGCGGCGGGACCGGCTGCGGCGCGGTCCGGCCGTGCGGCGCGGGCATGGAGAACTCGCCGACCTGGTCGAACCGCCGGGTCGGCGGGGGCTCCTCCACCGGGGGCGGTTCGGGGGACAGGGCGGCCCGGAAGGAGTCCACCCGGGTCTGGTCGGTGATGGTGGCCTCGAAGTGGATCCGCCGGGCCAGTTGCACCAGCGACACCGCGGTCGGCCGTTCCGCCGGGTTGCGCGCCATCGCCGCGCGGATCAGCGGCATCAGCGCCTCGGGCACCCCGTCCAGGTCCGGCTGCCCCTGCATGATCCGGTAGAAGATCGACTCGAACGAGCCGGAGCCGAACGGCGGCCGGCCGGTCGCCGCGAACGCCACCGTGGCCGCCCAGGCGTGCACGTCCGACGGCGGCCCGGCGTCCTCGCCCTCGATGATCTCCGGGGCCAGATAGCCGGGCGTGCCGATCACCATGCCGGTGGCGGTCAGCCTCGTCGCGTCGGCGGCCTGCGCGATCCCGAAGTCGATCACGATCGGCTCGCCGTCCAGCAGCATCACGTTGCCGGGCTTGAGGTCGCGGTGGATGATCCCGGCGCCGTGGATCGCCGACAGCGCCGAGGCCAGCCCCACCGCCAGCCGCTGCAGCGCCGGGCCGTACAGCGGGCCGCCGTCGGGGTCCTCGACGACCTCCTCCAGCGTGCGGCCCGGGACGTACTGGGTGACGATGTACGGCCGCGCCGCGGTGACGTCGGCGTCCAGGATCTCGGCGACGTGCGGGCTGTGCACCCGTCGCATCGAGTCCACCTCGCGGGCCAGCCGGCGCACCGCCGTGGCGTCCCCGGCCACCCCCGGACGCAGCACCTTGATGGCCACCTGGCGGCCCTGCGCGTCCTCGGCCAGGTGGACGACTCCCATCCCGCCCTCGCCCAACGTGCGGATGAGGCGGTAGTGGCCGATGCGGTCCTCGGACGTGACAACCCCCTTCATCGCTGCCGCCACCCTATCCTCGCCCGTCCGGACCGGAAGGGTTCCAATGCCGGAAGGCGTGGGATGACGGCGACGCCCCTGTACGCGCCCTCCCGGCCACCTTCACACCGGTTTGGACGCCGGCGGAGGGGCCGTGGTTCCCGGCGCGGGTCCGGGGGGCCGTCCCGAAGAACAGCCGGGGGTCAGCCGCGCCGGGCGGCCAGGCGGGCCCGCCGCTCCGCACGCCGGGTCTCGAACCTGGTCGCGGCCTGGTCGAGCTGCTCGAGGAACTCCCCCAGCTCCTCGCGGGCCCGCTCGCCCTCCGGGGTCAGCCCGCCCATCTCGAAGACCCGCCACTTGCGCAGCACCGGCATCAGCACGTCGTCGTGGTGCAGCCGCAGGTCGTAGATGCCGGCGTTGGCGATGGCCACCGACTTGCGCAGGAACCCGTCGATGGTGTGGCCGGGCATCTCGAACGCCTTGACCACGTCGGTGACCGCCCGCATCGTCTGGTCCGGGTCCACCTCGAACGCCGCGGCCAGCAGGTTCCGGTAGAAGATCATGTGCAGGTTCTCGTCCTTGGCGACCCGCGCCATCAGCTGCTCGCAGACCGCGTCGCCGGACGCCCGGCCGGTGTTGCGGTGCGACACCCGCGTCGCCAGCTCCTGGAACGACACGTACGCCACCCCGCGCAGCAGGTCCTCGCCGTGGGTGGCCTCGTAGCCGCCCTCCATGTGCCGCATCCGGGCCCGTTCCAGCTCCACCGGGTCGATCGCCCGGGTCACCGTCAGGTAGTCGCGGATGACGATGCTGTGCCGGTTCTCCTCGGCGGTCCACCGGTTGACCCAGGTGCCCCACGCGCCCTCGCGGCCGAACACCCGGGCGATGGCGTGGTGGTAGCCGGGCAGGTTGTCCTCGGTCAGCAGGTTGACCAGCAGCGCCTCGCGGGACTCGGGGCTGACCGTGGAGTCCTCGGGGCTCCAGCCGTCGCCGCCCAGCGGCCCGTCGAAGTCGCGGCCCCGGCTCCACGGCACGTACTGGTGCGGGAACCACTCGTCGGCCGTGGACAGGTGCCGGTCCAGCTCCTTGGCCACCACCGGCTCGAGTTCCATCAGCAGTGCGAGCTGGGACTTGTCAACGGACGTCGAGGGCATGGAGGCTTCCTTCGGGCTTGGCGACGGAGATCGTTCCGGATGCGGACCCTGTCAACCTAGGCGCCGGTGGGAGAACCCCGCTATGCGTGTCCCGCGCACATCACTCGCCGGTTTTTGTATCCGCCGCTTGTTGCCAGGCCCGGTTGACGGCCGTGCGGAGCAGCGCCCTGGGGGCCGTCCGCAGCGCCGGAAGGGCCAGCTTGTACTGGATTCCGGGGACGCACAGGGCCCGGCCCGCCGCCACCGCGTCCAGCCCCGCGCGGGCCACGTCCTGCCGCCGCAGCCAGATCAGGTCGGGTCCGGCCGACTCGTCGGTGCGGGTGAATCCGGGGCACAGCGCGGTCACGTGCACGCCCTTGCCGATCACCTCGGCGTGCAGGCTCTCCGACAGCGCGACCACGTACGCCTTGGTCGCCCCGTAGACGGCGCTGCCGGGCGACGGGGTGAACGCGGCCATGGACGCCACGTTCAGCACGCCGCCCCTTCCGCGCCGGAGCATGTCCGGCAGGGCCGCGTGGGTGAGCCGCATCAGCGCCACCACGTTGAGGTCGATCTCCTTGAGCTGGTCGGCCAGGGGGATCTCGGCGAACGGACCGAACGCGCCGAACCCGGCGTTGTTGACCAGCAGGTCGACGGGCTCGCCGGCCAGGCGGCCGGTCACCCGTTCCAGCTCGTCGGGGGCGGTCAGGTCGGCGGGCAGGACCTCGACGCCGACCCGGTGGCGCGCCGCCAGCTCGTCGGCCAGCCGCCGCAGGAGGTCGCCGCGCCGGGCGACCAGCACCAGGTCGGTGCCGCGCGCCGCCAGCAGCCGCGCGAAGGCCTCGCCGATCCCGCTGGAGGCGCCGGTCACCAGAGCCGTCCGGAATTCCTGCCGCATGTCCCGGATGTTACTGCCGTGCCGTTCGGTGGCCGTGTTCTGTCGGAGGGCGCTGATAGCTTCTGAGGCTGCTCGTCACCGTCGTGAACCGGGGTGCCTCCGATGCTCGTCGCCCACGCCCTCTGGCACGGCGGCGCACTGTGCCTGTGGGCCGAACGCTCCGGGGACGGCGAGGCTCCGGACGGGGTGCATCCCTTCGCGACCAGTGACTTCGCGGGGACCTCGTACGAGCCGTTCACCCGCGGGGGCGCGTCGATCACCCTCGCGCTGCTGCTGCCGACCGGGGACGGGCGGCCCCTCCCCTCGCCCGAGCTGACCGCCGCACCGCCCGTCACGGGGCCGTCCGGCGGGGAGCCCGGGCTGCGGACCTGGCGGGTGCCCGCGGTGGCGCTCGACCCGTTCGCCGCGATGGCGCTGCTCCGGCACGCCGAGAACGCCGCCGACGTGGTGCCCGGCGGCGACCTGCGCTACCTGGTGCTGCTCGCCGACGTCGCCGCCGACCTGGTGCGGCGCGGCCGGGTGCTGCCGAGCCTGCGGCGGGAGGACGGCGATCCGGTCGCCCGCTGGCGGCCCGTCCCCGGCGACGCCGAACGCGTCCGCCGGCTGGCCGAGGCCATGCCCCCGGCCTGCCGCGCCGCCGACGGCGGCCGTCCGGCCGGCGAGGTGCTCCGCGAGGCCCTGGGCGGCCTGACCGACACGATCGTGCGCGGCGCCGTCCCGCACCCGCTGCTGCCGCCCCGCCGCGGCAGGGCCCCCGACCCGCTCCCCCTCGCCGAACGCTGGTTCGCGGCCCTCACCGGCCCCGACCCGCGGATCCGCCCCGAGACCGGCGACGACGTGGACGGGCTGGCCGCCGAGCTGGACGCCTGGGCCGCCTCCGCCGCCGGCCCGTCCGGCCCCCTGCGCACCTGCTTCCGGCTCGCCGAGCCGGAGCCGCCCGACGAGTCCTGGCGCATCGAGTTCGCCCTGCAGAGCACCGAGGACCCCAGCCTGTACGTGCCCGCCGCCACCGTCTGGGCGGGCGCGGCCGCCTCCCTGCCCGACGCCGAGCAGACCCTGCTGGCGGGGCTGGGCCGGGCGCTGCGCCTGTTCCCCGACCTGTCCCGGGCGCTGGACGGCCCCGCCCCCGCCGAGCTGCGCACCGACGTGACCGGCGCGTTCCGCTTCCTGCGCCGGGCCGCCCCGCTGCTGGCCGCCGCCGGATTCGGGGTCCTGCTCCCCCAGTGGGCGGGCCGGGCCAGGCTCGGCATGAGGCTCACCACCCGCACCCGGACCGAGCCGGGCGCCGTCGCCTCGTCGGGCTTCGGCCTGGGCGGCCTGGTCGACTTCCGCTGGGACCTGGCCGTGGGCGACGACCCCCTCACCGAGGAGGAGCTCACCGAGCTGGCCCGCCTCAAAGCCCCCCTGGTCCGCCTCCGCGGCCGGTGGGTCGAGCTGGACGAGGCCCAGCTCGAGGCCGCCCTGGAGTTCCTCCGGCAGCCCCGCACCGGCACCATGACCGCCGCCCAGGCCGTACGCGCCGCCGTCCACGCCGGCGACGAGACCCTCCCCCTCGTGGGAGTGGAGGCCGACGGCCCCCTCGGCGACCTGCTGTCCGGCGAGGCCGACCGCCGTCTGGTCCCCACCAAGACCCCCGAGGGCTTCAACGGAGAACTGCGCCCGTTCCAGGAACGAGGCCTTTCCTGGCTCAAATTCCTAAACAATCTGGGATTGGGCGGAATCCTCGCAGATGACATGGGAATCGGAAAATGCACATCCGAAGATGATCTTATTCTGATCAATGGCGTGCTCATCAAGGCCAAGGACGTCTGGGCACGCTTCGCCCAGCCCGAAGGGCATGACGGAGAAGGCGAGTGGGCGACTCCTCGCGAGCCACTGACGACCAATTCCATCGATAAGTCCGGGCGTCTGGTGACGGCTCGGGTGACCAGGCTCTACCGTCAGCACGTCCGGGAGCCCGTTCGCCGGATCAGGCTGGACGACGGCAGCCACATCACCGTCACCCGGCGGCATCGGCTGCTGGGCGTCGACGGCTGGACGCGGGACATCGAACCGGGCATGCGGCTGTGCGTTCCCGCGCGCCTTCTCCATGACGGCGCGCCGGTGGACGAGGACCTGACCGTGCTGCTCGCCTGGCAGATCGCCGAAGGCACCGAGTACCGCGAGGGCGACACGCGGATCTCCCAGAAGGACACCCGGGTGCTGTCGGACCTGCGCGAGCGTGTCCTGCGTGTCGGCGAGCGCTTCGACCTGCGTGTCAACGCCCCGACCATTCTCCCGGAGAGCGGCTCCCGCAGCTCGTGTCTCAGGATCTGCAGCAAGGAGTACGCCCGGTTCCTGGAGGACCGTGGATACCGCTGGGGCCGAGCCTCTGCGCACAAGCGGATCCCCGATTTCATCGTGGGTGCCGACGACACTACGGTCGCACTCTTTCTCCGCCATTACTTCGCCGCAGAGGGGTCCGTTCTCACCAGCACGCGGGTAGTCGAGATCAGCACCGCTTCCGTCATCTTGATGGAGCAGTTGTCCACAATGCTCCGGCGTTTCGGGATCTGGCTGCGGCACAAGACCAAGTGGAATGCCGCGACCAACGGCACCGGTATCAAGCGTCCCTATCAGGTGGGGATCATCGGCGGTCCCAGTCTCCGGCGTTTCCGCGAGCACATCGGCATCGCCGATCGGCTCAAGCAGGCCAAGCTCGATCTGCTGTGCGAGCAGCCGCACAACACGAACGTCGAGGGCGTGCCGGGCAGCGACCTCCTCCGCGAGGCCCGGGAGTCGACCGGACTCCCCATGCTGCACTTCGGAGTCGCCTGCGTGTACTTCCAGGGCACCCAGGAGATGTCGAAGGCGACCGCCGTGAACGCCGTCCGGGCGATGGACCGCATTCTGTCCGGCGAGGCGGCGGCGGAGTACGCGGCAGGGCCTCGCAACCGCTGGACTGCGCAGACGCTGGCCCGCTACGAGGGGTTGGATGAGATCGCGCTGCGGCGGATTCGGGACCGGCTGGACGAGCGTGCCTGTCGGGAGGTCTTCTACGCGAGGGTCGTCTCGGTGGAGGACGTGGAGTACGAGGGATACGTCTACGACTTCGAGGTCGCCGAGCACCACAACTACGTGGCGGGCGGCATGCTCTGTCACAACACGGCCCAAACTCTGGCGCTGCTCGCCGATGAGCGGGCCGGCGGACGGCAGGTCGCCCCGACCCTGGCGATCCTGCCGATGTCGCTGGTGGGCAACTGGCAGCGGGAGGCGGCCAGGTTCACCCCGAAGCTGCGGGTGTACGTGCACCACGGGAGCGGGCGGCAGCGGGGGGAACGGCTGGCGGAGGCGGTGGCGCGGGCCGACCTGGTGCTGACGACGTACGGGACGGCGGCGCGGGACGCCCGCATGCTGGCGGCGATCGAGTGGGGGCGGGTGGTCTGCGACGAGGCGCAGGCGCTCAAGAACAGCGGGACGCAGCAGGCGCGGGCGGTGCGGGGCATTCCGGCGCGCAACCGGATCGCGCTGACCGGGACGCCGGTGGAGAACCACCTGACCGAGCTGTGGTCGATCATGGAGTTCGTCAATCCGGGACTGCTGGGGCCGCGGGCGGCGTTCCGGGAGCGGTTCGCCGGGCCGATCGAGGAGCGCGGGGACCCGGAGGCGGTGGCGGCGCTGCGCCGGGTGACCGGGCCGTTCGTGCTGCGGCGGCTCAAGACCGACAAGTCGATCATCGCGGACCTGCCGGACAAGCAGGAGATCAAGGTCTACTGCAACCTGACCGCCGAGCAGGCGTCGCTGTACCAGGCGACGGTGGACGACATGCTGGCGCGGATGGCCGAGGCCGACGACGAGACGGCGCGGCGGGGCCTGGTGCTGGCGACGATGGCGCGGCTCAAGCAGGTCTGCAACCATCCGGCGCACCTGCTCAAGGACTCCTCGCGGCTGCCGGGCCGGTCCGGGAAGCTGGAACGGCTGGAGGAGATCTGCGCGGAGATCGTCGCGCAGGGCGAGAAGGCGCTGGCGTTCACCCAGTACGCCGAGTTCGGGTCGATGCTGCAGCCGTATCTGGCGGCGCGGCTGGGACGGCCGGTGCTGTGGCTGCACGGCGGGACGTCCAAGCGGCGGCGCGACGAGCTGGTGCGGCGGTTCCAGACCGACGACGAGCCCGCGGTGTTCCTGCTGTCGCTCAAGGCCGCCGGGACGGGCCTGAACCTGACCGCCGCCAACCATGTGATCCACATCGACCGGTGGTGGAACCCGGCGGTGGAGGACCAGGCCACCGACCGGGCGTTCCGGATCGGCCAGACCCGCAACGTGCAGGTCCGCAAGTTCATCTGCGTGGGGACGGTGGAGGAGCGGGTGGACGAGATGATCGAGCGCAAGAAGGCGCTGGCCGACAGCATCGTCGGCACCGGCGAGGAGTGGCTGACGAACCTGTCGGTGGCCGAGCTGCGCGACCTGCTGCGGCTGTCCCCCGAGGCGGTGAGCGACTGATGGCGTCCCGCGAGTTCCCCGAGTACGCCGCCCCGATCCCGGTGCGGGGCGGGATCAGGGCGCGCAGCGAACGCGGCTCGATCGGCGAGACCTGGTGGTCGCGGCGGTTCATCGACGTGCTGGAGTCGTTCGCCGACCGCAATCGGCTGCACCGGGGCCGGGCGTACGCGCGCCGCGGCCAGGTGATCGACCTCAAGGTCCGCCCGTACGAGGTCAGCGCCCGCGTGCAGGGCTCCCGCCCCGAGCCGTACGAGGTCGCCGTCGGCATCGCCGCCATCGGCGAGGACGCCTGGCGCGTGGTGGAGGCCGAGCTGGCGTCCCGCTCCGCCTACCGCGCCCTGCTGCTGGCCGGGGAGATGCCCAAGGAGATCGAGTGGCTCTTCGCCGAGCTGGACATCCCGCTGTTCCCCGAGTCGGCCCACGACCTGCACCTGATGTGCGACTGCCCGGACTACGGCGACCCCTGCAAGCACACCGCCGCCGTCCTCTACCTGCTGGCCGAGGCGTTCGACCGCGACCCGTTCCTGCTGCTGGAGTGGAAGGGCCGCCCCCGCGAACGCCTCCTGGCCGGTCTGCGCCGCGGCAACGCCGACGCCGCCCCCGACCCCTTCGACGTCGGCGACGAGCCCCTCACCGCGACCGGCTTCTGGGCACCCGGCGCTCCCTGGGCCGACCTGCGCGGCGACCGCCCCGCCGTCCCCACTCCGCCGGACCTGCTCCTGCAACTCCTGGACCCGCCCCCCGTCAAGGTCCGCCGCCGCCCCCTCATCGACGCGCTCGCCCCCGCCTACGAGGCCATGCCGGACGCCTGAGATCCCGGCGCCGTCCACGCCGGACGGTAACGGCGGGAGCACCGCCGAACCGGGCGCGAGGACGACGCGGGACCACGCGGATCCGGCCGCCCCCGCCCGGCTCGGCGGTACGGGTCAGCGGAGGTCGCCGTTGGTCATGCCGGGTGGGGTCGGCGGAAGGGCCACCAGGCCGAGTTCGGTGCGGCTGGCCAGCAGGGGGTGGCGCGGGACCACGCGGATGCTGTAGCCGAACGGGCCGGTGCGGTCCAGGGGGATGTCCCCGGTGTAGCGGACCCGGTTGTTCTCCGGGGTGACGGCGGTCAGCTCCAGGTAGGAGGGGGCGACGATCGCGTCGGAGGGGTCCACGCGGCCGTAGACGGCCTCCACGGCGACGTCGTCGGGGCTGAGCTCGCCCAGGGAGACCACCGCGCGGACGTTCAGGTGCGCGCCCACGTGGGGGCTGTCCTCGCCGGCGGACTCGACGTGGTCGACGGCGACGCCCGGCCAGGCCTTGGCGATCCTGGCCTTCCAGGAGGCCAGCTCCCGGGCCCCGGCGTAGCCGTCGGCGGCCATCGCCCGGGCCGAGGTCGCGGCCGGGGCGTACAGGTCGTGGACGTAGTCGCGGAGCATGCGGGTGGCCAGCACCTTCGGGCCCAGGGTGGCCAGGGTGTGCTTGACCATCTCCAGCCAGCGGCGGGGCAGGCCGGCGGCGTCCCGGTCGTAGAACATCACCGAGACGTGGTCGTCGATCAGCTCGTACAGGGCGGACGCCTCGAGCTGGTCGCGGCGGTCGGGGTCGGACAGGCCGTCGGCGGACGGGATGGCCCAGCCGTTCTGGCCGTCGAACCACTCGTCCCACCAGCCGTCCCGGATGGACAGGTTGAGGCCGCCGTTCAGGGCCGCCTTCATGCCCGAGGTGCCGCACGCCTCCAGCGGGCGCAGCGGGTTGTTCATCCACACGTCGCAGCCCTGGACCATCATCTGGCCGAGCGCCATGTCGTAGTCGGGCAGGAACACGATCCGGTGCCGCACGTCCTCGGAGTCGGCGAACCGGACGATGTCCTGGATCAGGCGCTTGCCGCCCTCGTCGGCGGGGTGGGCCTTGCCGGCGATGACGATCTGCACCGGGCGCTCGGGGTGGGTCAGCAGGGCGCGCAGCCGGTCCGGGTCGCGCAGCATCAGCGTCAGCCGCTTGTACGAGGGCACCCGGCGGGCGAACCCGATGGTGAGCACGTCCGGGTCGAGGGCGTCGTCGATCCACGCCATCTCGGCCTCGGACGCCCCGCGCTGCCCCCAGGACTCGCGCAGCCGGCGGCGGGCGTCCAGCACCAGCCGTTCCCGCAGCAGCCGGCGCACCCGCCAGATCTCCTGCTCGGGCACGTCCAGCACGCTGTCCCAGCCGCGGCCCTCCAGCACCGAGGGGGTCTCGCGGACGGCCAGGTCGAGGACCTCGCGGGCCACCCAGGTCTCGGCGTGCACCCCGTTGGTGATCGAGCCGATGGGGACCTCGGCGACGTCGAAGCCGCCCCACAGCCCGCCGAACATCTCCCGGCTGACCGCCCCGTGCAGCCGGGACACCCCGTTGACGCGCTGGCCGAGCCGCATGCCCATGACGGCCATGTTGAACACGGTGCGGTCGCCCTCGGGATAGGTCTCCTCCCCCAGCGCCAGCACCCGGTCGACGGGAACGCCCTCCAGCGCCGCCGAACCGCCGAAGTACTTGCCGATCAGCTCCCGGGGGAACCGGTCGATGCCCGCCGGGACCGGGGTGTGGGTGGTGAAGACGGTGCCCGCCCGGACCGCCTCCAGGGCCTCGTCGAACGACAGCCCGTGCTCGTCGACCAGTTCGCGGATGCGTTCCAGGCCGAGGAACCCGGCGTGGCCCTCGTTGGTGTGGAAGACCTCCGGGGCGGGATGCCCGTCGATCCGGCAGTAGGCGCGGATGGCGCGGACGCCGCCGATGCCCAGCAGCAGCTCCTGCAGCAGCCGGTGGTCGGTGCCGCCGCCGTACAGCCGGTCGGTGACGTCGCGGGCGGCCTGGTCGTTGTCCTCCACGTCGCTGTCGAGCAGCAGCAGCGGCACCCGCCCGATCCGGGCCAGCCAGACCTGGGCGTGCAGGGTGCGGCCCTCCGGGAGGCCGACCGCGACCCGCACCGGGGCGCCGTCGCCGGGCTCGCGCAGCAGGGTCAGCGGCAGCCCGCCCGGGTCGATCGCCGGGTAGTGCTCCAGCTGCCAGCCGTCCGGCGACAGCGACTGGGAGAAGTAGCCGTGCCGGTACAGCAGGCCCACCCCGATGATCGGCACGCCGAGGTCGCTGGCGGTCTTGAGATGGTCGCCGGCCAGGATGCCCAGCCCGCCGGAGTACTGCGGGAGCGCGGCGGTGATGCCGTACTCCGGGGAGAAGTAGGCGATGGCGGCGGGGGCGTCACCGTCCACCGCGGACTGGTACCAGCGCGGGGCGGTCAGGTAGTCCCGCAGGTCGTCCAGGGCGGCGTCGAGCCGGCGCAGGAACCGCCGGTCCTCGGCGAGCACCGCCAGCCGGTCCGGGGACACCTCGCCGAGCAGCCGGACGGGGTCGTACCGGACCGACTCCCACAGCGCGGGGTCGACCGAGCGGAACAGGTCCAGCGTCTCGTGGTGCCACGACCAGCGCAGGTTGCCGACCAGCTCCTCGAGGCCGCGCAGGCGTTCCGGCAGCACGGTGCGGACGGTGAATCGTCGGATTGCCTTCACGTCTGTTCACGCTATGCGCTGTACGCCACAACTCGCGACCCCTACCCCGTCAGATCACCCCAGGGGTTACCGAACACTGCCGTCGTAGATCGTTCACAACGTGTTCCGGCCGATGTGATGGGGGATGGCGGGATGTGCGGTGGTCTCCGGCCGTCCGGGCGGCCGCGCCGGGGCGATACCGCACCGTGGTCCGCCGCACGGACCGGCTTGGCGACACGCGCGCAAGAAGTTGCCGAAAGTTAACGCGGGCCACGGCGCGGTACGCCCCTGTAGGCGGGCATGTCCTCTCTGGATGATCGGGGGCCGGGCGAATCCGCCCGTTTTGGCGGCAAAGAACAGGTAAGGGGTGAGGCATGCGGGTGGACCAGAAGATGTCACGGGAACAGAACCGGCCCGAGAACCGCCCGGGCGCGCGCCGGGAGACGGCCGCGGCGCCCGACCCGGCGCCCGATCCGGCGCCCGATCCTGTGATCGGCCGGATCCCCATCCTGGACGTGCGGCCGGTGGTGGGCTGCGGGCGCTGGCCGGCCAAGGCGGTGGTCGGCGAGACGTTCGAGGTCAGCGCGACGGTGTTCCGCGAGGGCCACGAGAAGCTCGGCGCCGGGGTGGTGCTGCGCGATCCGCTCGGGACGGCCGGGCCGGTGCTGCCGATGCGCGAGACGGTGCCGGGCACCGACCGGATGGCCACCGAGGTGACGCCGACCGAGCCGGGCCTGTGGCACTTCCGGATCGAGGCGTGGGGCGACCCGATCGCGCACTGGCGGCACGACGCGCAGATCAAGATCCCGCGCGGCCAGGACGTGGAGCTGATGTTCACCGAGGGCTCCCGGCTGTTCGCGCGGGCCGCCGAGGGGCTGCCGTCGCACGAGCGGGCCCCGGTCGCCCGGCTGGCCCGCGACCTGGCCGACCCGACGATCCCGGGCGCCGACCGGCTGGAGGCGGCGCTGGCCCCGGACATCTACGACCTGATCGCCCGCTACCCCCTGCGCGAGCTGGTGACGACCAGCGAGTGGTTCCCGCTGGTGGTGCACCGCGAGCGCGCCCTGTTCGGCTCCTGGTACGAGTTCTTCCCCCGGTCCGAGGGGGCGTCGTTCGACCCGATGGGACGCCGCGGCCCGATGTCGGGAACGTTCCGAACGGCCATGAAGAGGCTGCCCGCCATCGCGGAGATGGGCTTCGACGTGGTGTACCTGCCGCCGATCCACCCGATCGGGCGGACGTTCCGCAAGGGACCCAACAACACCCTGACCGCCGGCCCCTACGATCCGGGCTCGCCGTGGGCGATCGGCTCGCCCGAGGGCGGGCACGACGCCGTCCACCCGGACCTGGGGACCATCGAGGACTTCGACGCGTTCGTGGAGCACGCCGGGGAGCTGGGCCTGGAGGTGGCGCTGGACCTGGCGCTGCAGTGCTCCCCCGACCACCCGTGGGTCACCGAGCATCCCGAGTGGTTCACCCACCGGGCCGACGGGACCATCGCCTACGCCGAGAACCCGCCGAAGAAGTACCAGGACATCTATCCGCTGAACTTCGACAACGACCCGGAGGGCATCTACCAGGAGATCAGGCGGGTGGTGCGGCACTGGATGGCGCACGGGGTGCGGATCTTCCGGGTGGACAACCCGCACACCAAGCCGGTGCCGTTCTGGGAGCGGCTGCTGGCCGACATCGCCCGCACCGACCCCGACGTGCTGTTCCTGGCCGAGGCGTTCACCCGGCCGGCGATGATGCACACCCTGGCCAAGATCGGGTTCCACCAGTCCTACACCTACTTCACCTGGAAGAACTCCCGCCACGAGCTGGAGGAGTACTTCCGGGAGCTGTCCGGGGACGCGGCGGTCTACATGCGGCCGAACGTGTTCGTCAACACCCCGGACATCCTCAACGAGTACCTGGTGCACGGCGGGCGCCCGGCGTTCGAGATCCGCGCGATCCTGGCGGCGCTGCTGTCGCCGACCTGGGGGGTGTACTCCGGGTACGAGCTGATCGAGAACGAGCCGGTGCGCCCGGGCAGCGAGGAGTACCGGGACTCGGAGAAGTACCAGTACAAACCGCGGGACTGGGCGGCGGCCGAACGCGAGGGCCGCTCCATCGCCCCGCTGATCACCAGGCTGAACGCGTTCCGGCGCGAGCATCCGGCCCTGCACCGGCTGCGCAACCTGCACTTCCACAGTCCCGACCAGCCCGAGTTGATCTGTTTCTCCAAGCGCCTCGAGGAGGACGCGGTGCTGGTGGTGGTCAACCTCAACCCGCACCAGGTCCGCGAGGCCACCGTGTACCTCGACATGCCGGCCCTCGGCATGGACTGGCAGGACCGCTTCACCGTGCACGACGAGCTGTCCGGCGAGTCCTACGACTGGGGGCAGGCCAACTACGTCCGTCTCGACCCGCACACCCACCCGGCCCACATCTTCACGCTCCGGAGCAGGAAGAATTGACAGACATCCCGTCCGCCGGCGTGATGCCGGAGGAGCTCAGCGAACTCGACGAGCAGGGCGCCGTGCAGGCCGCCGAGTCGTTCGGCGACGTGCCGTCCGACGCGGTGCAGCTGACCGGCGAGCCCATTCCCGACACCTTCACCCACGAGAGGCCCCGGGACCCGTACTGGTACAAGCACGCGGTGTTCTACGAGGTGCTGGTCCGGGGGTTCAGTGACTCCAACGGGGACGGCACCGGGGACCTGCGGGGCCTCATCGCCCGGCTGGACTACCTGCAGTGGCTCGGCATCGACTGCATCTGGCTGCTGCCGATCTACGCCTCGCCGCTGCGCGACGGCGGCTACGACATCAGCGACTACACCCGGATCCTGCCGGAGTTCGGCGATCTGGGCGACTTCGTGGAGCTGGTCGACGAGGCCCACAAGCGCGGCATCCGGGTGATCGCCGACCTGGTGATGAACCACACCAGCGACCAGCATCCGTGGTTCCAGGCGTCGCGGTCGGACCCCGACGGGCCGTTCGGCGACTTCTACATGTGGTCCGACACCGACGACAAGTATCCGGACGCGCGGATCATCTTCGTCGACACCGAGGTGTCCAACTGGACCTACGACCCGGTGCGCGGCCAGTACTACTGGCACCGGTTCTTCTCCCACCAGCCGGACCTGAACTACGACAACCCGGCGGTGCAGGAGGCGATGCTGGAGGTCCTGCGGTTCTGGCTGGACCTGGGCATCGACGGGTTCCGGCTGGACGCGGTGCCGTACCTGTACGCGCGCGAGGGCACCAACTGCGAGAACCTGCCCGAGACGCACGCCTACCTCAAGCGGGTCCGCGCCGAGGTGGACCGGCTGTACCCGGACCGGGTGCTGCTGGCCGAGGCCAACCAGTGGCCCGCCGACGTGGTGGAGTACTTCGGCGACCCGGCCACCGGCGGCGACGAGTGCCACATGGCGTTCCACTTCCCGGTGATGCCGCGGATCTTCATGGCGGTGCGGCGGGAGCAGCGCTACCCCATCTCGGAGATCATGGCGCAGACCCCCAAGATCCCCGAGAACTGCCAGTGGGGCATCTTCCTGCGCAACCACGACGAGCTGACGCTCGAGATGGTCACCGACGAAGAGCGCGACTACATGTACGCCGAGTACGCCAAGGACCCGCGGATGAAGGCCAACATCGGCATCCGCCGGCGCCTGGCCCCGCTGCTGGACAACGACCGCAACCAGCTCGAGCTGTTCACCGCGCTGCTGCTGTCGCTGCCCGGCTCGCCGGTGCTGTACTACGGCGACGAGATCGGGATGGGCGACAACATCTGGCTCGGCGACCGCGACAGCGTGCGGACCCCGATGCAGTGGACGCCCGACCGGAACGCGGGCTTCTCCAAGTGCGACCCGGCCCGGCTGTACCTGCCGCTGATCATGGACCCGATCTACGGGTTCCAGGCGGTGAACGTGGAGGCCCAGCAGAACAACCCGGGCTCGCTGCTGCACTGGACCCGCAAGATGATCGAGATCCGCAAGCGGCACCCGGTGTTCGGGCTGGGCAGCTACGTGGAGCTGCCGGCGTCCAACCCGAGCGTGCTGGCGTTCGTGCGGGAGTACGGCGACGACCGGGTGCTGTGCGTCAACAACCTGTCGCGCTTCCCGCAGCCGGTCGAGCTGGACCTGCGCCGGTTCGAGGGCTCGACTCCGGTGGAGTGCATGGGCGGGGTGCAGTTCCCGGCGATCGGCGAGCTGCCCTACCTGCTGACGCTGCCGGGCCACGGCTTCTACTGGTTCGTGCTGCCGCCGCCGGAGCGCCCCGTCGAGACCCCGGGAGCGACCGGGCAGGAACGGCCCGTCCCGCAGACCGACCCCCCGGCAGGAGACGAGGTGAGATGATTCGTGCGGCCGTCCGACCGCGACATCGAACAGGCCCTGATCGGCTGGCTTCCCCGGCAGCGGTGGTTCGCCGGCAAGGGCAGGGAGATCGCACAGGTCGAGATCGTCTCCGGCACGGAGCTGTCCGGGCCGGGCGCACCGCCCGGCCCGGACGGGCCCGAGCTGAGGCACACGCTGGTCGCGGTGCGTCAGGACGGTGCCCGCGATCTGTACCAGCTGCTGCTGGGATTCCGGCACCGGCTGCCCGACCGGCTGCGGTACGCCGAGATCCTGGCGCTGGACGGCATGCATGTCTACGACGCCGCGCACGATCCGGAGCTGACCGGTGTGCTGCTGGAGTGCCTGGCCGCCGAGACGCGGGTGGGGCCGCTGAGCTTCCACCGGGTCCCCGGCGCGCAGGTCGAGACGGGTCTCACCTCGCTGGCGGGCACCGCCGAGCAGAGCAACACCTCGCTGGTGTACGGCGAGACGTACATCTACAAGCTGTTCCGGCGGATCGTCCCGGGCGTGAACCCGGACCTGGAGCTGAACCTGGCGCTGACGGAGGCCGGGTGCAGGCACATCCCCCGGCTGTACGGCTGGGCGGAGATGCGCGTCGCCGACCAGGGCGAGGACCGCCCGGCGACGGTGGGGATGCTGTCGGAGTTCCTGCGCACGGCCTCCGACGGCTGGCAGCTGGCCACCACCAGCGTCCGTGACCTGTACGGCAGCCCGGCGGAGGTGTCCGCCGACCAGGCGGGCGGGGACTTCGCGGCCGAGGCGGAGCGGCTGGGCACCGCCACCGCCTCGGTGCACCGCGACCTGGCCGAGGCGTTCGGGGTCAGGCAGGTGCCGCCGCAGGCGCTGCGGGACGCGGCCGCCCGGATGGAGGACCAGCTGGACACCGCGTGCGCGGACGTGCCGGAGCTGGCCCGCCATGCCGAGCCGATCCGGGCCGCCTACAGGGATCTGGCGGAGCTGGAGAGGCCGGTGCCGGTGCAGCGGATTCACGGGGACTATCACCTGGGTCAGGTGATGCGGACCGATCGGGGGTGGGTGTTGCTGGACTTCGAGGGCGAGCCGGCTCGCACGCTGGCCGAGCGGCAGGCCCCGGCGCATCCGTTGCGGGACGTGGCCGGGATGCTGCGGTCGTTCGAGTACGCGGCGCGGTTCCTGCTGTCGGGGACGCCGGGTGTGCATCACCGGGAGTCCGACGCGGCGCAGCGGGCGCTGCTGGAGCGGCGGGCCAGGGAGTGGGCCGACCGCAACCGCAACGCCTTCTGCCGCGGCTACGCCGACGGCGGCGGGCCCGACCCGGGGGCGCATCGGGTGCTGCTGCGCGCGTTCGAACTCGACAAGGCCGTGTACGAGGTCCGGTACGAGGCGCGTAATCGGCCGACCTGGTTGCACGTTCCGTTGAGTTCGCTGCCCCATCTGACGACCTGACCTTTAACTCGCCTGAACCCCCCTTTGCAGTGATTGGGAAGTCGCCTGGCATATCCGCGCCAGGCGCATAGTCGGCCTGTGTCACCTAAGGGAGTGCTCAGTGCGGAATCTCAAAACATCGTGGGACCAACCGTCATCTAACGGGGCAAGACGCCATCAAGCAACGGGGAATCCCATGCACTCCCATAACCCCATGGCGGGCGCCGCCGACGGCTCCCGCGGCGCCCCGGCCCTCGGTCACCCGCCCCGGCTTGAACTGGCCGGACGCCGTGTCCAGTGGCCCACGGTCACGGCCGTGATACCGACCCTCAACGAGGCCGACAACCTGCGCTGGCTGATGCCGCGGCTGACCGCCGTCGACGAGATCGTGATCGTCGACGGGCAGTCCACCGACGGCACCGTGGAGGTCGCGCTGGCGATCCGGCCGGACGCGAAGATCATCGTCGAACCGCCGGCCGGAAAGGGCGCGGCGATGCGCACCGGAATGGCCGCGGCGACCTGCGACCTGATCATCATGCTGGACGCCGACGGCAGCATGGACCCGGCCGAATTCGATTCCTTCCTGGCGCTTTTGTGCCGGGGTTTCGACTTCGTGAAGGGGACCCGATACGGCTGCGGCGGCGGCTCGGACGACCTGACCGGGCTGCGCAGCCTGGGCAACCGGATGCTCACCCGGCTGGCCAACCTGCTGTACGGGCAGCACTGGTCGGACCTGTGCTACGGCTACGTGGCGATGCGGCGCGACGCGGTGCGGCGGCTGTGCCTGCGGTCCACCGGTTTCGAGATCGAGACCGAGATGTGCGTGAACGCGGTGCGCGCCGGGCTGCGGATCGCCGAGGTGCCCAGCCACGAGACCGAGCGCCGGTACGGCCAGTCCAACCTGAACACCTTCCGGGACGGCTGGCGGGTGCTCAAGACGATGGTCCGGCTGCGGTTCGCGGGGCCGCTGGAGCAGCCGGAGCCGGACGTCGCCCCGGCCGATCCGCTGCCCGCCCTGACCAGCGCCGAGTGAGGGCCGGGGCATGCGGATCACCGTGGTCCGGCCGGGCGAGCTCGGCCCGGCCGAACTGGACCGATGGCGGCGGTTGCAGCGTTGCGACCCGGAACTGGGCAACCCGTTCCTGGCGCCGGAGTTCACGCTGGGGGTGGGCCGGTTCCGCCGCGGGGTGCGGGTGGCGGTCGTGGAGGACGGCGGCGAGGTGGCGGCCTTCTTCCCGTACCAGGCGGGCCGCGCGGGGGTCGGCCATCCCGTCGGGTTCGGGCTGACCGACCTGCAGGGCATCGTCGCCCCGCCCGACCTGCGGCTGGACGCCCGGCGGCTGCTCAAGGAGTGCAGGCTCGGCGTGTGGGACTTCGACCACGTCCTGGCGCACCAGCCGACGTTCGCGCCGTTCCACACGGTGCGCCGCGCCGAGCCGGTGATGGACCTGACCGGGGGGTTCGAGGCGTTCCTGACCAAGGCGCGGGCGGCCTCCCCCAAGACCCACAAGACGATCCGTTACAAGGAGCGCAAGCTCGGCCGCGAGGTCGGTGAGCTGCGGTACGTCTTCGACTGCCGGGAGGCCGCCGAGCTGGACCGGCTGATGGCCTGGAAGTCCGCCCAGTACGTGCGGACGGGCCGCAGCGACCGGTTCGCCCGGCCGTGGATCGTGGCGCTGGTGCGGCACTTCCACGAGACCGGGTTCGGGGTGCTGAGCGTGCTGCACGCCGGGGACCGGCCGGTGTCGGCGCACTTCGGGCTGCGCTGCGGGACGGTGATGGCGGGCTGGTTCCCGGCCTACGACCCGGCGTTCGGCAGGTACTCGCCCGGCATGATCGGCCATCTGAAGCTGGCCGAGGGCTGTGCCGCGGCGGGCGTCACCGAGATCGCGATGGGCCGCGGCGGCAAGGAGTTCAAGGAGGGCCTGACCAGCCGGGAGATCCCGATCGCCGAGGGCCGGGTGGCCCGGCCGCTGTCGCGGTACGCGGCGGGCGTGGCGCTGCACTGGGCGCGCACCGCGCCGGTGAACAGGGCGCGCGAGGCCGTGCTCGGCGACCGCAGGCTCTACGACCGCGCTGACCGGCTGCTCAAGGCGTACGCCCGGCTGCGCTCGAGGCGGGCGGGGCGCCCATGAACATCTCGGTCGTGATCTGCGCGTACACCGAGCGGCGCTGGGACGACATCCTGGCCGCGGTGACGTCGGTGCGCGCCCAGCGGCACGCGCCGCACGAGATCATCCTGGTCGTCGACCACAACCCGGCGCTGCGGGACCGGCTGACGGCGGCGCTGCGGGACCTCGTGGTGGTGCCGAACACGCACGCCCGCGGCCTGTCCGGCGGCAAGAACACCGGGGTCGCGGCCGCCAGCGGCGACGTGGTGGCGTTCCTGGACGACGACGCGGTGGCCGCGCCGGGCTGGCTGGCGGCGTTCGCCAAGCACTACGACGACCCGGCGGTGGCCGGGGTCGGGGGCCGGACGCTGGCGCTGTGGCCGGGGTCGCCGTCCGCCGCGGAACTGCGGGACCCCGGGCATCCGCTGCTGAACGCCGCCGTCCCCGCCGAGTGCGGGCGGCGGCCCGGCTGGTTCCCCGCCGAGTTCGACTGGACGGTCGGCTGCACCTACGAGGGCATGACGCCGGGGCCGATCCGCAACCTGATGGGCGGGAACGCCTCGTTCCGGCGGGAGGCGTTCGCGGTGGCCGGGGGGTTCGCCGAGGGCATCGGCCGCACCTTCCACCGCCGGCCGCTGGGCTGCGAGGAGACCGAGTTCTGCATCCGGCTGCGGCAGCGCGGCCCCGGAGCGGAACTGGTGTACGACCCGGACGCGGTGATCTGGCATCGGGTGCCGCCCGAGCGCGCCCGGTTCGCCTACTTCCGCCGGCGCTGCTACGCCGAGGGCCTGTCGAAGGCCCTGGTCACCCGGAGCGTCGGCGCCCAGGACGGGCTGGCCAGCGAACGCGCCCACGCGCTGCGCACCCTGCCGCGCGGGGTCCGGCGCGGCCTGGTGCGGGCGGCGCGCGGGGAGGCCGCGGGGCTCGGGCGGGCCGCGGCCATCACGCTCGGGCTGGCGTGGACCACCTGGGGGTACGCGGTGGGCGCGGCGACCGTACGGCGCCCGCCGCGCCGGAACGCCGCGATGGCGGAGGCCCGGCGGTGAGCGCGGTGCCGGTGCTGATGTACCACTCGGTCAACCCGCGCCCGCCCGCCGCCACCCGGCGGCTGGCGGTGCACCCGGACGCGTTCGCCGAGCAGATGGCGCTGCTGGCGGACCGCGGGTTCACCCCGGTCACGGTGTCGGCGCTGGCGGCCGCGATGCGCGGGGCGGGCGCGCTGCCCGCGCGGCCGGTGGCGATCACGTTCGACGACGGGTACGCCGACTTCCACGAGCACGCGCTGCCGGTGCTGGCCGACCGGGGGTTCACCGCGACGGTGTTCGTGACCACCGGCTGGCTGGCCGACGCGGGCGAGACGGCGGCGGGCCGGCCGCTGGACCGGATGCTGGCGTGGTCGCAGGTCCGCGAGGCCGCCGGCGAGGGCGTCGAGATCGGCGGGCACAGCCACAGCCACCCGCAGCTCGACCAGCTCCCCGGCCCGGCGCTGGCCGACGAGCTGATCCGCAGCAAGGACCTGCTGGAGCAGCGCCTCGGCCGCCCGGTCGCCACGATGGCCTACCCCTACGGCTACTCCAGCCGGCGGGTGCGGCGGGCGGTCGCGGCGGCCGGATACCGCTCGGCGTGCGCGGTGGCCAACCGGCTGCCGCGCGGGGAGAACGTGCTGGCCCTCCCCCGGCTCACGGTGCGGTGGGGCATGGGGCCGGAGGCGTTCGCGCGGGTGGTGCACGGCACGGCCCTGACCCGGACGTACGCCGTCGACCGCGCCCTGACCAGGGGGTACGCGGTGGTGCGCCGGGTCCGGTACGCGGCCCGGAGGGCGGTGCGATGAGGACGGCCGAGCGGGCCCGGCCGCGGGCCGGGCGCAACCCCGTGCAGGCCGTGATCAGCGGGGTGCGCGGCGACATGGCCAACCCGCTGTTCCGCAACGCCTACGCGCTGGTCGCCAACGGGGCGTTCACCGGGCTGCTGGGGCTGGCGTACTGGACGCTGGGCGCGCTGCTGTACGACCACGACCCGGGCGTGGTCGGCCGGAACTGGGCGGTCATCCAGGCGATCATGTTCGTCGGCGGCGTGACCATGCTCAACTTCCTGCTGATCAGGTTCCTGCCGCAGACCGCCCGGGCGGCCGGGCGGCTGGTGCTGGCCTGCTACGGCATCGGCGCGTCGGCCGCCGCGCTGCTGGCGGTGGGGTTCTGGCTGGTGGTGCCGTCGCGGGCGCCGGTGTACGGGCATCTGGGCGCGGTGAGCGCGGGCCTGTGGTTCGCGCTGCTGGCGGTGGCGTGGAACCTGTTCAACCAGCAGGAGGCGGTGTTCACCGGGTTGCGGCGCGCCACCTGGGTGCCGGTGGTCAACCTGGCGTTCGGGGCGGCCAAGATGGCGCTGCTGGTGGTGCTGGCGGCGACGCTGCATCCGGGTGACGGGATCGTGCTGTCCTGGTTCATCCCGGTGCTGGTGGCGCTGGTGCCGGTCAACGCGTTCATCTTCGGCCGGCTGATCCCCCGGCACCGGGTGGAGAACGCCGGGCGCGGGGAGCGCCCCACCCGCCGGGACATCGTCCGCTACTTCGGCGGCGGCTGGCTGGGGGGCGTGTTCCAGTACGCCGCGATCAGCCTGATCCCGATCGTGGTGACCGCCCACCTGCACGACGACGCGGTCAACGCGTACTTCCAGATGGCGTGGGCGCTGGGGATGATGCTGGAACTGCTGGCGATCACCCTGTCGCTGTCGCTCACGGTGGAGGGGGCGTTCGACCCCTCGGTGCTGGCGGCGGCCACCCGGGCGGCGCTGCGGCGCACGTTCATCCTGATGACGCCGACCGTGGTGCTGGTGGTGGCCGTCTGCCCGGCGGCGCTGGAGCTGCTGGGGCACGGGTACGCCGCCGAGGGCGCGCCGCTGCTGCAACTGCTGGCGGTGGCGATCCTGCCCAAGGCGCTGATCGAGATGTACGTCGGGGTGCTGCGGGTCCGCTCCCGGACCAGGGTGATCGCGGCGGTGCAGGGGGCGCGGTTCCTGGGGGTGCTGGCGCTGGTGCCGCTGCTGTTCGACGGGCACCGTCTGGCCACGATCGGATGGGTGGTGCTGGGCGTGAACACCGTGGTGGCCGCGGCCATCGCGCCGTCGCTGCGGCGGGCCTGCACCGCTCCGGCGCGGGGCGGTGCGTGATGGTCACGCTGCGCGAGGAGCGGGAGGCCCCGCCCTCGGCCGAGCCGCCCGCGCGGGTGCGGCCCGTCCCCCGGGACCGCGCCGTCGTCGCGCTGGTCGTGAGCTTCCTGGCCGGGCTGGCGCTGTACTGGGTGCCGCTGCGCGGGGTGGACCTGGCGGCGATGAACGGCTACGGGCTGGTCTCCGTGCTGCCGATCGCCACCCTGGCCGGGGCGTTCGTGCTGGTGGTGACGTTCTTCGCCACACTGGCGCTGGACCGGCCGCGGCGGGCGCTGCTGGCCGTCCAGCTCGTGGCGCTGGTGTGCGCGCTGCACGGGCTGGCCCCGGCGCTGGAGGAGCTGGCCCGGCCGCCGACCGCCTGGCAGCACCTGGGGTTCGTGGAGTACATCACCCGGACCGGCGAGCCCCACGTCATGCTGGACGCCCGCTACAGCTGGCCGGGGTTCTTCGCCGCGGCCGGCTTCGTCACCCGCGCCGCCGGGATCGAGGACCTCGAGCCGATCATGCACTGGTCCCCGGTGGGGCTGGAGCTGCTGTACCTGGTGGCGTACTACCTGGTCCTGCGGGTCATGTGGGCCGACTGGCGGGCCAAGTGGACCGCCGCCTGGCTGCTGGTGGCCGCCGACTGGGTGGGGCAGGACTACTTCGCCCCGCAGGGCCTGGGGTTCGTCCTGTACCTGCTGCTGCTGGGGATCCTGCTCAACTGGTTCATGCCGCACCGGGACGAGCCGGCGTGGCGGCCTGGGCGCAGGCGGTTCCCGTTCGGGCCGGCGGGGCTGATGACCCCGGGCGAACGGCGGGTGGGACATCCGGGGCCGGGCGAGCGGACGGCGGCGTTCGCCGTGGCGCTCGGGATCTTCGCGATCACCGTGGCGACGCACCAGCTCACCCCGTACCTGATGCTGTTCGCCGTGACCGGGCTGGTCCTGGTGGGGCGCTGCGCGCTGCGGGGGCTGCCGATCCTGATGGCGGTGCTGACCGCGTCGTGGATCGGCTACATGGCCAAGGCGTACTGGGAGGGGCAGAGCGACAGCCTGTTCTCGGGGATCGGGAACCTGTTCGACACCCTGGGCTCGAGCGTCGCCGGGCGGGTCACCAAGAGCAGCGCGGAGCTGGCGGCGGTCCAGCAGACCCGGATCCTGATCGCGGTGGCGGTGGTGTCGCTGGCGTTCTGCGGGCTGTACCGGCGGCGGCGCCGGCGGTTCGACGACCGGGCGGCGATGGTGCTGCTGCTGGTGCCGTTCCTGGCGATCGGGCTGCAGAACTACGGCGGCGAGATCACGCTGCGGGTGTACCTCTTCGTCCTGCCGGGCGCGTGCCTGCTGATGGCCTACCTGTTCTTCCCGACCGCGTTCCCGGTGGCGCGGCCGGTGCGGGCGGCGGGCGCGGCGGCGGTGTGCGGGCTGCTGGTGGCCGGGTCCTTCCTGTTCGTGCGGTTCGGGAACGAGAACTTCGAGCAGGTCAGGCCGGGCGAGGTGCAGGCGTTCCACGAGATGCTGCGGCAGGCCCCGCAGGGGCGGATCAACCTGGTGTGGCAGACCGGGCTCAAGGGCCCGATGGGCGCGTTCCCGCAGGCCCCCTGGGGGCTGTCGTCGCAGGAACGGTGGGACTACACCGAGTTGCAGGCGCCGCGGCGGCCGGAGGACATCAGGCCGATCCTGAACGCCCTCAAACGGCAGCCCGGCGGCTACTTCCTCACCACGCGGAGCAACGAGGAGTACAACCACTACTTCTTCGCGCTGCCCGAGGACTACGGTCCCCGGCTGGTGAAGGCCCTGGAGTCCTCACCCGAACTGCGGCCGGTCTTCCGGCACCGGGACGCCGACGTCTTCGCCCTGCGCACGCAGCCGGGGCCGGCGCCGCAGGTGACGCCGCCGCTTCCGTTCGAGGTCGGCAGGACCGCCTGGACGCAGGTGGGTGTCCTGTCCACGGTGCTCCTGACGATCGTGCTGGTCACCCGCGAGGTCGCCCGGATCCGGGGGCGGCTGCCGCGCCGTGGCGCCCACCCGGTGCTGCGCGGCTTCGGCTACGCGACCTGGCCCCTGGTGGCCCTGTGCCTCTTCGTCATCTTCGAACGCTTCCACGTACTGGGATCGTGATGCCGTCGTCCCCCCGTCCACCGCTCGTCCTGCTCACCGCCGCTGCGGGTCTCGCCGGGGCGGTGCTCACGCTGCTGGGCGACACGTCGCCGTACGCGGGCTGGCTGACCCTGCTGTTCCTGCTCACCGCCCCCGCCCTGGCGACCTGGCCGCTGCTGCCCCGCCGGTCCCCCCTGGCGCGGGCGATCGTGGCCGGCTCCATGACGATCGTGGTGAACGTCGCCGTCGCCCAGGTCATGCTGTCGCTGAACCTGTGGTCCATCCGCGGCGGCGTCGCGGCCGTCCTGGCGATCTGCCTGCTACTGGCGATGCTCGACGTCGTCCTGACCCGGCGGACGGCGGACGCCGGGCCGATCGATGACCGGCCCGAGGAGGAGGACTGGATCTACGAAGGCTGACCTCAGCCCAGGACCTTCGCCCGCCACGCCTGGTAGACGCCTGCCGCGTCGCTGCGGAGGTACTGCCACGGCCAGTCGGTGACCCGGTCGCCGAGGAGCTGGAACTGCTGGGCCGCCGACCCGAGGTCGCCGCCCAGGCAGAACGCCATGGCGAACGTGTTGTGCACGGGCGGCCAGCCGGGGCGCGGCCGGTAGGCGGGATGCCGGACCGACCGGTCGGCGGCGGCGTTGATCTCGGCCATCACCTCCGGCCTGCGCATGTACTCCTCGTCCTCCCCGGAGGGCAGGTCGAGCCACATCTCGATGTGCGCCACCGCGATCAGCTCGCCGAGGACGCTGCCGTCCGGCATCTTCGCCACGGTGTCGCGGGCGAACGCGAACATCTCCTCGTGGCTGCCGAACCACTTGCGGCACACGTACTGGAGCATCTGCTCGTGGGTCCGCCGATGCCACGGGCAGGAGTCCACCACGCCCCGGAACCTGCGTTCGGCCTCGTCGCGGTCGACCTGCCGGCCGCGCGCCGACGTGACCAGGTACGACCAGGCCACCACGTCGCCCGGGTCGCGTTCCACCACCTCGTCCAGGCAGTTCTCGGCCATCTTCAGGCGCTTGAAGAACTCCCGGAACTGCTCCTCGGAGGTCTGCGAGGCACTGGCCGCCCCGCGCGCCTCCCACGCCCAGTGGACGCCGTGCGCGCCGCGGATCAGCAGCGGCAGGGTGGAGTGGGGCTCGGCCCTGATCCACTCCTCGATCCAGTCCTGCACGCCCGGGACGTCGGCGCAGACGTCCACGTAGAACGCCCGGTCGTCGGGGTCGGCGACCTGGGTGAGGAAGTCGCGGACCTGCGGCCAGTTCCGCGTCTGCATCGCGGTGCGCAGCCGCGCGGCGGCCGGGTCGTACAGGCAGGGGTCGGCGACGAGTGCGGGCGCGCCCTGCTTCCTGCGCCGGAACAGTCCCATGGTGCTCGCTTCCTCCCCGTGGGCGCCGTGCCGGCGCCGTTCCCAAGGGGGACGATCATGACATAACGGATCGGCACCAGGGGCCGGAAAACCGGTGGCGAATGTTCCGCACCGGGCTAAAGTGCCGGGCACCGAACCTTCTTCGGCCTCTCCGCCGCCCCTGCGGGCCGTCCCTGACGACGGTCCGCGGTTCCGTTCCGGTCAGGCCCGATGAGCTGCGCCGGAAGGGTTCACCGCACGTTCGACGGAAGGAAGTGGCGGCCTTGACCAGCGCGTTGCGCGCCCTGTTGTCGGTCACCATGCTGGCCGGTTTCTACGTGGTGGCGGTGCTGCAGCTCGCCGCGATCACCGGGGTGACGATCTGGCTGGCGGTCGTGGTGAACGCGTTCGTCGCCGTCAAGATCCTCGGCCCGGCGCTGGCGGTGCTGTACGCCTCGGTCGGCGCGGCCATGTGGCGGGCGCTGCGGTCCCGGCCCCAGCCGCCGCACGGCGTGCCGGTCGCCCCGCAGCAGGCGCCCGCGCTGTGGTCGCTGGTGGAGCGGCTGGCCGGCGAGGTCGGCACCCGGATGCCCGACGAGATCCGGCTCGTCCCGGAGGTCAACGCGGCCGTCATGGAGCAGTCCAGGTTGCTGGGACTGATCGGCGGCCGCCGGTACATGTACGTCGGCCTGCCGTTGCTGCAGACCATGACGGTCGCCCAGCTGGCGTCCGTGCTGGCGCACGAGCTGGGCCACTACTCCGGCCGGCACACCCGGCTCGGCGGGGTCGCCTACCGGGGCCGGCTGGCGATCGGCGGCACCATCTCCCGGCTGGGCCCGTACAACGTCGCCGGCTGGGTCTTCAAGGCGTACGCCCGGCTGTACCTGCTGGTCGACAACGCGGTGTCGCGCCGTCAGGAGTACGAGGCCGACCGGGCGTCGGTCCGGGTGGCCGGCCGCGAGGTCGCCGCCGACGCCCTCCGCGGACTGCCCGCCCTGGACGCCGCCTGGGGCTTCTTCTTCGCCCGGTACGTCGAGCCCGGCTGGGAGAACGGCTACGTCCCCGACGACCTCTTCGCCGGCTTCGCCCACCTGGTGGAGGCCCGCCGCGCCGAGCTGGCCGAGCTGCGCGCCCGCGAGCCGGAGGACACCGGCTCCCGCTGGGACACCCATCCCCCGGTGGGCGCCCGCATCGCCACCATCATGTCCCTGCCCGACGTCCCGGTGACCCCCGACCGGCGTCCCGCCGGGGTCCTCATCGACCTGGCCGGTGCGGGCCGCGCCGTGCAGTCCGCCATGCTCGACATCGGCGACCGCACGGTCCTGCCCTGGCCCGAGTACGTCAACGCCATGATGACGGCCATCGTGCAGAAGGAGGCCGACGCGATCTTCCGCCGCGTCGCCCGGATCCTGCCGGGCCACTCCGGCCCGCTGACGCTGGCCCATGTCTTCGACATCGTCTCCGGCGGTCCCCAGCCCCTGCGGCTCATCGGCGAGCAGCTCTTCCCCGAGGCCACCCGCCGGGAGGCCGCCGCCCTGTTCGCCGGCCCGCTGGAGACCCTCATCCGCCTGGCCGCCCTGCGTTCCGGCACGGCCTTCTGGCGCCTGTCCTGGACCGGCCCCGCCGAATTCGTGGACCGGAACGGCGCCCCCGCCGACTACGAGGAGATCGCCAAGCTGGCCGTCTCCTCCCCGCAGGGCACCGCGGAGGCGGCCCGCCGCCTGGAGTCCATGGGCATCGTCCTCAAGTCCGCCGCCCAGATCGCCACCACCGCCACCGCCGACGGCTCCGACGTCCTGGCCGGCCTGGCCAACATCAAGATCGACGACGTCGAGCACGACGTCATCGTCCTCACCAAGGGCCTGGTCCTGATCCCCGACCCGGGCAAGGCCGACAAGGGCAAGAAGCGCCTCCACCAGATCCTGGGCTCCACCACGCCCGAGGCGCTGGCCGCCCAGTACCGCTTCCTCCCCTACGAGGACATCACCGACACCGAGGTCACCAGGGAGGTCCCCACCCGGGCCACCATCACCCTCCACGACGGCCGGACCCTGGCCGTCCAGGAACGCTGGAACAGCGAGTTCGCCACCAAGAACAGCCGCGACGTCTTCCTGAAGGTCCTCGGCGAACTCCGTTCCTGAGCCCTTCTCCGGCGTCCTGGGCGCGTTCCCGCAGCCGGAGCGGTGAGACGGGAAAGACGCATCCGCCTGTCGACGGCACAGGCCCGGAAAAGCCGGTCGGGATGAGCCGGCCCCTTTCGCCGGGCCGTCGTGGTCACAGGTCGATGGAGTAGTCGAGGACGGCCCGGTCGGCGGGGATGACGATGTCCCGGCACACCTCGTGGGGGGTGTCGCCGGAGAGCATGCGGCGGGTGATGGCCAGGACGGGGACGCCCGCGGTCATGTGCAGGGTCTCGGCCTCCTCGGGGGTGGGCATCCGGGCCTGGACGGACTCCTCCACGCGGGTGACGGGACGGCCCAGGAAGGCGAGCTGGGCGGGGGTGCCGCCGGGCCAGGGCTCGTTGGCGGGGTCGGCCACGGGGGTGCCCCCGACCAGGGTCCAGCGGAGATAGCTGACGGAGATCTGCTGGGGTTCGCCGCGGGAGTAGAACACGAAGCGGCGGCGGAGCAGTTCGGTGCCGGCGGGCGCCTCGAAGAGCGCGGCCAGGTGGGGGTCGGCGGCCACACGGGTGAAGGTCTTGTCGAGGCGGTACTCGTTCCAGGAGATGCGCTGGTCGCGGGTGAACGAGGTGGCGGGGGCCGCGGGGGCGGGCGGGTTGCGGTAGCGGTTCATGGCGATGCGGCGGACCGGGGGGCGGGCGCGGACGACGGTGCCGCCGCCGCGGCGGGTCTCCACCAGGCCCTCGCCGCGCAGCAGGGCGACGGCCTGCCGGACCACGATCTGGGAGACGCCGTGCATCTGGCCGAGCCGGGCCAGGGTGGGCAGCCGGGAACCGGGCGGATAGTCGCCCCGGCGGATCTGTTCTCGCAGCTCGGAGGCGATGCGCAGGTAGGCGGGGCGGTTCGGCACCGGGCTGCGCCTCCGATCCGGCGGCTGTCCGCCTGGCGAGGGTCCTCTTACGGACAGCTTGACTGGTTGCTGCCGTCCACTCACATTTGTATACACAAAGGCCGTTTTTGCGAAAGGATGCCCTGGATGGGGGACTTCACCGACCTCAAAGCCGCGATTGAGGCCGAGTTCCCCGGCTGGACCGTGTGGCGCAGCGATGCCGGCCGCTGGTACGCGACCCGCACCCGGGACCTCACGGACGCCCAGCTCCAGGCCGGTTATGCGATGACGGTGGCGGCCGACGACGCCGAAGGGCTGCGGGCGCGGCTGGCCCGCCAGCCCGGACGGGACCCGGACGGGGACTGAGGCGGCGGCGCCGCGGGGGCGGGCCCGGTCCGCGCTCGGGGGCGGACCGGGCTCCAGGTGCCACCGGGACGCCAGAAACCTCTTTCGTCATGGTCATACAGGAGTGATTCCGCGGACACCCGGTGCGGCGCGTTCCCGCGCCCGGCGGGCGATCCGGCCGCCGCGCCGTATTCTCCGCCTTCGGTAAGGGCCGTCCATCGAATTCACCAGGACCGCCAAAACCACCCGAACCTCCACCCCATGGCGGGCGTTCTAACGGTATAGCCGGACGGGCCGGTCCGGTTTGCGGATCGGGCGCGGGCTAACGTGATCGCAGGCTCGGATTTCGCCACAGACACCCGTCACGAACAGGGGAGACATCGTGTCCCTGCAATCCGCCACCGCCGACATGGACCTGCTTGGCATGGAATTCTGGGCGCGCCCGGAAAAGGAGCGGCTGGCCGATTTCGCCCGGCTGCGGGAACGCGGCGCGCCGGTGTTCTTTCCGGAGCCGAGGATTCCGTTCGTACGGTCCGGACGGGGTTTTCACGCGCTGGTCCGGCACGCCGACGTGGTGGCCGCCAGCCGGGACGCCAGGACGTTCAGCAGCGAGCCCGCGGCGACCTCCCCGGAGCCGCCGCCGTGGCTGTCGGCGCTGCTGGGCACCCCGATGGTCAACATGGACGACCCGCGGCACGCCCGGCTGCGCCGGATCGTGTCCCGGGCGTTCAGCCCGAAGATGCTGGCCAGGATCGAGGCCGAGATCCAGGCCACCGCCACCCGCATCGTCGACGACCTGATCGCCGAGGGCCCGCGCGACTTCGTGCCCCAGGTGGCCGCCCGGCTGCCCATCAACGTGATCTGCGCGATGATGGGCATCCCCGAGCGGACCAGGCCGTACGTGCTGCGGCGCATCGACGCCATGACCGAGTACTCGGGGGTGCGCGGCTCGCTGACCAGCCCCCGCGCCCTCCGGCTCCTGGGCGGCAACCTCAAGGCCATCGCCGACCTGCACCGCCTGGTGGCGCGGCTGGGCCGGGCCAGACGCCAGAACCCCACCGACGACCTGGTCTCCGCCCTGGTGAACGCGGAGGCAGGTTCGGGCGGTGGAGGCAGGCACGACGGCGAGCGGCTGTCGCTGCGGGAACTGGGGTCGTTCTTCGACCTGCTGCTGGTGGCCGGGAACGAGACCACCCGCAACGCCCTGTCCCACGGCCTGCGGCTGTTCACCGAGAACCCCGACCAGCGCGACCTGCTGCTGGCGGACTTCGACGGCCGCATCGGCGGGGCGATCGAGGAGATCGTCCGGTACTCCTCCCCGATCATCCAGTTCCGCCGCACCCTCACCCGGGACCACGTGCTGAACGGCCATCCGCTCAAGGCCGGCGACAAGGTGGTGCTGTTCTACCCGGCCGCCAACCGCGACCCCGAGGTGTTCCCCGACCCCGACGTCTTCGACATCACCCGCAGCCCCAACCCGCACGTGGGGTTCGGCGGCCCCGGCCCCCACCTGTGCCTGGGCGCCAACCTGGCCCGGATGGAGCTGCGGATCATGTTCCGGGAGCTGTACGACCGGCTGCCCGGCCTGCGCACGACCGGCGATCCCGTACCGCTGCTGTCGAGCTTCGACAACGGCGTGAAAAGCCAGCCCTTCACGTTCTCGCGGCCGAGCTGAGGTACACCCATGAGCCACATCGGACACCATCCGTACGCCCAGGCGCCGCCGACGCCGGTGCGCCGCCGCCGCGGCCCGCTGGCCGCCCTCGCGTTCGTCGTGACGGTCGCGGTCGCCGCCGCCGTGGCGTTCTGGGTCCTGCAGGACGACAGCCCCGGCAGGCCGGTCGCGGGCCCGCCGGAACGGATCGGCGTCATCGGCGCCCCCTACAAGGCGCCCTGGACGGTGTGGGGGTTCACGCACACCGACCGCAGCGCCGACGTCGGCCCGTCCAGCGACGTGGCGGCCCAGGCGATCTCCCGCCAGCCGATGATCCAGAACCAGCACATCATGGGCTGGGGCGCCGACAACCCCGAGCCGGCGCCGGGCCGGTACGACTTCGCCTCGCTGGACCGGCGGATCGACTACATCCGCCGCACCGGCGGCATCCCCGTCATCACCCTGTGCTGCGCCCCCGACTGGATGAAGGGCGGCCGGAAGGGCGACACCGACTGGAGCAGGCTGGAGGTCGCCCCGCGGCCCGAGCACTACGACGACTTCGCCCGGCTGGCCGCCACCGTCGCGCGCCGCTACCCCGACGTGCGGTACTTCGCGGTCTGGAACGAGATGAAGGGGTTCTTCGACCCGCGGCGCGGCCGGTGGAACCACGAGGGCTACACGCGGCTCTACAACCTGGTCTACGACGCCCTCAAGGCGGTCAACCCCGAGAACAAGGTCGGCGGCCCGTACGTCCCCATGTACAGCCACGTCGGCGGCGACCTGGGGTCGAAGCTGCGCGGCCCGTGGGGCAGCGTGGACCAGATCGCCCTCGACGCCGTCGAGTACTGGCTGGCCCACAAGCGCGGCGCGGACTTCATCACCGTCGACGGCCCCACCGCCAGCGACGACCGCGACGTCTACCCCGACGAGGTCACCGCGCTGGACAAGTTCGTCGTCATCAACAGGTGGCTGCGGTCCAAGACCGACCTGCCGATCTGGTGGAACGAGTACTACGTCGAGCCGCGCACCGACCCCTGGAGCGAGGACAAGCGGGCCGCCATGCACGTGGCGTCGCTGATCGACCATGCCAAGGCCGGGGTGTCCACGGTGCTGTACTGGAACCGCATCCCCAGGGACGGCGACCGCACCTGCAAGGGCTGCCTGTGGGTGACCACCTCGGTGCCGGACGGCGGCACCCCGGGCCGGATGCTGGGGGTGCTGCAGGCGTTCGCGCGGTGGTTCCCGGCCGGCACCCCGATGATCGACGTGCGCGCCTCCTCGCCCAAGGTCCGGGTGCTGGCCCAGCCCCGCAAGGCGGTGGCGGCCAACCTCTCCGGCGAGCCGGTGAGGACCCGTGTCGGCAAGACCGAGATCACCCTGGGCCCGTACGAGGTCCGCTGGCTGGACCGCACCTGACGAAGGCAGGACCCGCATGCGCATCACCGTCGTCCGCCCCCGCGAGCTGGGGGACGCCGAGCTGGCCGCCTGGCGCGCGATGCAGGCCGCCACCCCCCGGCTGGCCAACCCGTTCATGTCGGCGGGGTACGCCCGCGCCGTCGACCAGGTGCGGAAGGGGGCGCGGGTCGCGGTGCTGGAGGAGGGGGCCGACCTGGTGGGGTTCTTCCCGTTCGAGCTCACCGGCCGGGGCAGCGGCGCGGCGATCGGCGGCTGGCTGTCGCTGTGCCAGGGCCTGGTGCACGCGCCCGGGCTGGACCGGCTGGACGCGCGGGAGCTGCTGCGCGGCTGCGGGCTGGCGGTGTGGGAGTACGGCACGCTGGTGGCCGGGCAGCCGTGGTTCGAGCCGTACACCCGCAGGACCCTCGGGTCGGTGATCATGGACCTGAGCGACGGCTTCGCCGGCTACGCCAAGGGGCTGCAGGCCAGGGGCTCCAAGGTGGTCAAGCAGACCCGCTACAAGGAGCGCAAGCTGGCCCGGCAGGTCGGCGAGGTGACGTTCGACTTCGACGTGCGCGACGCCGCGTCGCTGGCGCTGGTGCGGCGCTGGAAGTCCGAGCAGTACCGGGCGATGGGCCGCACCGACCGGTTCTCCCGCCGCTGGGTGGTGGACCTGGTGGAGCTGCTGCACGGCACCCGCGAGCCGGGGTTCGCCGGGTGCCTGTCCATGCTGTACGCCGGGGGCGCTCCGGTGGCCGGGCACTTCGGGCTGCGCAGCGACCACACGCTGATCACCTGGTTCCCGGTGTACGACCCGGACTACTCCCGCTACTCCCCCGGCATGGCGCTGCACCTGCGGATGGCGGAGGCGGCGGCCGAACGGGGCATCCGGGAGATGGACCTGGGGCCGGGGGTGGGCTGGCGCTACAAGGAGGAGCTGCGCAGCCACGAGACCCCGGTCGGGGAGGGCGTGGTGCGCCGCCGCTCCCCCGGCGCCGCCGTCCACTGGGTGCGGCACGCCCCGGTCGCCCGGGCCCGCCGGACCATCCTCGAGAGCGAACGCCTGTACGGGGTGGCCGACCGCGCATTGCGCCGGTATGGCGCGTTCCGCACCCGGGGGCGTTGACCGGTTCGGGCAACTTTTCCCCGATCGTTGCCGGGAGGTGAAACTCCGCCGTCACGGGGCAGGCATAGGTTCTGGAGGAGGCCACGCGGACGACAGGGAGGCCCAGATCACCATGGCTCGGGTGATGCACGAGGAGCTCGACCGGCTTGTCGACGGCCACCACCACGATCCGCACTCGGTCCTCGGCGCGCACCCCGACCGGGACGGGGTCACCATCCGCGCGCTGCGGCCGCTGGCCGAGCAGGTCGAGGTGGTGCTGCCGAACGGCGACCGGCATCCGCTGCACCACGTGCACCAAGGAGTGTTCGCGGGGACCGTCCCGAACGGGCACGCCCTGTCGGGCGACGACGGCCGGGCCCCGCAGGCCGTCCCGGACTACCGGCTGGCGGTGCGCTATCCGGGCGGGCCGGAGCTGATCCAGGACGACCCGTACCGCTACCTGCCGACGCTGGGCGAACTGGACCTGCACCTGTTCGCCGAGGGCCGCCACGAGGAGCTGTGGAAGGCGCTGGGCGCCCGGGTGCGCACCTACGCGTCGGCGTTCGGCCCGGTCAGCGGCACGTCGTTCGCGGTGTGGGCGCCGAACGCGCGCGGGGTGCGGGTGATCGGCGACTTCAACCACTGGGACGGGCGGGCGCACCCGATGCGGTCGCTGGGCTCCAGCGGGATCTGGGAGCTGTTCGTCCCCGACGTCGGCACCGGCGCGACCTACAAGTACGAGATCCTCGGCGCGGACGGGCACTGGCGGTCCAAGGCCGACCCGATGGCCGAGTGGACCGAGCAGCCGCCGGCGACCGCGTCCCGGGTGTTCGCCTCCTCCTACGAGTGGGGCGACGCCGAGTGGATGGCCCAGCGCAAGGAGCGCGACTGGCTGCACGAGCCGATGAGCATCTACGAGGTGCACCTGGGGTCGTGGCGCAAGGGCCTGGGCTACCGGGAGCTGGCCGAGGAGCTGACCGCGTACGTGAAGGACATGGGGTTCACCCATGTGGAGTTCCTGCCGGTGGCCGAGCACCCGTACGGGCCGTCGTGGGGCTACCAGGTGACGTCGTACTACGCGCCGAGTTCCCGGTTCGGCAGCCCCGACGACTTCCGTCACCTGGTGGACTCGCTGCACCAGGCGGGCATCGCGGTGCTGGTGGACTGGGTGCCGGCGCACTTCCCCAAGGACGAGTGGGCACTGGGCCGGTTCGACGGCACCGCCCTGTACGAGCACGTCGACCCGCACAAGGGCGAGCACCCCGACTGGGGCACGTACGTGTTCAACTACGGCCGGGCCGAGGTGCGCAACTTCCTGGTGGCCAACGCCTGCTACTGGATGGAGGAGTTCCACATCGACGGGCTGCGGGTGGACGCCGTGGCCTCGATGCTCTACCTGGACTACTCCCGCAAGGACGGCGAGTGGGCGCCCAACGTGTACGGCGGGCGGGAGAACCTGGAGGCCATCTCGTTCCTGCAGGAGACCAACGCCACCGTCTACCGGCGGTACCCGGGCGTCATCATGGTGGCCGAGGAGTCCACGGCGTGGCCCGGCGTGTCCCGGCCCACCCACCTCGGCGGCCTGGGCTTCGGGTTCAAGTGGAACATGGGGTGGATGCACGACACCCTCACGTACATGCGGCACGACCCGGTGTTCCGGCACTACCACCACAACGAGATCACGTTCTCGCTGGTGTACGCGTTCTCGGAGAACTACGTGCTGCCGCTGTCGCACGACGAGGTGGTGCACCTGAAGGGGTCGCTGCTGGGCAAGATGCCCGGCGACACCTGGAAGAAGTTCGCGGGCCTGCGGGCTTTGTTCGCCTACATGTGGGCGCATCCGGGCAAGCAGCTGCTGTTCATGGGCGGCGAGTTCGCCCAGGGCGGCGAGTGGGCCGAGGAGCGCACCCTGGACTGGTGGCTGCTGGACGACGCCGTGGAGGGCGCCCGCCATCTCGGGGTGCAGAAGCTCGTCCGCGACCTCAACCGGGTCTACCGCGACACGCCCGCGCTCTACACGATCGACGACGAGCCCGGCGGGTTCCACTGGATCGACGCCAGCGACGCCGCCGGGAACACCCTGTCGTTCCTGCGGTACGGCTCGGACGGCTCGGTGATGGCCTGCGTGGTCAACTTCTCCGGCGAACCGCACGAGAACTACCGGATCGGGCTGCCCCGCGCGGGCGGCTGGCTCGAGGTCGTCAACACCGACGCCTACGAGTACGGCGGCAGCGGCGTCGGCAACATGGGCCGCGTCGAGGCCGTCGAGGAGCCGTACCACGCCCAGCCGGCCTCCACCGCCCTGCGGGTGCCTCCGCTGGGCGCGGTGTGGCTGGTGCCGGAGGAGAAGTGACCGGTTAGCCCGGTCAGAGCCGGGACAGCAGCCAGCTCGGGCCGGTGCAGTGGCCGCCCGCGGCGGTGACGCGGGCACGCAGGCCGCGGTCGGCGGTCACCACCAGGCAGGTCGTCCCGGGCTCGGCCGCGCGGACCAGGTCCACGATGGCGTCGTCGCCGCTGCCGGGCGCGGCGACCACCCGCACGCCCGGCACCTGGCCGTCGGCCACCGGGCGGGCCGCGCCCTCCACCACCAGGACGATCTCGGGGAACGAGATGTCGTGGCCGACGACGCCTTCGGGCAGGCCGGTGACCCCCCGCTCGGCGAGGCCGGCGAGCTTGTCGCGGAGCCGCGCGGTCGCGCCGGCCCGGTCGCGCCACCACCCGTCGGCGCGCGAGCCCACCACGTTGGCGGCGTCCACCACCAGGACCAGCCGGGACATCATGGTGGCGAGCCTAGGCCAGTTGACCGCGAACGGCTCGAACAACCGCAGCCCGGCGACCTTCTCCTGGGGGAACCAGCGGGCCCGGCGGGTCTCGGCCGAAGCGGGACGCACCGGGTGCATCCGGTCGGCCGAGGCGACCACCGTGGTGTAGCTCCAGCCGCCGTGGTCGTCGTGGACCAGCCCGTGCAGCCGCAGCACGCCGGTGTCGAGCGTGCACTCCTCGGCGGTCTCCCGCAGCGCGGCGGTGACCGGATCCTCCCCGCCGAGCCGGCCGCCGCCGAACATGCACCAGGTCAGCGCACCGCTGCACCACCAGGCCCGCTGCTGCAGCAGCACGTGCGGGCCCTCCTCGGCGTCCAGATGAAAGATCAGCATCCCGGCGGCGCCGTACCTGCCCCAGTGCTGGTGTCCCTGGGCGCAGCGCGTCCAGCCGTCGGCAACTCCCATGGAGCAGACCCTAAGGCGGCGAACCGATCGGTAGCGTGGGCGCGTCTCAACACCGGACACGGGACGTTCCGCGGAAAGGCGGTCACATGCCGAGCCTTGCGCTGCAGTCCGACGACCCCGGGCGGATCGGCCGGTACCGGCTGCTCGGGCGGCTCGGCGAGGGCGGGCAGGGCGTGGTCTACCTCGGTGAGGCGCCGGACGGGCGGCGGGTGGCGGTCAAGGTGCTCAAGACGGCCTCCGAGGCGGCGCGGGCCCGGTTCGCGCGGGAGATGCAGGCCGCCCAGCGGGTCGCCCCGTTCTGCACGGCGGCGGTGCTGGAGGCCTCGGCCGAGGGGCCGCGCCCGTACGTGGTCAGCGAGTTCGTCGAGGGGCCGTCGCTGAAACAGCGGGTGGCGGAGCGGGGGCCGCTGACCGGGGGCGACCTGGACCGGCTGATGGTCAACACGGCCAGCGGGCTGACCGCCATCCACGGCGCGGGGATCGTGCACCGCGACCTCAAGCCCGCGAACGTGCTGCTGGGCCCGGACGGGCCGCGGGTGGTGGACTTCGGGATCGCCCGCGCGGTGGACGCCGAGACGCACACGCAGATGGTCGGCACGCCCGCCTACTTCGCGCCGGAATGGCTGCGGGGCGAGCCGCCGACGCCCGCGTCGGACGTGTTCGCCTGGGCGGGGACGATGGTGTACGCGGCGACGGGGCGTCCGCCGTTCGGCGGCGGCGACAACATCCCCGCGCTGATGCACCGGATCGCCACCGAGCGGCCGGATCTGTCGGGGGTGCCGGAACGGGTGCGGGGGCTGCTGGCCGAGTGCCTGGACAAGGACCCGGCGCGGCGTCCCACGGCACGGGACCTGCTGATGTGGCTCACCGACCCCGCGGCCGCGGCGTCGGCGACACAACCGCCCCCGGTCGCGCAGACCTCGCCGGTGGGGCGGCCGTCAGAGACCTCGCCGGGCCATCAGCAGACGATGCCCGCTCCCCCGCGCAAGGGCCGGGGCCTGCCGCTGGCGCTGGCCGCCGGGGTCGCGCTGGCGGCGTTGATCGCGGTCCTCGTCGTGGCCTTCGCCTGGCCGGACGACGGTGACCCGGGCGCCGACGACCGGCCCACACGACCGCCCGCGACCACCCAGGGCCGGACCACGCCTCCGGCCGGCGGAGGCGGCGGTGCTCCGAGCACTGACGGCGGCGGTGACGGCCAGGGCGTTCCGCAGGCGTTCGCCGGGACCTGGAAGGGGAACGTGTCCGCCCCCTCCCTGCTCGGCGGCGAGAACGCCTCCCGGGTGACGATCACCCTCCAGGCGGGCCGGAACGAGGGGCAGGCCGTCTACCCCGACTGGGGATGCACCAACCGGCTCACCCTGTCCGGGGTCACGGGCTCCACCGTGGAGTTCACCGAGGCGACCACCACGCCCCAGGGGACCACCGGGTTCTGCATCGGCGGCACGGTCCGGCTGACCCTGCAGGGCGACCGGATGTCCTACGACTCCCCCAGCCCGCTCGGCACCGGCTCCACCACCGGGACGCTCACCAGGGGCTGACCCGGCGGAAGGCCGTGACCAACGGCACAGTGCCTCCCGGCAAACGGGCGTTTACCCTGCCGTACGAGAATCTCGAACGGCGGGGGGACGCCGGACGCGCCCCCACGATGATCGACCGGGAGTGCGCGTGAGCATCGAGTCCGAACTGGACCTGTGGAACACCCTGTCCGGGGCCGAGCTGATCAAGGCGATGGGCGACGGCAGGTTCCCCCAGCTCACCGCGATCAACGACTACATCGGGCAGTCGGTGGTGGACGCCGAGCACGGCCGGGTGACGATCGACTGGACGCCCGAGGACAAGCTGTGCAACCCCGGTGGAACGGTGCACGGCGGGTACATCGCGATGATCCTCGACAACGCCGTCTGCCTGGCCGCGGCCAGCACGTTCGAGCGCTTCACCCCGATGCTGACGCTCAGCCTCAGCGTGGAGTACCTGCGGCCGGTGCCGGCCGACCGGACGTACCGGGTGGAGGGCGTGTGCGTGCACCCCGGCAAGACCCGGATGCTGTCCAACGCGACGATCACCGATGCCGAGGGGCGGCTGATCGCGCAGGCGACCGCCAGCGTCACCCCCAACCAGGCGTTCTCCCGCTGAACGGAGCCCGGCGGCTCCTCCGGGAGCCGCCCGGTGAGCGCATAGGCTTGCCGCATGGTGGATTCCGGCACTGTCGTCAGCATCATCCGGCAAGCGCGCGACCGGCGGACGGCCCCGCTGGTGCTCGAACTCGACCTGACCGACGGGATCGTGGAGACGGTCCCGGCCGACCCGTTGTCGGCGGTGCTGTCGATGCGCCGTCCCCACCTGCGGGACGTGCTGGACGGGCTGCGCCGGGCCCGCGGTGACGTCCGGGTGCGGGCCCTGGTGGTCAAGGTGTCCGGAACGCTGGGCCTGGCGATGGCGCAGGAGCTGCGCGGGGCGGTGACCGCGCTGCGCGAGGCCGGCAAGCTCACCGTGGCGTGGAGCGAGACGTACGGGGAGAGCGGGCGCGGCAGCGTCCCCTACTACCTGGCGTCCGCGTTCGACCGGGTGTACCTGCAGCCCACCGGCGAGGTGGGGCTGACCGGCGTGGCGCTGGAGGAGCCGTTCCTGCGGGGCGCGCTGGACAAGGCGGGGATCGAGCCGGTGTTCGCCGCCCGCCACGAGTACAAGACCATGGCCAACACCTTCATGGAGCGGGCCTACACCGAGGCGCACCGGCGGTCCTCGCAGCGGCTGGTGGACTCCATCGGCGAGCAGCTGGCCGCCGGCATCGCCGAGGCGCGCGGGCTGACCGTCGACAAGGTCCGCGAGCTGATCGACCGGGGCCCGCTGCAGGCCGACGAGGCGCTGGAGGCCGGGCTGGTCGACCGGCTGGCGTACCGGGACGAGGTCTACGACGAGGTCCGCAAGGAGGCCGGCGGTCCGGACGGGCGGGTGCAGCTGCGGTACGTGGCCCGCTACAACCGTTCCCACGGGCTCGCCGAACGGCTGCCGCAGCCCAGCCGCGGCCGCCAGGTGGTCGCGCTGATCAACGGGCAGGGCATGATCCGGCTGGGCCGCAGCGGGCGGGGCGGGCCGCTGCCGTCGCAGGGCCCGGCGATGGGCTCGGACACCATCGGGGCGGCGTTCCGGGCGGCGGTCCGCGACGAGCGGGTCAAGGCCATCGTGTTCCGGGTCAACAGCCCCGGCGGGTCGGCGGTCGCCTCCGACGCCATCTGGCGCGAGGTGGTGCTGGCCCGGCGCTCCGGCAAGCCGGTGGTCGTGTCGATGGGGAACGTGGCGGCCTCCGGCGGCTACTACGTCTCGATGGCCGCCGACACCATCGTGGCGCAGCCCGGCACCATCACCGGCTCGATCGGCGTGGTGGTGGGCAAGGCGGTGATCAGCGAGCTGCTGGAGCGGATCGGCGTCGCGATGGGCACGGTCTCCGACGGGGAGCACGCCCGGATGTTCAGCGCCACCAAGGGCTTCACCGAGTCGGAGTGGGAACGGATCCAGGCGTCGCTGGACCGGGTGTACGCCGACTTCACCGCCAAGGTCGCCGAGTTCCGCGGGCTGAGCGCCGACCAGGTGGACGAGATGGCCCGCGGCCGGGTGTGGACCGGCGCGGACGCCAAGGAGGGCGGGCTGGTCGACGAGCTCGGCGGGCTCGACCTGGCGCTGGACCTGGCCCGCAAGAAGGCCGGGCTGCCCGTCGACGCCCCGGTCCGCGGCTACCCGCACATCACGCCGCTGGAGCGGCTGCGCCCGGCCGAGTCCAGCGAGGACCGCACGGCGGCCGGCGCCCGGTTCGACGGGTGGGGGTCGCTGAGCGCGCTGGCGGCACGGCTGGGGCTGCCCGCCGGCGGGCCGCTGACCCTGCCGGGGAACTGGGAGATCCGCTGAGCGCCCAGCCCGGGCCCGGGGAGTTCACCGACGCGATGTCGGCGCTGGCCACCGGGGTGGTGGTGCTGACCGTCCGCGACGGGCGCGACGACCTGGGCACGACGATCAGCTCGTTCATGTCGGTGTCGCTGGAGCCGCCGATGGTGGCGGTGGCGGTGACCGGGTCGTCCTACCTGGCGGAGGTGCTGGGCCGCCGGGACGTGTGGGCCGCCAACGTGCTCGGCGCCGACCAGCGCGCCCTGGCCGGGCGCTTCGCGGCGGCGGGCCGCCCGGGGGCGCGGCTGCTGCTGGCCGGACGCCCGCACCATCGGGGGCCGCTGTCGGACGCCCTGATCGTCGCCGACGCTCCCGCGGCGCTGGAGTGCCGGACCCGGCAGCGGCTGACGGCCGGCGACCACCTCCTGGTGCTCGCCGACGTGCTGGCGGTCGACCACGCCGACCCCCGCCGGTCCCCACTGGTCCGAGCCGGCCGCCGCTATCTTTGACTGCTCCCCGCCCTGAAGGGCGGGCAGACTCCCGTCCAAGCAGGGGTGGTATGGGGATTTTCGGCTCACGCCGCCCGGTCGTCCGGCGGACGGCCGGGTCTTGCGCGATCAACGCCGTCCGGGTTCAGCCCTGCCCGGATGAGCATCACGCGTGCGGAGTTCTTGTCCCGTGGAGACGTGGTTCCGCAGGCGGTGCAGGTGTAGGTGCGTTCGGACAGCGGGAGTGCGTGCTTGGTTCTCGCTCCGCACCGCCCGCAGTCCATCGTGCTGTACGCGGGATGCACCAGCCGCAGGGTGCGGCCGTGTTTGCGGGCCATGGCGATCAGCTCGCGCTTGGTGGCGGTGATCGCCGCGTCGGCGGCCTTGCGCGCCATGGTGGACTTGGCCAGGAACTTCGGCCGGAAGTCCTCCACCGTCAGCGCGTCATGGTCCCGCACCAGCTTCTTGGCCCACCTGCGGGCGGTGTGGGCCCGTTGCCGGGCCACCTTCTTGTACGCCCTGGCCGCCTGCTTCCTCGCCTTGAGGTAGCCCTTCGAAGGAGCCTGCCCGCGCCTGCGGCGGCGGGCCATCCTCCGCTGGTAACGAGCCAGCCTGGCGGCGGCCTTCTTGCCGTACTCCGGGTGCGGCAGATCGTGGGCGTCGCTGGTGGTGGTCGCGATCTCTTTCACTCCCCAGTCCACGCCGACCACCCGGCCGGTCTCCGGCAGCGGCTGCACCTCGGCGGGGATGACGAACGAGCAGTACCAGTGCCCCAGACTGTCGCGGTACACGCGGACGCTGGACGGGTCGGCGGGCAGATCCCGCGACCACACCACGGTCAGCACGATGCCCCCGGCCAGGTGCAGACGGCCGTCCTTGAGCCGGAACCCACGCCGTGTGTAGTTCAGGCTTGGGCGGGCCAGCCCCTTCTTCTTGAAGCGCGGCATCCCGGCCCGCCGCCGCACCGGCAGCCGCGCCGTTATGTCCTTGAGCGCCTTGGCGCGGGCCTTGGCGAAGTCGCGGATGACCTGCTGCTGCGGCACCGACGCTCCCTCACGCAACCAGGAGTGTTCGGCCCGCCAGCCGGTCAGCATCCGGTCCAGCCGGGCCGGACCGCACTCTTCGCGCGCCTTGTGCGCGGCGCGGGAGGTGGCCACGCACTGGTTCCACACCCACCGGCACCGATCCCACTCGGCCAGCAGCGCCCGGCGCGCGGTCGACGACACCCGCAGCCGGTAGGTGTACCGCACCTTCTCAGCATCACCTACCGTCGCCATGCCATCACCATAGCGTCACAGTCCGTCCTGGGTTGCCGCTTTCAGGCAACATGCGACCGAGCGGCAACCATCCTCAGCCGGAAGCCGGTACATCTCCGGCACGAACGGTGACCAGGGCGTCACGGTTGGGGCGGTAAGGTTTCACGGTTCATTCGTGATGTCCGCTACTGGTAGATCTCTCTTTGCTCTGCGAGCCTTTCTCCGTAACGCTTCCGGCGCTCGCACAGAGAGGCATTCCGGTGGATCAGCGGTACGAGCTCTACTGCCTTGCCGACCGTTTCTTCTATGACGCCCCCAAGGTCGGCCGGGCCACCGAGTTCGCGATCGCGCATCGGCCTCTCCCGGACGGCTGGCGGCAGATCCCCGGCGACGAGTGGATGAACTACGAGCCGCCGGTGAGCCGCATTCCGCTGCAGGGCTGGAAAGTGCACGTCTCCGGCTGCGCGGAAAGCGCCGACACCGTTCTGGAGCGCACCTGGGAGTACTGCGTGCCGCGCGGCATCGCGTTCAAGCACCTGCGCGGGCCGGGCACGCTGCGGATGCGCAACGCCAAGTACGCCCCGCGCGGCGCCAGCGGCAAGCTGGTGACGATCTACCCCGCCGACGAGGCGGAGCTGACCCGGATCATCGCGGATCTGGGCGCCGGGCTGGCCGGGCTTCCGGGCCCCTACATCCTGTCCGACCTGCGGATCGGTGACGGCCCGCTGTACGTGCGGTACGGCGGGTTCGCCCGCCGGCGGGTGCTGGACGAACGCGGCGACCTGGTGCCGGCGATGGAGAACGGCGACGGCGAGCTGGTGCCGGACCGGCGCGGGCCGGTGTTCACGGTGCCCGAGTGGGTGACGCTCCCGGCCTGCCTGGAGCCCCATCTGGCCGCCCGCGCCGCGACCACCGTCGCCGACCTGCCGTACCGGATCGAGCAGGCGCTGCATTTCTCCAACGGCGGCGGAGTGTACGCCGGAACGGACACCAGGAATGGCCGGCAGGTCATTCTCAAGGAGGCCCGTCCTCATGCCGGGCTGGCCGCCGACGGGGCGGACGCGGTGTCCCGGCTGCAGCGTGAACGGGACATGCTGGAGCATCTGGCGGGCATCGACGGCGTCCCCGAGATGATCGACTACTTCGTGCTGGGCGAGCACCATTTCCTGGTGCAGGAGCGCATCGAGGGACGCACCCTCAACACTTTCTTCGCCGAGCGCCATCCGTTGCTGGACCCGGAACTCGACCCGGGAAAGGTGGCCGGTTACACCGCCTGGGCGCTGCGGATCCACCAGGGCGTGCAGCGGCTGGTGGAGGCCGTTCACGAGCGCGGCGCGGTGTACCACGACCTGCACATGTTCAACATCATGGTGCGGCCGGACGACACGGTGGCGCTGATCGACTTCGAGGTGGCCACCCGCGCCGACGAGCAGGCCCGGCAGACGCTGGCCAACCCGGCGTTCCAGGCCCCCCGCGACCGGCACGGCGAGGACGTCGACCGCTACAGCCTGGCCTGCCTGCGGCTGGCGCTGTTCCTGCCGCTGACCACGCTGTTCACCCAGGACCGGGGCAAGGCGCACCAGCTCGCCGAGGTGATCGCCGAGCACTTCCCGGTGCCGCAGGGCTTCCTGGACGAGGCGGTCGCGGAGATCACCCGGGATCTGGGGCCGTGCGTCCCGCCCCGGTTCACCCCCGACCCCGAAGGATGGGAGCGCTCCCGGGAGGATCTGGTGCGGGCGATCCGCGCCGGCGCGACCCCCGAGCGCGAGGACCGGCTGTTCCCCGGCGACATCGCCCAGTTCTCCGGGGCGGCGCTGGGCATCGCGCACGGCGCGGCGGGCGTGCTGTACGCGCTGGACGCGGTGGGGGCCGGCCGTGACCCCGAGCATGTGGAGTGGCTGGCGCGCAGGGCGGTCGATCCGCCGCAGGGCAGCGGGCTCGGGTTCTACGACGGGCTGCTGGGCGCGGCCTGCGTGCTGGCCTCGTTCGGCCGGACCGACGAGGCGCTGGCGGCGGCGTCGCACAGCCTCCGGGAACGGTGGGACCGGCTCGGGCTCGACCTGTACGGCGGGCTGCCCGGTTTCGCGCTGGCCCTGGACCACCTGGCCGACGCGACCGGCGAGGAGTCGCTGCGCGCGGACGCCGAACGGGCCGCCGGGCTGGTCGTCTCCCGGATGGACCGGCTGGGGCGGGCCCGCCCCGGGTTCCTGTACGGCGGTGCGGGCGTGGCGCTGATGTGCCTGCGCCGCTACGAGCGGACCGGGGAGGAGTCCCTGCTGGCGCACGCGGCGGCCGCCCTGCGGCACGACCTGGCGGCCTGCCGCACCGACCGCAACGGCGCGCTCCAGCTCGACGACGGCCGGCTGCTGCCGTACATCGACAAGGGCAGCGTGGGGATCGGGCTGGTCATCGACGAGTACCTGGCGGTGGATCCGGACGGGCCGGACGCCGCCGAGTTCGTCCGGGCCCGCGAGGGGATCCGGCTGGCAGCCAGATCCCTGTACTACGCGCAGCCCAGCCTGTTCCGGGGGCGGGCCGGGATGCTGCTCCACCTCGGCCGGCAGGACCCCGCCGACCCGGCGGTCCACGCCCACGTGCGCGCCCTGGCCTGGCACGCCATCGGCCACGCGGGCGGGCTGGCGTTCCCCGGCGACCAGCTCTACCGGCTGTCCCACGACCTTGCCACCGGCACCGCGGGCGTGCTCCTCGCGCTCGGTGCCGCCCTGTCCGGCGCCCCGATCGACCTGCCCTTCCTGCGGGCACGGGGGCCGGCCCACCAGCCCCCCGCGGAGACCTCCGCGGGGCCCACCTCTCTCCAGCCCGAAAGGGGGTGACGGAACATGGCGCTTCTGGACCTTCAGGGGATGACGGTCGAGAACGGCGGAGGCGGCGAGAGCAGCGCGAGCCTGCTGTTGTGCGACAAGCTCAGCTCGCAGAGCACCGTCCTGTGCCTCTGATCGGCATCGCCGAACAGACCGGTGGCCGCGGTGCGCACCGGGCGCGATGACGCCCGGGCGGCCCGCGGCCACCTGGCCGTTCCGGGAGGGGGACCCGTGACCACGACCGAGACCGCCGACCGGCTGCTGTGGCGGACCGCCCGGCGGGGCGGCGGCTGGGCCGCGGTGCTGGCGGTGGTCGCGCTGGCCGACACCGCCGTCACGCTGGCGCTGCCGGCGGTGCTGGGCCGTGCGGTGGACGAGGCGCTGTCACCGGGCGCGGTCGGCACGGCGGTGTGGCTGTGCGCGGCGCTGATCGCGGCGTCGGCGGCGATCGACCTGTTGCTGGAGTGGGCGGGCGGTGCCGGAAGCGCCCGCGCCACCGCCTGGCTGCGGCACACGTTCGTACGCCATGTGCTGGCGGCGGGGCCGTCGTCGCGGCTGGATCCCGGCGACACCGCCAGCCGGATGGTCGGCGGCGCCGCCGAGGCGGGCCAGGCCCCGGTGGCGGTGATCCGCGCGGCGGTGGCGGTGCTGCCGCCGGTCGGCGCGGCGGCGGCGCTGGTGTGGATCGACTGGCCGATCGCGGTGGCGCTGGCGGTGGCGATGCCGCTGCTGGTGCTGCTGCTGCGCGCGTTCGTCCGGGACATGTCCGGGACCGTCCGCCGCTATCTGACCGTGCAGGGCGCGATGGCGGGCCGGCTGGCCGAGGCGCTGCGCGGGATCCGCACGATCGCCGCCGCCGGGACCGTGGAGCGCGAGACCCGCCGGGTGCTGGCCCCGCTGCCGGAACTGCGCCGCGAGGGCGCCCGGATGTGGCGGGTGCAGGGCGGGGTGGGCGCGCGCGGCCTGCTCGCGGTGGTGGCGCTGCAGGCGGCGGTGCTGGCGGTGGCGGGCGTGCAGCTGGCGGCGGGCCGGATCACCGCGGGCGAGCTGGTCGCCGCCGCCCAGTACGCCGTGCTGGCCGCCGGGCTCGGCCCGCTCGTCGCCCAGTTCGGCCGGATCGGGAGGGCCCGCGGCGCCGCCGCCCGGGCGTCCGAGGTCCTCGGCCGCCCCGTCCCCTCCCACGGCACCGAGGAGCTGCCGCCGGGCCCGGGGGCCCTGGAGTTCCGCCGGGTGCGGGCGGGCGTCCTGGCCGACGTGACCCTGCTGATCCCCGGCGGCGCCGCCGTCGCCGTGGTCGGCCGGTCCGGCTCCGGCAAGTCCCTGCTGGCCGCCCTGGCCGGGCGGCTCGCCGACCCCGACTCCGGGCAGGTGCTCCTGGACGGCGTGGAGCTGCCCCGGCTGACCCGCGCCGCCCTGCGCGGCGCCGTCGGTTATGCCTTCGCCCGTCCCGACCTCTTCGGCGCCACCGTCCTGGACGCGATCGCCTTCGGCTCCCCCGGCGCCCCCGAGCACGCCCTCCACCATGCCGCCAGGGCCGCGTGCGCCGATCCGTTCGTCCGCCGCCTGCCCGCCGGGTACGCCACGCCCCTCGCCGAGACCCCGCTGTCGGGCGGCCAGGCCCAGCGTCTCGGGCTGGCCCGCGCGTTCGCCCACGGCGGCCGCCTGCTGATCCTCGACGACGCCACCTCCAGCCTCGACACCGCCACCGAGGTCGAGATCGGGCGCGCCCTCTTCGAGGCGTTCACCGACCGGACCCGGCTGATCACCGCCCACCGCGCCTCCACCGCCGCCCGCGCCGACCTGGTCGTCTGGCTGGAGGCGGGCCGCGTCCGCGCCGTGGCGCCCCACCACGCCCTCTGGAACGACCCCGCCTACCGCGCCGTCTTCGCCACCGCCCCCGAGGACCCCGATGAGTGAACCGGCCGCGAACGATCCCCGACCGCCCTGGAGATCTCGGCGACGGGCACGGACGGCATCGCACGCGGGCATCGCCCGGGCCGGGGGCGGCCGGGTGCGGGTCGTGCGGGAGCTCGTGGGGACGCTGGCGCGGGTGACCCGGAGGCGGCCGCGGGCGATGCTGCGGCTGGCGGGGTGGTCGCTGGTCGAGGTGCTGCCGACGATGCTGTTCGGGCAGGCGGTGGCCCGTTCGGTGGACGCGTTCCGGGAGGGGCGGACGGGGCTCGCGCTGAGCTGGCTCGGGGCGCTGGTGGCGGCCGGGCTCGTGGGGGCGGCGGGGTGCCGGCGGCTGTACGCGGCGCTGGCGGCCGTCGTGGAGCCGTTCCGGGACGAGCTGGTGCGCGAGGTGGTGTCGGGGACGCTGCGGCGGGCGGCGGGCGGGCCGGCCGACACCGGGGCGGTGGCGCGGCTGACGCATCAGGTGGAGATCGTGCGGGACACGTTCGCCGGGGTCCTGATGGTGGTGCGGGGCTTCGTGTTCAGCGTGGGGGCGGCGCTGGTGGGGGCGGCGACGCTGGCGCCGGTGCTGCTGGTGCCGATGACGGTGCCGCTGGTGGTGGCGCTGGCGGCGTTCGCGGCGATCGTTCCGGTGGCGGCGCGGCGGCAGCGGGAGCTGATCCTCGGGGAGGAGCGGCTGGCCGGGCTGGTGGACCGGATGACGGCGGGGCTGCGGGACGTGACCGCCTGCGGGGCGGAGGACCGGGTGGCCGCCGAGGTCGGCGGGGCCGTCGACGAGCAGGCCGCGGCGGCGCGGGCGGTGGCCCGGCTGGCGGGCGCGCGGATGGCGGTGCTGGCGGCGGGGGGCTGGGCGCCGGTGGTGGCGGTCCTGGTCGCGGCGCCCTGGCTGATCGGCGGCGGGGCCACCCCCGGCACGGTGGTCGGGGGCGTCGCGTACGCGGTGAACGGGCTGCAACCGGCCTTGAACAGCCTGATCGCGGGGCTGGGCGGGAGCGGGCTGCGGCTGGCGGTCACGCTGGCCCGGCTGCGGGAGGCGGCGGACCGGCCCGTCGCCCTGGGGGACGACCCCCAGGCCCCCGAAGGATGGGACGGACGATCCTCGCTCGGCAGAACTCCGCTGCGGTCGTCCGTTCCCCGGCCGCCGGTGACGGCGGGGGACGAGGGGGTGCGCGGCGGCGCGCCGGTGGAGGTGCGCCTGGAAGGGGTGGGCTTCGCCTACGGGGAGCGGGCCGAGCCGGTGATCAAGGGGCTGGACCTGGTGGTGCCGCCCGGCGACCACCTGGCGGTGGTGGGGCCGAGCGGGATCGGCAAGTCCACGCTGGCCGCGCTGATCGCCGGGCTGCTGACGCCCGGGGAGGGCGTGATCCGGGTGGGCGGCCGGCCGCCGGGGGATCCCCGCGAGCGGGTGCTGATCCCGCAGGAGGCGTACGTGTTCGACGGGACGCTGCACGACAACCTCACCTACCTCGCGCCGGACGCCGACGACGCGCGGGTGGCGGAGGCGGTGGACGCGGTCGGGCTGTCGGCGCTGGCGCAGCGGCTCGGCGGGTACGGCGGCCGGGTCGATCCGGGGGCGCTGTCGGCGGGGGAACGCCAGCTCGTCGCGCTGGCCCGGGCCTACCTGGCGGCGGCGCCGCTGACGGTCCTGGACGAGGCGACCTGCCGGCTGGACCCGGCCGCGGAGGAGCGGGCGGAGCTGGCGCTGGCCCGGCGGCCCGGCACGCTGGTCGTGATCGCGCACCGGATGACGTCCGCGCTGCGGGCCCGCCACGTGCTGCTGCTGGACGGCGTCAGCGCGCGGTACGGCCGGCACGACGAGCTGCTGGCCGCGTCACCGGCCTACCGGGAGCTGGTGGGGCACTGGCGGTCACAGCCAGCCGGAGGACTCGGCGATCCGGATGGCGTGCACCCGGTTGCGGGCGCCGATCTTGCGGTTGATCCGGGACAGGTGGTTGCGGACGGTGCCGATGGTGAGCACCAGGGTGTCGGCGATCTGCGCGGCGGTGGCGCCCTCCCCGGCCAGCCGTAGCACCTCCAGCTCGCGCGGGGTCAGCGGGCTCTCGGCGGCGGCCAGCTCGGCGAACGCCAGATCGGCGTCGATCACCCGCTCCCCGGCGGCCACCCGGCGCAGCGACCCGGCCAGGGTGTCCGGCGAGGTGCCCTTGAGCAGGAACCCGGCCGCCCCGGCCGCGGCGGCGCGGCGCAGGTCGCCGGGTCTGGCGCGTTCGGCCATCAGCACCGCCGCGCACTCGGGCACCTCCGCGCGCAACGTCTCGACCAGGGCGAACGGGTCGGAGCGGATGCCGTCCACCCCGATCAGCGCGATGTCGGGGGCCACCTCGCGGGCCACCGCGACCAGCTTGTCGGAGCCGTCGATCGCGGCGGCGACCAGCAGGTCCCGGTGTTCCTCCAGCAGTGCCACCAGCCCGCCGCGCAGCAGTGACAGCTCTTCGACGATCAGGACCCGGATCATGGTCGCCTCCCCTGGTGACGATGGGACCGATGGCACCGACATGAGCGCACGGCGGAACGCTGAAAAGTCCATGGGAACACTCACATCGCTGATAAGACGGTCATGGTTTCCGTCAGCCGGACCAGGGCGCACGGGCACCGGAGCAAATACCGGTGACGCCGCATGCACCGGCGATATTCCTCACCCTCGCCCACCGTCCATACCGAGCATTTTACATCGCAACAAACACCAACACTTAGCGTGAGTGAATACTATCCTTGCGTCAAGTGTTGCGCGGGCGATATCGCGCTGTCGCGGACGGTGATGCGCGGCCCGGCGCGCCGCGGGCGCCGGGCCGCGCACCCGTTTCTCTCCCGTTCTCATCGGCCGCCGAGGTCGGCGGGCAGCCTTTCCAGGAGCCCGCGCAGGTCGTCGGCGTGCTCCTCCTCCTGGGCGAGGATCTGCTCGAACAGCCGGCGGGTGGTGGGGTCGCCGTCGCCCAGCCACTGGGCGATCTCGGTGTAGGAGGCGATGGCCACCCGCTCGGCCACCAGGTCCTCCTTGATCATCTCGATCAGGTCCAGGCTCTGGCCGTACTCGGCGTGCGCCCGGGTGGTCAGGGTGTCGGGGTCGTAGTCGGGCTCGCCGCCGAGCTGGACGATCCGCTCGGCCAGCCAGTCGGCGTGCTGCTGCTCCTCCTGGGCGTGCTCGAGGAACTCGGCGGCCACCGATTCGGCGTGGATTCCGGTGGCCGTGTAGTAATGCCGTTTGTAACGCAGCGTGCACACGATCTCGGTCGCCAGGGCCTCGTTGCAGACCTGCACCACACGCGGCAGATCGGCGCCATAAGCCGCGGTGACCGGACCCTTCTCGATCTCCTGCCGGGCCCGTTCGCGCAGCGTCCGGACATCGGTGAGGAACTCCGCCATGCCATTACCCTCCGTAGACACGTGAGGGCACTACCCGGCGCGCCCTCCCTCGACGCGCCGCCCCGATTTCCACACGGCCGTAACCAGCGGAACACCTGGCCGGTAGGCCAGATGCAGGTGTGATGCCGCGTCCAAAACCTGGACGTCGGCGCGTGCCCCCGTACCGAGCCTGCCCACATCGGTTCGGCGCAACGCGCGGGCCCCGCCGGCGGTCGCCGCCCGGACCGCCTCGGCCGGAGTCATCCGCATCTCGCGCACGGCCAGCGCGATGCACAGCGGCATGCTGGAGGTGTAGCAGGAACCCGGGTTGCAGTCGGTGGCCAGCGCGACGGTGACGCCCGCGTCGATCAGCCGCCGGGCGTCCGGGTAGGGCTGCCGGGTGGAGAACTCCACGCCGGGCAGCAGCGTCGCCACCGTCTCCGAGCCGGCCAGCGCCGCCACGTCCGCGTCGGTGAGGAACGTGCAGTGGTCGGCGGACGCCGCCCCGAACTCGACCGCCAGCGCCACCCCCGGCCCCGGCCCGAGCTGGCCGGCGTGCACCCGGGGAACGAGCCCGGCCCGCACCCCCGCCGCCAGGACGGCGCGGGTCTGGTCGGCGTCGAACGCGCCCCTCTCGCAGAACACGTCGATCCAGCGGGCGTGCGGTGCGCAGGCCGCCAGCATCTCCCCGGTCACCAGCCGCACGTAGGCGTCGGGGTCGCCGGCGTACTCGGGGGGCACCACGTGCGCGCCCAGGAAGGTGACCTCGTCGGCGATCTCGGCCGCCAGCCGCACCGCGCGTTCCTCGTCGGCGACGGTCAGCCCGTACCCGGACTTGCACTCGACCGTGGTGGTGCCCTGCCGGGCCATCTCGTCCACCAGCCGCCGCAGCCCGGCCCGCAGTTCGTCGTCGGTGGCCGCCCGGGTGGCCGCCACGGTGGTCCGGATCCCGCCCGCCGAGTAGGGGCGCCCGCTCATCCGGGCGGCGAACTCCTCGGCCCGCTCCCCCGCGAACACCAGGTGCGCGTGGGAGTCCACGAACCCCGGCAGCACCGCCCGTCCGTCCGCGTCGTACCGCTCGTCGGCCGCCGGCGCCCGGCCCGCCGGTCCCACCCAGGCGACCCGGTCGCCGTCCAGCACGAGGGCGGCGTTCCGGACGATGCCGAGCGGCCCCTCCCCCAGTTCCGGATCGTTGGTGACCAGTTCCCCGATCCGATCGATCAGCACGCTCATTCCCGTCCTCGCCCCTCGCCCGGCCTCGCCGCCGCCATGTCCCGGCTCCTCCGGGCACGTCCCGGAACGGACGCCTCCCGTCCGGGCCCGGTCCGGCAGAACGTCCCGAAAAAGGTCATTGCGCTCCTTTCCGATCCCGTACCGGCATCGTCGGCGCCGATGTCCTCGCCGCCCACCCGGTGCCTCGGGATGAAAACAATTCACCTTTCCTCGCGGGATTTTCGGGTGCTCCATCCGGGCCGTCCGAATATCCGGACGAAGTGACATCCCACAATCCGGCGGGAGCGGCGGGGCCCGGATTCACCGTGCGCCCCGGCGCACGGCACGCCGCCGCCATTTCAGCGTTCCTCGGTCAGGGCCGTGACGGCGGTGTGCAGGGCCGCGGGGACGTCGGGGATCAGCAGGTGGCGGCCGTCGCGGACGACGGGGCGGCCGGAGACGACGACGTGCCGGACGTCGGCGGCGGTGGCGGCGAACACGGCGGTCTCGGCGGCGTACTCGGCGGTCGCCCCGGCGGTGCGGACCGTGTCGAAGGCGACGGTGACCAGGTCGGCGTAGGCGCCGGGCTCCAGCCGGCCGGCCTCGGGCCAGCCCAGGGCGTAGTGGCCGTGCCAGGTGGCGGCGGCCAGCAGCTCCCCCGCCGACCAGTGGCCGCGCCGCCGGGTGCGCAGGCGTTCGTCCAGCTCGACGGCGCGGGCCTCCTCGAACAGGTCGATGACGGCGTGCTGGTCGGAGCCCAGGCTCAGCTCGGCCCCGGCGTCGGCCAGCTCTCGGGCGGGGCCGATCCCGTCGGCGAGGTCCCGTTCGGTGGTCGGGCACAGGCACACGCCGGTCATGGTGGTGCCGAGCAGGGCGATGTCCTCGGCGTCCAGATGGGTGGCGTGGACGGCGACGGTCAGCGGGCCGAGCGCGCCGCACTCGGCCAGCAGCCGGGTGGGGCTCAGGCCGTACGCCTCGCGGCACGCATCGTTCTCGGCGGGCTGCTCGGACAGGTGGACGTGCAGCGGAACGCGGTGGTGGGTGGCCCAGGCGGCGACCGCGTGGATCTCGTCGGGCGGGACGGCGCGCACGGAGTGGACGGCCGCGCCGAGCCGGGCGTGCGCACGGTGCCCCTTGCCGACCAGGCCGTGCAGGGCCTCCACGCGGCGCTGCCAGTTGTCGGCGGTCCGGTCGCCGAAGCGGAGCTGGGGGCCGCGCAGCGGACGGCGGATGCCGCCGGTGAGGTAGCAGGCGTCCAGCAGGGTGATGCGGATCCCCGCGTCGGCCGCCGCGGCGATCAGCGCCTCGCCCATGATGTTGGGGTCGTCGTACGGGCCGCCGCCGGGCCGGTGGTGCAGGTAGTGGAACTCGCCGACGACGCTGATCCCGGCCAGCGCCATCTCCGCGTACACGGCGCGGGCCAGCGCGTGGTACGAGTCGGGGTCGAGCCGGCCGGCGACGGCGTACATCTGGTCGCGCCAGGTCCAGAAGTCGCCGCGTTCGGCGTGGGACCGGCCGCGCAGCGCCCGGTGGAAGGCGTGCGAGTGGGCGTTGGCCAGGCCGGGGAGGGTGAGGCCGGGCAGGCGCTCGGCGTCCGGCGGGGCGGGGACCCCCGGCTCGACGGCGGTGAACCGTTCCCCGTCGGCCTCGATGAGCACGTCGGCGGCCACCTCGTCCCCGAGCCAGGCGAGCTCGGCGTGCCAGCGCATGTCGTTCCCCCTACCCGGCGGCCAGGTCTTTGAGCACCGCGGCCAGGGCCGCCACGCCCGCCAGGCAGTCGTCCGGCTCGGCGTGCTCGGCGGGGGCGTGCGACACCCCGGTCGGGTTGCGGACGAACAGCATCGCGGACGGGACGCGGGCCGCTAGGACACCCGCGTCGTGTCCCGCGCCGGTGGGCAGGATCGGCGCGCATCCCCGGCCCTCCGCCGGGCCGGAGTCCTGCCGGGTGTGCCGGGTGTGCCGGGGAGCGTGCCGCTCCCCGGCCTCGTCGTTCCCGGCGTCGGCGTGCAGGACCGGTGCGTCCGCCGGGCCGGGGCGTTCCGGCGTCTCGGTGCGGGCGGTCGTCACGGTGCCGACGACGCGCGCGAGGCGGTCGCGCAGGGCATGGTCGAAGTCGACGACGCCCGTGTAGGACTCCTCGGTCAGCTCGACGGTCACGCCGTGGTCGGCTGCAGCACGGCGGGCGGCCTCGGCGGTGTCCGCAACGATCCGGCGAACGGCGTCGTCGCTGGGACCCCGGGCGTCCAGCCAGGCGGTGACGTGGGAGGGGATGGCGTTGACGCCGCCCGGGACGACGGTGACCTTGCCGACCGTGGCGACCCCGTCGTGGGCGGCGGCGCTGCCGCGGGCGGCCAGGACGGTGTGGGCGAACGGCAGCATCGGGTCGCGCCGGTCGGCCAGCCGGGTCGTTCCGGCGTGGTCGCCCGCTCCGGTGAAGTCCAGCCGCCAGCGGCCGTGCGGGATGATCGCGCTCGCGACGCCGACCGGGCTCCGCAGGGCGCGGCCCTGCTCGATGTGGAGTTCGACGAAGCAGCCGATCCGGCCGAGCAGGTCCTCGTCGGGGCCGATCGCGTCGGGGTCCAGGCCGTGCCCGGCGACGACCTCGCCGAACGTCCGGCCGTCGCCGTCCCGCAGCGAGCGCGCCCGCGCCGGGTCGATCGCGCCGGTCAGCAGCCGCGAGCCCAGGCAGGCGACGCCGAACCGGGCGCCCTCCTCCTCGGCGAAGACCGCCACCCCGATCGGGCGTCCCGGCGTCCAGCCCTCCGCCCGCAGCTCGTCGATCGCCGCCAGCGCCGACACCACCCCCAGCGGCCCGTCGAACGCCCCGCCGCCGGGCACCGAGTCCAGGTGCGAGCCGGTCAGCACCGCCGGTCCGGGGCCGGCGTCCCACCAGGCGAAGAGGTTGCCGTTGCGGTCGGCCTCGAGCCGCAGGCCGCGCCGCCGGGCCTGGTCGCGGAACCAGGCCCGGCAGTCCAGCTCCGGCGGCGTCCAGGCGAACCGGCGGTAGCCGCCGGTCGCCGCGTCCCGGCCGATGGGCAGCAGCTCCGCCCACATCTCCGGGAAGCTCACCGGCCCGCCATCGGGATGCGGACGCCGCGCTGCGCGGCGACCTCGGCGGCCCGCTCGTATCCGGCGTCCACATGCCGCATCACGCCGGTGCCGGGGTCGTTGGTCAACACCCTGGCCAGCTTCTCGGCCGCCAGCGGGGTGCCGTCAGCGACGCAGACCTGACCGGCGTGGACGGACCGGCCGATGCCGACGCCGCCGCCGTGGTGGATCGACACCCACGAGGCACCGGAGGCGGTGTTGAGCAGGGCGTTCAGCAGCGGCCAGTCGGCGATGGCGTCGGACCCGTCGGCCATGCCCTCGGTCTCCCGGTAGGGGCTGGCGACGCTGCCCGCGTCGAGGTGGTCGCGGCCCAGCACGATCGGGGCGCTGATCTCGCCGCGCGCCACCAGGTCGTTGAACACCGCCCCGGCCTTGTCGCGCTCGCCGTAGCCGAGCCAGCAGATCCGGGCGGGCAGGCCCTGGTAGTGGACCTTCTCCCCGGCCATCCTGATCCAGCGGATCAACGGCTCGTTGTCGGGGAACAGCTCGCAGATCGCCCGGTCGGTGCGGGCGATGTCCTTCGGGTCGCCCGACAGCGCCGCCCAGCGGAACGGCCCCTTGCCCTCGCAGAACAGCGGCCGGATGTAGGCGGGCACGAACCCGGGGAAGTCGAACGCCCGCTCGTACCCGGCGAGCTGCGCCTCGCCCCGGATCGAGTTGCCGTAGTCGAAGACCTCCGCGCCGGCGTCCTGGAAGCCGACCATCGCCTCGACGTGCGCGGCCATCGACTCGCGGGCCCGGCGGATGAACCCGTCGCGGTCCTTGTCGCGTTCGGCGGCCATGTCCTCGAACGCCACGCCGCGCGGCAGGTAGGTCAGCGGGTCGTGGGCGGAGGTCTGGTCGGTGACGATGTCGATGGGCGCGCCCCGGCGCAGCAGCTCGGGCACGATGTCGGCGGCGTTGCCGAGCACCGCGATGGACAGCGGGCGGCGTTCGTCCCTGGCCTGCTCGGCCAGCCGCAGCGCCTCGTCGAGGTCGGCGGCCCGCACGTCGCAGTAGCGGTGCGCGACGCGGCGTTCGATGCGGGACGGGTCGCACTCGACGCAGATCGCCACGCCGCCGTTCATGGTGACGGCCAGCGGCTGCGCGCCGCCCATGCCGCCGAGCCCGGCGGTCAGCGTGATCGTCCCGGCCAGCGACCCGCCGAACCGCTTGGCGGCGACGGCCGCGAACGTCTCGTAGGTGCCCTGCAGGATGCCCTGGGTGCCGATGTAGATCCACGACCCGGCGGTCATCTGCCCGTACATGGTGAGCCCGGCGGCCTCCAGGCGGCGGAACTCCTCCCAGGTCGCCCACTGCGGCACCAGGTTGGAGTTGGCGATCAGGACCCGCGGCGCCCACTCGTGGGTGCGGAAGATCCCGACCGGCCTGCCGGACTGCACCAGCAGCGTCTCGTCGCCCTCCAGCTCGGTGAGCGAACGGGCGATCGCGTCGAACGAGGCCCAGTCGCGGGCGGCCCTCCCGGTGCCGCCGTACACCACCAGCTCGTCGGGATGCTCGGCGACCTCCGGGTCGAGGTTGTTCATGAGCATCCGCAGCGCGGCCTCCTGCGGCCAGCCCTTGGCGGTCAGCGACGTGCCGCGCGGAGCGCGCACGGGTCGAGGTCCGGACATGTGCTCCTCCTTCGGAGGTCGAGGTCAGGCGAGCGGGCCGGTGACGGTCTCGGCGGCGGCCAGCAGGGTGCCGTCCTGGACGAGGCGGACGGCCGCTTCGATCTCGGGGGCCAGGTAGCGGTCGGGGCCGGGCGGGGGGACGTGGTCGCGGAGGGCGGCGACCACGGCGGCGGTGGCGGGACCGGGGCGCAGGGGGGCGCGCAACTGGAGGGCGCGGGCGGCGGTGAGGATCTCGACGGCCAGCACGCGGGTCAGGCCGTCGAGGGAGCGGCGCAGCTTGCGGGCGGCGTTCCAGCCCATCGAGACGTGGTCCTCCTGCATGGCGGAGCTGGGCAGGGAGTCCACGGAGGCGGGAACGGCCAGCCGCTTGAGCTCGGAGACGATGGCGGCCTGGGTGTACTGGGCGATCATGTGGCCGGAGTCCACGCCGGGGTCGTCGGCCAGGAACGCCGGCAGGCCGTGCGAGCGGGCCACATCCAGCAGCCGGTCGGTGCGGCGTTCGGACATGGACGCCACGTCGGCGGCGGGGATCGCCAGGAAGTCCAGCACGTAGGCGACCGGGGCGCCGTGGAAGTTGCCGTTGGACTCCACCCGCCCGTCCGGCAGCACCACCGGGTTGTCCACCGCCGAGGCCAGCTCGCGGGAGGCGACCAGTTCGGCGTGCGCGAGGGTGTCCCGGGCGGCGCCGTTCACCTGCGGGGAGCAGCGCAGCGAGTAGGCGTCCTGGACGCGGGTGCAGTCGGGGCCGCGATGCGACTCCATGATCGCCGAGTCGGCCAGCAGCGCGCGCAGGTTGGCGGCCGACGCCCCCTGCCCGGGATGCGGGCGCAGCGCCTGCAGGTCGGCGGCGAACACCCGGTCGGTGCCCAGCAGCGCCTCCACGCTCATCGCGGCGGCCAGGTCGGCGTGCTTGAGCAGCCGCCGCAGGTCGTGCATGGCCAGCACCAGCATGCCGAGCATCCCGTCGGTGCCGTTGATCAGCGCCAGCCCCTCCTTGGCGCCGAGGGTGACGGGCTCGATCCCGGCCTCGGCGAGCGCCTCGGCGGCGGGCCGCAGCTCCCCGGCGGCGTCGCGGACCATGCCCTCGCCGATCAGCGCCAGCGCCACGTGCGACAGCGGGGCCAGGTCGCCGGAGCAGCCCAGGCTGCCGTACTCGTGCACGACCGGGGTGACGCCGCCGTTGAGCAGTGCCGCGAGGGCCCGCGCGGTGGCGGGCCGGACGCCGGTGCGCCCGCTGGCCAGGGTGCGCAGCCGCAGCAGCATCATCGCCCGGACGACCTCGCGTTCGACCTCCGGCCCGGAGCCGGCGGCGTGCGAACGGATGATGTTGACCTGCAGCCTGGCGCGCAGCTCCGGCGGGATGTGCCGGGTCGCCAGCGCCCCGAACCCGGTGGACACCCCGTACACCGGCGTGGACCGGGCGGCCAGTTCCTCGACGTGGGCGCGGGTGGCCTCGATGCCGCGGATCGCCTCGTCGGTGAGCGTGACCGGCGCGTCCTCCCGCGCCACCGCCACGACCTGGTCGAACGTCAGCGGTTCCGGCCCGACCTCGACGCCCTTGTCCCCCACACGGATGCTCATACCCCCATTGGACCGCCGCCGGGTCCCCGGTCATAGAGGGCGCGAACGGGCTGTGTCTCGGATACGAGACAATGGGGACCGTGCACCAGGTCCCCTCGGCCCGCCGGACCCTGGCGGTGCTGCGGCTGCTGGCGTCCTCGGCCGGCCCGCTGCCCGCCTCGGCGATCGCCCGCGCCCTGGGCCTGCCGCGCTCGTCGGCGTACCACCTGCTGAACGAGATGGCCGCCGAGAACTTCGTGGTCCACCTGCCGGAGGAACGGCTGTGGGGGCTGGGCGTCGCGGCGTTCGAGATCGGCTCGGCCTACCTGCGGCAGGGCCCGCTGGAACGCCTGGCCCGGCTGCCGCTGCGCCGCCTGGTGGACCGCACCGGCGAGATCGCCCAGCTCGGCGTCCTGCACGGCGCCGAGACCCTCTACCTGCTCAAGGAGCAGCCGCCCCGGCACCACACCCTGGTCACCGACGTGGGCGTGCGGCTGCCCGCCCACCTGACCGCCAGCGGCCGCGCCATCCTCGCCCACCTGCCGTCCGCCCAGGTCCGCGCCCTGTTCCCCGGCCCCCTCGTGACCCGCACCGGCCACGGCCCCGCCTCCCTGCGCGACCTGCGCCGCGTCCTGGCCGAGGACCGCCGCCGCGGCTGGTCGATCGAGGACGGCCACGTCACCGAGGGCTTCGCCAGCATCTCCGCCTGCGTCCTCGACCACGTCGGCCACCCCACCGCCGCCGTCACGGTCACCTTCCACCGCGACTCCCACCCCGAACCCGCCTGGCCCGCCCTGGCCGCCCACGTCCAGACGACCGCCGCCGAGCTGACCCGCAGGCTCGGCGGAAGAACCGGCCAGACCCAGACCTGACTCACGCCTGCGGGATCCGCCCCGCCCACCGCAGCCGATTCCCCTGCAGCAAGCCGCCGGTAAAACCGGAACGGGCGGGGGCCTGGGGGCGGAGCCCCCAGAACTTCCACCTGAGCTTGGGACGGCCCGATCCTCAGTCGGCCGGAGCGGAGCGCCAGCGGAGCTCCGGCCGACTGAGCGCGGTCCGGGCACCGCAGCGGCGCCCGGCTGGAGCGAGCCGCCAGGCGAGCGGAAGCCGGGTGACGCGAGGATGCCCGGATCCGCGTGCGGGGGGCGTGGGGGGTCGCCCCCCACAAGAATCAGGCCAGGCCCTGCTTTTCGAGCCAGGTCTCGGCGACGTCCTCGGGGTCGAGCTTCTGGTCGCTCATCTGGCCGTTCATGGCGATGAGGTCGGCGGTGGTGAGCTTGGCGGAGACGGCGTCGAGGGCCTGGCGGGCGGTGGCGTCGACCTTGGACCTGTAGACCAGGGGGACGACGTTCTGGGCGCCGAAGACGTTCTTGGGGTCCTCCAGGACGACGAAGCCGTTCTTGGTGATGGCGGGGTCGGTGGTGAACAGGTTGGCGGCCTGGACCTGGCCCTTGGCGAGGTTGGCGACGGTGATGGGGCCGCCCACGTCCAGGGACTTGAACTCCTTGAACTTCACGCCGTAGACCTTCTCCAGGCCGACGACGCCCTGCTGACGGGTCTTGAACTCGGGCGGGCCGCCCAGGATCATGTCGCCGGCCACCGGCTTGAGGTCCTCGATGGTCTTGAGGTCGTGCTCCTTGGCGGTGGCGGCGGTGACGGCCAGGGAGTCCTTGTTCTCGGCCTTGGAGGTGGCGAGGATCTCCAGGGCCGGCGGGAGCTTGGCCTTGAGGGCGGCGTCGGTCTGCTCGGTGGTGGTGGCCGGGTTGCCCTTGTCGACGCGTTGCAGCAGGGCGCCGTTGTACTCGGGGAAGACGTGGATGGCGCCGGAGGCGACCTGGTCGTAGTAGACCTCACGGGCGCCGATCTTGAGCTTGCGCTCGACCTTGAAGCCCTTGGCCTCCAGCGCCTGGGCGTAGATCTCGGCCAGCAGCTCGCTCTCGGTGAAGTCGGCCGAGCCGACCACCAGGGTCTGCCCGCCGCCCTGGCCGCCGGACAGCGGGTCCTCGCCGCCTTCGCCGCAGGCGGTCAGGGCGAGCGCGGCGGCCAGCGCCACCGCGGCGCCGCGGATGATGCGGATCATGGGGATTTCCTTCCTGCGAGGGGTCATCGGCCGGCCCGCACCCCTGGGGACACGACCAGGCGGGACAGTCCCGCGAAGACGAACTGGACGGCCACCGCGAGCGCGATGACCAGCAGGGCGCCGCCGGCCATCGAGTCGTAGTCCTGGCGGGCGTAGCCGTCGACGATGTAGCGGCCCAGCCCGCCGAGGCCGACGTAGGCGGCGATGGTGGCGGTGGAGACGATCTGGATCATGGCGGTGCGCATCCCGGCCAGGATCAGCGGCAGCGCCACCGGCAGTTCCACCCGCAGCAGCACCTGGCGGCCGCGCATGCCCATGCCCTCGGCGGCGTCCCGCAGCCCGGCCTCGACCTGCCGCACGCCGGCGTAGGTGTTCACCAGCACGGGCGGGACGGCCAGCACCACCAGCGGGATCAGGATGGGCACCAGGTCCCCGGCGGAGGTCAGCACGACCGCCAGGATCAGCAGGCCGAGGGTGGGCAGCGCGCGGGCGGCGTTGGCCGAGGAGGTCACCAGGAATCCGGTGATCTGGGCCGGCCGGCCGCGCCGCAGATGTCCCAGCACCAGCCCGGCGGGCAGCGCGATCAGCACGGTGAGGGCGAAGCCGAGCAGCGAGTACCAGACGTGCTCCAGCACCCGGTTGGGGATGCCGTCGGGACCGCTCCACTGCTGGGCCCGGGTGAACCACTCCAGCGCGCTGAAGATCGCGTTCACTGCTCACCTCCGACCGGCTCCGGCTCCGGCTCGGGCGCGGCTGTGGAGCGGCCCCGCCCGGCGCGTTCCCACGGGGTGAGCGCGCGCTGGACGGCCAGCAGCACGACGTCCGCGACCAGCGCCAGCGCGATGATCGACGCGATGCCGACGACGATCGGGGTGGGGAAGTCGCGCTGCAGCCCGGTGACGAACAGGTCGCCGAGCCCGCCGATGCCGATCAGGGAGCCCACGCTGACCAGGCTGATGTTGGAGACGGTGGCCACCCGCAGCCCGGCCATCACCACCCCCAGCGCCAGCGGCAGCTCCACCCGGACCAGCCGGCGCAGCGGCCCGAACCCCATCGCCACCGCCGACTGCCGGACCTGGTCGGGCACCGACCGCAGCCCGTCCACCACCGCGGGGACCAGCACCGACAGCGTGTAGAGGGTCAGCGGGACGATCACCGTCGAGTAGGTCAGGCCGGTGAACGCCACCAGCACCACGAACAGCGCGATGGCCGGGATCGCGTACAGCACGCTGGTGGCGGCCAGCACGAACGGGTAGACGCGGCGCCAGCGGGCGCAGGCGATGCCCAGCGGCAGCGCCACCGCCAGCCCCAGCAGCACCGGGGTGAACGACAGGATCAGATGCTCGCGCAGTCCCTCGGCGATGTCGTCGGAGAGGTTGCGTTCGATCCACTCCCAGCGGATCAGCGGCTCGGCGTCCGCGGGGGCCGACAGCGGGGGGCTCACCGGTCCGCGGCCTCCTCGGCGTCCAGCTCGTGGAAGAACCGCAGCCGCCGGATGCCGCGTTCCCCGCCGAGGAAGTCCCGGACGAAGTCGCCGGCGGGCTCGGCCAGCAGTTCCTCGGGGGTGGCGTACTGCACCAGCGCGCCGCCCACCCGGAACACCGCGATCCGGTGGCCCAGCCGCACCGCCTCGTCGATGTCGTGGGTGACGAACACGATGGTCTTCTCCAGCTCGGCCTGCAGCCGCAGGAACTCGTCCTGCAGGCCGCGCCGCACGATCGGGTCGACCGCGCTGAACGGCTCGTCCATCAGCAGGATCGGCGGGTCGGCGGCCAGCGCCCGGGCCACCCCGACCCGCTGCTGCTGCCCGCCGGACAGCTGGGCGGGGTAGCGGTCGGCCATCGCCTCGTCCAGGCCCACCCGTTCCATCAGCTCGCGGGCCTGCCGGCGGGCCTCCTTCTTGGGGCGGCCCAGCAGGAACGGGACGGTGGCGATGTTGTCGACGACCGTACGGTGCGGGAACAGCCCGGCCTGCTGGATCACGTACCCGATGCCGCGGCGCAGCGTCGGCGGGTCGATCTCGCGCACGTCGCGGCCGTCGATCCGGACCGTGCCCGCGCTGGGCTCCACCATCCGGTTGATCATCCGCAGCGTGGTGGTCTTGCCGCAGCCCGACGGGCCGACCAGCACGGTGATCCGCCCTGCGGGGATCTGCAGGTCCAGCCCGTCCACCGCCACGGTGCCGTCGGGGTATCGCTTGGTCACGCCGTCGAAGGTGATCACGACTCGCTCACGTCCTCGGGCGCCGCAACGCCGTGCTCTGCCGATGGTCCGATCCGTCCGGACGGACGGGATTTACCCACCTTAGCGACTCGAATAGCCGAAAAATCTCCCCGCCATGCCGGGGACTCCGTCACACCGGAACCGGGCCGGTCGACTCGCGGACCCGCAGCGCCGGGGCGCGCACCACCCGGCGGCGGCCCCGGGACCGGCCGTCCACGGCGTCCACCACCACCCGCACGGCGGCGTTGACGATGCCGTCGATGTCCCAGTCCACCGTGGTCAGCGGCGGGGTGAGCAGCGCCGACATGGGGTGGTCGTCGTAGCCGCAGACCGACACGTCCCCGGGGACGTCCAGCTTCAGCTCGCGGGTGGCCGCGTAGACCCCGTAGGCGATGGAGTCGGAGAAGCAGAACACCGCGGTGGGCCGGTCCGGGGCGGCCAGCATGTCCATCGCCGCCTCGGCCGCCCGCGTCCAGGACTGGGAGGCGGCGACCACGGTGACGTCCAGGCCCAGCCGCCCGGCCTCGGCGTCCACGTGCCGGTCGGCGGGACGGTCGGGGGTGCTGGCCCGGGTGGAGGTGAGCACCCCGATCCGCCGGTGGCCGAGCGCCGCCAGGTGCTCCAGCGCCTGGGTGACCCCCGACCGGTTGTCGAACACCACCTCGCCCTGGGAGCGCCCGCCGCTCAGCGCGTCGCCGATGGACACCACCGGCAGCGTCTCGGCCAGCTCGGCCCACAGCGGGGCGGCCGGGTCCAGCGGCTGCACGATCAGCCCGTCCACCCGCTGGTCCCGCAGCCGCCGCGCCAGGTCCAGCTCCCGGGCGGGATCGCCGGCGGCGTCCAGGATCAGCGCGTACCGGTCCCGGCCGAACAGGGCGCGGCCGATGCCGACCGCCAGCGACTGCTGCCAGTAGTCCTCCAGCGACCCGCACAGCACCCCGATCATGCCGCTGCGGCCCAGCGCCAGCGCCCGGGCGATCGGATGGGCCTGGAAACCCAGTTCCTCGGCGGCGGCGCGGACGCGTTCCTGCGTCTCCTCGGAGGTCTGGATGCCGCGCAACGCGTAGGACACGGCCGCAGGCGACAGTCCGGTCGCCTGCGCCACCTCGCGGATCGTCACCCGTTTTCGCTTCCGGGGCACGCCGCCAACCCTACGCGGCGGCACCGACAGTCCACCGGCGGCCTCGGCCCGGCCGGTCATGCGCGTCCTCCTTCGCTCGGACGGCTCTCCCGCTCCCCTGCGGCGCGTCTTCGGGCCCCGGCTCGCTCAGGCGGGGCGGGCCAGGGACAGGGAGAAGTCCCCCGCCTCGTCGGTCCACAACGTGTCCAGGGCCAGTCCCGCGGCCCCCAGCTCGGCTTCCAGGCGTTCGCGGCGGAACTTGGCGGAGATCTCGGTGCGCATCTCCTCGCCCGCCGCGAACTCCACGGTCAGGCCCAGCCCGGCGACCCGCACGGTCTGGTCGGCGGCCGACCGCAGCCGCATCTCGATCCACTCGTTGCGGGGGTCCCACAGCGCCACGTGCTCGAACGCCCCGGGGTCGAAGTCGGCGTCCAGCCGCCGGTTGATCACGCGCAGCACGTTCCGGTTGAACTCGGCGGTCACCCCGCGGGCGTCGTCGTAGGCGCGCACCAGCCGGCCGGGGTCCTTGACCAGGTCCGCGCCCAGCAGCAGCGCGTCGCCGTCCTCCATCGTGGCCCGGATCCCCGACAGGAACGAGATCCGGTCGGCCGGGGCGAAGTTGCCGATCGTCCCGCCCAGGAACACCAGCAGCCGGCGCGTCCCGGACGGCAGCAGGTGCAGGTGCTGCTCGTAGTCGGCGACCACCGAACGCACCGTCAGGTCCGGGTAGTCGGCGGCGATCCGCCCGGCCGCGGCGGTCAGGAAGTCCCCGGACACGTCCACCGGCACGTACGCCCGCAGGGTGCCCGCCGCCGACAGGGCGTCCAGCAGCAGCCGGGTCTTCTCCCCCGATCCGGCGCCCAGCTCCAGCAGGGTCCGCGCCCCGGTGGCGGCGGCGATCTCGGCGGCGCGGGCGCGCAGGATCTCCCGCTCCCGGCGGGTCGGGTAGTACTCCTCCAGGCGGGTGATCTCCTCGAACAGGGCGCTGCCGTGCTCGTCGTAGAACCATTTGGGCGGCAGCGTCTTGGGCGTGGCGGTCAGGCCCGCCGCCACGTCCCGGCGGAGCGCCTTGTCGAGATCGTCTGCGGTCAGGAAGCGGTCCACGGATCCTCCTCGTTCGCTGGTCACAGGGGGGTGATGCGGATGCCGGCGAGGTCGGCCCGGTCGACGACGACCAGGCTGCGGTCGGGCACGGGACGCCAGGCCGGGTCGTCGTCCAGGGGTTCGGAGGAGATCAGCACCTCGCCGGGCCCGCCCCGCACGAACAGCGAGTCGCCCCAGGTGGTGGCGGCCAGCGCGGACCCGTCGGCGGCCAGCAGGTTGTAGCGGCCGGGCGAGATCGCCGCCACGGCGGTCACGGTGTCGGCCAGGCCCTCGCCCAGCGCGGCGCCCTCCCGCCAGCGCCGCGCCGCCAGCGCGAACACCAGCGCCGAGTCCACGGGGGCGCGGGCGTCCGGGGCGTGCGACAGGTCCCCGGCCAGTTCCCGGAGCTTGCCCTCGACCCCGTCGAAGTCCGCCACCTTGCCGTTGTGGCTGAACAGCCGCCCGCCGGCGCGGAACGGCTGGGCGCACGACTCGTCCACCGGGAACCGGGTGGTGGCCGAGCGGATCGCCGCCACCGCGCAGGACGCCTCCACCGCCTCGGCGACCTCCCGGAACGAGCGGTCGGTCCAGATCGGCTGCGCCCGCCGGAACCGCATCGCCCGGCCCCGGTGGTACCAGCCGACGCCGAACCCGTCGGCGTTCAGCAGGTTGCCCTGGGTCATGCGGGGCGCGTACGACTGGACCTCCAGCGAGTACGGCCCCTCGAAGACCAGCGACTCCAGGGTCCGGGGCGGGCCGAGGTAGCCCAGATGGCGGCACATCAGCGGGCCTCCACCGCGTCGCGGGCGCAGCGGAACCCGGTGAAGATCTGCCGCCGGATCGGATAGTCCCAGTTGCGGAACGTCCCGCGGCAGGCCAGCGGGTGGGTCGCCCACGATCCGCCGCGCAGCACCTTGTAGCCGGGCCCGAAGAAGACCTCCGAGTACTCCTTGTAGGGGAACGCCCGGAATCCCGGATAGGCGGTGAAGTCCGAGGACGTCCACTCCCACACGTCCCCGATCATCTGCTGCACCCCGTATGCCGAGGCCCCGCCGGGGAACGACCCGACCGGGGTGGGCCGCAGCCGCCGCTGCCCCAGGTTGGCGCGGCCCTCCTCGTAGGCGTCGCCCCAGGGGAAGCGGCGGGAGCGCTGCGCGGCGGGGTCCCAGCGGGCCGCCTTCTCCCACTCGGCCTCGGTGGGCAGCCGCTTGCCCGCCCAGCGGGCGTACGCGTCGGCCTCGTACCAGCTCACATGCTGCACCGGCTCGTCCGGGGGCACCGGCTCGACGCGCCCGAACCGGCGGCGCACCCACTGGCCGCCCTCCCGTCGCCAGAACCCGGGGGCGCCGCGGTCCTTGGCGGACCGCCACTCCCAGCCCTCGGGGTCCCACCAGCGGGGGTCGTCGTAGCCGCCGGCCTCGATGAACGCGATGTAGGCCCGGTTGGTGACCGGGAAGGTGTCGATGTAGTACGCGGGCAGGTCGACGATGTGGGCTCCGCGTTCGTTGTCGTAGGCCCACGGGTCGTCGGAGGTGCCCATCTCGAACGGGCCCGCCTCGATCAGCACCTCGGTGGGGAACATCCCGCCGATGCGGGCCGGCACCGGCTCGTCCGGGTCCAGCAGCGCGGGAGCGCCCTTGCGGAGCTGGTGGGTGGCCAGCATGGTCTCGTCGTGCTGGTGCTCGTGCTGGACCACCATCCCGTACACGAACCCGCCCGCGGTCAGCGGATCGTCCTCGCGGAACCGGATCCGCTCCAGCGAGTCCAGCACCTTGGCCCGCACCGTGCCGATGTAGGCGCGGGCCTCGTCCGGCGGCAGCAGCGGCAGCGCGGGCCGTTCGGCGCGGGGGTGCTCGAACGCGTCGTACAGGCTGTCGATCTCCGGCCGCATCGGGTCGATGCCCGCCGCCGCCCGCAGCAGCCACAGCTCCTCGTAGTTGCCGACGTGGGCCAGGTCCCACACCAGCGGCGACATCAGCGGGGAGACCTGCGCGGTCAGCTCCGCGTGGTCCAGCACCCGGGTGGTCAGCCCCAGGCTGCGGTCGCGGACCGCGCCCAGTTCGGCGGCGATCAGCTCCTTCAGGTCGTCCTCGGCGAGGCCGGCCGGGGCGGCCGGGCCGGTCGGGTCGGTCCGGGGTGTCACGGTGCGGCCTCCAGCAGGTGGGCGTGGTCGAGGTCGTCGGCGGGGCAGCGGCCCCGGTCGACATAGCGGTCGGCGTACTCGGCGACCAGCGGCGCCAGCCCGGCCGCCCCCATCCGGGGCAGCGCCTCCAGCGCGGCGGTGAAGCAGGCGCGGGCGGCCCGGGCCAGCGCCGGGTCGGCCAGCGCGTCCCGGGCGGCCTCGGCCCAGCGGCCGGCCACCGGCGCGGTCGCCTCGGCGGCGGCGTCGGCGGCGCGCGGGTCGTCCAGCAGCGCGGCGGCGACGGCGACCGGAACCGGCCAGTACCGGACCGGCAGCGCGTCGATCATCCGCAGCTCCAGCCAGCCGCGCGGGCGGACCGGCGGGAACAGCGTGGACAGGTGGTAGACGAGGTCGTCCAGGTCGGGCTCGCCCTTGGCCAGCCACTCGCGGAACGTCATGCCGGGCGCGCCGGTCCAGCACTCGCCGGTCCCCGGGCGCGGCCGCACCAGCATCACCTGGGCGTCCAGGGCGTACCGCGCCCAGGCGTCGGCCGGGTCGGCGCCGTCGCCGGACGGGACCGGCAGGGTGCGGGCCGGGTCCAGGGCGTTCCAGATCCCCTGCCGGGTGGAGCGCAGGCCGGTGCGCCGCCCGGCGCGCAGCGGCGAGTTGGCGAACGCGGCGACCAGCACCGGGCCGAGCGCGTGCGCCAGCCGCCAGCGGGCCAGCGCGTCGGCGGGGTCGGCGCCGATGTCCAGGCAGACCTGCACGGACGCGGTGCTGCACATCATCGTCAGGCCCGCGTCGGCGAACCCGCCGACGACGAAGTAGTCGCGCATGCAGCCGTAGCGCGGATGGTCGGCCTGGAAACACGGGACACGCACCGGGTCCACGCCCCGGCCGGCCAGTTCCAGCGCGTGTTCGGCCAGGCCGGCGCGGACGTATTCGATGTCGGCCGACAGCGCCCGGTGCAATGCGGCCAGGTCGCCGAAGGGCGCCGAACTCAATTCGAGCTGCCCGCCGGGCTCGAAAGTGATCGCGCTTCCGCCGGGCGGCGGCCCGGCCCGCTCGACGACCGTGCGCAGCCGGCCGATCGCGACGTGCGCGCCGGGCGCGTTCCGGTCGACGACGAGCCACTCGGTCTCCGCCCCCACCGTGCCGGGCGGGCCGTTCTTGAAGCAGACGCCGTGTATGTGCTCGTAGACGTCGTCGATGGTCAGCCGGTGCATGTGCCGCCTCCCCCTCCGGGCCCCGTAAGGCGATGATCGGGAGGCCTTCCCAGCTGAACCGGATCAATAATCCGCACATCACTCGAAATCCGCGTGAACGTCACCGCACATGCACCAGGAGGCATACCGCTGTGCAGATGTGACATAGTGCGCTATGGTCCGGTCTCCACCGGTACGCCCGCCGTTTCACGCCGGTCGCATCCCGCACCGGCGGTCCCAGCAGGATCGGAGGACACATGCCGGGGACCCCGGAGGCCCTGTACGACGCGCATGCCGCCCGCCTGTACGCCTACTGCTGGTCGCTGGTGGGGGACGGCGCCGAGGAGGCCGTCCGCGACACGTTCGTGGCCGCGACGAAGCACCCGCCGCGCGGCGACGCGGTGCTGTGGCTGTACGCGCTGGCCCGCTCGACCTGCATGGACCGCGGGGCGCTGGACCGCGCCTTCCATCCGGGCCGGCTCGGCGCGCCCGACGACCCGCTGCTGTGGGCGGCGGCCGGGCTGCGCGCCGACCACCGCGAGGTGCTGCTGCTGGCGGCGGGCGAGTGGCTGGACCTGCCGGACATCGCGGTGGTGCTCGGCGTCGCCGCCGACACCGCCCGCCAGCTCCTGCAGGTCGCCCGGACCCGGCTGGACCGCGCGGTGCTGGACCTGCTGATGCGCCGCCCCGGCTCGCGCTACGACGCGGAGCTGATCGCCGCGTTCGAGAAGGGCGCGCTGCCCCGGACGCTGGCCCGCCGCGCCCCCGACCGGCCGCCGCACCGGCTGCGCGCCCACGTGCTGGCCGCCTGCGCCGCCGAGCGGGAACGGCCGCTGTCCACGGTGACGGCGACCTCTCCGCTGGTGGTGATCGGATCGGCCGCCGCCGGCCGCCCGGCGGCGAACCGGCGCCGCGCCAAGGGCCTGTCCGCGGTGGCGGGCCTGGCCGCCTCGGCCGCCGCCACGGTCGGCATGGTGGCCGCGTGGGCGGGCGCCAAGGGCGGCGGCGCGGGCTTCGACGCGCTCGGCCCGATCACCGGCCAGGGCGGCCCGTCGACCGCCCAGTCCGTGCCGGTCAACTCGCCCACCACGGCCACGTCGCGTCCCACCGACCCGGGCGCGCCCGCGAACGGCGGCGCTCCCAGCGTCGCCGGCCCGCAGAACTCCACGAGCGACCCGTACGTGTCGCAGCCCTACGGGGGCTCCCCGTACGGCGGCGCCCCGACCGCTCCGCAGCCCCCGTCGCGGACCGCGCCGCCCACGACGACCGCTCCGGCGAACCCGCAGACGCCGACCGTCCCGGCGCCCGGCGACACGGGCGCTCCGGCCCCGACCGAGCCCACCACGCCGCCCCCGACCGACCCGCCGGTCACGGAGCCCCCCGCGCCGTCCACGCCGGTCGAGACGCCGGTCGACCCGCCCGTGGACGTCCCGGACCCGACCTCCAACCCGTCGCCGCAGCCGTCCCAGGAGGGCTAGCGGGCCACGCGCCGCGTCCGCCGGCGGTCTCGGTCCCAGCGCGGACGCCGTGCCGCCGTGCCCGTCCCCCGGAACGTCCGGAGCTCAGCGCGGGGCCCGGGGCAGGCCGAGGCCGATCATGGCGATGAGCTCGCGCTGGATCTCGTTGACGCCGCCGCCGAAGGTCAGCACCAGGGAGCCCTTGGCGGTGCGGTCCAGGCGCTCGACGAACGTCCGGGTGGCCGGGTCGCCGGGGTCGCCGTGGCGGGCCAGCACGTCGCCGACGATGCGGCCGACCTCCAGCATCCGTTCCGAGGCGTAGATCTTGGTGGCCGAGGCGTCGGGGGCGCCCAGCCAGCCCAGGTCGAGGCCGGCGGCGACCTGCCAGTTGAGGAACTCGTTGACGCGCAGGTAGGCGCGGACCCGGGCGAGGGCGCGGCGCACCTCGGGCAGCTCGACCAGCGGCCTGCCGTCGGCCGTGACGGCGGTGCGGGCCCAGTGCGCGAACTTGTCGTACAGGTGGCCGAGGTTCCCGGCGGGGCCGAGGGTGACCCGTTCGTGGTTGAGCTGGTTGACGATCAGGTCCCAGCCCTTGTTCTCCTCGCCGACCAGCATCCCCGCCGGCACCTTCACGTCCTGGTAGTAGGTCGCGTTGGTGTGGTGCAGGCCGTCCATCGTGATGATCGGCGTCCAGGAGAACCCGGGGTCGCGGCAGTCCACGATGAGCACGGAGATGCCCTTGTGCCGCCGGGCCCGCGGGTCGGTGCGGGCGGCCAGCCACACGTAGTCGGCGTGCTGCGCCCCGGAGGTGAAGACCTTCTGCCCGTTCACCACGTAGTGGTCGCCGTCCCGCACGGCGGTGGTGCGCAGCGCCGCCAGGTCGGTGCCCGCGCCGGGCTCGCTGTAGCCGATGGCGAAGTGGCACTCGCCGCGCAGGATCCGCGGCAGGAAGAACTCCTTCTGCTCCGGCGAGCCGTACTGCAGGATCGTGGGGGCCACCGAGTTCAGGGTGATCAGCGGGTACGGGACCTCGGCGCGGGCGATCTCGTTGGCGAAGATCTGCTGCTCGATCGGCCCGTAGCCGCGCCCGCCGTACTCCTTCGGCCACGCCACCCCGAGCATCCCGTCCGCGCCGAGCCGCCGGCAGTGCGCCATGTAGGCGGGCCCGAACGGGTCGGCGGCGATCTCGGCGCGCTGCTCCGCGGTCAGGCATCCGGCGAAGTACCCGCGCAGCTCGTCGCGCAGCCTGCGCTGCTCGGCGGTCAGATCGATGAACACCGGCGGCTCCTAGTCGATCCGGTCAGTCGATGACGGCGAACGCGTCGCCGATGGCGTCCAGCTGTGTCTCGGCCCCGCCGAGGAGGTGGGCGTAGTGCTTGCCCCACGCGAAGTACCGGTGCAGCGGGTAGGTGACGTCCAGGCCGATCCCGCCGTGCAGGTGCTGGCAGGTGTAGAGGGCCTCCAGCACCGGCCCGCAGGCGTTGAACGCGGCGATCGCCAGGACCTCGTCGGTGTCGGGGGCCTGCCCGGCCAGCCGCCACACGCCCGCCCACATCGCCACGTCCAGCGCCCGCTTGGCGATGTAGACGTCGCCGACCTGCATGGTGACGGCCTGGAACTGGGCCAGCTTCCGGTCGAACTGCTCGCGTTCCTTGACGTACCCGGTGGTGATCTTCAGGGCGCCCTCGATGACCCCGGACACCTGGGCGACCGCCCCGGCGACGGCCGAGCGGCGCAGCGTGCGCCAGGCCGCGCCGTCCGCCGCGCCGCCGAGCAGCCGGTCGGGGGCCACGCGGACGCCGTCCAGGGCGATGCGGGACATCGGCTCCCCGGTGGCGGCCGGATGCGGGTCGAGCCGCACCGCGTCCCGGTCCACCAGGAAGACCCCGACCCCGACGCCCTCCACCCGGGCCGGGACCAGGATGCAGGCGGCCTGCTCGGCGTAGGGGACGAACGTCTTGACGCCGTCGAGGACGTAGCCGCGGCCGTTCCTGCGGGCCGTCGTGCCGACCTCGCCCGCCAGGCCCGGTTCGCGGTAGGCCCCGGTGAGCACCTTCTCGCCCTCGGCCAGCCCGGCCAGCAGCGCCCGCTGCCCGGGGGTGCCGTGCTCGGCGACGGGTACGGCGGCCAGCGCCAGCGAGGCGTAGGCGGGGACGGGCGCGACATGGGCGCCGACCTCCCGCAGGATCACCGCCAGCTCGATCGGGCCGAGCCCGGCGCCGCCCGCCTCCTCCGGCAGGCACGCGCCCAGCAGCCCGGCCTGCCCGAGGGCCTTCCAGACGCCCGCCTCGTACGGCGCCCCGGACCGGTCGTGGGCGTCCAGCCGCTCGGTCGCCGCCTCCCGGGCCAGCAGGCCGGCGGCCAGCTCGCGCAGCTCCCGCTGGGTGGGGTCGAGGTCGAAGTCCACGGGGCGCCCCCCTTGTCGGAACGGCCGGACAGAGCGCCAAACTAGAACAGATTCTATTTACTGTCCAGAGTCCGCCCCGCACTACCCGCGATCATGCGTTTGGCCATGCACTGTCAGGGTTGGACCCGCTTGTGGAGTTTCCCATACCGGCCCCTGGGCACGACCGAACAGATAACGCGTTCTCGTAGTGCCTGTAGGCTGGTGCCGCACGATCCGCTCGTTCCTCGCACCCCGCCCCACGGGGGACCCCGCCAAGGAAGGGCCCAGCACAGTGACCGCAGCGCCGACCCCAGCCCCGGAACCGACCAGGGCCGAACCGCAGCCGGCCCGCTCCCGCAGCCAGCACGAACGCCGCAAGAAGATCATCAAGGCGGCGGCGGCGCTGGCCTCCCGGGGCGGCGTCGAGGCGATGCAGATGCGCACCGTGGCCGAGCGCGCCGGGGTGGCGCTGGGCACCCTCTACCGCTACTTCCCGTCCAAGATGGACCTGGTCGTCGCGGTGGTCGGCGAGGAGCTGGACGTGCTGGAGGCCGGCATCGACAAGCGCCCCCCGCACGGCGCCGCCCCCGCCGAGCGGGCCGTGGACGTGCTGGCCCGCGCCACCCGGGGGCTGATCCGCGAACCGGAGCTGGCCGAGGCGCTGATCCGGGCGCTGCTGCTGTCGGACGTGCGCACCGGGTTCGGCGACCGGATGACCAACCTGCTGGCGCGCGCCGCGGCCGGGCCGGACGCCGAGATCCCCGCCGGCGACCCGCGGCGGGTGCTGCTGCGGGCGCTGGCCGGGCTGTGGACCATCGAGATGATCGAGCTGCTGCACGGCCGCGGCACCGTCGAGGAGATCACCGAACGGCTGGAGATCGTGGCCGCCCGGCTGATCGACTTCTAGGGCCGCGCGGTCTCCGACGTGCCGATCTGGACGATCTCACCGCCCCTGACCTGGAACACGTGGACCACCGCCCTCTCCAGGTGCCCGTCCGGCCGGAACCGCAGCCGCTGCCCGAGCCCCGCCGCGTTCATCGTCCCCAGGTGGCGGTGGATCGCCTCGCGCGTGGTGTGCCCGGCCTTGACCGCCGAGACCAGCGCCAGCGCCGCGTCGTACCCCTCGACCGTGTAGAGACCCGCCTCCCTGCCGAACGCGGATCGGAACAGGTCCCGGAACGACCGCACGGGCCCGGTGGTGTGGGCGGCCGGATCGGTGCACGAGCAGAACAGCACGGTGCCCTCCGCCTGCTCCCGGCCGGCGTCGGTGACGAACTGCTCGGTCAGCGACGCGTCACTAAGGTAGAACGGCGCGCGCACCCCGGCGGCCCGGGCCTGCTCGATCAGCCGGGCCGCCGCGTCGAACAGTCCGGGATAGAAGACCGCGTCCGGGTCGGCGTCCTTGATCCGCTCGACCTCGGCGCGCAGGTCCCGGTCGGTCCAGCCGATGACGATGTCGCGGGTGACCCGCACCCCGCGCCCCTGCAGGGCGAGGGCCACGTGGTCGGCGAACGGGCGGGTCCAGCCCTGGTCGTCGCCGACCACGACGACGTGCCGGGGCCGTTCCTCGCGCACCATCGTCTGGGCCAGCCCGGTCAGGGAGACCTTGATCGGGGGCACCACCAGACGGAGATACCCCTGTCCCCCGGCCGGCTCCTGACCGGTGGCGCCCGGCGAGACCATCGGCACCCGGTTGGCCTCCAGATAGGGCCCGGCCAGCGACGCGTCCGCGCTGAACAGCGGCCCGATCACCCCGACCACCCTGTCGTCGGCCGCCAGTTGCCGTGCCCTGGCCAGGGCCGTGCCGGCCTCCCCGGCGGTGTCGTAGTCGACCAGTTCGATCCGGGTGGCGGGCCGGCCGGCGTTGTACTGGTCGACGGCGACCTCCGCACCGTCGCGCATGTGCCCGCCGAGCGCCTTGAACCCGCCGGTGGTGGCTCCGAGGAAGGCCACCTGCACCGAGGCCGGGGCGTTCGACCCGCCCTTCCCGGCCCGGTCGTTCAGCACCACGAACGCCGTGACGCCCGCGGCCACCACGGCCGTCATCGCCCCGGCCAGCAGCGGCAGCACGACCCGCCACCGCATCGGCGGGCGCGCCGCCGGCTTGACCGGCCAGGGCAGGGGACCGGGCGGCGGCGCGACCGGCGGGAGCGTGCCGGTGGCCAGGGTCGCCGCCCGGGCGAGCAGATCGGGTCCGCCCGTGCGGGGGGCCGCCCCCACCTGCCCGAGCAGCCCCATCAGGACGGCGTCGCTACCGGGCCGCCGCGCCGGGTCCTTGGCCAGGCATCCGGCCACGATCCCGGTCAGCGCGGGCGGCAGCGCCGACAGGTCGGGCTCGGCGTACAGGATCCGGTGCATCACCGCCGGGATGGAGTCGTCGCCGAACGGCGCCCGCCCGGTCGCCGCGAACAGCATCGTCGCCGCCCACGCGAACAGGTCCGCCTGCGGGCCGATCGCCCCGCCCGCCACCTGCTCGGGCGCCATGAACGCGGGCGTCCCCACGACCTGGCTGGTCATCGTGACCGCCCCGGAGTCCAGCGCCCGCGCGATGCCGAAGTCGATCACCCGGGGACCGTCCGGCCCCATCAGCACGTTGCCCGGCTTGAAGTCACGGTGCACGATCCCGGCGCGGTGGACGGCCGCCAGCGCGGTCGCGGTCCCGATGGCCAGCCGGACGAGCGACTGCGCGTCCAGCGGGCCGCCGGCCGCCACCTGCTCCTTGAGCGACGGCCCGGGAACGTACTCGCTGACGAAGTAGGGCGTGTCCCCGGCGATGTCGGCGTCCAGCACCTGCGCGGTGCAGAACCCCGACACCCGCCGCGCCACCTCCAGCTCACGGATGAACCGGCCGCGCGCCCTGGCGTCCCCGCTCAGCCGCGCGTGCAGCAGCTTGACCGCCGCCCGCCGGCCCTGGGCGTCCCGCCCGAGGAAGACCGTGCCCTGGCCGCCCTCCCCCAGCCGCCCGACCAGCTCGTACTCCCCCAGCCTGGGCGGATCCCCGGGCCGCAGGGGCGTGGCACTCGTTCCCTCAGTGGTCACCGGCGCTCTCCGTGATCGGCGGATCTTCCGCTCATTGTGGACGCCGCCCGGTGCGCCGGGGTTGGCGTTCAGCCGGTCAGCCGGGTCCAGCGGTCGCGGAGCGCCCGTTCCCCGGCCGGGGACAGGTCGCCCAGGAGCCGCAGGCGGGCCAGGCCGCCGTCGGGGTAGATGTCGAGCCGGACGTGGGTGGTCTCGGGGGCGTCCGCGAGGCGGAAGCGGTGCCGCAGGTCGGGCTGCAGCCGGGTGCGTTCCAGCAGCGGGAACCAGGCGTCCGGGTCGGCGTGGGCGTTCATGCCGGACAGGGCGGCCCAGCCGGGGGCGTTGAAGCGCAGGTTGGAGGTGTCGATCTCGGCCAGCCGGACCGTCCCGGCGGCGGCCAGGGCGATCACCGCCCAGTCGTTGCCGCCGCCGCGGCGGCGGGCGGTCTCCCAGCCCTCGGCCTGGGTGCGGGCCAGGCCGGGCATCAGCATGCCGGCGGGCGAGGAGTAGAACTCGTCCGAGCAGGCCGTCACCCGGGCCCCGTTCTCCAGCGCGGCCAGGTCCACGGTGAGACCGTCCAGCAACGCCGGGTCGGGCACCGGCTCGCCGTGCACCCGCAGCCGCGCCACCCCGCCGTCGGGGTGGATGTTGAGGCGGACGTGGGTGAAGCGGCGTTCCACCTCGACGGGGAACGCGTGCGCCCGGTCGCCGCCCAGCGGGCTGCGCGGGACGATCTCCACCCAGCCGGTCAGCTCGTCCGGCGCGGCGTACCCCTCGGCGGCGCACGCCTCCACCGACGCCACCGGCGGGAAGTTGCCCTTGAACCAGGCGGTGTCGATCACCACCCCGCGGATCACGCCCGGCACGCCGAGGCGGACGACCGCCCAGTCGTGGCCCAGCTCACCGCGCGCGTCGGGGCGCCGCCGCCGGGTCTCCCACCCGTCGTACTCCTGGCCGCGCGGCCCGAACGTCTCCGGGCGGAACGCGGGCGCCCACGGGTTGATCAGGTTCTCCTTCACCGCGAACGACTCGTCGCTGGCGGCCACCACCGACCCGCCCAGCGGGCGCACCGCCAGATCCGGCAGCGCGGCGAAATCACCTTCGGCCATCCCCGCAGTGTTCCACGAGAAAACTGGACAGGCGTTGTCAGGTTTCGGTGCGAGCGTGGACCCCATGAACGACGCACTCAAAGGAAAGATCGCGCTGGTCGCGGGGGCGACCCGGGGCGCGGGCCGGGGCATCGCCGTCGAGCTGGGCGCGGCCGGCGCCACCGTCTACGTGACCGGGCGCACCACCCGGGAACGGCGCTCGGAGATGGACCGGCCGGAGACCATCGAGGAGACCGCCGAGCTGGTCACCGCCGCGGGCGGCGAGGGCATCGCGGTGCCCTGCGACCACCTGGACCGCGAGCAGGTCCGCGCGCTGGTCGAGCGGATCGACCGCGAGCAGGGCCGGCTCGACGTGCTGGTCAACGACATCTGGGGCGGCGACCACCTGGCGAGCTGGACCGACAAGGTGTGGGAGCACGACCTGGACAAGGGCCTGCGGCTGCTCCGGCTGGCCGTCGACACCCACATCATCACCAGCCACTACGCGATCCCGCTGCTGATCCGCAACCCGGGCGGACTGGTCGTGGAGGTCACCGACGGGACCGACGAGTACAACCGGGACCACTACCGGATCTCGTTCTTCTACGACCTGGCCAAGATCTCGGTGAACCGGATGGCGTTCGCGCTGGGCAAGGAGCTGGCCGAGCACAAGGCGACGGCGGTGGCGGTGACGCCGGGCTGGCTGCGCTCGGAGTTCATGCTCGACACCTACGGCGTCACCGAGGCCAACTGGCGGGACGCCTGCAAGGAGAACCCGCACTTCATCATCTCCGAGACCCCGGCGTTCATCGGCCGGGCCGTCGCGGCGCTGGCGGCCGACCCGGACGTGGCGCGGTGGAACGGCAAGGTCACCTCCAGCGGCGACCTGGCCAAGGTGTACGGGTTCACCGACGTGGACGGCAGCCGCCCCGACGCCTGGCGCTACATCGTCGAGGTCCAGGACGTTCCCGGCAAGCCCGCCGACGCCACCGGCTACCGGTGATAGAGGGCGGCGAGGCGGGTGGCGGCCTCGGCCATGCGGTCCCGTAGTTCCGGGGGGTCGAGGACCTCGACCTCGGGGCCGAGCCGCATGAGCTGGGTGTAGGCGACGTCGAGGGACTCGACGGGCAGGCGGGTGGTGACCCGGCCCTGCTCGTCGGGTTCCCCGGCGGTCTGCAGGGCGCGGCGGGAGGCGGGCGGCTCGACGGCGTACCGCAGCAGGCGCACGCCCGCCGGGGTGAGCCGGATCCCCACCGTCTCGTGCAGCAGGGTCTCCACGAACTGCGCCGCCCGCTCCGCCCAGAAGGCCCGCAGGTCGAACGACTCGTCGCGGTCGAACGTCCGGCCTGCGGGCTCGACGGCGCTCACCCGGTCGACGCGGTAGGTGCGGTGGTCGCCGCCCACCCGGCCGACCAGGTACCAGGTGCCGCCCTTGAGGACGAGCCCGTACGGGTCGACGGTCCGCGTCACCTCGCGGTCCCGCCGGTAGCGCAGCACCACCGTCTCGTCCTGCCACACCGCCCGCGCCAGCGCCGCCAGCATCGGCGGTGGCCCGGTGTCGTCGAACCATCCGGCGACGTCCAGATGGAACCGCTGGCCCGTCCGCACCGGCGCGTCCTGCAACGACGACGGCAGCGCCGCCAGCACCTTCAGCCGGGCCGCCGCCACCGCGTCGGCCAGCCCCATGTCCTCGGCGGGCCCGGTCAGCCCCGCCAGGAACAGCGCCTCGGCCTCCGCCCGGCTCAGCCCGGTCAGCCGGGTCCGGTAGCCGTCCACCAGCCGGTAGCCGCCGCGCCGCCCCTGCTCGGCGTACACCGGGATGCCCGCGGCCGACAGCGCCAGCACGTCCCGGTAGACGGTCCGCTCGGAGACCTCCAGCTCGCGGGCCAGCTCGGCGGCCGTCATCGTCCCCCGCGCCTGCAACAGCAACAGCAGCGACACCAGCCGCGACGCGCGCATGGTCCCGGTCTACAGCACGTCGGCGGCCAGGCGCATCAGCCTGCGGTGGGCGTCGGCGCCGCGGCGCGCGACCTCGTCCTGCGCAACGGTCGCCAGCTCGCCGTCCGAGACCACCGTCCGGCCGCCGACCAGCAGGCGGGCCAGCGGCGGGGTCTGGCCGTAGGCGAGCGCCACCACCGGGTCGTCCAGCGCGGCGTGGAACCCGTCGACCCGCCACAGCGCGATGTCGGCGAGCTTGCCGGGCTCCAGCGTGCCGATCTCGTCGTCGCGGCCCAGGCAGCGGGCGCCGCCGAGGGTGGCCATCTCCAGGGCCTGCCGGGCGGTGAGCGCGGTGGGGCCGTACCGGGCGCGCTGCAGGTACATGGCCTGGCGGATCTCCCCGGCCAGCGGCACCATCTCGGCGGAGGCCGCGCCGTCCACGCCCAGGCCGACCGGGACGCCCGCGGCCAGGGCGTCGGCGACGCGGGCGATGCCGGCCCCGAGACGGGCGTTGGAGCTGGGGCAGTGGGCCATGCCGGTGCCGGTCCCGGCCATCGCGGCGATGTCGGCGTCGTGCAGGTGAACGGCGTGCGCGTACCACACGTCCGGCCCGAGCCAGCCCAGCGTCTCCATGTACTGGACGGGCGTCATGCCGAACTGGGCGAGGCAGTACTCCTCCTCGTCCAGCGTCTCGCTCAGGTGGGTGTGCAGCCGGACGCCCTTGGCGCGGGCCAGGTCGGCGGACTGGACGAGCAGGTCCTTGCTGACCGAGAACGGCGAGCACGGCGCGACCGCCACCCGCAGCATCGAGCCGGGCGAGGCGTCGTGGTGGCGGTCGATGACGGCCTCGGTCTCCGCCAGGATCGTGTCGAGGTCCTCGACCACCTCGTCCGGCGGCAGCCCGCCCTGCGACCGCCCCTTGTCCATCGACCCGCGGCAGGGGTGGAAGCGGATGTGCAGCTCGGCGGCGGCCTCCACCTCGGCGGCGAACAGGTCGCCGCGGCCGGAGGGGAACAGGTAGTGGTGGTCGGTGCTGGTGGTGCAGCCCGACAGCGCCAGCCAGCCCAGCCCCGCCGACGCGGCCCCGTGCACGACCTCGGCGTCCATCTTCGACCAGGGCCGGTACAGCGTCACCAGCCATTCGAACAGGGTGCTGTCCTTGGCCAGGCCCTGGCTCGCCCACTGGTAGAGGTGGTGGTGGGTGTTGACCAGGCCGGGCGTGGCCAGGCAGCCGGTGCCGTCGATCCGCTCGTCGGCGTCGCCGGGCGCGGGGCCGGGGCCGACCGCGGCGATGCGCCCGTCCTCGACGACGACGTGCCCGCCGGGGTGTTCGGGCCCGGCGACGGTGACGACGTGGGCGTTCTCGATCGCGATCCTCATCGGGCCGCCGCCTTGCGGGAGGCGGCGAGCCGCACGGCCTCCAGGATCTTCTCGTAGCCGGTGCAGCGGCACAGGTTCCCGGCCAGCGCCTCGCGGATCTCCGCGTCGGACGGCTGTGGGGCGCGTTTCAGCAGGTCGTGGGTCTGCACGATGAGCCCGGGGGTGCAGAACCCGCACTGCACCGCCCCGCACTCCACGAACGCCTCCTGCACCGGGTCCAGCCGTTCCCCGTCGGCCAGGCCCTCGATGGTGCGGACCTGGCGGCCCTGGACCTGCCCGGCGGCCACCAGGCAGGAGCACACCGTGACGCCGTCCAGGTAGACCGTGCAGGATCCGCACTCGCCCTGCTCGCAGGCGTTCTTGGAGCCCGGCAGCCCGAGCCGCTCGCGCAGCACGTACAGCAGGCTCTCGCCCTCCCACACGTCGTCGACCGTCTCGGCCGACCCGTTGACGGTGAACGTCACCCTCATCGCGCCGTTCCCCCTTCCGCCAGATGATCGTTCCACGCCCAGGTCAGCGTGCGCCGCGCCATCACCGACAGCGCGTGGCGGCGATAGGCGGCGGTGCCGCGCACGTCGTCGATCGGCGCGGCGGCCCGCCCCACCAGCTCCCCGAACCGCGCGGCGACCGCCCCGTCCAGCGGGGCGTCCCAGTCCAGTTCCCCGGCCAGGAACTCCTCGGCCTCCGTGGCCCGGATCGGCGTGGGCGCGGCCGACCCGATCCCGGTCCCCACCCGCCCGCGGGCCGGATCCAGCGCCAGCGCGAACGAGCACACCGCGATCACCATCGCGTTCCGCGTCCCGATCTTGGAGAACTGCTGCGGTCCCGGCGCCGGCTCGACCCACACCGCCCGGATCAGCTCGTCCTCGCGCAGCGCGTTCCGCTTCACCCCGACGTAGAACTCCTCGGCGGGGATCATCCGCACCCCGTCCGCCGCCGACTCCACCTCGACCTGCGCGCCGGCGGCCAGCAGCGGCGGATGGCAGTCCCCCGCGGGCGAGGCCGCCCCCAGGTTGCCGCCCACGGTCCCCCGGTTGCGGATCTGCGGCGACCCGACCGTCCGCGCCGCCTGCGCCAGCCCCGGCGCCCGATCGCCCAGCTCGGCGATCAGCCGCGCGTACGGCACCCCGGCCCCGATCCGCAGCCGCCCGTCCGCCGTCTCCCACGACGTCAGCTCCGCCACCGGGTTCAGGTCCAGCAGCGCCCCCGGCCGCCGCACGTCGAAGTTGATCTCCACCATGACGTCGGTGCCGCCCTGGATCGGCACCGCGTCGGGCCGCTCCCCCTTCAGGGCGAGCGCCTCCTCCCAGCTCAGTGCCCGCAGGAACTCCATCCCCCCAGTCTTCCGCCCCGGCCGCCCGCCGCCGACCGCACGATCTCCAAAACCCCCGCCCGAAAATGGGCATGTTTCACGACTCAACGGCAGAGAGTGGATCAAGACGGAGAATTCACCGTTCTGCGTACGCTGGCACCACGCGGTCCCTACGATGCTCGGAGCCGATCGTGATGGAGAGGTCGCACATCGTGAGCATCACCACCATCAGCGAACATCCCGTCAAGCTGCCCGACACCGCCCACGCCATGTGGGAACGGGGCGAACTGCGCGACTTTCTGCACCTCCCGCACGACCACTCCAAGGTCGAGATCATCGAAGGGAAGATCGTCGTGTCACCAGCCCCCCGCGGAGGGCACGCCGGCGTCATCAAGAGCCTGATCCGCGCTCTGGTCAATGCCCAGGCCGCCGATCCGGAGTTCCCCTGGGACTTCGAGACCAATTTCGACCTCAACCTGGTCTCGACCGGTCAGGGGTACTGTCCCGATCTCATGGTGATGCGCGCCGAGGTGGCCGAGATGATCGAGCGGGGCGACGATCGCCACTTCCTGCCCGACCATGTCGAGATGGTGGTGGAGATCACCTCGCCTTCCAATGCCGCCATCGACCGGGAGCCCGTCAAGGCCCCGAAGGCCAGGAGCAAGAGCCCGGCGACCAAGTGGACCGGGTACGCCAGGGCGGAGATCCCCTACTACCTGCTGGTGGACCGCGACCCCAAGGGTCCGCTCATCACGCTGTACTCGGTCCCGGATCCGGCCGCCGGGGCCTACCTGCACTCCGATGCCTGGGAGTTCGGCGACACCGTGACGCTCGAGCACTTCGGGCTCGAGATCGACACCACCGGCTGGGCGCCCTGGAAGGACTGACCTCGGGCGAACCTCGCCGATCCCCCTGAAGGGGGAACCGATCTCGGGGATTCTGCGTTCCAATGGTTGGGCCAGGGTTGGGAGTGGCGAGGGGAATCGATGACCGAGCAGCCGCATCAGCCACATCAGCCGTATCCGCCCAAACTGCCGCCGGGGCCCGAGGCGCAGCCGCCGCCTGCGGTGAACGTGCACCTTCACCATCACGGGGTGCCGCCGGGGGCCGTGGTGGTGCGGGACAACAGCAGCATCCATCTGTTCCACCTGATCCTGACGGTGCTGTCGTGCGGGGCCTGGGCGCCGATCTGGATCATCCACGCGATCGTGATGGCGGTGAAGCAGCCGGGGGCTCCGCTGCCGCCGGTGCCGGGGGCGCCGATGACGCCGGAGCAGAAGAACCGGATGGCGCTGGAGCAGGCGCACGCGCGGATCCGGCGGCGGCAGGAGGCGCGGACGCTGGCGATGCAGGATCCGCTGACGGCGCGGGAGCTGATGATCGGGCGGACGGACATGCCGCCGGACCGGCGGCCGTACGACGACGGCGGGCTGATCGACGTGAACGTGGTCCCGGCCCAGGAGCTGACCCGGTTCGGGCTCAGCATGCAGGACGCGGAGCGGATCGTGCGGCTGCGGGCGGAGACCGGCGGGTTCAGCTCGGCGGAGGATCTGGCGGTGGTGGCGAACCTGCCGCCGCACCTGGTGCCCGAGCTCAGGGAGTACGGGCTGTTCCTGCGCTGAGCGCGGGTCACCAGTCCGCCGCGCCGGTGAGGTCGGTGGGGGCCGGGTCGTAGCCGAGGACGTCGCGGGCGGCGGTGATGTCCAGGGTGCGTTCCACCGCCAGGTGACCGATCGCGTAACGGGTCAGGCGGGGCGGCCGGGGGCGGCGCGCGGCCAGGAACACGCCCTCGACGGCGGTGGCCAGCGGCCACACCGCCGCGAGCGGCAGGTAGACCGGGCGGGCGGCGATGCCGCGTTCGGCGAGGACGGCGCGGAGCGCGTCGTCGAGGGTGACGGGGGCGGCGTCGGTGACGTTGAAGACGCCGTGCTCCACCGGGCCGGTGGCGGCCAGCGCGCAGGCCCGCACCAGGTTGCCGATCGAGGTGAGGCTGATGAGCTGCCGGCCGTCCCCCACGGCGGGCAGCAGCGGGCCGCGCACCGCCCCCAGCACGCGCGGCAGCAGGGTGGTGTCGCCGGGGCCGTAGACGGCGTGCGGGCGCAGGATGATCGCGGGACGTTCGCGCATGGCGGCCAGGACGGCGCGTTCGGCGGCGGCCTTGGACGCGCCGTAGCCGTTCAGGTAGCGGGCGACCGGGGCCTCGTCCTCGCGGGCGGCGACGGTCGGGCGGTACGGGTCGTACACGCTGGCGGTGCTGACGTGGACGAACCGCGCCTCGGGGAACGACGCCAGGACGTTGCGGGTGCCGCCGAGGTTGGTGCGGAAGAACTCGCCGACCGGCCCCCAGTCGGTGACGCTGCCCGCGCAGTGCACGACCGCGTCCACGTCGGGCGCGTCGGCCAGCGGCCCGGCGGTGATGTCCCACGACCGGTACGGGGCGCCGCCGACGTGCGAGGGATCCACCCGGGGGCGGCGGCCGTAGGCGAACGTCTCGACGCCCTGTTCGGCGAGCGCCCGGCACACCGCGCCCCCCACGAACCCGGACGCCCCGGTCACGGCGATCCTCACGGCGCACCCCTCCTGCGGACGACGAACTCCCGGTAGGTCGGGATCAGCACGCCACGGGCGGCGCGGCGGCGGACGACCGTCAGCGGCGCGGCGTCCAGCACCGTCGAGGCGACCGCGCGGACCTCGGCCATGGCGATCGGGTAGCCGATGCAGAAGTGCGGCCCCGCCCCGAACCACAGCCGCCGCAGCTCCGGCGGGTGCGGCCGGTCCAGGTCGAACGGCCCGTACGCGCGGCAGCAGTTGTGCGTGATGATCAGCACCCGGTCCCCCGGCCGCACCCGCGCGCCGCCGATCCGCGCCGGGGCGTGGACGCTGCGGAGCATCACCGGGGTCGGGGTGATGTACCGCATCGCCTCGTCGAGGGCCGCGCCCAGCAGCGACCGGTCGGCGGCCACCCGGTCGAGTTCGCCGGAGTCGTGCAGCAGGGCGATCAGGCGCGGCACGTAGGTGGCGACCGTCTCGGTGCCGGTGAGGAAGAACGCGCCCGCCGCCCCGCGCGCCTCGTCCTCCGACAGGCCGAGCAGCCGCATCCGGCCCATCACCGTGTTCTCGTCCCCGGCGGCGTACGCCTCGGCGGCGATGTCCCCCAGCGGGCCCAGCACGGCACGGGCGCGTTCGATCTGCGCCGGGGAAAGGCGGCGGGTCCGCAGCGAGACCATCGACACGATCCGCTCGCCCTGCTCGAACAGATGCCGGTACCCGTCCTCATCGCCTATGCCCTGTGGGGGGACGACCTCCCGCGCCCCTCGATCGCGGGGGCTCGTCGCGGTCGTCCGTCCCGCCAGGCCGATGACGTCCCCGATGACCGCCCCGGCCATCACCCGCATCGTGTCCACGAGGTCGACCTCCTCGCCCCGCGCCAACCGGGCGGCGAGCCGTTCCAGCGGCTCGGCGAGGATCTCGGCGCACAGCCGTTCGGCGTAGCCGGGGGTGAACAGGTCGGTGAGCTTGCGGCGCAGCGCCCGGTGGGCCTCGCCCTCCATGTTGAGCAGCACGGACGGCCCGAGCACGGGGGTCCACAGCTCGCCGGGAGAGCCGGGGCCGTCCTTGCGGAACGTCTCTCCGTCCAGGAGCACCCGCCGGGCCAGGGCCGCGTCGTTCACCACGACTCCCACGCCCGGCACCCGCACGGCCGGGCCGCACCGGGCCAGGCCCCTCAGCAGGGGGTAGGCGAACGGATGGGCGGCCAGGTAGAGCCGCCGTTCCCAGGAGCCGGGGTTCATCTGACGTCCACCACGCCGGGGGTGTAGCGGTGGTCGGCGTACCAGGCGATGGTGCCGAGCAGGCCGTAGGCCCGCAGCCGCCGTACCGAGCCGTACACGACCACGTCCTTGCGCAGCCCGTACGCGGTGGTGATCCTGCGCACGCGGTTGACCAGGGCGCGGTCCTCGTGGACCTCCTCGATGGCGGTGCGCGGGAAGCCGCCGGCGCGCTCGTACAGGGTGGCGTCGATCGCCAGGTTGCAGCCCGGCATCATCAGGTACGGCCCCAGGTAGGCGGGGTCCTGGTTGCCGGGCCGCAGGCGCCCGACGAACGCCGCCGTCTCCAGCACGGCGGGCAGGATCCGCCGTTCCCACAGTTTGAGCCGGAATTCGTCGGTGCGGGGCCGCAGCGGCCCGCTGACCATCTGCAGCCCCTCGGCGAACGCCCGCTTGACGGCGGCGACCCAGCCGGGGTGGGGCAGGCAGTCGGCGTCGGTGCGGGCCAGATGGGTCGCCCCCTGTTCGATGGCGTACCGCATCCCTGTGTCGGCGGCGGCCCCGGTGCCTTTGCGCGGCTCGGTGACCAGCCGCAGGGCGAGCCCGGGATGCCGGTCGGCGAACTCCCGGACGATCTTCGCGGTGGCGTCGGTGCTGCCGTTGTCCACCACGACGAGACGGAAGTCGCGGTCGGTCTGCTCGGCCAGGCGGCGCAACGTGCCCCCGATGAGACGTTCCTCGTTGTAGGCGGGGACGGTCACCCATAGATTCACCTGCGCAAAGGTACAGAACCGGGCATCGAACACCATGAGTTCCCCTACTCGGGGCGGCCCGGGTCAAAACACGGGGGTGCGGGTGAGGTACGGGGCGAGGGCCGCGGCGCGGCATGAGGCGCGGCTGCTGTGGGCGGGCAATCCGGGGCTGTACGCGCTGCTGCAGGCGGCCCGGCACACCGCCCCGATCCAGCGGTTCCCCCGGATCGGCTGGGTGGTGACCGATCCGGTACTGGCCCGCCGGGTGCTGAACGACGCGGCGGGCTTCGGCATGTCCGGGGAGGGCGGGGTGGGCCATCTGTGGGCCCAGTTGTTCGGCCCGGAGATGGGCGCCCTGTTCGGCGGGGCCAGGCACGCCGAACTGCGCGCCCGTGCCCGTGACCTGTTCACCGAGGAGGGCGCGCGGACGCTGGTCGAACGGGCCCAGGGCGGGCACTACCGGATGCTGGCCGGGCGGCTGGCGGACGGGGAGACGGTCGACGTGGCCGACGCCACCCGGGTGCTGGCCGGGCGGCTGGTCGCCGACCTGCTGGGCATGCGGCTGGACTCCCCCACTGACGACGCCTACCGGGGGATCTTCGCCGCCGGGGAACGGCTGGCCGGGCTGGCGATGGGCACCACCGCCTCGACCGTGCTGCCCGCCGAGCGGATCCGCCGGGCCCGCGCCATCGTCGGCGACATCACCCGGGGCGTCGAGGAGGGCTACCGGACCGCCGGGCCGGACACGATCCTGGGCCGCTGCCGGGAGATGGGGCTGGGCCTGCCGCTGACCCGGGGCCTGGCGACGCTGCTGGCCATCGCGGGCACCGAGACCGGCGCCTCCGGCACCGCCCGCACGGTGGCGCTGCTGCACGACACCGGGCAGCAGGCGGCGCTGCTGGCGGACCCGGGCCTGATGCCCGGCGCGGTCCGGGAGGGCCTGCGGGTCACCACCCCGGCCCCGGTGATCGGCCGGGCGGTCATGACGGACGCCGAGGTGGGCGGGCGGCTGCTCCGGGCGGGAGAACGCGTTCTACTGATGACCTACCTGGCGGACAACGCGGTGGGGCCGTTCGACGTGCGGCGCGAGTACGTGCCCGAGACCCGGCAGTTGTGGTTCGGGGCGGGGCGGCATCTGTGCCTGGGGGCGGCGGTGGCACGCACGCAGATCACCCGGATGCTGGAGACGGTGACGGCGGCGGGGCCGTACCGGATCGTCGCCCGCCGCCCGGCCCGCCGGGTGCTGGTGCCCGCCTACTCCGCGCTGCGGGTGCGCGCCGAGGGTTGACCGCCTTCCGGCCGGTCGAATAGAACGTGTTTCAGAAATCGCCTGGCAAGCGCTTGGCGCAGCAGCGAGGGAAGGGCAGGGACCTGTCATGCGAGCCGCCATCCTGCACGCCGCCGGGGACACCGAGATGGACCTGCGCGACGACGTCACCCTGAACCCCCCGGAGGCCGGCGAGGTCCGGGTGCGCATCCGGGCGACCGGGATCTGCCACTCGGACCTGTCGGCGATGAGCGGCGTGCTGCCCACCACCCTGCCCGCGGTGCTGGGGCACGAGGCGGCCGGCGAGGTCGTCGAGGTCGGGCCGGGCGTCACCGCGCCCGCCGTGGGCGACCACGTCATCATCAGCTTCACCCCGGCCTGCCGGCGCTGCCCCGAGTGCCTGGCCGGGCAGCCGTACCTGTGCATGTCCGGGATCGCCGACGCGTTCGGCAAGGCCCCGTTCCGGCACGGCGGCACCGACGTCTACCGGATGGCCGGGTGCGGCTCGTGGGCGGAGGAGACGGTGGTGCCGGCCGCCGCCGCCGTCCCGGTCGACCCGGACGTCCCGTTCGACCTGGCCGCCATGATGAGCTGCGGCGTCACCACCGGCGCGGGCGCGGCGCTGAACACCGCCCGGATCCGGCCCGGCGACAGCGTCGTGGTGATCGGGGCGGGCGGCGTCGGGCTGTCGGTCATCCAGGGCGCCAGGCTCGCCGGGGCGGCGGTGATCGTGGCGGTGGACCCGCTGGAGGCCAAGCACGAGACCGCGCTGCGGTTCGGCGCCACCCACGCCACCGCCCCGGACGGGCTGGCCGAGCTGCAGAACGCGCTGACCGCCGGGCGCGGGTTCGACCACGCCTTCGAGGCGGTCGGCCGGTCGGCCACCATGCGGGCGGCCTGGGACGCCGCCCGGCGCGGCGGCGACGTGATCCTGGTGGGCGCGGGCGCGGCCGACGACACCTGGCAGGTGGACATGTTCTCGCTGCTGTTCCTGGGCAAGAACGTGCTCAGCTCGCTGTACGGGACCTCCGACGTGGAGCGCGACGCGCGCCGCTGGACGGACCTGTGGCGCGCCGGCCGGCTGGACCTGGCAGGGCTGATCACCCGCCGGATCCCGTTCGAGGAGCTCAACGACGGGATCGCCGCGCTGCGCAAGGGCGAGGTGATCCGCCAGGTGGTGCTGTTCGACTAGCGGCCCGGCCTGGCGCCCAAAACTAGAACGGGTTACAGTTCGATGGAGAAACTGAATTTCGTTCTAGAGGAGGCCGCATGGCGGACCCGGTGATCGTGGAGGCCGTCCGGACCCCGATCGGCAGGCGCGGGGGCCGGCTCGCCGGGCTCAAGCCCATGGCGGTGCTGGCCCACGCGCTGACCGCGCTGGTGCGGCGCTCGGGGATCGACCCGGCCGAGATCGAGCAGGTCTTCTCCGGCTGCGTCACCCAGGCCGGCGAGCAGGGCGGGCACGTGGCCCGCTACGCCTGGCTGTACGCCGGGCTGCCCTGGCCGGCCGGAGTCACCACGATCGACGCCCAGTGCGGCTCCAGCCAGCAGGCCGTGCACCTGGCCGCCGCGATGATCGCCTCGGGCACGGTGGACGTGGCGGTGGCCTGCGGCGTGGAGGTGATGAGCCGGGTGCCGCTGGGCCGCAACGTGTACCCCGACAACCCCCGGCCCGACGACTGGTCGCTGGACATGCCCGACCAGTTCACCGCCGCCGAGCGGATCGCCGGGCGGCGCGGGCTGACCCGCGGGGACCTGGACGCGTTCGGGGTCCGTTCGCAGGCGCTGGCCGCCAAGGCGTGGGCGGACGGCCGGTTCGACCGGGAGGTCGCGCCGATCGAGACGCCGGTGCTGGACGCCGAGGGGAACCCGACCGGCGAGACGCGGACCGTGACCCGCGACGAGGGGCTGCGCGAGACCACCGCCGAGGGCCTGGCCCGGCTCAGGCCGGTGCTCGGCGAGGGGGGCCTGCACACCGCCGGGACCTCCTCGCAGATCTCCGACGGGGCCGCCGCGGTGTTGCTTATGTCACAGCGGAAGGCCGCCGCGCTGGGCCTGCGACCCCGTGCCCGGATCCGCGCGCAGGCCCTCGTCGGGGGCGAGCCCTACTACCATCTCGACGGCCCCGTGCAGGCCACCGAACGGGTCCTCACCAAGGCCGGGATGACCATCTCCGATCCGGACATCTTCGAGGTCAACGAGGCTTTCGCGGCGATCGTGCTGTCGTGGGCGAAGGTGCACGAACCGGACATGGACCGGGTGAACGTCAACGGCGGCGCGATCGCCCTCGGCCACCCCGTGGGGGCCACCGGGGCCCGCCTGATCACCACCGCGCTGCACGAACTGGAGCGCAGGGACGGGGCGACGGCGCTGGTTACCATGTGCGCGGGCGGGGCGCTGTCCACAGCCACCGTCCTCGAACGCTGCTGACCCCTCATCCCGGCATCGGACAAGAGCCAGAGAAGAGCGCGCGTGGCCGTCACACCTGCACCGGAATCCCTCGGCGGGGGCGTTTGGACCGTTCCCGTCCCCATCCCCGGCAATCCCCTGGCCTACACCCTGGTGTACGCGGTGGAGAGCGAGCGCGGACCGGTGCTCGTGGACGCCGGCTGGAACCATCCGGACGCCTGGACGGCGCTGCGCGACGGCCTCGGCTCCCTCGGGCTGGCCGTGGAGGACGTGTACGGGGTGGTGGTGACCCACTTCCACCCCGACCACGCCGGGCTGGCCGGGCGGGTCCGGGAGACCTCCGGGGCGTGGATCGCCATGCACCACGAGGACGCCGAGGTGGTCCGGCGGTTCCACACCAGGGCGGCCGAGATCGGCGACCGCCGGTGGGAGATGGACACGCTGCGCCGGGCCGGGGCGCAGGAGGCCGACCTGGCCGGCTATCCCGAGCAGGGCGAGGGCCGGATCCAGCCGCCCGCCGTGCCGGACCGCGAGCTGGCCGACGGGGAGCTGGTGGACCTGCCGGGCCGCAAGCTGCGCGCGATCTGGACGCCGGGGCACTCCCCCGGCCACATCTGCCTGCACCTGGAGGACGGGGACCGGATCTTCACCGGCGACCACGTGCTGCCGCGGATCACCCCGCACATCGGGCTCTACCCGTACGACCTGCCGGACGTGGACCCGCTGGGGGACTTCCTGAGCTCGCTGGAGCGGGTGGCGGAGATGACGGTCGGCGAGGTGCTGCCCGCCCACCAGTACCGCTTCGAGGGGCTGTCGGACCGCGCCCGGTCGATCATCGACCACCACGAGGAGCGCATGGCGGAGATCGTGGCGCTGCTGTCGGACCGGCCGGTCACCCTGTGGGAGGTGACCGCCGGGATGCAGTGGCGGCACCCGTGGGCGCAGATGCCGGTGACGGCCCGCCGGATGGCCGCCGGGGAGGCGGCAGCCCACCTGCGGACCCTGGAGCGCCGCGGCACGGTGCGCCTCCTGGACGGCGATCCGCTGCGGTTCGTGCTCGCCTGACGTCCCCTTTCGACCGAGGCCGATCCCCGGGATCCCGAAGAGGACCCGGCGACTGCCGTTCCGTCGCGGTCGCCCGCCCCACCCGCGCCACGTACGGCCCGTACCCCTGACCAGGGGGTGCGGGCCGTTCTCTTTACCCCGCATCGGCGCTGATCACACCGGGTCTCCGAGATTTGTCGATCAATGGGATGGACCCTTGTTGAGACTGGAGTCTCATGCTAGAACCGGTTCCAGTAATGCCCGACCAAGCAAGCGCTCAGTAGCAGGACCGACGGGCCATGCGCGCCCCCTCCCACCCCCCGATCGCACCGGACGAAAAGGACCGCTGATGCGCCCTGAGATCGACATCATCGACCCGAGCGTCTACGAGCGAGGCGGCGTGCCGCACGACCAGTTCGCCTGGCTGCGCGACAACGACCCGGTGCACTGGCACCCCGACCCGAACGAGAACGTCCCCGGTTTCTGGGCGGTCACCCGGCACGCCGACGTGGTGCACGTCTCCCGGCACCCCGAGCTGTTCTCCAGCCACGTGCGGGGCTCGCTGTTCGAGGAGTGGTCCGACGACGACGTGGCCCTGTTCGGGATGATGATGCTGTTCCAGGACCCGCCGGACCACACCCGCAACCGGCTCAAGGTCAACCGGGGCTTCACCCCGCGGATGATCAGGCAGCTCGAGGAGCATGTCCGGGACATCTGCCACGAACTGATCGACAACGTCTCCCCGCACGGCCGGGCCGACTTCGCCGAGGACATCGCCGCCCCGCTGCCGGCGTACGTGATCTGCGAACTGCTCGGCGCCCCGCAGTCGGACCGGGAGATGATCTGCGACTGGTCCAACAAGATCATCGGCTTCAACGACCCGGAGCTGGCCGGGGCCCAGGAGGAGGCCGCCAAGCTGTCGGCCGAGCTGATGGCCTACGCCTCCCGGCTGGCCGCCGAGCGCCGGGCCGAGCCGCGCGACGACATCGCCACCAGGCTGCTGCAGCCCGACGAGGACGGCAACGTGCTGTCCGACGAGGAGTTCCAGCTGTTCGTGCTGATGCTGGTGATCGCCGGGCACGAGACCACCCGGACCGGCTCGGTCAACGGCATCCAGGCGTTCTTCGAGCACCCCGACCAGTGGGAGCGGCTGAAGAACGACCGGAGCCTGCTGCGCACCGCCCCCGACGAGATCGTCCGGTGGACCAGCCCGCTCAACCTGTTCCGCCGCACCGCCCTGCAGGACACCGAGCTGGGCGGCAAGCGGATCAGGGCCGGCGACAAGGTCGTGATGTTCTACCCGTCGGCCAACCGGGACGAGCGGGTCTTCACCGACCCGTTCACCTTCGACATCGGCCGCGACCCCAACCCGCACGTCGGGTTCGGCGGCGGCGGCCCGCACTACTGCCTGGGCACCCACCTGGCCCGGCTGGAGCTGCGGGTGCTGTTCGAGGCCGTCCTGGACCGGATGCCCGACATCCGCCCCGCCGGCGAGCCCCGCAGGCTGCGTTCCAACTTCGTCAACGGCATCAAGGAGCTGCGGGTGGAGTTCACCCCCTCACCCCGCCGGGACGGCTCGATGTGAGCTGACCGCCCCATCCCCGAACGAGGAGGTTCGGCATGGCACCCCTGCTCGGCGCCCCCGAGATCAACCTGGTGGACCCGGCCGTCTACGAGCGCGACGGCGTTCCCCACGAGCAGCTGGCCTGGCTGCGGGAGCACGAACCGGTGTTCCGGCACGACGGCGATCCCGAGCGGGGGTGGCCGGCCTTCTGGGCGGTCACCCGGCACGCCGACGTGGTGCACGTCTCCCGGCATCCGGAGCTGTTCTCCTCGTACCGGCGGCTGGCGCTGTTCGACGAGATGGACGAGGAACGGGTGGCGCAGAACCGGCTGATGATGCTCAACCAGGACCCGCCCGAGCACACCCGGCGGCGGGGCATCGTCAACCGGGGCTTCACCCCGCGCGCCATCGAGGCGCTGACCGGGCACGTCCTCGAGATCTGCCGGGAACTGGCGGCGGGGGTGCTGGAACGGGGACCGGAGGCCGACTTCGTCCGCGACCTGGCCGCCCCGCTGCCGCTCCAGGTGATCTGCGAGCTGCTGGGGGCGCCGGTCGAGGACCGGGACAAGATCTTCCACTGGTCCAACACGCTGATCGGGGCCGACGACCCCGACTTCCGCGAGGGCGCGGGCTCCGATCCGCGGCGCGCCGTGGAGGCGGGCAACGAGGCGGCGATGGCGCTGTACGCGTACGCCAACGAACTGGCCGCGCGGCGGCGGGCCGAGCCGCGCGACGACATCGTCACCAGGCTGCTGCGGCCCGGCCCGGACGGACAGGTGCTGGACGGCGACGAGTTCGAGCTGTTCGTGCTGCTGCTGTCGGTGGCCGGCAACGAGACCACCCGCAACGCCGCCTCCGGCGGGATGCTGGCCCTGCTGGAGCATCCCGGGCAGTGGGAACGGCTCAAGGCCGACCCCGCGCTGGTCCGGACCGCCGCCGACGAGATCGTACGCTGGGTGACACCGGTGAACCTGTTCCGCCGGACCGCCGTACGGGACACCGAGCTGGGCGGGCGGCGGATCAGGGAGGGCGACAAGGTCGTCGTCTTCTACGCCTCGGCCAACCGGGACGAGCGGGTCTTCACCGACCCGTTCGCGTTCGACGTGGGCCGGGACCCCAACCCGCACGTGGGGTTCGGGGGCGGCGGGCCGCACTACTGCCTGGGCGTCCATCTCGCCCGGCTTGAGCTGCGCGCCCTGTTGCAGACACTTTTGGACACCATGCCTAACATGGAACTCACCGGTAACGTTCGCCGACTAAGGTCGTACTTCATCAACGGTGTCAAGGAGATGCCGGTCCGGGTCGCCCCGCGGTCCTGATCCGGCGCCTTGCGGCCCGCAGCGGGCCAGGACAGAACAGGGGTGGTGCGTGAGCGGGGATGTGGACGAGCCTTTGCGCGTGGCCCTGCTCTCGTACCGGAGCAAGCCGCACTGCGGCGGCCAGGGCGTGTACCTGCGGCACCTGAGCCGGGAACTGGCCGCCCTCGGCCACCGGGTGGAGATCTGGTCCGGCCAGCCCTATCCGGAGCTGGACCGCGACGACATCACGCTGACCAAGATCCCGAGCCTGGACCTGTACCGGGAGCCGGACCCGTTCCGCACCCCGGCGCTGGGCGAGTACCGGGACTGGATCGACGTGCTGGAGTTCGCCCACATGAAGACGGGCGGGTTCCCCGAGCCGCTGACGTTCAGCCTGCGGGTGCTGCGCGAGCTGCGCCGCCGCCGGCACGACTTCGACGTGGCGCACGACAACCAGGTGCTCGGGCTGGGCAACCTCGGCATCCCCCGGCTGGGGCTGCCGCTGGTGACCAGCATCCACCACCCGATCAGCGTGGACCGGCGGATCGAGCTGGAGGCCGCCAAGGGCCTGCGGCAGCGGCTGGGCAAGCGCCGCTGGTACGGGTTCGTGACGATGCAGGCGCAGGTGGCCCGGCGGGTCGGCACCATCCTCACGGTGTCGGAGTCCTCCAAGATCGACATCGTCAAGGACTTCAAGGTCGACCCGCGCGACATCGAGATCCTGCCGCTGGGCGTCGACACCCGGATCTTCCATCCGCGCGGCGACCGCGAACCCGGCCGGATCGTGGCGATGGCCAGCGCCGACTCCCCGCTCAAGGGCGTGGACGTGCTGCTGCGCGCGGTCGCCAAGCTGGCCACCGAACGCGACGTGCACCTGGTCGTGGTCAGCAAGCCGCAGAAGAACGGCCCCACCGAGCGGCTGGTGCGCGAGCTGGCGCTGGGCGAGCGGGTGCGGTTCGTGTCCGGGGTCTCCGACGAGGAGCTGGGCGGGCTGCTGGCCTCCGCCGAGATCGCCGTGGTCCCGTCCCGCTACGAGGGCTTCTCGCTGCCCGCCGTGGAGCACATGGCCTCCGGCACCCCGCTGGTCGCCAGCCGCGCCGGCGCGCTGCCGGAGGTGGTCGGGGACGCGGCGGTGCTGGTCGAACCGGGCGACGCCGAGGAACTGGCCGCCACGCTGCGCCGGCTGCACGACTCCCCCGCGGAGCGGGCCCGGCTCAGCGAGGCGGGACTGGCCCGCGTCGCCGAGCGGTACGCCTGGCCCGCGGTGGCGCGGGCGACCGTCGAGCACTACCGGGCGGCCATCGCCCGCCAGAACTACCTGCGGTTGGCCGCAGGGGCGGCCCGGGCAGGCGCGGACCTCCGCTCGCCCAAGGCCGTTCGCCACAGGGCCGCGCGAGCGTCCCGCTAGGAAGGAGCACCACCCTGCTGACCGTGGATTTCCAGCGGTTCCCCGTCATCCCCGGGGAGCACGTGCTGGACATGGGCTGCGGCGCCGGACGGCACGCCTTCGAGCTGTACCGGCGGGGAGCGCACGTCGTCGCGTTCGACATCGACCAGGGCGAGCTGGACGGCGTGGAGAAGATGTTCGGCGCGATGCGGCTGGAGGGCGAGGTCCCCGAGGGGGCCACCGCCCGCACCGTCCAGGGCGACGCCCGGGACCTGCCGTTCCCCGACGACAGCTTCGACAAGATCATCGCCTCCGAGGTGCTGGAGCACATCCCCGACGACATGAGCGCGATGCGGGAGCTGCTGCGGGTGCTCAAGCCCGGGGGGCGGCTGGCCGTGACGGTGCCGAGCTGGCTGCCGGAGCGGATCTGCTGGGCGCTGTCGGAGGAGTACCACACCGCCCCCGGCGGGCACGTGCGGATCTACACCCGGGCCGAGCTGGAGGCCAAGCTCAAGTCGCTGGGCTTCCGGGTCGACGGCCACCACCACGCGCACGGGCTGCACACCCCGTACTGGTGGATCAAGTGCGCGGTCGGGGTGAACAACGACGGCAACCCGCTGGCCAAGGCCTACCACCAGCTGCTGGTGTGGGACATCATGAAGCGCCCGCTGCCGACCCGGCTGGCCGAGGCGGTGCTCAACCCGGTGCTGGGCAAGAGCGTGGTGGTCTACTTCACCAAGCCCTCCACGCCCGGCCGTCCCGAGGACGTCGCCGGCAGGGAGACGGCGGATGCGGTCTGAGGCCCCGGTCCACGAACCCCCCTCAGTGCCCGGGGTGGTGACCGCCGAGGACATGGTGGCCACCGCCCGCAGCATCGTCGCCCAGCAGGAGCCGTCCGGCGCCATCCCCTGGTTCGCCCCCACGAACGGGGTCCCCGGCCACGTGGACGCCTGGAACCACGTCGAGGCCGCCATGGCGCTCACCACCGCCGGGCTGAACGGGCCCGCGCGCAGGGCGTACGAGTGGCTGGCCTCGGTGCAGCGGCCGGACGGGTCCTGGCCCGCCAAGTGGGTGCTGGGCGAGGTCACCGAGCCGGGCGGCGAGTCCAACCACGCCGCCTACGTGGCGGTCGGGGTGTGGCACGAGCTGCTGATGACCGGGGACGAGGACTTCGCCCGGCGGATGTGGCCGACCGTCCGCCGGGCGATCGAGTTCACCCTGGGCCTGCAGACCACCCGCGGCGAGATCCTGTGGATCCGCCATCCGGACGGCGCCGCCGCCGACCACGCCCTGCTGACCGGCTGCTCGTCGATCTACCAGTCGCTGCGCTGCGCGGTGGCGCTGGGCGAACGGCTGGGCGACCCGCAGCCGGACTGGGAGCTGGCCGCCGACCAGCTCGGCCATGTGGTGGCCCGGCATCCGGAGGCGTTCGCCGACAAGAGCCGCTGGTCGATGGACTGGTACTACCCGGTGCTGGCCGGCCCGGTGCGCGGCGCGGACGCCGCCCGCCGGCTGGCCGAGGGCTGGGACGTCTTCGTGGTGGAGGGCCTGGGCTGCCGCTGCGTCAGCGACCAGCCGTGGGTGACCGCCGCCGAGAGCTGCGAGCTGGTGCTGGCCCTGGACGCCGCCGGGGACCGCGACCGCGCCCTGGAGCTGTTCGCCACGATCCAGCACCTGCGGCACGAGGACGGCTCGTACTGGACCGGCTGGCAGTTCGAGAACCGGCGGCACTTCCCCGGGGACCGCTCCACCTACACCGCCGCCGCCGTCATCCTGGCCGCCGACGCCCTCTGCGGCCGGACCCCCGGCTCCCGCCTCTTCAAGGAGATCGCCGGCCGCCCCCTCGGGCCGTCGGAGCCCTCCGACCCGGCCGCCTGCGGCTGCGTCCCGGCCACCCCGACCCGTACAGCCAACCCCATCCGCACGCGTATCTGATTGCCGCGGCGGAGCCGCGGCGGCGAGCGGGCCTGGGGACGCGTGGTCGTTCGTCGTCGCGGTTCAAGATCGCTCGTTCCTCGCGATCTTGAACCGCTCCTCCTCACGACCACGCGGGCCCGCTCGCGGCGGCCTTCAGGACCTTCGGGCGCGAGGCCCTTGGCGGCTTCGGTGCAAGGTCGCCGAAAGTGGAGGGGCCGGGTGCGAGGTTCTCGGCGGGGTCGCGGAACGTGGAACGGGCCGGATGCCTCAGCGTCCGGCCCGTTCGGGGTTTCATTCAGGCGACGGGGTTCTTGTCGTTGATGCGTTCCAGGACTCTCAGGGAGCCCTGGACCCGGCGTTCGGTGAAGGCGCCGGAGGCCAGGGCGCGCTGGTAGACGTGGTAGGGGGCCTGGCCGCCGTCCTTGGGGTCGGGGAAGACGTCGTGGATGCACAGGGCTCCGCCGACCATGACCCAGGGGGACCAGTTCTCGTAGTCGGCCTGGGCGAGGTCCTCGGCGTGACCGCCGTCGATGAACAGCAGGGACAGCGGGGTGCGCCAGAGCTTCGCGACGGCGGCGGAGGTGCCGACGACGGCGATGACCTCGTCCTCCAGGCCGGCGGCGCCGATGGTGCGGCGGAAGGTGGGGAGGGTGTCCATCCGGCCGGTGCGCGGGTCGACCAGGGTGGGATCGTGGTACTCCCAGCCGGCCTGGTTCTCCTCGGAGCCGTGGTGGTGGTCGACGGTCACCAGCACGGTGCCGACCCGGCGGGCGGCGGCGCCGAAGTAGATCGCCGACTTGCCGCAGTAGGAGCCGATCTCCAGCATCGGGCCCTTGGCGCCGTAGTCCAGGGCGGTCTCGTAGAGCGCGCGGCCCTCGTCGGGGGGCATGAAGCCCTTGGCCGACTGGGCGGCGCGCAGCAGGTCCGCCGGCATGGGCGGGTGTCCGGTGGTCCCGGAGGCGGTGACGCCGTCCGTTGCCGTCTCAGTCATCTTCTCCTCCGGCGGGCACTGTAGCCCGCTGCGTGGTGGCCGGGTCCGGGCGGGTCCGGCCGGGCCCGGCGGGACTCGGCGGGACTCGGCAGGGTTCGTCCTCGGTGAGACGTTCGCCGTCCGCGGCGGACTCCGCCCGGGGGGCGGATGTCAGATTGATCACACTCGTGGCGGGCGGTCTTCTTGCGCCGTTTAGTAGAACGTGTTCTATTTTGACTCGTCGGACGAGAACGGGTACCGGCCCGGGGTGACCGAACGTCGTTCTGTATCGTGACGCCGAGCACGTTCCCCGGATCCGTCGGCGGCCCGCCGGGAACCAGATCGAGGAGCAGCACCATGCGAGTGAAAGTCGACCCCCTGGTCTGCGAGGCCAACGGCGTCTGCGTCGGGCTGGCCCCCGAGGTGTTCGACCTGGACGACGACGACCGGCTGCACATCCTGCAACCGGTTCCCTCCGCCGACCAGGTGGACCGGGTGCGGCACGCGGTGCGGTCCTGCCCCAAGGCCGCGCTCACGCTGGACGAGTAACCTTCCGTACCCACTTCCCCTTCCCGGGCACCTCGACGCCCCCCTTGAGCGGAGGACCCCATGGCTCGTGCTGCGGTACTGCACGCGGTCGGCGACAAGACCCTCGACCTGCGGGACGACATCACGCCGATCGACCCCGGACCGGACGACGTGCGAGTGCGGATCCGCGCCACCGGCGTGTGCCACTCGGACCTGTCGGTGATGACCGGGGTGCTGCCGGCCACGCTGCCGGCCGTGCTGGGCCACGAAGGGGCGGGCGAGGTCGTCGCGGTGGGCGACCGGGTGACCGGGATCAGGCCGGGCGACCACGTCGTGATCAACTGGACGCCCAACTGCGGGGTGTGCGGCTACTGCGACAGCGGCCGGCCGTACCTGTGCACGGTGTTCGTCGGGCGGGCGTTCCGCGACGCGAAGTTCCGGCAGGGCGACGCCGACCCCGGCGTCTACGCGATGGCCGGGTGCGGCACCTTCGCCGAGGAGATCACCGTGCCCCGGCTGGGCGTCATCAAGATCGCCGACGACGTGCCGTTCGAGTACGCGGCGCTGCTCGGCTGCGGGCTGCCCACCGGGCTCGGCGCGGTCTTCAACACCGCCGCGCTGCGGCCCGGCGCCACGGTCGCGGTGGTGGGCGCCGGGGGCGTCGGGCTGTCGGTGATCCAGGGGGCCCGGATCGCCGGGGCCTCGACCATCCTGGCCGTCGACCCCAACACCGCCAAGCACCCGACCGCCCTGGACTTCGGCGCCACCCACACCGCCACCCTGGACGACCTGGCGGACGTGAAGGCCGAGCTGGCCCCCCGCGGCTTCGACCACGTCTTCGAGGTGGTGGGCCGGGCGGCGGCGATCGAGACCGCCTACGGCCTGGCCGGGCGCGGCGGCGAGGTGATCGTGGTGGGCGTGGCCCCCGGCTCGGAGAAGGTCACGCTCAACCCGTTCCAGCTGGTGTTCGACGGCAAGACGGTCAAGGGCTCGCTGTACGGGGAGTGCGACCTGGTCCGGGACGTCCCGCGCTTCGTGAACCTGTGGCGGGCCGGGCGGCTGGACATCGAGCGGCTGATCACCCGGCGGATCAGGTTCGAGGAGCTGAACGACGCCATCGCCACGCTGGAGCGCGGCGAGGCGATCCGCCAGGTCGTCCTCTTCGACTGAGCCCGTTCGCCCGGCCCCCGAAGGACGGGGCGCCCGACCGGGAGATCACTACCGGCCCCCCATCACCTCATGTCACCATTCTCCGTGGAGAGTCGGAATTCGACGACTGGGTCTTGGGGTCATCGGTGACGTTCCTGCGTGTTCTCACCGGCGTGCCGTTCGCCGTGGCGGCGGTGTGCGCCGCGGGCGCGGTGACCGCTCCCGCGGCGGCCGCCGCGCCCGCGCCCGTCCGGCAGGTGCACGACATCCAGGGGGCGGCGCACGTCTCGCCGCTGCTGGGCGAGCGGGTGACCGGGGTGCCCGGCGTGGTGACCGCGACCACCGAGAACGGCTTCTGGATGCAGGGCACCCGGCCGGACCGCGACCCCGCCACCTCCGAGGGCGTCTACGTGTTCACCCGCACCCGGCCCGTCGTCGCGGCGGGCGACGAGGTGCGGGTGGACGGGGTGGTGGGCGAGTTCCGTCCCGGCGGGCCGGACTCGCCCAACCTGTCGCGCACCGAGATCGAGGCCACCGCGACGACGCTGGTCCGGCGCGGGGCGCCGCTGCCCGCCCCCACCGTGCTCGGGCCCAGGGGACGCCGCGCGCCCGGCGAGGTGATCGACGACGACGTGCGCGGCGACGTGGAGACCTCCGGCAGGTACGAGCCCGGCCGGGACGGGCTGGACTTCTACGAGTCGCTGGAGGGCATGCTGGTGGCCGTGGACGACGCGGTCGCCACCGGGCCCCGTTCCGACTACGGCGAGATCCCCGTGCTGCCCGCCGGCGGCGAGGGGGCGGGGCCGCGCACCTACCGCGGCGGCATCCTGGCGCGGCCCGACGACGCCAACCCCGAACGCGTCGTCCTCGACGACACCCTGCTGCCGCTGCCCGCCATGGACGCCGGCGACCGGCTGCCGGGCCGCACGCTGGGGGTGCTGGACTACAGCTTCGGCGACTACAAGCTGCTGGCGACCTCGGTGCCGCGGGTCGGCGACGAGTCCCGGGCTCCCGGCCGGGCCCGCCCGCAACAGCCCGGTGAGGTCGCCGTGGCCACGTACGCGCTGCGCGACCTGGACCCCGGCGACCCCGAGGAACGGTTCACCGCCATCGCCCACCAGATCGTGACCGGGCTGGCCGCGCCCGACCTGCTCGTGGTGACCGGGCTGCAGGACAACAGCGGCCCGGACGCCGACGGGACGGTGGCCGCCGACCAGACCGTCGCCCAGTTGGTGGCGGCGATCTCGGCGGCGGGCGGCCCCGCGTACGACTGGCGGTCCATCGACCCGCAGGACGGGGCGGACGGCGGCGAGGCCGGGGGGAACGGCCGGATCGGGTTCCTGTTCCGCACCGACCGGGGGCTGGCGTTCGTGGACCGGCCCGGCGGCACCGCCACGACGCCCACCGCGCCGGTACGGGTCGGCGCCGGGGAGGCGGGGCTGTCGTCCAGTCCCGGCCGGGTGGACCCGCTGAACCCGGCCTGGCGGGCGGTGCGCAAGCCGCTGGCGGGCGAGTTCGTCTGGCGGGGACGGCGGCTGCTGGTCGTCGGCAACCACTGGACGGCGCGCGGCGCCGACGACGCCGGTTATGTGCGCCGCCGCCCGCCGCTGCGGCCCAGCGAGCCCGCCCACGCCGCGCAGGCCCGCGTCGTGGCCGGTTTCGTCAAGTCGCTGCGGGCGGTGCAGCCGGACGCCCGGGTGATCGTGGCCGGGGACCTGAACTCCGGCGACCGCTCCCCCGCGCTGCGCACCCTGACCAAGGACGCCGGTCTGCGCAACCTGGTGGCCGAGTTGCCCGAGGACCGCCGTTACACGACGATCACGAACGGGAACGCCCAGGCCACCGACCACATCCTGGTCAGCCCGGCGCTGGCCCGCCGCCCGCACGAGGTCGAGATCGTCCACATGAACGCCGAGTACGCCGGGCGGGTCGGCGACCACGATCCCGCCCTGGTCCGGCTGCGCCCGGACTGACCGGTCCTCCGGGCCGCGACGGTCCGAGCCGGGCCCCTGGATCCGGGCGCACGCGGGCCGATCCGAACGTCCCGCGCATCCGCGCCACCGCCGACGGCTCGGATCCGGGCGCACCCGGATTGACCCATTCCGGTCCTCCGGCAACCGGATTTCTGGGGGACCCTGAATCGGGGCGTCGTTTTCCCCCGTCGTCTCCGGGCATCCGCCGGTCGTCAAGACGACCGGGAGGAGGGCCCCATGGCGTACCGGTATCGGCCGGGCATCAGCCTGTTCGGGCTCATCTATCTGATCATCGGCGTGTTCGTCGCCTGGGACCGCGGCTACATCGACCTGGAACTGCTGCGCCGCGTGGGCAGCGCCCTGCTGGCGATCCTGCTGTGGTTCCTGGTCCTGCTCGGTGTGGACCTCCACATCGACGGCGACTGACCCGCACCCCCTGGGGAACCCGAGACCGGCTCAGACCGTCCACTCCCCGCCCGACGGTCTGAGCCTGTGCTTCCGGGGGCGACCCCGGATCCCCACCAGAGGCCCCGCCCCTCCCCGCCAGGGCGGGGCCTCTCCTCGTCCGGCTCACCCCGCGGACAGCGCCGTGTACCCGGCGGGGGAATGGCCGGGGCGGACAGGCCGGGCATACGGTGCGTACCGGAATCGGTACCGGAAGGAGTCCCAGCATGATCGGCACCCCCGACTGCCCCGACAACTGCGGCTGCACCTCCACCGGCGGAATCCTGGCGATCATCCGCACCGCGTTCACCGTCGCCCGGGGCATCCTCCGGTCGCTGTAGACCGGTCCGGTCACCCGGTGAACGCGTCCGGGTGGACGAACAGCCCCGGCATGCCGCCGGTGTGCCAGAACAGCACGTCCCCGTCCACGGGCAGACGGCCGGAACGGACGAGGCCGAGCAGGCCCGCGGCGGCCTTGCCCGTGTAGACCGGGTCCAGCAGGATTCCCTCGGTCCGCGCCAGCAGCCGTACGGCCTCGGCCATCTCGTCGGTCGCGATCCCGTAGCCAGGTCCCAGCCAGTCGCCGTGCACCTCGCGGCCGCCCTCGGGCGGGTCCACGCCCAGCAGCCGCGAGGTGGCGGCGACCAGTTCGTCGACCCGCGCCCGGGTGCGGTCGGCCGGCTCGTACACGGCGATCGCCTCCACCCGGGCGTCCAGGCCGGCCAGTGCCGCTCCGACGCACAGCCCGGCGGTCGTCCCGGCGGTGCTGGCCGCCACCACGATCCGATCGAAGCGCACGGGAACGCGTTCGGCCTGGGCGGCGAGCTCGACGGCGGCGTTCACGTAGCCGAGCGTGCCGATCTCGTTGGAGCCGCCGGGCGGGATCTCGTAGGCGGGGCCGATCTCCGCCAGCGCCCCGGCGATCTCGTCGGCGTCGTCCACGATCCGCACCCGGGCGCCCAGCAGCCCGTCCAGCAGCACGTTCCCGGAGGTCTCGTACAGCTCGTCGGAACGCGGCACCGAACGGGTCAGCAGCAGCTCGCAGCGCAGCCCCAGCCGGGCGCAGGCCGCGGCGGTCTGCCGGGCGTGGTTGGACTGCACCGCCCCGTAGGTCACGACCGTCCGGTGCCCCTCGGCGACCGCACGGCCGAGCAGGTACTCCAGCTTGCGGGTCTTGTTGCCGCCGGCGGCCAGGCCGGTGCAGTCGTCGCGCTTGATCCAGATGCGCGGCCCGCCGAGCGCCTCGGACAGGCGGTCGCAGCGTTCCAGCGGGGTCGGCAGATGCCCCAGCCGGACGCGCGGGAACGACTCCAGGGTCTCGATCACGGCAGCGGCCTCCGCCAGAACGTGGGGGTCTCCCCCCGGTGGTCACCGGTCACGCCCACGGCCAGCAGCTCGCCGGAGGCCGGGGCCAGCGCGGTCAGCCACTGGTCGCCCGCCCCGCTCAGGCCGGTGCCGCCCGCCGGGACCCGCCGCCAGGAACGGCCGTCCGAGGTCGCCCACACCAGCACGTCGCGCGCTCCCGGCCTCCCGGCGCTCCCGGCGACGACGAGCCCCCGCGAGGTCGCGGTCACGGCGGTCAGCGACGCGCCCGCCCCCACGTCGGGCAGCCACCCGGCCTGCCAGGTCCGGCCGCCGTCCGCGGACACCGCCACGAAGGGCTGCGGCACCCCGCCGTTCACCGAGCCCGTCCCGGTCGCCACCACCAGGCCCGCCCGGGCGGCGACCCGGCCGAGCGATCCCGAGGTGAGGCCGGGCGGCAACGGCACCTCCAGATGGCTCCACTTCCTGCCGTCCGCCGAGGTCCAGGCGGCGGGCCTGTCGGGAACGGAACGCGCCCCCACCGCGACGTACCCGCCGGGCACGGCCGTCACGTCGTGCATGCGGCCCTCACCGGTGTCGGTGCCGCGCGTCCAGGTCTTCAGGTCGGTGGAGTGCCAGGCGGCGGCCCACCGGTCATCGCGGCCCACCGCCACATAACCGCCCGGCCCGTGCGCGGCCGCCAGGGGGGAGCCCTTGCCCGGCAGCGCCGCGCCCTTCGTCCACGCCATGCCGTCGCCGGAGGTGAAGACCAGCTGGCCGTCGCCGCTGCGGCCCACCGCCAGCCATCCTGCGGGCCCGTGCACCGCGTCCGTCAGCCAACGTCGTGCCCGCGGGTCGGCCTCCAGCCCCGAGACCCGGGTCCAGCTCCGGCCGTCCGGGGACGACCATGCGGCGGCCTGGCCGTTGGTGCTGCCGACCGCCAGCAGCCGGGGACCGGCGGCCAGCGCGTGGACCGCCCGTTCCGGACGGATCGCCCCGGGCACCGCCGCCAGGCGGATCTCCCCGCCGGACGTCGCCAGGTACGGGTCGGGGCCGCGCCGCCCCGCCAGGACCGCGCCGCCGCCGAGCGCCGCCAGCCCGGCGACCTCGGTCCCGTCCACCTCGACGGCACGCCGCCAGGCCCGGCCGTCCGGGCTGGTCAGCACGGCCTTCCGGCCGCGCCCGACATCGACGAGCGCGGCCAGTCCCCCGGGCGATCCGGCCAGCCGCTCCAACCGCCCGTAGCCGCCGGTGCGCACCTGCCCGACCGGGGTCCAGCGCCGCCCGTCCGGCGAGTGCCAGACCACCGCGTACCGCTCGGTGGTGCGGCGGTTCCGCGGCCCGGTGGTGCGCTTGGCCTCACGGGCGGCGAACAGCCCGCGAGGACCGCCGGCCAGGCCGGTCAGACCGCCGGAGGACCCCTGGGCCTGCGGCGGGCGCACCGGGCTCCAGGTACGGCCGCCGTCGCCGGAGACCCAGTGGCCGGTCTCCTCGACGGTCCGGGTCGTGCGCCGCTCCCGGCCGCCCCGGCGTTCGGTCCCGGTGACCTTGACGCGGACCGTGCCGTGCACCGCCGTGATCGCGCCGAACGCGGTGACGCCGTCGAGGCGGCGGACCTCCTCGCCCAGGGCGGGCCGGTCGACCCGCTGCCAGGAGGCCCCGTCCGCGCTGGTCCACAGCACGCCCCGGGTCCCCTCGCCGGTGCCGGTGGTGCCCACGGCCACGAACCCGGTGGCGGTACGGGCCAGCCCCAGCACCTGGTCCCCGGGGGCGAACAGGCCGCCGCGCCGGGTCCAGGTCAGGCCGTCCGGGCTGGTCCACACGACGGTCTGGGCGGCGCCCTCCGGCTGCGGGGCGACCGGCCCTCCGACGGCCGCCCACCGGCCCGCGCCTCCGGCCAGCCGGTGCGGGATCTCCCCCGGCGGCGGCTCGGCCCCGCCGGCGTCCCGGACCCGCGCGGTCCGCCAGGTGCGCCCGGCGTCGGCGGACACCAGGAACCGGCCCCGGTCCGGGCCTCCGGTCTCGCCGCCGACCGCGATCACCGTCCCGCCCTCCCCGGCCACCGCGGTGAGGCGCTGGTCCAGCCCGTCGGCCGCGGCCGGGTCCACGGCGAACCACCGGTCCGCCAGGACGGCCTCGGCCCGCTGCGGCGGGCGCGGCGCGGGCTCGTCCTCTCCGCCGAGCACCGCGAAGCCCACCGTCCCGCCCGCCACCACGACGGCCACCGCCGCGGCCGGCAGCACGAGACGGGGCCAGGTGCGGCCACGCCGGGGCGGCGGCAGCGCCCCGATCCTGGGCGACCTGACGACGGGAGGCCGGGGCGCCGCCGGAACCGCCGGTGCGGATCCGGGAACGGCCTGCTCGCGCGGAAGGACCTCCGTGCTCCCCGTGCTCTCCGTGCTCTGCGGGACCTGCGGGTGGACGGCGGGCTCGGGCGGCGGGGCGGTCGCGACGGTGTGCACCCAGTCCACCCCCGCCCGGTGCCACACGGCGTGCGAACGCTGCCAGGGCGAGGCGCCGGGAGCGCCGCGCGCGGGGCCGGTCTCCTCCTGCGCCCCGCCCGGACGGGCCCGTCGGCCCGCGTTCCGCCGCGGCTCCGCGGACCCCGCAGGCTCGGCGGACCCCGCGGGCTCGGCGGCCTCCACCCGCGGGAACGGCTCGGTCGGGCTGTCCTCCGAAGTAGCCGTCACCTTGCTCCCCCTCCTACGGAGAACGTGCGCCGGTCACCGGGACGGACGGCCGGCGTTCACGGTCGCCCGGACCTCCGCGCGCACACCATCGTGGCGCAGCCCCGCCCCCCGCCGCCCGCAGGTCCGGAAAATGAACGATCTTGATTTGGCACCCGGTGCCCCGGCTCCACCGGCCGCGCACGGTTCACTACGCTCGGCCCCGTGATCGCGCTGACGACGCTGCGCGCCTGGGCCGCGCGCGGTGAAGAGGTACTGGCCCCCGGCGACGAGCTGGTCTGGGTGCCCGGCGGCTCCGACGACGACGCGCTGGCGGTGCTGGAGCAGGCCCGCGACGTCCTCGGCGACGCCCAGGTCGTCGCCCTGACCCTGGATCCCGCGCCGGCCGGGCCGCACCCGCCCCGGGCGGTCGACCTGCGGCACGTCGCCGCCGTCCGGTACGCCCGCCGCGCCCCCGACGGCCGGTACGTCGCGCTGCTGGAACGCCCGCCGGTCGCCGAGGCGCTGGACCTGCTGCCGCATCCGGAGGGCGGCTGGTTCCGGGAGACCTGGCGGACCGCGGTGACGTTCCGCCCGCCGGGCTACCCGGGCGAGCGGGCCTCCGCCACCGGGATCTACTTCTTCCTGCCGCCCGGCGAGGAGTCCATGTGGCACGTGGTCCGCTCGGACGAGGTGTGGTTCCACCACCACGGCGACCCGCTGGTGCTGGATCTGGGCGGCACCGGCGAGCGTCCCGGCCCCGCCGAGCCGGTCCTGCTGGGCCCGGACGTGACCGGCGGCCAGCGCCCGCAGGCCCTGGTCCCGGCCGGCACCTGGCAGGCCGCCCGCCCGGACGGCCCCCGCGGCACCCTGGTCAGCTGCGTCGTCTCCCCGGGCTTCGACTTCGCCGACTTCCGCGCCTGAGCCCGGGGATCCCCGTCCGGCGCATCGGGCGGGCCGCCCGCGCGGCGGCCCGCCCGGATCGCGGTCAGCCCCGGCGGGCGGTCGCCATCAGCACGTGCTCGACCAGGGTGATCAGGACCTGCTTGGCCGACTCCCGGGTGCGCACGTCGGTGGTGATCACCGGCACGTCGTCGTCCAGGTCGAGGGCGGCGCGGATCTGCTCGGGGGCGTACAGCTTGGCGCCCTCGAAGTGGTTGACCGCCACGATGAACGGCAGGCCGCGGCGTTCGAAGTAGTCCACCGAGGCGAAGCAGTCGGCCAGCCGGCGGGTGTCGACCAGCACCACCGCGCCCAGCGCGCCCTGCGCCAGCTCGTCCCACATGAACCAGAACCGGTCCTGGCCCGGGGTGCCGAACAGGTACAGCACCAGGCCGGTGGGCAGGGTGATGCGGCCGAAGTCCATGGCGACCGTGGTCGTGGTCTTGCCCGACACCATGGCCGTGTCGTCGACCCCGATGCTCTTCTCGGTGAGCATCGCCTCGGTGCGCAGCGGCCGGATCTCGCTGACCGCGCCCACCAGGGTGGTCTTGCCGACACCGAACCCCCCGGCGACCAGGATCTTGACCGCCAGGGACGACTCGCGCGGATCGCCCGCCGTGCCCGGCACGGGGCCCGCGGGGTCAGAGCGCATGGAGTCCATCGATCACTTCCTTGAGTACGCGCTCGTTGGGGAACTGTGCGACCGGAGCCGGGCGGCGTACCCGGATCAGGCCGTGATCGAGCAGGTCGCCGAGCAGCACCCGGACCACGCCGAGGGCGAGGTCCAGCTCGGAGGCCACCTCCGCCACCGACAGCGGCGTACGGCACAGTTCACAGATGGTGAGGTGTTCGGGCGAACGCGGCAGGCGCTCGCCGTGCCCGTCCCCGGCGGGGCCGGGCTCGTCGACGGTCTCGACGATGGCGATCAGGTCGAAGTCGCTGCCCGCGGGCCTGGTGCGGCCGCCGGTCAGCGCGTACGGGCGCACCACCGGGCCCGACTCGTGGTCGAGCCATTCGGTGTCGCGCCCGGCGGCGTGGCGGTGCGGCGGCTCGGCGTCGTCAGGCATGGTGCTCCGCCAGTGCCGCCCGCGGGTTGGCCGACAGGTGCCTGCCCACCCGGGTCACCAGCATGGCCATCTCGTAGGCGATGACGCCGACGTCGGCGTCCGCCTCGGCCAGCACGGCCAGTGCGGCGCCCTGCCCCGCCGCGGTCACGAACAGGAACGCCGACTCCATCTCCACGATGGTCTGCCGGGGGGCGCCGCCGCCGAACTCCTGGCCGGCGCCCCGGGACAGGCTCTGGAAGCTGGCGGCCACCGCGGCCAGCCGCTCGGCGTCCTCCCGGTCCAGTCCGCGTGAGGAGGCGATCCGCAGCCCGTCGTTGGACAGCACCACCGCGTTGCGCACCTGGGCCACGCTGTCGACGAGATTGTCCAGCAGCCAGTTCAGCTCACCGCCGGAGTTCGCGACGTCCGTCATTGACCATCCTCCTGTGTCCCCTGGCCCTCTTCGGCTTCGGCCCGTCCACGCTGCCAGCCCCGCTGCATGGCGGCCATCCTGGCGCGTACGGCCGCGAGCCCGTCCTCGTCGGGACCGACCGCCCGCCGCGCGCCCCCCGAGACCACCGGCTGAGGCCCGGTCTCGTCGCGCAGTCTGGGCGCCAGGTTCTCCTGTCGGCGCCGACGGGGCAACCCGTCGGGCGTCATCTCCACCGGCGCGCGATGCGCACCGGCCCGCGTCGGCTCGGCGGCCCCGGCCCGGTCCGCCGCCTCCGCAGAACCGTCCGCACCGTTCGCAGCGGCGTCCTCGCTCCGCTCGGGCGCCCTGCCGCCCGTGGGGAGACGACCCCCCACACCCCCCGAGGAGGGCGCAGCGGCGTCCTCGCTCCGCTCGGGCGCCCTGCCGCCCGTGGGGAGACGACCCCCCACACCCCCCGAGGAGGGCGCAGCGGCGTCCTCGCTCCGCTCGGGCGCCGTGCGGCCCCGGCCGGAGCGCCGCCGTCGCGGCAGCTCGTCCGGCAGGTCGGCCCGCCGGTCGTCGTCCGCGCGCGGGCGCGACGGCTCCTCCGGGTCGGCGACGGCGCGCACCGGCGTCACCGTCTGCACCGCCCGCTGCGGGCCGGTGGCCGCCGACGGTCCCTCGGCGGCGGCCGGCACCCGGGCCGGGGTGGGGCCGGGCAGCTGGGCGCGCAGCTCGGCGGGCGGCAGGCCGCCGGACGGCGACTCCACGATCAGGTCGGCGGGCACCAGCACGATGGCGGTGGTGCCGCCGTACGGCGAGGGCCGCAGCGACACCTTGATGTCGTGCCGCTCGGCCAGCCGGGCCACCACGAACAGGCCGAGCCGGCCCAGGTCCGACAGGTCGAACTCGGGCGGGTCGGCCAGCCGGCGGTTCAGCTCCTCCAGCGTCTCGGCCTTGAGCCCGAGGCCGCGGTCCTCGATCTCCACCACGAACCCGTTCGGCACCAGCTGGCCGGTGATCCGCACCGGGGAGCCGGGCGGGGAGAACAGGGTGGCGTTCTCGATCAGCTCGGCCAGCAGGTGGATGGTGTCGGCGACCGCGTTGCCGGCCAGCGCGGCGGCCGGCATGGACAGCACGCTGACCCGGGGGTAGTCCTCGACCTCGGCGACCGCGCCGCGCACCACGTCCACCAGCGGCACCGGGGACCGCCAAGTCCGCCCGGCGGTCTTGCCGGCCAGGATGACCAGGCCCTCGGCGTGCCGCCGCATGCGGGTGGCCAGGTGGTCCAGCCGGAACAGGTCCGCCAGCTCGTCGGGGTCCTCGGTGCGCCGTTCCATCGTGTCCAGCAGGCTGAGCTGGCGGTGCACCAGCGCCTGGTTGCGGCGGGCCAGCGTCACGAACACCTCGTTGACGGCCTGCCGGGTCCGGCTCTCCCGGGCGACGGCCTCCACCACCGCCCGGGCGGCGGCCAGGAACGCCTCGTTGATCCGGGCGATCTCGGTGACCTGCAGGTTCTGGCGGGGCAGCCGGACGTCGGGGTCGATCGGCTCGCCGCGCTGCACCCGCCCGGTCAGCGCGGGCAGGTACTCGTCGGTGAAGGCGGCCACCGAACGGGAGACCCGGCGGCTCTCGCCGATCACCCGGCGGCCGATCCGCCAGGCCAGCGCGGTGGCGGCGATCATGGCGATCAGGCCCAGCCCGGCCGCGGCGGCCAGCTGCCCGTAGATGCGCAGCTCGATCGCCTCGGCCCGGTCGTTGGTGTGCTCCACCACGTGCGCCTCCAGGTCCGCCAACCTGGTGATCACGATCTCCGAGGCGGTGTGCCAGGTGCCCAGGTCGATCGGCGGGCGGCGGTCGGCCTCGTCGGCGGTCAGCAGCTGCTGCTCCAGCCGCTGCACCCGGGCGTAGTCCGGCCCGGCCAGGAACTCCTCGTAGTGGCCGCGGGCCTCCTCGTCCAGGCTGGGCAGGACGTCGGCGATCATGAACTCCTTGGCGCCGTTCAGCCGCTCGAAGGCGTCCAGCTCCTCGGCGGACCACCGGCCCGCCGACAGCACCCCGGTGATCAGCGCGTCCTGGCGGGTATACAGCTCGCGGATCCGGCCGAGCCGCAGCACGTTCTGCAGGTCCTCGCCGATGTGCCCGTCGGAGACGCTCAGCCCCTTGAAGATGTCGGTGACGCCGTCGATCAGCGCCGAGTAGTCCTCCAGCACCTGTGCCCGGGACACCCCGCGCTGGTCGACCAGCCGGCGCAGCGCGTCCACCTCGGCCATCCGGCCGATCATCGCGTCCAGCCGGCGCAGCGCGTCGGGGTCCATGCCGTCGCGCAGTCCCCCGTCGGCGCCGGCGGCCCGGAACGCCCGCCGGGCCGCGTCGGTCTTGACCCGCTGCGCGTCCAGCCCGGAGCGGTCCAACGTCCGGTCGCCGAGCAGGGCGATCGACATGCGGCGCTCGTGCTGCAGCGCGCTCAGCAGCGCCATCGCGGGAACCGCCGCCTTGGTGCTGAACTCGCGGGCGTCGTACAGCTCCCGCGCCTGGCCGTACGCGGCCACGGTCACGCCCGCCCACAGGCTCGCCAGGGCGGCCAGCGGGACGACCAGGAGCACGACGATCTTGGTACGGATCGACTGGGTTCTGGCCGGCGTGGTGTCGGAGGCCATCACGCCTCGTGACCCATCATGACGGGGACCCTCCCGATTGGTGTCGGTACGGGGGTTCCGGGAGCTTACTACGTCCGCGCCCGATGTCACGGATCATCCTCGGTGACCAGGTGGGCAATGTTGTCAGGGCGTTACAGTCGGCGCTCCCGGCCGCACGTCACATGACCGTAACAAGGGTCACAAAATCGGATTATTCGCCACATATCACCCACAAGCAGGGAATGAGGCATCCTCGCACCGTTACGATTCCGGCCGTGACCCCTGACAGCGAAGCGCCTCTCGACAACACAGGCCCCGAGGGCCTCCCGGCCCGGCGGCGCCGGACGCGCCGCGGTGGACGGCATCGCGGTGCCGAGTCCTTCGCACTGCCCCCGGACGCTCCCCCGCTCATCCTGGCGGTGCCGGGCGCGTACGCCCCGGACGCCACCGGGTCGGCCGGGGTGGCGGGCGCGCTCGCCCTGCTGACCGAGCACGCCCACACCGAGCGCCCGGTGGTGCTCGGGTACCTGGAGGGCCCGCAGTACGCGCTGCGCGACGCCCTGGCGGTCGCCGCGACCGCCGAGCGGGCCCCGGACATGCCCCCGGCCGTGGTGGTGCCGCTGCTGCCCGGTCCCGACCCGCGGATCCAGCGCGCGCTGCACGAGACGGTGGCCGCCTCCGGGGTGCCCGCGCTGGTCGCCGAGCCGCTGGGACCGCACCCGCTGATCGCCCAGGCGCTGCACGAGCGGCTCGCCGAGGCCGGGCTGGCGCGCGCCGACCGGATCCGGATGATGACCATGGTCACGATGGCCGGCGGCGTGGTGATCGCCGTCCCCGGCGGCCCGGCCGCCGTCCAGGACGCCGAGGTCAGCGCCGTCCTGCTGGCCTCCCGGCTGGCCGTCCCGGCCACCGCCGCCGCCCTCGACGACGCCCCCGGCTCGGTGGGCCCCGCCGAGGCCGCCGCCCGCCTGCGCGCCGCCGGCGCCACCCACGTCGCCTACGCCCCCTGCGTGATCGGCCCCGAGGCCGACCCCGCCCACCTGGCCGCGTTGTCCAAGCTCGCCGCCGAGACCGGCGCCGGCATCGCCGCCCCCCTGGCCGACCACCCGGTCCTGGCCCAGCTCATCGCCCTGCGCTACGTGGAGGCCCTGGAGAAGTCCTTCGCGGAGCAGCAGGCCCGCTGAGCGGGCGCGCCGCGAGCCGGAGCCGCACAGGGGCGGCTCCGGCCGGCGGTCCTCGGGGGTTCAGGAGTTGAACGCGGCGTCGAACGCGGCGTCGGGGGGTTCGATGGCGGCCAGGCGGCGGACGAACTGGAGCGCCTCGGGGGCTCCGATGAGCCGGTCCATCCCGGCGTCCTCCCACTCGATGGAGATGGGGCCGCCGTAGCCGATGGCGTTCAGGGCCCGGAAGCAGTCCTCCCAGGGGACGTCGCCGTGGCCGGTGGAGACGAAGTCCCAGCCGCGGCGCAGGTCGGCCCAGGGCAGGTGGGACGACAGCCGGCCGCGGCGGCCGTCGCCGCAGCGGACCTTGGTGTCCTTGCAGTCCACGTGGTAGATCCGGTCGGCGAAGTCCAGCAGGAAGCCGACCGGGTCGATCTGCTGCCAGACCATGTGGCTGGGGTCCCAGTTGAGACCGAAGGCGGGACGGTGCCCGATGGCCTCCAGGGTCCGCACCGTCGTGTGGTAGTCGTAGGCGATCTCGCTGGGGTGCACCTCCAGCGCGAAGCGGACCCCGACCTCGTCGAAGACGTCCAGGATCGGGTTCCACCGTTCGGCGAAGTCGGCGTACCCGCGGTCGATCATGGCGGGCGGGGTCGGCGGGAACATCGCCACGGTGTGCCAGATCGACGAGCCGGTGAAGCCGACGACGGTGTCCACGCCCAGCCTGGCGGCGGCGCGGGCGGTGTCCTTCATCTCCTCGGCGGCCCGCCGCCGCACCCCCTCCGGCTCGCCGTCGCCCCAGACCCGGTCCGGGAGGATGGCCCGGTGCCGTTCGTCGATGGGGTGGTCGCAGACCGCCTGGCCGACGAGGTGGTTGGAGATGGTCCAGACCTTGAGGTTGTACTTGTCCAGGGTGGCGCGCTTGCGGGCGACGTAGGACTCGTCCGCCAGCGCCTTGTCGACCTCGAAGTGGTCGCCCCAGCAGGCGATCTCCAGGCCGTCGTAGCCCCACTCGGACGCCAGCCGGCAGACCTCCTCGAACGGCAGGTCCGCCCACTGGCCGGTGAACAAGGTGATCGGTCGCGCCATGACGCTCCTCGTGGTGGGTGGGATGGTTCGGTCGGCGGCGGGGGATGCGCACGGTGCCCGGGCCGGCGAACGACCCGTCCGCCGCCCGCCGCGGCGGCGACGGGCAGCGGACGACGGTCGATCGCGGGTCCGTTCACCGGCGTCCTCTTCGTCTGGTCACGGGACGGGAGTCCAGCCGCCGCCCGCGGCGGCGCTGGCCTCGACGGCCGCCAGGACCCGCTGGACCTGGAGGCCGTCGGCGAACGACGGGGACGGGTCGGTCCCCGCGGCGATGGCCGACAGCAGGTCGGCGATCTCGTGGGTGAACGTGTGCTCGTACCCGAGCAGGTGACCGGGCGGCCACCAGGCGCCCGCGTACGGGTGGTCGGCCTCGGTGACCAGGATCCGGCGGAAGCCGCCCTCGGCGTCGCCGAGCGCGGCGTCGTGGAACCACAGCTCGTTCATGGCCTCGAAGTCGAACGCCAGGCTGCCCTTCGAGCCGTTGATCTCGATGCGCAGCGCGTTCTTGCGGCCCGTGGCGAACCGGGTGGCCTCGAACGCGGCGACCGCCCCGCCCGTGGTGCGGGCCAGGAACAGCGCCGCGTCGTCCACCGTCACCGGCCCGCGCTCGCCGCCGCCCGCGCCGACGGGGCGTTCGCGCACGAACGTCTCCGTCAGCGCGGTCACCCCGGTGATCCGTTCGCCGGTGATGAACTGGGCGGCGTCGATGATGTGCGCGCCGATGTCGCCGAGCGCCCCGGAGCCGGCCTTGTCCCGCTGCAGCCGCCAGGTGAGGGGCTGCTCGGGGTCGGTCAGCCAGTCCTGCAGGTACTGGGCGCGGACGTGCCGGATCGCGCCCAGCCGGCCGTCGGCGACCAGCCTGCGGGCCAGCGCGATCGCCGGGACCCGCCGGTAGTTGAACGCGACCATGGCGCGCACCCCGCGTTCGGCCGCCCGCTCGGCCGCCGCCGTCATCGCCTCGGCCTCGGCGACCGTGTTGGCCAGCGGCTTCTCGCACAGGACGTGCTTGCCGGCGTCGAGGGCGGCGATGGCGATCTCGGCGTGCGTGTCGCCGGGGGTGCAGATGTCGATCAGGTCGATGTCGTCGCGCCGCAGCAGCGCCTTCCAGTCGGTCTCCGCCGACGCCCAGCCGAGCCGGTCGGCGGCGGCGCGGACCCGGTCCCTGGACCGGCCCGCCACCGCGACCATGACCGGGACGTACGGCACGTCGAAGAAGGCGTGCACGCTGCGCCACGCCTGGGAGTGCACGCGGCCCATGAACGCGTGCCCGACCATGCCGACGCCGAGCGCGGGCCTTTCCCCGCCGCTCAAGACTCGAACCCCAGCGGCAGGTACTGGTCGACGTTCTGCCGGGTGATGGTCTCCGACGCCAGCGTGATGGACTGCGGCACCTGCTTCTCCACGAGGTCGGCCATGCCCTTCCCCTGGGCTATCAACCGGGCGATCTTGATGGCGGAGGACGCCATGGTGGGGCTGTAGGTGACGGTGGCCTCCAGCACGCCGCCCGCCTTGATCTCCCGCATGGCGTTGGCCGAGCCCGCCCCGCCGACCATGAAGAACTCGTTGCGGCCGGCCTGCTTGATGGCGGCCAGCACGCCGACGCCCTGGTCGTCGTCGTGGTTCCAGATCGCGTCGATCTTCTTGTGCGCCTGCAGCAGGTTGCCCGCGACCTGGTTGCCGCTCTCCACGGTGAACTTGGCGTCCTGCTGGGCGGTGACCCGGAAGCCGTAGGTGCGCAGGGCGTCGGCGAAGCCCTTGCTGCGCTCCTGGGTCAGCGGCAGCGTCGCGATGCCCTGGATCTCCACGATCACCGGGTTGCTGACGCCCTTCTCCTTGAGCCTGCCGCCGATGTAGTGCCCGGCCGCCACGCCCATGCCGTAGTTGTCGCCGCCGATCCAGGTCCGGTACGACAGCTTGTCGGGGAAGACCCGGTCCAGGTTGACCACCGGGATCCCGGCGTCCATCGCCTTGCGCGCCACCTGGTTCAGCTGCTCGCCGTCGTTGGGCAGGATGACCAGCGCGTTCACCTTCGCCGCGATCAGCGACTCGACCGCGGAGATCTGCTGGTTGATGTCGTTGGTGGGCTGCACGGCCTGCAGCTTCACGTCGGAGTACTGCTTGGCCTGGGCCTCGGCGTTCTTGGCGATGGCGGCGATCCAGCCGTGGTCGGCGGCCGGGGCGGAGAAGCCGATGGTGACCTGCTTGCCGGGCTTGTCGTTGTCGCCGCCGGTGGAGACGTTCTGCCCGCCGGTGCCGCCGCCCTCCTCGGTGTTGCTGGTGCATGCGGCGGCGAGCAGGCCCGCCCCGGCGATCGATCCGGCGAACAGGAATCCTCGCCTGCTGGTGTCGGTCATGTCGTTCTCCCTGCTTCGGGGGTGTTCCAGGGCGTACTGAGCAGAGGGAACGGCGCGGGTGCGCCGCCCCGGGGGGTGGACTTGGGGTGCTAGGTGGCGGTGGAGGCGCGCAGGCCGCGCCGCTGCAGCAGCACGGCGATGACGATGATCACTCCCTTGGCGATGAGCTGGTCGCTGGTGTCCAGGCCGTTGAGGATGAACAGGTTGGTGATCACGGTGAAGATCAGCAGGCCCAGGATGGAGCCGGCCAGCGTGCCGCGCCCGCCGGCCAGCAGCGTGCCGCCGATGATCACCGCCGCGATGGCGTCGAGTTCGTACAGGTCGCCGTGGGTGGAGGAGCCGGTGGTGGTGCGGGCCATGATGATGATCGCGGCGATCCCGCAGCACAGCCCGGACAGCGCGTACAGCAGCAGGGTGTGCCGCCGCACGTCGATCCCGGCCAGCCGGGCGGCCTCGGGGTTGCCGCCGACCGCGAACGTGCGCCGGCCGAACGTGGTGCGGTTGAGCACCAGCCAGCCGATCACCACCACCGCCGCGAACAGGTAGACCAGCAGCGGCAGCCCCAGCACCCGGGTGGTGGACAGCGCCTCGATGGCGTCGTTCTCCGGGCGGACGAGCTGGGTGCGGCGGTCGGAGATGCGCTGCGCCAGCCCGCGCGCGGCGACCAGCATGGCCAGGGTGGCGATGAACGGCACCATCCGGCCGTAGGCGATCAGCAGCCCGTTGACCAGGCCCGCGCCGGTGCCGACCAGGATGGCGCAGACCGCCATCATCACCGGCCCGTACGACTGGGTGGCCACCGTGGTCGCCCACACCGAGGCCAGCGCCATCACCGCGCCCACCGACAGGTCGATCCCGCCGCCGATGATCACGAACGTCATGCCGACCGTGATCACGCCGATGGTGGCGGCCAGCGACAGGATCGACACGATGTTGCTCGAGGTGGCGAAGTTGTCCGGCTTGGTGATCAGCCCCACCAGCACCAGCAGCAGCAGGGCCGCCACCAGCCCGGCGTGCCGCCCGGCCGCGCCGTCGCCGGACAGCGCGCCCGGCAGCCGGGGCAGCCGGGACGTCCCGGCCGGGGCCGGGGACCCGCCGTCCTTGACCGGCCGCTCGCTCACGTCCTTCACGCGGCGCTCCCTTCCATGATCAGGTTCAGCACGCGGTGCTCGTCGAGTTCGGCGGCCGGGGCCTGGTGGACCAGCCGGCCCTCGCGGATCACCAGCACCCGGTCGGCCAGCCCGAGCACCTCGGGGACCTCGCTGGACACCAGCAGCACCGCGATGCCGTCGTCGGCCAGCCGCCGGATCAGCGCGTACAGTTCGGCGCGCGCCCCCACGTCCACGCCGCGGGTGGGCTCGTCCAGCAGCAGCAGCCGGCGGCCCTGCACCAGCCAGCGGGCCAGCACCACCTTCTGCTGGTTGCCGCCGGACAGGGTGCGGACCGGGCGCTCGGGGTCGGCGGGGCGGATGTCGAGGGCGTCGATCTGCGCCCGGGCGTCGGCCCGCTCGCGGCGGCGGTCCAGCCAGCCCGCCGAGGCGTACCGGGTCAGGGCGGCCATGGTGATGTTGGCGGTGACGGACTGGTCCAGCAGCAGCGCCTGGCTCTTGCGCTCCTCGGGGGCCAGGCCCATCCCGCGCCGTACCGCGGCCTCGGTGCTGCCGGGCCGGATCGGGCGCCCGTCCAGCAGCACCCGCCCGGACGCGGGACGGCGCTTTCCGTAGATCGTCTCCAGGATCTCCGAGCGGCCCGCCCCGACCAGCCCGGCCAGCCCGACGATCTCCCCGGCCCGGACGCCGAACGACACGTCGGCGAACCGGCCCGGCAGGGTCAGGTTCTCCACCCGCAGCACCTCGGGGCCGGTCGCGGGCCCCGCGGGCCGGGGCGGGAAGACGTACTCGACGTTCCGGCCGGTCATCAGGGAGATGATCTGCTCGGTCGGGGTGGTGTCGGCGGGCAGCCCGACCGCCACCGTGCGGCCGTCCTTCAGGACGGTGACCCGGTCGCCGATCTGGCGGATCTCCTCCAGCCGGTGCGAGATGTAGATGACCGCGACCCCCGTGGCGGTCATCTCCCGGATGATCCGGAACAGGTTGTCCACCTCGTCGTGGGCGAGCGCGGCGGACGGCTCGTCCATCACCAGCACCCGGGCGTCGTGGGTGAGCGCGCGGGCCATGCTGACCACCTGCTGCGCCGCCGGGGACAGCCGCCCGACCTCGCGGGTCGGCGGGATCTCCGGATGGCCGAGCCGGGCCAGCAGTTCGCGGGCGGCCTTGTTGGCCTCGCCGCGCCGGACGAAGCCGTAGCGGGACCGCTCGTGCCCCAGGAACAGGTTCTCGGCGACCGACAGCCCGTCCACCAGGTCCAGTTCCTGGTAGATGGTGGCGATCCCGGCCTTCATCGCCGCGGTGGGCGTGGCCAGCCGGACGGGCTCGCCGTCGATGAGGACCTCGCCGGCGTCCGGCTGGTGCGCGCCGGACAGCACCTTGATCAGGGTGGACTTGCCGGCGCCGTTCTGGCCGAGCAGGCAGTGCACCTCGCCGCGGCGCACCTCCAGGTCGACGCCGTCCAGGGCGCGCACGCCCGGGAACTGCTTGACGATCCCGCGCATGCGCAGCAGCGGGGACGAACCGGGTGGACTCATGGGGCCTCCTGGGGTGCCGCCCGGACGGGCCGGGCGGAGGAGCGGATCTCGGACGACCGGGGTCGCCCCAGAGGTGACGGGTCCTAGGCGGGTGAGAAGACGTGGTCGCTGATGAGCCGGGTCGCCCCGATGACCCCGGCGGTCTCCCCGAGTTCCGACAGCACGATGGGCAGGTTGCCGGTCGCCAGCGGCGGCGACCGGCGGTAGACGACGCTGCGCACCTCCGCCAGCAGCGCGTGGCCCAGCCGGGCCACCCCGCCGGCGATGATGATCAGCCCCGGGTTGAAGAAGCTGACCAGCCCGGCCAGCACCTGGCCGACCCGGCGGCCGCCGGTGCGGATCATCCCGACCGCCACCGGGTCGCCGGCCGCGGCCGCGTCGGCCACGTCGGCGGCGGTGACGGTCCCGGTCTCGGCCAGCCGCTGGGCCAGGAACGCCGACCGCCCGGCGCGCGCCGCCGCCAGCGCGTCCCGGGCCAGCGCCGCGCCGCCGAAGTACGCCTCCAGGCAGCCGGTGTTGCCGCAGGCGCACAGCGGGCCGTCGTCGTCGACCCGGATGTGCCCGATGTCGCCGGCGCCGCCCGAGACCCCGCGGTAGATGGCGCCGTCCACGACGATGCCGCAGCCGATGCCGGTGCCGATCTTGACCAGCAGGAAGTCGCCCACCGAACGGGCCACACCGCCGTGCAGCTCGCCCAGCGCCATGATGTTGACGTCGTTGTCCACCAGCACCGGGCAGCCCAGTTCCTGGGCGATGACGTCGCGGACGGGGAACCGGTCCCAGCCCGGCATGATCGGCGGCACCACCGGGACGCCCTCGCGGAAGCTGACCGGGCCGGGCACCCCGATCCCCGCCCCGTGCACCTCCGGCAGCAGCCCCTCGTCGCGCAGCTTGCCGAGCAGGTCCAGCGCCCGGTCCAGCACGGCGGTGGCGCCGAGCCGCACGTCGCAGGGCTCCGAGACGTGCCCGAGGATCTCCAGTTCGCCGTTGGTGACCGCGACGTCGATCGAGGTGGCGCCGATGTCGAACGCCACGAACCGCAGCCGCGGCGACAGCCGCACCACCGAGGAGCGCCGCCCGCCCCGGGAGGCGGCCAGCCCGGCGGGCTCCACCAGCCGCAGCTCGACCAGCCGGTCGAGCTCGGTGGCCAGCTTGGAGCGGGAGAGCCGGACGACGTCCCCGAGTTCGGCGCGGGACCGGGGGCCCTCGTCGCGGAGCAGGCGCAGCAGCCGTGCCTGGTGCCGGTTCTCGGGCCGCGCCGTCATCCGCATCACGCCGTTCCCTCCTGAGACTCGGCCGCTGGGGGCCGATGGCGTGAACGTACCTACTTTTGCCCGGCTTGAGAAGACCTTTCCCTCAGATCGCCCAGACTTTCTCCACTGAGAGAACAAAGTCGCGCGGACGCCTCCCCGGGCGGGGACGGGGAGGGCTCGTTCAGGAGGTCACGAGGGCGGCGCGCAGGCGGTCGAGCACGTCGTCGGCGGGGGTCAGCTCGTGCAGCGCGTCGCTGCGGAACAGCCGCCGCCACCGCACGTGCCCGCCGTCGGCCCGGTAGCCGCCGACGTCCCGGAAGTTGACGCAGCCCTCCAGCGCGATCTCCCGTTCCACCAGGGATTCTCCTCACGAGAACGACCGCCGGACGCGCCACGGGTGCGCGTCCGGCGGTCTTGTCAGGGGGTCTGGGACGACCCCGGAAGAAACAGGTCAGCGGTTCCGGAAACGCGGCGGACGCTTCTCCATGGTCGCGGTCATCCCCTCGACCAGGTCCTCGGTGAAGAACGCCAGCGTCTGGATCCCGGTCTCGGCGACGAGCTGCTGCCGCAGCCCGGGGGCGTCCAGGGACGCGTTGAGCAGTTCCTTGGTGCGCCGCAGCCCGTACGCCGAACGCTGCAGCAGCTCACCGGCCAGGTCGAGGGCGGCGGCCAGGTGCCCGCCCGCCTCGGCCGGCTCGGTGATCAGCCCCAGCTCGCGGGCCTCCTCGGCGGACAGCCGCTTGGCCCGGTACAGGATGTCGGCCGCCTTCGCCGCGCCCACCAGGCGGGGCAGCAGCCACGACAGCCCGCAGTCCCCGCCGGACAGGCCCAGGTTGGTGAACGGCAGCACGAACTTGGTGGTGGGGTCGGCCACCCGCAGGTCGCAGGCCAGCGCCCAGGCGGCGCCCATCCCGGCGACCGCCCCGTGCAGCGCGCCGATCACCGGCTGCGGGATCTCCCGCAGCCGGGCGGTGACCTCGCCGCCCATCGCGATGCCCCGGTAGATCCGCTGCGCCCGGCCCTCGACGTCCGCGCCGGGCGCGATGGCGTCGTCGCCCTGGATGTCCATCCCCGAGCAGAACCCGCGCCCGGCCCCGGTGAGCACCACCACCTGGATCTCCGGGTCGCGCATCAGCCCGTTCAGGACGTCCAGCATCAGCTCGCTGACCTCGGCGGTGACCGCGTTCAGCCGGTCCGGCCGGTTCAGGGTGACGACCAGGACCCCGTCCCGCCGGTCCAGCAGCAGCGGCCCGTCCTCGTCACCCGTCGCGCCGTCCGTCACGTCGCCCGTCATGGCGCCCGGCCTACTGCAGGCCCGCGATCAGCGGGGCCATCTGGTCGCCCACGTTGCGCGGGACGATGTACGGCTCCTGCGCGTTGATCTGCTCCCAGTTGGCGGCCACGTCCTCGACGGTGAAGCCGTCCTTGTCCATCCAGCCCGGCCCCTCGGCCACGAAGACCTTCGCGATCCGGCCGCCGCCGACGGTGTAGACCTCGCCGCTGGCCTCGTTGCTCTCGTGCACCAGGTAGGCGACCAGCGGGGTCACCCTGTCCACGCCGAGCACCTCGGCGAAGTCGGCGGGCAGCAGGTCCTCGGTCATCCGGGTCCAGGCCACCGGGGCGATGGCGTTGGCCTTGATGCCGTACTTGGCGCCCTCCTGGGCGAGCGTCCTGGTGAACCCGACCAGGCCCATCTTGGCGGTGGAGTAGTTGGCCTGGCCGAAGTTGCCGAACAGCCCGGCCGGGGAGGAGGTGTTGACGATCCGGCCGTACCCCTGCTCGCGCAGGTGCGGCCACGCCGCGCTGGTGACCAGGAACGAGCCGCGCAGGTGCACCGCGATGACCGCGTCCCACTCCTCCACGGTCATGTTCTTGAACGACTTGTCGCGCAGGATGCCGGCGTTGTTGACGACGATGTCGATCTTGCCGAAGGAGTCCAGCGCGGTCCGCACGATCGCCTGCGCGCCCTCCGGGGTGGCCACGTTGTCGGGGTTGGCCACCGCCTCCCCGCCGTTCTTGACGATCTCGTCGACGACCTGCTGGGCCGGGCCGGCCGACGCCCCGGCGCCGGAGCGGTCACCGCCCAGGTCGTTCACCACGACCTTGGCCCCGCGCGCGGCCAGTTCCAGCGCGTGCCGCCGGCCGAGGCCGTGCCCCGCACCGGTGACGACCGCCACCCGTCCGTCGAAGCGCAGTTCCGACATCCGATCTCCTCATGTCGCAGCGACTGGTCCGGGGAGAGGACCCCCCGCCCCTCAGGTAATCACCCTCGGATTACTCAGTGGTACCATCCGACCGAATCCCGCTCGGATTCACCCCCCGCCCAGCGCCGTGCATGCCCGGTTCCACGAAACGACAGGGTTGCGTCAATACCGCGGATTCTCCGTTCTGCGGCAGGTAGTCTCCTTAGCTCCCGGTTTTCCCCTCTCTCCGGACACCCCACGGAGGTCGTATGCGGCCGTACCGCGTCGTGCAGTGGGCGACGGGTGCGCTCGGACGCAGCGCGATCAGAGCCGTCCTGGAGCGCCCGGACATGGAGCTGGTCGGCGCACGGGTCTACGACCCGGCCAAGGTCGGCGCCGACGCGGCCGCCATCGCCGGCAAGCCGCCCATCGGGGTGCGCGCCACCGACGACACCGCCGAGATCCTCGCGCTGGACGCCGACTGCGTGCTGTACGCCCCCGAGAAGCGCCTGTTCCGCGGGAACCTCCCCTACGACCTGGAGACCGTCTGCGCGCTGCTGGCCTCGGGCAAGAACGTGATCTGCCTGACCGGGCTGGTCTACCCGCAGGCGTACGGCCCCGACCTGGTGGCCGAGCTGGAACGGGCGTGCAAGGCCGGCGGCTCCTCGGTGCACGGCAGCGGCGTCAACCCCGGCTTCATGGCCGACCTGATGCCGATGCTGCTGTCCGGCCTGTCCCGGCAGATCGCGCACGTGTACGCCCGGGAGTGCTCGGACTTCTCCGCGCACCCGTCCTGGCGGATGGTGCACCAGCAGGTCGGCTTCGGGATGACCGAGGAGGCCTACGCCCGCAGCCTGAAGATCGCCCGCCGGGTGATGCGGGCGGGGTTCACCGAGAGCCTGCACATGGTGTCCACCGCGCTGGGGGTGGAGCTGGACGAGGTGGACTGCGACGTGTCGTACCGGCTGGCGCCCGAGGACCTGGAGATCCTGGCCGGCCGCATCCCCAAGGGCACCGTCGCGGCGACCCGCTGGACGTTCAGCGGGCTGGTGGACGGCAACCCGTTCGTCATGGCCGAGGCCATCTACAAGGCCGACGCCTCCCGGATGGGCGTCTGGGGCGACCCGGGTTACGCGGTCCGCGTGCAGGGCAAGCCCTCGATCACGCTGACCACCGACGAGGACTGGGTGTCCAGCGGCATCTCGGCCGCCGCCGCGCACGCCGTGAACGCGGTGCCCGCGGTCTGCGAGGCCGAGCCCGGCGTCCGCACCTACCTGGACCTGCCGGTGATCACCGGCCGCGCCTCCACACGGCACCGCAGGACCTGACACTCCCCGGGGGAACGATCATCGTGGACATCACCACCCCGGTCGGCGGGCGCTTCGTCCGCCAGGCCAACCGCTTCACCGACCGGATCACCGCCGACGGCGCCGGCGGGTTCCCCGCCGAGCCCGGCCGTTACCGGTTGTACGTCTCCTACGCCTGCCCCTGGGCGCACCGCACGCTGATCGTGCGGCACCTGCTGGGGCTGCAGGACGTCATCGGCGTCACCGTGGTCGACCCGATCCGCGACGAGAGGGGCTGGCGCGTGCCCGGCGGCGACCCGGTCACCGGCGCCGAGTTCCTGTCGGAGCTGTACCTGGCCACCGACCCGTCGTTCGAGGGCCGCTACACGGTGCCGTGCATCTGGGACACCGTCACCGGGCGCCTGGTGACCAACGACTTCCCCCACATCACCACGATGCTGGAGACCGAGTTCACCGCCCACCACCGCGAGGGCGCCCCCGACCTGTACCCGGTGGAGCTGCGGCCGGAGATCGACGAGCTGAACGCCCTGATCTACGACACCGTCAACAACGGCGTCTACAAGGCCGGCTTCGCCCAGGCCCAGGACGCCTACGAGGAGGCGGTGGACGCGCTGTTCGCCACCCTCGACATGCTGGAGGAACGCCTGTCGACCCGCCGCTACCTGATGGGCGGGCGGCTCACCGAGGCCGACGTCCGGCTCTACCCCACCCTGGTCCGCTTCGACTCCGTCTACCACGGCCACTTCAAGTGCAACCTGCGCCGCCTGGTCGACTACCCCAACCTGTGGGCCTACACCCGTGACCTCTACTCCCTCCCCGCCTTCCACGAGACCACGGACTTCGACCACATCAAGCGCCACTACTACATGACCCACCCCCACATCAATCCGACCAGGATCGTCCCCAAGGGCCCGATCCTCGACTGGACCGAACCCCACACCCGCGACCGCCTCGACTGACCTGCCCCAACTTCCCGCCGTAGATCCCGAACGTCGTTATGCTGACGCTTCGTCCAGTGATCAGTAATCAAGACTTTCGAGCTTCCTCGGCACCGAAGGCCACCGCGAGCGCGCCCGCGCGGTCGTGAGGAGGAGCGTTTCAAGATCGCGAGGAACGAGCGATCTTGAAACGCGACGACGAACGGCCGCGCGTCCCCAGGCGCGCGAGCCGCCGAGCGGAGCGAGGCAGGAGTAACACGTGCGTTCGCCTTTCTTCGGGAACATGGAGCAGGCCCAGCTCCCGGGGCACTTCGCCCTGCAGAACTCCAAGATGCTGCGCGTCCACCTGAACGGTGACGTGCTGGCCCGGCAGGGCTCGATGGTGGCGTTCCAGGGCCAGATGGACTTCGACTACGAGGGGTCCGGCGGCGTCGGGCGCTTCCTGAAGAAGGCCATCACCGGCGAGGGCGTGCCGACCATGCGGGTGCGCGGGCAGGGCCTGCTGTTCCTGGCCCACAACGCCGACGACATCCACCTGTTCTACCTGGAGAACGAGACGCTGACCGTGAACGGGGCCAACATCCTGGCCTGGGACCCGCACCTGCACTCCGACATCCAGCGGGTGCAGGGCGCGGGCGTCATGGCCGGCGGGCTGTTCAACACCACGCTGACCGGCACCGGCTGGGTGGCGATCACCGCGCACGGCACCCCGGTGCTGCTGGACCCGGGCCGCGCCCCGACGTTCGTCGACGGTCAGTCGGCGGTCTGCTGGAGCGGCGGGCTGCACGTCGGGGTCAACAAGACCTTCAAGGCGGGCGCGCTGATCGGCCGGGGCAGCGGCGAGGCGCTGCAGCTGGCGTTCCAGGGCCAGGGCTTCGTGCTGGTGCAGGCCAGCGAGGGTCCCACGGTCCCGCAGCACACCCACTGAGCCCCCGGTACGGCGGGGCGGCGGGAATGCCCGCAGCCCCGCCGATGTTGTGATCTTGCCGGAACATCCCGCTCCCGGCGGGCGACATCGCCGATAATCGGGCTCTACCGGCCGGTATGCCGTCCCGGCTACCGCCGCGCGGGCTCGAGGCGAGTAGCCTTGACTCGATTCAGACAACACCTGCGAGCTGCGGAAGAGGGGCGATCCCCGCCGTGTCGACAGAGTCAGCGCGTACCAGTGCCGACCCAAGGACCACAGACTTCGGCGCCAACGAGTGGCTGGTCGACGAGCTGTACCAAAAGTACCTCGAGGACCCGAACTCGGTGGACCAGGCCTGGTGGAACTTCTTCGCCGATTACCAGCCGGGCTCCCGGCCGGCCACGCCGCAGGGCCAGTCCGCACCGGCCGCCAACGGCTCGGCCGCCGCCCCGGCCGCCCCGGCCCCGGCGCGGCCCGAGGCCGGCGACGGCCAGGCCGCCCCCGCGGCCAAGGCCCCGGCCCCGCCCGCCCCGGCGCCGGCCGCGGAAAAGCCCAAGGTGGAGAAGCCCAGGCCGAGCGCGCCGCCGCCCGCGGGGGCCGAGGAGGTACGGCTGAAGGGCGTGGCCGCCCGCACGGTCGCCAACATGGAGTCCAGCCTGCAGGTGCCGACCGCCACCAGCGTGCGCGCGGTGCCCGCCAAGCTGCTCATCGACAACCGCATCGTCATCAACAACCACCTCAAGCGCGGCCGCGGCGGCAAGGTCTCGTTCACGCACCTGATCGGCTTCGCCATCGTGCGCGCGCTGCAGGCGATGCCGGAGATGAACTACTCCTACGCCGAGGCCGACGGCAAGCCCGTGCTGGTCAAGCCGGAGCACGTCAATCTGGGCCTGGCCATCGACATCAAGAAGGAGGACGGCCAGCGCCAGCTGGTGGTGCCGTCCATCAAGGCCGCCGAGACGCTGGACTTCCGCCAGTTCTGGGCCGCCTACGAGGAGATCGTCCGCAAGGCCCGGGGCGGCAAGCTCACCCTGGAGGACTTCCAGGGCACCACGATCAGCCTGACCAACCCGGGCACCATCGGCACCGTGCACTCGGTGCCGCGGCTGATGCCCGGCCAGGGCACCATCATCGGCGTCGGCGCGATGGAGTACCCGGCCGAGTTCGCCGGGGCGTCGGAGGAGACGCTGGCCCGGATGGGGATCAGCAAGATCATGACGCTGACCTCCACCTACGACCACCGGATCATCCAGGGCGCGCAGTCCGGCGACTTCCTGCGCCGGATCCACCAGCTGCTGCTGGGCGAGAACGGCTTCTACGACGAGATCTTCGAGGCGCTGCGCATCCCGTACGAGCCGGTGCGCTGGGTGCAGGACATCTCGGCCACCCACGAGGACGACGTCGCCAAGGTCGCCCGGGTGCACGAGCTGATCCACGCCTACCGGGTGCGCGGCCACCTGATGGCCGACACCGACCCGCTGGAGTACAAGCAGCGCCGCCACCCCGACCTGGACATCCTGCAGCACGGCCTGACCCTGTGGGACCTGGAGCGCGAGTTCGCCACCGGCGGCTTCGGCGGCAAGCCGACCATGAAGCTGCGCGAGATCCTGGGCGTGCTGCGCAACTCGTACTGCCGCACGGTCGGCATCGAGTACATGCACATCCAGGACCCCGAGGAGCGCGCCTGGATCCAGGAGCGGGTGGAGGTCCCGCACGACAAGCCGACCCGCGAGGAGCAGCTGCACATCCTGCGGCGGCTCAACAGCGCCGAGGCGTTCGAGACCTTCCTGCAGACCAAGTTCGTCGGGCAGAAGCGGTTCTCGCTGGAGGGCGGCGAGTCGCTGATCCCGCTGCTGGACTCGGTGATCAGCGCGGCGGCCCGCTCCCACCTGGACGAGGTCGTCATCGGCATGGCGCACCGCGGCCGGCTCAACGTGCTGGCCAACATCGTCGGCAAGTCCTACGCGCAGATCTTCGGCGAGTTCGAGGGCAACCTGGACCCGCGCAGCGCGCAGGGCTCCGGTGACGTCAAGTACCACCTCGGCGCCGAGGGCGACTTCGTGGCCGCCGACGGCTCCAAGATCCGCACCTCGCTGGTGGCCAACCCCTCCCACCTGGAGGCGGTCAACCCGGTGCTGGAGGGCGTGGTCCGCGCCAAGCAGGACATCCTGGACGTCGGCGAGGCCGGCTTCACCGTGCTGCCGGTGCTGATCCACGGCGACGCCGCGTTCGCCGGGCAGGGCGTGGTCGCCGAGACCCTGAACCTGTCGCAGCTGCGCGGCTACCGCACCGGCGGCACCGTGCACATCGTGGTCAACAACCAGGTCGGCTTCACCACCGCGCCGGAGTACTCGCGCTCCAGCGTGTACGCCACCGACGTGGCCCGGATGATCCAGGCCCCGATCTTCCACGTGAACGGCGACGACCCCGAGGCGTGCGCCCGGGTGGCGCGGCTGGCGTTCGAGTACCGCCAGGCGTTCAAGAAGGACGTCGTCATCGACATGATCTGCTACCGGCGGCGGGGCCACAACGAGTCCGACAACCCCTCGTTCACCCAGCCGCTGATGTACGACCTGATCGACGCCAAGCGCTCGGTGCGCAAGCTGTACACCGAGGCGCTGATCGGCCGGGGCGACATCACGGTGGAGGAGGCCGAGTCGGCGCTGCGGGACTACCAGGAGCAGCTCGAGCGGGCCTTCACCGAGACCCGGGAGGCGCTGACCAGGCCGCCGGAGCCGGGCTCGGTGGTCAAGCCGGGCGAGGAGGCGCCGATCCCGATCGACCACCGCTCGGCGGGCACCGCGATTCCGCTGGAGACCGTCAAGCGGCTGCTGGAGACCCAGGTCAACCTGCCCGACGGCTTCACCGTGCACCCGCGGCTGCAGCCGATCCTGCAGCGCCGGGCGCAGGCGGTGGAGGACGACGCGGTGGACTGGGCGACCGGCGAGCTGCTGGCGTTCGGGTCGCTGCTGATCGACGGGCACCCGGTCCGGCTGGTCGGCCAGGACTCCCGGCGCGGCACCTTCGGCCAGCGGCACGCGGTGCTGGTGGACCGCAGGACCGGCGAGGAGTACACCCCGCTCAAGCAGTTCGGGCAGGGCGTGTCGAAGTTCTACGTGCACGACTCGCTGCTCAGCGAGTTCGCCGCGATGGGCTTCGAGTACGGCTACTCGCTGACCCGGCCGGACGCGCTGGTGTGCTGGGAGGCCCAGTTCGGCGACTTCGTCAACGGCGCCCAGTCGATCATCGACGAGTTCGTGGTGTCCGGTGAGCAGAAGTGGGGCCAGCGCTCGTCGCTGGTGCTGCTGCTGCCGCACGGCTACGAGGGTCAGGGCCCGGACCACTCCTCGGCCCGGATCGAGCGGTTCCTGCAGCTGTGCGCCCAGGACAACATGACGGTGGTGTACCCGACCACCACCGCCAACTACTTCCACCTGCTGCGCTGGCAGGTCAAGTCGGGCCGGCGCAAGCCGCTGGTGGTGTTCACGCCCAAGTCGCTGCTGCGGCACAAGGGCGCGGCCTCCCGGATCGCGGAGATCACCGAGGGCGCGTTCCTGCCGGTGATCCCCGAGCAGGGGAACGTCGACCCGGCGGGCGTGCGGCGGGTGCTGATCACCACCGGGAAGATCTACTACGACGTGATGGCGGCGCGCGACAAGAAGGGCGCGACCGACACCGCGGTGGTCCGGCTGGAGCGGCTGTACCCGCTGCCGGTCGAGGAGCTGAAGGCGGAGCTGGCCAAGTACCCGGCCGACGCCGAGCTGGTGCTGGTGCAGGACGAGCCGGCCAACCAGGGCGCCTGGCCGTACCTGGCGCTGGCGCTGCCGCCGCACCTGGACGGCCGGACGCTGCGCCGGATCTCCCGTCCGGCCAGCTCCTCCCCCGCGGTGGGCTCGGCCAAGATGCACGCCGTGGAGCAGGAGGCCCTGCTGCAGCAGGTCTTCCCCGGCTGATCCCGTTCCCGTCCGGGGCCGCCCCCGGGCGACGGGTCACGTGCTCGTACCGAGGGCCCCGGCACCCCCGGGGCCCTCGGCCTGTTCCGGGACCGTAGCGACATCTGTGAGGAGGAACGGTGTACTTCACCGACCGGGGGATCGAGGAGCTCGCCGAGCGCCGCGGGACCGAGGAGGTCACGCTGGACTGGGTGGCCGAGCGGCTGCGCGAGTTCATCGACCTGAACCCGGAGTTCGAGACGCCGATCGAGCGGCTGGCCACCTGGCTGGCCCGGCTCGAGGACGACGCGGAGGACTGACCGGTCCTTGACTCGGGCCAGACGCGACATATCGTGAATATCGCAGGCGCACTTCCCGGAAGGCGGTGGCCATGTCGCGCTGGACGATCGAGGAGTCCGCGACGCTGGAACTGGACGGCGTGGTGGCGCTGAAGGCCACCCTGGTCGGCGGCTCGGTCAACGTGCTGGCCACCGCGGACCGGCCGACGGTCGTGGTGGAGGACGTCGCCGGGCCGCCGCTGCAGATCGACCACGAGGCCGGGATGCTCACCATCGGCCACGAGCGGATGCTGGAGGGCGTGCTGGGCTGGCTGCGCAACCAGCAGGCCCGCGCCGCCGTCACGGTGACCGTCCCGCCGGACTGCCCGGTGCAGCTCAACCTGATCTCCGCGGACGCGGTGGTGACCGGGCTGTCGGCCCGCACCTCCGTGCGCAGCGCCACCGGCGACGTCGTCCTGGACGGCGTCGGCGGGCACGTCGACGCGGGCACCGTCTCCGGGCGGATCGAGGCGCAGGGGCTGGACGGCGCGGTGTCGTTCACCTCGGTGGCCGGGGACCTGACGCTGGCCGGCGGATCGATCCGCAGGCTCGGCGCCCGCACCGTCAGCGGCCGGATCGCCGCCGACGTGGCGCTGGTGGCGGACCGTACGCTGACGGTGAGCACGGTGTCCGGGGAGGTGGCGCTGCGGCTGCCGGAGTCCACCTCCGCCGAGGTGCACCTCAGCTCGGCGGCCGGCCGGATCGACACCTCGTTCCCGGGGCTGCGGCGCCACGACCGGGCGGTGGCCCGCAACGTCACCGGCACGCTGGGAACCGGGGACGGCCATCTGACCGTCAACACCGTGTCCGGCAGCGTCACCCTGCTCAGCAGGCCCGACCCCGATGAGGACCAGGACCTGACCGACGCCCCCGTGGAGGATGCGTGAGCCCCGTGTTCGGCCATGGCCGCCTTCGGCTGTACCTGCTCAAGCTGCTGGAGGAGAGCCCCCGGCACGGCTACGAGGTGATCCGGCTGCTGCAGGACCGCTTCCTGGGCGTCTACTCGCCCTCCCCCGGCACCATCTACCCGCGGCTGGCCCGGCTGGAGGCCGACGGGCTGGTCACCCACGAGGTGGTCAAGGGCAAGAAGGTCTACTCCCTCACCGACAAGGGCCGGGCCGAGCTGGAGCGCCGGATGGACGAGCTGGCCGACCTGGAGGAGGAGATCTCCGCCTCGGCCCAGCAGTTCGCCCGCCAGGTGCAGGAGGACGTCCGCGACACCGTCCGTTCGCTGCGCGAGGAGCTGACCCAGGCGGCCCGGGAGATGCGCCGCCGGGACCGCGCCACCTCCAAGGAGGCGTGGCGGGAGACCAAGGAGCGGCAGAGGGAGGAGTGGCGGCGGCAGAGGGAGTACTGGCGCGAGCAGCGCGACGCCTGGGCGCGGGAGTGGCGGCAGAACTGGGAGGACGCCTGGCGCACCGCCACCGGCACCGCCGACGACATCGCCCGCGTCAAGCTGGAACGCGCCCTGCGCAAGTTCGTCGAGGACGTCCGCGCGAACGCCGGGGCCACCGGGCTGACCGAGGAGGGCCTGGCGGCGATCCAGTCCGTGCTGGACGAGACCGCCGCCCGGATCCGCACCGAGATCCTCGACCGCCGCGAGGACTGAACCCGCCCGGTCCGGGGTCCTCCACGGAACGGGTCAGACGGTCAGCACGATCTTGCCGAACAGGTCGCCGGCCGCCATCGCGGCCAGCCCCTGGCGCGCCTCGGACAGCGGCAGCACCCGGTCGATCGGCGGGCGGGTGCCGGTGACCGCCAGGAAGCGCGCCAGCCGCACGAGCTGGTCACGGGTGCCCATGGTGGAGCCGACCACCGACAGCTGGGTGAAGAACACCCGGTTCAGCTCCGCGCCCGGCTGCTGCCCGGTGGTGGCGCCGCAGGTCACGATGCGCCCGCCGGGGCGCAGCGACTTCACCGAGTGCGCCCAGGTGGCCTGCCCGACCGTCTCCATCACCCCGTCGACCCGTTCGGGCAGCCGGGCCCCGCTCTCGAACACCGCGTCGGCGCCCAGTTCCAGCGCCCGCTTGCGCTTGGCCTCGCTGCGGCTGGTCGCCCAGACCCGGTAGCCGGCCGCCGCCCCCAGCGCGATCAGCGCGGTCGCCACCCCGCCCCCGGCGCCCTGCACCAGGATCGTCGAGCCGGGCTGCAGCCCCGACTTGTCGAACAGCATCCGGTACGCCGTCAGCCACGCGGTCGGCAGGCAGGCCGCCTCCTCGAACGACAGCTCCTTCGGCTTGGGCACCAGGTTGCGCCGCGGCACCGCGACCTTCTCGGCGAACGTCCCCGGGTGCCGTTCCGACAGCAGCGACCGCTTGGGGTCCAGGGTCTCGTCGCCCCCGCCCCGGTCCGGATCGCCGATCACCGCGTGCACGATGACCTCGTTGCCGTCCTCGTCCACCCCGGCCGCGTCGCATCCGAGGATCATCGGCAGCTGCTCGGTGCGCAGCCCCACCCCCCGCAGCGACCACAGGTCGTGGTGGTTGAGCGAGGCCGCCTTCACCGTGACGGTCGTCCACCCCTCCGGCACCTCGGGCTCGGGCCGCTCGCCCAGCTCCAGCCCGTTCAGGGGGTCGTCGGCATCGAATCGCACAGCGCTCACAGCGAACATGCGCCCACCTTAGACGCCGGCGGCCCGCACCCCCGGCTCGGGGTGCGGGCCGTCGCGGGCCACGCTCCTTACAGGACCTTGGACAGGAAGTCCTGGGTGCGCGGGTGCTGCGGGTTGGTGAGCACCTCGCGCGGCGCCCCCGACTCCACGACCACGCCGCCGTCCATGAAGACCAGCGAGTCGCCGACCTCGCGGGCGAAGCCCATCTCGTGGGTGACCACCACCATGGTCATGCCGTCCTCGGCGAGCTGCTTCATCACGTCCAGCACGTCCCCCACCAGCTCGGGGTCCAGCGCCGAGGTGGGCTCGTCGAACAGCATCAGCTTGGGCTGCATGGCCAGCGCCCGGGCGATCGCCACCCGCTGCTGCTGCCCGCCGGACAGCTGGGCGGGATAGCTGGCGATCTTGTCCCCCAGGCCGACCCGTTCCAGCAGCGCCACGGCGCGCTGGCGGACCTCGGCCTTGGGCTCCTTCTTGACCCGCACCGGCGCCTCCATGACGTTCTCCAGCGCCGTCATGTGCGGGAACAGGTTGAACCGCTGGAACACCATGCCGATGTCGCGGCGCTGCTCGGCCACCTCGCGGTCGCGCAGCTCGTGGAGCTTGCCGCCCTTCTCCCGGTAGCCGACCAGGTGGCCGTCCACCCACAGCCGCCCGGCGTCGATCTTCTCCAGGTGGTTGATGCAGCGCAGGAACGTGGACTTGCCCGAGCCGGACGGCCCGATCACGCACATGACCTCGCCCGGCTGCACCTCCAGGTCGATGCCCTTGAGCACCTCGACGTGGCCGAAGCTCTTGTGCACCTGCTCGGCCCTGACCATCGGGCGCCGGGCCGTCTCGTCCGTCTTCACCGGCGTCCTCCCCCGCGCAGCGCCCGCAGCCGTCCCCGTCCCCGGTTCCCGCCGCCGTTGGTCCCGACGCCCCGGCTGAAGTGCCGTTCCAGGTAGTACTGGCCGATCATCAGCAGCGAGGACAGGAACAGGTACCACAGGCACGCCATGATCAGCATCGGGATGATCTGGTAGGTGTTGGCGTAGATGGTCTGCGCCGTCCAGGTCAGCTCCGCGTACGGCACCGCCGCCACCAGCGAGGTGTTCTTCAGCATCGAGATGGTCTCGTTGCCGGTCGGCGGCACGATCACCCGCATCGCCTGCGGCAGCACGATGCGGCGCATGGTCTGCATCCGCGACATGCCCAGCGCGCTGGCGGCCTCCTGCTGGCCCGGGTCCACCGACAGGATGCCGGCCCGGACGATCTCGGCCATGTAGGCGGCCTCGTTGAGCAGCAGGCCCAGCGCGGCGGCCAGCGCCACGTTGATCAGCTTCTGGGTCTGCCAGGTCTGGAACTCCGGGCCGAACGGGATGCCGATGCCCACCGTGGGGATCAGCGCGCCGATGGCGCCCCAGATCAGCAGCTGGGTGTACAGCGGGGTGCCGCGGAAGAACCACAGGTACAGGAAGGCCGCCCCCCGCATCAGGGGGTTGGGCGACATCCGCATCAGCGCCAGCACGACGCCGAGCGCGACGCCGCCCACCATCGCCACGACGGTCAGCCAGATGGTGTTACGGACCGCCCGCAGGACCGCGTCGGAGAAGATGTACTTCCACTGCTCGCTCCAGTTGAACGCCGGGTTGTAGAGCAGGAAGTGGACGAACATCGCCGCCAGGACGAGCACCACGGCGGCGCCGGCCCAGCGTCCGGGATGCCGGACCGGGACGGCCCGGATCGCCTCGGGCCGTCCCTTCTGCACGTCTTGGTCAACGGTCATCGGGTCAGCTCTGCGCCCCGTTGATCACCGGCTCCGTGATCGCTCCGGACTCCACGCCGGCCTTGGTCAGGATCTGCTTGTAGGTGCCGTCGGCGATCAGCGCCTTGAGGGCCGCCTGCAGGGCGTCCTTGAACTTGCCGGAGTTCTTGCTGACGGCGTAGCCGTACGGGGCGGTGTCGTACACCTGGCCGATGATCTCCAGCTTGCCGGTCTGCTTCACCACGCCGCCCACGATCGGCGAGTCGGCGGCCATGGCGTCGATCTTCCCGGCCACCAGGTCGTTGTTGACCTCGGTCTGCTGCTTGCGGACCACCTGCTTGATGGCGGGTTTGCCGGCGTCGGTGCACGCCTTGCTCTTGGCGGTCAGGTCCTCGACCTGCACGGTGCCCTGCTGCACGCCGATGCTCAGACCGCAGGCGTTGTTGGGGTCGACCTTCTTGGGGTTGCCCTTGGGAACGGCCCAGGCGGTGCCGGCGGAGTAGTAGGTGACGAAGTCGACGACCTGCTCGCGTTCCTTGTTGTCGGTCAGCGAGGACACGCCGACCTCGTACTTGCCGGACTGCACGCCCGGGACGATGGTGTCGAATCCGGCGTTCTCGAACTCGGCCTTCAGCCCCAGCTTGGCGGCCACCGCGGTGAACAGCTCGACGTCCCAGCCGACGATCTTCTGGGTGGCCGGGTCCACCGTCTCGTTGGGCGGGTACGACGCGTCCGTGCCCACCTTGATCACACCGTCGCTCTTGATCGCGTCGGGGACCATCGCCGCCAGCGAGGCGTCGGCGGAGGTCTGGGAGGTCGCCCCGGTGTCCTCGGAGTCGTCCCCGCAGGCCGACAGGGCGAGGGCGCCCGACAACATGACAGCGGCCGCCGCGACGGCGCGGCGGCGCAGAGAACCGGTGATCACAGGTCCCCCTTCGACTCGTTCGTAGCACCTTCGCCGATCGGAAGGTTTGCAGGACATCTTCACTCAGAGCGGACACTGTCTGGATTAAGGCCACGACACGATCGCACAACAGGTCACCCGGGTGGGTCGCTGTGCACGGGCCGGTCAGGACCGTTCCAAGTACTCCGCAGGGTACGCCAGGAACGGGATGAAGGGCTAAAAACCGGGCACCCTCCGTGACCTCCCGGAGGCACCGCGGGACGTGGCGGAGGCCACCCCTCCCGGCCGCCGGCCGCTTCCGGGGGGTGTGGCACAATCAGACAACGGGTGACCCCCGTACGTCGAGAGATGACCACCCAGGAGACGGCCACCTAGACCGCCCGGCAGCGGTGGCATCTGCCCGAAGCCGTTCATCAAGACAGGGGTCGCTGTGGCTACCGAGCCTGAATCCACCACCGACTATTCCGACGATCCGGCGTTCACTCTGCACCGCGGGGGCAAGCTGGAGGTCCGTTCCACCGTCCCGGTGCGCGACAAGGACGATCTCTCCCTCGCCTACACGCCCGGCGTGGCGCGCGTCTGCACCGCCATCGCCGACAATCCGGAACTGGCCCACGACTACACCTGGACGTCCAAGGTGGTCGCCGTCGTCACCGACGGGACCGCGGTGCTCGGCCTGGGCGACATCGGCCCGGCCGCGTCCATGCCGGTCATGGAGGGCAAGGCGCTGCTGTTCAAGCAGTTCGCCGACGTGGACTCCGTGCCGATCGCGCTGAACACCACCGACACCGAAGAGATCATCGAGACCGTGATCCGGCTCGCACCCAGCTTCGGCGGCATCAACCTGGAGGACATCAGCGCGCCGCGGTGCTTCGAGATCGAGGACCGGCTGCGCGAGGCGCTGGACATCCCGGTGTTCCACGACGACCAGCACGGCACCGCCATCGTGGCGCTGGCCGCGCTGCAGGGCGCCGCCCGGCTGATCGGCAAGCCGCTGTCCGCGCTGCGCGCGGTCGTGGCCGGGGCCGGCGCGTCCGGCGTCGCGGTCACCCGGATCCTGCTGAACGCCGGGATCGGCGACATCGCGGTGTCCGACAGCAAGGGCATGATCTACCAGGGCCGTGACGGGCTGAACCCGGTCAAGGCCGCGCTCGCCCGGGACACCAACAAGCTGGGTCTGAAGGGCTCCACCGAGGAGGCGCTGAACGGGGCCGACGTGTTCATCGGCCTGTCCGGCAGCACCGTCCGCGAGGAGTGCATCGCCACCATGGCCGACGACGCGATCGTGTTCGCGCTGTCCAACCCCACGCCCGAGGTGCATCCGGACGTGGCGCGGCGGCACGCCAGGGTGGTCGCCACCGGGCGCAGCGACTTCCCCAACCAGATCAACAACGTGCTGGCCTTCCCCGGCATCTTCCGGGGCGCGCTGGACGTGCGGGCGCACACGATCACCGAGGGCATGAAGCTGGCCGCCGCACAGGCGCTGGCCGACGTGGTGGGCGACGACCTGAGCCCGGACTACGTGATCCCCAGCCCGTTCGACGAGCGGGTGGCCCCGGCGGTCATCGCCGCGGTCGCCGAGCAGGCGCGCCGCGAGGGCGTCAACCGGATCTGACCCGGCTCCGGCACGGCCCGCGACCGGGCCGTGCCGGGAACGCGGCGCACGGCGGTTCCGGGCGGGCGGATCCCCGTCCTGAGGTGCACATATTTGATATGCCCCGGTCAACGGCAGGTCCGGGGCGTGTCATACTCGAGGCAGATACGGACCGTCACGCCGCCCGTCGGCCGTAGGGAGCGCCGGTGGACCTCGCCTCTTACGCGGAGCTGGCGATCGAGCTGGTCAACTCCTCCGACCCGGCCGAGGACTCGCTGCGCGACCTGGACTCCCTGCAGCGGCTGCTGCGGATCCGGCCGCATCTGGGCGGCCGGGTGACCCGCCGCGACCTGGACGCGATGCGCGAGCTGCGGGACTCGCTGCGCGCGGTGTTCACCGCCGCCGCCCGCGGCGACCACGCCGACGCCGTGGACCGGCTGAACACGCTGCTCATCCAGCATCCGGTGCAGCCCCAGCTGTCCGGCCACGACGGCCAGTGCTGGCACCTGCACCTGACCGAGAGCGGCTCGGTGCCCGACCGGTACGCGGCCGGCGCGGCGATGGGGCTGGCGGTGCTGATCAGCGACCGGGGCGTCGACCGGCTGGGCGTCTGCGCGGCCGAGGGCTGCGGGAACGTCTTCTTCGACACCACCGTGGACCGCTCCCGCCGGCACTGCTCGCCGCAGTGCGCGGGCCGTTCCAACGGGATCCCCTAGCGGTCCGGGTCCCGGTCTCGTCCCGGCGAGAACGCCGCCGGCGACAGCGCGATCCGCGAGGGCGGCCAGTACCGGGCCACCACCCGGCCCAGCACCAGCGCGTCCGGCACCGCGCCGAAGTCCCAGCTGTCCTGCCGGCCCGGGGCGCGCTGGTTGTCGCTCTCCAGCCACCAGCCGTCCGCGTCGCGGCGCACCGCCCGCTTGACGATCAGCGGCCCGCCGTCGCGGGGATGCCGGGCGACCACCACGTCACCGGCCCGCACCGCCCGGCCGCCGCGCCGCACCAGCAGGAAGTCCCCCGGCCGCAGCACCGGCAGCATCGACTCCCCGGTCACCGCCACGGCCCGCCACACGGAATACCTCGCCCCTCTCCGGATAGGAACGCACGACGGGGAGCCCCGTACCGCCGCGGGTCACCGCCCTGCGCGCGCACGGCGCGCGGCACCAGAGTAATGTCGGTGGCCTGAGCATGATCCGCTAGAGGAAGGGACGAACAGGTGCTGGCAAAGCTACTGCGTCCGAAGACCACGGTCTCCGCGCACTGCGACCTGCCGTGCGGCGTCTACGACCCGGCGCAGGCGCGCATCGAGGCCGAGTCGGTCAAGGCCATCATCGAGAAGTACCACGCCAACGAGGACCCCACGTTCCGCACTCGGGCGGTCCTCATCAAGGAGCAGCGCGCCCAGCTGGTCAAGGAGCACCTGTGGGTGCTGTGGACCGACTACTTCAAGCCGCCGCACTTCGAGAAGTACCCGCAGCTGCACCAGCTGTTCAACGAGGCCACCAAGCTCGCCGGCGCCGCCGGGGCCAAGGGCACCATGGACCCGAAGGTCGCCGACGACCTGCTGGCCAAGATCGCCGAGATCGACAAGATCTTCTGGGAGACCAAGCAGAGCTGAGCGTGCCCATGGTCGCGCCTCCGGCGCGACGGCGAACGGGCCTGTGAACGCGCGGCCGTTCGGTCGTCGCGGGGCAAGATCGCGAGGAACGAGCGATCTTGCCCCGCTCCTCCCTCACGACCACGCGGGCCCGTTCGCGGTGGTCTTCAGAACGTTGGTGCGGGGGTCCTGAGGATGAGAACGGGCCGGTAGCCTCTGCCCGTGATTCGACCCGCTGTCATCGACGACGTGCCCACGATCCTGGAGCTGATCCGCGAGCTGGCGGACTACGAGAAGTCCCTGCACGAGGTGCGGGCCACCGAGGAGGACCTGCGGCGGGCCCTGTTCGGACCCGAGCCGAAGGCGTTCGCCCACGTGGCCGAGCAGGACGGCAGGGTGGTCGGGTTCGCGCTGTGGTTCCTGACGTTCTCGACCTGGACGGGCACCCACGGGATCTACCTGGAGGACCTGTACGTCCGGCCCGAGGCGCGCGGCGGCGGGCACGGCCGGGCGCTGCTGACCGAGCTGGCGCGGATCGCCGTCGACCGCGGCTACCAGCGGGTCGAGTGGTCCGTGCTGGACTGGAACGAGCCCGCCATCGGCTTCTACAAGGCGCTGGGCGCCACGCCGCAGGACGAGTGGACGGTCTACCGGCTCACCGGCGAGGCGCTGGCCGAGCTGGGCCGTCGCTGAGGGCCGCCGCCGGGGCGGCGACTCCCCACGGAAACCGCCGTTCCGGGCCTCGAGTGAACGATCGACTACACTGGGTCCGCATGCTTCCGGGACGGATCCGACCTGTGCCCGCACCCGCCGGTCCCGTCCATCGGGTCGCGGACGGCCCGGCGCAGGGCCGATGTGATGTATCCCGCTGCCCGCGGAGGTTCGGAATGCGAAACGGCGTGTCAAGACCCGGGCAGGGCGGAAACCGGTGCGCGCCGGAGCATCACCGCACCCGTGACAGGCGGTAGTTTCGAAGGAGGCGCGCCCCAGCCGAGGGAGAAATGTGACCGAGGAAACCACTGCCATGCCAGCCGAGATGCCGGCCGACGTCCACCCGGCCGTCCGGGACGTGGTCACGGTGAAGCTGCCCGCCGACAGCGCCTACCTGTCGGTGCTGCGCACGGCCACCGCCGGGCTCGCGGCCCGGCTCGACTTCACGCTGGACGAGATCGAGGACCTGCGGATCGCGGTGGACGAGGCCTGCGCGATGCTGCTCCCGCAGGCCGTCCCCGGCACCGATCTGGAGTGCCAGTTCGAGCTGACCGGGGAGGCGATGCGGATCGCGGTGTCGGTGCTGACCGTGGACGGGTTGGTGCCCAGCCGTGAGACGTTCGCCTGGACGGTGCTGTCCGCGCTGGCCGGCGACGTGGACTCCACGGTGGGCGCCGACGACCGGGTGATCGTGATGCTGCAGAAGCGTCGCGGGGCGACGGGGGCGAAGTGACCAGGGCGATGCGGCGGACGAGGCGACCGGCAGGACCGCCGCCGGGCGAGGTGGCGCCATGACCGAGAAGACGACGCTGCCGGAGAGCGGCGCACCCGGCCAGGCCGACGAGCGGCCGGACGCCGGCGTACCGGACCGCGCCCGCGCCCGGGCGCTGTTCGAGCGGCTGCACGAGCTGCCCGAGGGCGACCCGGAGCGCCAGCGGGTCCGCGACCAGCTGGTGGAGCTGCACCTGCCGCTGGTGGAGTACCTGGCCCGCCGGTTCCGCAACCGGGGCGAGTGGCTGGACGACCTGATCCAGGTGGCGACCATCGGGCTGATCAAGTCGATCGACCGGTTCGACCTGGACCGCGGGGTGGAGTTCTCCACCTACGCCACGCCCACCATCGTGGGCGAGATCAAGCGGCACTTCCGCGACAAGGGCTGGGCGGTGCGGGTGCCCCGCCGGCTGCAGGAGCTGAAGCTGTCGCTGACCAAGGCGATCAGCGACCTGGCGCAGCGCGAGGGCCGCGCCCCCACGGTCAGCGAGCTGGCCGAGCACCTGCAGATGAGCGAGGAGGAGGTGCTGGAGGGCCTGGAGTCCGCCAACGCCTACTCCACCGTCTCGCTGGACGCCCCCGACTCCGGGGACGAGGACGCGCCCGCCGTGGCCGACTCGCTCGGCATGGTGGACGACTCCCTGGAGGGCGTGGAGTACCGCGAGTCGCTCAAGCCGCTGCTGGAGAAGCTGCCCGCCCGCGAGAAGCGGATCCTGCTGCTGCGGTTCTTCGGCAACATGACGCAGTCGCAGATCGCCGCGGAGCTGGGCATCTCCCAGATGCACGTGTCGCGGCTGCTGGCCCGTACGCTGGCGCAGCTGCGCGAGGGCCTGACCGCCGACGAGTGACCGACGGGTGACGACGGCGCGGACGCGTCGCCCCAGAACCTAGGACCGGGACCCGGGGCCGCCCTTGCCGGTGGCGCCGGTCCCGGTCTGCGCGTCCGGGCCCTCGTCCTCGTCGTCATCGCCCGCTTCGGCCGCCAGCAGGAAGCGGGTGGTGGGACCGCTGAGGGCCAGCACCAGCGTCAGCACGGCCACGATCATCAGCGGAACGCCGTAGGCGTACTGGTCGCTCTGCAGCAGCGACCACGCCACCGGCAGCACGAACAGCTGGGTCAGCACCGTGGGCGCCCGGCTCCAGCGTTCGGCGGTCAGCAGCCCGCGGGCGACCGCCAGCATGCAGAAGCCGCCGAGCAGGGCCATCCCGGTCACCGCCCAGGCGGTCACCGGGTCCAGCGGCTCGCCCACCACGGTCTCCCAGGCCACGAACGCGCCGAAGCCGAGCGCGGCGACGCCCTCGGCGGCCTCCAGCGCGGCGGCGGCGGTCACGGTCAGGGGGCGACGTTCGGACACAAGCGGTAACCCTACCGCCGTCCGGCCGCGGGGTTCTCCCCGGTCGCCGTGTCGGGACGCCGCTCCCGCGGCGGATAGCCTTGCGCCGTGCGCGCCATGCTCATCGCCAACCCCAAGGCGACGTCGACCTCCCGGCGGGTCCGCGACCTGCTCTTCCGCGCCTTCTCCGGCGATCTGGACCTGGAGTTCGCCGAGACCGCCCACCGCGGGCACGCGGTGGAGCTGGCCCGCGAGGCGGCCGCGGGCAAGTACGACGTGGTGCTCGCCCTCGGCGGCGACGGCACCGTGAACGAGACCGTCAACGGGCTGCTGGCGGCCGGGCCGTCCGCCGACGTACCGGCGCTGGCGGTGCTGCCGATCGGCAGCACCAACGTGTTCGCGCGGGCGCTGGGCCTGCCCGCCGAGCCGATCGGGGCCACCCGGCTGGTGCTGGACGCGCTGCGGGCGGGCCGGCACCGCTGGATCGGGCTGGGCATGGCCGACGACCGCTACTTCACGTTCTGCGCGGGCCTGGGGCTCGACGCGGAGGTGATCCGGGTGGTGGAGCGGCGGCGCGACACCGGGCGCCGTCCCGACCCCACCCTTTACGTCCGGGTGGCGCTGCGGGAGTTCTTCACCCGCACCGACCGGGTGCACCCGGCGCTCACCCTGGAACGGCCCGGGCATCCGCCGGTGACGGGCCTGTTCCTTTCCTTCGTGGCCAATACCGCGCCGTGGACTTATCTCGGCCGCCATCCGGTGGATCCCTTTCCGCGTGCGCACTTCTCGAGGGGACTGGACGTGTTCGCCATGCGCTCCATGGCGGTCCGTCCGGTGCTCGCCGCCCTGGCCGGGATGCTGCTGCCCGGCGACCGGCCGGTGCGCGGCCGGGACGTGGTGAACGTGCACGATGCGAGCCGGCTCACGCTGCGCGCCGACCGGCCGATCGCGTTCCATCTGGACGGCGACTACCTCGGGGAACGCACCGAGGTCCAGTTCCGTTCCGTGCCCAGGGCGATACGCATCGTCATCTGACGGCTTCCCTCGAACGGCCGTTAACAGGAAAGTCACACCCCCGACCCGCGGATGTGACACATACGACAGCCCATACTTTGAGAAACGTTTCTCAAAGGTCTTGCGCGGTCTGCGGCCCCCTGACACGCTCAAAGTGCGCACCCGACATCAGGCCAGCTCAGGCGGCCCCATCGATGAGCCGGCGCGCTGTACACACCTCCCCGGGACCACGAATGCGGACCCGGGCCGTCGCGACATGTGAATCAGTTCACAAGTGGAGTCGCCTCCACACTTACGAAGGAGTGGACCGCATGGACTGGCGCCACCTCGCCGCCTGCCGTGACGTGGACCCCGAGCTGTTCTTCCCGATCGGGAACACCGGGCCGGCCCTGCTGCAGATCGAAGAGGCCAAGCAGGTATGTCGCCGCTGTGAGGTCACCGAGGCCTGCCTGCGCTGGGCGCTGGAATCGGGCCAGGACGCCGGCGTGTGGGGCGGCATGAGCGAGGACGAGCGCCGCGCCCTCAAGCGGCGCCGGGCGCGGGTTCTCGGTCGCGCCTCCGGCGCGGCGGCCCGCACGTCCTGATCGCCCGCGTGCTTGTGGCCGCGCCTCCGGCGCGGCGGCTCGCGGGCCTTTCGACGCGCGGTCTTCCTTCGTCGCCGTTCAAGATCGCTCGTTTCTCGCGATCTTGAACGGCTGCTCAGTCCGGACCGCGCGGGCCCGCTCGCGGCGGTCTCGAGTCCCTTTCCTGTGCAAGGCCCTCCGGGTGACATGACACCCAGGTCTTCCTTTCCGGGGAAGGGACTTTGTCTTTTCCGGCGGAAGTCGCGTTTTCGGGGCCTCACGTTCCGGCGGAGACGCATGCCCGGCGGCGGGAACGTCAGGCGGACACGCGTTCCGGTGGAGACGTGCGTTCGGCGACATCCCCGTCCCGGCGGGCGCACGTCCAGTGCGCGGGGAGGCGCCGTTCCGGTGGATGCGTGGTCCGGGGTCAGCGGGGGCGGGCGGGGGTGTGGGTCAGGGGGATGTCGATGGTGACCTCGGTGCCGCCGCCGGGGCGGGCGGCGAAGGCCAGGTGGCCGCCGAGTTCGCCGACGATGAGGGTGCGGACGATCTGGAGGCCGAGGCTGGTGGTGCCCTCGACGTCGAAGTCCGGGGGCAGGCCCACGCCGTTGTCGGAGACGACGACCCGCAGGTGCGGGGGGTCGCCGGGGGTGCGCTCGGCGCGGACCTCCAGCTCGCCGTAGCGGTCGCCCAGGCCGTGCTGGAGGGCGTTCTGCAGCAGTTCGGTGAGGACCATCGCCAGGGGGGTGGCGATCTGGGCGGGGAGCACGCCGAAGGCGCCGGTGCGCTTGGGGACGACCTGGGTCTCGGGGGCGGAGACCTCGCCGGCCATGGTCATCACCCGGTCGGCGATGTCGTCGAAGTCGATCAGCTCGTCGGGGGTGTGCGAGAGGGTCTCGTGGACGATCGCGATGGAGCCGACCCGGCGGACCGCCTCGTCGAGGGCGGCGCGGCCCTCGGGGACCCGCAGCCGGCGGGCCTGCAGGCGGAGCAGGGCGGCGACGGTCTGCAGGTTGTTCTTGACCCGGTGGTGGATCTCCCGGATGGTGGCGTCCTTGGTCATCAGCTCGCGGTCCCGCCAGCGCAGCTCGGTGACGTCGCGGACCAGCACGATCGCGCCGATCCGGGCGCCGGAGACCACCAGCGGGATGGTGCGCAGCTGTACGACGGAGCCCTGCGCCTCGACCTCGGCCTCCCGGGCGGCGGCCCCGCCCAGCACCCGGACCAGCGACTCCTCCGTCGGCTCGCCGGTGTCCACCAGCCGCCGGGTGACCTCGCCGAGGTGCTCGCCGACCAGGTCGGTGGCCATGCCCAGACGGCGGTAGGCGGACTGGGCGTTCGGGCTGGCGTAGGTGACCCGGCCGGCCTTGTCCAGCCGCAGCAGCCCGTCCCCGACCCGCGGGGAACGGACCAGGTTGGGCTCGGTGTCGACGATCGGGAACCGGCCCTCGGAGATCATCTGGGCCAGGTCGCTGGCGCTCTGCAGGTAGGTCAGCTCCAGCCGGCTCGGGGTGCGGGCCGAGCTGAGGTTGGTGCTGCGCTGGATGACGCCGAGGATCTTGCCGGCGCGGCGGACCGGGATGGACTCCTCGCGGACCGGGATGCCGCTCCCCCACTCCGGGTCGCCCTCCCGGACGATGCGCTGCTCCCGCCAGGCCACGTCGATCAGCCCGCGCCGGCCGCTGCGCACGACCTTGCCGACCAGGTCCTCCGGGTACGCGGTGGGGCCGGTGGTGGGGCGCATCTGGGCCAGGCAGATCCAGCCGGGGACGTCCCCGCCGGGCACCGCGCCGCGTTCGGGTACCCACAGCACCAGGTCGGCGAACGACAGGTCGGCCAGCAACTGCCAGTCCGAGACCAGCGCGTGCAGCCACTCCAAATCGGCGGGCTGCAGATCTGTCCGGGTCCGCACTAGATCGCTCAACGTCGGCACCCGACCATCATCCCAGGCCACCGGTACTGGCAGAATGCGGCCTCCGGGCGAGAGGAGGACAGGTGAGCGATCCACTGGCGCGGCTGCGCCGGGCGACCCTGCGGCGCGAGGAGGCCGGGCTGCGTCGCCGGCTGCGCCCGCGCGGGCCGGACTTCGACGGTCTCATCGACCTGGCGTCCAACGACTATCTCGGGCTGTCCCGGGACCCCCGGCTGGTGGAGGGGGCGGTACGGGCGGCCCGCGAGTGGGGCACCGGCTCGACCGGCTCCCGGCTGGTCACCGGCACCACCGAACTGCACGAGGAGCTGGACCGGCGGCTGGCCGCGTTCACCGGGACGCCCGCCGGGCTGGTGTTCTCCTCGGGGTTCCTGGCCAACCTGGGAGCGGTGACGGCCCTGGCCGGGCCCGGCACGCTGGTGGTGTCCGACCAGGTCAACCACGCCTCGATCGTGGACGCCTGCCGGCTGTCGCGCGCCAGGGTGGTGATCTCGCCGCACCGGGACGTGGCGGCGGTGGAGGAGGCGCTGGCCCGCCGCGAGGAGGAGCACGCGCTGGTGGTGACCGACGCGGTGTTCTCCGTGGACGGCGACCTGGCCCCGCTGCGCGAGCTGCACGCGGCCGCCCGCCGGCACGGGGCGCTGCTGGTGGTCGACGAGGCGCACGCGCTCGGTGTGGTCGGCGAGTACGGCCAGGGCGCGGCGCACGCCGCCGGGCTGGCCGGGGAGCCCGACGTGGTGCTCACCCTCACCCTGTCCAAGTCGCTGGCCTCCCAGGGCGGCGCGGTGCTCGGCGCCCCCGAGGTGATCGAGACGCTGGTCGACGTGGGCCGGTCGTTCATCTTCGACACCGGGCTGGCGCCCGCGGCGGCGGGGGCCGCGCTGGCCGCGCTCGACGTGCTGGCCGCCGAACCGGAACTGCCCGCCCGCGCCCGCCGGCAGGCCCGCCGGATCCGCGACATGGCCGCCGGGCTGGGCCTTGCGACCACTCCCGGCAGCCCCGACGCCGCGGTGGTGCCGGTGGTGCTGGGCGATCCGCACGCCGCGGTACGGGCCGCCGACATCTGCTTCGAGCACGGCGCACGGGTCGGCTGCTTCCGCCCGCCGTCGGTGCCGCCGGGCCGCGCCTGTCTGCGGCTCACAGCCCGGGCCTCCCTCACAGAGGCGGAACTCACAGTCCTCGAAGGGGCGCTGCAGAAGGTACGGGCCGAAACAGGGCCGTAATCTTCATGCGTAACATCGGGGCCAACCCACGGTGAACCCGAGAAGACAGTGACGGCGTGCGGCCCGAGTGTGCCGCCCCTGCGAGCGGAGCCACCCCATGACACTGAGCGAACGGGTGGGCAGGCATGAGCCGCAGGCGCGCGGCGCCGGCCGGACCGAGAAGGGCGTGCGGCGCGTCGGCGCGCACCGGGGGGCGGACAGTGAACTCGCGGTGAACGAGGCCGGTGCCGCCGGGCGCACCGGAGGTGAGCGGAGGGCACGCATGGGCACGGAACGGGCCCCGCTGGGCGATCTCGGGTACCCGGGGCCCCGCATCCCCAAGTACTACAAGCTCAAGGAACTGCTGGTCGAGCTGATCCAGTCGCTGCCGCCGGGGAGCCCGCTGCCGCCGGAGCGCACGCTGGCCGAGAAGTACGAGACCTCCCGCACCACCGTGCGGCAGGCGCTGGCGGAGCTGGTGGTGGAGGGCCGGCTGCAGCGGATCCAGGGCAAGGGCACGTTCGTGGCCAAGCCCAAGGTCGCCCAGGAGCTCCAGCTCACCAGCTACACCGAGGAGATGCGGCACCACGGGCTGCACCCGGAGACCAAGATCCTCGACATCGGCTACGCCAGCGCCGACGAGCGGCTGGCCCGGCTGCTGGGCATCCGCCCCGGCGGCCGGGTGCTGCGCATCCACCGGCTCCGGCTGGCCGACGGCGAGCCCATGTCGATCGACACCTCGCACCTGCCCGCCCGCCGCTTCCCCGGCCTGCGCCGCGAGCTGCCCCGGCACCGTTCCCTGTACGAGACGCTGAGCACCGCCTACGACGTCCACCTGGCCGAGGCCGAGGAGGTCATCGAGACCGTCCTGGCCACCCCCCACGACGCCCAGCTCCTCGGCGTCGACGTCGGCCTGCCCATGCTGCTGCTGTCCCGGCACGCCTTCGACACCGAGGGCCAGCCCGTCGAGTGGGCCCAGTCCCTCTACCGCGGTGACCGCTACAAGTTCATCACCCGCCTGCGCCGCCGCTGACGACATGGACGGGAGCCCCCACACCCCGCTGACAGGAGCCTCCAGCACCTCGTTCCCGCGCCCTCGCACCCGAAGGTCCTGAAGACCACAGCGGGCGCGCCCGCGTGACCGTGAGGAGGAGCGGACAAGATCGCGAGGAACGAGCGATCTTGTCCGCGACGACGAACGGCCACGCGTCCTCAGGCGCGCGAGCCGCCGCGGCGGAGCCGCGGCTAAAGGGTGCGCGAGAGGGCCTTGATGGGCATCTGGAGCTCGGTGAGCAGGTCGAGGTCCTGCTCGGCGGGGCGGCCCAGGGTGGTGAGGTAGTTGCCGACGATGATGGCGTTGATGCCGCCCAGCATGCCCGAGCGGGTGCCCAGGTCGCCGAGGGTGAGCTCGCGGCCGCCGGCGTAGCGCAGGATGGTGCGCGGCAGGGCGAGCCGGAACGTCCCGATGGTCTTGAGCGCCTCGGTGCCCTCGACCAGGCCGTACCGCTCGAACGGGGTGCCGGGACGGGGGGTCAGGAAGTTGAGCGGGACCTCGTCGGGCTCCAGCTCGGCGAGCTGGCCGGCGAACTCGGCGCGCTGCTCGACGGTCTCGCCCATGCCGATGATGCCGCCGCAGCACAGCTCCATGCCCGCCTCCTTGACCATGAGGCAGGTCTCCCAGCGCTCCTCCCAGGAGTGGGTGGTGACCACGTTGGGGAAGTGCGAGCGGGCGGTCTCCAGGTTGTGGTTGTAGCGGTGCACGCCCATCGCCACCAGCTCGTCGACCTGCTCCTGGGTGAGCATGCCCAGCGAGCAGGCGATGTTGATCTCGACGGCCTCGTTGATGGCCTTGATCCCCTCGCGGACCTGCTCCATCAGCCGCCGGTCCGGGCCGCGCACGGCGGCCACGATGCAGAACTCGGTGGCGCCGGTCTTGGCGGTCTCCTTGGCGGCCTCCACCAGCTCGGGGATGTTCAGCCACACCGAGCGCACCGGGGACTCGAACTTGCCGGACTGGGAGCAGAAGTGACAGTCCTCGGGGCAGCCGCCGGTCTTCAGCGACACGATGCCCTCGACCTCGACCTCCGGGCCGCACCAGCGCATCCGTACCTCGTGGGCCAGCGCCAGCAGGTCCTCGAGCCGCTCGTCGGGGAGGGTCAGGCACTCGTGGGCCTGCTCGGCGGTCAGTCCCTTGCCCTCCTCCAGCACCTGGCGGCGGGCCACCTCGATGATGTCGGTCACAAGCGTCTCCTTCAGTCGAGGGCGTAGGTGTTTCGGAACGTAGCAGCGTCGAACGTGCCGCCCAGCGCCGGGGCCAGGCCCGCGCGCGCCGTCAGCAGGAACTCCGCCGGGTCCAGCGCACCGGCCCCGGCCGGCAGCACCCCCGCCAGCGGGCGGGCGGCGATGGTCTCCAGATCGGTGATGTTGCTGCGCATGGCCAGGTCCGGCTCGGCGGGCCACGACCCGATCACCACCCCGGCCAGCTGCACCCCGCGGTGCGCCATGGCCTCCAGGGTCAGCGCCGTGTGGTTGAGGGTCCCCAGGTCGGGCCGGGCCACCACGACGACCGCGGCGTTCAGCCAGCGGGCCAGGTCGGCGAGGGTGGTGCCCTCGGCGTCGTAGCGGACCAGCAGCCCCCCGGCGCCCTCCACCAGCACCAGCGAACGGCTGTCGGCCAGCTTGCTGATCTGCCCGGCGACGTCGGCCAGCCGCAGCGGCGGCAGCCCGGCCCGGCGGGCGGCCGCGGCGGGCGACAGCGGGTCGGGGAAACGGGCGAACTCGTGCAGGTCGTCCACCCCGGCCAGGCGCGCCACCTCGTCCAGGTCGCCGGGCTCGCCCGGGGCCACGCCGGTCTGGCCGGGCTTGACCACCGCCACCGAGGAACCGCGCGCCCGGGCCACGGTGGCCAGCGCGGCGGTGACGATGGTCTTGCCGACGCCGGTACACGTCCCGGTCACCATGAGAACGCTCACGACCGGCAGGTTAGCGCGGTGCCGCGATCAGGACTTCGACTGAATCCCACAGCGTTCGGCGGGGAGATTTGTACCGTTGCGGACTACGGAACCCGGCCGGAGGGCGGAACGTCCAACGCGCATGCGCGCGGCACCGGGCAGGACCAGCGGCGCAGTGGCGGCGGTGCTGGCCGTCTGCGCGATGGCGGGCTGCGCGGGGTCGCCGGACGCGCCGGACCCGGTCCCCGCCTCGCCCGCGCCCGACGCGCTGGTGCTGCGGCGGCACCTGTCGGGCGGCATCGGGGGGATCGGCCTGCACGGCTCGGTGCCGGACCTGTCGGTGTACGGGGACGGCCGGGTGATCGCCGTCCGCGAGGACGGGGCGCGCCACGAGCCGCTGCCGCGGCTCCAGGAGTACCGGCTCACCCCGCGGGCGTTGCGGCGGCTGATCGACGACGCCTTCGCCGCCGGGCTCGCCGAGCCCCGCAGGGTGCGCCGCGAGAACGTGGCCGACGCGTTCACGCTGACCGTCAGGTTCGGGTCGGCGGTGACGACGATCGAGCATCCCGGCGACGACGATCCGGCCGTCCGGTTCGCCGAACGGCGGCTGGCGCCGGAACGCTGGCCCCGGCAGGACCTGGCCGCGCCGCCGGGCCCCTACCGCGTCGAACGGCTGGCGGCGCTGTTCCACCCGCAGGCCGACGACCCCGGGAACGTCAGGCGGTGGCCGTTCACGCCGCCCGGCACGCAGGAGCGGCCGTGCCTGGTCCTCCAGGGACGAGACGCGGCACGCGCCCTGCGGATCGCCGAGGACACCGACGGGCGTACCGCATGGGGCGACGGGGGGCGTGCCTATACGGTCCGCTGGCGTCCGCTGCTGCCGGGAGAGGACGGCTGCGCGGACGTCACCGGACCGTGACGCCGGGTCGGACGACCGCAGCGAAGCGGGGATCGTCTGACCCGATCTTCGGGGGGTCTGGGGGTCGCCCCCCGGAAGAACGGGTCAGGCCGAGGTGAGGATCCCGTGCTCGACGCAGCGGGCGGTCCAGCCCGTCGGCGTCACCTGCACGACCATGCGGCGCGCGCACCGCCCGCAGTAACGCGGCGGCTCCAGCGCGCGCGCCTGGCGGCACTGCTCGTGCCCGCCGTCCGCCGACGGCTTCCCGCACCGGTCACAGTAGGTCTCCACGGCCCGGCCCCTTCACTGCTACTCGATGACGGCGATCAGGTCGCCTTCCTGGACGACGTCGCCCTCGGCCACCTTGAGCGCGGTGATCGTCCCGTCGGCGTCGGCCACCACGGGGATCTCCATCTTCATCGACTCCAGGATGACCAGTTCGTCGCCGTCGACGACCTGGTCGCCCTCGGCGACGACCACCTTCCACACGTTAGCGACCATCTCCGCGCGCACTTCCGCCACCCCGGGCTCCTTTCCTCGTCACGGTCGTGTCCCGGATCCGGCGGCCGGCGCCCCGCCTAGCGGCGGCGCATCCGGTCCACCAGCCCGGTGTCGTAGGTCCCGGCGACGAACTCCGCGTCGCCGAGCAGTTCGGTGAAGAACGGCAGGTTGGTCTTCAGCCCCTCGATCTGGAACGCCGCCACCGCCTGCCCGGCGCGGCGCAGCGCGGCCGGCCGGTCGGTGCCGTGCACGCACAGCTTGGCCAGCAGCGGGTCGTAGAACGGGGTCACGGTGTTGCCCTCGGCGTAGCCGGCGTCGATCCGCACGCCCTCGCCGACCGGCTCCTCCCAGATCTTGATCTCCCCCGGGCTGGGCAGGAAGCGCTGCGGGTCCTCGGCGTACACCCGGAACTCGATGGCGTGCCCGTGCGGCTCGGTGGAGGTGAACGAGGGCGGCTCGCCGGCCGCGATCAGCAGTTGCTGCTCCACCAGGTCGATCCCGGTGACCAGCTCGGTGATCGGGTGCTCGACCTGCAGCCGGGTGTTCATCTCCAGGAACACGAACTCCTGCGCGGCCGGGTCGACCAGGAACTCCACCGTCCCGGCGCCGCGGTAGCCGACCGCCTCCCCGGCGCGGACCGCGGCGGCCAGCATCCGGGCCCGCAGCTCCGGCGACACCCCCGGCGAGGGGGTCTCCTCGACGATCTTCTGGTGCCGGCGCTGCACCGAGCAGTCCCGCTCGCCCAGGGCCAGCACGGTGCCGTCGGCCAGCCCGAGGATCTGCACCTCGACGTGCCGGGCCCGCTCGATGTACCGCTCCAGCAGGATGTCGGGGTTGCTGAAGAACCGCTCGGCGCGGGTGCGGGCGGTCTGGTACACCTTCACCAGCTCGGCCTCGTCGCGGGCGGCGCCCATCCCGATGCCGCCGCCCCCGCCGGCGGCCTTGACCATCACCGGGTAGCCGATCCGCTCGGCCTCGGCGACCGCGGTGGCGGCGTCCGGCACCGGCTCCCACACCCCCGGGGACACCGGCACGCCCGCCTCGATCATCAGGTTGCGCGCGTTGATCTTGTCGCCCATCCGGGCGATGGCCAGCGGCGGCGGGCCGATCCACACCAGTCCCTGCGCGGTCACCCGCTCGGCGAACTCGGCGTTCTCCGACAGGAACCCGTAGCCGGGGTGCACCGCCTGCGCGTTGGTGCGGCGGGCGGCCTCCAGCACCCGGTCGATGTCCAGGTAGCTCTTGGCGGGCGGTGGCGGGCCGATGAGCACCGCCTCGTCGGCCTCGGCCACGAACGGCAGGTCGGCGTCGGCCTCGGAGTACACGGCGATCGCCTTGAGCCCCATCGCGCGCACCGTGTGGATGACCCGGCTGGCGATCTCGCCGCGGTTGGCCACCAGAACGGACTCGAACACCGCTCCCCCTCTCGCATCCGACCCCGGTGACGATAGTCCCGCGGCGGCGCGAGGGGCGGTCGCGACGGCGACAAATCTGGACCGCGCGGCTTTGGACGGTATCGCGCTTCCGGCCGCGCCGGTCAGCGGGGGCGGCGCTCGACCACCCGGGCCAGCGCCTCCACCACGGTCGGGTCGTACTCGACCGCGGAGTCCAGCCGGAGCCGTTCCAGCACCGCGGCGCTGCGGTCCCGGTCGGTGGACTCCCCGACCAGGTCGTCGTAGGCGTTGGCGACCTTGATGATGCGGCTGGCCAGGGGCGGCGGCGGGAGCGGCGCGGCGGGGGCCGGCCCGGCGTCGGCGTCCGGCGGGCCGGAGGGGACGGCGGCGCGGTACGGGTCGGCCTGGCGGCGGACGATGTAGGCGACCCGGTCCAGCACGCCGGTCTCCTTGATGACGGCGGCGCCCAGCTCGGCGATGCGGCGCTGCTCGTTCGGGGAGGCCAGCACGGTCGCGCCGCCGGGGATCGGGTCGCCCAGCGACAGCTGCCCGATGTCGTGCATCAGCGCCGCGTACTCCAGCTCCAGTAGCTCCTCCTCCGACATCCCCAGCTCCCGGCCCATCGCCACGGCCAGCCGGGACACCCGGCGGGAGTGGCCGGTCTCCACGTACCCGCCGACCTCGGTGACCCGGGACAGGGCGCGGACGGTCTGCAGGTAGGTGGCGCGGATCCCGGCGTACCGGCGGAACGCGAACTGGGTGACCAGGATCGGGGCGGTGAACACCAGCAGCGCGGCGCGGCCCATCACCGCGGTGGCCACCGCGATCAGCATGCCGGTCGCCGCGGTGGCCATGCACAGCGCCATCTTGGCGCGGATCTCGTCGCGCACCGCGATCCCGAACCGGGCGCGCACCGACTCGGCGCGGATCAGCGCGGCGATGCAGACCTCGATGAAGCAGGATCCCCCCACGATGGCGACCATCAGGCACAGCGTGGGGGCCCAGCCCAGGTCCAGCGACGCCAGCGGCCGGAAACACAGCGCCACCATCGCGATGGTCAGCAGCCGGCGGGCCATCGCGTCCGGGCGGGGCATCCGGCCCACCGCGATGTGCGGCAGCGAGCCGACGCACATCGCGCCCGCGGCCACCGCGACGACCTGCAGCGCCGAGTGGTCGGCGGGCACGCCGGGACCGACGGTGGTGAGCAGCGCGTAGCCGAGCCCGCCGGCGCTGGCGACCGGCGCCACCTCCCGGTTGCCGGGCATCACCATGCGGAACAGCTCGCCGAGCGCCACCAGCAGGCCGAAGATCACCGCGACCTCGGGCTGCACCAGCCCGCGCGCGGCCACGGCCGCCACCGACCCGGCCACCAGCAGCCCGGCGACGGCGACCACGACGACCCGGCCGGTGTCGGGCCGCGGCCGGGCGGACCGCCGGCGGGGGCCGGCCGTTGCGGCGGCGCTCATGACTTCGCGATCTTGATCGGCATGCTGGGGTCGTCGTGGTCCTGCTGGGTGGTCTCCACGACGTCGTCCTCCGGCGGCACCACCGGCTCCGGCGGCTCCCAGCCGTGCCGTTCCAGCGCGCGCAGGAACGCCTCCACCATCACCGGGTCGAAGTGGTCCCCGGCGCCCCGGCGCAGCTCCTCGATCGCCTCCTCCTTGGAGCGGGCGGCCCGGTAGGAGCGGTTGGAGGTCATCGAGTCGAACGCGTCGGCCACCGAGATCACCCGGGCGAACTCGGGGATCTCGTCCCCGGCCAGCCCCATCGGGTAGCCGCGGCCGTTCATCCGCTCGTGGTGGTGCATGATCCCGGCCAGCGCCTCGTCCAGGAACCCGATCTCCCGGACGATCTCCAGCCCGCGCATCGGGTGCAGCTGGATCGCGGCGAACTCCTCCTCGGTCAGTGGCCCGTCCTTCTGCAGCACCTTGGTGGGCACCCCGAGCTTGCCGACGTCGTGCAGCATCCCGGCGTAGCGGATGGCCTCCACCCGGTCCGGCCGCATGCCGATCTCCTGGGCGATCATCACCGACCCGCGGGAGACCCGTTCGCTGTGCCCGCGGGTGTAGTAGTCCTTGGTCTCCACCGCCTGGCACAGCGCGGCCAGCGTCGCGGCGTGCGCCTGCTGCTGGGCGTGCGTCTGGGCCAGCGCCCAGCGCGCGATGAACAGCGGCAGCAGCACCAGCACCGCCGAGAACGGCCCGACCGCGCCCCACAGCCCGGCGATCAGCAGCCCGAACATGCCGTAGCCCAGGCAGCCCACCGCCAGCTCGCCGCTCTCGTGCAGCAGCTCCTGGCCGGTGGCCTGCCGGCTGATCAGCAGGATCCCGGCCATCAGCAGCAGGTTCACGGTGACGAAGGTGACCAGCGCGCCCAGGAACGGCCCGATCACCTGCTCCACCCACTGCTCGTGGCCGGGCGGGTACCGGTCGCCGCCGAGCGCCGCGAACACCATCCCGGCCGCGTACCCGCTCAGCGCGAACTGGGCGCCGTTGAACAGCCGTTTGACCGGCGCGAAGAACCGCTGCCCGGTGACGATCGCGGTGGCCCCGACCAGCGCGGCGCCGCCCGCCCCCAGCCAGACCACCGAGGCCAGGCCGGCGGCGTAGCCGAGCGACACGCGGGCGCGCTCGACGTTCAGCTTGGCCGGCGCCGAGTCGCAGATCAGGAACAGCGCCGCCAGCACGGCCAGCGCCCGCAGGTCCAGGTCCGCCAGCGGCGCGGTGCCGATGGCCGCCGCGGCCAGCGCGACCACCACGCTCACATACGCCCAGGCTGCGGGAGGTAGTCCCCGCATTGCCGCCCCCTCGGGAGTCGACGATCGAGCGGGCCGCCCTCGTCTGGGCCGGTGGCCCGTGCCGGACGCCGTTCGTCTGGGGGGCGACCCCCGGACCCCCGAAGGGCGGGCTCGGGCGGGCCTCGCTCCGCAGAGCTCCGCTGCGGTCGCCCGAGTCCTGTCGCGTTCCGGCGTGTCCGGCTCCCCCGCCACCCCTGCAGGCCGGGAGGCGCCCGCCGCCAACGCGGCCAAGCCTAGACGGCTGCGACCCGCGTCACAGGGGCAACCGCCAAATCGTGAGCAAGGCGTGAGCCATTCGTCACCACAGGCGACCCGGACCCCGCGGTCACCGCCCGCGCGCCCACTCCACCGTCGCGGCCAGCCCCTCGCGCAGCGCGGTGCGCGGCCGCCAGTCCAGGACCTCCGCGGTGGGAACGGGATCGACCGCCATGGCCCGCAGGTCGCCGAGCCGGGCCGGGGCGGCGCCCGGCCGGTCGGGGGCGCCCGCCGCCTCGGCGACCAGGGTGTGCAGCTCCCGGTCGGTGGTCTGCACGCCGGTGCCCACGTTCAGCCGGCACCCGCCGCCGCGTTCCCCGCAGGCCAGCGCGAACGCCTCCACCACGTCGAGGACGTAGACATAGTCGCGGGTGTTGCCGCCGTCGCCGTACACCTTGGTGGGGGTGCCGTGCAGCAGGCCGTCGGTGAAGATCGAGACCACCCCGGCCTCCCCCTCGGGGACCTGGCGGGGGCCGTAGACGTTGGCCAGCACCAGGGTGGTGAAGTCCAGTCCGTGCAGCGCCCTGTAGGTCTGCAGGTAGATCTCGCCGGCCACCTTGGAGGAGGCGTACGGCGAGGCGGGCCGCAACTCGGCGTCGGGCGGGACCGGCAGCTTGTCCGGCACCCCGTAGACGGCGCAACTGGAGGCGAAGACCACCTTGCGGGACCCGGCGACGCGGGCCGCCTCCAGCACGTTCACCGTGCCCAGCACGTTGACCCGCGCGTCGTGCCGCGGGTCGGCCACGCTGGAGCGCACGCTGACCTGGGCGGCCAGATGGCAGACCACCTCGGGGCGGCGCCGGGCGGCCAGCTCGACCAGCCCCGGGTCGCACACGTCCAGCCGGTGGAAGTCGGCGCCGGCCGGCACGTTGCGGCCCGAGGACAGATCGTCGACGCCGATCACCTCGTGGCCGTCGGCCAGCAGCCGATCGACCAGGTGGGATCCGATGAAGCCGGCCGCGCCGGTGACGAGAACGAGCACCCGAGCACGATAGCGCGCCCTGGTCAGGCGACCGCAGCGGAGCTCTGCGGAGCGAGGATCGCCTGACCAGGGCTTTTCGGGGGCCTGGGGGTCGGCCCCCAGACGAAACCGGTCAGGCGGCCGCAGCGGAGCCCTGCCGGGCGGGGCCGCCCGGCCTGCCCCTTCGTGAGGCCTGGGCGTGCCTCAGGCGCGTTCGGTGTCCACCATCGTGTCCACCGCCTCGGCGGGCGCCTGCGGGCCGCCGACCTCCGCGCACAGCTGCTCGATGCGGCCCAGCACCTTGGCGCGCAGGTCCCCGGGCACCGGCTCGCACCCGCAGGACTTGCTCACCAGCTTCTTGACCGCCTCCTCCAGGCCGTACTCGCGCAGGCAGGGGCCGCACTCGTCGAGGTGCTTGCGGATCTGCGCGCAGCCGTGGTCGTCGAGCTCGCCGTCCAGATAGGAGTAGACGTGGGCGAGCACCTCGGTGCAGGGCGTCTCGTGGGGTTTTCCGCAGCTCATCGCTCATTCACCTCGTCATGCCGAAGGCCCGCCGTACCGTGCGCGCCCCGGCGCGCCCGTGCCCTGCTCACGACCCCTCCCCCGTACGGGTCAGGCCGCGTTCGCGGGCGTAGTCCTCCAGCATCGATCGGAGCTGCCGCCGGCCGCGGTGCAGCCGGGACATGACGGTGCCGATCGGGGTGCCCATGATGTCCGCGATCTCCTTGTAGGCGAACCCCTCCACGTCGGCCAGGTAGACCGCGATGCGGAACTCCTCGGGCAGCTCCTGCAGCGCCGTCTTGACGTCGGAGTCCGGCAGGTGCTCCAGGGCCTCGGCCTCGGCCGACTTCAGCCCGGTGGAGGTGTGCGACTCGGCCCTGGCCAGCTGCCAGTCCTCGATCTCCTCGGTCGCCGACTGCTGCGGCTGCCGCTGCCGCTTGCGGTAGTTGTTGATGAAGGTGTTCGTCAGGATGCGGTACAGCCAGGCCTTGAGGTTGGTGCCCTCTTTGAACTGATGGAAGGACGCGAAGGCCTTGGCGAAGGTCTCCTGGACGAGATCCTCCGCGTCGGCCGGGTTGCGGGTCATCCGCAACGCCGCCGAGTACAGCTGGTCCAAGAACGGGAGCACGTCGCGCTGGAAACGCTCCTGGCGCTGCTCCACGGTCTCCGTGGTGCCCGGGACCTGACCCACCCCCTCGATGCCGGCGACACGTTCGCCACCGTACGTCTCAGAAGATATAGGGCGGCGCTGCCGTGGCACGACAGCGACCCCCAGAGGGTCGGCAACTGCTGCGGGCGTCGACGCCATCGGTGTCCAATCTTCCCCGGTGAACCGGCCGGGATCATCCTCCCGGCGGCGTGCGGTCGCGACTGTTACAGGCGTGTGCAACGCGTAGTCCCGCCGTGGGATTCCCGGCCGGCCGGCGGAGCCGGGACAACGTCCGGACTTTGCCCGACGAGCCGTTTCATCACAATCTCGACCGGGGGTGAGGCCGAGCATCGAGGGGGGAACAAGTCACGTACATGGCGAGAACAGGAGCAACCTTGCTGCCGCTGCCGGCCACGCCCCCCGAACGCCCGATCAGCAGCCTGCGCAACGATCCGGGCACGGGCGACGACCTGGGGCTGTACTGGAACTTCTACCACGCCGTGGCGGCGGCCCAGCTGCAGCGGTGGCTGCCCAAGCGGCGGGCCCGGGTGCTGGACGTGTCCGGCGGGCGGACGATGACCGCCGCCCGGGCCGCGGCGGCCGGGCACACCGTGGTCGAGGTGCTGGCCGCCGCCCCCGGACCGGGCGGCGGCGCACGGCGGGCGGCGGCGCCGCGGCCGCCGGGCCGGCCGTACCGCACCGGCCGGGAGCGCGCCGGTCGGGCCGGCACGGTGCACCGGGTGATCGGCGACCCCTCGTCGCTGGGGTTCCTGGCCGACGCCTGCATGGACGCGGTGATCGCCGAGGACCGGATGCTGTCGCGGCACCTGGCCGCCGAGACCACCGTCGGGGAGCTGGCCCGGGTGCTGCGGCCGGGCGGCCGGATGCTGCTCAGCGTGGACTCGCTGATGCTGGGGATGGCGATCCTGGCCGAGCAGAACTACTGGGCGCACCTGTCGGACGTGCCGCGCGCCGAGGTGGTGCTGGTGCCCTGGCCGGACGGCACGATCACCCGCTGCTTCTGGTCCGACCAGCTGCGCGAGCTGCTCACCGAGGCCGGGCTCGAGGTGGAGTGGATCCGGCCGCGCACGGTGCTGTCGCCGTCCACGGTGGAGCACGTGCTGACCGCCGACGAGCACGCGCTCGGCCGTCTGGTGCGCACCGAGCTGACCGCCCTGGTCACCGACGAGTCGGTGGGCATCCACCTGGTGGCCAGCGCGATCCGCTCCGAACGCCGCTGAGCCCGGCCCGGGCGGGCCCGGGCCGCGCCCGCGAAGAGCGCCCCGAGATCTGCCGGACACGACCTAGCGGCGGGCGCGGTCGTAGGCGGCCTGGCAGGTGACGCAGCGGGCCGCGTCGGGGCGGGCCTCCAGCCGGCCCTCGGCCACCGGGCGGCGGCAGCTGACGCAGCGCCCGTAGGTGCCGGCGGCGATCCGCTGCAGCGCTGCCAGCACCGCGTTGCGCTGCCGTCGCATGGCCTCCAGCGAGGCCGCCACGCGCTGGGCGTCCGACAGGTCGGACCCGGCGTCGGCCGGATGCACCTCGTACCCGGACTCGCCGGTCAGCAGGGCGATGGACCGGTCCAGATCGGCCAGCATGGCCTCCAGGCGGGCACGGGCGGCGGCGGGGTCCACGGTGGTCGGCGCTCCAATCCCGGTCCCCCGTGCCCGGCCTCGTGCGCGCCCCGCCCGGCGGCCCGCCGGAACGGGCCGTCAGAACAGGGAGCTCGATTCGGAGTGGTCTCCCGGTATATGCCCGTCCGTTGCCGGACGTATAAGTTCCGGCCCGTTGTTTTTCACGTTGTTGACGGCCTTGGAGACCGGATAGGCCTCCATCGTCCCGTTCATCGCGGGCACCAGCAGTTCACGGACCTCCTCGACGGCGGTCAGCCCCGGGTCCAGCCAGTCGTCCCAGTGCTCGGGCCGCACCACCATCGGCATCCGGTCGTGGATCCGGCCCACGTCGTCGGTGGCCTGGGTGGTGATCACGGTGCAGGTCCACAGCCACTCGTCCTCGGGGGAACGCCACAGCTCGTACAGCCCGGCCATCGCCATCACCGCGCCGTCCCGCGGGCGGATGAAGAACGGCTGCTTGCTCGGCTTGCGCCCCTCCTCGGCCTGGGCGGTGTACCACTCGAAGAAGCCGTCGGCCGGCAGCAGGCAGCGCCGTTTGGCGAACGCCCGGCGGAACGACGGCTTCTCGTGCACCGTCTCGGCCCGCGCGTTGATCAGCCGATTGCCGATCTTGATGTCCTTGGCCCACGAGGGCACCAGCCCCCACCGCAGCGCCCGCAGCTGCCGGACGGCCTCCTCCTCGTCGTCCCCGGGCGGCCGGGTGAGCACCGCGGGCACCTTCTTGGTCGGCGCGACGTTGTAGTCGGGCCGGATGGCGTCCTCGGTGGCGTCCAGCTGCACCTGGAACTCTTCGATCAATTCCTGTCGCGCCCGTGCCGACGCGTATCTGCCGCACATGTGCCCATCGTGCCCCTTCCCGGTGACAAACCGCCCGCCCGCGGGGCGTTCGACAAATAAACGCGCGCGGCGCGGGCATAGAGCGGGCATGCAACCCATCAGAGCCGTGGCCCGACCGTTGGTGGCCACTTCCTTCATCGTGTCCGGGATGGAGAGGCTGCGTGATCCCCGGTCGCGCGCCGAGGAGCTGGCCCCCTCCATCAAGCCGATCGCCGACCGGGTGGACTGGCTCGCCGGCAAGGACCCCGAGATGCTGGTACGGGTGCAGGGAGCGATCGGGGTGGGCGCCGGGACGCTGCTGGCGCTCGGCAGGTTCCCCCGGCTGTCGGCGCTGCTGCTGGCGGCCTCGCTGCTGCCCACCCTGGTGGCCGAGCACCAGTACTGGGCCGAGGACGATCCCGAACGCCGCGAGACGGAGCGTTCGCTGCTGCTGCTCAAGGGCGGGCTGGCGGCGGCGCTGCTGATGCTCGCCACCGAGCCGCGCCGGTACCGGAACCTGGCGGCGCTGCGGCGGCAGGCGCACGACGCCCGCACCCGGGCCGCCGTGGAGACCCGCGCGATGCGCCGGCAGGCGCAGGCCGAGATGCGCCAGGCCCGCCGGGAGGCGGCCCGCCAAGTGCGCCGGGCGCGCCGCGAGGCGCTCCGCTCGGCCAAGGCCCCGGCCAAGATCCCGGCCAGGATCCCGGTCAAGATCAAGCGGTGACCGGAACCGGCCGCCCGTCATAGGGTGGCGGCCACCGGCGGGAAAGGGGGTGTCGGCATGCCGGATCCGGTCGAGCACACCGATGTCGGCGCCTATGCCCTGGGCCTGCTGGAGGACGCCGACCGCCGCGCCTTCGAGGAGCACCTGGCCGGCTGCCCCGCCTGCGCGGCCGAGCTGCGCAGGCTCACCGGCGCGGCGGACGCCCTGCGCGCCCTGCGCGACGATCCCGGCGCGGATCAGCGCCCGAGCGGCCAGGACCGGCCGCAGAGCACCGCGAGCGGGCCGCGCGGCCCTGAGTGAGCGGCGTCCGGGACCGCGAGGAAAGGGCCGTGCGCCACGGGCTCGCTAACCTTGCGGTATGTCCTCCTCCAACTGGGTCGCGCCGGTGGCCGCCGGGCCGGTCGACGCCACCGTGGAGCTGCCCGGCTCCAAGTCGATGACCAACCGGGCGCTGATCCTGGCGGCGCTGGCCGACGGGCCGGTGCGCGTCGTCCGCCCGCTGCGCAGCCGCGACACCCTGCTGATGGCGCGGGCGCTGCGCGCGCTGGGCGTGCCGATCGCCGACGACGGCGACGACTGGCTGGTCGAGCCCGGTGGGCGCGGGCCGCTGGACGGGCCGGTCCAGGTCGACGTGGGCCTGGCCGGGACGGTGATGCGGTTCCTGCCGCCGGTGGCGGCGCTGGCCGACGGCGAGGTGACGATCGACGGCGACCCGCGGGCCCGGGAACGGCCGATGCGGCCGATCATCGAGGCGCTGCGGGCCCTCGGCGCGGAGATCGACGACGGCGGGCGCGGCGCGCTGCCGTTCACCGTGCGCGGCCGGGGCGGGCTGGCGGGCGGCGCGGTCACCATCGACGCCTCCGGTTCGTCGCAGCTGGTCTCCGGGCTGCTGCTGGCCGCCCCCCGGTACGCCAAGGGCGTGGAGGTCCGGCACGAGGGCCCGCCCGTTCCGTCCGCCCCGCACCTGGAGATGACGGTGCGGATGCTGCGGGACGCGGGCGCGACCGTGGAGACCGGCGAGGACGTGTGGCGGGTGGCGCCCGGCGCGCTGCGCGGCGGCGAGCAGGTGATCGAGCCCGACCTGTCGAACGCGGCCCAGTTCCTGGGGGCGGCGCTGGTGACCGGCGGGCGGGTGACCGTTCCGGGCTGGCCCGCCGAGACCACCCAGCCGGGCGACGCGCTGCGCGGGCTGCTGGCCGCGATGGGCGGCGAGGTGTCGCTCGGCCCGGACGGGCTGACCGTACGGGGCACCGGCACGCTGCGGGGCCTGGACGCCGACCTGCGCGACGTGGGCGAGCTGACCCCGGTGATCGCGGCGCTGGCGGCGCTGGCGGCGGGCCCGTCCCGGCTGACCGGGATCGCGCACCTGCGCGGGCACGAGACCGACCGGCTGGCCGCCCTGGCGCGGGAGATCAACGCGCTGGGCGGGGACGCCCGGGAGCTGCCGGACGGGCTGGAGATCCGGCCCCGCCCGCTGCACGGCGGGCTGTGGCGCACCTACGACGACCACCGGATGGTGATGGCCGCCGCGGTGCTGGGCCTGGCGGTCGAGGGTGTGGAGATACAGAACGTGGGCACGGTGGGCAAGACGCTCCCCGACTTCACCGAACGCTGGACCCGCATGCTGGGGGTTTGACGCTGGCACGACGACTGAGGGACTTCGACGAGGACGACGTCCGGGTGCGGCCGGGCCGGCGCGGCTCGCGCCCGCGCACCCGCCGCCGGCCCGCGCACGAGGACGCGGTGACCGGCTTCGTCACGGCGGTCGACCGGGGCCGCTACCGGTGCCTGCTCGGCGACCGGATGGTCACCGCGATGCGGGCCCGCGAGCTGGGCCGCAAGGGCGTCGTGGTGGGCGACCGGGTGGCGCTGGTCGGCGACGTGTCCGGCGACCCTGACGCGCTGGCCCGGATCGTGCGGGTGCACCCGCGCTCCTCGGCGCTGCGGCGCACCGCCGACGACACCGAGCCGTTCGAGCGGATCATCGTCGCCAACGCCGACCGGCTGGTGATCGTGACGGCGCTGGCCGACCCGCCGCCGCGGCCCCGGATGATCGACCGCTGCCTGGTGGCGGCGCACGACGCCGGGCTGGACCCGCTGCTGTGCCTGACCAAGTCGGACCTGGCGTCCCCCGACGAGCTGCTGGCGATCTACGCGCCGCTGGGCGTGCCGTACGTGGTGACGCACCACGCCACCGAGCTGGACGAGCTGCGCGAGCACCTGACCGGCCGCACCAGCGTGCTGGTCGGGCACTCCGGCGTCGGCAAGTCCACCCTGGTCAACGCGCTGGTGCCGGAGGCCCGGCGGGCGGTCAGCCACGTCAACGCGGTGACCGGCCGGGGCCGGCACACCTCGTCGTCGGCGATCGCGTTCGAGCTGCCGGAGGGCGGCTGGATCATCGACACCCCGGGCGTGCGCAGCTTCGGCCTGGCCCACGTCAAGCCCGAGGACGTCGTCGCCGCGTTCCCCGACCTGGCCGAGGGCGCGACCCGGTGCCCGCGCGGCTGCGACCACCTGCAGCCCGACTGCGCCCTGGACGCCTGGGCGGCCGAGGGGCACGCCGACCCGCACCGCCTGGACTCCATGCGCCGGCTGCTGGCCAACCGCGCGGACACCGACACCGACTGACACGTCCGTCCGGGGGACGCCCCCCAGACCCCCGATGACCGGCCCGGGTCAGACCTGCTCGGTGGGCATGATGGTGATCTCGGGCAGGTTGACGTGCCAGGGCTGCGCGGCGACGTAGGCGACGAGTTCGGCGACGTCCTGGTCGGTCAGCCAGGTGAGCGCCGTGCGCCAGTCCTCGAGCATGGCGACCGCCTCGGGGTGGTCGACGTGCCCCTGCAGTTCGGTGGCGACCAGGCCGGGCTGGATGTTGGTGACCCGGACCCGCCGGGGCCCCAGCTCGGTCCGCAGGTTGCGGGACAGGTGGGTGACGGCGGCCTTGGTGGCGCAGTAGACGGCGTAGCCGGGGAACGCCATGACGGCGGCGACCGACGAGATGTCGATCAGGTCGGCGGGCCGGCCCTCGGCGGCGGCCGCCACCAGGTCGTCCACGAAGGCGTGCGCCACCCGGATCGCGCCGGTCACGTTGGTGTCGATCATCCGCTGCCACTCGCCGGTCCGGCCGTCGGCGAACGGGGCCGCCAGCATCACGCCCGCGTTGTTGAGCACCAGGTCCACCCGGCCGAACTCGCCGGCGATGCGGGCGCGGGCGCGGTCGAGGGAGGCCGGGTCGGTGGCGTCGAAGACGACGGGCAGCGCCGCGTCGCCCAGGTCGGCGGCCAGCCCCTCCAGCCGGTCGGCCCGGCGGGCCAGCAGCGCCACCCGGGCGCCCCGGTCGGCCAGCACGCGGGCGGCGGCGGCGCCGATGCCGCTGGAGGCGCCGGTGACGACGGCGGTCCGGCCGGTGAGCGGCCGCGCGGCGGCGGTGGTTTCCACGGTGGTGGAGGTCATGCCGTGTTTCTCCTCGCTGGTCGTTGGCTCGACGTCCCCCATGCTCGGCGGGGCGGAGGCGGTCACCCAGCGCACTGGTCCACCGGGGCACGGGTTTCCTGGGTCTGCCAGGACCACCCTCATCGGGTCGCGGGCGCCGATACTGGACGGCATGGACAAACGCGCGGAGCTGGCGGAGTTCCTGCGCACCCGCCGGGCCCGGCTGCGACCCGAGGACGTGGGGCTGCGGCCGTTCGGCGGTGCGCGCCGCCGGGTGCCGGGGCTGCGCCGGGAGGAGCTGGCCCAGCTCGCCGGGGTGAGCGTGGACTACTACGTGCGGCTGGAGCAGGGCCGTACGCAGAACGTCTCCGAGGAGGTGCTGGCCGCGGTCGCGCAGGCGCTGCGGCTGGACGAGACCGAGTACACGCACCTGCGCAACCTGGCCCGGCCGGTGCGGCGCGCGCGGCGCCCGGCGGCGCGGGCCGAGCGGGTGCGTCCCGGATTGCAGCGGCTGCTGGACATGGCCGAGGGCGTTCCGGCGTACGTGCTGGGGCGGCGCGGCGACGTGCTGGCGTGGAACCGGCTGGCCGCCACGGTGTTCGTCGACTTCGCCGCGCTGCCGCCGGCCGAGCGGAACTGGGCCCGGCTGATCTTCCTGAACGGCGAGGTGCAGCGGCTCTTCGTGGACTGGACGGTCAAGGCGCGGGAGACGGTGGCGTTCCTGCGGCTGCAGGCCGGCGCCCACCCCGACGACCGGGAGCTGGCCGCGCTGGTCGGCGAGCTGTCGGTGAAGAGCGAGGACTTCCGCCGCTGGTGGGCCGACCACAACGTCAAGGAGAAGACGCACGGCCGCAAGGCGATCCGGCATCCGCAGGCCGGGGAGCTGGCGCTGGACTACGAGTCGCTGCGTCCCATCGGGGAGCCCGACCAGGTCCTGGTGACCTACACCGCCCCCGCGGGTTCGGAGGCCGAGGCGGCGCTGCGGCTGCTGGGCAGCCTGGCGGCGGCCGGCGGGCCGCTGAGCGAGCACGCCGACCGGGCCTGAGGGGCGCCCGCTCGGTAAGGTCCCGTTCATGGGCCGGGTGATCGCGGGTCAGTACGAGCTGATCGAGCGGATCGGACAGGGCGGGATGGGCGCGGTCTGGCGGGCCCGGGACCTGCGGCTGGGCCGTGAGGTGGCGGTCAAGGAGGTCGTGCTGCCGCCGGGGCTGGACGACGGGCGGCGCGCCCTGCTGTACGCGCGGGTGGACCGGGAGGCCAGGGCCGCGGCGCGGCTGGACCATCCGGGGATCGTCACCGTGCACAACGTCGTGGAGGAGGACGAGCGGCCCTGGATCGTGATGCGGCTGGTGCGCGGCCGTTCCCTGGAACAGGTGCTGCGCGAGCGGGGTCCGCTGCCGCCGCACCAGGCCGCGGCGATCGGGCGGGACCTGGCGGTCGCGCTGCGCGCGGCGCACGCGGCCGGGGTGGTGCACCGCGACGTCAAGCCCGCGAACGTGCTGCTGGACGGGGACCGGGCGGTGCTCACCGACTTCGGGATCGCGGTGCTGGCCGGTGAGGAGACGCTGACCCGGACCGGCGGGCTGGTCGGCTCGCCCTCCTACCTGTCGCCGGAGCAGGCGCGGGGCCTGGAGGTGGGGCCGCCGGCGGACCTGTGGTCGCTGGGGGCCACGCTGTACGCGGCGGTGGAGGGCCGCCCGCCGTTCCGGCGCCCCGACATGTGGTCGATGATCGCCGCGATCGGCTCCGACGCGCCGTACGATCCGCCGGTGAACGCCGGGCCGCTGCTCCCGGTGCTGGACGGGCTGCTGCGCAAGGATCCGGCGCACCGCATGACGGCCGAGGATGCGGAACGGCTGCTCGGCGCGGTCGCCGGCGGGGAGCCGGTGGCGCCGGTCCTGGCGGGAATGCCGCCCGGCGCGGGCGGCAGGAACGCCAGTGTCGGCCCGCTCGGTCCCACCCTCGCTCCCGGTCCCGGTTCCGGCCCCACCGTGCCGCCGCAGGGCACGCCGTCCACGCCCAACCACGCGATCCTGGTGGCCGCCGTGATCGTCGCCGTCGTGCTCCTGGCGGGCGCGATCACCGCCGTGGTCCTCGTCGACCGCGACGGCCCTCCCTCGTCCCCGCCCGGCACACCGACGCACGGCGCCACGTCCGGTGACCGGTCGGGCACCGTGCCGCCGGACGGTTACGTGAGCCATGACGGCGGGGCGTTCACCGCCCTGGTGCCACGGGGCTGGCAGCGGGAGCAGGACGGGCGCGACTGGTCGTTCCTCGACAGGACCGAGGGCCGCAGGCGGGGCATCTCGGTGATTCCGCTGGGCAGCGGGCTCGGCACCGCCGCGCAGAATCTGGGCACGGCCACCGAAGGCCTCAAGACCGAGTACCAGGACTACCGGCAGATCTCGTTCCGGGAGGGCATCGACTACCTGGGTGAACAGGCCGCCGAAGTGGAGTTCACCTTCACCGAGAACGGCACCGCGGGCCATGCCCGGGTCCGGGTGTTCCGGTTCAACGGCGAGTTCTACATGATCACGATGATCGCGTTCCAGTCGGTGTGGGCGGAGAGCGTTCCCCACTTCGAGATGTTCCTGCGGTCGTTCAAGGCCGCCTGAGCGGGGATCAGAACCCGTATGGAACGGCGTGGCTTCCTCGCCGCCGCCGGGCTCGCGGCGCTGGCCGCGGGCTGCGACGGCGGCGCACCCCCCAGGACCGCCCCGACCCGGACCCGGGCCGCCTCCCCCGCGGTGACCGGCCCCGCGGACTGGCGGGCGCTCGAAGAAGGGCTGGCCGGGCGGCTGATCAGGCCCGGCGACGACGCCTACGACGAGGCCCGCAGGCTCTACATCCCGCGTTTCGACCGGATCCGCCCGGCGGGCATCGCCTACTGCGCGGGGCCGGAGGACGTGCGCGAGTGCCTCGCGTTCGCCCGCAGGCGGCGGCTGCCGGTCGCGGTGCGCTGCGGCGGGCATGGCTACGCGGGCTGGTCCACCGGGAGCGGGCTGGTCATCGACGTGTCGGCGATGGACAACGTACGGGTCGAGGGCGGGCGCGCCATGGTCGGTGCCGGGACCAGGCTGATCGGCCTGTACGAAGGGCTCGCCAAGGAGGGGGTGGCGGTGCCGGCGGGGACGTGCCCCACGGTGGGGATCGCCGGGCTGGCCCTGGGCGGCGGGCTGGGCGTGACGGCCCGCCGGTACGGGCTGACCTGCGACGTGATGGAGGCCGTCCAGGTGGTGACCGCCGACGGCCGGATCCTGGACTGCGACGCGCGGCGCGAGCCGGACCTGTTCTGGGCGTGCCGGGGCGGCGGAGGGGGCAACTTCGGCGTCGCGACCTCGTTCACGTTCCGCGCGTATCCGGCCGACGAGGTGTCCACGTTCGCGCTGCGGTGGCCGTGGCGGAACGCCGGCCGGGTGATCGCCGCCTGGCAGTCGTGGGCGCCGGCCGCGCCCGACGAGCTGTGGTCGGGGCTGCAGCTCAACACCGAGCCGTCCACCGGAACCCCGGCCCTCGACGTGATCGGGGTGTCGTTCGGCGATCCCGGCCCGCAGCTCGACCGGCTGGCCGCCGCGGTGCGCGCCGACCCGTCCTCGCGCGGCGCCGACCGCAAGCCCTACCTGGACGCCATGCGCCAGATGGGCGGGTGCTCGGGCGACGCCTGCCACCGGGCGGGCACCCTGCCGGGGACCCGCCCGGACGGCCGGTATCCGCGCACCGAGTACACGGCCAAGTCGCACGTGGCGGCCCGCCCGCTGCCCGGCCCGGCGATCGACGCGCTGGTCGGCGCGTTCACCGAGGGCAACGACGTGGCGGGCCGCAGCGTGCTGCTGGACGCGCTCGGCGGCGCGGTCGGGCGGGTCCGTCCGGGCGACACCGCCTTCCCGCACCGCCGGGCGCTGTTCACCGTGCAGTACATCGCCGACACCGGTGACCGGCGATGGCTGCGCGACCTGCACGCCGCGATGGAGCCGTACGCGGGCGGCGCCGCGTACGTCAACTACGTCGACCCCGAGCTGCGGGGCTGGCGGCGCGCGTACTACGGCGGCAACTACGAGCGCCTGGCCCGGGTCAAGCGGGCCTACGACCCGGAGGGGCTGTTCAGGTTCCCACAGTCGATCGGGTGATCCGGGCGATGGACTCGTCGTCGCAGGTGTCCCAGAACGTGCCGGCCACGTCCTCCAGGTGGTCCATGGACTCGGCCCTGAACAGCACCACCTGGTACTTGGTGATGTCGTACTGGGTGGTGCCCATCGCGGCCAGGTCCAGCGGCCGGATGTCCATCTTGCGGAACTCCTCGATCTCCCCGTAGGAGGACAGGATCCCCGCGCCGTAGGCCTTCAGCTCGTCGCCCTCGGTCATCACCCCGAACTCCAGGGTGAACCAGAAGACCTTGGACACGAACTCCAGCGCCTCCTGGCTCTCCACCCGGCGGGCCGCGCGTCCCGCCACCCGGTACAGCTCGGCGAACCGGTCCGAGGCCAGCGTGTTGCCGTGCCCGAGGACTTCGTGGATCACGTCCGGCTCGGGTGTGTAGAACGGGACGGTGTGGTGGCGGATGTACTGCGTGGAGTGGAAGTAGGAGTCGGCCAGCGACCCGTAGAACTCCCGCAGCGGCACCAGCCCGGCGGCCGGCAGGTAGCGGAACCCGGTCAGCGACTCCAGCCGGTCGGAGACCTCCTGGAGCTGCGGGATCCGGTCCTCCGGCAGCGCCAGCCGTTCCTTGGCGTCCAGGAACTCCCGGATCGCGTACCGGCGGTGCTTGGCCGCCAGCTCCCGGCTGACCAGACGCCAGACCTCGTGCTCCTCGGGGGTGTACTCGGCCACCGGGACGGGGTCGCCGCGCCGGTGGTTCAGGGCCAGGCGCGCGATGTCGTTGCGCCTCTTGCGATAGATGGGGTCCGCGAAACCAGGGTGGCTTTTGGCCAGTTCGACGGTGACCTCACCGTGCTCGTCCTGGTTGACGGGCGCGAAGTACTGCGCTTCCTCCATCATCGTCGCCTCCTCGTCGAAGCGGATGGATGCTTCCGAGAAGACCAGGTCAGCCCCGTTATGGCAAGTGCGCCCACATCCTGTCGCCCGGCCGTTACCTAGGGACGGGCCGACAGCTCCCGCAGCAGGGTCATGGCGCGCGCCTCGGCCTCGTTCAGCGCCTGCGCGTGGGCCGGGGCCAGCTCCTCGACGCACCGGGTCATCGCGGCGCTGACCTGGCTGAACGCGGCCTCCTCGGCACCGCGCAGAGCGGCCTTGACGGTGGCGGTGCGCGCGCCCAGCCCCGACCACTCCAGCTCCAGCCGCCCGACCGCCTCCTCGAACGCGGCGACCGTCCGGGCGGCCTCCGCGCCGAGGTCGGGCGTGATGGGACCGAGACCCGCCCGGCGGGCCCGGCCGGACAGCTCGGTGATCCGCCCGGCCAGCTCCAGTCCCTCGCGGGCCAGCGGCAGCACCTCGTGCACCAGGTCGGTGGTGCAGCGGGCCAGTTCCTCGACCCGGCCCAGCATGATCTGGACGGCCTGGTCGAGGGCCTGGCGGGCGCGGGCGCCGACCTGCTCGGCGGCGGCCTGCCGCTGCCGGTCGATCAGCGGGCCGACCTCCTCGGCCACCCGCTCGCGCAGCCGGGCGGCCAGCACCTCGGCCTCCGGCGGGGCGGGGTCGGGGCCGGGCGGCCCGGCGACGTGCCGGGTGCAGGCGGCGTCGATGCGCTCGGCCCGTTCCCGGCCGGAGGCGGCGATCTCGGCGGAGATCTCCCCGTACGCCTCGTCGACCCGGGCCTTGAGCCGTTCCACCAGCTCGTAGAGGGCCTCCCGGCCGAACGGGCCGTTCAGCTCGCCGAGCAGGCCCTGCAGCCGCCGGGACACGTCGATGGCGTGCTCGGCCAGCGGCACCAGCCGGTCGGCCAGCTCGTCCAGGGTCCGGGCGCGGCGGGGGTCGGTCAGCTCCGCCACCCATGCGGGAAGGTCGTGCGGCATGCGCCTCATGCTGCCACCTCCCGGCGGGTGCCGGGGCCGTTCACAGCACGCCGCGGCCGACCGGGGTGTGCGCGCCCTCGCGGGCGGGCCCGCCGCAGCAGGCGCAGACCACGACGGGGTCCAGCAGTTCCCCGCAGGAGTGGTGCCAGCGCACCGGGGGGTCGTCGGGGTTGAGGTGGCGGTCCCCCCACCTGCCCAGCATGAGCAGCACGTCGCCCAGTTCCCGGCCCGCCGCGGTCAGGTGGTACTCGTGCCGCGGCGGGTGCTCGGAGTACGGACGGCGGGTGATGATGCCGGCGGCCTCCAGCTTGCGCAGCCGGGCGGTGAGGATGTCGCGGGAGGCCCCGGTGTTGCGGGCGATCCGGTCGAAGCGGCGCACGCCGTGGAACAGTTCCCGGATGACCAGCAGCGTCCAGCGTTCCCCGACCACCTCGAGGGCGTCGGCGATGGAGCAGGGGCGTGGCCGGGCATCCTTGGGCATGCCTACAGCCTAGGCAGCCCGGGGGCGTTCACAGCAGCTCCAGGATGGTCGCGTTGGCCTGGCCGCCTGCCTCGCACATGGTCTGCAGGCCGAGCCGGGCGCCCCGGTCCTCCATGGCGTGCAGCAGCGTGGTCATGATGCGGGCGCCGCTGGCGCCGAGCGGGTGGCCGAGGGCGATGGCGCCGCCGCGGACGTTGACGCGGTCCAGGTCGACGCCGATCTCGTGCCGCCAGGCCAGCACGACGGGGGCGAACGCCTCGTTGACCTCGTACAGGTCGATGTCGGACGGCTCCAGCCCGGCGCGGGCCAGGATCTTCTGGGTGGCCGGGACGATCGCGGTGAGCATGAGGAGCGGGTCGTCCCCGGCGACGGCGAACGAGTGGAACCGGGCGCGGGGGCGCAGCCCCAGCCGGGCGGCCACGTCGGAGCCCATGATGAGCAGGGCGGCGGCGCCGTCGTTGATGGGCGAGGCGTTGCCGGCGGTGATGTTCCACCCGATCTCGGGGAAGCGTTCGGCGATCGCCGGGTCGTAGTAGGCGGGCTTCAGGCCGGCCAGCGCCTCCAGGGAGGTGCCGGGGCGGATCGACTCGTCGCGCTGCCCCGTCCAGGCGACCTCGCGGTCGAACTCGCCGCGTTCCCATGCGTCGGCGGCGCGGCGGTGGGAGGTCAGCGCGAACTCGTCCATCTCCTCACGGGAGATCTTCCAGCGGGCGGCGATCAGCTCGGCGCTGACGCCCTGCCCGACCAGGCCGTCGGGGTAGCGGGCGGTCAGCGCGGGGCCGAACGGGTCGGAGCCGGGCAGGACGGCCGAGCCCATCGGCACCCGGGACATCGACTCCACGCCGCAGGCGATGGCGATGTCGTAGGCGCCGCTGAGCACGCCCTGGGCGGCGAAGTGCGCGGCCTGCTGGGAGGAGCCGCACTGCCGGTCGACGGTGGTGGCGGGCACGCTCTCGGGGAACCCGGCCGCCAGCACGGCGCTGCGGGTGATGTTGACCGCCTGGTCGCCGACCTGGGTGACGGTCCCGCCGACGACGTCGTCGACCTGGGCGGGGTCGATGCCGGCCCGCCGGACGAGTTCGGCCAGGGTGCGCGCCAGCAGGTCGGCGGGGTGCTCGGCGTGCAGCAGCCCGCCCGGCCTGCCCCTGCCGATCGGGGTGCGCACGGCCTCGACGATCACCGCGTCCCGCATGGGAGCCTCCCAGTGAGTTGGATTCTCCAACCCACTATGCCCCTGTGGGTTGGAAAAGACAACCCACCCCCGGCGGAACCGGGACGCCGTCACGCGGGCGTGAGCATCCCGGTGCGAGCCGTGATCGCGGTAGCGTTGCCAGGCATGGCGGGCTACACCGACGACCTGCGTCTGGCGCACGTGCTGGCGGACGCGGCGGACGACATCACGACCAAGCGGTTCCGTGCGCTCGATCTGCGCATCGACACCAAACCGGACCTGACGCCGGTCAGCGACGCCGACCGGTCCGTCGAGGAACAGGTGCGCGGCACCCTCAAGCGGGCCCGTCCGCGCGACGCGGTGGTGGGCGAGGAGTACGGCAGCACCGGGCACGGCGCGCGCCGCTGGGTGATCGACCCCATCGACGGCACCAAGAACTTCGTGCGCGGCGTCCCGGTGTGGGCGACGCTGATCGCGCTGATGGAGCACGACGAGGTGGTGGTCGGGCTGGTGTCGGCGCCCGCGCTGAACCGGCGCTGGTGGGCGGCGCGCGGCGGCGGCGCGTGGACCGGCCGGAGTCTGTCGCAGGCCGCCCGGCTGCAGGTGTCGTCGGTGGCCAAGCTGTCGGACGCCTCGCTGTCGTTCTCCAGCCTCAGCGGCTGGGAGGAGCGGGGGCGGCTGGACAACTTCCTGGACCTGACCCGGACGGTGTGGCGGACCCGGGCGTTCGGGGACTTCTGGTCGCACATGATGGTGGCCGAGGGCGCGGTGGACATCTCCGCCGAGCCGGAGGTGTCGCTGTGGGACCTGGCGGCGCTGCAGGTCATCGTCGAGGAGGCGGGCGGGACGTTCACCAACCTGGCGGGCGCGCCGGGACCGGACGGCGGCAGCGTGGTGTGCACCAACGGCCTGCTGCACGACGAGGTGCTGCGGACGCTCGGCGGCTAGCCCGCCGGCCGAACGCGACATATCGTGGTTCTGCGGCCGTGCGCGGAACCACGGGCGGGGCACGGCCGTTGCCCGAGTACCGGGTTTCGGAGGTGTCAGATGGCAGGCAAGGCCGTGTACGTCATCGGCGGGATCGCCGTGACGTTCCTCGCGCTGAAGATTCTGGGCCCGCTGCTCGCGACGCTCATCGTGCTGGGGATCATCGCGCTGCCCGTGGCGGCGTACCTGATGCTGGACCCCTCCCAGCGCCGCCGGCTGCGCGGCCAGGCCCGCAAGCGGCTGGGGAGCTGACCCGCGCTAACGTCCTGCCGTGACTTCGATCGGCGTGGTGGGCGGCGGGATCATCGGGCTGGCGACGGCGCGGCGGCTGGCGGCCTCCGGCACGCGGGTGACCGTGCTGGAGAAGGAGGACCGGCTCGCCGCGCACCAGACCGGGCACAACAGCGGCGTCGCCCACGCGGGGCTGTACTACGCGCCCGGCTCGCTCAAGGCCACCCTGTGCCGCCGCGGGATCGGGCTGCTCAAGGAGTACTGCGCCGAACGCGGGCTGCCCTACGTCGAGTGCGGCAAGGTGGTCGTGGCGCGGCACGCCGGGGAGGTGTCCCGGCTGCGGGAGATCCGGCGGCGCGCCACCGCCAACGGGGTGCCGGGGCTGCGCTGGCTGGACGCCGCCGGGCTCCGCGAGGTCGAGCCGCACGCGGCCGGGGTGGCGGCGCTGCACTCCCCGCACACCGCGATCGTGGACTTCCCCGCCGTGGCGCGGGCGTTCGCCGAGGACGTGACCGAGGCGGGCGGGACGGTGCGGCTCGGGTTCGAGGTGACGCGGATCCGCAGGTCCGGCGGCCGGGTCGTGGTGAACGAGGAGCTGGCGTTCGACCGGCTGGTGGTGTGCGCGGGGCTGCAGTCCGACCGGGTGGCGCGGCTGGCGGGCGACGACCCGGCCCCGGCGATCGTGCCGTTCCGCGGGGAGTACTACCGGCTGGCGCCGCACCGCACGGACCTGGTGCGGGGACTGATCTATCCGGTGCCCGACCCGCGGTACCCGTTCCTGGGCGTGCACTTCACCCGGCGGGTGGACGGCGGCGTGGACGTGGGGCCGAACGCCGTGCTGGCGCTGGCCCGGGAGGGCTACCGGCGGCGCGACCTGCACCCGGCCGACGTGTGGGAGACGCTGCGCTGGCCGGGGTTCCGGCGGCTGGCGCGGCGGCACTGGCGCACCGGGCTGAGGGAGATGTACGGGTCGGCGGTCAAGCGGGCGTTCGCCGCCGAGGCCCGGTCGTTCGTCCCGGAACTGCGGGTCGCCGACCTGGTGCCCGCACCGGCGGGAGTACGGGCGCAGGCGGTGGACCCGGACGGGTCGCTGGTGGACGACTTCCGGATCGGGCGGCTCGGCCCGGTCGTCACCGTCCGCAACGCCCCCTCCCCCGCCGCGACCTCGTCCCTGGCGATCGCCGAGCACGTCGCCGCCCAGGTCCTGGCGGACTGACGGTCAGCCCGGAGGGGGCAGCAGCCGCAGCAGGTGGCGGCGGGCGAACGCGCGGGCGCTGTCGTCGTCGTGCACCGCCAGCCCGCCGCCGGGGACCAGCAGCAGCGACAGCGCCACCCGCAGCAGCACCTCGCACACCCCGTCCAGGTCCGCGCCCGGCCGGTCGCGGCCCAGCCGTTCGACCAGGATGTCGCGGGCGGCCAGCATCACCGCGCCGCCGTTCATGCTGAGCTGGGGCAGGAACGCCTCCGGCTCGCTGACGGCGACCCGGGCCAGCAGCGGGTTGGACCGGGCCTCGCGCAGCCCGGCCACGAACCCCTCCACCAGCGCCTCCTCGGCGGACAGCCCCTCGGTGGCGGCGGCGATCCCGGACAGGAACCGCCGGCACTCGCGCAGGATCACCGCCTGCACGAGCTGCTCCTTGGTGCCGAACCGCCGGTAGATGGTGGTGCGCGCGACCCGGGCCCGCCGGGCGACGTCCTCCATGCTCACCCGGCGCAGCCCGTGCTCCTCGAACTCCGCCAGCGCGGCGTCCAGGATCCGCGCCTGCAGCGCGTCGGGCGGCTCCCGCCCGGCGTCCGGCCGGCTCAGCAGCCTCTCCATCAGCCGCGGATGCGCGCGTCGTAGCCCTTGCGGGCCTCGCGGTCGAAGTCGAGGAAGATGGTGTCCAGCCCGTACCGGCGGGCCATGAACCGCTTCACACCGTCGGGGATCAGGCCCATCATCCGGATCTGGCCGGTGAGCATCCGCGGCACGACGATCTGCGGCCGCGGCCTGGCGATCATCTGCACCACCGCGGCGGCCACGTCCTCCGGCTCGCAGTTGCGCATCCCCCGGGGGCTGCGGGTCCCGGCGATCAGCTCGGTGTTGGTGAACGACGGCAGGATCGCCCCCACGTGCACGCCCCGGTCCCGCACCTCCAGCCGGGTCGCCTCGGTGAACGCCACGACCGCGGCCTTGCTGGCGTTGTAGAGCGCCAGGCCCGGCGTGGGCAGCACCCCGGCCAGCGAGGCGATGTTGACGATCTGGCCCCGGCCGCGCGGCAGCATCCGCTCCAGCGCCAGCCTGGTGCCGGTCATCACGCCGTGCACGTTGACGTCCAGGCAGCGGCGGGCGTCGGCCTCGGACTCCCCGGTCACCGGGCCGATCGGCATGATGCCGGCGTTGTTGACCAGCACGTCGAGGGCACCGAGCCCGTCCTCCACGTCCTCCAGGAACGCCTCGAACGAGGCCCGGTCGGTGACGTCCACCCGCAGGGCGAGGACGCCGAGCCGCTCCCCGGCCTCCTTGGCGGCGGTCTCGTCAACGTCGCCGATCGCGACCTTGGCGCCCCTGGCCGCGAGCGCCCCGGCGGTGGCGAAGCCGATCCCGCGCGCCGCCCCGGTGATGGCGATGACCCTGCTCATGGGCGCTCTCCGTTCGCGTCGAGGTGCCGCCGGGCCACCCAGGAGACGCCGCGGCGTGCCGGTGCGGTCATGACAGCCTTTCCAGTCGTACGGGCAGCCCGTCTGCGGGCGAGGGCAGGGAGGTGGTGTCCAGCGGCCACTCGTAGCCGTCGGGGACGCTCCACCGGTGGGTCAGCAGGATCTGGTGGAAGACCGCCTTGATCTGCATCCCGGCGAAGTGCATGCCGATGCACTTGTGCGCGCCGCCGCCGAACGGGGCCCAGGCGTACTTGTGGACCTTGTCCTCGCGGCGGTGCTCGGCGAACCGTTCCGGGTCGAAGCGCTCGGGGTCCTTCCAGACCTCCGGCATCCGGTGGTTGGTCAGCGTCGGGACCACCACGGTCGAGCCCGCGGGGATGTGGTGGCCGAGGACGGAGGTGTCCTTGACGGCGCGGCGGGGCAGCGCCGGGACCGGCGACACCAGCCGCATGGCCTCCTTCATCACCAGGTCCAGGGAGGCCAGCGCGTCCAGGTCGGCGAACTCCGGCACGCGCCTGCCGAGGGCGCGGGACTCCTCGCGCACCCGGTCCTGCCATTCGGGGTGCCTGGCCAGGTAGTAGGCCATCGTGGTCATCGTGATGGTGGAGGTGTCGTGCGCCGCCATCAACGCGAAGATCATGTGGTTGACCACGTCGTCGTCGGTGAAGCGGTGCCCGTCGTCGGTCTCGGCCTGGCACAGCGCGGCGAACAGGTCGTCACCGCCCCGGCTCCGCTTGGCGGGCAGGTGCCCGCGGAAGAACTCCTCCAGCACCCTGCGGGCCCGCAGGCCCTTGTGCCAGCGCAGGCCGGGCACCGGGAAGCGGACGTACGCCGTGCCCGCCCGGACGGCGTCGATGAACGCCCCGTTGATCCGGTCGGCCTCGGACCGGTCCAGCTCCACGCCCATGAACACGTCGGTGGCCAGGTCCAGGGTGAGCTGCTTGATGTGGTCGTAGAACCTCCAGCCGTCGCCGGGGGTCCAGGAGCCGACGCCGCGTTCGATGCCCGGGCCCATCGCCTCCATGTAGGCCCGCAGCTTGGGCCGGGTGAACGCCTGCTGCATGATGCGCCGGTGGTGCAGGTGCTCCTCGAAGTCCAGCAGCATGATGCCGCGGGTGAAGAACGGGCCGATGTAGTACGTCCACGCGGGGCCGTTGGCGAACGCCTTGTCCTTGTTGACCAGGACGGTCTCGGCGGCCTCGGGGCCCTGCACGGTGACCGTGCGGCGGCCCAGCAGCCAGCCCCAGGAGACCGGCCCGAACCGCAGGTACCGGTTGCGCGCGATCCCGAACGGGTCGCGCATGGTCTGCAGGGTGTGGCCGATCAGCGGGACGCCCGGGTCGCCGAGGACCGGCTTGAGGTCGCTGCCCTCGGGTGGGGGGGCGAGAATGCTGGGCATGCGGTCCTCCCGCGAGGAACAGAAGTGCGATTTCTGTAGCTTCGTTCTATCGCGCGGGCGGACCGGAGTCCATAGGTAGGCAAGGAATTACTTACCACCCTGTCCCCGGGGTTCACTCCAGCACCCGGGCGCCCTCCACCCGGCCGGCCTGCAGGCGCTCCCACATGTACCGGCGGCGCGGCTTGCCGCTGGAGGTCCGCTGGATCAGCCCCGACCCGATCACGATGGTCACCCGCACGTCGCCGCCCAGCCGCCGCCGCAGGAACTCGCGCACCTCCGGCTCCCACTCGGCCGCGCCGGTCTCGGCGAACAGCGCGACCCCGGTGGTGCCCGCCCCCGGCACCCCGGCCATCACGATCCGGCCCTTGCCCAGCCTGGTGATCTCGGCGACCCGGGCCTCCAGGTCCTCCACGTACACGCTGCGCCCGCGGACCTTGATGCTGTCGCCCATCCGGCCCAGCACGAACAGCTGCCCGTCGTGGAAGAACCCGGCGTCACCGGTGTAGACCCGGCCGCCGGCGAACCTGGTCGACTTGCCCTCCGCCCCGGCGTAGTAGCCCGGGCAGGCCGACGCCCCGCCGACCACGATCTCGCCCAGATGCCCGGGCGGCAGCTCCCGGCCCTCGTCGTCGACGATGACGACCGGCACGTCCTGCTCCGGAGTCCCGGTGCCGACCACCCAGCCGGACTTGGCGCCCAGCGACTCCGGGCCCAGCGGACGCCGCTCCAGGACGGTCACCGGCTCGCCGAACGCCAGCGTCTGCGGGTCCGGGCGCACCGCCAGCGGGTCGCGGGCGACGTTGTCCGCGGTGACCAGCAGGGTCGCCTCGGCCATCCCGTACGCCGGCTTGAACGAGTGCCGGGAGAACCCGAACGGCCCGACCAGCTGGGCGAAGGCCTCCAGCGCGTGCGGGTCGATCGGCTCGGCCCCGATGATCGCGGTCCGCCAGCCCGACAGGTCCACCCCCTCGAGCTGCTCCGGCTTGATCCGGCGCGCGGCGTAGGCGTACGCGAACGGCGGCGCGGCGGTGTGCGCGGCGGTCGCGAAGCACCGCACCCAGCGGGCCGGGTCGCGGATGAACTGGTCGGGCCGCATCAGCCGCAGCGGCCCCTGCCGGGTGATCGGGGTGATGAAACAGCCGATCAGCCCCATGTCGTGGTAGAGCGGCAGCCAGGAGGCGATCTCGTCCCCGTCCTGGAAGTCGGCGGTGCGGACGATCAGCTCGCGGTTGGCCTCCAGGTTGTCCCAGGTGACCATCACCCCGCGCGGCTCGCCGCTGGACCCGGAGGTGAACTGCAGCAGCGCCAGCTCCCCGGTGGGCCGCAGGTCGGCCTCGTGGTCGGCCTGCCGGGGCTCCCAGGGCTCCCCGCCGATCCCGGCCGCCTCCAGCGCCCGGCCGATCAGCCCGGCCAGGTCCGCGGACGCGATCGTCAGCGCCGGCCGCGCCTGCCGCAGGATGGCCGCCACGTGCGCCACGTAGTCGTCGCCGTCCTGGAACAGCGGCGGCGTGATCAGGCACACCGTCGCACCCGCCGCCCACACCCCGAAGAACGTCTCCATGCAGGTGAAGTCGGTGGGCAGCACCACGCACACCACGTCGCCGGGCCGCACCCCCGCCTCGATCAGCGCCGCCGCGGTCCGCTTGGCGGCGGACGCCAGCGCCGGGTAGTCGCGGTACTCCCAGCCGCCGTCCTCGGCGGCCAGATGGACACCACGGTCGGCCTGCGGCTTGTCCAGCCATTCGCGCAGCGCTGAGCTCATCCCGCCCCTTCCCGAAACCCCGCACCCGGGTGACTCCGGGGTAACTTCACCAGCGCCGACGCCGCCCGTCAACCGGACGAACCCACAGCGAGCACCCGCCCGTCCCGTGCCGATCCACCAAGATCCACCAATGCGCCCCGGCGGCCGGTCAGGCCGCCGCAGGCCGTACGACCAGCCGCGCCACCAGCCGCCATCCGAGCAGCACCAGCGCCAGGAACAGGGTCGCCACGATCACGAAGGCGAGCGCCGTCCCCTGCCCGGACACCGCCCGCAGCGCCATCCCGCCCGCCACGGTCACCGCCCAGACCCCGGCACCGGCCGGGAACAGCGCCTGCGGCCTCCGCCACGCCCGCACGACCGCCCACCCGGCCGCCAGCCCCACCAGGAACGGCCACGCCGTCGAGGCGATCCCGGCCAGGGTCCCGGACTCGTCATGACTGGCCCGCCCGATCGCCACGAACACGACCACCCCGACGACGTCCAGCAACCCGGCAACCCAAACACGCATGCCCCGAGGCTATCCACACCCCCGGAAACCCCCGGAAACCCCCGGCCACCCCCAAGAGCCCCCGCCCCATCGCCCCTATGGTCTCTCAACCCCCGAGCGAGGCCCCAGCCGATCGCCCCCTCCAAAGCCCCCGGCCTTTTCGATAACCCCCCGGCCTTCTCGATACCAAGGACCCTGCAGTCTCCCCGGGGGTGTGGGGGCGGAGCCCCCACATCGGGGGTTCCGGGGGTCGCCCCCCGGGCGGAATAGCGAAGGACCCGGCGGGAAGCAGGCAAAGCCTGCGACCAGCCGGGTCCAGCTCCGTAGCGGGGGCAGGATTTGAACCTGCGACCTCTGGGTTATGAGCCCAGCGAGCTACCGAACTGCTCCACCCCGCGGCGATGTCCCCAACTCTATGGGGCCGCCATCCCTTGCGCAAACCGATTGAACGGCCCCTGACGCGTCACGCCGCCGTGTCCGCGCCCCTGCGCGGGCACGGTCACGACCGTCCGGCGGTCTGCCGGGAGGCGCGGAGACGGCGGGTGACGAGATGCCCGGTCAGGTGGCAGGCGGCGGCCGTCGCGGGGAACAGCCACAGGGCCGGGCCGGGGGAGTCGTTCGTGCGGAGCGGCACGCCCGCCGCCTTCAGCCTCCGCTGCGCCCAGATCGCGAACGGGGCGGCGACCAGCGGGGCCGTCACGGCGCCCGGGGTGTAGGTGCGGAGCACGGCGGACTGCGCCAGGTGCGTGACGGTGTGCCAGCCGAACCCGGCCAGCGCCGTCTGGTAGAACGCCGAACGGCCACCGCTGCGAGCGCCCGCGAACGACGCCGCGGCCATCACACCGCCCATCATGCCGATGGCGACGGCGGCGTGGGCGGGAGAGATCTCGACGGCGCGCAGGACCCGTTCGGGGATCCGGGGATGGCGGGCGCGGAGACCGGCCGCGGCGCGGCGGGAGGCGGCGGGCATGGTGAGCAGCTCCTCAAGGTCGTGCACCGCCCACGCGGCCAGCAGGCCCCACGTCACCGACCTGGGCACAGCGGCCATCACGCCCTCCTCGCGCCGGACAGCGACAAGGGCCGGTTCCTGGGGAACCGGCCCTTGGACTGGTAGCGGGGGCAGGATTTGAACCTGCGACCTCTGGGTTATGAGCCCAGCGAGCTACCGAACTGCTCCACCCCGCGTCGGGTGCACGTTCACTGTAGAGGCACCAGGGGTCCGCCGCCAAATCGTTTCGCCGGCTCAGCCCGTGGTGCAGGAGGGCGCCTCGCCCTTGCCGGTGCTCAGGGCGTTCAACGCGGAGATGGCGCCGTCCAGGTTCTCAATGCGGACCAGCCGCAGGCCGTCCGGGGCGGCGGCCACCGCGTCGATGCAGTTGTCGGCCGGGGTGAGGAAGACGGTGGCGCCGGCCTCCCGGGCGGCGATCATCTTCTGCTGGATGCCGCCGATCGGGCCGACCGTGCCGTCGGTGTCGATGGTGCCGGTGCCGGCCACGAACTTCCCGCCGGTCAGCGGCCCCGGGGTGAGCTTGTCCACGATGGCCAGGGAGAACATCAGCCCCGCGCTCGGCCCGCCGACGTCGCCCACCGTGATCGTCACCTTGAACGGGAACCGGTAGGTCTCCCCCAGCACGACGCCGACCAGCGGCCGGCTCCCGTCCGGGGAGGCGACGGTGGTCAGCGTGACGTCCTGCTCCCTGCCGCCGCGCAGCACCCGCAGCGTCACCCGGTCCCCCGGCCTGCGGGCGCTCATCTTCTCGGTGACGGCGGTCACCCCCGACACCCGGGCCCCGTCCACCGCGACGATCTCGTCGTCGGGTCGCAGCAGCCCCTCCGCGGGCATCCCCTTCTGCACCGAGTCGACCAGCACCCGCACCCCGACCGCGATGTTCAGTTCCCGGAGCGCGGCCACCACGGCCTTCTCCTGGGAGTCGGCCATCTGCCGGGTGTTCTCCTGCTCGACCTCCTCCACCGTCTCGTCCTCGGGGAAGACGGTCTCCTCCGGAACGATCGCGGTGTCCCCGTCCAGCCAGCCGCGCAGCGCCGTCAGCAGGTCGATCCGGTTCCCCGGACCGCCCCGGTAGGCCACCGTCGTGAAGTTCAGGTGCCCCCCGTCCTCGTACACCCGCCGCCCCTCGATGCTGACCAGCGGCTTGCCGTCCCGGCTCCTGTCCAGCGTGTTGTACGTCGGCCCCGGCATCAGCGCCACGTACGGCACCGGCATCAGCACCCCGGCGACGCCCAGCACGAAGATCAGGAAGCTCGCGACGACCAACGTCGCTGCACGGCGAGACATAACGCTCAGGCTATCCGGGACCCGGCACCCGGCATGCCCGTCTGACCCCGCTTGCCCCAAGAACCGCACAAGCCCCCAACACCCCAAAGACCCCGACCCACCCCACTCCCCGAAGCCCCTGCACCCGAAGGTCCTGAAGGCCACCGCGAGCGGGCCCGCGTGGTCGTGAGGAGGAGCGGTTCAAGATCGCGAGGAACGAGCGATCTTGACCCGCGACGACGAACGACCACGCGTCCCCAGGCCCGCTCGCCGCCGCGGCTCCGCCGCGGCCATGAACACGTCCGCGAGCCGCCGCGGCTCTGCCGCGGCCATCAACACGCCCCGACCCACTCGTCGGTGCCGTCGGCGAAGAGCTGGTGCTTCCAGATGGGGACCTGGGACTTGAGGTCGTCGATCAGGCGGCGGCAGGCGGCGAACGCCTCGGCGCGGTGCGGGCAGGACACCGCCACCACCACCGCCAGGTCGCCGATCTCCAGGTCGCCGACGCGGTGCACGGCGGCCATGGCGCGGACCGGGAACTCGGTGGCGACCTTCTCCATCACCGTGCGCAGCTCGCGCTCGGCGGTGGGGTGGGCGCTGTAGGACAGGCGGGTGACGGGGCGCTGGTGATCGTGGTCGCGGACCGTGCCGACGAACAGGGCGGTGCCCCCGGCGCCCGCATCGCCGACGGCGCCGAACACCTCGTCCACGGACAGGGGGGTTTCCCGGATCCCGACCAGCCGGATGACGTCCACGCCGGGAAGGCTACCCGCGCGGCCCGGTGTCGGGTACGTCCGGGAGGTCGGGTTCGAGGGTGGCGGCCAGCGCGTCGGCGAGGGCGGGCACCAGGTCCGGGCCGGACAGCACCTCGTCGTCGGCGTCGTGGCGGCGCAGCCGCAGCGCCGAGTGCCGCTCGCCGTCCCGCAGCACCCCCACCACCATGCGCACGTCCTCGCGCTGCGGATGGGAGGCGGCCCACTCCAGCGCGGCGGCCTCGTCCTCGGGCATCTCCTCCTCGGCGCCGGGCGGCAGCACCACCCGTTCGATCACCAGGGCGCAGCCGGCCACCGACTCCGGCCAGGCGATCCGGGCCAGGGTCTCCTCGATGGACCCCGCGTCGGGCAGCTCGCCCTGCTCCAGCGCCGCGATGGTGTCCCGGTCCCCGGCCAGCCCGAGCCGCTCGGCCAGGGCCGGTTCGCGGCGGCGCAACTCGGCACTCTCCACCAGCGCGTACAGTCGGGGCGGGGCGTCCCACCCGGCCTGCACGGCGTGCCGCTCCAGATCGAGGACGACTTCTTCCAAGCGTGTCACGTCGCCCATCCTTCCCGTTTTCGACCGCGTTCGGGAACGGGAACCCATGGGCTCCTCGATAAGTTGCATAGAAACACCGGTGGTCAGGCGGGCGCGTCGCGCGCCGTGCCGCCGGGCCGAGCGACGAAGCGGAGGGACCCGTGACCTTCCGGACTCCCGGATTCAGCCGGCGGCTGGGCACCGGCCGGACCCGGCTGCTGCTGCCCGTGCTGGTGGCGCTGGCCGCGCTGGTCGTGGCCTACCTGTTGTTCACCGCGATATGGACCGACGTGCTGTGGTACCGGTCGGTCGGCTTCTCCTCGGTCTTCACCACGCAACTGTGGGCGCGGATCGGGCTGTTCGTGGGCTCGGGCCTGCTGATGGCGCTGGTCGTGGGCGCCAACATGGTGATCGCCTACCGGCTGCGCCCGCCGTACCGGCTGCCGTCGGTCGAGCAGCAGGGCCTGGACCGCTACCGGACCGCGGTGCACCCGCACCGGCGGCTGATCGGCATCGCCGTCGTGACGGTGCTGGCGCTGATGACCGGCTCGTCGATGTCCGGGCAGTGGCCGGTGTGGCTGGCGTTCCTGAACCGCACGAAGTTCGGCCAGACCGACCCGCAGTTCGACAAGGACATCTCGTTCTACGTCTTCACCTACCCGTTCGTGCGGCTGGTGCTGGGCTTCCTGTTCGCCACGATCATCCTGTCGCTGCTGGTGGCGCTGGTCGTGCACTACCTGTACGGGGGGCTGCGGCTGCAGGGCCCGGGCGACAAGGCCAGCCCGCCCGCCAAGGTCCACCTGTCGGTGCTGGTCGGGCTGTTCCTGCTGCTCAAGGCGGTGGCGTACTGGTTCGACCGGTACGGGCTGGCCAACTCCGAACGCGGGGTGGTCAGCGGCGCCGGCTACACCGACGTCAACGCGGTGCTGCCGGCCAAGACGATCCTGGCGGTCATCGCGGTGATCTGCGCCGTGCTGTTCCTGGTCAACATCTGGCGGCGCGGGATGATGCTGCCGGGCGTCGGGCTGACCCTGATGGTGGTGGCGGCGATCCTGATCGGCGGGGTGTACCCGCTGCTGATCCAGCAGTTCCAGGTGCGGCCCGACGAGCTGGCCAAGGAACGCCAGTACCTGCAGCGCACCATCGAGGCCACCCGCCGGGCGTTCGGCGTGGACAGGACGCAGGTGGCCTCGTACGGGGCGCGTCCGGAGGCCGACCCGGGCCGGCTGGGCTCGGAGGCCGAGCAGCTCACCGGGGTGCGGCTGCTGGACCCGAACGTGGTCGGCGAGACGTTCCAGCAGCTCCAGCAGGGCCGTAACTTCTACCGCTTCTCCGACGTGCTGGACGTCGACCGGTACCGGATCGACGGACAGACCCGCGACGCGGTGGTGGCCGTGCGCGAGCTGTCGGGCGCCCCCGCCGGGCAGCAGAGCTGGGTGAAGGACCGGCTGGTCTACACCCACGGGTACGGCTTCGTGTCCGGGTACGGGGAGCGGCTGGCGGCCAACGGCACCCCCGAGTGGGTGACCAAGGACATGCCCGTCACCGGCGCGCTGCGGATCGACAGGCCGCAGATCTACTTCGGCGAGCGGTCCAACAGCTACTCGATCGTCGGCGGCCGGGGCCAGCAGGAGCTGGACTACCCCGACGACAGCCCCGCCGGGCAGAAGAACACCACCTACAGCGGCCGGGGCGGCGTGCCGGTCGACGGGTTCTTCAACCGGCTGCTGTTCGCCACCAAGTTCTCCGACCGCAACATCCTGCTGTCGGGCGCGATCAACGACGGCGCCCGGATCCTGTACAACCGGACGCCGCGGGAGATGGTGCAGCGGGTCGCGCCGTGGCTGACCCTGGACGGCGACCCGTACCCGGCGGTGGTGAACGGCCGGATCCTGTGGATCCTGGACGGCTACACCATCTCCAACGGCTACCCGTACTCGGAGCGGATCAGCCTGGGCGACGCCACCCGCGACACCGTCACCGACACCCGGTCGGCGGTGGCGCGGCAGGCCAACGACCACGTCAACTACATGCGGAACTCCATCAAGGCCACCGTGGACGCCTATGACGGCACGGTGCGGCTCTACCAGTGGGACGAGTCCGACCCGGTGGCCAGGACCTGGATGAAGGTGTTCGACAACACCGTCCAGCCCAAGAGCTCCATCCCGCCGGAGCTGATGGAGCACTTCCGCTACCCGCAGGACATGTTCAAGGTGCAGCGGCAGGTGCTGGCCCGCTACCACGTCACCCAGCCCGACGCGTTCTACGGCGCGCAGGGCTTCTGGGAGGTCCCGCAGGACCCGACGGCGCAGGGCCGCAAGCAGCCGCCGTACTACCTGAGCCTGAAGCTGCCGGGCGACCAGGCCCCGCAGTTCTCGCTGACCACGGTGTTCAACCCGCGCGGGCGCCCCAACCTGGCGGCGTTCATGGCGGTGGACTCCACCCCGGGCCCGAACTACGGCCGCATCCGGATCCTCGAGCTGCCCCGCAACTCGCTGGTGCAGGGCCCCGGCCAGATCCAGAACGCCTTCGAGGCCGACACCGCGGTCAAGGACGTGCTGTTCAAGCTGCGGCAGGGCGGCACCCGGACCGTCCCCGGCAACCTGCTGACCATCCCGTTCGCCGGGGGCCTGCTCTACATCGAGCCGATGTACGCCCAGGCGGCCGGAGGCTCGGAGCAGGAGCCCTACCCCGTCCTCCGCCAGGTCCTCGTCGCCTTCGGCGACAAGGTCGCCGCCGGCACGACCCTGGACCAGGCCCTGGCCCAGCTCTTCAAGACCGAGGTCACCCCCGCCCCCGGCGGCGGCACTCCCCCGCCGCCGCCCGGTGACGGTGACGACGGCGACCTGAGCGGCGACATCCGGCAGGCCCTGGCCGACGCCCAGCGCTACTTCAAGGCCGGTCAGGACGCGCTGGCCAAGAACCCGCCCGACTGGGCCGCCTACGGCGAGGCGCAGAAGGGCCTGCAGGACGCCCTGAACCGCCTGGCCCAGGCCCAGCAGGCCGCCAACCAGCAGAACCAGCAGAACCGCCCGTCGACCCCCTCCCCCACCCCGACGCCGGGCACCCCGAGTCCCACACCGACCGACTAGCCGAAGGGGCCGTCCTCCCAGAGGGCGGCCCCTTTCTCGTGAGCGGCTAGCGGCGGCGCTTGCGTGCTCGGCGTACCGCGGCGGCTGCGCCTATGACGGCCACGGTGGCGCCGGCGGCGGTGGCCATGGTGGCCTCCTTGCCGCCGACGCGGCGGCCGACGACGGCGTGGCGGCCGGCGGTCTCCTCCAGCAGGGCGCGCAGGGCGGAGGCGTTGTCGTAGGCGGGCTTCCACCCGGCGGCGCGCAGGGCGGCGCAGTCCACCACCCACGGGTAGGCCACGTAGTGCAGGTCGGTGGCGGGGGCGGGGGTGATGCCGAGGCGGTGCAGCCGCTGGGCGGTGCCGAAGGTGAGCGCGGCGGGCAGTTCGAACCGGCGCTTGCCGGTGATCTCCTCGACCTCCTCCAGTTCCAGCCAGCCGTCGCAGCCGACCCCGACGACGCGGGGCGGGGCGCCGGAGGCCCGTGCCGCCCCGGTGTCCAGGACGATCTGTTCCAGGGCGGAGGCCAGGTCGTCGACGTGGCAGAACTGCCAGCAGGGGGCGCAGCCCTTGACGGCCAGCAGCCGGGGGGCCTCGAAGTGGCGGCTGACCACGGTGTCGATGCCGGGGCCGACCAGCGCGGCGGGGCGCACCACGGTGACGCGCAGGCCGGGGTGGGTCACCGGCGCCTGCGCGGCGACCTCCTCCATCTCCAGGAAGTCGCCGACGATGCTGGAGTTGGCCTCGCCGCGCAGCGGGGCGTCCTCGGAGAGCGGCACCGGGTTGTCGGGGGCCGCCCCGTACACCATGGCGCTGGTGACCAGCACGACGTGCCGGACGCGGGCGGCGGCGCTCGCGGTCACCACGGTCTGCGCGCCGCGCACGTTGTAGGTGCGGCGTTCCCGCGGGTCGCCGTCGGGCGAACGGTCGATGTCGAGGTGGACCAGGACGTCCACGTCCGCCAGCCGGTTGGACAGCAGCGGATCGCGGACGTCGGCGACCCGCCACAGCACCCCGGCCACGTCCCCCCGGTGCCCGTCGATCGCCACCACCTTGCGGACGTCGGCGTTGCCCGCCAGCCGCCGCACGAGCAGCCTGCCGGCTCCGGTGGCGGCGCCGGTGACGGCGACGACCGGGCCCGTGCTACGCCGAGGGCGAACCTTCCCGGTTGTCAAGGCCAGCGCCCCCTTCCTGAGTTCGCGTCGTGCCGAGGACCGACTAACGTGGCCGTATGGTCCCATCATGCCGCTTGGGGGCGTCCCGATGAGTGATCTGCCCTTCGGCTTCAACCGGCCGGGCGACGAGGGCGACGACCCCTCGTCCGGCAAGCCCTCCGATCCCTTTTCCGCCATGGGCGGGGATATGCGGCAGTTCGCTGACATGCTGCGTCGCTTCGCCGACATGATCCAGGGCGGGGCCGCGGCCGCCGCGTCCGGATCGGGCGGCCCGCTCAACTGGGAGCTGGCCCGCAACATCGCCCGTCACACCGTGGCCGAGCAGGGCGATCCCTCGGTCGTGGAGGCCGAACGCACCCAGGTGGTGGAGGCGTTGCGGCTGGCCGACCTGTGGCTGGACGAGGGCACCACGCTGCCCGCCGGCATCCGCACCCCGCAGGCCTGGAGCCGTGCGGAGTGGATCGAGCAGACCCTGCCGGTGTGGGCGACGATCTGCGACCCGATAGCCGCCCGGATGGTCGACTCGATGGGCGGCGCGCTGGGCGGCGGCCCCATGCCCGAGGAGATGCAGGCCATGGCCGGCCCGCTGATCGGGATGGTCAAGCAGATGGCCGGCGCGATGGTGGGCGGGCAGGCCGGGCAGGCGCTCGGCGCGCTGGCCCGCGAGGTGGTCGGCTCCAGCGACATCGGCCTGCCGCTGGCCCCGGACGGGGTGGGCGCGCTGCTGCCGGCCGGGGTCGCCGCGTTCGGCGAGGGCCTGGAGCTGTCCACCGAGGAGGTCCGGCTGTACCTGGCGCTGCGCGAGGCCGCCCACCAGCGGCTGTTCGCGCACGTCCCGTGGCTGCGCGCGCATGTGCTGGGCGCGGTCGAGGAGTACGCCCGCGGCATCACCGTCGACCTGTCGGGCATCGAGGAGGCGGTGACCGGGCTGGACCTGTCCGACCCGGAGGCGCTGCAGCGGGCGCTGGGCGGGGAGATCTCGCTGGCCCCGGAAGAGACCCCGCAGCAGCGGGCGGCGCTGGCCCGGCTGGAGACGGCGCTGGCGCTGATCGAGGGCTGGGTGGACACCGTCGTCAACGACGTGGCCGCCGGCCGGCTGCCGGGCGCGGTCAAGCTGGCCGAGGCGGTCCGCCGCCGCCGGGCCACCGGCGGTCCCGCGGAACGGACGTTCGCCACGCTGGTCGGCCTGGAGCTGCGGCCGCGCCGGCTGCGCGAGGCGGGCGCGCTGTGGCGGGCGCTGACCTCGGCGCGCGGGGTCGAGGGCCGGGACGCGGTGTGGGGTCACCCCGACCTGATGCCGACCGCCGACGACCTGGACGATCCGGACGGGTTCGTGCACGGCCGCCCGGAGACGTCGGGGCTGTCGGATCTGGACCTGTCGAAGCTGACCGACGAGTTCGGCGACGGGGGCTCCAAGGGGGACTCCAAGGACGACGGCGACTCCCCGGAGGAGTCTTGAGCGTCTGGAGCGCGCACTGCGCGCTGAGGCGCCGGTTCGGCCGCGGTGACCAGTGCCGTTCGACCCGGCACGGCGGCGGCTGCCCGGGAGTGGTCGGCGGGGACCTCGGCCGGTCCGCGCACGGTGAGCCGTTCGGCCGTCCGGCGCATCCGCCGCGCGCGGTGCGGGCGGCGGCCGGCGCGGTCCGCTGGGAGCGCCCGCACGAGCAGGAACGCCGTCGCCGCCGGCTGATCGGCGGCGCATGACGCCGGTGCACGGCGGGCTGCACGCCGACGCGATGCGGGTGCTGACGGGCTGGCGCGCGCCCGACGCCGGGCAGGACCGGTTGCGGGTGGAGTTCCTGCGCCATCTGGACCGGCATCCGGACGGGGTGTGGCGGGAGTGCGTCCCCGGCCACATCACCGCCAGCACCGCGGTGCTGGACGAGTCGCGGACGCGGGTACTGCTGACCCTGCACGGCAAGATCAAGGCGTGGCTGCAGCTCGGCGGGCACTGCGAGCCGGGCGACTCCTCGCTGGCGGGGGCCGCGCTGCGGGAGGCCGCCGAGGAGTCGGGGATCGCGGGGCTGCGCCTGCATCCGGTCCCGGTGCAGGTGGACCGTCATTTCGTCCGCTGCCATCCCGAGGGCTTGTACCACCTCGACGTGCAGTACGTGGCGATCGCCCCGGCGGGGGCCGAGCACCGGATCAGCGCCGAGTCCGACGACCTGCGCTGGTTCCCCGTCGACGCGCTCCCCGAGCCCACCGACGACGCCCTCCGCCGCCTGGTGGCCCGGGCGGTGAACGTTCAGTAGGTGGTGGGCAGGGGGTGACCGGCGAGCAGGGCGCGGGTGTTCTCCCAGCCTTCCAGGCCCGGGTCCAGGCGGCCCAGGTCGGCCTGTTCGCGCAGGCGATGCCAGCCGGGGGTCTTGCGGACCAGGCCGGGGCGCGGGGCCGCGGCGCGCAGGGCGGCGAGGGCCTGCGGGTCGTCGAAGGCGGGGCCGAGCGCGGGCAGGGCCTCGGTCAGCCAGTCCGGCGCCGGGAGGCGTACGGCGAGGGCGACCAGGCCGCCGCCGGTGGCGGGGCAGGCCGCGGCGGGTGCGGCGCCGAGGGCCCGGAACAGCTTGCCGATCAGCAGCGGGGGCAGGTCGGGGGCGTCCGGAACGACCAGCGCGGCCTCGTCGGCGCCGAGTTCGTGCAGGGCGCGCAGGGCGGCGATCGGGCCGGGTTCGCGCAGGATCGGGGTGCCGGGCCAGGTGACGGCCTCGGCGTCCGGCTGGTCGGGGGGATGGAGGATCAGCGCGGGATGGACGTGCTCCAGTCCCGCGACGACCTCGTAGACGTCCTCGAGCAGGGCCAGGCGGAGCTCGTCGGGGTCGATGCCGGGCAGGCGGATCCGGCCGGCCGGGGGCACCGACAGCACGGCGGCGAACCGGGTGGTCACCCGGCGGCCTCGCGCGCCAGTTCGCCGGTCTCGCCGCCGTCCTCGCCGGCGGGATGGCAGTCGTCCTCCTGGCCGGCCATCGGCAGGTTGGCCGCGGCGGCGACCCCCTCGAGGTAGCCGCGGGCGCGTTCGGCCTTGGGATAGTTGGCGACCAGCGCCCAGAAGCGGCTGTTGTGGGCGGGCACGAGCAGGTGCGCCAGCTCGTGGACCAGCACGTAGTCCACCACCCAGGCGGGCATGCCGCGCAGCCGGGTGGACAGCCGGATGGTGCCGTCGTCGGGGGTGCACGAGCCCCAGCGGGAGCGCTGGTTGTCCACCCATCGGACGCTGACCGGGCGGGCGGAGCCGTTCAGGTACCGCCGGGACAGCTCCTGGGCCCGGGCGAGGAGGGCGGCGTCGCTGGGCCTGCGACGGCGTTCGCGTTCGGCGAGCCGCTGCAGGATGGTGGCGATCCAGCGCTCCTCCTCGGCCTTGGAGAGCCGGGACGGAAGCAGCACCACGGTCTTGTCACCGTCACGGTAGGCGGAGACGGTCCGCTGCCGACGGGCGCTCCGGCGGACCTCGACATTGGGGGGCGGCACAGGTAGACGGTATCCGAGATTTTGCTTTCTCCACAGGGGGTCATCGGCGTTTCCCCAGGTCAGCCCAATGGAATTTGCACATCCCCAAAGATCTCCACAGCCCCGCCGGAGATTGTCCACAACTTCGGACCACCGATCCACAGGATTTCCACAAGTTATCCACAGGGCTGTCCCCGAAGGCCGGCGGTGTGGAACGTTAGGCAAGAGACCCGGCGAAACCGGCGGCGCGGGCGGGCGCTTCACCGCGCGACCATGCGGGTACCGAAAGTGACAGTCTAGTTACGGGGGGACTCACATGAGCCACTACACCAGGAAGAACCGGCGCTCCGGCGCGTCCCGCCGGTCACCGGCCGCCCGGCTCGCCCAGAGTGCGGCGGGGGCGCTGGCCGGCGGGCTGGCCGGCCGGGCGCTGCGCCCCGTCGCCCGCCGGGCCGCCCGGCGGATCGGCCTGCCCGCCCAGTCGGTGATCCGGGTCGTCGAGATCACCGCCCCGGTGGCGGCGTTCCTGGCGGTCGGCGGGCTGGCCGGCCGCGGCGGCCGGGGCCGCACCCGCCGGTCGGCCGGGGCCCGCCGGGCCCCGCGGGGACGGCTGACGCCCCGGCAGTCGCCGGTCACCGCGTCCAGGAACTGAGCCCCCCGGAACGCGGCCGGGCCGGACGCGTTCCCGGCGTCCGGCCCGGCGAGCCCGCACGCGCCGCGGGCGCGCGGCGCGGCCCGCCGACGTGAGAAAGCGCACACTTACATCGTTTCCCCTGGCAGGGCGGTGGGACGTGGGGGAGTCATGGGATTGCTCGGACCGGAATGTGGCGGAAGCGTCACCGATCCCTGACAATGGGCTGGTGAGTGATCTCCCTCGCCGCGCGGTGACGCGCTCCGCCAAGCTGGCCTCGCTGCCCCTCGGATTCGCCGGCCGGGCCGCGCTCGGCGTCGGGAAGCGGACACTGGGCAAGCCGGCCGAGCTGGTCGCCGTCGAGATCCAGCAGCGCACCGCCGAGCAGCTGTTCAAGGTGCTCGGCGAGCTCAAGGGCGGCGCGATGAAGCTCGGCCAGATGCTGTCGATCTTCGAGGCCGCGCTGCCACCGGAGATCGCCGGGCCGTACCGCGCCACGCTCACCAGGCTGCAGGAGGCGGCGCCGCCACTGCCCGCGCAGGCCGTGCACAAGGTGCTGGCCGAGGGGCTCGGCGAGGACTGGCGGGATCGCTTCGCCTCGTTCGACGACAGGCCGGCCGCCGCCGCGTCCATCGGCCAGGTGCACAAGGCGGTGTGGCACGACGGCCGCACGGTCGCCGTCAAGGTGCAGTACCCCGGTGCCGGCAAGGCCCTGATCAGCGACTTCAACCAGCTGGCCCGGCTGGGCAAGCTGTTCGCGGTGCTGATGCCGGGGCTGGAGATCAAGCCCATGCTGGCCGAGCTCAAGGAACGGGTCACCGAGGAACTCGACTACACCGTGGAGGCCGAGTCGCAGCGCGCGTTCGCCAAGGCCTACGCCGGCGACCCGGACTTCTACATCCCCGAGGTGGTCGCCCAGTCCGGCAACGTGCTGGTCACCGAGTGGATGGACGGCATCCCGCTGTCCAGGGTGATCAGCGACGGCGACCAGGAACAGCGCGACCACGCCGCCCTGCTGTACTGCCGGTTCCTGCTGTCGGGCCCCAAGCGCTCGGGCATGCTGCACGGCGACCCGCACCCGGGCAACTTCCGCCTGCTGGAGGACGGCCGGCTGGGCGTGATGGACTTCGGCGCGGTGGACCGCATCCCCGGCGGTTTCCAGCGCCGTCTCGGCCTGCTGCTGCGCATCGGCTGCATGGCCGAGATCGACGAGATCATGGCGGCGCTGCGCGCCGAGGACTTCATCCGCGAGGGCGTCGAGATCGACCCCGAGGCCCTGCAGGCGTTCCTGGCCCCCATCACCGAGCCGTTCGTCACCGAGACCTTCGCCTTCAACCGCGAGTGGCTGCGCATGATGGCCGCCAAGGTCACCGACCTGCGTCCGGGCAACGTGGTCCGCCAGCTCAACCTGCCGCCCGAGTACGTCATCATCCACCGCGTGCTGTCCGCCGGCACCGGAGTCCTCTGCCAGCTCGAGTGCGAGATCCCCGCCCGCGCCGAATCCCTCAAGTGGATCCCCGGCTTCGCCGACGACGACGAACTCATCCAGGACGACGACCTCACCGAGGACGACGAGCTGTCCGCCTGAGGGACCCGACGGCCATCCCGACGGCTACGGTGTGCGGATCCATTTCGCTGCGGCCCCGCATCTGGAGATCCTGAAGACCACCGCGAGCGCGCCCGCGTGGCCGTGAGGAGGAGCGGTTCAAGATCGCGAGGAACGAGCGATCTTGAACCGCGACGACGAACGGCCGCGCGTCAAAGGCGCGCGAGCCGCCGCGGCGAAGCCGCGGCCATGAGCACGCGCGAGCGCCATAAGGAGGCCCCGCCCAGTGATGGTGGGCGGGGCCTCGGGTGCGTGGGACCGGCGAAGGTAGGGCGCCGGGCCACGCGGCTCACCGGGGAGGCGCCTCCCGCGAAACCATCCCAAGCGCGGGAGGATGGCCGCCTCTACCTGGTGAGCAGGATGCGGCGGACGCGGATCGCGCGGACCTGCGCGTTCCGGCGGGCACGGCGCAGTGCGCGCACGCGTGCCGCCGCGTGGGGCTCGAGTCGGTTTCTGTCTTCGATCGCCCGCTCCATCGCGGACGTCGCATGGACCATGGTCACGGTGTGCTCCCGGCAACCGGCCGCGCCCCCTGGCCGCGGCCGTCCGTCCTCGCGTTCCCGCACCGCACCGATGACGGCCCGCCGGAGCCGCCGTCCGCCCGGTCGCGTTCAGGAACGACCTTGTCGGTTCTTCGTCCTCTTTCTCGATCCGCGTCCCGTACCGCCGTGGGCGCGGTGACACCGCCGCCTCGACGTCCGGCCCGGTCCTCGGGGCCGGTCGCCGGACGGGGGCGGCCCGCCGGAGCCGCCCGCCGTCCGGCCTGGTCAGGTACGGAACGCGGTTCGCAGGGTCTCGCCGTCCCTCCCGGGTGCACCGTGCCCGCCGACCCGCCGGAGCCGGTGCGCACGGTGCCGGGAACGGCACGAATTTCTGGGTGGTTGTGAAATTTTCAGTCGTGGGTCGGGAGGTTTCGTACGCTTCGGTGCCTTTTCGGCGGCCCGCCGGAGCCGCCGTCCGCTTCGGTCCGGCCCGGCCGGGCGCCGGAGCGCTCCGGCCGGGCCGTGGCCTCAGGCCGCGACTTCGGCGTTCTTGCGGGGGCGGCCGCGCGGGCGCTTGCGGGCCACGATCTGGCCCTTGACGAACAGCTCGCCGCCCCACACGCCCCACGGCTCCTGACGCTCGATGGCGCCGGCCAGGCAGGACTTGCGGATCGGGCAGTCGAGGCAGAGCGCCTTGGCCAGCTCGACGTCGGCGGGAGCCTCGGCGAAGAACAGCTCCGGGTCGGTCCGGCACGGAAGCGTGAGGTCCTCGTCGCTCATGAAAGCGAGAGCCCCCTGCATCGCAGTCACCCTTGTTCCTCTCGTTGGGTTCTCAACGGGTTCGTTCGACGGGACTTGCGGCCAGATACGAAGAAGGCCGCGGATCCGGTGTCTGGATCCGCGGCCTGGGGGCTGAGCCGGTGCTAAACCGGTCGCCTCCAGGGGTACGGACCCGACATACCGCCGTTGGCGGCCACGTGGGCCTCATCCAGCCCGGACACGGTGCGGACGATGCGCTGCACGCCGCCCTGCGTGGCCGTGCGGACGATCGATCCGGTGGCGGTGCCGCTGAAGACACTCCACCCCTGGCGCTCGTCCTGATACGGCTGCAGGTGCCGCACCTCGCGCAGTCGCGCGAGGCCGCGGTGCATCGACGCGGTCCGGGTGAACGGCCGATCGCCACCGTTCCTGCCGCAGTCCTGTTCGGGCTGCGCGAGCAGGGTCAATGCGGGGAGCTGTGGCGCAAGGCCGGCCAGGCCCGGGCACGGTGCGGTCCAGGTCGCGGATTTGCGCATCATGCTGATCACCGGACTGCACACCACCTTCCTGGCTCCTCGGCCTCGCGCGCGCGGCGCTCGAGACGTTCGTTCGCTGTCGTGAAGACTCTACGTTCGCGACGCGAAAACCATCAACCTATTTTTGACCTGCGATTCTGTGGGCGATTTCACCGAACTTCCGGATCGGCGGGAGCGTCCACCACCCGGATGAGCCCCTCCTGCACCACCGACACCACCAGCCTGCCGTCGGCGGTGAAGACGTGACCGCGCGCCAGCCCGCGGGCGCCGCCGGCGAACGGGGTCTCCTGAGCGTAGAGCAGCCACTCGTCGGCGCGGAACGGCCCGTGGAACCACATCGCGTGGTCCAGGCTGGCCCCCATCGTGCGGTTGTCGCCCCAGGACAGACCGTGGTTGAGCAGCACGGTGTCCAGCAGCGTCATGTCCGAGGCGTACGTCATCAGGCACACGTGCAGCAGCGGGTCGTCGGGCAGCTCGCCGTCCACCCGCAGCCACACCTTCGACTCCGGCCCGGTCAGCTTGGGGTCCTTGGCCGCCTCGAAGGTCAGCGGGGTGATGTGCCGCAGGTCGAACGGGCGGCGGCGCTCGAACTCGTCGGCGGCCCGTTCCCCGAACAGCGCCGTCATCCGCTCGCGCATGGTCGGCAGCGTCAGCGGGGCGGGCACCTCCGGCATGGCGGCCTGGTGCGCCGGCCCCTCCTCGGCGATCTGGAACGACGCCGACAGCATGAAGATGGCCCGGCCGTGCTGGACGGCGGTGACCCGGCGGGTGGTGAACGAGCGCCCGTCGCGGATCCGGTCCACCATGTAGACGATCGGCACCAGCGGGTCGCCGGGCCGCAGGAAGTAGGCGTGCAGCGAGTGCACGGACCGGTTGACCGGCACGGTGCGCCCGGCCGCCACCAGCGCCTGCCCGGCGACCTGTCCCCCGAAGACCCGCTGCCGGCTCTCCTGCGGGCTGCGGCCGCGGAAGATGTCGTTCTCGATCTGCTCCAGGTCGAGCAGGTCCAGCAGATCCTTCAGCGCCTCTCTCACAAGCCACCCACCGTGTCCGCGCTCCCCTCGCAGGCGACGGGGAGCGATGAGCCTCGAATCCCCCGCCCGGCGGCGGGGTAACACGTCAGTCTGGCAGGCCGGGCGATGTGTCCGGCGTCTCACCCCGGCACAACGCCAGCACGGCCGCGCCGTACCTCTTCAGCTTGGCGGCGCCGACCCCGGAGATCTGCGCCAGCTCCTCCATCGTCTCCGGGCAGCGCTCGGCGATCGCCTGCAGGGTGGCGTCGGTGAACACCACGTAGGCGGGGATCCGCTGGTCCCCGGCCACCGCCGACCGCCACTCCTTGAGGCCCAGCAGCAGTTCCTCGTTGATCTCGGCGGGGCAGTCGGCGCAGCGGCCGAGCTTGCGTTCCAGCGCGGCGGTCAGCGGGCGCCCGCACACCCGGCACGGCTGCGGGCCCGCCTTGCCGCCGGTGCGCCGCCGGGAACGGTCGGCGGGCGCGGGGCTCGGGGTGGACGCGCGGGGCGTCAGGCCCGCCAGGAAGCGGGAGGGGCGGCGGTTCTTGCGGCCGCCCGGGGTGCGCGACAGCGACCAGGACAGGGTCAGGTGCTCGCGGGCCCGGGTGACGCCCACGTACAGCAGGCGCCGTTCCTCCTCGATCTGCTCGGGGGTCTCGGCGTAGACGATCGGCAGCGTGCCCTCGGTCAGCCCGGCCAGGAACACCGCGTCCCACTCCAGGCCCTTGGCGGCGTGCAGGCTGGCCAGCGTGACGCCCTCCATGGTGGGGGCGTGCTGCAGGGCGGCGCGTTCCTCCAGCTCGGCGACGAACTCCGGCAGCCCCGCCCGGGGGTCGGCGATGGCGACGTCCTCGGCGAGCTGGGCCAGCGCCTGCAGCGACTCCCACCGGGCGCGGGCCGCGCCCGTCCCCTCGGGGGCCTGGTCGGTGAAGCCCACCCCCGACAGCACGTGCCGGACCGTGGCGATCAGGCCCATGCCCTCGGTCTCGGCGTCGGCCCCGGCGCGGGCGGCGCCGCGGAGCTGGACGACGGCCTCGCGGACCTCGGGGCGTTCGAAGAAGCGTTCCGCGCCGCGCAGCACCACCGGGACCCCGGCCGCCGCGAACGCCGCCTCGAAGTTCTCCGACTGGGCGTTGATCCGGTAGAGCACGGCGATCTGGCTGGCGGGCACGCCCTCGTCGATCAGCTTGCGGGCGCGGCGGGCGATGTCGTCGGCCTCGGCGACCTCGTCGTCGTACTCGACGTACACCGGCTCGGGCCCGTCGGGGCGCTGCGCCACCAGCTCCAGTCTGTGCCGCCGCGCCGCCTCCCCACGTGTTTCCGCGTCCCACGCCGGCCCGATCACCGCGTTGGCCAGCCGTACGACCTGGGGCGTGGAGCGGTAGTCGCGGACCAGCTTGACGACCGTGGCGTTCGGGTGGGCGCGGGTGAAGTCCAGCAGGTACTGCGTGGTCGCGCCGGTGAACGAGTAGATCGTCTGGTTGGGGTCGCCGACCACGCACAGCTCGTCGCGGTCGCCGAGCCAGGCGTCCAGCAGCAGCTTCTGCAGCGGGTTGACGTCCTGGAACTCGTCCACCACGAAGTACCGGTACTGGTCGCGGACCTCCCGGGCGACCTCGGGGTACTCGGTGAGGACGGCGGCGGTGAGCTCCAGGATCCCCTCGAAATCCAGCAGGTTGCGCTCCCGGCGCAGCGTCTCGTACATGGCGTAGACGCGGGCCACGTCGACCACGTCGGCGGGGGGTCTGCGGCCGGTGCGGGCGACGGCGGCGGCGTAGTCCTCCGGCCGGTGCTGGGTGACCTTGGCCCACTCGATCTCGGCGGCCACGTCGCGCAGCTCGGTCCGGCCGTACGACAGCCGGCAGGCCCGGGCCGCGTCGGCGACCAGCCCGATCTTGGACTCGATGATCTTGGGCGGCTCGCCGCCGATCACCTTGGGCCAGAAGTACGTCAGCTGGCGCAGCGCCGCGGCGTGGAAGGTGCGGGCCTGCACCCCGGGCGCGCCGAGCCGCCGCAGCCGCCCGCGCAGCTCCCCGGCCGCCCGTGTGGTGAACGTCACGGCGAGCACCCGCTGCGGGGCCACCGCCCCGGTCGCGGTGGCGTAGGCGATCCGGTGGGTGATGGCGCGGGTCTTGCCGGTGCCCGCCCCGGCCAGCACGCACACCGGCCCGCGCACCGCCTCGGCCACCGCGCGCTGCTCGGGGTCCAGCCCGTCGAGTATCGCGTCCGCGTCCATCCGCCCCTCCTTTCCCGGGAGTCCATCCTCGCACCATCCGGCACCTGCGCGATCGGAATGTCCGGGTGGGCCGAACGGTTGATAATGCCTGGACAGGTTCACCACGGCAGAGGAGACGGGACACCGATGGCGACCCCCGCGAGCACGCCCACCGGCAAGCTCACCATGTACACCACGTCCTGGTGCGGCTTCTGCAGGCGCCTGAAGAGCCAGCTCGCCCGTGACGGCATCTACCTGCACGAGGTCGACATCGAACGCGACCCCGAGGCCGCCGAGTTCGTGATGAGCGTCAACGGCGGCAACGCCGTGGTGCCGACCATCGTTTTCCCCGACGGCACGGTGATGACGAACCCGCCCGCCAAGACGGTCAAGAAGCACCTGGAGTCGCTGGAAGCGGCCTCCGAGTGAGCAACGAGGCTCGCGGCCGAAACGGCTGCGAGCCTCGTTCAACCCCGCGGAGGCGGGGCCGACCCATCGGGAAACAGCACGGTGGGCACCGTCGCCGGATCAACCCCGCCTGGGCGGGGAGCAGAGGGCCATTATCTCCGCCAGGAGCCGCGGAGGGGGCCGCCGTACCAGCGTTCGATGAGCTGGCGGGCGATGGAGACGCGGCCGGGGATCATGACCGAGCCGTCCTCGGTGGCGGTGCGGAGTTCCTCGCGGGTGAACCAGCGGGCCTCGGCGATCTCGTCGGACTCCAGGGCGGGCTCCTGGTCTCCGGGGGCGCGGCAGAAGAAGCCGAGCATCAGGCTCTGCGGCAGCGGCCAGGGCTGGCTGCCCAGGTAGGCGATCCGGTCGACGGTCATGCCGACCTCCTCGCGGACCTCGCGGGCCACGGACTGCTCGAGGGACTCGCCGGGTTCGACGAAGCCGGCGAGGATCGACATCATGTGCTCCGGCCAGGTGGGGGCGCGGCCGAGCAGCACGCGGTCGCGGTCGTCGTGGACGAGCATGATGACGGCGGGGTCGAGGCGGGGGAAGTGCTCGGACCCGTCCGCCGGGCAGAGGCGGGTGTGCCCGGCCTTGGCGATGTCGGTGGGGGCTCCGCAGCGCGGGCAGTGGGTGTGGGTGCCGTGCCAGTTCTGCAGGGCGACCGCCTGCGTGAACAGCGTGGAGTCGCGGTCGCCGAGGGCGGCGCCGATGCGGCGCAGGTCGGCGGTGTCGGAGCCCTCGATGGCCGGGAGGGCGCCGGACACGGCGAAGTAGGCCACGTCCTCGTCGTCCACGCCGAGCAGGTAGCGGTCGCCCTCGGGGGCGTCGTCCGGGCCGACGAGGATGAGTTCCGGGCCGTCGCCGGTGGAGCGGATCAGGGCCTGGCCGCGTTCCACCACCAGGACCCGCGTGCGGGGGTCGGCCCAGCGTCCGGCCAGCCAGGCGTCGTCGGTGCGCCGTTCGGCGGCCCGGTCCAGGCCGCCGCGGGCCAGCGCCAGCCATTCCAGCGGCGTCTCCATGGCGCTCCTTCCAGGGCCGTCAGCGCAGCGCCGTGGCCAGTTCGTCCCACAGGTAGGCGGCGGACTCGGCGCCCTTGAGCAGCAGCGGCTTCTCGACCTTCTCGTTGGGGGCGTGGATGCGGTCGGAGTCCAGGCCGACCGCCACGAACACCAGCGGGGCGTCCAGGATCTCGGCCAGGTCCGCCTCCGGGCCGCTGCCGCCCTCCCGGGTGAACAGCACCTCGGTGCCGAACGCCCGTTCCATCGCGCGGCGGGCGGCCTGCACGGCGGGCGAGTCGATCGGCGAGAAGCAGGCGCGGAAGCCGCCGGCGCCCAGGGTGACCTCGGCGCGGACGCCCGGCGGGGTGCGCTCGGCGACGTACTGCTCGAACGCGCGCTGCACCTTGTCCGGGTCCTGCCCGGCGACCAGCCGGAACGAGATCTTGGCGTGCGCCGCGCGCGGCACGATGGTCTTGCCGCCCGGGCCGGTGTGCCCGCCCCACATGCCGTTGACCTCGGCGGTCGGGCGCGCCCAGACCCGTTCCAGGGTGGTGTGCCCGGCCTCGCCGCAGGCGGCGCGGCTGTTGCCGGCGGTGCGCAGCCACTCCTCCTCGTCGAACGGGAGCTTGGCGAACAGCCGCCGCTCCTCGTCGGTCAGCGGGATCACGTCGTCGTAGAAGCCCGGCAGGGTGACCCGCCCGTTCTCGTCGTGCAGGCCCGCCAGCAGGGCCGCCATGGCGTGCAGCGGGTTGGGCACCGCGCCGCCGAACGAGCCGGAGTGCAGGTCGGTGTCGGGCCCGTACAGCGACAGCTCCACCTCGGTGAGGCCGCGCATGCCGGTGCACATGGAGGGCACGTCGGCGGCCCACATGGTGGTGTCGCTGATCACGATGACGTCGCAGGCGAGCCGCCGCGCGTTGCGGCGCAGCAGGTCCGGCAGGTTGGGCGAGCCGGACTCCTCCTCGCCCTCGACCAGCATCTTGATCGTGACGGGCGGGGCGGTCCGGCCGGAGGCGGCCAGGGCGGCGCGCAGGCCGAGGGAGTGGAACAGCACCTGGCCCTTGTCGTCGGAGGCGCCGCGGCCGATCAGCCGGTCGCCGCGCTCGACCGGGTGGAACGGGTCGGTCTCCCACTCCTCGAGCGGCTCGACCGGCTGCACGTCGTGGTGCCCGTAGACCAGCACGGTCGGGGCGCCGGGGTCGTCGGCGGGCCACTCGGCGAAGACGGCGGGCAGGCCGGGGGTCTCCCACACCTCCACGGTGGGGAAGCCGATCCCGCGCAGGTGCCCCGACAGCCAGGCGGCCGAGCGGCGCACGTCGTCGGTGTGCGCGGGATTCCCCGAGATGGAGGGGATGGCCAGCCACTCCTTCAGGTCCTCGAAGAAGCCGGCCGCGTTGGCCTCGATGTACGCACGGACGTCCACGCCTCATGCCCCCCTTCGCGCATCACTTCGCGTGGCACTCTATATCCGCCGGTCCCTTCCCCCTGGAGCCGCCTTGATCCTGATCGACCCGCCGCTGTGGCCGTGGCGCGGCCGTGTGTGGTCCCACATGGTCGCGGCGGTCGACCGCAGCGGAGCGCCAGCGGAGCGAGGATCGACCGACCGCCTTTCGGGGGTCTGGGGGGCGGCCCCCAGAAGTGACAGGACTCCTCCTACGAGGAGCTGCACGAGTTCGCGGCGCGGCTGGGGGTGCCGCCGAGGGCGTTCGACCGGGACCACTACGACGTGCCGTCCGAGCTGTACGAGCGGGCGGTCGCGCTCGGGGCGGAGCCGGTGGGGTGCCAGGAGCTGCTGGCCCGGCTGACCCGCGCGGGACTGCGCCGCCGCAAGCCGCGCGTCGGGGCCTGAACGCTACGGGCCGCCGGCCTCCAGGAGCATCAGCTCGGTGCGGAGGTTCTGGCGGGCCCGGGCCTCGAAGCGTTCGCGGGCCGGGGGCGTGTGGAACAGCGCCGGGAGGTCGAGCAGGGAGCGGAGGACCCCGGCGCGGCCGATCGTGAAGTGCTCGTCGGGAACGAAGGCGTACTCCTCCCGGACGGCGGAGGCGTAGGCGGCGTAGGTCCGCGGGTCCGAGCCCAGGACGGCCAGGTCCGCGTCGCAGAGGACCTGGCCGTTGCGGTCGTCGGGTCCGGGGGCGTGGGTGGTGGTGAGGCGGACCAGCCGGGCGACCTCCGCGACGGTCTCCGGCGGCAGGTCGGTGTCGGCGAGCATGCGTTCGGCCTTGACGGCGCTGCGTTCCTCGTTGTCGCCGCGCTGCGGGTCGTACACGGCGTCGTGGAACCACGCGGCCAGCCGGACGGCGTCGGGGTCGTCGGCGTGCCCGGCCAGTTCGTCGACCAGGTCGAGGACGGCGATCAGGTGGTCGGTGGTGTGGTAGCGGCGGTGCGGTTCGCCGTAGCGGGCGGCCAGGTCGGCCCCGATGTGCCGGGTGTCCTCCCCGGCCAGCGCGATCCAGCGCTGGAGGAGATCCATGAACGCCATCCTGCCGTGCGCGCGCGGGGCGGGACACGCGGAGATTTCTGCCGCGCGGTGAGGGCGGGGCGTACTACGGTAACGGGGATTAGGTTAGGCTTACCTCAGCCGGGAGGCGCACCGTGCAGTCCGGGCCCCATCTCGTCCTGGTCGCCGGGAAGGCGACCGACTCGGTGACGCACGGGTTCCTGCCCGCCGCCGGGCGGCTCGGGCTGCGGGTGACCGTGCTGACCGACCGCCCCGCCGACCACCGTGAACGCCACCCGGACCTGCCGGTGGTCGAGTGCGCGGTGGACGACTACCGGGCCGTCGTGGACGCGGTGTCGGCGCTGGACGGGCCGGTCCGCGCGATCTTCTCCAACAGCGACTTCCTGCAGGCCCCGACCGCGCTGGCCGCCGCGTACTTCGGGCTGCCGGGCAAGGACTGGCGGGCCGCCACCCGGACCAAGAACAAGGCGCTGCTGCGCCGGCACCTGGCCGGCGTCGACCCGGTGTTCAGCGTGCAGGTCACCGAGGACGGGGTGCCGGAGGGGCCGTACCCGCTGGTGCTCAAGCCGCGGGAGGGGGTGGCCAGCGAGGACGTGTTCCTGGTGGCCGACCCGGAGGAGCTGGCCGCCCGCTACAAGGAGATCCGGGAGCGGCGGTCCGACCCGCTGGTGGCCGAGGAGTACCTGCCGGGGCGGCTGCACACGCTGGAGACCCTGGGGGACGGCGAGCGGCTGCACGTGCTGGGGTCGTTCCGCACACGCCTGTCGCCGCCGCCGCGTTTCGTCGAGGAGCGGCTGGACTGGGCTCCTCCCCCGCCCGAGACCGGCCAGGTGCTGGCCCAGTTGGAGGCGCTGGGGGTGGGGTTCGGGGCCTGCCACACCGAGTTCGTGGTGCACGAGGGGCGGGCGCGGATCATCGAGGTCAACTACCGGATCATCGGGGACCACTGCGACTTCCTGCTGGCGGACCTGCTGGGCGTTCCGGTGTTCGAGCAGGTGCTGCGGGTGCATCTGGGCGAGCCGCTGGGGCCGCCGCCACCGCGCCCGGACCGGCACGCGGCGGTCGACTCGGTGGTCGCCGGCCGTTCCGGGGTGCTGCGGTCGGCCCCCGATCCGCTGGAACTGGCCTACGGCGAGGTGCGGCTGACCTACCGGCCGGTCCGGCGGGCGGGCGAGACCGTCACCCTGACCGGGACCAACCGGGACTACCTGGGGACCGTGCAGGCGATCGGGCCGGACGAGGCGGCCGTCGACGCCGCGCTGGCCCGTTTCCGCGCCGAGCACCGCTGGGAGATCGCGTGACGACCGGTTCCCCTCCCCCGCCTCGCCGTCCTGCCGACGACCTCGTTCCGGCGACCGGCCGCAGCCGGGCGCCGTCCCCCGCGGCCCCGGGGCGGCCGGGCGTCGAGTCCGTCCTGGCCGCCCGCGTGCTGGACGCCCTGCTGCGCGAGGACTACGCCGGGCTGCGCCGCTACCGCCAGGGTGGTGAGCTGCGGCTTCCCGGCGGTCCGGTCGTCCGGCTGCGCGGGCGCGAGGATGCGGGGCGGGGGGTGTGGCCGCCGCCGGGGTTTCTGGCCGAGTGGTCCGTGGACCCGGATGCGGGATTGCGGCTGGAGGAGGTGTTCGCGGCCGTCCGCGCCCTCGCCGACCCTCGCGACGACGTGGCGGCGTTCGAACGCGAGTGCCGCGAGTGCCTGGCCACGCTGCTGCTCCATGAGAACGCCTGGCCGGCCGTGGCCGGACGCCTGGCGGAAGTGCCGGTGACGGGTGCGGGGGTCTTCTACGAGACGCTCGCCGCCCACACCGACCATCCGGTGTATCCGACCGGGCGGTGCCGGACCGGGTTAACCACCGACGACCTGCGCCGGTACGCGCCCGAGTTCGCGCCGGTGTTCGCGCTGCGGTGGGCGGCGGTGCCGCCCGAGCGGGTGACGCGGGCGGGGGAACGGCCCGGCTGGTGGCCGCGTCCGGCCGATGTGGGCGTGGACGGCCCGTGCGAGCTGCTGCCCGTGCACCCGCTGAACACGGGCGTCGCGGTGGCCCCGTTGCCTTATCTGGACGTTCGGCCGACGCTGTCGATGAGGACGGTGGCCGTGGACGGACGTACCCATCTGAAGGTGCCGTTGCCGACGAGCACGCTCGGGCTGCGCAACCGGCGGACGATCGTGCCGCGGACCCTCCACGACGGCGCGCTGGCCGAGCGGATCCTGCGGCGGGTCCTGGCCCGCGAGCCCGGTCTGCCGCTGCTGCTCGCCGACGAGCAGACCTACGGGCATGCGGGCGATCCGCTGCTGGGCTATCTGGTGCGGAAGTTCCCGGCCGAGACCGAGGGCGCGCACGTCGTCCCGGTGGCGGCGCTCCTGGCGGACCACCCCGGCGGCGGAACGGTGATCGAACGGTGGGACGTGCCGGAGCTGTTCGGCGAGTACCTGTCGGCGCTGCTGACGGCCAACGTGACGCTGTTCCGGTACGGGATCGCGCTGGAGGCCCACCAGCAGAACGTGGCGCTGGTCCTCGGCGACGGCCCGCTGCGGCTGCTGGTCAAGGACAACGACGGGATGCTGGTGGATCCGCGGCGGCTGGCGGCGGCGCCGGGACCGGGCCGGGACTCGTTCGAGGATCCGCGGATGGCCGCCGGGGATCCGGAGTCGCTGGCGCGGGTCTTCGTCACCATCACCCTGCACCTGTGCGCGGGGGCGGTCGCGTTCGGGCTGGCCGAACGGGGGCTGCTGCCGCTGCGCACCGGCCTGGCGATGGTGCGGGAACGGCTGGACGCGGCGCTGGGCCCCGAGGACGGGTTCCTGCGGTCGCGGACGCTGGACGCCGACGCGCTGCCGGCCAAGGCGATGCTCACCGCCGGGACCCTCGTCGACAAGGCCCGCACCGGAGCACGCGACATCAACAAGCACTACGGCCCTGACGGGCCCAACTACCTCGACTACCTCCGGGACTGACACGTGCTGCTCACCGGCTCCGCCGACCGCGTCCTGTCCGCCGACGACGCCACCGCCACCGCCCTGCTCAACTGCCTGGTCCGGGAGGTCTGCGCCCCCGAGCACCAGGTGCGGCCGCACGGGGCGCACCTGCTGATCCGGCTGCCCCGGGTGGGGGTGCTGCTGCGCGCCCGGCTGGCCCGCCCGCCGGTGGCGTTCGCCTACCGGCTGGGGACGCCGTGCGAGGAACGGCGGGACGGCGAGTGGATCGAGGTCGGCTGGCGGCGGCTGGCCGACCTGATCGCCGGGGAGTTGGAGCTGGCGACCGGGCGGCCCAACCCCGAGTTCCTGGAGCAGGTGACCGGCAGCCACGGCGCGCTGCGGGCGCTGCTGGAGGTCCGGCAGGCCCCGCCGGCGAACGCGACCGGGGTCGACGGGTATCTGGCGTCGGAGCAGTCGCTGGTCGCCGGGCACCGGTTCCACCCGACCCCCAAGGCACGGCAGGGGCGGCCCCAGGAGTGGCTGCCGTACGCGCCGGAGGCCGGGGCGCGGTTCCGGCTGCGGTGGCTGGCGGTGCGCGCCGACCTGGTGGCCGAGGGCGGGGACGCGGGGGCGTTCGCGGCGCTGGAGTCGCTGGGGCCGACTCCCCCGCCCGGTCACCGGCTGCTGCCCGCGCACCCGTGGCAGCTCGGGCTGCTGGCCGACCGGCCGGTGCTGCGCCGCGCGCTGGCGTCCGGGCTGGTGGCGGATCTGGGGGCGGCCGGTCCGGAGGTGGTGCCGACGTCCTCGGTGCGCACCGTGTACGTGCCGGGCGCGGACGTGTTCTGCAAGTTCAGCCTGGACGTGCGGATCACCAACTGCGTCCGCAAGAACGCCTGGTACGAGCTGACCGGGGCGGTGACGCTGGACCGGCTGCTGCGGCCGGTGTTCGCGGAGCTGGCGGGCCGGTTCGACGGGTGCCGGCTGCTGCCGGAGCCCGCGTACCGCAGCGTTCACCTGGCCGACCGGCGGCTGCACGAGGGGCTGGGGGTGATCCTGCGCGGCGGGGTCGCGGACCTGCCCGGCACGCCGCTGCTGGCCGCCGCCCTCGCCGACCCGTACGGCACCGGCCCGGGGTCCCTGGCCGGGCTGGCGTGCGCGGCGGACCCGGACGGGGCGCTGGAGTGGTGGACGCGCTATGTCCGCCTGGTCGCCCTCCCGGTGCTGGACGCGTACCTGTCCCACGGGGTGGTGCTGGAGCCGCATCTGCAGAACGTGCTGGTCGCCGTGGACGAGGAGGGCATGCCGGTACGGGCGGTGTTCCGCGACCTGGAGGGCACCAAGCTGGTCGAGGGGCACTGGGACGCGGAGCTGGCCGCGCTGCCCGAACTGCCCGCCCGGGTGCGCGAGGCCCTGACCTACGACGCCGACCGGGGCTGGAACCGCGTGGTGTACTGCCTGCTGGTCAACCACCTGGCCGAGGTCGCCGCCGCCGTCGCCGACCTGCATCCGCAACGCGACGCCGACCTGTGGCGGATCCTGCGCGACGGCCTCGCCGGGTACGCCCGCGAGCACGGCGGCGGTCCCCGGCTGCGGGCGCTGCTGGCCGGGGTGCCGCTGCCCGCCAAGGCCAACCTGCGGACCCGCTGGTCGCGCTCGCCCGACCGGGCCGCCGGTTACGTGCTCGTCCCCAGCCCCCTGCACCGGTCCCCGGGCTGAGGGTCAGACGACCGCAGCGAAGCGAGGATCGTCTGACCCTCACCCTCGGGGGGCCTGGGGGTCCGCCCCCAGACGGACACGCCAGACGACCGCAGCGAAGCGAGGATCGTCTGACCCTCCTCCTCGGGGGTCTGGGGGTCGTCCCCCAGACGAACACGTCAGGCCGGGGAGCCGGCGCGCTTGGCGGCCAGGCAGATGCGGGCCAGGTCGTTGAGGGCGTCCACCCGGCGTTCGTCCAGCGGCCGGTCGTCGGTGGGGTCCGCGGTCGCGATGGTGTCGACGACCAGGGAGAACACCGGCCACTCGGCGGGACCGATGGCGCCCCGGAAGTCCACCTCCCCGTCCAGGTCGTCCAGGTCGAGGTGGCGGGCGAAGGAGGCCAGCGCCGCCTCGGCGGCGACCAGGCCGATCCGCATCGCCAGCGCCGCGGGCTCGCGCTCCAGGGGACGGGCGCTCCGGGTCGAACTCATGATCGAGAGCATAGAGCGGGCCCGCGGGCGGCGTCGAACAAACGCTCGAAATCAGGAGGCGGTGGCCCCCAGGTGCGCCACCGGCAGGGTGACGCACAGCTCGTCGGCGGACAGCACCGGGCGCAGGCCGGTGGCGGGCCCGCCGTCCAGTTCGGCGCGCAGTTCGGCGCGGATCTGCTCGGCGGCCTCGGCCGGGGCGTCGGCCAGCCAGGCGTCCACCGGCCGGATCAGGTCGAACCGCTCGCTGCGCCGCACGTCGGCGCCCGCCTCGGCGATCAGCTCGGCGATCCGCTCGGCGCTCAGCAGGGCGCGGTGCCCGGCGTCGCGCAGCCGCAGCAGCCGGTCGGGGTCGCCGCCGTTACCGTCGGCCAGCACCAGGTCGGCGACCACCAGCCCGGCGCCGGGCCGGCTGACCCGCACCAGCTCGCGCAGCACCGCCGCCGGGTCCTCCTCCCGGTGCAGCCCGAACCGGGAGATCAGCAGGGTGAACGAGCGACCGGCGAACGGCAGGTCGGCGGCGTCCCCGCGGGAGAAGGTGACGTTCATGACCGCGTCCTGGTCGGCCTCGCGCTTGCCGCGCTCCAGCGCCTCCCGTGACGGGTCCAGCGCGGTGACATGGCGTACTCGCCGGGCGATCGTGCGCGACACCCGCCCGGTCCCGGCGCCCACCTCCAGCACCACGTCCTCCAGGTCGAGCTCCGGCTCGATGAAGTCCACCAGCCTCGCCAGACCAGCCGCCTCGGTCACCGCCCCCTCGCGGGCGACCTTCTCCTCGCGCGTCACCGTCACACCGACCTCCTCGTTCGATGCGGGGATCATCTCCCGGAACTTCACCCGAAGGCCATAGGGAGTCCCTCACATATCCAAGCGAGGTAATGCCCCGTCGAGGCGGCCGATCATCCCGCGAACGCCGAAGCCCGGCCGGCGGCCGGGCTTCGGGGCGGTTCAGGACGGGTCGGCGTCGGGGGCCTCCGGCGGATCGGTGAGTTCCGGAGGCACCGGCGGCGGGGTGGGCAGGTCCGTCAGCTCCGGCGGAATGGTCACCGACGGGGGAGCCGGAGGGCTCGTCAGCTCCGGCGGCACGGAGGGCGGGGGCGGCAGGTCGTCCTCCGAACCACCGCAACCGGTCAGTGCGAGCCCCGACGCGAGCACGGCGACCATCATCAATCGACGCATGCCGCGGACCTTACTAAGCGCGACCTGCCCGCACCACCTCGGAGCGTGTCCGCCGGGTGCCCGTCGGTGTCCGGATCCGGCCATGCGCGGCCTCCCCGGTCGATCCGGACGCGCGGGACGGGCGGCGTTCAAGCCCCGCTCCGATCCGGTGACAAGGGATTCGCGCACACGGTCGCCGGTCTCAGTCGACGGCGCGGACGGACCGGATCAGGGCGGCCAGTCCCTCGGCGTCCAGGAGGTCGGCGGGACGGATGGTGTGGTTGGCCTGGACGTAGTGGAAGGCGGCGCTGACCTTGTCGAGGGGGACGCCCGCCAGCTCGGACCAGGCCATGCGGTAGGCGGCGAGCTGGACGGCGGCGTGGCGGGCCTCCTCGTCGGTGGGCGGGCGGCCGGTCTTCCAGTCGACGATCTCGTAGGCGCCGTCCGGGCCGGCGAACACGGCGTCCATGCGGCCGCGGACGACGCGGTCGCCGATGACGGTCTCGAAGGAGACCTCGACCTCGACGGGTTCGCGGGCGGCCCACTCGGACTCCTCGAAACGCGCCTGGAGGGTGGCGAGCAGGGAGTCGTCGGCGGCGTCCTCGTCGGCCGCGCCGGGCAGGTCGTCGGGGCCCAGCAGGGGCTGCTGGCCCCAGCGCGCCTCCAGCCAGCGGTGGAACGCGGTGCCGCGCCGGGCGTACGGGGCGGGCGGGCGCGGCATGGGGCGGCGGATCGAGCGGGCCAGGGCCTCGGGGTCGCGGGACAGCGCGACCAGGGTGGAGACGGTGAGCTTGGGCGGCAGCTCGACCAGCATGCCGTCGCCGCCGCGGCCCCGGTCCCGTTCGGCGAGCAGGAGCTCCACGTCGCGGGCCCAGGCGGTCATGCGGCGGCGGTCGGCCTCGGTCAGGCCCTCGTCGCCGGCCCAGCGCCCGGTCCGGCCGACCATGGCGTCGCGGACCATGCGGGCGCCCTCGACGATGGCCTCGTGCCGCCGTCCCTCGGGGGTGGCGGGCCACTCGGCCTCGGGCGGGTCGGCGAGCAGCGGGTTGGCCGCGCCCTCCTCCGGCGGGTCGGCCCACGCCACGACCGAACCCGCGCCCTCCAGGCAGACCTCGCGGATCTCCTCCAGGAACGGGGACGGGCCGAGGGGCCGGCTGGAGGCGCCCCACCAGTAGCCGGTGGCGATGAGCAGGTGGGAGGCGCGGGTCACCGCGACGTAGGCCAGGCGGCGTTCCTCGCGCAGGTCCCGTTCGGCGCACGCCTCGTCGAACGCGGCCAGGTCCTCCTTGGTCAGGCCGCCGAGCACCGGCAGGTCGGCGCGGTCGCCGCGGAGCGGGAACGGCAGCAGCCGGGGGTTGTCGGTCCAGCGGGTGGGGCTCTGCGGCGGGGACGGGAAGACCGAGCCCTTGGCGGGGCGGCGGCCGTCCTTGAGCGGCGCGTACGACAGGCCGGGGACGATCACCACCGGCCACTCCAGGCCCTTGGCGGCGTGCATGGTGAGCAGCTTGACGCTGTCGCTCTCCCCCACCCGGCCGGCCTCCAGCCCGAACTCCTCGGTCTCGGCGGCCTTCAGGTACGCCAGGAACGCGCCGAGGGTGGGGTCCTCGGCGTCGCCGGCGAACGAGGCGGCGGCGTCGATGAAGGCGTCCAGGTCGGCGCGGGCGGTCACCGGGTCCAGACCGGACCGGGCGGCGATCTCGATGTCCAGGCCGAGGGTCCGTTCCACCTCGGCGACCAGCTCGGGCAGCGGCAGCCCGGCCTGGGTGCGCAGCGACCGCAGCTCGGCGGCCAGCCGCCGCAGCCGCTGGTACCCCTCCGGGGAGTAGGCGGACGGGTCGCCCAGGTCGTCGAGGGCGTCGACGAGGCTGCCGGTCTCCTCGTTCAGCTCGGCGACCACCTGCCGCAGCGGGTCGCCGTCGTCGGCGGGCGGCTCGGCGGGCTCGGGCTGCTCGGCGCCCTCGGGCGGGGTGATGTCGCGCCGCGCCTCGCGGGCCAGCTCGCGGGCGCGGCGGCCGAGGGCGACCAGGTCGTGCGGGCCGATCCGCCAGCGGGGGCCGGTCAGCAGCCGCGCCAGCGACGCCCCGGCGGTGGGGTCGTGCATGACCCGCAGGGTGGCGACCACGTCCTGCACCTCGGGAACGGTGAGCAGCCCGCCCAGCCCGACGACCTCGACGGGGATGCCGCGGTCCTCCAGGGCGCGGCGCAGCAGCGGGAACTGCGACCGCTTGCGGGCCAGCACCGCGATGTCGGAGTACCTCAGCGGTCCCTCGCCGTCCCACGGCCCGCCGTCGGGGGCGGTCTCGGCGGCCATCAGCCGCAGCACCCGGGCGGCGATCCGTTCGGCCTCCTCCTCGACCGTGGTGAACAGCGCGCACTCGACCCGGCCCCGGCCGCGGCGGCTCTCCCCCGAGTACAGCCGGGGGACGACCTTGGCCTCGGCGCGCAGCTCGGCCTGGACGCGGGCGGCGGCGTCCAGGATCCGCTCGCCGTTGCGCCAGCTCACCGACAACTGGGCGATCGGCGCGGGCGTGGCGGGGCGGTCCCCGACCGGCGGGTGCAGCGGGAAGTCGTGGGCGAACCGCAGCAGGTTGCCCGCGCTCGCCCCGCGCCAGCCGTAGATGGACTGGCAGGGGTCGCCCACCGCGGTCACCGGATGCCCGCCGGAGAACAGCGACCGCAGCAGCACGAGCTGGGCGTGGCTGGTGTCCTGGTACTCGTCCAGCAGGACGACCGAGTAGCGGGAGCGTTCGATCATCCCGACCTCGGGGTGCCGGTGGGCGATCCGGGCGGCCAGCGCCATCTGGTCGCCGTGGTCGATGACCTCCCGTTCCCGCTTGGCCTGGCCGTACCGCTCGACCAGCGGCAGCAGCTCCTCACGGACGGCGTGCCGGGCCAGGATCTCGCGCTGCGGCTTGAGCGGCCTGGGCAGTTCGGCGAGCCGTTCCTCCAGCCACCGGCCGACCCTGCGGACGTCCTCGGGGGTCCGCAGGTGCTCGTTGAGGTCGCCGGCCAGGTCCAGCACGGCCCGCACCACCGTGTCGGGCTGCCAGTCGATGTGCTCCATCGGGCCGTCGTAGTCGTCCACCACCCGGGAGGCGAGCTGCCAGGCGACGGCGGGGCCGATCAGCCTCATCGTGGGTTCGAGGGCCTCGCGCAGCGCGTGGTCGCCGAACAGCCGGGCGGCGTAGGAGTGGTAGGTGGACACGACCGGCTCGCCGTCGAACAGGGCCTCGCCGCCGAGCCGGGCCAGCTCGTCCTCCGGCAGCCGCTCCCGCAACTGGTCCAGGCGGCGGCGCACCCGGGAGGCCAGCTCGGCGGCGGCCTTGCGGGTGAACGTCAGGCCCAGCACCCGTTCGGGCCGCACGAACCCGTTGGCGACCAGCCACACCACACGGGCGGCCATCGTCTCGCTCTTGCCGGACCCGGCGCCCGCGACCACCGCCATCGGGGCCAGCGGCGCGCTGATCACCTTGGCCTGCTCGGCGGTCGGCTCGGGGATCTCCAGCAGCCGCGCCAGCTCCGCCGGGGAGATCACGACCCCACCTGCCCGCCCTCTTCGTGGACCGGGCAGCAGGAGCGGACCGGGCAGGTGCGGCACTTGTCGTTGGCGCGCGCGGCGAAGACCTCGCTGCCCATCCCGGTCGCGACGATCTCGATCAGCTTCTTGGGCCACTCGGGGTCGTCGTCCTCGGCGGGCGGCGGCTGCTCCTGCTCGCGCGCCTTGGCGGCCAGCGCCGCCTTGCCGACCTGCACCAGCTTGGCGCCGCCCGGCTCGATCAGCCCGTGCCGCTCGAACGCCCCCAGCATCACCGCGTACTGGTAGACGCCGAGCTGGGGGTGGCGGGCCAGCTCGTCCTTGGGCACCGGGGTGGCGGAGGTCTTGATGTCGACGATCACCGCGCGGCCGTGCTCGTCGCGTTCGGCCCGGTCGATGCGGCCCTTGATGACCACCCGGCCCAGGTCGACCTGGAACGCCTCCTCCAGCGCCACGATCTCGTTGGGGTTGTCGCGGTGCCAGGCCAGGAACTTGTCGACCATCCGGGCGGCCTGCTCGCGCTGCTTGCCGGAGTACCAGGCGCTGCGGAAGTCCAGCTCGTTCCAGATGTCGTCCAGACGCCGCGCCACGTCCCCGTCGTCCAGGTCGCCCTCGGCCCCGGCCATCTCGGCGACCGCGTGGATCACCTTGCCCATCGCGGCGAACTCGTTCGGGCCGCCCTCCTGCGCGCCGACCGCCGAGGTCAGCAGCCAGCGCAGCCCGCAGGTGGTGAACGTCTCGACCTGCGACGGGGAGATGGTGATCGGCTCGTCCTCGGTGAACGCCGGGCCGGGGTCCGACATCGCGGTGATGGCGTACCAGGAGTCGGGGCGGGCGCCGCGGACCCCGGCGCGGGCCAGCCGGGCCAGGTGGCCGGCGGCGGCGCGGCGCAGCGGCTCGGGCCGGGACGGGTCGGTCACCACCGCGCGCAGGTCGGCGACCAGCGCCGGCATGGACAGCCAGCGGGTCTTCTCGTCGAGCTGGGACTGCTCGAACGCGCCGGGCGACAGCTCGTTCAGGAACCGGGAGGGGCGTTCCTCGGTGTCGTCGCCGCCGACCGCGGTGACGACGAGGCGGCGGCGGGCGCGGGTGACGGCGACGTAGAACAGCCGGCGTTCCTCGTCCAGCAGCTTGGCCGCCACCGACGCGCCCGCGGCCGAACCGTCGAGGTCGTTGCCCGCGTGGTGCTCGATCAGCTCCTCGACGCCCAGCAGCGAGCCGCGCAGCCGCAGGTCGGGCCACAGGCCCTCCTGCACCCCGGCGACCACGACGACGTCCCACTCCAGGCCCTTGGCGCGGTGCGCGGTCAGGATCCGCACCGCCTCGCCCGAGGGGGCCTGCTCGGCGAGGGTGTCCCCGGCGATCTCCTGCCCGGCGATGTCGTCCACGAACAGCTCGGGCCCGGCGTGCGGCATCCGGTCCACGAACCGGGCGGCGTGGTCGAACAGCGCCACCACGGCGTCCAGGTCCCGGTCGGCGGCGGCGCCCCGGGGACCGCCCTTGGCGGACTGCTCCAGCAGGGCGTCGGCCAGCCCGCTCTCCTGCCAGACCGCCCACAGCACCTCCTCGGCGGTGCCGCCCGCCTCGGCCGATTCGCGGGCGGTGCGGATCAGGTGCGCGACGCGCTCGGCGGGGGCGCGGACCTTGGCGTGGACGAGCAGCAGCTCGCGCGGGTCCAGCAGGGCCGCCGTCAGCAGCTCGCCGAGCGGGCGGTCGCCGCCGGACATGACCTCCACGTCGCGCAGCGCCCGTTTGAGCCGCCGCATCGCCAGCGCGTCCGCGCCGCCGAGCGGCCCGGTCAGCAGCTCCTCGGCGACCTCGCCGGTCAGGAAGTCCTTCTTGAGGGCGGCGCGCAGCAGCACCAGCAGGGGGCGCACGGCCGGTTCGCCGGCCAGCGGCAGCTCGTCGCCGGCGACCACCACCGGCACCCCGGACTGGGCCAGGGCGCGGCGCAGCACCGGCACCTGCCGTACGGCGCTGCGCACCAGCACCGCCATCCGCGACCACGGCACCCCGTCCAGCAGGTGGGCGCGCCGCAGCTCGTCGGCGACCAGCGCGGACTCCTGGCTGGCGCTGTCGGCGATGACGACGTGCACCTCACCGTCCTCGGCGCCCTCCTGGGGGTGCAGCGCCCGGTGCTCGGCGGCCAGCGGTCCGGCGGGCAGGCGGCGGGCGATCCGGCGGGACGCCTCCAGGATCACCGGGCCCATCCGGCGGCACTCCCGCAGCGCCACCACCGGGGCGGGCTCCCCGTCGAGGGTGCGGAACCGCTGCGGGAACTCCAGGATCCCCCGCACGTCCGCGCCCCGGAACCCGTAGATCGACTGGTCCGGGTCCCCCACCGCGATCAGGTCGCGGCCGTCGCCCGCCAGCCTTTGCAGCAGGGCCTCCTGGGCGGGGTCGGTGTCCTGGTACTCGTCGACGAACACCACGTCGTAGGCGTCGCGTTCGCGGATCCTCACCTCGTCCTCGGCCAGCATGTGCGCGGCGACACCGATCAGGTCGGCGTAGTCGTGGGTCGGCACCGGGTCGACCGCGAACCGCTGGTCGTAGCGCTCCATGAACCGGCCGATCGCCACCCAGTCGTCCCGGCCCCGGGTGCGGCCCAGCTCCTCCAGTTCCCGCGGGCCGTAGCCGCGTTCGGCCGCCCGCAGCATGAAGTCCCGCAGCTCCTCGGCGAACCCCCGGGTGGTCAGCGCGGGCCGCAGCCTTTCGGGCCAGTCGGCCGCGCCGTCGGCGAACTCGCCCTCCAGCAGGCGGCGCACCTCCAGCAACTGCTCCGGGCTCGACAGCAGCCGCGGCGGCTCCTCCCCGTTCTCCACCGCGTCGCGGTGCAGCAGCGCGTAGGCGTACCCGTGGAACGTCAGCGCCAGCGGGGAGCGGGTGGTGCGGCGCAGGCGGCCGGTGATGCGGTCCCGCAGCTCCTCGGCGGCCTTGCGGCTGAACGTGAGGACCAGCACCCGCTGCGGGTCCACGCCGCGCCGCTCGATCCGGTCGACCACCGCCTCGACGATCGTGGTCGTCTTGCCGGTGCCCGGACCGGCCAGCACCAGCAGCGGCCCGTGCGCATGCTCCACCACCCGTCGCTGCCGCTCGTCCAGGACGGGCGGGGCCGTCCGGACGGGACCGGCGCGACGGACGAGGCGGTAGGACGCTGGTGGCACGACAAACGATTCCAGCAGATCATCGAGGCTCGTCTGACAACAACGACCAAATGTCGCAAATGCGACATCAGGTGCTGCTGTGACGACTGGGTCGGGAGCACCGGATCCTACCGGCCGCCTCGGACGTCAGTCGGCCCCGTGCCAGCGGGCCCGGCCCATGTCCACCCGCGTCCCGTCCGCCCGCAGCGGCGTCCCCTCGGCCCGGTAGTGCTCCAGCGCCCGCACCTCGTGCCCCGGCGGGGGGCTGCCGTCCGCGCGGATCACCCGCCACCACGGCACCCCGCCGCCCCACAGCGCCATGACCCGCCCGACCTGCCGGGGACCGCCGCGCCCCAGCAGCTCGGCCACGTCCCCGTACGACATCACCCGGCCGGGCGGGATCCGTTCCACCACGTCCAGCACCAGCTCGGCGAACTCGTCAGGCTCCAGCGGCATCCGCCGATTCTCCCGCGCCTTCTCCCTCGACGGGCTCCGCCGGGCGCGGCCTTCGCCACAACCAGAACGCCCCCGCCAGCGCCGCCACCCCCGCCAGCATCAGCGCCGGGAACCCCGCCATGGCCGCGACCGGATGCCGCGCCGCGCCGATGGGGTCGGGCCTACCACCGCCGAAGTGCTCGTCCTCTGGGACGGCTCCGTCCTTGGCCACGAGGACGGGCTTGCCCTGGGCGGCGAGCTTGGCGGCCTCCTTCAGTGCCCCGTCCGGGTTGACGATGCCGTAACCGATCTCGGTGTCGTAGGTCCCCTCGCCCTTGGGATGGCGGGCGGACGCGGCGAGGGCACGCGCCACTTGGTCGGGCGTCAGATCCGGATACTTCGCCTTCACGAATGCCACGGCCGCAGCGACCCAGGAAACCGCGACGGGATCTCCCCCAAGGTCGTACACCAGATCGGAGGGCCCCGGCACTCCGATCTCGGTGGCCGGAGCCGATACCAGGACCGCACCGCTTCGCTTGGAGTAGGCGGGATGCCGCTCGCCCTGCTCGTTCAGCCCGTTGACGGCGATCACTCCAGGCGACGAGGCGGGATATGGAAAGTACCGGGGCGGGACATCCCCGACATGCACGTTGGAAGCGACCACCACGGCGTTCTTGGCTCTCGCGTGGGTCACGGCGTCGCTCAACACACCCAGGTCACGCGAGTACCCTTCGACGTACGGGCTGTCGGGGGTCATCAGGGCCACGGGCATCACGATGACCTGTGCTCCCTGGTCGGCCGCGTAACGAATGCCGTCGGCGAAGACCTTCGCCAGGTCGCTGTCCTCCCACCATTTCTCGGCGTCCGGTTCCTCTCCATCGGGCAGGATCCGTACGGGCAGAACCCGTGCACCGGAGGCCAGCCTGATGAAGGGCGACTCATGGTCGCCAGCGACCAGGGAGGCCAGCACCGTTCCGAGGGTCCGTGTCGGGTGGTCCGTGCCGACGAAGTCCTTTTCCTTCTCGACCCGGCCGCGCAGCCACGGAAGGTTCCGGTCGACCCCGGTGCTGAGCACCGCGACGGTGACGCCGTCCCCCTTGGTGACTTGGCGGGCGAGCCCCAGGTCCCTGCCCAACTGCCGCGCCCAGGATTCGTCGGCGCGGGCCGGGGCGGGATCCGCGACCGTCAGTGCCGCCGTCAGTGCGACCGCCAGAAAAGACGCACAGATCCTCGTCAGCATGAGACGCCCTCCTGCCCGCAGGGATCGTCGACCTCCGCGAACCGCGTCCGAAGCCGCTCGAGCACCGCATGGGCGAACATGAACTCTGGCGGAACCTGCGCGGCCGCGACCCTGCCCCGGCCGTCGCCCCATCCAGCGGTCATGAAGATCACGTAGCGGAACGACAGATCGGCGCGCATCCCGAACTCCTGGCGGCCGGAATCGAGGAAACGATCAGCGGGTGTGCCGATGAATCCCTGTGCCCGCAATCCCGTCCCCTGGCCGCTCGCGGGGCCGCCCTGCCCGTTGAGGGCACTGATGAAGGCCAGGGTCTGTGCGCTGCCGGGCATCACGGCGACGCCCACCGTGGCGACCTGGGTGAGGCTGTCATCGACGTAGGTGGCGACCAGGACCGTCCGGCAACCGTGCTGCACGAGCAGCTTCGCCGGGGCTGGATCGAGGGCCTTGGCGCAGTCCTCGGCAGGCGCGATACCGACGCGCCGCGCTGTCTTCGGCTTCTCGCCCGGAACGACCTTGCCCTCGGCGCCGTTGCCGTACCGCACGGTGGCCGGGAAGATCTCACCGGCGGTCAGAAACCGCCAGCGCAGGGCCAGCTCCCTGTCCCCGGCCGCCTTGATCTCGCTCTGGGTCGGGGTGCGCGTCAGTTCCAGGCCGAGTCCGGTGGCCCCGCCGACGAGGGCGGCGACGCCGAGGACGGCCAGCGCTGCGGCCGGCAGGCGGCCACGACGGCGCTCGGGGCGCTCAGGGCGATCGGAGGGTTCGGGGTCTTCGGGGAGAGGCGTGGGCGGCGCCTCGGGGGTCGACATGCCGGGCAATGTAATGGATCTTGACCGGCCGGTTGATCACATTTTCGGCGCTATGCCGGCGGCTCGAATTGCGGTCGGGCCGAACGCGGCGGCGGGTCCGGCCGATTCAGCAGGGACGGCTCGGGCGGGGGCGGCATCAGACCGGACGGCCCCGACGGCTGCGTGGGATGCTCGAAGGTCGGCGCGGGCATCCGGACTCCGGGCGGGGCCGCCGGGACCACCGGGGCGGCGGGGCGTTCCGGAGCCGGCGTCTCGGTGGCGGCCGGGGCCTCGGGGCGTTCGAACACCGGCGGGCCCGCGGGGCGCTCCGGGGGCGGGGCGGCGTCGTCGAAGACCAGCGGGGGCGGGACCGGGCGCGGCGGGGGCCCGGCGACGGCGACCGGCCCCGCCCACCACGGCAGCGGGCGGGTGCGCCGCCACAGCGTCACGGCCAGCGCGCCGCCTCCGGCGACGCCGCCCAGGCACAGCACGATGGCGGCGATCGCGACCGGCTCCAGCCAGACGGGCCGGTCGATCACCTTCACCGGGCCGGGCGCGTCGGCGCCGAACCGCTCGTCGGCGGGCAGGCCGCCGGGGTCGCGGGCGGCCGCCAGCCGGGCCGCCGCGCGCAGCGCCGCCCCGGCGTGCACCTGGCCGAACCCCACCGACGCGTCGTACTCCCCGGCCGGGCGGTGCCGGGTGCTGTCCAGCAGCGCCTGCCGGACCAGCGCCGGCCGCAGGTCGGGATGGCGGGAGCGGATCAGCGCGGCGATCCCGGAGACCAGCGCGCTGGCGTCGCTGGTGCCCTCGGTCAGGAAGTAGTCGTCGCCGGGCCCGGCGACCGGGATCCCCACCCCGGGCGCCGACACCACCACCGAGTGGTTGCGGTTGGAGAACGGGGCCCGGTCGTTGCCGCGGCCGGTGGCGGCGACCCCGATCACCCCGGGATAGGAGGCCGGGTAGGAGTACGGGGCGAAGCCGTTCTCGTCGAGCCGGTCGCGCTCGTCGCCGTCGTTGCCCACCGCCGAGATCACCACCGCGCCCTTGGCGATGGCGTGCGCGACGGCCTCGCGCTCCTCCGGGTCGGGCCGGTCGTTGCCGATCGACAGGTTGATCACGTCGGCGCCGTTGTCGGCGGCGTACCGGATGCCGCGGGCCACCGAGTCGGACTCGCGGCCGGACCGGTAGAGCGCGTAGGAGGGGTCGCCGGGTTCGGCGATCACCCGCAGCGACAGGATCCGGGCCTGCGGGGCGACGCCGATGACGCCGTCCCGGCCGCCGGGGCCGTGCCCGTGCCCGGCGATCAGCGAGGCCATCCCGGTGCCGTGCCGGCCCACCGGGGGGCGGCGGCCGTCGATGTCGGCGAGCATGTTGGGGCCGGCCGTCACCGAGCCGCGCAGGTCGGCCTGGCCGGGGTCCACTCCGGAGTCGACGACCGCGACGGTCACCCCGGCCCCGCGGGTGATCTTCCAGGCCTCCGGGACGCCGAGGGCGCGCAGGATCGGCTGCTGCCGGTCGCGGATCTCGTCGGCGTGCGCGGGAACGGCGACCGGCGCGACCGCCAGGCCGACCGCGGCCAGCACCGCCCCCGCCCGGGCCACGAGCCCGGTGCGTCCCGGCCGCCTCAGCATTGCCAGTCGCGGTCGCCGCAGTCGGGCAGGGCCCGGGTGGACAGGGTCTGGGCGACGGTGTGGCCGAGCTGGGGCACCGGCCCGAACAGGTCGCCGGGCGGCTGCCTGCCGGCCACCGCCCTGGCCGGGCGCCCGTCGGACTGCCCGGCGGTGGTCAGCACCAGGTACGGGCCGCCGCGCTCGGCGGTGCCGGTCTGCCGGGCGTCGTCGTCGAACCGGGCGGCGGCGGTGCCGGGGAACGGCGCCGCCCGCAGCGCGGTGGCCGAGCCGGGGATCTCCTGCCGGGCCCGGTGGGCGGCCCGCTGGTCGGGGAAGGCCGCCACCCCGATCGTCACCACGACGCCCTCCAGCTGGTCGGTGTAGGTGGCGCGGAGCACCGCGCGGCAGCCGTGCCGGCGCAGCACCTCGGCGACGGCCGGCTCCACCGCGGTGGCGCAGTCGGTCTCCGGGGAGATGCCCGCCCGGACGGCGTACTCGACCTCATCGGCGCCGGTCCGGTAGGCCAGCCGTGCCGGGAAGATCCGTCCCGCGGGCCAGGCCCGCCAGCGCCGGGCCACCTCCACGTCGGCCGCCCGGCGCAGTTCGGCGGCGGTCGGCTCGCGGCCCAGCTCGCGCGCGACGCCGATCGCCGACACCACGCTCAGCACCACGTAGCCGATCGCCACCGCCAGGGCCACCCAGGTCCAGTCCCGTGCGCGCAGCCCCAGGGCCCTTCGGGCGTCGGGCGGCGCCGGCGCGGGCTCGGCCGGGTAACGAAACGGCTGGAGGGCCACGTCTCACAACATAATGCCCACGGGCCCGCAATGCGCATACCGGCGGGCGACGACGCACCCCCCGGCGCGCCCGGCGTTCAATCGAAAGAGCGCTTCACGTCGCGGGCGGCGTCCTTGGCGTGCTCGCCCACCTGCTTGACGCTCCCGGAGGTCCGGTCGGCCTTGCCCTCGCCTTCCAGGCGCGGGTCGTCGGTGGCCCGGCCGGCCTCCTCCTTGCCACGGCCCTTGGCCTGCTGTGCCTTGTTCTTGAGCTTGTCGAGCAGTCCCATCGTGCGCCTCCTTGTCGTTCGCGCGTCGCCGCGCGACCCGCCCGTCAGGCCGACGACCGGACCTGGTCGCGGATGCGGGCGGCCTCGGTGTGGATGCGGATCTCGGTGTCCAGCAGGCGCGCCTCGGCCTTCTCGGTGCGCAGCCGGGCCCGCAGTTCGCGCAGGCTCGGCACGCGCCGCCGTTCGCGGGCGGTGCCCCGGGGGGCGGTACGCCGTTTCGACCGCATCTGTTCGCTCCTCACTTCTCGGGTGCCCGGTCGATGCCCGCAATCGGCCACTTCATGCCCGCAACGCCCCGGGTTCGGGAATGGCGGGGGGCATGGCAAGGTTGTGCAGTGACGGGTCGCCTCGGTCGGGCGTCCCGGTCCGTCAGCCACCAAGGCCAAGCACAGGAGCGCCACCGTGTCGTTGCCCCCTCTGGTCGAGCCCGCTGCGGAGCTCACCCGTGACGAGGTCAACCGCTACTCGCGGCATCTGATCATCCCGGACGTCGGGATGGCCGGTCAGAAGCGCCTCAAGAACGCCAAGGTGCTGTGCGTGGGCGCCGGCGGTCTGGGCTCCCCCGCCCTGATGTACCTGGCCGCCGCCGGGGTGGGGACGCTGGGCATCATCGACTTCGACGTCGTCGACGAGTCCAACCTGCAGCGCCAGGTCATCCACCGGCAGTCCTCGCTGGGCGTGCCCAAGGCCGAGTCCGCCGCCAACACGGTGCGCGAGATCAACCCGCTGATCGACGTGGTGGTGCACAACGTCGCGCTGGACCGCGACAACGTGATGGAGATCTTCTCCGGCTACGACCTGATCGTGGACGGCACCGACAACTTCGCCACCCGCTACATGGTCAACGACGCCGCGGTGCTGCTCGGCAAGCCGTACGTGTGGGGGTCGATCTACCGGTTCGACGGGCAGGCCAGCGTGTTCTGGGCCGAGCACGGCCCGTGCTACCGCTGCCTGTACCCCGAGCCCCCGCCGCCCGGCATGGTGCCGTCCTGCGCCGAGGGCGGCGTGCTCGGCGTGCTGTGCGCCTCCATCGGCTCCATCCAGGTGAACGAGGCCATCAAGCTGATCACCGGGATCGGCGAGCCGCTGGTCGGCCGGCTGATGATCTACGACGCCCTGGAGATGCAGTACCGCGCCGTCAAGGTCCGCAAGGACCCCGAGTGCGCGCTGTGCGGCAAGAACCCCACCATCACCGAGCTGCTGCCGGACTACGAGGCGTTCTGCGGCACGGTGTCGGAGGAGGCCAGCGAGGCCGCCAAGGACTCCACCATCTCGGTGCACGAGCTGAAGGCCATGCAGGACCGGGGCGAGGACATCTTCCTGGTCGACGTGCGCGAGCCGAACGAGTACGAGATCGTCTCGATCCCGGGCGCCACGCTGATCCCCAAGGGCGAGTTCCTGAACGGCAACGCCCTGGAGCGGCTGCCCCAGGACAGGAAGATCGTGCTGCACTGCAAGTCGGGCGTCCGCTCGGCGGAGGCGCTGGCCGTGGTGAAGAAGGCCGGCTTCGCCGACGCGGTGCACGTCGGCGGCGGCGTGATCGCCTGGATCAACCAGATCGACCCGAGCCTGCCCACGTACTGATCTCCCGGATCGCCCGCATCGCCCGAACGGCCCCGGACCGCCGCGGTCCGGGGCCGTCGCGCGTCCGGATCACTCGGCGGACAGCCCGCTGCGCACCGCCAGCACGGCCAGCCGGATGCGGTTGGGGCAGCCGGTCTTGCGCATCAGGTTGGCGACGTGGGTCTTGACGGTGGTCACCCCGAGGTGCAGCCGGGCGGCGATCTCGCCGTTGGACAGCCCGGCCCCCACCATCGCCAGCACCTGGCGCTCGCGGCCGGTCAGCTCCGGCAGCCCGGGCCCGGCCGGGGCCCGGCGCGCGTCGTGCGCGCCGACCGCCCGCTCCACCAGCCTGCCGAGCACGTCCTGGCTGAACGGCTGCTCCCCGGCGGCGGCCCGGCGGATCGCGGCCAGCAGGTCCTGTGGCGGGGCGTCCTTGACCAGGAAGCCGAACGCCCCGGCGGCCAGCGCCGGGTACAGGTGGTCGTCGTCGCCGAACGTGGTCAGCACCACGATCCGGCTGGCCGGGCGGGCCGCCATGATCCGCCCGGTGGCGGTGATCCCGTCCACCCCGGGCATCCGCAGGTCCATCAGGATCACGTCCGGCTGCAGCTCGGCGACCAGCCGCGGGGCGTCCCGGCCGTCGGCGGCCTCGCCGACCACCTCCACGTCGGGGGCCGACTCGCAGAGCATCCGCAGGCCCATCCGCACCAGGTGCTGGTCGTCCACCAGCAGGACGCGGATCACCGGCCCGGCCCTCCGCGCCACCCGCCCGGATCCAGGGCGTCCGGCGGGGCGGCGAGGTGCACCGGCGCCGGGCCGGGTTCGGCGGCCGGGGGCGGGCCCGAGGGCAGCTCGGCCAGCAGCCGCCAGCCGCGCCCGCCCGGCACCGGACCGGCCTGGAGCCGGCCGCCCAGCAGTTCCACCCGTTCGGTCATGCCGATCAGCCCGTGTCCCCCGGATCGCACCGCCGCCGGACGGTCCGGCGGCGGGACGTCCCGGCCGCCGTCGTCGGCGATCTCCACCCGTACCGTGGCGCCGTCCAGACGCACCGACAGGCGCGCGGCGGCGCCCGGGCCGGCGTGCCGGGCCACGTTGGCCAGGCCCTCCTGGCACAGCCGCAGGACGGTCAGCCCGCGCATCGCGTCCAGCCCGGTGATCGCCGGGTCCACCTCGGCGGTCACCGCCGGCCCGGGCCGCCGGCCGCGCTCCAGCACCGCCTCCAGCGCCTCCACCAGCCCGGCCGGCTCCACCAGCGAGGTCGCCGGGTCGGCCCGGACCTGCTCGGGGTCGCGCAGCAGCGCCACCAGCCGGCGCAGGTCCGCCAGCGCGGCGGTCCCCGATCCGTGCAGGTCGTCCAGCACCTCGGCGACCCGGGGGTCGGTGTCGCCGGTCAGCACGTGCCGGGCCACCCCGACCCGCAGCACCATCGACGACACGTGGTGGGCCACCAGGTCGTGCAGCTCGCGGGCGATGGCGGTGCGCTCGGCGGCGCGGGCGGCGAGCGTCTCGGACCGGCGGCGGCGTTCGGTCTCGGCGGCCCGTTCACGGGCCTGCCGGGCGTTCTCGCGGGTCAGCCGGATGTAGGCGCCGAGCAGCAGCGGCAGCCCGGCCAGGATGCCCAGCCGGTACAGCGACCCGGCCGCCTCGTCGTGGGAGCGCAGCACGTGCACGCCCACCAGCGTCACGGTCACCGCGGCCCCGAGCACCGCCCGCCGTCCCGACCTGCGCAGCGCCAGCTCGAACAGCGCCACCGCGATCATCGCCTTGATCGGCACCCCGACCTGCGCGCCGAGCAGGTCGCCGCCCAGCAGCAGCGCCCCCAGCGTGACCGCCGCCCCCAGCGGGATCCGCGATCCGGCCAGGCAGACCGCCAGCGCCCCGAGCGCCAGCGCCCAGTCCCGCCCGGTCTCCGGGCGGTGCACCAGCCGCAGGTCGCCCAGCGCCAGAACGGACAGCACGACGAAGCGGGCCGGGGCCGCCTGGTCGTCGACGATCCGCTCCATCCACCGGGTCAGCACAGCCCGATGGTAGGTCGGCGCCCCCTCCCGGCGGTTCCTCCGATCGGAGGAGGGCGCCTCCGCCCACTGGCCGCGGACCGGGCCGGACGGCGGAGGCCCGGCCCCGGGCTCCGCCGCCAGTGTGTGAGGCCGGAACCCACGATTGGAGGCGCATGGAAGTCCTGCGCGTGGTCCTGCTGGCCGGCCACCTCGCCGCCCTGGCGGTCCTGTTGGTCTCGGTCGTCGTCCATCTGGGCGCGGGCCGCCGGATCGGCGCCGTGCTCCCGGCGGCGGCCGGTGCGCTGCTCGGCACCGGCGTGCTGCTGGCCGCCGTGCGGACGGCGGGCGACATGGGCAACAACGAGCCGAAGCTGGCGGTCAAGCTCGCCGTCGCCGTGGCCGTGTTCGTCTGCGCCCTGCTGGCCCGCCGCCGCCCTGACGGCGCCCACGCGGCGGCGTCCCGCAACGACCGGCCCACCGGTCCCCTGCCGTACGCGGTCGCCGTCCTGACGATCGCGAACGCCGCGATCGCCGTGGCGTGGACCTGACCGGGTGACGCGATGCCCGCGACGCCCGGTCACCGGCGGCTACGGGCCGTCCGGCGGGCGGTACTCCAGGCCGAGTTCCGCGGCCAGTTCGGTGAGCATGAGCTCGAACAGGGGCTCGGGGTCGTCCAGGGCGAAGCTCAGGTGCCCCAGCACCTCGAGGCTGACGGCGCCCTGCAGCCGGGTCCAGCACCGCAGGAACGTGAGCATGGCCCCGCTCGGGAGGTCGACCCCCATCCGGTCGCGGTACCGGTCGAGCTGGGCGCGCAGGCCGGGGTCGATCCCCTCCGGGGAGCGCACCGGGAACGGGGCCCGGTTCCACAGCTCCAGGTACAGCGACAGGTACACCCAGCCGAGGCGGCGTCCGCCGTTGGCGGCGTGGTCCTCGAGGTCGACGTCCACCCCGGGCATCGGGTTGCCGAACAGCAGGGCGTACTCGCGCCGGTGGGCCAGCGCCCACTCGCGGAAGCCGCGCGAGGCGGCCAGGAACCGCCCGGACAGGTCGCCGGGCGGCACCGCCGTGATCCGGTCCCGCACGTGGTCGGCCAGGTCGCCGAACAGCTCCCCGATGACGCGTTTGAGCAGTTCCTCGTGGCTGCCGAAGTAGCGGTACAGGGCGGGCGCGGTCAGCTGCATCTCGCGGGCCACCCCGCGCAGCGTGACCGCGTCCGGGCCGTGCTCGACCAGCAGCCGGCGGGCGGTCTGCACGATCTCCTGGACGGTCGCCGCGCGGAGCCGGTCGCGCCTGGTCACCGCCATGGGCCCTCCTTGGCCGTCGGGGCCTCACATGATCCCTCATTAACGGTGTTGACTCAAGTTAACGCCGTATGCGAACGTAGGCAACTCTAGTTAACGGCGTTTATCGCAGGACGCCGGGGAGGCAGTGATGTTGGAACGATGGGGACGCCTGACCTACCGGCGGCGCCGGCCGATCCTGGCCCTGGCGCTGGCCGCCATGATCTTCGCCGGGGTCTGGGGCACCGGCGTGTTCGGCGCGATGACCTCGGCCGACGGGTTCTCCACGCCGGGCAGCCAGAGCGCCGAGGCGGTCGAGGTCGCCGAGCGGTCGCTGCCCCGCGACGACACCGACGTGGTGGTCGTCTACGAGGACCGCGCCGGCCGCACGGCCGACCATCCGGCCGTGCGGGCCGCGGTCACCGCGGCCCTGGCCGAGCTCCCGCGGGACCGGGTCGCCCGGGTGACCAGCTACTACTCGACCGGATCGCCCGCGTTCCTCAGCGCGGACCGCACCAAGACGTTCGCCGCCGTGATGCTCGCCGGGGACGACGCCGCCGAACGCGCCGACGCGTACGCGGCGGTCAAGGACGCGCTCGGGCGGGCGGACGGGCTGACCGTGCGGGTCGGCGGGGCCGTCGCGGCCAACGACGCGATCAACGGGCGGGTCTCGGCCGACATCGCCCGGGCCGAGCTGTTGTCCGCCCCGATCCTGCTGGTGCTGCTGGTGGTGATCTTCGGCGGGCTGGTGGCGGCGGCGCTGCCGCTGGCGGTGGGCGGGGTCGCCATCCTCGGCTCGTTCACCGCGCTGCACGCGATCGCGCTGGTCACCGACGTGTCGGTGTTCGCGGTGAACGTCACCACCTTCCTGGGGATGGGCCTGGCCATCGACTACGGGCTGTTCATGGTCGCCCGGTTCCGCGAGGAGCTGCGGCGCGCCGGCGGCGCCCCGGACGCGGTGCAGGAGGCGCTGGCCGCCACCATGGCCACCGCCGGGCGGACCGTGCTGGTCTCCGGGATCACGGTCGCGATCTCCATGGCCGGGCTGATCCTGTTCCCGCAGATCTTCCTCAAGTCGATGGGGTACGGCGGCGTGGCCACCGTGCTGGTCGACCTGGTGGCGGCGCTGACCGTGCTGCCGGCGCTGCTGGCGGTGCTCGGCCCGCGGGTGAACGCGCTGCCGGTCCGCCGCCGGGCCGCCGGGACCGCCGGGGACGGGCCGGGCCGCTGGCAGCGGCTCGCCCACGGCGTGATGCGCCGCCCCGCGCTGTACGCCGTGGCCGCCACCGCGGTGCTGCTGGCCGTCGCCGCCCCGTTCCTGCGGATCGACTGGGGCGCGGTCGACACCCGGGTGCTGCCGGAGGGCACCGAGGCCAGGGTGGTCGACGAGACCCTGGAACGCGAGTTCCCCCGCGACACCGACGTTCCCGTCCAGGTCGTGCTCGAAGGCCGGACCGACCCGGCCGCGTTCGCCGAACGGCTGGCCCGGGTCCCCGGCGTGACCGGCGCGTCCGTCACCGGCAACGGCGCCGAGGCCGCCCGGATCTCGCTGACCTACGCCGGCGACGCCCAGTCCGACGCCACCCGCGAGCTGGTGGAACGGGTCCGCGACGTGCCCGCCCCGCCGGGCGTGCGGGTCCACGTCGGCGGCCCCACCGCGGCGGTGATCGACCAGCTCGACAGCATGGGCGCCGTGCTGCCGTGGGCGGCGCTGGTGGTGGGGCTGGCGATCACGGTGCTGCTGTTCCTGGCGTTCGGCTCGCTGGTGCTGCCGGTCAAGGCGATCGCGGCGAACCTGCTGTCGCTGGGGGCCGCGTTCGGCGCGGTGGTGTGGATCTTCCAGGACGGCAACCTGTCGGGCCCGCTGGGCTTCACCGCCACCGGCGACATCGCCCCGGCCATGCCGATCCTGATGCTGCTCCTGCTGTTCGGGGTCTCGATGGACTACGAGGTGTTCCTGCTGTCGCGGATCCGCGAGCAGTACGACCGGACCGGCGAGGTCGCCGGCGCCATCGCGGCCGGGCTGCAGCGCACCGGCGGCATCATCACCAGCGCCGCGCTGCTGCTGGTCGTGGTGATCGGCGCGCTGGCCACCTCGGGGGTGTCGTTCATCAAGCTGATCGGGGTCGGCATGGCCGTCGCGATCGTGCTGGACGCCACCGTGGTGCGGCTGGTGCTGGTGCCGGCGACGATGCGGCTGCTGGGCCGGGCCTGCTGGTGGGCGCCGGGCCCGCTGGCCCGGGTGCACCGCCGGTACGGGATCGGCGAGGAGAACGACGCCAGGCCGCGCGAACTCGCCGGTACGGGATGAAACCTCGCAGGCCGGGGCATCTTGTCGGTAACACCGCTTCCGGCCGGTCGCGGCCCTAGCATGGCGTGTCACACCGTTCGCGACGAAGGGAAGGCGTGCGCGTGAGTGAGCAGGAAGCCTCCGACAGGGTCATCATCGAGTTCATCGACGCCGCCGACGTTCCGGACGAGCACCGCAAGGACAACAAGGTCTTCGCTCCCGGCACCCAGGCGATCACGATGCGGAACGCCGCCGACCCGGACGGTCCCACGCTCTACTTCACCGAGGCCGAGTGGGAGGCGTTCGTCGCCGGGGTGAAGGACGGCGAGTTCGACGACCTGCTGGAGGACCTCCCGCCGGAGGACGACCGGAACTGACGCGCGCGACAGGGGCGGGGCCGGCGCCCTCGCCCCGGTCGCGCCTCAGGACCGGAGCGCGGCCAGGCGCCCGGCCGCTCGTCGCGGTCGTCCAGGATCGACTCCGGGCCCAGTTCCCCGTGGAGGCGTTCGGCGACCCGGCGGACCTGCTCGTCACGGGGTCGAGCAGGACCACCGCGAACCGGAACGGGGCGACCGCGGCGGGCCAGACGATCCCCGCGTCGTCGTGGTGCGCCTCCACGATCGCGGCCATCGCCCGTTCGACGCCGATCCCGTACGAGCCCATTGGATTCGCGCGGAGGGGACCGCCTGCCTTGGCCGGCGGGGGAATCCGCGCTCCCCCTTTTGTCACCACATCTTGGTAGCATGTTGGTTGTGGTCAGAGGAGCGCCGCGCGAGTCGCTGAACCTGCGCGTCCCGCCGGAGTTGAAGCGGCGGATCATCGAGTACGCCGAGCAGGTCGGCATCTCGATCAACGCTGCCGCCGTGGTGCTTCTCACCGAGGGCCTGCGGGCCGAGGAACGGCGGCGCGCGCAGTGAGGCGCGCCTACAAGTTTCTGCTGCGCCCCACCAGTAGGCAGACGGTCGCGCTGGTGGCGTGTCTGGAGGAGCACCGGCAGCTTTACAACGCCGCGCTGGAGCACCGCCGGACCGCCTACCGGATGGCCGGGGCGAAGATCCGCTACGGCGACCAGTCCGCCGAGCTCAAGCACATCCGCGGCGACGACCCCGGCGGGCAGGGCCGCTGGTCGTTCTCCTCCCAGCAGGCCACGCTGCGCCGGCTGGACAAGGCGTTCGCGGCGTTCTTCCGCCGCCGCAAGGCCGGGCAGACACCCGGATACCCCAGGTTCAAGGGGCGTGGCTGGTTCGACACGGTCGAGTGGCCCAAGGACGGTGACGGCTGCCGGTGGGACTCCCAGCCCGGACACCCCACCGCGACGTTCGTGCGGCTGCAGGGCATCGGGCACGTCCGTGTGCACCGGCACCGCCCCGTACGTGGCCGGGTGAAGACGATCGCGGTGAAGCGGGAAGGCCGACGCTGGTACGTGATCCTGTCGTGCGAGGACGTGCCCGCCGAGTCCCTGCCCGCCACGGGCGCGGTGGCCGGGATCGACCTGGGCGTGGCCTCGCTGGTCACCACCAGCGACGGCGACCATTTGGCCAATCCGCGCCATCTGGCCGCGTCCGCCGACCGGCTGGCGGCCGCCCAGCGCGACCTTGCCCGCAAGAAGCGCGGCAGCAGGCGTCGCCGCAGGGCCGCCGCCCGCGTGGCGGCCCTGCACGCCAAGATCCGCCGCCAGCGCCTGGACGGCGCGCACAAGGCCGCCCTGCGCTTGGTCCGTGACTATGACGTGATCGCGCATGAGGCCCTGAGGATCACCAACATGACCCGCTCGGCCAAGGGCACGGCCGAGCAGCCGGGCCGGGGCGTCGCCGCCAAGGCCGGGTTGAACCGGAGCATTCTGGACGCGGGCTGGGGGGTGTTCCTGCGAATCCTCGCGCACAAGGCTGAAAGCGCCGGTCGTGAGCTGATCGCGGTGAACCCCGCCGGCACCTCCCGCACCTGCCCGCGCTGCGGGCACTGCGCCGCCGGGAACCGCGTCACCCAGGCCGAGTTCCGATGTCAGGGGTGTGGCCACCAGGCGCACGCCGACGTGAACGCGGCGATCAACTTCCTGCGGGCAGGGCTTGCCCTTCGCGACGCCGCGCAAGCGGCCTAGCGAGAAGCCGCTCCCCTCGGGGAGTGGAGGAGTCACTCGATGATCGAATGGGTCCGCAGTCTAGGTGTTCGGGGGCTGGGCGCTGATGTCGGCGAGCACCGAGTGCTCGTCGCGCTGCACGGCCAGGTCCCCGATGGACACGATGCCGACCGGGCGGTCGCCGTCGACGACCGGGATCCGCCGGATCGCGTGCTCGCTCATCAGCCGCACCGCCGTGTCGGCGTCGTCGGCCGTGCTCACGGTGACCAGTTCGGCGCTGCACACGTCGCCGACCGTGGTGGTGTTGACGTCCCGGCCGTCGGCGACCGCGCGCACCACGATGTCCCGGTCGGTGACCAGCCCGCGCAGCCGGCCCTCCTCGACGACCAGCACGTCGCCGATGCCGTGCGCGCGCATCTGCCCGGCGGCCTCGGCCAGCGAGCACCGAGGCGGCACCGCGACCGGGACCGGGGTCATGACCTCGCCGACCTTCTGTGCCATCGGAACCTCCCTCGCGGGGTCGCGGAGCCGTCGCCGCCCGCCTACCCGGACCTGCGGGATGTATGTGCGGTTCGTCCTGTGCATAAGGGACGGCACGGCGGGTAGGGCGGCGGGCATGGGATGGGGCGACCTCCTGGGCAGGTGGCCGGTGTGGCGTCAGGCCACCGGCGCCGACCGGACGGGACGCGGGGCGGCCGCGCGCAGCGCGGGCACCGAGCGGCTGCGTCCCCGGGTCGCCGACGCCGACCGGGTCGTCAAGTCGGTCTGCCCGTACTGCGCGGTGGGCTGCGGGCAGAACGTGTACGTCCGGGACGGCAGGGTCGTCCAGATCGAGGGCGACCCCGACTCGCCGATCTCCCGGGGCCGGCTGTGCCCCAAGGGGTCGGCCAGCCTCCAGCTCACCACCGGCTCGGCCCGGGAGAGCGGAGTGCTCTACCGGCGGCCGTACGGCACCGAGTGGGAACGCCTGGATCTCGACACCGCGATGGACATGATCGCCGACCGGGTGATCAGGGCGCGGCGGGACGGCTGGCAGTGGACCGACGAGGACGGCAACCGGGTGCGGCGCACCCTCGGGTTCGCCAGCCTCGGCGGGGCCACGCTGGACAACGAGGAGAACTACCTCTTCAAGAAGCTGTTCACCGCGCTGGGCGCCATCCAGATCGAGAACCAGGCGCGGATATGACACTCCTCCACCGTCCCCGGTCTGGGGACCAGCTTCGGGCGCGGCGGCGCCACCACGTTCCAGCAGGACCTGCGTAACGCCGACTGCATCGTCATCGAGGGCTCGAACATGGCCGAGTGCCATCCGGTCGGGTTCCAGTGGGTGATGGAGGCCAGGCTGCGCGGCGCGACCGTGGTCCACGTGGATCCGCGGTTCACCCGCACCAGCGCCATGTCCGACCTGCACGTCCCGTTGCGGGCGGGGTCCGACATCGCGTTCCTGGGCGGGCTGATCCGGTACGTGCTGGAGAACGACAAGTACTTCCGCGAGTACGTGCTGGCCTACACCAACGCGTCCACCATCGTCAGCGAGGACTTCCGGGACACCGAGGACCTGGACGGGGTGTTCTCCGGTCTGGACCCGCGGAACCGTTCCTACGACTTCCACAGCTGGCGGTACGAGGGCGCGGACGTGTCCGCCCCGTCCGGGCTGCAGGAGCAGCAGTTCGAGGAACGGGCCGAGACCCGCGAGGCGGCGCGCGGCGAGGCGCACGGCTCGGGCGGCGCGGACGTGTCCGCGGAGCCGCTGCGGATCCGGACCGACGAGACGCTGCAGCACCCGCGCTGCGTGTTCCAGATCCTGCGGCGGCACTTCGCCCGGTACACGCCGGAGACGGTGGAGCGGATCTGCGGCGTCCCGCAGGAGACGTTCGCGAAGGTCTGCGAGCTGATCACGGAGAACTCCGGGCGGGAGCGCACCACCGCGTTCGTCTACTCGGTGGGCTGGACCCAGCACACGGTCGGCGTGCAGTACATCCGCACGGCGTCGATCCTGCAGGCGCTGCTGGGCAACATGGGACGGCCGGGCGGCGGCATCCTCGCGCTGCGGGGCCACGCCTCGATCCAGGGCTCGACGGACATCCCGACGCTGTTCAACCTGCTGCCGGGCTACCTGCCGATGCCGCACGCGCACCGCAACCAGGACCTGGAGACCTACATCCGGGCCGAGTCCGCCCGCAAGGGCTACTGGAGCAACATGCGCACCTACCTGGTGAGCCTGCTCAAGGCCTGGTGGGGGGACGCGGCGACCGAGGACAACGACTTCTGCTTCGACAACCTGCCCCGGCTGACCGGCAACCACGGCACGTACGAGACGGTGCTGGCCCAGCTCGACGGCATCTGCAAGGGCTACTTCCTGCTGGGCGAGAACCCGGCGGTCGGATCGGCCAACGCCCGGCTGCAGCGGCTCGGGATGGCCAACCTGGACTGGCTGGTGGTGCGGGACTTCTCGCTGATCGAGTCGGCGACCTGGTGGAAGGACGGGCCGGAGATCGAGACCGGGGAGCTGCGCACCGAGGAGATCGGCACCGAGGTGTTCTTCCTGCCCGCCGCGGCGCACACCGAGAAGTCCGGGAGCTTCACCAACACCCAGCGGCTGCTGCAGTGGCACCGGCAGGCCGTCGAGCCCACCGGGGACGCCCGCAGCGACCTGTGGTTCGCCCACGAACTGGGGCGGCGGATCCGGGCCAGGCTCGCCGACCCCGCCTACCGGGAACGGCACGGCCTGGACGACCCGGAGATGGACCGGCCGGTCCTGGACCTGACATGGGACTACCCCACCGAGGGCCGGTACGGGGAACCGGACGCGGAGGCGGTGCTCGCCGAGATCAACGGGCGGGACGCCGAGGGCCGCCCGCTGTCGACGTACCTGGAGCTCAAGCCGGACGGGTCCACCTCCTGCGGATGCTGGATCTACTGCGGCGTCTACGCGGACGGGGTCAACCAGGCCGACCGCCGCAGGCCCGGATCCGAGCAGGACTGGGTGGCGGCCGAGTGGGGCTGGGCGTGGCCGCTGAACCGGCGCATCCTCTACAACCGGGCCTCGGCCGACCCGTCCGGACGCCCGTGGAGCGAACGCAAGGCGTACCTGCGGTGGGACGAGTCGCAGCGCCGCTGGGTGGGGCCGGACGTGCCCGACTTCAACGCCACGACCCCGCCCGACTACGAGCCTCCGCCCGGCGCCACGGGCCCGGAGGCGTTGTCGGGGACGGACGCGTTCATCATGCAGGCCGACGGGAAGGCATGGCTCTATGCACCATCGGGACTGGTGGACGGGCCGCTGCCGGCGCACTACGAGCCGCAGGAGTCGCCGTTCACCAACCTGCTGTACGGGCAGCAGCGCAACCCCGTACGGTCGCTGCCGCCTCCGGGGCGGGACTACTTCCAGCCGTCCGACGGGGAACGGGGCGCGGAGGTGTTCCCGTACGTGGCGACGACCTACCGGCTGACCGAGCACCACACGGCGGGCGGAATGTCGCGGTGGCTGCCGTACCTGTCGGAGCTGCAGCCGGAGTTCTTCTGCGAGGTGTCCCCGGAGCTGGCCCGCGAGCGCGGCCTGGAGCACCTGGGCTGGGCGACCATCGTCAGCGCCCGCAACGCCATCGAGGCCCGCGTCCTGGTGACCGAACGGATGAAGCCGCTGGAGGTGCAGGGACGGCGGCTGCACCAGATCGGGCTCCCGTACCACTGGGGACCCAACGGCTACAGCACCGGCGACGCCGCCAACGAGCTGGCCCACATCTCGCTGGACCCCAATGTCCACATCCAGGAGGTCAAGGCGCTGGCCTGCGACATCCGCCCGGGCCGCCGCCCCCGCGGACCCGCGCTGCGCGACCTGGTGAACGAGTACCGGCGGCGTGCCGGAATCGACGAGCAGACCGGGAGGCAGATGTGAGCGACCCCGCCGCGGACACCGGTTACCAGGAGCCGCCGCCGCGCATGGGCTTCTTCACCGACACCTCCGTGTGCATCGGCTGCAAGGCGTGCGAGGTGGCGTGCAAGGAGTGGAACGCCATCCCCGAGGACGGGATGGAGCTCACCGGCATGTCGTACGACAACACCGTGGGGCTGGGGGCGTCCACGTGGCGGCATGTGGCGTTCATCGAGCAGCGCAAGCCGGTCTCCGTGGGTCCGGACACGGACGTGCTGGGGATCTCCCCGCAGGGCGCCGTGACGCCGGGCCGGGAGGAGGGCGAGCTGCGCTGGCTGATGGCCTCGGACGTGTGCAAGCACTGCACGCACGCGGCCTGCCTGGACGTGTGCCCGACCGGTTCGCTGTTCCGTACCGAGTTCGGCACGGTGGTGGTGCAGGAGGACATCTGCAACGGGTGCGGCTACTGCATCCCCGCCTGCCCGTACGGGGTGATCGACCAGCGCAAGGGCGACGGGCGGGCCTGGAAGTGCACGCTGTGCTACGACCGCATCGGCGACGGGCTGGAGCCCGCCTGCGCCAAGGCCTGCCCCACCGACTCCATCCAGTACGGTCCGCTGGACGAGTTGCGGGAACGCGCCGCCGCCCGGGTGGAGACCCTGCACGACGCCGGAGTGGAGGAGGCCCGCCTGTACGGGGCCGACCCCGGCGACGGCGTGGGCGGGGCGGGCGCGTTCTTCCTGCTGCTGGACGAGCCCGAGGTGTACGGGCTGCCGCCGGACCCGGTGGTGACCACCCGGGACCTGCCGTCGATGTGGCGGCACGCGGCCGTCGCCGCCGCCGGACTGCTGGGCGCGACCGCGCTCGCCTGCCTGACGGGACGCCGCCGGTGAGCCCCCGGCGTCGTCGCGGCGCGGGCGGGGAGCGCCCGATGGTCCCCAAGGCGGAGTTCACCTCGTACTACGGCAAGCCCGTCCTCAACCCGCCGGTGTGGAAGCCGCTGGACATCGCGGGTTACTTCTTCCTCGGCGGCCTGGCGGGCGCGTCGTCGGCGCTGGCCGCGGGCGCCTCGTGGACCGGCCGCCCGGTGCTGGCCCGCAACGCCGAGGTCGCCGCCGTGGGCGCGCTGGGCCTGTCGATGGCCGCCCTCGTCCACGACCTGGGCCGCCCCGCCCGCTTCGTCAACATGCTCCGCGTCGCCAAGCCCACCTCCCCCATGAGCGTCGGCTCCTGGCTCCTGGCCGCCTACGGCCCGATGGCGGGTGCGACCGCCCTGTCCACCCTCACCGGCCGTCTCCCCCGCCTGGGCCGCGCGACCGGCACGGCCGCCGCCGCCCTGGGCTCGGCCGTCACCACCTACACCGCCGTCCTGATCGCCGACACCGCCGTCCCCGCCTGGCACGAGGCCCACCGCGAACTGCCGTTCCTGTTCGCCGGCTCCGCCGCCGCGGCCGCCGCCGGGCTGGGCCTGCTGACCGCCCCGTCCGCCGAGACCCGTCCCGCCCGTGTCCTGGCGCTCACCGGCACCGCGGCGGAACTGACCGCCACCGCGCTGATCCGCCGCCGCCTCGGCATGCTCGCCGCCCCCTACCGGACCGGCAAGCCGGGCCGTCTCCTGCACACCGCCGAGGCCCTGACCCTCGCCGCCACCGCCACCGCCCTCCTCGCCCCCCGCAACCGCCCGCTGAACGCCCTGGCGGGCGCCGCGTTGCTGACCGCCTCGGCCCTGACCCGCTTCGGCGTCTTCCACGCCGGCCTGGCCTCCGCCCGCGACCCGAAGTACACCGTCCAACCCCAGCGCGAACGCCTCGAAGCCCGCCGCCGAGGAGCGGTTGTTCCGGGTCCTGGGTCAGCGGGGGGTGCGGCCGAGGTGGGCCAGGAGACGGTCGGCGGGGGTGGCGTCGAGAGGCGGTGACAGCGGCGGGGCGAAGCGGGCGGGACGGTCGGCCTCGGTGACGAGGAACGAGGTCAGAGGGAGCAGGTCCGCGGCCAGGGCGGTGGGGATGGGATGGTCCAGGTCGCAGGCCCGGGCCACGTCCCAGCCGTGAACGGTGATCTCCACGGCTCCGGCGGTGGTGACGACGTGGGTGGCCAGGGGCAGGTCGGCGATGGCGATGTCGCCGCGGGCGGGGGCGGCGGTCCAGGTGCCGAGGAGGCGGCAGGCCCGTTCGCGGAGGGCGGTCACCGGGTCGTCGGCGGGGCCGGGGGACGGGTCCAGGGCCATGTGGCCCAGGTCGGCGGCCTCGCAGAGGGCCTGCAGGGAGTCGTTCATGTGGTCGAGCAGGGCGCGCAGGTCCCAGTCGCGGCAGGGGGTGGGACGGGACATGACGGCGGGCGTCACGGCGAGGAGGCTGCCGAGGGTGTAGCCGACCGCCCGCTCCAGCAGGGCGAGCCCGGCGTTCATCGGGACTGCGCGGGGAGGGTCTCCGGCAGGCCGAAGACCGGGAACAGGCCGGTGTCCAGGAAGGTCGCGCAGTGCCTGATGAGGCCCTCGGGGGTCGGGCTCAGCACCTGCAGGTTGAACGGGCGGAACACGCCGTCGGCCGGGTCGCGCATGTACTGGGCCACGGCGGGCTGGCCGTTCGCCGAGGTCCGCAGCAGCCGCAGGTCGCCGGGGCGGGCCGGGCACACCTGGACCAGGTGACGGCCGATGGTGTCGCGGCCGGCGTACCAGGTGGGCAGCGGCGGCATCTCCCACACCGCGTCGTCGGTGAACAACGCGACGATGGCCGCGACGTCCTTGGTCTCGAACGCCGCCACGTACCGGTCGAGCAGGTCGCGCTGCTCGGCGGCCGGCGGCTCGGTGACGTCCTCCTCGCGCGGGGCGACCTTGTCGAGCCGGTCGCGGGCGCGCTGCAGGATGCTGTTGACCGCGGCGGTGCTGACGCCCACGGCCTCGGCGACCTCGGCGGCCCGCCACCTGAGCACGTCCCGCAGGATCAGCACGGCCCGCTGCCGGGGCGGCAGGTACTGCAGGGCGGCCACGAACGCCAGCCGGATGCTCTCCCGTGAGGTCACCACCGCGGCCGGGTCGGTGCCCTCGGCCCCCACCAGCGCGTCCGGCACCGGCTCCAGCCACGGCACCTCGTGCCGCTCCACCAGGTCGTCGGAGGGGTCGCCGGGGCCGCCCAGCCCGGTCGGCATCGGCCGCCGCGCCCTGCCCTCCAGCGCGGTCAGGCAGGCGCTGGTGGCGATCCGGTACAGCCAGGTGCGCAGCGAGGAACGCCCCTCGAACCGGTCGTAGGCCCGCCAGGCGCGCAGGTAGGTCTCCTGCACCAGGTCCTCGGCGTCGTGCACCGACCCGAGCATCCGGTAGCAGTGCGCCATCAGCTCCCGGCGGAACGGGTCCGCCAGCCGCTCGAAGTCCTCGGTGTCGGGAGCCTCGGTCCGGGTCATGAGCATGGCCTCTCGTCCTTTCCCGTGACTGTAGTCACCGGTACCGACAACCCGCGCCGCGGAAACTCATCGCCCTCGCGCCGATGAGTTCGCGTTCCGCCGCCGGTCCGCCCGTCCGAACACACGTACGGAAGGAACGAGATGTCGAACGAGACCGCGCCCCCGCGGGCGCGCGCCGGGCCGGGCGGCGTCACTGCGCCGGTGGCGGGCAGGTGGTCGCGAGGGCGGCGACCAGCCAGGACTGGGCGGCGCCGAGGGTGACGGGGTCGCCGGTGACCTCGCCGTGGAGCCGCCAGTAGCGGTCCATGCGCTCGTCCTGCCCGGCCCTGACGGTGCGCAGCAGACGGCGGCGGAAGCCCGGGGTGTCGCGGGCGTCGCGGGCGGTGGCGTGGGCCTCGACGAACAGGTCCAGGGCCGGTCCGGGGGCCGGGGGACGGCCGGCGGCGACCGCCGGCCGGACCATGGCGGACGCCTCGTGGGCGCCGAGCATCAGGGCGCCCTCGTCGGCGATCTCCGCCGCCGCCCGCCGCACCCCCGCCCGCAGCGTCCGCGCCAGCGACCGGTCGGCGGCGAGCGCGACCATCTCGGCGTAGGCGACGACCTGCGCCGGGGTGGGGTCGGGCGGCGGATCCGGGACGGTGCCGTGCAGGAACGCCTCCATCAAGCCGGGCGGCACCTGCGCGACCACCAGGCCCCGCCAGAACGCGACCAGCGCGTCATGGGCCGTGGCCCCTCGTTCGGCCGCCGCGAGCAGATCGAGTCTGCGGGCCCGTTCGGCGGGGTCGGCCTCCTCGACCGCGCGCAGCGACGCGCGCCGCCAGGCCAGGTCGGCCAGTTCGGCGTCCAGCGCGGCCCGTTCGGCGGCGACCGCCTCCGCCAGCGACCGCTCCCCCGCGAGCACCCGCCCGATCTCGGGCAGCCCCAGCCCGAGCGCCCGCAGCCGCCGCACGGTCCGCAGCCGTTCCACCGCGTCCGGCCCGAACCGCCGGTGCCCGCCGTACGTGCGCCCGGCCTCCAGAATCCCCTCGTCGCAGTAGAACCGGATGGTCCGCACCGGCACCCCGGTCAACCGCGCCAACTCCCCGATGCCGAGCACCGTGACCCCCGTCACACTCACTTGAACCTCCACCCGGGTGGAGTTCCTACCGTACGAGCAGCCGGAAAGGAGAGGCCATGCTCGAAGTGGAACGGCTCGCGGCGGGACTGCGCGAGGAGACCGGTCGGATCGCGGACATCGTCGGTGGGGCCGACCCGGATCTGCGGGTGCCGACCTGCCCGGAGTGGACGGTGCGGGACCTGGTCGAGCACATCGGGAACGCCCACCGCTGGACCGCCGACCTGGTGGAGCGCCGGCTCACCGAGCCGCCCGCACTGGATCTCGCGCCCGCGCCGTCGCCCGCGGCCGAGGACTGGCCGGGCTGGCTGCGGGAGGGCGCCGCGCTGGTGCTCGACGCCGCACGGCGCACGGGGACCGAGACCACCGTGTGGACGTTCGCCGGGCCGCGGCCCGCCTCGTTCTGGATCCGCCGGATGCTCCACGACACCCTGGTCCACCGGGCGGACGCGGCCGTCGCCCTGGGCGTCGAGGTCGACTACGCCCCCGATCTGGCCGCCGACACCCTCACCGAGGGGCTGGAACTGCTCTGCCTGCCCCTGGCCGCCCAGGCCCGTCCCGCCATCGCCGAACTCCGCGGCACGGGCGAACGGCTCCTGCTGTCCCCCGCCGACCTGGACGAGCCCGGCTGGCTGATCACCCGCGCTCCCGAGGGCGTCACCTGGGAACGCGGCGACGGCCCCGCCGACGTCACCCTGACCGGCCCCGTCACCGACCTGGTCCTGGTCTTCACCCGCCGCCTGCCCCCGGACCGCGCCCGCACCGAGATCACCGGCGACACCGCGCTCCTGGACCACTGGCTGGCCCGCACCGCCTTCTGACGTCCGCATCACCTCGCGGGGCGGCCCCGGTCGCGCAGCCCGCCGCCATCGGACCGCGCGGCCCTGATCGGCCCCACGAGGGATCGCAACGCGATCACCCCGTCCGCCGCCGTCTTCGGGACCGCTCGGCCCCTGATCAGGAGGAGCGGCCCGGAAGGAGACCGTGCCCGGCCTCGCGCCGCCGGGAGGGCGGGCGCCGTTCCGGCGTGTGCGGGGTCAGAGGGCGGCGATGGCGTCGAGGAGGGACTGGCGGGTCCTGGGGCCGAAGCCGCGCATGCCGTTCAGGCGGCCCTGCTCGATGGCGGCGGCCAGGGCACGGGGGGAGTCGACGCCCAGCTCGGTGTGGAGCCGGAGGGCCCGCCTGGGCCCGAGGCCGGGGACGGCCAGGAGGTTGCGGGCGCCGGCGGGGGTCCTGGCGCGCAGGTCCTCGAGCTGGCGGAACGTGCCGCGCCGCAGGGCCTCCTCGACCTTCTTGGCGATGGCCTCGCCGACGTCGGGGAGGGTGCGCACGTCGATGGCGGCCAGGTCGCCGGGGTGCGCCGCGATGGACTCGGCGGCCTTCCTGTAGCTGCGGACCCGGATGTCGTCGCCCCCGTTCATGGCGAACAGATCGGCGTACTCCAGCAGCAGTTCCGCCACCTCGGCATTGGTGCGACCCATGCGGCCAACCCTAGCGGGCGGGTCCGACATTCCCACCGCCGCCGACCACCCCAGGTCAGCGGCAATACCGGCCGGAAGCGGCCCGGGCGGTCCCAGTGACTACGGATCCCGGCATTTCCCGTTCTTGTGAGTTGGCGGACAATTATGCTCCCGATCCGGCTCACTTCAGGCACTTACCTCGCCGTGACTCGTTGTGTGGACTGCCAACGCTGAGCGCTATCCGCGCCACATGCGACTCACGTCACCGGGAGGGTCCGCATGGGCAAAGTCCCCGCCACCGAAGATCCACCGCTCGCCGAGGTCCCCGCCGAGCTGGCCGACCCGCTGCGCCCCTACCTGGAGGCCGCGGCCGAGGAGATGGTGCAGGAGATCCGGGGCCTGGTCCCCGAGTACGCCCGCCCCACCGACAGCAAGTACGGCCGGCGGATGAAGTGGGCGGTGCAGGAGACCGTCCGGCAGTTCGTCGACGCCATGGGGCGGCCCGACTTCGACTGGACGGAGCTGACCGGGATCTACGCCGGCATCGGCGCGTACGAGGCGCGCAAGGGCCGCAGCCTGGACGGGCTGCAGACGGCCATCCGGGTGAGCGGCCAGGTCGCCTGCCGCCGCTTCATCCGGGACGCCCGGCGGCTGGACTGGTCGCTGGACGTGCTGGGGCAGATCACCGAGTCGTTGTTCGTGTTCCTGGAGAAGCTGGCCGGGGCCGCCGCGCAGGGCTACGCCGCCGCCCAGGAGCAGGTCGTCACCGAACGGGAACGATCCCGCTGGCGGCTGCGCGACCTGCTGATCGTCGACCCGCCGGCCAGCCGGGAGGCGATCGCCGAGCTGGCCCGCTCGGCGCGCTGGGAGCCGCCGCGCACGATCGGCCTGGTCGCGGTGCGCCCGCCGCTGGGGCATCCGCCGCCGGTGATGCCGCCGTCGATCCTGGCCGACTGGCACGGTCCGGCGCCGTTCCTGGTCGTCCCGGATCCGGACGGGCCGGGTCAGGACCGGCTGATCGCCTCGCTGGTCCGCGAGTGCGCCGCCGCCGTCGGCCCGACCGTGCCGATCACCCGGGGCGCGCTGTCGCTGCGCTGGGCCCGGCACGCCCTGAGCCTGGTGGAACGCGGCGTCATCTCCGAGAAGGGGCCGGTGCGCTGCCTGGACCACATCCCCACGCTGGTCGCCGCGATGAGCGAGGAGCTGATCAACGTGGCGCTGGACGAACGGCTGGCGCCGCTGATGGAGCTGCCCCCGCACCGCCGCGAGCCGCTGGCGCACACCCTGCTCACCTACATGGAGAACCGCGACAACGCGGTGGCCGCGGCGGAACGGCTGCTGGTCCACGAGCAGACGGTGCGCTACCGGATCCGGCGGCTGGAGGAGATGTTCGGGGAGGCGCTGACCGACCCCGACCGCCGCATCGAGATGATGCTCCTGCTGCACACCTGGGTGCGCTTCGGCAACCGCAGGACCGAGCTGGACACCTGACGCCCCGGCGGCGACGGCCGCCATGCGGGCGCCCGCCTGCCGCGCGAGCCCGGTCAGTACTCGGCCCACACGGTCGTCCGCACGCCGTCGGCCTCGTAACCCCAGCGCCGTGAGAGTGCCGCGACCAGGAGCAGACCGCGCCCGTTCTCGGCCAGCTCCCCGTGCCCCGGCCGGCGGGGCCGCTCTCCCCCCGCCCCGTCGTCGGTGACCTCGCTGCGCACCAGCCCGTCCCCGCCCAGCAGGGTGACGACGACCATCCCGCCCCGCCCGGACGCGGTGTGCCGGACCGCGTTGCCGAACTTCTCGGTCAGGCACAACCCGATGTCCCCCAGCAGCGGATGGTCCGCCCCGAGGACTTCCCGGGCGAACGCCCGCACCCTCCTCACGTGGGCGGCATCCCCGGGAACGGTGAGGGTGCCGAGCACGACGAGCCCTCCGTTCACGCGGCCCTCCTTGTGAGGGGACGCCCCCTCACACCCCCCGACGACGACGGCGTTCGTGAACTCGCTCCGTTCGCTCACGCCGTCGCCTCCCGCGCGATCCGCCGGGCGACGGACTTCAGCCGCGCCGCGTCCGTCTCCAGTTCCCGCGCCCGCCAGACCACCCGCCAGGAACGCCCCCGCCGGACCGCCAGCACCGCGTCCCGCGCCCCGCTCGCGCAGCGGACGTACAGCACCGGCTCCCCTTTCGCCGGGATCACCATCCACGACCCCACGGACGCCGCCCGCAGTTCCCAGCCCAGCCAGGCCAGCAATCTGAATCTCGTTTCGGAGACGACCACGCCGGCTCCCTTCCGTTCCGGTGACCGCCCCAGGTTCACCGGCCGCCGCGTTCCCCGCGCGCCGTTCCGGCCGCCGGGCAAGGATCTGCGCGGCCCGCCGTTCACCGCACTGAACGTTCAACCTCCACGGTTTCCGCAACCGGACGGTCGCGCAGCGTGTAAACGTGGCGGCATGCCGTCTCCGCACCGGCCCTCGGTCAGATATCGCCGCATCGGCAGTGCCCTGCGCCAGGCCCGCGAAGACGCCGGTCTGACCATGGGCGCCGCCGCCCGTCGCTACGGCCGTTCCCAAGGCTGGTTCAGCAACATCGAGAACGGCCTGCTGCCCATCCGCCTCGACGAGTTGATCGACCTGCTGGACTTCTACGGCGTCCAGGACCCCACCCTCCGCGAGTCCCTGTGCCACCTGGCCCGCCAGGGCCGCCGCAAGAACTGGACCCACCAATTCCGGGACCGGATCTCTCCTGCCGCTCTTGACCTGGCGAGCCTGGAGAACGACTCGGCATCGATACGAACCTTCCAGCCCAACCTGGTGCCCGGGCTGCTGCAAAACGAGGATTACGCACGATCAGTGATCGAAACCGGCCTGCCGACATCAACCCGTGACAACGACGAGTTGGTGGCATTTCGAATGGCCAGGCAGGCCATCTGGCAGCGCGTCGACCCGCCCGTCTATCAGGTGGTCATCAGCGAGTCTGTCCTGCATCAGCTCGTAGGTGGACGTGCAGTGATGCGCGCTCAACTGGTACGTCTGGCAGAGGCCGCGATGCTGGACCATGTCACGTTGCGCATACTCCCCTTCACCTCCAGCGCATATCTTTGGATTAATGTTCCATTCGACCTGATCACTCTACGCCCGCCTGGCCACCTCACCGTGGCGGTGGCCGAACTCGTGACACGCAGCGTCTTCATGGAGGACGACCAGGAGGTGACTCAATACGAAGAAATATTCACCCACCTCCTGCCAGCCACGCTGGACGAAACCCGATCATGGGAAGTCATCGACCGGATATTGTCAGGGCTATGAGTCTCCAAGAGCTGTCCAGCTCAGCCTGGCGGAAGAGCAGCCACAGCGGCGCCAGCGAGGGTAGCTGCGTCGAGGTCGCGGCGATCTGGCGGAAGAGCAGCCACAGCGGCGGCAACGAAGGGAGCTGCGTCGAGCTTGCTGCGGCCTGGCGCAAGAGCAGCCACAGCGGCTCCTACGAGAACAACTGCGTCGAGGTCTCCCCCGCCGAGCGCTGTGTCGCGGTCCGGGACTCCAAGGACCCGGCCGGTCCCGTCCTCCACCTCGCCCCCGCCGCCTGGCACGCCCTCAGCACCGGGATCAAGGCAGGCGTCCACGACCTGTGACCCATGTCGGCGGCGTCCTGAACGCAGACGACCGGTGTCGGCGGGCGAACTGACCGACCTCGACCGGGTGCTGGAGCGGAGGCTGTACGACATCGACCGGGCCGACGTCCAGGAGGTGACCGACGGCTCGGACGACGGCTTCCTGTACGCCCGGGGCTTCGTCGTCGCGCTGGGCGCCGACTTCTACGTCGCGGTGACCCGCGACCCCCGGATGGACGTGGCGGCCGATCACCGCGGTCAGCGCGGCCACCCGTCGTGGCGATTCCCCGTGATCGGCCGCCCCGGCGGCGTACGGCCACGGGACGCGACCGCACCGGCGCGGAGACGACAGGCGTCAGGTGGCGGCGAAGGTGCCGGTCCGGACCAGGGCGCAGGTGGGGGTGCTCTGGTAGTAGGCGTCCTTGTGGGGGGTGAAGCCGCGGAGGGTTCTCGGGTGGGTGAAGTCGGCTCGGGGCAGGAAGACGCGGACCCTGGTCAGTTTCCTGTCGCGGGTCATCAGGCCGATCCGGGTTCTGTGGTCCTGGAGCAGGACCACGGCGTTCCGGGTGGGGACGGAGGTGCGGCCGGCCTGTTCCACCTCCAGATAGGGGCGGGTGCGGCGGGTGCCGTGGTGGGCGCTCCAGACGCAGTAGTCGTCGCCTTTTCCGGTGGGGTCCAGAATTCGCAGGGAACCGAGGGGTCCCCAGCCTATGCGGGTGCCGTTGGGGGTGGTGTAGAACTCGCCCCAGCGGATCTCGACCGTTCCGTAGGAGGTGGGCTTGGGGCGGGCCGCCCGAGCCTCCGCCGGGGCGGCCGGTGACAGCGCGGTGACCGAAACGGCGATCGCGAGCAGGGTCCCTCTCACGGCGGACCGCATCATCGCCCCTCCATCCACTCGAAATGGACATGCGTCCATGTGCGGTGGGGGGCCTTCGGTTTCCGCCGGGTTATCGGTGCGGTCCGTAACGGTGTTACGCCAGGTCAGGGGACGCGGGGGCGGACCTGTTCGGCGATGAGGCGGGCGAAGCCCTCCGGGTCGGGTTCGTCGGCGGTGGGCTGGAGGATCACGGCGTCCGCCCCCGCCTCGGCCAGGCGGCGGACGGCCTCGGCGATCGTCTCGGCGTCCCCGGCGGCGGAGATGTCGGGGGCGGAGGCGTCCCCCCAGGCCGCGAGTTCGGCGTGCATGCGGGCGGCCGCGTCGGGTCCCGTGGCGGCGTGGAAGTAGACGACCACCCGGTGCGGGCCGGACGACGTGCCGCGGCCCTCGTCGATGAGGCTGCGGGCCCGGCGTACCGCCTCGGGCGACGTGCCCGCGGTGAGGATGGTGCCGTCGGCGGCCTCGCCGCTCAGCCGGAGGGTGCGCGGGCCGGTCGCGCCCGCGAGCACGGCCGGGGCGGTGGCCGGGGGCCAGTCGAGGGCCACGTCGTCCAACGTCACGTAGCGGCCCTTCGTGGTGACGCGTTCGCCCCGCAGGAGTGCGCGCAGGGCGTCCAGGTGCTCGCGCAGCAGCGTCAGGGGGGACTCGGCCCGCGCGCCGACCTGGCCCATCCAGTCCTGCACCCCGTGGCCGACGCCCAGGATCATCCGCCCGGGGAACATCCGTTCCAGGGTGGCGGCCTCCATGGCGGTGAGCGCGACGTTCCGCAGCGGCACGGGGAGGATCCCGATCCCGACGCGCAGGCGTTCGGTCCAGGCGAGGGCGGCGGCGGCGCTGGCGACGCCGCTCTCCAGGAAGCAGTCCTCCCACAGCCACAGCTCCTCCAGCCCCGCCTCGTCGGCGGCGCGGGCGACGGCGCGCAGCCGCTCGGGCGGGAACTGGGGGCGGAAGATCATGCCGAGCGCGGTCATGAGGATCTTCCTATCGCATCGATCACTTCTTCCGATAGGTCAGGACGACCATGCCGCCCTCCAGCGGGCGGGTGCCGGTCAGCTCGAAGTGGACCGGCGAGAAGTCCGCGCCGAACAGCGGGATCCCCGTCCCGGCGACCACCGGGTAGAGCTTGATGACCAGGTCGTCGATCTCCGGCAGCAGCGTCCCGGCCAGGCGGGCGCCGCCGGCCAGGTAGATGTCGCGCCCCTCCTCCGCCTTCAGCTCCCGGATCCTGGCCAGCGGGTCGCCGGAGACGATCTCCACCGCCGGGTCGGGGCTCCCGCCCAGGCCGCCGGACACCACGTACTGGCGCAGGTGGGCGTACGGGCTGGTCACCCCGATCTCCAGGGCCGGCTCGTAGGTGCGGCGCCCCTGGATCACCGTGTCGAAGTTCCTGTTGTCGGCGTCGATGCCGAGTTGCTCCCGGACGTGGGTCGGCAGGACGTCCGGATAGTCCTCGCGGAAGAACTCCAGGACGTCGGGCGTCACCGGGAAGAAGTCCACCTCCCCGTCCGGCCCCGCGATGAAGCCGTCGATGGACATGCCGACGTAGTAGACGAGCCTGCGCATGCGTCCCCCCTTCAAGCACTCCGACCAGAGTGCTTCATCTGTAGTGGTTTGAACGTAGTACTAAAGTTGGAGTGGTGTCAATCGGAGGAGGACGGTCATGCGGCAGAACCCCGAACGGCGGGCCGCGCTGCTGGACGCCGCCATCGAGGTGCTGGCCCGCGAGGGCTCGCGCGGCCTGACGTTCCGCGCGGTCGACGAGGCCGCCGGAGTGCCGAAGGGAACGGCGTCGAACTACTTCGCCAACCGCGACGACCTGCTCACCCAGGCGGGCGCCCGCGTCTACGAACGGCTCCAGCCCGACAACGCCACCGTCACCATGGCGCTGGAGGGCCCCCGCGACCGCGCCAGGCTGACCGCCCTCATGCGCGACCTGGTCGAACGCATCTCGGCGTTCCCCTCGGGCCATCTGGCCCTGCTGGAACTGCGGCTGGAGGCCACCCGCCGCCCCCGCCTGCGGGAGATCCTGACCCGCCAGATCCGTGACGACCTGGAGGCGAACGTCGACTTCCACGTCAAGACGGGCCTCCCCGGCGACGCGACCACCGTGGTCCTGCTCTATCTGGCCCTCAACTGGCTCATCCTGGACCGCCTCACCCTCCCCGAGGTCATCTCCGAGGACCGCATCCCCGCCCTGGTCGAAACCCTGGTCGAACGGCTCGTCCCCACCGACTAGGCACACGGGAGGGGCGTTTCGTCCCGCCGAAGTGCGCGCGGAGAGCGGCGATGCGGCCCTCAGCCGTGCGGGTGCGCCGCGGCGTGGGCGGCCAGTCGGCGGCTGTGCTCCAGGAGGGCGGGGTAGTCGGTGGCGATTCCGCGCAGCAGGGCCTCGACGGCGCGTTCGACCTCGGCCGGGCCGTTGGGCGCGTGCCCGAACAGGGCGCGGTAGTGGACCAGTGAGCCCAGCATGTCCAGGACCAGGCTGCGGTCGATGTCGGCGCGCAGGTCGCCGCGGGCCACGGCCCGGTCGAGCATCTCCGCGACGGCGGCGCGCGGCGGGTCGAACAGCGTCGCCATGAACGTCGACCGCAGGCCGGGGTCGGCGGAGCAGTCGGCCAGCAGCGGCCCCAGCACGTCCGGCCGGATCCGGTGGAACGCCGCGATGAAGACGTTGATGCCCTCGTTCAGGTCGCACAGCGTGCAGCCGGTGTCGGGGGCGCGGACGGTGCCCAGCCGGGCGGCCAGGGCGGCCAGGACCAGGTGCGGGCGGCCGGGCCAGCGGCGATAGATCGCGGGCTTGGTGGTGCCGGCGCGGCGGGCGACCTCCTCGATCCGCAGCCCGGCGTAGCCGGACTCGTCCAGCACGGCGAGCGCAGCGTTGAGGACGGAGGCGTCGATCTGCCGGTCACGTGGGCGACCGGCGCGCGGGGCCGAGGAGCGTGCCGACACGCCGCCAGCCTATCCCCGCCATTCGATACGAGCCGTAACGCTGCGAGGGCAGGATATGTTACGTTACGACTCGTAATTAAATAAGACGGGAGGCGATGATGAACGAGACCCCGGTGACGGTGCTGGGCCTGGGCGCCATGGGGACGGCCCTGGCCCGCGTGCTCCTCGACCACGGCCACCCGGTCACGGTCTGGAACCGTTCCCCCGGCAAGGGCGACGACCTGGTGGAACGCGGAGCCCGGCGGGCCGCGACGGCGGCGCAGGCGGTGACGGCGAGCCCGCTCACGGTCGTCTGCGTGACCGACTATCCGGCGGTGCGGAAGGTGCTCGGCGCGGTGGGCGACGCGGTCGCCGGGCGGACGCTGGTCAACCTCACCACCGGCACGCCCGCCCAGGCGCGCGACACCGCCGCATGGGCCGGCGAGCACGGCGCCCGCTACCTCGACGGCGTCGTCCAGGCCTCCCCCGAGCTGGTCGGCACCCCGGACGCCGTGTTCCTCCACAGCGGCCCCCGGCAGGCGTTCGAGACGCACCGGACCGTGCTGGACCACCTCGGCACCGTTCACCACCTGGGCGACGACCCGGGCCTGGCCTGCCTGTACGACCTGGCGTTGCTGGGGCTGTGGTACGAGGCCGAGACGGCGTACCTGAACGCCCTCGCGACGGTGCGGGCGTCCGGCGCCGACGTGGAGGCGTTCGCCGCGTTCGCGGGCGGGCAGATCGGCCACGTCGCCCAGGCCGCCCCCGACACCGCCCGCCAGGTCAAGGAGCGCCGCTACCCCGTCGGCCCCGCTCCCCTGACCGTGCACCTGCCCGTGGTCGGCCGCCTGCGCGACCTGCGGGCGGCGACCGGCATGGACACCGAGCCGGTCGACCGCCTGCACGCCATGATCGAACGCCGCATCGCCCGCGGCCACGGTGCGGAGGGGTTCACCGGGCTGATCGAGGAGCTGACCGGTCAGGAGGCGGAACGCCGGAATGTCGCACCCGCCCGTTAGGTTGCCGGGCATGGCTGAGCTTCTTGACGGGCCGTTCGGCGTACTGCCTCCCGGGCTGCCGCCGGGACGCCTGATCGTTCCCGACGAGGGGGACTGGCCCGGCGGGCCCGTGATGTGGGTGTCGGACGAGCCGGTGCCGGACGCCGCCGCGCTGTGGACGCGGCTGCACGAGAGCCACCCGGAGACCGGCTTTTATCCGCTGCTGCTGAAGACCCTGCGCGACGAGTCCGACCGGCCCTGGCACTCCGGGGAGCTGTTCCCGCCCGCCTCGGTCGGCGCGATCGACGTGCTGGAGGCCGGCGGGGTGCTGCAGCGCTTCTGGGAGTGGGTGAGCGAGGAACTGCCCGAGGACGCCGGCGAGGGCGTGCAGGTCGACGGCAACGGGGTGCCGCGCGGCCCCTGGCCCGGCCTGGCCCCGGCGGGCCCGCCCGGCGGTGATCCGGACAAGACGGCGCGCGAGCACGTCCTCGCCTGCCACGTCGGTGATTCCGTGCTGCTCGGGCTGGTGCCGGCCGGCCGGGGCGCCGACGCCCTCACCCGGATGGGCTGGTCGGGGCCGTGCAACCACACCGACCACACCCAGGAGATCTCCGCGGTGGTGCGGTCGTGGGAGGACAGGTTCGGAGCCCGGGTGACGTCGGTGGGCTTCGCCACCCTGGACCTGTCGGTGGCCGCTCCCCCGGCGACCCTCGACCAGGCGATCGAGATCGCCGTCGAGCACCACGCGTTCTGTCCCGACAACGTCCGGCAGGGCTGCGGCGACCTCACGCGGTACGCCGAGTCCCTGGTCGACGCGGAGCACTGGTCGTTCTGGTGGGACTGAACGCGGGCCCGGCCGCGGCGATACGGTGGCGATACGGCCGTGCGCCGCGCCACGGACCCGGCGCCCGTTTCCTCATGAACCCGGCGCGGGGCCGCCGGGACGCGTAGCGTCGGACCCGGAGCGGCCGCCCGCCAGGGGAACCGTCTCCGCGCGTGCCCCGTTGACGCAGCAGTACACGACGACGAATGAGGAGAACCCCATGGGTGTCAGTCTGGCCAAGGGCGGCAACGTGTCGCTGAGCAAGGAGGCTCCGGGCCTGACGGCGGTCACCATCGGACTGGGCTGGGACGTGCGCTCCACCACCGGCACCGACTTCGACCTCGACGCCAGCGCGCTGATGCTGAACGAGTCCGGCCGGGTGCTGTCGGACCAGCACTTCGTGTTCTTCAACAACCTGCGCAGCCCGGACGGCTCGGTCGAGCACACCGGCGACAACCTCACCGGCGAGGGCGAGGGCGACGACGAGCAGATCAAGGTCGACCTGGCCGCGGTGCCCGCCGAGGTCGCCCGGATCGTCTTCCCCGTCTCCATCCACGAGGCCGACCAGCGCGGCCAGTCCTTCGGCCAGGTCCGCAACGCCTTCATCCGGGTGGTCAACCAGGCCGACAACTCCGAGATCGCCCGCTTCGACCTCACCGAGGACGCCTCCACCGAGACCGCCATGGTCTTCGGCGAGCTCTACCGGCACGGCAGCGAGTGGAAGTTCCGCGCCATCGGCCAGGGCTACGCCTCCGGCCTGGCCGGCGTCGCCAAGGACTTCGGCGTCAACGTCTGACCCCGTCTCCCGGGAAGCCGGGCGGACCACCCGCTCCGCCGCGATCGTCCGCCCCGGCCCCACCGACCCGCGAAGGCCACGGCCGCCCATCCGGCCGTGGCCTTCCGCGTTCCCGGCCCCGGCATCCCACCGCATACGGATCGGTGGGGCGGCGAGCGGTGGTCAGAAGGCGGAGATGGTGGCGGGGGCGCGTTCGGCGCGGCTGAGGGCGCGCAGGACCGCGGTGGGGCCGTGGCGGCGGACGGCCAGGCGGGTCAGCAGGGCGGTGACGACCTCGACGGCGTGCGGGGGCAGGGCGGGGGTGGGGATGCCGACGCTGACGGCCAGGTCGTCGGAGTGGACGGCCATCTCCATGACGCGGGTGGTCAGCAGGTCGTCCAGGCGCAGGGACCACTCGTAGCGCATGGCGCGGACGGGGCGGTCGGGCGGCAGGCCGGGCAGGACGGTGCGCAGTTCCGCCAGGGCGGCCTCGGCCTGCCCGGCCAGGGCGGCGGGGCCCTCGGCGGCCCGCTCCTCGCCGTTCCGGCGGATCGCCGCGTTGGGCTCGGCGTCCAGGTCGGCGCCCAGCCAGGTCATCCGGGAGTAGTGCTCCAGCAGGCCGACGACCTGCTGTGCGGGCTCGGCGGCGAGCACGGCGGTCACGCTGGAGATCTGCAGGGCCAGGTGCTCGGCGAGCCCGCCCACCGTGAATCCCTGCAGCGCGCTCGGCCGCGACCACTGGCCGGCCACGGCGGGGTCGGTCAGCAGCGCCAGGGCCGAGGCGGCGGTCTCCAGGTAGGTCTCGGTCATGGTGGGCTGGTCGGCCACTGCTCGTCCTCCGATCCGCGACGGACGTCCGTTCCGCCGGGCAACCCTACGAGCCGCGGGCGCCGCGCGCCGCCGGAACGCGCGCGCGGAGGGTGTCCGAAAACCGGCCGGCCCCCCTGTTACGCGAGTGACTGATGTGAAAAAGAAACCTTCCAGTAACACAACGGCGACCTCGGCCGGTTTGGGATCCGGGAAGCAGGACGTTCGATCACACTGGGCGGACGTCCCGGCTCCTCTTTTCGGAGAGGCCACTAACTGTTGATGCGGAAGGCAGTTAGTCACGTATCCATTACGTGACTCGCGGTAAGCGCCCAGGTGACACGCCCATGGTGACCCAGATCACCCAAGGTGACCGAAACCTAGTGACCAAGAGGGTTGCCAGGGGAAGTTGATCATGTGATACTCCCCATGAATACCCTATACATCACATTTAGCACGAGTCACCACAAATCGGACAAACCGGGAGGGGGTTCCGGTCCGCGAGCCGGCGCCCCCTTTTCGCGCACCGGAGAACACCGATAGGGGCCGTAACAAAATGTCCGTGGACGTCGAGGCGGGTCCCACCCGCAAGGCGAGAAGCTTCCCCCTTTACCGCACACTTCCCGGCTTCCTGCGAGACCCTCTCGAAGAAGTGCTGCGCATCGCCCGTACCGCCGACGGCGAGGTGGTGCGGCTCGATCTGGGCGCCTCCCGGCCCTTCCTGGTCACCCATCCCGACCACGTCCAGCAGGTGCTCCGCCGCGAGTCGGACAACTTCCTGCGCATCGGCACGTTCTGGCAGCCGCTGCACGGCCTGTTCGGCGACGGCATCATGAGCGAGGGCGAGCCCTGGGAGCGCAGCAAGCGGGTGCTGCAGCCGGTCTTCACCGCCCGCAACGTCAACTCCGCCACCGACCGGATGGCCGAGGCCATCAACGACGTGGTGGCCCGGTTCGACGGGCCCGCCCGGGAGGGGCGGCCGCTGCCGGTGCTGCCGGAGATGAGCCGGATCGTCAACGAGACCGTGATCCGGGTGCTGTTCGGCGGCAAGATCACCCAGGCCGAGGCCGACCGGCTGATCCCCGCCATGGAGGAGGTGGCGGTCAACATCGCCTACCGCTTCCTGCTGCCCTTCGTGCCGCACGCGGTGCCGTTGCCGGGCGACCGCGCGTTCCGCCGGGGCGTGCAGGTGATGGACGAGACCCTCTACGCGCTCGTGGAACGATTCAGGAACCACCCCGGCGAGGGCCACGACATCTTCACCGCGCTGTGCCAGGCGCGGCTGGCCGAGGGCGGCGACCTGGACGACACCTGGGTCCGCGACAACCTGCTGGCCATGTTCGCCACCAGCACCGAGACGACCACGGTGGCGCTGTCGTGGCTGTGGCCGCTGCTGGCCGAGAACCCGCCGGTCGAGGCCAGGCTGCGGGAGGAGATCGACCGGGTGGTGGGCGGCGAGCCCGTCCGGCCGTCCCACCTGGGCGACCTGGTCTACGTCAAGCAGGTCATCCAGGAACTGCTGCGGCTGTACCCGGTCGGCTGGATCTTCCCCCGGCAGGCCACCCGGCACACCGTCGTCGGCGGCGTGCCGATCAAGCCCGGCCAGACGGTGCTGATCAGCCCGTTCCTGACGCACCGGCTGCCGTCGGTGTGGGCGGACCCGCTGCGGTTCGATCCCGACCGGTTCGCCCCGGAGCAGGCGCGCCGCCACCACCGCTACGCCTACTTCCCGTTCGGCGGCGGCCCCCACCAGTGCATCGGCCGGCACGTGTTCAACGTCGAGGCGCAGCTCATCCTGACCGCCGTGATGAGCCGGTACCACGTCAGGGTGTCGCTGCCCGAACGGCCGGACGCCCGGATCGGCGCGACGCTGCGGCCCAAGGTCGACTTCACCATGACGCTCGAACCCGCCGGGGACGACTCGTGAACGCCCCGTCGCTGGCGGAGGAGACCGGCCGGGACGCGGTGCCGGCGGCCCGGATCAGCGGACGGATCAGCGCGGTCGCCGGGCAGGCCCAGCGGCAGATGCGCTCCTGGGCCGCCGCCTACCCGGGGCTGTTCGGGGCCGAGGCGTTCGACCCCGCGCTGTTCAGCACGCTGTCCCTGGCCGCGGCGTTCAGCGGGCCCTGGCACACCGCCGACGAGCTGCGGATGGCCAACCGGATGTGCCTGTGGTGCTTCGCGCTGGACTACCTGGTGGACTACGCGGCCACCACGGAGGCCGAGGTGACCCGGATCGTCGAACGCTGCGAGGCGGTGGCCGGGGGCGCCCGGCCGGCCGCGGACGACGAGCTGACCGTGTTCCTGGCGGAGATCCGCGACGAGCTGGCCGCGCTGCCCGCGTTCGCCGAGCTGGGCGGGGTGTGGCGGGACGAGCTGCGCCGGATGCTGGCGGCGATGGCCCGGGAGTGGACCTGGAAGGCCGCGCGCCGGGACGGCGACACCGGCCGCCCCACGCTCGCCGAGTACCTGGACAACGCCGACAACCTGGGCTTCTCGTTCGTGTTCGCGGCGCACTGGATCGCCACCTGCGGAACCGGGCCGGGCGGCGGGGTGGACCCGGTGCGGCAGGCGAGCCGTGCGGTGCAGCGGGTCATCCGGCTGCTGAACGACCTGGGCACCTACGAGCGCGACCTGAAGTGGGGCGATCTGAACGCCCTGCTGCTGGACGCCACCCGGGAGGAGGTCGGGCGGCGCGTCGCCGAGGCCACCGCCGAGGCCCGGCGGCTGCTGGAGCTCGCCCGCGCCGAGCACCCGCGCGAGGCCGACTACATGGAGCGCCAGATGGACTTCTGCGCCGGCTTCTACCGCGTGACCGACTACTGGGGGGCGCCGTGATCGACCACGGGCTCCCCCGGACCGCCACGGGGACGCCCCGGATCGATCCGGGCATCGACATCGCCGCCTCCGCCGACGAGCTGGTCAACGGTCTGCTGGAGCACCCCTGGGGTCAGGTCACCCCCTCGGTGTACGAGACCGGGCGGCTGGTCGGCCTGGCGCCCTGGCTGGCCCTCCACGACGAGCGGGTGCGGTATCTGGTGCGGACCCAGCGGCCGGACGGCGGCTGGGGCGCCCCCCACCGCGGCTACGCGCTCGTCCCCACGCTGAGCGCGGTGGAGGCGCTGCTGGCGGAGCTGCGCCGCGGCCCCGCCGACCGGAGCGGCCCCCGCAAGGCCGTCGACCGGGGCCTGACCGCGCTGGGCGAGTGGCTGGAGGGCGGCGGGCCGCCGATCCCGGACATGCCCGCGGTGGAGCTGATCGTCCCGGTGCTGATCGACCGGATCAACGACCATCTGGAGCATCTGGACGGAGGGCCGTCCGGGCGCCGGCTGGTCCCGCCCGCCGGGATGGACGGCGCGAAGGCGGCGCTGATCGGCTCGCTGGTGCGGGCCGGGGCGGACCTGCCGGACAAGCTGTGGCACGCGCTGGAGATCGCCGGCGACGCGGCGGCCGGGGCGCGCGGCACCGCCCCCGAGCACACCGGGACGATCGGGGCGTCGCCCGCGGCCACCGCCGCCTGGCTGGGCCCCGCCGAGCCGCCGCCGCACCACCCGGCCCGCCGCTACCTGGAGACGGCGGCCCGGGCGCACGGCGGGCCGGTGCCGTGCGGGCTGCCGATCACCGTGTTCGAACGGGGCTGGGTGCTGAGCTGGCTGATCCGCGCCGGCGTCCCGGTGCGGGCGCCGGAGCGGCTGGTGCGCGAACTGCGGGAGGCGATCGGGCCGGCGGGCGCGCCCGCGGCGGCCGGGCTGCCCGCGGACGCCGACACCACCTCGGCCGCGCTGTACGCGCTGGCCCTGGCGGGCGCGCCGCACCCGCCGGACGTGCTGTGGGGGTACGAGACGCCGACGCACTTCTGCACCTGGCGGGGCGAGGACGGCCGGTCCATCACCACGAACGCCCATGTCCTGGAGGCCTTCGGGCGGCATCTGGCGACCGTCCGCGGACCGGCGGAACGGTATGCGGCGACCGTGGCGAAGGTCGCGGGCTGGCTCTGCGAGCAGCAGCTTCCCGACGGGCAGTGGACCGACCGCTGGCACGCGTCGCCCTACTACGCCACCGCCTGCGCCGCACCGGCGCTGGCCGGCTTCGGCGGCCCCGGAGCGCGCCCGGCGGTGGAGCGCGCCAGGCGCTGGACGCTGCGGACCCAGCGGCCGGACGGCTCGTGGGGCCTGTGGGAGGGCACCCCGGAGGAGACCGCCTACGCGCTGCACGTCCTGCTGCTGAGCGGGCCGGAGGGTGCCGAGGAGCCGGAGGTCCGGCGGGCCGCGGCGCGCGGCGCCGCGGTGCTGCGGGAGGCCGTCCGCACCGGATCCATTGAATCGAACAATCCGCCCATGTGGCACGATAAGGACCTTTACACTCCGGTCGCCGTCGTGCACGCGGCGATCCTGGCGGCCCTGCACATGACCGCCGGAGGTATTTCAGATGGGTGAATCTCATCACACTCCGGACTTGACATCCCTTCCACCAACAGCCCGGATGTTGCCGATTCACCTTGAGCGACCTAGTTGGCGTTGATAAGGTTCTCGGGGTTGCGGCGCCGGGGCTCGGCCCCGCCGCGCCCCCATGACATCGGGTGCTGCGCGAGCGGAATGATCACATTCAGGCTTGTGAACAGCTGCAAATATTGTTGAGGCGATTGCAATGCGCATCCGCAACACACGTCTGCGGACCAAAATCGCGGCCCTTCTGCTGTCCCTGACGGCGCTCTGGGCGTTCGCCGCCTGGGTGACCCTCCGGGAGGGCGTCAACCTGCTGTGGGTCAGCACACTGGACCGCGCGATCGCGCAACCCACCGACCCGCTGCTGGCCGAACTGCAGACCGAACGCCGGCTGTCGGTCATCAGGATCGCCAAGCCGGGTGCGCAACAGGACAGGGAACTGCGCGAGCAGCGCGCCCGCACCGACCGGTGGCGCAAGACCGTGGTCCGCCAGGCCCGCGGCGGCAACGTCGACCGCGCCGCCGACGAGGTGCTGGAACGCCGCATCGACGAGATGCTGGGCCTGCTGAACCGGCTGGACGAGGGCCGGCGGGCGATCGACAGCGGGGCGTGGAACCGCACCCAGGCGATCCAGCTCTACAGCGACGTCATCGAGTCGGTGTTCCGGGTCTACGACTCGCTGGCCACCCTGGACGACGAGAACTTCGCCGAGCGGACCCGCAACCTGGTCGAGCTCAACCGGAGCTGGGAGCTGCTGTCCCAGGAGGACGCCCTGCTGGCCGGCGCGCTGACCACGGGCCGGCTCACCGCCGCCGAGCATTCGGAGTTCACCCAGATTGTCGGCACCCGGCGGCACGCCATCGAGAAGGCCGCGGTGCAGTTGCAGAACGGCGACCCGATCGCCCACCGGCAGCTCACCGGCAGCGCCACGCTGGCCCGCGTGCGGGGCCTGGAGGACGTGGTGATGCAGCGCGGGCTGCGCGGCCCCAGGCCGCCGGTGACCGTCGAGCAGTGGAACGCGGCCGCCCCGCCGGCCATCGCCGAGCTGCGGCAGACCATCCAGCGCTCCGGTGACCGGCTGGTGGAGGACGCCACCCCGATCGCCGCCGGGGTCATCGCGCGGCTGGCGCTGGCCGGCGGGCTGGGCCTGATCGCGGTCATCGCCTCGATCGTGATCTCGATCACCACCGCCCGGGCGCTGGTCCGCCAGCTGGAGCGGCTGCGCGACGCCGCCTGGGAGCTGGCCAACGAACGGCTGCCCGGGGTGGTCGAGCGGCTCGGTCACGGCGAGCGCGTGGACGTGGCCGCCGAGGCCCCGCCGCTGCGGTTCGGCGACGACGAGATCGGCCAGGTGGGCAAGGCGTTCAACGCGGTGCAGGAGACCGCCATCCGGACCGCGGTCGAGCAGGCCGAGCTGCGCCGCAGCTTCCGCGACATGCTGCTCAGCCTGGCCCGCCGCTCGCAGACCCTGGTGCACCGGCAGCTCACCCTGCTGGACGCCATGGAGCGCCGGGAGATGCCGGACCGCGACATGGAGGACCTGTTCCGGCTCGACCACCTGGCCACCCGCATGCGGCGCAACGCCGAGAACCTCATCGTGCTGTCCGGCTCCACCCCGGCGCGCGCCTGGCGACGGGCGGTGCCGATGGTGGACGTGGTCCGCGCCGCGGTCGCCGAGATCGAGGACTACACCCGGGTGACGGTGCTGCCGTTCGGTCCGGTCGGGCTGGCCGGACGGGCCGTCGGCGACGTCACCCACCTGCTGGCGGAGCTGATCGAGAACGCCGTGTCGTTCTCCCCGCCCTACACCACGGTCCAGGTCGGCGGCCACCCGGTGGCCAGCGGGTACGCGATCGAGATCGAGGACCGCGGGCTCGGCATGACCGACGAGAAGCTGGCCGAGATCAACCACCGGATCGTCGACCCGCCGGAGTTCAACATCTCCGGCTCGGTCCAGCTCGGGCTGTACGTGGTCGGCCGGCTGGCCGAGCGCTACCAGGTCCGGGTGCAGCTCAAGCGCTCGGCCTACGGCGGCACCACCGCGGTGGTGCTGATCCCGCACGACCTGGTGGTGGAGAACGTCGAGGACGAGCTGTCCCGCCGTTCGGACGGCGTGCCCGCGCTGGTCACGGCCCCCACCGCGGCGCCGTCCGGTGCCGTCCAGAGCTCCGCCCCGGCCGCTCCCCCGGCGATCTCCGCGGTGCCCGAGCCCCTGACCGGGGCGGCGCCGGAGCCGCCGTCCGCGCCGGAGTCGCTGCCCGCCCCGGTGCCGCTGCCGGTCCGCCAGGGCTCCGGACGGCACGCGCGCCCGGTGTCCGAGCCCGTGCCGCCGGCCGGCGAGCCCGCCGACGAGCCGCAGACCGCGGACCGGCCGCACAGCGCCGGCGAGCCGTCCCCTGCCACCGCCGAGAACTCCGGGAGCCCGATGCCCGAGAATCCGCACCCCGTACCGGAGACCGCCCGCACGCCGGGCGGCCTGCCCATGCGGGTTCCGCAGACCAACCTGGTCCCGCAGCTGCGCACCGAGGCACCGATCACCGCGGCGGACGAGGACGCGGAGGAGGACGAGGACCTCCTGCGCTCGCCCGAGGAGATCCGCCGCATCGTGGGCGCCTACCAGTCGGGTACCCGTCGCGGCCGTTCAGACGCCGCCAAGGCCGCGCCCCGGACGGACCGGGACGACGACGGCGAACCCGAGTCCTAAGAGAGAACCGAAGCCGCGCCGACGAACATCGACAAAGGACGGTTAGAGGTGCAGAAGACAGGTTCCTCCGTTGACCTGGCCTGGTTGCTGGACGATCTGGTCAAGCGGGTGACCGAGGCCCGGCACGCCGTCGTGCTCAGCGCCGACGGTCTGCTGATGGCCGCGTCCCAGGGGATGAGCCAGGACGACGCCGAGCACTTGTCGGCGGTGGCCGCCGGGATCCAGAGCCTGGCGCGCGGCGCCGGGGAACGGTTCGGCGGCGGAGCGGTCCGCCAGACCATCATCGAGATGAAGACGGCCTTCCTGCTGGTGACGGTGGCCGGCAAGGGCGCCTGCCTGGCGGTGCTGACCACCGAGGACGCCGACGTGGGCCTGGTGGCCTACGAGATGGCGATGCTGGTCACCAGCGTGGGCCACCACCTGAGCACGTCGGCCCGGTCGACGTCGGCGACGGGGAGCCCGGCGCGGTCATGACCAGGCCCGAGGACATGCCCGAGCAGCTCGTGGACGACCATGCCGGGCCGATGGTGCGCCCCTATGTGATGACCCGGGGCCGGATCCAGCCGGTGCGCGGCAAGTTCGACCTGATCACCCAGGTGATCGCGACGAGCCCGATCCCGACGGCCGAGGTCGGGATGGGCCCGGAGCATCTGGCCATCATGCGGCTGTGCCAGAACGTGATGTCGGTGGCGGAGATCACCGGTCATCTGAACCTGCCCGCCAGCACCGTCCGGGTGCTGCTGGGCGATCTGCTGGATCGCGGCTACGTGGCGATCCAGGAGCCGGAGCCGGAAGCCGACATTACCGACATCAGGATCTACGAGGCGGTGTTGAATGGACTCCGTGCGCTCTGACCGGGACGCCGGACGCCCCGCTCGGGACGCGGGACGTCCGAAGCTGCCCACCGCGGTCAAGATCGTGATCGCGGGCGGTTTCGGGGTGGGCAAGACGACCATGGTGGGCACCGTCTCGGAGACCACCCCGCTGCGCACCGAGGAGATCCTGACCGACCGCGGCGTGGGCGTGGACGACACCTCCGGGGTGGAGACCAAGGACACCACCACCGTCGCCATGGACTTCGGCCGCATCACGATCCGCGGCGACCTGGTGCTCTACCTGTTCGGGACGCCGGGGCAGGAGCGCTTCTGGTTCATGTGGGACGAGGTCTCGCGCGGTGCGCTGGGCGCGGTGGTGCTGGCCGACACCCGGCGGCTGGCCGACTGCTTCCCCTCGGTGGACTACTTCGAGCGCCGCAAGGTCCCGTTCGTCGTGGCGGTCAACTGCTTCGAGGGCGCCCAGCGCTACGAGCTCGAAGAGATCAAGATGGCGCTGAACCTGGGCACCGACGTGCCGGTCATGCTCTGCGACGCCCGTGAGCTGAAGTCCTGCAAGCAGGTGCTGATCGAGATGGTGCAGCACGCCATGTCGCAGCGGGTGCTGGTCAAGTCCTGACCGCCCGCGTGCGCACCGCCGGTGCCGGGCGGTGCGCGACGGCGTCGGCGACGACCCGGGCGCGGATCCCGGCGGTCGCCCCGGCCGGCTCGGCTCCCCGAGCCGGCCGGGGCGTTCCTCCGCGGTCGCGGCGGCGCCTCAGGTGGACCTGCGCTCCGGCTCGACGTACTCGTTGAGCTCGGGGATGCTCAGCAGCTTCTGCGTGGCCGCGCTCTCGGCCTGCACGATCCCGCTGGCCAGCATGGTGTTGCGGTGCCGCAGCCGGCCGGTCTCGCGCAGCAGTTCGTCCACCTCCGCGCGCAGCCGGGCGATCCGCCGGGCGAGCCGCAGATAGGTCGCCAGCCCGGCGCCGACGGCGCCCAGCGCGAACGCGGCCAGCGCCGGCGACCACAGCGCTCCCACGGCCAGGACCGGGATCAGGAGGATCACCGCCGTCACGCGGCCGTGGCTCTCCGCCCAGTCCCAGGCGTCGTTGACGCGCTTGGGGATCCGCACTGCGCTCTCCTTCCTGACAGACCCGCACCTGTGTGTTTTCGACGGTATGTCATGACCGGGACGGTCCCGCCCCGGCGGCGGCCCGTCGCAGCGCGACGTGACGTACGCCGCATTCCCGGAGATCGTGCAACGAATCGACCGTACGGCCCGCCGCAGACGCAACGTTCGACCATCATTCCGCAAGGTCGGCGGCTTGGGCGCGGGGTCGCGGGTTCTTAGGCTTACGGATCGTAAGCCTGTGCCGTATCGGCCCGAATCAGTGGACAGGAGCCCGCATGACCGTTTCGCCGGCGATGGAGCCGACGACCGCATCGAGCCCCGCCGTAGCTCCCGCAGCCTCCCCCGAACCCGCCGCGCGGGAGGCGTCGGCCCGCCGCTTCCTGATGTGCCGGCCCGAGCACTTCGCCGTCACGTACGCGATCAACCCGTGGATGGACCCGGACGCCGGGGCCGACCGGGACCGGGCGGTGGCCCAGTGGGAGGCGCTGCGCGACGCCTACCTGGCGCTCGGGCACCGGGTCGAGCTGATCGAGCCGGTCGAGGGGCTGCCGGACATGGTGTTCGCCGCCAACGGCGCGCTGGTGGTCGGCGGCCGGGTGTACGGGGCGCGGTTCCGCCACCCCGAGCGGGCGGCCGAGGGCCCCGCCTACGCCGAGTGGTTCCGCCGCAACGGGTTCGCCGACGTGCTGGAGCCGGAGCACGTCAACGAGGGCGAGGGCGACTTCCTGGTGCTGGACGACCTGATCCTGGCCGGGACCGGGTTCCGCACCGACGTCGCCGCCCACCAGGAGGCGCAGGAGTTCCTGGGCCGCCCGGTGGTGACGCTGCGGCTGGTGGACCCGCGGTTCTACCACCTGGACACCGCGCTGTTCCCGCTGGGCGGCCGGAACGTCGCCTACTACCCGGGCGCGTTCTCCCCCGGCAGCCGGGCGGTGCTGGAACGGCTGTTCCCGGACGCGCTGATCGCCGACGAGGCCGACGCGGTGGTGCTGGGCCTGAACGCGGTCTGCGACGGGCGGCACGTGGTGGTCAACGCCGAGGCCCGGGGGCTGATCGCGCAGTTGCGCGGGCGCGGGTACGAGCCCGTCCCGGTCGACCTGTCGGAGCTGCGCAAGGCCGGCGGCGGCCCGAAGTGCTGCACGCTGGAGATCCGCATGTGATCTCGCTCTCCCCGCGGTGCTCCGGGCGGGTCCCCCGAGATGCGGGGGCCCGCCCGGCGGCATATCGTCCAGAGAATGAGCACACACTTTGACGTCGTGGTCCTGGGCGCGGGCCCGGGTGGATATGTCGCCGCGATCCGGTCGGCACAGCTCGGGCTCAAGACGGCGATCATCGAGGAGCGGTACTGGGGTGGAGTCTGCCTGAACGTGGGCTGCATCCCGTCCAAGGCCCTGCTGCGCAACGCCGAGCTGGCGCACATCTTCACCAACGAGCGCAAGCTCTTCGGCATCGAGGTGGACGGGGAGGTCCGGTTCGACTTCGGCGCGGCGTTCCAGCGCAGCCGCCAGGTCGCCGACGGCCGGGTCAAGGGCGTCCACTACCTGATGAAGAAGAACGGGATCACCGAGTTCGAGGGCCGGGGAACGTTCACCGACCCGAACACCCTCCAGGTGACGCCGTCCGGCGGCGGCGAGACCCAGACGGTCACGTTCGGCCACTGCATCATCGCCACCGGCGCGCATCCCAGGCTGCTGCCGGGCACCTCGCTGTCGGAGCGGGTGGTCACCTACGAGCAGCAGATCCTCGACGAGAGGCTGCCGGAGAGCATCGTCATCGTCGGCGCCGGGGCGATCGGCATCGAGTTCGGCTACGTGCTGCACAACTACGGCGTCAAGGTCACCATCGTCGAGTTCCTGGACCGGGCGCTGCCCGGCGAGGACGCCGAGGTGTCCAAGGAGCTGGCCCGCCGCTACCGCAAGATGGGCATCGACGTGCTCACCTCCACGCGGGTGGACGGCATCGACGACTCCGGCGACAAGGTCAAGGTCACCGTCACCGGCAAGGACGGCTCGCAGCAGGTCCTGGAGGCCGACAAGGTCCTGCAGGCCATCGGGTTCGCGCCGAACGTCGAGGGCTACGGGCTGGAGAAGACCGGTGTCGCGCTGACCGACCGGGGCGCGATCGACGTGGACGGCCGGGGCCGCACCAGCGTGCCGCACATCTTCGCGATCGGCGACGTGACCGCCAAGCTGATGCTGGCGCACGCCGCCGAGTCGATGGGCATCATCGCGGCCGAGACCATCGCCGACGCCGAGACGATGGAACTGGACTTCGTGATGATCCCGCGGGCCACCTACTGCCAGCCGCAGGTCGCCAGCTTCGGCTACACCGAGGCGCAGGCCCGCGAGGAGGGCTTCGACGTCAAGGTCGCCAAGTTCCCCTTCACCGCCAACGGCAAGTCGCACGGCCTGGGCGACCCGAACGGCTTCGTGAAGATCATCAGCGACGCCAAGTACGGCGAGCTGCTGGGCGCCCACATGATCGGCCCGGACGTCACCGAGCTGCTGCCGGAGCTGACCCTGGCCCAGCAGTGGGACCTGACCGTGCACGAGGTGGCCCGCAACGTGCACGCCCACCCCACCCTGAGCGAGGCGGTCAAGGAGGCGATCCACGGGCTGGCCGGCCACATGATCAACTTCTGATCGGCTGAACCCGGCGGCGGCCGCCCGCGTACCACCCGCGGAAGGGGTGCCCGCTCGGGAGGTTCGCCGCATGTCGCAAGGCAAGGCCCCCGCGACCGTTCCGCGGTCGCGGGGGCCGTCGCGTCCGTGGGCGCTGTGGGTCGCGGCGGCGTTCTGCACTCTGGCGGTGGCACTGCGGGTCGGGGGCGCGGCGGCGACCGTGCCGTGGCTGGAGGGCTCGGGCGGGCTGACTCGGGGCGGCCTGCCCGTCGCCGAACTGGCCGGGAACGCCGCCGCCGCGATCACCGTGGGGCTGCTGGCGGCGGCCGCGCTGCTGCTGCCGGATCCGGACGGCGCGCTGCCGGCGGCGGCGCGGCGCTGCCTGTCGGCGGCCGGGGCGTGCGCGGCCGGGTGGGCGGCGGCGACGCTGGTGACGGCGGTGCTGTCGGCGTCGTACCTGCTGGCCAGGCCGGTGTGGCAGGTGTCGGACGCGGAGCTGCTGGGCTACCTGGCCGAGCTGCCGCCGGGCCGGGCGCTGGTGGCGGTGACGGTGCTCGCCGGATCGGTCGCGGTGCTGGCGTGGCGGGCGCGGACGGCGAACGGGGCCGGGGTGGCGCTGCTGGTGGCGCTGGCGGGGCTGCTGCCGCCGGTGGTGACCGGTCATGCGGCGTCGTCCGACGACCACCCGCTGATGGTGGTGGCCCTCGGGGTGCACGTGGCGGCGGCGTCGGTGTGGGTGGGCGGGCTGGTGGCGCTGGTGGCGCTGCCGTCCGTCCGGGATCTTCTGCCGGTGGCGGTGCCCCGGTACAGCGCGCTGGCGGCGGTGTGCTTCGCCGCGGTCGCCGCCAGCGGCCTGGTGACGGCATGGGTGCAGCTCGGCCGTGCAGGGGCCGTGACGGGCACCGGGTACGGGCTGCTGGTGGCGGCCAAGACGGTCGTCCTGGGGGCTCTGGGGCTGATGGGGTGGCGGCATCGGCGGGCGGGGATCCCGGCGCTCGCCGATCGTCCCGGGGTCTTCCTGCGGCTGGCGGTGGCCGAGGTGGCGGTGATGGCGGCGGCGATGGCGCTGGCCACCGGCCTGTCGCGGACCGCGCCGCCCGCCGAGGACACCGGCCCGACCAGCCCGGCGGGGATCCTGCTGGGGTTCGAGCCGCCGGGGCCGGTCGGCGCGATGTCGCTGGCGTTCGACGGTCTGCTCGACCCGCTGTTCCTGATCCTGGTCGCCGCCGGGGCCGTGCTGTACGCGGCCGGGGTGCGGCGGGTCGGGCGCGGGTGGCCGGTGCGGCGGACGGCGGCCTGGTACGGCGGGCTGGCGATCGTGCTGGCCGTCACGTGCGGCGGGGTCGCCACGTACAGCATGGTGCTGCTCAGCGTCCATGTGGTGCAGCATCTGGCGTTGACGCTGGCGGCCTCCGTGCTGCTGGTGGCGGGCGCTCCGGTGGAGCTGGCGCTGCGGGCGCTGCGGGCCGGGCCCGCGCCGGTGGGCCGCACGCCCCGCGACGTCGTGCTGGCGGTGCTGGGCGGCCGGGTGGCGCGGGCGGCGGCCCATCCGGTGGGGGCGCTGGCTGCGGTGGTCCTCACGCTGTACGGGTTCTACGCGTCACCGTGGTTCGAGGCGTCGTTGCGCGGCCATGTGCTGCATTCGCTCAGCATGGCGGCGTTCCTGGCGGCGGGGATGCTGTTCGCGCGGGCCGTGGCCGCCGGCGCCCGCTGGCTGGTGCCGGCGCTGGCGGCGTTCCACCTGGTCTTCGGGTACGCGTTCCGGTCGGCGTCCGGGGTGCTGGCCGCGGACTGGTACGACGCCCTCGCCCTGACCTGGGGCGCCGGTCCCGAGCGGGACCAGCGGACGGCGGGCCTGCTGCTGTGGGCGATCGGCGTTCCGGCCACGGCGGTGATCCTCCTGCTCGCCCGGCGGGCTAGGGTCGGCGGGGCACGGCAGCCCGCAGGGAGGGTCGCGACCCATGACGACGGTGGAGGAACGGCGCTGGCTCGAGCAGCGCAGGAGGCTCAACGAGCGCCGGGCCGAGCTGGGTGAGGCCGCCGACCGCCTCTATCCCGGCGCGCATCGGGTCGCGGGCACGACGCTGCTGACCCGGCCGGAGTGGGTCGCCCCCGAGCCGCTGCCGCTGGAGTCCGTACGCCTCGTCTGGGAGGACCGGGCACGGCCACCGGCGGTGACCGGGACCGAGGCCGGGCTGCCTCCCGGATACCGCGCCTACAGCGAGGCCATGGGGGCGCTGGCTCCCCCGGCCGTGTTCGAGAACCGGCCCGCCTACCGGCTCCTGGCCGCCGACCTTCCCGAGCTGCGGCTGACGGGGGCGCGCTACTTCCAGGGGGTGGACGTCGGCGAGGCCGTGGCGCACGAGCTGGCCGCCGGGACGCCCGGGCTGCCGCTGCGGTCGGCGGTCGGGGATCCGTGCGACCTGGCCCGGCGGGCGGCGCTGCCGGCGATCACGACCGTCACGATCCGGCGCGGGACGGGCGACTACGTGCTGCACTGGCGGGACCCGGCGAAGGTCGTGCACGCGGGCGGGCTGCACCAGGTGATGCCGGTGGGGGTGTTCCAGCCCGCGACCGGCGACCCCCGCGAGGACCTGGACCTGTGGCACTGCATGGCGCGGGAGTACGCCGAGGAGTTCCTGGGGGCGGCGGAGGACTACGGCCCCGGTTTCACGCACGCCGCGTGGCCGTTCTTCCGGCGGCTGGACGGGGCGCGGCGGGACGGTGCGGTGCGGGCGCGTCTCCTCGGGCTCGGCGTCGACCCGCTGACGTTCGCGGTGGACCTGCTGACCGCGGTGGTCGTCGACGACGAGGCGTTCGCCGGCCTCTTCGGCGGGCTGGTCGGCGAGAACGCCGAGGGCCGGGTCATGTTCGCCCCGTTCGACGGCACGGTGCCGCGGCCCATGCAGCCCGCCGGCGCCGCCGCGCTCCGGCTGGCGTGGCGGCACCGGGACGTCCTGCTCAGCCCTCGATGAGCCCTTTCAGCTCGTCCAGGGCGTCGTCGAGGTGGTCGACGATCTCCCACGGGTCGGGGACCATCGACCGGCAGGCGACGATCCCCACGTCCAGCCTGCCGTCGTAGGACAGCACGGTGATGTTGAGCCCGCCGGTCAGGTCGCTGATCACCGAGATCGGGAAGTAGCCCAGCACCCGCGCCCCGCACAGGTAGAGCGGGAAGTCCGGGCCGGGCACGTTCGACACCATCAGGTTGACCGGCCGCAGGTGGTCGACGGGCAGCGCCTGCATCGCCAGCCGCAGCACCGGACCGGCCAGCGGGGCGGGCAGCAGCTCGCTCAGCCCCTCCAGCCAGCCGCCCGACGAGCGGGCGAACCTGCGCTTGGCCGCCGCCAGGTCGGCGCGCACGGCGGCGAACCGCTCGGCGGGGTCGAACACGTGGGTGGCCAGCGGCGCGACCATCGCCGAGAGCTGGTTGCCGGCCTCGGCCCCGTCCGCCGCCCGCCGGCGCAGCGACACCGGCACCGCCACCACCAGCGGCTGGTCGGGCAGCTCGCCGCGCTTGTCGAGCCAGCGGTTCAGGGCGGCGGCGACCAGCGCCATCACCACGTCGTTGACGCTGCCGCCCAGCTCCCGGCGGATCCGCTTGATCTCCGCCAGCGGCAGCTCGCCGAACGCCACCGACCGGCGCGCGCCGATCGTGCCGTTGAACGGGGTGGGCGGGGCGGTGATCCGGGGCAGCGGGGCCACGTCGTCGCGGCCCAGCATCCCCTGCAGCGCCCGCGCCACCGACTGCACGCCGGGGATCTGCGCCACCCCGGGGATCTCGTCGAGGTAGGGGGCGGTGCGCGCCAGCATCCGCATCCCGTGGACCGGGTGGACGGCGGTGCGCAGCAGCCCGGTGCCGAGCCGTTCGGCCAGGCCGGGGGCGGGCTGCGGAACGGAGTCGTCGGGCGGCAGCTCGCGCGGCTGCGGCGACAGGTCCAGCAGCGCGGCCAGCGTCTCGGCGGCCAGCACCCCGTCCACGGCGGCGTGGTGGACCTTGATGTAGACGGCGGTGCGGCCGCCCGTCAGGCCCCGGACGAGCACCAGCTCCCACAGCGGGCGGGACCGGTCCAGCGGCCGTTCGTGCAGCATCGCCACCACGTCGGCGAGCTGGGCGGCGCTGCCGGGCGCGGGCAGGCCGACCTCGAACACGTGCCGGGCCGGCTCGAAGTCCGGGTCGTCCTCCCAGTACGGGCGGTCCAGGCCGAGCGGCACCTGGGCCAGCCGCATCCGCAGCGGGCGGGCCGCCAGGTGGGCGCGCTCGCGGATCAGCTCGACCAGGTCCTCGACCGTGATCCGGCCGTCCGGGCAGGTGGCCGTGTCCAGGATCCCCAGCCCGGCGATGTGGGCGTGAGTGGTGCTGGTCTCCACGTTCAGGAAGGCGGCGTCCACTGCCGTCAGCTGGCGCATATGTCGTCCCCACAGTGCTCGGATCACGGTATGTCTCTGGGCTAAGCGGTACCGGGCGGTAAATCAACAGAGGAGAACAGGAAGTAACTTCGACTTAACGTACCCGTGAGAACACTCAGCGTGAACGGGTGGTCCACATGGAGTCGTCGCGGTCGTCCGGCCCTCCCCGTCCCGTCCGGGATCGGGCTGCGCCGGTCATGATCGCGGCACTAGGGTGGCCGGTATGACGCGACGACCGCTTTCGGAGATCGTCGAGGCGGGATGGGCGCAGGCGCTGGAGCCGGTGGCCGGGCGCATCGCGGCGATGGGCGACTTCCTGCGCGCCGAGGTCGCGGCCGGGCGCCGCTACCTGCCCGCCGGGGAGCACATCCTGCGGGCGTTCCAGCAGCCCTTCGCCGACGTGCGGGTGCTGATCGTCGGGCAGGACCCCTACCCGACGCCCGGCCACCCGGTGGGGCTGAGCTTCTCGGTCGCCCCGCACGTGCGGCCGCTGCCCGGCAGCCTGGTCAACATCTTCCGCGAGTACCACGCCGACCTCGGCCACCCCGAGCCGAGCACCGGCGACCTGACCCCGTGGACCGAGCAGGGGGTGCTGCTGCTCAACAGGGTGCTGACGGTGATGCCCGGCAAGCCCGCCTCGCACCAGGGCAAGGGCTGGGAGGAGGTCACCGAGCAGGCCATCCGCGCGCTGGCGGCGCGGGGCGGGCCGCTGGTGGCGATCCTGTGGGGGCGGCAGGCGCGCAATCTCAGGCCGCTGCTGGGGCAGGTACCGTGCATCGAGTCGGCGCATCCCAGCCCGATGTCGGCCGACCGGGGGTTCTTCGGATCGCGCCCGTTCAGCCGCGCCAACGCCCTGCTGGAGCGGCAGGGCGGACGGCCGGTCGACTGGAAACTGCCCTGACGGTGAGGCGTCACGGGGCGTAATTCGGTGGACGCCCCGGCGGGCGACGCCTGATCATCGGAGGCATGGCCATGTCCCAGGAGGGTCCGCAGGAGATCCTGCACCTCATCGAGACCACCGGGGCCGAGCCCGACCCTGGGATGTCGCTCGTCCTCAACCTGGACGACGGCAACTCCCCCGCCGACGTGATGGACGTGCTGTCGCTGCGGCCGTTCGCCAGCGGCGAGCACCCGTGGTCCAGGTCCACCCGGCTGGAGCACGTCAAGCCGGACGCGCTGCTGCGCCCCGCCGACAGCCGGGTGCTGCGGGAGGCCGGGGAGGACGGCAAGCACTCGGTGCTGGCCGCCGGCGACGGCTGGATGCTGCTGTCCAACCGGTGGTCCGGCGGCACCGCCTACGTGTCGGTGTCGGCGGTGACCAAGGAACTGGCCGCCGCCGTGCTGGAGGAGGCGGTGCGGGACGCCACCACCCCGCCGGTCGCCGACCAGAGCAAGGTGGAGATGGGCTTCTGGCACCTGTCCCGGCCCATGCCGAGCCGCCGCCAGCGGGTGATCTCCGCCGACACCTGGGCCGGCATCCGGGGCAACTACACCGCGCCGGTCGCCGAGGCGCTGGACGCGGTGATGGGGCTGGACCCCGCCCGGATCACCGGCCGGCTGCTGCTGCTGCACGGGCCGCCGGGCACCGGCAAGACCACCGCGCTGCGGGCGCTGGCCCGCGCCTGGTCGGACTGGTGCCAGGCCGACTGCGTGCTGGACCCGGAGGTGCTGTTCAGCGATCCCGGCTACCTGATGCACGTGGCGGTCGGCACCGACGAGGGCGACTCCTCCCGGCGCTGGCGGCTGCTGATCCTGGAGGACTGCGACGAGCTGATCCGCGGGGAGGCCAAGCAGTCCGCCGGGCAGGGCCTGTCCCGGCTGCTCAACCTGACCGACGGGATGCTCGGCCAGGGCCGGGACGTGCTGGTGGCGATCACCACCAACGAGGACCTGGCCCGGCTGCACCCGGCGGTGGTCCGGCCCGGCCGCTGCCTGGCGCAGATCGAGGTGGGCCCGCTGACGCACGCCGAGGCGGTGCGGTGGCTGGGCGAGGACGCCGACCCGGCGCGGATCGGCCCCGAGGGCGCCACGCTGGCCGAGCTGGTCGCGCTGCGCAACGGCGAGCAGCCGCCCGGCACACCGCCCCGTTCCCCCGGCCCCGGCGGCGGCTTCTACCTGTGACCGGCTGAGGCCGGGCGGACGGGCCGCACCGCGCGCAGCCGCGTCGCGGTCGTCCGCCCGGCAGGCCACTGACTGCGATTGGATATGCAGCCGGGGGGCGGCAGGCCGCACCCTGGGGGCATGGAGGACTTTCACCAGCAGACCCGCGCGGTCCATCCGCCGGTCATCCAGCCCACCGGCGCCCGCCCCCTGATGACCCCGATCTACCAGGGGCATCTGTTCGCGTACGAGGACGGGGAGACGCTGGCGGCGGCCTTCGCGGAGCCCGCGCAGGACTCCGGGTACTTCTACAGCCGGTACGGCAACCCCACGGTCCGCACGTTCGAGCGGGCGCTGGCCGACCTGGAGGGCGGTTGCGACGGGCTGGCCACCGGGTCGGGCATGGCGGCGATCACCACGGTGCTGATGGCGATGCTGCGGACCGGCGACCACGTGATCGCGCAGTCCTCGCTGTACGGGGGGACGTACGCGCTGCTGCACGACCTGGCCGACCGGTGGGGCCTGGAGCTGACCCACGTGTCCGGCGAGGACCCGGAGGAGGTCCGGGCGGCGCTGCGGCCGCGGACCCGGATGCTGTACCTGGAGACGATCACCAACCCGGTCACCCAGGTCGCGGACCTGCCGGCGCTGGCCGCGGTGGCGCGGGAGGCCGGGGTGCCGGTGGTGGTGGACAACACGTTCGCCACCCCGGTGCTGTGCCGGCCGCTGGAGCACGGCGCCGACGTGGTGATCCACTCGGCCACCAAGTACATCGGCGGGCACTCCGACGTGATGGCCGGCGCGGTGGTGTCCGCCGATCCCCGGGTGCACCACCGGATCTGGAGCCAGGTGCTCAAGCTGGGCGGCAACATCGACCCGACGACCGCCTGGCTGTGCACGCGGGGCCTGGCCACGCTGCACATGCGGGTGATGCGGCAGTCGGAGAACGCCCTCTTCCTGGCCCGGCGGCTGGCCGGGCATCCGGCGGTGGAACGGGTGCACTACCCGGGGCTGGAATCGCATCCGCAGCACGCGATCGCGCGCCGGCTGCTGGACGGCGGGTTCGGCGGGCTGCTGTCGGTGGACCTGGCCGGCGGGCGGGAGGCGGGCCGGGCGTTCGCCGAGAGCCTGCGGCTGGTGGAGCTGGCGGTGTCGCTGGGCGGCACCAAGACGCTGGTGATGCACCCGGCCAGCACCTCGCACCGCAGCCTGGACGCCGACGCGCTGGCCGCCGCCGGGATCGGGGCCGGCACCGTGCGGATCGCCGTGGGCGTCGAGCATCCCGACGACCTGTGGAACGACCTGGAGCAGGCCCTGGCCAAGGTCTGACCCCGCGGCGGCCGCACCGGGCCGCCCGGCGCACTCACCCCCCCGGCGCCGGGCGGCCGTGCCGAGGCCGCCTCCCCTCCTGCGGACCCCGGCCGGAAAGAGCATCACCCCGAACCGGCAGGCGGGACATCCGGGGCACTACGGGCCCCGATACGTACCGTCGTTCACGCGGAGACCAGCAGCCGCCGGCAGACCTGCCGCAGACCGTGGAGATCACTGACCGGGTCGGGGAATTCGACGTACAGGTCCCGCCCCGAGGGCAGGTCCGAATCCGGGAAGAAGCAGCGCAGCCACAGCCCGTGACGGTCCAGGGCGAACGGCCGGACCTCCAGATCGCCGTCCGCCGGGCCGAACCGGTGGCGCACCATCGCGACCAGTTCGGCGCCGTGGCAGGCGTCCAGATGCGCGAGCATCCGGTGCTCGACGATCACGAACGGGTCGGGCAGCGCCGCCTGGTACGCCTCCGGCTCCACCACCGCGTGCCCCCACGGGTCGCAGATCTCCACCTCGGCGACCTCCAGGGCGAGGATCGTCCACTCCCCGGTCCGGCCGGCCCGGACGTCGAGCAGTTCGGGCCGGGGGTGCAGCCGCGACAGCCGCAGCGCCGCCTCGGCCAGCCGCTCCCCCTGCGGCGCGGTCAGCCAGCCGTGCAGCCAGGCCCGCCCGCGCAGCCGGTCGGCCAGCGGCAGTGGCGCGACGTCGGCGATCTCCAGGGTGGCGGCCAGGTCGGGCTCGTCGCGCAGCACGACCGCCGGCTCGGCGTCGGCGGGCACCAGCAGCAGCGGGCGTCCCTCCAGGTCGGTGGCGTGCGCCGGCACCGGCGGAGGCGGGTCCGCGCGCGCCGGGTCCTCCTCCCACGCCGCGGTCACGAGCATGCCGCCCGCGATCCCGTACGCCAGGGTCCGTGCCCGTTCCGCCGCGGTCGGTCGCCTCACCGAGGGCCTCCTTGATTAGGTTAGGCTTACCTAAGCAAGGGTTACCTTAGCCATGAAGGAGCGCAGTTGAACAGGTCCCGGCCGAAGGCGAAGCTCTCCCGCGCACTGGGCATCGCCCTGACCCCCAAGTGCGTCAAGTACCTGGAGAACCGCCCCTACCCGCCGGGCCAGCACGGCCGCGGACGCAGGCAGGAGTCGGACTACAAGCTGCGGCTGCGCGAGAAGCAGCGGCTGCGCGCCCAGTACAACCTGCGCGAGGCCCAGCTCGCCGGCGCCTTCGCCCGCGCCGCCCGGACCTCCGGCAAGACCGGCGAGGTCCTGCTGGCCGACCTGGAGACCCGCCTGGACGCCCTGGTGCTGCGGGCCGGCTTCGCCCGCACCATCTACCAGGCCCGCCAGTTCGTGGTGCACCGCCACATCCTGGTCAACGGCCGCCGTGTGGACCGCCCCTCCCACCGGCTGCGCCCCGGCGACTTCTTCACCGTCGCCGACCGCAGCCGCGCCATGGAGCCCTTCCGGATCGCCGCCACCGGCGTCCACGCCGACCGGGTCCCGCCCTACCTGGAGGTCGAGCACGGCCTCCTCACCGCCCGCCTCGTCCGCCGCCCCGAGCGCGACGAGATCCCGGTGATCTGCGACGAACAGCTCGTGGTCGAGTACTACTCTCGCTAGTTTTGCCGCGCCTCCGGCGCGGCGGCGAGCGGGCCTTTTGACGCGCGGCCGTTCGTCGTCGCGGTTCAAGATCGCTCGTTCCTCGCGATCTTGAACCGCTCCTCCTCACGACCACGCGGGCCCGCTCGCGGTGGCCTTCAGCGCCTTCGGGTGCAGGGTTTTATGGGCTTGAGGTGCAGGGGCTCGGTCTCTGGGGCCTGGGTGGGGTCGGGGGCGGGGGCGGTTCAGGCCGGGGGTGGTGCCGTCGGTGGTTCCAGCATGGGGACGAGGAAGCGGCGGGCCACCGCGGCCAGTTGCTCGTCGTCGTCGAGGTCGATCAGGTGGCTGGGGATCGCCAGGAAGGAGGCGGAGATCCGGACCATCAGTTCGGCCACGAGGTCGGTGTCCAGGTCGCCCGAGACGTTGCCGGCGCGTTGCTCGCGGCGGAGCTGGCCCGCGACGAACTGCCGGACGGTGGCCAGGGTGCGTCCCCCGTCACTGATCATGGAGGCCACGACCTGGTCCGGTTCCGCGGCGATCAGGCCGCCGATGAGCGGGTTGCGCCGGATGGCGCGCAGCGAGCTCACAAAGCCCAGCACCACCCGGTCGGCGGCGGTCTCGGCCTGCTCGATGTCGATCAGGAACTGGTCGAAGTAACGGCGGAACTCCCGCCGCACCACCTGTTCGACCAGCGCGTCCTTCGTGGCGAACCGCCGGTAGACCGTGATCCGCGAAACCCCGGCCCGCCGGGCCACGTCCTCCATGGTGGACCGCTGGATGCCCATCCGGCAGAACTGCTCGTACGCGGCGTCGAGGATGCGCGCACGGGTCTCCTCCATGTCGTCGACCCGTTCGAGGGCGTCGATGTACGCGCGTTCGAGCAATGACTCCGCGCCCGGGCCCGCCATGAGGGAGGGCAGCGCAGGTTCCATGATCTCCTCCTGAGACGGCGATCCGGCCTCGGCCGCCGACGGCCGTCGTCGCGCTCGGGTCTTGTGGTGTCCGACACAGTGTGCTGTTATTGGACCTGTCGTCAATGATACGCCGAGCCAGTACGCGTATCAGCGTATCAGGACGGTGCTCTCGGCCCGAGGAGGAGCGAAGTCATGGAGAAACCCAGCAGACGCGACGTGCTGATGGCGGGTGGGACGCTGGGCGCGCTCGGTGCGCTGAGCGTCGCGACGCCCGCGCAGGCGGGCTCACTGTGGACGTGGTCCCCCGCAGGCTCGGTGGCGGGCACCGGGGAGGGCGCCGACCCGCGGTGGGTGTGGGACCCGGAGGCCGACGAGCTGGTCGCCTCGCTGATCGACCGGGGCGCCGTGCCCGAGGTCAACAGGCTGCTGCGGACCTGGACCAAGAACGGCCAGCCGCTGCCGGCCGGGCTGCCGGCGGACCTGCGGGACTTCATGGAGCGGGCCCGCCGGATGCCGCCGTGGGCCGACCAGGGCAAGCTCGCCACCGCGGTCGGCTTCAACGAGAAGCGGGGACTCTACCTCGGCGTGACCTACGGGTTCGCCAGCGGGATGATGAGCACGGTCATCCCCAGGGAGGCGCGCGCGGTCTACTACTCCAAGGGCGGCGCGGACATGCGGGACCGCATCACCAAGACCGCCAAGCTCGGGTACGACATCGGGACGTCGAACGCCTACCGGCCCGACGGCGAGATGATCGTGACCTGCGTCAAGACCCGGCTGGCGCACGCGGGCGTACGTCACCTGCTGCCGAAGTCCCCGTACTGGAACAAGGTCGCCGACGAGGAGATCCCGATCAGCCAGGCGGACATGATGGTCACCTGGCACAGCCTGCCCACGACCGTCATGCAGAACCTGGTCAAGTGGAAGGTGCCGATCCCCCCCGCCGAGTCCGAGGCCTTCCTGCACTCGTGGCAGGTGTGCGCCCACATGCTCGGCATCAAGGACGAGTACATCCCCAACTCCTGGGACGAGGCCAACGCCCAGGCCAGGCAGGTCCTGGACCCGATCCTGGCCCCGACGCCCGAGGGCATCAAGCTGGCCGACATCCTGCTCAACATGGGCACGATCGTCCCGGGCGGTCCCCTCAGGTACGTCACCAAGCCCATCCTCGGCTCGCTCACCCGCTACGTGCTCGGTGACGAGATCGCCAACTGGCTGCAGATCCCCAGGGAACCGCTGTGGGACGGGGTCTTCGAGACCCTCTGGGAGCCCTTCGTCGCCGTCCGCGAGGGCCTGCTCTCGATGGAGAAGGCACCGGGGGCCCTGCAGAAGTTCTACTGGGCCTTCGACGAGATCCTCCGCCTGGGAGCCCTGCTCGTCCTGTCCGGAGGCGACTTCCCGATCAGCATCGAGATCCCGGACGCCAACAACCCGAACTATCCCTGATCCGGACCCGCGGCCTCGCGGGCGCGGCAAGGACCCCGGCCCCGGCCCGCTCTCCCACGGGCCGGGGCCCGCCGCGCACCGGGGCTCGGAACCCGGAGCGCGGGGGCCTCAGTCCTTGGTGCTGGGAGTGGGGGTCGGGGTCTGGTTCAGGCCGGGAACGGTGCCGCCGGTGGCGGCGCCGTCGGTCTCGCGGCCGGCGGGCTTCTGCTGGCTGATCTTCCAGGTGCCGTTCTCCTGGACCAGGCTGAGGCTCAGGTAGTTGCGGGTGACGTTCTGGGTGGTGGCCGGGCTGGCGATGGTGATGTCGAAGACCAGGACGGCGGTGGCGAAGCGGCCCTCGACGGTGCCGACGTAGACCTGGTTGGTCTTGGAGGTGAGGGTGAACTGGCCCTCGTCCATGCTCTTCTGGAGCTGGTCGACGTTGGTCTGCCTCGACTTGGTGAGGGCCTCGCCGGTGAGGAACGACTGGGCGCGCTCGACGGAGGCCCTGAGGTTCCTGCGGTCGTAGCTGAGGACGATGTTGCCGTAGCCGGTGACGACCTCGGTCACCTCGTTGCGGGCGTCCTCCCGGGCGGACAGCTGCGCCTGCGAACGCCACAGCACCGCGGTGACGGTGGCCAGGGCGGCGATGACCACGATCGCGGCGACGGCGGCCAGGCGCGAGGTGTCGCGGAACGACGACGTGCGGGCCGGCTCGCGCCCGGGCTTCGGCTTGGGACGGACGGACTTCTTCTTCGGCTCGGGCTCTTCGTCGCCGTCCTCGTCCTCTTCCTCGGCCTTCGCGGGCTTCGGCTTGGTCCCGGCGGTCTTGGCGGTCCCGGCGGTCCCGGTGGTCTTGGCGGTCCCGGCCTCGGCCGGCTCGGGCTCCGGCCGCTCCTCCTCCAGGTCCGCCTCGGCGTCCTCCTCGTCGAGGGCCTGCAGGACCTCCTCCAGGTCGTCGTCGCCGTCCTCGTCGTCGATGACCTCGATCACCCGGACCCGGCGGACCTTCTTGCGGGCCGGGCGGGACGGTCGCGCCGCCGGACGGGCCGGGGCCTCCTCGGCGACCTCGGGCTCCTCGGCGACGTCCTTGCCGGTCTCGGCTGTCACTTGCGCACTCCTCGGGGATCGGTCACTTGCGGCGGCGCAGGCGGGACAGCACCGGGGCGCTGCCCGCCATGACCCTGATCAGCACCAGCAGGGCGATCAGCGGGGGAACGTACACCAGCCACAGCGGCGGCCCGGCGGAACGGCTCGGCGCACCGGTCCGCTCCGCCTGCTGGGCCCGTCGCGCGGCCTCGGCGTCGTGGGTCGGCAGGGTCTCGCCGGGGTCCTTGCCGTAGAAGTCCTTCTGCTCGGTCCGCGCCGGCACCCGCCCGCCCGGGCAGGCCGGGACGGGGGCGACCTCCGGCTGGGGAAGCGGGCGCTTGTACTCCAGGGTCGCCGGGGTGTTCAGGGTGACCAGGAAGAACACGTTGAGGACGTTCTGCCCCTGGTCCTGCCCGATGACGTTGTCCAGGACGTGGACCAGTTCCCCGGACTGCTCCAGGGTCCGCCGCAGGTCCGCGTACACCTGCGGGTTCTTGCGCTCCAGGTCCATCGAGCCGAGCGCGCCGAGCATGCACTCCACGTCCGGCCCGGCCCTGGCCACCAGTTCGTTCACCGTGCTCAGCAGGGCGGGGCTCTGGTCGCGCAGCTCGGTCAGCTCGGTGCGGACCCCGCGCAGCGCGGCCAGCAGCGCGGCCAGGTTGTCGATCCCCGAGCCCAGATCGGTCCGGTTGGCCGACAGCACCCCGGCGATCTGCCCGAAGTCGCGGGTGAGCCCGTCGATCAGCTCGGTGTCCCGGGCGAACGTGCCGGTGAGCTGGTCGGTCCCGGCGATGATCTGGCGCAGCGAGTCCTGCCGCCCGGACCACCCCTCGGCCAGCTCGTGCAGCACGCTGCCGGCGGCCTCGGGGTCGATGGCCTTCAACGTGTCGTTGACCGCCCCGAACAGCTCCCCATACGCGGGCGGAACGGAGGTGTCCGACACGGGGATCAGCGCCGATCCGTCGGTGGGCAGCTTCGGCCCGGCGGCCTGGCCCGGCTTGGGGGTCAGCTCCACCACCGGCTCGCCGACCGCCGACTTGCGCGCCGCCGCGGCGGTCACCCCGCGCGGGATCCGCACGTCCCGGTCGATGTCCAGGCGCACCACCACCCGGTCGTGCCGCAGCTCCACCGAGTCGATCTTGCCGATCCGGGTGCCCAGATAGTCGACCTCGAAGTTCGGGTGCAGGCCCGGCGAGGACCTGAACTCGGCGGTGACCCGGTACGGCCGGTCGATGAAGTCCAGCCGCACCACGCTGGTGAACGCCCACACCAGCAGCGTCACGCCCAGCAGCGCGAACACCGTGACGTTGACGTAGATCCGGCCGGTCATCGGGGCCTCACGATGTCGTCGACGGTGGGCATCGCCCGGCGGACCTCCTCGGGCAGCGGGTCGGCCGGGCCCGCCGTGGCAGGGCCGCTGCCGCTTTGCGGAAGCACCGTCCCGTCGTCCAGCACCAGCCGGAGCAGCGGATACAGCAGCACCTGCCCGTCGTAGGTGGCGCGCGGCAGTTCGGCGGTGAACACCTCGATCCCGTCGACCAGCCTGCCGAGCCGCTGCCGGTCCCCGGCCAGCAGCCGCAGCACCGGGTCGACCTGGCGGATCAGGGTCTTGAGCCTGGTCACCCGCCCCTCCAGGACCTTGTCGCCGAGCAGCCGGGCGGTCCGGGTGAGCTTCTCGACGGTGGCCAGGATCTCGTCGGCGTTCTCGTTCAGCAGCCGGGTGGTGCGCTCCAGGTCGTCCGGCACCGCGCCGAGCCGGTCGGACCCGTTCGCCAGCGACCGGCCCAGCCGGGCGAACTCCTCGACCGCGGTGGTCAGCTGCCGGCGCTGGTCGGCGAACTGCTGGAGCAGCTGGGAGGACCTGGCGACGGCCGTGTTCAGCTTGGGCCCGTTGCCGCCCAGCGCGGTCGCCCCGGCGTCGACGATGGTGGCCAGATCGTCGCCGGCCAGCGCCTCCAGCAGCGGCCCGGCCCGTCCCACGACCTGCTCGAACGACGGCTGCGTGCTGGTCCTGGCGATCCGGGCGCCGTCGGCCAGGTACGGCCCGGTGGCCATGGTCCGGCCCGCCGGCAGCCGCAGGTCCACGAAGTTCTCGCCCAGCAGCGAGGTCACCTTGATCTCGGCGGTGGTGCCCTGCGGGATCCGGAACCCGTCCTCGATCGTCATGGTGACCTGGGCCTTGTAGCCGTCCACCAGCCGCACGTCGGTGACCGACCCGACCTTGACGTCCGACATCTGCACGCTGTGCCCGGCCACCAGTTGCTGGGTGTCGTCGAAGACGGCCACCAGGGTCAGCTCGCCCTTGGGCGCGCCGAGGGTGCGGATCGAGCAGCCGGCCGCCAGCAGCCCGGCGACCAGGCCGAGGGCGACCGCCCGCACGGGTCGTGGGGTCCGCATCAGTTCCCTCCCGCGTCCCAGGGGCAGTTGGAGTTGGGCTCGGGCAGCGGGCAGCCGACCTCGTCGGTGCCCTGGATCCCGGTCAGCCAGGTGCGCAGGAACGCGTCGGTGGCGAACCGGATGTTCAGCGCCTTGAGGTCGTCGTTGTAACCGCCGATCAGCGCCCCGCCCACCTCCGGCAGCGACTCCAGCATCAGCGCCACCCGGTCGCTCTGTCCCTGCAGCACCAGCGCGAACCGGGTCAGCACCGCCAGGTCGTGGGGCAACTGGCCCTTGTACTTGCGCAGCAGCTTGTCGCCCTGCTCCGACAGCGCCAGCACCCCGCGCACCAGGTCCTGCAGCTCGCGGCGTTCGGCGGCCAGCACCCGGGTGGCCTCGCCGAAGTCGCTGATCATCCGGCCGAGGATCTGCTCCCGGCCGCGCACCACCCCGGCCAGCCGGTCCAGGTTGCGGGCCACCTCCAGCAGTTCCCGGTCCTGCCCGGCGATGTTCTCCACCAGCCGGCCGGCCTGCTCCAGGGTGGCGTTGAAGGTCCGCCCGTTGCCGCGCAGCGACCGCTCGGCGCCCTGCAGCGCCCCGTCGACCTTGGTCGGGTCGAGCGCCTGGCTCAGGTTGGTGAACGAGGCCAGCGCGTCGTCCACCTCGACCGGGACGTCGGTGCGGCCGAGGGGGATCTCGTCGGAGGTCTCCTTGGGCTGGCCCGGCTTCCACGCCGGGTGCAGCACCAGGTTGCGCTCGCCGACCAGGTTCAGCGGGACGATCGACGCCCTGACCCCCCTGGGCAGCGGGATGTCGGCGCGCAGGTGGAAGGTGACCTTGATGCGGTCGCCGAGGTTGCGCACCGTGTCGACGGCCCCGACGTCCGCGCCCATGATCTTGACCTTGGAGCCCGGATAGAACGACCGGGCCTTGGCGAAGTACACGGTCATGTGCCGCTGCGCGCCGTCGCCGAGCAGCGAGCAGCCGCCCAGGGAGGCCGTCAGCGCGGCGGTCACCGCCATGACGAGCAGGCGCCGCATCAGTTCCCTCCGTCCTTGGGCGTGGAGATCGGGCCGTTGGGCTGGATCGGCCCGAGCCCGGTCAGCAGGCCCTCGATCCAGTTGCCGTTGCCCTTGAGGTTGGCGACCTGGGCGAACGTCGGGCCGAGCAGGGCGAAGTCGGCGTTCAGGGCGTCGATGTTGGGGGCGATCCGGGTGGTCAGCAGGTGCAGGTTCCTCAGCAGGGTGTCCAGTTCCCTCTGGTGGTTCTCGATCACCCGGGCCAGCGTCCGCACCGTGCGCCCGCCCTCGCCGATGGCGGCGGCCAGTTCCTGCCGGCGCTGCACCAGCGTGGCCAGCAGGGTCTGGCTGTGCGTGATCAGCCGTTTGAGCTGCTCCTCCTTGGCCGCCAGCGTCCCGCTGACGTCCTTGCTCGCCTCGATGAGCCGTTCGATCTGCGGATAGGACTCGTTCAGCGCGGCCGCCAGGGTGCGGAAGTTCTCCAGCATCTCCCGCAGCTTGGCGGCGCTGGGCGACTCGATCCTGGAGACCGACACCAGCAACTGGTCGACGGCCTTCTGGTCGAGCCGGCGGGTGATGTCGGTGGCGTTCTCCACCGCGTCGGAGACGGTGAACGGCACGGTGGTGCGGCTCAGCGGGATCCGCCGCCGATCCTCCGGCAGGTCGTCCAGGAACGGGCCGTCGGCCGGGACCGGGCCGGACAGCTTGAGGTAGCGCCCGCCGAGCAGGGTGGCGGTCTGGATGTCGGCGCGGGTGCTCAGGCCCAGCCTGACCCCGGCGTCGACCCGCCAGGTGATCACCACGTGGCCCTGGGAGAAGTCGGGCTCGACCGTCAGCACCCGGCCGGCCCGCACCCCGGCCACCCGGACGTCGTCGCCGTCCTCCAGGCCGCCGGTGTCGGTGAACACCCCGCTCATCTCGTAGCCGCGTTCCAGCAGGTGGAGCTGGCCGACCGCGAACGCGAACGCGCAGGCGGCGCCGAGCACGGTCACCGACACCAGCGCGACCAGCCGGTGGTTGACGTCGCGCAGCGACCTGAACGCCATCAGCCGCCCCCCATCCCGAGCGTGGTGAGCATCTGCCGGAGCTTGGCCTCGTCCCGCCCGCTGAGGGTGTCGCCGCCGTTCCCGCCCGGGAAGCGCATCGGGAACGGGCAGGGGCCCTGCATGATGTTCAGGCACAGCGCGTTGGTGCGCATGAAGTGGCCGCCGTTGACGGCGGCGAACAACTGCCGCAGCGCCAGCGGCAGGTTCTGCACCATCTTCTCCAGCTTGTCGATCTTCCAGCGGGCGGTCTCGCTGAAGGTGGTGAGGTTGCCGACGATCCGCGACAGCTGGGCCTCGTTCTCCCCGAGGATCTCGTCGAGGGTGGTGGCCAGCTGGGAGACCTCCACCACCGCGCCGTCCAGCAGGCCCCGGTTGGCGGCGAAGACCTCGGTGAGCTTCTCCAGGTTGTCCACGCCGGCGGCGATCTGCCGGTCCCGCACCGCGACCGCCTCGGCCACCGTCCGGTAGTCGTCGATGAGCTGCTGGATGGTCCGCGCCCGGGTGCCGAACGCGGCCAGCAGCACGTCCATGTTCCGGATCATCGCGTTGATGTTGGCCTCGTTGCCGTCCAGCGTCTGCGCGAAGCCCTGCAGCACCTGGTTGAGCATGTCCGGGTCGAGGCTGCCGGTGAGCGGGCCGAGCGCGTTGACGATCTCGCCGAGGTCCACCACCGAGCGGGTGTGCCTGATCCGGTCACCGGGACCGAGCTTGACGGCGCTGCGGCCGGGCTCCAGGGAGATCACCCGCTGCCCCATCACGTTGCGCCACTGCACGGCGGCGGTGGAGTCCTCCGGGATCCGCACGTCCCGGTCGACCTCCAGCACCACCACGGCCCTGCCCTGCCGGATGCCGATCTCGTTGACCCGGCCGACCGGCACTCCGGAGATCTTCACCTGGTCGCCGGTGAGCAGCCCGGTCACGTCGTCGAAGGTGGCGGTCAGCTCGTAGCGGTCGCCGAACCCGGTGGCCAGGATCTGCTGGGCGATGAAGAGGGTCAGCGCGGTGGTCAGCGCGGCGAACACGGTGAACGACACCAGCGACCGGCGGTCCGGGCCGTGCCGCAGCCGGAACCGGGGGCTCATCGGGGGGCTCCCGGCAGCCGCAGGTAGGTGCGGTCGCCGCCGACCGTGCAGGCGTCCACGAAGATCTTGCAGATGTCGAGCGGCAGGTACGCCACCGTCTGGGCGAGCAGCGAGTTCTCCGGGCCGGGGACCCGGATGATGTCGCTGAGCAGCCCGAAGAACCCGTTCAGCCCGTCGATCAGGGTGGGGATCTCGTGCTGTTCCTGGTAGAGCACCTCGACGGCGCGGGAGCCGCCGTCGATCAGCCCGGCGATGTCGTCGCCGTGCCGGGCGAGCGTGCCCGACAGCTGGTCCGACAGCCGCCCGGCCTGCTCGAGCAGCTGCTCGATCTTGTCCGGCCGGTCGCTGATCACCCCGGACACGGCGGTGAAGTCGCCGGCCAGCCCGGTGATGACGGCGCCCCGGCCGCCGAGCGTGCCCGACAGCGCGGCCACGTCGTCGATCAGCCGTTGCAGCTCGGCCCGCCGGTTGTGGACGACCTCCAGCAGCTTCGTGCCGTTGTCGATGGAGCGGCGCAGCGCCGGCCCCTGCCCGTGCAGCCCCTCGGAGAAGGTGTGCAGCAGGGTGGAGATGTCCTGCGGGTCCAGCGCGCCGGTCAGCCGGTACGCCGGCCAGGCCACGTCGGCGAGCTCCTCGGGGTCCTCGGTGCGGGCGATGGTGCCGCCCTCGTCCAGGAACGGTCCCCTTCCGGCCGCCGGGCCGAGGTCGATGGCCACGTCCTTGGGCCCGAACACCGACACCGGCTCGATCGAGGCCAGCGCGTCCCGGGTGATCCGCACGTCCCGGTCGTCGATGCGGACGCGCACCCGCACCCGCCCGTCGGGCCGCAGCGCCACCGAGTCGACGCCGCCCACGGTGATGCCGCGGATCTTGACGTCGGAACGGTCGTCCAGGCCCTGCCCGGCCCGGCCGAACACCGCGTGGTAGTACCGTGCGCCGTCGTGGTCGGGCTGGGTGCCCGCCAGGGCGTACGCCGCGCCGCCCACCAGGACGGCGGTGCCGATCGCGCCGTACAGCAGGCGCGACCGCAGGGACAGGTTGTCATCGCTCATCCGGTCAGCCTCACCGTGCCGCCGTGACCCCAGAAGATGTACGACAGAAGCAGGTTGATCACGATGATCGCGACGCTGGACTCGCGGATCGCGCGGCCCGCGGCGACGCCCACGCCCACCGGCCCGCCCGCGGCGTAGTAGCCCCGGTAGCAGTGGATGAACATGATCACGAACGCGAACACCGCCACCTTGGCCGCGCTGTAGAGCACGTCGATCGGCGGCAGGTACAGGTTGAAGTAGTAGTCGTAGATGCCGGGCGAGAGCCCGAAGTACTGCACGGTGATGAACCGGGTGGCGAAGAAGCTGGTGTACAGCGACAGCAGGTACAGCGGGACCAGCGCGATCACCGCCGCCGCCACCCGGGTGCAGACCAGGAAGGTCAGCGAGTTGACGCCCATCACCTCCAGGGCGTCGATCTCCTCGGAGATCCGCATCGCCCCGATCTCGGCGGTGAACGCCGAGCCGACCTGGGCGATCAGCGCCACCCCGGCGATGATCGGGGTCACCTCGCGGACGTTGGCGAAGCTGGCCAGCACCCCGGCGAACGCCTCGGCGCCGATCCGTTCCAGCGAGGGGTAGCCCTGCATGCCGACCATGGCGCCGGTGGCCAGCGACATGGTGCCGATCACGAAGATCATGCCGCCGCCGACCACCAGCGCGCCGACGCCGACGGTGATGTCGCTGACCTGGCGGAGCAGCATCTTGCCGTACTTGCGCCGCAGGATCAGGTCGAACAGCAGGTGGTAGAGCACCCGGCCGAGGAAGACCGGCATGCCGGCCGCGTCGACCAGCCCGGCGGCGCGGTCGCGCATCGCGCGGCCGGCCCGGCGCACCGGGGCGAGGACGGGGGCGGTGGCGACCATTCAGAACCTCGGGGGGACGAGCACCTGGTACAGCATCGTGATCACGTAGTTGGCGGTGAAGACCAGGATCGAGGTCGTCACCACCGCCTTGTTGACCGCGCGGCCCACCCCGACCGGGCCCAGCGCGCAGTTCATGCCCGCGTAGCAGGCCACCGCGGCGGCGATGAACCCGAAGATCCACGCCTTGAACAGGGTGACCATCAGGTCGGAGAGCTGCAGCAGCGAGGTGGCGCCGTCGAAGAACGCGCCCGGGCTGACGCCCTGCTGGACCACGTTGAAGTAGTAGCCGCCGGCGGTGCCGGACAGGATCACCACCGAGCACAGCAGCACCGCGACCGTGCTGGCCGCCCACAGCCGCGGGGTGACCAGCCGGTGCAGCGGGTTGATGCCCATCACCTCCATGGCCGCCAGCTCGTCGCGGATGTGCCGGGCGCCCATGTCGGAGGTGATCGCCGAGCCGCCGGCGCCGGAGATCAGCAGCGCCGAGGCCAGCGGGGCGACCTGGGTGATCATGTTGGCCACCACCAGCGCGCCGGTGCCGGACTGGGCGCCGAGCTGGCGGGCGATGTCGCCGGCCTGCAGCGAGATGGTGGCGCCCAGCGGGATCGCGATGAGCAGCACCGGGACGCTGGTGACCCGGGCGATGAACCAGCACTGCTCGACGAACTCGCCCCACCAGGTCCTGAAGTCCCAGGTGCGGCGCAGTCCCTCCAGCAGGGTGACGAACAGCAGCCCGGTCTCGTCGGCCGCCTTCCCGACGCGCCGGCCCACCAGGTCGGGGGCCCGGCCCAGGCTCGGCGCCATCTCAGCCGGTGCCCTTGCCGCAGGGGGCGAGGTCAAGGGTCATACCAGCCTCCTTCGTTCTTCGGACGCGCCCGCGGGCCGCCCGGCGGAACCACCGAGGTCGGCGGATCACAGCGGAGCGGAGGCGAACGTGTCGTTTCCGTCGCCGGCTGTGATCTGGAGCACTGTATTAGACAGTGCTCCAGAAAGCGAGTACTTATCAGCCGTCGTCCCACTCAGCGGGTTCTGCCGGTGCGGTGGAGATTCGCACTCCCGAGAACGCGCGGCCATTCGCGACCCCATGAACACGCAGCGTGACATTTTGACGTCACGAACCGATCATGTGTCACCTTGCGTATCTTTAGGCGACGAGCAGTTCACGGCGAGACAGGGTCGATCCATCTCCATGCGGCACAGTCGGGGCGCAACGCCCGAACCCCCACGACGGCCGGCCGGGCGGTCCGCGCGACCCCCGCAGGGCCGGCGCGCCGCGGCCCGCCGGCGCCGCCGCGGCCGCCGCCGGCTGGTCCGGCGCGTCCTCACCAGCAACGTCACCATCGCCCTCGGCGCGATCGCGGCGCTGATGGCGGTCATGCTCAACATCAGCTCCTTCGGCTTCGCCAAGGCCGACCCGCCCCCGATGGCGGCCGAGCTGGACCTGTCGGCGAACGAGATGGTCGCGCTGCTGAACCGCAGCGACATGGACAAGGTCGCCGCCGACGCGGTCGCCGCCGCCAAGTACCGCGCGTACCTCCGGCAGAAGGAGGAGGAGCGCAGGGCGCGGGAGCGGGCCGAGTGGTACCGCAAGAACCGCAAGAAGATCGAGGCGTCCAGGAGCGCCGAGGCGCTGCGCCGGATCAACCCCAGCGCCGCGCAGAACAAGGCGTACGGCAGGCAGATGAACGAGCTCAAGGGCTGGGGCGCGTGCTGGCCGTCGCTTGAGGAGCTGTGGGAGCACGAGAGCAGCTGGAACGAGCGGGCCGAGAACCCCTCCAGCGGCGCGTACGGCATCCCGCAGGCGCTGCCCGCCGAGAAGCTGGCCTCCGCCGGGGCCGACTGGCGCACCAGCTCCCCCACCCAGATCGCCTGGGGCCTGAGCTACATCAAGGCCCGGTACGGCGACCCCTGCAAGGCGTGGCGCTTCTGGCAGGCCAACCACTGGTACTGAGCGCGCCGTGGGACCATGAGGACCATGGGCATCAACGGCCATGGTGAGGGGGGCGGTGGCCGGCAGTGGGCGCGCGCCGACGCGACCCGGCAGGCGTTGCTGGAGGCGGCTCAGGAGGTCTTCGCGGACCGTGGCTACAACGACGCGGGGATCGCCGAGATCGTCGAGCGTTCCGGGATCAGCGTCGGCAGCCTGTACCACCACTACGGCGGCAAGGCGGGCCTGTACCTGGCGCTGTGGGAGGACTACAACCGCCTGCAGGAGGAGCGCGCCGCGCAGGCGGTGGCGTGCGCCCGCAAGAAGGGCGAGCAGGACCCGATAGCGCTGTTCATCGCCGGTGCCCGCGCCTACCTGCAGGCGTGCTGGGAGCACCGGCAGGTGGCCCGGCTGTTCCTGGAGGGCGAGGGCCCCTCGGGCTTCACCCTGATGCGCCGCGCCCGGGCCCGCCAGTGGATCGCGCAGAACACCAAGCTGCTGCGCGGCCTGGACGGTGCCGGCGACGGGGCGGGCGCCCGCCGCCGTCAGGTGCTCAGCCAGGTGCTCACCGCCGTGATCGCCGAGGCGGGCCGGGAGATCTCGGTGGCCGAGGACGAGCAGGCGGCGCAGGAGATCCTCGAGGAGGTGTGCCGGATCCTCATCCGGCTGGCCCGCTGACCGTCCCCGTCCGGCGCGGGGGGATCATGGACCGCGGCGGTTGACGATGCCGGTCGGAGGGCGGGCGATGGCGAGGGTTCCGTACCACTGGCGGGCGCTGTCGGTGGTGACCCTGGGCTCGCTGGTCACCGGGATCAACGCCGGCACGCTGAACGTGGCGCTGCCGGTGGTGGTGCGGCACTTCGACGCGGGGGCGCTGGCCGCGCACTGGGTGCTGCTGTCGTTCATGCTGACCAACACGGTGCTGCTGGTGCTGTGCGGGCGGCTGGCCGACGAGTTCGGGCGGCGTGAGACCTACCTGCTCGGGTACGGGGTGTTCACCCTGTCGAGCCTGCTGCTGGGGCTGGCCCCGACGATCGAGGCGGTGATCGCGCTGCGCGTGGTGCAGGCGGCCGGGTTCGCGATGATCCTGGCCAACGCCACCGCCATCATCGCGCACGCCTTCCCGCCGCACCTGCTCAGCCAGGGCATCGGGCTGTACATATCGACGATCTCCGTCGCCCAGGTGCTGGGCCCGTCGGTGGGCGGGCTGCTGGCGGAGGCGGCGGGCTGGCGGTGGGTGTTCTGGTTCAACGTGCCGTTCGGGGTGGCCGCGATCTGCTGGGGGGCGTTCACGCTGCGCAGGCTGCCGCGCGGCGAGCGCGAGCCGGTGGACGTGCGGGGCGCGCTGCTGCTGCTGGTGTGGCTGGGCGGGCTGCTGCTGGCGTTGTCGGAGGCGGGCTCGCTGGGCTGGGACAGCCCGCTGGTGCTGGCCGGGCTGGCGGCGCTGGCGGCGGGCCTGCCGGCGTTCTGGTGGGCGCAGCGGCGCACCGGTCATCCGCTGCTGGATCTGGAGATGTTCCGCGACGCCGGGTTCGCGCTGGCCAACCTGGCGGCGCTGTGCCACACCCTGGCCCGGTTCGGGATCGTCCTGGTGGCCGCGCTGTTCTTCCAGGCGGTGTGGCGGGCCGACGCGGCGACCGCGGGGCTGGCGGTGCTGCCGGTGCCGATCGCGATGATGGTGGCCTCGCCGCTGGCCGGGGCGCTGGCCCGGCTGCTGGGGCCGCGCCCGGTGGCGGTGGCGGGACCGGCGATGACCGCGGCCGGGCTGGCGACGCTGCTGGTCACCCTGGACCGCGACACCCCGTATCCGCTGGTGGCGGCGGGGCTGGCGCTGATGGGCGCGGGCTCGGGGGTGTTCCTGACCGGCAACACCACCGCGATCATGGCCCGGGTGCCGCGCGACCGGCTGGGGGTGGTCAACGGGATGCGGCTGACCCTGCAGAACGTGGGCAACACCCTGGGGGTGGCGCTGTCGCTGAGCATGATCGCCAGCGTGCTGCCCGCCGGGGACCGGCCGGCGCTGTTCAACGGCACGGTGCCGGCCGGGTCGCTGACCGAGGTGCTGGCCGGTTACGACCGGGCGATCGCGGCGATGCTGGTCATGGCGCTGGCGAGCATGGCGGCGGCGGTGGCCGGGCTGGTCGTCACCCGGCGCGACCCCCCACCCGCACGGTGATCATGCGGGCACGCCCCGCCGCGGAACCCGCTACCCTAACGCCCAAGTCATGATCCGCAGACCGAAAGCTGAAGGTCGATGCCCACCTCCACCTGGTTCCGGCTGAACGTCGCCAAGCGCGATCGGGTGCTCGAAGCGGCGATGCGGGAGTTCGGTGAGCACGGGTACTCGACCGGCAGCCTCAACAACATCGCCCGCGAGGCGGGGATCGCCAAGGGCTCGCTGTTCCAGTACTTCACCGACAAGCTGGAGTTCTTCGCCTACGTCTGCGACGAGACCTCGCGGCGGATCCGCGAGGACATGGAGCGCCGGATCGCCGGGATCGACCTGGACCAGCCGTTCGACGAGTGGCTGTTCGACGTGTTCTGCGAGTGGACCGAGTACATGGCCGACCACCCGCTGGAACGGGGCGTCACCGCGGCCACCAACTTCGAGCTCAACAACGAGGTCCGGGCGGTGGTGCGGGACACCGCCAACCAGCACTACCTGCAGGTCATCCATCCGGTGCTGGAGCTGTGGCGGGACCGCGGCGGCATCCGCCCGGACGCCGACCTGCAGATCCTGGCGACGCTGATCATGATGACGCTGCCGTTCCTGGCGCTGGCCCCCTACTACGACGGGCTGGACCCGATGCTGGACCTGCGCGGCAAGGACCCCGCCGGGCAGCGGCCGATCATCCGGCAGCTCATCGCGGGCATCAAGCCGCTGTTCGCGCCGCCGGACAAGGAGTGAGCCCCCGGGACGCGCTTCCCGGGGGCCGGCGGTTCAGCGGGTGATCACGTAGTCGGCGGGCTTGGCCCGGCGGCTGGTGAACCAGTACTCGAAGGTGAAGCCCGGCCACAGGGTCCGGTTGACCCCGTCGGCGTCCAGGTACCAGCTGTTGCAGCCGCCCTCGTTCCAGACCGCCCGGCGCAGCCGCCGGTGCAGCCGGTCGTTGTAGCGGCGCATGGCCTCCGGCCGCGGCTCGATCGCGTCGGCCTTGTGCTCGCCGAGCATCCGCAGGCAGCTCAGCACGTGCTGGATCTGGATCTCGATCATGAAGACGACCGAGTTGTGGCCCAGGCCGGTGTTGGGGCCCAGCAGCATGAAGAAGTTCGGGAAGCCTGGGATGGTGGTGCCGTGGTGGGCCTCGGCGCCGTTGGCCCAGGCCTCCTGGATCTTCAGCCCGTTGCGGCCGACGATCTGCTGTTCGGCGAGGGCGTCGACGACCTTGAAGCCGGTGCCGTAGATGATGCAGTCGACCTCCAGCTCCCGGCCGTCCGCGGTGACGATCGAGTGCTCGCGGACCTCGGCGATGCCCTCGGTGACCAGGTCGACGTTGGGCCGCATGAGCGCCGGATAGTAGTCGTTGGACAGCAGCACCCGCTTGCAGCCGATGGTGTAGTCGGGGGTGACCTTGCGGCGCAGCTCGGGGTCGGGGATCTGCCGTTCGATGTGCCGCCGGGCCAGCCGCTCCATCGGGCCGGACAGCCGCGGGTCGATGGTGAAGCCGACGGCGCGGGCCTCCAGCGCCCAGTAGATGCCGTACCGCAGGGCCCGCGCGGCGCCGGGGACGGTCCGCAGGAACGTGCGCAGCCCCGTGCCGAACTTCCGGTCGGGCTTGGGCTGGATCCACGGCGCGGTCCGCTGGAACACGTGCAGCCGCGCCGCCTTCTTGGCGACCTCGGGCACGAACTGGATGGCCGAGGCGCCGGTGCCGATCACCGCGACCCGCTTGCCGGTCAGGTCGTAGGAGTGGTCCCACTCGGCGGAGTGGAACGCGGTGCCCTTGAAGGAGTCCAGGCCGGGCAGGTCGGGATGGGACGGGATGTGCAGGGCGCCGATGCCGGAGACGACGGCCTTGCAGGTGTAGACGGTGCCGTCGGCCAGGGAGACCTTCCAGCGGCGGGCGTCGTCGTCGTACTCCATCCGCTCGACCTTGCTGTTGTAGCGGATGTACCGCTTGACGCCGTACTTGTCGGCGGTGCGGTGCAGGTAGTCGTAGATCTCCCGCTGCGGCGCGAACATCCGCGTCCAGCCGGGGTTGAGCTCGAAGGAGAAGGAGTACATGTGCGAGGGAACGTCGCAGGCGCATCCCGGGTAGGTGTTCTCGCGCCAGGTGCCGCCGAGGTCGTCGCTCTTCTCCAGCACGACGAAGTCGTGGAAGCCGGACCTGATCAGCTGGATCGCCATGCCGAGGCCGGCGAACCCGGTGCCGACGATGACGATCGCGGGATGTGCGCTCATGATCCCTCACTTCAGGAGTAACCTACTCCCAGTAAGTTACCAGCGGTAGGCTACTGACGGTAGGTCCAACAGGCGGGAGTTCCTGTGAGCGGTGCCACACCCAGGACGCGGCGGCGGATGTCCCGGGCCGACCGCAAGCGCCAGTTGCTCGACATCGCCGAGCAGGTGTTCGCGGAACGGGGCTTCCGCGCCGTGTCGATGGACGAGATCGCCGAGCGCTGCGGGGTGTCCAAGCCGCTGCTGTACGAGCACTTCGGCAGCAAGGACGGGCTGGTGCTGGCGGCGATCGACCGGGTCAAGGCCGAGCTGTACGAGGCCACCTCGGCGGCCATGGCCGGCGCGAGCGACCCGCGCGACATGGTCTGGCGGGGAATGCTGGCGTACTTCGAGTTCATGGACGCCCACAGCCGGTCGTTCGCGATGCTGCTGCAGGAGCCCATGGTGGTCCCCGGCGGCACCGGCGAGGTGCTCGAGCAGACCCGGCGGCAGCAGAGCGGGCTGATCGCGCCGCTGCTGGCCGCCCTGGCGCCGGACGTCCCCCCGGTGGCGGTGGAGGCCTACACCGAGATCATCATCGGGGCGTGCGAGCGGCTGGCGCTGTGGCGGCTGAGCCATCCGGAGGTCGGCGCCCGTGACGCGGCACAGTACATGACCGACTTCACGTGGAACGGGTTGCGCAACCATGTCGGAGCGGCATTTCCGCCCCCGGCGCCCGGACCCGGCGTGCCAAGATCGGACGGTTCTCCGGACGACTAGCCGGCAAAGGCCCGGCCCGACCCCCACGGAGGTCGTGATGCCCGTAGCCCCCTTCGACGGCGCGCTGGCGGTGGTCACCGGCGCCGGCAGCGGCTTCGGCCGGGCCACCGCGCTGGCCCTGGCCGAGCGCGGCGCCACGGTGATCGCCGCCGACGTCGACGGCGCCGCCGCCGAACGGACCGCCGCGCTGGCCGGCGCCCTCGGCCCGGCCGCCACCGCCTGCCGGGTGGACGTGGCCGACGCCGCGGCGATGGAGAAGTTCGCCGCCGCCGTCCGGGACGGGCACCGGGTCCCCGACATCGTGGTCAACAACGCCGGGATCGCGGTGAGCGGGCCGTTCCTGGACACCGGCCTGGAGGACTGGGACCGCGTCATGGGCGTCAACCTGTGGGGCGTGATCCACGGCTGCCGGCTGTTCGGCGCGCAGATGGCCGAGCGCTCCCGCGCCCTGCCCACCAGGCCGGACCGGCCCAACAAGGGCGGCCACATCGTCAACATCGCCTCCGCCGCCGCCTACTCCCCCAGCCGCGCGCTCCCCGCGTACTGCACCACCAAGGCCGCGGTGCTGATGCTCAGCGAGTGCCTGCGCGCCGAACTGGCTCCCGAGCGCATCGGGGTGACCGCCGTCTGTCCCGGCTTCTCGGAGACGAACATCGTGCGGAACGCGCGCATCGTCGGCATGGACGAGGCGCGGGCCGAACGCCTGCGCGCCCTCGGCCAGCGGGGGCTGCGGCTGCGCCGCTACCCGCCGGAGAAGGTCGCCGAGCGCATCGTCGAGGCCATCGTCAAGAACAAGCCGGTCGTCGCGGTCAACGCCGAGGCCCGGCTGCTGCGCGGGCTGTCGCGGCTGTCCCCGGCCGCCATGCGGCTACTGGCCCGCGTCCCAGCCCCCCGGGTCGGCTAGGCCGGGGCTCGCGGACCGTTCGGCGATCACCGGGTCGGGCTGGTCGATCAGGGCCAGGCAGGCCGCGTAGCCGGGGCCGGGGTCCAGGGTCCGCAGGGTCATCCGGCCGGGCAGGTCGCGCCGGCCCTCCCAGGACAGCAGGCGCGGGGGCTCGTCGGGGGCGGAGACCCGCACGTCGGTCAGCGGCACCCGCAGCCCGTCCCCGGTGGCCTTCAGGACGGCCTCCTTGCGGGTCCAGTACGTCAGCAGGCCCTGCCGGAACCAGGCCCGGCCCAGGTCCCGCAGGTCGGCGGCCTCGTCGGAGGCGAGCAACTGCCGGGCGATGCCCTCGTTGAGGCGGTCGGAGGACTCCTCGACGTCCACGCCGACCGGGCCGCCGCGGGTCAGCGCGACGACCACGAGGTCCCCCGAGTGCGAGACCGACAGGTGCGGGCCGCCCGCGATCGTGGGACGGCCGTGCGGGGCGCCGCAGCCGGGGCAGGTGCGGTCCAGCGGCACCTCCTGCGGCGCGACGCCCAGCAGGGCCCCGGCGGCCAGGCGGGTCACGGCGACGCCCACGGTGAAGCGGTCGCGGTCGGCGTCGCGCCGGTACCGGTCGCGGCGGGCGCGCTCGGTGTCGTTCAGCAGGTCCACATGCCAGGGGCGTACGTCGTCGCGTCTCGCCCACCACACCTGACACTCCAGCACGCGCCCCAACGTACCCGCGCCGGCTCTTGACCGAATGTGGGACAGCGGTGACGTTGAAGTCCGGGCGCCGGTCGCGGCGACCGGATGCGGCCCCCGGCAGCGAAGGATCGGACATGACCACAGGGGTGCGTTTCGGCCAGCGGAAGCGGTCCTACGACGAGCTGAACGGGCGGGCGGCGCGGATCGCGGCCGGGCTGGACGCGATGGGGGTGCGGGCGGGCGACCGGGTGGCGCTGATGCTCCGCAACGAGCCGGCGTTCCTGGAGGTCACCGCGGCGGCGGAGGCGCTGGGCGCGGCGCCGGTCCCGGTGGACTGGCACCGGCGGGGCGACGGGCTGGCGGAGGCGCTGCGCGGGGCGCGGGCGGTGTTCGCGCACACCGACCTGGTGTCGGCGGTGGAGGAGGCGCTGCCGGAGGGGGCCGGGGTGGTGGAGGTCCGGCCGCCGGTGGAGCTGACCGCCGCGTACGGGCTGCCGCCGAACGGGGTGACCCGCCGCCATCCGACGCTGGAGGCCATGATCGAGGGCAACGAGCCGTGGCGGGCCGCCCCCGCCGCGTACGGGGCGCGGCGTGCGGGGCTCGGTGACGGCTTCGGGCTGGGGCCCGGCATGCGGACGATGGTCCCGGCGCCGCTCTACGACACCGTCCCCAACGCGCACGCGGTCTGGGCGATGCGCAACGGCGTCGACCTGACGATCATGCCGAGGTTCGACCCGGAGGGCCTGCTGCGCACCGTCGAACGCAACCGGATCGAGCACGTCCAGATGACGCCGGACATGTTCGAGGAACTGCTGCGGCTGCCGGAGGACGTGCGCCGCAGGCACGACCTGTCCTCGCTGAAGGCGGTGGTGCACGCCGTGCCGTGCCCGGCGGACGTCGAGCGGGCGATGACCGGCTGGTGGGGACCGGTCCTGCGGCGGTACCGGGAGGACCCGCGCCCGGTCCGGTGAACGGGAGACGAAGACGATCACGCGGCCGGCGGCCCCGATGTTCGGCAGATGCGGAACGCCCGTCGCACCCTGACCGATATTCGCGTCGCCCGCCATTCCGGACGACCGGCGCAATGGATGCGGACCGGACTTACGGGGGTTATCCGAAAAGTGAACGCCCGGTGACACGGAACCGCCGGGCGGAGCCTCCGCCCGGCGGTTCCACTCGGCACTGCCGTGTTCTCCTCTACCGAGGTGATCGCAGGTCTAGACCGGTCTAGACCCAGGACACCCCCACCGATCGAGCGGCCACGTTGTGCGCCCTCCTCCTCCTGGGCACGCGTCTCCCCTCCGCGCGCACCCGACGCCGGGACCGATACCCCCCGCGAATCGGCTTACACCCGCATTTACCGCGATAGTTTAAAGGTGAATCGCGAGTCACTTAACGAGTTCGGCCGATTACCCGCAAATGCTTTAGCCGAGCCGCCCCAGCACTTCCCGGGCGATCGCCGCGGCCTCCGCCAGGCACCGCTCCCGCTGCCGCGGCGAGGGCTCCGTCCCGGCCACCGGCTCGCTGTAGCCGGCGGTGACCACCACGTTGCCGGTGCGCACCGCGACCTCGCCGATCGCCAGCGGCCGGTGCCGGTCCACCTTGAACCACCGGTACGCCTGGTCACCGAGCCCCGGCAGCGCCTCCAGGGTGACCGTCCGCTCCTCGGTCGAGCGGCCGGCCAGCGTCCACTTGATGTCGAAGTGCCGCTGGGCGCTCTGCTCCGGCGTGAACGCCCCCACCGCCGTGTACAGCCGCAGGTCGACCGACAGCCACCGGGCCTCGCCGGAGGCCGAGCCGTACCCGCAGTAGCCGAACGTGGCGTTCCCGCTCGACGTCGGCCGCCCGTCCGGCACCAGCCGCCGCACGGTCCGCTCCGACACGGTCCCGCACGCCGGGGGCAGCGCCGAGTACCGCCGGTGCGGGGAGCCTGACGTTCCGTCCGGGACCGGGGCCGGGGACGCCGTCCCGCCCGGCGCGGCCCCGCCGCCGGGATCCCCGCCGGGCAGCAGGACCAGGGCCACCGCCGCCACCGCAGCGACGGCCCCCGCCGCCAGCAGGAGGGTGAAGCGCCTGGACCGGCGCGCCGGCGCGGGCGGCTCCGGCGGCGAGTAGATCCGGTCGAAGTCCTCGGGCGGCCGCGGCAGGCCCACTCCGCTCCCCTCTCCCCGGTGGTCACCACCCGACAGGCTAGGCAAAGGCCCGCGGCTCCTGCCAGGCGGAGGTTCGCTGTCGGTGGCGGCGGCGACAATGAGGGGATGCTGCTCGCCGAGATCGCCCGCACCTCAGCGGAGGTGGCCCGCACGTCCGCCCGCCGGGGCAAGATCGACCTCCTGGCGGACTGCCTGCGCGCCGCGGGGCCGGACGACGCCGCGGTAACGGTGGCCTATCTGTCCGGTGAGCTGCCGCAGCGCCAGATCGGGGTCGGGTACGCCGCGCTGCGGGACCTGCCGCCGCCCGCCGCCGAGCCGGCGCTCGCCGTGGCCGAGGTCGACGCGGCGTTCACCGAGATCGGGGCGGCCTCCGGCAAGGGCTCGGTGGCCCGCCGCCGCGAACTGCTGGGCGCGCTGCTGGCCCGCGCCACCCGGGCCGAGCAGGACTTCCTGATCCGGCTGCTGTCCGGGGAACTGCGGCAGGGCGCCCTGCACGGCGTGATGGTCGACGCCGTGGCCAGGGCCGCCGGGGTTCCCGCCGCCCGGGTACGGCGCGCGGTGATGCTGCGCGGGGCGATCGGCCCGGTCGCCACGGCCGCGCTCGGCGGCGGCGCGCAGGCCCTGGAGGCGTTCACCCTCCAGGTGGGGCGGCCGGTCAGGCCGATGCTGGCCGCCGGCGCCCCGTCCGTGGCGGAGGCGCTGGCCAAGCTGGACAGCGGCCCCGGCGGCAAGCGGGTCGCCGTGGAGTGGAAGCTGGACGGCGTCCGCGCCCAGATCCACGTCGACGGCGACCGGGTGGGCGTGTTCACCCGCACCCTCGACGACATCACCGACCGCCTGCCGGAGGTCGTGGCGGCCGCGGCGGGCCTGCCGCTGCGCGACGCGGTCCTCGACGGCGAGCTGATCGCGCTGCGCCCCGACGGGCGGCCCCACCCGTTCCAGGTCACCGGCGCCCGCACCGCGACCCGCACGGCCACCGAGTCGGTGCCGCTGTCGATCTTCGTGTTCGACGCCCTGCGCCTGGACGGCGAGGACCTGCTCGACCGCCCGGCCGCCGACCGCTACGCGGCGCTGGCCGAGGCCGTTCCGGCGGACCTGCTGATGCCGAGGCTGGTCACCGACTCCCCGCAGGAGGCCGCGGAGTTCTTCGCCGACGCGGTGCGGCGCGGCCACGAGGGCGTGGTGGTCAAGTCCCTGGACACCCCGTACACCGCCGGCCGCCGCGGCGCGGGCTGGATCAAGGTCAAGCCCCGGCACACCCTCGACCTGGTGGTGCTGGCCGCCGAGTGGGGCCACGGCCGCCGCAGCGGCTACCTGTCCAACCTCCACCTGGGCGCCCGCGACCCGTCCACCGGCGGCTTCGTCATGCTCGGCAAGACCTTCAAGGGCCTCACCGACGAACTGCTGGCCTGGCAGACCGAGCGCTTCCGGGAACTGGCCGTCCGCCAGGACTCCTGGACCGTCCACCTGCGCCCCGAATTCGTCGTCGAGATCGCCTTCGACGGCCTGCAGCGCAGCCCCCGCTACCCCGCCGGCCTGGCCCTCCGCTTCGCCCGCGTGCTGCGCTACCGCCCCGACAAGACCTCCGCCGAGGCCGACACCATCGACACCGTCCGAGCCCTGGCCCCCGTCCTGGACTGATCCCGTGCGCAGCCCGATCCGGCCGGGCCGTCACTGGCTAGACTGCCTACGGGGACGACGAAGGAGGAGGACGTGGGTGTCGCCTTCCGCCATGACCAGCCGTGGAGCTGGGGTCCCTACACGATCGAGGACCTGCACGCCCTTCCCGAGGACGGCAAGGGCTGGGAGCTGTCCCAGGGCTGGCTGGTAGAGATGTCCCCCTCCCCCCTGCACGGCGCCGTCGCCGGCAACCTCCACGACGCCCTCGCCCGGGCCGCCGAGGCGGCCTCCGCGCCCGTGCACGTCGGCAGGGGCGGGGACGAGGAGTTCAGCATCCCGGCGGGCGTGCGCAAGCCCGACGTCTTCGTCATCGACTCCGCCGCCCGGCTGGCGACCCTCATGGAGGACAGGAGCACCTACAGCGGCGCCGACCTGATACTGGTCGCCGAGGTCGTCTCCCGCCGCAGCGGCAGCGAGCAGACCGACCGGGTGGTCAAGCGCCGCGAGTACGCCGAGGCCGGCATCCCCTGGTACTGGATCGTGGACTTCCGGCCCGTCGCCCGCATCGAGGTCCTGGCGTTGAACGACCGCGGCGCCTACGAGACCGCCCATGTGGCGGTCGACGACGAGGAGCTCAAGGTCTCCGACCCCTTCCCGATCATCCTGACCCCGGCGACCCTGCTGGACGTCTGAGCACCCGGCGGGCGGATGGCCGCCCGTGTTCGGCTTTCGCCGTTCGGGCGGTGCGGGTCAGGTGACCGCAGCGGAGCGAGGATCGCCTGATCCCCGCTCCGGGGGCCGGGAGTCGTCCCCAGAGGAACGGGTCAGCCGGAGAAGTGGATGGGGTTGACCAGGTCGGCGTAGATGAGCAGGGCGCCCATGAACAGGAAGACGGAGGCCATCACGTAGGTGAGCGGGAGGGCCTTGGCCACGTCGACGTAGCCGGGGTCGGGGCGGCGCAGGAGGCGGGCGACGCCGCGCTTGACGGCCTCCCACAGGGCGCCGGCGATGTGGCCGCCGTCCAGCGGCAGCAGCGGGATCAGGTTGAACATGCCGACGCCGAAGTTGACGGCGGCCAGCACCGAGACGAACCAGACGATCTTGTCGGTGGTGGGGTGCTCGGAGGCGATGATCTCGCCGCCGATGCGGCGGCTGGCGCCGACCACGCCGATGGGGCCCTCGGGGTCGCGTTCCGCGCCGCCGAACGCGGCGTGCCACACGTCGACCATCCGCTGCGGGAGCTGCACCAGGGCGACCACGGTGCGCTGGGTCATCTCGGTCATGTGGTCGACGACCGCGCCGGGGCCGAGCCGCTCGCGCTCCACCAGCGGGCTGATGCCCAGGAAGCCGACGGTCTCGACCTTGTCGGGGTCGTCGAGGGAGCGCAGCTGGTTGGTGGTGACGGGAACGTCGAGCGTGCGCCGGGCGCCCTGGCGGTCGGCCACGACGACCTGCACGGTCTTGCCGCCGGAGTCGCGGATCAGGCGCTGCAGCTGCGCGTAGTCCTCGATGCGGACGCCGTTGTAGGAGACGAAGCGGTCTCCCGGGCGCAGCCCCACCGCGGCGGCGGGGGTGGGCTTCTCGCCGGGGCGGCACTCGTCGCGGCCCGCCTCGGCGGCGGGGATGACGCACTCGGACACCGTGCTGATCACCGGCTGCGGGCGCTCCACCCCGAAGCCCATGATCAGGACGGCGAAGAACACCACCGCCAGCAGGATGTTCATGGCCGGGCCGCCGACCATGATCAGCAGCTTCTGCCACCACTTCTTGGAGTAGAAGACCCGGTCCTCGTCGCCGGGGCCGACCTCCTCCAGCGCCGCGCCCCGGGCCGAGTCGATCAGCCCCTGGAACGGGCCGGTCCGCATGGAACGCACCCGGCCGGCCGGATCGCCCTTGGCGGGCGGCAGCATGCCGATCATCCGGATGTAGCCGCCGAACGGCAGCCACTTGATCCCGTACTCGGTCTCGCCCCGGCGGGTGGACCACAGGGTGGGCCCGAAGCCCACCATGAACTGCGGGACGCGGACCCCGAAGAGCTTGGCGAAGCTGAAGTGCCCCAGCTCGTGCAACGCGATCGACAGCATGAGCAGCAGGAAGAACAGCAGTGCGCCGCCCAGCACGATCAGCGATTCCATGAGCCCTCCGATGATCTGCGCCCCCGCGATCGGGTCAAGCGTATGTCATCCGGTACGAACGAACCCGTCCCCAAGGTTTCCGGACGGGCCGTCCCGGCTCATGCCGGGACCATCACGCCAGGAATCCGCGCAGCAGCGCGGCGGTCCCCTCCAGATGCTCGACCACGGCCCGGCGCGCGGCCTCCGGGTCGCCCGCCAGGACGGCGTTCACGATGGCCTCGTGCTGCACGGCCGAGTGCTCGATGTTGCGCTGCAGCACCGGGATGGCGTTCAGCAGGTCGGTCACCCGCATCCGGGCGTCGGCGCACGCCGTGGCCAGCAGCGTCGACCCGGTCAGCTCGGCGACGGTGAGGTGGAACCGGGCGTCCAGCCGCCGGTAGTCGGCCTCCCCGGCGGCGTTGGCCTCCTGCTGGGCGCGCCGCAGCCGGGCGGCCTGGGCCTCGGTCAGCTCCATGGTGGCCAGCAGTTGCGCCGCTCCGGTCTCCACCGCCATCCGGTAGGTCAGGGCGTCGGTGAGCCGCCCCACCTGCCCCTCGGCGACCCGGGCCAGGTCGCCCGAGCGGGGCCGGGGCGTCCGGTAGGTCACGAAGGTGCCGCCGGACCGGCCGCGCCGCGACTCCACGTACCCCTCCTGCTGGAGCGCGCGGATCGCCTCGCGCAGCGTGACCCGGCTGATGCCGAGCCGGGGGGCCAGCTCCCGTTCCGGCGGGAGCCGCTCGCCGTGCGCCACCACGCCGAGCTTGATGATCTGCAGGAGCCGTTCCACGGTCTCCTCGAACGCGTTGCCGGCCCGGACCGGGCGCAGCACCGCCGCCAGCGGATCGGCCGGCGCCTCCGGCGGGCCCGGCACCCGGTGGTCGTCGATCTCGCTCAGCATGGCCGCCCTTCGGTCGAGGTCGTCCGGGGGCAAACGTTACAGGCCCGTCACCCGTCGCCCACGACCTCGCGAACCGCCCTACCCAGTTCGGCGGACGCGGCAACTACCGTGGGCCGGGTGGCCCCGCAGATCGCGGTGTGCGGCCCCGCGGACTGCACGCCCCAGGAGGAACGGGACGCCCGGGAGGTCGGGCGGCTGCTCGCCGAGCGCGGCGCGATCGTGCTGTGCGGCGGCTACGGCGGCGTGATGGCGGCGGTGGCCGCCGGAGCGCGGGCGGCGGGCGGCACGGTGGTGGGCATCCTGTCCGGCGGCGACCGCGCGGGCGCCTGCCCCGACCTGACGGTCGCCATCCCCACCGGCCTCGGCCAGGGCCGGAACGTGCTGCTGGTGACCGCGGCCGACGCGGTGATCGTGGTGGGCGGCTCGTGGGGGACGCTGTCGGAGCTGGCGCATGCGATGCGGCGCGGGAACGTGCCGGTGGTGCAGCTCGGCGGCTGGCGGGTGCTGGACGCCGACGGCCGGGAGCCGCCGGGCGTCCGGCACGCGGCCGGCCCCGCCGACGCGGTCCGCCTGGCCCTGGACTGAACGCCGGTCTCGCCCCGGCCCCCGGGGCGCTGCTAGCCTGAGGCCGCGCCGATGACCCCGCGCGGGAGAGCGCCCTCGCAGCCGGCGGGGGACGCCGAAGGAGCAACTCCTCCCCGGAACCTCTCAGGCACAAGGACCGCACGGGACAGGCGACCTCTGGAAAGCGGGGACCCGCCGGTCCCCCGCCGACGGTGAAAGCGTCCCGCCCGGCGGGAGGCGAATCTCTCAGGCTCCGATGACAGAGGGGGAGGCACCGTCCAGCCTGGTCCGGATGGGAACATGAGACCAGCGCACCGTGACAAGGAGCCGACCCGTGCCTGCCGATGACACCACCGCCAAGCGGACTCCGCTGTACGACGTGCACCGTGAACTCGGCGCGACCCTCGTCGACTTCGCCGGTTTCCAGATGCCCCTGCGGTACACCAGCGAGACCGCCGAGCACCGGGCGGTCCGCACCGGGGCGGGACTGTTCGACCTGTCCCACATGGGCGAGATCCTCGTCACCGGCCCGCAGGCCGCCGAGGGGCTGGACTACGCGCTGGTGGGCGAGCTGTCGGCGGTCAGGGCCGGCCGCGCCCGCTACACCATGATCTGCGCCCCGGACGGCGGGGTGCTGGACGACCTGATCGTCTACCGGCTGGACGAGGAGGAGTACCTCGTCGTCGCCAACGCCGCCAACGTGGCCACCGTCCGCGACGCCCTCACCGAGCGGATCGCCGGGCGGTTCGACGCCCGGGTGGACGACCGCAGCGACGAGTACGCGCTGATCGCGCTGCAGGGCCCGCAGTCGCAGGCGATCCTGGCCCAGTTCACCGACGCCCCGCTGGACGGGCTGAAGTACTACGCGTGGCTGCGCGGGCGGGTCGCCGGGGTGGACGCTTTGATCGCGCGTACGGGGTACACGGGCGAGGACGGCTTCGAGCTGTTCGTGGCCGCGGCCGACGCCGTCACGCTGTGGAACGAGCTGGCCATGGTGGACGGCGTGGTGCCGGCCGGCCTGTCGGCGCGGGACACGCTGCGGCTGGAGGCGGGGATGCCGCTGTACGGCAACGAGCTGACCGCCGAGACCACCCCGTACGAGGCGGGGCTGGGCCGGGTGGTCAAGCTGGGCAAGCCGGGCGACTTCGTGGGCCGGCAGGTGCTGGCGGCCTACGCCGAGACCCCTCCGGGCCGTACGCTCGTGGGGTTGGTGGCGCGTGGCCGGCGGGCCCCCCGCAAGGGGTACCCGGTGGTCACCGCGGACGGCACGACCTGCGGGGTGGTGACCAGCGGCGCCCCGTCGCCGACCCTGGGCAGGCCGATCGCCATGGCCTACGTCGACAGCGGGGCCGCCGGCGGCGAGCTGGCCGTCGACGTCCGCGGCAGGCGGGAACCGGTGGACGTGGTCGACCTGCCGTTCTACAAGCGTTCGTGAAACGTGCGGATCCGGAAGAGAGAAAGCGATCGTGAGCGTTCCTGAGCAGCTCCGTTACAGCGAAGAGCACGAGTGGGTGGCCGGTCTCGACAACGAGGACGGCGTGGTCACCATCGGCATCACCGCGCACGCCGCGGACGCGCTCGGTGAGATCGTCTACCTGGAGTTGCACTCCGGGGAGGGCGACACCGTCGAGGCCGGCGAGCCGTGCGGGGAGGTGGAGTCGACCAAGTCGGTCAGCGACCTGTACGCGCCGGTGTCCGGCGAGATCACCGCGATCAACCAGGCGGTCATCGACGAGCCCAAGGTGATCAACGACGACCCGTACGGGGAGGGCTGGATCCTCAAGGTGCGGGTCAGCGAGGAGCCCGGCGACCTGCTGGACGCCGAGTCCTACGGCAAGCTGATCGAGGAGTCCTGATGAGCTTCGGACTGCACGACCCGCTGGCCGCGGTCGATCCGGAGATCGCCGAGGCCGTGGCCGCGGAGCTGCGCCGCCAGCAGAACACCCTGGAGATGATCGCCTCGGAGAACTTCGCCCCGGTGGCGGTGCTGCAGGCGCAGGGCTCGGTGCTGACCAACAAGTACGCCGAGGGTTATCCGGGGCGGCGCTACTACGGCGGCTGCGAGTTCGTGGACGTGGCCGAGCAGCTGGCGATCGACCGGGCCAAGGAGCTGTTCGGGGCCGAGCACGCCAACGTGCAGCCGCACTCGGGCGCGCAGGCCAACACGGCGGTGTACTTCGCGCTGCTGGAGCACGGCGACACCATCCTGGGCCTGGACCTGGCGCACGGCGGTCACCTCACCCACGGGATGCGGATCAACTACTCGGGCAAGACGCTGAACGTGGTGCCGTACCACGTGCGCGCCGAGGACGGCCGCGTCGACATGGACGAGGTGGCGGCGCTGGCGGCCGAGCACCGGCCGAAGATGATCGTGGCGGGCTGGTCGGCGTACCCCCGGCAGCTGGACTTCGCCGAGTTCCGGCGGATCGCCGACTCGGTGGGCGCGCTGCTGATGGTGGACATGGCGCACTTCGCCGGGCTGGTGGCGGCCGGGCTGCACCCCTCGCCGGTGCCGTACGCCGACATCGTCACCACCACCACCCACAAGACGCTGGGCGGCCCGCGCGGCGGGCTGATCCTGTGCCGCGCCGAGTACGCCAAGAAGATCAACTCGGCGGTGTTCCCGGGCATGCAGGGCGGCCCGCTGGAGCACGTGATCGCGGCCAAGGCGGTGGCGCTGAAGATCGCCGCGTCCGAGGAGTTCCGCGAGCGGCAGGCCCGCACCGTGGAGGGCGCGAAGATCCTGGCCGAGCGGCTGCTGGCCGAGGACTGCGCCAAGGCCGGGGTGCAGGTGCTGACCGGCGGCACCGACGTGCACCTGGTGCTGGTCGACCTGGTCAACTCCCAGCTCACCGGGCGGGACGCCGAGGACCTGCTGCACTCGGTGGGGATCACGGTCAACCGCAACGCGGTGCCCAACGACCCGCGCCCGCCGATGGTGACCTCCGGCCTGCGGATCGGCACGCCCGCGCTGGCCACCCGGGGCTTCACGGCCGAGGACTTCACCGAGGTCTCCGACGTGATCGCGCTGGCCCTGCAGCCCGACCCCGACATCGCCGCGCTGTCGGCCCGGGTGCGCGCCCTGGCCGACAAGCACCCCCTCTACCCCGGCCTGTGATCCGCCGCCGTGACCCCGTGACCCGGTGCCGCGGGGTCGCGGCGGGGCTCGCCGGGCCTTGGCCTACAACGAGGTAGCCATGGCCATCAGCGTCTTCGACCTGTTCAAGGTGGGCATCGGCCCGTCCAGTTCGCACACCGGCGGTCCGATGGCCGCCGCGCACCGCTTCGCCCGCGGCCTGCGCCGTGACGGCCTGCTGGAGAAGACCGCGTCGGTGCGGGCCGTGCTGTACGGCTCGCTCGGCCTGACCGGCAAGGGCCACGGCAGCGACAAGGCAGTCATGCTGGGCCTGGAGGGCGACAAACCGGAACTCGTCGACGTCGACGCCGTTCCCGGGCGTCTGGCCGCCATCCGCGACCGGGGCACGCTGCGCCTGTTCGGCCAGGTGGAGATCCCGTTCGTGGTCGGCGAGCACCTGATCTTCGAACGCAAGGAGTCCCTGCCGGGCCATCCGAACGGGATGCGCTTCACCGCCTACGACGCGGACGGTTCCGAGCTGCGCTCCCGGGTCTACTACTCGGTGGGCGGCGGGTTCGTGGTGGACGAGAACGCCACCGGGGCCGACCGGATCAAGCCCGACGACACCGTTCTGCCCCACCCGTTCGAGTCGGCCGCCGAGCTGCTGGCCCGCTGCGCCGAGACCGGCCTGTCGGTCTCGGCCCTGATGCTGGCCAACGAGCAGGCGTTCGGCCGTACCGAGGCGGAGATCAGGACCGGCCTGCTGGAGCTGTGGCAGGTGATGCGCGCCTGCGTGCGGCGCGGCTGCACCACCGAGGGACTGCTGCCCGGCGGCCTGAAGGTCCGTCGCCGCGCCCCGCAGCTGCACCGCCGCCTGCGCACCGAGGGCTCGGCCGACCCGATGCACGCCATGGACTGGGTCACCCTGTTCGCCCTGGCGGTCAACGAGGAGAACGCCGCAGGCGGCCGTATCGTCACCGCCCCCACCAACGGCGCGGCGGGCATCGTCCCCGCCGTCCTGCACTACTACGACCGTTTCGTCCCCGGCGCCGACGAGGGCGGCGTGGTGCGCTTCCTGCTCGCCGCCGGCGCCATCGGCGTGCTGTTCAAGCAGAACGCCTCCATCTCCGGCGCCGAGGTCGGCTGCCAGGGCGAGGTGGGCTCGGCCTGCTCGATGGCCGCCGCCGGCCTGGCCGAGGTCCTCGGCGGCACCCCCGAGCAGGTGGAGAACGCCGCCGAGATCGGCATCGAGCACAACCTGGGCCTGACCTGCGACCCCGTGGGCGGCCTGGTCCAGGTCCCCTGCATCGAGCGCAACGCCGTGGGCGCCGTCAAGGCCATCACCGCCGCCCGCATGGCCCTGCGCGGCGACGGCCGCCACTTCGTCTCCCTCGACAAGGCCATCAAGACCATGCGCGACACCGGCCGCGACATGCTCGACAAGTACAAGGAGACCAGCCGCGGCGGCCTGGCCGTCAACGTCATCGAGTGCTGAGCCCCCGGCTCAGGGGGTGGTGTTCATGTTGGCGAGGACCCTCGTGGCCAGGTCCTGGTCGCCGGCGACGGTGGCGGGGACGGGAACGGTGTCGGGGGTGCGGCGGCCGGTGGACAGGAGCATGAAGGTCTCCCAGTCCATGGTCAGGGTGGCGGTGGGGGCGTCGACGGGGTCGGTGTCGCGGGCCCGGCGGTCGTCGCCGACGGCGATGTGGCGGGTGAACGCGGCGGGGCCGGTGACCTCGAACCTGACGGTCTGGCCGGGCTCGGCGCCGGCCTTCTTGCCCACGACGAACGGCAGGCCGAAGCCGAGGCGGTAGCGGGTGTACTCGGCGGCGGGGGCGTCGAGGTTGCCGGGGCGGCCCACGGCGCGGCGCACGTCCTGTTCGTGGACGTAGCAGTCGAACGCGCGGAAGGTCATGAACTCGACGTAGGGGACCGTCCTGCCGGTGGGGGCGATGGTCTCCTGGTCGGGGTCGATGCCGGGGAGCTGGACGAGGCGGCGCTCGAGGGTCTCGGTGAGCTCGGCGAGGACCTCGGGGCCGGGCACCGGGCGGCGCACGTCCACGTCGACCTCGAGCATGCGGGCGAAGTCGTTGCGAATGTGGGGCAGGTCCTCGGGCAGGGTGTGCTGCGGGACGGGGTCGCCGAGCAGCATCCGCTCGATGCCGATCAGGTGGGACAGGACGTCCTTGACGGTCCAGCCCGGCAGGTCGGTCGGCAGGTCGTAGTCGGCGTCGGAGAAGTCCTGGGCGAGCGCGATCGTCGACCGCACGGTCTGCTCGTAGGCCGCCACCGCCCGGGCCATGTCGTCTCTCATGCGGGCGAGGCTGCCATGCCCGGGTTTCTTGACGCAACCCCTCAGGTCAGCCAGATGTACCCAGCGAACCGGCCGGTACGGTTCGAGCGCCGGTAGGAGTACAGCTCCGGCGACTCCAGGGTGCAGCGGGCGTCGTGCCGGATGTCGGCGACGCCCGCCCGCTTGAGCTGGGCCTCCACCCCGGCCCGCACGTCCAGCGCCGGGGTGCCCCGCCGGGTGGTGGCGCGGGTCTCGGGGATCAGCGCGGCCACCTCGTCGCGGATCCCGGCGGACACCTCGTAGCAGAGGCCGCAGGCGCACGGGCCGATCAGCGCGGTCATCCGGGCGGGGTCCGCGCCGCGTTCGGCCATCGCCGCCACCAGCGCCGGGACCACGCCCGCGGCGGTGCCCACCCGGCCGGAGTGGGCGGCGCCCACCAGCCCGGCGTCGGGGTCGGCCACCAGCACCGGCGCGCAGTCGGCCACCAGCACGGCCAGCCCCAGGCCGGGCCGGTCGGTGAAGATCGCGTCGACGCCCGGCGGGTCGTCGCCGAACGGCCCGGTCACGTACCGGACCTCGGCGCTGTGCACCTGCCGCATGTAGACCACCCGGGACGGGTCCAGCCCCAGTTCGCGGGCGGTCAGCTCGCGGTTGCGGCGGACCGCCTCCGGGTCGTCGCCGACCGCGCCGCCGAGATTGCGCTCATCGAACGGCGGGGCGCTCACCCCGCCCGAACGGTCCGTGATGGCCACCTGTGCCCGCCCGGCCAGCCGCATCCGCAACGCCTCCAGTCCCGGGGATCCCGTCGGGACGCAAGGCTATCGGCGGGGACTCCCCGGGGGTCCGGGGGTCGCCCTTCATCAGGACGGCCGCAGCGGAGCGAGGACCGTTCCCGAGGGGCCCGCCCCGGAGGAAGCGCGCTCAGACGGGCGTCCGGTGTTCGGGGGCGTCGACCAGGCGCAGCCGCACCACCGTGGGCAGCGTCTCCCGGTCCAGCGCGTTCCGCAGCCGTGCGACCGCCGCGGGCACGACCTCGCCGCGCAGTTCCGCGGGGTCGGCGCGGACCCCGTAGGCGACGGTCATGACCAGCCGCGGATGCCTCCTGCTGCCCAGCAGCCTGGCGCGGGCCTTCTCCACGCCGGGGTGGGCGGCGACGTCCTCCTCGACGGCGGAGGTCAGCGCCGCCGCCGAGACCTTGGTGGAGCCTCCGGAGCGGTCGTCCAGCGACAGCCCGCCGAGCTTCTCCGAGCGGCTCTGGGCGAGCAGCCACGCCAGGGCCAGCAGGGTGACCAGCACCGCGCCCACGGCGACCGCGTACCAGAACCACCCGTAGGTGTCGGGCAGGGTCCGCAGGCCGTCGGTCAGCAGGGGCTCGCGGGCCGCGCCCTGCCCCCAGACGCCCAGCGCGCGGGCAAGCGCCGCGCCGCCCCCCGCCAGCAGCAGGAGCCCGACGATGGTGAGCCCGATCCGGTTCAGCCCGGCCGCACTGCGATTCACACCGCCTCCGTGGTACGCACCCGTACGGACACCTTCCGCGCGGGGCGGGTGCCGAGCCGTTCCAGCCGCCCGGCGACCGCCTCGGCCACCCGTTCGTCCAGACCCGCCGGGTCGCGCAGGGCGGTCTCCACCACCACGCGCACCCGGTGGCGCCGCAGCCTGACCTTGCGGACGGCGGTGACCGCCTCCACGTCGCCGGCCGCGGCGGCCACGGCATGGCGCAGCCCGCGCGGCATCACCCCGACGACCAGGTCGGGGTCGTCGCTGTGCAATTCGACCAGGGAGGTGTGGCCGGGGTTGAGCCCGGCGGCCAGGCAGGCCAGGCCGAGCAGGGCCGCCACGGAGGCGGCGGCGATGGTCACCGCGTCGTTCCAGGAGGTGCGCGACAGCCAGGACGTGATCCGGTCGTGGTCGATCAGCCCGGCGGACGCCCCCGCCAGCGCGGCGATCACCTCGGTCGCGACCACCACGCCCACCACGGTCAGCAGCGCCGACACCAGCAGCGCGGGCCACATCCGGCGCGGGCGGAACACCCGGTGGGCGGCCCGCCGGGCGGTGCGGTCGACGGCCCCGCGGGCGGGCCGGGGCCGGGCGGGCCGCAGCTGTCCGGCGTGCGTGGTCATCGGACCCGCACCGCCTTCCCCGGCCGCCGGGACGTCAGGTCGGTGACGTCGATGTCGACGTGGTCCACCGTCAGCCCGGTCAGCGACTCCACCCGCTCCCGGACGCGCTCGCGGGCCTGGCTGGTCACCGACAGGATCGACGCGGGGTACTCCACCGACAGCTCGACCCGGGCGACGACCTTGCCGCCGCTGGCCGAGGCGCGGGCGCGGACCCGGCGGTCCTCGCCCAGCCGGACGCCCAGCACGCTGCGTTCCAGGCCGCCGGCCCGCTCCGCCTCGGCGGCGGCCCGTGAGACGATCTTGCTCACCACCCGGTCGGCGATGGTGGTGACGCCGCGCTCCGAGCGCAGCCGGCCGGCGCTCATGAGGTCGGCCCCCGGCGCGTCCGGGCGGTGCCGAAGACCTCGCCGAGGTCCAGGTCGCCCGCGATCGCGCGCCCGCCCAGATAGCCGAGGACCCCGAACACCAGCACGGCGACGAACGCGGCGAACCCGCCGGCGGCCGCGGCGATGCCGAGGACGGTCCCGTAGACCAACCCGACGATCGGCCAGATCGTGTGCTCCATCGTGCTTCCCTTCATTCGACCGTGCGGTCCCGCCGCCTCCTGCGGCGTTCCAGCCAGCGGTGCAGCGGCCCGAGCCCGGGCCGCCGCCGGACCACGACCACCGGCGCGTCCTCGGCCGCCCGGGCGCGGCGGCGCCGTTCCAGCCCGGCGGCGAAGGCGGCCGGGTCGCCGCCCGCGTCCGGATGGTTGGCCCGCACCCAGGCGCGGAAGGCCGCGCGCCGCTCGCGGGCGTCGTTCACCTGGCCGCGTCTCCGGCGGTCGTCTCGGCGGGATCGGCCAGGTCGGCGACGATGACGTGCACCGCCCGCTCCCCCGCCAGCGGCGCGACCGCCGCCCGGACCGCCTCGGCCGTCTCGGTCACGGGCCGGTCCGGCAGCACGACCACCGACACCCGCACCTCGTCGGCGCGCACCGCCACCCCCGGCAGCGGCGGACCTGGACGGTAGGTGACCACCTCCGCCCTGGGGCCGGCGGTCAGGCGGACGACACCGGCCACGGCGCGGGCCCGCTCGGCGATCCGCCCGGCGAGCTCCGCCGTGGACGGCGCGGGCGGCGCCGGGGCGGTCATCGGACCCTGGGCTCCTCGTGCTCGGCGCGCTGCTGCCCGCCGCCCTGCTGCTGCTCCCCGTCCTCGTCGGGCAGGTGGATGTCGTCGACGGTGACGTTGACCTCGACGACCTCCAGCCCGCACATGTGCTCGACGGACCGGATGACGTTCTCCCGTACGGCGTTGGCCAGGTCGGGGATGGACACCCCGTAGTCGACCACCAGGTCGATGTCGACGGCCGCCTGGCGTTCGCCGACCTCGACGGCCACCCCCTGGGCGACGTTCCTGGTCATGCCGGGCAGCCGTTCCCTGACCGAGCCGAGCGTGCGGCCCACCCCGGAACCCATGGCGTACACGCCGCCGATCTCCCGGGCCGCCATCCCGGCCACCTTGGAGACGACGCCGCCGACGATGGTGGTGCGCCCGCTGGAGGTGACCAGCTCGCCCTTGCCCTGGCCGGCCCTGACGGGGCTCTGCGTGCCGGCCGTCGCCGTGCCCGGCGCCGTCCCGGCCCGTTCCCTGGTCGCCGTCTTCCCGCTCTCCTGCGTCACGATTGCACCCCCCGATGACGAATGCGTGACGTGCGGTTGATGCTCAATGCCCCGGTCGCTAAACAACTCCGAAAAGCGATGTTTGGGTAGATCGTCCTTGCCGGTAAGAGACGGGGCCGGTGGCGCCCTGTCGCGCCACCGGCCCCGCCGCCCGGACGCTAGGTCACTTGGCCTTGCGCGCCTTGTCCCGGGCCCGCTGCGCCTTGCCGCGCACCCTGCCCTCGGTCTGCTCCATGGCCCGCTCGGCGGCCCGCTCGGCGCGGTCGGCCCGCTGGTCGGGCCGGAGCTCGTCGAGCGCCCGCGCCGCGTCCTCGTCCTGCGACCTGGCCTGCTGCATCTTGCTGCTGGTGTCAGCCACGACAATTCCCCCCATTGCGTACGGCGTGGCCTTGCGCCCCGTATATAACCCGGCAGCCGGAAATCATGCACCGAATCTTCAGATCGTTCCGGACCGTCCGGAAATCGTCTCCAAGCGGCGTGTTCCCGGACGGACCGGACATTTCCCGGGAAATTCGCGGCGCAATTCGACGGGCCGGGGAGGGCCGGTCTCAGCGGAAGACGACCGTCTTGTCGCCGTCCAGCAGGATCCGGTGCTCGCTGTGCCAGCGGACGGCGCGGGCCAGCGCCAGGCACTCCATGTCCCGCCCCACCGCCATGAGGTCCGCCGGGCTGTGGGTGTGGTCGACCCGCGCGACCTCCTGCTCGATGATCGGCCCCTCGTCGAGGGCGGGCGTCACGTAGTGCGCGGTGGCGCCGATCAGCTTGACCCCCCGGGCGTGCGCCTGGTGGTAGGGCCGGGCGCCCTTGAAGCTCGGCAGGAACGAGTGGTGGATGTTGATGATCCGGCCCGGCAGCTTGGCGCAGAACTCGTCCGACAGCACCTGCATGTAGCGGGCCAGCACCACCAGGTCCACCTGGTAGTGCTCCACCAGCGCCAGGATCTCCGCCTCCTGCGCGGCCTTGCCGCCCGGCCCGATCGGCAGGTGGTGGTAGTCGACCCCGTACGACTGGGTGAGCGGGCGCAGGTCCGGATGGTTGGAGGCGACCGCCACGATGTCGATGTCCAGCAGCCCCGAACGGGTCCGGTACAGCAGGTCGTTCAGGCAGTGCCCGGCCTTGGACACCATGATCAGCACGCGGGTGCGGCTGCCGGGCTCGTGCAGCCGCCAGTCCAGCGCGAAGCGCCCGGCCTGCAGGTGCAGGGCGGCCCGCAGTTCGTCCGCCGCGACCCCCTCCGGGGCGCTGAACTGCACCCGCATGAAGAACCGTCCGGTGTCGGCGTCGCCGTACTGCTGGCTCTCCAGGATGTTGCAGTCGCGCTCGGCCAGCAGCCCCGAGACGGCGGCGACGATGCCGGGCCGGTCCGGGCACGACAGGGTCAGGATGTAGGAAGTCACGGCACGGCCTTCTGACGATTTCAGGATGTGCGCCGCCCCTGGTCCGCGGCGCCCACTCCCACGATATCCAGGCACGACTCCGGCCTTTGGCGGTCTTTCACCGGACCCGGCGGCGGGCGGGGACCGTTTGTCCGGTTCGTCCCGCGGTTAGATTGCCCCGCATGCGACGGGTCGCGTCATTGGCACCGGCATTGCTCCTGCTGCTGGCCGGATGCTCCCCCGGCGACGCGCCGGACCGTCCCGGCGGCGCGGCCGGGCGCGAGCGCCCTCCCGCCGAGGTCGCGGGCGTCCCCACCGCCGCGGGCACCCACCGGCTGAAGCTGGACGCCGGGGGCGTCAACAAGCGGGAGTACCGGCTGCGGGTCCCGCCGCAGCTCGCCGACCGGCGGTGGCGCGACGGCCGGCCCGCCGAACCGCTGCCCCTGGTCGTCGCCATGCACGGCGGCGCCGCCAACGCCGAGCGCATGGAGCGGATCAGCGGCCTCGACGAGACGGCCGACCGGGAGGGCGTCCTGGTGGCCTATCCCGAGGGCTGGCTGATGAGCTGGAACGCCGGGTTCTGCTGCGGCCCGGCCAAGCTCGCCAAGACCGACGACATCGGGTTCATCACCGAGCTCGTCGGCAGGCTCACCGACGCCGGGCTCGCCGACCCCGACCGGGTGTACGCGACGGGCTTCTCCAACGGGGCGGCCATGGCCTACCGGCTGGCGTGCGAGGCGCCCGGGACGTTCGCCGCGATCGGGGCGGTGTCGGCCGCGATGGCGATGCCGCGCTGCGACCCGGCGCCGACCTCGGTGCTGGTCATGCACGGCACCCGCGACGGCAACGTGCCCTACGACGGCGGCGGGCGGATCGACTGGAACGACCCGCGCTCCTTCCCGCCGGTCTCGCACGCCGTCGACTACTGGCGCAAGGAGAACGGCCTGCCGCCCCTCGGCCGTACCCTCGAGGTCGGCGACGGGCCGGACTGCCGCACCACCGGGCGGGGCGGGGCCGGGACCGAGGTGGCGCTGTGCCGGATCGAGGGCGGCGGCCACGCCTGGCCGGAGGGCGCGCACAACACCCTGTGGACGTTCTTCGAGGACCATCCGCGCCGGGACTAGAATGTGAGGACTTCTCACGTTACTCCGTTCCTCGGGCAGGATGACCCCATGAACCTCCGCAAGCGGTACGACACCGCCACCGCCGCGCTGCCCGCCCCGCTGGCGATCGTCGACATGGACGCCTTCCGCGCCAACGCCGCCGATCTGGTCCGCCGGGCGGCGGGCAAGCCGATCCGGGTGGCCAGCAAGTCGGTGCGGTGCCGGGCGCTGCTGGCCGAGGTGCTGGCCATGGACGGCTTCGCCGGGATCATGGCGTTCACGCTCCCCGAGGCGCTGTGGCTGGCCGCCGAGCGGATGAGCGACGACATCCTGGTCGCCTACCCGACCGCCGACGAGACCGCCCTGGCCCGGCTGGCGGCCGACGACCACGCGCGGTCCGTGGTCACCGTGCTGGTCGACTCCCCCGACCACCTGGCGATGATCGAACGCGCCGCCGGCCACGCCCCCGGCCCGATCCGGGTGTGCATGGACATCGACGCCGGATACCGGCTGCTGGGCGGCCGGATCCGGATCGGGGCGCGGCGCTCCTCGATCCACGACCCCGCGCAGGCCGCCGCGTTCGCCGCCCGCATCGCACGGCACCCGACGGTGACGCTGGTCGGGCTGATGGCCTACGAGTCGCAGATCGCCGGGGTCGGCGACGAGCCCCCCGGCAACCCCGCCCGGGCCAAGGTGATCAAGGCGATGCAGGCCCGTTCCCGGCTGGAGCTGGCCCGCCGCCGCGCCGCCGTCGTGCGGGCCGTCCGCGAGGTGACGCCCGGCCTGGAGTTCGTCAACGGCGGCGGCACCGGCAGCGTGGAGAAGACCGCCGCCGAACGGGCCGTCACCGAGATCGCCGCGGGCTCCGGGCTCTACCAGCCGCACCTGTTCGACTACTACAGCAACTTCACCGGGCGCCCCGCCGCGCTGTTCGCCCTCCCGGTGGTGCGGCGCCCCGGCCCCGGCGTGGTGACCTGCCTGGGCGGCGGCTACCTGGCCTCCGGCCCCGCCGACCGGCTGCGGCTGCCCCAGCCGTACCTGCCCAGGGGACTGTCGTACGACGCCAACGAGGGCGCGGGCGAGGTGCAGACCCCGCTGCTGGGGGCCGCGGCCGACGAGCTGGCCATCGGGGACCGCGTCTGGTTCCGCCACACCAAGGCGGGCGAGCTGTGCGAACGGTTCGACACCCTGCACCTGGTGGAGGGCGACACGGTGGTGAAGAGCGTGCCGACGTACCGCGGAGAGGGCCGCACATTCCTGTAGCCGGTCCCTAGATTGGGGACATGACTCAAGAGCCCGTCATCAGCGTTCGCGGGGAGGCCCTCCTGGAGGTCGACCCGGAGATCGCCCACCTGTCGGTATACGTCCAGTCCAAGGACGACGACCGCCGCAAGGCCCTCGACCGGCTCGTCGCCAACAACCGCCACTGCCTGGAGCTGATCCGGTCGTACGGGGACGCGGTCGAGAAGCTGGAGACCGGCGCGCTCACCGTCACCCCGGTGCTCAAGTACCGGCGCCGTGAGGGCGACATCAACTACTACCAGGGCACCGTGTGGATCAAGGTGACGGTGCAGGACCTGTCGGTCCTCGGGGAGCTGGTCACCCGGCTCGCCGACACCGAGCGCACCCGGGTGGACGGGCCGTACTGGGCGCTGCGCCGCGACAGCGAGGTGTACGCCGAGGCCGCCCGGCAGGCCGTGCACCAGGCGGTGCAGCGGGCCCGCAGCTACGCCGAGGCGCTGGGCAGCGAGCTGACCGGGCTGGTGGAGCTGGCCGACGAGGGGCTGACCTCGCGCGCCGCCGAGACGTTCCGGGCGGAGCCGATGGCGGCGTACGCCGCCGCCGCGCCCGTCGCCGCCGCCGAGGAGCCCCCTCCGCTGGACCTGGAGCCGCGGACGCAGACGGTCAGCGCCACGGTGGAGGCCCGGTTCACCGTCAGCAGGCCCTCGTTCGGCTGACGATTCCGTCGTAGCCGCCGAGTATGGTCGGTGGCATCGGCCGGGATCGTGACCGGGTTTTCGAGAGCCTCGGACGGGAGGTTCCGATGGGCGCACCGAACGCGACGGCACCGCCTGCGGCGTCGTTCGACGACCCCTGCGCCGAGCGGCGGCTGCGCTTCGGCGGGGACGGCGGGCTGGACGTGTTCCTGACCGGCCGGGTGTTCATGGACATGATCTTCACCGGGCTGCCCGGCCTGCCGCCGCCCGGCACCGAGCTGGTCACCGACGGGCTCGGCTCGGCGCCCGGCGGCATCGCCAACATCGCGGTGGCGATGAGCCGGCTCGGGCTGCGCACCGGGCTGGCCACCGCGATCGGCGACGACATGTTCGGCGCCTACCTGTGGCGGACCCTGTCCGAGCAGGAGGGCGTCGACCTGACCTGGTCGCACCGGCCGGCCGGCTGGCCCACCCCGGTCACGGTGTCGATGGCCTACGACTCCGACCGCAGCATGGTCACCTACGCCCGGCCCATGCCCTCCGCCGGCGAGCTGGTCACCGCCCCGCCGAGCGCCGCGACCTGCTTCGTCGACATCGACCGGCCGGTCCCGGCGTGGGCGCTGGAGATGCGCCGGGCCGGGACGCTGGTGTTCGCCGACGTCGGCTGGGACCCGACCGAGACCTGGTCCACCGACGTGCTGGACCGGCTCGCCGCGGTCGACGTGTTCCTGCCGAACGCGGTCGAGGCGATGGCCTACACCCGCACCCGGCGGCCCGCCGACGCGCTGGAGGCGCTGGCGCCGCGCGTCCCGGTCGTGGTGGTCAAGCAGGGGGCGCAGGGCGCCATCGCCGTCGACTCCACCACCGGGGAACGCGCCTGGGCGCCCGCGCTGCCGGTGGAGCCGCTGGACACCACCGGGGCCGGGGACGTGTTCGCCGCCGGGTTCGTGTTCGGCACCCTGGCCGGATGGCCGCTGCTGCAGCGGCTGCGGTTCGCCAACCTGTGCGCGGGGCTGTCGGTGCGCCACTACAGCGGGTCGCTGGGCGCGCCCTGCTGGGGGGACATCGCCGCGTTCGGGGAGACCTCCGAGGTGCCGCCCGAGGTGCTGGCCGACTACGAGTTCGTCGTTCCGTACATCCCCGACAGCGGGCTCGGCTCGGTGACCCGCGCCGAGCCGACGCTGCGCTAGGAGAGTCCTGTGAGCGTGAAGATCGCCATCGTGGGGGCCGGCAGCGGCTACATGCCGGGGGTGATCCGCGGGCTGCTGCACCGCGCCGGCGACCTGGCCGGGGCCGAGCTGGCGTTCCACGACGTCGACGCCGGCCATCTGGGGCTGATGACCCGGCTGGCCACCGCCATGTTCTCCGCCCGCGGCGCCGGCTTCACCGTGACCGCGCACACCGAGCTCAAGCCCGCGCTGGACGGCGCCTCGTACGTGTTCACCACGTTCCGGCCGGGCGGGATGGCGGCACGGCACCTGGACGAGTCGATCCCGCTGCGGCACGGCGTGGTGGGGCAGGAGACGGCCGGGCCGGGCGGGTTCCTGATGGCCTGCCGTTCGGTGCCGGTGCTGCTGGAGATCGCCGACCTGGCCGACCCGGGGGCCTGGATCGTCAACTACACCAACCCCACCAACATCGTCACCGACGCGGTGCTGCGGCACCGGCCCGGCACCCGCGTCATCGGGCTGTGCGACCAGCACGTCGGCGACACCGAGATGTGGGCCGAGCTGCTGGGGCTGCCGTTCGACGGGCTGGAGGCCGACTGGATCGGCCTCAACCACGCCACCTGGGCCGAACGGGTCCGCCTGCACGGCGAGCCGCTGGACCTGCCCGCCCGGCTGGCGGACCTGGAGATCCCCGGCGGCGGCGCGACCCCCTGGCGGGACCCGTCCCGGATGGCGGAGCTGGCCAAGGCGCTCGGCTTCCTGCCGAACTCCTACGCCAAGTACTACTTCTTCCACGACGAGGTGGTCGAGGAGCTGCGCGCCAAGGGCACCACCCGGGCGCAGGACATCATGGCCATGCTGCCCGCCTACTACGAGTCCGTCGCCGCCGAGGCCGCCAAGCCCGACCCCGATCCCAGCCGGGAACGCGGCGGCGGCGAGCACGGCGAGTTCGCGGTCGACGTCATCTGCGCCCTGCACCGCGACGAGGGCCGCCGCGTCATCGTCAACACCCGCAACAACGGCGCCGTCTCCTCCCTGGACGACGACGCCGTGGTGGAGGTCCCCGCCGTCGTCGGCCGCGGCGGCCCCGTGCCGCTGACCATGGGCCCCCTGCCCGCCCCCGTGCGCGGCCTGACCCAGGCCATCCACGCCTACGAACGCCTGGCCGCCGACGCCGCCGCCACCGGCGACCGCCGCACCGCCCTGCAGGCCCTGATGGCCCACCCGTTCATCCGCGGCAAGCACACCGCCGAACGCATCCTGGACGAGGGGCTGGCCGCCCACCGAGCCCACCTCCCCCAGTTCACGCCCTGACGCGCCCCGCTCCACCGGCCTCCGCAGGAGCCGCCCCGAGCCGTCAACGCGAACGGCCGAGGTCACCGGGCCCGGCGGCTGCGTCCGTCCGGCACGGTCTGGGCGCGCTCGAAGGCCCGCATCGGTGATGTGAGGTCCAAGGGCACAAGAAAGCGCCGGCCCCGTAGAGGGACCGGCGCCGTCCGGGAATCCGGTCAGCCGCGGCGCCGGCGGCCGCGACGCCACAGGACGAACACCGTCACCGCGACCACGGCGCCCACGCCCGCCGCGACGACCCGGCGATCGACCCCGCCCGGCTCGCCGTCCTCGCCCGGGGCCGACGGGACCACCAGCGCGCCCACGGCCGCCGCGACCTGACCGGCCTCCTCCTTCAGGCGGGTCACGCCGCGCTGCGCGACATTGCGCGGGTTGACCCGGTCCGCGATCGCGTCGATGGTCCGCGCGAGTTCCTTCCGGGTCGCCTCGATCTCCTTCTCCAGCGCCTCCGGATCGCGGGCTCTGTCAGCCATGCCGTGTCCTTATCGTCCGAGCATCCTGCGGCAGATGATCCGTTCAGTGTTGCAGGTATGACGGGCGGGTGCTCCGTTCCCCCCGCCCCTATCGTCGCGGGCCCTCCCGGCCCCTTCCCGCCCGGCGCTCCCGCCCCTGTCCGCCCCTGTCCCCGGTACGGTTGAGATGACCTGTCGTACCGGGGATCATCCCTGGCACGACCCCACCCGACGACCGGTCAGGCGAACGACGCCCGCGGCCCGTCCGCGGCCGCCTGACCGCCACCCCGAAAGGCGGAACTGGTGTCCCAGCGGCTGCAGCCCGGCGACGTCGCCCCCGACTTCGAACTCCTCGACGCCGACGGCGACCCGGTGTCCCTGGCGTCGCTGCGCGGCAAGCGCGTGATCCTGTACTTCTACCCGGCCGCCATGACCCCCGGCTGCACCAAGGAGGCCGTCGACTTCCGCGACGCCCTCCCCGACCTGCAGGCCGCCGGCGTCACCGTCGTCGGCATCTCCCCCGACCCGCCCGCCAAGCTCGCCAAGTTCCGCGACCGCGACGGCCTGACCTTCCCCCTGCTGTCCGACCCCGACACCGCCACCCTGCAGGCCTACGGCGCCTACGGCGAGAAGAAGCTCTACGGCAAGGTCGTGGTCGGCGTCATCCGCTCCACCTTCATCATCGACCCCGAAGGCAAAATCGAAAAGGCCTACTACAACGTGAAGGCCACCGGCCACGTCAACCGCCTCCGCAAAGACCTCGGCCTTTGATCGGCCGGTCGCCGGCGCCCGGGAAATGTCAGACCGCCGCCCTACGATCCCCGCATGGGGAATCGCAGATACGGCGAGAAGTACACCGAGGAACTGCTGGGCGAGGCGGCCGCCCATTCGGTCAGCGTGGCGGGCGTGCTGCGCTACTTGGGCATTCCGCCCTCCGGTGGCGCACACGCCCACATCAGCCGGCGCCTGCGCGCGCTCGGCGTCGACACCTCCCACTTCCTGGGTCAGGCGCACGCCAGAGGCCGGCCGGGGCCGCGCAAGAGCGCGGCGGAGATCCTGGTCCGCAGCCCACCCGGCTCCGGGCGTCCCAAGACCGAAAGGCTGCGCCGCGCACTGCTGGAGATAGGCGTACCGCACTGTTGCCGGGAATGCGGTATCAGTGAGTGGCGGGGCCGCCCGCTCATCCTCCACGTGGACCATATCAACGGGGACCACTGCGACAACCGCCGGGAGAATCTCCGATTCCTGTGCCCGAACTGTCACACCCAGACCCCCACCTACGCTGGTAGGATTAAGAACCGAAAGCAGCGGGGCCGTAGCCCAACCGGTAGGAGGCATGCGGTTTAGGTCCGTAGCAGAGTGAGTTCGAATCTCACCGGCCCCACACCGAAGGGGGCGGCCAGGCGGCCGCCCCCTTCCGCGTTCCCTGACGCCCGCCGGCCGTCCGGTGTGCCGGGACCCCTAAAGCCCCGGTCACCGGGCGGCACGACCGAGCCGGCCTCGATCCGGGTGTTGTGGGCATGTGAAAAAGGGGGGGTTCGAGGGGGGTGGAGGGTGGGTTTACGCTGGCCGGATCGGGGGGTGGCCGGGGCGTTCCGCCGGACGGTGGGCGGGGCCGGGCGGGGTCGAGGTGACGGCTTGATGAACTGGTCTGCCGGTGCGGCGGGTGAGGCGTACGCTGGGCTGGTCCGCGACGACGGTTCGCCGTCGCCCGGGGAGGCGTTCTTCGCCGAGCGGCCGGTGGGGCAGATGCGGCCGGGGGACCATGCCTGGCTGGCGTTCGGCGGGGGCGAGGAGCGGGAACGCGTCGTGGGCAGGTTCGTGACCGACGGGCTGGCCACCGAGGAGAAGGTCGTTTACGTCACCGACGCCGATCCGCTGGACCTGCCCGGAGTGCGCTGGGCGGGCGGGGCGGACCCGGACGCCCACGTGCGCAGCGGGGCGCTGCGGGTGCTGCCACGGGAACGGGCGTGCCTGAGCGGGGACCGGTTCGATCCGGGGCGGCTGCTGGACGTGCTGGGCGACGAGGTGTCGCGGGCGTTCGGCGAGGGCTTCCGGGCGGTGCGGATCACCCTGGACCTCACCTGGGCGGTGGCGTACGCGCCCGAGGAGGTCGCCGGGTGCGAGCACGGGCTGGCCGCGACGGTGTCGCCGAGCACCATGGCGATGGCGATCTGCCAGGTGGACCGGCGGCTGGTGGCGGCGGACCGGCTGGCGGCGCTGCGCGACGAGCACGAGGTGCTGGTGCGGCCCGATCCGGAGTTCGACGACGGGGTGCTGCGGCTGGTCCGCACGTTCGACCCGCCCGGGCTGCGGCTGGAGGGCGAGCTGGACGCGGCCCGGCACGCGGTGTTCGCCGAGCGGCTGGCGCTGGCCGCGGCGGGCCGCCACCGGGTGCACCTGGACTGCGCGCGGCTGCGGTTCGTGGATCCGGCCGCGCTGAACGTGCTGGTCCGCCAGGCGATGCGGCTGCCGCGCGGCGGCCGGCTGGTGCTGGACCGGATGCCCCCGCAACTGGCGCAGATGATCGAGGCGGTGGGCTGGGCGCGACTGCCCGGCCTGGTGCCGGGGCGGGGCCGCGGATGACGGGAACGGCCCTGGAGCACAACGCGCTGGTGTACGACGGCGTCGCCGAGTACCTGGCCACGGTGGTGCCGTTCCTGCGGGACGGGCTGGAGGCGGGGGACGCGGTGTTCGCCGTGCTGCCCGGTCCCCGGCTGGAGGCGCTGCGCGACGTGCTGGGCCGTGCGGGCGGGCAGATCACCTACGTCGAGGCGGGAACGTTCTACCGGCATCCGGTGCGGGCCCTGCAGGACTACGACCGGCTGGTGCGGGCGCACGCGCCGCGCCGGGTGCGGGTGGCGGGCGAGCGGAACTGGTCGGCGGACGCCCGCTGGGAGACGGCCGAGTGGATCCGCTACGAGACGCTGGTCAACACGGTGTTCGCCCGGTCGGGCGCCCGGGTGGTGTGCGCGTACGACCGCAACGCGGTGGACGCGGGGATCGTCGAGGAGGCCCGGCGGGCCCATCCGTGGATGATCGTCGGCGGGGACCGGCGGGCCAACGGGGGGTACGAGGACTCGCCGGTGCCCGGTCCGGACCGCGACCGGCCGGCGCCCCCGGCCGACGCCTGCCATCTGCCGTTCGGGTCGGCGTTCGAGCTGTACCAGGTGCGGCGGTTCGTGACGGCGCGGGCGAGCGCGCACGGGCTGGACGCGGGCCGGCTGGCGGCGCTGGAGACCGCGGTGACCGAGGTGGCCACGAACGCCCTCAAGCACGGCGCCGCCCCGATGGGGGTGCGGGTGTGGTCGCAGGGCGGCGAGTTCGTCTGCGAGGTCGGCGACCACGGCCGCTGGCGGGCGGGCGCGCCGGCCGGTTTCGCCCCGCCCGGCTCGGCGCTGGACAGCGGGTTCGGGCTGTGGACGGTGCGGCTGCTGGTGGACGCCGTCCGGCTGTACGCGGACCGGGACGGCACGTTCGTCCGTCTCGTGATGCGCGGCTGAACGCCGCTGCATGTGCATTCAGATAGCCGTAAAACCTCGTCGTCGAGCGGCTACTTCCGGTGAGACGACCCCGCGTACGCTGGTTTTCACTTCGGGTGAGATGGCGGTGAAGGGCGCGATGGATTCCCGGTGGCCGCTCTGCCGGCCGGTGAACGAGCTGCGGCCCGGCGACCATGCCTGGCTGGCGTACCAGGGTGAGGACGAGCGGCGTCAGGTGGTGGAGGCGTTCGTCGGCACGGGCCCGGCGGGTGGTGCGGACCGGATCGTTCTGCTGGGCGGTGCCGCGGACGGCGGGGCTCCCGCGGGCGACCGGGTGGCGGTGCTGCCGTGGGACGCCGGCCCGTCCGCGCTGGAGCGGGCGCTGACCGCGGAGATCGCGGCGGCGGAGCGGGGCGTGCGGCTGCTCGCCGACCTGACCGGGACGCTGCGGCGTCCGGGCGGGCTGCCGCTGGTCCTGGAGTGCGAACGCGTCATCGCACGGGTCGTGGGCGCGAGCGCCGCCGTCATCGCGGTCTGCCAGTTCGACCGGCGGGCCGGTGCGCCGGATCAGCTCGCGGCGCTGCGGGCCGAGCACGCGGTGTCGGTCGTCCCCGAGCCGGTGCTGCGCATCGACCGGACGTCCCATCCGGCGGGCCTGGCGCTCGGCGGGGAGCTGGACGCGTCCCGGCACGCGGAGTTCCGCCGGGCGCTGTCCGGCCTGCTGGCGCACGCCGGCGGCGATCCGGTGCATCTGGACCTGGCCGACCTGGAGTTCATCGACCTCGGCGCCCTGGAGCTGCTGACCGCGGCGGCCGCCCGCCATCCGCGCCGCGGCCCACTGGTCCTGGACCGCGTGCCCGAACGCCTGCGCACGATCATCGAGACGGTCGGCTGGGACATGTTCCCCGGCCTGGAGCCCGGCGCCCCGCACCCCGGCCGCTGACCCGCGCCCGGTCACCGAAACGGCCACCCTGCGACCAGACGTCCCGTTCCCGGCTGACGCGCCCGTGCACGGTCATCGAGACGGGCATCCCGCGACCCGGCGGGCAGAGCTGTGCGCGATCCTTGAGACGGGCCGGGCGGCACCTGCTCTCCGCCCTGCGATCCGCCGGTCACCGAGACGGTCGGCGGCGCGTGCGGGCACGCCGGAGGGCGTCGTTCAGTCGAGGGCGTCGACGAAGCGGGCGGCCTCTTCGCGGGTCATGCCGGTCTCGGCCTGGACCAGGGCGAGCGCCGAGTCGCGGTCGCCGGAGTCGCGGAACGCGCGGACCCGGTCGGACAGGCGGCCGGTCCTGGGCTCGAGCGGGCGCGGCGCGCGGCCGTCCTTGACGGCGTCGACGTAGTCCTTGGCGTCCTTGAGGGACATCCCGGTGTGCTGCCGGACGACCTTGACGGCGTGGATCAGCTGCCCCTTGTCGACCAGCGCCCTGGCCTCGTCCCAGACCGCGGGCGTGACCTCGCGGGGCGGCCGGGACGCCTTGGCCATCGCCATGCCCGCCGGGGCGGCCACCAGGACCAGCGCCATCACCAGCACCAGGGGGCCGCCGACCACGACCGCGACGATCCACAGGGAGTCCATGTCGGACATGCTAGGCGCGCCCTCCGGTCAGCAGCCCGTCGATGATCTCGGCCAGCGCGCGGAACGCCTTGCCCCGGTGGCTGATGGCGTCCTTCTCCTGCGGGGCCAGCTCCGCCGCGGTGCGCGTCTCACCCTCCGGGACGAAGATCGGGTCGTAGCCGAACCCGCCGGTGCCGCGCGGCGCGTCGACGAGCCGCCCGTGCATCCGGCCCTCCACGACCCGTTCGGTGCCGTCCGGCAGCACCAGCGCGGCCGCGCAGGCGAAGTGGGCGCCGCGCCGGTCGGGGGCCACGTCGGCGAGCTGGTCGAGCACCAGGTCCAGGTTGGCGCGGTCCTTGTCGCCGGTGGCGTCGCCGAGCCGTCCCGACCAGCGGGCCGACAGCACTCCGGGCATGCCGTTGAGCGCGTCCACGCACAGGCCCGAGTCGTCGGCCACCGCCGGCAGGCCGGTGTGCGCGGCGATGGCGCGGGCCTTGAGCAGCGCGTTGCCGGCGAAGGTGGACTCGGTCTCCGGGACCTCGGGGGCGTCGGGGTACTCCCCCAGCCCGACCACCTCGAACCCGTCGAGGATCCGGTGCAGCTCGGCGATCTTGCCCGCGTTGCGGGTGGCCAGCACGATCCGGCTCATCGGGCCAGCGCCTCCTGCTGCAGCCGGGTCAGCTCCAGGCAGCCGCCCAGCGCCAGGTCCAGCAGGGCGTCCAGCTCGGCGCGGTCGAACGGGCGGCCCTCGGCGGTGCCCTGCACCTCCACGAACCGGCCGTCGCCGGTGCACACCACGTTCATGTCGGTGCCGGCCTTGACGTCCTCCTCGTAGCACAGGTCCAGGCGGGGCTCGCCGTCGATGACGCCGACGCTGACCGCGGCGATCGAGGAGATCAGCGGGTCGCCCTTGAGCATCCTGCGCTCGCGCATCCAGGCGACCGCGTCGGCCAGCGCCACGTACGCCCCGGTGATGGCGGCGGTGCGGGTGCCGCCGTCGGCCTGCAGCACGTCGCAGTCGAGGACCACGGTGTTCTCGCCGAGCGCCTTGAAGTCCACGCAGGCCCGGATGGACCGCCCGATCAGCCGGGAGATCTCCTGGGTGCGCCCGCCCAGCCGCCCCTTGACCGACTCGCGGTCGCCGCGGGTGTTGGTGGCGCGCGGCAGCATGGCGTACTCGGCGGTCACCCAGCCCAGCCCGCTGTCGCGGCGCCAGCGGGGCACCGAGTCCTGCACCGAGGCCGCGCACAGCACGCGGGTCGCGCCGAACTCGATGAGCACGGAGCCCTCGGCGTGGTCGAGCCAGCCGCGCTGGATGCGCACGGGCCGGAGCTGGTCGGGAGCACGATCGTCAGGACGGGCCATAGGGCTCACCCTAGTACCGTCCGGCCCCGCCCCGGACCGGCCGGCGCGGGCGGGCCACGGGCGGGCTAGAGGTCGTAGACGGTGCCGACCTGGGCCAGTTCGATGGTGCCGGTGAAGCCGCTCATCTTGGCCTCGGCGAGGGTGACGGCGGGGTCGTTCCACGGCAGCAGGTGGGTCAGCACGAGGTGCCCGGCGCCGGCGCGGGCGGCGTGCTCGCCGGCCGTCCGGCCGGTCAGGTGCATGTCGGGGGGGTTCTCGCGGCCCTCCACGAACGCCGCCTCGCACAGGAACAGGTCCGCGCCGCGGGCCAGCTCGACCAGGGCGTCGCTCTCCCCGGTGTCGCCGGAGTAGGCCAGCACCCGCCCGCCGTGCTCGATCCGCAGCCCGTACGCCTCGACCGGGTGGTTCATCAGCGCGGTGGTGATCCGGAACGGGCCGAGCCGGAAGGGGTCGGGCGGGAACGTCCGGAAGTCGAACGCCACGCCCATGTCCGGGTTGGGCTCCAGCTCGTACGCCTTGGCCATGTGCTCGGCGGTCCCGTTCGGCCCGTACACCGGGATCTGCGGCGCCCGCCCGAACGGGCAGTACACGCGCGCGATCCAGTACACCGTCAGGTCCAGGCAGTGGTCGGGATGCAGGTGGGTGATGCAGATCGCGTCGATGTCGAGCACGTCGTGGAAGCGCTGCAGCGAGCCGACCGTGCCGTTGCCGATGTCGAGCAGCAGCGAGAAGCCCTCGGCCTCGACCAGGTAGCCCGAGGCGGGACTCTCCGGCCCGGGAAAGCTGCCGGAGCAGCCGATCACGGTGACCCGCACGTTGACTCCTCCTCCAGTCCGAGGAATTCCTCAGGTCAGACGACCGCGGCGGAGCCTGCGGAGCGGGGGTCGTCCGACCTGCGCTCGCGGGGGTCCGGGGGTCGCCCCCCGGGCGAACAGGTCAGGGCGGCGGCGTCCACGACGGCCTCCACCCGGCCGATCTCCGGACCCAGGAACCGGCGCCCCAGGCTCGCGAAGACCTCCGGGTCACCGGTCGCACGGAACCGGTGCACCGGCGGGGATCCGGTGTCGGTGCGGGCCAGCCCCTCGTCCTGCAGCACCCGGTACACGTCCTTGGCGGTCTCTTCGGCACTTGAGACCAGTGTGACCCCGTCTCCGACGACGTACGAGATGACACCCGTCAAGAGCGGGTAGTGGGTGCACCCGAGGATGAGGGTGTCGCAGCCCGCGTCCATGATCGGCCGGAGGTAGGAACGGGCCGCCGCGAGCAGTTCGGGGCCCTGGGTGACGCCCGCCTCCACGAACTCCACGAAGCGCGGGCAGGCCACGCTGGTCAGCTCGATGTGCGGGGCGGCGGCGAACGCGTCGTCGTAGGCGCGGCTGGTGACGGTGGCGTGGGTGGCGATCAGCCCCACCCGGTTGTTGGCGGTGGCCCGGACGGCCCGCCGGGCCGCCGGCATGATCACCTCCACGATCGGCACGTCGTACCGCTCGCGGGCGTCGCGCAGCATCGCGGCGCTGGCGCTGTTGCAGGCGATGACCAGCATCTTGACGCCCTCGGCCACCAGCCGGTCCAGCATCTCCAGGGCGAACGCGCGGACCTCGGCGATCGGCCGCGGCCCGTACGGCTGACGGGCCGAGTCGCCGAGGTACAGGATCGGCTCGTCCGGCAGCTGATCGAAAATCGCGCGGGCCACGGTGAGGCCGCCGTAGCCGCTGTCGAAGATCCCGATCGGCGCGTTGGACATGGTCCATTAGGCTAGGCGACCGCGCCTGCGCAAAGCGCGTGTTGCGTCGCACATCACAGGTTCACCTGCGTGTTACGCAGGCGGACCCCGTGCGCCTCAGCCGTTCTTGCGGCCCACCCGGGCGATCTGGCGGCACTGGGCCACCAGCCGGCCGGCCGAGTCCCACGCCTCCACCTCCTCGTCGAACCAGCCGTCACGCACCATCCGCCCGCTGCCGAACAGGCCGATCGGCCCGGGGGCGGGCAGCGCCCTCATGTGCCAGGTCAGCTCGACGGTGGGGGCCCAGCCGAGGGCGCCGGTGTTGAGCACGATCGGCGGCAGCGCGTCGACCGCCATCGCCAGCAGGAACGCGTCGGGCTCGTAGTCGTCGTCGCGGAGCCGGAAGTAGCCGCGCATCTCCGGCCGCCCGCTGGGCTGTCCGTCGAGCCATCCCATGGTGGCCGGGTCGAAACGCATGTCCACCCTGTCGGTGAACCCCCGGTCGGTGTCGGAGGGCTGCGGGCCGACGCACTGCTCGATCGGCGGCAGCGGCGGCGGGGCCTCCCCCAGCCAGTCCGGTTCGGCGTCGGCGGCCAGTGTGGCGGTGGTCACCTGGGCGTCCACCACCGGGCGGCCCTCCTGCAGCAGGGTGACCCGGGAGGCGGTGGCGGTCCGGCCGGTCTTGCGGACCTCCACGGTGATCTCGGCCGGTCCGGGCTTGCTGACCCGCAGGAACGCCGCGCTGGTGGCGACCGGGTGCAGGTGCACGGGATCGGCGTCGACGGCGGCGCGCAGCAGCACGGCCATCACATAGCCCCCGTTGAGGGCGCCGGAGATGTCGTATCCGGCGTCCAGTTCGGCGGCGTAGCGTCCCTCGGCCAGCTTCTCGACCGTCGTGGCGTCCCGGAACCGGCTCATCGGCGCACCTTTCTAGAATCTCGTTCTGGTAGGGCACCCTACCCTCCCCGGCACGCCGAGGTCGCATGCGGTGGGAGGAAACGCCCGGGCCGTCCCCCGGCGCCCGTGGCGACGGGATCGTCCGTCCTCGGCGGGGCCCGTCCGAGCTCGTCGCGACGGGTTCACTAACCTGGTGAACCCCCACCGACGCCGGAGAAGACGCCGTGACCCTGCACGAATCCAAGCCGACCGCCTACCCCGACTTCGGCCGCGCCGGCGGCCGGCCCCCGTTCGGCGGCACCGGCACGGGCACCTCCGCGCAGGCCCCCGGCGCCCGCCCCGCCACGGAGGAGGCGTCCGCCGCGCCGGGCGGGACCGACACCCGGATCCCGGCCGGCCCGACGGGGTCGCCGCCCGGCGGTGCCGGACCGCTGCCCGCGACCGGCGGCAAGCACGGCTACCTGGGCGAGGCGCCGACCACGATCCCGCAGGCCCCGGCCGGTCCCGTGGCGTCGCGGCGGGCCCTGCGCGCCCTCCACAAGCACGCCTCCCTCGGGCCGCTGCGCTCCGACGACCCGGCCGGGGCCGCCGGGGACGACTTCTTCGACCTGCTGGCCAGGCTCGCCGAGCCGGAGGACTGGGGCGGCCGGGGCGGCGACGGCACCTGGGTGCTGCGCGAGTACGTCGAGTGCGCCTTCGAACGGCTCTACCAGCAGCGGCAGATCGTCACCGCGGCCGGCGGCACGCACAGCGTCTTCAACACCGGCCTGGTCACCCCGCAGCAGGAGGCGATCTACGGCCTGTTCGTCCCGAGCCGCGACCCCGACGGCGCGCCCTGGCAGCTGCAGGGCTGGTACCCCGAGTCCGAACGCGAGCTGCAGGACCGCTTCTCGGAGCTGCCGCGGGCGGCGACCTACGCCGACGACCCCGCCGAGCTGGTGTACGACTGGCGGCGCGACCTGGTCGTCACCCCGCGCCACCTGCTGGAGTCCCCGGAGAACCTGGCGGTCCTGCCCGCGCCGCTCAACTCCAACCCGTACCAGGCGGGCCTGGTGCTGGAGGGCGCGGTGCGCCGGGCCGAGGCGCGGGTGCGGCGCGACTACCGCGCGGCCGTGCCCTGCTGGGATCCGGCCGCCGAGGAGGTCAGGCTGCTGGTGCCGCTGTCGCTGACCACCCCGGAGACGGTCGACACCGCCCTGGTGGTGACCCGCGAGGAGGGGCAGAACGTCTACCGCGGGCAGGCGCTGCTGGCCCTGGACACCGCCTACGCCCGCGCGCGGCAGCTCGCCCGGCCGCACGACTGGCTGCGTCCCCGCTCCTGACCGTCACAGGTCGGGGTCGGTGCCGTCCTTCTCGAACGCGGCGTCCTCGTACAGCCGCATGTTGATGTCGTGCGCCCACTCGGCCGCGAACCGCTTCACCCGGCGGATCCCGTCGTGGTCGAGCCCGTACCGCTCGAACTCGGCCTCGGGCATCAGCTCGTGGCAGGTCAGCCGGTCGGCGAGCCGTTCCAGGGAGAAGTCGGGGGCGTTGCAGCGGCCCAGCCACTCCAGCCGTTCGTAGCCGTAGTCGCCGGCCACGGCGGCGACGTCGATGAGGTCGCGGGCGACCAGGCGCCCGGCCAGCGCGCCCACCTTCAGCCCGATCGCGTCCTCGTAGGCGACCACCGGGCAGGCGCCGATCCGGGTGGGCCGCATCCGCAGCGGGACCTTGAGCAGGTTGACCTCGCACTCCTCGCCGGTCGCGGGGTCGGCGACGACCATGCCGACGTAGGCGTCGCCGTCCGGCTCCCCGACCCGCGCCAGCAGGCCCTGGCCGCGGTAGGCGGCGGCGACGGCCTCGGCGACCTCGTGCAGCGGCAGCGGCTCGGTGGCGACCAGGTCGACGTTCTCGCTGGGCCGGTCGATCAGGCCGTGCGCGCGCAGCGCGTGCCCGCCGGCCAGCGCCAGGCAGAACTCGGCGCACACGGCCGCACCGGCCTCGATCACCTTGCGGTGCAGGGAATCGGTCACGGGGCGGGCCCCTGAGCGGTCGTCATGGGACCAGTGTCACCGATGACGACCGCTCCGAACGGCGCCGGCGGACGGCCTCCGCCCGCCACGGCCGGCGCGGGCCGGCCGGCGGCCTAGGCCCAGAGCTGGCCTTCCAGCCGCTCCTCGGCCTCCTCCAGGGTGCCCTCGTAGGCCCCGGTGGACAGGTACTTCCAGCCGCCGTCGGCGACGATGAACACGATGTCGGCGCGCTCCCCGGCCTTGACCGCCTTGGCGGCCATGCCGAGCGCGGCGTGCAGGGCGCCGCCGGTGGAGATGCCGGCGAAGATGCCCTCCTGCTCCAGCAGTTCGCGGGTGCGGCGCAGCGCGTCCCGGGCGCCGACCGAGAACCGGGTGGTCAGCACCGACTCGTCGTACAGCTCGGGAACGAAGCCCTCGTCGATGTTGCGCAGCCCGTACACCAGCTCGCCGTACCGGGGCTCGGCCGCCACGATCTTGACGTCCGGCACCTGCTCGCGCAGGTAGCGGCCGACCCCCATCAGCGTCCCGGTGGTGCCCAGGCCCGCCACGAAGTGGGTGACGGTCGGCAGGTCCGCCAGGATCTCCGGCCCGGTGGTCTCGTAGTGCGCCAGCGCGTTGGCCTCGTTGCCGTACTGGTAGAGCATCACCCAGTCGGGGTGCTCGGCGGCCAGCTTCTTGGCCACCCGGACCGCCTCGTTGGAGCCGCCCGCCGCGGGCGAGAAGATGATCTTCGCGCCCCACATCTCCAGCAGCTGCCGCCGCTCGGCCGAGGTGTTCTCCGGCATCACGCAGACGATGTCGTAGCCGCGCAGCCGGGCCACCATGGCCAGCGAGATCCCGGTGTTGCCGGAGGTCGGCTCCAGGATCGTGCAGCCCGGGGTGAGCAGGCCCTCCTTCTCGGCCTTGGCGACCATCCACATCGCGGGACGGTCCTTGACCGAGCCGGTCGGGTTGCGGTCCTCCAGCTTGGCCCACAGCCGCACCTGCGGGGAGGGCGACAGCCGGGGCAGCCCGACCAGCGGGGTGCGGCCGAGGGAGTCCAGCAGCGAGTCGAAGCGCATTACCGTCGGCCGCCGGCCACCGCGGGCAGCACCGTCACCGTGTCACCGTCGGAGACCTCGGTCTCCAGCCCGCCGAGGAACCGCACGTCCTCGTCGTTGAGGTACACGTTGACGAACTTGCGCAGCCCCTTGTCGTCCACCAGCCGGTCGCGCAGCCCGGGGTGCCGCGAGTCCAGGTCGCTGATGAGCTCGTCGAGCGAGCTGCCCTTGCCTTCGACGGACTTGGCCCCGTCGGTGAGGTTGCGCAGGATCGTCGGGATCCGGACCTCGATCGCCATCGCGATGCACTCCTTAAGCGTCATACGGCAGACCCGTGGTGCTCAACACGCGGAGCCCACGGGGGGATTCCAAGGCTGGGGCAACGCCTTCAGGAACAGTCGTAGACGACCTCGGCACGGCTGTGCCCGAACAGGAAACTCTGCACAGGCGGGACGAACATGGGCCATATCTTAGGCGCTCGCTCCGCTCGCGCGGCTCACGGGCCCCGGGACGCGCGGCCGCGCGGGCCCGCTCGCGTTGGCCTCGAGTCCCTTCGGGTGCAGGGTCTTCAGTGCTCAGTAAGAATCGACGATCTTGACCTCTTCCTCGGTCACGACGCCGTCGACGATGCGGAACGAGCGGAACTCCGCCACCTCCGGGTCGCGGGTGGAGACCAGGACGTAGTGGGCGTTGGGCTCGGAGGCGTAGGAGATGTCGGTGCGGGAGGGGTAGGCCTCGGTGGCGGTGTGCGAGTGGTAGATGACGACCGGCTCCTCGTCGTTGTCGTCCATCTCGTTCCACACCCGCAACTGCTCCATGGAGTCGAAGCGGTAGAACGTCGGGGAGCGTTCGGCGTTCGTCATCGCGATGAACCGGGTGGGCCGGTCGCTGCCCGCCGGACCGGCCACCACCCCGCACGCCTCGTCGGGGTGGTCGGCGCGCGCATGCGCAACGATCTTGTCATACAGGGCCCGCTCGATCGTCAGCATGCCCCGAAGGCTACCCGCACCTCACCACAGTGCGCGGACCAGGTGCTCCTGGAGCATGGTCAGCCAGTCGTAGGCGGTGTAGAGGGGGAACCGGGGGTCGTCGGGGTCCATCTCGGCGACCTCGTCGTACCACTCCTCGGTGATGTCCAGGCGGGTGCCGAGCGCCAGCCGCACGTCGTTGAGGGCGCGCAGCCACGCCTGCGCCTGCTCGTCGTCCAGCAGCACGTCCTCGCCGGGGCGCAGGGTGGACAGCACGATCCCGGCGGCCTCCCGCTTGCCGTCGCGCAGCCCCGCCTCGGTGTAGCGGCGGAACTCGCGGGCCGCCTCGTCGTCGGCGTACGCGTCGGGGAACAGCCGGGCCAGCACCGGGTCGTCGGGCCTGGCGGCGTTCTCGGAGATGCCCAGCGCGGCGGCCAGCGGGTCGGCCGCCTCGTCCGGCCCCTCGAGCAGCATCAGCATCTGCTCGGTCAGCGCGCGGACCAGCGCCGCCTCCTCGACCTCCAGCCGCAGCCGGATTCCCTCGCCCTCCCGCCGGACCTCGCTCATGCGCGCCCCCCGTGAGCCTCCGGCGCGCCCGAAGGCGCCGGTCCTCCTCGTCGCGCGCTCACTCGCGCCCACGGCCGCGTTGCGCGCGGCGGCTCGCAGCCCGTCGAGCGCGGCGGCCTCCCTCGTCGCGCGCTCCTCGTCGGACCGGCGCCGCGCGCCTCCGGCTCGCTCATGTCCTTCCTCGCGGGGGAACCGTCCCCCGACGCGACGGCCGGGGGTCAGTCATCGCGCTTGACGGTCGCCCACAGCCCGTACGAGTGCAGGATCTCCACGTCCCGCTCCATCTCCTCGCGGGTGCCGCTGGCCACCACGGCCCTGCCCTTGTGGTGCACGTCGAGCATCAGCTTCTCGGCCTTGGCCTTGGGATATCCGAAGACGGTCTGGAACACGTAGGTCACGTACGACATCAGGTTGATCGGGTCGTTCCAGACGATCGCCAGCCACGGCAGGTCGGGCCGCTGGTCCTCCTCGGACCTGGGCCGGTCCAGCTCGACCGGCGCGGGCGCGGTCATCGCGGGTCCCCCTCCCGGATGTGTCCTGGATGTGTCGGCCTGCCCATCCATGGTGCACGCACCGGTCCGTAGTCTTCCACCCGTGGACCTTGACAACAGTACGGCGCTGCTCACCGACCACTACGAACTGACGATGGTGCAGGCCGCCCTGCGCAGCGGCACGGCGGGCCGGCGTGCGGTGTTCGAGGTGTTCGCGCGGCGGCTGCCGGAGGGCCGCCGGTACGGGGTGGTGGCCGGGACAGGCCGTGTGCTGGACGCGATCGAGCGGTTCCGGTTCGGCGACGCGGAGCTGGAATGGCTGACCGGAAACGGCGTCGTGGACGCTCCCACCGCCGAATGGCTGGCCGGGTTCCGGTTCTCCGGCGACATCTGGGGCTACCCCGAGGGCGAGTGCTATTTCCCGGAATCGCCGATCATGGTGGTGGAGGCCCCGTTCGCCGAGGCCGTCCTGCTGGAGACGGTGGTGCTGTCGATCCTCAACCACGACTGCGCCATCGCCTCGGCCGCCTCCCGGATGGTCAACGCCGCGGCCGGCCGCCCGCTGATCGAGATGGGGGCGCGGCGCACCCACGAGGGCGCGGCCGTCGCCGCCGCCCGCGCCGCCTACCTGGCGGGCTTCGCGACCACCTCCGACCTGGAGGCGGGCCGCCGGTACGGGGTCCCCACCGCGGGGACCGCCGCGCACGCGTTCACCCTGCTGCACGACAGCGAACGGCACGCGTTCCGGGCGCAGCTGGCCTCGCTCGGCGAGGGCACCACCCTGCTGGTCGACACCTACGACGTGGAACGGGCCGTGCGCACCGCGGTGGAGCTGGCGGGTCCGTCGCTGGGGGCGGTGCGGATCGACAGCGGCGACCTGGGGGCGGTGGCCCGGCGGACCCGGGAGCTGCTGGACTCCCTCGGCGCGACGGACACCCGGATCGTGGTGACCGGCGACCTGGACGAGTACGGCATCGCCGCACTGGCCGCCGCGCCCGTCGACGTGTACGGGGTCGGCACCAAGCTGGTCACCGGGTCGGGCGCGCCCACCGCGTCGCTGGTCTACAAGCTGGTGGCGCGGGCGGACTCGGCCGAGCCGGACGCCCCGATGCGCCCGGTCGCCAAGCGTTCGGCGGGCAAGCCCACCCGCGGCGGGCGCAAGTCGGCGCTGCGCCGCCTGGACGGCCACGGCGTCGCCTGCGCCGAGGTCGTCTCGATCGGCGAGCCCGTGCTCGGCCCCCGCGAACGCCCCCTGCTGGTGCCGCTGGTGCGCGACGGCGAGGTGGTGGGCCGCGAGCCCCTGACGGCCGCCCGGGAACGCCACGCGGCGGCGGTCCGCGAGCTGCCCCCGACCGCCCTGCAGCTGTCGGCCGGCGACCCGGCGATCCCCACCGAGTTCGTCAACGCGGGCCCGCGTCCGTGATCGTCCCGGGACGGGCGTCGGACGGCCCCGGTCGGGTAGCGTCCGGAGCGATCGACATGCGAGGGAGCGGTCATGGGCAGGGCACTGGTCATCGTCGACGTGCAGAACGACTTCTGTGAGGGCGGCTCGCTGGCGGTCGCCGGGGGCTCCGAGGTGGCCGCGGCCATCTCGGCGCACCTGGCCGAACAGGGCGGGCGGTACGCGCACATCGTGGCGACCCGGGACTTCCACCTGGACCCCGGCGCGCACTTCTCCGACGAGCCCGACTACGTCGACAGCTGGCCGCCGCACTGCGTGATCGGCACGCCGGGGGCCGACTTCCATCCGGACCTGGCGCTCGGGCCGATCGAGGCGGTGTTCAGCAAGGGCCGCGAGGCGGCGGCCTACAGCGGGTTCGAGGGGACCGCCGACGACGGGACGTCCCTGGCGGACTGGCTGCGCCGGCACGAGGTGACCGACGTGGACGTGGTCGGCATCGCCACCGACCACTGCGTGCGGGCCACCGCGATCGACGCGGCCCGCGCCGGGTTCGGCACGAAGGTGCTGCTGGACCTGACGGCCGGGGTGGCGCGGGCGACCACCGAGCGGGCGCTGGAGCAGATGCGCGGCGAGGGGGTCGAGCTGACCGGGACGCCGGTCGTGCGGGCATGACGGCCCCCGCCGGGAACCCGCCGGTCATCGTGGTGATGGGGGTGTCGGGCAGCGGCAAGTCCACCGTCGGCCGGATGCTGGCCCAGCGGCTCGGCCGGGAGTTCGGCGACGCCGACGACCTGCACTCGCCGGGCAACGTGGACAAGATGGGCCGGGGCGTCCCGCTGACCGACGAGGACCGGTGGCCGTGGCTGCGCGAGGTCGCCCGCTGGATCGAGGACCGCGTGGCCGCGAACGTCCCCGCCGTGATGGCGTGCTCGGCGCTCAGACGCGAGTACCGGCGGCTTCTGATCCCCCGGCCGCACGAGGTGCGGCTGGTCTACCTGAAGGGCGACCGCGACCTGATCGCCCGCCGGATGGCGGCCCGCAGGGGGCACTTCTTCAAGCCGGATCTGCTGGACAGCCAGTTCCGGGACCTGGAGCCGCCGGGCCCCGACGAGGACCCGATCACGGTGGACGCCGTGGACCCGGCCGAGGAGGTCGTGCGGCGGATCGTCGAGGCGCTCGACGCCGACGGCTGAGGCCGTTCTCCCGGACGCCTCCGGGACGGCGGTCACCCGGCCTTCCCGGAACTCGTGCCGCGCGATCCCGGGCCGCGCCGTGCAGGGTCCGCCGGGCGGTGCGGTCAGCGGCGCCTGGTCGCCCACTCGCGGATCTTGGCGATCCGCTTGGTCAGGTCCTCGGCGCTGGCCTGCGGGACCGGGGGGCCGCCGCAGGCGGCGCGCAGCTCGTTGTAGATGACGCCGTGCGGCTTGCCGGTGCGGTGGCTCCACGCGCCGACCAGCCCGTGCAGCTGGGTGCGCAGCTCGTGCAGGTTCTCGGCGGCGGTGCGCTGCTCCCGGCGGTCCTGCTCGGGGTCGCCGGTCTTCCTGCGGCGGCGCTGGGCGGCGAGCTGCTCGGCCTGGCGGCGGCGCAGCAGCTGCGCCACCTGGTCGGGCTCCAGCAGCCCCGGGATGCCCAGGTACTCCTCCTCCTCGGCCGACCCGGGGGCGGCGTGCGTGCCGAACTCGCCGCCGTCGTACAGCACCCGGTCGAACGTGGCGGACGCCTCGACCGTCTCGAACGGCAACTCCTCCCCCACGTCCGGGGAGTCCTGCTTCCGGTTGGCCTCCTTGAGCAGGTCGTCGTCGAGGCCGTCGCCCTCGCGGCGGGGCCGGTCGAGCACGTGGTCGCGTTCGGCCTCCATCTGCGCCGCGTGCTCCATCAGGACGGGCACCGACGGCAGGAACACCGACGCGGTCTCCCCCCGCCGCCGCGACCGCACGAACCGGCCGACCGCCTGGGCGAAGAACAGCGGAGTGGAGGTGCTGGTGGCGTAGACGCCGACCGACAGCCGGGGGATGTCCACGCCCTCGGACACCATCCGCACCGCGACCATCCAGCGGTCCTCGGAGTCGTTGAACTGCTTGATCTTCTTGCTGGCGGTGGGGTCGTCGGACAGCACCACGGTGGCGCCCTGCCCGGTGATCGACCGGAGCATCCTGGCGTACGCGCGGGCCGCCTCGTGGTCGGTGGCGATCACCAGCCCGCCCGCGTCGGGCACCCCGCGCCGCACCTCGGTGAGCCGTTTGTCGGCGGCGGCGAGGACCTGCCTGATCCAGTCGCCCTTGGGGTCCAGCGCCGCCCGCCACGCCTGCGCCATCTGATCCTGGGTGAGCGGCTCGCCGAGGGTGGCGGCCAGTTCGTCGCCGGCCCGGGTGCGCCAGCGCATCTCCCCCGCGTACGCCAGGAAGATCACCGGCCGGACCACCCCGTCGGCCAGCGCGGGCCCGTACCCGTAGGTGTAGTCGGCGCGGCTGCGCCGGATGCCGTCCGGCCCCTCCTCGTACTGCACGAACGGGATGGGGTTGATGTCGGTGCGGAACGGGGTGCCGGACAGGCCGAGCCGGCGGTGGGCGGGCTCGAACGCCTCACGGACCGCGTCGCCCCACGACAGGCCGTCCCCGGCGTGGTGGATCTCGTCCAGGATCACCAGGGTCTTGCGCATCTCGGTGCGGTTGCGGTGCAGGGCCGGGCGGGCGGCGATGGTGGCGTAGGTGGCCGCGATGCCGTGGAATTCCTTGCCCAGCTTGCCCTGGCCGTTGCTGAACTCCGGGTCGAGCCTGATGCCGACGCGGGCGGCCGACTCGGCCCACTGCCGCTTGAGGTGCTCGGTGGGGCACACCACGGTGACCGCGAACACCTCCTTGCGGTCCAGCAGTTCCCTGGCCAGCCGCAGCGCGAACGTGGTCTTACCGGCGCCGGGCGTGGCGACGGTGAGGAAGTCGCGCGGGCCGCTCTCGTGCGGCGGGGCGAAGTACGTCTCCAGCGCCTGTTGCTGCCAGGCGCGCAATGACGACGCGGTCCCCCAGGCTGCTCGCTCGGGGAAGGCGGGGGGCATGCTCGAGGCAGCGAAGGTGCTCACGGTCCTGAGAGCGTACCGAGAGGCGCCGACAGGCAGCGGCGGGGCGCGCGGCGGGCGCTACCGATCGCCGGAGGAGCGGAACGCCGCCCAGGCCGCGCGGATCCGCACGGCCTGACCGGGGGTGAACTCCTGCATGCAGGCGTCCCAGGCGTAGTCCATGAAGTTGTGGATCGGGTCGTTCCCGGCCGCCGGGCAGGTGTCCTTGGAGATCGGGCAGCCCTCGGTGGGCACCGCCTCGTACGGCGTGTCGTCCACCCCGTCGCCGGGCGCGTTGCAGCCGTTCTCGAACGTGTGGAACAGCCCCAGCCAGTGCCCGACCTCGTGCACGGCCGTGTAGCCGTGGTCGTACTGCCGGTACGCGCCGCCGGGGACGCTGCGGTAGTCGACGACCACGCCGTCCTCCTCCGGCCGGCTCCGGTAGTTCTGCGGGTACGTGGAGAAGCCCAGGACCTCGACGCCCACCGCCGCGGTGTAGAGGTTGAGGGTGCCCGCGCCGCCCCGGTTGAGGGCCGCCTTCATCCGGCGTTCGTGGGCCTGGGGGTTGCGGAACCAGGAGGCGTTCTGGGTGACGTCGTAGCCCGCCAGCCGGAACCGCACCCCGGTGTCCGTGCCGCCGCCCTCACCGGAGTAGGCGGCGTTGAGGACGTCGATCTGGCGCAGCGCGGTGGCGCGCGACAGCCGGCCGTCGCGGCCGTCGGCGATGACGTGGAAGCGGACCGGGACCACGATGCCGGTCCGGCGCTGGGCGCGGTTCACGGCGGCCTCGTCGGCGGTGCCGTACCGGACCAGCAGCTCCCGTCGCAGCTCGGCGAGCATCTCCGCGACCTGGGCGGGGGCGAGCGCGGCGCGGTCGCGCCACAGGGCGCGTCCCTGGGCGAAGCCCGGCAGGACGGCGGGCGACCGTTCGGCGGGGGCGGGACGGGTGCGCAACGCCCGCGCCGGCCGGTCGAGCGGGCCGTGGTGGTGGCCGTGACTGTGGCCGTGGCCGTGCGCCGTGGGCGGTCCGGGCGGGCAGTCGGGGCGGGCGGCGTGCGCGGGGGCCGCCTGGAGGGGGGCGGGCCGCGGCGGGGATCCGGGAGCGCTCAGGTCACCGGCGGTGCCCGCCAGCGCACCCGAAGTGATCAACAGAGCGCAGACCCCGACCTGGACGCCGCACCGTGCCATGTGTCCCCCGACCGTCGCTTACGTGCAGTGACAGTCGGTAACTATGGCATGACGACGGCGGTGCCCGCAGCGAGCACCGCCCGCGCGTCAGTCGCCGGAGTCGTCCCCGCCCGGACGCAGTCCCTCGTAGATCTCCTTGCACTCCGGGCAGACCGGGTACTTCTTGGGGTCCCGGTTGGGCACCCAGACCTTGCCGCACAGGGCGACGACCGGCGTTCCGGTCACCGCGCTCTCGGTGATCTTGGACTTCTGCACATAGTGCGCGAAGCGCTCGTGATCGCCGTCCCCATGGGAGAGGTCGGGCCGGACATCGCTGTCGGGAAGGATCCTCGTGCTCACCCGCACCAGGTTAGTTCAGGCTGGGATCGTCCGGGAACGTCGCGACGAACGCCAGGTCGCCCGGCTGCCGCCGCAGCACCGCCTGCCACAGCCGCTCGGGATCGGCCGCGAACACGTCGCCGGCCTCCCCGTTGACCACGTACCAGGCGCCCTCCTCGATCTCCGACCGGAGCTGGCCCGCGCCCCAGCCGGCGTACCCGGCGAACACCCGCAGCTGGATGACCTCGGCCGCGATCAGCCCGGGCGGGGCGTCCAGGTCCACCAGCCCCACCCGGCCCACCTCGGTGTCCCCGTCCAGCGCCCGCCAGCCCAGCGGCTCGTCCTCGCCCGGCACCCGGGCCAGCGCCAGCGCGCTGTCCAGCGCCACCGGACCGCCCTGGAACACCACCCCCGGGCCGGTCACCAGCTCCGCCCACGGCGGCAGCACCCGGTCCACCGGCACCTCGGTCGGCCGGTTCAGCACCACCCCGAGGGTGCCCTCGGCGTCGTCGTGCTCGACCACCAGGACGACAGTGCGCCGGAAGTTGGGGTCCTCGAGACTGGGGGTGGCCACCAGCAGGCGGCCCACCGCGATGCCGTCGTCCATGTGTTCCATGATGCGTGCCGCCGGGCCGCCTCCGCACACGCCCCACCGCGTTGCGCTGTTATGAATTCACGCCCACCGGGGTATCGGGAGAATATTGACCGGACGCAAGACGATCTAGCACCAGCGGCCGCGGGCTTTACGCGGGGCGGCGGGGCGGGAGAGCGCGATGCAGTTGCCCAGGTTCATCATCGCCGGGGTGTTCTTCGTCATCGGGTTGTTGATCGCGGTGCCGGCGCTGCTGCGCACCATGAGCGACAGCTCGGACGCCGCGGAGAGCCCGTCGCCCACCGGCGGCTCCACCCCGTCCGCCACCGCCACGGGCCCGGGCGGCACCGCGTCGCCGTCGCGGACGGCCGGCCGCAGCCCGTCGCCGTCGCGCACCCCGAGCCGCACGCCCACCAGCAGGCCGCCGGCCGCGCCGCCCACCACCCGGCCGGCGGCCGAGCCGCTGCGGGTGACGGTCGGCCGGGTGGACTGCCCCGGCCGCACCGTCGTGGTCACCGTGCGCAACCCGGGCGGCGCCACGCAGGACTACACGGTGGAGACCGACGACGGCGCCGCGCCCAAGGGCGACCGGATCGGCGCCGGGCAGAGCCGCACCACCCGGCTGACCCTGCGCGAGGACCGGCGCACCCGGATCACCGTCACCTGGCGGAACGAGCCCGTCGAGCAGGTCTCCCGGACCGCGAACTGCCGCCGGGCGGCCACGTCGAGCCCCACCCCCGACGACGAGCTGCCGCACACCGGGCCGGGCGACGGGGTGCTGTGGGCCCGCGCCGCCACCGGCGCGGCGGCAATGGTCACCGGCGCGATCATCTTCTGGTACGGCGGGATCTGGCCGCGCCGCCGCGACCGGGTCTTCGACAAGGGCTGACCGGTCAGGCCTCGGTGCGGGGACGGCCGCCGGCGGCCTCCCGGACGGCGGCGGCGACCGCGTGCGTCACGTCCGGGTGGAACACGCTCGGCACGATGTAGTTGGGCCCCAGCTCGTCGTCGGTGACCACGGCCGCCAGCGCCTGCGCGGCGGCCAGCAGCATGCCCTGCGACACCCCGTCGGCCTGCGCGTCCAGCAGCCCGCGGAACACCCCGGGGAAGGCCAGCACGTTGTTGATCTGGTTGGGGTAGTCGCTGCGGCCGGTGGCGACCACCGCGGCGTGCTCGCGGGCGGCGTCCGGGGACACCTCCGGCTCCGGGTTGGCCAGCGCGAACACGATCGCGTCGTCGTTCATGGCGGCGATGTCGTCGCCGGTCAGGATGCCGGGCGCGGACACCCCGATGAACACGTCGGCGCCCTTGACCGCGCCGCGCAGGTCCCCGGCGTACCCCTCGGCGTTGGTGTGGTCGGCGATCCAGCGCAGCGAGTCGTCCAGGTCGTCGCGGCCGCGGTGCACCGCCCCGTGGTAGTCGCAGACGACCACGTTGCGGGCCCCGGCGTGCAGCAGCAGCCGCAGGATGGCGCTGCCGGCCGCGCCCGCCCCGGCCATCGCGATCCTGACCTCCGCCAGGTTCTTGCCGACCACCCGCAGCGCGTTGGTCAGCGCGGCCAGCACGCAGATCGCGGTGCCGTGCTGGTCGTCGTGGAAGACCGGGATGTCCAGCAGCTCGCGCAGCCGGGCCTCCACCTCGAAGCAGCGCGGGGCGGAGATGTCCTCCAGGTTGATGCCGCCGAACGCGGGCGCGATGATCTGCACGGTCCGGACGATCTCGTCGGTGTCCTGGGTGTCCAGGCAGATCGGCCAGGCGTCGATGTCGGCGAACCGCTTGAACAGCGCCGCCTTGCCCTCCATCACCGGCAGCGCCGCCTCCGGGCCGATGTTGCCCAGCCCCAGCACCGCCGAGCCGTCGGTGACCACCGCGACGCTGTTGCGCTTGACGGTCAGCCGCCGCACGTCCTCGGGGTTGCGGGCGATGGCCAGGCTGACCCGCGCCACCCCCGGCGTGTAGGCCATGGACAGCTCGTCGCGGGTGCGCAGCGGCACCTTGGAGCGCATCTCGATCTTGCCGCCGAGATGCATCAGGAACGTGCGGTCGCTGACCTTGTGGATGCGCACGCCCTCGATCGCCCCGACGGCGGCCACGATGGACTCGGCGTGCTCGGTGTCGCGGGTGGCGATGGTCACGTCGATGCGCAGCGAGGTGTGCGCCGCGGTGTTGACGTCGAGGGCGGTGACGATGCCCCCGGCGTTCTCCACCACGTGGGTGATCTGGCTGACCGCCCGGCCCCCCGCGGGGACCTCCAGGCGGACGGTGATCGAGTACGACACGCTCGGCACGCTGGCCACGACGACTGCTCCCTTAGGCGTTCTCGCATCAGCCGGGCGGGCGCTGACCCTGTGCGACCCCCCGGTGCCCCCGGCGCTCGCCAGGAGGGGAACGGCGATGTCCCGGATACATCGTCCCATGTCATCCGGTTTTTGCGCGGCCGTTGCCCGGGATTGCCCCGCCGCCCCGGGTGCGCGCCGCGGGTCGCCGGCGGGTCCTCAGATCGCGCGGGCCGCGGCGACGATGAGGTCGGCGACCGTCTCCTCCGGCAGCCGGGTGCTGTCGAGCACCATGTGGTACAGCGCCGGCGAGGCCGGGTCCACCCGGTAGAAGTGCTTGACGTACGCGGCGCGGGCGCGGTCGTTGCCCTCCATCGTCCGCCGCATCTGGCGCCGCCACTCGGCCGGGTCGCGGCCCGGCTCGGGGACGGCCGAACGCAGCGCGTGGTCCAGCCGCCGGTCGGCCGGGCCGTCCAGCCGTACGTGCAGGGCGTGCGGGCGGTCGCGCAGCACCACCGCGGCGGCCCGGCCGAGGAACACCCCGCCGGTGGCGTCGGCGGTCTGCCTGATCACCTGCTCGGTGCGGGCGACGAACTCCTCCTCGGGCCGCAGGTCCCGGTCGGGCAGGTAGACGTCCATGCCGCCGAGCGTGACGTTCGGCAGCCGGGAGGCGCCGGCCAGCAGCCGGGCCAGGCCGTGCTCGGCCCGGTCGTCGTGCGCCAGCACCTCCTCCAGGGTGCAGCCGATCTCCACGGCCACCGCCACCGGGATGGCCCGGTCCACGAACGGCACGCCGAGCCGTTCGGCGACGGCGGGCCCGATCACGCTGCCCCCGGCGCCGAACGTGGCGGAGACGGTCACCACATGCGCGGGCACACCCTCATGATGCCGCCGCGCCGCGGCCCGTGAACCTCAGAACAGCGCCGACTGCAGCGACCGGCGGCCCTTGGCCAGCCGCGGGTCCTCCGGGGGCAGCACCTCGAACAGCGACAGCAGGTGCCTGCGGGCGGTGTCGCGGTCGTCCCCGGCGGTCCGGCGCACGGTGGCCACCAGCCGTTCGAACGCCTCCTCGACCCGGCCGGAGACCATCTCCACGTCGGCGGCCCGGGTCTGCAGGGCGACGTCGGCGGGCTTGGCGTCGGCGTCGGCCAGCACCTGGGCGGCGTCCAGGTCGCCCACCCGCATGCTCAGCTCGACCAGCGCCAGCCCGCTCTTGGCCTCGGCGTCGTCCGGGGCGACGGCCAGGATCTCCTGGAACGCGCTCTTGGCGGCGGGCAGGTCGCCGCGCTGCAGCGCCTCGTGCGCCCTGGCGTAGCGCGGGTCGGGCTCGGGCTCGCCGCCCGGACCGGCCTGGCCGCCCTCCGGCAGCAGGCCCTCCTGCCGGAGCGCCGCGAACAGCTGGTCGATCGCCTGCCGCACCTGCGGCTCGGGGGCGGCCCCGTTCAGGAACGGCAGCAGCTGGCCGCTGACCACCGCGGCCACGAACGGGATCCCGCGCACGCCCATCTGCTGCATGTAGGCCGCCAGCTGGGGGTTGGCGTCGATGTCGACCTTGGCCAGCACCCACTGGCCGGCGGACTCGGTCGCCAGCCTCTCCAGGATCGGCCCGAGCTGCTTGCACGGCCCGCACCACTCGGCCCAGAAGTCCACCAGCACCGGGACCCGGTGGGACCGCTCGACCACCTCGGTGTTGAAGGTCTGGTCGGTGACGTCCACCACGGCGGGCTCGCCGCCCGCCGGCGCAGCGCCGCCGCCCTGCGCCTGCGCCCTGCGCTCGGCCTGCTTCTTGGCGGCGGCGGCGCGGGCCCCGAGATCGATGGCTCCGTGCAACGAAAAGTCCCGAGAAGGCATGGCTCCATCCTGCCCCATCGCGGCGGGCGGTCGTGCGGCTGTCCGCCCATGGCGATCGCCCGGCCCCCGCCGCGCGGGCCGCCGCGGGCGGGGGACCGACCGGCACGCCCGGGGCGAATCCGCCATCTGCCGAATAGCGGCATTTTCCGGAGAGTAAAGAATTGACCCGGCGATGCGGCATTCACAAAAGGGAGCTGACAGCTTGCGCCAAGCGCGGTTATAGTGCTGCGGTCGATGCGTGTTGCGACGGCAAAAATGCCCGGCCGGGCGATGTCCGTCGTGGGTGCATGACATTATTCAGGGGGTTCAATGATCGCGGATCACTCCGCGATCGTGGCCCGCGGGATGGGTGTCCGCCGCGCGGGACGGTGGCTGCTGCGCCCGGCAGACCTCGACGTCACCGGGGGTGTGATCGGCGTGGCCGGTCCGCCGGGCACGGGAAAATCCACCCTGCTGGCCACGTTCGCGACGCTGCGCCGGCCGCATGTCGGCAGCTTGGGAATTCTCGGCCGTGACATCACGGACGCGCACGGTCTGCGCGCCGTCCGGGCCCGGATCGGTTATCTGCCGCACCGGTTCTGCCGGGCGCATGGATTCACCGTGGCCGAGCTGGTGACCTATTCCGCCTATTACAAGCGGGTGCCGGCCGGCACCGCCCGGGCGATGCTGGACCGGCTGGAGCTCGGCGAGGTCGCGGCCACCGAGCTGGCGCTGCTGCCGGCGGACGTGCGGCTGCGCGCCGGGCTGGCGGCCAGCTGCGTGCACGATCCCGATCTGGTGCTGCTGGACGAGCCGCTGACCGGGCTGGGCGAGGCGGAGGCCGGGGCGCTGATCCCGCTGCTCGGCTCGCTGGCGCCGACCGTGGTGGTGACCGCCCGCCGGATCGAGGACCTGACCGGCTGGTGCGACCGGCTGTTCGTGCTCGGCCGGGGCCGGCTGGCCGAACCCGCCGCCGAGCTCGACCCGGCCGCCGTCCCCGCGGCCGAACCCGCCGCGCAGCCCGGGCGACCGCGGCTCGTCCTGGGCCGTGCCGTCTGTGTCTGACCTGGGCCGGGTCCTCCGTCTGGACGCCCGCCGCGCCGCCCCGCTGGTGGCGGTGCCGGCCCTGACGGTGGTGGGGGTCGCCGCCGCCTGGCGCACGATGACGCCGGGGGTGGACGGCTGGGACAACGCGGTGGTCGGCCTCACCGGGTCGGCCCGCTGGATGGGGCCTCCGGCGGCGGCGCTGGCGGCCTGGCCCGCCGTCCGCGAGCACCGGCTGGGCTACCTGCGCGACCTGACCGCCCGCTCCCCCGCCACCGGGCCGCTGCTGGACCTGCTGCTGCTCACCCATGCCGCGCTGCTGGCGTACGGGCTGGCGGCCATGGTGGTGATCGCCCAGACGGTGCTGACCGACCGGCCGGGCGCGGCGCACGCGCTCGGCCTGCTGGCCGGGGCGGCGGCGGTGACGCTGCACGTGGTGGTGGGGTATCTGGCCGGGCGGGCGGTCCCGCACACGCTGACCGCGGCGGTGGCGTTCGGGCTGACCGGGCTGTGGGCGGCGCTGCGCGGCACCGGCTCGTCCTGGCTGAACCTGCTGCCCCCGGCGGCCCTGGACCGGCTGGAGCCGTTCACCACCCTGCGCACCGAGGTGCCGGCCGACCAGTTGCTGTGGTCGGCGGGGCTGGCCGCCGCGCTGGTGGTGGGGCACGTCTGGGCGCTGACCCGGCGCCGCCGGCTGGTGCTGCCGCTGGCGTGCGCGCTGGCGGTGACCGCGCTCGGCACCCAGCGGCTGTCGGCGGGCGGGTCGGCGGCGGTGCCCGCGCACGTCGGGCACGTGTGCCGGCAGTGGCCGCTGACGATCTGCGTGCATCCGGCGCTGGACTCCGGGCTGCCCGCGCTGGAGACCGCGCTGACCCCGCTGGCGGCCCGGCTCGCCGCCACGCCGGCCGCGTTCACCCGGGTGATGCAGCGCCCCGACGGCGAGCCCGGCGGCGTCCGGCAGGGCGTGGCGTACGTCCACCTGCGGGCGCTGACCCCCGGCTTCGAGCGGCGGGTGGTGCGGGAGATCCTGGGCTCGCTGGCCGATCCCCGCCTGTGCGCCGCCCCCCGGTACGCCCGGGGCCGCGCGTACCGGGCCATGGTGGACGCCTGGCTGCGTGGCGAGGAGACGCCCGCCACGGCGTCGTCGTCACCGCGGCCGGCCACCGGCGGCATGGAGCCGGCGTCGGTGGCGGCGAGCGTGCGGGCGCCGGTGGTCGGCGGGTTCGCGCTGGCGTCGCGGCGGTTCGCCGGCTGGGACGAGACCCGCCGCCGGGCCTGGCTGGCGGCCCACTTCGACGACTACCGCGACTGCGCGCTGGACCACCGGCACTTCCGCTGAACGGGGGCTAGACCTCCTGCGCCGCGGGCCTGCCGCCCTCCACGGGACGCAGCCACCTGCGTTCCACGAAGTAGGGGGCGACCGGCAGCACGGCGGCGATCAGCCCGAGCACCATGCGGCCGTTGGTCCAGCGGGTCTGCGGGCGGGCCAGGAACGCCAGCCCGACGTACGCCAGGAACAGCACCCCGTGGATCGGGCCCAGCACCGTCACGCCCAGCTCGAACTCGTGGGTCCGCTTGACCACCGAGGAGACCAGCAGGAGCAGGAACGACGTCGCCTCCAGCAGCGAGACGACACGGAAGACGCGCACGATGTCCACGGAACCCGGCTTTCTGCGGCGACAGGAGATTGCAGCCACCAGGTTATGGGCACCCTCGGCCACCCCCGTTCACCGGTGCCCCTGCGGGGTACTGCCTGTGCCATGACACGCTCGCAAACGGACGGCAATGAGCGGGTCGAGCCCGGGTCGAAGACGGCGGAGGCCACGGCCCCCCGGCGGAGCGGGCTGCGCACCGCCCTGGTGGCGGTCGTCGCGGCCGTCGCGGTGGTCCTCGCGCTGGGCCGCCTGGACCTGATGCCGGACTGGCTCAACCCCTTCGGCGTCGAGACCAAGGACCGCACCGGACCGGCGGTGCTCAAGTCGATCCGCGACCTGTCCCGCTACGAGGCCGCCAGCGGCAACTTCCAGGTCATCGTGGACCTGGAGAAGGACGCCAGGTTCCTGCCCAGCGCGGTGCGCGGCAAGCGGACCCTGTTCATCGGCACCGGCTCGGTGGACGCCTACGTGGACTTCTCCAGGCTCTCGTCGGGCGCGGTCACGGTGAACGAGGACCGCACCGCCGCCACGATCCGGCTGCCGCGCGCCCAGCTGGAGCCGGCCAACCTCGACCCCAAGCGCAGCTACGTGTTCGCCACCCAGCGCGGGCTGCTGGACCGGGTGGGGGACGTGTTCAGCGGCAACCCGAACGACCAGCAGCAGCTCTACGTGCTGGCCGCGCAGCGCATCCAGCAGGCCGCCGCCGAGAGCGGCCTGCGCGAGCGCGCCGACCAGAACACCAAGCTGATGCTGGAGAGCCTGCTGAAGTCCCTCGGCTTCACCACCGTCACGGTGACCATCACCGACACCCAGTGAGCCCGCCGGGCGGGCGGCGCACGAGCCTCCCCGAGCGGTGCCGCCGCGCCGGCACGTCAGGCGGATGCCGAGGCCGCGACCGGGCGGGCGGACGGCGAGGTCGCCGTCCGCCCGCCCGGGGCGCGGGTCGTCAGCCGATCGGCAGGGGCGACAGTGCCCGGGCCAGCCCGGCCCGCAGCGCCGCGGAGTCGACGGTCCGCGGGTCGTAGGTGATGGCGAAGTGCTCGGGCACCTCGAGGGCGCGCGCCGCCTCCGGGGTCAGCCCGATCAGCACGCCGCCCGGGTTTACCCGCACGTCGGTCACGCCCTGGTAGTGGCAGCGCTGGCCGGGGTCGAGGACCAGGCACGGGCCGGTGAGCGTCTCCGGCCCGTCCTCGACCTCCTCTTCCTCGTCCCGCTGGATCTGCAGGCACAGGCCCTCCGGCGGCGCGGTCTCCGCCGACACCCCGAACGCCACCACGTAGATCTCGTCGTCGTCGCCCTCGGGCGGCACGTGGACCTCTTCGGCGTGGAAGAGGACCTCGACCGGGGTCACCACCGGCGGTCTCAGCTCCTGGGGACGCGGATGATCAGGGCGTCGCCCTGGCCGCCGCCGCCGCACAGGGCGGCCGCGCCGACCCCGCCGCCGCGCCGCCTGAGCTCGTGCGCCAGGTGCAGCACGATGCGGGCGCCGGACATGCCGATCGGGTGGCCCAGCGAGATCGCGCCGCCGTTGACGTTGACCTTCTCGGCGTCGACGCCCAGGTCGCGCATGGACTGCACGGCGACCGCGGCGAACGCCTCGTTGATCTCGATCAGGTCCAGGTCGTCCACGCCGATGCCCTCCTTGGACAGGGCGTGCCTGATGGCGTTGGACGGCTGGGACTGCAGCGAGTTGTCCGGGCCGGCCACGTTGCCGTGCGCGCCGATCTCGGCCAGCGGGGTCAGCCCCAGCTCGGCCGCCTTGGCCGCCGACATGACCACCACGGCGCAGGCGCCGTCGGAGATCTGCGAGGCGGATCCGGCGGTGATGGTGCCGTCCTTGGTGAAGGACGGGCGCAGCCGGCCCAGGGTCTCCACCGTGGTGTCGGCGCGCACGCCCTCGTCGGTGGTGAACAGCACCGGCTCGCCCTTGCGCTGCGGCACCGGCACCGGGACGATCTCGTCGTCGAAGATCCCGTTCTTGATCGCCGCGGCGGCGCGCTGGTGCGAACGGGCGGCGAACTCGTCCTGCTCGGCGCGGGTCAGCCCCAGCCTGGCGTTGTGCCGCTCGGTGGACTCGCCCATCGAGCAGCCGTCGAAGACGTCGGTCAGGCCGTCGTAGGCCATGTGGTCGAGCACCTCGATCGACCCGTACTTGTAGCCCTGGCGGGACTTGGGCAGCAGGTGCGGGGCGTTGGTCATCGACTCCATGCCGCCGGCCACCACGATGTCGAACTCGCCGGCCCGGATCAGCTGGTCGGCCAGCGCGATGGCGTCCAGTCCGGACAGGCAGACCTTGTTGACGGTGATCGACGGGACGTTCATCGGGATGCCCGCCTTGACCGCCGCCTGGCGGGACGGGATCTGCCCGGCGCCGGCCTGCAGCACCTGTCCCATGATCACGTACTGCACCTGGTCGCCGGTGATGCCGGCGCGCTCCAGGGCGGCCTTGATGGCGATGCCGCCGAGTTCCGGAGCGGAGAAGTCCTTCAGCGAGCCTGACAGCCGGCCGATCGGGGTACGGGCTCCGGCGACGATCACCGAGTTCACGGGCATGACTGGGGGCCTCCAACAATGTCGGGCTGCGACGTTTGTCACGATACCCAGGACGAACCGAACCGGATCCGGCCGCCCCGGCCGGAACGCCGGCCGCCCGGCCGATGTTCCCGCCGCCCGGGACGGCCGCCCGGCCGCCGCGCCGGCCGCCAGACGAGAGGACCCGTCCATGCTGACCCGGATCGACCACATCGGGATCGCCTGCCGCGACCTGGACGCCACCGTGGAGTTCTACCGCCGGACGTACGGGTTCACCGACGTCCACACCGAGGTCAACGAGGAGCAGGGCGTCCGGGAGGCGATGCTCAAGATCAACGACGCCGGTGACGGCGGGGCCACCTACCTGCAGCTGCTGGAGCCGATCCGGGACGACTCGCCGATCGCCAAGTTCCTGGCCAAGAACGGCGAGGGCGTGCACCACATCGCGTTCGGCACCGACGGCGACGTGCAGGAGGAGGCCGACGGCATCGCCGCCAAGGGCGTGCGGGTGCTGTACGACCGGCCCCGGCGCGGCTCGATGGGCTCGCGGATCACGTTCCTGCACCCCAAGGACTGCGGCGGGGTGCTGACCGAGCTGGTCCAGGCCGCCGCCAAGCCCGCCGAGCACTGAGTCTCGGGACCGCCCCCGGCATCGCCGCATCGGCACGGGGACGGTGGCCGGAGACCGGGCGGGACGGGATGCGCCGTCCCGCCCGGGGGCGTCGGGGTCCGGGCTCCGGCGTCACCTCACCGGCAGGTTGTCCAGGACGCCGAACGCCGGAACGTAGAACGACAGCCGGTCGGTCTTCTGGCTGGGGCGGGGGAACAGCGCCCAGCCGTACTTGACGGCGCCGACGTGCTCGCCCTCCTCCCAGTCCCGCAGCGGGCGGCCCTGGCCGGTGATCGCCACGCCCAGGACCTCGCCGTGGGCCTTGTCGATCAGTTCGGCCCCGTAGCCGTCGTCGTTGTGGACGTCGCCGTTGAACAGGGAGGCGTAGTACAGGTTGCTGCTGCCCGGGGTCTGGTTGACCAGCCGCACCCGGTAGCCGGCCTGCACGAACGGCCCCACGGCGCGCAGCTCCACCACGTCCAGCCGCACCGTCCAGGTGTTGTTGATGGTGCGCTGGGTGGAGGCGATGGGGGTGGGCTCGCCCGGCAGCGGCCGCAGCCCGGGGTTGGGGGCGGGCTCGGTGACCGGCACGCCGATGTGGCGGGGGTCGGGCTGCGCGGGCCGGTCGGACGCCTCGCCGTACAGGACCGACACCCGGCGGTTGCGCCGGCGCGCCTCGGGGGTGGTGCCCTTGTCGCGCGGCTGGGTCTCGCCCTTGCCCTCGGCGACCAGCGTGATGCCGGTGTTGACCAGTTGCGGCTGCATGGCCTGGACGACGGAGTCGGCGCGCTGCCTGGACAGCGTCATGTTGGCGTCGGGCTCGCCCACGTCGTCGGTGTGGCCGACCACCTCGACCTCGCCGGTGACGCCGGCCGCCTTGAGCTTGCCGACGACCTCGGCCAGGTACTTCTCGGCCGCCGGGGTCAGGTCCGCGCTGCCGGTCTTGAACAGCACGTCGGCCTGGAGGGTGAACGACCGCCGCCCGCTCTCGGTGGTCTCCTCGATCGGCGTGTAGGGCTTGCGGTTCTGCTGGACGGTGCCCGGGTTGGGGCGCCCGCGTCGGGGCTGAGGTACGTGCCCCCGAAGGTCTGCCTGGGCGGTTTCTCGCAGCTGGTCTTGGCGCGCGGCGTGACGGCATATACCAGCCGCGCCACCTTTCCGTAGCGCCGCAGCGAGAGAATGTCAACGTAGACGTCACGGCCGTGGTAGGGCTGCACGGCCTTGGCGACGGCGCCCTTGACGTGGTTGTCGGTCCCGATCTCCGCCTTGGGGACCTGGGTCGGCGGGGGTCCGTCGCCGCCGTCGAAGAGGGAGCAGCCGGTCGCCAGGAGCCCCGCCAGCACGACGCATGGGGGATGCCTCCGAGGGGTTGGAATGCGTGCACAGAGCCTGTGGAAGCCCGATCGCCGGCACCCCGGCGATCACCGGCTCGAGATGCCCGGCGGGCCGATTCCGATCGATGACCTGATTGTGACGTGATCGAAATCACATGTTGCGGAGCGTGGTTGTGAACGGTCACAGTGTGGCGGTTCGGACCGGTGTGCGTTCTTTGCCCCCTGCTCCCGGGCACTCCCGGAACGGTCCCGCCGATCTGACAAATCGGACATTCCACGCAGCGCGTTCAGATGAGCCCCCAACACGGCACCAGCGGGAGTACGCTGCCTTTCGCCGGAAGAGGTCTGGGGCCGCCCGTAGGCCGAACCGCACGTCCAGGCGATCAACCGGCCCCAGGACCCCGTAGCCCCGTCACAGCCCAGGATTGAGCCACATGCAGTCCGACATCGACGCCCAGCTCAGCAACTTCTTCGAAGACACGTCCTCCCCACGCGAGTTCGACGTGGTGCTCCGCGGCTACGACCGGCACCAAGTCGACCAGCACATCGAGAAGCTCCAGAACGAGGTCCGCCAGGCCCGGGAGCAGAACCAGGCGCTGCAGCGCGAGCTGTCCGACGCGCACCGCCAGCTCCAGGAGCAGGAACGGCCCACCTACTCCGGCCTCGGCGCCCGCATCGAGCAGCTGCTGCGGCTGGCCGAGGAGCAGGCCACCGAGCTGGTCCAGGCCGCCCGATCCGAGGCCAACGAGATCAAGGCCGCCGCCAAGGTGGACGCCGCCGAGCTGCGCGCCACCGCCGAGAACGAGGCCGCCGAGCTGCGCGCCGCCGCCCAGCGCGAGGGCGAGGACATGCGCCAGGCCGCCGAGCGGGAGGCCGAGGAGGTGCGCACCTCGGCCCGCCGCGAGGCCGACGAGCTGACCTCCACGACCGAGCGCGAGGTCGCCAAGCTGCGCGCCACCGCCGACCACGAGGTCGCCGAGAAGCGCGCCGCCGCCGAGCGGGAGATCGCCAAGCTCCGCACCACCACCGAGCGCGAGGTCGCCCAGCTGCGCGCCTCCACCAAGCGCGAGCGCGACGAGATCCTCACCACCGCCAAGCGGCAGGCCGACGAGATGCGCGCCCAGGCCCAGCGCATCCTGGAGGAGAGCGAGGCGCAGCGGGCCCAGGCCGAGGCCGAGTTCGAGATCCAGCTGGCTGCCCGCCGCGAGGAGGCCGACCGGCAGGACGCCGAGCGGCACGCCGCCGCCCAGGCCGCCACCCAGAAGCTGGTCGCCGAGGCCGAGCAGCGCGCCGCCTCCGCGGAGCAGCGCGCGGCCAAGGCCACCCAGCAGGCCGAGCAGACCCGGCGCGAGGCCGACCAGCACGCCAAGCAGCTGATGGCCAACGCCCGCAAGAACTCCGACCAGATCATCGCCGAGGCCAAGGCCCAGGCCGAGCAGCTGCTGGCGGAGACCAAGGCCGAGGCCGAGCGGATCCGCACCGCCGCCCAGCGCCAGGTCGACGAGCTCACCCGCCAGCGCGACAGCATCACCAGCCACCTCAACCAGCTGCGCCAGCTGCTGGGCGGCGGCGGCATGATGCCGCCGGCCGTCGAGGAGGCCCCCGCCCCGCAGGAGAAGGCCATCTCGGCCCCGGCCCCCGAGCCCAAGCCCGCGGCCAAGCAGCCCGCCGCCGCCAAGGCGAGCGCGGCCAAGGCCCAGCAGGACGACGACGAGGACTGGTGGCAGGAGTGACCCACCGGCCCTGAGCCGCCGCACCGCACGATGAGAGGCCTGGAGGGGTACGCCCCTCTAGGCTTCTCGTCGTCTAAGGCCGACAATCGCACCCGCCGCCCAGATCGCACCACCGCACCAAGGAGAAGGCGTGCCCGACGACACCTCCCGCAACGATCCCAAGGCCACGCCCTCTCCCGCCCCCCACGTCCCCGCCCCCACGCCCCCCGGCGACGACGCGCCCTCCGGCGAGCACGGCGACACCGGCGGCCGGCCCACCCCGGCCGGAGCGACCGACTCCCCACCGGACCACGGCGCGCCGGACACCAGGCACCTCCCGGCAGGCAGCGACACCGCCGACGATGCGAACGACGCGACGCCCAAGACAGGCGGCGCACCCGGCGATGGTGCGGTCTCAGGGCGGGCAGGCACCGCCGAGGAGGCGGACGAGGTCGGGACGGGTGAGGCGGCCCCCGGGGTCACCGACGCCGGGGCCGGCGGCGCATCGTCAGGTCAGGCGGGCGCCGTGGACGATACGGACGCGGCCGGGGCCGGCGGGGCGGCATCGGAGCGTGAGCCGGGGGGCGCGGGGGGCATGCCGAGCGGGTCCGCGCCGCATGAGACCTCGCGGCTGGAGGACGTGGACGGGATCACGGCCGCGGGCGGACACGACGATGGGCCGATCACGGCGCACACCGACGCGACGACGGGGAAGGGGGCGGTGCCCCGCGTTCCCGACCATGTGCGGGAACTGGAGGGAGAGCAGGACCTGACGCCGGATCCGCTGGTGGATCTGGAGCAGCGCAAACGCGAGGCGGGGGCGGACAAGCTGGCGCCGTTCGGGCGGCCGGGGCAGCCGCTGGGGAAGGCGCACCCGTTCGTGTTCGGGTTCGTGGCGGCGCTCGGCGTGATCACGGCGTGGATGCTGGTGCAGGCGATCCTCGACGCCCGGAACGTGATCGTGCTGATCGTGGTGTCGATGTTCCTGGCGATCGGGCTGAACCCGGCGGTGGAACGCCTCCAGCGGGCCCGGCTGCCGCGCAGCGGGGCGGTCGCGGTGGTGTTCCTGGGGCTGGTGCTCGGCTTCGTGGGGGTGGGCTTCGCGGTCATCCCGCCGCTCACCGAGCAGGTCACCAGATTCATCGACCACCTGCCCGCCTACATCGAGCAGCTCGGGGAGAACGAGCGCATCCAGGAGCTCGACCGCGAGTACCAGTTGCTGCGCAAGGCGCAGGACGCCGTCACCGACCCCAACTTCGGCCAGACCGCCATCGGCGGGGTGGTGGGGTTCGGCCGGGCGGTGGCGGGCGGGCTGTTCAACACGCTCACGGTGCTGATCCTGACCCTGTACTTCCTCAGCTCGCTGCCCACCATCAAGACGTTCTTCTACCGGCTGGTCCCCCGTTCCCGCCGCGCCCGGGTCGCCCTGCTCGGCGACGAGATCCTGCTGCGCATCGGCGGGTACGTGGCGGGCAGTGCGACCGTGGCGCTGATCGCGGCCACCGCCGCGTACGTCTTCCTGTCGATCATGGAGGTGCCGTTCGCGCTGCCGCTGGCGCTGTTCGTCGGGCTGACCGCCCTCATCCCGCTGGTCGGCGCCACCATCGGCGCGGTCCTGGCCTGCACGGTGGCGTTCTTCGACGGGCTGTGGACCGGCATCATCTGCGTGATCTTCTTCGTCGTCTACCAGCAGATCGAGAACTACCTGATCCACCCGCGCGTCATGAAGCGCGCGGTCGACGTCCAGCCCGCCGTCACCATCATCGCCGCCCTCATCGGCGGCGCCCTCCTCGGCATCGTGGGCGCCCTCCTGGCCATCCCCACCGCCGCCGCCCTCGCCCTGATCGTCCGTGAGGTCGTCATCCCCCGCCAGAACACCCTCTAGCTCGTGTCCGGCGATCCTCGGACGGGCCGCCTGCGGGCCTTCCGGGGGGAGCTGAGCGGCGAACGCGAGCCGCATATGGCCGCTGAGAGCGCGGCGGCCGTCCCTCCCCGGTACGGCCGTCGTGATCTGTCAGACGTGCTCTGGGGCCTGTCCGGTGGATCTCGGCGGCCCGAACGCGGCGAGGTCAGGTGGTGGTGCGGGAGAGGGCTGTGGCGAACTCGGTGACGGTCTGGTTGAACAGGTCGGGTTGTTCGACCGGGGGGAGGTGACCGGCGCGGGGGATGGTCTGGAGCTCGGCGTTGGGGAGGGCGTCGGCCATGGCCCGGGCGTCGGCCTCGGTGGACAGGCCGTCCTCCTCCCCGCGCAGGACCAGGGCCGGTGCCCGTACGCCGCGGAGGGTGTCGAACGAGTCGCCGCGCGCGGCCATGGCCCGTTGCGCCCAGGCCGCCGCGCGCGCCGGGGCGGCCTGGACGAGGCCGCGCACCCGGCCGTGGACGAGCGCGCGCTGCCGCATGGTGGTGGGACCGAGGAGGAACGGGAGCACCTCCTCCAGCAGCACACGGGTGTCGCCGTCGCGTTCGAGCCGTTCGGCCTGGCGCAGGCGGGTCCGCCGGGCCTGCTCGGGGTCGGCGCTCGCCTTGGTGTCGGCCAGGACCAGCCCCAGCAGGCGCTCGGGATGCCGGCGGCACAGGGCCATCGCGACGTACCCGCCCATCGACACGCCGCAGACCACCGCGCGGTCGATGCCCTTGCGGCGCAGCAGCGCCGCCACGTCGTCGGCCATGAGGTCGACGGAGGGCTCGTCCTCGCCGAGCACCGAGCCGCCGAAGCCGCGCAGGTCGGGGGTGATCACGCGGAACCTGCGGCCGAGGTCCTCGCGCTGCGCCAGCCACATCGCCGACGACAGTGGGAACGCGTGCAACAGCACCAGCGGGGTTCCCGCGCCGACGTCCCTGGCATAGAGCTGCACGATCATGGGGACTCCCCGGCACGGCAAACCCACTGGTTCATATCGGCGCGAGTCCTCCCCGGTCGGTGTCCGCGGCAATCCCCGCCCCTCGGGACGGTTAGCCAATCGTCACCCGAATCCCGCGGACCCCCAAGAACCTGACCACCACCGGCCGTCCCGAGGCACCGCCCGCCGCCATGTCGCACCGGCCGGCGATGTGCTCACACCGACGTCGGCACCGCGCTCACGAACGTGGGCGACGGCGCATCCGTGCGAACGGCGGCGGCCGTCAGCCGGTGGGCCAGTGTTCGGGGAGGGGGTGCGCGCCGGGGGCGACCCGGCGGACGATCTCGTTCAGCACGATGCGGACGTACGGTTCGCCCACCCACAGATGCTTGGCGCCGTCCACACCGACGACCTCGGCCTGCGGGATGCGCTTGAACCGTTCGCGCGCCTCCGGGGGGCGCAGATAGTCGTCGTGTTCGGGAACGAGCGCGACCACCGGGCGGCCGTCGGCGGCCCAGGCGTCGAGATCGGCGTCGGTGGCCCGGTGGAGCGGGGGGCTCAGCAGGATCAGGCCCTCGACGAGCGGGTCCCGGCCCCACTTGAGGGCCAGTTCGGTGCCGAACGACCAGCCGAGCAGCCACGGATGCGGCAGATCGTGGTACTCGGCGTACTCCAGCGCGGCGGCCACGTCGTACCGCTCGGTCTCCCCCTCGCCGAACTCGCCCTGGCTGCGTCCGCGTTCGGACTCGGTGCCCCGCGTGTTGAAGCGGAGCACGGCCAGGCCGGCCAGCGCGGGCAGCCGGTACGAGGCCTTGCGGAGCACGTGGCTGTCCATCATGCCGCCGTGGGTGGGCAGCGGATGCAGGCACACCAGCGTCGCCACCGGCGGGCGGTCCACCGGCACGGCCAGTTCGCCGACCAGTTCCAGCCCGTCGGCGGTGTGCAGCGTGATGTCCGTACGCGTCGCGGGCAGCACCGTGCTCGCCCTGATCTCCCCCATCACCCTCCCTCGATGAACTCGAATCCCACCGTAACGCCCGTATTCCGGACGTCCATCGATCGACCGTGCGAGGCCCCGGCGCCCGCTCGCGCGCACGGCGTCGTCCCGCTTCCGGGTCGACCGCGGACGGCGGTCGGAGCCGCCGCCGCTCTCAGAGCGCGCTTCGCGACACGGCCTAGTAGCGGGGACCGTTGCGGGACCTTTGGATCTTGGGTCCGCGGTGGAGGCGGGAGCGCCAGCACGGCGTGTGCCAGTGCCGGCGGTCGTCGGTCCCGCCCCGGTCCGCGGGCCAGGCCACCACGTGCCCGACGCCCGGCGCGATCTCGTGATCGCACCCCGGACACCGGTACGTCTTGACGGCGTTCGCCGGAGCGATCGTCCGGACGATCCATTCGCCGTCCGGCCCCTCCTCCCGGCCCTCGAACCCGAAGAACGAAACGGCGCCGGACGATCGGCGGGCGTCCTCGGAACGCCGCCTGTTCTTGCGGGGGCTCATGGCGTTCAGCCTAAAGCCGCCCGGTCGGCGCCCGGCTCACCCCTCCCAGGTGAGGGTCAGGGGCGAGGTACCGGTCGAGGCGACCGGCGAGCCGCGCTCCTCCCCCAGGCGGGGTCAGGGAGAGCGGTTGCGGCGGAGGGCGGTGAGGTGGCGGTCGAGGCGTTGCATCCGGGCCGGGGCGGGGGTCCAGCCTCGGTCCATGAGGGTGGTGGCCAGGGCGGTGAGGAACGTTCCGGGGATCTCGGGCGGCGCCGGTCCCGGCGGGACGGCCAGCTCGATGGGCCAGGTCGTCTCGTCGGCGCCGCGCGGCAGCACGTCGACGCCCCACAGCCAGGCCGCGGTGCGCTCGGCGATCACCGCGTGGGCGGGCAGGACGCGCGCCAGATCCAGGACTCGCGCGGTCAGCGGTGTGTCGGGGAGAGCGGGAGGAGCCATGCGCCCAGGGTGCGCGCTCGTCCGCCCCGTTCACAGTGGAACGGCGTTCTGTGGACAACCGTCCGGCGCGTGCGCGTTCCGGCCCGGAGCACGGCTCGGCCGGGCCGGCGGAAACCGACCGGCCCGGCCGAGCGGCGCGTGCGGTCAGGAACGGAACGAGCGGCCCGCGGTGCGGTACTCCTCCAGGAGAGGGGCCGGGGCCAGGGCGGATTCACGGCTCTCGGTGTAGAGGGCGCGCAGGACGGCCACGGCGCGGTCCAGGCCCAAGCGGTCCAGGTCGGCGATCGGGCCCGTGGGGTAGCCGCAGCCGAGCATCATGGCGGCGTCGATGGAGTCGGCGTCGGCGTACCCGGCCTCCAGCATCCGGACGGCGTCGTTCAGGTACGGGAAGCGCAGCGCGTCCACGATGAACCCGGCCCGATCGCGGCACCGCACGGTGGTCAGGCCGAGCCTGGCGGCCAGGGCGACGGCGCGTTCCACGGTCTGGGGGGCGGTGGCGACGGTGGAGACCACCTCGACCAGGGCGCCCTCCGTCTCGGGGAAGTGCAGCCCCACCACGTCGGCGGGCCGGTCGGTGGCCATGGCCAGTTCGATGACGGGAACGGTGGAGGTGGTGGTGGCCAGCACCGCGCCGGACCGGGCCACGTCGTCCAGGGCCGCCAGGACGGAGCGCTTCATGGACACGTCCTCGGCCACCGCCTCGATGACCAGGTCGCAGTCGGCGAGGCTGCCCAGCTCCGAGCCGCCGGTGACGCGGGCCAGCTCGTCGGCGCCGAGCGAGCCCTCCAGAACGGCGTGGGCCGACTCGGTCTTGTTCTCCGTACCGGCCACATAGCGAACCTGGGACCCCGCACGGGCACAGCAGGCGACGATCGCCATGGCGAGCGGACCGGAGCCCACCACGCCCACCAACGGCTGCGGCACCTCCGCCGAAGGCTCAGGGGCCGCCTCTTCCGTGGCGGAGTCGTACGGGTAGAAGCCCCGCCCCGTCTTACGCCCCAGCAGCCCCGCGGTGACCAGCTCACGCAGTACGGGGGCGGGTGCGTGGCGGCGGTCCCGCGACTCGCGGTAGATGGCCTCCAGCACCTCCAGGCAGGTGTCCAGCCCGATCAGGTCCATGAGGGTGAACGGCCCCATCGGCAGGCCCGCCCCCACCTTCATGGCGGTGTCGATGTCCGCCAGGGTGGCGTGACCCGACTCGTACATGGCGGCGGCCTGGTTCAGGTACCCGAACAACAGGCGGTTGGCCACGAACCCCGCGCGGTCCCCCACGGTCACCGGGGTCTTGCCCAGGGAGCGCACCAGGTCCGCCACCCGGGCGATGGCGGCGGGCTCGGTGAGGACGGTCCCGATGACCTCCACCAGCTTCATCACCGGCGCGGGGTTGAAGAAGTGCACCCCGACGATCTGGGAGGGGCGCGCGGTGGAGGTGGCGATCTCGGTGACCGACAGGGACGAGGTGTTGGTGGCGAGCACCGCGTCCTTGCGGCAGACCTGGTCCAGTTCGGCGAAGACCCGCCGCTTGAGGTCCAGCCGTTCCGGCACGGCCTCGATGACCAGGTCGCAGTCGGCGAGGTCGGCGAACGCCGTGGACAGGGTGATGCGGTCGAGGATCTCCCGCTGTTCGGCCTCGGTGAGCTTGCCGCGCTTGACGGCACGGCCGGTGGACCGGTCGAGATGGCCGCGTCCCCGCTCCAACGCCTCGTCGTTGATCTCGATGCCGACGACGGCCAGGCCTCCCCGGGCGAGCACCTCGGCGATGCCCGCGCCCATGGTGCCCAGGCCGACGACTCCCACCTTGCTGAACGAACCACCACTCATGCTCGGCAGTCTCCCAGAGCGCCCGCCGGGGCCGGTCTTCGGGTAGGTGTACGAGGGTGCGCTTCGGAGCCTTCCTGTTGGCCACCCGTTTCCCCGGTCAGTCCGACGACGACGCCCTCGCGCGTACGGTCGAGGCCGCCGTCGCGGCGGAACGGGCGGGGTTCGACGAGGTGTGGGTGGCAGAGCACCACTTCATGTCGTACGGGGTGTGCCCGTCGGCGGCCACTCTCGCCGGTTTCCTGCTGGGGGCGACTTCCCGCGTGCATGTGGGCACGGCCGTGAGCGTGCTGTCCACCCAGCACCCGGTGGCCCTGGGCGAGCAGGCGGCGATGTTGGCGGCGGTGTCCGGGGGCCGTTTCAGGCTGGGCGTGGGGCGTGGCGGGCCGTGGCGGGACCTGGAGGTGTTCGGCACGGGGCTGGACCGCTACGAGCGTGGGTTCGCCGAGTCGCTGGACCTGCTGCTGACCTGGCTGGGGTCGGAACGGGTGGGCTGGTCGGGAGAGCACTTCGCGTTCCGTGAGGTGCCGGTGGTGCCGCGTACCGCCCACCCCGTTCCGGTGGCCGTCGCCTGTACGTCACCGGCCACGGAGGCGCTGGCGGCGGATCGAGGGCTGCCCATGCTGCTCGGCATGCACGTCGGCGACGAGGACAAGGCCGGGGCGGTCGCGCGTTACGGCCGGCCCGCGCCGCACATCTCCACGGCCCTCGCCCAGGTCGCCGATGCACGGGAGGCCGCCGTACGCCTGGTGACGGAGGAGATGCCGCGTTGGCTCGGCCCGGGTCTGGACGGCTACGTCCCGGTGGACGACCGGCCACGACAGCGGCGCGACCCGTACGCCTATGCGCGCGAGCTGTGCGACCTGCATCCGGTGGGGACGCCCGACGACTGTGTGGACGCGATCCTCACCACGGTGGAGCGCACCGGAATCCGCCACGTCCTGTTGATGGTGGAGGCCGCGGGCTCCCGTGCGGCCACCCTGGAGAACATCGCCCGTCTCGGTGAGCAGGTCCTCCCCCGGGTCCGGGCGGCCGTTGCGGACGACACGGCGTCGGTGGAGCCCGCCTGACCGGCCGGCGGCCACCGGCGAGGCGGCCGCCGACCCGGGAACGGCGCTCCGGAAATGGCCGGCGCGTGACGGCGGATCAGCAGTCGCGCAGTTCCGGCGACTGGTTGAGAATTTGCTCGCGGGCGGTGATGAAGCGCCGGTACGCCGCGGTCTCGCCGCTGGGGAACACGGCCACCCGATGGCAATTCTGGAACGCCAGTTTCATGCCGAAGTACCGTTCCAGGGCGCCGCGCATCGCGTCGCTGGCCAGCACCCGCAGCAACTGGCCGCGGGCCTGCTCGTCGGGCGGCGGCACCTGGTTGTCGGCGAAGTCCCCGCCGTCCACCTGGTACCGCGCGACCAGGCCGCTGATCGTCTCCCAGGCGTACGGCAGCGAGGTGCGGATGCAGTCCACGAACGCCGCGTCGTCGATCTCTCCGTGCTGCGCCTTCTCGAGCAATTCGGGGGACACGTCGAGGGACATGGGTTTCCCTTCCGTAGGCGAGATGAGCACACCAGGCGATGAGCCCGCAACCCTCGTGACGCTAACCAGCGGGCCCCGCGAATTCCAGCCTTGACAGCACCGGCGATCGGCGGTCCGCGCCCATCGGGAATGCCGGCCGCTCCGGTCATGCTCCCCTCTCGAATCGGCACCGCGGAGATCCGCCGTACGACGGAACCGGCGCATCCGCACCCGGTCCCCTGTCGGATCACCCGGCCGGCGCTCCCCGGCGCGCATGGAGGGACGGCGGTGACCCACATCGGGCTGAACAGCACGGCCACGTTGCCGCCACCCGCCGGTTACAGCCATGTGGCGAGCGTGGCACCCGGCAGCGGTCAGGACAGGCGCCGCCTCAGTCGTGGAGGGAACGGCCCATGAGGATGTCGTCGACGTAGCGGCCCGCCAGGTAGAACTCGCCCCGGAGGACGCCCTCGACGGTGAAGCCCGCGCGTTCGTACAGACGCCGGGCGCGCGGGTTGGTGGACAGGACGCGCAGGGTGATGCGGCTGGCGCCTTCTTGACGGGCGCGTTGGCAGGCGGCGTCGACCAGGAGGCGGCCCAGTCCGCGGCCCTGTTCGGAGGGGTCGACGGCCAGGCCCTGGATCTGGCGCACGTGGGCGTTGCACGGCAGCGGGGTGGGCCGGACCAGGCGGACGTAGCCCACGACGCGGCCGTCGCGTTCGGCGACCAGGTAGTGCTCGGGCGCGTGGACCTCGTCGAAGAGCACGGTCTCCGGACCGGGCCGGGGTATCACCGCGTTGTCCGGTGACCAGGTGCGCAGGTCGAGGTCGGCGATCGCCGCCTCGTCGGCCATGGCGGCCCGGCGGATCCGGACGTTCATGATCGTCCACCCCTTTCACTCCTGGCACAATCCCACCGTATGAGCAGCATCGCCATCGGCCATGAGGATCCGCTGGAGGGACTGGACCGGATCGACTGGGCGGAGCTGGAGCACGCCTACGGGGAGGCCGAGGACGTGCCCGGCCTGCTCCGCACACTGCGCTCGGCGGACGCGAAGGCACGTGAGGCGGCCCACCGGGAGCTGTCCGCCACCATCTTCCACCAGGGCAGCCGCTACGAGGCCACGCCGCACGCGGTGCCGTTCCTGATCCGCCTGGCCGCCGCACCGGACACCCCGGACCGCGACCAGGTCCTCCGCCTGCTCGCCAGGATCGCCATCGGCTACGACCAGAGCCGGCTGCCCTGGGGGGTGAACCCCGCCGAGTGGCGCACGGAGGTCGCAGAACTCCAGGCCACCGGGGCCGAGGGGATGAGGCGTCAACTGGACGCCTGGGTCGAGGCCGCGCCCGACGACGCCGAACGCAACCGCCGCGACTGGCAGCGCACCTGCTACGACTTCGACAGGCACCTGAGCGAGGCCGTCTGCGGCCTGGCCTCCTACGACGCCGTGCGCGCCGGCGTACCGGCGTTGTGCGGGCTGCTGGAGGACCCGGATCCGGCGGTCCGGGCGGCCGCCGCCCACCTGCTCGGCTGGTTCCCCGAGGAAGCCGACACCGCCCTGCCGCGGCTCCTGCGCGCGACCGGAAGGGAGCCGAACGCGATCGTCTCCGTGGGGCTGCTCGGCGGCCCGCCCCACATCGACCACCTGCGCCCGTACCTGGAGGCGCAGGATCCGACGACGCGCTGCGCGGCGGCGCTCGCGCTGATCCGGCTCGGCGTGACGGAGCCCCGGGTCGTCATGGAACTGGCCGCCGCCCCGGCGAAGGGCCTGCTGTTCCTGAGCGGCGACCTGCGCGGGTACGCCTGGCTGTCGCTGGCGGCACGGCACGACCGGGTCGGCGTGGAGGCGGTCGACACGGTGCTCTCGACGATGTCGCGGATGGACGACCTGGGCACGTTCACCGTCGTGGCCGCCGTGCTGCAACTGGTCTTCGGCCGCCCGGCCGACCCGCTCCCGCCGTTCCCGGAGCTGACCGTGCGGCAGCGGCGGGCGGTGCGGATCCTGGCGGACCTCGACCCGCGGCTCTGGCGGTGGGTGAACTTCACCGAGGTGATCCGCTACTGGAACCTGCCGGACGACCTCGAGGAACTCCGCGCCTACGCGGAGCTGCCGGCGGCCCGCTAGGACACCCGGACTGTCGTACCCGTCCGGAAGAATCCGCGGCATGAACGGCATCGAGCAGGTGTCCGGCGATCCGCTGGCGGGGCTGGACGACATCGACTGGGCGGGGCTCCAGCACGCCTACGGCAGCGCGGAGGACGTGCCCGGGCAGCTGCGGGCACTGCGGTCACCGGATGAGAAGGTCCGGGAGAAGGCGCGGTGGGAGCTGTACGGCAACATCTTCCACCAGGGCAGCCGGTACGAGGCGACGCCGCACGCGGTGCCGTTCCTGATCCGGATGGCGCGCGACCCGGGCACTCCGGAACGCGAGGGCTGCGTGATGCTGCTGTCCGCCATCGCCATCGGCTACGACGAGGCGTGGCTGCCCCGGGGCGCGGATCCGGGACGGTGGCGGGAGGAGGTGGAACGGCTCCAGGCCACCGACCCGGAGCAGGTGCGGCGGGATCTGGAGGCCTGGGTGCAGGAGGCGGCCGACGAGAACGAACGGCGGTCGCGCGAGTTCCGGCTGACCATCCACGACCACGAGGCGAACGTCCGGGCCGCCGTCTGGGAGCTGGCCTGTTATGACGCCGTCCGGGCGGGCGTGCCGGAGTTGACGGGCCTGCTGGAGGACGAGGATCCACGGGTCCGGGCCACGACCGCGTACCTGCTCGGCTTCTTTCCGGAGGAGGCCCCGCGGACGCTGCCCGGCCTGCTGCGGGCGGCGCGGACCGATCCGCACGCGATCGTTTCGGCCGGGCTGGTGGGCGACGCGTCCTGCGCCGAGCGGCTGCGCCCGTACCTGGGCGACGAGGACCCGCTCCGGCGGTGCGCGGCGGCGCTGGCGCTGGCCAGGCTGGGCGCGGCCGACGAGGCGGTGATCGGCGAACTGGCCGCCGTCGCCGCCGAGCCGCCCGGCGCGCAGGACGACGGGGAGGAGTCCGGCGCACCGTTCCTGTTCATGGAGGGCGACCTGCGCGGGTACGCGGCGGCGACGCTGGCGGCGCTGGACGGCGAGGTCGGCGCACGGGCGGCCGAGGCCATGATCGAGGGGCTGGCGCGCACCTCGCAGACGGGCTCGTTCAACACGGCGGCGGCCGTCCTGCAACTGGTCTTCGGAGAGCCGCGGCAGCCGTTGCCGCCGCTGGAGGAGCTGACCGACCTGCAGCGCAAGGCCGTCCGGACGCTGGCCGAGATGGGCCCCGAGACCTGGCGGTGGGGCAACTTCATGGGCATCCTGCGCGCCTGGGGCCTCCCGTCGGACCGTGCGGAGCTGCGCGCCTACGCCCGGGTGCCGTCGGAGGACTGATCCGGGAGATGGCGGAGCGGCCGACCGGGAGCGGGCGGGTTCACTAGGGTGGGGCACCGTGCGTCTGGTTATCGCTCGTTGCAGTGTCGACTACGTGGGGCGGCTCAACGCCCATCTGCCGCTCGCTCCCCGGCTCATCATGATCAAGGCCGACGGCTCGGTCAGCGTGCATGCCGACGACCGTGCCTACAAGCCGCTGAACTGGATGAACCCGCCGTGCACCCTGCGCGAGGAGCCGGGTGACGACGGTGCGGCGGCCAGGTGGACGGTCACGCACGGCAAGTCGGGCGAGCGGCTGATCCTGACGATCACCGAGTTCCTGCACGACTCCAGCCACGAGCTGGGCGTCGACCCCGGCCTGCGCAAGGACGGGGTGGAGGCGCACCTGCAGGAGCTGCTGGCCGAGCACATCACCACGCTCGGCGAGGGCTGGACGCTGATCCGCCGCGAGTACCCGACCGCGATCGGGCCGGTGGACATCCTGTGCCGGGACGCCGACAACATGACCGTGGCGGTGGAGATCAAGCGGCGCGGCGAGATCGACGGGGTGGAGCAGCTCACCCGCTACCTGGAGCTGCTCAACCGCGATCCGCTGCTGGCGCCCGTCCGCGGGGTGTTCGCCGCCCAGGAGATCAGGCCGCAGGCGCGGGTGCTGGCCACCGACCGCGGCATCGACTGCGTGACGCTGGACTACGACGCCCTGCGCGGCATCGAGCACGAGGGCACGCTGTTCTGAGGTGACTGACAGAAGGTGTCAGCTTCTCCCGGAACGATGACCGGCATGACACAGCGAGCGAGCGGCACCTTCGACATCACCGGGTGGGACGAGTACGCCACCGACGCCAGGCCCGGCGGCATCACGCTGGGCCGGGTGCGGGTGACCAAGGCGTTCCACGGGGACCTGGAGGGCACCAGCGTCACCGAGATCCAGACCGTGCACACCGAGTCGGGTCCGGCGGCGTACGTGGGGATCGAGCGCTTCGAGGGCTCGGTGCACGGCCGCAAGGGCACGTTCGTCCTCCAGCACAGCGCCGGAGGGGGCGCCGACGGCCAGTGGCTGACCTGGCGGATCGTGTCCACGTCCGGCACCGGCGAACTGGCCGGACTGAGCGGTGAGGGCCAGATCATCGTGGACGAGGACGGCGGCCACTCCTACACCCTCGACTACGAGCTGCCCTGATCCGTTCCGCGGGGGCACCCGCCGGGCCGGAGACCGGCTCCGGCCCGGCGGATCGCGGCGGATCGCGGCGGATCACGGCGCGTCGGCGCGAACGGTAGCCTTCGGTGCATGCCGCCGGTCAGCACGGACAGCACCCGAGAGCGGATCATCGACGCCGCCGAGAGCTGCTTCGCGCGGTACGGGGTCGCCAAGACCACGGTGGAGGACATCGCGGCGGCGGCCGGCCTGTCCCGCGCCACCGTGTACCGCAGCGTCAGCGGCGGCCGGGACGAGCTGATCCTCGCGGTCATGCTGCGGGAGGTGCAGCGGTTCCTGGACCGGCTGGCGGACCGGCTGCGGCGGGAGAGGTCGGTGCCGGACGCGGTGGTCGAGGGCATCGTGGACGCCGTCTCCCACATCCGGGGACAGCCGCACATGATGCAGTTCCTGGTGCCGGAGGCGGCCGGGCACGCGCACGCGGTGCTGACCGGGTCGGCGGAGCGGATCCTCGGGCTGTGCCGCGACTACGTCCGCCCGTACTTCGCGGCGGCGCAGCGGGACGGCCGGATCCGGGCCGGCATCGAGGTGGAGGGAACGGTGGAGTTCCTGTTCCGGATCATCACCTCGCTGATCGTGCTGGAGCGGGACCGTGACCCGGACGACACCAGGAACTTCCTGCGTTCTTATGTCGTCCCGGTCATCGTGGGCGGATGAGCCGCCACGGCGGAACGGACTCTTTCGAAGGGACGGGCATGGGTACGGTGCACGAGCTGGCGGGCGGCCGGTCGGCGGTCAGGCCGAGTCCGGTGTTCCTGGGGATCGTCGGCCTCACCGTGCTCTGCGGGGTCGCCGCCTGGCGGCAGGGCTTCTACTTCGACGACAAGCTCTCCCAGGTCGCGGTGTTCGGGTTCGTGCTGGCGGGCTGGGTCCTGTCGCTGTGCCTGCACGAGTTCGGCCACGCGTACCTCGCCTACCGGTCGGGCGACCACGGCGTCGCCACCAAGGGCTACCTGACGCTGAACCCGCTCAAGTACGGCGACGTCACCCTGTCGTTCCTGCTGCCGGTGCTGTTCATCCTGATGGGCGGCATCGGCCTGCCCGGCGGCGCGGTGTGGATCGACCGGGGCCGCATCTCCGGCCGGCTCCGCCACAGCCTCATCTCGGCGGCCGGTCCCCTGGCCAACCTGGCGTTCGCGGTCGCCCTGGCGGTCGCCGTCACCAACCTGCGCTCCCCCGAGCACCTGGTGTTCTGGTCGGCCCTGGCGTTCCTGACGTTCCTCCAGGTCACCGCCGCCCTGCTGAACCTGCTCCCGGTCCCCGGCCTGGACGGCTTCGGCATCGTGGAGCCCTACCTGCCCCGCCGCTGGGTCGCCAAGGCCGATGAGGTCGGCGGCTACGCGTTCCTGATCCTGCTGGTGGTGCTGTGGATCCCGCCGGTGAACGAGCTGTTCTTCGACGCCGTCTTCCACGTCACCGGCCTGCTGGGCGTCCAGACCGAGGCCATCAGCGACGGCCTGACCTGGTTCCGCGCCGCCATCGGCATGTGACCCCGGCTCACCGCCGCCAGCGGAGGCGGCCCGGGCCCTTGCAGGTGTAGGTGCGGCCGTAGTACGTGCCCGTGGCGCCGCGCGGGGAGCAGCTCGCGCCCGGCTTGATGGTGCGCGGGGAGGGCCCGCCGTCCTCGGGCTCGGGCTCCGGCGCGGCGGAACGGGTGACCGCGGGCGTCGTGCTGGGCGTGGGCGTCGGGCCGACCGGGGTGGCGGTGACCTCGGGGAGGTTCTCGCGGCACCACGCCGCGGCCGCGTCGGCGAACCTCGCCTCCGGGCCGTCGGCCAGCCGTTCGACCTCGCGGACCCCGGAGGCGGCGGCGTGGATCCGCGCCTCGGTGAGCGCCTCGGCGGCGGCGCCGCTCCGGCCGGCGCGGCGCAGCTCGGCGACCCGCACGATGTCGGCGCACATGGAACGGGCCGCGTCATCGACCTCCGGCGAGGGGGCGGTGCTCCGGGAGGCCGTGGCGGTGGGAGCGGCGGTCCGGCCCGCGACCCCGGCCCGCGGCTTCGGATCGCCCATCAGAGCGCCGCCGATCAGCATCAGGACGAACAACCCCAGGCAGCCCAGGCAGCCGAACCCGACCGCCTTCGCGCGCCTCTTGACGACGGGATCGGGGGATTCGTTCACGGCACTCCATCGACTTCACGTTCGGAAGAACACAGATGACACTTCGTCTGCGGCCATGCACGCCAAAGCATCACCCGGGGGCGGCGTCACGCGGTGCATCGCGCTGAGGAGCGTATCCGGATCGGCGGCGTCCCCGATCAGGACGGGTGCCCCTGCCGGCCGGAACGGCCGCCGCGGCGCACGGGCCGCGCCGGGCGGCGCGCCCTGCGGGCGGTGTCCACCGAACGGTGGACGCAGGGATGACCGGGCGGTCGATCGCCGGGCGCGGGAACGGGCGGGACTCTCGGAGTGTGAGCAGCGCGATACGGGTGCAGGGGCTCGCCAAGCGGTACGGCGACGTGCGGGCCGTCGACGGAGTGGATCTGGAGATCGAGCGCGGGGAGGTCTTCGCGCTCCTGGGGCCGAACGGGGCCGGGAAGTCGACCACGGTCGAGATCCTGGAGGGGTTCCGGAGCCGGGACGCCGGCGAGGTCGAGGTGCTGGGGGTCGATCCGGCGCGGGCGACGCTGGACTGGCGGGCCCGGCTGGGGATCGTGGCGCAGACGACCAGGGAGGCTCCCGAGCTGACCGTCCGGGAGATCGTGCGGCACTTCGCGGGCTACTACCCCGGGCCCCGCGACCCCGACGAGGTGATCGAGGCGGTCGGGCTGACCGGCAGCGCGGGCACGAGGCTGCGGAGGCTGTCGGGCGGGCAGCGGCGGCGGGTGGACGTGGCGCTGGGGATCGTGGGCGATCCGGAGCTGCTGTTCCTGGACGAGCCGACGACCGGGTTCGACCCGGAGGCGCGGCGGGCGTTCTGGGAGCTGATCCGGGGGCTGGCGGACGGCGGGACGACGATCCTGCTGACCACCCACTACATGGAGGAGGCCGAGGCCCTGGCCGACCGGGTGGGGGTGATCTCCGACGGCCGGATCCTGGCCACCGGCACCCCTCGCGAACTGGGCGGAAGGGCCACCGCCGAGGCCGAGGTGAGCTGGCTGGACCCCGGCGAGGGCCGGCGGTCCCTGCGGACGGCGAGCCCGACGCAGGTGGTCGGCGAGCTGGCGGAGCGGTTCGGCGGCGAGGTCCCGGAGCTGACCGTGACCCGCCCGACGCTGGAGGACGTGTACCTGCGGATGCTCGGAGAACGGCGATGACCAGGGCGCTGTCCGTCGGCGTGAGCCGGGGTCTGCTGGAGACGAGGATGTTCCTGCGGGAGCGGGACGCGGTGGTGTTCACCTTCCTGCTCCCGGTGATGCTGCTGGCGATCTTCGGGTCGATCTTCGACTACGAGCTGGGCGAGACCGGGGTGAGCTTCCGGCAGTACTTCACCGCCGGGATGATCGCCACCGGCATCATGTCGGTCACCTTCGTCAACCTCGGCGTGGCGATCGCGGTGGAACGCGACGACGGCACCCTCAAGCGGCTGTACGGCACGCCGATGCCGCGGGCGTCGTACTTCGTCGGCAAGACGGTGCTGGCGCTGATCCTGGCGGTGCTGGAGACGGCGGTGCTGCTGGGGGTGGGGATCGCGCTGTTCGGGCTGGAGCCGCCGGCCGATCCGGGCCGCTGGCTGACGTTCGCCTGGGTGTTCGTGCTCGGGGTGGCCTCCTGCGCGCTGCTGGGGATCGCGATGAGCAGCCTGCCGCGCAGCGGCCGCAGCGCGTCCGGTGTGCTCAACCTGCCGTTCCTGGCGTTGCAGTTCATCTCCGGGGTGTTCTTCGCCTTCGGCCAGCTGCCCGGCTGGCTGCAGCAGATCGCGGCCCTGTTCCCGCTGAAGTGGATGTGTCAGGGGCTGCGGTCGGCGCTGCTGCCGGACGCCCTGCTGGCGGCGGAACCGGCCGGGGCGTGGGAACACGGGCGCATCGCCCTGATACTGGGCGCATGGTGCGTGGCGGGTCTGGCGCTGTGTGCGCTGACGTTCCGGTGGAAGGGCAAGGCGGACGGGTGAACCGCCACGAGTGGGAACGCGGTCTGCTGACCTGGGACCTGCTGTCCGGGGTGATCCTGGCGGCGGCCGCCGCGGTCGTGTGGTTCGACGACGAGCCGCGGGCCGACCGGGTGTGGTCGATCGCGTTCCTGCTGGCCATCCCCCCGCTGTACGCGGTGCTGGCCCGCCCGGTGGTGCGCTCCGGCCGCCCGGGCGGGCCGCGGGGGTTCGCCTACACGGCGGGCGCCATCGGGCTGTTCGCCGCCGCGACCGCGCTGGCGCCGGCCGCCTGGTGTTCGGCGTTCGCCGTGATCACCCATCTGTTCATGGTGCTGCCGGTGGGCTGGGCGATCGCCTCGGTGGTGGTGCTGAGCGTCGGCCCGGCGGTGCCGCAGTTGCTGACCGCCGAGGATCCGGGCCGGGTGGCGGGCGGGCTGCTGGCCAACACGCTGCTGATCGTGACGTTCTCCGCGGCGTTCGGGCACTGGATCGAACGGATCATCCGGCAGAGCCAGGAGCGCGCCGAGCTGATCGAGCAGCTCACCGCCAGCCGCGCCGAGGTGGCCCGGCTGTCGCGGGAGGCGGGCGTGGCGGCCGAGCGGGAACGGCTGGCCGGGGAGATCCACGACACCCTGGCCCAGGGGTTCACCACGATCCTGATGCTGCTGCAGGGGGCCGAGGCGCGGCTGGACGACGGTCATCCCGCCCGCCGCCCGGTCGAGCTGGCCGCCCGTACCGCGCGGGAGAACCTGGCCGAGGCGCGGGCGCTGGTGGCCGCCCTGCCGCCGGCCCCGTTGCAGGAGGCGGCGCTGGCGGACGCGATCGGCCGGCTGGTCGACAGGTTCGCCCAGGACACCGGCGCCGTTCCGCGGTTCGAGACCGAGGGGACGCCCCGCACCCTGGAGCCCAGCCTGGAGGTGGTGCTGCTGCGGGCCGCGCAGGAGGCCCTGGCCAACGTCCGCAAGCACGCCGCCGCGAGCGACGTGCGCGTCCGCCTGTCCTACCGGGCCGACGAGGTGCGGCTGCTGGTGAGCGACGACGGCCGGGGCTTCGACCCGCGGGCGACCGCGCCGGGGGCGGACGGCGGGTTCGGGCTGGCCGGGATGCGGCGGCGGGTGGAGCAGATCGGCGGGACGGTCGAGGTCGCCAGCGCCCCCGGGGACGGCACCGCGCTGACCGTGACGGTGCCGTGCGCGTCGATGTGGCCGGCCACCGCCTGACCGGGAGACGGAACGCATGATCAAGGTGCTGCTGGTCGACGACCATCCGGTGGTGCGCGAGGGGCTGCGCGGGATGCTGGCCGCCGAGCCGGACCTGGAGGTGGTCGGCGAGGCGGGCGGCGCGGCCGAGGCGGTGGCGGCGGTGGGCCGGCACGAGCCCGACGTGGTGCTGATGGACCTGCGGATGCCCGGCGGCGACGGGGTGGAGGCCACCGCGCGGGTGCTGGCCCGCCGCCCGCGGACCCGGGTGGTGGTGCTGACCACGTACGAGACCGACGCCGACATCCTGCGGGCGGTGGAGGCGGGGGCGGCCGGCTACCTGCTCAAGGACGTCGGCCGGCGGGACCTGGCGCAGGCGGTCCGGGCGGCGGCGCGCGGCGAGACGGTGCTGGCCCCGTCGGTGGCGGCCAAGCTGGTGTCGCGGATGCGTGCCCCGGTGGACCTGTCGCCGCGCGAGATCGAGGTGCTGGCGCTGGTGGCGCGGGGCCGGACGAACGCCGAGATCGGCCGGGAGCTGTTCATCAGCGAGGCCACCGTCAAGACCCATCTGCTGCGGGCGTTCGGCAAGCTCGGGGTGAGCGACCGGACCGCGGCCGTCACCGCGGCCATGGAACGGGGGATCCTCGGCTCCCCGGGACGGCCCTAGAGTGCTTTACTGGACCCAACGTCTGAAAGCGATTGCTTACTGAGCTCTCCCGGGAGGTCTCATGTCCGTGGCGACGGAGAGCACCACCTTCACATCGCTGAACCCGGCCACCGGTGAGGTCGTCGGGGAGCATCCGATCCACGACGAGGCGGCCGTCGCCGCGGCCGTCGCCCGCGCCCGCGAGGCCGCCGAGTGGTGGCGCGAGCTGGGCTGGAAGGAACGGCGGCTGCGGCTGCTCAACTACAAGGGCGCGCTGACCCGCAACCTCAACCGGGTCGCCGAGCTGGTCCACCAGGAGACCGGCAAGCCGCTGATCGACGCCCAGCTGGAGATGGTGCTGGCCATCACCCACCTGGACTGGGCCGCCCGCAACGCCCGCAAGGTGCTCGGGCCGCGCAACGTCTACCCGGGGCTGGCCGCCATCAACCAGAAGTGCGTGCTGGAGTACCAGCCGCTCGGCGTGGTCGGCGTGATCGGCCCGTGGAACTACCCGGTCTTCACCCCGATGGGCTCGATCGCGTACGCGCTGGCCGCCGGGAACGCGGTGGTGTTCAAGCCGTCGGAGTACACCCCGGGCGTGGGCCTGCTGCTGGCCGAGCTGTTCGGCACCGTGGTCACCGAGAAGCCGGTGTTCCAGGTGGTGACCGGGCTCGGGGCGACCGGCGCGGCGCTGGCCCGCAGCGGCGTCGACAAGATCGCCTTCACCGGCTCCGGTCCCACCGCCCGCAAGGTGATGGCGGCCTGCGCGGAGAACCTCACCCCCATGGTCGCCGAGTGCGGCGGCAAGGACGCGTTCATCGTCGACGCCGACGCCGACCTCGAGGCGGCGGCCGACGCCGCGGTGTTCGGCGCCATGTCCAACGCCGGGCAGACCTGCGTGGGCGTCGAGCGGATCTACGTGGTGGAGAGCGTCTACGACGAGTTCCTCGGCAAGCTGGCCGACAAGGCCAAGGGGCTGCGGCCCGGGTTCGACCGGGAGGCCGACTACGGCCCGGTCACCATGCCCGGCCAGCTCCCGATCATCGAACGGCACATCAAGGACGCGCTGGGCAAGGGCGGCAAGGCCGTGGTCGGCGGCCCCGAGTCGGTCCGCGAGCCGTACGTCGAGCCGGTCATCATCACCGACGTGCCCGACGACTCGGCGGCGGTCTGCGAGGAGACGTTCGGCCCGACCATCACCGTGCACAGGGTCAGGGACGCCGAGGAGGCGCTGGAGAAGGCCAACCGCACCTCCTACGGGCTGGCCGGGACGATCTTCTCCGGCAGCAGGTCCCGGGCGATGGACCTGGCCCGCCGGATGCGGTCCGGGATGACCTCGATCAACGCGGTCATCGCGTTCGCCTCGGTGCCGGCGCTGCCGTTCGGCGGGGTCGGCGAGTCCGGGTTCGGCCGGATCCACGGGGCGGACGGGCTGCGCGAGTTCGCCCGCGCCAAGGCCATCACCCGGCAGCGGTTCAACCTGCCCACCAACGTGGCCTCGTTCTCCCGCACGGACAAGGACATGGCCCGGCTGCTGCAGATGATCAACATGCTGCACGGCAAGCGCTACAAGTGACCGTCCCGGGCGGGGCCGCGGCCTAAGACCCCCGGCCCCGCCTAAGACCTCCTAAGACCCTCGAGATAGGGCGTCGTCCCGATGTGGCGGGTGCCGTCTTAGCGCGAACCTCTAAGTGTCGGGCCGGACTGGCCGGTCCGGCCGAGAGGAGAGACGCGATGCACCCCGACATGTCGAAGGCGATCATCAACGACCGGGTACGCCGGATGCGGGAGGAGGCCAAGGCCGCCGCGAAGGCCGCCAAGGCGAAGGGCCGCCGGAAGTGACCCGGCGGCAGCGGCCGCCCGCCCTGCCCGGCTGTCGCATGGGAGCCAGGACCCCCTCGTCCTCCTCGGAGGCGAGGGGGTCTTCGCCGTGGCGCCTCAGACCGTCGCCGGGGGCAGCGGTGCGCGGCCCCTGATGAGGTCGGCGGCGCGTTCGGCGATGGCGATGGTGGGGGCGTTGGTGTTGCCGCGCGGCACCGCCGGCATCACCGAGGCGTCCACCACCCGCAGCCCCTCCACCCCGCGCACCCGCAGCTCGGGGTCGACGACCGAGCCCTCGCCGCCGCCCATGGCGCACGTGCTGGTCGGGTGGTAGACGGTGACGGCCTCCCGCCGCACCCACTCGCGCAGCTCCTCGTCGCCGTCGACCTGCTCGCCCGGGGACCGCTCCCCCTGCACCATCCGGGCCAGCGGACCCGTCGCGGCGATCTGCCGGGCCTGCCGCAGCCCGGCGACCATGATGTCCACGTCGGCCTTCTCGGTCATGTACGCCGGGTCGATCAGCGGCTTGGCGTGCGGGCTGGCCGAGCGCAGCGTGATCCGGCCCCGGCTGGCGATGGCGACCGCGGTGACGAACACGGTGAACTGCCGCTGCGCCACATCGGTGAGGCCCTGGTTGACGTACGGGGTGGGCAGCACGTGGTACTGCAGGTCGGGGGCGGGCAGCCCGTCGACCGTACGGGTGAAGCCGCCCGCCTCGGCGATGTTGGAGGCCAGCGGCCCCCGGCCCAGCGCCGCCCACATCGCGAAGTACCGCCCGCCGGAGGTCTCCCAGATCGCCTTGGTGTTCGGGGTCGCCCACAGCGCCGGGGCGATCAGGTGGTCCTGCAGCCCCTCCCCCACGCCCGGCAGGTCGACCAGCACGTCGATGCCGTGCTCGCGGAGCCGGTCGGCGGGGCCGACGCCGGACAGCATGAGCAGCTGCGGGCTGTTGATCGCGCCGCCCGACAGCACCACCTCGGCCTCGGCGCGCGCCTCGACCTGCTCGCCGTGCAGCTCGTAGCGGACGCCCACGGCCCGCCCGTTCTCGATGACCACGCCGGTGACCAGCGCGTCGGTCCGCACGGTCAGGTTGGGCCGGTCCATCGCCGGGCGCAGGTAGGCGTCGGCGGCCGACCAGCGCCGGCCGCGCCGCTGGGTGACCTGGTAGTGCCCGACCCCGTCCATCTCGGCGCCGTTGAAGTCGTTGTTGGCCGGCAGCCCGTACGCCCGCGCCGACTCCACCCACGCCCGGGTCAGCGGATGCTTGAACCGCAGGTCCTCCACCCGCAGCGGCCCGCCCACCCCGTGGTACTCCGACTCGCCGCGCTGCTGGTCCTCGGCCTTCTTGAAGTACGGCAGCAGGTCGGCGTACCCCCAGCCCGCGCAGCCGTAGACGTCGCGCCAGGTGTCGAAGTCGTACCGGTGCCCCCGGATGTAGATCATCGCGTTGGTCGACGACGACCCGCCGAGGGTGCGCCCGCGCGGCCAGTACACGCTGCGCCCGGCCGCGTGCTCCTGCGGGGTGGTGGCGTAGTTCCAGTCGTACGGGCCCTGCATCAGCGAGGCGATGCCCGCCGGGATGCGGATCTCGGGGGCGTCGTCCGGCGGCCCGGCCTCCAGCACCAGCACCCTCGTCTGCGGGTCCTCGCTCAGCCGGGCGGCCAGCACGCAGCCCGCGCTGCCCGCCCCGACGATGATGAAGTCGTACACGACCGCCTCCGAGTGCCCAGACGTAAGCGACAAGAGCGACAGGGTACCGAGCTGACATCATGGCACTCACCAGGGCGAAACGTCAGCGCCCGGACCGCTCGGACGCGGCCCGCGGGTCCTAGGGTGTTCGGTATGCCGAAGAACGAGGACACCCCCGTCGTCCTGTCCCGGATCTACACCCGCACCGGGGACGACGGCACCACCGCCCTGGGCGACATGTCACGGACCCGCAAGACCGACCCCCGCCTGGCCGCCTACGCCGACGTGGAGGAGGCCAACGCCGCCATCGGGGTCGCCCTCGCCCTCGGCTCCCTCCCCGACGACCTGCGCGCCCTCCTGGTCCGCGTCCAGAACGACCTGTTCGACGTGGGCGCCGACCTGTGCAACCCGATGACCGACGACTCCGCCGCCGAGTACCCCCCGCTCCGCGTCGAGGAGTCCTACGTCACCCGGCTCGAGGAGGCCTGCGACCGGTACAACGCCGACCTGCGGCCGCTGCGCAGCTTCATCCTCCCCGGCGGCACCCCCGGCGCCGCCCTCCTGCACGTCGCCCGCACCGTCGCCCGCCGCGCCGAACGCTCCGTCTGGGCCGCCATCGAACACCACGGCGCCGCCCCCGAGGGCACCGTCAACCCCCTCACCGCCCGCTACCTCAACCGCCTGTCCGACCTGCTGTTCATCCTCTGCCGGGTGGCCAACGCCGCCCACGGCGACGTCCTGTGGAAGCCCGGAGGGGAGAGGTAGCCCCGGCCACGACGGTCCTGCCCGGTTCCCGGGAACGGTGGGGCTATCCCCACCTCGAAGAGGCTGGGGAGCCACCTGTCCCCGCCGGCCGCCGATACCCGATGCTGGGATCCGACGCACCCCGGGGGAGAAGGCGGGAACGATGGCGAACAGGCGTACGGGCACCGTGGCGGCACTGGCCGCGGGACTGACCGGCATGACCGTGGCGCTCGGGGGCTGCGGCACCCTCGGCGCCACGACCTACCACGAGGACCGCCGCTACCAGCTGCCCGGCTCGGTCACGAGCCTCAACCTCCGGCTCGACGCCGCCGACGTGGAGATCGTCGGCGGCGACGCCACGACGATCAGCGTCCACGAGCGGCTGTCGTGGAGCAAGGGGCGCAAGCCGACCCCCGGCCACCGCCGCGAGGGCGACACCCTGGTGCTGGACTACACCTGCCCGGACGGGTTCACCATCGGCTTCAACTCCTGCTCGGTCGACTACCGGATCGAGGTGCCGCGCGCCATGGCCGCCCGGATCCACGCCGACACCGGCGACATCCGCGTACGGGCCCTGGCCGGTCCCCTGCACGTCACCACCGACACCGGCAACGTCACCGCCACCGACCTGCGCGGCGGGAACGTCAACGCCGCCACCAACACCGGCGACATCCGGCTGACCGGGGCCGGCTCGGTGCAGGCGCGCACCGACGTCGGCAACGTGACCCTCGACGCGACCCAGGGGCGTTCGGTGACCGCCGTCACCAACACCGGCAACATCCGGATCGGCTACCGCGCCGACCGCGTCCCCGACTCCGTCACCGCCACCGCCGACACCGGCGACGTGCACATCACGGTCCCCGCCACCGTCGGGTACGCCTTCGAGTCCCGCACCGAGAAGGACAACGACCGGCCCGACATCACCGGGATCCGCGTCGACTCGGCCTCCGAGCACCGGATCACGGTCACCACGAGCTGGGGGGACATCAGCCTCGCCGCCGTGTGACCCCTGCGACCGAGGGCCGGCGGTCGCAGGGGCCGCCTCCCCGTCCCGGACCGGGAGGCGTCAGGACAGGTCGACCGGGAAGCCCGGCGGAGCGGCCTCCAGCCAGGCCAGGAACCCGGTCAGGGCGGCGGAGCTCATCGCCAGCTCCACCCGCTGGTCCCCGTTGCGGACCTCCACGATCCCGGCCTCCGGCGGCAGGCCCGGCGCCTCGGCCGGGTCGGGCGACCGCCGGTTGGACACGACGAGGCCCCGGCGGTGGATCACCTGCCGGGGCCGTACACGCAGTCCGAAGGCCCGATGCCAGTGCAGCTCGTCGCCCTTGTAGCGGCCGATGCCCAGCCGCCAGGGGCCCGGAGCGCCGTCCAGGGGCAGCGTCCGCAGGCTGCACTCCACCACGCCGCCACGGCGCTGGAACACCCACCGCCGCAGCAGCACCGCGGCGAGCGGCAGCACCACCACCGCGCCCAGCAGCACGGCGAGCACCACGCCCACGTCCGTCAGGTGCTCTGCCAAGCGCCGCCCCCGCCCCGGTCCGTCGCTCCGCTAGGCCTCGAGCTCGGCGGCGCGCAGCTTGGCGCGGGCCCGCCGTTCGAGCACCGGGGCCTCCTCGTCGCCCAGGCCGCGGGCCTGGGCCTCGGCCAGCTCGCCCTGCGCGGCGTCCACGTCGACGTCACGGCCCAGCACCGCCTGCTCGGCCAGCACCGAGACCTCGTCGAACGCCACCGAGAAGAAGCCGCTGCCGACCATCGCCACGACCTCCGGCGATCCGTCGGCCGGCGTCACCTTCACCACGCTGCCGTCCAGCAGCACGCCGAGCACCGGGGCGTGGCCGGGCAGGATGCCGAGCTGGCCCTCGACGGTCTGCGCGACCACCTGGGTGGCCTCGCCGGACCAGATCTCACGCTCCGGTGAGACCAGGCCCACCTTCAGGGTTGCCACTTGCACTCCTCGCGCTCAACGGAACCGTCGGCCGCCGCCGGCGGGACGCCCGGAGACGTCCCGCCGGCGGGCGGACCTCACTTGGACAGTTCCTTGTACTTCTTCTCGACGTCGTCGATGCCGCCGCACATGAAGAACGCCTGCTCGGGCACGTGGTCGTACTTGCCCTCGGCGATCGCCTTGAACGAGGCGATGGTCTCGTCCAGCTCGACGAACACGCCGGGCTGGCCGGTGAACGCCTCCGCCACGAACATCGGGTGCGACAGGAACCGCTCGATCCGCCGCGCCCGGTTGACCGTGACCTTGTCCTCCTCGGACAGCTCGTCGATGCCCAGGATGGCGATGATGTCCTGCAGCTCCTTGTACTTCTGCAGGATCCGCTTGACCTCCTGGGCCACCTCGTAGTGCTCCTGCCCGATCACCTGCGGGTCCATGATCCGGGAGGTGGAGTCCAGCGGGTCCACCGCCGGGTAGATGCCCTTCTCGGTGATGGCCCGCGAGAGCACCGTGGTGGCGTCCAGGTGGGCGAACGTGGTGTGCGGCGCCGGGTCGGTGATGTCGTCGGCGGGCACGTAGATCGCCTGCATCGAGGTGATCGAGTGACCGCGCGTCGAGGTGATCCGCTCCTGCAGCACGCCCATCTCGTCGGCCAGGGTCGGCTGGTAGCCCACCGCCGACGGCATGCGGCCGAGCAGGGTGGACACCTCCGAACCCGCCTGGGTGAACCGGAAGATGTTGTCGATGAACAGCAGCACGTCCTGCTTCTGGACGTCCCGGAAGTACTCGGCCATGGTCAGCGCCGACAGCGCCACCCGCAGTCGGGTGCCCGGCGGCTCGTCCATCTGGCCGAAGACCAGGGCGGTGTCCTTGAGGACGTCCGCCTCGGCCATCTCCACCCACAGGTCGTTGCCCTCACGGGTGCGCTCGCCCACGCCGGCGAAGCAGGAGGTGCCGCCGAAGTTCTTGGCGACCCGGCGGATCATCTCCTGGATCAGCACGGTCTTGCCCACGCCCGCGCCGCCGAACAGGCCGATCTTGCCGCCCTTGACGTACGGGGTGAGCAGGTCGATGACCTTGATGCCGGTGACCAGCATCTCGGTCTTGGACTCCAGCTGGTCGAAGGCCGGGGCCTTGCGGTGGATGCTCCACCGCTCGTTGATCTCCAGCGAGGAGGTGGGCACGTCCAGGGTCTCGCCCAGGGCGTTCCACACGTGCCCCTTGGTCACGTCGCCGACCGGCACCGAGATCGGGTTGCCGGTGTCGGTCACGGTCGCGCCGCGCACCAGGCCGTCGGTCGGCTGCATCGAGATCGCCCGGACCACGTTGTCGCCCAGGTGCTGGGCGACCTCGAGGGTCAGCGTCCGGGTCTCGGTGCCGAGGGTCACCTCGACGTGCAGCGCGTTGTAAATGTCCGGCATGGCGTCGGCGGGGAACTCCACGTCGACGACCGGGCCGATGACTCGGGCGACGCGCCCGGTCGCGGTCGCCGTCTCTACCTGTGCGGTCACTTATTCACTCCCCGCGCTCGACTCGGCGAGCGCATCAGCGCCACCGACGATCTCGCTGATTTCCTGGGTGATCTCGGCCTGCCGCGCCTGGTTGGCCATGCGCGTGTAGACCCCGATCAGTTCGTTCGCGTTGTCCGTCGCCGACTTCATCGCCCGGCGCACCGCCGCGTGGAACGACGCCGCCGACTGGAGCAGCATGTGGAAGACGCGGCTCTCCACGTAGTTCGGCAGCAGCAGGTCCAGCGCCGCCTGCGCGCTCGGCTCGAACTCGTAGGCCGGCAGCACCTGCCCGGAGGTCGTCTCCTCGATCTCCAGCGGCAGCAGCCGGCGCACCTGCACCTGCTGGGTCAGCATCGAGACGAACTCGGTGTAGACCACGTGGATCTCGCCCACGCCGCCCGCGTGCTTGTCTCCACCGCCCGAACCTGCCTCGGTCTTGATGAAGTCCGCCGTCAGCCGCCGACCGATCTGCTCGGCGCTGGCGAAGTCCGGCCGGTCGGAGATGCCGCTCCACTCGGCCGCCAGCTCCCGGTCGCGGAACCGGTACCAGGTGATGCCCTTGTTGCCGATCACGTACGGGACCGGCTCGCGGCCCCGCTCGCGCAGCCGGGCCATCAGGGCCTCGGCCTCACGGATCACGTTGGCGTTGTAGGCGCCGCAGAACCCGCGGTCGCTGGTGATCACCAGCACCGCCGACCGCCTGTCCTCCGGCTGCTCGCGCAGCAGCGGATGGTCGATCCCCACGTTGTGGCTGACCAGCGCGGTCAGCGCCCGGGTGATCTGGTCGGCGTACGGCTTGGAGCTCTCCACCGCCTGCTGCGCCTTGACGATCCGCGAGGTGGCGATCATCTCCTGGGCACGAGTGATCTTCGCGGTCGACTTGACGGAGCGGATCTGCCGCCGCAGTTGCCGAAGCTGTGCACCCATGGCGGATCAGTCCTTCTTGACGACGCGCTGGACCTTCTCCTGGCCGATGGCCTCGTCCTTGATCGGCTCAGCGGGTTCCTCGACGACCAGCAGCGTGCCCGCGCTGGTCTGGAATTCCTTCTTGAACTCGTCGATGGCCGCCTTGAGCGTGGTCAGGGCGTCATCGGAGAGCTGGCCGGTGTCGCGGATCTCGACCAGCACGCCGCCGTGGTTGCGCTCGACGTAGTCCAGGAACTCGGCCTCGAACCGGCGGATGTCCTCCACCGGGACGTCGTCGAGCTCGCCGGAGGTGCCGGACCACACCGACACGACCTGCTTCTCCGCCGGGATCGGGCTGTACTGCGGCTGCTTGAGCAGCTCCACCAGCCGGGCGCCGCGGTCGAGCTGGGCGCGGGAGGCGGCGTCCAGGTCGGAGGCGAAGGCGGCGAAGGCCTCCAGGTCGCGGTACTTCGACAGGGCCAGCCGGAGCGTGCCGGCGACCTTGCGCATGGCCTTGATCTGCGCCGAGCCGCCGACCCGGGAGACCGAGATGCCGACGTTGATGGCCGGCCGGACGCCCTGGTTGAACAGGTCGGTCTCCAGGAAGCACTGGCCGTCGGTGATCGAGATGACGTTGGTGGGGATGAACGCCGAGACGTCGTTGCCCTTGGTCTCGATGATCGGCAGACCGGTCAGCGAGCCGCCGCCCATCTCGTCGCTCAGCTTGGCGCACCGCTCCAGCAGCCGGGAGTGCAGGTAGAACACGTCGCCCGGGTAGGCCTCACGGCCCGGCGGGCGGCGCAGCAGCAGCGAGATCGCGCGGTAGGCCTCGGCCTGCTTGGACAGGTCGTCGAAGACGATCAGGACGTGCTTGCCCTGGTACATCCAGTGCTGGCCGATCGCCGAGCCGGTGTAGGGGGCGATGTACTTGTAGCCGGCCGGGTCGGAGGCGGGGGCGGCCACGATCGTGGTGTACTCCATGGCGCCGGCCTCCTCGAGGGTGCGGCGCACGTTGGCGATCGTGGAGCCCTTCTGGCCGATGGCGACGTAGATGCAGCGGACCTGCTTCTTCTCGTCCCCGGAGAGCCAGTTCTCCTTCTGGTTGATGATGGTGTCGATGCAGACCGTGGTCTTGCCGGTCTGCCGGTCACCGATGATCAGCTGCCGCTGGCCGCGGCCGATCGGCGTCATCGCGTCGATCGCCTTGATGCCGGTCTGCAGCGGCTCGTTCACCGACTGGCGCTGCACGACGGTCGGCGCCTGCAGTTCCAGCGCGCGGCGCTCGGTCAGCTCCAGGGCGCCCTTGCCGTCCAGCGGGTTGCCCAGGGCGTCCACCACACGGCCCAGGTAGGCGTCGCCCACCGGCACCGACAGGACCTCACCGGTGCGGCGGACCTTCTGGCCCTCCTCGATGCCGCTGAAGTCGCCCAGCACAACGGCGCCGATCTCACGGACGTCCAGGTTCAGAGCCAGGCCACGGGTCCCGTCCTCGAACTCGAGGAGCTCGTTCGCCATGGCCGAGGGCAGTCCCTCGATGTGGGCGATACCGTCGCCGGAATCGACAACGGTGCCGACCTCTTCGCGCGCGGCCGCCTCCGGCTCGTACGACTGGACGAAGCGCTCCAGCGCGTTCCGGATCTCGTCCGGACGGATCGTCAGCTCCGCCATGATTCCTCTCTTGCTCCCTTAAGGGTCAGCTCAGTCTGCATTGATCAGCCCGCGCCGACTCGTCTCGGCCACGCGCTCGTCAGCTCGTCAGCTCGTCACGAGCCGCCCAGCCGGCGCCGGACCTCGTCCAGCCGGCCGGCGATCGTGCCGTCGATGACCTCGTCCCCGATCTGGATGGACAGGCCGCCCAGCACGCTCGGGTCGAGCTCGATGTTCAGGTGTACGTCGTGGCCGTAGGCCGCCGAGAGCACGGCCGCCAGCCTGGTCCGCTGCTGCTCGGTGAGATCCACCGCGGAGCGCACCAGCGCCACCAGGCGTTCCCGCCGCTGGGCGACGAGGCGGCCGGTGTGCGCCAACCCGCTCTCCAGGCTACGTCCCCGCGGATGCACGACGAGCTCGGTGACCAGCAGCAGGGTCGACGCGGTGGCCTTGCCCTCCAGGAGGGCCCTGAGCACCTGGACCTTGCGCTCGTCGGGCAGCGCCGGGTTGGTCAGCGCCGACCGCAGCTGCGGCTCGGACTCCAGGATCCGGGAGAACCGGAACAGCTCGTCCTCCAGGTCGTCCAGCACGCCCTCGGACTCCGCGCGGGCCGCCTCGGCGGTCACCGCCAGGGTCTCCAGGGCGTCGGCCAGCTCGGAGGGACGGGTCCAGCGCAGCCGGACCAGGTCCTGCACCACCGACACCGCGGCGGCCGAGACCTTGCCCTGCAGCAGTCCCGCCACCAGGTCGGCCTTGGCCTGGGGGTTGGCCGCCGGGTCGGAGATGGCCCGGCGCAGCCCGTGCTCGCGGTCCACCAGGTGCAGCACCGCGAACAGCTCCCCGCCCAGCACCGCCTTGTCGGCGGTGGCCAGCACGGACTCCAGCCGCTCCCGCGCCTCGGCCAGCGAGGCGCGGGCGACCGCTCCGATCACGGCAGAGGTCATGCGGGCTCCTGGGTGCGGGTGCGGTCCTCCAGCTCGGCCAGGAACCGGTCGACCACCCGGCTCTGGGTCGCCTGGTCGGTCAGCGCCTCACCGACGATCCGGCCCGCCAGCTCGACCGACAGGGCGCCCACCTCGGCGCGCAGCTGCTGCAGCGCCTGCTGCCGCTCGGCCTCGATGGTGGCCTGCGCGGACTCCACGATCCGGCGGGCCTCGGCCTGCGCCTGCTCGCGCATCTCGGCGACGATCTGCGCGCCCTCCTCGCGGGCCTTCTCGCGCAGCCGCGCCGCCTCGGTACGCGCCTCGGCGAGCTGGGCCTGGTACTGCTCCAGCGTCTCCTGGGCCTTGCGCTGGGCCTCCTCGGCCCGCTTCAGCCCGCCCTCGATGGCGTCGGTGCGCTCGGCGAGGGTCTTCTGGATCTGCGGGACGAGCTTCCAGCCCACCAGCAGCAGCACGATCGCGAACGAGATCGTGCCGACGACGAGCTCAGCGGGAGCGGGCAGCAGCGGGTTGTGCGCCTCGCCCTCTTGAGCCAGGAAGAACATCAGGGGTCCACCTTCCGGTCAGATGGGTGGTGGGAAGGCGTGGCGATCAGCTGTGCACGAACGGCACGACGAAACCGATCAGCGCCAGCGCCTCGGTGAGCGCGAAGCCCAGCAGCATGTTGGTGCGGATGACGTTGGTCAGCTCCGGCTGGCGGGCGATGGCCTGCACACCCTGGCCGAAGATGATGCCCACGCCGATGCCGGGGCCGATGGCGGCCAGACCGTACGCGATGGAGCCGAGGTTGCCGGTCACTTCAGCGAGGAACATGCGTTTTCCTTCTCAGTCGGCCGGTGGGCTCTGCCCACCGGAGCTCGGGTTGGCGGGTTGGTGGTCGGTCAGTGCTCGGGGTGGATGGCGCCGGCGATGTAGGAGGCGGCCAGCAGGGCGAAGATGAACGCCTGCAGCGCCTGCACGAACATCTCGAAGCCGGTCATCACGATGGTCATCAGGAAGCCCACCACGCCCAGGCCGGCGCCCAGCGCGGTCAGCTTCTCGAACAGGAACCAGTAGGCCACGGTGGCGAAGAAGGCCAGCAGCAGGTGCCCGGCGAACATGTTCGCGAACAACCGGACCGAGTGGGTGAACGGACGGAGAATGATCACCGACAGCAGCTCGATCGGCGCGTACAGCAGGTACAGCGGCTTGGGCAGGCCCGGCGGGAACATCATGTTCTTGAACCACCCGACGAGGCCCTGGTGCTTGATGCTCAGGAACCACATCATCAGGTAGACCACCAGGGCCAGCACGATCGGGAAGGCGATGTGCGAGGCGATGGGCATCTGCATCACCGGGATGACGCCCATCCAGTTGATGATCAGGATGAAGAAGAAGACGGACACCAGGAACGGCATCCACTTGTCCCCGTCCTTGCCGATCATCGGCCGGGCCACCTGGTCGCGCACGAACAGGTAGCCGATCTCGCCGAGGTTCTGCACCCCGCGCGGCACCAGCTTGGGCTTGTTGAACGCCGCCCAGAAGAAGGCGCACACGATGATCACGCTCAGCGCGGCGATGAGCACGGGCTTGGTCAGCCAGCTCGGGGCACCGTGCCACAGCGGGGCGAACTCGAAGATCTCCAGCCCGGGGGCCTGGAACTCCTCCCCACCGCCGGGAGAGGCGAGGTAGTGCGGCGCGCTCACGCGGCAGTCCCTTCGTCGTAGCTAGTGCGGTGCTCAGGTGCGTGCCCGGGGGGCTCGATGGTCAGGGCGGCCCGCCGCCGCCTCGCCGCCGGGGCGTTCGCCGTCAGCGGCCGAAGCGGAGGTAGACCGAGTAGAGCGCGAGACCGAGGCCGACCAGGATCCCGATCGGGAGCAAAGCCGAGGTGCCCAGCCAGCGATCCAGCAGCCAGCCGAGCCCGCCGTACACGGCCATGCCGGACAGCAGGTAGCTCGGGATCGACCACGCCGCATTGGCGAAGCGCTGGTGATCGGCGTGCGGATCCGAGTCCCCGGGCTGCTGGTCGGGCTGGTGCCCCTCCCCGCTCATCGCAGGACGGACCATAGCAGGCCACTCCCCCCATGGTCATATCGGAGTAGTCAGCACGCCGGCGGGCCGGGGCGGAGCGACCGAGCGGGTGCGTCATCACGGGCTCCGGCCGGCCGAGGGCCCGATCGGGGCGGAGGCGCCGGCGTCCTGCGAACGCGGGGCGCCCGAGGACTCGGCGGGGTCGTCGACGTAGGTCGTCTTCGCCCGGAGGGTGACGCGGATCTCCGCCGCGATCCAGACCACGGTCAGCGCGAGAATCGAATAGCCGAACACCTGCGGGTCGAACGCCGTGGCGTCCTGGAACAGCGCGATCAGCACGAACATCGCCAGGATCTTGACCAGATAGCTGGCCATCGCGGCGGTGAACATCAGCTGCGGCGAGATCTTGGCGGCATAACCCACGGCGACCACGCTGATTCCGAAGAACGCGATGGCCACCACGGTGCCCAGGGCCGCCCCGAGGGCGCCCTCGACCCCGCTGATCAGCGTGCCGACCACGATGGCGACGACACCGGCGACGCCAGTCGGGAGCGCGGCGCCACGGAGGATCCGGGCGTCGGAAGCGTGCATGAAAGACTCCGGCTGGTCACGGTGAGTGTTCGGCGCTTGCTCGTGAAAGGTATCACAAGCTCTTGGATCGCCCACAATGACCCATCACGTCATGGCTCTGCGTCACCATGCGCCACAAGAGTCCCAGCCGTTCACAGCATGGTTCAACCCTTGTGACCGAACGGTTGCGGTCGGCTCCGGACGCTAGACGTGCTCGCGGGCGCGGGGCGCGGTCACCGGCTCCGGCGAGGGCCTCGGCCGGCGCCGCCGCCACGGTTCGGCGATCAGGCCGACCACCCCGGCCACCGCCACCAGACCGGTCACCGACAGCACCAGCGGAATGGACTTCACCAGCGACAGGGCGACCACGCAGGAGGCCAGCAGGCCGACCCAGAAATACATCACCAGAACGGCCCGGCGATGCGAATGCCCGAGCTCCAGCAGCCGGTGGTGCAGGTGCAGTTTGTCGGGCGCGAACGGCGACCTTCCCTGATTGGTCCGGCGCCATACCGCCAGCAGCATGTCGATGTAGGGAACCGCCACCACCAGCGGCACCAGAAGAATCGGCAGGAAGAACGGGATCTGCGTCACCGAGCCGATCACGGCGGTGTCGAACTGGCCGGTCAGCAGGATCATCGCCGCGCTGAGCAGCAGCCCGATCAGCATGGAGCCGGTGTCCCCCATGAAGATCCGGGCGGGGTTGAAATTGTGCGGCAGGAATCCGGCGCACATCCCGATGAGCACCGCGGTGGTCAGCGTGGCGGGCTGGATCCGGGACAGCCCCTCCTCGAACGACAGCAGCGAGGCGTAGGCGAAAAGGGCGATCGCGGCGATCCCGACGACTCCGGCGGCCAGCCCGTCCAGGCCGTCCACGAAGTTCACCGCGTTGATGGTGGCCACCACCAGGAAGATGGTCAGCGGCACGCTGTATTCCGGCGGCAGCACCAGCGGCTGGCCATTGGGCAGCGGGATGGTGAAAAGCTGGATGCCGTTCATGATGAACAGCCCGCCCGCGGCGACCTGCCCGGCGAACTTGGTCAGCGGGTCGATCTCGAACCGGTCGTCGGCCATGCCCAGCAGCACGATCAGCGTCGCGGCCAGCAGCAGCCCGCGGTCGACGTCGCCGTCGTCGAACACCCGCCGCATCACCGGCAGCCCGCTGGCCGCCACCATCGCGCCCAGCATCCCGAAGTACATCGCCAGCCCGCCCATCCGCGGGGTGGGGATGGCGTGCACGTCGCGGTCGCGGACCGCGGTCATCGCCCCGAAGCGCACCGAGAAGGCCCGCACCAGCGGAACGGTGAGGTACGTGATCACCATGGCGACGAGGATGATGAGCAGGTACTCCCGCATGCCCGATCTCCTCCTCACCGTTCGCGTCCCCGGCGGGCCGGCCGGCGGCGCCGTACGCGCCGCCCTCCGGAGTTTCGCCGTCTTCATACAGATGCCGCCCGTGACCGGGCGGTTCGCCGGGCGCGGAACGAACCTCCTGCGACGGGCTCCGGCGGCCCCCGTCAGGGACGGACGCGCCCACCGTCATGGTGGCCGAGACGGGACGGCGCCGACGCTGGAAAAGGTTCGGTGTGACCAACTCTATGCCCGTTGATCCTCCACCGTCTCACGTTCGGCGGTGCGCCGCCGCCGAATCGTGATCAGCAGGGCCGCCCCCGCGCCCAGCGCCCCCAGCCCGGCCAGCGCCGGGTCGCCGATCGAGACCGCCCACATGTCGTGCGCCAGCACGTCGTCGGCGATGTCCACGCCGACCGCCAGGGTGCCGGTGACGGCCAGGAACATCCCCGTCCAGCGGGCCGGCAGGCGCGACGCGCGGACCGTCCGGCCCGCCGAGGCGACCGCCAGGGCCGCGACGACGCCGGCGACGAACAGCAGGCGGCCCGGCCAGGAGGCGTCGAAGTGCGGCCGGGCGTACCTCGGGGGCGGGGCCTGCACGGCGCCCTGCGGCAGCACCGCGCGGATCAGGACGCTCTCGTGGGGGCGCAGCCCGCTCTGGGTGAAGTCGATCGCCGAGGGCCCGTCCTCCCGCCTGCCGCCGCACCGGGTGTACCCGCCGTGGCCGGCCGCGCCCGCCCGGCAGGTCACCTTGAGGGGGGCCGGTCCCGGAAGCTCGACCCGCACCGAGACCTCGCCGATCGGCACGTCCCAGCCCGTCCCGATGGCGTCCCAGCGGAACTCCACCCGCCCGGGCAGCGGCGTCATCGCCCCCGTGACGTCGTACTCGATCACGTACGCCTGGCGGCCGCTGACCATGCGGTGCCGGCCGCCCACCCTGATCCGCACCTCGTGCAGCATCCGGGAGGCCTCGGCCCGCGCGGGCGCACCGGTGGAACTGCTGGTGCGCACGTTGCGGATGCCGTACAGCCGGTTGTCGATCCGGTACGGCACCCGGCGCACGATGCCGTGCTCCTTGCGGCCCTGGAAGTCGTACGTGATGGTCTCGCGAACGCGCACCACCCCGTCCGACCGGATCCGCAGCACCACGTCGTAGGTGGGGATGCTCTCCCCCGCGTGCGGCGCCGGGCCCGCGGTGGCCTGGCCCTGTCCCGTCACGCGTCCCGTCACGGCCGCGGACGCGGGCAGGCCGAAGGGGGCGACCACGGACGACACCCCCACCGCGACCGCCATCGCCCAGAGCACGCGACGCATACTGCGCATTGTTCCCACCGAAGGCATCGACGGTCCGTCACGAGACGCTTACCCGGATTGACCGGTCCCCACCGTAGCGCCCGGGGGAACGCGCCCGCGGTCAGCCGTCCTTGGCGGGCCCGCCCGCGGATTCGCCGGTGTCCTCGGCGGCCGGCTTGTCCAGGGAGACCCCGGCGCCGGCCTCGGCGTTCTCGTCCTTGTCCTCGCCCTTGTCCTCGTCCGCGGCCTCGTCCTCGGGGGTGAGCAGCACGCCCACGATCGAGCGGATCTTCTCCGCGGAGATCGCGCCGGCGCGCAGCAGCCGGGGCACCGGCCCGGTCAGGTCGACGATGGTGGAGGCCTCGCCCAGCCCCGCCGGCCCGCCGTCCAGGTAGATCGACACCTTCTCGCCGAGCTGCTGCTCGGCCTCCTCGGCGCTGCGGGCGGCCGGGCGGCCCGACAGGTTGGCGCTGCTGACCGCCAGCGGGCCGGTCTCCTTGAGCAGCTCCAGGGCCAGGTCGTGCAGCGGCATCCGCACCGCCACCGTGCCCTTGGTCTCCCCCAGGTCCCACGACAGGTTCCGGTTGGCCCGGCACACCAGCGTCAGCGCTCCCGGCCAGAACTCGTCGATGAGGTCCTGCCCGTACGTCCCCAGGTCCTCCACCAGCGCGGTCGCCGCCCGCACCGAGCCGACCAGCACCGGCGGGGGCATGTCCCGGCCGCGTCCCTTGGCGTCCAGCAGCGCCTGCACGGCCGAGGGGGTGAAGGCGTCGCAGCCGATCCCGTACACCGTGTCGGTGGGCAGCACGATCAGCTCGCCGCGGCGGACCGCCGACACGGACTCGGCGATCCCCCGAGTCCGCTCCATCGGCTCCAGACAGTCGTAACGTCGGCTCACGAGGCCTACCTTATTGCGCTCGCTTCGCTCGCGCGGCTCGCGCGCCTTGGGACGCGCGGCCGTGCGGTCGTCGTTTTCAAGATCGCTCGTTCCTCGCGATCTTGAAGCCTCCTCCCTCACGGCCACGCGGGCCCGCTCGCGGTGGCCTTCAGGACCCTCGGGTGCAGGGTCTTCGGCGCCTTCGGGTGCAGGGGTCGGGCGGGGAACGGGTTGGGAGGTCGTTAGTCCGTTGACAGGCGGGCGGTGACGAAGCGGTCGCGGTTGGTGAGGTCGCGGCGGTTGCGGACGTCGCGCCAGCCGTGCTCCTCGGCGAAGACCCAGTAGACGGCGTTGCCCTGGCGGTCGCTGTGCTCGACGGCGACGTGGCCGCCGGGGCGCAGCAGGCGGCGGGCGGTGCGCTCGATGGCGCGGATCGCGTCGAGGCCGTCGTCGCCGCCGCCCCACAGCGCGTCGGCGGGGTCGTGGTCGCGCACGTCCGGCGGGACGTACTCCCACTCGGTCATCGGGATGTACGGGGGGTTGCTGATGACCAGGTCGACGGTGCCGTCCAGCTCCGAGAGGGCGTCGGCGAAGTCGCCCAGATGCAGCCTGACGCGTCCTCGTTCGTCCAGAGCCTCGATGTTGCGGGTGGCGTAGACGAAGGCCTTGGGGTCCTTCTCCACCGCGTGCACGCGGGCTCTGGGGGCCTCCTGGGCGATGCTGAGCGCGATGGCGCCCGAGCCGGTGCCCAGATCGACCACCAGCGGGTCGCGCACGTCCATGTCGCGCAGGGTGTCCAGCGCCCAGCCGACCATCACCTCGGTCTCCGGGCGGGGGACGAACACCCCGGGGCCCACCTTCAGCTCCAGGTAGCGGAAGAAGGCCCGGCCGGTGATGTGCTGCAGCGGCTCCCCCGCCTCCCGGCGGGCCACGCCCTCCCAGAAGCGGGCGTCGAACGCCGAGTCGGGGACGGTGTGCAGTTCGGAGCGCTTGACCCCGTGCACGGCGGCGGCCAGCTCTTCGGCGTCGGCGCGGGGCGAGGCGACCCCGGCCTCCGCCAGCCGGACCGTCGCCCGCGCCACCTCGTCGAGCAGCAGGTTCATGTTCCCTGGGCTTCGGCCAGCCTGCGTTCGGTGTCGGCGTCGACCAGCGCCTGGATCACGTTGTGCAGGTCGCCGTCGAGCACCTGGTCCAGGTTGTAGGCCTTGTAGCCGACACGGTGGTCGGAGATCCGGTTCTCGGGATAGTTGTAGGTGCGCACCCGCTCGGACCGGTCCACGGTGCGGACCTGGCTGCGGCGCTCGGCCGCGGCCGCCGCCTCGGCCTCCTCCTGCGCCATCGCCAGCAGCCGCGAACGCAGGATGCGCAGCGCCTGCTCCTTGTTCTGCAGCTGGCTCTTCTCGTTCTGGCAGGAGACCACCACGCCGGTCGGCAGGTGGGTGATCCGCACCGCCGAGTCGGTGGTGTTGACGCTCTGCCCGCCCGGTCCCGAGGACCGGAAGACGTCGATGCGCAGGTCGTTCGGGTCGATCTGGACGTCGACCTCCTCGGCCTCCGGGGTGACCAGCACCCCGACCGCGCTGGTGTGGATGCGGCCCTGCGACTCGGTGACGGGCACCCGCTGCACGCGGTGCACCCCGCCCTCGAACTTCAGCAGCGCCCAGGCCCCGGCCGGCTCGCCGTCGGCGCCGGGCCGGGCCTTCACCGCCACGGTGACGTCCTTGTAGCCGCCCAGGTCCGAGGGCTGGGAGGCGATGATCTCGGTCTTCCAGCCGAGACGCTCGGCGTACCGCAGGTACATGCGCAGCAGGTCGCCGGCGAACAACGCCGACTCCTCGCCGCCCTCGCCCGCCTTGATCTCCAGGATGACGTCCTTGTCGTCGTTGGGATCGCGCGGGATCAGCAGCTTGCGCAGCCGGTCCTCGAGTTCGGCCTTGCGCTCGGCCAGCTCGTCCGCCTCGACGGCGAACGCGGCGTCCTCGGCCGCCAGCTCGCGCGCGGCGGCCAGGTCCTCCTCCACCGAGCGCACCTGCCGGGCGGTCTCGACGATCGGGCGCAGCTGCGCATAGCGCTTGCCCAGCCGGCGCGCCGTGTTCTGGTCGGCGTGCACGGCCGGGTCGGCCAGCCTGCCTTCGATGTCGGCGTATTCGCCGATCAGCTCGTCGAGGTTCACGGTGTGGGTCCCCGGTCAGGGCCCGCGCCGAACGCGGACCCCGAGCGGCCCGGGGACACGCGGTCCCCGGGCCGCTCGTGCCGTCTGCCTGGAGAGGTTCGTCCTACTTCTTGCCGCCGCGCTTGCCGAAGCGCTGCTCGAAGCGCGCCACCCGGCCGCCGGTGTCCAGGATCTTCTGCTTGCCCGTGTAGAACGGGTGGCAGTTGGAGCACACGTCCGCGTGGATCACGCCGTTGGCGGCGGTGCTGCGGGTCTCGAAGGTGTTCCCGCAGGTGCACGTCACGGTCGTGACGACGTAGTCGGGGTGAATACCAGGCTTCACGGATATCTCCTCGCATCGGGGCGGTCGCCGGGTCGCCTCGCACCCCCGCGCCCTCGACGGGACGCTCCCTGCGGGGCGGCGTGAACCGGTACCGCGGCGTTCGCACATCAAGTGTGCCAGATCGAAGAACACGCCCCGGCCATGACCTATTCCGCGCTCGCTCCGCTCGCGCAGCGAGCGCGCCTTTGGACGCGCGGCCGTTCGGTCGTCACCTTCAAGATCGCTCGTTCCTCGCGATCTTGAAGCCTCCTCCCTCACGGCCACGCGGGCGCGCTCGCGGTGGCCTTCAGGACCCTCGGGTGCAGGGTCTCGGTTCTCCCACGGAGGAGATCACGCCTTCCAGTTCCCCGTGTCCGTGGGGGCGCGGGGTCCCGGTCCTCCTTCGGGAGGTTGTGCGGGTCGGGAGAATCGTCGGGTGAGGGTTGTGATTGCGGAAGACTCGGTGTTGTTGCGGGAGGGACTGGTCCGGCTGCTGGCCGATGCCGGCATCGAGACGGTGGGGGTGGTCGGGGACGGGCCCGGGCTGGCGCGGGTGGTGGAGGAGCACGGGCCGGATCTGGCGATCGTGGACGTGCGGATGCCGCCCTCGTTCACCGACGAGGGGCTGCGGGCGGCGCTGGAGGTGCGGCGGGCGCGGCCCGAGCAGCCGATCCTGGTGCTGTCGCAGTACGTGGAGGAGCGGTACGCCACCGATCTGATCGGGGGCGGCGCCCAGGGGGTCGGCTACCTGCTCAAGGAGCGGGTGTCGGACGTCGGGGAGTTCATCGACGCGGTGCGGCGGATCGCCGCCGGGGGCACGGTGATCGACCCGGAGGTGATCGGGCAGTTGCTGGGACGGCGGCGGCGCGGGGACCGGCTGGAGGCGCTGACCCCCCGGGAACGCGAGGTGCTGGGGCTGATGGCCCAGGGGCGTTCGAACGCGGCGATCGCGCGGGATCTGGTGGTCACCGAGGGGGCGGTGGAGAAGCACATCTCCAACATCTTCCTCAAGCTGGACCTGCCGCCCACCCAGGACGACCATCGCCGCGTGATGGCCGTCCTGGCGTACCTGGGAGCGGGCTGACCCGTCCGCCCGGGGCGGCCCTCGGACTCCCCGGAAGGGGCCGGGCGACCGCGGCGGGGCTCTGCGGAGCCAAGGTCGCCCGCCCCCTCACCAGGTGCAGGGCAGGTCCGCCCGGATGACGGTGGGGCCGCCCGGCGGGCTGTCGATGGTGAGGATGCCGTCGATGGTGGCGGCGCGGTCGGCCAGGCCGGCCAGGCCGCCCTCCGGGACCGCGCGGGCGCCGCCCACCCCGTTGTCGGTGACCTCGACGACGACCCAGTGGGACTCGCGGGTCACGCGGACCGAGGCTCGGGTGGCCCGGGCGTACTTGGCGATGTTGGCCAGGGACTCGGCGACGATGAAGTAGGCGATGCTCTCCACCGCGGCCGGGGGCCGTTCCGGCAGGTCCACCTCGACCTCGACGGGCACCGCGGCGCGGGCGGCCAGGCCGGAGATGGCCGGGTCCAGGCCCCGGTCGGTGAGGATCGCCGGGTAGATGCCGCGGGCCAGGTCGCGGAGTTCGGCGATGGCCTCCTTGGTGCCGGCGTGGGCCTGCTCGATGAGGGCGCGGGCGGCCTCGGGGTCCTCCTCCAGCTTGGCGCGGGCCCGGCCGATGTCCATGGCGACGGCCAGCAGCCGCTGCTGGGCGCCGTCGTGCAGGTCGCGTTCGATCCGGCGGCGTTCGGCCTCGGCGGCGTCCACCCCGCGGGCCCGGCTGGCCTGCAGCCGGTCGGCGCGGGCCTGCAGCCTGGTTTGTTCGGCCTGGGCGCGGCTGGGGCCGAGCAGCAGAACGCCGTATCCGGCGTGCAGGACCGCCATCGCGCGCGTCACGTACAGCGCCGCCAGCAGCAGCACCACGCCCACGGCGGTCAGCGGCAGCGCGGTCACCGGATCGCCGGCCGAGTAGAACAGCAGGTCCCCGAAGTTGACCACCACGGTGTCCTCGACGACCACGATCACCGGGGCGGCCAGGAACACGCCCGCCGCCGACCACACGGTCACCGACACCGTGAACTCCACCAGCGCCACCGGGAACCGCAGCCCCAGGTACAGCAGGTCCTTCCAGGTCGCCGGGTCGACCGCCATCGCCCGCCACTTGCCCAGCAGCCCCGCCGACGGCGGCATCGGCCGGTACGGATCGGGCACCGTCACGCCGAACGCCGCCTTCAGCAGCCGCCGTTCGAGCATCGCCCCGCCCCGCCACAGCAGCATCACCAGCGCCAGCAGCGGAATCCCGACCCAGATGACCGTCAGGGCCACCGACAGCGTCAGCCCGACCGTCAGCCCGACGAACCAGGCCAGCCCGAACGCCAGGCTGGTCACCAGATACACCGCGGCCCGCCACGTCAGCGACGACCGCACCATCGCCCACGGGTTCCACGGCCCCATCACCAGGCGCCTGATCCCAGGCACCGCCGCCACCGCCGTCTCGCTCACGCCAGCCCTCCCAGCCGTCCTCGCGTACCCCTCAAGCCTGCTGGACGACCGAGCCCCCGACCATACGGCCGACCGCCCTCCCCCCGGTAGGGCTAGCCCCACCTGCTTATGGCGCTCGCTCCGCTCGCGCGGCGAGCGGGCCTTGGGGCGCGTGGCCGTGCGGTCGTCGTTTTCAAGATCGCTCGTTCCTCGCGATCTTGAAAGCCTCCTCCCTCACGGCCACGCGGGCCCGCTCGCGGTGGCCTTCAAGACCCTCGGGTGCAGGGCCCAAGGCACTACTTCACCGGACAGCAGAAGACCCGCGTGGTCGGAACCACGCGGGTCTTCGAGAGCCTGCACCCCTCGTTCCTCAAGACCACCGCGAGCGGGCCCGCGCGGTCGTGAGGAGGAGCGGGTCAAGATCGCGAGGAACGAGCGATCTTGACCCGCGACGACGAACGGCCGTGCGTTCCCAGGCCCGCGAGCCGCCGCGGCGGAGCCGCGGCAATGAGCTAGTCGCGGTCGGCGACGGTGGTCTTCTGGACCTGGAGGAGGAACTCGGCGTTGGACTTGGTCTCCTTCATCTTCTCGATGAGGAGCTCCAGGGCCTGCTGGGTGTCCAGGGCGTGCAGCACCCGGCGGAGCTGCCAGACGATGCGCAGCTCCTCGGGGGCCATGAGGATCTCCTCCTTGCGGGTGCCGGAGGCGTCCACGTCCACGGCGGGGAAGATCCGCTTGTCGGCGAGCTGGCGGTTGAGCTTCAGCTCCATGTTGCCGGTGCCCTTGAACTCCTCGAAGATGACCTCGTCCATGCGGGATCCGGTCTCCACCAGGGCGGTGGCGAGGATGGTCAGCGAGCCGCCGTTCTCGATGTTGCGGGCCGCGCCGAAGAACCGCTTGGGCGGGTACAGCGCGGTGGAGTCCACACCACCGGACAGGATCCGGCCGGACGCCGGGGCGGCCAGGTTGTAGGCGCGGCCCAGACGGGTGATGGAGTCCAGCAGCACGACCACGTCGTGGCCCAGCTCCACCAGCCGCTTGGCGCGCTCGATGGCCAGCTCGGCGACCGTGGTGTGGTCCTCGGCGGGACGGTCGAAGGTCGAGTGGATGACCTCGCCCTTGACCGACCGCTGCATGTCGGTGACCTCTTCGGGCCGCTCGTCGACCAGCACGACCATCAGGTGGCACTCGGGGTTGTTCTTGGTGATCGCGTTGGCGATCGCCTGGAGCACCATGGTCTTGCCGGCCTTGGGCGGGGAGACGATCAGTCCGCGCTGGCCCTTGCCGATCGGGGAGACCAGGTCGATGATCCGCGTGGTCAGCACGCCCGGGTCGGTCTCCAGGCGCAGCCGCTCCTGCGGGTACAGCGGGGTGAGCTTGGAGAACTCGACGCGGTTGCGGGCCTGCTCGGGCTCCATCCCGTTGACGGTGTCGAGGCGGACCAGCGCGTTGAACTTCTCGCGGCGCTCGCCCTCGCGCGGCTGGCGCACCGCGCCGGTGATCACGTCGCCCTTGCGCAGGCCGTTCTTGCGGACCTGGGCCAGCGAGACGTACACGTCGTTGGGGCCGGGCAGGTAGCCGGTGGTGCGCACGAACGCGTAGTTGTCGAGGATGTCCAGGATCCCGGCGACCGGGATCAGCACGTCGTCCTCGTTGATCACCGGCTCCTCGTAGCGGTCGCCGCGGCCGCCCCGGCCGCGGTTGCGCTCGCGGAACCGGCGGCCCCGGCGGCCGCGGCCGCCCTCGCCGTCCTCCTCGGCGGCGCCGCCGCCCTGCTGGCCGCGGTTGCGCTGGCCGCCCTGCTCGCCGCGCTCATTGCGCTCGCCACGGTCACCGCGCTCGCCGCGCTCACCGCGGTCCCGGTTGCGGTTGCGGTTGCGGCCCTCCCGGCCGCCGCCCTCGCCGTCCTCGCTCGCGGCCCGGGCGCGCTCGCCCCGTTCGGCCTGCCGGTCGGCGGTCTCGGCGCGCTCGCCGCCCCTGTCGGCGGACTGCCTGTCGGACTTGTCCGGCTTGTCCTCGGCGGCCGGCTGCTGCTCCTCGCCGCCCTCCTCGCGCCTGGCGGAACGGGTACGGCGGGTCCGCGCCGGGCGGGACTCGGTGTCGGCCTTGGGCTCCTCGGAGCGGGTCGCCGTCTCCTCGGCCTGCGCGGCGGGCTGCTCGGCCTTCGGCTGCTCGGCCGGGGCGCCGTTGTCGGCGGGCTTGGCGACGGGCTTGTCGGCGGTGACGGGGCCGCCCTGCTTGGCCTCGATGGCCGCGATGAGCTGGCTCTTGCGCATGCCGGCGATGCCGGTGATGCCGAGCTGGGACGCCAGCGCCCTCAGCTCGGGCAGCACCAACGCCGACAGACCGGTGCCGGAACGCCGGCGCCGCGGGGCGGCCGTCTGCTCCGGACGGCCCGCCGGGGTCTGCGCTGCGGGGCTAGCAGCGTCCGTAAGGAGTTCGCTGGATTCGCTCACTAAGGGTCCTTCCCAGGGAGCGGGTGTTGGCCCTCGTCGGCCAGGCAACCCGATGATGCGATCCGGCGGGGGCGCCAGATCGAGCTCTGCCGATCACGATGGGGTCGCCATCGGCGATGTCTGGACACAGCCAGATGATGGTCGGGACGGTTCTCGCGCCATCCCCGATCCTGCCTCGTCCGAGGCTCTGCCGAGACGCCGGACAACGGGAACTCACGGTGTCGGGGAGCCACGTGCGCGGAGCAGGCGTGGCACGAGGGCCGACCTGACGATGCGTGGCTGACGAGCACCCGGCCCCGAGCGGGGCATCTGGTGCGGTATTCAGCCTAACATCACCCGAGCGCACTGCTATTCCCCAGCGTTCGAAGTCCTTGACGTGTCACGACGCAGGCGGCTGAACGCATGCGCCATGGGGGTCGACGTTCAGCGGGCGTTTGAGCCACCCATTACCCACTTCCGAGCGGATCGAATCAACGCGTGAGGTGGTTGTGAACGCAAGGACAGTGGGTCCGGCGCCGGAGATCACGGCCGGGATCCCCGCCGCGCGCAGCCGGTCCACCAGCGCCGCCGACTCCGGCATGGCCGGGGCGCGGTAGCCCTGGTGCAGCCGGTCCTCGGTGGCGGCCAGCAGCACCTCGGCGTCGTCCGCACCGCCGGTCAGCGCCGCGATCAGCAGCGCCGCCCGGCCCGCGTTGGCCGCCGCGTCCGCATGGGGCACGACCTGCGGCAGCAGCCCGCGGGCCCGTTCGGTGGCCAGGGTGTGGCCGGGCACGAACGCGACGACCTCGCGGTCCAGGTCCAGCCGCACCGCCCGCGGCCCGCCGGGACCGCTCCAGGCGATGGTGAGGCCGCCGTACAGGCACGGCGCGACGTTGTCGGGATGCCCCTCGATCTCCGTGGCCAGCGCCAGCGCCGCCGCGTCGTCCAGCAGGCCGCCGTGCGGGTGCAGCGCCCGGCCCGCGACGATCCCGGCGATGATGGCCGCCGAGGACGAGCCCAGCCCGCGGCTGTGCGGGATCCGGTTGACGCACGACAGCCGCAGCCCCGGAGGCTGGCCGAGACCGGATCCGGCCAGTTCGTCGATCACCTCGAAGGTCCGCCGCAGCACCCGCACGACCAGATGCCGCTCGCCCCGCCCGGCCAGGTCGTCGGCGCCCTCGCCGTCCACCTCGATGACCAGCCCGCCCTCGGTGACCTCCACGGTCACCTCGTCGTACAGCGTCAGCGCCAGCCCCAGCGAGTCGAACCCCGGCCCCAGGTTCGCGCTGGTCGCCGGCACCCGGACCACGGCCCGCCGGCCCCACGCGCCCTGCCCGCGCGCCTCCGGCGCGCTCACGTCGTTCACCCGCGGCTCGTTCACGCCAGGCCGAGGGAGGAGGCCGCGGCGTGGGCGTCGACCTTGACGGTGATGGGGGCGGGGGCGCCGGAGATGGCCCAGTCGGGGTCCTTGAGACCGTTCCCGGTGACCGTGCAGACCACGCGGCTGCCGGGCTCGATGAGGCCCTGCTCGCAGGCCTGCAGGACGCCGGCGACGCTGGCGGCGGAGGCGGGCTCGACGAAGACGCCCTCCTCGCGGGCCAGCAGCCGGTAGGCGGCCAGGATCTGGCGGTCGGTGACCGAGGAGATGGCGCCGCCGGACTCGTCGCGGGCGGCGATCGCCAGGTCCCAGGAGGCCGGATTGCCGATCCGGATCGCGGTGGCGATGGTCTGCGGCTTGCGCACCGGCTCCCCCCTGACGAACGGGGCGGCGCCACTGGCCTGGAAGCCCAGCATCCGCGGGGTCCTCGAGGCGACCCCGTCGGCGGCGTACTCGGTGTAGCCCATCCAGTAGGCGGAGATGTTGCCGGCGTTCCCCACGGGCAGGCAGTGCACGTCGGGGGCGTCGCCGAGGGCGTCGACGATCTCGAACGCGGCGGTCTTCTGGCCCTGCAGGCGGAACTTGTTCACCGAGTTGACCAGCGCCACCGGATAGTCCACGGCGAGCTTGCGGGCCAGCTCCAGGCAGTCGTCGAAGTTGCCGTCGACCTGCAGCAGCCTGGCGCCGTGCACCAGGGCCTGGGCCAGCTTGCCCATCGCGATCTTGCCCTGCGGCACCAGCACCGCGCAGGTCATCCCGGCGCGCACCGCGTAGGCGGCGGCCGACGCCGAGGTGTTGCCGGTGGAGGCGCAGATGACGGCCTTGGCCCCCTCCTCGGCGGCCTTGCTGATCGCGACCGTCATGCCGCGGTCCTTGAACGAGCCGGTGGGGTTGGCGCCCTCCACCTTCAGATGGACCTCGCAGCCGGTGAGCTGGGAGATCCGGTTGGCGGGCAGCAGCGGGGTGCCGCCCTCGAGCAGGGTGACCACGGGCGTGGCGTCGGTCACCGGGAGCCGGTCGCGGTACTCGTTGATGAGGCCGCGCCAAGCCCTGTTCATGAGATCCCCCACGGTGGTGATGACCTGCGGTGTCGCGCCGCAGTCTAGTGCCGGTCGGGCGTCAGGCGTCGTCGGCCTCGACGCGCATCACGCTGGCCACCTCGCGGACGATGTCCAGGCGGCGCAGCTCCTCCACGGTCGCCGCCAGCGCCGCGTCCGGAGCCCGGTGCGTGACGATGACGAGCTGGGCGTCCTCGCCCCGGCCGTCCTGCTGGACGGCCTGGATGGACACGTCGTGCCGGGCGAACAGCTCGGCGACCTGCGCCAGCACGCCGGAACGGTCGGCCACGTCGAGCTGGATGTAGTACCGGGTGACGGTCTCGCCCATCGGCAGGACCGGCAGCTCGGCGTAGGTCACCTCGACCGGGCCGCGCGTTCCGCCGACCCGGTTGCGGGCCACCGCCACCAGGTCGCCCAGCACGGCCGACGCGGTCGGCGCGCCCCCGGCCCCGGCGCCGTAGAACATCAGCGACCCGGCCGACTCGGCCTCCACGAACACCGCGTTGTAGGCCTCGCGGACGCTGGCCAGCGGATGCGACCGCGGGATCATCGCCGGGTACACCCGCACCGACACGCCCCGGCCGCCGTTGCCGCCGTCGGGGTCGGGCACCCGCTCGCAGATCGCCAGCAGCTTGACCACGCTGTCCATCGCCTTGGCCCCGGCCACGTCGGCGGCGGTGACCTCGGTGATGCCCTCGCGGTGCACGTCGGCGGCGGTGACCGGGGTGTGGAACGCCAGCTGCGCCAGGATCGCCGCCTTGGCCGCCGCGTCGAAGCCCTCCACGTCGGCGGTCGGGTCGGCCTCGGCGTACCCGAGGCTCTGCGCCTCCTCCAGCGCGTCGATGAACGAGGCGCCGTGCGCGTCCATCTGGTCGAGGATGTAGTTGGTGGTGCCGTTGACGATGCCGATGACCCGTTTGACGTGGTCGCCGACCAGCGACTCGCGCAGCGGGCGCAGCAGCGGGATGGCGCCCGCCACGGAGGCCTCGTAGTACAAGTCGGCGCCGTACTCGCGGGCCGCACCGAAGATCGTCTCGCCGTCCTCGGCCAGCAGCGCCTTGTTGGCGGTGACCACCGACTTGCCGGCCTTCATGGCGGCCAGCAGCAGCGAGCGGGCCGGCTCGATGCCGCCGATCACCTCGACCACGATGTCCACGTCCTCGCGGGTGACCAGGCTCATGGCGTCGGTGGTCAGCAGGTCCGGCGTCACGTGCGCACGGGCCTTGTCGATCCGCCGCACCGCCACGCCGGCCAGCTCCAGCGGAGCGCCGACCCGCGCCGTCAGGTCGGCGGCCTGCTCGTGCAGCAGCCTGACCACCTCGGAACCGACGGTTCCGCAGCCCAGCAGGGCCACCCGCAGGGGTTTCACCCTCTATACCTCCGCATCGAGCCGGAGCAGGTCGTCCTCGGTCTCCCGCCGGATGAGGACCCGCGCCCGGCCGTCCCGCACCGCCACCACCGCCGGCCGCGGGACGAAGTTGTAGTTACTGGACATCGATCGACAGTACGCACCGGTCGCGGCCACCGCCACGACGTCGCCGGGGGCCAGGTCCTGTGGCAGCCACAGGTCGCGCACGACGATGTCGCCGCTCTCGCAGTGCTTGCCGACCAGCCTGCTCAGCATGGGGTCCGCCGCCGAGGTACGGCTGGCCAGCACAGCGGTGTACTCCGCTCCGTACAGGGCGGTGCGCAGGTTGTCGCTCATCCCGCCGTCCACCGAGACGTACGTGCGCAGGCCCTCGACGTCCTTGACGGTGCCGACCTCGTACAGGGTAACCCCGCCGGGGCCGACGATCGCCCGTCCCGGCTCGACCGTGATGCGCGGCACCGCCAGCTCGTAGGCGCGGCACTCCCGGCTCACGATCTGGCGCAGGCTGTCGGCGATCGCCTTGGGGTCGTGCGGCTCGTCGCCGGGCACGTACGCGATGCCGTAGCCGCCGCCCAGGTCCAGCTCGGGCAGCTGCACGCCGTGCTCGTCGCGGATCGCCACCAGCAGCTCGGCCAGCCGGTGCGCGGCCACCTCGAACCCGTCGGTGTCGAAGATCTGCGACCCGATGTGCGAGTGCAGGCCCACCAGCTCCAGCTGCTTCAGGTCCAGGACCCGGCGGACGGCCTCCAGCGCCGCCCCGCTGGTCCGGGAGAAGCCGAACTTCTGGTCGTCGTGCGCGGTGGCGATGAACTCGTGGGTGTGCGCCTCGACCCCGGTGGTGACCCGGATCATCACCTTGGGGCGGACGCCCTTCTCCTGGGCCAGGTAGCCGAGGCGGGCGATCTCCTCGAAGCTGTCGACCACGATCCGGCCGACGCCGGCGTCCAGCCCCCTGGCCAGCTCGGCGACGGACTTGTTGCTGCCGTGCATCGTGATCTTCTCGGTGGGGAACCCGGCGGCCAGCGCCACCGCCAGCTCCCCGCCGGTGCACACGTCCAGGCCGAGGCCCTCCTCGTCCAGCCACCGGACCAGGGCCTTGCACAGGAACGCCTTGCCGGCGTAGTGGACGCTGCCGTCGTGGAACGCCGCCGCGTACTCACGGGCCCGCTGGCGCACGTCGTCCTCGTCGTACACGTACAGCGGCGTGCCGTACTCGGCCGCCAGGTCCCGTACGTCGACCCCGCCGATCGTCAGGACGCCGTCCTCGCGCCTGGCCGAACGTGGCCAGATCTGGGGGTCGAGGTGGTTCAGGTCCGCCGGGGGCGGCAGCGGGTGCTCCTCCGGCAGTACGTCCGCGTAACGCGACCCCGCCGGATGCACCCGGCTCATTCGCCCGCTCCGTTGTTCATATCCGCTCTCTAGGACTCTCGCCGATCATGTTCAGGCCGTTGGCGAGGACGATGCGCACCGCCTCCGCCAGCGTGCGGCGGGCGGCGTGCATCGCCCCGGGTTTCTCGTCGCCGACGGGCAGCGCCGGGCAGTGCTCGTACACCTGGTGGAACGCGTCGGCCACCCGTTCCAGATGCCGCCGGAGCGGAACGGGGTCCCGCTCGCGCGCGGCCTGGGCCGCGCGGCTGGGCAGCTCCGCCAGCGCCGCCAGCAGGACGCCTTCGTCCGCCTGTTGGAGCAACCCGGGATCGCCCAGCGGGATTCCCAGCGCCTCGGCGCGGCGCTGGACCGCCGCGGCGCGGGCGTAGGCGTACCGCACCGAGAACCCCGGGTTGTCGAACGTCCTCGGCCGGTCCGGCCAGCCTCCGCCCAGCGTGACGCCGTCGACGCGCCCGTACGAACGTCCCTCGGCGAGGATCCCGGCGGCCAGCGTTCCCGGCCGTTCCACCACGACGGTCAGGAACCCGGGCCCGCTGACCCGGGCCTCGGCTATCCGCGGCCGGCCCGCCAGCCGTCCGGCGATCGCGTTCGCGACCTGCAGCGCGGGCCTGCGCTGCGCCGCCGCCAGCCGCAACGCCACCGGCGTCCCGTACGACCCCGGCCCGAACGCGGTCAGCGGCACCTCGTCCGGCACGCCGGCGGCCAGATCGCCGTCGCGCACGGCGTCCCGGACCGCGGCCGCGACGGCCCCGCTCACCTCGGTTGGAGTCACCTGGGTGAGATTATCCGACCACTATGTGGACAGGCCCTCGTTGACCACTATGTGGACTCCCCGGATTCCGGGGACGGCCTGGACTCCGGGGACGGCCCGCTCGAAGCGGCCAGCTCCCGCACCGTCCGGATGAGGTCGTTGGGGTCGAACGGCTTGGTGATGTAGGCGTCCACCCCGATCTCGTGCCCCCGCCGCACATCGTGGTCCTGCGCCCGCGCGGTGATCATCACCACTCCGATGTTCCGCGTCGCCGGGTTCTCCCGCAGCCGCACCGCGGTCACCCACCCGTCCAGCCGCGGCATCATCACGTCCAGCGTGATCACGTCCGGCGCCACCTCGGCCACCTTGTCCAGGCAGTCCTGCCCGTCCACCGCGGTGGCCACCTCGAACCCCTCCAACTGGAGGTTCACCGCGATGAGCTGCCGGATGACCTCGTCGTCGTCCACCACCAGCACGCGGCCCAGCGACCGCCCTCCGGCACGCCCCTCCGCCACGCTCACGGCGGCGAGACTAGTCCACCCGCCCCTCCCCCGCCCACCGAAACCGAGTGCACGGCACCCCTCCAACCCTGGTAGCCTCTTTCCCGCACCCGGAGAACACCCCGGGAGCACGCCCCCTTAGCTCAGGGGATAGAGCAACGGCCTCCGGAGCCGTGTGCGCAGGTTCGAATCCTGCAGGGGGCACCTTCGAAGATCAGATCGAACCCCGGTCGACCTGCTGAGACAGCGGTCACCGGGGTTTCGTGTGTGTGCGGCCATGGGCCGTGCGGGCGGTATTGCTCGTCGGGTTGGTGGTCCTCAGCGCGTGATGTCGGTTGTCCATGGGGGCTGGGAGCGGCCCGATCATGGTGCGGTCGCTCATCGAGTGTGTCGTTCCTCGTCCGGGCGCCGTCCTCCGGCGGGTCTTACGTGGCGGCGGTCACCAGGACTCGAGGATCGGTGCGTCGTGCTCCTGCTTCGACCACACCGCGGTGAGACGGCCGAGCCGCTTCGGGGAGGCCATGCCGTACGCGGACGCGATCTTGCCCTCGCGCATCTCGAACACCACGAGGCCCACCACCCGGTCGTCGAGCACGGCGATCATGGCGGGAGAGCCGTTGACCACGCAGGCGTGCAGCGCCGGGGAGCCGCCGACCCGCCGCCGCTTGCCTTCGCTCGGCTTGAGCGCGCCCCGTGCGGCGGCGGCCACCCGCTCCGGGGTGGGGAGCAGCAGCAGTTTCCCGGCGAGTCCGGCGCCGTCCGAGATCGCGGTCGCGTCCTCGGTGAGCAGCGCGATCAGCCGCTCGGTCCGTCCCGAGGCGGCGGCGTCGAGGAACGCCTCGACGATCCGGCGGGTGCCGGCGGCGTCGAGGACGTCGGCGCGGCGCGCGGCGGCGACGCGTCGCCGGGCCCGGTGGAGGTGCTGCTGGCTGGCGGACTCGGTGATGTCGAGGATGTCGGCGATCTCGGCGTGGCTGTACGAGAACGCCTCGCGCAGCACGTAGACGGCGCGCTCGTTGGGAGACAGGCGTTCCATGAGGATCAGCACGGCCAGGGACACCGACTCGCGCTGTTCGAAGGTGTCGGCCGGGCCGAGCATCGGGTCGCCCTCGAGGAGCGGCTCGGGCAGCCACGCGCCGGCCGCGCGCTCGCGCCTGGCCTGCGCGGAGCGGAGCCGGTCGAGGCACAGGTTGGTGACGATCTTGGTCAGCCACGCCTCCGGCACCTCGATCCGGTCGCGGTCGGCCGCCTGCCAGCGCAGGAACGCGTCCTGCACGGCGTCCTCGGCGTCGGCGGCCGAGCCGAGCAGGCGGTACGCGAGCGAGGCCAGCCGGTTCCGGCTGGCCTCGAACCGCTCGGTGGCGAGGGCGTCCATGCGGCCGACCCTAGGCGACGGCCGCCTCAGTGGAACGTTCGGGCGCGGCGGCCAGGCGGTGCCTTCGGGTCGGCATGCCGAAGGTCGGGTGGCCCGTGCCCCAGGCGGCGGTCTTGAGGATGCCGTTCTTGAGGCGCGCGGCGGTGCGGCCCCGCAGGTACCAGGACTTGGCCCGGACGTCGTTGTCGACCATCTGGAAGATCGCGTCGCGCCGCCCGAGGCTGATGTGGTTGCCGTAGTACTTCAGCGCGGTGGACGAGATCTTGCGGCCGGTCAGGCGTCCGACGATCGCGTCGATCGCCTGCATGCTCGTGTAACCGGCCGAGGCGCACGACATCGGCAGCGGCCGGCCGTTCTCGCCGATGACGTAGACGGTGTCGCCGGCGGCGTAGACGTCGGGGTGCGAGACCGAGCGCATGGTGTCGTCGACGACGATCTGGCCGGTGCCGGCGACTTCGAGACCGCTGTCGGCCGCGATGGGGTGAACGGCGAACCCGCCGCACCACACGGTCGCCTCGGACGCGAAGACGGTGCCGTCGGCGCCGATCGCCCGCGTCGGCTCGACGCGTTCGATGGACGTGTGCTCGTGGACGGTGATGCCGAGGCGGTCGAAGGCACGGCGCAGGTGGCGGCGGGCGCCGGGAGAGAGCCAGGCGCCCGGTTCGCCGCGGGCGGCCAGCGCCACCTTCAGCCCGGGCCGCGACTCGGCGATCTCGGTGGCGGTCTCGATGCCGGTCAGGCCCTCGCCCACGACCAGCACGCGCCCGCCTTCGCCCAGGCCGTCCAGGCGGTCGCGCAGCCGCAGCGCCGCCGGCCGGGCGGTGACGTGGAAGGCGTGCTCGGTGACACCGGGGACGCCGTGGTCGGCGACGGTGCTGCCGAGCGCGTAGAGGAGGGTGTCGTAGGCGAGTTCGCCGTCGTCCAAGGCGATGGTCTTGCGTTCGACGTCGACCGCCTCGACGCGCGCCAGGCGCAGCCGCACCCCGGTGCCGGCGAACATGTCGGCCAGCGGGCGCTTCTTGAGGTCCTGGCCGGCCGCGAGCTGGTGGAGGCGCAGCCGCTCGACGAAGTCGGGTTCGGCGTTGACGACGGTGATCTCGGTGTCGGCGGGGTGGAGGCGGCGGGCCAGGTTCCCGGCCGAGTAGGCCCCGGCGTAGCCGGCACCGAGGACGACGATGCGGTGCTTCATGGTCTTGCTCCTGTCTGTTCGCCTGCCACCTGAGCGAGACAGCGGGCCGATCCATGACAGAACTCCACTGTGAAGCGGGTCACACACCTTCCGGCGAAGAGCGAGCTCGGCCACCACACGAACCGTCTCTTCCAGACGCCGGACGCCTGCCGCGGTGTGAAGACGACTCGTCGGCTGCTTTCGGGTCGATCAGGTGTCCGAGGGCTTCGAACTGCTCCGGAGCCACGGACGGCTGATCACCGTCGAATGGCGCATTCTGCAGCCGGAGTTGAATCGCGTTGGCCCGCTTCCCTCTGGGAGGACAACCCCATGGCCCGCGGGTGCTCCCGACGAGGAGTCGGCCGCTTGCCACACCGTGTGATACGTCGCGTCTGTTCCGGCGCTCAGTTTTGGGGAGGCCATCGGAGCATGTGGCCGTGCATGCGGGTCAGGGTCGGTCGGCGCATGACCACCCCGTCTTCCAGGCGCGAGCGCATGAAGACGTTGAGGGCGAAGACGGCGCCGACCGCCGCTCCGAGAAGCGACAAGGCGGCGCCCGGTCCGTCGCCGGCGACGAGGGCCAGCAGCCCGCAGAGCACCGCCACCGCGGCCCCCGATGCCGCCAGCACCTGCCAGATCTGCCGCCGTCGCCTCGCCGCCTCCAGGGAGGACACCCGCATGGACAGTTCTCTGCCGCAGGTCGCGCATTCCACCTTCCGGTCCAGCCGCCCCTGCTCCGGTCGCTCGACCGGGATGGGATGGATGATCCACTCGCGTTTGGTGACGAAGGCACCGGGAGTGGTGGACACCAGATGCCCGTACCCGATCCCGGGGCGCGGGCCCAGTGGTCGTCTGCTCATGTCCGTCCCTCGGAGTCGGTGCCCCACACGCTAGTTGCGCCGACGGGATATGCCCTCCCCTGAACGTGGCCGGATCCGGCCCGGCCGACGACGCCGGGTCCGATCTCCGCCGCGTTTCGCCGATCGGGCGCGCCGGGGAACGGGCGGCTCAGGAGCGGGCGAGAATCCCCTCGGCCGGGCGCGTGGGCGGACGGAACGGTCCCCGGGTGAACGCGGGCAGCCACGGCGTCGGATCGGCGCTCCACGCCAGTGCGGCGATCTGCTCGTGCGTCCGCCGCCCGGTGAGCGAACGGTACAGGTCGTGGCGATCGGCGGTGAGAACCGCCGCGGCCGATCGGCCCGATGCCCATTCTCGTCCCGGTGTCTCGATCCGCAGGTCGGGCAGGCCCAGCTCGGCCATCCGGTCGAAAAAGCCCCGGACGGGCAGGTCGAGCACGCTCGTATAACCCGGGTGATCCTCGGGCACCGGCGCCCCCACGGCGACGCGCAGGTCGAGTTCGTGGGTGAACGCGTCGTGCACCAGCATGCCGCCCTCGGGTCGTCGCCGCGGGCGACCAGGCGGTCCAGCTCCTCTCCGCGCTCGCGCCAGGTCGACAGCAGCTCGGGCAGTCCGCGGCCGGCGGCCGGAGCGCCGCTCATCTGCACGGGTCCCGTGGCCCGGCCGGTCAGCAGTTCGATCGCCTGCTCGCAGATGTGGAGCAGGTGCGCCACCAGGTCCCGAACCCGCCAGTCCGGGCACGCGGGCACGATGTCGTCGGCCGCACCCGGGTGGTCCTCCACCAGCTTCTGGATGTTGTGCCGGACCAGGCGGTAAAGGACATGGTCGGGCACCCGTTCCCACTGCCGGCTGTCCACGGGGCGGCTCCCTTCCGCACAGCGGGGCGCTTGTGTCGTGGCGGCGACGTGCGTTCGTGCCGCAGCATGGACCATCCGGAGCCGGGTGTCTTCTCCGCGATTGCTCTCGGGTTTCCGCCATGAGCGATCGTGGAGCGCCCGTCAGGGGCCGGGCGGACGGCTCAGCCGCGGCCGGCGGTCTCGGTGAGCCGGGAGGCCAGGAACGCGCGCTCCGCCTCGTTGTCGGCCAGGTCGAGCGCCTGCCGGTAGGCCGCCGCGGCCTCCGGGCGCCGGTCCAGACGGCGCAGCAGGTCGGCCTTGACCGCCGGCAGATAGTGGTAGCCGGCCAGCTCACCGGTGCGCTCCAGCTTCTCCACCTCCGAGAGCGCGGCCGTCGGCCCGGCGGCCATCGCCATCGCCACGGCCCGGTTCAGCGCGACCACCGGCGACGGCCACACCTTCAGCAGCTCGTCGTACAGGACGAGCACCCGTCCCCAGTCGGTGTCGGCGTAGGCCGGTGCCGTGGCGTGCACCGACGCGATGGCCGCCTGCAGCGTGAACCTGCCGGCCGCCCCGCCGTCCAACGCCTCGGCGAGGAGCCGGCGTCCCTCCTCGATGGCGGCCCGGTCCCAGGCGGACCGGTCCTGCTCCTCCAGCAGCAGCAGGCGCCCCTGGGCGTCGGTCCGCGTGGCCCGGCGGGCGTGGGTGATCAGCAGCAGCGCGAGCAGCCCCTTCACCTCGCGTTCACCGGGCATCAGCTCGTGCAGCATGCGGGCCAGGTCCAGCGCGCGCTCGGCGGGATCGGCGCGGGTCAGCGTCCGGCCGGACGGTGCGGTGTGGCCGGTGGTGAACAGCAGGTGGATGACGGTGAGCACGGAGTTGAGCCGCTCCGGCAGCTCGTCGGGCTCGGGGACGCCGAACGGGATGCGGGCGCCGACGATCTTCTTCTTGGCCCTGGTGATCCGGGCCGCCATCGTGGGCATGGTGACCAGGAACGTCTTGGCGATGTCGGCGGTGCTCACCCCGCAGACCAGTCGCATCGTGAGCGCGATCTGCGCCTCCCGGGACAGTGCCGGGTGACAGCACATGAAGATGAGCCGGAGCCGGTCGTCGTACATCAGCGGGCCTGGCGTCGACCCGGTCTGCGGCGCGTCGGACTCCATCTCGGGCTCCACGAGCAGGTGCAGCTTGGACTTCAGGGTCTTGGCCCGCCGCAGCGCGTCCAGCGCGTTGCGGCGGGCCGCGGTGGACAGCCAGGCGCCGGGGTTGTCCGGGACGCCGTGCCGCTCCCAGGCGTCGAGCGCGGAGACGTAGGCTTCCTGGACGCACTCCTCGGCCAGATCGAGATCACGCAGCACCCGCGCCGTCGAGGCGAGGAGGGCGCCCCACTCCCGCCGGTGCGCGACGGCCACGGCGTGCCGGACCTCGGCCGAGTGGGAGCCGATCACCGAACCGTCTTCATCCCTGTTCACGTCGTCGGGGACGGGCTTGTGCATGAGCGTCCGGGGCATGAGTGATTGCTGTGTCGTGATTACCGTAGCTTCCGGTCACGCCGCGCCGTCAAGGGGAGGTTCGGTCCAGGCGGCCTATCCGGCTATCTCCATCCGGGTGTGGTCCCCGACGACCAGGCGGTGGTACGCGGCGTCGTGGTCACTCGGTCCGATGACGGCGCAGCGGCCGACGATCGAGCCGTACAGCCCCGACACCCGCGAGATGGAGGCGCCGTCCAGGACGATCGAGTCGGACAGCCGGGCGGCGCGCACCACGCAGTCCCGGCCGATCGCGACGTTCGGCCCCACATGGCTGTCCTCGATCACGGTGCCGGCACCGATGATCGCCGGTCCCTCCACCCGGGAGCCCACCAGCCGGGCGCCCTCCCCGATGACGACCTGGTCGCCCACCGTGCTCGCGGCGTCGACCTGTCCCGCGACGTCCGTGGCCAGCCCGCCGAGCAGCCGCCGGTTGCATTCCAGGATGTCCTCGGCCCGCCCGGCGTCCTTCCAGTAACCCCGGTATTCGTCGGCCCGGACCTCGGCGCCGTGTGAGAGCAGCCACTGGATGGCGTCGGTGATCTCCAGTTCGCCGCGCGCGCTGGGGGCGATCGCGGCCACCGCCTCGTGGATCGCGGCGGTGAAGAAGTAGACCCCGATCAGCGCCAGGTCGCTGCGCGGGCGCCGGGGCTTTTCCACCAGCCGCCGTACGGTGCCGTCCTCGCCCAGCTCGGCGACCCCGAACGGACGCGGATCGGCCACCCGCTGCACCACGAGCTGCGCCGCCGGGCGGCCGGCCCGGAAACGGGCGGCCGCCTCCGCGACGCCTTCGGGGAGCACGTTGTCCCCGAGATACATGACGAAGTCGTCGTCGCCGAGGAAACCGCGCGCGATCCGCACGCAGTCCGCCAGGCCGCGCGGCCGATCCTGTCTTATGTAGGTGATGCGCGCGCCGAATCGGGAGCCGTCACCGATGGCCTCGGTGATCGCCGGGGCGCCGTCGCCGACGACGAGGCCGATCTCGGTCACCCGTAACGCCCGGATGTTGTCCAGCACGTGTTCCAGGACCGGCTTGTTGGCGATCGGAATGAGCTGTTTCGGCATGGAATAGCTGAACGGACGCAATCGGGTGCCCGACCCGCCCGACAAGACCAATGCTTTCATCGCCTTCGCCTCCGGCCACGACATGGGCGTGAACAATCATGCGCCAGGTGGGCGGTGATCCCTTCTCCGCCGTTGCCCAGGTCCATCCGGTGCGCCCGAAATCCGAGCGGGAACCGCGCCTTCCGGCGATTCTCCGGGCGCGCAATCCTGGAGATGCCCGTGACAGGCGCCGGAACCATACTGGCGCCATGCGCGTTCTCTTCGTGACCAATCCTTTCAAAGCCCACCTCTATGCACAGGTGCCGTTGGCGTGGGCGTTCCGTGCCGCAGGGCATGAGGTGTGCGTCGCCGGCCCTCCGGAGGTGGCCGAGGCGATCGCGCACTGTGGGCTGCCCGGCGTGTCGATCGGCGCGGAAATGCCTCCGCTCCAGGAGCGGGTGGCGGGCTTCGAGGCGCCGGAGGGCCCCTGCGACCCGAGAGGGGACCGCACCGGGAAGTCGGTGCAGAGCGACTACGGCTGGGGCGATCCGCACATCGAGCTCAGGGACTTCACCCTGGGCGTGCACCAGGTCTTCTTTCCGGACGCCATGACCGATGATCTGGTGGGCTTCGCCCGCAGCTGGCTCCCCGACCTGGTGATCTGGGACTCCAGCGCCTTCCCCGGCGCGGTGGCGGCGCAGGTCGTCGGCGCGGCGCACGCCCGGTTCATCCTCAGCGTGGACAGGGTGGCGCAGGTGCGCTCGGCCTGCCGGGCGGCCGGGTTCGACTCCGTCGGCGACCCGCTGCGGGACTGGCTGCAGCCCATCCTGCAGCGGTACGGCCGTGACTTCGACGAGACGACGGTGCTCGGGCAGTGGACGATCGCCCCGACGCCGCGGTGGATCTGGCAGCCGGACGGCGTGCACTACCTCCCGATGCGCAGTGTGCCGTTCAACGGCCCGGCGACGACGCCGAGGTGGGTGTACGAGCCGCCCGCCCGCAAGCGCGTCTGCATCACGCAGGGCATCTCGCACCGGGACGCCGGCATCGGCGGGGTGGCCTCGGTCGGCGACCTCTTCAAGGCGGTGGCCGACCTCGACATCGAGGTGATCGCGACCTTCAACGCCCAGCAGCTCGGATCGACGTCGGCGATACCGGACAACGTGCGCGTCGTCGACTTCGTCCCCTTCACCTCGCTGCTGCCCACGTGCTCGGCGATCGTCCACGACGGCGGGGTGGGGAGCTTCGCCACAGCGTTGGAGAACGCCGTTCCGCAGATCATCGTCCCGCACGACTCCAAGGTCGAGAAATGGTGGGGCCCGGTGGCCATGGGGGACGGGCTGGAGAGCCGCGGCGCCGGTGTCTATGCGGCCAACGGGCACAGCCTGACCCCCGACATCCTGCGGGACAGCCTCAAGCTGGTCCTGGAGGACCCGTCGTTCGCGGCCAACGCCGCGCGGCTGCGCACCGAGATGAGGGGAATGCCGACCCCGAGCGACGTCGTGCCGGCGCTGGAGAAGCTGACCGCCGACCATCGCGGGTCGCGGCCCTGACCTCGACGGCCGCCCGCCTTTCCGACCACGGGCGATGGCCTCGGCGCAGCGGTTCCCGGGAACCGCTGCGCCGAGGCCATCGCCGATGCCGTCATCGGGGCGGAGGTCACGGTGGCGACGCGCCCCGCCGCGGTGAGCGTCAGGGCTCGTTCACGACGGTGCGCGTCACCTCCATGCGGCCGGCCACGGCCGCCGGTCTCTCACTCGTCCGGCGCGACGAACAGCGGCCGGACCTCGACGCCCCCGCCGTGCTGGGTGGCCGGGTTGAGCTTGGCGACCTCCAGCGCGACCTCCGGGCTGGGCGCCTCGATGACGAAGAACCCGGCCACGACCTCCTTGGCCTCGATGAACGGGCCGTCGGTGACCACGTCACCGCGGACCGAGGTGGCCGCGGTGCTGGGCTGCAGCGCGAATCCGGTGACGGGCGTGGCCCCCAGCTCCGCCACCTGGGCGGGATAGCTCTCGAGTGCCTTCTCGTACTCGGCCGGGATTTCCATCGGGTCGGCCGGCGCCGGCTGGTAGACCAGGATCCCGTACTGGGCCATCAGTGCCTCCTCCAATCGGTGCTTCCCTCTGTCTCTCCGACGAACCGGGCCCGCCGGAGTCGACGACGGTCCAGCGAAAAGTATCACCGGCGCCAGGCCGGCCGCCGCGATTCCCGAGCCCGCGGCACCGGCCTGTCGGCGGTGCCGCGGGCATTCTCTCTCCCGCTCTCACCTGCGGTTATCGAACCGGGGCGGCTTCCAGCGTCCGCCGGCGCCGGGAGGTGGCGAAGCGCCGGTACATCGGGTTCTCGATCAGCGTGAACTGGAGCCAGGCCGCCGCCAGCGTGGCCGCGAAAAGCAGGCCCAGAACGGCGAAGCCGACGGGCGTGCTCCAGCCCTCGGGCGTACCGAGCCACTGGCGCGCATGGACCACGATCATGTAGTGCCAGATGTAGAAGGCGAAGGACAGATCCCCGAGCTTGACCATCAGGCGGCTGCCCAGCCAGCCGGGACTGCGTCCCCGGCTGTCCCGGGAGGCCGCCGTGAGGATGATGAGGCCGATCGGGACGACGTGGATCGCCGCCATGTTCAGCCTTTCCGGAATCAGCGGCGAAACGGCGTAGACCGCCACGAAGATTCCCACCGCGGCGCCGAAGTTCAGCGGTATCCGCCGGCCGGACATGACGATCTTGGCCAGGATCATGCCCAGGACGAACTCCAGCATCCGGATCGGCGGGAACTGCTGGATCACCCACATCTCCAGCTCCGGCCAGCCGAGGCCCTCGATCGGCTTCGACGGCGGCAGCAGCACCGGGGCCAGCAGCGGCGTGACGAAGCAGGCCGCCACCACGCCGCCCGCCCAGGCCCACAGCCGCTCGGGCCTGATCCGGTCGACCAGGCGGATGAGGACCGGGAAGCAGAGGTAGAAGAACAGCTCGGCGGACAGCGACCACGCCGGCGGGTTGAAGGCGATCCGGTTCTCCAGGTCGGGGACGAAGGACTGCAGGGCCAGCAGGTGCACCAGCACGGTCCTGCCCTGGATGGGGATGTGCAGCACCAGGCCGAGCACGGCGATGTAGGCGACGAGCGTGACCAGGTAGTTCGGGAAGACCCGGAAGGCGCGGCGCCGCCAGAACGTGCCGGCGGTGTCCGACGGCCGCCGCGCCCAGGTCATGACGAAGCCGCTCAGCACGAAGAAGTAGACGAGCGCGGCCCAGCCGCCCTGGATGATGAGCCCCATGTACTCCATCTGGAAGTTCGAGGCGAACAGCGCCGATCCGATCAGGGCATGGGTGAGGAACACCAGGAGGCCGGCGATGAACCGCATTCCGGCCAGCGAATCGAGGCGAACGGGCGTGGTCGCCGAGACATCCCTTTGTGTCGCTTCTTGCAGCATTCAGGCCCCCTTCTCAGAGATCTTCGGGTGCGCCGTCATAGAGACCGCTCATATCTGCCGATCGTCCATTCGATGTTGAGCCCGAGCGCGGTTCCCGCCGGCCCGCGCATCAGCTCGGGGAGCACGTGTTCGCGCATGAGGTGGCGGATGACGGCCTCGCGAAGGCCCCGGTCGGCGATCTCGGCGAGATATTCGGCCTGGTTGGCGGGGACGAGCGCGGTCATCAGGCTCTCCTCCGCCAAAAGCTCGTAGGTGCGCCGTTCGACGGTGCCGTGGAAGTACGGCGCCAGGGCCGCCGCCACGGACGTCCTGGTCTGCGGGGTGGGCAGGATCCGCCGGTCGGCGCGCCGCTGGGCGCTCGCCCGCTCGGCGGGCCGCACGCGCGCCACCGCGTCCCGCAGCGGCGGCGCCAGGGAGTGCGGCTCGGCCGAGTCGAGCGCGGCCAGCCAGTGTTCGCGCAGCAGCCGGTTGGGGTCGTGGAAGAGCAGCGAGTGGGCGCCGGCCGGACCCAGGTCGGGCGAGCTGAAGGAGAGCAGGCCACCGGGCCGCAGGACGCCGGCGATGGAGTCCGCGGCGTGCCGCATGGCCCCGTCGGTCAGCAGGTGGAACACCATGTTGGCCAGCACCACGTCGACCTGCTCGCCCGCCATCACGTCGATCAGCGGACGGAACGCGCCGCCGGTGCGGAGCGCGTGGAAACGCGTCCAGGGATGCTCGCGCAGCAGTTCGTACCCCTGGGCGAACCAGCTCGTCGGGATGTCGACCAGGTGCAGCTCGAAGGTGGCGCCGCGGTCGGCGAGACGCCGTTCGACATCGTGCGCGACGCAGGCTTTGATCAGCTCGATCGAGGCCAGGCCGGTGCCGGCGCCGTAGTCGAGCACCCGGACGGTGTCGCCGCGCCCGGCGTTCTCGATGCGGGCCTCGATGGCGTGCAGCGCGTCGCGGACCACGATGCCGGTGGCGCCGGAACACCACTGGCGCGGATGAGCGACGTCGCCCTCGGTGAAGAGGAGACGGTGCAGATCCTCGCCGTCGGTCCGGTCGGTCCCCGGGTCCGGCCGCCAGGTGTCGAGGCGTTCGGTCTGGATGCGCCGCGGCGCCGGCCGTACGGGTATCAGGCGGTTGAGGGACACCGCGACGAACGGCCGGGTGGTCGGGTAGCGGCGCTCGAGGTGGCTGACGGGCTGCAGCCCGGCGATCCGGCAGCACCGCATGAAGGCGGAGTGCTCGACCGGGTACTGGTGGGAGAGGCCGTGATAGGCGTCGAAGGCCACCGAGTGCAGGGCTCCGAGGTGGCGCCGCGTCACGTGCGGCGCCACGCAGTGCGCCTCGAGGACGACGAGTCCGTGCCTGCGCACGTGGGGCACCCATCTCCGGAGGTGCTCGACGAGGTCGGCCTCCACCTCGGCGGCCTCCAGCGGACGGCCGTCGGGGGCGATGTAGGCGCCGGTGGACCAGCCGGGGAGGTCGGGGCGCGGGTCGCCGCCGAGATAGCGGCGATCATGATCGAGGAACGCGCGGATGTGCAGTCCGTCCTCGATCGCCAGGCCGTGCGCGGCGAGCTGTTCGCGCAGCGCGTCGGGGTCGCCGATGTCGCCCTGGAGCAGCAGCGGATCGCGCACCCCGGCCGCCTGGAGCACCTCGCGCGCGTGGTCGAGCGCCACCCGGCTGGCGTCGATGCCGACATAGCGGACGCCGTCCCCCAGCAGGCCGTGGAGGTGGGCCAGCCAGCTGCCGTCGCCGCAGCCCATGTCGGCGATGAAGGAGGGGCGCGGCGTACGGCTGAAGATCTCCGTGAACACCGGGTCCGCGTCGGCGAAATAGCGCCGATGGGCGGCGGCGCTGGCCTGCACGTTGAGCCGGCGCTCGCAGTGCCATTCGCCGTCGCCGGGTTCGACGAGCAGCTCCCCCCGGCAGAGCCGCTCGAGCCGGGCGAGCATGGGCAGGTAGGAGCCCACCATGCCCATGTGGTCGACCATCGCGAGCCCGGCGCGCCCGAACGGGGTCCAGGAGCCGTCGCCGTCCAGCCAGCCGAGGAGGGACAGCAGCCTCGCGGCATCGCCCTCCGGCCGCTGGAGCCGCCCGGTGCCGCGCAGCGACAGCAGGGCGGGGACGGCGAGTGCGCCGTCGAGGTGCGCGGTGACCACGTCGGAGGGGTCGGCGCCGGACCGCCAGCGCTCGTGGGCGTCCAGTAACTCCGAGAACTCCTTCTCGGTGGCGGCGCTCCAGGGACGGGCCCACGAGTCCGGGGCGTTGTCGGCGAAGCGGCCGAGGAAACGCCCGGCGGCCACGTATCGCTCGCGGTGGCGCATCGCGGCCCGGCCCTCGTCGGTCCACGCCCGGGTCGATTCGTCCAGCCAGCCGACACCGGCCAGGGAGCGCCAGGCGACGCGGAGATAACCGTTGCCCGGCCGGTCGGGCCGTCCGGCCGGGTCCAGCAGTCCCAGAGCGTCGAGTGCGCGGACGGTCGAGGAGAGCAGCACGCCGTCCTGGTAGAGGAACACCGCACGGCGCGCCGTTTCCCGGTCGGCACCGGTCCCATCAGGGAGATTCTGGGTCGGAGTGGCAGTCGGCAACACTGAGACCTCCCACAATCGGCCTCATCACCATCGCAGGGCCGACCGGCGCGCACATCTCTTCCGTTGCCTGGTCTCGGGCGGCGGTTTGGAGCGCTCCGCGTGCGCCGCCGCGGCCGGCGCCGGGGAATCCAGCACTGGCGGAGTGGGGCGGCCGTCCACGGCGTCGTTACCGTTGACGGCGGCGATCAGGGAGCGAGGAACGGTGGTGGTTGGTATGGCCGAGCCCGCTGAGTCCGTGCCCGGCGTCATCCGGACGGTCTCCTCCCGCGAGGTCTACCGCAATCCGTGGCTGTCGCTGCGCGAGGACGTCGTGGAACGCCCGGACGGCACCCGCGGCATCTACTCGGTGGTCGACCGGCCCGACTACGTCGTGGTGATCGCCGCCGAGCGCGGCGGGTTCCACATGGTGGAGCAGTACCGGTACCCGATCAAAGGGCGGTACTGGGAGTTCCCCCAGGGCTGCTTCCCGGCCGGCCGCACCGGCACCGCGGAGGAGCTGGGCCGCGCCGAGCTGGCCGAGGAGACCGGCATGAGCGCGGCGTCGTGGACTCCGCTCGGCAGGCTCTACGGCTGGCACGGCGCCAGCGGCCAGGCGTTCACCGTGTTCCTGGCCACCGACCTGAGCCCGGGAGTGCCGCGGCGCGAGCACGAGGAGCAGGACATGCGCCACCGCTGGGTCTCGCGGGCGGAGTTCGAGCGGCTGATACGGACGGGCGGCATACGCGACGACTCCACCACGGCCGCCTATCTCCTGCTGCTCATGCACGAGCGGGCGACGTCATAGCCCGGCCGCCCGCCCGGCGCCGGTGGTGGTCATGCCGCGGTCGGCGGGCAGAGCGGGCAGCGCCGCAATCTGCACGATGCGCGGCCTGCGCGCCGATGCGAGCGTATGGCTGACGACTCGCCTGCACCGATCCACCGCCGGGGCGGCCCGCCGCATGCGCTGCGGTCGCGCCGTCCCGCGTTCGAGCAACGCCGAGGAGCCCCGATGGACCACATGATCAACGTCGTGCAGCCCTCGCTCGGCGAGCGCGAGCTCGCGGCGGTGCGGGAGGTGTTCGAGAGCAACTGGGTCGGCCGCGGTCCCCGCACCGGCGCGTTCGAGGAGGCGTTCGCGCGGCACCTCGGCGTCGGCCGCGAGCACGTCACGGCGACGAACTCGTGCAGCTCGGCCACGTTCATCGCCTTCGAACTGCTCGGCGTCGGCCCCGGTGACGAGGTCGTGCTGCCGACGGTGAGTTTCGTGGCGGCCGGCAACGCGATCGCCGGGCGCGGCGCGCGGCCGGTCTTCTGCGACGTCGACGAGGCCACGCTCAACCCGACCGTGGCCGACGTCGAGGCGGTGCTGACCGAGCGCACCAAGGCCGTGGTCGTCCTGCACTACGGCGGTCATCCCGGCGCGGTCGCCGAGATCGCCGAGTTGTGCCGCGACCGCGGGATCCACCTGGTCGAGGACGCCGCGCTGGCCATCGCCTCGACCGTGCACGGACGCGCCTGCGGCACGTTCGGCGACATGGGCCTGTGGAGTTTCGACCACGCCAAGATCGTGGTCACGGTGGACGGCGGCATGCTGTACGTCCGTGACCCGGAGCTCGCCGCCCGGGCGCCCAAGATCGCCTACCTCGGCCTGGAACAGCGCGCACCCGGCCGGTCCGGCTCGACGGGGCACTTCCACAGCGGCTACGACCAGGCGCTGCGTTCACGGACCCGCTGGTGGGACTACGACGTCGTGTCGTTCACGGGCCGGTCGACCACCAACGACGTGCTCTCGGCCATCGGCCTCGTCCAGCTGAGCCGGCTGGAGGAGTTCGTCGCCCGCCGTCGCGAGGTCGCGCGGGCCTACGACGAGGGCCTGGCCGACGTGGCCGGTCTGCGCCTGCCGCCGCCGCTGCCCGCCGGCCACACGTCCTCGTACTTCATGTACTGGGTGCAGTTCGAGAACGGCATCCGCGACCAGGTCGCGCGCGACCTCTTCGAGCGCGGCATCTACACCACCTTCCGCTACCCCCTGATGCACCAGGTCGGCGCGTACGGTTCGGACGCCGTGCTGCCGCGGGCCGAGGCCGCCGCGGACAGGACGCTGCTCCTGCCGATCCACCAGTCGCTCTCCGACGCCGACGTCGACCGGGTCATCACCGAGGTGCGCGCCTGCACCGCCGCCCGGCTGGCGTCGGCGACGTGCTGATCCCGGTCTGCGACGGGGCTCGACGCCCACCGATCCCGTCGACCGGCCGACGTCGTCCCGCTCGGGCGGACGACCTCGTCCGCCCGAGCGGGGCCTAGATCCAGAGGGCGGTCTCCCTGATGCGGGCGACCAGTGCGGCGGTACGGATGGCCGTCGCCGACCATTCCTCATGGTGCGGGTCGCGGCCGTGCACGCGAGCGGCGTCGACCGCGGCCGCGAAGGCGCTCACCCCCGCGCTGAGCTGGTGCTCGGCGGGCAGGGTGATCTCCTCCACATGGTCCTGCGACACTATGCGCAGGGTTGGAGCGTGCCAGGGCGGCGGGGTGAAGGCCCGCTCGACGATGAGCTGGCCGGTGCTGCCCCAGAGCCGGTAGCGGGAGCCGAAGCCGTGCTCGAAACCGAAGCCGCCCGTGGCGATCACGCCGTCCGGAGCGTGCGCGATGAAGCCGCCCGAGACGTCCACGCCGGAAGCCGGGTCGCACCGCAGCACGGCGCCCGCGACGGTCAGGTCGTCGCCGAGGAAGTACTGCATCGCCCGCACCGGATAGACGCCGACATCGAGCAGAGCGCCGCCGCCCAGATCGGGCCGGTACCGGATGTCGTCCTCGGGCAGGGGCGGAAAGCAGAAGGAGCTTTCGAAGTGCCGGAGCCGGCCGATGCGGCCCTCCTGCACCAGGGAGCGCACCCGCCGGTTCTGACCGTGGTGCACGAAACCGTAGTTCTCCCGCAGCACCAGGCCGCGGGCGGCCGCCACCCGGATCAGTTCGGCGGTGTCCCGGACCGTGGTGGTCAGGGGTTTCTCCGCCAGGACGTGCTTGCCGCATTCCAGCGCCGCCAGCGCCATCTCGTAATGCAGGGCGTTGGGCAGCGCGATGTAGACGGCCTCGATGTCGTCGCGGGCCAGCAGGTTCTCGTAACCCGCCACGGCGTCGCAGCCGAACCTCCCGGCGAAGGACTCCGCCTTGGCACGGTCCCGGCTGGCGACGGCGGCCAGGAGCGTGGCGGGGTTGTCGCGGATGACGGGCAGCATGCTGCGCGCGCCGAACGCCGAGCAGCCGATCACCCCGAAGCGCAGCCCGCCCACCGATCCGCGCTCCCGTTGCCGCCGGTCGGGCCGGTGGCCCACGCCGTCATGGCCGAGCTGTCCTCGGCGCCGAGTCTCGTACATCGCCGCTGTGTCTCCGGTGGAGTGGGAGCGCATCTCGTCAGGCCGCGGAGACGGTCGGCAGCGGGAAGAACATCTTCCCCCCGCCCGCCAGGAACTCCTGCTCCCGTTCGACGAATCCGGCGCGGTGCACCCACGGGAGCACCAGCAACTGGTCGGGGCGGCGGGCCTTGGCCTCCTCCTCGGAGACGATGGGAATGCCGCTCCCGGGAGTGAAGCAGCCGTGCTTCTCCGGGCTGACCTCGCCGATGCACGGCAGGTCGTCGGGGCCGATCCCGCAGTACTGCAGGACCACGTTGCCCTTGGTCGACGCCCCGTACCCCAGGGTCAGCTTCCCGGCGGCGCGCGAGTCGTCCAGGAACGCGCGCAGCTCGCCGCGGTGCTCGCGGACGCGCCGGGCGAAGTCCTCGTACGGGGCCATGGTGTCCAGTTCCATCTCGGCCTCCCGCCGGCGGATCCGGTCGATCCCGGCGGTGTCGACCTTGTGCCGGGTGGGGTCCTTGACCAGGGTGACGCACAGGCTGCCGCCGTTCACCTGGGTGATCTCGGCCGTCGACACGGTGAGACCGACCCGTTCGGCCATCCACTCGATCTGGCTCAGCGCGTAGTACTCCAGGTGCTCGTGGCACACCGCGTCATAGGCCAGCACCTCCAGCATGGAGCCCAGATAGCTCATCTCGATCAGCCACACGCCGTCGTCGGTGAGGATGTCGCGCACGTCGGCCATGAACCCGGTCGGGTCGGGCAGGTCGTAGAACATCGCGATCGAGGTGACGATCTTGGCCTTGCGGTCGCCGTACCGCTCGGCGAAGACCTCCCGGGAGAAGAAGTCCGGGATCAGCTCGATGTGGTCGGGGTAGTAGCGGCGCCACTTCTCCCCCGTCGGATCGACGCCCACCAGCGTGGGACCGTCGGCCGGGTACCCCTGCAGCAGGGTGGAGTCGTTGCTGCCGATGTCGACGACCAGGTCGGTGGAGTCGAGATCGACCATGCCGGTGAGCCTGGCGACCTTGCCGTGGAGATGGTTGATCATGAACGGCCGGATGCCCGAGCGGTACCCGTAGCGGTCGCCGTACATGAGCGACAGGTCGGCGGTGTGCCGCAGCTGCACCAGCCCGCAGCCGTCCGGGGAGCACTTGACGAGCTCCAGCGGAGCAGCCGGCACCACCTCGTCCGGGCTGCCGGGGAAGATGCCGGTCAGCGCCTGGGTTCCCAGGTCGAGCACGGGCAGCAGGGCGCGGTTGCCGCAGATGCGGCACTCGGTGCACTCAGCGATGTCCATGATGCCTTCCAACATGTCGTCGGGTCGCAGTTGTTCAGGCAGAAGAGCGGGGTTCTGGTCTCGATGCCGAGGTGGTGGCCGTGCCGTTGCGGCTCCCTGGGGTCGGATGACTGCGTGCATCGTCGTACGACCGGGTTTTGCGCGGCACCTTCTGTATTGCGGTCCGCATTGCGGCGCGACCGATACGGACCAGAACCTGCGGACCGGCGCGGGCCGAGCCCGGCGAAAGGGTCACGGCATCACCGAAGATGCGCCGCCGCCCGTGCGCGGGACAGGCTGGGCACGGGCTCCGGACCCGCGTTCACGAGCGGCCGGCCGGTGCCGGCGGAGAGATGGAGGAGCCGGTGATCGAATGCCGAATCTGCGGCGGACTGGTCGAGGAATTCCTTGATCTCGGGCGTCAGCCGCTCTCCGACGCGTTCCTGCGCCCGGCCGATGTCGACGCGGAGTTCTTCTACCGGCTCGCCGTCGGACGCTGCGCGTCGTGCACGATGGTCCAGCTGACCGAGGAGGTGCCGCGCGAGCGCATGTTCCACGAGGGCTACCCGTACCACTCGTCCGGGTCGTCGGTGATGCGGGAGCACTTCACCCGGACCGCCCTGAGCCTCGTGGAGACCGAGCTCACCGCCGCGGATCCGTTCTTCGTCGAGATCGGCTGCAACGACGGGGTGCTGCTGCGCACGGTCGCCGAGGCCGGAATCCGCCATCTGGGATTCGAGCCCTCCGGCGGGGTGGCGGCGCTGGCGCGGGAACAGGGAGTGCGCGTGCGCGGCGACTTCTTCGAGGAGTCGACCGCGGTCGCCGTCCGCGAGACCGAGGGACCCGCCGACGTGATCTACTCGGCGAACACCATCTGCCACATCCCGTACATGGACTCGCTCCTGCGCGGTGTGGACGCGCTGCTGAGCCCGGGCGGCGTCTTCGTCTTCGAGGACCCCTACCTGGGGGACATCATCGAGAAGACCTCCTTCGACCAGATCTACGACGAGCACTTCTACCTGTTCTCGGTCCGGTCCGTGCAGGCGATGGCCGAACGGTTCGGGTTCGAGCTGGTGGACGTGCGGCGGCTGCCCGTGCACGGCGGGGAGGTCCGTTACACGCTCGCCCGCGCCGGTGCCCGGCGGCCGGCCCCCTCGGTGGCCCGGCTGCTGGACCGGGAGAGGGTCCAGGGCCTGACGGAGCCCGAGACGCTGCGGGGCTTCGCGTCCTCGGTGACCCGCATCCGCGACGACCTGGTCGGCCTGCTGCGCTCCCTGCGCGACGACGGCAGGACCGTCGTCGGCTACGGCGCGACCGCCAAGAGCGCGACGGTCACCAACTTCTGCGGCATAGGACCCGATCTGGTCTCCTTCGTGTGCGACACGACCCCCGCCAAGCAGAACCGGCTGACCCCCGGGATGCACATCCCGGTCAGGCCGCCGGACGCCTTCGCCGCCGCCGATCCGGACTACGCGCTGCTCTTCGCCTGGAACCACGCCGAGGAGATCATGGCGAAGGAACAGTGGTTCCGTGCGGCCGGCGGCCGGTGGATCCTGTACGTGCCCGACGTGCGGGTGCTGTGACCATGGCCGAGCTCCCGCCGATCTACCGGCACGCCGAGGTGTACGACGCCTTCTACGAGGGGCGCGGCAGGGCGTACGAGGACGACTCCCGGATGCTGGTCGACTGCATCCGGGAACGCAACGCCGCCGCCACCACGCTGCTGGACGTGGCCTGCGGCACCGGGCGGAACCTGCGCTGCTTCGCCGAGGCGTTCGAGCACGTGGAGGGCGTCGACCTGGCCGACGACATGCTCAGGATCGCCCGCCGGAGGCTGCCGGGGGTGCCGCTGCACCGGGGCGACATGAAGGACTTCCGGCTCGGCCGGCGGTTCGACGCGATCACCTGCCTGTTCAGCTCGATCGGCTATCTGGGCGACGCCGGGCAGCTCAACGCGGCGCTGCGCTGCTTCGGCCGGCATCTCAACCCGGGCGGGGTCATCGTCGTCGAGCCCTGGTACTCCCCGGAGAACGCGCTGTCCGGTCAGGTTCTCGGTGACGTCGTCACGGTCGACGGGCAGACCATCTCCCGGCTCTCCCACGCCGTGGTGGAGGGCCGGGCCCACCGCATGACGGTGCACTACCTGGTGGCCGACTCCGAATCGGGCATCCGCCACTTCACCGACCTGCACGTCCTGTCGTTGTTCACCCGGCAGGAGTACGAGACGGCCTTCGCCGAGGCGGGCGTCGCCTCTGTCGAGTTCCTCGAGACCGGCCGTGGCCGCCCCGGCCTCCTCGTCGGCGTCAAGTCCTGAGCAGGCCGCCGAGCGCGGCACGCCCGTCCTGGTACGCCCCTCCTGGTGCGGCCGGCATGGTGCGGCCGCACCAGGACGCGGGCGTCAGCCGCGGGCGAGGATCTTACGGAGGGCGGTGATGACCCGGTCCTGGAGGTCCTGCGGCAGCGACGGATACATCGGGAGCGAGAAGATCTCGTCGGCGGCGGCCTCGGTCACCGGGAAGTCGCCGGTGGCGTGCCCCAGGTGGGCGAATCCGGTCATGGTGTGCACCGGCCACGGGTAGCTGATGTTGAAGTGGAAGTCCAGCTCCCGGAGCGCCCTGAGGATCTCGTCCCGCTCGCGGTGGCGTACGACGTAGACGTAGTAGACGTGCTCGTTGCCCGGAGCCACCTGCGGCAGGGTCAGCTCGGTGTCCCCGAGCCCCTCGGCGTACCGCCTGGCGACGGCACGGCGGGCGGCGATGTAGTCGTCCAGCCGGCGGAGCTTGCGGCGCAGGATCTCGGCGTGCACCTCGTCGAGGCGCGCGTTGTGCCCCGGCGTCCGCACCACGTAGTAGCGGTCCTCCATCCCGTAGTACCGCAGCCGCCGCAGGTTCCGCTCCGTCCGGTCGTCGGAGGTGAGCACGGCACCGGCGTCGCCGTACGCGCCGAGGACCTTGGTGGGGTAGAAGGAGAAGGCGGCCGCGTCCCCGACCGTCCCGGCGAGCCGGCCGTCGCGGCGCGCCCCGTGCGCCTGGGCGCAGTCCTCGACGATCCGCAGGCCGTGGCGCGCCGCCAGCCGTTCGAGCGGGGCCAGATCCACGCACTGGCCGTACAGGTGCACCGGGAGCAGGCATCTGGTCCGGGGGGTGATCGCGTCGGCCACCTGGCCGGTGTCCATGAGATAGGTGCCGGGGTCCACGTCGACGAAGACGGGGGTGGCGCCCACGGCGTCGATGGCCAGCACGGTCGGCGCCGCGGTGTTGGGCACGGTGATGACCTCGTCGCCCGGGCCGACTCCGAGCGCCTGCAGGGCGATCTTGACCGCGTTGGTGCCGTTGTCGACCCCGACGCAGTGCGCCATTCCGTGGTAGCCGGCGAACTCCTCCTCGAAGCTCCGCACGCTCTCGCCGAGGACGAGCCGGCCCGAGCGGAACACGGTGTCGACCGCGTCGAGGATGTCCGCTCGCTCGGCTTCGTACTCTCGCCGGTAGTCCCACACGTAAATGGCCATGGCCGGTTCCTTGGTCGATTCGGTGTCACAGGTTGTTCAGGCAGAACAGCAGGGTTCTGGTCTCGATGCCGAGGTGGTAGCTGTACCGCTGCAGCGCCAGCAGCTGCCCGACCGTGAGCCACATGAAGTCCGGCGGCACCTGCCGCGGGAAGTCGTCGCCGGCCTCCACGATGAGGTAGCGCGTCTCGGCGTGGAGGAAGCGGCCCCCCTCCTCCGACTGGACGACGTCGTAGCGGACGCCCTCGCGCGCCGACAGCAGGTAGTCGAGGAACTCCGGGCGCCGGTCCGCCGGGGTGCCGGCGTGGTCGCTCATCATGAACCGCACGGTGGGGCCGAGCTCCACCGTGTCCCGGTGGCCCGGCAGGACCTCGGCGCGCACCAGCGCGTGCAGCGTTCCGCCGATGCGCCGGACCACCAGCCCCGCCAGGGCGAGGCCGTGCGGCGCCAGCAGCGGCTGCTTCCAGCTGTGCACCTCGCGGGTCCGGGCGTGCACCCGGACGCCGACGATGCTGAAGTTCCCGTGCTCCTCGGGGAAGATCCTTTCGGCGTCCCGCCGCCACCCCCGCAGGGAGTTCAGCGGGACCAGCCGGGCCGACAGCTCCTCGGCGCACTTGCGGCCGGTGAACCAGCCGAGGACCTCCGTCATCGTGTGCGCGCCGCCGTGCTCCACGGAGCGCCACAGGGCGCCGTCGAACCCGTCCTCGCCGTCCGGTCCGCTCGCCGGGGCCGCGATGGGCAGGCACCCCAGGACCGACCGGGCGTCCATGTTGATGACGTTGCGCCGCCGGAGCAGCCGGCGGATCTGCCCGAGGGTCAGCCAGCAGAAGTCCTCGCCGACGGGCACGTCGTCGGTGACCTCGATGACGACGTTCCGGTTGCGCTTGAGGTGGAACCAGGCGCCCTGCTCCGACTGGAGGACGTCGACCAGGATCCGGCCCCTGCCCGGCTCGGTGAAGTACTCGACGTAGTGGGCAGGCCTTCCACGGTGCACCCGCGTGTAGTTGCTGGACGTGGCCTGGACCGTGGGCGACAACTGCACCATGTCGGCGTTGCCGGGTTCCATCTTGGCCTGTAACAGGAAGTGCAGGACGCCGTCGAACTCCTTGGCGATTATTCCGAGGATGGCGATGTCGCGTTGCACGAGAATGGGCTGCCACCACTCCCTGACGGGACCGCGGTTCCTCCTGACGTGCATTCCCTCGACGGTGAAGAACCGGCCACTGTGATGCTCGAGGTTCCCGGTTCCGGGAGCGAAACGCCATCCCGCCGGTTCGACCAGCTCGTCCAGCGTGATGAGGGTGCTCTCGAACGGCTGCCTCCGCTTGCCGGCGAGCCAGTCGTCGATGTCCGGGCTCACCCGTGACCCGGTCGCCCGCGCCGAGGCGGTGACGCGGGCGGCCAGGTCCACCGGCACGCTCATGCCGAGCTGATCGAGTCGCGCAGGCACCGAGGGCTCCCTGGGGTCGTATGACTGCGTGCATCGTCATACGGCCGGCTTTTGCCCGGCACCTTCTGTATTGCGGTGCGACCGGTGTGGACCGGGACCTGCGGACCAGCGCGCGCCAAGCCCGGGGAAAGGGTCACGGCATCACGGAAGATGCGTCACCGCATGCCGCCTGTCACGCTGTCCGTACGTTTGCCCACGTTACGTCCTGAGAGTGGTGACATGAAATTCTTACCTGATCAGGGAAATGCATGCGCCGCGGTCATCGGAATGGGTTATGTGGGATCGGCCGTGGCGGCGGCCCTCGCCGGGGAGGGCGTGGACGTCGTGGGAATCGACCTCGATCCGGCCCGGGTCGCCCAGCTGGCGCGGCGCCGCTGCGCGTTCAGCGAGCCGGGGCTGCCCGAGTTGCTGTACAGCGGCCTGGACTCGGGCCGGCTGCGGGTCACCACCGACTACGGCCCGGTCTCCGACGCGGACGTGGTGATCATCGCCGTGGGCACGCCGGTCCAGGACACCCGGCTGGTCGACCACTACCTGCGGGCCGCCTGCACGGAACTGGCCGGGCGGCTGCGCCGGGGCCAGCTCGTCATCCTCAAGAGCACGGTGCCTCCGGGCGTGTCCAGGAAGGTCGTCGCCCCGCTGCTGGAGAGCGGGGGGCTGACGGTGGGAGAGGACTTCGGGCTGGCCTTCTGCCCCGAGCGGCTGTCGGAGGGACGGGCCCTGCACGAGCTGCGGACGTTCCCGATAGCCGTGGGCGGATGGTGCCCGGACAGCGCGGCCGCCGCGGCCGCGTTCTGGCGGCGGACGATCGGCACCGAGATCATCCACTGCACGTCGATGGAGTCCGCCGAGATGGTGAAGCTGGCCAACAACTGGTGGATCGACCACAACATCGCGATGGCCAACGAGCTGGCCAAGCTGTGCGCCGTGCTGGACGTCGACGTGCTGGAGGTGATCGCCGCGGCCAACACGATCCGCAAGGGCACCGGCAACGTCAACATCCTGCTGCCGAGCGTGGGCGTCGGCGGGTCGTGCCTGACCAAGGATCCGTGGATGGTGTGGCGGGCGGCCCGCGACCGCGGCCTGGACCTGGACACCGTCCCCGTCGCCCGGAAGGTCAACGACTCCATGCCGGGTTACACCGTCGACCTGATCGTCGAGGAGCTGGCCCGGGCCGGCCGGTCGCTGGGGCAGGCGAAGATCGCGGTGCTCGGCGTGGCGTTCAAGAACAACACCGGTGACCTGCGCGCGACCCCGGTGCTGCCGGTGGTCACCGGGCTGCGGGAGGGCGGGGCCGAGGTCGCCGTCTTCGACCCGCTCGCCGACCCCGCCGAGGTCGCGAAGGTCTTCGGGGTGACACCGGCGCGGACGGCGCCGGAGGCGCTGGCCGGTGCCGACTGCATCGCCGTGCTGGCGCGGCACGACGAGTTCGCCGAGATCGATTTCGTCGCGCTCCGGGAGTCGATGGCGCCCTCGTGCGTCATCGTCGACGGCCGCGCCTACTACTCGCGGGAGGCCATCGACCGGTTCCGGCGGCACGGCTTCGGCTACCGCGGCATCGGCAGGTAGCGGCCATGGCGCGGGTCGTGGTGACCGGAGGGTGCGGGTTCCTCGGCAGCCATCTGGTCGACGAACTGGTCCGGCGGGGCGAGGAGGTCACGGTGTTCGACGGCGGGGCGCCTCCCCCCGACCAGACGCCGTCGCCCTCGGTCCGGCACGTCACCGGTGACATCCGGGACGCGGCGCGGCTGGCCGAGGTGGTGCGGGACGGCGTCGACACCGTCTACCACCTCGCCGCCGTCGTCGGCGTCGACCGCTATCTCGACCGTCCGCTGGACGTGATCGACATCAATCTGTTCGGCACCAGGAACGTGCTGGAACTCGCCGCGCGGGCCGGTGCGAAGGTCGTCGTCGCGAGCACCAGCGAGGTCTTCGGGAAGAACCCCGCGGTCCCGTGGCGGGAGGACGACGACCGGGTGCTGGGCAGCACCGCCGTGGACCGGTGGAGCTACTCCTCCAGCAAGGCATTGTGCGAGCATCTCGCCTTCGCCTTCGCCCGCGACCGCGGGCTCCGCACGGCCGTGGTGCGCTACTTCAACGTGTACGGCCCGCGGCAGCGGCCCGCGTTCGTCGTCAGCAGAAGCGTCCACCGGGCGCTGAACGGCAGGCCGCCGGTGGTCTACGACGACGGCGGCCAGACGCGGTGCTTCACCTACGTCCAGGACGCGGTCGACGCCACGATCGCCGTCGGCACGAGCGAACGCGCCGTCGGGGAGTGCTTCAACGTCGGCAGTTCGGCCGAGACCACGGTGGCCCGGCTGAGCGCCCTGGTCGCGGAGCTGACCGGCGCCGGGACCGTCGTGCCGGTGGACACGCGGGACCGGCTCGGCGGCCGGTACCAGGATCTGCGCAGGCGGGTGCCCGACACGAGCAAGATCAGCGGACTGCTCGGCTGGCGGTGCGCGACGGACCTGCGCGACGGGCTCGCCAGGACGATCGAGTGGGCGCGGCGGAACCCCTGGTGGCTGGCGCTGCCCGACAGCGGCGCGGAGCCGGACGGCGACCTGAGGACGGCCGCGCGCGCCCGCTGACCGGCGGCCGGCGGGAGCGGATGCCGGCCCGCGGAAATTTTTTCGATCCCGGCTGTCGAATCCGGTCCGGCTCGCTCGTCGGATGGGGCGTAGGGAGAACACCGACTCTGAGGAGGACCCTCATGGCCCAGTACGGGATCCTGGTCTACGGGCCGGCGCCGGCCGACCCGATGGAAATCCCGGCCGAGTACGAGAAGGCACTCGAGACCTACCCCGCCCAGGTGGCGGAGCTGGGGGCCACGCCCGTCACCGGATTCGCGTTCCAGCCCAGCACCACGGCCACCTCGGTCCGCGGCGACGTGGTCTCCGACGGCACGTTCCACTCGACCAACGAGGTGGTGTCCGGGTTCTTCGTCATCGAGGCGCCCAACCTGGACGTCGCGCTGAAGGTCGCCAAGCTCAACCCGGCCACCCAGCACGGCGGGGGCGTCGAGGTCCGGCCGCTGTTCGTCCCGCCGGACGAGTGAGAGACCGGCGGCCGTGACCGGCCGCATCAAAGGGACGCGCACCGCCGCGGTCGCGGCGGTGCGCGTCACCGCCGCGGCGTCCACCCCCGGTGACGGCCCGTCCCCGGGGCGCCCGCCCGGCCCGCCCGACGCCTGAACCGACAGTGAAACCGGCACGCCCGAGGCCGTCGATCGCGTTCCCGGTCGTTCGTCGGAGAGGTGAACGAGGCCGCATCGAGGACAAGGAAGGATCTGCGATGGATACCAGCACCGAGAACGAGGTGCCCGCCCGCGCGGGACGCCGGGAATGGTTCGGCCTGGTCGTTCTCGCCCTGCCGGCGTTGTTGCTGTCGGTGGACATGAGCGTGCTGTTCCTGGCCATTCCGCATCTGACCCAGGATCTGCAGCCGAGCAGCACCCAGCAGCTGTGGATCGCCGACATCTACGGGTTCATGCTCGCCGGGTTCCTGGTCACGATGGGAACCCTCGGCGACCGGGTGGGCCGCCGGAAGCTGCTGCTGATCGGAGGGGCCCTCTTCGGTGCGGCCTCGCTGCTGGCGGCCTATGCCACCAGCCCCGAGATGCTCATCGCCGCCCGGGCGCTGCTGGGCGTCTCCGGAGCGACGCTGGCGCCGTCGACGATGGCCCTGATCTCCAACATGTTCAAGAACGAGAAGGAGCGCGGCACCGCCGTCGCGGTCTGGTCGAGCTGCTTCATGTTCGGCGGCGTGCTCGGCCCGATCATCGGCGGGCTGATGCTGTCGTGGTTCTGGTGGGGTTCGGTGTTCCTGCTGGCGGTCCCGGTCATGGTGCTGCTGCTGGCCGCCGGGCCGTCCGTGCTGCCCGAGTACCGCAACCCCGACGCCGGCCGGGTGGACCTGCTCAGCGTCGGGCTCTCGCTGCTGGCCATCATCCCCTTCATCTACGGCGTCAAGGAGTACGCCCGCGGCGGCTGGTCGGCGACGGCCGTCGCGACCCTGCTCGCCGGCGTGGTCTTCGGCGTCCTGTTCGTCCGTCGGCAGCGCCGTCTGGACGATCCGCTGTTCGACCTGGGCCTGTTCAGGATCCGCGTCTACCGGAGCGTCGTGGTGCTGGGCCTGCTGGTCGGGATCATGATGAGCGGCAGCCTGCTGCTGATCAACGTCCAGATGCAGATGGTCGAGGGGCTTTCCACCAGGGCGGCGGGCCTGTGGCTGGTGCCCGGCGTCGTGGCCACGCTGATCGCCCTCATGGTGACCCCGAAGCTGGGCCAGATGTTCCGGCCCGCCTACGTCATGGCGGCCGGGCTCCTGGTGACCGCCGTGGGCTGCGTCGTGCTGTCCCAGGTGCCCAGCGACGACGGCCTGGCCATGATCGTGATCGCGTTGATCCTGATCAACATCGGCCTCGCCCCGCTGGTCGCGCTGGGCTACAACATGGTCCTCGGCGCCGCGCCACCGGAGAAGACCGGCTCGGCGTCGGCGCTGTCGGAGGCCAACGGCGAGTTCGGGCTGGCGGCCGGCATCGCCATCCTGGGCAGCATCGCCACCGCCGTCTACCAGGACCGGCTCTCGCTGCCCGCCGGCCTGCCCGCCGACGCGGCGGCCGCCGCCCGGGAGAACATCGCCACCGCCGTGGAGACGGCCCGGGGACTCGGCGGGTCCATGGCCGACGACCTGCTCACCTCCGCCCGCGAGGCGTTCACCTCGGGACTCAACCTGGTGGGCCTGCTGGGCGCCGTCCTGTTCACCGCGATCGCCGTGCTCACGGTGGTGTGGCTGCGCCAGGTGCCGCCCACCCAGGACCCCGAGGCCAAGACCGAGGCCGAGGCGGACCCCGCGGAGGCGACCGCATAGCACTGGTCGACGGCGGACCGGGATCCGCCGTCCGGCAAGGGGCCTTCGGCGTCTTCCCGACGCCGAAGGCCCCTTGCCGTTGTGGGAGGGCGTGCGGTCACCCGTCCACGCCGGGCGGAATGTTCTGGTTGAGGCGGAAGAGGTTGGTCGGGTCGTACTTCGCCTTGATCGCCCGCAGGCGGTCCCAGGTGCGCCCGGGGTAGGCGGCGCGGATCCGGTCCGGTCCCTCGTCCCCGAGGAGATTGACGTAGGCGCCGTGGTCGCGCTGGCGGATCGCGTCCGCGAACCGCCGTATCCACGCCTCGTGCACCCCGGCCTCGTCGGCGGCCTCGTAGATCGCGGCCAGGTTGACCATGATCCGGCTCTGGCGGTGCGCGAACGCGGTGGCCTCGGCGGGAACGCGGGCCATCGCGCCGCCCAGCACGCGCAGCTGCGCCGCGGGCATCATGGCGGTGGAGCTCTGCAGGAAGTCGAGGATCGTCTCCGCCTCCGCGGCCCCGACGGTGTCGACGAACATCGTGTGCGACGCCGCCAGGGGGTGGAAGTCCTCGTCCTCGGGCGGGTAGAGGCCGCTGTACGGCATCGTCTGGAGCATGTCGGCCAGCGGCGTGGCCAGCGCGCGGAACGGCGCGAGGACCCGTTCACCGGCCTCGGAGGGGCCCGCGTAGCACAGGGTCGCCATGAGGACCAGCCGGCCGTGCTGCTCCTCGGGCAGGAACGGCATGGGAGGGGCGGGCATGATGTTGGCGATGGTCGACAGCTCGTCGGGGGCGGCCTCGGCCTCGGCGACGAAGGACCGGATCACCTCGGCCGTCGCCGGCAGGACCAGCATGCCGCCGACGATGGAGCGCACCGGGTGGAGGCGGAACCTGAACCGCGTCGCGACGCCGAAGTTCCCGCCGCCGCCGCGGATCGCCCAGAACAGGTCCGGATGGTTGTTCTCGTCCACCTGGCGGATCCGGCCGTCCGCCGTGACGATCTCGGCCGCCAGGAGATTGTCGATCGTGAGCCCGTGCTTGCGCACCAGATATCCGATCCCGCCGCCGAGCGTGAGGCCGCCGATCCCGACCGTGCCGGTGTCGCCGAACCCCGTCGCCAGGCCGTGGACCTCGGCGGCGACGGTGTACTCACCGGCCGACATGCCCGCCTGGACCCATGCGGTGCGGGTCGCCACATCGATGTCGAGGGCGCGCATGTGCGCCAGGTCGAGCATGATCCCGCCGTCGCACACCCCGTGGCCGACGGTGCTGTGACCGCCGCCGCGAACCGACAGCGGCATGCCGGTCTCCCTGGCGAGCAGGACCACCTGGGCGACCTGCTCGGCGCGGTCCGGCCGGATGACGACGGCCGGGCGGTGGTCTATCCCGGCCGGATACACCGCGCGGGCCGCGTCGTAGCCCGCGTCGGCGGGCGTGATGATCTGCGCGTCCAGCCGCGGCCGGAGTTTCCTGATCTCTTCGGGTGAAAGCACGGCGGGGATCGTCACCGGGACTCCTGAAGCACTCGGGTGGCGGGGAGCGCACCGAACTCCGCGTCGGGAAAAGGGGAATGTCGCATGGCGGGGTCTCCTAACAGTTGGGGAGGACGTCGTTGCGGAATCGGCCGTCGGGGTCGACTCGCGCGCGAATCCTGTGGACGGCCCGCACCTGATCCGGGGTGAGATGCCGCTGCGGCTGCCGGCGGTTCTCCACGAAGGTCGGTGCGGTCCTTCCGGTGTCCCACGGGCTCATCGCGGCGCGGATGGCCGCGCACCGGCGGGCTATCGCCGCCTCGTGGGCCTCGTCGGCGGGCGCGCCCGCGGCCGAGTAGACGTACCGGCCCGCCAGGTGGTCGAGCGCGCCCCCGCCCGGCGACGGGATCGAGCAGGCGCCGCCGAGCTGGCGCAGTCCGGCCAGGATCAGCGGCGAGTCGCTCCCGCCGCCGGCCGTCCGGAGGAACTCCGCGACGCCCTCGTCGCCGATCTCGTCCAGCAGCATGTGGTCCCCGGCGATGGGCACGGGATCGGCGGGGTCCATGTGGGTCTCGAGGACGGCCGCGGGAACGGTGACCTGCCAGGTGTCGAGCATCGGCTCCGCCGCCGCCCGCAGCGGGCCCAGCAGGTCCTCGGCGTGGCCGCGCGCGGCCGGCAGGTCCTCCTCGGCCGGGCAGAGGATGACGCCGTCGATGCACAGCACCGGCCCTCCCCGCAGGACCGGCGGCACCTCGGGCAGGTCGGGGAGGTTCAGGATCCGCAGCGACGTCGAGGCGTCCCAGGGCGCGTCCAGGGTCCATCGCCGCCAGATCGGCACCAGCCGCGGCGCGTGGACCGCCGGCCAGAAGGTCGCGCCGGTGACGACCCTGGCCGCGGGGAACAGCTCGATCTCGACCGCGGTGACGACGCCGAACCCGCCCCCTCCGCCGCGCAGCGCCCAGAACAGCTCCGGGTCGTTGTCGGCGTCCGTCCGGAGCACCGAGCCGTCGGCGGTGACCAGCTCGATCGCGCGGACGCTGTTGACGGCGAGCCCGACTCTCCGGCTGTAGAAGCTCAGCCCTCCGCGCAGCAGGTAGCCGACGACGCCGACGGTCGCGGCCGAGCCGTGCGGCGCGGCGAGCCCGGACGGCGCCGTCGCCTGGACGACGGCGCCCCAGCGCGTGCCCGCCGGAATGCGGGCGATACGGCGTTCGGTGTCGAGCTCGACCCCGCCGTCCAGCCGGGTCCGGATCAGCACGGTTCCGCGCATCGGACGCGCGGTGGCCGAGGCGTGCCCGGTGGTGTGCACCGCGACCTGCAGTCCCTCGCGCTCGGCATGGCGGAGCACGTCCCGGATCTGGTCGACGGTGCGCACCGTCGCCGCCGCCGCCGGTTCGAGGGGAGCGGCCAGGTTGAAGACCTGCGTCGCCTCTTCGTAGGCCCGGCTTCCGGGGAAGGCGACGCCGTCCCACATGATCGTTGATCCTGCGCCCATGGAGTCAGCGTCACAACTCCTCGTGATGGCGGCACCTCCTGGGTTGCGCGGCCCGGAGTCCCGCAGGTGGTCCGGGGAATCCGGGGGCCCGCACCAGGAGGGTCCGCGTGTCGCCGCGTCGGTTCATCGCCCCGGGCGGCCTCGGGACGACCGCCCGGCCGGCACGGTCATGTCCGCGGTCCGTCCGATCCGGCCGGTACCAGGCCGGGGTCGGCGTCCCGGTGCCGCCGCGGCGCGGCGAACCTTCGCATGATCGGCCGTTGGATCAGGGTGCACTGCAGCCATGACAGCAGCAGGGTGATGCCGAGGAGCAGGGCGACCACGGCGATTCCGGCGGGCACGCCGAAGCCCCCGTCCAGCAGGGCCACGCCGGCGTTCAGGACCAGGAGGCTCCAGAGGTAGAACGCCCAGGAGACCCCGCCGAGCCACACCATGACGCGGCTGTTCAGCCAGCTCCGGCGCCCGGTGCCGTCGGCGGCGGCGAGCGCGGCGATGACCAGGCCCATGGGAACGGCCATGACCGCCACCATCGGATAGGTCAGCGGGAACAGCGGCGCCACCGCGTAGGAGACGACGAGCAGCAGCGTCGCGCCGCCGACCCCGAGCGGCAGCCTGCGACCGGTCCGGACGATGCGCGCCAGCAGGATCCCGAGGATGAACTCGAGCATCCGCACCGGAGGGAACTTCGTGACGAACCAGAACTGGGAGTCCGGGACCTGTGTGAACTCGTGCCCCGGATAGGGCGCGGCCAGATGGTCCGGAAGCGCGGTCGCGGCGAGCGGGACGAGGTAGATGACGGCCACGACGCCGCCCGTCCAGGCCCACAGCCGCTCCGGCCGGATGCGGCCGATCAGGGCCATGAGAACGGGAAAGCACAGGGCGAACAGCGCCTCGCACGAGACCACCCACGACGAGGAGTTGAAACTCGTCCAGATCTCCAGTTGCGGGAACCACGCGTGCAGCAGCGCGCCGTTGAGCACCGCCACCCCGTAGTCGACCGGGAACATCGGCACGAAGGTGAACAGGACGATCGCCGCCACGAGGGTGACCAGATGAGTCGGGTACAACTCGAGGAAACGGCGCCACCAGAATCTGCGCGCCTTTTCGCCGGGCCGCACCGACCAGGCGAGGGCGAACCCGCTGAACAGGAACAGGTAGCTGGTGGCCGCGGAGGCGCCCTGCCAGAAGACGACGGCCACGGCCCCCTTGTCGGGGATCATCTGGAATAATCGCGACTCGAATATCGGGGTGAACATGACGCGGGCGAGGAACATCGTCGTCACCACGATGATCAGCGCGCCCGTCAGGGACGGCAGGTGAGATTCGGCAGGACCGGCGTGCGAGCGAGGCTGCGCGGTCACATGCATGTCACTGGCCTCCTGGTTTCGTCGATGCGGTGGTGCGGACGGGCCGCCGCAGACGTGCCGGCCCGCCTCCGGAGCGCTGCGACACGGCCGGGACGCGGGCGTTCGGCGAAGCGGTGCCGCTGACGTTCGTTTCCTCGCTCACGGTTCATCCTCCTGCCGACAGGAGCGTCCAGTCGCCCATCCTTGGCGCGTGCCCGGTCCGGGGCATCTTCCAGATTGTTGACTGCAGTCTTGACGGTCCCGACACAGCCTTGATATGGGCACATCGGCAATGCCCGGCGGCCCGGGTCTGATCCGCCGCCCGCGACCAGCGAGCCGGGTCGGCATCGGCCCATCGCAGCAATATGGGAAAAGACATCCGGGACTTGTGCGCCTAGCGTGTCATCCGATGAACCCCCCTCGCCGACCGGGCTTCGCCCATGCCCGTCCCCCGGAAAGGGCGCGCGACCCTCCCGCCGCACCGGCCACCGCTTCTCCGGAGCAGGTCCAGCTGGTACTCGAACGGCCGATGCGGCCCCATGTCATGGAACCGTTTTCTGTCCCCTGTCCAGAAATGGAGAAATGATGTCTCTCGTCAGGACCCTGTCCAAGGTCGGCGTGACCACCGCTCTGGCGGCCGGCCTGACCGTCGCCTTCCAGCCCGCGGCCTCCGCCGCGCCGGTGGTCACGGTGACGCCTTCGACGAACCTCGAGGACGGCACCACCGTGCAGGTGGCGGCCACCGGCCTGACGCCCAACAAGGTCTTCCACGCCGCGCAGTGCGCGATGCCCGTGACCGGCACGTACGTGTGCGGCGAGAGCAGCCCCTCGTTCACGACGGACGCCAGCGGCTCGGTCCGGTTCACCTTCGTCGTCAGGCGTTCCTTCGACGGTGACGTGGTCGGCGGCGGGCACTACGGCACGGTCGACTGCAAGGCCACCGTCTGCGCCATCGCCATCGGCACCGACCACGACACCGATGGCGCGGGGTCTCCTCCGCTCTCCTTCAGGTGACCCTCGAGCCGCTCCCACTTCAGACGGTGTGCTGACGGGGGGCGCGGATCGCCTGGACGAGGGTGGTGATCCGGCCAGGTGACCAGCGGAGCCGGCGGAGCATCGCACCGCCGGCTCCGCGCCGCCCGACCCCGTGGCGAGCGGGAGCCGATCGCCGCGTACGTGTCGCCGCCGAATCGGTGCGGGCGCCGAAAGGGCACGGCATAGGAAGACGCCGATTCCCGCTCCAGTCAGGCTTGTGATGGCCGAGTCCATCGGCCCCCCGCGTGACGCCGGAGGAGATCACACGTGACCGTTCCCACCAGCGACCCCGTCGCCGGGCCCGCCCAGCCCGACGTCACGTCGGCGCAGGTCATCGCCAAGGCGGAGGCCATCGCTCCCATGCTGGTCGAGCGCCAGGCCGAGACCGAGGAACGCACCCATTACCCGGAGGACGTCCACGAGGAATTCCGGAAGGCGGGCTTTTACCGGATCCTGGTCCCCCGCCGCTACGGCGGTCACGAACTCGGGATCGACACGTTCATGCGAGTGGTGCTGACGCTGACCAGAGCGTGCCCGTCGACGGGATGGATGTACTGCCTGGGACATGCGCACGCGCATGCCGTCGCCACGCTTTTCGAGGAGCGGGCGCAGGACGAGTTGTTCGCCGGGGGCGATTTCATCTGCCCGGCCACCGTCGTGCCCAGCGGGACGGCCGAGCGCGCCGATGGAGGCTGGGTGCTGAACGGCGTCTGGAGCTACTGCTCGGGAGCCCCCTACGCCACGCACTTCATGGGGCACACCCTCGTCCCCTCGCCGAACGGCGAGCCGCCCAGGCCCCTGCTGTTCGTCGCCCCGCGCAGCACGTGGGAGCGGCTCGACGACTGGGGAGCGTCGCTCGGCCTCAAGGGCAGCGGATCGCACAGCATCGCGATCTCCGGCGGATTCGTCCCCGACCGTTTCACCCTCGACGGCCACCTCAGCCGGCTCACCGTCACCGCCGGTACGCCCGGAGTCGAACTGCACGGCAACCCGGAGTACGGCGGCGGCCCCTTCAGCGTCATGATCCTGGAGGACGCGGTCCTCGCGCTGGGCATGGCGCAGGGGGCGCTCGACGCCTACGAGGAGCTGATGTCGGCCAGGACCGCGCCGTTCTCGGAGGGCGCCCCCCGTACCGAGGATCCCGACTACCAGCTCTGGTACGGCGAGGCCGCCGCGATGATCGCGACGGGCGAGGCGGCGTTCTTCAACGTGGTCCAGCAGTGGCGGGACGCCTGCGCCGAAGGCCCCGCGGCCTTCACCCAGGAACGCGAGCTGCGGATGGCCCTGATCTGCCGCGAGGTGGTCGAGCTGTGCTGGCGGGCCGTCGAGGGCCGGCTCTTTCCCACGGCCGGGTCCAGCTCGGTGCGCCGCGGCCAGCGCATCGAACGCGTGTGGCGCGACCTGTCCATGCTGCACAGCCACGCGGGAGTCGCGGTCTTCCTCTCCACCATCGCGAAACGCGAGTACACCAAGGCACGGTTCGGCGTCGGATAACGGAATGTCGCGGAGGCAGCCGAGATGGATGAGGCAGGCGGAACCGGTATGAGCGCACCCGTGCGCACCCGGCCGGCGGATCCGGCCGAGGAGATACCGCTCTCGTTCAGTCAGGAGTTTCTCTGCCTGTTCGACAAGGGCGGCGAGGACGGGCCCTTCGGGGCGCGGTACAACATCGTGTGCGGCTGGCGCGTTCGCGGGAACATCGCCGTCGACGTCCTGCAGCGGGCGCTGGACGCCCTGGTGGTCCGCCACGAGGCGCTCAGGACCAAGGTGATCCGCGACGCCGGGAACCGGCACCAGCGGGTCTTCCCGCCGGCGTCCCCGGAGCTGCGGGTCCGGGAACTGCCGGGCGTCGCCCCGCACGACCGGCAACGCCGGTCGGAGGAGCTGCTCATCGAGCTGGAGACCGCCGCCTACAGCGCCGACGAGCTGCCCCTGATCCGGGCGGTGCTGGGCCGCTTCGACGATGACGACGCGGTGCTCGCCCTCATCGCCCACCACTCGGCGGTCGACGAGTGGTCCATGAAGGTGGCGATCCGCGACCTCGCCGTGCTGTACGCCGCCCTGGCGGGCCACGACCAGACCGCACCGGCCGAGGTGCACCAGTACCGGGAGTACGTCGCCTGGGATCGGGGACGCGCCGGATCACCGGCGATGGAAAGGTCCCGGGCGTACTGGCGCAGCAAGCTGAGCGGCGCCAGGCTCGTCCCCACGCGGACCGACATAGCGCGATCGGCCGGCGCCCCCAAGGCGACCGCGGCACACCGTTTCGTGCTCGGCGCGGACACGACCGCCGCGGCGCTCGCGCTCGCCAGGTCGACGCGAAGCTCCGCGTTCATCGTCATGCTGTCCGCCTACCTGGCGTTCCTCCGGCAGTCGACCGGCGCCACGGACATCACGGTGACCACCTTCACCTCCGGCCGCAACCAGGAGCGGTTCCAGGGCACCATCGGGCCGTTCATCGACCAGCTTCCGCTGCGCACGGACCTCGCCGGATGCCGGACCCTGCTCGACGTGATCGCGCGTGCCCGCAGGACGTGCTTCGAGGCGTACTCGCACGCCCTGCCGTTCGGCCAGATCCTGCAGGAGGTGCCGGAGATAGCCGCCACCTTCGAGGGCGACCGCACCGCCGTGCTGTCGTTCCAGGTGTTCCAGTTCCCGCTCGTCATGGAGCGCGAGGTCGTCGGCGACCTCGAGTACTCCGAGATCCACCGGCGCCTGTCGCAGCCGGTGACCACGGAGATCCCGGACGGCGGGCTGTGGACCCTGGACATCGAGCCGTCCGGGGAGATCGCCGGCAGCCTCTGGTACAACACCAACCTCTTCGTGGCGGACACCGTCAGGGACATGGTGTCGGAGTTCTGCGCGACGCTCGGCGAGCTGCTGGCCGCCCCGGACGCCCCGCTGAGGAAGGAAGGGACACCATCATGACCGACCTGATCCGCTTCACCTCCGAAGCCGATCTCGACGAGGTCGTCGAGGCGTTAGAGCAGGACGGAGCGGTCGTCATCGAGGACTTCGTCGACCGTTCCGTGCTCGAGGGACTGTGGGCCGACCTCGGCCCGGCCCTGGACGCCTGCGCCTACTGCGACAACTGGTACGACGGCCGCCGGACCCGGCGGGTGTCGTCGCTGTTCAACCGCACCAAGCGGCTGACCCCCGTGGTCACGCACCCCCTGTTCCTGGGGTCGGCGCGCGCCATCATGCAAAAGCCCCTGACCATGTGGATCGGCCGGTCCAGGCAGCAGATCACCCCGAACATCCAGATCAGCACCACACAGGTGATCCAGATCCACCACGGGCAGGGCAGGCAGCCGCTGCACCGCGACGACGCGCTGCACCTGCGCCGCCACCCCGGCCCCACCAGCCGGGTCCAGCTCATGCTGGCGATGAGCGAGTTCACCGCGGAGAACGGCGGCACGATGATCATCCCGGGCAGCCATCACTGGGACGACGAGCGCGCCCCCGACGTCAAGGAGGCGATCCCCACCGTCATGGCGCCCGGATCGGGCCTCATCTGGCTCGGCGGCGTCTACCACGGCGGTGGCAAGAACACCACCCAGGAGCCGCGCACCGGCATGACGATCGCACTGGACCTGGGGAACCTCCGGCAGGAGGAGAACCAGTACCTGGCCGTCTCCAGGGAGCAGGTGCTCGCCTACCCCATGGAGGTCCGCCGCCTGCTGGGCTACGACCGCTGCCCGCCGGGCGTCGGCTGGTACGAGCAGCAGGACCCCTACGTCGTCCTCGAGGGCGACGGGCCCGGAGGGGTCGGTCCCAGAGGGGCCGGCGACGCCACCGACCTCGCGGGCGCCGTATAGGGCCTGCCCCATCGCCACCGCCGCTGTCCCGATCGCCTCGACGATCGGGACAGCGGCGGTCGTGTGGGGTCAGCCGTTCAGCGACCCGTCCCTCACCTCGCGCAGCTCCTCGAAGGCGGACAGGTCGGGCACCGTCCAGCCGTCCAGGTCGTACTCGGCCAGGCACTCGTCCACGAACGCCTTGTAGTCGTCGACCTGACCGCTCGCGAGCTGGGCGGACAGCAGCTCGATCCGGGTGTTCTCGTGGTTGCCCGCGTAGTTGCGCTCGTAGAGCTCGTGGCGCCCGCCGAACTCGGTGCCGACGGCGTCCCACAGCAGCTTCATGAGCTTGATGCGCTCGACCGCGTCGGTGCCGTCGGAACCGCGGAGGAACCTGTCCAGGTACGGCCGGATCTCCGGGTTCTTGAAGTCCTCGGCGCTGGAGTTGACATAGATCAGGCCGCTGGCGATGTCCTGGTGGACGATCTCCTTGACCCGGGGGTAGCCGATCTGCATGAACCACCGGTACGCCAGGCCGTAGCGGGGATTGGGCAGCACCGCGCCGTTGTGCCAGGGCACCGGGTTGCGCGCCGCCGCGTCGGAGAACGCCCAGAACAGGTTGCGCCAGGCCAGGACCTCCCCGATGCGGGTCTGCACGCCGCGGAAGTCCTTGGTCCCGGTGATCTCCACCGCCTTGGCCAGCAGGCCGGCGATGAACTCCAGCTTCACCGCCAGGCGGGTGCAGCCGTGGAAGGTGAAGCGCTCGGGAAAGCCCGAGCGGCCGGTGAACAGCTGGACCTTGCCCAGATGGCCGTAGATGAAGACGTTCTCCCAGGGGATGAGCACCTTGTCCAGCACGAAGATGGTGTCGTTCTCGTCCAGCCGCGACGAGAGCGGGTAGTCGAAGGGGCTGCCCATCATCGCCGCCGTGGCGGTGTAGGACGGCCGGCAGATCAGCTTCAGCCCCGGGGCGCCCATCGGCACGGTCGCCACCAGCGCGAACTTCCTGTCCTTGATCGGCAGGCCGTAGTGCGCGATGAAGTTGTAGTGGGTGAGCGCGGAGCCGGTGGCGACGACCTTGGCCCCGCTCACGACCAGGCCGGCGTCGGTCTCCTTCTCCACGTGGACGAAGACGTCACCGACCTCGTCCGGCGGGCGGTTGCGGTCGACCGGCGGATGCACGATCGCGTGGTTCCAGTACAGCACCTTCTCCTGGGACTCCCGGTACCACCGGCGCGCGTTCTCCTGGAACGGCTCGTAGAAGTCGGCGTTCGCGCCGAGCGTGCCGAGGAAGGCCGCCTTGTAGTCGGGGCTGCGTCCCATCCAGCCGTAGCTCATCCGGGCCCAGGCGGCGATGGCCTGCTGATGCTCGACCAGGTCCTCGGCCGAGTAGGGCGTGGTGAAGAACTTGTGGGTGTAGCCGTCGCTGCCCGTGTCGGTGGGCGAGGTGAGCACGGCGCGCTTGTCCGGATCGTGCAGCGCGTCGTACAGCCGCGCCGTCATCCGCACCGGATTGTGGAACGCCGGATGGCTGGTCACGTCCTTCACCCGGTCGCCGTAGAGGTAGACCTCCCGGTCGTCCCGCAGGCTCTCGATGTACTCGGCGCCGGTCATGGGCCGTGTCTTCGGCGCCTCATGCGACTGTGGATCCGACATCGGTTCATTCCTCCCTCATCGCCGCCCTGGAACGGACCGGGCGCCGGTTCCCGCTCGGAGGCCGACCGGCAGGCCGACGCCCGGCGGCCCGGATGGGCGGCCGGGCGCTGATGGTTCGGCCGGACCCGAATGCCCGTCCGGGCGTTGCTCGGTTCCTTGGTCGAATGGCCGGTCAGGGCCGCAGGACGCGGCTCGCGTCGGGCGGCTGCTCCCCGGCGAGCAGGGAGCGGAAGGAGTCGATGATCGCCTCGGGGCCTCGCCCGCCCCGGACGTCGAGCCACGACTGCGTGTACTCGACGAAGCGCCTTTCCGACTTCGCGTAACGGGTGTAGTAACTGTCCGCGCCCTCTTCGGCGATGGTCTCCATCTCGATCGCCGGCGTGAAGAACACCTGCGGCTCGGGGCCGGCCAGCCCCGGCGGCGGGAGGACGGTCGCCGTGGAATGGGTGAAGCCGACGAGCACGGTCTGGCACAGCTCGCTCTTGAAGCGCTCGCAGACCGCGATCCGCCGGGACGGGTCGCCGGTCAGGTCGACGAACACGGTCGGCTCGGCGACCGTGAGCGACGGAAGCGCACCGTAGGGGGCGACCGTGTCGTACAGGTCCAGGCTCTGCACGAACGCGGTGTGGCGGTCGGCGGTGAGGCCGACGGTCTGGAGCGGGATCTGGCGCGCGGCCATCTCCTCGACCAGCCCGATGGCCACCTTGCTCGACGCGCTGGTGATCAGGACCGACCGGGCGCCGAGCGCGGCCTGCCGCTCGAGGAAGTCCGCCAGGTTGAACGCCGCCGGGTAGACCGGATGCAGCAGGGCCCAGCGGTCGTCCAGCGGCTCGGGCTCCCCGACCAGCTCGTAGGTCCGGTACCAGGGATGCAGGAAGTCACGCTGCGCCGTGGTGTCGATGAACCCCCTGGCCATAGGCTCGGCCGCCACCACATGGTGGGTGGACATCGGCATGTAGCCGAAGTACCTGCTCCCCTCGGCGATGTCGGGGTGGCTGGACTCCTCGACCCGCGCGAAACCCCAGATCGGCACCCTTCCGTACCCCTGCGGACCGGGGAAGGCCCGCCAGAAGGCGATCACCGAGTCGTCGCCGAACCGCGCGTAGGTGGCGTTGTTGGCGGTGAGGCCGAACCTCTCCACCGCAAGCCTGACCTCGCCCGGCTTCAGGGGCTCCCGGGACGCCTTCCGGATCTCGCTCACTGTCAGGTCGTCGCGCTTGAACAGCACATCCCATTCGTCGCGAGCACCCATGGTCATCTCCTTGTCTGAGGTCAGGCCGCCGGCTCGGCGCTCTGCTCGGCGGCCTGCCCGGCGGCCGGCCGGACCGGGCGGGTCACGATGTGCGGCGGCCTGCTCTTCGGCCCGCGCAGGGACTGCACCAGGATGCGCAGCAGCATGCCGGGGCGCTGCAGCGTCTCCGGGCGCTCGACCTGGCCGGCGGCCCGCATGTAGGCGGCGGTGACCTTGCCGTCCCGGGTCGCGGCGATCTGCACCCGCTTGAGGAACGCCTGGGCCATCCGCACCGACAGCGTCCGCTTGCCCTCGACGCCGGGGAAGCTCAGGTCGACGACGTTGGTCATCTCCCAGTGCGGATCGAGGACGTCGCGCGCCAGGTCCTTGAAGTACTCCAGCGGCTGCGGGGCCGCGCCGGTGTGCAGATGGCTGCGCATGACGAGCGCCGCTTTCGCGGCCATGGTCATCCCGCCCGCGTAGACGGGGTTGAAGCACGACACCGCGTCCCCGGTGACCAGCAGCCCGTCGGGGAAGCGGGGCATGTCCTCATAGCGGCGGCGCAGCGTCGTGGGGAACCGGAAGGCCACCGGCTCGGTGAGCGGAACGGCGTCCCGCAGCGCGTCGGAGTACTCGGGGATCCCCAGGGAGTCGATCCACGCGTACAGGCCGGCCTGGTCGGTCGGCGGGTGGTCGCCGAGGATCCCGTACGTGGTCATCTCGATGCGGCCGCCGTCGGTCTTGGCGAAGATGCATCCCCGGGGCAGCTTCGGGTGCGCGACCACGTTGATGGACAGGTCGCCGTGGTAGGGGTCGGAGTTCAGCCGGTAGTACTGGGTCACGTACCCCAGCCCGATCTTCTTCCGCTCCTCGGGGACCTGCGGGTAGCCGAGTTCGGCCAGCCAGACCGGGGTGCGCGAGCCCCGTCCGGTCGCGTCGACGACGACGTCGCCGTCCACGACCTCCGCCTCGCCGCTGTCGAGATGCTGGACGCGCACCCCGGTGACCCGGCTGCGGTCCGCGGTGGTCTCCAGGCCGAGGATGTCGGTGCGCTCGACGAAGGTCACGTTGCTCAGCGCCTGCGTCCGCTCGCGGACGTGCAGTTCGAGCTTGGGCCGGCTCGGGCCGATGCACAGCATGTCGGCGTGCTGCTGTTCCAGCTGCCGGCCCTGCATGTACCACCGCACGGTCCCGCCGAGGTCGCCCTTCGGCACCCCGTCGGCCAGCATCTCCTCGGTGATCCCGGGATATAACTCCTCGATGGCCCGCTGGCCCCCGGTCAGCAGGCCGTTGATGTGCCGGCCCTGGGGGCAGCCACGGCGCGGCACGTCCACGCCGATCAGCACATCCCGGTCGATGACCAACACCTCGTCATAGGCGTCGGCGAGCACTCTGGCCGCGAACAGGCCGGCGAGGCTCCCGCCGAGCACCACGGCACGAGTCGGAGTCTCGTGAGACATTCAGTTACCCCCTTAACTAGGGTTTCACCGCACGGACAGCCGACCCCTCGGATCGAACCGTACGTCTGGTCTACAGAGGGATCGATCTGATCAGTCCACCGTCGATGAGAAGTTCCTGGCCGGTGATGTACGACGCCCGCGGGGACAGCAGGAAGAGCACGCCGTCGGCGATGTCGGCGGGCCGCCCGAGACGTCCCAGCGCCACCTGGCTCCGGCACGCCTGCCGGGCGTCCTCGGTGGTGGCGATGCTCTCGAACATCGGTGTGACGATGTAACCCGGGCTCACCGAATTGACCCGGACGCCCCGCTCGGCCAGATCGGCCGCGAGGGTCTGCGCGAGGTTGCGGACCGCCGCCTTGGCCGCCGCGTACACCGACGTGAAGGCCATGCCCCGGTGCGTCAGCCACGACGAGTTCAGCACGATCGAACCGCCGTCGGCGAGCAGCGGCAGCGATTTCTGCACGGTGAAGAAGACACCCTTGAAGTTGATGTCCACGATGTGGTCGAAATCGGCCTCCGTCACGTCCGCGCTGCGCGCGAACGGCGCGACCCCGGCGTTGGCGAACACGCCGTCCAGGCGGCCGAACCGTTCCCGGGTCCGGTCCATGAGGTGGTCGAGGTCACCGGTGCGGGCCACGTCGGCGGGCACGGCCAGGACGCGGTCGCCGGCGCCGAGGTCCTCCGTCGCCGTCTTGAGCCGTTCCTCGCTGCGGCCGGCCAGCACCACCCGGGCCCCGGAGTCCAGCAGGCGCCGGGCGGTCGCCAGGCCCATGCCGCTGCCGCCCCCGGTTATCAATACGACTTTCCCATCGAACTCGGTCATAGCCTCAGCGTGTCCCCAACGTCACCGCACCGCATCTTCCGCAGTGCGAATTCCGGTCGCTCCATCGAACCCTTTTCACCCCGGGCTTTTCCGCCGGACGGAAAGGGCGGGCTCATTTCTCAGTGCAGCTCTATGCCGGCGTGCCGGACGGCGTCCACGAACCGGCCCTCGGCCAGCGCGTCGGCCACCAGCTCGATGTCGTCGGCCATGTACCGGTCGTGCTCCAGCGTGGGCACCAGCGACCGCACCATGTCGTAGGTCGCCCTCCCGGCGGGGCTGAGCCGGTCGTACCTTCCCGACAGGTCCACCGCCTGCGCCGCGGCCAGGAACTCCACCGCGAGGATCCGGTGGTTGTTGGTCAGCACCCGGCGCGCGTTGCGGGCGGAGATCAGCCCCATGCTCACGACGTCCTGGTTGTCGCCGTTGGACGGAACGCTCTGCGTGCTGGCCGGCCCGATGGTCCGGTTCTCCGCGATCAACGCCGTCGCCGGGTACTGCGCGCCCTCGAACCCGCTGTGCAGCCCGGGGTCCTTCGCGATGAGGAACTCGGGGAGGCCGTCGCTGAGATACCGGTTCAGCAGGCGGTTGGTCCGGCGCTCCGAGATCACGCCCAGCTGGGTGAGCGCGATGGTGGTGAAGTCCATCGCGAACGCGACCGGCTGGCCGTGGAAGTTCGCGCCGTGGAAGACCTCCTTGCCGGCGAAGAACAGCGGGTTGTCGTTGGCGGAGTTGAGTTCGATCTCCAGCGTGCCGGCGGCGTGGTACAGCGTGTCGCGCACGGCGCCGACCACCTGCGGGATGGCGCGCAGCGAGTACGCCTTCTGCATGTAGACCTCGGTGCGCGACACGCCGTTGCCGGAGTGCTGCTCCTGGGCCTGGCGGCGGAGTTCGGCGTGGTCCAGCGTGAGGCCGCTGCCCCGCAGCAGCTCCCGCATGTTCGCGGCGGTGTCCATCTGGCCCCGGTGCGGCCGGGCGATGTCGTGTCCCTCGGCCTGGAACGGGCTGGTCGAGGCCCGCATGACCTCCAGGACCAGGGCCGTGACGATCTCGGCCTGGCGCACCTGCTGGAGGGCGCGGCCCACGACGAGGGACCCCAGGCCGGTCATCCCGGACGTGCCGTTGATCAGCGAAAGCCCTTCCTTGAACCGCAGCTCCAGCGGCTCGATGCCGTGTTCGCGGAGGACTTCGCCGGTCGGGACCCGCTTGCCGTGCCGCAGGACGTACCCCTCGCCGATGACCGTGCTCGCGACGTGCGCCAGTGGCGCCAGATCGCCGCTGGCCCCGAGCGAGCCCATCTCCGGGATGGCCGGAGTGATCCCCAGGTTCAGGTACAGCGCCAGGCGTTCCAGCAGCTCCGGCCGGACCGCGGAGTATCCCTTGGCGAGGGCGTTCAGCCGCGCCGCGACCATCGCCCTGGCCTCGTCCTCGGCGAACAGCGGGCCGACCCCGGCGCTGTGGCTGCGGACCAGGTTGGTCTGCAGCTCGACCTCCTTGGACTGGTCCACCATCATGTAGATCATCTCGCCGTAGCCGGTGGTCACCCCGTAGACGGGGATGCCCTGCCGGACGGTGTCCTCGAACATCTTCCGGCTGATCGCGGCCCTGGCCAGAGCCGACGGGAGCACACCGCACGGCGCCCGGTCCTCGGCGATCCGCCGGACACCTGCGATGTCGAGGTTCTCGCCGTCCAGGTCCACCCGGACCTGGGTCTCCGCTAGCGTCATCTTTCATCCAATCGTGGTCGTGGCGGCGCCTGCACCGGCCGATCTCAATGCGACGAGCCTGGCGAGATCGGCCAACGAGGAATTGTCGAAGTAGTCCCGGAGCGAGAGCTCGACTCCGAACCGCTCGCGTATCCGATCGAGTAATCGGAGCACCAGCAGGGAGTGCCCTCCGGCCTCAAAGAAGGTGTCGTCCGCGCGGAATCCGTTCCGTTCCGGCCGATCGGGTTCCCGCAACACGGACGGGGACGACGGGCGTTCCGCGCCGGGCTCGCCGGCCAGCAGGTCCGACCAGATCTCGGCCATCCCCTTCTCCACCGCCGTCTCCGGCGGTCTGGCCGAGGGGGCGGCGGACCGCCCGGCCGGGAGCCTGCCGCGGTCCACCTTGCCGCCGATGTTGCGCGGCAGATCGGTCATCTCCCGGAACGAGACGGGGGGCATCGCCTTTCCGAATCGCCGGCGCAGGGCGGCCCGCCACACCGCCGGGTCGCCCGTCGCGCCCTCCGGGGAGGACCGGGGCACGACGTACGCCACCAAACGGGCCACCAGCCCGTCCGGGCGGGTGATCGGGACCACGGCGCATTCGGCCACCGACGGGTGCGCGGCCAACGCCGACTCGATCTCGGTGAGCTCCATCCGGGTGCCGTAGAACTTGATCTGGAAGTCCCTTCGCCCCCGGAATTCGAGAAGGCCGTCCCACCTCCTGCGCCCGAGGTCCCCGGTCCGGTAGCAGTCGCCCTCGATCCCGAGTTCCCTCGGGCCGCGGAGGGGGGCGAACGCCGCGTCGTCCGCGGCCCGGCCGCCCACATAGCCGTGGCTGATGTAGGGGCTCCGGATGACGATGTTCCCGACGACACCGGCGGGACAGGGCCGGTCCCGCTCGTCCAGCAGCAGGACCTGACGCCCGGGAATGGACGTGCCGATCGGGGTCGTCCCGTGCACGGTGCCGGTGACCTCGTACCAGGTCGCCAATATCGCCTCGGTGGGGCCGTACAGGTTGACCAATCGCACGGAGGGCAGCGCGGCCCGCAGGCCGTTGGCCAGGTCGCCCGGCAGCGCCTCGCCGGCCAGCAGCAGGTGGTCGAGCGCGGGCAGCGGCCGGCCCGCCCCTTCCCGGGTGTTGATCACCTCGAGGAGTTCCCGGGCGAAGCTGGGGACCGTCTGGAAAAGGGTGACGCGCTCGGCCTCGAGCCACTGCACCGTCTTCTCGGGATGGGCTCTGATCCGCTCCGGCACCGGACACAGCGTGGCGCCCGCCACCAGCGCCGCGAAGATCTCGACCAGGCCGGCGTCGTACCCGGACGCCGCCCACTGCGCCACCCGGGAACCGGGTCCGATGCCGAACTCCCCCGCCAGCCAGGTGACGAACTGGGCGAAACTGGCATGGGACTGGGCGATCCCCTTGGGCCTGCCGGTCGAGCCGGAGGTGTAGGCGATGTACGCCCGGTCGCCCGGGGCGGTGCGCACCGGCGTCCTGGGGGCGCCACGGACGTGGTCGAGGGTCGCGACGTCGAGCACCCGGCCGCCCAGTTCCCGGCGGTACCACTCGCACAGGTCATCGCCGGGCGTCTCCCCGTCGACCACCAGGCACGCGGGCCGGAGGCCGGAGAGCACCGCCCTGCCCCGCTCCCCGGCGTCACCCGAGCCGAGACAGACCATGTGGGCCCCGGCGTCGAGGATCCCGAGCAGCGCCGCGACCTGGCGGGGGCCGGCCGGCATCCGCACCGCGACCGCCGCGCCCTCGACCCCGCCGAGGCCGCCCAGCGCGTCGCTGACCCGCGCGGCCCGTTCCTGGAGTTCGCGGTAGGTGATGGTGTCGCCGTCCCACGCCACCGCGTCCGCCGTCGGCCGCTCTTTCGCTCGCATGTGGACGAGTTCGTGGACCGGCGGCTCGCCGGGCGGGGCGGCGGTGATCCGATCGGCGTCGCGCACCGCCGCGCGAAGCCGCCCGGGCCCGTCCAGGGGCAGGGCGTCCACCGCGGTGTCGGGTTCGGCGAGCGCGGCGGCCAGCAGGGTGCGCTGCTGGTCGAGGATCCGCCGCACCGACGCCTCGTCGAAGAGGGCGCGGCGGTACTCCAGGAAGCCCGCGACCGAGGGCCGGATCCGGTCCACCTTCAGCGTGAGGTCGGTCCGTGCCCGGCCGTCGTCGATCCGCTCCGGCCGGACGTCCGCACCGGGCACCCTCAGCTCGGCCTCGGGCGTCTCCTGGAACGCGTACATCACGTCCGACAGCGGAAGCCGGCGCGGGTCCCGATCGACGTCCAGCGCGGACACCAGGTGCTGGAACGGAAGCTCCCGATGGGCGAGCGCGTTCCCGGTGAACCGCGCCACCCGGCCCAGCAGTTCCCGGAAGGTGGGCCGCCCGGAGAAGTCGGCGCAGACAACGATGAGGTTCTCGAACGGGCCGATGAGGTTTTCGAAGCCGGATTGCGGGCGCACCGGAACCGCGGCGCCCACCGCCACGCGTTCCTCGCCGCCGTAGCGGAAGAGCAGGGCCTGGAGACCGGCGAGGAGCGCCACGAAAGGTGTCGTCCGTTCCGTCTCGCACAGCCGGAGAAGAAGGCGCCCCATTTCGTCGCCCCAGTCGAACCGCACGATGCCACCGGCGGACGAGGGCTCCGCAGGACGGGGGCGATCCACCGGCAGCGTCAGCGCGGGCGGGAGCGGCGTCAAGGCCGACGTCCACCAGTCCAGCATTTTCCGGAATCCCGGACCGGACGCCTGACCGCGCTGCCACCGGGCGTAGTCCGAATACTGGGCCGGAAGGTCGGGCAACGCGCGGTGCGCCCTTGTGCCGTGCAGTTCCGCCGCGTAACACGCGGACAGCTCGTTCACCAATATCGACATCGACGCCTCGTCGGCGATCGCCCGATGCAGGAGCAATACGACGACGTGCTCCCGGTCCCCGATCCGGGCGACCGAAAGCCGGGCGAGCGGCCCTTCGGCGAGCCGCATCGGAATGGCGGCCTGGCGCGCGACCCACCGCGACACGGCCGCCTCCGGGTCGGCGGCGGGCAGCGGACCGAAGTCGGTGAACGAAGGCGGGGCGTCGTGTCCGGCCGCGATGCGCTGCATCGGCAGCCCGCCCCGCTCGACCAGCGTGGTCCGAAGGGCGTCGTGCCGGCGCACCACCGCCTGCCATGCGGCGCGCAGCGCCCCGCCGTCGAGGTCGCCGACCACCCGATACGCCCGGCACACCCGGTGGCCGGGTGAACCGGGATCGAGTCCGCTCAGGAACCACAGTCCGTCCTGGGCGGCGGACGTCTCTGCCCAGCCGACGCCGCGCGCGAGAGAGGACCCAGTCATTCCCCGCTCCTCCGCCTCTCCCTTTTCCGCATGACGCCGCGCTAGAGCGACGAGGACGTCTTCGCCTTGGCCACCACGGTCCGGGAGAACTCCCGTAAGTTGGGGTCCTCCTCGAAGATGTCACCGACATCGACGAGGATGCCGAGCTCCTCCTCGATCCACGAAACGATGCGAACCGCCGAGATCGACTCCCCGTTCAGCTCGAAGAAAGTGGCGTCCTGCATCCCCGCCGGCACCTTGAGGACGCGGTTCCAGATCTCCTCGACCTTTCCCTCGATCTCCGAGAGTCGCGGATCGCTGTGGGGGGTGTTGTTCATCTCACGTCCTTCTTTGTCAAACCGACTCCGGACCCTTCGAGCACGGTGAACGGCCCGATCGTGATGTGACGGAGCGCCCGCGGTCGGCGGATGCCCCTTCGGCGATGAGCGAGTGCTCTCGCCCGGCCCGCGGTGCGGACCGGAAACGAAAGGGCGCACCTGCGGAATCGTTACATCGCGCCGCCGCCCGGTCTTCTCTCTGAATGCGGACCGGCCCGTCCGGCGATCGTCCGCCCGGCAATGCTCCGCATTCTGCGAGGTGCGCCCCGGATCGGCCCCCGAGAAACTGGCGCTGGCCGGCATGTGAGCAGCCCTTCCGCCCCGGCACCGTGCCGGACGGCACCGGCCGAGGTTTCGTTCGCCGCCGATAAGGAGTCACCCATGCACGACCGATGCCCTGTCCTGGACCCCAGCGGCCGGGACATCCACGCCGAGGCCGACCGCCTGCGCGCGCAGGCCCCGGCGGTCAAGGTGGAGCTGCCGGGCGGCGTGCACGCCTGGTCGGTCAACAGCTACGAGGTCATCAAGCAGCTGCTGCTGGACCGCAACGTCACCAAGAACGCCCGCAACCACTGGCCGAAGTTCATCAACGGGGAGATCCCGCCCGACTGGGAGATGATCAGCTGGGTGGCGATGGACAACATGGTGACCGCCTACGGCAAGCATCTGGTCCGGCTGCGCCGGCTGATCTCCAAGGCGTTCACCGCGCACCGGACCGAGATGATCCGGCCCCGCGTGGAGAAGCTCGTCGACCAGTTACTGGACGGGCTGGCCGCCGAGCCGGACGAGGTGGTCGACCTGCGGGAGAAGTTCTGCTATCCGCTGCCGGCCCTGCTGATCGCCGACCTCATCGGGATGACCGAGGAGCAGCGGGTGCAGACCGCCAAGGCCATGGACCTGATGGTGGACACCACGGTCAGCCCGGAGCAGGCGCAGGCCATCCTCAACGGCTGGCGCACCGCCATGGACGAGCTCATCGCCTCCAAGCGGCGCAACCCCGGCGAGGACATCGCCAGCGACCTGATCGCCGCGCGCGACGACGAGAACGGCGGCCAGCTGACCGACACCGAGCTCACCGACACGATCTTCGCGATCCTGGGCGCCGGCTCGGAGACCACCATCAACTTCCTGGACAACGCGGTCACCGCGCTCGTCACCCACCCCGACCAGCTGGAGCTCGTGCTGTCCGGGCAGGTCGGCTGGGACGAGGTGATCGACGAGGTGCTGCGCGTGCAGTGCCCGCTGGCCAGCCTGCCGCTGCGGTACGCCGTGACCGACATCGAGCTGGACGGCGTCACCATCCCGCAGGGCGACCCGATCCTGATCAACTACGCCGCCGCGGGCCGCGACCCGGCGCTGCACGGCGACAGCGCCGGCGAGTTCGACATCACCCGGGAGAACAAGGAGCACATCTCCTTCGGCCACGGCCCGCACTACTGCCTCGGCGCGGGGATCGCCCGGCTCGTCGCCACCATCGGCCTGTCCAGGCTGTTCGACAGGTTCCCGCAGCTGCGCCTGGCGGTGCCGGAGGAGGAGCTGCAGCCGCTGCCCACGTTCATCATGAACGGCCACCGCGCCCTGCCGGTCCGGTTGACCGCCGCCCCCGCGGACGCGACCGCCGCCTGAGGCGGACGAGCCGACGAGGCGGACGCGGCGGATCCTCACCGGCGGCGAAAGGGCGGCGCCGCGTGCCGGGTCGTTTTTTCACCCCGGCACGCGGCGCCGCGGTCCCGGCATTCCCGCCGGAAATCGAATTGATCGACGCAATCTCAAGGATGTGGCCCACCGCGGGCGAATGCGACTCTCGACCCGGGCGGCACACGTTTTTCGTCTGCAGGGAGGTGTGACGTGCACGTCGGGCTGGCATTGGGAGCATTCGCCTGGAACGGCGGACCGGCCGCAATGGGCGAGACGGTGGCGCGGATCGGCCGTACCGCCGACGACGCCGGTTTCTCGCTGATCGGCGTCGGCGACCATCTCTGGCAGGGGCCGCACGCCGGCGGTCCGCAGGCACCGCAACTGGAGTGCTTCACCACGCTCGCGACGATCGCCGCGCACACGCGCCGGTGCCGGGTCGCGTCGTTCGTGGCCGGTGTCCATTTCCGTCCGCCGGCCCTGCTGGCCAAGACGGTGACGACGCTCGACGTCCTGTCCGGCGGCCGGGCCACGCTCGGCCTGGGCGTCGGCTGGTACGAGGACGAGGCGACCGGCTCCGGCATCCCGTTCCCCCCGGTGGCCGACCGGTTCGAGATGCTCGAGGAGACGCTGCAGATCCTGCGCGGCTACTGGCACGGTGAACACGGGGACGAGCGCCCCTTCCAGGGGCGGCACTACCGGGTGGACCGGCCGCTGAACCTGCCGCAGAGCCTGACCCGGCCGCATCCGCCGATCATGCTCGGCGGGGGCGGGGCCAAAACGCTGCGCCTGGTCGCGCGGTACGCCGACGCCTGCAACCTCTACCCCGGCCCGGACCTGCCCGACAAGCTCGGTCTGCTGCGCCGGCTCTGCGCGGACGCCGGGCGCGACTACGACGCGATCGAGAAGACCTGCGCCCTGCCCGTGGACGTCGGTGCCGACGGCGCCGGAACCGAGGAACTGATCACGCAGCTGCGCCGGCTCGCGGACGAAGGCGTGCACACGGTGATCGGCATCCTGCTGGCCCCGGGCGACCCGCTCCGGCAGGTGGAGATCATCGGGGAGAAGGTCCTCCCCGCGGTCGCCGACGCCGGGCCGGCGCCGATCGACTCCTAGGAATTCCCGTTTCCCGTTCCGTCCAGGAGGATGCTGTGTCCAAAATCGGAACCCCATCGCGCGAGCAGCTGGTCCGCAAGTCGGCCGAACTGGTGCCGTTGCTGCAGAAGCACGCCTCCTGGGCGGAGGAGAACCGGCGGCTGCACGACGAGGTGATCGAGGGGCTCGCCGACGCCGGGGTGTTCAAGCTGCGCCGGCCCAAGCGGTACGGCGGCTACGAGGCCGACACCCGCACCCTGGTCGAGGTCGCCGCCGAGCTGGGGCGGGGCGACGGCTCGGCCGCGTGGGTGGCCTCGGTGTACTGGATCCCCGGCTGGATGGCGTGCCTGTTCCCCGACGAGGTGCAGGACGAGGTGTTCGACACCCCGGACGTGCGGGTGTGCGGCACGCTGAGCCCGTCCGCGATGGCCGCCCCCGCCGACGGCGGGATCGTGGTGAACGGCAAGTGGCGGTTCATCAGCGGGGCGCACCACAGCCACTGGCAGGAGATCATCGCGATCCTGGTGCCGCCCGAGGGCGAACCGTACCCGGTGATGGCCCTGGTCCCGATGTCGGACCTGCTGATCGTCGACGACTGGCACACCAGCGGCCTGCGCGGCACCGGCAGCGTCAGCACGGTCGCCAAGGACCTGTTCGTCCCGCAGCAGCGGGTGCTGCCCCTGGGCGCCGTGCTGCAGGGCGAACCGGCGTCCCAGCGCAGCGCCGAGTCCAAGATCTACCGGCTTCCGCTGCTCCCGGTGGCCGCGGCGTCCTCGGTCGGCACGGTGCTCGGGCTCGGCCGCGCGGCCAGGGACGCGTTCCTGCACCGGCTGGGCGACCGCAAGATCACCTACACCGACTACGAGAGCCAGCGCACGGCTCCGCTGACCCACCTGCAGGTCGCCGACGCGACGCTGAAGCTGGACGCGGCCGAGTTCCACGCGCAGCGCCTGGCCGCACAGGTGGACACCAAGGGCAACGAGGGCGCGCAGTGGAAGGTCGAGGAGCGCGTCCGGGCGCGCGCCGACATGGGCGCGGTGGTCCGGCTGGTGCGCGAGGCGGTGGACATCCTCGCCACCGCGAGCGGAGGCTCCTCGATCTACACCGACGTGCCGATCCAGCGGATCGCGCGCGACGTCCAGGCGCTCTGCCTGCACGCGCTGATGCACCCGAACACCAACACCGAGCTGTACGGGCGCGTGCTGTGCGGCCTGGAGCCCAACACCCAGTACATCTGACCCCCCTCCGGCAGAACGAAGAGAAAGGCCAGGGCGCATGACCTCGACCACTCCCCCGGCGACCGAGCCCTCCGACGCCGACAAGGCCGGCATCGCCGCGCTCACCCAGAAGGTGATCGCCGCCTGGGCGTACCACGACGCCGACGGCTTCGCCGACCTCTTCACCGAGGACGGCACCATGATCCTGGCCGGCGTCTACAGGAACGGCCGGGAGGCGATCCGCGAGTTCCTCCGCGAGGCCTACCAGGGCCGCTACAAGGGCACCCAGGTGACCGGCAAGCCGCTCGGCATCCGGATGCTCGACTCCGACGCCGCCATCCTGCTCACCCAGGGCGGGGTGCTGGAGGCCGGGGAGAGCGAGGTGTCCCCGGCCGCCGCCATCCGGGCCTCCTGGGTCGTGGTGCGGCGCGACGGGCAGTGGCGGCTGGCCGCGTACCAGAACACCCCCGTGAACGCGAGCTGAACCCCGTCGGCCCCGCGGCCGGAAGGAGAACACGGCACCCTACGGCCCCGGGATCCCTTCCTCCCGGGGCCGTAGGCTTTGCCGCCGAAATCGGTCCGGTCCGAATAACGATAGGGATCCGAGAACACCTCGGATTCCGCGCCGACCGGCGATTCCGCGCATTTTCGAAGAACGATTCCACTTCGGCCGGTGTCACGATGGGTCGACGCTTTCGTCGCCCGAGAGGACGCGCACAGTGCGCGATGACCACCGCGGACCGCTCAGGCTCCGAAATCGCGGCGACTCGGCCGCCATCGCCATCGCCGAGGCCCGTCCGGCCGTGCTCATCGGATGCCGGGCCGCCGGACATGGCCGAGGCACCCAGCCCCTGACCGCATGACGTGGTCGAGCAGGAGGTCAAACCATGACATACGACATCGAGAAGGCCCCCGCCGGGGATGTGCGGACCGGGGGGCACGGCCGGGCCGCGGCGGAGCGGACTGCACCGGTGTGGTGGCGCCGCCCCTGGATCATCCCGCTCTTCCTGGTCGCCCTCGCCTGGTGGATCTACACCGTCCTGCCGTTCCGGGACCTGAACGAGTCGACCGCCCCGATCCCGCCGCACGACGGCTACCCGCTGTACTACCCGAGCCTGCTCGGGCACATGGGGTTCGGCACCATCGCGGTGTTCACCGTCGTGATCCAGGTGTGGCCCTGGGTGCGGCGCAACCACCCGAAGGTGCACCGGGTCACCGGGCGGATCTATGTCGTGTCCGCGCTGATCTCCGGGCTGCTCGGGCTGTCCATCGTCCCGTTCGCGCCGCCGGTCGGCCAGATCGGGGTGTCCATGGCCACCATCACCTGGCTGGTGGTGGTCACGGTGGGCTTCATCCGGGCGCGGCAGCACCGGTACGCGGTGCACCGCCGGTACATGCTCTATGCCTTCGCGATCACGATGAACAACGTGTGGGGCACGCTCATCGTGTCGGTGGGGCTCCGGCTGCCGGACCCCATCGACGTGAACTACCTGCTGGAAGCGGCGCGGTGGATCGGCTGGGTGGTCAACCTCATGCTCGTGCAGGCGTGGCTCTACCACACGGACAAGCGGCCGGAGTACATGCCGCGGTGAGCGCAGCACATCGAGATTGGAGGTAACACCGTGACCGAGACCGATACCCGACCCTCCGGCTCACCGGTGGCGAGCACGCCGTCGTACGGGGGCGGCGTCATCACCGCCGACGATCCGCGCTTCGACAGCGTGCTGCGCGGTTACAACCAGCGGTTCGTGGCCGACGTGGACTACGTGTGCGTGCCGGCCAGTACCCAGGAGGTCGTCGACGCGGTCGGCAGGGCGGTGGCGGAGGGCAAGCGGGTCACCGTCCGCAGCGGCGGCCATGGCTTCGAGGGCTCCGCCTCCACCGACGGCGGCGTCCTGATCGACCTGTCCGAGATGAACGAGGTGTCCTTCGACCATGAGCGCCGCGCGTTCGCGCTGCAGCCCGGAGCGACGATCGGGGACGTCTACCGCCGGCTGTACAAGGGCTGGGGGGTCACCCTCCCGGCCGGTGAGGGCACGGAGGTCGGCATCGGCGGGCACCTGGCCGGCGGCGGCTTCGGCCCGTTGACCCGCCGGCTCGGCGCCATCGTCGACTACCTGTGCGCGGTCGAGGTCGTCGTCGTGGACGCCGCCGGGCGGGCGAGGGCGATCGTGGCCACCGACGACCCCGGCGACCCGCACCACGACCTGTGGTGGGCGCACACCGGCGGCGGTGGCGGCAACTTCGGCGTGGTGACCCGCTATTGGGTGCGCACCCCCGGAGTCACCTCCACCGACCCCCGCGAGCTGCTCCCCCGGGCCCCGATCAGGTGGCGCAACGGCATCGTCGCCTGGTCCTGGGACACGATGACCGAGGACGCCTTCGTCCGGCTGCTGCGCGACTTCGGCGGGTGGTTCGAGCGCAACAGCGAGCCCGGCTGCGCCGGCGCGAACCTCACCGGCTACTTCGCCGCCACCCACCGGTCCGGCGGCATGATCGTCGTGGGGTCGATGATCGACGACGGCATTCCCGGCGCCGAGCGGATGATGAACGGGTTCTTCGACGAGGTGTCCCGGAACGTGGGCATCGAGCCGGTCACCCGCAGCACCGACGACGTCGTGTCCTGGCTGTACTTCTTCACCTTCCCCAACCGCGGCGAGCCCGGCGACATCGCGACCCGCCGCTTCAAGCTGAAGTCGGCCTATCTGCGCAGGGCCTACACCGAGCGGCAGATCGCCACGGCGTACCGCCACCTGGACACCGACGGCGAGAAGTCCCTGAACCTGATCCTCATCGGATACGGCGGGCAGGTGAACGCCGTGGCGCCCGACGCCACCGCGATCGCGCAGCGCGACTCCATCCTCAAGGCGGCCTACCTCTCGGCGTGGTCCGACGAGCGGGAGGACGACGCCCGCATCGCCGACCTGCGCGCGCTCTATCACGACGTCTACGCCGAGACCGGCGGCGTGCCGGTGCCCAACGAGTACAACGACGGCGCCTACATCAACTATCCGGACCGCGACCTGGCCGACCCGGAGTGGAACACCTCCGGGGTCCCCTGGTCCACGCTCTACTACAAGCACAACTATCCGCGGCTGCAGCAGGTCAAGAAGCGCTACGACCCCCGGAACGAGTTCCGCCACGCACTGTCGATCGAACTCCCCGACTGACCGTGTTCTGGCGCACCACCCGGCGGCCGCCCGCCGCCGGGTGGTGCGCCAGACGTTTGAGCGCCCCTGGACGTCGAGCGGGAGTCGCTCGTGGTCCCGTTTCCCGGGAGCCTCCCCAGAAGCCGTGCGACCCGCGCCGTCAACGGCGCGGGTCGCTGATCGCCGGCACTGCGGGGATGCCGGGCGGGCTAACGCGGGCCAGGGTGCTCGGCGAGGTAGCGGTCCAGCATCTCCTGCGCCTCGGCGGTCGCCTGGGCGAACCGCTCCAGCGGATCCGCTCCCTGCACCATCACGTCGTGCATGGCCCGGGTGAGCACGACCTGGATCTCGAAGAAGTCCCCGATCAGCGCGCCCGGGGCGGAGTTCACCCCGGCGGCCAGGTCGAGCTGGTCGCTGGGCGCCCGGTGGTAGGGATGCTCGGCGAACCAGCCCTCCCGTTCCAGCAGGGCGAAGGCGGACTTGGTGATCGGGATGAAGCTGTGCGCCTTGTGGTACTGCGCGGCGTTCCGGGGGTTGCCGAGGAACTGCATGAACGCCAGCGCGCCGTCCCGGGTGGCCTCGTCCAGGCCGTCCGCCAGCCACAGTGAGGTGCCCGCGACCACGTTGCCCCGATAGGGGACGTCCGCGTTGAAGGGGAAGCGGGAGACCGCGAACTCGAACCCGGCGTCGGCGGCGGCCTCCGCGGCCGCGCCGATGTCGTTGGTCGAGCTGAGCCGGAACGCCACCTGCTGTTCCGCGAAGAGCTCGAAGGTGCCGAACCAGTCGCCGAGCTCGCCCGTGTAGCGGTACAGGCCGTCCTCGTACAGGTCCCGCCACCACGACACCCAGGCCATCATCTCCTTGGTGGTGAAGTCCACGGTCTCGGCCCGGCCGAGCCGCCCGTTGCCGTGGTCGGCGAGCTCACCGCCCTGCATCGCGATCGCGTGCTGGAAGGGGATCCCGTTGTTCGCCCAGGTGATCGCGTGCGGCGGCCCGCCCGGCGACTTCACCACCCGCTCGCACGCCGCCCTCAGGTCCTGCCAGGTCTGCGGGATGTCCCGCACGCCCGCCTTGCGGAGCATGGTCACGTTGGTGAACAGCTGGAACGTGGTGGCCACCGTGGGCAGCGAGACCAGCTCGCCCCGCCAGCTGTACTGGTCGCGGAGCGCGGGCAGCAGGTCGTCCAGGATGACCGGCTCACCGAGGATGTGGGTCCGGCCCGCCACCGCCCGCTCCACCGAGGTGAACACCGGGCGGCCGGCGCCGTCCACCGCGTCCAGCGCGTCCGGCATCTCCGTGTAGTAGTACTCGGCGATCGCCGGCGGCGAGCCCTCCGCCGCCGCCCTGGCCACCGCGGCGGCCCCGTCCCTGAACCCCAGGCCGCGGATCCTGATCTCGTACTCGGGGTGCGCCTCCTCGAACCGGCGGCCGAGCCGGAACAACTCGTCCATGTAACGGGGGAACGCCAGGTCCGCCAGCCAGGCGTCCACGACGATCTTTTCAGTCATGCGAAGCCCTCTCCTCGGGTCGGCGCTCGCGACGCGGTCGGATACGACGAATCTCTGAAGCCCGGTGGGCGACACGAACGGGTCGTGGCCGGGTGCGGGTCGGCGTCACGAAAGGACATGAACCACACCGACCAATCCTCGATAACCGCGCAGGCGGGTGCATCTCCGATTTTGCGTGCCACGGCACCGGCCGGACGCCGGCCGGAAACGCAATTTCGCAGCACCGTCGGAGAAGCGTTCGGACCATTATTCGCGCATGCTCGGATTCGATCTGCGGACACCGGCCCGGAAGGGAATCCTCCGGCCCCGAACCGCGGAGGGCAGTGTCGGGCACGAGCCTTGACGGGCAACTCCATAGATGGGATCGCATTCCATGAGCACGACCCGCTGGACATTGACGGTCGACCAGACGATGTGCTGTTCCTCCGGCATGTGCGCATCGATCGCGGACGGCCGGTTCCATCTCGACACCGGCGTCTCGCAGCCCGTCACCGAGGAGATCGACCCGGACGACGCCGTGCTCGAGGCCGCCCGGTCCTGCCCGACCGCGGCGATCAGCGTGCGGGACGCCGCCGACGGCACCCCGATCGCTCCGTAGCCCGACGCCGGCGCCCCCGCGCGGGAGCCGGCGAGCGGCTCGGCATGAGCGAGATCTCCTTCTCGCCCATGCCGAGCTCCGGACGAGCGTGGACGTCCCGGCGAAGGGTCAGCCGGGGACACGACGCGGGGTCGCCAGGTGCAGCGAGGCGGTCTCGTAGTTGTCCAGGTTCTCGTAGTAGCCGGGGCGGGCGGAGAAGACCAGGGTCGTCGGCTCCTCCCGAGGCCCCGACTCCAGCGTCGCGGACCAGTTCTCCAGCGCCGCCGGCATGTCGTAGGGGAACGACACCGGGTCGCTCTCGTACCAGAGCCCGCCGTCCCGGTCGACGGCGTGCCAGCCGGGGGGCAGCTCCCCGCCCGGCTCCACGTAGACCTGCCGCGACCAGCGCTCGTACTCGTACAGCGCCTCCGCGAACCCCTGCCAGGGCTCCGGGAACGCGGGCACGATCTCCTCGCGCCACCACTGCCGGATCAGCTCGCGCAGCTCCGGCCGGCGGTGCAGGTCGCGCAGCGCCTCGGCGATGGCCGGCGACTCCGCGATCACCGGCAGCTTCGCCAGGAACGCGGCGGCGGCCGGATCGTCGGACCGCTCGAAGTACGCCTTGACGCTCTGGATGCCCTGGGACTGGGTCATCCCGATCACGTCGAGCAGCGGCCGCCAGGCGTGCCGCAGGAACTGCTGCTCCCCGAGCACCCGGGCCCAGAACACGAAACGCTGCATCTCCATGTTCTCGGCCAGCGTGGAGGTCCGGTTGGCCAGCACGTACTCGAAGTCGTCGTCCTCACCGCGGATCGTGACGAACCCGTGCAGCTCCCGGTTCTGCGCGTACGTGGTGTTGGGCAGCAGCAGCATCGGATAGACCGCGACCCGGGAGACCTTCTTGGCGAGCCTGTCGTAGCCGCGCAGGAACGACTCCACGGTCTCCCCCGGCGCCCCCCAGATCAGCTCGCCGTAGCACTCCAGGCCCTCCTCGTGGAGCCAGTCGACCATGCTCTCCCACTGGTTGACCTTCATGTTCTTGCGGAGCATGTCGGTCAGCGCCGCGTCGTCCAGGGTCTGCAGCGCCAGGGTGAACATGCCGTGCAGGCCGTGCCGCTTGAGCTGCCGGACGATGTTGTAGAAACGCGGCGACTTGTTCTTCGCCCAGCTGGTGATCAGCGCCTGCGGATAGCCGTACTTCTCCTTGGTCTTGATCACGATCTCCACGAACTCCTCGTCCGCCTCGAGCAGCCCGAAGTTGGAGTCGCAGAGCACGAGCGACGGGGCCTTGTGGTAGCCGAACAGGTCCAGCTCGGCGGCGAGCCGCTCGGCGGAGAACGACCGCATCTTCTGGCCGACCGCACCGCCCCAGTAGCAGAACGAGCACTTGTACGGGCAGCCGCGGTTGGTCTCCATCAGCGCCACGTCGTAGCGGAAGTTCCCGGCGGCGTCGGCCATCGGGATGGCACCGGTGAGGAAAGGGGAGGGCACCACGTCCAGGTCCTCGATCCGGTCCCGGTCGGGCGTGGTGTGGTGCTCGCCGTCCGGGCGCCGGTAGGACAGCCCCCGCACGTGCACCGGGTCGAACTCGTCGTGCTCGAGCACGTGGGTCAGCAGCTCGTGGAAGGTGTGCTCGCCCTCCCCGTTGACCACCACGTCGACCCAGGGGAAGTCGCGGAACACCCGCTCGGACTGGTAGGCCACGTGGTTTCCGCCGAACACCACCAGCCCGCGCGGGTTGATCTGCTTGAACGTCTCGGCCAGCGCGCCGAACTTCCGATAGTTCCAGCCGAGCACGGAGAACGCCACCACGTCGGGGATCTCGCCGCCCAGCAGCACCTTGGCCATGTCCTGCAGCTGCGCGCCGCCGCGGAAGTTGGAGATCTCCGCCTCGACCTCCCCGTTGAAGTCGACGTCGGCGTCGATCACCGCCTTCAGATAGCCGACGGCGAGCGGCATCGAGTCGACCGGCATGTCCCAGGCGCCCTGCTGCACTAATCGAACCTTCAACACGGGATCTCTCCTAGCTCCTCAGCCGCGCGTCCCCGGCGCTTGCTTTTCCGCGGTGATGAAGAAGGCCAGTCCGATGGCCGACTCCTCGCGCACGACGAGGCCGGCGTCCGCCAGCCATCCCTTGAACTCGTCCAGGTCGTACATCCGAAGACCGTGCTCGGACTGCGGGAAGTGGTGCGAGGCGACGAAGTACCGGTAGATCGGGTCCTCGGAGTCGCGGAAGCTGTAGGTCGTGAAGGTGCCCCCGGGCCGCAGGCACCGGCCGATCTCGGCGAAGATCGGGGCGGTGTCCTCGTACAGGAACGCGTGCGGCCCGTTCCAGCACATCGCCGCCCCCAGCGTGCCGTCGCCGAACGGCAGCGTCCGCGCGTTCGCCACGACCGCGGGCACCTGCGGCAGCCGGTGCCGCAGCGAGGCGAGCATCTGCGGCATCAGGTCCAGCGCGATCACCCGCTCGTGCCCGACGGCCTTGGCGAGCGCCAGGGTGAACCCGCCCGGTCCGGCGGCGACGTCGAGCACCGGCCCCTCCACCGGGCGCACCAGTTCGGCGATGAGCTTCTCCTCGAAGGCGGCCGTCACCGGCCCGTCCCAGGTGAAGCCGCACAGCCGCTTGAAGTTGGGCCGGGCCTTCGACTCGATGAAGTGGGCCATGGTGGGGATCTTCACCAGCTGGGACAGGAAGTCCGCGCCGCCCGTCCCGCCGGCGGACGCGGTGAAGTCGAGCATGCCCCGCGTGATCCGGTACTCCCCGGCGCAGCCGGTGCAGCGGGCGGAGCCGGGACGGAACTCCAGGCCCCCGCCGCAGTTCGGGCAGCGGAACGCCGCCTGGTGCCGGCGGAAGACGTCGATGTCGGCCTCCGGCGGATCCGGGTAGCGCGGCGGGAGCGAGTCGGGCTCGATCGGCGCCGGCGAGCCGTGCCGCACCGCCCAGTACGCCCTCGCGCCGGTGAACCCCAGCACGGTGCGGGTGTCCTTGTGCCACTGCGCCTCGACCTGCTCGGCGGTCAGCGACTTGACCTGCGCCCGGTCGTGCGCGCGCTCGGACTCGTCCATCTCCCAGGCCGTCGGGTAGGGGAACGCGCGGCCGATCTGCGGCTCCGGGTCGTCCGGATCGAACCGGAGCAGGGCGCGGTCCAGCCGCGACCGGTCGTCGACCTCGAGGCCGAGCTCGTCGGCCACGGCGAGGATGCGGCGGCGGTCGTCGGGAAAGTGCGCGAGAAGGTAGTGCAGGGCCAGCGAGAGCCCCTGGCCCTTCGGGGCGCTCCGCCACAGGGTGAGATAGCGGTCGAGTCCGGCGCGGACCGCGGAGTGCACCTTCCCGTCGGCGGCCGGATACTCCACCTCGGCGAGCAGCCCGAGGAGGATCGCGAGATGCCCCTGCCGCACCTCGTCCACCTGGTCCAGGCACGCCACGAGATGCGGTACCGCCGACAGCGTCTGCTCGGTCGGAAGGCCGTCTCGCCAGAGCGCGCCGACGAGCCGCTGGTACGCCTCCTCCAGCCGATCCGCAGGCGCGGCGACGAATGAGTCGATCAATGTGGTGACCGGATTGGCCGCGGAATCAACCACGATCTCGCCCCTTGTCTCGAATGCAACCAACCGACGAGAAATCCACTCACCGAACCGCCGCGCGGCGACCGTCCGGCTTGTCCTTTCTCCGGGCAACTGTGCTGCGATGTTCACACAATCGAACGCGAAGCGTCCTCTTCGAAAATGCTCGGCTCTATCACCGCGGCCGGCATGTCCGCACCGGGCCCGGCGGCTCGCGGACCCGCGGCCCGGCCGCGTCCACGGCGCGTCGACGCGGCGGCCGGCCAGGCGGCGGAGGGGGTGCTGCGGGGTGCGCCGGACCGGCATGAACGCCCAGGTGAGCGGCACTGCGGAGCGTCCACCGCCGGCGCCGCCCGCGAATCCGGGCCGACCCGCCGACCGTGAAATCGCCCGGCCGCCGGACCGGCCCCGCACCCTGGTACCCCCGGTTGGATTCGAACCAACAACAAAGCCCTTTTAAGGGGCTCGCCTCTACCTCTGGGCTACGGGGGCGAGATTGCCGGGCGACGATGCCCGGTCACCGATCAGCGTGGCATCGGACCGCTCCCGGCACATCTTCCATATTGTCGTCGTCCACCCGGTCGCCGGGGATTCCGCACAGGAGGCGAAGACGCCGCCGCATGGGATCACGAAGGCGAAATGGGCGGCCGCGGACGTCGGGCGCCCGCGCCGTGCACATCATCGGAAACGAACTCGCCGCCCGGAATCCCCGGCCATTAAGGGACGCGCGTCCCGGCGAGACCGGCCTCGCGGCCGAGCGCCGCGGCATCACCTGTCCGGCTCCGAGCGCCGGCGGCGGGCGGTGGCGAACTGCCCCGGCCCGCGACCCTGCCCGGCCGGACCGCGATACCCCTGCGCGATGTCCGGCCGGCGGAAACAGGCTCCAGCATGCCCGGACGGGATAAGCGGGCCTTCTCTGCCCGTGCGCTATTCACGCATGCCCATTCGGGAACGCGGCGCCGCAACGGATGCGCGCCCCCAGCGTCACTCCGGTACGAGGACCGGTTCCGCTCGTTCTCGGCCGTCCACCATGTCACGCATATCGACCGAACGGTCATCGGTGGGCGTCCCCGGCGGCGGATGCCGCCACATCCCATCAGCCTGATCTTCGACCTGTGCGTTGTCGTCGAGCGGTCATGGCGAGGTCCCGTTCGACGGCCTTTCCGATGTCGTGGCCGTGACTTGCTGCGGGACGGCCCGACCCCAGGTCGCTCCGCCTCCGTCCCAGGGCGGGGAGATCCGCGAGAGGCCGGCGTAGGCGGCCGTGACGAGCTCGGAAGCGCTCCCGGCGTCCACACCGGAAAGCGGGTCATCCTGCTTTTCCGCTGCTCAGGGCGGCTCTTCGAGCGTGCCGGCCCAGCCGGCGAACGGCAGCGGGGTCGCGCCCCGGCCGATCAACGGACGCGCAGGCGTCCATCGACAAAGAGTCACGGACCGGTCACAGCACGCGACAAATCCACCATAAACCCCGAAGGTAAACAGCAAATGCCCACCCTGTCAAGAGCCCACGGTCATATCAGATCGACCATTCCTTCACTACGGGGTCCTAGCAGCGGAAATGGACGAGTCCCGGCGGAGATGCGATCGGCCGGCGGCGACCCAATCGAACGTTCTTGCGCGAAACCGGACAACAGGTATCTTCATGAGCGCCCCGGAACCACGGGGGCAGGCACCTCCCGCCAGTGGACAAACCGTCCATTGCGCGCGAGCGAAAGGTATACAATGCCTATCGAGTCCGATTGCGGAACCACCAGGGACGGGACCTCCGACGACCCTCCCCCACCAGCACCACAGATCGACACATTCTCGATTCCGATCAGTTCACTTCCCTCCGCCCGATCGCCGCAACTCTCCGGAGAAAACGAGAATCGCGTTCAACGGCCTGCCGGAACGGAAGCGATCTCGCCGCGGATGCTCGCGCATCGCGGTACCACGCGGGTGACCGGTCGCACGCGCCGTCTCCGGGCGGCCATGCCTGACGGGCGCGACGGAACCGATGTGGAACGTTTCGGCGGAAGCGGGGACGAGGCCTCCCTCCGGGCGGCCGGGCTGGACATGCGGCATGGGCCGCCGCTCTCACCCGGTGGGCGCGGACCGGCCGCGATGCGGATCGCGGCCGCGCGCCCGGAGGGGCCGGACCGGGTCATCACGGCTTGGACCGCTCTCCCGGTGAAGGCGGTCGAAGCCTTCCGGCGGAATTCAACCGGGGAATCTCCCCAGTCGAACACCCGAGCCGGCGTCGACGGCCGATGCCGTCCACCCGCGCGCCCGGCGGCCGGCTCGAGCCACCGCCGCCGCGGTCGTCCCTGACGCCGGCGCCCCCGCCCGCCGCGAGCCGGGAGGGGCACGGGACATCAGCGCGCCGGCGCAGGATCCGCCGCCCGCGAAACCGCGACGGCGGACGTGAACCCCTCCGGCCGCCGCACGCGCACATCACCGTGACCGGCCGGTCCGGGACGGCGGGCGCACTTCCGGCGCATTGCACGAGCATTGCGGCAAAGCCCGTGCACCGCTGTTCACACCATTGGAACCGGATCGCCGACGAGGTCGAACGCCGCGAGCGCACCGAATAAACGTTCAACGGCCGCCACCAATTCCAATCATTGAACAGCGACATTTCCACACTCGACTGCTAGCCTGACTCCGCCACCTTGATCGCGGGCCATCGACTGGCGTGTTCACATCATCCGTAAATGGGGAGAGATCATGCATGATGCCGTGGAGCGAGTCATCAGAATGATGCACGAGAATCTGGGTGAGCCGATCACAGTGGACGACATGGCCCGCACGGCGATGTTCAGCAAGTTCCACTTCACCCGGCGGTTCCAGGAGATCACCGGGGTTTCACCCAGGCGTTTTCTCTCGGCGCTGCGGCTCGCCGAGGCCAAACGGCTCCTCCTCGCCACGTCGTTGAGCGTGACCGAGATAAGCATCCAGGTGGGCTACTCCAGCGTCGGCACCTTCAGCTCCCGGTTCAAGAGCAGCGTGGGCCTGGCGCCCACCGAGTTCCGGCGCAGCGGGGGGTTCATGCAGCAGCTCCCCCGCTGCGGGCGCCGCCCCGGCATGCCCGGGCCGGCCACGGTCATACGCGGTCGGATCTGGCCGTCGTCCCTGGTCAACGACGATCCCATCTTCGTCGGGATGTTCCCCGGCCACATTCCCGAGGGCGTGCCCGCCGCCTACACGATCGTGGAACGCCCCGGGCCGTTCGTGCTGCGGAACGTGCCCCAGGGCGTCTGGTGCCTGCTCGCGCTGTCGGCCGCGCCGGACCGGCCGGCCGACGGAGAGCCGCCCTTCGTCGGCGTTTACGGGCCGATCACGGTGCGGAACGGAACAATAGCCAAGCCGGCGGACGTGCGACTCAGGCCGATGCGCATCACCGATCCCCCGGTGTTGATGGCGCCCCTGGACACGCGATTCAGCCAGTTGACGGAGACCGCGAGCTGACGAAGCACAGGAAAGCATTCTGGGTCGGACCGGCCGGTCCGGCCCAGAATGCTTTTTCATTCCCCGGGCGCGGCAATGTCCCGATGAACGCGGAGCCCGGCCGGGCGAGCCTTTCCGCCATTATCTCGCCCGGCCGGATCACCACCATCGCGCGGAGAACCCCGCCCTGTATCAGCACACCACCCGAGGCCGGAAACAGTTCACTTCCGCGTGGACTGCACCGTCATCGGCAATCACCGCGGAAACGGCACCATCCCGTAACCGGGCGGCGGGCCCAGCCGAAGGTCGCGGTGCGCGGACGTCCGGGCGGCCCTTGAGGCGGCGGGCGCGGCGGCGCACGAACCGCGTGCGGTCACGTCGCCGCCTCGCTCCGATCGGACTTCAGACGGTGGAACCGGCCCCGGAAGAACAGCAGGGCGTCAGGATCGTCGAACTGCTCCAGGGAGAGCAGACGGCCGATGAAGATGGTGTGGTCGCCGCCGTCGCAGGCGCGCCACAGCTCGAACTCCAGATGGGTCAGGGCGTCGCTGATCAGCGGGACGCCGGTCAGCCGGCCGGGCCGCCAGGCGATCCCGTCGAACTGGGCGGCGCCGAGCGGGCGGCGCAGATCGGCGAAATGCCGGGCCACCCGCTCCTGGCTCGCGGCCAGCACGGACACGCCGAAGAAGCCGATGTCCAGCTTGCGGTGCATGACCGCCGTGCGGTCGATGCAGACCAGCGCGAGCGGCGGCTCCAGCGAGACCGCGGTGAACGAGTTGGCGGTCATCCCGTGCGGGCTGCGTCCGCCGACGGTCACCACGGTCACCCCTGTCGCGAACGTCCCGAACGCGCGCCGCAGCACTTTCGCGTCGACCTCCCCGGGCGCGGGCGTCGGGCCCTTGGTCACACCATGCTCCTCGTCTCCGCCCTGCCGTTCGGCACGTACGGGGCCAGGGCCCGGACCAGCGACTCGGGCACCCGTGCCGGGACGGTGGCGTTGTTCGGCCCGCGCATGCAGGCCACGCGCTGCCGGCCGCGGGCGACCAGCCGCTCGCCGCCGCCCGGGTCGATCCGCACGTAGTCGAAGCTGAACTCGAGCTGCGTCTGCGCCAGATCGACCAGGCGCATCCTGATGGACAGCTCGTCGAAGGCGGTGATCTCGGCGAAGAACTCGCAGTCGACCTTCAGGGTGAACAGCTTGAGGTCGGCCCACAGCTCGGCGAGCACCTCGGGGGCCCGCTGCTTCAGGAACATCTCCCGGCAGCGTCCCTGCCAGCGCAGGTAGTTGACGTAGTAGACGTTCCCGACGATGTTGGTCTCCTCGAAACCGACGACGTGCCGGTATTCGAAGTACTCCTCCGTGCCCTGCATGGCCTATGACCGCCCTTCGGTGAGGACTGCGAACACCACTGGTTCCGGGAGCCCCTTCAGGGTCGTGGCGAGGGTCGCGATCCTGAGGCGGCCCGAGGCGAAGACCCTCCAGGGGCCCCGTTCCTCCGCGGTCAGGGTGAGCGGGGCGTCCACGGCGACTCCGGCCTTGCGCAGGCACTCGACGGCGGTCCACACCCTGGTGGCGGCGGTGTCGGCCGTCTCGCCCGCCTCCCTGGCGACCAGCTCGGCCAGCGGGGCGTGCCGACCGAGCAGCCCGCGCCATGCCTCCGCCGATCGCCCGGTCACCCCTTCCACGTCGCAGCCCACCGTCCCGTCGGCGGCGACGCAGAGGGTCACCCCGGGGCCGTGGGAGGCGGAGATCGCCCGATCGCCGTCGATCTCCGGTCGCCCGTCGGGGCGGTACCGGATCACCGTCCGGCGGCCGAGAGCACGCTGTGCGGCGACCGCGGTCCGGGCCCGGCGCCCGGCGGTGTCCTCCGCGTCGTCAGGGTGATGCGGCTCGATGGCGACCGCCACCGCCGTGCCGAGCAGGTCGCCCACGGTCCGTTCGATGTAGGGGCCGAGCAGGGGGGCGGCCCACGGGCCGCGGCCGTCGCTCTTGCGCACCGCCCGCAGGCACAGCCCCTCCCAGCGCTCGACGACGGCACCGGTCCGGTCGCGCACCACGATGTCGTAGACATAGGTGTCGCCGTCGCGCGCACGCTCGATGGCGGTGTAACGCAGCTCTCCCGGCTGCTCCCCGGTCACGGCCGCCGCGTCGCCGCAGGGGAACAGCCGGTCGACCCCCACCGGCAGCAGCGTGGCGTCGGGTACGCAGACCTGGTTCCCGTGCATCAGCGCGTCCCGCATGCCGGGGTCGCCGAGCAGCAGCCCGCCGGGCAGGAACCCGGCGAACCAGTCGCCCGTCGTGGTCGTCGCCACATCGGCGTCCACATGGCGGGCGGCGGCGCGGTGGTAGCGCCGCAGCCGGCGGAACCGGCCCCGCTGGAACAGCAGCGAGCCGTACATGTCCTCGGCCGGGTTCAGCGGCACCGCGGGCGTGTCCTCCTCCACCTGACAGGGCGGGCCGTCGGGCGGGATGGCCCCCGAGAAGACCAGGCGCGCCCGGAAGTGCTCGGCGGTGAAGGCGGTCTCCTCGCTGCGGATGGTCACCTCGGCCGTGTCGTCGGCGGTGACCACCGCGGCGATCCGGATCCGGGTGCTGCCGTCCGGCGGCACCACGATGGGCCGCAGGAACTCCGCCCGTTCGATCACGGGGACGGCGGTCCAGCCGGTGGCCGCGGTGGCGACCTGGGCCATCGCCTCCAGCCCGAGGACCGCCGGGAACAGCAGGTTGCCGTCGAGCAGGTGGTCGCCGAGATAGGGGTCGGTGCCCGCGTTCAGCTCGACCTCCGTGACCAGCTCGACGCCGTGGTAGCGGATCAGCGGCTTGTCCACGAAGCGCAGCAGCGGCAGCTCAGGACGCGGGCGGCGGACGGTGTCGACGCCCTCGGTGCGGCCGCTGATCACCACCACGACGGGCGCGTCGGGGTCGGTGACCAGCCGCATCATGAGCTCCACGCCCTGGTCCGGGGTGATCGGCGTGATGCCCTCCCGGGTCAGCCCTTCGACGACCGACAGGCGTTCGCCCATGCCGACCCCGGACCACACCGACCACTCCATGCACAGCGCCCGGCAGCCCGGGTGCCGCTCGGCCACCTCGCGGGTCAGGTCGGCCAGCCACTCGTTGGCGGTGGCGTAGTGGGCCTCCCCGCGCAGCCCCGACCGGCCGATGATGCTGCCGAACGTCACCAGCAGCTTCAGCGAGCCGGGCCGCACCGCGTCGAGCACGGCGCGCAGGCCGTCGATCTTGGGGGCGAAGGTGCGCCGGAACGCCTCGAAGTCCAGGCCGGCGATCCCGGCCGGCTCGTTGCGCCCGGCGCCGTGCAGGACGGCGGTGACCGGGCCGAGGGCCTTCGACAGCTCCGCGACGGCGGCACCGACCTGGGCGGGGTCGGTGACGTCGGCGCGGGCGTAGTGGACGGTCGCGCCGCCGTCGGCCATGCGCCGCAGGTTCGCCGCCAGTTCCTCGTCCTCGGCGGGGTCGGAGCGTCCCAGCACCGCCAGCCTGGCGCCCGTGTTGACGGCCACGGCCAGCGCGCACTCGGCGGTGATGCCCTTTCCGCCTCCGGTGACCAGCAGGACGTCGGTCTCGTCCAGGGGCGGCCGGCTGCGTTCCGGCCGTACCGGCATGACCCGCAGGGTCGGCACCCGCCGGACGCCGTCGGCGTCGTAGTGCACCTCGGCGAAGTCGCTCGTCGCCGCCACCTCGGCCACGACCGGCTCGACGTCCTCGGCGCCCTCCGGCAGGTTGACGATGGTGGTGCGCACCTGCGGCGCCTCCAGCCGCAGCGTCTTGGCCAGACCGGCCGCGCCCCGGCCGTACTGGACCAGGACGAACCGGCTGCCCGGCTCGCCCCGCACCGCCCGCTGCGCGCCGTCCAGGGCGAGCTTCACCTGTTCCGGGGCGCAGTCCGGCGGCAGGCAGACCAGGACCCCGGAGCCGACGTTCGCACGTTCCAGGGCCCGGCGCAGCGGCTCGGCCAGCGGGTGGCCGTCCGTGGCGAACACCTGCCACGACCCGTTCTCCCGCGGCGCGGTCCTGGGCGGTCGCGGCACCTCGTCGAGGTCGACCCGGAACGGCCGGGACCATGCGGCGGCACCGGCCACGACCGCCGCGGGTCCGGTGTCCTCGGGCAGGGCGGTCTCGGCCAGGGTCTCCAGCGTCTCGCCCAGTTCCCGCAGCGTGGCGGTGGCGAAGTTGGTCGGCGCCTGGGCCATCGGCAGCCGCAGCAGCTGCGCCGCCTGGTTCATGACCTGCCCCACCGTGATCGAGCTCATGTGCAGGTCGTCGAGCAGGCGGCTGTCGTCGGTGACCATCTCCGGCGGCAGTTCGACGCGCTGGGCGACCAGGCGGCGCAGCAGTTCGATCGCCGGCTCGTCCGTGGGCTCGGCCGGCCCGCCGGTCTCGCCGTTCTCGCCCTTCTCGCCAGGCTCGCCGGTCTCGGCCGGCCCACCGGCCTTCCGGCCCGCCCCGCGGATCTGCAACGGCGGTGCGGACTCGGCGGGGCTGGCGAAGAACGAGAACTCGGCGCCGATCTCCAGGGGCCGGATCAGCCTGCCGTGGAAGAGCGCCTCGTGCCGTACCGGGGCGCCGAGCACGTACGCCGCACCGGCGACCCGGAGCAGCCCGCCGAGCGACTCGTCGTCGGTGTCCAGGGCGACGGCCGGCACGTCCGCGATGGCGGTCGCCAGCCGGCTGAGCACCCGGCCGGGGCCGACCTCGATGAACAGGTCCGCGTCCTTGGCCGCCAGCTCCACCGCCTGGGCGAACTGCACCGGGGCGGTGATCTGGCGGCGCAGCAGCGCGGGCAGGTCGGTGTCGGGCGCCAGCACCTCCCCCGTCACCGTGGAGACCACCCGCCGCTCGACCGGGCCGAACTCCTCGTCGGCGAGCCGGTCGCCGAACGCGTCGGCCGCCGGGGCCACCAGCGGGGAGTGGAAGGCGTGCGACACCGCCAGGCGCGTCCAGCTCACGCCCGCCCGTTCGGCGTTGCGCCCGGCGGCCTCGATCGCCTCCACCGAGCCCGCGATGACCGTCTGGTCGGGCCCGTTGTACCCGGCGATCACCACGGGCAGCCCGGTGATCAGCCCGTCCACCACGGACGACGGCGCGTTGACCCCCGCCATGGTGCCCGAGGAGCTGTGCTCGGTCATCGTCCGGCCGCGGACGCCCGCCACCCGCAGCAGCGTCTCCTCGTCCATCGCCCCGGCCCAGTGCAGGGCCGACAGCTCGCCGAGGCTGTGCCCGACCGCGACCTCCCCCTCCACGCCGAGGACGGACAGGGCGCGCAGACCGGCCATCGATCCGGTGACGATGCGCGGCTGCGCCACCGCGGTCGCCACCATGTCGCCGCCGGTGGGCAGCGCCGCCTTGAGGTAGACCTCCTCCACCTCGGCGAGGCGGCGGCGGAGCGCGCCGCCGCTGGTGCCGCGGCCCGAGCCCTGCCCCGGGAACAGCAGGCCGATCCGGCCCGGCCCGCTCGCCTGGCCGAGGAAGACGCGGCCGTCGGGATCGACCAGCCGCGGATCCCCGGCGTCCAGGGCCTCCAGCGCCCGCCGCAGCCGGCGTTCGGCGTCCTCCGGAGAGGAGACCACGACGGCCGCGCGGTACGGCAGGTCGCGCAGCCTCCGCTGGAGCGCGGCGGCCAGATCCGCGAGCTGGGCGTAGGACAGCCGGGGAACGAACTCGACCAGCTCGGTCAGCCGGGCGCGCAGGTGTTCCGGCGAGTCGGCGTCGACGAGCAGCAGTTCCACGTCCTGGACCGACGCGGCCAGCGCCCGGGTCCGGGTGTCCATCGGGACCCGCCGCCGCGGGGCGGCGCCCTCCACCACGACATGGGTGTTGATGCCGCCGAAGCCCATGGCCGTGACCCCGGCCCGCACCGGCGCTCCGGCCGGGAACGGCTCGGCCTTGCGCAGCACCCGCAGCGTCGCCCCGTCCTCCTCCAGCACCGGATGCGGGTCCACGCAGCCGACGGTCGGCGGGAGGACCTGCTCGTGCACCGCCATGACGGCCTTGATGAGCCCGGCCACCCCGGCGGCGGCCTTGGTGTGCCCGATCATCCCCTTGATCGAGCTGATCGCGGCCGGTGCGGCCTGCGGATCGGCGGCGGCGCGGGCCAGGGACAGGGCCCGCAGCTCGGTGGCGTCGCCGACCTGGGTGCCCGTGCCGTGGCCCTCGAACATCGGCACCGTCTCGATCCCGAAACCGGCCCGCTCGTAGGCCCGCCGCAGCGCCAGCTGGTAGCCGCTGAGCTCGGGCCGGGTGATGCCCCCCTGGCCGTCGGAGGAGACGCCCCAGCCGGCGATGGTCGCGTAGATGCGGCGGTGTTCGGCGCGGGCGTCCTCCTCCCGCATCAGGACGACCATTCCGCAGCCCTCACCCGGCCAGAAGCCGTTGGAGCGGCGGTCGTAGAGCCGCATCTCGGCCTTGGCCAGGGCTCCGGTCTTGGCGAAGCCCACGATCTCGAACGGGTCGATCGACAGGTCCACACCGCCCGCGACGGCGATGTCGATGGCGCCGTCCAGCAGTTGCGTGCACGCGGTCGCCACCGACAGCAGCGAGGAGGAGCAGGCGCCGTCGACGGTGTAGCCGCCGCCCTTGAGATCGAAGTGGTTGCAGATCCGGCCCGCGATCGTGTTGGACAGGCCGCCGGCGAGGGTGTCCTCGTCGATCGCCGGGAACGGGTGCTTGTAGGCGGCCTCCAGGTCGTCGAGGAATCCGGCCAGCCGGTCGTCGTCCCAGCCCTCCTGCTCGCGGAGCGCCGCGGCGACGACCCGCCGCACGTACGGCCAGCGCAGCCGCAGCACGTTGGCGCGGGTGAACTCCCCGGTCAGCGTGTTGCCCACGATCACGCCGGTGCGTTCGCGGTTCAGTCCCTCGCCCTTGGGGAATCCCGCGTCGGCGAGCGCCCGGTCCGCGACGTCGAGCGCCAGCCAGTGGGTGAGATCGGTGGACCGGTAGGTGCTCCCGGCGACGCGATGGGCGACCCGGTCGAACCGGTAGCCCTCGATGACGGCGGCGTTCTTGGCGTAGAACCGGTCGGGGGCGGACGGGTCCGCGTCCCAGTAGTCCTCGAGCCGCATCCGCTCGTCGGGCAGCCGCCGGAAGGCGCGGCGGCCGGCGAGGGCGTTCTCCCAGAGCTCCCGGGGCGACGCGGCATCCGGGTACCGGCATCCCATTCCGACTATTGCGAGCCTGGTACTGCTCATGCGGGCACGACCTCTTTTCCGCTCTCCGGTTGGCCGGTGGCGGCCCGTCCGCCGGCGGGGGCCCTCGAGGGCACCGCCGCGCGCCCGTCACGGGCCTGGTGGAAGTGCGGCGACCGCGGGTTCGTGAAGTGCCGCAGCCCACCGCGCACCGGGGCGCGCGGCACCCGCCCGACGCCGACCGCGGTGGGCGCACGGCGACCCGATTTCCGCAACACGGTGGCCAACGCATTCCCCAATCAACAGTCGGGGCATTATTCAATATGACCCTGATAGCAGGAATCACTTACGCGATCGAAGGTACCCGGGGCGCACCGTGGCGCGACTACTTCGTTCTTGCTGGACAAAGAGCATGATTAAGGAATTGACGGGGCCGGGGCGGGCGCGTATTACCGGACGGGCCGCACCGCCCGGCGAACCGCCGGGCGCGGTGGGAGCGGAAATCCCGAAAGCACGCGGGACCGCCGGTCGGCCGGCGGAAACGTTCGCCGCCGGGAAATGGGCGCGCACGTCGCGGAACCACGGCCCGCGAGCCGCAGGGGGCCGGGAGAGGCCGCCACGGCGGCATCGGCCGGCGCGGTCGTCAGATCGGCCGGAGCCGCGGCGCGCTCGGGCGCGAACCCTGCGTACGCGCGTGCCCTGACCACGAAGACGACGCCCCGTGCCGGCTCCGGCCGGTGCGCGTCGGCCTCCCGCCGCAGCACGTCGCATCCACCGGGGGACGCGGCAGCCGGCCCCACGCCGTTCCACAGGTCGGCCTGCCCGTGCCGGAGCAGGCGCGGTCGAAGCCATGGCCGTCGGCCACCGGCCGGGACGTCGTGGGGCGGCACGCCGAACCGGTCGGGTCCGGCATCGCCTTCCGCAGCACCCGCGACAGCCGCGCCATGGCGAATCCGCGCCGGCCGAACGGCACGCCGGCCGGCGGCGGGGCCGGCACGAGCCTGCGGACGGGCCCGGGGACGGTGGGCATCGCTCCTCCCGAGAACAGGGCGGACGGTGCGATCATGTGGCATCCATCCTCATCAATGGATGAATGAGACACACCTCCTGAATTGCCCCGATGACAGCGAAACGGGAACAAGCCAGGAGGGCGGCCGCACCCGGCGCATGAACGCGGCCGCCGTCCCGGACGATCACCCGTCCGGACGGCGCCGCCCGCAGCCTGCGCCGACGCGTCCGAACGGCATGAGGTTCAGCGTCACCGGATCAAAGGACGACTTCACGCCGACGTCCCGGGCGGCTGCTCGACGGCGATCCGGCCATCGGTCAACTCCATCACCGCCGGGGGCGGAGTACCGGAAGAGGCGCACTGCGGTCGGCGCGCTCGTCGGACCGGGTGACCGGGGCGCCGGCAACATCGGCATGGCGCAGGCCGGTCGCGGCCGACAGCAGTGCGGCGCGGCGGCCGTGGGCCGCCGCGCCGCGGGTGCGGTGTTCCGGAGGTCAGCCCGCGCTGCAGGAGACCGTCGGCCAGGTGTAGTTGCCGTTGTGCTGGATCGTCACACCCCAGTTGTTGCCGTTGCCGTTGGGCCGGGCGACCAGCGTCTGGGAGTTGGGGTAGGTGGCGCTGATGTTCCAGGTGGCGATGATCCTCGCCGGGGACGGCACGTTCATCGTCACGGTCCAGTTGCTCGAGCCGCTGACCGAGACGTTGAGGTTGTACCGGTCACTCCACTGCTGACCCGCGGACAGCGTCGCGGTGCAGCCACCGGGGCCGGGGCCGGGGTTGGAGGAGCCGCCCACCGTGATGTTGGAGCTTCCGCTGCTCTGGTATCCCTCCGTCGCCATGATCATGTAATCGTGGCTGCCCAGGTTCATGCCATGACGGGCCCACGCGTCGAAGTGGTTGCCGGAGGTTATGGTCCCGCCCGTTCTCCTGGACTGCCGGACGCTCCAGTACTGCTTGAAGGTCCTGGTGCCCTCGATGGAGGGGGCGTTGTAGCGCGTCGTCTCGTAGATGTCGTACGTACCGCCGTCGCTGGTGACCGTTCCCTTGTACGTTCCGGTGGGCCGGTAGGTGCCCCAGTTGTCGACGATGTAGTACTCCACGAGCGGGTTTCTGGTCCACCCGTACAGGGTCAGATAGGCATTTCCGGACGGATTGAAGCTGCCCGAGTAGGTGACGGTCCTGCGTCCGCCGGTGCTCCAGCCCTTACCGGCGACGAAATTCCCGGTGTTGCGCCATGAGGTGCTGTAATTGCCGCCGGATCCCAGCTCCATGGAGACCGTTCCGGGAGCATCGGTCCAGAACGAATAGAAGTAGCCGTCGTGGGTGCCGGTCTGGTTGGAGGTCACGGGGGCCGCGGCGGCGGTGCCGGGCAGCATCGCCACGGCCGCGACCAGCGCCACGGCCATGGCGCCGGCGCGGTCGACGAGCAGCCTGGTGCGGCCGCGTCTGCGGCTCTTGGGGCGGGCGGGGGCGTCGTTCATCTGCGCGCTTCCTCCTCGTGAGGCCGGGCAGCGTGATACGAACCGGCGGAACTGTCGGCGGCCGGTGACGACCACCGTGCGTCGGCGTCGTACAACGCGGCGGGGGTGGCCGGTTGTCGTGCGGTCGACGACCGGAGGACCGGGTCGCGGGGGTGACCCGGATCGACGGCGGTTGGGGTCCGTCGATGACCGGAGTATGGGTACGCCTCCGCCGGACTGTCAATGAGTTTCGGAAACATATCGGGAAGCCGATCGCAACTCCGGATCTCCCGAGGAAGCATTTCCGCTGGTGATAGCCCTGACCGGTCAATCAAGTCCACAGATGACCATTGAAAGCCCCTGTAAACGATCAAGTTCGAGCCAGATCTTGCGAAAATTTTCGAAGCACTTCGATCATGCCGCGCGGAGGGCGACGGAGCAGAGCGTGATCGTGGCCGGCCCGTCAGGGCGGATGCCGGCGGCCCTCCACGTTCCCTGCCGCGACAGGAGTCGCGGCGGGCGCGTTCGACCGCACGGGGGCAGGTGCGGTGGCGCCGGATCCGTTCCCGGCGCCCCGCTCTGGTCGCGTGATGCGGTTCCGTCTTCGTCCGGTATGCCATGCCGGCGGCGTCGAGGGCCTGACCTTGGGCAAGGTCAGGCCCTCGAGGAGGACGAACGGCCGGGGCTCACTCCGGGGACGGCGGGGGATCCTCCACCAGGCCCATCGCGAAGGCGAAGGACTCGGTGAAAGCGCGGCTCGCCGGGTCGGGGTCCTGGGCGGCCAGGGCCGCCAGTTCGGCGAGCAGGTGGTCGCGGTCGGGGGCGGGAAGCCGGTTCAGGAGGTGGGCGGCGTACTCCGTCTGTTCGAGCGCGGTGCCGTCGTCCAGTACGTCGTCGTCGACGGTCTCGAAGAACCAGGTGTACGCCAGGACGACCTTGAGGAGCTGCCTGAGCAGGCCGGGATGCTCGGTCACCGGCCGCATCATGCACCACAAGGCCGTCCTGGCCGCCTGCGGGTGGGTCAGGAAGTGCGGGGACGGCGGAGGACGCCGACCAGGGCGTCGATGACCAGGAACGCCAGCAGGGTGACGCCCAGCACCGGGACCGCCCAGGCCACCGCGAGCATCAGGGGGACGCCGGCGATCAGGGTCCAGGTGGGGAGGGAACGCCAGGCTCCCCGTGCCGGGGGACGGCCGAAGGGGGCTCGGCGGTCCGCTCGGGTGGGGCGGCGCTGCCACCACATGCGATAGGCCCAGAAGACGAGGACGATGAGGCCGAGCGCGGTGGCGGCCATGAAGAGCTGGTTGGCCGGGCCGAAGAGGCGGCCCATGTGGAACTGGATGCCCAGGGTCGTCAGCTTGGCCATCGTGGGGTGATCGCTGAAGGCGACCCGGTCGGTGACCCGCTGGGCGGCGGGGTCCACGGCGGCCTTGTCCTTGCGGACGGGCCAGGTGTTGTCGGTCTCGGCGACGGTCCAGGCGTGGCCGGGCCTGGCGGGCGGGGAGATCTCGACGGGACCGGTGATGCCGGCGGTACGGGCCGTGGCCAGGACCTTGTCGATCTGGACGGGGTCGGGGTCGTGCGCGCTGGAATGGGCTCCGCCGTGGTGGGCGTGTCCGCCGTGGCCCGCCGCCGGGGCGCCGCCCGCGGGAGCGCCGGTCAGGGACGTGTCGAGCTTCGGCGGGGTGGAGTTGAGGCGTTCCTGGAGCAGGTCGAAGCGGGCGCCGGCGTGATCGGTCCAGGTCAGGCCGGTGATGCTGACGACGAGGAGGCCGGTGGCCGCCCACAGGCCCAGGGCGCCGTGACGGCCTCGGGTGCGGCGGACGCCGCGGGCGGAGCGGTCGTGCCAGAGGGCGCGGTGGACGGGGGCGGTGCCACGGTAGTGGCGGCGGCGGACGACCCACATCAGCAGGCCCAGAACGGCGATGACCCACAGCCAGCTCGCGGCGGCCTCGGCGTACAGGGCGCCCGTGTCACCGAGGTGCAGCGAGCGGTGGAGTTCGCCCAGCCATGTGGTGACCGGCATGGAGGTGCCCTCGGTGGTCCGGGCGCCGAGGACCTTCCCCGTGTACGGGTCGACGTAGACGGTGCGCTGCAGTTCGCCCAGGCCGGGGACGCCGTTCAGGACCACGCGGGTGGTCTCCTCCGGCGCGTCGGGCGGGACGACCGTCTTGATCATGCCCTCGGGGTGGGCGGTGCGGGCGGCGCGGACCTGCTCGGCGAGCGGGAGCGGGTTCCCCGCGACCCGTTCGGCGTGCAGGACGTCCCGGTGAACGATCTGCTCGAGCTGCGGCGAGAACGCGTAAAGCAGCCCGGTCAGCGCCGCCAGGAGCAGAAAGGGGGCCACGAAGACCCCGGCGTAGAAATGCACACGGGTGATCAGCGGCCAGACATTGGATTGGGCCGGGCGGGGTGACGGTTCCGGAACGGCTTTTTCGACCGGCGGGCGGTCCGAGGTCATGGACATGGGGCACTCACCAGGCACTCGAAGGGGGGTGGAACGCGGTGATCCGTGCAGGCGTCCCCGCGGGGCGGCAGCGCAGGCCGACGCCCCGGTGGGGGCGCCCGAACAGCGGCGCCACCTGGTCCGGAACCGCCGGCGGGGCTCTCCCTTCGCGGCAGGCGAACCAGGAGCCATCGATAACGCGATATGTTAGGCGCAAACTCTACACGGGCCTTGTCAGGCGAAGTTGAGATCAAAAGTCGGCCCTTGTCGGGCACCGCGCGACCGGACCGTTCCGCCGCAGCTCATCGCATATGCGAGCGGCGCGGAGAAACACCCGCCGACCATGAAAGAACCACGAAAGAATGCGGGACCGCGCACGCCGGCGTCGACGGGACCACCGGCACCGGGGCGTCGTTTGTCGCACTCCCCGAACCGGACCGCCAGGGCGAAGGGCGGCGAACCGGCCGAATCCCCCCGTCACGGCCGTCCGGCGGCCTATCATGATCGCCAGCGGTGTCCCCTGCTGACGAGGATCGCGCCATGAGCGACAACCCGGACCGTACCGACTGGCCGCCCGCCGAACTCGACTTCGGCAAGCCCACCATCGCCCGCGCCTACGACGCCCTGCTCGGCGGCAAGGACAACTTCGAGGTGGACCGCCAGCTGGCCGACTACGCCTGCCGGCACATCCCGGGGCTCCAGGAATCCGCGATCGAGAACCGCAAGGTGCTGGTCCGCGGGGTGCGGTACCTGGCCCGCGAGGCGGGAATGGACCAGTTCCTCGACCTGGGCAGCGGCCTGCCGACCGTGCAGAACACCCACGAGGTCGCCCAGGGGGAGAACCCCGACGCCAAGGTCGTGTACGTGGACATCGACCCGATGGTGCTGGTGCACGGCCGGGCGCTGCTGGCCAACAACCCCAACACCAAGGTCGTGACCGGGGACGTCGCCCAGCCGGAGCGGATCCTGCGGCATCCGGACATCACCGGGTTCCTGGACTTCGGCCGGCCCGTCGTGATCATGCTGGTGGGGATGCTGCACTACCTGTCGCCGGAGGACTGCGAGTCGGTGGTCTCCGCGTACCGGAACGTGATGGCGCCCGGCAGCCACCTGTTCATGACCTCGCTGGTGGACACCGGCCTGCCCGCGCAGCAGGAGCTGGCCCGGATCACCCGGGAGAGCCTGGACAAGTGCTGGGCGCGCACCCCGGAGGAGATCGAGCACCACTTCGGCGACTTCGAGCTGATCGAGCCGGGCGTCACCTACACGGCGCTGTGGCGGCCCGACGAGCCGGTGGACCCGGACGACCTGACGCCCGGCGAGCAGCTCGGCATGGCGGGGATCGCCCGCAAGAACGGCTAGGGCGGGTTTGATTGCGCTCGCTCCGCTCGCGCGGCGGAGGGCTCCGGCAGGAGGTCGTGGTGCGGGGTGTCACAGCTTGGCCAGCGCCCGCAGCGCCGCCTCCTCGACGCCGGTGACCGCGTGGCCGGTGCCGGCACGCAGGCACGGCGCCGCCGCCATGGCCTCCTCGTCGTCCAGCAGCAGCGGCGGCATGGCCGTGCCCGCCTCCAGCCGGTAGCGCCCGCCGAGCCCCGGGGGCGCTGGCCGACTCCCCCTCCGGCCGGCTCGCCCGGACCTGCCGGTGGCCGACATCCGCGGGTTCTTCGACCGGCCGCGCTGACCGATTCGCCCGTTAGGCTGCGGATCGTGACCTTCGACCAGGAGTCCCGCGACGGGGAACGCACGTATCGCCAGTCACGGTTCGCGCCGCCGCCCGGCGCCACGGAGATCCTGCTCGTCCGCCACGGAGCCTCCCAGGCGTTCCGGCCCGGCGAGCCGTTCCCGCTGGTGGACGGGCAGGGCGATCCGGGTCTGGCGCCCGAGGGACGCGAGCAGGCACGGCGGGTCTGCCGGCGGCTGGCCGGGGAGAAGCTGGACGCCGTCTACGTCAGCTCGCTGCGCCGCACCGCCGAGACCGCCGAGCCGCTGGTGCGGGAGCTGGGCGTCGAGCCGCGGGTGGTGCCGGACCTGCGCGAGGTCCACCTCGGCGAGTGGGAGGGCGGGCTGTTCCGGATGAAGGTGGCCGAGAACGACCCGGTCGCCCAGCGGCTGTTCGCCGAGGAGCGCTGGGACGTGATCCCCGGGGCCGAGTCCGCGGAGGCTTTCGCCGGACGGGTCCGCCGGGTGATCGGGCGGCTGGCGGCGGCGCATCCCGGGGGGCGGCTGGCGGCGTTCACGCACGGCGCGTTCATCGCCCAGGCGCTGGCGCTGGCGGCGGAATCACGGCCCTTCGCGTTCCTGGGCGCCGACAACGCATCCATTTCCCATCTGGTGGTGACGGGCGAACGGTGGATGGTGCGGCGGTACAACGACACCGCCCATCTCGACGGGGCACTGGACGCCTCGGCGGCGGCACTCACCTGAGGGGTCTGACACCTGTCACCGCCCCGTGCAAGGTGCACTGAAATGTGCTGGAAAACTCGGGGAAATGCCAGGTGGGAACCGGTATGCGGAGGGAGCTGAGGCATGCCTCACAAGAGGTCCCCAGGAATTCCCCCCGGTCCACCCCCCGGAGCGAACGACGGGTAGTAACTTGGCGATGCGGCCCGTGATGGACGCATCGCTGACCGCGGTTGGCGGGGCGCCACTCCCCTCCTCGCAATGGCCCGGACTCCGAGCCGTTGTGAGCGCCCCGCCAACACTAGGTCTGCGTAACGGGCGCGAAAAATGTCACAGCGCCGCGGCACCGATTCGCGGGACCGCCCGGCATCCGGCCCGGACACCCGAGAGGCGCCCGCCGCACGAGCGGTGGGCGCCTCCTTCTCGGTCCGCCCCGGCTAACACACCGCGGCCGTGCGCTCGGCGAGCTGGGCCGCCAGGGCGCGGCTGAGGGCGTCGTCGGCCGGCTCGCGTTCCTCCAGGTAGACCAGCGCCTCGGTGAGCTCGCCCACGGTGAGCTGGCGAACCGGCTTGCCGGCCCATTCGGGCCGCTCGGCGGCGTCCATCCCGCACCCCCTTGCGTTCAGCACCATTGCGAACACGAAGCGTAACCATGCGGCGCGCGTACCGGCAACCGCGCTCCCGCTCAGCCCTCGGGGCCCGGCCGCTGCCGGGCGTACCAGGCGGCGATCTGGGTCCGGGCGGTGAAGTCCAGCTTGGCCAGGATGTGCTCGACATGGGTGTCGACGGTGCGCTTGGCCACGGTCAGCCGCTCGGCGATCTGCCGGTTGGACAGGCCCTCGGCGACCAGCGCGGCGACCTGCCGCTCCCGGGGGGTGAGCCGGTCCGGCGGGGCCGGCGCGGCGGGCGCCGGGGCGGCCTGGTCGGCCAGCGCGTACTCGGCGATCTGCGGCGGGGACAGCCCGGCGCCCTCCTGGTGGGCCCGGCGGAAGGCGGACTCGCCGAGGGCGTCGCGGACCCGCCGTTCGCACTGCGCGTGCTCGGACACCACCGTGTTGCGCAGCCCGGCCAGCCCGAACGTCCACCACAGCCGGTGCGCCGCGCCCAGCAGCACCGCCCCGCGCCGCGGCTCGCCCCGCGCCGCCGCGATCCACGCCAGCAGCTCGACCGCCAGGCCCAGGCTCGCCGGGTCCGGCTCGGCGCGCCGCAGCCGCACCGCCTGCCGCAGATGGGCGGCGGCCCGTTCCACCTCGCCGGACGCCAGCTCCGCCCGCGCCCGGATCGCCAGCGCGTACGCCAGCAGGGTCCGGTCGCCGTGCTCCCGGCACACCCGCTGGTTGGCGCGGCAGTAGGCGATCGCGGGCGCCGGTTCGCCGCGCAGCACGTGCGCGGTCGCCAGCGACAGCCGCACCTGGACCGGGAACGAGGCGTCCTGGACGCCCAGGTCGGCGAACCGCTCCTGCGCCTCCCGCAGCGACCCGATCGCCTCGTCCGGGCGTCCGTCGAACGTCGCCGCCAGGCCCCGCAGATAGGTGATCCGCACCGACGTCCACGGGTCGCCGAGCCGTCCGGCCAGCGCCTGCGCCTCCGCCAGCCGCCGGGCGGCGCCGTCCCGGTCGCCCTGCAGGATGGCCATGGCCCCGGCCGCGGTGAGCGCCTCGACGCGGGACTCCGGCGGTGCGCCGTCCAGCTCCAGCGCCCGTTCCAGCCACATCCGCCCCTCGGAGACGGGCCCGCAGGTCGCCCAGAACAACTGCAGCGCCGTCGCCATCCGCTGCACGGCCCGCGCCTCCCCGGCGTCCAGGCCCGACTCCAGGGCGGCCCGGAAGTTGTGGTGCTCCCGGCGCAGCCGCCGCAGCCAGTCCTCCTGCTCGGGCCCGAACCAGCGCCGCTCGGCCTCCTGCGCCACCTGCAGGTAGTGGTCGCGGTGACGGCGGCGCACGGCCTCCTCCTCGCCCAGCGAGCGCAGCCACTCGGCGCCGTACTCGCGCAGCGTCTCCAGCATCCGCAGCCGCGACCCGTCCGGGTGCCGTTCGCACACCACGACCGACTTGTCGACCAGCGCCGCCACCAGGTCGAACATGCCGGCGGCGGGCAGCTTCCCGTCGGCGCAGACCTTGCGGACGGCGGTCAGGTCGAAGGTGCCGACGAACACCGACAGCCGCGCCCACAGCAGCTTCTCGGCCGGGTCGCACAGCTCGTGGCTCCAGCCGACCGCCGCCCGCAGCGTGCGATGCCGGGACGGCCCGGTGCGTCCCCGGGTGCCGAGGAGCTGGAACCGGTCGCCGATCCGTTCGCCCAGCTCGGCCGCCGACAGCACGCGCAGCCGGGCGGCGGCCAGCTCCAGGGCCAGCGGGATGCCCTCCAGACCGGCGCACACCCGGGCGACCGCGCGGCGGTTCTCGGGGGTGAGCGCGAACGACGGGTCGGCGGCCGTGGCCCGGTCCATGAACAGCCGCACCGAGTCGAAGCCGTCCAGGTCCTCGGCGTCCTCGTCGGGGACCGGCAGCGGCGCCACCGGATAGACCTGCTCGCCGGCGGCGTTCAGCGGCTCCCGGCTGGTGGCCAGGACGCGCAGCCCGGGGGCGGCCTGCAGCAGGCTCTCGGCCAGCTCCGCGCAGGCGTCCACCAGGTGCTCGCAGGTGTCCAGGACCAGCAGCATCTCGCGGTCGGCCAGATGCCCGGCCAGCACGCCGGGCAGCGCGCGCGGCGTGTGGTCCTGCACCTGCAGCGCGTGCGCCACCGCATGGCACACCAGTCCCGGCTCGCGCAGCCCCGACAGCTCCACCAGCCGGACCCCGTCGGGGAAGTTCCGCCGCACCTGGTGGGCGGCCCGCAGCGCCAGCCGCGTCTTGCCGACCCCGCCCACCCCGGTCAGCGTGACCAGCCGGGCGGTCCCCAGCAGCCCCGTGACGTCGGCCAGCTCCCGCCGCCGCCCGATGAACCGGGTGATCTCCGCGGGCAGCCCGCCCGCCGCCCTGCCCTCAGTCACCGCACATGTCCGGAATTCCACCGTCATCGGCCATCGAACGTAAGCCCCCTGCAACTTGCACCAGCACATCGTAAAAGAACGTCCGGGTCCAGGTGACTTCTTCGGAACTCCGCCCGCATACGGTGCATACCGGCGGCTGATGCTCGAATCTGCACCTCTTGCTGCGGATACGACGGAAAAGGGGGGCATCGTCCCGAAAAACCCGTTCACGGGATCATGACCCATCGGCCGGCGCACGACCCGTCGTCACGAAGTCGAGGCCCTCGCCGGGCGATCATGGAAACGGACGCCCGTGACGTGCGCCGCGCCCTCCGAGACCCGGGACAGCGGGCGCGTTCCCGGCAGACGCCCGCCGTTCTCCCTCCGCCCCGGCCCCCGCTCCGAAGATCAGGAGGCTTTGCGCCGGCGTTCCAGAAAAGAGCTCCACGGGCGCCGGGCCGGTGGATTGTCGCGGACCGCCCGGGAGCGGCTCCCGTAATGAATGTGACCGTGGAACGTCTGCCCTTTGACCACCGCGGAGACGTACTCGAAATCGGCCGGGTCCAGGCCGCCGAAGCCGCTTTCCACCACCTCCCGATAGAGGGCGGCCGACACGATCAGCACCAGATCCTCACCGGCCCTGCGGCGAAGCTCCCGGCGCAGCGGCTCCAGGTCCACCAGGCGGCAGACCTCGATGGGCGCCCGCCCCACCGCGCCCAGCCCACCGGCTGCCACGGCGCCGTGATGAAGGGCCAGCCGGACGCGCAGGCGAGGGCCCTCTCCGGGCTCCTCGTTGATCTCCCGCAGGGCGGCGGCCAGGTGCCGGGGATAGTCGGCCACCAGCCGGGGGCCGTCGATGTCCCCGGGCAGGATCGCCAGTTCACCGTCCCCGCGCGACTCTTTCTGCCAGGAGTCGCGGTCCAGTCCCGCACGGTGCGCCGCCAGTTCCAGGACCCGGTGCAGCCGGTTCTGCGCGGCCGCCTGCGCCCAGGTGTTCAGCCTGCTGAATCCCTCGATGTCCACCACGGCGAGGAACTGGTAGGTGAGCGCCCTGCGCGGCGCCGCACTCGCCGTCTCCCGTCGTGCGAACAGTTCGTCGCGCGCCTCCACCGTCACGACGGCGCTCCCGGTCCCGCCCGTGCCCCAGGACCGAATGTTCTGTTGCGTACCACCGGGTCGCCTCCTACCGGAATGCGATCCCACTCCCCAATCACAAGAATGCGTCAGCGAAGGGTCTCGTGCAAGTTTTCATGTAGACTTCTCCGGTCGCCTGCACGCAACGCTACGCGGCAGATGACAGGCAAGCATGCTGCCCACCGTCCGGGAGCCTGTGATGGCCGCATCCCAGACCAGGTCGTCGATCCGGCGCCGCCAGCTCGCGCGGGAACTGCGCACCCTGCGCGACCTCGCCGGCATGACCGGGGAGGACGTCGCCAAGGCGCTCGGCTGGTCGAGCGCGAAAGTATCCCGCATCGAGAACGCCGCGATCTCTGTCAAGACCGCGGACCTGCGCAAACTCCTGGCCCTCTACCAGGTGCCGGAGAATCAGCGGGACCGGCTGATCGAGCTGGCCCGCACCGCCGACCAGCGCGGCTGGTGGGACGCCGTGCCCACGGTGCCCGCCGACCTCAACGCCTATCTGGCGCTGGAGAACGAGGCCCACAAGCTGCTCAGCTACAGCGCGCTGGTCCTGCACGGCCTCCTGCAGACCGAGGACTACGCGCGCAGCATCCTGAGCGACCAACTGGCGATGGCGCCGGGAGCCATCCGCAGGCAGGTGGACGTCCGGATGCGCCGGCAGCAGCGCCTGACCGGGCCGGAACCGCTGCAGTTCCGGGGAGTCATCGACGAGGCCGCCGTCCTCCGTCAGGTGGGCGGACCGGAGGTCATGCGCGACCAGCTCAGGCATCTGCTCGAGCTCGCCGAGCGGCCCAACATACGGCTGCAGATCCTGCCGTTCGGGGCCGGGGGGCACCCGGCGGTGAGCGGCCCCTTCATCATCCTGGAGATCCCCGATCCCGGGGCCGACGTCGTCTACGTGGAATTGATGAACCGAAATATCTACATCGAAGACGACGTCGATGTTCACCGCCACGTTCTCGCTTTCGACATACTCCGCAACAAGGCGCTTCCGGTGGAGGAGACGCCTGCCTTCATCCAGCGTAGACTGACCGAGCTGGAATGACCCTAGAAATGGAGGCGTACAATGACGACGCCTGAATGTTCGACCGTGCCATGGCGCAAGAGCACCTACAGCGACGGAGGCGGCTGCGTCGAGGTCGCGCTGGCCACGGTGCCGGGGACGGACGGAGTGGAACGTGACACGATCCGGTTGGTCAGGGATTCCAAGAATCCGGAACTCGGTGTGCTGCGGCTCACCGCCCGATCCTGGGCGGCACTGATCAACGGCATAAAGAATCACTGAGACCCGCTCGGCCCGTCCGGGGCGGCGGTGCGGCATTCGCCCGCGCCGCCGCCCCGGTGCGTTCTGCCGGGCGATATGGGCGCGGCGGGGCATAACCGATTGGACACGGCAGGCGGTGGGTCGGTAGTTTTTCTGACGTGGCAGATGTAGAGGAGTTGCTCCGCCGGCGGCTGGCGCCGGCGTTCGAGGCGGTGGCAGGTCAGCCGGTGGATCCCGCGATCCGCCGTTCGCAGCACGCGGACTTCCAGTCCGACGCGGCGCTGGCGCTGGTGCGACGACTCGGCGGCAACCCCCGGGACATCGCCGCGCGGGTGGTGGAGCGGGCCGAGCTCGGCGACCTGTGCTCGACGGTGGAGATCTCCGGGCCGGGCTTCATCAACCTGACGCTGTCCGACGAGGCGCTCGGGCGGCTGCTGGCCGAGACGACCGCCGACGAACGGCTCGGCGTGCCCAGGGCGGAGCGGCCGCAGACCGTCACGGTCGACTACTCGGCCCCCAACGCGGCCAAGGAGATGCACGTCGGGCATCTGCGCTCGACGATCATCGGGGACGCGGCGGTGCGGCTGCTGGAGTTCTGCGGCCACACCGTGATCCGGCAGAACCATCTGGGCGACTGGGGCACCCCGTTCGGGATGCTGGTCGAGCACCTGCTGGACATCGGCGAGGCCGAGGCCGCGCACGAGCTGTCGGTCGGCGACCTGAACGGCTTCTACCAGGCGGCGCGCCGCAAGTTCGACGCCGACGAGACGTTCCAGGAGCGGTCGCGGCGGCGGGTGGTGCTGCTGCAGAGCGGCGACGAGGCGACGCTGCGGCTGTGGCGGATGCTGATCACCGAGTCGCAGAAGTACTTCCTGGCCGTCTACGAGCTGCTGGGCGCCAGGCTCGACGAGAACGACTTCTACGGCGAGAGCTACTACAACGACCAGCTGGAGTCGGTCGTCGACGAGCTGGCCGAGCTGGGGCTGCTGCGCGACAGCGAGGGCGCCAAGTGCGTCTTCCCGGAGGGCTTCACCGGCCGGGACGGCGACCCGCTGCCGCTGATCGTGCGCAAGTCCGACGGCGGGTTCGGCTACCCGGCCACCGACCTGGCGACCATCCGGCACCGGCTGCGCAAGCTGCACGCCACCCGGCTGCTGTACGTGGTGGGCCTGCCGCAGCGGATGCACCTGAGCATGATCTTCAAGACCGCCGAGGAGGCGGGCTGGCTGACCCCGCCGGCGCGGGCCGAGCACATCGGCTTCGGGTCGGTGCTGGGCAGCGACGGCAAGATCCTGCGGACCCGGGCGGGCGCCTCGGTCAAGCTGGTGGACCTGCTGGAGGAGGCGGTCACCCGGGCGAGCGCGATCGTCGCGGACAAGAACCCGGACCTGGACCCCGAGACCCGTGCGGCGGTCGCCCGGGCGGTCGGGATCGGCGCGGTCAAGTACGCCGACCTGTCCACCGACCGGGTCAAGGACTACGTCTTCGACTACGACCGGATGCTGTCGTTCGACGGCAACACCGCCCCGTACCTGCAGTACGCCCGCGCGCGGATCTGCTCGATCTTCCGCAGGGGCGGCGTCGAGCCCCCGCGCGACGTGGCGCCCCTCACCCTCACCGAGCCCACCGAACGCGCCCTGGCCCTGCAACTGCTGGGCTTCGAGGGCCTGGTCGCCCAGGTCGCCGAGAACCTCGAGTTCCACCGCCTGGCCCAGTACCTGTACTCGGTGGCCAGCGCGTTCACCTCGTTCTACGAGAACTGCCCGGTGCTGAACGCCGAGGGCGACGTGCGCACCGCCCGGCTGGTCCTGTGCGACCTGACCGCCCGCACCCTCAAGCTGGGCCTGGACCTCCTGGGCATCGAGTCCCCGGACCAGATGTGACCCGCTCCCCCGGGCCGCCCCGCGCGGCCCGGGGAACGCGCGATGACGCCGGGGATGTGCTCCCGCACCGTCACGTCGATCGTGACGAAGCGGCTGACCTTCACGGTCGAGGGCGACTGGCACCACTGGCTGTGCGGCATCGCGGTGACGAAAAAGGGCGTCAAGCTGGTCTTCCACAAGGGCGCCCTGCCGGAGGATCCTGCACCGCGTCCTGTCCGGTTCCGGACGGCACCTGCGCGAACCGCCCGCCGTGACCGCGCTCGGGCGGCCCGAGGCGACCGCCGGTCTGGTGCGGGACGCCATCGTCCACCAGACCGACATGCCGCGGTGAGCGGTCAGCTCAGGCGGAAGACGGGGTAGTCGGGGGCCGCCCGGAGGAGGTCCTCGTCGGAGGAGTCGGGGCCCAGCCCCTCGAAGAAGACGCCGACCTCCCACTTCCAGCGCTTGAGGTAGGCGCGCAGGATGGGGGGCTTGTCGGCGTCGGGGACCTCGGTGGCGGTGAAGGGCTCGACGCGGCGGCCCAGGCGGAGCTCGCCCCGGCCGTCGGCGGCCCGCAGGTTGCGGACCCAGTGGGTGTGACCGCGGGGGGCCACCAGGTAGCGGACGCCGTCGACGGTGAGGGGGTTGACGGGGTTGGACCGCCACTGGCCGCTCTTGCGGCCGCGGACGTAGAGCATGCGGGAGCCGAAGAGGCTGATGCCGTGGCGGGTCAGCCAGCCGGCCAGGCGGTTGAAGGCGGAGGCGAACGCGCCGGCCTCGACGTAACGGGGAGTGTCGCTGCTCATCCGGGGCTCCTGTGCTCGATGGGTCGAGAGCAGTGCTCTCTCTCAAGAGCATTGAACACGAGATATCCGATCCAAGTCAAGAGCACTGCTCTCCAAACAGCGCGCCGTTCCACGCAGGAGCGCGTTTCCGGGGACGGGTCAGACGCCGGTGCGGGCGGCGGTCACGGTGGCCTGGGCGGCGTCGACGATGCGGGCCAGGTGGTCCCCGTGGGCGCCGCGCCAGTAGACCTGGCCGCAGTCGGCGCAGCGGCCGTACACGTCGTAGCTGCGGCGGGTGCCGGCCTCCAGGAGGGCCTCGACGTCGGCCTTGTCGACCTCGACCAGAAGCCCGTTGCAGGCGGTGCAGCGGCTCCACGGCCGCAGCGGCGGGGCGAAGCGTTCCAGCAGGTCGCGAAGCTGGTCGTCGGGCTTGGCGCCGCGGACGTACGCGCCCAGCCACAGCCTGCGGCGGCGCAGCAGGCCGCGGTCCTGGGTGAGCAGGACCCGGCGTTCGGCGTTGGCCTGCTCCACCAGGGCCGGGTCGTCCATGTCGTTGTGGTACGCGGTGTCCAGGCCCAGCAGGCGCATCCGGCGGGCCAGCGTGCCGAGGTGGACGTCCAGCAGGAAACGGGGCGCGGTCTGGCCGGGCTCCAGCGGCACCGGCTGCGGCCGGGGAACGGCGGAGACCTGGACCGTGTCGCCGGGAGCGGGGTGGTGGGACGGCTCGACGGGGACGCCGTTGACCGTCAGCGGCCCGACCTCGGGCAGCGGAACGCCCAGCGACTCCACCAGATGACCGAGCGTGGAGGTGCCGTCCAGGGCCGCCCGCTGCGGCCCGCCGCGACGGCCCGCGGGCAGGAACATCCGCAGCCGCGGGTCGAAGTGCAGCACCACGTCCGTTTCGTCCACGTCGCCAGCTTGCCATGCCCTGCCGGCATTCCGGGACCCGTTTTCCGTCCGCCGCGCGCACCCGGCCGTCGCCGATCGATGGACGGTGACAATGCCGGCGGATTGAAAAAGTGCATTGCGCCAGGTTCGTCCCGACGCCTGTCCCCATGCCGGGACGATCTCTACAGTGTGCGATCAGGCACGGCGGGATCCCCCATTTCCTCCCCGTCCGGCCCGCACCCGCCGTCGAGCGAGAAGAGCCATGGACCACCTTCCCTCCAGCGACGCCCTTCCCGGGATCCGCGGGCTGACGTCGGTGTCGTCGAAACCGCTGCTGACCCGGGATTTCGACGTCCATCCCACGGCGACGTACGAGGGCCTGCGCGCGGCGCACGGCCCGGTGGCCCCGGTCGACCTGCTCGGCGTCCCGTGCTGGCTGGTCCTCGGGTACGCCGAGGTGCTCGAGGTGCTGCGGAACGACGCGAGGGTGTGGAGCAAACGGCTGGCGGACTGGCGCGCCTACACCCAGGGCACGGTCCCCGCCGACTGGCCGCCGCTGCCGGCGTTCCGGGCGGGCGGCGTCGCGTTCACCGAGGGGCGGGAGCACTCGGAGCTGCGGGCCGCCTGGTCGGCGGCACTGCGGCCGTTCCAGGACCGGTCGCAGGACCCGGCACGGCGGCTGGAGGCCGAGCTCCGCCGGCACGCCGACGAGCTGATCGCGCTGCTGGGCGAACGCGGGACCACCGGGCGCGCGGACCTCGCCGACGAGTACGCCCGGCCGCTGATGCTGATGGCGATCAACCGGCTGGCGGGGTTCGGCGAGGCCGACGAGGACGTGCTGCTGGACATCCGGCGGCTGCTGGACGGCGGGCCGCAGGCGGCGGAGGCGTCCGGCCGGCTGATGGACCTGTGCGGGCGGACCTGCGCGGCCAGGCGGAGCGCCCCGGGCGAGGACTTCCCGTCGTACCTGATCGCCGCGTGGCCGGACTGCACCGACGAGCAGGCCGCCGCCATGACGCATCTGCTGGGCAAGCTCGGCGACCTGACCGTCACGCTGGTCTGCGCCACCGTCGTCGAGGTGCTCTCCGAGGAGGCGGCCGGCGCCCTGGCGGGCGGGATGGTCCGCGAGACGGTGAACCGGGCGGCGATGGTGCACCCGCCGTACGCCAACCTGACGTTCCGTTTCGCCCTCGCCGACACCGTGCTGGGCGGCACCGTGATCGCGGCCGGGGACCCGGTGATGCTGTCGGTGGCCGCCGCGCACGCCGACCCGTCGTTCGCCGGGGCCCACGACCCGGCCTCGGTGTTCAGCTCGCGGGCGCATCTGGCGTGGGGGGCGGGCGCCCACCAGTGCCCCGGCGGCGCCCTGGCGACGACCCTGGCGACGATCGCGGTGGAACGGCTGCAGGAGCGGATGGCCTGGCTGGAACCGGCGCTGCCGCCGGACCGGCTGCCGTGGCGCTCCTCGGTGTTCGTGCGGGGGCTGCGGTCGCTGCCGGTGCGGTACGGGCTCCGCGAGCCCTCCCCGGCGCCGCCGTCCCGCCCGTCGGCGGAGCCGTCCGAGGTCGTCGAACCGGCCTCGCAGGGCACGCTGCGCAGGCTGGTGCGGGTGCTGCGCCGCACCGGGCGATGACGCGCGTCCCGTTCGCGGGCGGCCGATCGCGCCACGACGGGAGATCAGGTCGCCCGGCGGATCGGGAACGGGCACAATAACCGGGCGAGCCCGCTGATCCGGCCCACACCGAACCGATCCGGCAAAGTAAGGTCTACCGGTAAGCCTCCGTGCCCCGCGGGGCACGGGCGATGTCAGCCAGGGCTCCGACGCGAGCAGGGAGGTCACGCCGTGTCGGATTCCCCGAGGGAGCCCGTCGAGGACGACGAGCCCGCCGCGCATCCCACCAACCCGGCGGGCCAGTGGACGATCTCTCGTTCCGCCTTCCGTCCCGACGCCGTGTCGCCCGAGACCGACCCGGCGGCCCCGTCCCAGGACGAGCCCGCCGAGGCCGCCGAGAATGAGGACTCCCCCGCGGGCGAGGCCGAGGAGGTCCAGGACACGGCCACGGACGAGGACTCCACCACGGATGAGCCCGCCGAGGAGGAGCCCGCCGAGGAGGCTGCCGGGCCTCAGGCGGACACGCCCGCGGAGACCCAGGACGGCCCCACGGACCCCGAGGGCGAGGACTCCCCCGCGGCCGAGACCGGCGCCCCGGAGCCTGCGGAGGACCGGCCGGCCGACGAGACCGACGCCGACCCCGCGCAGGAGGAACGGCCCGCCGACGAGGACCACACCCCCGCCGAGCCGCAGGAGGACGCCGAAGCCGCCCAGGCCGAGGACGAGACCCCTGCCGCGGCCGAGGAACCCGTCTCCGACGCCGAGGCCCCGCAGACCGAGCAGGCGCCGACCGGGCACCGGATGCCCGAGTCCGCCCGCCAGTGGTACGCCGACGCCCAGGAGGACCCCGCCGAGGAAGCCCCGGCGGAGCCGGAGCAGCAGCCGTCCCGGCCGGAGCCCGCCTCCCAGGTTCCCCCGCAGTGGCCCGCCCCCTCGACCCCACCGGCGCAGCCCAGGCCCGAGTGGCCGCCCCGCCGGGCATCGCAGCCCGCCCGGCACGCCACCGAGCCGCCCGCCGAGGCCGAACACCGGCTCCCGGCGGACCCCGCCCGTGACTCCGGAGAACGCCCGCACGACCCGGAGCCCACGCCCGAGGCCGATCACCGTCCGCAGACGAACGCCCCGGCCGAAGACGAGGACGCGCACGACTCGTGGACCCCCGTGCGCGAAGTCCAGGCGCGTTCCACCCCCGAAGAGCCACGCGGCACCGCACCGCACCCACCCCAGGCGGCCACCCCCCACGAGCCCGAGCGCCGCCCCTCCGACCAAGGTGAGGACCGAGCACGCCCAAGGCCCCGGCACGCGCGCCCCACCCCACCGGACGCCCACCCCGTCGACACGCCCCCCTCCCGGGCCGACGAGGGCGAGCCGCGCCACGCACAGACGGCCGACTCGGCCGAGGACAACCCCTCGGACACCCGGCCCGCGACCGAACACGCACCGGACGACACCCGGCGCGACGGGGAAACGCACCCCACACGCGCAGACGCGCCCCAAGAACACGACCACCCCTCGGACACCCGGCCCGCGACCGAACGCGAGCCGCGTGGACCCCGACGTGGTGGGGAGGCCCGTCCCGCGCGGACGGACACACCCCACGCACACGAACGACCGCCGTCCGACCCACCGGCCCCCCGACACGAGGCACCGGCGCGGCCGGACACGCGGCGCACGGCCGAACCCGAGCCGCGTGAGGACCGGCGCGGTGGGGAGGCGCGGCCCGCGCGGGCGGATGCGCCGCGTGGGCACGAGCGTGGTCCGTTCGAGCCGCCGGGTGCGCGGCATGAGGCGGCCGGGCATCCGGGCGGCCGGCGCGCGGTCGAGCGGCATCCGCATGAAACGCGGGCGCCCAGGCATGCCGATGAGGCGCGGCAGGCACAGCCGCATCGGGCGCGTGAGCATGGGCCTCGGCGGTTCGATCCGCCGGCCGCCCGGCATGAGGCGGCGGCGCAGCCGGAGGCGCGGCAGACGGTCGAACGGCGTCAGGGGGCCGGGGAGCCTGCGGCCGGGTACGGCGGGGCGGCCCTGGAGTCCCGGGCTTCGGCGCCCGAGGTCGAGCGGGCCGGGGACGCCGGGAGCGCCCAGGTCGAGGCGGTGCGGGCGTTGGAGGCCCTCGCCCTGCCGCCGGCGGAGGTGGAGCGGCCGGGACTGCCGGCCTTGCCCGCCCCGGGCGGCTGGGAGCAGGAGCGGGCGCCCTACGAGGAGTCCAGGCCCACCGGGGAGCTGGAGCTTTACCGGGGGCCCCAGGTCATCGACGAGCCGCCCGCGGGGATCGTCCATCCCGGCGTCGTGGAGCCCGAGCGCGAGGGCAGGGGGCGGCGGCGGGCGCTGATCACCGTGGCGCTGCTGGTGGTCCTGCTGGCGGTGGCGGTGACGGTGCAGCTGGTCCGGCCGGTGCCGGAGCCCGCCCTGAAGCTCACGTTGCCGGCCTCGCACACGTTCGAGGGCTCCTCGCCGGTGCTGCCGATGCCCGCGCGGGGGCAGGTGGTGCTCCACGTGGAGGGTCTCGGCACCATCGGGAGCGCCGGGACGCAGACGCCGATCCCCACCGCCAGCGTGGCGAAGGTGATGACGGCGTACGTGTTCCTGAAGAACCATCCGCTGCGTTCGGGCGAGGACGGGCCGACGTTCACGATCTCCGCGCAGGAGGCGGCGCGGCTGCCGCAGCGCAAGCAGCGCGGCGAGTCGCACGTGGACGTGGTGGCGGGCCAGCGGTTCACCGAGCGCAAGGCGCTCGAGGCGCTGATGGTGGTGTCGGCCAACAACATCGCGCACGAGCTGGCCCGCTGGGACGCCGGCAGCATCCCGGCGTTCGTGGAGAAGATGAACGCCGCCGCGCGGGAGCTGGGGATGACCGGCACCCGCTACACCGACCCCAGCGGCTACGACTCGGGGACGGTGAGCACGGCGGCCGACCAGGTCAAGCTGCTGCGCGCGGCGATGAAGCTGCCCGCGTTCGCCGAGGTGGTGGCGCAGCGCACGTACGTCCCCGACGACGGCGGGCCGGTGCGTCCCGCCGGCAACGTCCTGCTGGGCCAGAACGGGATCTTCGGCGGCAAGACCGGCTACACCGACGCGGCGGGCGGCAACTTCGTGTTCGTGGCCCGCCGTCCCGTGGCCGGGGTGAACACGCTGATCCTCGGCGCGGTGATGGGGCAGCCCGGCGCCAGCGCCCTGGCCGCCATGAACGTCACCCGGCGGGTGCTGCCCGCCGCGCAGAACGCCCTGGCGGCGGCGACGCTGGCCAAGGCGGGCGACCGGGTCGGGATGGTCGACGACGGGCTGGGCGGGCGGACGCCGGTGACGGCCGCCGCGCCGGTCACCGTGGTCGGCTGGCCGGGGCTGACCGTGCGGGTCGGGATCGAGGGCGACCCGCCGAGCCGGGCCGCGCCGGGCGCCGACGTGGGGGCGGTCGTCGTGGGCGAGGGCGAGGGCGCGGGCCGGTTCCCCGTCGAGCTGCCGCAGGGCCTCCAGGAGCCCGACCTGGTCGCCCGGCTGACCCGCCTGGAGTAGTGCCTCAGGCGGGCGCGGGGGCGTACTGCCGGGCGGCCATCCGCCGGTACGCCAGCAGCGGCGGGATGCTGACCAGCAGCAGTGCCGCGGGCAGCAGGGTGAAGCCGGTGGTCAGGGCGGTGAGCGCGCTGTCGGGCTGGACGACCGGGTGCTCGAAGTCGGCCGCCTGGTAGGAGCCCAGCGCCAGCACCGCCGCGAACACCCCCGGCCCGAGCGCCAGCGCACCGGTCTCGGCGGCCATCCACACCCCGGTGAACGCCCCGGACTGCGCGTGCCCCGTCCGGCCGCTGTCGGCGTGCACCGACTCCGGCAGCAGTTGGAACGACAGCAACTGCATCCCCGCGTAGCAGACGCCCAGGATCGCGCTCAGCGCCAGCACGAGCCCCGTCGCGCCCGCGTTCAGCACCGGGTACAGCGCGATGGTGGCGACGGCGAACACCGCCACCGACACCGCGTAGCACGGCACCGTCCCGTACCGCCGGGCCAGCCGGTGCCACATCGGGACGGCCAGCGCGCTCGGCCCGACCAGGCACACGAACACCAGGGACGTCAGCCCGTAGTCGCCCAGCAGGTACGTCGCCGCGTAGGGCGCCCCGGTCAGCATCACCGCGACCGCCAGCGTCTGCAGCACCGCCGAGGTGAGCAGCACGAAGAACGGCCGGTTCCCGCGGGCCGTGCGCAGCGCGGCGGCCAGCCCCAGCGGACGCGGCCCCGCCGACGACGGGATCCACCGGGTGCCGAGGACCGCGGCCACCAGCGCCCCGCCGAGCATCAGCCCGACGACCGTCCCCATCAGCGCGTACCCGGCGCGGCCTCCCCCGGCGGCCTCCACCAGCACGGGCGCGATCCCCCCGGCGACCAGGATCCCGGCGGTCAGCGCCACGATCCGCCACGCCATCGCCCGCGCGCGCTGCTCGGCGAGGGGCGAGATCTCGGCGGGCAGCGCCACGTACGGCACCTGGAAGCACGCGAACGCCGACGCCGCCAGCAGGAACGCCACGCCCACCCAGCAGGCCGCCAGCACCGGCGAGGACCCCGGCACCACGAACATGGCGGTGAACAGCAGCGGCAGCGTGACCGCGCCGATCAGCAGCAGCCGGGTCCGCCGCCCGGTGCGCACCGCCTCGCGGTCGCTGGCGGCGCCCACCACCGGGTTCAGCAGCACGTCCCACGCCTTCGGCAGGACCAGCAGCACGCCCGCCACCGCCGCCGACACCCCGAGCACGTCGGTCAGGTAGTACAGCAGCAGCAGGCCGGGCACCGCCGAGAAGATCCCGGTGCCGACCGAGCCGATCGCATAGCCCAGCAGCCGGCCGCGGCCGAGCGGTTCCGCCTCGGTCATCGGGCCTCCTCGGGGAGCGACACCGCGGTGTCCCTACAAGATCACCGCAAGCGGCCGTCCGGTCAAGGGCGGGAGGCGGCCGCGACCGGGGACGGCGGAGCGGGGCGGCGGGGGCTCTCCAGGGCGATCACGTCGGCCTGCGCGTCCTCCTCGGCCAGGTGGAACAGGTGCACCTGCAGCACCATCTCCAGCTCCAGCCGGGAGTCGGGGTCGTACAGCTCCTCGCCGAAGAGCTGCTCGAGCTGGTGCAGCCGGTAGCGGACGGTCTGCGGGTGGACGTGCAGCCGGGAGGCGACCTCGGTGGCGTTGAACCCGCTCTGCAGGCAGGCCAGCAGGGTGCGGGCGAGCCGTTCCCGATGACGCGGGCGGACCTGCCGCAGCGGGGCCAGCCGGCGCTCGCCGACGATCCGGATCAGGTCCTCGTCCTTGAACATCACCAGCGTCGGCATGTGGTCCACGCAGCGCACCGGCCGGTCGGCGGGCAGCACGCCGCGGCGGGCCAGCACCAGCGCCTCGCGCGCCCACCGCAGCGACCTGGCCGCCTCCTCCACCCGCACGGTGGGCCCGACCGCGGCGGTCCAGTCGCGCAGCCCGGTCTCCAGCATCCGGTGCCGGCCCGGGCCGTCCGGGTCGGGCACCACCAGGCAGGGCTCCCGCCGGTTCACGTCGGCCAGCACGTCCGGCGGCAGCGCCGGATGGGCGTAGCGCTGCTCGCCGCGTTCGGCCAGGGCGACGGCGGCGACGGTCTGCGGCATCCGCCACTGGGCGGCCCGGGCCAGCTCGGTGATCGCCTGGGGGGCGGCCGGCGGGTCGGCCAGCAGCAGGTCCAGCAGCCGCCGGCGGCGGTGCTCCAGCTCCCCGGCGACCTGGGAGCGGGCCTCGTTGTAGCCGGCGGTGGCGGCGGCGGCGATCTCGTCCAGGAACGCGAAGATCGCCTCGGCCAGCCGGCTGAGGATGCGGCGGGAGACGTTGTGCCGTTCGGCCTCCAGCGCCAGCCGCCGCCAGGCCACCCGGGCGCCCAGCCGCAGCGCGGTCTGCAGCGCGTCCAGGCTGCGGCCCTCGCGCGCCTCGGCCAGCCCGATGTCGCGGTAGACGGCGGCGACCTGCTCCCACGAGGCGTCCGCGTCGCCGATCAGCTCGATGAACTGGCGCAGCGCCCCCTCGACCGCCAGCCGCACCATCCGCACGTACTCCTCGTCGAGCGGCCGCGCGTACTCGGGCACCCCCCGCTGGATCTCCTCGATCATCTCCTCTGCGACCTCCCCCAGATGGGGGCGGCACAGGTCGGCGACCTCGCCCGGGACGGCGGCCCAGGGTTCGAGGGTCTGGCTGTGGAGAGGGGAGCTCACCGGTCGTACCTCCGTGGTCGGCAGTCGCGGTTTTCCGGAAGCTACCCTCGAGTCAAGAAACGGACTTCGTGGTTGGACACGCATTCGCGCCGCCGGATTGTCACCCGGGTGATAAGGAAGCGCTCGCTAGGCCCCGGCCCGGCGCGGTCCCGGACCGGCCAGGGCGGCCAGTCCCAGCCCCAGGTAGACCGCGCAGACGGCGTAGGCCTGGCGGCGCCGGAACGCGGGCCGGGCGCGCAGCCGGCCGGCCAGCGACCCGGCCGCGAACGCGTACACCAGGTCCGACGCCAGCCCGATCAGCCCGATGGCCAGGCCGAGCACCACGATCTGGACGGGCACCGACCCGGCCGCCGGATCCACGAACTGCGGCAGGAACGCCAGGAAGAACAGCACCACCTTGGGATTGAACAGGTTGACCAGCAGGCCGTCCAGGAACACCCGGGGCAGCGGCTGCGGGGTCAGCACCGGATCGGCGTGCGAGTGCCGGCCGCGGAACGTGCGGACCGCCAGGAAGATCAGGTAGGCGGCGCCCGCGTAGCGCAGCGCGGTGAACGCGGTCGCCGAGGCGGCCACCAGCGCCGACAGCCCGGCCGCCGCCGCGGTGACGTGCAGCAGCGTGCCGGCCTCCACCCCCAGCGCCGAGGCGACCCCGGCCCGCCGTCCCTCCCCGACGCTGCGGGTGATGATGTAGAGGTGGTTCGGTCCCGGGACGGCCACCAGCGTCACGGCCGCCACCAGGAACAACAGCGGGTTCGTCATGACCGGTACGGTATGCCCCGACCGCCCCCGTTCCCCAGGTCCACCCCGGCCTGTGGACAACGGACCAAATCCGCGGCCGGGGTCAGGCGGGCTCGTTCTGCAGGGCCAGCATCCCGGCGGTGATCAGGCGGCCGGCGGTGGCGATCATGCCGCGCACCTCCTCCACCGGCCGGCCCAGCGAGGTCAGCGAGACCAGCGCGGCCAGCAGCACGTGGCCGAGCAGGATCTCCACCTCGTCCAGGTCGGGCACCGGCTCCCCGATCGCCGCCGCCAGCCGGTCGCGGACCTGCCGGAACAGCGCGGTACGGGCGTCCTCGACGCTGGGGTCGTCGGAGGTGACCGCCTGGATGATCGCCGAGGTGAGGGTGAGCTCGGTGGCGGCCACCTCGACGATCCGCGCCATCAGCGCGGTGAGCCGCTCGGCGGGGGTGTCGCCGGTGGTGGCCGCCGAGGTGTCGGAGGTGATCTGCGTCGCCCACAGCGCGGCGACCTCGGTGAGCAGATGGTCCTTGGTGGCGAAGTAGCGGTACACCGTGGCCCGGGCGACGCCCGCCCGGTCGGCGACGTCGTGCATGGTCACGGCGGCGTACCCGCCCGCCAGGGCCAGCTCGCGGGCCGCGTCGATCAGCCTGGTGCGGCGGGCCTGCTGGTCCTTGGTCAGGGTGCGGGTGACGGTGATGCGCACGTCGCCGGGCAATCCGGGCAAGTCGGCCTCCTTGGATGCGCCTTCATTCTTGCGCACCGGCGGCGGTGCCGGATGATCGAGCGCCGCCAACGATCAGCCCGCCCGGCTGTGCCCGCCGCACATCAGCGGCGACGGGACAGCAGTTCCTGCGCCTTGGTCGCCATCCCCTTGCGGGCCACCCCCCAGGCGTCCGGGTCGCCCTTGACGATGGCCTCGGCGACGTCCTTGAGCTGCTCGAACTCCGCGTGCGGCGGGATCGGCGGGATGTCGGGGTCGACCCGCACGTCCAGCACGGCGGGCCGCCCGCAGGTCAGCGCCCGCTCCCAGGCGGGGCCGATCGCCTCCGGCTTGTCCACCTCGATGCCCTCCAGCCCCAGCGACCGGGCGAACGCCGCGTACGGCACGTCCGGCAGCTCCTGGGACTCGGTGAACTTGGGCGATCCGCCCATCGCCCGCAGCTCCCAGGTCACCTGGTTGAGGTCGTTGTTGTGCAGCACCGCGACCACCAGCCGGGGGTCGGACCAGCGCCGGTGGTACCGCTGGATCGTGATCAGCTCGGCCAGCCCGTTCATCTGCATCGCGCCGTCCCCGACCAGCGCGATCGCGGGCCGGTTCGGATGGGCGAACTTGGCCCCGATGGCGTACGGAACGCCGTTGCCCATGGTGGCCAGGGTGCCCGACAGCGTCCCCCGCATGTCGCCGCGGAACCGCAGGTCGCGGGCGTACCAGTTGGCGGCCGACCCGGAGTCGGCGGTGATCATCGCGTTGTCGGGCAGCCGCTGCGACAGCTCCCAGAACAGCCGCATCGGGTTGACCGGGTCGGCGTCGACCTGCGCCTGGCGTTCGACGGTGTTCCACCAGCGCCGGACGTTGCCCTCCACGGTGCGCCGCCAGGAGCGGTCCTTGCGCGGACGCAGCAGCGGGATCAGCGCCCGCAGCGTCTCGGCGGCGTCGCCGACCAGGTTGGCCTCGGTGGGATAGCGCATCCCGATCATCCGGCCGTCCACGTCGATCTGCACCGCGCGGGCCGACCCGTACTCCGGCAGGTACTGGCTGTAGGGGAAGTTGGACCCGACGATCAGCAGGGTGTCGCAGTCGCGCATCAGCTCGTACGAGGGGCGGGTGCCCAGCAGGCCGATCGCGCCGGTCACGTACGGCAGGTCGTCGGGCAGCACGTCCTTGCCGAGCAGCGCCTTGGCGACCCCCGCCCCGGTGATCTCGGCGACCTCCATGACCTCCCGGCGGGCGCCCCGGGCGCCCTGGCCGACCAGGATCGCGACCTTGGACCCGGCGTTGAGGACGTCGGCGGCGCGCGCCACCTCCTCCTCGGGCGCGCGGGTCACCGGCCGCGTGTGGCCGGGCGCGGAGGACGGCACGTGCTTGAACGCGTGCGCGGGCGGCTCGTACTGCTCCTCCTGCAGGTCGGACGGGATGATGACGCAGGTCGGGGCGCGTTCGGCCAGCGCGATCCGCAAGGCCCGGTCGATCAGGTTGGGCAGCTGCGCCGGGACCGTCGCCATCTGCACGTACGCGCTCGCCACGTCCTTGAACAGCGACGGCAGATCGACCTCCTGCTGGTAGCTGCCGCCGATCGCCGAACGGGCGGTCTGCCCCACGATCGCCACCACCGGGACGTGGTCGAGCTTGGCGTCGTACAGCCCGTTGAGCAGGTGGATCGCGCCGGGACCGCTGGTCGCCAGGCACACCCCCACCCGGCCGCCGAACTTGGCGTAGCCGACCGCCTCGAACGCCGACATCTCCTCGTGCCGGCTCTGCACGAACCGGGGCCGATCATCGGCCCGCCCGAGGGCGGCGATGATGCCGTTGATCCCGTCGCCCGGATAACCGAAGACGTGTTCGACCCCCCAGTCCCGCAGCCGTTCGAGCACGTAGTCGCCCACCGTTCGCGCCATCGGCGGTCTCCTCCCCCTCGGTTGCGTGCGTGACCGGCGTTCCCCGGGTGCGCGGTTGAAACTTGAGGAACCGGGCGTACTCCAGTGGGAGTAGTCACGGGCACGCCCCTGGGCCGACGCCGGGGCTCCGGCGGGCCGATTACCGTGCAGGAGTGAACGTTCCCACGGTGCTCCGCCCGTTCCTGCAGCCGGGGCTGCGCCCCCGCGACTGGCCGGTGTGGGTCGTGCCGCTGCTGCTGGGGGTGTTCGTCACGGCCGGGTCGTTCGGGGCGCAGCGCAACGCCTTGGAGGAGCCGCACGCCTACCCGACGACCAGGCTGGACGCGTTCGCCGTCGGCCTGCTGGCGGCCGGGGCGGCGGCGCTGCTGGCCCGGCGGCGCTTCCCGGCGCCGACCGCGGTCGTGGTGGGCGCCGTCGTGGTGCTCTACCTGCTGCGCGCCTATCCGTACGGTCCGGTGGTCCTGCTGCTGTCCGTGGCGGTGCTGGCGCTGGTGGTGTCCGGCCACCGGATCGGCGCATGGGCGGGGACGATCACGGGGTTCCTCGGCTACTGCGCCCTCACCTGGCTCATCGGGCTGCCCGCCGACCTGCGGGGAACGGCCGAACGGCTGTTCCCGGTGGAACGGCCCACCGCGGTCGGCGCCACCATCGGGCTGCTGGCGGTGCTGGTGTCGCTGACCGGGTCGGAGCTGGTGCGGATCTCCGCCGAGCGGGCCGCCGAGGCCGAGAGCAGGCGGCGCGAGCTCGAACGCCGCCGGGCCAGCGAGGAGCGGCTGCGGATCGCCCGCGAACTGCACGACGTGCTGGCGCACAACATCTCGATGATCAACGTGCAGGCGGGGGTGGCGCTGCACCTGATCGACGAGCGGCCGGAGCAGGCGCGCACCGCGCTGGCGGCGATCAAGGAGGCCAGCAAGGAGGCGCTCACCGAGATGCGGCAGGTGATCGGGGTGCTGCGGCAGCAGGGCGAGACCGCCCCCCGCTCCCCGGCCGCCGGCCTGGACCGCCTGCCCGAACTGCTGGACCGCGCCCGCGCCGCCGGCCTGACCGTGCACGCCGAGGTGGACCCGCCGCCGCCCGGCGCGCTGCCCGCCGGGACCGACCTGGCCGTGTTCCGGATCGTGCAGGAGTCGCTGACCAACGTGACCCGCCATGCCGGGCCCGGCCCGGTGACGGTGTGGGTCCGGGTCTCCTACGGTGAGCGGGGGGTGTTCATCAGGGTGGACGACGACGGACGCGGCGCGGCGCTGCTGGCCGAGGACACCGGCGGCAGCGGGCTGGCCGGGATGCGGGAACGGGCCGCCGCGCTGGGCGGGGAGCTGTCCGCCGGGCCGCGGCCGGGCGGCGGGTTCCGGGTCACCGCGCTGCTGCCGGCCGGCCCGGCCGGGGCGGAGGAACGATGATCAAGGTGCTGCTGGCCGACGACCAGGTGCTGGTGCGGGCCGGGTTCCGGGCGCTGCTGGACGCCCAGCCCGACATCGAGGTGGTCGGCGAGGCCGGCGACGGCCACGAGGCGGTCGAGCAGGCCCGGCGGCTGCGCCCGGACGTGCTGCTGATGGACGTCCGGATGCCCCGGCTGGACGGGCTGGCCGCCACCCGGCAGATCGCCGCCGAGGACCGGCTGTCGGGCCCCCGGATCGTCATCCTCACCACGTTCGAGCTGGACGAGTACGTGTTCGAGGCGCTGCGCGGCGGGGCCAGCGGCTTCCTGGTCAAGGACACCGAGCCGGTGGAGCTGATCCACGCGGTGCGGGCGGTGGCCGCCGGGGACGCGCTGCTGTCGCCGGGCGTCACCCGGCGGCTGATCGCCGAGTTCGCCACCCGGGCCAGGAAGCCCGTCCCGGACGTGCGGCTGAACGCCCTGACCGACCGGGAGCGGGAGGTGATGGCGCTGGTCGCCGAGGGCCTGACCAACGAGGAGATCGCCGAGCGGCTGGTGGTCAGCCCGGCCACCGCCAAGACCCATGTCAGCCGGGCGATGGTCAAGCTGGGCGCCCGGGACCGCGCCCAGCTCGTGGTGTTCGCCTACGAGTCGGGCCTGGTCAGGCCAGGCTGGCTGTGACCTGGCCACCCGGGCCGGCCGGGCCGAGCGCGCCGGTCTGGGCGCGCAGGATCAGCGCGCCCGCCAGCACCGCGATCACCACCAGGATCACCGCGACGGTCACGATGACGATGGTCTTGGCCCGTTCCCGCTCGTAGCGGTCCGGCTGCCGGGGCTGCTGGGACTGCCACGGCGGCGGGGTGTACGGGGTGGGCGGCCGGGGCGGCATGTTCCAGTCCGGCGGCTGCAGCACGGTGCGGGACTCGGCGTCGGAGGGGTCGGGCCGGGAGGGCGGCAGCGGGCGGGACCCGGAGTCCTCCCGGGTGGCGACCTCGATCTCGGCGGAGTCCAGCACCGTGTCGGCCGCCTCCGGCGGCAGCGGCGGAGGCGGGCCGTAGCCGATGGACGCCCGGTTGGGCCTGGGCCGTTCGAACGGCTCGTCCAGCTTGGTCTCGTCCAGCTGGGTCTCGTCCAGCACGGTGGGGAACTCGCGGACCTGGTTGCGGGACGGCGGGCGGGGCCGCCGCCCCATCTCGGCCACCTCGGCGAGCTTGGGCAGCGCCTGGTCGGCGGTCAGCCGGTACATCGGCTCGCGGGCCAGCAGCCCCATCAGCACGTCGGTCAGCGGCCCGGCGTTGCGCGGCGGCGGCACCGGCTCGCTCAGCACCGCGGCCAGCGACGCCATCGCGTCGGACCGCTCGTACGGGGAGCGGCCCTCCACCGCCGCGTACAGGGTGGCGCCCAGCGACCACAGGTCCGAGGCGGGCACCGCCCGCTCGCCCTGCGCCCGCTCCGGCGGGATGTAGGCGGGCGAGCCCATCACCAGGCCGGTCTGGGTGAGCGTGGAGTCGCCCTCCACCTGGGCGATGCCGAAGTCGGTCAGCACCGCCCGCCCCTCGGCGGTGATCAGCACGTTGCTGGGCTTGACGTCGCGGTGCAGGATGCCCTTGCCGTGCGCGTGCCGCAGCGCCTCCAGGGTCTGCCGGCCGATCTCGGCGGCCCGGGCGTACGGCACCAGGCCCTCGTCGATCATGTCCTGCAGCGAGCGGGCCCGGACGAACTCCATCACCAGCCACGGCCGCCCGCCCTCGTTCACCACGTCGTGCACGGTGACCACGCTGGGGTGGTTGAGCCGCGCCGACGCCCGCGCCTCCCGGAAGGTCCGCTCGTACAGCACGTCGCGCTCGTCCGGGCTCAGCCCCGGGGGCAGCAGCACCTCCTTGACCGCCACCTCCCGGTCCAGCATGGTGTCGTAGGCCTGCCAGACGGTGCCCATGCCGCCCCGGCCGACCACCCTGTCGAGGCGGTAGCGGTTCCCGAGCAGATGCCCCTGCTGAGCCTGCGCCATGGCTGAATGGTCCCCCGTCTGGGACGCGCGAGTCCCTCCCGTGGTGCGCCCGGTCCCCCTAGGGCCGGAACGTGTCGAGGATATTGTTCACCCTTTCCGCGTTCGCGTCCCAGTCGCTTTGCGGGATCGCGACGAACACCGCATAGGGCCGCCCGTCCGCCATGACGCCCCGGTCCAGGCCGTGCATCGGCACGCCCTCCGCGTTCGTCCAGGTGAACTCCAGGTCCGCGGCGTCGTAGGGGACGCCGGCGGCGCGGCTGAGACCGATCCGGCGGTAGTCGCGCAGGCCGCCCTGGGCGATGACCTCCGACTCCCACTGCCGCCAGTGGGCGAGCGGGTCGCCGGACCACGGGGTGCGGTCGACCTGGACGTACGCCCCGGAGCCGGGGTCCCGCCAGAAGACGCTGGAGCCCTGCTCCATCCGCTGCCAGCCCTCCGGCACCGCGATCCGGTAGCCGGGACCGCTCACCGGCCGCAGCCCCGGCGGAACGGAGGGGGCTGCGGACCGGGTGGGCGTGACGGGGGCGGTGGTGCCCGGCGGCGGCTGCGGCCCGCCGGCCTGGCCGGAGATCACCGTGGGCGTGGCCTGCGCGCCCGTTCCGCCCTGGCCGGAGCCGTCGCCCGGCCGGACGACCAGCACGACGGCCAGCGCCACCGCGACCGCGGCCAGCGCCCCCACCAGCACCAGCAGCGCCGGATGGGCGCCGGAACGGGCCGGTGCCGCGACGGGCGCGGTGGCGACGTGCTCCGGCGGCGGAACCGGCGGGCCGGACGGCCGCGTGGCCGGGGGCGGCGGGGCGGGGTGAGCGCCCGCGGCGACCTGCGCCAGCATCTCCTCGGCCTGCGGCGCGGTCAGCCGGCGCGCCGGGTCGCGGACCAGCAGCCCGCCGATCACCGGGGCGAGCGGGCCGGCGTTGCGCGGGGGCGGCGGCTCCTCGGTCATCAGCGCCGCCAGCACCGCCATCACGTCGGGCCGGTCGTAGGGCGGACGGCCCTCCACGGCCGTGTAGAGGGTGGCGCCGAGCGACCACAGGTCCGAGGCGGGGGTGGCGCGCTCGGAACGGACCCGTTCCGGCGGCAGGTAGGCCGGGGAGCCCACCAGCAGCCCGGTCTGGGTGAGGGTGGCGTCGCCCATCACCCGGGCGATGCCGAAGTCGGTCAGCACCGCCCGCCCCTCGGCGGTGATCAGCACGTTGGCGGGCTTGACGTCGCGGTGCAGGATGCCCACCGCGTGCGCGGCGCGCAGCGCGGCGGCCATCTGCCGGCCGATGTCGGCGGCCCGCGCCGGCGGCAGCGGCCCCTCCCCTGCCAGCACGTCGGCCAGCGAACGGGCGCGGAGCAGTTCCATCACGATCCACGGCCGGTCGCCGGAGTCCACCACGTCGTGCACGGTGACGATGCCGGGGTGGCTGAGCCGGGCGGTGGCCCGCGCCTCGCGCAGGGTGCGCTCGCGCACCTGCCGCCGTTCGGCCTCGCCCAGCTCCCGGTGGACCTGGACCTCCTTGACCGCCACCGGGCGGTCGAGCATCTCGTCGCGCGCCTGCCACACCGTGCCCATGCCGCCGCGGCCGAGCACCGTCTCCAGCCGGTACCGGCCGGCGATCAGGCGGCCCGGACCCTCATCGCGCTGGTCACCGGCCATCGTCGAAGGACCCCATCGCTCTCACGGTCGGCCCGCCGGGTCACTCGGCGGGCCGGAAGCTGCGGAAGACGGGGTCCAGCTCCCGGCGGACCTGCTCCCACTCCGAATCCGGGGCGACCAGGAAGATCGCATAGCCCCGGCCGTTGGCCACGAAGCCCCGGTCCAGCGCGTGCATCCGGGTGGACCCGGACTGCCAGGTGAACTCCCAGTCCGCCGACCGGTCGCCGTCGCCGGTGTCGGGCACGGGCGGCTGGTCGCCGGTCGGGCCCAGCTTGACCCGCTGGTAGCCGGGGAACCGCGAGCCCCGGGACGCGGCCTCCAGGTCCTTCCAGTCCTGCAGGGCGCTCGGCCCGGGGTCGTCGGTCTGGTCGATCTGGACGTACGCGCCGCCGCCCGGCCTGCGGAAGAACACGCTGGACCCCTCGCGGTCCGGGCCGCTCCAGTCCTCGGGGACCGCGACCGCGAACCCGGTCGAGTCCCGGTGGAGGCGGAAGCCCTCGGGGACCTCGCTCTCGGTGCGGTCGGCGGGCGACCCGCTCGCCGTGGGCTCGGTGGTGCGCTCGGCCGAGGGCGAGGCGCTCGCGGTCCGCGCGGGACCGGACCCGCCGGTGCGGCCCGCGGGCGTCTCGGGGTCGTCATTCCGGGACATCGCCATCGCCACCGCGCTGATCGCCAGCAGCACGGCCACCACCACGACGCCGATCAGCACCGGCCGGCTCGGCACCGTGCGCCCGCCGCCGGTGCGGGACGAGGGCCGGGTGGGCAGGTCGTTCGCCGCCGTCGCCGGCGGCGCGGGCTCGGCCCGCTCGGGGACGGGCGCCTTCGGACCGACCCGGGTGCCCTCCCCGGAGTCCACCCGGGTGGCCAGCGGGTCGCCGGAGTCGAGCCGGGTGGCGAGGGGGTCGCCGCCGTCCAGCCGGGTCGCCAGCGGGTCGCCGCCCTCGCCCGGGGCGTCCTCGGCCGGGACCGGCACCGCCTGGGCGCGCTGCCCCGGGTCGGACCGTTCGGACTCGTCGGCCGGCTCGAGCCGCGGCGGCGGCACCGGACGGGTCCGGCTGTCGTCGGCGGAGGACTCGTCGCGGACGATGTCGTCCAGCAGCATCCCGGCCTCGGGGGCGGTCATCCGCTCCGCCGGGTCCTTGCGCAGCAGCCCCTCGATCACCGGCGCCAGCGCCCCGGCGTTCGGCGCGGGCGGCGGATCCTCGGAGATCACCGCCACCAGCGAGGCCATCGGCTCGGGCCGTTCGAACGGGGAGCGGCCGTTCACCATCGCGTACAGCGTGACGCCCAGCGACCACAGGTCCGAGGCGGGCCCGGCGGTCTTGCCGCGGGCGCGTTCGGGGGCGATGTAGGCGGGCGAGCCCATCACCAGGCCGGTCTGGGTGAGGGTGGCGTCCCCGGTGGCGACCGCGATCCCGAAGTCGGTCAGCACGGCGCGGTCGCCGCCGGCCACCAGCACGTTGCTGGGCTTGACGTCGCGGTGCAGCACCCCGGCCTCGTGCGCGGCGTGCAGGGCGGCCAGCATCTGCCGGCCGATCTCGGCGGCCCGCCGCACCGGCAGCGGCCCCTCCTGCTTGATCACCTTGTCCAGCGACCGGGCCCGGATCAGCTCCATCACGATCCAGGGCCGCCCGTCCTCCTCGACCACGTCGTAGACGGTGACCACGCCGGGGTGTCCCAGGCGCGCGGCGGTGCGGGCCTCCCGGAACGTGCGCTTGTACTGGACGGCGCGCTCCTCGTCGGTCAGCCCGTGCGGCAGGATGACCTCCTTGACCGCGACGTCGCGGCCGAGGACCTCGTCGTGCGCGTGCCACACCGTCCCCATGCCGCCATGGCCGACCGGGGCCAACAAGCGGTAACGCCGGGCGAGCAGTCTCTCCCCGGCGGTCTCGTTCGGCATATGCGCGACCATATCGACAATTGCTGACAACCTCGGACGGGGCACGCGAGCAACGGCCCCATACCCTTGGACGCCGCGCCCATCCGGGAAGTTGGCGACTTCTCGCGGACCGGTCGGCGGGCCGTTCCCGCCGGCGCGCTGCGACACTCGTTCTGAACAGGGAGGAACTGCAGACGGTGACGAAAAGGGTCCGTTACCGTGGCCGCGAGCGCGGACAAGCCCGGTAAACCGGTACGCCCGGGCCGGGACCGTGACATCACGCTATGAGTCGATGGTGAGATCCAGCAGTGCGACAGGGAAGACACCGCCGAGCCGCCGCGAGGCGCCGATGACGGCCGACGGCAGGAGCTCCGGGGACCTGTGGGGACGTCTGGTCCGGACGATCCCCGACGGGTTCTTCTGGTACACCCGGCTGTCGGGCGTGCTGTCGATCCTGGCGTTCGTGTCCTCGGACCTGATCCAGCGGCTGGGCGGCATCTGGGCGCTGCGCTGGATCTACTACCTGGGCTTCACCGCCAGCCTGCCGTACGGGGTGCTGCTGATCCTGCTGTCGATGGGGGTGCGGCGGCGCAAGAAGGCGGCCTGGCGGATCCTGATGCTGCTGTTCGGCGGCTACTTCGGGCTGGCGCTGCTGCTGGCCGGCAAGCAGGCGGTCGTGCACGGCCGCGGCGTGCCGCCCGGCGAGCTGGTCACCCTGGCCGCCTACACCGCGGTGCTGACCCTGCTGGCGGCGGCGCGGCGGGAGTTCAACACGCTGCCGGACCGGGCCAACCGGCGGCTGGCGCTGCAGGTGTTCTCCGGGGTGCTGGCGGTCAGCGGGCTGCTGGGCACCGGCCTGGTGACGCTGATGAACCGGGACCCCGACGGCCGGTTCGTCACCGACGCGCTGTACGCGGCGCTGCAGACGATCGGCGGGCCGGGGGTGACCGGCGAGCCGATCGACGTGGACGTGCCGACCCGGGTCAACCTGCTGCTGGGGGTGCTGGGCGCCGGGCTGCTGATCATCACGTTCTGGGCGCTGTTCCGGCCGGGCCGGGGCGACGCGGTGCTCACCCCCGAGGAGGAGCTGCCCGCCCGGCGGCTGCTGGCCGAGTACGGCGACCAGGACTCCCTCGGCTACTTCGCGCTGCGCCGCGACAAGGACGTGATCGTGGCGCCCAACGGCCGGGCCGCCATCTCCTACCGGGTGGAGGGCGCGGTGGCGCTGGCCAGCGGCGACCCGCTGGGCGACCCGGAGTCGTGGGACCAGGCGATCGAGCTGTGGCTGGCCGAGTGCCGGGCGCACGCCTGGATCCCCGGGGTGGTCAGCGCGGGCGAGCGGGCCGCGCATGTGTACCGGCGGCACGGGTTCGACGCGCTGGAGCTGGGCGACGAGGCGATCCTGGAGCTGACCGACTTCACCCTGGAGGGCCGGGAGATGCGCCAGGTCCGCCAGGCGGTGCGCCGGGTGGAGCGGGCCGGCTACACGGTGCGGATCCGGCGGCACGCGCAGATCCCGGCCGAGGAGATGGAACGGATCATCGCCAGCGCCGACCGCTGGCGGGAGGGCGCCACCGAACGCGGCTTCTCGATGGCGCTGGGCCGGCTGGGCGACCCGACCGACGGGCGCTGCGTGATGGTGGAGGCGTTCGACCCGGCCGGGGAGCTGCGCGGCATCCTCAGCTTCGTGCCGTGGGGGCGGACCGGCCTGTCGCTGGACCTGATGCGCCGGGACCGGACCGCCGAGAACGGCCTGAACGAGTTCATGGTCGCCAAGCTGGCCGAGCAGGCCCCGCTGATCGGCGCGCAGAAGATGTCGCTGAACTTCGCGATGCTGCGGTCGGCGTTCGAGCGCGGCTCCCAGCTCGGCGCGGGGCCGGTGGCGCGGGCCTGGTCGCGGGTGCTGTCGGCGGCCTCCAAGTTCTGGCAGCTGGAGTCGCTGTACCTGGCCAACGCCAAGTACAACCCGGTGTGGGCGCCGCGGTTCGTGTGCTACCAGCAGTCCCGCGACCTGGTGCGGCTGGGGCTGGCGTTCGCGCGGGCCGAGGGGTTCCTGCCGACGCTCAACCGGCCCAGGCTGGACCGGGCCGCGCGGCAGGCGCCCTCCCCCGAGCTGGTCGAGCGGATCAGGCGGATCGAGGAGGAGGCGGACGCGGCCCGCACCCCGCAGCGGCGGCTGTCGGAGCAGGAACGGGTGCGGCACGCCAAGCTGGACCTGATCCGGGCCGCCGGGATGGACCCGTACCCGCTGGGCTTCCCGCGCACCGACCACGCCGCCGACATCCGCGCCCGGTTCGGCGACCTGCCGCCGGACACCCGCACCGGGCATCGGGTCGCGGTCGCCGGGCGGGTGGTGCTGGCCCGCGAGCACGGGCGGCTGGTGTTCGTCACGTTGCGCGACGAGACCGGCGACATCCAGCTCATGCTGGCGCACGACGAGCTGACCGCCCGCGGCCGCCCCGGCGCGCTGGCCGACTGGAAGCGGCTGGTGGACCTCGGCGACCAGGTCGGCGTCGAGGGCGAGGTGGTGACCTCGCGGCGCGGCGAGCTGTCGGTGCTGGCGTCGTCGTGGACGCTGACCGCCAAGTGCCTGCGGCCGCTGCCCAACAAGCGCAGCGGGCTGGCCGACCCGGAGGCGCGGGTGCGGCAGCGGTACGTGGAGTTCATCGTCAACGACGAGGCCCGGCGGATGCTGCGGATGCGCGGGGACGCGGTGGCGGCGGTCCGGGAGGGGCTGCGGCGGCGCGGCTACCTCGAGGTGGAGACCCCGATGCTGCAGCCGATCCACGGGGGCGCCACCGCCCGGCCGTTCGTCACCCGGATGAACGCCTACAACATGCAGCTCTACCTGCGGATCGCGCCCGAGCTGTATCTCAAGCGGCTGCTGGTGGGCGGGGTCGGCAAGGTCTTCGAGATCAACCGGAACTTCCGCAACGAGGGCGTGTCCCCCCGGCACAACCCCGAGTTCACGATGCTGGAGGCCTACGAGCCGTACGGGGACTACGACACGATGGCGGTGCTGACCCGGGAGCTGGTGCTGGAGGCCGCCCGCGCCGCGCTCGGCACGACGGTGCTGGTGCGCGACGGCGTGGAGTACGACCTGACCGAGCCGTGGCGGCAGATCACCGTGTACGGGTCGGTGTCGGACGCCCTCGGCGAGGAGATCACCCCGGACACCCCGGTCGAGCTGGTCCGCAAGCACGCCCAGCGGGCCGGGCTGGCCTTCGACGTGGACTGGGGGCAGGGCAAGCTGGTGCAGGAGCTGTTCGAGGCCCTGGTGGAGCCGGAGCTGAAGGCCCCCACGTTCGTGCGGGACTACCCGGCCGAGACCTCCCCGCTGACCCGCCCGCACCGGGCGGACCGGCGGCTGGCCGAGAAGTGGGACCTGATCGTGTTCGGGCTGGAGCTGGGCACCGCCTACAGCGAGCTGATCGACCCGATCCTGCAGCGCCGCCGGCTCACCGAGCAGTCGCTGCTGGCGGCGGGCGGCGACCCGGAGGCGATGGAGCTGGACGAGGACTTCCTGCGGGCCCTGGAGTACGCGATGCCGCCCGCCGGGGGCATGGGGATGGGCATCGACCGCCTGCTGATCACCCTCACCGGCAGGAGCATCCGCGAGACCATCCCGTTCCCCCTGGCCCGCCCGCGCTGACCCGTGGCGCCCCGGAAAGGCGCCCTCGGCGCGGACCGCCGGGCTCAGGCGGGCCGCTTGTCCTCGACGTGGACGACCTCCAGCTCACGGCCGTCCCGGTCGCGCTTGGCACGCCCGTGCAGGCCGATCTCGACGTCCTCGGGGTCGTCGCCCATCTCCTCGGGCGCGACGTAGGTCAGCACGTCGTCGTGGTGGCCGTACACGACCCAGCCGGGGGCGTCGTCGAGGGCGATGACGCCGAAGTCGCCCGCGGGGGTGCCGGCGCGGACCGGGCCGTACTCCCGCAGGATCCCGGTGGCCTGGGCGGTCAGGTCCTCCTCCGGCTCCATGCAGATCACCACGGTGCCGTTGGCGAACAGCACCCAGGACTTGTGCTCCCCGATGATGATCCGGCGCCAGGTCCGCACGAGTTCCGCTGTGTCCATGGCGCCGATCATGCCGTACCGCACCGACCGTTCCGGCCGGAACGGGGCGGGGGGCCGGAGTCAGGCCCCCTCGCCCCGCAGCACGCAGAACTCGTTGCCCTCCGGGTCGGCCAGCACCACCCAGGGCTGCTCGCCCTGGCCGATGTCGACGTGCCGGGCCCCCAGCGCCAGCAGGCGTTCCACCTCGGCGGCCTGGTCGTCGGGGGTCAGGTCCAGGTGCAGCCGGTTCTTGCCGTTCTTGGGCTCGGGCACCCGCAGGAAGAGGATCTTGGGGTAGGTGCCCTCGTCCAGGCCCACCGCCACGCTCTCGGCGTCCTCCTCCAGAATCTTGAATTCCAGCACCCGGCTCCAGAACTCGGCCAGGCGGCGGGGTTCGGCGCAGTCGACGACGAGCCAGTTCCACGAGCTAGCCATGAATGACGCCTACCCCGCTTTTCTCAACGGCCACTTCGGGCAAGGTACCTCTCCTCGGTCGGCAACATGATCCACAGCACGATATAGGCGACGAACTGCGGTCCGGGCAGCAAACACGACAGGACCGCCAGAAGCCGCACCGTCCCGGGCGACATGCCGAACCTGCGGGCCAGGCCCGCGCAGACGCCCGCGATGATCCTGCCGTCACGGGGGCGATACAGACCGGTCATGAGTCCCACTCCTTCGGTCGCCGGTCGTCCGATTCACGTTCCACGCTAGGAACCGGACGATCCGCCTCGAATCACTCGCGCGATCGATCCGTGCCCCATACCCGCGACGTACGGGAAATCCCCTAGGGGTCCCGGCGCGAATTGTGCGCGGCCACAAGACCGGGCAGCCCGGCCAGTTCGTCCAGCACGAAAGTGCAGCGGCGCAGCGCCGCGTCGTCGCGCTGGATGTGCCCCCACGGCCCGCGCCGCAGGAACGCGACCTGCATGCCGAACGCCAGCGCGGGACGCACGTCGTTGTCGATCCGGTCGCCGACGTACAGGATCTCGGCGGGCGGCCGGCCGCACTCGGCGGCGCAGCGGGCGAAGAACTCCGGCGCCGGCTTGCTCACCCCCCACGCGTCGGAGATGCCGACCACGTCGGCCGGCAGCCCGAGCGCGGCGAACTGCCCGACCGCCTCCACCGGCTGGTTGCCGGCGACCCCGACGTACAGGCCCTGCGCGCGCAGCCCGGCCAGGCAGTCGCGGGCGTCGGGGTACAGGTCGTCGGGGCCGAAGCCGTTGGGGACCCCGGCCTCGGCCCGCCGCTTCTCCTCGGTCTCCAGGTCGAAGCCCGGCCGGAAGTACTCGAACACGTCCAGGTGGGCGCCGCCGGTCGCCAGCACCGCGCCCAGCTTGGTCAGGAACGTGTGCCGGGGCACCCCCAGCCAGTCGGCCCAGCGGCCGTAGATCTCCCCCTCGTTGATCAGCGTCTCGCCGATGTCGAAGAAGACCGCCTCGATCCGGGTCACCCCAGCGTCACCGACTCTCCGGGCTTGAGCCGCCGGTAGTCCCTGTCGCCGGCCTTGGCGGCGGCGTTGCCGACGTGGTTCTCCATGATCGAGATGCCGACGTCGTTGAGGATGCCGTCGTGGACGACGTACGCCCGCTCGGGGGCGACCTCCTTGACGTAGGCGTACATCTCGGCGACCTTCATCCACGGCGCGGTGCCGGGCAGGCACAGCGTCGGCACCCGCACGGGCGGGACGGTCAGCGCGTCGCCGGGGTGGAAGACCTCGCCGTCGATCAGGTACCCGGTGTTGGGGATGGGCGGCAGGTCCGGGTCGAGGATCTCGTGCTCGGCCCCGTGGACGTGCACCTCGAAGCCGGCGACGGTGAACGAGTCGCCGTCCCCGGTCTCGGTGACGCGGGAGCCGAGGTCGGCGAGCTTGCCCGCGACGGTCCTGGACGCGTAGAGCCTGAGTCCCGGGTCGGCGGCCATGGCCCGGCGGATGCGGTCCTCGTCGAAGTGGTCGAAGTGCTCGTGGGTGATGAGCACGGCGTCGGCGCCGTCGAGGGCGTCGGTCTCGGGGGTGAGCCCGCCCGGGTCGATCACCAGGGTGCCCTCGTCCTTGCTCAGCCGTACGCAGGCGTGTCCCAGCTTGGTCAGCCTCATGCGCTCCTCCTTCCGCCTCGATGCTTTCACGTACCCGGGACCGGGCATTGACGGGTCCGCCCGCCCGGGATAGAACACGTTCTAGTTCGGGGTGCTCGGCGAGCCAGGAGGCGGTCATGCCCGTTCCCGCGCAGCGAGACCCCGAGACCACCCGGCGGCTGCTGGAGCAGTGGCTGGCCCGCCGGCTGCCCGGCGCCCGCGTGCCCCGCGTCCAGACCCCGCAGACCAGCGGTTTCTCCAGCGAGACCCTGATGTTCGAGGTCGAGCGCGACGGGCGGCTCGAGGCGCTGGTGGCCCGGGTCGCGCCGAGCGCGTACCAGATCTTCCCCGAGCCCCGGTTCGGCGACGAGCACCGGCTGATGCGCGTCCTCGACGAGCGCACCGACATCCCGGTGCCTGCCGTCCGCTGGTACGAGCCGTCGGACGAGCCGCTGGGCGCGCCGTTCTTCGTGATGGCCCGGGTGGACGGCCGGGTGCCGCCCGACATGCCGCCGTACCACTCCGCAGGCTGGGTCACGGAGGTCCCGCCGGGCGAACGCGCCGCCATGTGGTGGTCCGCCCTCGACATCCTGGCCCGCGTCCACCGGCTCGACGTGGACGCGCTCGGGCTGGGCTTCCTGGACCGGCCGCGGTGGGGTCCCACGGGGCTGCGGCAGCGGCTCGGCTACTACGCGCATTACCTGGACTGGGCGTATCCGGGACCGCAGGACATCGCGCGGCGCGCGCTGGACTGGCTCACGGCCAACGCCCCCGACGAGCCCGACCCGCCGGTCCTGCTGTGGGGCGACGCGCGGATCGGGAACGTGATCTTCCAGGACGGCGTCCCGCGGGCGGTGCTGGACTGGGAGTGCGCCGTGCTGGGGGCGCCGGAGGAGGACCTGGCCTGGTTCCTGTACCTGGACCGGCACCACGCCGAGTGCGTCGAGGTCCCGCGGCTGGCGGGCTTCCCGTCCCATGAGCGGACCGTGCGGCGGTACGCCGGCCTGATCGGGCGCCCGCCGCGCCACCTGCGGTACTACGAGGTGCTGTCCGGCTTCAAATTCGCCGTGATCATGGCCCGGATCGGGCAGGCGATGATCGACTTCGGCTGGATCCCGCCCGACGATCCCTTCCCCCGCGACAACACCGCCACCCGGCTGCTGGGCCGGATCCTCGAGGAGAACGCGTGAGCCTGTCCCCGCTCGACGACTACCCCGTCCACCAGGTGCCGGAGGTGATGCGGCATCCCGCCACCTCGGACCGGAACTTCTACGACCGCTACTACTTCACCGGCTTCGACGTCTCCGGCGAGGCGATGCTGATCGTGGGGCTCGGGCAGTACCCCAACCTCGGCGTCACCGACGCGTTCGCGCTGCTGCGGCGCGGCCCGCTGCACAAGGTCGTGCGGGCCTCCCGGGAACTGGGGAACGACCGGATGGACACCCGGGTCGGGCCGCTGCGGGTCGAGGTGGTCGAGGGGCTCAAGAAGCTGCGGGTGACGCTGGACGCGGCGGCCGGGCACGGGATGGCGTTCGACCTGACCTGGGACGGGGCGATCCCGGCGCAACTGGAGCCGCCGCACTTCGTGCGCTGGCAGGAGCGGGTGATGTTCGACTCGCGGCGGCTGGCGCAGACCGGCCGGTGGACCGGGACGATCACGGTGGACGGCGAGACGCTGCGGGTCACGCCGGAACGCTGGTGGGGCGCCCGGGACCGGTCGTGGGGCATCCGGCCGGTGGGCGAACCCGAGCCTCCGGGCATCCAGGCCAAGAACCCCGGCACCTGGTACTGGCTGTACGCGCCGATGCAGTTCGAGACCCACTCGATCCTGTGCATCCTCCAGGAGGACGAGAAGGGACGGCGGCTGCTGGAGGAGGCGGTGCGGGTCTGGCCGGATCCGGACAGGGACCCCGAATACCTGGGGCGTCCCGAATACCGGCCGACCTACCGGGAGGGCACCCGGGAGGTGGCGTTCGCGGCGATCTCGTTCAACCCGCCGGGAGGCAAGCCGTTCGAGGTGCAGGCCACGCCGATCCTGCCGGTCCACATGATGGTCGGCACCGGGTACGGGCTGGAGCCGGACTGGAAGCACGGCATGTACCAGGGGCCGGGCCCGGTGGTGCAGAGCGTGGCCTACGACCTGCACAAGGACGAGGACGCCGCCCGCATGTGGGGCATGGTCGACGCCGCCGGGCGCTTCGAGTACGACGGCCACGTGGGATACGGCCTCTTCGAGTACTGGGCCATGGGGCCGCATCCGTCGTTCCCGGAGTGAGTGGCACACTCGGCCCATGAGCGAGTGGGTTGGGCGGACCGCGGGCGAGATCGCGGCGGCGGTGAAGGCGGGGAAGGTCACGGCGCGCGAGGTCGTCGCGGCGCATCTGGAGCGGATCCGGGAGCTGGACGGCGAGCTGGGCGCGTTCGTGAAGGTGCGGACGGCGAAGGCGCCGGCCGAGGCCGAGGAGATCGACGCGCGCCCGGACCGGGCGGAGCTGCCGCTGGCCGGGGTTCCGGTGGCGATCAAGGACAACGTGCCGGTGGCGGGCGAGCCGATGCGCAACGGCTCGCTGGCCACCGACGACACCCCGCAGCCGGCCGACCATCCGGTGGTGGCGCGGCTGCGCGCCGCCGGGGCCGTGGTGGTGGGCCTGACCAACCTGCCGGAGCTGGCGATCTACCCGTTCACCGACAACGCGTTCGGGGTGGCCCGCAACCCGTGGGACACCAGCCGTACCCCCGGCGGCTCGTCGGGCGGGGCGGCGGCGGCCGTGGCGGCGGGCCTGGTGCCGCTGGCGCACGGCAACGACGGGGCGGGCTCGATCCGGATCCCGGCGGCCAACTGCGGGCTGTTCGGGATCAAGCCGGGGTTCGGGGTGGTGCCGTCGGAGATCGGTCACGACAGCTGGGGCGGGATGTCCGAGAACGGGCCGCTGGCCACCACCGTCGCCGACGCGGCGCTGGCCCTGTCGGTGATGGCCGGCGATCCCGCGCTGGCCGCGCCGCCCGAGCCGGGCAGGCTGCGGATCGCGCTGTCGGTGCGGCCGCCCGCGCCGGGGGTGGCGATCCGGCGGGAGCTGGTGGCGGCGGTCCGCACGGCGGGCCGGGAGCTGGTGCGGCTGGGCCATGACGTGCGGCGGGACGACCCGGACTATCCGCTGTGGGCGGGACCGGCGGTGCTGGGCCGCTGGCTGGCGTACCCGGCGATGGACGCCGAGCCGTTCCGCGACGACCCGCTGCTGGAGTCCCGTACCCGCAAGCACGCCCGTGCGGGCCGGATCGCGCAGCGGGTCCGGCCGCCCCGCGACGGCGGTCCCGGGTCCGACCGGGAGCGGTTCCGGCAGGCGGTGGCGCCGCTGTTCGACCGCCGCGACATCCTGGTCATGCCGACGCTGGCCCGGCAGGCCCCGCCCGCGCGGCCCGGCGGCGAGGGGTCCTGGCTGCGCAGCGTGCTGTCGGCGCTGACGTACGCGCCGATGACCGCCGCCTGGAACCTGGCCGGGTACCCGGCGGCGTCGATCCCGATGGGGATCAGCTCGGCGGGCCTGCCGATCGGGGTGCAGCTCGTGGCCGCGCCGGGCGGCGAGGCGCTGATCCTGGGCCTGGCCGCCCAGTTGGAGAAGGCGCACCCGTGGCGGAGGCTGGCCCCCGGCTACACGCCCTGACCGTGGTGGAGGCACGCCGGGGGTGACGGTCGTCCGGGCGGACGGCCGTCACCCCCGGACGGTTGGTCCTCGGGCCGGGTGCTCAGGCCGGCGTGCCGGGGTCGTCGCCGATGGTGAACGCGACGTCCCCCTGCGGGTCGACCTGGGCGTCCAGGGTCTTGTCCTGCAGCAGCAGTGCCGCCCCGGCCTCCAGGTACACGCGGGCGCCCTCCTTCTCCACGATCTCGTCGCCGGCCTCCGGGGCGGGCGCGACCGACAGGGTCAGCGCCTGCGAGCCGTTGACTCCGGACGCGATGCGGATTCCGGTCTCCGGCGGCAGTTCCGGGTTGGCGGTCACGGTACGGATCACCTGAACGGCACCGCTGGTCAGCGTGAGCACGATCAGCTCCTCACAGTCGGGGTTCCGGACCCCCGCGACCCTGCCCAGGCCCCCTGCCGGTAAACGTCCGTGCCGGCGGTCAGCCCGCCGCCGGGGACAGCGCCCGGACCGCCTCGGCATGGGACATGCCGCCGGTGTTGACCAGGGCGATCACCGGGGTGGTGAGGCCGGCGTCGACGTACTCGCGGATCCGCTCCCGGCACGCCTCCGGGGAGCCGTGCACGATCAGGTCGTCGACGACCTCGTCGGGGATGACCTCCAGCGCGCCCTTGCGGTCGCCGGCCGCCCAGGCGTCGTTCATCGGCTTGAGCGCGTCGCCCCGGCCGAGCCACTCGTGGAACGCCTTGTAGACCGGGACGGTCATGTAGGCGGCGATCATCCACCGGCCGATGGCGCGGGCCTCCTCGGCGTTCTCGGTGGGGCACACGAACAGCCGGGCCAGCAGTTCGGTCTCCTCGCCGATGACGCCGCGGACGGTGCGCACGTCGTTCGGGGACAGCCAGTTGGTGATCGCGCCGTCGGCCTCCTTGGCGGCCAGCCGCAGCATCCCGGGGCGCAGCGCGGCCAGCACGATCGCCGGCGTCTGCTCGGGGGCCCGCTCGAGCTTGAAGCCCTTGACGCCCAGCGCCTCGTCGGTGACCTTCTCCCCGGCCAGCGCCCTGCGCAGGAACCGCAGGGTGTCGCGGGCCCTGGCGTACGGCTCGGTGAACGGGATGCCGTTCCAGCGTTCGACGATGGTGTTGGAGGAGGTGCCGATGCCCAGCACGAACCGGCCGGGGGCCAGCTCGGCGAGGGTGGCGGCCTGCTGGGCGAGCAGCGCCGGGCCGCGGGTGTAGACCGGCACGATCGCGGTGCCCAGCCGCAGCGGCGGCGCCCACTGCGAGGCCAGCGCCAGCGGGGTGAACCCGTCGGGGCCGTTGGTCTCGGCGGACCAGGCGTCGGTGTAGCCCAGGTCGGGCAGGGAGGCGACGATCTCGCGGTGCTCGGCCAGCGGCACCCCGGCCATCGGAACGGTCAGTCCCCAGCGTGCGGTCATGATCGGGTCCTCTCTCAGGCGATCGACGGGCGGACGATGGAGCCGCCGTCCACGACGATGGTCTGCCCCGTCATCCACGACGACGCCTCACCGGCCAGGAAGACCGCCGCGTTGGCGATGTCCTCCGGCTCGCCGAGCCGGCCGAGCGGCAGGGCCTTGCTGATCCGCTCCTCGTGGGCCTCCCACAGCGCGCGGGCCAGGTGGGTCTTGACCAGGCCGGGGGCGATGCCGTTCACCCGCACCCCGGGGGCCAGTTCGACCGCGAACTGCCGGGTCAGGTGGATGACGGCGGCCTTGGTGGCGTTGTAGTAGCCGATCCCGCCCTCGGTGACCATGCCGCCGACGCTGGCGATGTTGATGATCGAGCCGCCCCGCTCGGCCATCGACTTCTTCCAGGCCAGCGAGGTCCACTGCACGATGGCGAACTGGTTGACCTCGACGGTCTTGGCGGCGCGGGCCGCGTCCAGGTCCACCATCGGCCCGTAGTAGGGGTTGGTGCCGGCGTTGTTGACCAGCACGTCGATGCCGCCGAACTCGGCGATCGCCGCGTCCATGCAGGCGGCGGCCTGCTCGGCGTCGCCCACGTGGGCGGCCCTGGCCAGCACCCCGACCTCGGGGTGCGCCGCCCGCAGCTCGGCGGCGACCTCGTCCAGCGCCTCCTGCTTGCGCGAGGAGATCACCACGTTGGCGCCCTCGGCGGCCAGCGCGAACGCGGTGGCCTTGCCGATGCCGCGTGACGCCCCGGTGATGAGTGCGGTCTTGCCCTGCAGTCCGGTCCGCATGCGCCCTCCTGGGGGATCAGGTGCCCGAATCACATTCAGGGTAGTAGGTGACCGACCGGTTAGTTTGTACCACCCCTCCCCCAGGGACCGGACCGGGAACGGGAGGCCCGGATCGCGCCGTCACACCCGAGCCGGTCTCCCGTCCCCGTGCCGCTCAGGCCTCGGCGTCCGGGTTGGAGTAGGTGAACATCCGGGGAGGGACCCTGCGCGAGACGCTGGGCGAAGCGGTCGACGACGCCCTGCGACCGCACCTCGCCTAAGCCGGATCCGGCGATCCGGCTTAGGCGAGCCGCCCTGCGGGATCTGCCGGACAGAACCTAGGGAAGGCGTTCGATCTCGGCGATCACGTCGGGCATGGCGGCGTTCATGCCGCGCACCCAGGCCGCCAGGAACTCCAGTTGGTCGTCGGTCAGCCCGGCGAGGCGGTCGCGGACGGCGCGGGCGACGGGGTCGAAGTAGGCGGAGAAACGGGCGAGGGCGTCGGGGACGGGCTCCACGATGACGCGGCGGCGGTCCCCCGGGTCGCGGGTGCGCTTGACGTAGCCGGACTGCTCCAGGCGGTCGATGACCGCGGTGATCGCGCCGCCGGTGGTGATGCCCATCTGGTGGGCGAGCCGCCCCGGGGTCTGCGGCCCGTCCAGGGCCAGGATGTTGAGGCACTGGGCGTCGGTCACGTTCAGCCCGGCCTTGCTCGCGGTGGCATGGTGCAGCAGCACCGTGAACATGGTGCTGCGCCGCATCTCCTGCCGAAGCTCCTCGGCCAGCCGCCCCCGCTCCACACCAGCAGCCTACGACCCCCACGAAAATCCCTTGAGCCTCCCGAACGACCCGCCCGGTGCGGGGAGCTGCGGCCTCTGGTGACGGTGAAGGGTTAGGCGTGTTGCTGGGCCACCTGCTTGGCCCAGCGGTAGTCGGCCTTGCCCGCCGGGGAGCGCTTCATCTCCTCGACGAACGCGTAGATCCTGGGGACCTTGTAGCCGGACAGGTGCTTGCGGCAGTGGGCGTCCAGGTCCTCCCTCGGCGGTGTTCCTCCGGTGGGCTGGATGACGGCGGCGACGCGGTTGCCCCAGCGTTCGTCGGGGACGCCGGTGACGACGGCGTCGTAGACGTTCGGGTGGCCCTTGAGGACGGCCTCGACCTCCTCGGGGTAGACCTTCTCGCCGCCGGTGTTGATGGTCTGCGAGCCCCGGCCGTACACGGCGATGGTGCCGTCGGCCTCCACGGTGGCCATGTCGCCGGTCAGCAGCCATCGCCTGCCGTCCACCTCGGGGAAGGTGCGGGCGGTCTTGGCCGGGTCGTTGTAGTAGCCGCTGGCGATGTAGCCGGAGCGGGCGACCTGGCCGATCACGCCGGAGCCGGGCTCGACGGGACGCAGCGACTCGTCCAGGACGGTGACGTTCTCGGTGTCGGGGGCGAACTTCAGTCCCTTCTCCGGGCTGGACCCGGCGACCGCCTCGGCGGTGGAGCCGGACTCGGTGGAGCCGAAGCGGTCCAGGATCATCACGTTCGGCAGCAGCCCGGCCAGCCGTTCGCGGACGGTGCCGGTGAGGATCGCGCCGGTGGAGACGAACGCGTACAGCGACGAGACGTCGTAGGAGCCGGCGGCCAGTTCCTCGGCGAGCGGGATGGCCATGGCGTCGCCGGTGACGGTCATGGAGTTGACCTTCTCGCGTTCGACGGTCCGCCAGACCTCGGCGGGGTCGAACTTGCGGACGTACACCAGCGTGGAGCCCATCCACCAGGAGATCCAGGTGGCCATCTGGGCGGCGCCGTGCATCAGCGGGGCCACCGGCATCATGATCAGCGGGCCGTTGGCGACCGCCTGCGCCACGATGTCCTCGGGCCTGGCCGGGCGGGGCGCGTGGGGATGCCAGAACGCGTGGAGCATCTGCTCCATCTCCCACATCACGCCCTTGGGCATGCCGGTGGTCCCGCCGGTGTAGATGATGTAGAGGTCCTTGCCGGACCGCTGCGGGAAGTCCCGGGTGGCGGGCTGTTCCCGGACGGCCTCGGCGTACCCGACCGCCCCCGGGACGGCCGAGCCGCCGCCGACCGCGACGAAGTGCCGCAGCTCCGGGGCCTGCGGCGCGGCGGCGGCCACCCGGTCGTCGAACTCGGTGTCGTAGATCAGCGCCACGCTGTCGGAGTCGGTGTAGAGGTAGACCAGCTCCCCCTCCACGTACCGGTAGTTGACGTTGACCGGAACGGCCCGGATCTTCAGCGTGGCCAGCAGCGCGGTGGCGTACTCCAGCCCGTTGTAGAGCTGCATCGCCACGTGCTGCCCCGGCTCCACCCCCGCCGACCGCAGGTGGTGCGCCAGCCGGTTGGCCTCCGCGTCCAGCTCGGCGTACGTGACCCTGCGGTCGCCGCACACCGCCGCGACGCGTTCCCCGATCGCGTCCGCGAGCCCCTCGAACACATCCGCGTAGTTGAACTCCATACCGGGACCTCCGGCGGTAGTGGGGTGGGAGTCGGTCGCGGGCGGAACGGTCCCGTCCGCGAGGTCAGGGCTTGTCGGAGCCGACGATCCACATGGCGAAGAACTGGGCGCCGCCGCCGTAGGCGTGGCCGAGGGCCCGCCGCGCGCCCTCCACCTGGTGCTCGCCCGCCATCCCGCGCACCTGCAGCGCCGCCTCGGCGAACCGGATCATCCCGGAGGCGCCGATCGGGTTGGACGACAGCACGCCGCCCGACGGGTTCCACGGGATGTCGCCGTCGAGGGCGGTCGCCCCGGCCTCGGTCAGCTTCCAGCCCTCGCCCGCGCCGCAGAAGCCCAGGTTCTCCAGCCACATCGGCTCGTACCAGGAGAACGGCACGTACACCTCGGCGCAGTCCAGTTCGCGCCGCGGGTCGGTGATGCCGGCCTGCCGGTACACGTCGGCCGCGGCGTCCCGGCCGCCCTGCGGCAGCACGGTGTCCCGCCCGGCGAAGAAGATCGGCTCCGACCGCATCGAGGTGCCCAGCACCCACGCCGGCGGCTTGGGGGCGCGGCGGGCGGCGTCCTCGGAGGCCAGCACCATCGCGCAGGCCCCGTCCGACGACGGGCAGGTCTCCAGGTAGCGGATCGGCTCCCACAGCATCGGGGTGGCCTCGACCATCTCGCGGGAGATGCCGGGGATCTTCAGGTGGGCGTACGGGTTCTTCAGCGCGTTCTGCCGGTCCTTGACGGCCACCAGCGTGCCGATGTGGGCGGGGGCGCCGGAACGGGCGATGTAGGCGCGGATGTGCGGGGCGAAGTAGCCGCCCGCGCCGACCACCAGCGAGGTGTTGTGCGGGCTGTTGACGGTCAGCGCCCAGGTGGCGTTGGACTCCGACTGCTTCTCCCACGCCACCGTCAGCACCCGCTCGTGCAGCCCGCTCTGGACCAGCCCGGCCGCCACGATCGCCGTGGAGCCGCCCACCGACCCGGCGGTGTGCACCCGCATCATCGGCTTGCCGCGGGCGCCCAGCGCGTCGGCCAGGTACGCCTCCGGCATCATCACGCCCTCGAACAGGTCGGGGGCCTTGCCGACCACCACGGCGTCGATGTCGTCCCAGTCCAGGCCGGCGTCCTGGAGCGCCCGCTGCGCCGCCTCCCGCAGCAGCCCGGCCATCGACACGTCGAGCCGGCGGGTGCGGTACTCGGTCTGGCCCACGCCGATGACGGCACAGGGGTTACCCACGGGGCTCTCCTTCCATGACGCAGACCAGGTTCTGCTGCAGGCACGGGCCGGAGGAGGCGTGGCCGAGGACCTTGCCGGCCGTGCCGTCGTGGATGCGGGCGGCGGCCTCGCCGATCCGGACCAGCCCGGCCGCCATGACCGTGTTGGCGGTCATCGCCCCGCCGGACGGGTTGACCGTCACGTCGTCGCCCAGCCCGAGGGCCTCCCGCAGGATCAGCTCCTCGTGGGTGAACTGGGCGTGCAGCTCGGCGACCTCGACGCCGCGCGCGCCGGCCCGCTCGCCCGCGACGCGGGTGGATTCGCTGCGGCTCAGGTCCCGCGCGCCCAGGCCGTGGGCGTCGGCGCGGTGGTCGATCCCGGTGATCCAGGCGGGGCGTTCGCACAGCTCCCGGGCCTTGTCACCGGCGGCCAGCACGATCGCCGCCGCCCCGTCGGTGGTGGGCGCGATGTCGTACGGGCGCAGCGGCGCGACCTCGTAGTCCTCGTCCGGAACGGGGTCGTCCAGGTGCAGCGCGAACGGGTTGTCCCGTCCGGCCGCCCGCGACCTTGCGGCCACGGCGCGCAGGTCGTCCTCCTTGGCCCCGGCGCGTTCCATGTGGGCGCGGGCCTGCAGGGCGGCCAGCGACACCTGGTCGGGGCCCAGCGGCGCCAGGTAGTACGGGTCGAGCTGCTGGGTCATCACCTCGCGGAAGTCGCCCTGCGAGGGCTTGCCGAACCCGTACACCAGGGCGGTGTCGATGTCGTCGTGCAGCAGCCGCACGTACGCCTCGTACAGCGCCCACGCCGCGTCCATCTCCACGTGGCTCTCGGAGATCGGCGGCCAGGCGCCCACCGCGTCCAGCGCCTGCACGAACGCGAACGGGGTGCCGGCCAGGTAGTCGCACGATCCCGAGCAGGTGAACCCGAACCGGTTCACCCCGGTCCGCTCCTTGATCTCGGTGATGACGGGCGCGAGCATCTCCACCTCGCTGAGCCCGTCCTCCCGCGTCTTGTGCCGCGTCTGCACGAACGCGACCACCGCTATCTCGCGTGTCACAGGTAGTCCTTGATCTGGTCGAACGGGACGTCGGGCTCGTCGATGGGCTCGAACCACCGGATGTTGTCCATCGTCCGGCCCCACTCCTCGCGGGGCCGCCAGGCCGCCCGGACCCGCATGCCCATCCGGACCTGGTCGGCGGGGATCCCGGCGACCAGCGCGAGCATGGTCATGCCGGCCCCGTCCAGCAGCACGTACGCCGACACGAACGGCACCTCGGGGGCGCGCGGGTCGGGGATGTTGTTGACCGCGAACGTGGTGACGGTGCCGGTGCCGGGCAGCTCCACCTCCTCGGTGGTGGGCACCCCGTCCTTGGGGCACAGGCCCTTCATCGGCACGATGACCTGCTCGCACACCGGGCAGCGGTGGCCGAGGATCCGGCCCTGGGAGATGCCCTCCAGGAAGCGGTCCAGGGCCTTGCCGGGACGCAGTTCGTACTCCAGCCGGGTCGGCGCGTTGATCATCGTGACCTCGGGCCGGAAGCACTCGATGTCGCCGATGTGGCCGCTGCGTTCGGCCCGCCACCTGGGGCGGACCCGCAGGCCGGTCCTGAGCTGCTTGGGAGGCCCCGCGCCGGGCTCGTGCACGCCCATGTCGAGGGCGTGCAGCAGCGCGGTGTCGGCGCCGTCCGGTCTGATCAGCGCCCAGGCGAACGGCCGGTCCAGCGGGTGGGTCCTGCGCGGGTTCGGCACCCACGACCAGCTCTCCACGGTGCACACCGGGCCGACCTCGACCCATTCGCCGGTCACCGCGGCCCCGTTGTCGGGGTCGTACTCGGTCGGCGGGACCAGCACCCGCCCGGCGGCGGTGCGCACCCCCATCAGGCGGCCGTCGCGCAGTTCGCTGAGGAACCGCCCGATGACCGGCCCGACCGAACGGGTGTAGCCGCCGGGGAACTCCAGGAGGTGGGTTCGGGCGGTGGAGTTCAACTCGTTGGGACTAGATGGCAACTTCGCGGTCCTTCCAGTACGGATCCCGCAGCTTGCGCTTGAGCAGCTTTCCGTTGGGCTCGCGCGGCATCTCGTCGATGAAGTCGATGGACCTGGGCCACTTCATCCGGGCCAGCCGGCCCTCCAGCGAGGCGAGGATCTCCTCGGCCAGCTCCGGCCCGGGGGCGACGCCCTCGGCGGGCTCGACCACGGCCTTGATCTGCTCGCCCCACTCCTCGTCGGGGATCCCGAAGACCGCCACGTCGGCGACCTTGGGGTGCATGAGGATCTCGTTCTCGATCTCGGCCGGGTAGATGTTGGCCCCGCCGGAGATGATCATGTCGGCCTTGCGGTCGGACAGGAACAGGAAGCCGTCCTCGGTCAGGTAGCCGATGTCGCCGACGGTGAAGAAGTCCCGCAGCCGATTGGCCTCCGTCTTGGCCTTGTCGCCCTTGTACTCGAACTGGACGCCGGCCATCTTCATGTAGATCGTGCCGGGGGTGCCGGGCGGGACCTCGTTGCCCTCGTCGTCCACGATCAGCAGTTCGCTGATCGGCCATGCCTTGCCGACCGTTCCGGGGTGCGCGCGCCAGTCCTGCGGGCTGGCGATGGTGCCGCCGCCCTCGGTGGCCGCGTAGTACTCCCAGATGCAGTCGCCCCACCAGTCGAGCATCTGCTGCTTCAGCGGCACGGGGCAGGGGGCGGCGGCGTGGATCGCCCACTTCATCGACGACACGTCGTACCGGCCGCGGACCTCCTCGGGGAGGGACACCAGCCGTTTGAAGTGCGTGGGCACCATGTGGGTATTGGTCACCCGATGCCTCTCGATCAGCCGCAGCGTCTCCTCGGCGTCCCACCTGTCCATGTAGACGAGCGTGTGACCCATCTGCAGCGCCGTCCCGCCGAACTGGCTGACCGCCGTGTGGTAGTTCGGCGAGGTCACCAGGTGCGCCTGCGGCTCCTGCCCGGCGGGCCTGCCGGGCGGCACCCCGAACATGCCGAGCAGGAACGTCATCAGCTCGCCGGAGTCGTCGGGATCGAAGCCGGTCAGCGGTCGCCGCACCCCCTTGGGGCGGCCGGTGGTGCCGGAGGTGTAGTGCATGGTCTGCCCGGCGGTGCGGTCGTCGGGGAGCGTGTCGGGCCGCCCGTCCACCAGTTCCTCGAACGGCCGGAACCCGTCGACCTTGCCGAAGGCGAACCTCCTGCTCGCGTCGAGCCCGGCTTCGTCGGCCCCGCGGACGCCCTCCTCGGCGTACCGCTCGTGCACGAAGAACGCCCTGGCCTCCGCGTCGGCCACGATGTAGCCGATCTCGGGTCCGGTCAGATGCCAGTTGATCGGCGTGTAGTACCAGCCCGCCTGCAGCGCGGCCAGGTAGAGCACCAGCCCGTCGGTCCCGTTCGGGACGAGCCCGCAGACGCCGTCACCGGCCCGCAACCCCAGCGTCCGCAGCCCGTGCACCACCTGGTTGCTGCGGGCCAGCAGCTCGCCCGCGGTGTGCTCGGTGCCGTCCGGGTCCACGGCCGCGATCCACTCCGGGTCCTGCTGCGCCAGCCGCCAGAAGCCCAACGATCCCATCGGCCCACTCCATGCGTCGAGGTCCGGGAGCCAAAGTAGATCACGTTCTCGTTTTGCTCGGCAAGACCTGTTGGCAGGCCGATCTCGTCCCTAGAATCTGTTCTTGTTTTGATCTCACCGATGAGGAGGCGGGATGGCGGAACGGCTGCCGATCAGCACCGCGCACTGCACGGTCGAGCGCGACGGCCACGTGGTGATCGTGACCATGAACCGGCCGGAGGCCCGCAACGCGCTGAGCTCGGCCATGCTGGTGGGGATGGCGGACGCGTTCGCCTACGTCTCCGAGACCCCGGAGGTCCGCGTCGGCATCCTGACCGGGGCCGAGGGGCACTTCTGCGCCGGCGCCGACCTCAAGGCGATGGGCGCCCCGCCCGACGACGAGCGGGTGAAGCGGCGCATGGCGGAGATCCCCGACTTCCACTGGAGGGGCCTGCTCCGCGAGAACGTCCCCACCAAGCCCATCATCTGCGCCATCGAGGGCTACGCCGTGGCCGGCGGCACCGAGTTGCTGCTGGGCACCGACCTGCGCGTGGTGGCCGAGAGCGCCACCCTGGGGCTGTACGAGGCCAGGCGCGGCCTGTTCCCCATGGGCGGCTCGGCGATCCGTCTCCCCCGCCAGATCGGCTACGCCGCCGCCATGGACATCCTGCTGACCGCCCGTTCGGTGACCCCCCAGGAGGCCCTGGCCATGGGCCTGATCAACAAGATCGTCCCCGACGGCCGGGCCCTCGCCGCCGCCCGCGAACTCGCCGACCAGATCGCCGCCTGCGCCCCGCTGTCCGTCCAGGCCATCCTCCGCACCCACCGCGAGACCTGGCACCTGCCGGAGGAGGAGGCCCTCAAGGTCGCCGACGAGATCGGCTGGCCCGTCTTCGACTCCGAGGACGCCAAGGAGGGCACCCGGGCCTTCCGCGAGAAGCGCGACCCCGTCTTCAAGGGCAGGTGACCGCCCGGCCGGGGCGCCCCGGCCGGGCTGCGCCACCGGTCCGTCAGGCCGTGCCGTAGGTGGGCTTGCCCGCCGGGTGGTAGACGGCGACGATGGCCCCGGCGCTGGTGGTCTGGGAGTGAACGAGCCGCAGGGCCGCCGTGGTGCGCTCGTCGAACAGCCGCCGTCCCGAGCCGAGCACCACCGGGTAGATCCACAGCCGGTACTCGTCGACGAGGTCGTGCGCCATCAGCGTCTGCGCCAGCCGCCCGCTGCCGTGCACCTGCAGCTCCCCGCCCGGCCGCTCCTTGAGCCGCCGGACCTCCTCCACCACGTCCCCGGAGATCAGCGTGGAGTTCTCCCAGGTGAGCTCCTTGAGCGTGGTGGACGCCACGTACTTGGGCAGCGCGTTGAGCCACCGGGCGATCACGTTGTCCTCGTCGGTCACCTTCGGCCAGTAGCCGGCGAAGATCTCGTACGTCCGCCGTCCCAGCAGGAACGCCTCGGCGGCCTCGAACCACTCCGTCTTGATCCGGGCCAGTTCCTCGTCGAAGTAGGGCACCTGCCACCCGCCGTGCCCGAACCCGCCGCTGGGATCCTCGTCAGGCTGCCCCGGCGCCTGCATCACTCCGTCGAGCGTGAGGAACGTGTCCAGTACAAGCCGCATGATCGCCCTCCCGGCGTTCTGTTCCGGTCCGCATGGCGTCCCCGTACCCGCAGGAACGACGACCGCCCCGCACCGGGGATCGGTCGCCGAGCCGGAACAGAGCCGCCCCGATGACCTTCATCTCACACCCCACCGACATTCCCGCTCTCCGACGATGCTCGGAGCGGCGCGCCGGGGGTGCGGATCCCCGGCGCGCCGGGCCGCGGCGCGAGTGGTCCCCTGTGGCCTCAAACTAACCACCTGCCTGCGAAAAGAGGACCGCTGAACGCGTCCGCAACCGGCCGCTCCCGGCTGTATCCGGCCCCCGCCGTTTCGTAATGACGATTAATCCTCCGGGCTCTGACCGAAAACCCGGGGCACCGTTTGACCGCGCATTTCGGCGGCACATATCACCGGGACGGAGAACCGATCACGAAGGAGCGAACCGGCGATGGCCGTGAACGTCCTGCGGAACCGGCGGCGCGACCGCCACCACACCACCGAGACTCCCGTGCACAGGCGGCGATGGTGGCGACATACCGGCACCGCCCCCGCCACCGACCGCCCGCAGCCGGGCCGCCACCTGCTCGCCCGCCGCACCCCGGTCAGCAACATGATCATGGGCGCCGCGCTGGCCGCCACGCTGATCCTGCTGCTGGGCATCCTGCTCACCGCGATCGACGCCGACACCGGCGACCTCCTGGTCGGCTACACCCTGCAGACCGCCTCCTGGCTGGCCACCCCGTTCAACGGCGTCTTCCACGACCCCGACCCGCAGACCTACCGCTACCTGACCTGGGGCCTGACCGCCGTCATCTACTACGCCGCCGGCCGCACCCTCTCCCACCTGATCCGCTTCTGACCCGCGACACCCTGGGCCGGGAATGCCCGACCGGCCTTTTCGAACCGCCTGACCCCTCATCACGACCACAGGGCGCACGAAGCACGGCGGGCCGCCCATCACGGCGGCCCGCCGCACCCCCCGACGACGTCAGTCCAGCAGGTCCTCGGCGCGGTCGACGGTCGCGGCGGCCAGCAACCACGCGTTCAGCCGCCGCTGGTCACCGCACGAGTCGACCGCCTCCCGCACATGTGCAGGCACCTCGAGCCCGCGCATGGACAACAACGTGAGGATCGCCTCAGCCTTGCCCTCCGTGCGGCCTTCCTCGCGGCCTTCCTCGCGGCCTTCCTCGCGGGCCTCGGCGAGCCGGGCTCGGGTGAAGTCGCTCAGGATCTCGCGGGTCTCGGTCTTCATCTTCTTCTCCAAGGCGTTCCAGACCTCCGCGGGCAGAGCGGCGCGGACCAACTCAGCGTAACGGAGGGCGTGCTTTCCGGGCAGTGCGCGCATGGCGTGCAGCAGTGCCTCCAGGACGTTGACGCCCTGGGGGTCGGTGGCGTGGACGATGGCGGACAGGACGGACAGTTCGGGCGACTCGGCGGCCCGGCGGGGGTCGGTGATCGAGGGGATCACGTCGGGGCCCAGGACGAGGGGCCTCAGGGTGAAGCCGGGGTGGCCGAGGTCGATGGGTTTGGCGCACCAGTTGGCCGCCTCCTTGTTCGGGGCCACGACCAGCAGGTAGGTGGGACACTCGAGGCGGTTGCGGGCGTTGGCGATGTAGGCCGGCCACGTGTAGGGCTTGTCCCTGTCGCGGGCGCGCTGGACCTCGACGATGACCGTGAGGGCCGCCTTTTCGCCGTCGGGGGTCTTGTAGACGACCACGGCGTCGGCGCGGCGGAGCGACTGGTGTTCGTCGATGTCGTTGGGGCCCACCGTCGCCTCGCCGCGTTCGGGGAGCGGGAGGTGCAGAACGTCGGTGAGGAGTTCTGCGGCGAAGTCGGGGTCCTCCTGGAAGAGCCGGGTGATGCTCTCGTGCTCGGCGCTGGGCACCGATGTCCGTGTTGTTGATGTTGACACACGAGGAAACTATGAGACCGGGGAGTGATCAAGTGGCGACTTGACGTGAGATGGTAGTCGATTGATCACTATGGGCCATCTGACCCTAGTAAGCCCTCTAGTCATTTGAGCGAGAAAGCGAAGGCGCCCTTCTAAAGGCGGACCCTGTGCACGGGGCCTGCCCTATCGCCAACGGGGGTCGCGGCATAGGAGAAGGGGGTCGAGCCACTGGGCCGAGGTCCGGAACCCCACCGTGACAGGGGTGCGCGAACGTCGGAGCAGGCCCAGGCCCTCGGTGGAGGGGCGGGCCTGCTCGGGAGGCGGGGGTCAGCCTTCGGTGATCTTGTTGAGGCGTTCGACGGCGTCGACGTACTCCTCGACGAGGTCGTAGACCACCTGGGCGGCGGGCTTGACCTGGTTCATGGAGCCGACGATCTGGCCGACCGGGAAGGTGACCAGCTCGCCGTCGCCGGAGCGGTGCATGCGGCGCAGGGCGTCGGAGATGAGCATGAACTGCATCGGCATCGGCAGGTAGCCGGGGGACCGTTCGCTCTCCCAGGCGTCGGTCCAGGCGGTGCGCAGCAGGCGGGCGGGCTTGCCGGTCCACGAGCGGGAGCGGACGGTGTCGCGGGAGGTGGCGTTCAGCAGCTTGCCGCGGGCGACCTCGGGGGTGTCGGCCTCGTCCACGGTGAGCCAGATCGAGCCGGTCCACACACCGTCCGCGCCGAGGGCCATCCCGGCGGCCATCTGGCGGCCCCGGCCGATGCCGCCGGCGGCCAGGACCATGGTGTCCTTGCCGACCGCGTCCACCACCTCGGGGATGAGCACCATGGTGGACACGTCGCCGGTGTGGCCGCCGGCCTCGGTGCCCTGCGCGACGATGATGTCCACGCCGGCGGCGACCTGCTTGCGGGCGTGCCGGGCGTTGCTGGCCAGGCCGGCGACCTTGACGCCGTGCCGGTGCGCCTCCTCCACCACGTCGGCGGGCGGCGGGCCGAGCGCGCTGGCCAGCAGGGCGATGGGGTGCCGCAGCGCGACCTCCACCTGGGGGCGGGCGGTGGCGTCGGTCCAGCCCAGCAGCACCCGGTCGGCGCTCTCGGCGGACTTCTCCACGCCGTGCTCGGCCAGCAGGTCCTCGACGAACCGCCGGTGCTTGTCGGGGATCATGCCCTGCAGCCTGGCCAGCAGCTCCTCGGCGTCGCCGAGGTCGGCGCCCTCGTACTTGGCGGGCATGACGACGTCCACCCCGTAGGGCCTGCCGCCGACGTGCTCGTCGATCCACTTGAGCTCCATCTCCAGCTCCTCGGGGCTGAAGTACAGGGCCCCCAGGACGCCCATGCCGCCGGCGCGGCTGACCGCCGCGACCACGTCACGGCAGTGGCTGAACGCGAAGATCGGGTACTCGATGCCGAAGAGTTCGGTTGCTCGTGTCCGCACGCCACGACTGTAAGCCGCCGCCACAGCAAACTGCAACACGTTCTAGTTCTTGATTTCGAAGACCGGAGCGGCAAGCGGCACCGGCATAGAACACGTACTAGAACGATGGCCGCGGATCGCGCACCCCACCGGCCCGTCCGGCGAGGCTCCGGCCCGGCGATGAAAAGGCCGCCGCCGGTCTGGCGGGCGAGAACGAACGGCGAGCCTCGAAAGGCGACAGCACGGCCCTCGACGGCACGCCGTCGGCCCGGTGAGAACGACGGGCGGCGGCCTCAGGGAGCGACGGGGCCGCGGCCCGACCGGGAGGCGGTGCCGAAGCGGCCGTCCGGCTTGCGGATGACGCCCGGGCGGGACTGCGGCGCGGGAGCGTCGTCGTCATCGGCGGCGGAGTCGTCGCCGCGCCGGGCCAGCAGGGCCCCGGTCAGGAGCAGCACGAGGCCGGCGGCCAGGCCGCCGGCGGGCAGGACCCGCTGGACCAGGTTCCGCCGGAAGGCGTACTCGTTCGACTCGTTCACGTTCCGCCGCTGGTCGCGGTCCACGGTGACCAGCCCGGCCTGGGCGACGACCATCTTGCCGCGGCCGTCCTCGGTCTCCACGGTGCTGCTGATGTTCTGCTCGTGCTTGACCGGGATGCCGGTGCGCGGGTCCACCCACACCCGGATGGTGGCGCTGAAGTAGCGGTCGACCTTGAACGTCCGCCGCTCCTGTCCCGCGATGCCGAGCATCTCCCCGGTCGGCCGCATGTCGAGCCTGGCGACCCGGGTCCTGGGCACCTGCTGGACGAACCGGTACGCCCTCAGCCCGTGCACGTTCTCCTCGGCCTCGAACCGCATCGGCACGGCCTGCCGGGTGGTCATGTCGAAGAACGGGTAGTCCCGCCTGTCCACGTTCCCCAGCGGGAACAGCAGCCCGTACCCCGACATCCGCACCTTCGTGTCACCGCCCACATGGCTGCCGCAGCAGTTGACCAGCAGGCCGCTGCGGCGGTCGAAGGCGATCCGGTACGTCTGGAACTCGACCTGCTTCTTGAGGTCCTTGTCGTAGATCTCGGTGATGGAGTCCCACACCGCGATGCCGTCGTCGCCCTGGTTGGCCCGGGTGTCGCCGCGCACCGTGTTGACCGCCCCGAGCGTCGCCCCGGTCCGCACCTCGCGGGTCAGCAGGTCGTAGTACCGGGCGCCGCGCGCCTCCAGCTCCGTCGACTGGTAGTGGTTCAGCGGGGCCCGCACCAACTGCCCCGCCAGGTAGAAGTACGACATCGGGGCCAGCGCGAGCAGGAAGGACCCCAGACCGACCAGCACCAAGCCGAGCGGTCGCCGCATGCGTGCCTCCTGGATTCGCCGGTGGGCGGGCCACGGTGCGCGATGTCGGCGGCCCGTCGTGGCTCGAGGGGACGGACGCCGCACCGATCGGTCCACGGGCGCCCGAATCTGCCGTAACACTACAGGACGGGTCATCGTTCACTTATCACAAGCGGTGAGCGGGTGCCGGTAGGCTCCGGCGGGACGTATGGGAGAAAGGGCGCGAAAGGTGCCACCTCACACCGAGTACCGGGCGACGGTGGCCCGCTCGTTCCGGCTGCTGAACGCATTCCGCCGGGAGCAGGCCGATCCGGAGTACTTCTACGGGCTGATGGCCCGCGACACCGTGGCGCAGCTCGCCAGGTACACCCGCCTGGAGGGCGCCACCGTCATCGACGTGGGCGCCGGGTCGGGCTTCTTCACCCGCGAGCTGACCAACGCGGGGGCGCGCTGCGCCGGGGTGGACGTGGACGCCGGGGAGATCACCGCGCACGGGCCACCGCGCGGCGACTGCGTGGTGGGCAGCGCCCTGCAACTGCCGTTCGGCGACGGGACCGCCGACATCTGCTTCTCGTCGAACGTGCTGGAGCACGTGCCGGACCCGTGGCGGATGGGCGACGAGATGGTGCGGGTGACCAGGCCCGGCGGGCTGGTGTACCTGGCGTTCACCAACTGGCTGTCGCCGTGGGGCGGGCACGAGACCTCTCCCTGGCACTACCTGGGCGGGGAACGCGCGGCCCGCCGGTACGAGCGCCGCCACGGCCGCCCGCCCAAGAACCGGTACGGCGAAAGCCTGCACCCGGTCTCGGTGGCCGACGCGCTGGCGTGGGCCAAGCGGCGGCCCGACGTGCAGGTGCTGGACGCCCTGCCGCGCTACCACCCGTGGTGGGCGAAGGGGATCGTGCACGTCCCCGGCGTTCGCGAGATCGTGACCTGGAACCTGGTGCTGATCCTGCGGAAGGCCGTCCGGTGAGCGTCCCGGCCGCCGGACGGACCACGGCCGCGCCCCGGGCGCCCCAGGTGTCCGGCCACCAGGACGCCCTGGACGGCGTCCGGGCGGTGGCGGCGCTGTCGGTGCTGGTGTTCCATGTGGCGCTGAACGCCGGGGTGATCACCCGGCAGGTCACCGGCGGCTGGATCTTCAACGGCGGCCAGGTCGGGGTGGCGGTGTTCTTCGCGCTGTCGGGGCTGCTGCTGTACCGGCCGTGGGCGCACGCCGCGCTCGGCGGCCGGGCCGCCCCGGCCACCCGGGCCTACCTGGTCAAGCGGGCGCTGCGGGTGCTGCCCGCGTACTGGGTGCTGGTCGCCGTCCTGCTGCTGGTGGTGTACCGGGAACGGGCGGACGAGCCGCTGACCTGGGCCGGCCTGCTGACGTTGACGCACATCTACTCCCCGCAGGAGTGGTGGAACTCCGTCCTCGGCCCTCGTGAGATGGGACAGGCGTGGAGCCTGACCGTCGAAGTCACCTGGTACGCGCTGCTGCCGCCGACCGCCTGGCTGCTGGGCCGGTACGCGCGCCGAGGGGCCGACGCGGCGGCGCGGGCGCGGCGGCTGCTGCGCGCCCTCGGGGTGTACGCGCTGGTCTCGTTCCTCTTCACCGTGCTGATGTTCTGGCCGGATCATCACTCGGGCATGAGCATCTGGCCGCCGCGCTACACGGCGTGGTTCGCGGTGGGCATGGCGCTGGCCGTGCTGACGGTCTGGGCGCGGGAGGAACCGGACGGCCCCGCCGCCCGCCTCTGCCGCACGGTCGCCGGATCGTGGGGGGCGTGCTGGGTGGCGGCGGCGAGCCTGCTGGTGATCTGCGCGACTCCGGTCACCGGCCCCCTGGACCTGACCACGTTCCCCACCCTGTGGACATCGGAGTTGCACATCCTGCTGTACGGGCTGTGCGCGGCGTTCTTCATCGCCCCGGTGGCGCTGGCCCCCGCCGATCATCCGGTGATGCGGGTCGTGCTCGGCAACCGGGTGATGCGCTGGCTGGGCAAGGTCTCCTACGGCGTCTTCCTGTGGCAGATGGCGGTCATCCTGGCCTGGTACGAGGGGACCGGCCGCCTGTTCAACGGCAGCATCCTCACCGATCTGCCGCTGCTGTCGGCGGCGTCCGTCCTGGTCGGGGCGATCAGCTACTACGCCGTCGAGCAACCGCTCCAGCGCCTGCGCGCCCCGGGACGCCGGGCCCCCGAGCCACGGGGCGAGCCCCAGCCGGTCCCGCCGCAGCCGGACGCCACCTGACGGCCTCGCTCAGGAGCGTGCGGCCGGGGCCGCCAGGTCCTCCGGCCGGGGTGACGGGCGCCAGCGCAGGTCGGTGCGGCGGGGAGGCCCCGCGGTGGCGGCGGGGACGGCGTCCGGCATGCACAGCGCGACGATGACGCGGGTCGCGATGAGCAGGCCCGCCAGTTGCGGAACGGCGTCGCCCAGCAGGTCGGTGGGCGCGGCGGGGTTGGCGGCGGGATACAGGGCCCGGCTCACCAGCCAGGACGTGGTGCCGGCGAGCATCAGCACGGTGACCGCCCACGGGGACGCCGGCAGGCGGGCGACGCCCGTCCGGCGGCAGGCCCAGGTGAACAGCAGGGCGCCCACGGCGGACGCGACCGCGCCGGGAACCCCGGCGACCCAGACGCCCAGGGCCAGCGACCCGACCAGCGCCACGGGCACGGCCCCTCGGCGGGTCCGCACGGGGGGCAGCGCGGGGGCGGTGTCGCCGGGACGGCGCCCGCCCGGCATGGCGGCGACCAGGGTGAGCAGCAGGACCAGGCCGAGGCCGGTGAAGACGGCGACCTTGTGCGCCTGGTCGGGCCGGTAGGTGAGGGTCACGGTGCCGGTGGTGCCGGCGGGCAGGACCCAGCCCTGCTTCCAGCCGTCCAGGCGGACCGGCTGCAGCACCGTGTCGCCGGCCCTGGCGACCCAGCCGGCGTTGTAGTTCTCGTTCACCGTCAGGAACGACTGCTCGGGGGCGTCCACCTCGACCACCCGGGTCTCGGAGTTCCACTCCCGGACGACGACCGAGGAGGTCTCGCCGCGCACGTCGAGCACGCCGGTGTCCACCACCGCCGACTCGATCCGGAACGGGCTGAGCGGCACCCCGGTGATCCGGTTGTCCCCGGCGGCGATCTCGGCCCTGCGGCAGGACTCGAACCGGATGGGCCGCCCCGCCAGCAGGTCCCCCATCGTGCCGGTGGCCTTGGTGAGGACCGTGGCGCCGTTCAGCCGCAACGAGGGCCCCCACCCGCAGCCCAGCCCGAGCGGCGCCCGCGACACGTCGGGGAAGTGCCGCACTCCCGGCACGGTGATGTCGGTGATCTGCAGAGCGAGCTGCACCGAGGAGTGGAACGTCAGGGTCAGCGAGCGGGTCCGCAGCGGCGCGAAGCGCAGCACCCCGTCGTCGTCCACGAAGCCCTCGCGGGTCTGCCCCCCGTCGGCCTGCAACGCGACCCGCAGCGGCCCCCGCGCGCCCGCCGGGCGTTCCACGGTGATCTCGTCGAGCCGGGCCGGCTTCTTCCACCGCACCGTGTACCGGGGCGCGGTGTCGTTGCCCGCGGCGACCCACACCGTGGACGGGTTCCCGTCGAACGCCGAACGCGGCATCGCCGCCGGGTGGGGGCGGCTGGAGCTGGCGACGACCTCCAGGTCCCGGTTCGGTGCGGTGTAGCGGGCGACGACCTCGGGAGAGGTGAGGGTGGCCGTGCCGACGACGGTCACGTCCGCGGCGGCCCCCGCGCGGAACGTCCGGTCGAAGCCGTTGCCCTCCTCGTCCTGGCGTTCCAGCCCGGGATCGCAGACCCAGTTCGCCGGGCCCTGCATGCACTCGGACGCCCGCCCGGGACCGCGCTGCAGCACGTAGGCGGCCGGGGAGCCGGAGCCCGGCTCGGGCAGCCGGAACGTCCGGGCGGCGGTGACCCCCGGCACGGTCAGCTCGGCGATTCCGGCGCGGAAGAACACCGGCGCCGGTACCCGTCCGGCCAGGTCCAGGATCCGCACCCGCAGCCACCGGGTCGCGCCCCGCGGCGCCCGCAGGGTCTGCGCCTCGGGCGCGGCGCGGACCGGCTGCACGACGGCGCCGGCCTCGGTCCGCACCTCGACCCGGCCGGGCGGCGGGCCGAGCAGCGGCTCGTTCTGCACGAACATGGCGGTGACCTGGCCGGGATCGACGGGCCGGGTGAAGTTCACCTGGATCCACTGGTCGCGGGGGCCGGTCCACCCGCCGGTCTGCCAGTAGGTGCTCGGGTCGCCGTCCACGGCCGCGTACGGATTGCGGCCCAGGTCGTGCCACTGGGGCGGGGACGTGGGGTCGGACGCCGAGGTGGAGGCGGTGACCGACGCGATCCCGCCGTAGACGGCGGTGGTGACGTAGCGGTCCCAGCCGTCGTCGAGGATGTCGGTGGCCCTGCGGCGTTCGGCGGCGGTGAGGGTCTGGGAGATCTGGTGCAGCTCGCCGAACTGCCGCCGGGTCAGCCGCAGCGAGTCCGACACCACGGGCGTGCCGCCGAGCCGGGGGGCGTCGTCGTTGAGCAGCACCGGCCTGCCGCGCAGCACCTGGTCGTCGGCCATCGCCAGCAGGGCCTCCGGTCCCCCGTACAGGCGGACGGTGTTCCGGGCGGAGGTCACGCTGACCACGTCGTCGACGTCGTCGACCTCGTAGATCTCCAGCGCGGGGTAGCGCTGGTCGACCGAGGAGATGGCGTCGAACCCGCGCTGCTGCCCGACCGGCCCGCCGAACTCGGCGACCTTGCTCAGCCCGGGGGTGGCGTTCAGGACCTGGTGCAGCCGGGCGGGCCAGCCGCCGCGCAGCCCGTCGCGTTCCAGGTCGTTGCGGACCAGCAGGTAGCGGACGCCCATCCGGCCGAGGAACTCGGTCAGCCCCGGCGACGCCCGCCCGGTGACCACCCGCTGGTCGATGGCGTCCAGCGCACGGGTGTAGCCGGGCGAGCCGGCCGGGACGAGCTGCCGCACCCCCCAGCGGGCCGACAGCAGCGGCTGCATGATGTCGTCCATCGGCCGGCCCCACAGGTACTCGCCGAACGGGGAGCCCGGCAGCGCCAGCACCGCCTGCTCCCCCGCCCGGCCGTTCAGCCAGGACGCCGCGTCCCGCCAGTACTTGGGGACCTGCGGGAAGTCGCCCGCGCCCGACAGCCCGGTGCCGAGCGCCACGGCGGCGACCCCGGCCAGCGCGGTGTAGGTGACGGCGAACGCGCGCAGCCGGTGCCGGGCGCGGGCCAGCGTCACCGGCAGGTGGGCGATGCCGAGGGCCAGCGGCAGCCGCACCAGCGCGTCGAACTTGTGCAGGTTGCGCAGCGGCGCCAGCGGCCCGTCCAGCAGGTCGCGCATCGCCGCGGCGAACGGCCCCTCGACGGCGCTGAGATGCCCGGCGGACATGATCGCCAGCCCGGCCAGCAGCGTGCACAGCAGGAACGCCCGTTCCGGTAGCCGGGACCGCAGCAGCCCCGTCAGGCCGAGCGCGGCGACCACGGCGGCGCACAGCACCGGCAGGGTGCCCAGCGACAGCGTGTGCCCGACCGGCGACCAGACCTGCCCGTCCACGACCAGGTAGTTGACCCAGCGGGCGGCCCCGCGCAGCACGTTGACCAGCCCGGTCGAGGCGGTGGTGGTCTCGGCCTTCTCGGTGTAGGTCAGCCAGGAGAACCCGTACGTGCCGGTCAGCAGCAGCGGCGCCAGCCACCAGGCCGAGGCCAGCCCCACCGCCAGCGACCACCAGGCGGTCAGCCGGATGCGGGGGGTGCCGCGCGGCCGGGTGAGCAGGTAGAGGAACGGGACGACCAGCACGGCGGCGGTGGCGGCGGCGTTGATGCCGCCGCAGCAGGCCACGGCGAACCCCGAGCGGGCCGCCGCGCGGATCCGGCCGCCGCCCTGCACGGCGGTGACCAGCGGCAGCACGATCCACGGGAGCATCGCCAGCGGCAGGTACTCCGAGGAGATCTGCCCGAGGGTCGACAGCCCGTGCGGGGTGAGCGCGTACGCCAGCCCGCCGGCCAGCCGGGACAGCGGCCCGCCGATCCCCAGCCGGGCGGCCAGCCGGTAGGTGCCGACGAACGCCAGGCACAGCAGCAGCGCCAGCCACAGCCGCTGGGTGATCCAGGCGGGCGTCCCGGCCAGGTCGCCGAGGGCGTAGAACGGGCCCATCGGGAACCAGTAGCCGACCGCCTGGTTCTGCAGCTGGCCGAACTGCTCGGGGTCCCACAGGTGCAGGGCGCGGCCGAGGAACCCGAGCGGGTTCTCGGCCATGTCGATCTTGGTGTCGGCCAGGATCCGGCCCGGCCGGGTGGCCATGGCCAGCACGGTCAGTGCCAGGCAGCAGGCGACCAGCCGGATCCGCTCGCGCAGCCGGGCGTCGACGTCCTCGTCCTCCCGGGCGGCGGCGTCCCGGTCGGCGTCGGCCAGGCGCAGGGCGAGCGCGTCCACGCCCGCCCTGATGCTCCGCCCTAGCGCCACGACCGTTCTCGCCCCCTGCTTCCCGCCGCCCGCACGGCCTCGCGGATCAACGCGCCCATCTGCTCGGCGCTGTGGGCCCAGTCGAACCGGGCCGCCTGTTCCCGGCACTCCCGGGCGATCTCGGCCCGCCGCACCGGGTCCGCCAGCTCCTTCAGCGCCCGGTCCACCACGTCGGCGATCTCCTCGCCGTCGTGCACGAGCCAGCCGGTGACACCGTCCCAGACCGCCTCCTGCAGGCCGGGCACATCGTAGGCGACCGTGGGCACTCCCAGGGACGCCGCCTCGATCACCGACAGCCCCCAGCCCTCGCCGCGGGAGGTGTTGACGTTCAGGTCCGCCCCGGCGACCAGGGCGGCCTTGTCCTCCTCGGACACGAACCCGTGCATGACGACCACGTCGTCCAGGCCGCGCCCGGCGATCCGGGCGGCCAGCGGCCCCGCCTCCGGGCCGTCGCCGACCAGGTGGACGCGCAGCCCCGGATGCCGGTCGCGGAGCCGGTCGGCCAGGTCGACCAGCCGGTCGATGCGCTTGTGCGGGACGAGCCGGTTGACGCACACCAGCGCCGGGGAGCCGAGCCCCTCGGCCGGGCGCACCGGGCCGGGCGGCATGGTCAGGCCGTTGTAGACCAGGTGCACCGGCCCCTTCCAGCCCAGCTCCTCGCGCAGGCCGCGGGCGGTGGACTGGGAGACCGCCACGCAGGCGTGCCGCCGGTAGGTCCAGTTGGCGACCGGGCCCTCCAGCAGCCGCCCCAGCCCGGCCAGCCAGCCGGGGAAGTACATGCCGAACTGCTCGGTGTGCACGTGGTGGACCACGCAGAACACCGGCACCCGGCGGGGCAGCGCCCACGGGGTGAAGAACGGGATGCCGTTCTGGCAGTCCAGCACCGCGTCGAACCGGCGGCGGCGGGCCAGCATCCACAGCAGGACCAGCGGGTAGACGGTGAACCGGCCGCCCAGCCGGACCAGGCGCACCCCCTCGGCCCGCGAGCGCCGCGCCTGCCCGGGGGCCCGCGCCGTCACGTAGTGCACGTCCATCCCGGCGGCCGCCAGCCGGCGCGCCAGCTCCCAGGCGTAGCGCTCGGCCCCGCCCGCGGCCGGATGCCACGGGTCGCGCCAGTTGACGATCGCCAGCCGCAGCTGGCGGGCCGCAGGGTCGGAGGTCATCTGGTCCCGGGCGCCGGGGGCTCGGGCATCGCCAGGACGACCGCGGTGGAGGCGGCGGTGTCCGGCCGGGGCGCGGCCATCCGGCGGATCCGCAGCAGGTCCCGCAGGCAGCTCATGGCGTGGCGGCGCATCGAGAAGGTGGTGCCGGGCATGTCGTGCCAGATCACCGGGATGTCGATGATCGCCGCGCCGCGCCGGGTGCAGTGCAGCAGCAGTTCCACGTCGAAGGAGAAGCCGGTGGTCCGCAGCTCGGCGGCGGCCTGGCGGGCCAGCGGCCCGGCGAAGAACTTGAACCCGCACTGGGTGTCGGCGATGCCGCCGACCAGGTCGCGGATCATCAGGTTGAACGCCAGGGCGCCGACCCGGCGCAGCGGCTGCCCGTATCCCTCGACCAGGGAGCCGGGGTGCCGGCGGGAGCCGACCACCACCGGGTGCCCCTCCTCGAGCAGCCTCAGCGCAGTGTCCAGGGCGGACAGGTCGGTGGCCATGTCGGCGTCGCAGAACCCGACGTGGCGGGCGGTGGTGGCCAGCAGCCCGGTGCGCACGGCGGCGCCCTTGCCGCGCTCGGCGCAGTGCAGCAGCCGGACCGGCACCCTGCCGTTCCAGCCGCGCACCACGTCGGCGGTGCCGTCGGTGCTGGCGTTGTCCACCACGATGATCTCGGCCGGCACCGGGAGCGAGGCCAGCCGCTCCTCCAGCAGCGCCAGGCCGAGCGGCAGCCGTCGTTCCTCGTTGTAGGCGGGCACGACGATCTCGAGCTGCGGCACGCCGCCGGCGGGCCGCGGGGAACGCCCCATCACGGGCGGCCGATCACCGGGTGCCGTAGTTGTACAGCGGCTGGATGACGGGGTCCTGCTGGCTGGAGTCGACCAGCTGGACGACGCCGAACGAGCCGGCACCGGCCAGGAAGACGCCGAGGACGGCGGCGATCAGGATCCGCATGTGGGGGCCTTTCTGCGGCTGAACGGGGTGGAATGAGGGACAAGGGTAATGGGTGTTCCGGACATTGACCAGCCAATGGCACTGATCGTGACAATCCAGGCGAGCAGCGCCGTGACCAGCGGCGGAGCCGGATCGACGGGCCGCCGCGGGGCCGGGATCTCGAACAACGTCAGTTCCGGGGCGGCCATGACGACCCTCGCCCCGGGCAGTCTCGGCCGCAGCGCGGCGGTCAGCGACGGGACCTCCGCGTCGATCGCCACGTACCTGATCCCGTGGGCGCGCAGCACCTCGGTGAGCGGTCCCCGCGCGCGGACGGCGGCGTCGAGTTCCCGGGCGCGCGGGTCCTCGGTGGGGACGGTGGTGCTCCCGACCGTGACGGCGTCGTTCAGGATCACCCGGCGGGTCAGGTGGCGGGGCAGCGGGTCCAGCACCCGGCGGTGGCCGTTCCACGGGTACGACCGGTACGCCGCCCACGGCAGGACGAGCACGTCACCGGGGGTGCGGTCGGCCTGGACGACCCGGCGGGCGCCTTCCCACGAGTCCGGGTACCGCACGGACTGCAGCCGCCCGCCGGCCCCCCATGCCAGCGACGGCAGCAACGCGACCGGCAGCAACGCCGTGCACACCACCGCGAACACCGGCAGCCGCGGCAGCATCCACTCCACCGCCAGGCCCAGCCCCACCGCCACGACCACCGCCAGCGGCGCGACGTACTGCTGCCCGTCCCGCAGCACCGCGAACCCCGGCCACACCCCGATCAGCCCGCGCAACAGCCACGGCGCCACCGCTCCCAGCGCCGCCACCGCGAACCCGGCCAGCCCGGCCGCCGCAAAACCCGCGTACGCCCGATCCCGGTCGCGCCACCACCAGTGCCCGTACGCGGCGAGGGCGGCCAGCACCACCAGCAGCCAGGCCGTCGCCGTGACCGGATGCCCGTACCCTTCGGGCACCGTCTCGCCGTTCCACACGCCGCCCAGCAGCAGCAGGCTGCCCACCGCCCCGAACGGGGTGTCGGCACGGGCCGCGAACGCCTCCACCGCCGCCGCGTCCGCCGGGACCCCCGCAGGCCGCAGCCACCCGGTCACCAGCCACGGCAGGCTCAGCACCAGCACCGACGCGACGACCCGCAGCGCCGCCGTCCGCCGGGGACGCGACGCGGCCACCGCGACGGTCAGCGCCGCCAGCCCGGACACCGCCAGCGCCGCGAAGCCTCCGATCGCGGCGGGCACCAGGGCCAGGAGCAGCAGCCGTCCCCCGCCCCGCCCGGCGACCCCGGCGGCGCGTCCCACCGCCCACGGCAGCGCGGCGTACCCCAGCAGCAGCGCCCACTGGCCGAGCAGCAGCCGCTCGGCGACGAACGGGTTCCAGGCGTAGCAGACGCCCGCCGCCAGCCGGGCCGCCATGCGTTCGGACGGCACCAGCGACGCCGCCGACGCGCACGCCATCACGAAGATCGACAGCAGGATCAGCTTCTGCGCCAGGTCGCCGGGCAGCACCGCGCCGAGCGCCGCCGCCAGCGCGTCGCTGGGCACGTTGCGCGGCAGCGTGCCGGTCAGCCCGAACGTCATCCGCCCGAACACCGGCTCGGGCACGAACACCATGTCGTAGGCCAGCGTGAACCCGGGCGCGAGCGCCGGCCCCAGCGCCGCCAGCCCGAGCCCCAGCCCGACCAGGGCGGCCACCAGATGCCGCATCCGTCCCGCCATAGGCGCAGGAGGCTACCCCATCGATTTCCGTATCCGGCTGACAAATCGGATCCGGCGCTTTGTCAACCGGCCGACGAGGCGGCGGGCCCGCCGGCGCATAGGATTCCGGGCGTCCCCGGTCCGACAGGGCACCGATCACATGCGCATACCGATCTTCTGCGCGGCGGCCGCCGCCGTGGTGATCGCGCTCGCCGGATGCTCGGCGGAGGAACTGGTCGAGCCGCCGCCCCTGCCGGAGACCGCGCCGGCGCCGCACGCCGCGGACCGGCGGTTCGACGTGGACTACGCGCCCGAGTCCGCCGCCCAGCGCCTGGACCTGTACGTTCCGGCGGGCACCGCCCCGTCCCCGGTGGTGGTGTACGTGCACGGCGGGGACTGGCGCGGCGGGGACAAGGGCGAGGTCGCCGGCAACGGCCTCGACGACCTGCTCGAGGCCGGATTCGCGGTGGCGTCGATCAACTACCGGCTGACCGACGAGGCCCGCTGGCCCGCCGCCGTGCAGGACGCCAAGGCGGCGGTGGGGTGGCTGCGGACGAACGCACGACAGCACCACCTCGACCCCGAACGGATCGCCGTCGTCGGCTCCTCGTCCGGCGGCTACCTGGCGGCGGCGGTCGCGCTGACCGGGGACCGGCCCTCGGAGTTCGACCCGCCGCAGCCCACGCCCGGCGCGCCGGTGTCCACCGCCGTCCAGGCCGCCGTGCTGTGGTCGGCCCCGGTGGACTTCAGGTCGCTGGACCGGCAGCTCGAGGAGGCCGGCTGCCCGCCCGCCGTCCCCCCGCACGGGCATCCGGCCTCGGCCGCCTCGCAGTGGCTCGGCGAGCAGGTCGGCGCCGGCCCGAGGACGCTGCGCGCCGACCTGCTCGCCCACGTGCTGCAGCGGCCGACGGCCTCGTTCCTGTTCGTCCACGGGACCGACGACTGCGTCGTCCCGCCGGCCCAGGCCCGATCCCTGCACCGGGAGATCCGCCGGGCCGGGGGGACGAGCACCCTCGCCCTCATCGAGGGCATGGGCCACCGCGGCGGCACCGGCCGGCGCGTCCGGGAGACCGTCGCGTTCCTGAACGAGACCGTCGGCAGGCCCGCCCCGGCCCCGCACACCACCGGCTAGCGGCGGACCGGCTCCGGGTCGCGGGGCAGGCCGAGGATGCGCTCGCCGATGACGTTCAGGTTGACCTCGGTGGTGCCGCCGCCGATCGTCATCGCCCGCGACGCCAGCAGCCAGAACGTCCACCGGCGGCGCAGCCCGGACCTGCGGTCGCCGGTCAGCGCGCCCTCCTCGCCGAGCAGCGTGAAGCCGTACTCGGTGACCCGCTGGCCGTGCTCCATCGCCACCAGCTTGCGGACGTTGGCGGTCGCGCCCGGGTCGGTGCCGGACAGCTGCCGGAGCGTGGCGCGCAGCCCCAGCAGCAGGTACGCGTGCTCGTCGGCGGCCAGCCGGCCCAGCCCGTCCAGCACCAGCGGGTCGGCGGCCAGGTCCAGCTCCTCGATCAGCGCGACCAGGTCGGTCAGGCTCGCGCCGAGCTGGAACGAGCTGGTCAGCCCGACCCGCTCGTTGGCCAGCGTGTTGCGGGCGACCCGCCAGCCCTGGCCGACCGGCCCCACCACCAGCTCGTCGGGCACGAACACCCCGTCCAGGAAGACCTCGTTGAACACCGCCTCCCCGGTGCACTCGCGCAGCGGCCGCACCTCGATGCCCGCGGAGGCCATGTCGACCAGGAAGTAGGTGATGCCCTCGTGCTTGGGGGCGGCCGGGTCGGTGCGGGCGATGCAGATGCCCCACTGGGCCTCGCGGGCCAGCGAGTTCCAGATCTTCTGACCGGTGATCCGCCAGCCGCCCTCGACCTTCTCCGCCCGGGTGGTCAGGCCCGCCAGGTCGGATCCGGCGCCGGGCTCGCTGAACAGCTGGCACCACAGGATCTCGCCGCGCAGCGTCGGCGGCAGGAACCGTTCCTGCTGCTCGGGGGTGCCGTACTGGACCAGCGACGGCACCACCCAGGCGGCGATCATCAGCGGCACCGGGCGGACGTTCGCGCGCCGCAGCTCCTGCTGGATGACGACCTGCTCCAGCGGCCCGGCGTCCCGGCCCCACGGCCTGGGCAGGTGCGGGGTGACCCAGCCGCCCTCGGCCATCGCCGCCCGCTGGGCGAACGGGTCCATCGCGGCCAGTTCGGCGACCTGCGCGCGGATCCGCTCGCGCAGCGGGGCGGCGTCCTCGGGCAGGTCGATCTCGATGGGGCGGCGGAGCCCGTCCAGCGCCAGCCGCGCCACCCGCGCGTGGTGGGCGCAGGCCCGTCCGGTCAGCGCGCGCAGCGTCAGGGCCCGCCGGTAGATCAGGTGGGCGTCGTGCTCGAAGGTGTAGCCGATGCCGCCGTGGACCTGGATGTTGTCCTCGGCGCAGGTCACCGCCGCGTCCCCGGCCAGCGCCCCGGCCACGCCGACCGCGTATTCGCGCTGGCCGGGCTCCTGCCCGGCGTCGACGGCGCGGGCGGCGTCCCAGACGGCGGCGCGGGCCCGCTCGGTGGCGATCAGCATCCGGGCGACCTTGTGCTTGACGCCCTGGAACTGCCCGATCGGCCGGCCGAACTGCTCGCGGATCTTGGCGTACGCGGCGGCGTCCTCGGTGGCCCGGCCCGCGATCCCGCACGCCTCCGCGCCCAGCACCACGACGGCGAGGTCCCGGACCGGCCCCTGGAGGATCCGGTCCTGCGGCACGGTCACGCCCTCCACCCGGACGCTCCCGACCGGGCGGGTCAGGTCGAGGGACTCCCCCGTCTCGACCACGGCGTCGGCGGCGTCCACCACCGCCCACCTGTCGCCGCCCAGCGGCAGCACCAGCAGGTCCGCCAGCGGAGCGCCGAGCACCGTCCCGGCCGCCCCCTCGATCCGGAGGCCGTCGTCGCCGGGGACGGCCTCGAAGTCGCCCCGCAGCACCACGGCGGCGGTCCTCGACCCGTCGGCCAGGGACGGCAGCAGGTCGGCGCGGGCCTTGTCGGTGCCGTACGCGGCGATCGCCGCGGAGGCCAGCACGGTCGGGACGTACGGGCCGGGGGCCAGTGCCCGTCCCAGCTCCTCCAGGGCCACGGCCTGCTCGACCAGCCCGTAGCCCTGGCCGCCGTGCTCCTCGGGAAGGTGCAGGCCGAGCAGTCCCTGATCGGCCAGCGCCGGCCAGAAACCGGGGCGTCCCTCGTGCCGGGGGGACTCCACCTCGCCGCGCACCACCTGCCCGGTGATGTGCCGTTCCACCAGGCCGCGTACTGACGCGGCCAGGGCCTCGTGCTCCTCGGTCAGCCCGATCGCCATGCTGCCACCCTGTTCATGGTCGCGGTCGTACCACGCCGATGAGCGGGCCCGTGGTCCGGGCCCGCTCGCGTGACCAGGTGGTCAGCTTACTAGAACGCTATTCGGTCATCTGCTGGGCGGGGCGCAGTCCGGTGAAGAACGCGGTGACGTCCGGGTACAGCCTCCGGTGCGTGTCGGGCATGCTGGCGAACACCAGCGCCGGGGTCCTGCGCCCGGTGTCGATCACCGCGACCGCCACCAGCTCCCCGGTGGCGCGCACCCCCGGCCGCTTGTAGCCGAGCTGGGTGCCGATCAGCCAGCCCTGCCGCCCGCCCACGGTCAGCGCCTGCGAGGCCACCGGGCGCGCGGTGTGCGGGAACCCGTAGTACCGCTTGATCAGGTCGTCCAGCGCCAGCGCGGTGACCTTCTTGAGGCTGCCGGGCCCGGTGTACTGCGGCGCCAGCGCGGGCTGCAGCCCGCCGGTCAGCAGCTGGCCGTACCAGATCCGGTTGCCCCGCCGCTCGGTCACCACCACCTGCTGGCCGGACCAGCCCTTGGTGCCCAGCCGGTTCTGCTTGGTGGGCAGCTGCCAGGGCGCGCCGAACCGCGGCCAGGACAGCCCGGAGATCCGGTCGGTGACCATGCCGACCTTGCGGGACGGCTTGCCGGGGAACCGCGGCATGGCCCTGTCCGGCGGCACCTGCACCTGCTGGTCCACCGGGGCGCCGGCGGGCGCCCCCGCGGGCGGGCCGGACTGGCCGGAGTCTACGGGGGCGGGCTCGGGATCGGAGCCGCCGCGCTTGAGGAAGAACACACCGCCGGCCGCCACCAGCGCGACCAGCAGCAGCCCGATGCCCGCGTACAGGCCGACCCGGGAACGGCCCTCCTCCTCGAACCCGGCGGGCTCGGGCCGGCGGCCCTGCCTGGCCTGCTGCTCCTCGTCGTGGATCCAGTCCGGCAGCTGCCAGTTGCCGCTGCTCGGCTTGCCCGGCTTGACCGGCGCGTTCGCCCCGGGCATCTCGACCGGCGCGTAGTTGCCGACGCCCTCGTCCTGGTCGCCGGTCCCGTCGAACAGCGAGCCCTCCCACCCGGCGGGCCGTTCCTCGGCCGGACGCTCCTCGGCCCGCAGGCCGTCACCGGGTGCGGCCGGGGCCACCCGCACGTCGCGGGGGTCCTCGGGCTCGGCCGGGGCGTCCTCGACCGGCGCCCGGGGCGGCTCCGCGGCGAACCCGCCGGCCTCGTCGACCTCGTCGACCTCGTCGGCCGGGGTTTGGAACGTGGCAACGGGGCGTCCGCCGGCGTCCTCGGAGCGGGGCTCCTCCCCGGCGTCCTCGGACCCGGCGGCGGGCTGGGCCGGACGCTCGAACCAGGAGCTCACCTGCGGACGTTCGGCCTCATCGGCCTCATCGGCGACCGGCGCGGGCCGCCACTCCTCCTCGGCGACCGGCGCCTCGTCACGAACGCCGTCGTCATCGTCCTCGACGTCCTCGGCGTCCGGCAGGTCCGTCAGCCCCGGCAGCTCGGAGAACTCGGTCCGGCCGGCCGGCTCGGGCACCTCGACCTCGGGAAGCTCGGGGAACCGCGGCGGGCGCTCGTCCTCGGATCCGCCGTCCTCGATCGACGGCGACGGACCGGTGCGGTCCCCGGTGGTGGCCATGTCTTCGGTCATCTCCGTCCAGCGTGCTCCGCGCTCCCCCTCATCGGACATGCGGCACACGTTACGCGAAGATCACCATATGTCGCCGGGCGGGCAGTCACGCTAGGGACACAGCTTCCTATCGCCTCAGTGTTCACCCTGTGCACTTACGTCACCCTTGGTCACCGGTCTATCCTCCGCCGGTTCCCCGGGTTCCTCCGGTTCGCCCGGCGCCAGCCGTTCCCGGGCCAGCAGCGTCCCCCCGGCCACCGCCCCCGGCATGACCAGCACCGCGCCCAGCGGGATCAGGAACGTGACGAACGTCGCCGCCCCGAACCCCACCACCACCGGCCGCTCCCGCCGCATCAGCGCGAACCGCTCCCTGCGCACCAGCCCCCGTCGTTCCAGCGCCACCGAGGTCAGCTCCCCCGCCAGGAACCATCCCGACACCACGGCCGCCACCACCGGCACCACGAACTGCCCCAGCACCGGCACGAACCCCAACGCGAAGAACGTCACCGCGAACGCCACCGCCACGGCCCCCAGGATCAGCGAGTCCCGCACCGCCCGCCCGATCTTCACCGTCCACGGCACGTCCGGCTCCTCCGGCGCCCCGCCGCACGACTCCTCGACCCGCTCGGAGATCCTCTCGTAGAACGGCTCCCCCACCAGCAGCGTCGCCGCCGTGAACGTCAGAACCGCCACCAGCCCCCCGGCCACGAGGATCGCGACCCCCGCGATCACCCGCGCCACGGTCCGCCACTGTTCCTCCCAGGAGTCCGCGAACGGCGTCACCCACACGGCCAGCTCGTCCGCCCGCCCCGCCAGCCACACCAGCGCCGCCGCATAGAACACCAGCACGATCAGCGCGGGCACCATCCCGAACACCCACTGACGAGGCCGCCGGGCGACCCACCAGACCCCCCGCCCCAGATAACGCACCCCGACGAACAACCCGCGGATCCCACGCACATCACTCACGCCCAGCACTCTTCCCCGCAACCCGCGATCACCACAAACCAGGCCACCCCGCCCCCCATGGCCACCCACCGGCAGCGACCGCTCCCCAGCCCCAACAGCCCACCGGTCCACTCCACATCCACATCACCGCCGACCCGAGCGCCGCCGGCCCCCGCACCACCCCCGATCCGCCCCCGAAAACGCCGAACGCCGGCACGGAGCGCGTCTTGGCGTTCCGTGCCGGCGTTCGGCGTGGTGGAGGTGGCGGGAATCGAACCCGCGTCCTTCGGTAATGAGTCAGGGCTTCTCCGGGCGCAGCCTGCTAGGCGTTTTCTCGGCCCCGGTGCTCACGCAGGCAAGTCACCGACAGGCCCAGTCGCTGTGCGATGTTCCTGCTCACCCCGCGACCGGGTGGGCAGGTGGAGTCTCCTCACGATGCCAGGTCCCGGGCCGGAGACACTCCCGGGCTGACAGAGTCGCTACTCGCTCAGGCGGCGAGAGCGAACTCGGACTGCGGCTTATTGGCAGTTATTTGTTCACGGTCGCAGGATTTACGAGGTCGCAACCGCAACCCTCGGCCCGCTTCCCCTGGCTACACCGACCGAAGTCGAAGCCAGTCACCCCCATGTTGACTTGTCAAGCAACCCGGCCCCCGAGGGGTCCGCAGCGTCAGACATTACTCCATAACACCCACGACGCCAACATCATTCCCGCCCCCCGACCTGCCCCTCCGCCCTTGCACCACAGACCCTCCAGGCCCTGACCCCCCTGCTCCGAGAGCCCCGTACCCCCTGATCCTCAGGGCCTCGCACCCGAGGATCCTGAAGGCCACCGCGAGCGGGCCCGCGTGGCCGTAAGGGAGGAGGCTTTCAAGATCGCGAGGAACGAGCGATCTTGAAAACGACGACCGCACGGCCACGCGTCCCAAGGCCCGCGAGCCGCCGCGCCGGAGGCGCGGCAATAAAAACGCCCCGGTGAGCGCGATCTCCGCGCTCACCGGGGCTGACCGGCAGGGTCGGGCCGGTCCGGACGGCAGAGCCTCCCCCGAGACGAGGCTCTGGTCTCATCACGGCGACTGAGTCCGCAACCCCCCAAGCGGTGTCTCAGTCACCCATAAAGACGAGCGGGAGGGCCCGATCGGTTGCGCCCCGCAGGTAAAGGGATAACAAATCGATAACGGGGTCGGCCGGGACCGGCTAGCGCAGGTACCTGGCGGCGATGACGGCGGCGTTGACCTCGCCCTCGACGGCGATGGCGAAGGCCAGGCCGCCGCGGAAGCCGACGAACCAGGAGACCTTCCGGGGCTTGCCGCCCTCGGTGTAGGAGACCTGGGCGACCACGCCGTGCACCGGGAACGAGCCGGGGATCCGGGCGGCCCGGGCGGTGCCGGAGTTGACGGCGCGCTGCATCAGCCGCTTGAGTTCGCCGACCGGCAGCGCGTCCAGGGGCTGGGCCTGGATGGTCTGCCTGTCCCGGGGCTCCTTCAGCAGCAGCGGGGGGCGCCAGGTGCCGGCCTCGACCGCGCCGGCGGTCAACGCCATGCCGAGCGGGCTGGCCAGCACGCCGTTCTCGCCGAGCACGGTGGCGGCCTTGCCGGCGTCGTCCCTGGGCGCGGGAACGGTGCCGGAGAACGCCGGGACCGACATCTGCCAGTCCTTGCCGAACCCGAACCGGCCCGCCTCCCGCAGCAGCGCGGCGCTGGACAGGCGGGTGCTGGCGGCGGCCAGCGTGGTCGCGCACGACCGCGCGAAGCTGAGCTGGAAGGTGCCCTTGGCGAACCCGCGCCCGGTCGGGTTGGCGAACGCGCGCCCGCCGACCGTGGTGGTGGCCGGGCACTCGGTGGCGTCCCGCTCGGACATGCCGCTCTGCAGCAGCGCCTCGGCCGAGACGATCCCGAAGGTCAGGCCCGGCGGGTAGCGGCCCTCCATGGCCTTGTTCACCCCGCCGGTGCGGTGGTTGGCGACCGCCAGCACCTCGCCGGTGCTGGAGCGCACGACCACCATCGAGGCGGGGGCCCGCAGGCCCGCCAGGGCGCGCTGGGCCCTGTTCTGCTGGGCGGCGTCGATGGTGGTGCGGACCGGGCGGGTCTGCTCGCCGCGCCACTCGGCCAGCACCTGACGGTGCCGCCCGGCCGGGTCGACGGCCACGACCTTGACGGTCGGGGTGCCGGCGAGCCAGCGCTGGTGCAGCAACTGGATGCCGCTGACGCCGATGGTGTCACCGGGCTGGTACGGGGCGCCGACCCGCTGCAGCCTGTCGTCGGTGGCGGGGCCCAGGTGGCCGACGAGCTCGGGGGCCGCCGCGGCCTCGATCGGCGCGACCACCCGCTGGACGTGCACCCCCTCGATCTGCCGCAGCCGGAGCGCGGCGCCCGGGTGCTCGGTGCGGTTGAACATCACCAGCGGCAGGAAGTCGCGCGGCGGGGCCGACCGCACCCGGCCCAGGAGCCGTTCGGCGTCCAGCTTGCGGCCGCCCGTCGCGGTGGCCTCCACCAGCCGGGTGATGGTGCGCTGCGGGTCGCGGAGCTGGCCCGGGAACACCCCGACCACGTCGGCCTGGACCTTCTTGACCAGCGAGCGGCCCTGGGCGTCGACGATGTCGTTGCGCTGCGGGGTCTCGGTGACCACCGCCAGCCGCTGGCCGTCGCGCAGGTTCGGGTGGATGATCGACGGGCTCCACACGACCTTCCACCGGCCGCCGATCCGCTTGAGCGTCATCTCCCCCGGATAGGAGAACGGCTCCCCGTTCTCCCCCAGGTCGATCTCCACCGAGAAGCGGGCGAACGCCTGGTCGCCCTCCCGGACGATGGCCTTGACCTGGTCCTCGCCGTCCGCGGCGGCCTGCCCGGCGCCCGGCCCGCCCCGGGCGGGCAGCGCGCTCAGGCCCAGGCCCAGCTTCATGGAGGCCGCGTCGAGCTGGTCGGCCATCTGGCTGAGCGCCTGGACCACGGTCCGCCGGTCGGCGCCCACCGTCCTGGCCGCGGCGGCCTCGTAGTTGCCGACCTCCCAGGCCACCAGGAAGTCCCGTACCGCGGGCATCGCCGAGGACTCGGCGAAGCAGCCGGTGGCGGTCGAGGCGACCAGCGCACCGCAGGCCACCACCGAGGTCACCCGGCGCATGCGACCGCCGGCTCTCCAGCGTGCGAACCCCACCGCTCAGACCCTGCCGCCGGTACGGGCCCGCATGCGGGCCGAACGAGCTCTTTCCATCTCCCGGCCGGCTTCCCGTTTCGCGATCGCCTGACGCTTGTCGTAGGTCTTCTTACCACGGGCCAGGGCGATCTCGACCTTGGCCTTGCCGTCCTTGAAGTACAGCGACAGCGGGACGATCGTCAACCCCGGCTCCTTGGTCTTGGCGATGATCCGGCCGATCTCCCGCTTGTGCAGCAGCAGCTTGCGGGGCCGCCGGGGCGCGTGGTTGGTCCAGGTGCCCTGCAGGTACTCGGGGATGTGCACGCCCTCCAGCCAGACCTCGCCGTCCTTGACCCGGGCGTACCCGTCGACCAGCGAGGCCCGCCCGGCGCGCAGCGACTTGACCTCGGTGCCGGTCAGCACCAGGCCGGCCTCCCAGGTGTCCTCGATGTGGTAGTCGTAGCGGGCCCGCTTGTTCTGGGCCACCAGCTTGCGACCTTGCTCACGTGGCACGAGTCTCTCGCCTCAGTCCTTCATGCGGGGCCCGTCGTCCAGGCCCTTGGTCGGCGCGGCGGCCACCAGCCCGCGCAGCACCCCGGCGGCCCGCCGCATGGCCTCCGCCGGGGGGCGGTCCGCGGAGACCACCACGTCGGGGTCGATCCCGACGCCGTCGAGGTCGCGGCCGCCCGGCGTGCGGTAGCGCCCCACGGTCAGCTCGATCACCGAGCCGTCGCGCAACCGGACCGGTTCCTGCACCGATCCCTTTCCATAGGTACGCGATCCTACGATCACCGCGCGGTCCCGGTCGCGCAGGGATCCGGCGACGACCTCGGCGGCGCTGGCGGTGCCGGCGTCCACCAGGACCACCAGCGGGGTGCGCCCGTCGCCGGGGGCGGTCACCGGCCACGGCCGGGGCGGCCGGCCGCGCCGTTCGTAGATGACGACCACGCCGCCGGGCAGCAGCGCCGAGGCGGTCTGCACCGCCTCCTCCAGCAGCCCGCCCGGGTTGCCGCGCAGGTCCAGGATCAGCCCGCCGCCGCCCTGGGCCCGCCACCGCTCCACGGCCGTGCGGACCTGCCGGCCCACCCCCCGGGTGAACGCCGAGATCCGGATGACCTGGATGCCGGGCCCGGTGCGCTCGACGGTCACGTCGCCGCTGCGCACCGCGGTGCGGACCAGCCGGAACTCCCGTTCGGCCAGGCCGCGGCGCACCCGCAGCAGCACCGCGGTGCCGGGCCGGCCGCGCAGCGCGGCGGCGACCCGGGAGGGGTCCCAGCCCGCGACCGGACGGCCGGCGATCCCGGTGATCACGTCACCGGCCTGCACGCCGGCCCGCTCGGCGGCCGATCCGGGCTGCACGCTGGCGACCTTGACCGGGTCGGCGGCCGATCCGTCGCCGCCCAGCCACAGCCCGACCCCGCTGTACCGGCCGCTGAGCCGGCCCCGGGTGTCGTCGTACTCGGTGGCGGTGTAGTACCGAGCCCACGGGTCGCCGAGCCGGCGCAGCATCCCCTCGACCGCGGCCCGCTGCAGATCGGTCCGGCCGACCGGGATGGCCGACTCGTCGGCGATCCGCCGGGACGCCTCGTCCAGGGTGCTCTGACCGCCCGTTCCGGCGGAGGTGCCCGGCTCGGCGCCGGTCACCACCCCCGCGCCGTACGCGCACACCAGCGCCAGTGCGACCGCGGCGGCGCGGACGGGTCGACCGGCCCGCACTGCTCGGGGGACACGACCGGTCAGCCGGAACATGGCAACGAGTGTAGGACGGGCGGATCGGCCCTCCGGTCAGATCCGCAGGTATCGGCGCAGGCTCAGGAACGAGGCCGCGGCGCACAGCAGCACGCCCACGCAGATCGAGAACACGATCACACCGGTCACCGAGGCCCACGACAGCTGGCTGGTGAACTCCAGCGACTCCTGCAGCTGGTCGATCAGCGCGATCTTGCTGCCGACCAGCAGGATGGCCGCGAACAGGCCGCCGATCAGGCCGGCGATCGCGCCCTCCAGGATGAACGGGAGCTGGATGTACAGGTTGGAGGCGCCGACCAGGCGCATGATCCCGGTCTCCCGCCGCCGGTTGAACGCCGACAGCCGGACCGTGTTGGCCACCAGCAGCACCGCCGCGATCACCTGGATGGCCGCGATCATGATGGCCGCCCACTGCAGGCCGTTCAGGATCTTGAAGAACCGGTCCAGGATCTCCTTCTCGTTGACCACCTGGTCCACCCCGGCCCGGTTCGCCAGCAGCTTGGTCACCTCGTCGAACCGCTCGGGGTCGCTCAGCCGCACCCGGAAGGAGTCGGGGATGTCGCCGACCTTGGCGCCCTGCACCAGGCCCGGGTTGCTGGAGAAGGTCTCCTTGAACCGCTGGAAGGCCTGCTCCTTGCTCTCGTAGGTGACCTCGGCCACCACCGGCGAGCCCTCGAGGTCCCGCTTGATCTCGGCCTTCTGCTGCTCGGTGGCGTCGGTCTTGTTGCAACTGGGGTTGGAGCTGGTCTTGTTGCACAGGAAGACCGAGACCTCGATCCGGTCGTGCCAGTAGCTCTTGGAGCTGTCGACCTGGAGCTTGATCAGCAGGCCGGTGCCCAGCAGCGCCATGGCGATCGCCACGGTGATGACCAGGGAGACGGTCATCGTCAGGTTGCGGCGGAGACCGATCCAGATCTCCTGGAGAACGAACTGTGCGCGCATGCCTCGCTGTCCTTGGTCGACCTTGCCTGCCGGGGAGTCTCGGGCGGGGCTCGGTTACAGGCTGTGTCAGTACGCCTGACCGTACACGCCGCGCGACTGGTCCCGGACGACCCGGCCGTCCTCCAGTTCGACGACGCGCTTGCGGAAGGCGTCGACGATCGCGGCGTCGTGTGTGGCCATGACGACGGTGGTGCCGGTCCGGTTGATGCGGTCCAGCACCTTCATGATGCCGATCGAGGTGGCCGGGTCGATGTTCCCGGTCGGCTCGTCGGCGAGCAGGATCATCGGCCGGTTGACGAACGCCCGGGCGATGGCGACCCGCTGCTGCTCACCGCCGGACAGTTCGTGCGGCATCCGGTGCGCCTTGCCCTCCAGGCCCACCAGGTCGATGACCTCGGGCACCACCTTGGCGATGAACCGCCGCGGCTTGCCGATGACCTCGAGCGCGAACGCGACGTTCTCGAAGACGTTCTTGTTGGGCAGCAGCCGGAAGTCCTGGAACACGCAGCCGATCCGGCGGCGCAGGTGCGGCACCTTCCAGTTGGTGAGCCGGCTGAGGTCCTTGCCGGCCACGTGCACGCGCCCCTGCGTGGGCCGTTCCTCCTTGAGGACCAGACGCAGGAACGTGGACTTGCCCGAGCCCGAGGGGCCCACCAGGAACAGGAACTCGCCCTTTTCGATGGACACGTTCACATGCTGCAGGGCCGGCCGGTTCTGGTTCCGGTAGACCTTGGTGACGTTGTCGAAGTGGATCACGGCTGCATCACGGCTCGTCAGTCTAGAGGCTGGGAACGGCTCCTTGGCCACCCCCGAGGGGCCCGCGACGCAGGTCGCGGGTACTCCGGGATAGCAGCCCGGTTGACCACGGAGCAGTCTAGGGGTCGCTGTCAACCGCTTGGCCCGTTCGCGCCGGATCCCGGGTCGCTCCCGGGTTTCGGCGCTCGCGGACCGGCTATGGCGACCATACAAGGCAGCTAGGCTGGATGACGGCGAAACAGGCCATTTACCCCAGGGAGGTCGCGAGATGAGCTGCGATCATCTGATCTGTGCTCGATGCTCGCACCCCGTCAGCGAGGGCCGTTGCCCGACCTGCCGGGCGGCCCGCGAGGAGTTCCACGACCACGGCCCCGCCCTGTCCCCGGCCCTCGTCCTCGCGGCCCTGGTCCTGCTGCTGGCGCTGTCCCTGGTCCTCGCGGTCCGGTACGGGTCCTACTAGCCGGCCTAGTTGACCTTCTGGGGCGAGTAGGCGCGGGTGACGGCGCCGCCGGTGGCGATGACCTCGGCCTTGGGCTGGGGCTTCTTCGGCTTGGCCTTCGGCGGGTCGTAGGCGGCGAACTGCAGGGTCTGGGAGACGTGCAGCTCGCTGCCGAGGATCAGGCTGTCGAGCAGGTGGGCGGCCTCGGTGGGGATGGGGGGCCGTCTGGCCTGGTCCTTGGCGAGCGTGACGGTGTCGCGGCTGAGCGCGTACAGCACCAGCGCGCCGCCGTCGGTGGTGCGCAGCGTGAACACCGGGTGCAGGGTCGCCGGGAACACCACGTCGAAGGCCAGGTCCGACTTGTCGGCCTCCTTCTTGATCCGCCGGGTCTCGTGGTAGTAGGCGGTGGTGCCGACGCCCGGCTTCATCAGGCGGGCCGGGACGCTGTCGGGTCCCTCCTCGGCGATGGCGGCCTGGATGCCCGCCACGCTCTTGGGCGGGATCAGCAGGTCGGTCTCACCGGTGAGCACGGCGGTGGCGTACCCCTCGGTGTCGAGCTCGACCTCCGGCGACTCGGCCTTCTCCTCCAGCATCGTGACCAGGCTGAGCGTCCACCTGGCCTCGGGGCTGCGGCGGATGAACGCCATCAGCGCCGTACGGGGGTCCTCCTTGTCGGCCTCCTGCCCCGCGACGGGCCGGACCCGGCGCTCGGCGGCCACCACGAACCACTGCGGATAGGTGTCCTCCGACAGCTTCGGCACGTAGAAGGTCGGCTCGACGTACTCGTAGCGCGGCAGGGCCTCGTCGTGGAAGACCGCGTGCCGGTACTCGGCGGCGGTCAGCGCGGACTGGCCGTCGGAGACCCACTGGAGCGCCAGCCGCTCGTCCCCGCTGGCGCGGGCCACGTCCTCGTTGTTGACGAACCGGTGGAACTCGCGGGCGGCGACCTGCAGCGTCAGCCGTTCCGGGACGGCGGGGGTGGTGGCCGCCGCGACCGGCGTGGTGGAGGCGCCGCGTTCCTCGGTGGAGCACCCCACCGCACCGGCGCCGAGCAGCAGCGCGAGGGCCGGTACGGCCAGTGAGGTCCTTTTCACCGCCTGCCCCCCGACTCGTCCGACTTGCTGTGGCTGGTGAGCAGGATTCTGCCATCAATGAACGCGCCGTACGGCCACCGGCACCGGTTCCCGCGCCCTCGGGCGGCGGCGCCGCAGGCCGTTCCGGGACGCGCGGGACCGGAGCGGTCGCCGTGCGCCGATAAACTGCGAGTGTGGCAGGTATCGACCCCGTAGATCAGCTCAAGGAGCTCGGCTCGGCCCTCACCGGCATCGAGGCCGTGCTGGACCTGGACGCCATGCGCGCCGAGATCTCCCGGCTGCGGGAGGAGTCGGCCGACCCCGACCTGTGGAGCGACCAGGAGCGCGCCCAGCAGGTGACCCGCCGGCTGTCGCACCTGGAGAGCGAGCTGAACCGGGTGACCGGGCTGCGGCAGCGGCTCGACGACGTGACCACGCTGTACGAGCTGGCCGACGAGATGGACGACGCCGACACCCGGGCGGAGGCCGACACGGAGCTGGCCTCGCTGGCCAAGGACATCCAGCAGCTCGAGGTCCGCACCCTGATGAACGGGGAGTACGACCACCGCGAGGCGCTGGTCACCATCAACGCCCAGGCGGGCGGGGTGGACGCGGCCGACTGGGCGCAGCAGCTGCAGCGGATGTACCTGCGCTGGGCCGAGCGGCACGGCTACCCGACCGAGATCTACGAGACCTCCTACGCGGAGGAGGCCGGGATCAAGTCGACCACGTTCGCGATCAAGGCCCCGTACGCCTACGGCACGCTGCGCGGCGAGCACGGCACGCACCGGCTGGTGCGGATCTCCCCGTTCGACAACCAGGGGCGCCGGCAGACCTCGTTCGCGGGGCTGGACGTGGTGCCGGTGGTCGAGCAGAGCGACCACGTGGAGATCGACGAGAGCGACCTGCGGATCGACGTGTACCGCTCGTCGGGCCCGGGCGGGCAGGGCGTCAACACCACCGACTCGGCGGTGCGGATCACCCACATCCCGACCGGGATCGTGGTGTCCTGCCAGAACGAGCGGTCCCAGCTGCAGAACAAGGCCACCGCGATGGCGGTGCTGCAGGCCAAGCTGCTGGAGCGCAAGCGGCAGGAGGAGGCGGCCAAGATGGCCGACCTGCGCGGCGAGGGCACCAGCAGCTGGGGCACCCAGATCCGCAACTACGTGCTGCACCCGTACCAGATCGTCAAGGACCTGCGCACCGGCGTGGAGGCCGGCAACCCGGCGGCGGTGCTGGACGGGGAGATCGACGAGTTCATCGAGGCGGAGATCCGCTGGCTGCGGCAGCGGGAGAGCGAGACCGAGAACGCCTGACACTTCGCATTCCGGATTCGGCGAGTAGTCGGACGGTCACTCTGCGATGATGCGGGGTGACCGTCGCCGTCTTCTCCCGGAGTTCCGTGATGCGTGCACATCCTGCCGTCGCCGTGCTGACACTGCTGCCGCCCCTGCTGGCGGGCTGTGCCGGGGGCTCCGGCGAGCAGCAGGCCACGCCCGCGCTGACCAAGCAGCAGGCCGCCGCCGTGCTCCAGCGGTACGCCCAGGTCAAGAACCAGATGCAGGCCGCCGCCGCGCGGGGCGTGGACGGGTCGCTGCTGGCCACCGCCGAGACCGAGCCGCAGCTGACCATGGACCTGGCGGCCTACCGGCTGTACCGGACCGCGGGCGAGAAGCTCCGGCCCCTGGAGTACGGCCAGCCCACGTTCTACATCCCCCGGCTCACCGGCTACCCCCGGTGGTTCGCCGCCGACACCACCTCCTGGGTCGTCGTCCGCAAGTCCTCGGGCGGCTCCGCCGAACGCACCCGGCCGGTGCGGCACGCGATGCTGTTCGTGCAGAGGGCCCCGAAGGCGCCGTGGCTGCTGGCCGCCGACCCGCTGCCGAGCGGCGGCGCGCCGACCTCGCCGCTCAGCGCGGTGGCCCTCGACAAGGAGGGGTACGCCACCGCCGTCCGCCCGGACGCCTCCGGGCTGGCGGTCTCCCCCGACCGGCTCGGCGAGGCCCACGCCGCGGTGCTGACCCGCGGGGCGCAGGCCGCGCCGCACCACCGCAAGGTGCTCGCCGACGGTCCCGCCACCCTCCGGGCGCACGAGGGGCTGAGCCGGGCCACCGCGCAGTTCCGCTCCCTCGGCATCACGCTGACCTCGACGTTCGCCCCGCACGACGCCCCGGTCTACGCGTTGCGCACCACCGACGGCGGCGCGCTGGTCTGGTACGTGCTCCGCCAGCACGAGTCGTACGTCGCGGGCTCCCCCGGCAAGCTCAGGGTGGGCGGCGACCTGACCGGGCTGGTCTCCGAGAAGCAGGCCCGCACCCGGCTGGACTCCACCGTCCTCATCCAGCACCTGGCGCAGGTCCCGGCCGGCACCGGGCAGGCGCAGATCACCGGCATGTACCGCAAGGCGGTCCACGCCCGGGGCGCCTAGCCGCCCACTACACTGTCCGCCCGGATCGATCATGAGCGAGGGGGCGGCATGCGCCGACGCGTGGCCGGTGCCCTGGCCGGCTCGTTGCTGCTGGCCGGCGGATGCTCCGGTGGACAGGACGACCCCTTGCCCGCGGCGTCGGCGACACCGGCCGGGGAGCCGGCGGTGTCGCCGCGGGAGTCGCAGGCCGTCCTCGACGGCTGGACCGAGCGGTTCAACGAGGCGGTGGACTCGGGCGCCGAGGCGGATCTGCGGGCGGTGACCGCCGGGCCGCTGCGGGACTCCCTGGTCGGGCGGGCCCGGGCCGGCGGCGGGATGCCGGAGTCGGAACGGATCGCCCTGCGCAACCCGGTGCTGTACGTGCCGCGGCTGACCGGCCATCCCCGCTGGTTCGCCGCCGCCGCGCTGGACGACGCCGGCGGCGACGCCCGGCAGGTGCTGGTGCTGTTCGAGCGGGCCCGGGCGAACGAGCCGTGGCGGGCGGCGCACCTGCTGACGTTCAAGGGCAGGCCGCCCGCGCTGGACTTCGACGCCGGGGGCCACGCGATCCCCGCCGACGGCGGGTCGCTGCCCGCCGGGCACGCCGGCTACCTGGCCACCGGGAACCGTTCGGCGTTCACCCCCGACGCCTTCACCCGGGCCGCGCACGAGCGGGCGCGCGGCTCGGACACCACGTTCCGTCCCGCCCGCCACCAGGTCCGCGCGCTGCGCACCGACGACGGCGGGACGCTGGCCTGGTACGCCGTCGAGCAGCGGCGCACGCTCGACGTCGGCGACCGGGCCCTGCCCGCCGACGTGCGCGCCCATCTGGGCAGGTCACGGCTGCGGGCGACCCGGGTGACGGCGACCTGGACCTGGCTGGTCATCGGGTACGCGGCCCGGCACGGCGGCGGGCACGCCCTCGGCGAGAGCGTGCACCTGTCCGACGTGCGCCCGGCCTGAGGTCAGGCGACCGCGGCGCAGCGAGGATCGCCTGACCTCGGGGTCCGGGGGTCGCCCCCCCGGACGAGCGCGTCAGCCCTTGAGGCCGGGCAGCGTCGAGGCGGTCACCAGGTTGCGGATCGCGCCGAGCGCCACCGACAGGGTCGCCAGGTCGAAGTTGTCGCTCTCCCAGATCTCCCCGAGGGTGTGCTGGGCGCGGGCCACCGCGTTGCTGTTCTTGTCCGCCCAGCCGATCAGCCGTTCCTCCGGCCGCAGGCCCGGCTCGGTGGACATCAGCACGTCGCGGGTGAGCGCCGCGTGCGCCGTGTACAGGTCGTCGCGCAGCGCGGCGCGGGCCATCGTCTTCCACCGGTCGCCGCGCGGCAGCGCGATGATCCGCTCCCGCAGCCGGGCCAGTTGCAGCCGGTCGGCCAGATCGAAGTAGACCTCGGCGACCTCGGCCACGTCCCGCCCGGTGGTATGGGCGATCTCCACCAGGTCGAACGTGGAGTAGGCGGGCACCATCCGCGCCACCTGCTCGGCCAGCTCGTCCGGCACGCCCCGTTCGGCGAACTCGTTGCGGCGCTGCTCGAACCCGGCCAGGTCCAGCCCCACCAGCAGCTTGGGCAGGTCGGGGGCCAGCGCCCGCACCCCGGGCGAGAAGAACTCGATGTTCTCGGTGATGTCGAACGGCGGCCGGCGGTTGCGCAGCAGCCAGCGGGCCCCGCGCTCGGTGAGCTTGCGGGCCTCCAGCAGCATCCTGATCTGGGTGGCCTCGTCCACCTGGTACGACAGCGACTCCACCTGGCGGCGGAAGGCCGGCATGTCGAACACCTCCCGGGCCACCAGGTAGGCGCGGGCGATGTCGGCGCTGGACGCCCCGGTCTCCTCGTTGATCCGGAACGTGAACGTGGTGCCGCTGTTGTTGACCAGGTCGTTGACCACCTGGGTGGCGATGATCTCCCGGCGCAGCGGATGCCGGTCCATGTAGGAGCGGAACCGCTCGCGCAGCGGGGTCGGGAAGTAGTGGACCAGCCAGGACTCCAGGTAGGGGTCGTCGGGCAGGTCGGAGGCCACCAGCTCGTCGTCCAGGGCCAGCTTGGCGTAGGCCAGCAGCACCGCGAACTCCGGCCCGGTCAGCCCCTGCCCGGCCTGCCGCCGCTCGGCCAGCGCCTTGTCGTCGGGCAGGAACTCCAGCCGCCGCTTGAGCCGGCCGTCGCGCTCCAGCTTGCGCAGCAGCCGGCCGTGCACGTGCAGCATCGACTGGGCCTGCCGGCGGGCGGCGGCCAGCGCCACGTTCTGCGCGTAGTTGTCGGCCAGCACCAGCTGGGCGACCTCGTCGGTCATCTCGTCCAGCAGGGCGTCCCGCCGCTTGCCGGTCAGCTCGCCGTCGCGGACCGCCTGGTCCAGCAGGATCTTGATGTTGACCTCGTGGTCGGAGGTGTCGACTCCGGCGGAGTTGTCGATGAAGTCGGTGTTGATCAGGCCGCCGGCGCCGTCCGGGCCGCCGTACAGGGCGTACTCGATCCGGGCGAGCTGGGTCAGGCCCAGGTTGCCGCCCTCGCCGATCACCTTGCAGCGCAGCTCGGTCGCGTCGGCGCGGACCGCGTCGTTGGCCTTGTCGCCGACGTCGGCGTGCGACTCGGCGGACGCCTTGACGTAGGTGCCGATGCCGCCGTTCCACAGCAGGTCGACCGGGGCGCACAGGATCGCGTGGATCAGCTCGAACGGCGTCATCGCGGTGACGTCCTCGGCGATGCCCAGCGCCCGCCGCATCTGCGGGGTGATCCGGATCGACTTGGCGGTGCGCGGGAACACCCCGCCGCCCTCGGAGATCAGGTCGGCGTCGTAGTCGGCCCACGAGCTGCGCGGCAGTTCGAACAGCCGCTTGCGCTCGGCCCACGAGCGGGCCGGGTCGGGGTCGGGGTCGACGAAGACGTGCCGGTGGTCGAACGCCGCGACCAGCTTGATGTGCCTGGACAGCAGCATCCCGTTGCCGAAGACGTCACCGGACATGTCGCCGATGCCGACGACGGTGAAGTCCTCGTTCTGCACGTCCTTGCCGAGGGTGCGGAAGTGGTACTTGACCGACTCCCACGCCCCGCGGGCGGTGATCCCCATCGCCTTGTGGTCGTAGCCGACCGAGCCGCCGGAGGCGAACGCGTCGCCCAGCCAGAACCCGTAGGAGGCGGCGACCTCGTTGGCGATGTCGCTGAACGTCGCGGTGCCCTTGTCGGCGGCCACCACCAGGTACGGGTCGTCGCCGTCGTGGCGGACCACGTTCGGCGGCGGCACCACCCGGCCGTCGACCAGGTTGTCGGTGATGTCCAGCAGCCCGCTGATGAACTCCTTGTAGCACTCGATCCCGGCGGCCATGAACGCGTCGCGGTCGGACGGGTCGGGCAGCCGCTTGCCGACGAACCCGCCCTTGGCCCCGGCCGGGACGATCACGGTGTTCTTCACCGCCTGCGCCTTGACCAGGCCGAGGATCTCGGTGCGGTAGTCCTCCCGGCGGTCCGACCAGCGCAGCCCGCCGCGCGCCACCGCGCCGTACCGCAGGTGGACGCCCTCGACGCGCGGCGAGTAGACGAACACCTCGAACTTGGGGCGCGGCTGCGGCAGGTCGGGGATGGCCTGCGGGTCGAACTTCAGCGACAGGTACGGCCTGCCCTGGAAGTGGTTGGTGCGCAGGGTGGCGTTGATCAGGCTGCGGTAGGAGCGCAGGATCCGGTCGTCGTCCAGGCTCTCCACCTCGTCGAGGGCCCCGGCGATCTCCTCGGCGATGGCCTCGCTGCGCTCGGCCCGGTCGCCGGCCGGCGCCGGGTCCAGCCTGGACTCCCACAGCCGGACCAGCAGCCGGGTGATGGCGGCGTTGCGCAGCAGCACCTGCTCGAAGTGCCGCTTGCTGAACGGCACGCCGGCCTGCCGCAGGTACAGCGCGTACGCCCGCAGCACCATGGCCTGCCGCCAGGTCAGCCCGACGTGCGGGACCAGCGCGTTGAACCCGTCGTTCTCGATCTCGCCGCGCCACAGCGCCAGGAACGCGTCCTGGAACAGCTCCTTGACCCGGTCCTCGGGGACCCCGCCGCCCGGCTGGAAGCGCAGGCCCAGGTCGTAGATCCAGTAGCGGGCGCCGTCGGCGGGCACCACCTCGTACGGCCGCTCGTCCACCACCTCGACGCCCATGTTCTGCAGCAGCGGCAGCACGTGGGACAGCGAGATCGGCGGGCCCAGCCGGTAGATCTTCAGCCGCCGCTCCCCGGGCTCGGCCCGGAACGGCTCGTACAGGTTGATGGAGACGTCGCCGTCGCCGCTCAGCTCGTCCAGCCGCTTGAGGTCGGCGACCGCGGTGCGGGCCGGGAAGTCGGCCTTGTAGCCCTCGGGGAACGCGTCGGCGAACCGCCTGGCCAGCGGGCCCGAGCGTTCCTGGCCGCACTGCTCGACGATGGCGTCGGCCAGGTCGTCGGCCCACGAGCGGGTGGCGGCGGCGAGCTTGGCCTCCAGTTCCTCGGGGTCGACCTCGGGCAGCGGCTCGCCCCGGGCCACCCGGACCACCACGTGCAGGCGGGCCAGGGTGGACTCCGACACCATGGCGGAGTAGTCGACGGTCTCGCCGTTGAACGCCCGCCGCAGGATCTCCTGGATGCGCAGCCGGATCCGGGTGGTGTAGCGGTCGCGCGGCAGGTAGATCAGGCAGGACATGTAGCGGCCGTAGGCGTCCTGACGCAGGAACAGCTTGAGCCGCTTGCGGTCGCGCAGCCCCAGCACGCCCAGCGCGATCGGCACCAGGTCGTCCACCGAGATCTGGAACAGCTCGTCGCGCGGGTAGGTCTCCAGGATCTCGGCCAGGTCGTGCCCGTCGTGGCTGTCGGGGGTGAACCCGGCCCGGTCGATCACCTCGTCCAGCTTGCGCGCCAGCACCGGGATGTGCGCGATCGACTCGCTGTAGGCCACGTGGGTGAACAGGCCCAGGAACCGCCGCTCGCCGATCACCTCGCCGCGGTCGTCGAACCGCTTGATCCCGACGTAGTCCAGGTAGTGCGGCCGGTGCACGGTGGACCGGGAGTTGGCCTTGGTGAGGATGAGCAGCTTCTTCTCCCGCGCCTTGGCGCGGACCTGCGGCGGCAGGGCGGCGAAGCTGCCGGACTCGGGCTTGTCGTTGCGCAGCAGCCCCAGCCCGGTGCCGGTCACCGGGATCAGCGCGGCGCCGTCCTCGGTCAGGTCGTAGTCGCGGTAGCCCAGGAAGGTGAAGTGCCCGTCGGCCAGCCAGTCCAGCAGCTCGACGGCCTCGGTCCGCTCGGACTCGGGCACCGGCGGCGCGCCCTGGGCGATCTCGGCGGCGATCGCCCCGGCCAGCGACCGCATCTTGGGCTCGTCCTCGACCGCCGCCCGCACGTCCTGCAGCACCCGCAGCAGGTCCTTCTCCAGGGCGTCCAGGACCCCCCGGTCGGTGGTGCGGTCGACCTCGATGTGGATCCAGGACTCGTCCAGGTCGTGCGGGCTCTCCCGGTGGCCGCGGATCGCGCGCAGGTTCCCCGCCACGTCGCGGTCCACCCCCATCAGCGGGTGCACCACCAGGTGGGTGCCCAGATCGTGCCGGGTCAGCTCCATGGTGACCGAGTCGACCAGGAAGGGCATGTCGTCGGTGACCACCTGGACGACCGTGTGCCCGGGATCCCAGCCGTGCTCCTCGACGGTGGGGGTGAAGACCCGCACCTTGGGACGGCCCTGCGGGCGGACCTCGCCGAGCCTGCGGTGCGCCAGCGCCGGGCCGTACACGTCGGCCGGGTCGCGGTCGAGCAGGTCCTCCGGAGCCACGTGCCGGTAGTACAGCCGCAGGTATCCGACGGTCTCGTCGAGATCGCGGTCCCCCGGGGCCTGCGCGCACACCTCCGCGGCTCGTCGAAGCAGGTCGTCCTTGGCCAGATCGAGCTTGCCGCTCATGCAGACACTCCCCTAGAACCCTCGTCACGCCGTTGTGACGTCGCTCATGTCGGCCACCTTAACCGTTTTCACTCGGCTTGCACTCCGCGCCGAGCAAGATCGCACTGCCCGGCCCGGGGGCGGTCATCCGCCCGCCGGAACGGTCGGCGTCGGCTCCGCGCCGGTCGAGGTCACGGTGGGCCGGGGCTCGCCGGGCGGCGTGGTGGGCCCGCCCGGCGAGCCGCTCGGCCCGCCCGTCGGGCCGGAGGTGGCCGACGCGGATCCGGTGGGGCCGACGCTCGGCGCGGGGCTCGGCCGGTACGGGCCCGCCGACGGCCGCCGGAACGTCCCGTCGCCGGGCTGCGGGACGACCTGCCGCTGCGGCGGCCGGACGACCTGCCCGGTTCCGGTGCCGGTGCCGTCGCCGCCGACCGTGCGCCCGGTCCCGCCGTCGCCGCGCAGCGCGAACCCGGCGGCGCCGGAGGCCAGCAGCAGCACCGCGACCGCGCCCGCGACGGCGACCGGGCGCAGCGGCGAGGACCGCACGGGCCGGGCGGGCCCGGTGTCGCGGGCGTCCCGGGCGTCCTGGGTGACCGCCGGGCTCAGCTCGTTCTCGTGCGCCCACTCGGCCGGGGTGGGCAGGCGGACGGGGTCGGTCCGCTCCGGCTCGGGTTCCGGCTCCCCGGCGGCGGGCCGGTGCGGGGCGGAACGCGACGGGTCGATCCGGGTGGCGCCGTCGGCGGCGGACTCGGCCGGGACCTCGGCGGCGTCGGCGGCCGGGCGGGGCCGGGGCGGCGCCGCCGGTCCCCGGCCGAGCAGCCGCATCAGCACCGTGCCCGCGTCGGGTCGTTCGGCGGCGTCCTTGACCAGGCAGGCGGCGGCCAGCTCGGCGGGCGTCCCGGTCAGGTCGCCCAGGTCCGGCTCGGCGTGCAGGATCCGGTGGATCACCGCGGGGATGGTGTCCTGGCCGAACGGCGGCCGGCCGGTGGCGGCGAACACGATGGTGGCCGCCCAGCAGAACATGTCGGCGGGAGTGCCGACCTCCTCGCCGCGCAGCTGCTCGGGGGCCATGTACGCGGGCGTGCCGATGGCCCGGCTGGTCAGGGTGGCGGCGCCGCTGATCGCCCGGGCCACCCCGAAGTCGATCACCCGCGGGCCGTCCGGCCCGATCAGCACGTTGTGCGGCTTGAAGTCGCGGTGCACGATCCCGGCCTGGTGGATGGCCACCAGCGCGGTCATGGTGCCCACGGCCAGCCGGTCCAGCGCCGCGCCGGCCAGCGGGCCCTGCTCGGCGACCCGGCGGGCCAGCGACGGCCCGGGCACGTACTCGCTGACGATGTAGGGCCGGTCGCCGGCCAGGTCGGCGTCGATCACCTGGGCGGTGCAGAATCCGGCGACCCGCTTGGCCGTCTCCAGTTCGCGCAGGAAGCGGGCGCGGGCGCGTTCGTCGGCGGTCAGCTCGGCGTGCAGCAGCTTGACCGCGACCTGACGGCCGTCGGAGGCGACGCCGAGGAAGACCGAGCCCTGGCCGCCCTGGCCGAGCCGGCCGGTCAGCGTGTACCCGCCGAGTCGTTCCGGATCGCCGGTGCGCAAGCCCGCCGCGTCCATGCCGACCGCCTCTCCCCTCACCGGCCGGTGGCCGGGCGGACCGCGGTCGCCGAACCGCCGGCGGCCCGCCGGGTGCCAGATTACAGCGGGATCGCCGTCATTTCCTGCGGCTTGCGACAAAACCGTGCCGGTGTCCGGCGGAGCGCCCGGTTGGCCGGATCCGGCCGGGGATGGCGGACCGGTCCGGCGACGGGTCGCGAGGAGGGGGCCGCGATATTCCGGCGGACCCGCCGCCACCTGCCCGGCGGGAGATTTTCCCGGTGCATCCCGCAACGCCGGTGATGCCGATCGAGAGAATGCACGGAGCCGTTCATAGCACCGAGAGATAACGGCAGTGAATTGGAAAAGCAGGCGTGTAATTGCACGACTACGGGTAGTGACGACCGTGGCGATCTTCGAGAGGAGGCACGACAGATATGTCAATTCCGTTAAAGGCCATCTGCGGTGCGGCGACGTTGACCATCGCGCTGACACCGGGGATGGGCCACGCCAGGGTCGCCGACCACGGCGGCGCGCAGCGCGGGCCCCAGCTGGCCTCCGGAAAACATCCCGTCCGGCACGCGCCGCAGCGGGTCACCCGGCAGCACCCGGGCGCCCGGCCGCAGCACGGCATGATCGCGCCGATGCACCCCGGCGCGCATCCCGTCGCGCCGATGCACCCCGTGCACCCCGTGCGCCCCGGTGCGCATCCCGGCGTGCCGGGGCGTCCGCAGCCGGGTCTGTACGCGCACGCGGCCGGGTCCGCGCTGCACGGGCAGATGCTGCTGGCCGCCCGGCAGCGCGCCGCCCGGCACAAGCGCGCCCGGCTCATCGCCCAGTGGCAGGCGCGCGCCGACCGCGCGGTCCGCTTCGCGCTGGCGCAGCGAGGCAAGCCGTACCTGTGGGGAGCCACCGGACCGGCCGCCTACGACTGCTCCGGCCTGGTGCAGCGGGCCTGGCGCAAGGCGGGGGTGAAGATCCCGCGGGTGACCCACGACCAGTACCGCGCCATCCGCAAGAAGGTGCCGCGCAGCCGGCTGCGCCCCGGTGACCTGGTGCTGTTCAACGGGCTCCGGCATGTGGGCATGTACGTGGGAAGAGGACGGTTCGTGCACGCGCCGCGCGCGGGCCGGACCGTCACCACCGAACCACTGCGCGGCTACTACGCGCGCAACTACGTCGGGGCGGTGCGCCCGGCCTGGCCGAAGCTGCCCGAGATCCCGACGTCCTGAGCTCCGACCGCATCAGGGGACCGTGCGGCGCCCCGGGCATCAGCCATGTGCCCGGGGCTCCGACGTTTCCGGGTGGGGTGACCGGCGGAACGAGGATCACCTGACCCGTTCTTCGGGGGCCTGGGGTTGTCCCCCGCACGAAGCACGGAACGCTTTTACCGCCGGAAGTGCTCCAGCACCTCGGGATTGGCCATCGAACCCGGGTTGGCGGCCTGCTCGACCGGAGTGCCGAGCAGGATCTTGCGGACCGGGATCTCCAGTTTCTTGCCCGACAGGGTGCGCGGCACCCCGGGCACCTGCCGGATCTCGTCCGGCACATGACGCGGCGACAGCGCCGAGCGCAACTCCTTGCGGATCCGCCCGGCCAGTTCCTCGTCCAGCTGCACGCCCGGGGCGAGCTGCACGTACAGCAGCAGCCGGCCCTCCTCGCCGAGCCGGCCGGTGTCGATGACCAGGCTGTCGACCACCTCGTCGAACGCCTCGACCACCCGGTAGAAGTCGGCGGTGCCCATCCGCACCCCGCCCCGGTTGAGGGTGGAGTCGGACCGGCCGTAGATCACGCAGCCGCCGTCCGGCAGGATCTTGATCCAGTCGCCGTGCCGCCACACCCCGGGATAGGCGTCGAAGTAGGACTCGCGGTAGCGCTCACCGGACTCGTCGTTCCAGAAGGACACCGGCATCGACGGCATCGGCTCGGTCAGCACCAGCTCGCCGACCTGGTCGATCACCGGCCGCCCCGCCTCGTCGAACGCCTCGACCCTGGCGCCCAGCCCGCGGCACTGGATCACCCCGGCGCGCAGCGGCAGCAGCACGTTCGGCCCGACGAACCCGGTGCACACGTCGGTGCCGCCGGAGAACGACCCGAGCAGCAGGTCCCGGCCCACCGCCTCGTACACCCAGGTGAAGCCCTCGGGCGGCAGCGGCGACCCGGTGGAGCCGATGCCGCGCAGCGCGGACAGGTCCAGCTCCTCGCCCGGCCGCAGGCCCGCCTTGCGGGAGGCCATGATGTACGGGGCGCCGACGCCGAAGTAGGTGACCCCGGTCTCGGCCGCCAGCCGCCACAGCGAGTCGCCGCCGGGCGCGCCGTCGAACATCACCACGGTGGCCCCCACCAGCAGCCCGCCGACCAGGTAGTTCCACATCATCCAGCCGGTGGTGGTGTACCAGAAGAACACGTCGCCCGGCCCGAGGTCCTGGTGGAACGACAGGGCCTTGAGGTGCTCCAGCACGACCCCGCCGTGGCCGTGCACGATCGGCTTGGGCAGGCCCGTCGTCCCGGACGAGTACACCACCCACAGCGGATGGTCGAACGGGACCGGCTCGAACTCCAGCGGGTGCCCCTCGCGCGGCAGGTCGGCGAACGACATCCCGGCCCGCAGCCGCCCGGGGTCGGCGGCCGGGTCCAGGTACGGGACCAGCACGGTGCGGGCCAGCGACGGCAGCGCCGCCTCGATCTCGGCCACCACGTCCATCCGGTCGAACCGCTTGCCGTTGTAGGCGTACCCGTCGACCGCGATCAGCACCTTGGGCTCGATCTGCGCGAACCGGTCGATCACGCTGGCCGAGCCGAAGTCCGGGGAGCACGACGACCAGATCGCGCCCAGCGAGGCGGCGGCCAGGAAGCAGATCAGCGCCTCGGGGATGTTCGGCAGGTAGGCCGCCACCCGGTCGCCGCGGCCCACGCCCAGCCCGGCCAGCCCGGCCCGCACGTTCGCCACGTGCATGGCCAGCTCCCGCCGGGTCAGCCAGCGGTGCCCGCCGGCCTCCGAGCGGAAGACCACCGCGACCTCGTCGGGCCGCTCGTCGCTGCCGCGCAGCGCGTTGGCGGCGTAGTTGACGCTGGCCCCGGAGAACCAGCGCAGGCCGTCCACCGGCATCGGCCCCCCGCTGCGCACCGGCCCGTCGCCGCGCTCCCCCACCACGTCGAAGTAGCGCCAGATCGACTCCCAGAACGCGTCGATCTCGGTGACCGACCAGCGCCACAGGTCCTCGTAGGCATCGCCCTCGGCGGCGAAGATCTGCTGCTCGGCCAGCCACCGCCGGTAGGCGGTCAGCCGGGCGTTCGCGATCGTCTCCTGCGACGGCTCCCAGAGCGTGCGGCCCTCGGCCGCGTCGTCGTGCGTCATGGCTCCGGCCCTCCCCATGTCACGGGCTCTACCCAGGCGTCCGGCCGATGTGCGCCGGATCACGATCGTGCGTGCCGAGCCTACGCCCCGGCGTCCGCGTCGATCGCGCGGGCCACCGCCTGGACGTCGGTGAGATCGGGCAGCACCGCGTCGGCCCCCGCGGCGCGCAGCTCGGCCTCGGTGGAACTGCCGGTCGCGACGGCCACCGCCGCCGCCCCGGCGATCTTGGCGGCCTGCACGTCCCGGACCGAGTCGGCGACGTACACGGTGGCCCCCTTGCGGTCGGGGTGCCAGGCGGCGGACTCGTCGAACGCGATGCCGTACTTCTGCGAGGCCTTGCGGCGGGCCAGCTCCAGCAGGGCGGCCTTGCTGTAGACGCCGTCCTCGTAGCCGCCGACCTCGGTGTCCACGTACGAGTCCAGCCCGAACTCGGCGAGCTTGACGACCGCGTTCGGCTGGATCGACCCGGTCAGCACCGACTGCACGGTCCCCTGCCGCCTGGCCAGCGCCGCCAGCGCCTCCCGGGCGCCGGGCAGCAGCCGCCCCTCGGCCCGCAGCCGCCCGCGCCGCGCCGCGAACGCCTTGGCCAGGGCGTCCATGAACCGCGGCAGATGGTCGTCGGTGACCTCGATGTCGTTGAACGCCAGGGTCTCGAAGATGATCTCCGATTCGGTGCGCCCGGCCGTCGGGGCCAGCCTCACCAGCGGCCGCCCGGTGGTCTGCCGGAACGCCTCGGCGTAGGCGTCCCGGGTGACCCTCACGACGTCGACCAGCGTGTGGTCGATGTTCCACAGCACCAAGCGGTAGCTCGTCGACATCCTCTTCCCTTGTGCGTGCAGGACGTCCCGGGGCAGGGGGCAGCCCCGGCGCGATCCGGCGTTCGGCTCTAAGGTTACGGGGCTCGGAGCACTCCGCCTATGGTCCCCGGGGCCACCCGGGAGCGGGCCCGCATGGTCGTGAGGAGGAGCGGGTCAAGACCGCGAGGAACGAGCGATCTTGCGGCGGGCGGGGCCACCGCAGCGAGCAAGGATGGCCCACCCGCCCTCTCGGGGGTCGCCCCCCACGAGCAACACGACGAACGGCCGCGCGTCCCAAGGCCCGCTCGCCGCCGCGCCTCCGGCGCGGCGGCGAGCACGCACGAGCGCAGGTCTACTCCCCCATGTAGGGGTAGCGGTAGTCGGCGGGCGGGAGCAGGGCCTCCTTGATCGAGCGGACGTTGGTCCAGCGCAGCAGGTTGAAGATGGAGCCGGCCTTGTCGTTGGTGCCGCTGGCGCGGGCCCCGCCGAACGGCTGCTGGCCGACGACCGCGCCGGTGGGCTTGTCGTTGACGTAGAAGTTGCCGGCGGCGAACCGCAGGTGCTCGGCGGCGGCGGCGATCGCGGCCCGGTCCCGCGCGATGATCGAGCCGGTCAGGCCGTACGGGGCGACGCTCTCCATCTGCCGCAGCATCGCGTCGTAGTCGCCGTCGTCGTAGACGTGCACGCCGAGGATCGGGCCGAAGTACTCCTTGGTGAAGATCTCGTCCGCAGGGTCGGCGGCCTCCAGCACCGCCGGGCGCACGAAGTACCCCTCGGAGTCGTCGGCCTGCCCGCCGACCAGGACCCGGATGGAGTCCAGGTCGCGGGCCCGCTCCAGGGCCGCCCGGTGCTTGGCGAACGCCCGCGCGTCGATCACCGCGCCCATGAACAGCGACAGGTCCTCGGCGACGTTCCCCATGGTCAGCGACTCGACCTCGGCGCAGAAGTCGTCGCGCATCCGCTCCCACAGCGAGCGCGGCACGTACGCGCGGGAGGCCGCCGAGCACTTCTGTCCCTGGTACTCGAACGCGCCGCGGACCAGCGCGGTGCGCAGCACGGCGGGGTCGGCGGACGGGTGCGCCACCACGAAGTCCTTGCCGCCGGTCTCGCCGACCAGCCGGGGGTAGCCGCGGTAGCCGGCGATGTTCTCCCCGACCGTGCGCCACAGGTGCTGGAACGTGGCGGTGCTGCCGGTGAAGTGGATGCCGGCCAGGTCCGGGTGGGTCAGCGCCACGTTCGACACCGCCCGGCCGTCCCCGGTGACCATGTTGATCACGCCGGGCGGCAGCCCGGCCTCCTCCAGCAGCCGCATGGTGAAGTGCGCGGAGAACTGCTGGGTGGGCGACGGCTTCCAGACCACCACGTTGCCCATCAGCGCGGGCGCGGTGGGCAGGTTGGCGGCGATGGAGGTGAAGTTGAACGGCGTGATCGCCAGGACGAAGCCCTCCAGCGGCCGGTACTCCATCCTGTTCCACACGCCCGGGGCCGACTCCGGCTGCTCGGCCAGCAGCCGCCGGGCGTAGTGGACGTTGTACCGCCAGAAGTCGATCAGCTCGCAGGCGGCGTCGATCTCCGCCTGGTGCGGGGTCTTGGACTGGCCGAGGACGGTGGCGGCGTTGAGGGTGGCCCGCCACGGCCCGGCCAGCAGTTCGGCCGCGCGCAGGAAGATCGCCGCCCGGTCGTCGAACGACAGCGCCCGCCAGCCGGGGGCGGCCGCGCGGGCGGCCTCGATCGCGGCCCGCACGTCGTCGTCGGTGGCGTTGCCGAGCTGACCGAGCACATGACCGTGCCGGTGCGGCTCCACCACGTCGATCGGGTCCCCGCCGCCGAGCCGCCGCTCGCCGCCGATGGTCATGGTGAGGTCGATCCGGTCGGCCGCCAGTTCCTTGATCCGGTCCTCCAGCGCGGCCCGTTCGGCGCTGCCCGGCGCATAGGCCAGGACGGGCTCGTTGGCCGGTACGGGCACAGTGGTGACGGCGTCCATGCGTTCGCTCCCGGAAGATCACGACGTCGTTGTCGAAGGCGCGTCGGGAACGTACCCGTATGGACCGTTCGCGACGCGTATCGCCAGACTATGCCGGGAGCGTCCGGAAGGGTTAGCCGGCCGCTCTCTCAGGGGTCCCGGGGTTCCCCGCGGCGACGGGCTAGAGGTCGGCCAGCTCCTGGGTGGCGTACCAGAGCAGCTCGTGGCCCTCGGCGCCGTCCACCACGAAGCGGGCGTCCTCGTCGCCGGCGTCGGCGTCCGGCAGCGCCTTGATCGCCGCCTGCACGTCCTCGGCGGCCTGCTCGTCGTCCACGTGCCCGGCGGCGATGTCGCGCGCCAGCACGGGGGCGTTCACCTGGACCAGCGCCCGTTCCCCGCCGGCGGCGTCGCGCTGCACGGCCTGCTCGGGGACCTCCACCGCGAGCACCACCCGGCGCGGCGGGACCTTGGGGTCCTCGGCCTGGTCGACGGCCAGCAACCGGAGCGAGGCCCGCGCGGCCGCCGTCATGGCCGCGTACTCCAGCTCCTCGGTGTCGCCCTCGGCGTACCACTCGCGCAGCTCGGGGGTCACCGCGTAGCCGGGCAGCGGGGCGGGACCGATCTCGCCGGCGGCCAGGTCGCGGGCGAGGCGGACGAGCGTGGACGGCAGATAGACGCGCATGACGATCAGCAGTCTGCCAGACGGACTCCCAAGAGTTCCCCCAGCCGGGCGATGGTGGTGTTCACGTCCACGTGGTGCACTCCCACCATTCCGAGCGCCTCGGCGGCCCGCACGTTGTGCTCGATGTCGTCGACGAACGCGCACTCGGCCGGGGCCAGGCCCAGCCGCTCGACCGCGTGCCGGAAGATCCGCTCGTCGGGCTTGCGCATCCCGACCTCGCAGGAGATGACCACCTCGTCGAACAGCTCGCCCCACAGCTCGCGCGGATAGTCGTTGCCCCACGAGTTGGACAGCAGCGCGATCCGGGCGCCGGCCGCGCGGGCCGCGCGCAGCGCCGCGTACATCGGCTCGACCGGGTGGAACGCGGCGAACATCCGCTTGATCAGGCCCTCGCACTCGACCGGGCGGCCGTCGACGGTGCACAGCTCGGCGGCCAGCATCCGTTCGAACTCCGCGACCGGCAGCGAGCCGTCCTCCAGGCCGTGGACGGGGTTGAGGATCCCGCCCCTGGCGTCGTACGCCTGGCTCACCCACTCGCGCATGACCGCCTTGTAGCGGGCCTCGTCGATGGACTCGGCGGCGATCCAGTGCGCGACGGCCTCGTTCAGCGGGGAGGTCAGCACGCCGCCCCAGTCGGTGATCACAGCCTTGACGTCCACGCGTCGATGGTAGGCGATCCCGCGTGATCCGACCGAACGGCGCTCTGTCAGACTGCGCTTATGGACTTCGAACTCAGCCCGAAGGCGCAGGAGTACTCCGGCAAGCTGCAGGAGTTCATGGCCGAGCACGTCTATCCCGCCGAGGCCGTCTACGCGGCGCAGCGCGCGGAACTCACCGCCGCCGGCAACCCCAACGGGACCCCCGCGGTCATCGAGGAGCTCAAGGCCGAGGCCCGCAGGCGCGGCCTGTGGAACCTGTTCCTGCCGGACGTCTCCGGGCTGTCGAACGTCGACTACGCCACCCTCGCCGAGATCACCGGGCGTTCGGTCCACCTGGCCCCGGAGGCGGTCAACTGCTCGGCCCCCGACACCGGGAACATGGAGGTGCTGCACATGTTCGGCACCCCCGAGCAGAAGGAACGGTGGCTGAAGCCGCTGCTGGAGGGCCAGATCCGCTCGGCGTTCGCGATGACCGAGCCGGACGTGGCCTCCTCCGACGCCACCAACATCACCACCTCGATCGTCCGGGACGGCGACGAGTACGTCATCAACGGGCGCAAGTGGTTCATCAGCGGCGCCATGGACGAGCGCTGCAAGATCTTCATCGTGATGGGCAAGACCGACCCGGACGCGCCCGCCCACCGCCAGCAGTCCCAGGTCCTGGTGCCCCGCGACACCCCCGGCGTGACCGTGGTCCGCGACATGACCCTGTTCGGCTACCGCGACCAGCCCGGGCACGCCGAGGTCCGGTTCGAGGACGTGCGGGTCCCGGTGACCAACCTGATCGGCGAGGAGGGCGGCGGCTTCGCCATCGCCCAGGCCCGCCTCGGCCCCGGCCGCATCCACCACTGCATGCGCGCCCTGGGCAGCGCCGAGCGCGCCCTGGAACTGATGTGCCGCCGCGCCGTCTCCCGGGTGGCGTTCGGCGGGCCGCTGGCCCGGCAGGGCGTGGTCCAGCAGCAGATCGCCGAGGCCCGGATGGCCATCGAGCAGGCCCGGCTGCTCACCCTCAAGACCGCCTGGATGATCGACCGGCACGGCGCCAAGGGCGCCCGCACCGAGATCGCCGCCATCAAGGCCGTCGTCCCGCGCACCGTCGCCCGGATCCTCGACGACGCCATCCAGGTCCACGGCGCCGCCGGCGTCAGCGACGACACCCCCCTCGCCGAGATGTACGCCTGGACCCGCGCCATGCGCATCTTCGACGGCCCCGACGAGGTCCACGTCCGCACCGTCGCCCGCCAGGAGCTCAAGAAATATGCGAGTTAGATGTGGGGGGACGACCCCCCACACCCCCCGCGGGCGGATCGCGCCATCCTCGCCGACCCCGCTTGCGCTCGCCTGGCGGCTCGCTCCAGCGGGGTCGGCTGCGGTGGCGCGACCGCTCAGGTGAACCGCCGCTCCGCTGGAGCTCCGCGGCGGTTCACCTGTGTGGGGTCTGTCCGTGGTCGTTGTGGAAGTTCTGGGGGCTCCGCCCCCAGACCCCCGGACGATGAGCTCATCTGTCCAACGGACGGCCTCCCCGCGCGGAGGCCGCCGTCGGCAGCTGCTGCTAACTCGCTCTGAGCATTGCCAGGGCTTCTCTTACTCCTCCGTGGCATTCCTGGAGGGCTCTGGTGGCGCGGGCGGCGGGGACCTCGCCGAGGAGGGAGACCAGGGCGACCCGGGTGTCGCCGCCGGCCTCCGACAGGGCGGCCTCGCAGATGGCGGCGTCCATGCCGGTGGCCTCGGTGAGGATGCGCACCAGGCGGGCCCGCAGCTTGTCGTTGAGGGCGTTCACGCTGACCATCAGGTTGGAGTAGGTCCGGCCCAGCCTGATCATCAGGGTGGTGGAGAAGGCGTTCAGCACCATCTTGGTGGCGGTGCCGGCCTTCATCCGGGTGGAGCCGGTGATCACCTCCGGTCCGGTGGCCAGGCCGATGTGCACGTCCACCTCGGCGGCGAACGGGGCGCCGGGGTTGGCGGAGATCAGCGCGGTCCGGGCGCCGATCCGCTGGGCGGCGCGCAGCGCGCCCACCACGTACGGGGTGCGGCCGCTGGCGGCGATGCCGACGGCGATGTCCCCCGGACGCACGTCGGCGGCGTCGCGGGCACCGAGCTCGGCGTCGTCCTCCACTCCCTCGATGGCCTGCGACAACGCGCCGGACCCGCCGGCGTGGTGGGCGACCACGCGGCCCCACAGCCCGAACGTGGGCGGCAGTTCGGCGGCGTCCATCACCGCCAGCCGGCCGGAGGTGCCCGCGCCGAAGTAGTGCACCCGGCCCCCGGCCCGCAGCGCCTCCACGGCCCAGTCCACCAGCCGCGCGATCTCCGGCAGCACCGCGCCGACCGCGGCGGGCACCAGGGAGTCCTCGGCGTTGATCAGCCGCAGCACCTCTATCGTGGGCAGCACGTCCACGTCGACGGTGCGCGGGTTGCGTCCCTCGGTGGGCACGTCGCAGTCGATCACCGGCGCCTCCGATCGGGCCGCACGGTCCGGCTGCGGACCGCCTCGAACGTGGCCTCCAGCGCCTTGCGGGTGGTGCCGTAGGTGCGCTGGGCGACCCCCACGAAGATGCAGTCGATCACGGTGAGCTGGGCGAGCCGGCTGGCGGTGGCGCCGGAGCGGAACGTGGTCTCCCGGGCGGCCGTGGTCAGCACCAGGTCGGCGACCTCGGCGATCGGCGACTTGGGGAAGTTGGTGACGGCCACCGTCCTGACCCCCCGCCCCTTGGCGACGCCGAGCGCGTCGATGGTCTCCACGGTGGCGCCGGTGTGCGAGATGCCCATCGCCACGTCCCCCGGATTGAGCACGGCGGCGCTGGTCAGCATGATGTGCGCGTCCGACCAGGCCGAGCAGTGCCGGCCGATGCGGTGCAGCTTCTGCTGGAAGTCCAGGGCGACGAAGGCGCTGGCGCCCACCCCGTACACGTCGACCCGGGAGGCGGCGACGACCGCGTCGACCACCTGTTCCAGCACCTTGATGTCGAGTTGCGCGGCGGTCTCCTCGACCGCGCGGGCGTCGGCGAAGGTGACCTTCTCGACGATCTGTTCCAGGGAGTCGTCGGGGCTGATGTCGCTCCCGATGACCCGCCCCCCGGTGGCGCTCTGCGCCCGCCCGGCCTCGGTGGCCAGGGTCAGCCGGAGCTCCGGGTAGCCGGTGAAGCCGATGGCCCGGCAGAACCGGATGACCGTCGTCTCCGAGGTGCCGCACTGGTGCGCGAGCTCGGTGATGGTGGAGTTGGCGACCCCTTCGGGATCGTCGATGACCCGCTGGGCGACCCGGCGCTCGGCGGGCGGCAGTGAGGGCAGCAGCGAACGCACCCGGACCACGGTGCTGAGCGGTGCCTCCCGGTGGGGATGTGAGGCCGCCGGGGGAGATGTGACGTCCCCCCGGTCCCCCGTGTCTCGGCCATTGGTTTTCCTCATGTCAGTAAGTTTCTTACGTCCACAATGCCCCGTCAACGTCACGAAGGTCTACGGTCGCCGTGTGTTGACCCATTTGGCTGGTCCTTACGTGATCGGCGTCGACGCGGGTGGCACGAAAACCCGCGCAGCCGTACTAACGCTCAGTGGCGCTCTGGCCGGTTCGGGAACCGGTCCGGGCGCCAACCCCAACTCCGGGGGCGACACCGCGGGTGCGCTCACCACGGCCCTCGGCGCCGCACTCGGCGAGTTGGACCGTTCCCTCGTCCAGGGTGGTGTATTCGGCATCGCCGGAGCCGGTTCTGCCGGGCGGCCCGCCGCCGTGGCCGCCGCCCGGCGCGCCTGGCGCGCCGTCGGGCTGTCCGGATCACCCTCCGTGGTCACCGACATCGCGGTGGCGTTCGCGGCGGGCACCAGCGCGCCGGAGGGCATCGTGGTGTTCTCCGGCACCGGCGCCGGCGCCGCGGTGATCAACGACGGGACGATCGTGCAGCGCGCCGACGGCTATGGCTGGCTGGTCGGCGACCAGGGCTCGGCGGTCTGGCTGGGCCGCCAGGCGGTCGAGGCCACCCTGGCCGCGCTGGACGGACGCGGTGCGCCCACCCTGCTCGCCGAGTCGGTGCCCCGGGCCCTGCTCGGGCCGCTGGCCCCCGGCCTGATGACCGAGGGCTCCCGCGGCCCCCGCCCGGCGCGGGCCCGAAGACGGTCCGCCCCGGCGCTGGCGATGGCCTCCGCCGGGGCGGGCTCCCCCGGGACCGCGACCACGACCCTGGACCTGCCGGAGCGGACGCCGCCCGCCGATCCCGCGCTGGCCCAGGCGATCATCAAGGAGGTGTACGGGCGGCCCCCGGCGGCGCTGGGCCGCCTCGGCCCGGTGGTGTGCGCGGCGGCCGCCGCGGGCGATCCGGTGGCCCGCCACATCACCGAGCAGGCCGCCCAGTGGCTGCTGCGGGACGTGGACGCGGTCCGCCCCGCGCTCACCGACCAGAACTCGCCGGTGGTCATGGCCGGCTCGGTGCTCGGCAACGGTCCCGTGGCCGACGCGGTACGGGACGGCCTGCGCGAACGCTTCCCCGTCGCCCCGTGCACGGCGGGCGACGGCGCCGTCGGCGCCGCCGGGATGGCGCTGCGCCGTCTGGGCCTGCAACCGCCCAGCTGATTCCAAGGGCCGCAGTCGCGGCACCGATCCCCGGCCCGCTGTCCGGCCGGACGAAATCCACACATCCGAAGGGCCCCCGCGCATCCGTGCGCGGGGGCCCCTGACAAGGACGGCAACCGCTAGTAAGTCAGCCCGTGCCCGAACCGGAGGCCGCTGACCTGCACCGGCAGCCGCCCGGCCGGCTTGGTCTGCCCCGTCAGCACCCGGGCCAGCGCGTTCAGCGAGACGTTCCCCGAGGAGTAGGTGGCCAGCGTCGCGGTGGCCGCACCGGCATGGGCCAGGTCGTAGGGACGGCCCAGCGCCACCGCCACCACGGGACGGCCGCCCATCGCCCTGATCCGCGCCGCGGTCGCCGCCCCGGCGTCCTGCGTGGTCAGCACGACCACGTCGGCGGCCTGCGGGGATCCGGCGATCCGCACGTTCCGCTTGCGCAGCGCGGCGGCCAGTTGCGGGGCGTGCGGCCCGGCGACGTGGACCCTCGTCCCGTTCCGCAGCGGCAGCGCGCCGCCCTTGTTGCGGACCAGGGTGACCGACGCCTCGGCGACCCGGCGGGCGACCTCCTGGTGCGCCCGCGAGCCGACGACCTGGGCGGCCCTCCTCGGATCGACCTGCACGTCGCCGAACAGGCCGCGCCGGGCCTTGAGCGCCAGGATGCGGGTGACCGACTCGTCCAGCCGCTGCCTGGTGATGGCGCCCCTGCGCACCGCCGACACGACCGCCGCGTGGGCGCCGGCCAGGTTCGGCGGCATCAGCAGTTGGTCGGCGCCGGCCTGCACGGCCCGCACCGCCGCCTGCGTCGCGCCGTACTTCTGGCGGGCCCCGGCCATCTGCAGCGAGTCGGTGACGATCACGCCCCGGTAGCCGAGCTTCTGGCGGAGCAGCCCGGTCAGCACCGTGCGCGACATGGTGGCCGGGTCGCCGGAGTCGTCCAGCCCCGGAACGACGATGTGCGCGGTCATGATCGCGTCGACGCCCTGCCGGACGGCGGCCTGGAACGGCGGCGCGTCCAGCCGTTCCCACTCCTGGCGGGTGTGCCTGATGACCGGCAGCCCGGTGTGGCTGTCGACGTCGGTGTCGCCGTGCCCGGGGAAGTGCTTGGCGGTCGCGGCCACCCCGGCGTCCTGGTAGCCCTGGACCGCCCCGCCGAGCATCTGCGACACCAGCGCCGGGTCGGAGCCGAACGAGCGGACGCCGATCACCGGGTTGGCCGGGTTGACGTTGACGTCGGCGACCGGCGCGTAGTTCTGGTTGATGCCGAGCGCGCGCAGCTCGGTGCCGGTGACCCTGGCGGCCTCGTGGGCCAGGCCGGGCTGCGCGGTCGCGCCGAGCGCCATGTTGCCGGGGAACTTGGTCAGGTAGGGCAGCCGGGTGACCAGCCCCTGCTCCTCGTCCACCCCGAGCAGCAGCGGGATCTCGGAGGCCCGCTGCAGGGCGTTGGACAGCCGCGCGGTCTGCACCGGGTCGCGGGCGTTGCCGGGGAAGTAGATGAATCCGCCGACGTGATAGCGCCTGATCATCCGTTCGGCGTCGGCCCGGTCGGCGAAGGTGGGCACGAACAGCTGCCCGACCTTCTGTTCCAGGCTCATGCCCTTGACGAAGTCGCCGATCCAGGCGGCCGGCTCGGCGGACCGCGTGGCGGTCGGCGTCGGCGCCCCCGTCTGCTGCGACATGGAACTTCCCGTTCCCGTGGTACCGCCGTTGCAGGCCGCCAGCGGCAGCGCCAGTGCCGCCGCCACGACCGCGACCGGCGTGCGTGAACGACGCACCGGACCAGTCCCCCCGAACTCGGTCGCTGTGAAATAGCTGGTCATCGCCCTCGCGACGCTAACACGCCGAACGGAGTGCTCGGGCGATGTCCGCTCCCGGACGTCGATTGCGGCCATGGAATGTCCGGTACCACCCGTAACGTGGGCCGCTATGACGGCAGACAGCATCCTGGTCACCGGGGCCCGGGAGAACAATCTCAAGGACGTCACGCTCGCCATTCCCAAGAACCGGATCGTCGTCTTCACCGGGGTGTCCGGGTCGGGCAAGTCCTCGATCGTGTTCGACACCGTGGCGGTGGAGTCCCAGCGCCAGCTCAACGAGACGTTCAGCTGGTTCGTCCGCAGCCGCCTGCCCAAGTACGACAAGCCCGAGGCCGACTCGATCGACAACCTGTCGCCGGCGATCGTGGTCGACCAGAAGCCGATCGGCGGCAACTCGCGTTCCACGGTCGGCACGATGACCGACATCTACTCGGTGATCCGGGTGCTGTTCTCGCGGTGCGGGGTGCCGGAGGCGGGGACGTCGTCGGTGTTCTCGTTCAACGACCCGCAGGGCATGTGCCCGGAGTGCGACGGGCTCGGCCGGATCGTGCGGCTGGACCTGGACAGGTTCCTGGACAGGTCCAGGTCGCTCAACGAGGGGCCGTTCCGCTTCCCGCAGACCGGGGTCGGCAGCATCTACTGGCAGATGTACGCCGGGTCCGGGCGGTTCGACCTGGACAAGCCGCTGGCCGACTACACCGCGGAGGAGTGGGAGTTCCTGCTGCACGGCACCGGCAAGACCGCGCTGACCTCCGAGGCCGGCACGTACACCCTCAACTACGAGGGCGTGGTCGACCGGTTCACCCGGCTGTACCTCAAGCGGGACATCAGCACGCTGGCCGACAAGACCCGGGACGCGGTGCTGTCCGTCGTCTCGGAGGTCACCTGCCCGGCCTGCGACGGGGCGCGGCTCAACGAACGGGCCCTGGCCAGCCGGATCAACGGCCACACCATCGCCGACTACTCCCGGATGGAGATCACCGACCTGGTGGAGACGCTGGCCGCCATCGACGACCCGGTGGGCGCGCCCATCGCCGCCGCCGCGATCGAACGGCTCCGGCGGGTGATCTCGATCGGGCTCGGCTACCTCACCCTCGGCCGGGAGACCTCCACCCTGTCCGGCGGTGAGGGGCAGCGGCTGAAGATGGTCCGCCATCTGGGCAGCGCGCTGACCGGGATGACCTACATCTTCGACGAGCCCAGCGTCGGCCTGCACCCCCGCGACGTGCACCGGCTGAACGAGCTGCTGGTGCAGTTGCGCGACAAGGGCAACACGGTGCTGGTGGTCGAGCACGACCCGGACGTGATCGCGGTCGCCGACCACGTGATCGACATCGGGCCGGGCGCGGGCGCCCACGGCGGCGAGGTCGTCTTCCAGGGCGAGGTCGCCGCGCTGCGGCAGGCCGACACCCCGACCGGCCGCGGGCTGCGCAACGTCGTGCCGATCAAGACCGAGGTCCGCGCCCCGACCGGCGAGCTGCGGATCGAGAACGCCTCGCTGCACAACCTCAGGAACGTCTCGGTCGGCGTCCCCACCGGCGTCCTCACCGCGGTCACCGGGGTCGCCGGATCCGGCAAGAGCACCCTGATCTCGGAGGTCTTCGTCGCCGAGCACCCCGAGGCGATCGTGGTGGACCAGTCGGCGATCGGGGTGTCCAGCCGGTCCAGCCCCGCCTCCTACGTCGGCGTGCTCGACCACATCCGCCGGCTGTTCGCGCAGGAGAACGGCGGCCGGAAGGCCGGGGTCGACGCCGGGATGTTCAGCTACAACTCCGCCGGGGCCTGCCCGTCGTGCGAGGGCCGCGGGGTCATCTACACCGACCTGGCGTTCATGGACCCGATCACCACGACCTGCGAGGTCTGCGAGGGCCGCCGGTTCTCCGACGAGGTCCTCAAGTACACGGTGCGCGGCAAGTCCATCGCCGACGTGCTGGAGATGACCGCCGAGCAGGCGCTGGACTTCTTTCCCGAGAAGCGCATCCACACCCGACTGCGGACCCTCAACGAGGTCGGCCTGGACTACCTGACCCTGGGCCAGCCGCTGAGCACCCTGTCCGGCGGCGAGCGCCAGCGCATCAAGCTCGCCAACGAACTCCACAAGACCGGCAGCGTCTACGTCCTGGACGAGCCGACCACCGGCCTGCACATGGCCGACATCGGCAGGCTGGTGGCCCTGCTGGACCGCCTGGTCGACGGAGGCAACACCGTCGTCGTCATCGAGCACAACCTCGACGTCGTCAAACGCGCCGACTGGATCATCGACCTCGGCCCGGACGGCGGCAAACACGGCGGCCAGATCGTCTTCGAGGGCACCCCCGCCGCCCTCCTGGACCACCCCACCTCACTGACCGCCGAACACGTCCGCCGCTCCCTGTCCTGATCCGGCCCGGCCGGAACGCCGGCCGCCGGTCACGGCGACCGGCGGCCGGTGCGTGAACGCCGCGGCCGTGCATACCCCCGAGTACGCGCGGCCGCGACGTCCGGGCCTACAGAGAAAGATCGGCCAGGGCGGGAAGTTCCGCTCGCGCGGCGGTACGGGCCTCGGCCGGGGTCGGGGCGGAGCGGGCGGCCACGGCGGCGCGCCGGCACTCGGCCAGGGTGTGGCGGGCCAGGGCGGCGCGGACCAGCGGGAGGGACGGCGCGCTCATGGACAGGGAGGTGGCGCCCAGGCCGACCAGGACGCAGGCCAGGACGGGGTCTGCGGCGGCCTCGCCGCAGACCCCGCAGCCGCGCTCGGTGTCGGCGGCGGCCTCGGCGGCCAGGGCGACCAGGTCGAGGACGGCGGGCTGCCAGGGGTCCTGCAGGTGGGACAGGGCGCCGACCTGGCGGTCGGCGGCGCAGGCGTACTGGGTGAGGTCGTTGGTGCCGACGCTGAAGAACTCGACCTCGCGGGCCAGGTCGCCGGCGCGCAGGGCGGCGGCGGGGACCTCGATCATGATGCCGGGATGGTCGATGCCGGCCTCGGCGCAGGCGGCGGCGAACGCGCGCGCCTCGGCGACGTCGGTGACCATCGGGGCCATCACCTCCAGCCGGGTGGTGAGGCCGGCGGCGGCCCGCGCCAGCGCGCGGAGCTGGGCGTTCAGGACCCCGGGGTGGCGGCGCAGCATCCGCAGGCCTCGTTCGCCGAGGGCGGGGTTGGGCTCCTCCGCCGACGGGGGCAGGAACGCCAGCGGCTTGTCCGCGCCCGCGTCCAGCACCCGGACCACCACCTTGCCCCGCGGGAACGCCTCCAGAACCGCCCGGTAGGCGGACTCCTGCTCGGCGTCGGACGGCGGGTGCGAGCGGTCCAGGAACAGGAACTCGGTCCGGTACAGCCCGACGCCCTCGGCACCGGCCTCCAGCGCGGCGGCGACGTCGGAGGGCCCGCCGATGTTGGCCAGCAGCGGCACCGGATGGCCGTCCCTGGTGGCGCCCGGCCCGGTCGCCTCGGCGAGCGCGGCGGCGCGGGCGGCCGAACCGCGGCGGGCCGCGTCGACCTCCGCATCGGTGGGGTCGATCCGCACCGTCCCGGCGGTCCCGTCGACCAGCACCCGCGTCCCGTCGGCCAGGTCGGCGCAGCCGGGGCAGGCGACCACGGCGGGCACCCCCATGGCGCGGGCCAGGATCGCGGTGTGGCTGGTCGGCCCGCCCTCCTCGGTGACGAACGCGACCACCCGCGCCGGGTCCAGCACCGCCGTGTCGGCGGGCGCCAGATCCCGGGCGACCAGCACGAACGGCTCGTCCCGCTCCGGCACGCCGGGCAGCGGCACGCCCAGCAGCCGGGCCACCGCGCGGTCCCGGACGTCGTCGAGGTCGCCGACCCGGGCGGCCAGGTACTCCCCCGCGCCCGCCAGCATCTCCCGGTAGACGCCGAACGCCTCGTACACGGCGCGGGCCGCGGCGACCCCCTGGTCGATCCGGGCCTCGACGCCCTCGGCCAGCCCCGGGTCGCGGGCCATCATGGCCTGCGCGCCCAGCACGTCACGGGCCTCGGTGCGCCCGGCCGCGGCGGCCCGTTCGCCGCGCTCGGTCAGGTCGGCGGCGACGGCCTGCAACGCCGCGGCGGCGGCCTCCTTCTCGGCCCGGACGTCGGCCGGGGTGCCGCCGTGGGTCGTCGCGGGCGGTTCCGGCACCGCGCCGGCCACCCGCGCCACCGGGCCCGCGCCCGCCCCGGGGCTGACCCCGGTGCCGGTCAGCACCCGCGGCGTCCCGTCAGGCACTCTCGGCCTCGACGTTCACCGCCGCCTCCAGCTCGTCGAGCAGCCGCTCGGCGTCCTCCCCCTCGACGCTGATGGTGATCTCCTCGCCGTGCCGGACGTCCAGCCCGAGCACCGCCAGGATGCTCTTGGCGTTCACCGGGTCCTTGCCCGGCTTGGCGACGGTGACCTCCGCCGGCGCCTTGGTCGCGGTCTGCACGAACAGCGCGGCGGGGCGGGCGTGCAGGCCCACCTTGGACAGGACTCTCACATGACGCTGGGCCACGATCTCTCCTCGTTGTCCCCGGAGCGGAGCCGCTGCGGCCCGCTCAGCCCCCGATGTGCAGAGGCCATCGAACTTCCAGCAGGTTCGGTACGACACGGTCGGCCTGGGCGAGCCGGTGCGGGGGCACCGTGGTGCTCACCCCGATCACCGCCATACCCGCGGCCTTGGCCGCGGCGACCCCGGCGGGCGCGTCCTCGAACGCCACCGACCGCGCGGGCTCGGCGCCCAGCCGGGCGCAGGCGGTCAGATAGCCCTCCGGATGCGGCTTGCCCCGCTCGACGTCGTCGGCGGTGATCACCACGTCCAGCAGGTCGGTCACCCCCAGCTCGGCCAGCAGCCCCTCGGCGTACCGGCGCATCCCGGAGGTCACCAGTCCCAGCGGCACGCCCTCGGCGCGCAGCGTCCGCACCAGCTCCACCGCTCCCGGCACCGGCTCGGCCGGCGGCCAGTCCGGATGCTCCTCGAACGCGACCGCCTGCTCGAACAGCTCCTCGGCGGTCCGGTCGCCCGGGAACAGGTGCAGCACCTCGGCCAGCACCTCCCGGCCGCGCCGCCCGGCGAACGAGCCGATCAGCTCCTCGTCGTGCGGGACCCCGTGCGCCTCGAACAGCCGGGCCCACAGCAGCCGGTTGCGCGGCTCGGTGTGGATCAGCGTGCCGTCCAGGTCGAAGACCACGGCCTGCGGCCGCATCACAGCCATGAGAACAGGTCGGCGCCCTTCTCGACCTCGCCGGACTCGCGCACGTCCGACAGCGCCTCGGCGGTGGCGTCCAGCGCCACCACCGCGGTCACCGGGGACCGGCCGCCGGCCTCGATCCGGGCGGGGTCCCAGCGCACCAGCGGCTGCCCGGCGGTCACCTCGTCGCCCTCGGCGGCCAGCAGCTCGAAGCCCTGGCCCTTGAGCTGGACGGTGTCCACGCCCAGGTGCACCAGCACCCCGTGGCCCTCCTCGTCGACCACCACGTAGGCGTGCGGATGCATCTTGACCACCCGGCCGCTGACCGGGGCGATCGCCTCGCCGGGTCCGCGCACGGGGTCGACCGCGGTGCCGGGACCCACCATGGCCTGGGCGAACACCGGGTCGGGCACCCCGGCCAGCCCGACCACCCGCCCGCTGACGGGCGCCAGAACTCGTGTCACCGGATCTCCGTTCAGAGCAGGTCCTCGATGTCGGTGGCGATGGTGTCCGCCTCGGGGCCGACCACCACCTGGACCACCGTTCCGCTGCGCATCACCCCGAACGCCCCGGCCGCCTTCAGCGCCGCCTCGTCCACCCGGGACGGATCGGAGACCTCGGTGCGCAGCCGGGTGGCGCAGGGCTCGATCTCCACGATGTTGCCCGCCCCGCCCAGCGCGGCGACGATGGCCTCGGCCTTGTCCATTGCTGCTCCTTGCGTCAGTCGGTCTGCGTGACCTTGTTGAGTCCCCGCGGCAGGTCGGGGTTCAGCCCCAGTGCGCGGGCCAGCGCCTCCACCAGCACCTGCCCCGGGACGATCAGCCCGAGCGGCGCCGCCCACTCCGGCAGCCGGGGGCCCGGCAGCGCGTGCGAGCAGGCCGCCGCCAGCTCCTCCCCGCCGCCGATGCCGTACGCGCGGGCGCCCGCGCCGGTGACCCGGTGGGCCAGCGCCACCGTTCCCGGCAGCGTCGGGCCCTCCTCGGCGGCGACCAGGATCGCCGGGGTGCGCGGGTCGACGACGGCGATCGGGCCGTGCAGCAGGTCGGCGTACGACAGGCCCATCGCGTGCAGGTAGCACGCCTCCTTGAGCTTGAGCGCCAGCTCCAGGGCGGTGCCGAACGCGATGCCGCGCCCGGAGACCACCGCGCCGGACACCGGGGCGAGCTCGGCGACCATCGCCGCCAGGGCGGGCGAGGACTCGGTCTCCTCGATCAGCCGGGCCACCTCGTCGGGGACGCGCCGCAGGTCGCCGGGGTCGACGTCGGCGCCCAGCCCGACGCCGAGCACCGCCAGCGCCGCCAGCTGGGTGCTGTAGGTCTTGGTGGCCGGGACCGCGATCTCGTCGCCGGCCTCGGTGACCAGCGCCAGGTCGGCGGCCTCGGCCAGCGGGGAGGCGGCCCCGTTGGTGATCGCCACGGTCCGGGCGCCGCAGTCGGCGGCCCAGCCCAGGGTCTCCACGATCTCCTCGGTCTTGCCGGACTGGCTGATCGCCACCGCCAGCACCCCGTCCAGGTCGACCCGGCGGCGGTAGGCGGTCGCGATCGACGGTGCGGCCGGGGTGGCCAGCCGTCCGGTGTGCGCCTCGACCAGGTAGCGGCCGTAGATCGCGGCGTTGTCGGAGGAGCCGCGGGCGATGAACAGCACCTGCCGGGTCCGTTCGGCCAGCCGCGCGATCCCGGGAACGGCGGGCAGCAGGGCGTCGAGGGTGCGCCGCAGCGCCACGGGCTGCTCGGCGATCTCGGCGCGCATCCGGGTGGTCGTCACCGTGTCGTCCCTTCGTCCGGCATGCTCCACACCGGCTCCCCGGCCACCCAGGTGCGGCGCGCCCGCAGCGCGCCGGCGTCGTCGGGGACCAGCCAGGTCAGGTCGGCGGCCGCACCGGGCTCGATCCGGCCGAGGTCGGGGCGGCCGATCAGGTCGGCCGGGACGCGGGAGGCGGCGTCGACCGCGGTCTGCGGGTCGACGCCGAGGGCGATGGCGTTGCCGACGGCGGCGTCCAGCCGCAGCGCCGAACCGGCGATGGTGCCGTCGGCGCGCAGCGGCGGCCCGTCGGCGGGCAGCTCGATCGGCTCCCCGCCCAGCTCGTACCGGCCGGGCGGCATCCCGGCCGCGGCGGCGGCGTCGGTGACCAGCACCAGCCGGCCCGCCGCGGCGTTGAACGCCAGCCGGGCGGCCGCCGCCGACACGTGGTGCAGGTCCAGGATCAGGCCGGGGTGCAGCCGGGGGTCGGCGAGCGCCTGCGCGGCCACCCCGGGCTCACGGTGGTGGACGCCGGACTGGGCGTTGAACAGGTGGGTGACCTTGCGCGCCCCGGCGTCGGCGGCCTGCGCGACCTGCTCGGCGGTGGCGTCGCTGTGCCCGACGCTGACCAGCACGCCGTGCTCGGCGAGGGTGCGCACGGCGTCCAGTCCGCCGGGCCGTTCGGGGGCCAGCGTCACCAGCCTGACCATGCCGGTGTCCAGCAGGACCGCCAGCGCGTCGGGGGTGGGGTCGGTGAGCCAGGCCGCGTTGTGCGCGCCGCGCCGCCGTTCCGACAGGAACGGGCCCTCCAGGTGGATCCCGAGGACCCGGGCGCCGGCGGGCAGCCGGGGCAGCAGCCCCTTGGCGCGCCGCAGCGCCGCCTCCTGGGTGCGGACCGGGGCGGTGATGAACGTGGGCAGGAACGCCGTCACGCCGGTCTCCGGCAGCCGGCTCACCACGGTGTGCCAGCCGGCCTCGTCGGCGTCCGCCAGGTCGTGCCCGAAGAACCCGTTCACCTGGAGGTCGACCAGGCCGGGGGCGAGCATCCCGATGTCCAGCCGCAGGTCGGGCCGCGCGGGCGGGTCTCCGGAGCCCACCTCGGCGATCACTCCGTCCGCGACGCGCACCCAGCCGGGACCGGGGCCCGGGCGGCCGGCGGCCGCGAGGGCGTGCGCGGCGATGAGGTACGAGGTCATCTTCTGCGCACTCTCCGTTGCCGATCGAGGTGTTGTCAATGGCCGCCGCCACTGGTCTAGTCCGGACTAGACCAGTACGGACCATAGCGCGCGGTTCTGACGGTTGCCTAGTGGTACGCCGGGTGTTTCCCGGCCCTCCGGCTCGGCGATCGACCGTGACCAGGCCGTTACACGACGGTCTGTTGACACGTCTTCCCAGGCTGTGGTCTAGTCCGGCCTAGACCAGTACGAACCGGACCGGAGGCTGTGGGAGGCCCGAGCCGACCTCCTGCGACCCCCGTACCCGAGGACGCCAGTGACGAGCATCGACCCGACCAGCCCGGTACCGAAGTACTTCCAGCTCCGCGCGATCCTGCTGGACCTGATCGAGCGTTCGGAGCTGCCCGTGGACGCGCCGATCCCCTCCGAGCGCGAGCTGTGCGCCCGGTACGGGCTGTCCCGGATGACGGTGCGCCAGGGGGTGGAGCAGCTGGTCGCCGAGGGCCGGCTGTACCGGGTGCCGGGCAAGGGCACCTTCGTGGCCCGGCCCAAACTGGAGATGCCGCTGCGGCTGGTCTCGTTCTCCGAGGACATGCTGTCGCGCGGGCTGCGGCCCGGCGCGATCGACCTGTCCCGGCGGACCGTTCCGGCCGACGGCCGGCTGGCCCGGCTGTTCGACGTGACCGAGGGCACCCCGATCCACGTGATCGAACGGCTGCGCACCGCCGACGGCGAGCCGATGGCCGTGGAACGCGCGCACATCCTGGCCTCGCTGGCCCCCGACCTGCTGGACCGGCGGCTGGCCGACCGCTCGCTGTACGGCGTGCTGGAGGCGGTGTACGGGATCGTCTTCGACGCCGGCGACCAGACCATCGACGCCGGCGTGGCCGACGCCACCGAGGCCAAACGGCTCCAGATACCCAAGGGCAGCCCCGTGCTGCTCCTGCAACGCCGCTCCTACATGGGCGGCGTCTGCGCGGAACTGGGCGTGTCGACCTACCGCGCCGACCGCTACCAGATCCACACGGCCCTTGGAAATCCACCACCCCACCGGGCCTAGCCCACCGGCATCAGCAGGAGGCACCCTCTGATGAGCACATCCGCAGCAGTCGGCGGCACCGCCGCCCCCAAGCGAGGGTCCAGCGCCCTCGCGGTCCTCCAGCGCATCGGCCGCAGCCTGATGCTGCCGATCGCCGTCCTGCCCGCCGCCGGCCTGCTGCTGCGCCTCGGGCAACCGGACGTGCTCGGCGAGAACGACGACGCCTGGATCAGCTTCTCCGGCGCCGACCGGGTCGCGGAGGTGTTCGCCGCCGCGGGCGGGGCGCTGTTCAACTGGCTGCCGCTGCTGTTCGCGGTCGGCGTGGCGGTCGGGTTCGCGCGCAAGTCCGACGGGTCGACCGCGCTGGCGGCCGTGGTGGGCTACCTGGTCTTCCACTACGTCAGCATGAACATGTTCTTCCACTCCGAGGAACTGCGGCCCCGGGTGGTCAAGGCGCTGTTCGACCCGGAGAACCCCGGGACGCCCAAGGAGGCGGTGGACCTGGCGGCGGGCAACCCCACCCAGGTCCTCGGCGGCATCGTCATCGGCATCACCGCCGCCCTGCTCTACCAGCGGTACTACCGGATCAAGCTGCCGACCTGGCTGGCGTTCTTCGGCGGGCGCCGGTTCGTGCCGATCATCACCGCGTTCGCCGCCACCGTGCTCGGCCTGCTGTTCGGCTGGATCTGGCCGGTGCTGGGCGGCTGGCTCACCGACTTCGGCGAGTGGATGGAACGCAACAGCACCCTGGGCGCCGGCGTCTACGGCGTGGTCAACCGGCTGCTGCTGCCGCTGGGCCTGCACCACATCCCCAACAACGTGGTCTGGTTCCAGATCCCCGAGTGCACCGTCGGCGGCAAGACCTACACCGGCGACCTCAACTGCTACCTCAACGGCGCGGACGGCGCGGGCTGGTCGATGGCCGGCTACTTCCCGGTCCTGATGTTCGCCCTCCCGGCCGCCGCCCTGGCGATCTGGCGCGCCGCTCCCCCGCACCGCCGCAAGGCCGTGGGCGGCATCATGTTCTCCGCCGCGCTGACCGCGTTCGTCACCGGGATCACCGAGCCGATCGAGTTCGCGTTCATCTTCGTCGCCCCGGTCCTGTTCGGCGTGCACGCGCTGCTGACCGGCGTCTCCATGGCGATCGCCGACGCGCTCAACATGAAGCTGGGCTTCAGCTTCTCCGCCGGCGCGATCGACATGGTGCTGAACGCCAGCAAGGACAACACCAAGAACCTGCTCGGCCTGATCGTCCTCGGCCTGATCTACGCCGTCGTCTACTACCTGCTGTTCAGCATCCTGATCAGGGTGATGAACATCCCCACCCCCGGCCGCGAGCCCGAGGGCGTCGAGTCCGTCGCCGCCGACCCCTCGGCCGCCCCCGAGGTCGCCGCGACCACCGAACGAACCCCGGCCGAAGCCAAGTCCAAGACCCCACCCTCAGACGGCTGACCCCACCCTCCGGTCCCCCGGACCGGACCTCACCGAGGCGGGCGCTCCCCTGGGGCGCCCGCCTCCCCTTTTCCCGACACCGCATCGGAGCACCCTCAACGAGCGCGTCGGTCACGGCCGGACCGCCCACCCGCTTCCCTCCACGGACCGGAAGACCACGAGACCGCCTCTCATAGCGATGTCCGGCTGCTGTCCGCACCCACCCTGCGTCGACGCTTCCGCCGCCTCCGGTACGGGCCGCTGGAGCCCCGAGACCGGCGTTCGCGGCACATGCACCGGCCTGCCGGCACCGCGCCGGCCGGCCTGCCGACCGGGTTGTCTCCAACGGTTTCCGGGTGTCCTCCGCTCACCACCGCCACGCAGAGAGTGCCCTGCGGATCTGCCGGACACACTCCACGGTCTGGGGTGCGGCAGGTCGCCCATCCAGGGCTGTGAAAGTTACAGCCATGGCCGGATCCGGCCACGGTGTATCAACCGGGGTACGCGGCTCCTCTTGTTCATCGTCCGCATCGATCTCGCGTGCAAGAGGAGGCGGCGATGTCCGCGCGAACCCCCCGTCGTGGTTCCCGAGCCGTTCGGTTGATCCCCTACGTCCCCGCTCCCGCCACGGACGGCGCCCTGGCGCTCCAAACAAGCGACCGGCCCCAGCCCGACCGTGCCGAAGTCAGCCGTACCGGAGGCCGCGGAACCGGAACCGGCCGCACCGGAACCAGCCGCGCTGGGACCGACCGTGCCGAAGCCAACCGCGCCGGAAGCGGTAGAACCGGAGCCAGCCCTACTGGAGCCAGCCGTGTTGGGACCGGCCGTACCCAGGCCAGCCGTGCCGGAGACGACCGTGCCAGAGCCGGCGGTGCCGGGAGTCGCTGGGAGGGTGAGCGTCCCGGGCGCGAGCCGGCGCCGGGTCGGAACGGGGCCGCCCAGCCCCAGGGACACGCCGGTACGGCGCGCAGGCCGGCGGAGAGCCAGCGCACCGTCGTCGGCCACCCTGAGGCACCCAGGCGATCGCAGAGGGCGCAGCCGAGGGCCGCTCGACAAGCCCCGGCCGCTCACCAAGGCTCAATCGTTCGACAGGGGTCGGTCGTTCGGCGGGGGGCGGTGGTGGGTGGGGATGAGGAAGGGGCGGAGCTGCGGGTGGCGGTGGAGGTGACCGTTCGGCTGGTCGCGGAGGTGCTGGCCGGGATACGGCCGTTGCGGCATCTGGACAGGCTGGTCTCGCCGCAGGTGTGCGGGGAGCTGGCGGCGGTCGCCCCGGCGGCGGCGGTCGGGAGGCCGGTGCACGCGCCGCGGGTGCTGGCCTCGTGGGTGCAGCGGCCCGCGCCGGAGGCGGCGGAGACCGGGGCGGTCGTCGCGGTGGCCGGGCGGGTGCAGGCGCTGGCGCTGCGGCTGGAACGGCGGCGCGGGCGCTGGCGGTGCACGGTGCTGGAGACCACGGCCTCACGGCGATGACCCGCCGGAACGGCCGAACGGCCCCCCGGCGCGGTGCCGGGAGGCCGTTCGGCTCAGCGGAGCCCGGTCAGCCCTTGTTGCGCGGGTTGCCGTGGCAGCGCTTGAACTTCTTGCCGGAGCCGCACGGGCAGGGCTCGTTGCGCCCGACGCCGGCGTACTCGTCCTTGGTCTCCTCGCTGTGGGTCTCCACGCCGCCCTCGCCGTCGACGGTCGGCGCGGTGTACTCCAGCTTCCTGGGCCGCTTCTTCTCCTCCAGGCCCTTGGCGCGGATGGTCGGGGCCTCCTCGGCCTTCTCCTCCTCCGCCCCGGCGGACTCGGTGTCGGCCTCCTCCGTCGCGACGGTGTCGGCGACCGCGACCGGCTTGGCGCCCACGGTGGGGGCGGGCGGCTGCTCCTCGACCTCGACCTCGAGGTTGAACAGGTAGCCGACCGACTCCTCCTTGATGCCGTCGAGCATGGCGTTGAACATGTCGAAGCCCTCGCGCTGGTACTCCACCAGCGGGTCGCGCTGCGCCATGGCCCGCAGGCCGATGCCCTCCTGCAGGTAGTCCATCTCGTACAGGTGCTCGCGCCACTTGCGGTCCAGCACCGACAGGATCACCCGGCGCTCGAGCTCCCGCATGACCTCCGAGCCCAGCTCGGCCTCGCGCTTGCGGTACGCCTCCTGCGCGTCCTCGCGGATCTTCTCGGCCAGCGTCTCGGCGTCCAGGGCGGAGATGTCCCCGCCGATCTCCTCGACCAGGTCGTCGACCGTGACGGTGATCGGGTACAGCTGCTGGAACGCCTTCCAGAGCTTGTCCAGATCCCACTCCTCGGCGAAGCCCTCCTGGGTGGCGCCGGCCACGTACCCGTCGACGACCTCGTCGATCATCCGGTGGACCTGCTCCTCGAGGTCCGCGCCCTCCAGCACCTTGCGGCGCTCGGCGTAGATCACCACGCGCTGCCGGTTGAGCACCTCGTCGTACTTGAGGACGTTCTTGCGGATCTCGAAGTTCTGCTGCTCGACCTGGGTCTGCGCGGACCGGATCGCGCCGGTGACCACCTTGGACTCGATCGGCACGTCGTCGGGGATGTTGAGCCGGGTCATGATCGCCTCGACCCGGGCGGCGTTGAACAGCCGCATCAGGTCGTCCTCCAGCGACAGGTAGAACCGGGACTCGCCCGGGTCGCCCTGCCGGCCGGACCGGCCGCGCAGCTGGTTGTCGATCCGCCGCGACTCGTGCCGCTCGGTGCCCAGCACGTACAGGCCGCCGGCCTCGACGACCTTGTCGTACTCGCCCTTGACGGCCTCCTTGGCCTTCTCCAGCGCCTCCGGCCAGGCGGCCTCGTACTCCTCGGGCGTCTCCAGCGGGGACAGCCCGCGCTCGTGCAGCTGCCGGTCGGCGATGAAGTCGGGGTTGCCGCCGAGCATGATGTCGGTGCCGCGGCCGGCCATGTTGGTGGCCACGGTGACCGCGCCCAGCCGGCCCGCCTCGGCGACGATCGCCGACTCCTTCTCGTGGTGCTTGGCGTTCAGCACCTCGTGCGGGATGCCGCGCCGCTTGAGCATCTTGCTCAGCCGCTCGGACTTCTCCACCGAGGTGGTGCCGACCAGCACCGGCTGGCCCTTCTCGTGCCGCTCGGCGATGTCGTCGACCACGGCCTCGAACTTGGCCTGCTCGGTCTTGTAGACCACGTCCGGCATGTCCTTGCGGATCATCGGCTTGTTGGTCGGGATGGGCACCACGCCGAGCTTGTAGATCTTGTTGAACTCGGCCGCCTCGGTCTGGGCGGTGCCGGTCATGCCCGACAGCTTGTCGTACAGCCGGAAGTAGTTCTGCAGGGTGATCGTGGCGAGCGTCTGGTTCTCGTCCTTGATCGGCACGCCCTCCTTGGCCTCGATGGCCTGGTGCATGCCCTCGTTGTAGCGGCGGCCGTGCAGGATGCGGCCGGTGAACTCGTCCACGATCAGGACCTCGCCGTTCATCACGACGTAGTCCTTGTCGCGCTTGTACAGCTCCTTGGCCTTGAGCGCGTTGTTCAGGAAGCTGACCAGCGGGGTGTTGGCCGGGTCGTACAGGTTGTCGATGCCCAGCCAGTCCTCGACCTTCTCGACCCCGGACTCCAGGATGCCGACGGTGCGCTTCTTCTCGTCGACCTGGTAGTCGCCGTCGGTGGCGTCCTTGTCGCTGGCCGGCTTGAGCCGCGGCACGATCTTGGCGAACTCGGTGTACCACTTGGAGTTCTGCTCGGCCGGGCCGGAGATGATCAACGGGGTCCGGGCCTCGTCGATCAGGATCGAGTCGACCTCGTCCACGATGGCGAAGTTGTGGCCGCGCTGGACGCACTCGTCCAGGCTCCAGGCCATGTTGTCGCGCAGGTAGTCGAAGCCGAACTCGTTGTTGGTGCCGTAGGTGATGTCGGCGTTGTAGGCCTTGCGGCGCTCGTCCGGCGTCATCTGCGGGAGGATGACCCCGACCTCCAGGCCGAGGAACTGGTGCACCCGGCCCATCCACTCGGCGTCGCGCTTGGCCAGGTAGTCGTTCACCGTGACGATGTGGACGCCCTTGCCGGACAGCGCGTTCAGGTACGCCGGCAGCACCGCGGTCAGGGTCTTGCCCTCACCGGTCTTCATCTCGGCGATGTTGCCGAGGTGCAGCGCGGCGCCGCCCATCACCTGGACGTCGAAGTGCCGCTGGCCGAGCACCCGGCGGGCCGCCTCGCGCGCGGTCGCGAACGCCTCCGGCAGCAGCTCGTCGAGCGTCTCCCCGTCCGCGATGCGTTCGCGGTACTTGTCGGTCAGCTCGCGCAGCTCCGCGTCGCTCATCTCGAGGAAGTCCTCCTCGATGCTGTTGACGTGATCCGCGAGCTTCTTGAGCTTGCGCAGGGTCTTGCCTTCGCCCGCACGAAGGATCTTGTCGATGACTGGCGGCACTCTCGGAGGCTCCTTGCAGATCGTGGGTCACCGCGACCGGCGGCACGCACACCACACGTACGTTGCCATCGTAGGCGAGACCCAGCATGGTCTACGTCACTCCGCCGCGCAATCCACCCCCTTTACCGTTTGACCCCCTGCTGACGAGGAAGAGTTGTAAGGGGTTGACAACCAGGTCGAACGATCGCCCCTCGGGGTGCCCCGACCAGGCTTCGGTCGGGAATCCCCAGGGAGCGGGAGTTTGCGCACGTTACCGGGCGCCGCCGCGGCGCCCCGGGGGTAAGGAGGCTCAATGGCGGGAACGCATGGCGGACGGCCGAGTTCGTGGGCTGTCGTCGCGGTGGCCCTGGTCGGTTTCACCGTGGGCGGAGTCGCCCTGTGCATCGGCCCCAACTGGTTGCTGTTCTGGGTGGGCGTCGCCATCGTGATGCTGGCCGGTCTGCTCGGCATCGCGGTCGGCATCTTCTCCGACGTGGTCCTGGACGAGCCCCGGGTCATCCCGGAGGTGGTCAACTACTCGCTGTTCGGCGCACAGAACGGCGAACGGCGCGGCGGCGTCCACGGCGAACACTCCGACCATCCCAGGACCAGCGATCCCGAACAGCGTCCCCACGGCTGACACCTGGACGACCCGCCCCTCGACGTGCCACCACGGCCCCGCCGGACCCGAACGACGAGTTCCCCGGCGGGGCCGCGGCGTCCCCGGCACCGGCCGGGGCCCGTTCGGTGATCTCGGTGCCGGCGAACGCCGCCGCGCCGGGCGCCCGTCCGCTGAACGTTCCCAGCGGTCCTCCGGCGGCCTGCGTTCACGGCGATCGCCCGGAAAGCGCACCACGAGGTCCGTCGGACCCGCCCAAAGGTCCGCCCAGGGCCCGCCTGGCGGGGGCACCGCGTCGCAGGCGGTACGGAAGGGCACCGTGTCGCGGGTCAGGCGGTGCGGAGGGCCTGGGCGAGGGGGGCGGCCAGGTGCGGGGGGTCGAGGATCTCGACGCGGACGTCGTGGCAGCCGACCCACTCGGCGGCGTGTCGCAGGGCGGTGGCGAGGGCCGCGACGGAGGTCTCGGTGCGGGCGGCGGTGGCGGTCGCCCACGGCTCCAGGGAGGCCCGGCGGGCGACCAGGACGCCCTTGTCGCGGGCGGGGTCGACGCGGCCGATCAGCCGGCCGCCGGACAGCACGGGCATCGTGAAGTAGCCGTGGACGCGCTTGGCCTTCGGCACGTACGCCTCCAGGCGGTGGTCGAAGCCGAAGACCCGGGAGGTGCGGGCGCGGTCCCAGATCAGCGAGTCGAACGGGGACAGCAGGGTGGTGACGTGCCGGCCGCGCGGGGGCGCGTCCAGGACCGCGGGATCGGCCCAGGCGGGCTGCCGCCAGCCCGCCACCCGGACGGGCACCAGCCCGCAGTCGGCGATCACGGCCTCGACCTGGGCGCCCTTGAGCCGGTAGTAGTCGGCCAGATCGGCACGGGTGGCCACGCCCAGCGCCCGGCCCGCCTGGGCGACCAGCCGGCGCAGGCAGTCCTCGTCGGCCGGCCCCTGCTCCAGCAGCTCCCGGGGGATGACGCGTTCGGGCAGGTCGTAGACGCGCCGCCAGCCGTCGCGGCGCACGCACACCACCTCGCCGATGTCCAGCAGCCACTCGACGGCGATCTTCTGCTCGCTCCAGTCCCACCACTCGCCGCCGGCCTTGGCCCCGCCCAGCTCCCGCATGGTCAGCGGCCCGTCGGCGCGCAGCCGCTTCAGCACGACCTCGCAGGCCTCCTCGGAGGTGTCGTGCCAGCGGCGGCCCCGGCGGCGGAACTCGCGGCGGCGGAACTCCAGCAGCGGCCACTCCTCGATCGGCAGCACGCACGCCGCGTGCGCCCAGTACTCGAACGCCACGCCGGTGCCGGCGGGGGTGAGGCTCCAGTAGGCGTCCTCGACGGCGGCGCGGCCGACCGGCCCCAGCCGGGCGTACGGCACCAGCTCGTGCGACCGGGCCAGCACCGAGATCGTGTCGAGCTGCACGGCGCCCAGCCGCCGCAGCACGCCGGGCACCCCCTGCCGCCGCGGCCCTGCCCCCAGCAGTCCCTGGGCGGCCAGCTGGATGCGCCGTACCTCGTCCGCGGTCAGCTCCACGACGGTCATGCCGTGAGCCTAGAGGCGGGCGCCGACAGAATCGGGCCGCTCAGGTGATCTCCAGCAGCTTCTCCCGGACGGCGTACACCACGGCCTCCATCCGCGAGTGCAGCTGCAGCTTCTCCAGGATGTTGCGGACGTGGTTCTTGACCGTGTTCTCGGAGATGAACAGCTCCTTGGCGATCTCCTTGTTGCCCAGCCCGCGGGCGACCAGCCGGAGCACCTCCATCTCCCGTTCGGTGAGCTTGGGGGCGGGCACCTGCTGCTGGCGCTCCTCGCTGCGCTTGGCCAGCGCGGCGAACTCGGTGATCAGCTTGGAGGCCATGGAGGGGCTGATCAGCGACTGGCCGCCGTGCACCGCGCGGACCGCCTGCGGGACCTCGTCGATGGAGATCTCCTTGAGCAGGTAGCCGCTGGCCCCGGCCTTGATCGCCTCGAACAGGTCCTTGTCCTCGTCGCTGATGGTGAGCATCACGATCTTGGCGCTGGGCACCGACTCCTTGATCGCCCGGCACGCCTCGATCCCGCTGCGCCGGGGCATCCGGATGTCCATCAGCAGCACGTCGGGCAGCAGGTCGCGGGCCATCTCCACGGCCTCGTTGCCGTCGCCGCCCTCGCCGACCACCTCGATGTCGTCCTCGCCCGCCAGGACCATCTCCAGGCCCCGGCGGAACAGGGCGTGGTCGTCGACGATCAGCACGCGGATGGGATCGGCCGCGGACCGCTCGTCCGGCGCCGGTGGATCGTCGGCCCGCCCGGATGCGCCGGAGGTCTCGGGGTGCTCGCTCACAACGCCGCCCCTCCCTTCGAATGTCGGCGACCCTGTGCTTTCTCGGAGGGTGTCACGTCAGGCGGGGGCTCGCACAGATCGGCGGCCCGCGCGATACCACGATGTCGCCGGGCCGCCAATCCCGCCGCCCGCCTCGCGGGGCCGGATGGCACCACCTAGATCATGACACGCCCGAGGCGGTGACATGGCGCAAGCGGCCTATCACGGAGCCTTTCCGACGGTTCACTCCTCCAGCAGCCGGATGACGCCGTAGTCCCAGCCGCGCCGGCGGTACACCACGCTGGGGTGGCCGCTGTCCTTGTCGCGGAACAGGAAGAAGTCGTGGCCGACCAGCTCCATCTCGTAGAGGGCCTGGTCGATGGTCATGGGCGTCGACTTGTGGAACTTCTCGCGGACCACCACCGGGGCGTTGCCGTCCATCGGGATCGGCACCAGGTTGTCCTCGGTGTCCTCCTCGGTCCCGGCGTACGCGGTCTCGGCCGCCGACTCCTCCGGCCGGACGTCCCCGGCGGTCTCGGCGGCCCGCAGGTCGGGCGCGGCGGGCCCGGAGCCGGGCGTCATCGGCATCGGCTCGGGCAGCGGTTCCATGGTGGCCAGCTTGGCCGGGGCGCGGTTGCCGCCGCGGTGGATCTTGCGCCGGTCGGCGGTGCGGCGCAGCCGGGACTCCAGCTTGTCCATCGCCAGGTCCAGGGCCCCGTACCGGTCTTCGGCGGCGGCCTCGGCGCGGATCGCCGGGCCGCGCGAGCGGATGGTGATCTCCACCCGTTCCCGGCGGTCGGCCAGGCGCGGGTTGTGCTCCTCGGACACCTCCACGTCGACGCGGATCACCTTCTGGTTGAGCCGTTCGATCTTGGCCAGCTTGCCGTCGACGTGCTGCCGGAACCGCTCGTTGACGTCGGTGTGCCGGCCCTTCACGATGATGTCCACGTGGGACCCCCCTTCTCCCGGTTGCGATGCTCGACCGCCCCCGGGCGCGCCGCCCGCGAGGGGAACGTTCCCCCGCATGACGGCGGACCAACGTCGCTCGGCCTGCGCCTCGCCGCGATGGTCCGGGCCCGTGACGGCCGCCGCTCGGTGGGTCGCACCCGCCCGGCCGACCTGGTCTTCGTCCCCACATCCGCCTGCTGAGGGTCTCGCAGCGCTCTCGCCACTACTCCCCTTCTCCCATTCCGGAGGATGTCTGATCCCCCGGCGGGGCAGGACTTACCTCTAAGGCGCACCGTGATCGGTCGACGAGAAGTCGCCTTACGTGGGCCGCTTCGCCTGCGCCTGGCATCGGCTTGCCGGAACGGCGGTGCTCCGGCGGAGCATCGCGATCCGGCGCAACCACGGACCCGGGCGGGTGCCATGTCAGGAACGCTAACCCCTGAAGCCGGGAATGTCAGGGGGGTGCGCCGAGGAAAACTCACGGAAAGTCATCACCTGATCCCGCACCGGGATCACCGGACCGGCCCCGGAACTCCCGCATCCCCTGCGCACAGGGGCCTTCCGCACGCTCGCCGCGCCGGGGGCAGAAGACTGTCTCCACCAAGTGAGTTTGACCAAACCGGACACGCCCGAGGCGCCACCATGACCTCCCGTTGCCCCTGGATCACCCGGCCCGCGGCCCCTGGCCCCAGCGCAGGCACCCATTGTGATCACGCCTGGAAGAAGTGACCGATCTCACGACGGCCCCACCCGTTCCCACAACTCCCCACACGGCTCCCACGGGAATGGACGCCGGTGGCCCGGCACGAGCACCACGTGTGTCGTCGGCTTGGTCTGCGGCTCCCTCAGCCGCTCCGGCGGGGCGTTGCGGCGATGGTGGCGGCGGCGGTGACCCGGGCGCCCGCCGCTCGTAACGCCCGGGCGGCCTCGGCCAGCGTCGCCCCGGAGGTGATCACATCGTCCACCACAACGACCCGCCGGCCACGGACGCGTTCGGGAACGGTCGTCCGCAGCGCGCCGGCCAGATTGGCGGCGCGGGCGGCGGCGTCCAGCCCCGCCTGGTCGGCGACCCGCCGCGCCTGCCGCAGGGCGGGAACGCAGGTCACCGGCATCCCATCGGCTCGCAGCACGCGTACGGCCGTCTCGGCGAGGCCCCGTACCGGATCATGTCCGCGCCGACGCAGGGCATGCGACGCGGACGGTACCGGCACCACCAGCACCTCCTCCGCCGCCGGGCGGCGGGCGTTCGACGGAGCGGCCGCCGCCGTTCGCTCTGAACGCCCGGAGTCCATCACCGCGTGACTCACCGGACGAAGGGCCGCCGGCACCGCCTGGCCCGGCGGAGGGAGCGGGTGAAGGGCCTCCGACACTGCACGGCCCGGCGGAGGGAGCGGATGGAAAGTCTCTGGCACCACGCGGCCCGGCAGAGGGGGCGGGTGATGGGCGGCCGGCATTGCTTGGAACGACGGAGGGGGGATGGCCGGTGGGCCGGGCGGGATTCGGTCTGGGGGTGCGGGTGGCACCGCGTGGTCCGGTGGAGGGAGGGCGGCTCGGAGGGCGTCGGCCAGGGCGGCGCTGAGGAAGCTTGTCAGGGTCAGGCGGCCCGACTCCTTGTAGGCGATGAGCATGGCGCGTATCCGGCCCTCGTAGGCGGCCACGGTCCACGGGGGCGGCAGGCCCGGTGGGCTGGGGGCGGGCCATGCGGGGCGGGGTGGCCGGGTCAAGGCCGCCCGGCATGTGCCGCACAGGACGACGGGGGCGGTGGCGCAGCCGGCGCAGCGCTGCGGGAGCAGCAGATCGACCAGCGGGGCGAGCATGCGCGTGAGGAAGGTCGTCATGGCGACGACGATGCCGGGCGGCGGCCCATCGTCACCAGACGGTCGCGCAAATGTGGATAACTAGTTCCAGTAGGTCGGATCCGAGCCCAGCGAGTCGCACTTCCACTCGTCGAACCGCCAGTCGCGCAGGGTGCTCTGCCGGCAGATGCTGCTCTCCCCGTTGATCTCGGCGCCGATCACGATCCGCGATCCGGGTGCGGCGGTGATCGACCTGGCCTCGCCGAGGCTGCCGCTGCCGACCGCGGTGATGCCGTTCCCGCTGACCGGCACCAGGTAGGGCGTCACCTGGGTGGCGGTGGCCTTGGTCTTGCCCAGCACCGCCAGGGTGTCGGAGTCGTTCCAGGCCAGGTCCACCGCGTCGACCAGTTCCGCGCTGATCGGCAGGAAGTCGCCGACCGCGACGGTCTCCGAGCGCTGCACGATGCGGCCCAGCCGGATCTGCCGCTCGTCGCCGATCTGCACGATGGCCGCGACCCGCACCCCGTCCCGGGCCACCCGGAACGCCAGCACCCGGTGCGACGACAGGTCCCACGTCTGCACCCGCACCGCCGCGCCGCTGCGCGGGACCATCCACAGCGTGGAGCCGTCACGTCGGGACTCCACGGTCCACAGCCCGCCCCGGCGGTCCCAGGAGGGCGGGGTGAACGTGCCGTCCTCGTGCTCGGCGTCCAGCACGGCGCGGACCGGGGTGCCGCCGGTCAGGTCGCCGCTGTAGAGGGTGTCGCCGGCGGAGTCCAACCCGGCGATCCTCCGGTCCGGGGACAGCGACGGCCGGTGCAGCCGGTCCTGCCCGGTCGTCCCGGCCGGGACCGCGGCGGCGTCCAGCAGCTGGCGCGGCCGGCCGTCCGGCCCGCGCAGGTAGATGGTCTCCTCGCCGCCGCTGCGGGGGGTGTCGGAGTCGAACCGCGTCCAGTCCTCGGCGGTCTGGACGGCGCCCAGCCCGCCCGGGTCGACGGTCTCCCCGTCGATCCGCAGCTTGACGCCGCGGATCTCGGGGAGCTGCCGCAGCGTCCAGCCGAGCTGGGCGGCCATGCGCTGCAGGTCGCCGCGGCGGGCGGGCGCGCTGAGGTCGACGGTGGCGACGCCGTCGGCGATGGACACCCCGTCCCCGACCAGCCGGGTGCCGGCCGGGAAGTGGCTGCGCACCGCGGGCCGCAGCCAGCCGGTGGGCCCGGCCAGCAGCGCCTGCACCAGCTGGCGGGGCAGGTCCTGCCGGTTGCCCAGCGGCAGGTGGATGCCGTTGGGGACCAGCACCCCGCCGCCCGGCTCGAAGAAGTACAGGTTGAACACGCGGAACGCCCGGTCCACGTCGCCCTTGGCGAGCATCAGCCCGTTCTGCAGCTCGGTGGGGATCCGGCTGATCCGCCACTGCCGGGCCGAGTCCTGGGTGAGGCCGAACGAGGTGGTGTAGAGGGTGCCGGTCTCCGCGGTGTACTGGCCGTCGGACCCGATGTAGCCCAGCCGGGTGGCGTTGACCTCGACGGTGGTCTCGGCGCCCCCGGCGCGCGGAGGGGACACGCTCGGGACGCTCTGCAGCACGATCACCTGCGGCCGGGCGCCGGGCTTCCAGGCCGCGCTCGTCTGCGGGGTCAGGTACTCGCGCGCCACCTCGTGGTCGTCGTTGAACGCCCCCGAGGCGGTGAGGAAGCCCGTGACGATGTCCTCCGGCGCCCAGTTGTGCCGGGGACGCACCGGCACGATCCGCACGTACGGGTCGGAGATCGGCTCGGCGCGTTCGGCGGACCGGCCGGACATCACCCGGCCGCCGCTCGGCACGCTGGCGCAGCCGGCCAGGCACAGCAGTGCCGTCACCCCGGCCAGCACCCGGGTCCGCACCCGCGCCGTCCCTCCGGTCGTCACCCTGGTCGTCGCCCTGACCGTCACCCTGGTCATCGCCCTGGCCGTCACCCTGGTCATCGCCTTGGCCGTCGCCCTGACCGTGCCTCTGACCGTCATGGCCGGTCGCCGTCCTTCACCACCGGGTCGCCCTCACCGCTCCCGGACGGCCCGGTCTCCGCACCGGTCGCCGACAGCGCGGCCTGGCCGTCCTCACCGGTCGGGGTGAGCTCCCCGGTCCGGGTGGGCTCGCTGATCCGGGCGGGGTCAAGGGTCCGGGCCAACTCGATGGTCCGGGCCGACTCGGTGGGCCGGACCGACTCGGTGGACCGGGCGGGTTCACCGGTCCGGGCCGGCTCGCCGACCCCGGTGGGCTCACCGGTCGGGATGAGCTCACCGGCCCGGCTGGACTCGCTGATCCAGGTGGACTCGCTGCCTCTGGTGAGCTCGATGATCCTGGTCGGCTCGATGGGACGGGTGGGCTCGGGGATCCGGGGCGGCTCGGGGGGTTCGGGGTCGGCGGGGGTCAGTGCGGTGAACGACGCCCGGGGCAGTTCGGTCTCCGGGGGGACCAGCGGCAGCGGGGAGCCGCGCAGTTCGGCGCCGGCGACCCGCGGCAGCGACAGCCGGAACTGCGAGCCCTTGCCCGGCTCGCCCCACGCCTGCAGCCAGCCGCCGTGCAGCTGGGCGTCCTCCTTGGCGATGGACAGGCCCAGCCCGGTGCCGCCGGTGGTGCGGGCGCGGGCCGGGTCGGCGCGCCAGAACCGGTCGAACACCATCTGGGCGTGGCCCGGTTGCAGGCCCACCCCGTGGTCGCGGACGGCCACCGCCACCGCGTCCCGGTCGGCGGCCACGGACACGACGATGTCCTCCCCCTCGCCGTGCTCGACGGCGTTCACCAGCAGGTTGCGCAGGATCCGCTCGACCCGGCGGCGGTCCACCTCGGCCATGCACGGCTCGCCCGGCAACTGCAGCACCAGCTTGCTGCCCTTGCGCTCGGCCAGCCCCTCGGTGTCGCCGACCGCGCGCAGCACCAGGTCGCGCACGTCGACGGACTCGGCGTCCAGGGTGGCCGCGCCCGCGTCGTGCCGGCTGATCTCCAGCAGGTCGGCCAGCAGGTCCTCGAACCGTTCCAGCTGGCTCTGCAGCAGCTCCGCCGAGCGGCCCACCGCGGGGTCGGCGAACGTCTCGCGGTGCTCGTAGATCATGTCGGCGGCGATCCGGATGGTGGTCAGCGGGGTGCGCAGCTCGTGCGAGACGTCGGAGACGAACTGCCGCTGCACCTGGGACAGCTCCTCCAGCTCCCCGATCTTGTCCTGCAGGTTGCCGGCCATGTCGTTGAACGAGGCGGCCAGCCGGGCCAGGTCGTCCTCGCCGCGGACCTTCATCCGCTCCTCCAGCCGGCCGGCGGCCAGCCGTTCGGCGGCGTGCGCGGCCAGCCGCACCGGGATGACGACCTGCCGGGTCACCAGCCAGGCGATCGCCGCCAGCAGCACCACCAGCACCGAGCTGACGCCCGCCAGGGTGTGCGCCACGGTGTTCAGCGTCTGCTGCTCCTGGGTGAGGGGGAACAGGTAGTACAGCTCGTACCGGCCGTCCCCGGCGCCGACGACCAGGCCGGGCACGGACTCGCGGCCGATGTAGGAGATCTCGCTGTACGTGCTGTGCCGGGTGCCGACGCGGTCCTCGCGGACGGCCTTGCGGAGCCGTTCGGGGACGCTCTCCGGCAGCACCTCGTTGGTGGTGTAGCCGTCGAGGTACCTCTCGTCGGTGTCGCGGATGTAGACCTCGTAGAGCCCGGACGGGCCGCTGCGGGACTTGAGCCGGTTGGTGACCTCGTTGAGGGTGACCTCGGGGACGTTCCCGGAGGACAGCTCCCGCTGCAGGACGCCCAGGCCCTCGTCGAGCTGCAGCAGCGCGCTCTTCTCCTTGCCCTCCAGCAGGGCGGTGGTGATCTGCTGCATCAGGAACACGCCGAGGATCGCCACGACCACCGCGGAGATCAGCATGGTCCAGGTGACGACCCGGATCTGGATGGACCGCCGCCACCGCGTGTAGAGCCGGCGCACGGCGTGGCGCAGGAACCGGCGGCCGGTGCCCAGCCCGCGCCGGGCGAACCGGCGGGCCCGGTGCAGCCGGTGCCCGCGCAGACCGGCCACCATCCGCTGCTCGGTGACCAGGCGGGCGGTGGCGCCGAGGCCGGGGACGCCGGGGCGGCGGCCGCGGGCGCGCGCCGGTGGACCCGGCCGGTGGACCCGGGGCGTCCTGGGCCCGGGCCTGCGGGGGGTGCGCGCCGTCTCGGCGGGTCCTGGCCGTCACGGGGGTCGCCGACCTGTGCGGATCAGGCCGGTCCGGCCTTGTACCCGACACCGCGGACGGTCACCACGATCTCCGGGTGCTCCGGATCCTTCTCGATCTTGGCGCGCAGCCGCTGGACGTGCACGTTGACCAGCCGGGTGTCGGCCGCGTGCCGGTAACCCCACACCTGCTCCAGCAGCACCTCGCGGGTGAACACCTGGCGCGGCTTGCGGGCCAGCGCGACCAGCAGGTCGAACTCCAGCGGGGTCAGCGGGATGTGCTTGTCGCCGCGCTTGACCGAGTGCCCGGCGACGTCGATGGTGATGTCGCCGATCTGCAGGGTCTCCGGGGCGGGCTCGTCGGTGCGGCGCAGCCGGGCGCGCACCCGGGCGACCAGCTCCTTGGGCTTGAACGGCTTGACGACGTAGTCGTCGGCGCCCGACTCCAGCCCCAGCACCACGTCCACGGTGTCGCTCTTGGCGGTCAGCATCACGATCGGGACGCCGGACTCGGCGCGGATCTGGCGGCACACGTCGATGCCGTCGGCGCCGGGCAGCATCAGATCCAGCAGCACGAGATCCGGCCGGGTCTCCCGGAACGCCTCGAGCGCCTTGTCCCCGTCGTGGACGAACGACGGCTCGAAGCCTTCGCCCCGCAGCACGATGCCGAGCATCTCGGCGAGAGCGAGGTCGTCGTCGACGACCAGTACGCGTCCTCTCATGGCCCTCATCGTTACACGTAGTCGGCAGATGGTCCGCGTCACGCCGGGCCCGCGGCGGCCGGCCCCCCATGACCGCGTTCGGTGGCTCTGGGCGTTTAGGCTACCTGCCGTTCACCTCGCACAGGTCCGTCCGAAGTCGGCGAAAACGGTCGTGAGCAGGACGGCCGAGCGGCCCGGCCGGTTGACACGCCGTGGCCGGGGGCGGCCGGGGTGGCCGGGAGTGGCCGACGACGGGGCGGGGCAGGAACCCCGGGGCGCGCCCGCGGTCCGGCATGCTGGATCCATACCGCCGAATGCCGCGCGGCGCGGACCGTCCGGGGAGTACTCTGCGTGTCAGTTCGAGCGCATGAAGCGATGTTCGCCGGAATTCGTCCCGGGGGGGCCGGGGTCGGGCGCGGCGGGGCGTCGCTCCGGCGGTCGGCGTAGGGGATGTCGAGGGGGGAGGCTGAGATGGGGATCTCCTGGATATAGGTCGAAACGACGCGAACGGGTGAACGGGTGATCGGGCGGGCGGATCCGGCGCCCGGTCGTGACAGGATGGCCCACGAGGTCATCAGGCCGGGGCCCGCACAGCACGGGCTCCGTTCGACGGGGAGCTTGCCGATGTCGGGTCCGCAGCACTGGACGGCGCCCGACTCCGCCGTGTCGTCCCGGCCACCGGCCGGCGGTTCCGGCGAGGGGGCGCCGGAGCACCCGGCACCGCCCGGCGCGGTGGGGAACGCCGCGGGAGGGGCGGTCTCCGCCGGGAGTGGCGGCGCCGAGCCGGTCTGGCCGCCGGAGGGGGAGATCCCGTTCCGCCCGCTGGGCGTGGCCGAACTGCTGGACGGCTCGATCACGTGCATCCGCCGCAACCCGCGGCCGGTGCTCGGCCTGTCGGTCCTGATCACCGCGATCGTGCAGCTGCTCAACTCGCTGGGCGGCTATCTGGTGCTGAGCGACGCGGCCCAGGAGGAGCTGACCCCCGAGCCGCTGATGCGCACCCTCGGCGCCCAGGCCACGCTGGGCGCGCTGGGCATGCTGATGTCGGCGTACGGGACGCTGGTGCTGGCCGGGCTGCTCGGCCCGGTGGTCGCCCGCACCCTGGTCGACCGGCCGGTGACGCTGCGGCAGGTGTGGCGGGACGTCCGGCCGGCGTTCGGCCGGCTGCTGGTCACCGCCGCCGTGGTGCTGGCGATCGCGCTGCTGGCCGCCGCGCTGCCGCTGCTGCCGTTCGTCGCGCTGCTGGCGACCGGCGGACCGGCCGCGGTGGGGGTGCTGGCCGCGCTGGCCGGCTTCCCGGTGGCGATCGCGCTGATGATCTGGCTGTACGTGCTGCTGGTCCCGGCGCTGCCGGCGGTGGTGATGGAACGGCTGACCGTCGCGGGCGCGCTGCGGCGGGCCTGGTGGCTGTCGCGCGGCCGGTGGTGGCGGAGCTGGGGCACGCTGCTGCTGGCGCTGATCATCACGGTGTTCATGGGGTTCCTGGCGCTGCGGCTGCCGTTCCTGGTGGCGCAGCTGATCCTGTTCGGCGAGGACACCACCGGCGGCGCGCTGCTCGGCTCGCTGGCGGTCGACACGCTGGGCCGGATCGTGAGCTGGTCGCTGATCATCCCGTTCGACGCGGGCGTGATCGCGCTGCTGTACGCGGACCGGCGGATGCGCCGTGAGGGCTTCGACCTGGAGCTGCACACCCGTGCGCCGGACGGCCTGGACCCCGCCGACCTGAGCGCGTGGCGCCCGGTGGAGTTCCCGGCCGCACCGGCCGCGCCGGGGTACCCGCCGCCGGTCGCTCCGGCCGCCCCGTTCCCGCCGCAGCCACCGCAGCCGGAGGTGCGCCCGTGAGATCCGACCCGATCGGCCGGGAGGAGGCCCGTGACCTGGCCCGCCGCGAACTCGACAAGGGCATCTACCACCGGGACGAGCCGTCCTGGCTGGAGCGCGCCTGGCGGGAGTTCGACGCGTGGCTGGACGAGCTGCTGCGGCAGGCCACCAACCCGACGGCCCCCGGCGAGGGCGGCGGCTGGGTGTCGCTGCTGGTCGTCGTGCTGCTGCTGGCCGCCGCCGTGGCACTGCTGGCCTGGCTGATGCACGGCCGCTGGAACATCCGTTCCCGCCGGCCGCCGCTGCTGGAGGAGCAGCCGTCCACCGCCGCCGACCACCGCACCGCCGCCGAACGGCACGCCGCCGCCGGGCAGTGGGCCGAGGCGATCCGTGAACGGCTCCGAGCCATAGCCCGTGACCTGGAGGAACGCGTGATCCTCGAGCCCCGTCCGGGCCGTACCGCCGACGAGCTGGCGGCCGAGGCGGGGGCGGCGCTGCCCGACCACGCCGAACGGCTGCGCGACGGGGTGCGGATCTTCGACGACGTCTGGTACGGCGACCGGCCGGGCACCGGCGAGGGCTACGCGACGCTGGTGGCGCTGGACGAGGCGCTGCGTTCGGCCAAGCCGCGGGCATGGTCGGCCGAGCGGTCCGGCGAGCAGGCCGGAGCGCCCGCATGACCGCCACGGCGGCTCCCGGCGCGCCGGCCGGCGTGCCGACCTCCCGGCAGGTGGCCGGGCGGCGCTGGCGTTCGGCGCGCGGCGTCGTGGCCGTCGTCCTGGCGCTGGTGGCGCTGGCGGTGGTGATCGCCTCGCTGCAGTCCTCGACCGAGCCGCAGTACCTGGACCCCGAGTCGCCGAGCCAGGGCGGCACCCGGGCGCTGGCGCAGATCCTCCAGCAGCGCGACGTGCCGGTGCACACGGTGCGCGACGCCGAGGACGCCGTGGCCGCGGCCCGGCCCGGCACCGTGCTGGTGATCGTCCGCTCCGAACGGCTCGTCCCCGAGGAGCTGGACCTGCTCGCCACCGTCCCCGGCGACGTGCTGCTGGTGGAGCCGACCCGGCCCGCGCTGCAGGCGCTGGCCCCCGGCGTGCACCAGGCCACCACCAGCTTCGACGAGGTCGCCGAGCCCGGCTGCGGGCTGGACGCCGCCGTCCGCGCGGGCGCGGTGCACTTCCGCGCCTCCGAGGTGTACGAGAGCCCGGCCGGCGCCGTCCGCTGCTACGCCGACGACGGGCTGCCCCGGCTGGTGCGGCTGCAGCTCCAGGACCGCACGGTGACCGTGCTGGGCTCCGGCGCGCCGCTCACCAACGACCTGCTGGAGCGGGAGGGCAACGCCGCGCTGGCCATGAACCTGGTGGGCGCGGGCGGCCCGGTGGTCTGGCTGATCCCCGACCTGCCCGAGCCGGGCAGCACCAGCGCCCTGACCTGGCAGGACCTGGTCCCGCCCGGGGTGTGGCTGTTCGTCGTGGAGCTGGGCGTGGCGGTGCTGCTGGTGGCGTTGTGGCGGATGCGGCGGATGGGGCCGGTGGTGGCGGAGTCCCTGCCGGTGGTCGTACGCTCCGCGGAGACCGTCGAGGGACGTTCCCGGCTCTACCGGGCGCACCGGGCGCGGGACCGGGCAGCCGACGCGCTGCGGTCCGGCGCGCGGGACCGGCTGGTGCCGCTGCTGGGGCTGCCGCGCGGCGCCGCCCAGGATCCGGCGATGGCGCAGGAGATCGTCTCGGCCCTCGCCCGGCGCACCGGCTGGGACGAGCCGACGGTCGGGGCCGCGCTGTACGGTCCCGAACCGGCGGACGACGCCGGGCTGGTCGCCCTCACGGACTTCCTCGACGACCTCGAAAGGCAGGTACGCCAACCGTGAACGATCCCGTCAAGCACGTCGAGCTCCGCAAGGAGGAGGAGCCGGGGTCGCCGCAGGCCGCCGCCTCGCCGGCGGACACCGGCGCGGCCGAGGTCCGCACGGCGCTGACGGCGTTGCGCGGCGAGGTCGCCAAGGCGGTGGTCGGCCAGGACGCGGTGGTCACCGGGCTGGTGATCGCGCTGCTGTGCCGGGGGCACGTGCTGCTGGAGGGCGTGCCGGGCACCGCCAAGACGCTGCTGGTGCGCACCCTGGCCCAGGCGCTGGACCTGGACTTCAAGCGGGTGCAGTTCACCCCGGACCTGATGCCGGGCGACGTGACGGGCTCGCTGATCTACGACAACCGGACGGCGGAGTTCGAGTTCCGCGAGGGCCCGGTGTTCACCAACCTGCTGCTGGCCGACGAGATCAACCGGACCCCGCCCAAGACCCAGGCGTCGCTGCTGGAGGCGATGGAGGAGCGGCAGGTGTCGGTGGAGGGGACGCCGCGCCCGCTGCCCGACCCGTTCGTGGTGTGCGCCACCCAGAACCCGATCGAGTACGAGGGCACCTACCCGCTGCCGGAGGCGCAGCTGGACCGGTTCCTGCTGAAGCTGACCGTTCCGGTGCCGTCCCGCGACGAGGAGATCGCGGTGCTGCAGCGGCACGCCGAGGGCTTCGACCCGCGCGACCTGGCGCACGTCAAAGCGGTGGCGGGGGCGGCCGAGCTGGCCGCCGGGCGCGAGGCGGTCCGCCGGGTGCACGTCGACCCGAAGGTCACCGGGTACGTGGTGGACCTGTGCCGGGCCACCCGGCAGTCCCCGTCGCTGCAGCTGGGGGTGTCGCCGCGCGGTGCCACGGCGCTGCTGTCGACGGCGCGGGCGTGGGCGTGGCTGTCCGGCCGCGACTACGTGACCCCGGACGACGCCAAGGCGCTGGCCCGGCCGACGCTGCGGCACCGCGTCCAGCTCCGCCCGGAGGCCGAGCTGGAGGGCGCGACCGCCGACGGCGTGCTGGAGGGCATCCTCAACACCGTTCCGGTCCCGCGTTGACGGAGAGCATCTGATGGCGGTGACCGGGCGGCTGGGGCTGCTGGCGGCGCTCGGGGCGGCGGCCCCGCTGGTGTGGCCGAGCTGGTGGACGCTGTGGACGCTGTGGGGCCTGCTGGCGCTGGGCGTGCTGGCCGACCTGGCGCTGGCCGGGAACGTCCGCGGGCTCGCGCTGCACCGCGCCGGGGACACGTCGGTGCGGCTCGGGGAGACCGCCACGGTGGCCCTGGTCGTGGAGAACACCGGCCGCCGCCGGGTGCGGGCCCGGCTGCGGGACGCCTGGCCGCCGAGCGCCGCCGCCTCCCCCCGGGTGACGCGGATCGACGTTCCGGCCGGGGAACGGCGGCGGGTGGAGACCAGGCTGACGCCGACCCGGCGGGGCGACCGCACGGCCGTCACCGTGACGATCCGGTCGATGGGGCCGCTGGGGCTGGCCGCCCGGCAGCTCAACCGGCCCGCGCCGTGGACGGTGCGGGTGCTTCCGGCGTTCCCGTCCCGCCGCCATCTGCCGGGCAAGCTGGCCAAGCTGCGCACGCTGACCGGGCAGCACGTGGCGCTGATCCGCGGCCAGGGCACCGAGTTCGACTCGCTGCGCGAGTACGTCGACGGCGACGACGTGCGCTCCATCGACTGGCGGGCCAGCGCGCGCCGCGCCGACGTGGTGGTGCGGACCTGGCGGCCGGAGCGCGACCGGCGGATCTACCTGGTGCTGGACACCGGCCGCACCTCGGCGGGCCGGGTCGGCGACATCCCCCGGCTGGACTGCTCGATGGACGCCGCGCTGCTGCTGGGCGCGCTGGCCTCGCGCGCCGGCGACCGGGTGGACCTGCTGGCCTACGACCGGCGGGTGCGCGCCCGGGTGGAGGGGGCCTCCCGCAGCGACCTGCTGCCGGCGATGGTGCAGGCGATGGCCCCGCTGGAGCCGGAGCTGATCGAGTCGGACGCGGCCGGGATGGTCTCCACGATCATGTCCCGGGTCCGGCAGCGCTGTCTGGTCGTGCTGCTCACCGAGCTGAACGCCGCCGCGATCGAGGAGGGCCTGCTCCCGCTGCTGCCCCAGCTCACCGCCCGTCATCTGGTGATGGTCGCCGCCGTCACCGACCCCCGGGTCGGCGAGATGGCCCGGGCCCGCGGCGACCTGGCCGCCGTCTACGACGCCGCCGCGGCCGAACGCGCCCGCGCCGACCGCCGCCGCCTCACCGCCGAGCTGCGCCGTTACGGCGTGGAGGTGGTGGACGCCCCGCCCGACGAGCTGGCCCCCGCCCTCGCCGACGCCTACCTGGCACTGAAGGCCGCCGGCCGCCTGTGACCGCCGGTATCGCTCCGATACAGTAATTGCTGCGGAGTGAGCGACCCGCCGAGCGGAGGAGGTCCGGGATGACGTCATTTCCGGAATGGATGTTGACACTTCCCGAGCAGGGTCTCACCGCCGAGGAATACGATCGGATGCCGGAAGAAAGCTGCCGAAACATCGAGATCGTCGACGGGAGAATCGTCGTCGTGCCCTCCGCGACACCTGCGCACAATCGGCTCATCTGGAAGCTGGCGCATCTGCTCGAGCAGGCCGCGCCGGCGCCGTGGCAGGTGACGGTGGACGTCGACCTGAGGATTTCCGACGTACCCCTGAACAATCGGCGTCCCGACGTCCTGGTCTTTCAGGGAGATCCCGACAGCCTCCCGGTGCGGCCGCCACAGGTCCTCCTCGCGGTCGAGGTCATGAGCAAGGGCAGCGTCAGCACCGACAGACTGGACAAACCCGCAGAATACGCCGCAGCCGGCATCCCCCATTACTGGCGCGTTGAGCGCGAAGGCGCGGGCCTCATCGTCTACACACACGTTCTGAACCGCACCACGAGCACCTACGCGGATGCGGGAGCGTACTCCGGACTGCTGAAAGTCGAGCAGCCCTATCCCGTGGAGATGGACCTGAACGCGCTGCTCTGATCAGCCCGCTGTGGGGGCCAGGTCGGGGCGCAGGGCGGCGTCGCCGGTCTCGCCGGCCCTCGCCGCCGGGCGGCCGAGGACGAACACGTACGCCAGGAACGCGATCTCGGCGACCACGCCGATGCCGATGCGCAGCCAGGTGTTGTGGACGTGGCCGGTGACGAAGCCCTCGATGAGGCCGGACACCAGCAGCACCAGCACCAGGCCGAGGGCGACGGCCACGATGGCGCGGCCCTCCTCGGCCAGCGCCTGGCCGCGGCGGCGCGGGCCCGGGTCGATCACCGTCCAGCCGATCTTGAAGCCGGCGGCGCAGGCCAGGTAGACGGCGGTGAGCTCCAGCAGGCCGTGCGGCAGGATCAGGCCGAAGAAGATGTCGCCCCGGCCGTGCGCCCACATGAACCCGCCCACGGCGGCCAGGTTGAGCTGGTTGACGAACAGCACGTACAGGGTCGGGATGCCGAGCAGGATCCCGAAGATCAGGGCGGTCGCGGACACCCAGGCGTTGTTGACCCACACCTGGAAGGCGAACGACTGGGCCGAGTGCTCGACGTAGTAGTTGGCGAAGTCGTGCTCGACCAGCTGCTTGATCTCCCACTCGGTGCCCAGCGTGGCCTGCACCTCGGGGTTGCGCACCAGCCAGATCGCGTAGATCAGGGAGAACAGGTTGCCGAGCAGCGCCGTGCTCAGCCACCACCAGCGCAGCCGGTACGCCACGACCGGGAACGAGCGGGTCAGGAAGCGGGCGGCGTCCCGCCACATCGGCGCCTGCGCCCCGGCGACGGCGGCGCGGCCCCGGGCCACCAGCGACGACAGCCGGCCCACCAGCAGCGGATCGGGGGAGCTGGAGCGCACCACCGACAGATGGGTGGCGGCCCGCTGGTAGAGCTCCACCAGCTCGTCGATCTCGGCGCCGTTCAGCCTGCGGCTGTGGTTGATCAGCCACTCCAGCCGCGACCATTCGGCATGATGGGCGGCCACGTACGCATCGACGTCCACCCGTGGAGACTAACGCCCGGGCGCGCCGGGCGGGCAGACTAGGACGGGCACCGACCGAGGGGACTTGATCACATGGCCGAACTGGTCACCGGCGAGGCCGTGGCGCTCGACATCCGGGTGGCCCGGCTGGCCAGCCGGACGTGTGCCCTGCTGATCGACATGATGTTCCAGTTCATGGCGCTGAACATCCTGCTCTACATGACGGCGGCCACCACGGTGATCGCCGACGAGGCGTGGGGCGTCGGGCTCGGCATCGTGGCGATGGCGGGGGTGCTGGTCGGCTACCCGTGCGCGTTCGAGACGCTGTCGCGCGGCCGGACGCTGGGCAAGCTGGCGCTGGGGCTGCGGGTGGTGGCCGACGACGGCGGGCCGGTGCGGTTCCGGCAGGCGCTGGTGCGGGCGCTGGCGAGCGTGGTGGAGATCTGGATGTTCTCCGGCGCCCCGGCGCTGATCACCTCGCTGTTCAACCGGCGCGGCAAGCGGCTCGGCGACGTGTTCGCCGGCACGGTGGTGATCCAGGAGCGGGTGCCGGCCTCGTCGATCTTCGGTCCGGTGGCGGTGATGCCGCCGCAGCTGGCGGGCTGGGCGCGGGGGCTGGAGCTGTCGCGGATCCCCGACGGCCTGGCGCTGACCGCCCGGCAGTATCTGGCCCGGTTCTGGGAGCTGCGCCCGGACGTGCGGGACACGCTGGGACAGCGGATCGCCGACCAGGTGGCCGCGCTGATCAGCCCGCCGCCTCCGCCGGGGGTGCGGCCGGAGATCGTGCTGTCGGCGGTGCTGGCCGAACGCCGGGCCCGCGAGGAGTGGCGGCTGGAGCAGCGCCGTCTCCGCCGGATGCGGCTGCGCCCGGGAGCGCCCGCCCCCGCCCCCGCGGCGATGCACGTGGCGGGTGGGCCTCCGCCGCCGAACGTTCCGCCGGGTCCGCCCGCGCCTCCCCCGTTCAGCGCGCCGGGTCCCGGGCAGCCGCACTTCCTGCCGCCCCCGCACTACGGCCCCGGCCCGTACGCCCACGTCCTCAACGGGCCGCCACGGCATTAGGCGCCGCCTCCGGCGAGGAGCGGCGCGCCGGCAGGAGAGCCGCCATGGCCAGCGCCAGGGGGACGAGCAGGTACGCCCCGCAGCACAGCAGTGCGGCACCGCCGAACACGGTGGCGGCGACGGCGGTCCGGCGGGCGGCGCCCCGCGGCAGGAGCCGGACGGCGGCGGCGGTGCCCGCGACGGTGACGGCCGCCAGGCAGGCGGACGTGACGCGCATCAGCACGTCCAGGTCGGCGTTCCACAGCAGGACCGGCGGCAGGAGCGCGCCGGTCAGCACGGCCAGGGACGCCAGGCTGCGGGCGGGGGCCGGGCCGCCGGTCAGGCGGGCGGGCAGCGCCCCGTCGCGGGCCAGGGCGACGCCGAGGCGGGCGGCGCCGGCGATGAAGGTGTTGATCGCGCCGAGCGACAGCAGCACCGCCGCCGCGCCGGTGACCGGGCGCGCGGCGTCCCCGATCCCGGCCGCCAGCAGTTCGGTGAGCGGCACGCCGGTGACGGCGGCGCGTTCCCCCAGCAGGCCGATCGTGGTGACGGCCAGGCCCAGGTAGAGGACGCCGACCACGACGAGGGTCACGGCCGTCGCCCGGCGCAGGCCGCGCCGCCGGTCGGCGAAGTCGGCCGACAGGTGGCTGGCGGCCTCCCATCCGGCGAACGCGAACAGCAGCACCCCGACCGCGCGGGCCACTCCCCCGGCGCCGTGCGGAGCGAACGGGGTGAAGTTGCCGGCGTCGGTGTGCGGGGCGGCCAGGGCGACGGCGGCCACCAGCAGCGCCGCCAGCAGCCCGACGAGGCCGACCTGGAGCCCGCCCGAGGTGCGCAGCCCGGCGGCGTTGGCGGCGAAGGCCACGCCCAGCAGCAGGCAGGCGAGGAGGCCCGCCGCGTCCAGGCCGAGCGCGGCGGCCACGTACTCGCCGCCGATCAGCGCGCCCGCCACGATCCCGGCCGGGACGCAGAAGTAGAACCACCAGCCCACCACGGCCGACGCGCGCTCGCCGAAGGCCAGGCCGGTGAACGCGGCCGCCCCGCCGCCGTCCGGGTGGCGGGAACCCAGCGCCGCGAACGTGAGGGCGACCGGCACGCTCAGCGCCAGCAGGCCGGCCCAGGCCGCGATGGACGCCGGCCCCGCCGCCGCGGCGGCCAGATGGGGGAGGACCAGCGCTCCCGGTCCGAGCACGCCGCCGAGCAGCAGCGCGGTGCCCTGCAGAACGCCCAGGTCCGCCGTTCGATGTGTCATACCCGCAGACGCTAACCATCTGATGTGCACGAACCGGCTTTGATCGAACGTTCGGCCGGAATCGGCGCGATAATCCGAGCGTGGACGAACTTGATACGAGAATCGTCGAGCTTCTCCAAACGGATGCGCGGCAGTCCAACCGGGAGCTGGCCCGCAGGCTCGGCGTCGCGCCCTCGACCTGCCTGGAGCGGGTGCGGGCGCTGACCCGCCGGGGCGTGATCCGCGGCTACCACGCCGACATCGACCCGGCGGCGCTCAACCGCGGCGTGCAGGCGATGGTGATGGTGCAGGTGCGGCCGCTCAGCCGGGCGGTGATCGACGCGTTCAAGGACTCGGCCGCCGCGATGCCCGAGGTGCTGAGCGTGTTCGTGCTGGCCGGCGGGGACGACTTCCTGCTGCACGTGGCGGTGCAGGACCTGGACCACCTGCACGCCTTCCTGCTGGACCGGCTGAGCAAGCGCCGGGAGATCGCCGGCTTCCGCACCTCGGTGATCTTCCAGCAGGTCCGCAACGCCGCCCCGGCCCGGCTCCCCGACCCCGCCTGATCGCGTTTACGGTGGGGCGATGGACGAGCCTCGGACGGACGGAGAACGGCCGCTGATCGCCTTTTCCAGGCGGACCCGGGCCGGGGGACGCACCTACTACGACAACGTCTACGCCACGTCGCTCGAAGAGGCGTACAGCCTGTACGGCACCAGTGCGTCCGAGGACGCCGAGATCGACATCATCGAGGCGTCCGAGGAGGACCTGGCGCGGGGGGAGCTGGGGCTGAGCTGGGACTGAGCCCCGGCTCCCGCTGTCAGGCGGCGTTCTCGATCGGCGGGTTGAGGCGGGCAAAACCCTCCTGGCGGCGGTACGGGAAGTACGGGTACGGGGCGGTGACGGCGCTGGCCGCCTCGAGCCTGGCCATCTGGTCGGGGGTCAGGGTCCAGCCGACCGCGCCGAGGTTCTGGCGGAGTTGCTCCTCGTTCCGCGCGCCGATGATGACCGAGGACACGGTGGGGCGCCGCAGCAGCCAGTTGATCGCGATCTGCGGAACGGCCCTGCCGGTCTCTTCGGCGATCTCCTCCAGGACGTCGACCACCGTGTAGAGGAGCTCGTCGTCCACCGGCGGGCCGTAGTCGGCGGTCCGGTGCAGGCGGCTGCCCTCGGGGAGCGGACGGCCGCGGCGGATCCTCCCGGTGAGGCGTCCCCAGCCGAGGGGGCTCCAGACGATCGCGCCGACGCCCTGGTCGAGGCCGAGCGGCATCAGCTCCCACTCGTAGTCGCGGCCGACCAGCGAGTAGTAGACCTGGTGGGCGACATAGCGCGGGCGGCCGTACCGTTCGGCGACGGCCAGCGACTTCATCAGCTGCCAGCCGGAGAAGTTGGAGACGCCGACGTATCGGACCTTGCCCGCGCGCACCAGGTCGTCGAGGGCGGCCAGCACCTCCTCGACCGGGGTGGCGGCGTCGAACGCGTGGAGCTGCAGCAGGTCGATGTGGCCGGTGCCGAGCCGGCGCAGCGCGTCCTCGACGGCCCTGATCAGCCGGGAGCGGGACGTTCCGGCGTCGCCCGGCCCCTCCCCCGTCGGCAGGCCGGTCTTGGTGGACACGATCACCTGGTCGCGCCGCCCCCTGATCGCCTGGCCGAGGATCTCCTCCGACGCGCCGTCGGAGTACACGTCGGCGGTGTCGAACATCGTGACGCCCGCCTCCAGGCAGACGTCCACCAGCCGGCGCGCCTCCCGCACGTCGGTGCTGCCCCAGGCCCCGAACAGCGGGCCCCGTCCGCCGAACGTCCCCGCCCCGAAGCTCAGCGCGGGCACCGTGAGCCCGGACCTCCCGAGCCGCCTGTACTCCATGATCCACCCTCCGAGAACACTAAAGGAACTGAAGTTCCATTAACTTCGGACGCTAGCATGGAGGCGCGCTTAACGGAACAGGAGACCCGTTATGAGTTCTGAGGCCCCGGGCACCGTCCGGCCCGGCGGGCGCACCGCCCGGGTGCGGGAGGCCGTGCTGCGCGCGGCCGGCGACGCGCTCGCCGAGCACGGATTCGACCGCCTGGACCTGGCCGACGTCGCCCGCCGCGCGGGAGTCGGCAAGACCACCGTCTACCGCCGCTGGGGAACCGTGCCCGGCCTGGTCGCCGACCTCCTGGCGGACATGGCCGAGCAGTCGCTCCCCCGCACCGAGACCGGCACCCTGATCGGCGACCTGCGGGCCAACGCCCGCCTGGTCCGGCGCACCCTGACCGACCCCAGGCAGGGCCGCCTGTTCAAGGCGATCATCGCCGCCGCCACCTGCGACGCCCGCACCGCCGAGGCCCTGCACCGCTTCTACGCCGCCCGCATACGCGAGTGGGCCCCCTGCGTCGAGCAGGCCGTCGCCCGCGGCGAACTCCCCGAGGGCACCGACCCCCACGAGGTGATCCGCGCCGTCTCCGCCCCCCTCTACTACCGCCTGCTGGCCAGCGGCGACCCCCTCGACGAGGCCGCCGCCGACCGCGCCGCCGAAGCCGCCGCGACCGCCGCCAAGGCCGGGGTCTTCGTCAGGTGAGGTTGGGCGGGGACTCCAGGTCGGCCAACTCCAGGGCGGGGGCCTCCAAGACCACGTCGCCGGCCAAGTGGAAGGCGTGGGTCTCGGCGGTGGACAGGTCGGTGACCTCGTAGCGCTCCACCGGGAGGGGGGCGGTCTCGGTCTCGTAGGTGTCGATCTCCGCCAGGCGCCAGCGCTGGTCGACGGTGAGGGTGGACAGGGACGGCCCCTGGACGTGGACGAGCCGCACCCGCCTGTCCTCGGCGGGGCTCAGGGCCAGGTGGCGGGCGACGGCGATGCGGAACGCCGGGGAGTCGGCGAGGAAGCCGGCGGCCCGTTCGCGGTGCTCGGTGGGCTCGGTCGTGCCGGGTGGGGCGGGGTGGCGTACCCACAGCAGGTCGTGGCCCGCCAGGCCGCCGCGGATGAGCCAGGCGGAAGTGGCGAGTTCGATGCGGATCTGCCGCCAGACGCTGTCGACGGTGAGGTCCACGCGGGCGCCGTCGGAACGGGTGCTCGCATAGCGCCAGCCGCCGGGGCCGGGGGCGCACTGGAAGCGCTCCTCGACGGGGCCGGTGTCGGTGAGGTGGACGTACGTTCCGCGCGGCATGGGTCTAGGAGCCGTGCTGCCAGGAGCTGAGGTACTCCTCCTGCTCCGGGGTCAGGGTGTCGATGCGGACCGACATCGAGGCCAGCTTGAGCCGGGCGACCTCGGTGTCGATCTCGGCGGGCACCTGGTGGACGCCGGGGCCCAGCCGCTCGTGCTCCTCGGCGAGCCAGGCGCAGGTGAGGGCCTGGTCGGCGAACGACATGTCCATCACGGCGGCCGGATGGCCCTCGGCGGCGGCCAGGTTGACCAGGCGGCCCTCGGCCAGCAGCACCAGGCGGCGGCCGCCGACCAGCACGTACTCGTCGACCTGCGGGCGGATCCCGTGGTTGACCTCGACGGCCATGTCGGCCAGGGCGCGCACGTCGATCTCCACGTCGAAGTGGCCGGAGTTGGCCAGGATCGCGCCGTCCTTCATCACCGCGAGGTGCTCGGCGGAGATCACGTCGCGGTTGCCGGTGGCGGTGATGAACACGTCGCCCTGCGCGGCGGCCTCGACCATCGGCAGCACCGCGAACCCCTGCAGCACCGCGTCCAGCGCCTTGACCGGGTCGATCTCGGTGACGATCACCCGGGCGCCCAGCCCCCGGGCGCGTTCGGCCAGCCCCCGGCCCACGTAGCCGAACCCGGCGATCACGATCGACTTCCCGGCCAGCAGGGTGTTGGTGGCCCGCACGATGCCGTCCAGGGTGGACTGGCCGGTGCCGTACCGGTTGTCGAACATGTGCTTGGTGGCGGTGTCGTTCACGGCGACCACCGGGAACCGCAGCGCGCCCTCCCGCGCCATCTGGTGCAGCCGGATCACCCCGGTGGTGGTGGTCTCGCAGCCGCCGCGCACCCGGTCCACGATCTCGGTGCGCTCGGTGTGCAGCGTGTTGACCAGGTCGCAGCCGTCGTCGAGCACGAGGTCGGGCGGCGTGTCGAGGGCCTGGTGGATGTGCCGGTAGTAGCCCTCCCGGTCGATCCCGGCGCGGGCGAAGACCTGCACCCCGTACTCGGCGACCAGCGCGGCGGCGGTGTCGTCCTGGGTGGACAGCGGGTTGGAGGCGGCCAGCGCCACGCTCGCCCCGCCCGCCTGCAGGGCCCGGACCAGGTTGGCGGTCTCGGCGGTGACGTGCAGGCAGGCGGCGATCCGCAGCCCCTCCAGCGGCCGTTCGGCGGCGAACCGCTCCCGGATCTGCCGCAGCACCGGCATCGACCGGTCCGCCCAGTCGATCCGGGCCATCCCCGCATACGCCAGCGACAGGTCCGCTATGTCCATTGCGCTCGCACCTGTTCATGGCCGCGCCTCCGGCGCGGCGGCGAGCGGGCCTGGGGACGCGCGGCCGTTCGTCGTCGCGGTTCAAGATCGCTCGCTCCTCGCGATCTTGAACCGCTCCTCCTCACGGCCGCGCGGGCCCGCTCGCGGTGGTCTCAAGGAACGTGGCCGTGGGGGTCCTGGGGCCCCACGGCCACGGAGGTCTACCGGATACCGGAGATCAGTAGCGGTAGTGGTCGGGCTTGTAGGGGCCCTCGACGTCCACGCCGATGTACTCGGCCTGCTCCTTGGTCAGCTTGGTGAGCTTGACGCCCAGGGCGTCCAGGTGCAGCCGGGCGACCTTCTCGTCCAGGTGCTTGGGCAGGGTGTAGACGCCGACCGGGTACTGCTCGGTCTTGGTGAACAGCTCGATCTGCGCGATCACCTGGTTGGTGAACGAGTTCGACATCACGAACGACGGGTGGCCGGTGGCGCAGCCCAGGTTCATCAGCCGGCCCTCGGCCAGCACGATGATGGAGTGGCCGTCGGGGAAGCGCCACTCGTGCACCTGCGGCTTGATCTCGATCTTCTCGATGCCGGGCACGCGGGCCAGCCCGGCCATGTCGATCTCGTTGTCGAAGTGCCCGATGTTGGACACGATCGCCTGGTGCTTCATCCGCGCCATGTGGTCGGCGGTGATGATGTTGAAGTTGCCGGTGGCGGTGACGAAGATGTCGGCGATCCCCACCACCTCGTCCAGGGTGGTGACCTGGTAGCCGTCCATGGCGGCCTGCAGCGCGCAGATCGGGTCGATCTCGGTGACGATGACCCGGGCGCCCTGGCCGCGCAGCGCCTCGGCGCAGCCCTTGCCCACGTCGCCGTAGCCGCACACCACCGCGACCTTGCCGCCGATCAGCACGTCGGTGGCGCGGTTGATGCCGTCGATCACCGAGTGCCGGCAGCCGTACTTGTTGTCGAACTTGGACTTGGTGACCGAGTCGTTGACGTTGATGGCCGGGAAGCGCAGGGTGCCGTTCTTGGCCATCTCGTACAGGCGGTGGACGCCGGTGGTGGTCTCCTCGGTGACGCCCTTGATCGCCTTGGCGGTCTCGGTCCAGCGGCCGGGGCGCTCGGCGATGGTGCGGCGCAGGGTGTCGAGGATGATCCCCCACTCCTCCGGGTCGTCCTCACCGGCGGTCGGCACCGCGCCGGCCTCCTCGTACTCGGCGCCCTTGTGCACCAGCAGGGTGGCGTCGCCGCCGTCGTCGAGGATCATGTTCGGCGGGGTGCCGTCGGGCCAGGACAGCGCCTGGTCGGTGCACCACCAGTACTCCTCCAGGGTCTCGCCCTTCCAGGCGAACACCGGGACGCCCTTGGGGTCGTCGGGAGTGCCGTCCGGGCCGACCACCACGGCCGCCGCGGCGTGGTCCTGGGTGGAGAAGATGTTGCAGCTCACCCAGCGGACGTCGGCGCCGAGGGCGACGAGGGTCTCGATGAGCACGGCGGTCTGCACGGTCATGTGCAGCGAGCCCATGATCTTGGCGCCGCGCAGCGGCTGGGCGTCGGCGTACTCGCGCCGTACCGCCATCAGGCCCGGCATCTCGTGCTCGGCCAGGCGGATCTCCTTGCGGCCGAACTCGGCCAGGGAAAGGTCGGCGACCTTGAAGTCCATGATCGTTCCACTCCTCAGCGTCCCGTACGGCTGCGAGTCTAGGCCCGGCCGCCGCCCCGTTCGCGAGTTCTTGACACGGTTTTGTCAGAATGGGCTCATGCGCATCACGGAGGCCGCCCGGCGGCTCGGCACCTCGCCCCGCATGCTCCGCTACCGCGAGTCCCTGGGACTGCTGCCGCCCACCCGCGAGCCCGGCGGCCACCGCCGGTTCGGCGACGCCGAGCTGCGCGCCGTCGCGCTGGCCCTGGCGCTGGAGAAGCGGTACGACATCAGCCCGGCGGAGCTGGCGTTCGGGCTGCGGGTGCTGGCCGAGCCGGAGGTGCAGGCCAGGGTGCGCGAGCTGGGCCAGCGCATCGGCCGCCTGTCGGCCCCGCCCACCCGCGCCCTGGACTTCGAGAAGGAGAAGGCCCTGCGCCTGCTGCGCCGCACCTGACCGCCGCTACGGCGCCTGCGCGCCCTCCCCGGGGACCACCAGGCCCGACTCGTACGCCAGCATCACCGCCTGGGCGCGGTCGCGCAGGCCCAGCTTGGTGAAGACGCGGGCGACGTGGGTCTTGACGGTGTGCTCGCTGACCACCAGGCGCTGCGCGATCTCGGCGTTGGACAGGCCGCCGGCGATGAGGACCAGCACCTCGGTCTCCCTGGCGGTGAGGGTGGACAGCTCGGCGGGCGGCCGGGGCCGGTTGCGCCGCTGGCGGGTGAACTCGCGGATCAGCCGGCCGGTGACCTGCGGGGCCAGCAGGGCGTCGCCGCGGGCCACCACCCGCACCGCCGAGACCAGCTCGTCGGCGGTGGCGTCCTTGAGCAGGAAGCCGCTGGCCCCGACCTGCAGCGCGTCGTAGACGTACTCGTCCACGTCGAAGGTGGTCAGCACCAGCACCTTCGTCTCCGCGCCGCCGGGCCTGGCCAGCATCCGGCGGGTGGCCTCGATGCCGTCCATGCCGGGCATCCGGATGTCCATCACCACCACGTCGGGGCGGGTCCGCGTGGCCAGCGCCACCGCCTCCCGCCCGTCCCCGGCCTCCCCCACCACGGTGATGCCGGGCTGCGCGTTCAGCAGCGCGGCGAAACCGGCCCGCACGATCGTCTGGTCGTCGACGACCAGCACCTTGATGGCGCGGTCAGGAACGCCCGGGGGGTCGCTCGGCGTCACTGCGGGACGTCTCCTCCCTGACGAACGGCAACTCGGCCTCCACCACGAAGCCGCCGCCCTGCGCCGGACCGGCGGAGAACCGTCCGCCCAGCATCGTCGCACGTTCCTGCATGCCGATGATGCCGTGCCCGCCCTGTCCGCCGGGCCCGCCCGCCTGCGCCGGGTTCAGCACCATCGTGGGGGCGTTGGCCCCGGTGTCTCGTACGCGCACCGCGAGCCTGTCGTTCAAGTAGGCCAGCTCCACCCGGACGTCGGCGCCGGGCGCGTGCCGCCGGGCGTTGGTCAGCACCTCCTGCACGATCCGGTACGCCGACAGCTCCACCGTCGCCGACAGCGCCCGCGGATCGCCGCGGACCTCCAGCTCGGCGCTGCCGCCCGCGCCGCGGTGCTGCTCGATCAGCTCCGGCAGCCGGTCCAGGCGGGGCTGCGGCGCGGACTCCGGCGGTCCCGCCCCGGCGTCGGCGCGCAGCACGCCCAGCAGCCGCCGCATCTCCACCAGCGCCTCCCGGGCCGTCCGGGCGATCTCCTCGAACCCCTGGCGGGCCTGCGGCGACAGGTCCGTCATGGTGTACGGGGCGGTCTCGGCCTGCACCGCGATCATCGACACCGAGTGCGCCACCACGTCGTGCAGCTCGCGGGCGATCCGGGCGCGTTCGCGCATCACCGCCTGCTCGCGCTGCACCGCCGACAGGCGGGTGAGGGTCTGGCTGGTGCGTTCGGCGGCCTCGGCCTCGGTGCGCTCGGCGCCCTCCACCGTACGGCGGGCCTCGCCCAGCCCGATCGCGGCCAGCACCGCCACCAGCGCGGCGGGCCACGGCACCTCGTCCAGGGAACCGGCGGCCAGGTAGATCACCCCGACCGTCACCGCCGCGCCCACCGCCAGCGCCCCCGTCTCCTGCCGGGGCAGGTGCCGGCCCAGCGCGTACAGCGTGTAGAGCGCCGCGAACGCCGTGGTGAACAGCAGCGGCTGCCCCGACAGCAGCCCGGCCGCGAACGCGCTCAGCACGATCGCCGCCATCGGCCGCAGGAACTCCCGCCGCCACACCAGCGGCGCCGTGGCGGCCACCGCGAACCCGCCCGCCACGCTGACCGGCGGGATCCCGTGCGGCGCCAGCTCGGCCAGCGCCGCGACCACCAGCGCCACCCCGGTCAGCGGGGCGAAGTACCAGGACGCGGTGAACTCCCGCCACGCCGCCAGCCAGCGCGGCGGCACCGCGGCCCGGTCGCCGGGCGCGGCGATCCGGGTCCGTCCGTCGCTCCCCGCCCCCGGCCGCGGCGGGGCCGTCCGCGTGCCGAACAGCCGGTCGCCGATCCGCATCGCGACCGGCCGCAGCGCCCGGCCGATCCCGGTGATGATCCACAGCAGCAGCTGCCCCAGCCCGGCCACCACCCGCCCGGACAGCCGCCAGGCCTGCCGGACGAGTTCCGCGCCGAACGGGGACTGCGGTGCGGGTCCGTCGTGGGTCACACCCGCCCCCCGCTCGTCTCCGGCTCGCTCACGCGTCCATCTTGTCCGCCGGACGCCCGAACTCACCTCACCGTGCGGGGTTAGGTCTCAGGGTCGGATCCCCCTACAGGACGACCCCGGTTCCCTCCTTATGGCGGAAGAACGGGCCGGGCCCGCGAACGTAGTCTCACTACCGTGACGAGGCGGCGGCGTCTTCGGACGTAGGGGGTTTCGGGGACGCGGCCGCACGTCACACCAAGACCGTCCGGTTCAGGGGTCCGGGCGGTGCGCATGGGAAGCACCCTCGCCGGTCCGGGCGGCACCGTCCCGCGCAGGGACGACCGGTCTCGCCTGGGCTGGGGTTGGAACGACCGGGCCCCGCCCGGACCGGTGACGGGTGCGTGCTTATGGCGCTCGCTCCGCTCGCGCGGCTCGCGGACCTGGGGACGCGTGGCCGTGCGGTCGTCGTTTTCAAGATCGCTCGTTCCTCGCGATCTTGAAAGCCTCCTCCCTTACGGCCACGCGGGCCCGCTCGCGGGTGGCCTTCAGTGACCTCGGGTGCAGGGTCTTCCGGCTCGCGGTGGCCTTCAGGAACTTCGGGTGCAGGGTCTTCCGGGGTCTGGGAAGTCTCGTGGGAATGGGACGAGCCTCCCGGCGAGGGTGCCGGGAGGCTCGTTCGTGCGTGCGGGCCTCGGGTCGGGTCCTCGGGTCAGGTCGTGGTGGTCTCGGCCGCGGTCGCGGGCTGCTCCTCGGCGGCCTGGTCGAGGGCGGGCTCCAGGTAGATCAGCCGGGCCTGGGGGAACTGCGAGCGGACCTTCTCCTCGGCCGCGTCGATGCCCTGGGCGACCTGGGCGGCGGTGTCGTCGTGGTGCACCGCGATCTTGGCGGCGACCAGCAGCTCGTCCGGGCCGATGTACTGGGTCCGGATGTGGATGACGTGGTCGACCTCCTCGACCGACTCCAGCGAGGCGACGATCTGCCGCTCGACCTCGGGGCCGGCGCCCTCGCCGATCAGCAGGCTCTTGGTCTCGATCGCCAGGATCACCGCGATGGCGGCCAGCAGCACGCCGATGCACACCGTGCCGATGCCGTCCCAGACGCCGTTGTGGGTGACCACCGCCATGGTGACGCCGAACAGCGCGAGGATCAGGCCGACCAGCGCGCCGAGGTCCTCCAGCAGCACCACCGGCAGCTCGGGGGCCTTGGCGTGCCGGATGAACTGCCACCAGGACTTGTCGCCGCGCACGTGGTTGGACTCCACGATCGCGGTGCGGAACGAGAACGTCTCCATGATGATCGCCGCGATCAGCACCCCGAACGCCCAGGCCGGGGACTCCACGTGGTGCGGATCCATGATCTTGTGGATGCCCTCGTACAGCGAGAACACCGCGCCCACCGTGAACAGCACCACCGCCACGACGAACGCGTAGAAGTAGCGTTCACGCCCGTACCCGAACGGGTGCTGTGGGGTGCGGGCGCGCTCGGAGCGCTTGCGCCCCACCAGCAGCAGGGCCTGGTTGCCGGAGTCGGCCACCGAGTGGATGGACTCGGCCAGCATCGACGACGAGCCGGTGAACACGAACGCCACGAACTTGGACACCGCGATGCCCAGGTTGGCGGCCAATGCGGCGACGATCGCCTTGGTCCCGCCCTCAGCACTCATCTACGCAATCCTCGCTTTGAGCTCTTGAATGGCTGACACGGGCGTGGGGTCGACGCCCAGTGCGATAGCCAAGTAAACCGTGACGTAGTCCGTCATGGCGATGAGATGCGCGAGGCGTTCCAGCGGGTGCCCGCCCTCGGCGGGGATCTCCGTCACATCGATGCCGCGGGCCCGGGCCAGCTCGGCCGAGACCTCGCGGCGCTTGGTGACCTGCGGGTGCTCCTCGGCGTCCCGCAGCACCACCAGCCGCAGCCGGGTGGTCTCGACGTCCTCGGCCCGGTCGCGGAAGAAGTCCTCCTCCGTCGCGGTCGGCGCGCCCTGGGCGAAGAACCCGTCGAACGCCACGACCTGGTTGTGGTTGGCCTCCGGCAGGCCGCCGAACACCCCCGGGTACTTGGCGTTCTCGTTGAGCTGGCAGCACATCCGGTAGGCGGCGGTGGCGGCCAGGTCCGAGGTGCCCCACACCATCGGCAGCTCGCCCGCCATGTCCAGGGCGATCCGCTTGGCCGGGTTGACGAACGACTCGCTGTCGGGACGGCACCGGTGCGCCACGTCCTCCAGCCGCACCGCGGTGGCCTCCAGCACCTCGTCCGGCACGTTCGCCAGGCCCAGCGCGCGGGCGGCCATCACCAGCGGGATCGACAGGCCCCACACGGTCGAGCGGGGCTGTCCCGCCGACCGCACCGGGACGAACGGGGCCCGCGCCCGCACCGCCAGCTCCGCCAGCGGGGAGTCGGCGCCGCCCACGAACAGCATCCGGCAGCCGCGCCGCATCGCCTCGGCCGCCACCGCCAGCGTCTCCTCCGTGCCGCCCGAGCAGGACACGGCGATCACCAGGTCGGCGGCGCCCACCCAGCCGGGCAGCCGGTAGCCGCGCACGGTGCTGACCGGGACCGGGCAGCCGGTGCCGCACACCGCCGCCAGCACGTCCCCGGAGATCCCGGAGCCGCCCATCCCGGTGACCACGACGGCGCGCGGCCGGCCGTCCTCGGCCAGCCGCGCCAGCCCCGCCTCGGAGGCGGCCAGCCGGGCCTGGCGGACCTGCGCGGCCGACGAGGCGACCTGGCGGAGCATGTCGCCGGGATCGGCGGCGGCCAGCGCTCCCGGGTCGTCCAGCCGCGCCGAGTCGACGACCGTGCTCATGAGGCGGGGGCCCGGGCCTCGTCCACCAGCAGAACCGGGATGTCGTCGCGCACCGGGTAGGCGTAGCCGCAGGTCCCGGTGCAGACCAGCTCGGAGGCCGCCTCGTCGGCCCGCAGCTCGCCCCGGCAGTTGGGGCAGGCCAGGATCTCCAGCAGCCAGGAGTCCAGCTTCATCTATTTCTCCCTCACGATGGCCAGCACCTCGTCACGGATGGCCGCCATCGTCCGTTCGTCGGTGGCCTCCGCGTTGAGGCGCAGCAGCGGCTCGGTGTTGGACGGCCGCAGGTTGAACCACCAGCCGTCGGTGGACACGGTCAGCCCGTCGAGCCCGTCGATGGTAACGCCCGGCCGGCCGGCGAAGGCGGCGCGGACCCGTTCGGTGGCGGCGGCCTGGTCGGCGACCTCGCTGTTGATCTCGCCGGAGGCCGGGTAGCGGTCGTAGGCGGCCAGCAGCTTCGACAGCGGCCCGTCCTGCCCGCCGAGCGCGGCCAGCACGTGCAGCGCGGCCAGCATGCCCGAGTCGGCGTACCAGAAGTCGCGGAAGTAGAAGTGCGCCGAGTGCTCGCCGCCGAACACCGCGCCGGTCTCGGCCATGGTCTGCTTGATGAACGAGTGCCCGACCCGGGTGCGCACCGGCCTCCCGCCGTGCTCGGCGATGATCTCCGGCACCGCCCGCGAGGTGATCAGGTTGTGCACGATCGGCGCGCCCGGGTGCTTGGCCAGCTCGCGGGCGGCCACCAGCGCGGTGACCGCCGACGGGGAGACGATCTCGCCGCGCTCGTCGACCACGAAGCAGCGGTCGGCGTCCCCGTCGAAGGCCAGCCCGATGTCGGCGCCGGACTCGCGCACGGCGGCCTGCAGGTCGCGCAGGTTCTCCGGCTCGATCGGGTTGGCCTCGTGGTTGGGGAACGTCCCGTCCAGCTCGAAGTACAGCGGCACCAGCTCGATCGGCAGCCCGGCGAAGACGGGGGGGACGGTGTGCCCGGCCATCCCGTTGCCGGCGTCCACGGCGACCTTGAGCGGGCGGATGCCGCTCAGGTCGACCAGGGTCTTCAGGTGGTCGGCGTACCCGGCCAGCAGGTCCCGGCGGGTCACCGTGCCGCGCGGGCCGTCGCAGGCGGGCACGCCCTGCTCGACCAGCGCGCGGATCTCGGCCAGGCCGGTGTCGCGGCCGATGGGGCGGGCCCCGGCGCGGCACATCTTCATGCCGTTGTAGCGGGCCGGGTTGTGGCTGGCGGTGAACATGACGCCGGGCACGTCCAGGCTGCCGCTGGCGTAGTACAGCAGGTCGGTGGAGCCGAGCCCGGCCTCGATCACGTCCGCGCCCTGCCCGGTGGCGCCGCGCGCGAACGCCGCCGCCAGCGGCCCGGAGGAGGTGCGCATGTCGTGCGCGGTCACCACGGTCCGCGCGCCGGTGACGCGGACGAACGCCGCGCCCACCGCCTCGGCGATGTCCTCGTCGAGCTCTCCCGGAACCACGCCGCGGATGTCGTACGCCTTGAAGATCTTGGCGACGTCGCCCACTCCCGCCCCCTGCTCGTCCTGGCCGTACGCCGTCTGTGGTGTACGGGGACATGAGCCTACTGGCTCGCGGGCGACGACCCCCACACACCCGAAGCGGATCGGACCGTCCCCGCGCCGGCCGGGTCAGTCGGACTTCTGGGGCTGCCCGGTGTCGCGGGCGGCGGGCGGCGGGCCGGAGCGCAGCACGCGCAGGTGGCCGCGGCGGCCGACCTCGACGCCCTGGCCGACCGGTTCGGCGGCGGAGCCGGAGGGCTTGGCGGCCTCGCGGACGGCGTCGGCGAGGGCCTCCAGGTCGTCGGTGCTGGGGCGGGTGTCCTCGACGGGCAGGCGGACCAGTTCCCAGCCCATCGGGGCGGTGAGCCGCTCGGAGTGCTCCGCGCACAGGTCGTAGCAGTGCGGCTCGGCGTACGTGGCGAGCGGACCGAGGACCGCGGTGGAGTCCCGGTAGACGTACGTGAGCGTGAAGACTGCTGGCTCCTTGCACGCGGTGCGGGAGCAGATTCGGGCGGGGCTCACGATGGCCGACCGTACTCCCGAACCGGCCGATACGCCACCACCGTCGCGGCCGTGTCGCCATTACCGCTCCGAATCACCATCGACCGGGACGATGCGCATCGACCCCGGCACGCTGCGCCGCATGCCGCCGGGCGGTCCGGAGGGATAAGCTCGCTGTTGTGCGATCCCTGACCGCCATCACGGCACCCTGCACGGAGGGCGCCGGCCGGTGAGCGACACCGCCCACGGCCCACGGATCCGGCGCCGCGACCGGCACGGCCGCGGTGTGCGGGGACCGCTGATGCCCGCCGACGCGCCGTTCGCGCTGACCCGCGCGGAACGGTTCGACGGGCTGGTGCGCGACGAGGTCGGCCGGCTGGCCCGCCGCTGGGGCCGCGAACTGGCCGGTGTGGAGTTCCTGGTCGAGGACGTCCCGCGGGCCGACCCGCGGCCCGACGAGCCGGTGCCGCTCAGCCAGACCCGCCCGCCCGGCGGCGGCCGTCCGCAGCGGATCGTGGTCTACCGGCGGCCGGTCGAGGCCCGCGCCGGGGCGACCGGAGGGGCCTGGCGCGGCATCGACGAGCGGGAGCTGATGCGGCTGGTGCGCGACGTGCTGGTGGAGGCGGTCGCCGACCTGCTGGGCCTGTCCCCGGAGTCGGTCGACCCCAGCTACGACTCCCCCGACGACTGACCCGCCGTTCCGGGCGACCCGGGCCCGCTCCGCGGAGCTCCTCTGCCCCGTCCCTTCCGGGAACGATCCCGCGGCGGATCAGGGCAGCACCGCCCGCTGGGAGTCCAGCACCGGCGGCAGCAGCAGCGTGGTCTGCGCGGGCGTGACCGGCAGCACGGTGAACAGGCGGCCGTCCCGCCCGGTCGCCATGATCCGGGCGGCGTGCACCGGCCCGGATCCCGGCTGCGGCACCACCAGGACCCCGAAGCCCGCGTCCTCGTCCGTGCCCGCCGGCGGGGAGAGCTCGACCTCGGCGGTGCGCCCGGCGGCGATCCGCACCTGCCGCGGGGCGCCCGCCGCGCCCTGGGCGTTCACCGTGGCGACCCGGACGCTCGCCGCCCCGTCCGGCGCGGTGAGCAGCAGCACGGACTCGAACCGGTTGTCGGCGATCACCCCGCCCGCCTCGCCCAGCGGAGCGGTCGCCGCCCCGTAGCCGACGTCGCCGCCGCGTTCGGCGGTGAAGCCCGCCACGATCGGCCGGTCGGCGGTCAGCCGCACCGCCGCGGGCTTGCCGGACAGCGCGCGCTCCAGGGCCAGCGGGGTGACGGTCCCGGCGGGCGCGTGGAAGGTGTCCTGTCCCTCCGGCGCGAACGACCCCGACTCGGTGATCACCCGGATCCGGATGCGGGCGTCGTCCTGGCCGGGCACGGCCACCAGCAGCCGCCGGGTGCCCGCGTCCCCCGGGACGCCCGGCACGGTGAGCGCGGTCGCCGGGGCCCCGGCCGGAGGCAGCCAGTCCACTCCCTTCTCCTCGCCGATCCGCACCCGGACGGCGGCGGCGACCCGGCCCGCGGTGGCGTGCACCTTCAGCGCCACGATCTGCGCCGTACGCACGATCTCGCCGAGCCCTTCGGGCGCGTCGCCGAGACGGATCACCTTGGTGGTGCCCGGCTCGACGGGGATGCCGCGTCCGTCGACGGTGTCCAGCGGGCCGTCTCCGGACAGCGCGGTGAGGTCGACGGTGGCGGGCTGGGCGTCGACGTTGGTGAGGTGGACGTCGATGAGGTCGGCCTCCAGCGGGCCGGGGCCGAGGAACCAGTGGTCGACGCCCGGCCCGGTGCAGCGGGCGGCGGCCAGGCCGCGGTCGGCGCCCTCGTCGTAGTAGGTGGTCCGCTCGGCCTGCAGTCCCGCCGCCTGCGCGCCCTGCGCCCGGATCGTGTACGCGTCCGGGCCGCCCTCGACCTCCTGGCTCCAGGGCACCCCGGGCCTGGCCGGGGAGGCGACGACCGCGCCGTTCTCGCTGGAGATCACGTCCGCCCTGCCGGTGCCGGAGGACGGCGGGGCGAGCACGCCGACCGTGGATCCACCGGGTGCGGGGCAGGCCAGCACAGCCGTGGTGACCGGGATGCGGGCGCCCGCGGCGGCGCCGTCGGCGGCCGGGCGGGACAGGGCGGCGACCCCGTACAGCGCCAGCACCGCCAGCAGGACGAGCGCCGCCGTGGCGTAGCGGTAGCGCAGCACCTGCTCGGCCAGCAGCACCAGCCGCCGGCTCCACAGGTCGATCCGCCTCCGCCGGGTCGCCGTGCGCCGCCTGCGGCCGCCGCGCCGTTCCGGCTCGGGCGCGGGCTCGGTCCCGGCGTCCTGCGGCGGGACGTCCGGGTCGGGGCGTTCCTGCTCGGCGGGGGGCGGGGGCTCGGGCAGGTCGGTCATGCGGGCTCTCCAGCGGTGACCGGCGGCGTGGCATCGGTCTCGGGGGCGGGTCCGTCCGGGGCGGCGGGGCCGGACGGCTCACCGGACGCGCGCCGGGCGCGACGCCCGCCCGGCCTGCGACGGGTCCGGCCGGGCACGCCGAGCACGCCGCCCGCCTGCGCGCCGGGCAGCGCCAGCGCCGCGACGACCAGCACCGCCGCGCCCTGCACCGCGACCCACACGTGCCGCAGCCGTTCGCTGCGGCGCAGTTCGAACCGCCCGCCCGCGGCCGGGACGTCATAGGCCAGCGCCCATCCGTCGAACCGGCGGCCGGTCAGCTCCCTGCCGTCGAGGGTGGCGCGCCAGCCGTCGTCGGCGGGCTCGGCCAGCAGAAGGGTGCGGGCGCCGGTGCCGCGCGGGATGTCCACCGAGGCCGTCACGCGCCCGGCGGCCAGCGGGGTGACGGTGCCGCGGTCGATGAGCAGCAGCCGCCCGGACGACGACTGCAGCCGCCAGACCCCGAACTCGTCGGTGCGGCTGGTGCGCGACAGCCCTGGAGCCGAGTCCAGCACGGCGGTGGTGGGGTCCTCTGCGGGCCGGGGCACCAGGACGTACTGCACGCCCATCCGGGTGAGGGCGGCCCCGTCGCCGTGCCCGGCGGCGAACGCGGCGACCAGCGCGTCCATCCGGCGGCGGACCGGTTCCGGCGTCGGCGTCTCGGCGTCCCCCAGTCCGGGCTCGGCGCCCCGCAGGACGGTGTAGGTCACCCGGCCGCCCTCGTCCCGGTCCAGCACCAGCGTGCGCGGCCCGGCGGGTCCGGCCAGGAACGGCGGGACGGTGTCGGCCGGCACCTCCCCGATCGGGTCGCGGGCCCCTCCGGCGACCCACGCGCCCGCCGCCGCCACCGGCGCGGTCAGTGCGGCCAGCAGCACCAGCGCACCGCCCGCCCGGTACGGCAGATGCTTGCCCGCCAGGGTCTCCCGGGCGCGCAGCACGGCGGCGGTGGCGGCCAGCAGGATCCCCGCGGCGGCCGGGAGCAGCGCGACGCCCGGCCAGACCGCGCCCCGGTCGGCGCCCTTGGTCACCGTGACCGCGCTGACGCCGATCGCCGCCAGCAGCCCGAACAGCGCCAGCGTCCAGCCGACCAGCACCAGCATCCGGCGGCTGCGCAGCGGCAGCGCCAGCACGGCGATCAGCAGCACCCCGCCCAGCGCCCACGGCGGCGGGGTGCCCGGGCCGCCGGGGTTGAGGGCCAGCAGCCGGGCCGCGGCGGGCACGGGGTCGGCCCCCGGGTGCAGCCCGGTCTCCAGCAGGAACCGCGACGGGTGGGCGAGCAGCGCGAGGGTCCACGGCAGCAGCAACAGCGGCGGGACGCCCAGCGCCACCACCAGCCCGCGGTCCACGCGGCGGGTGCGGCCGGTGCCGAACGCCGCCCAGACCAGCACGCCGCCGAACACCGCCAGCGGCCATACCAGCGGCACGAACGCCATGCACACCGCCAGCAGCAGGGCCGCCCCCCAGGCCGCCCGGCGGCGCTGCTTGCGCGGCAGCGGGCGGCTGCGGGGCAGCGCGTACATGCGGGCGAAGCACCACACCACGAGCGGCAGCAGGACGTGCACCACGGCGGTGCCCAGCCGGCCGCCCGCGACGGCCCCGGTGGCGACCGGCAGCAGCGCGTACGTGACCGCGATCCAGATCCGCACCGCCGGCAGCGGCACCCGGAGCCTGCCGTCCTGCCTGCGGGCGCGGCGGCCGGTCGGCGGCGGCTCCGCCACTAGGGCGCGGGCGGCGGCGTACGAGGTCAGCCCGGCCAGCGGAACGCAGCCCAGCAGCAGGATCGACACCGCCAGCCAGGGCTTGCCGAGGGTCAGCGTGGACAGCGCGGCCAGCACGCCGAGGGACGGGGGCGCCTGCTCGGCCGAGCCCAGCCCGACCGGATGCCAGCCCGCCGCGTACCGCTCCCACAGGTCGCTCGCCCCGCCCGGCGGAGGCAGCAGCGCGCCGCCGCCGAGCCGGCCGCCCGCGGCGATGAGGGTGCGCTCGGCGGCGAGGGTCACGGCGCCGAGGCCGAGCACCGCCACCGCGCCGGGGTGGGCCAGGAGCCGCCGCAGCGGGCCGGGGCCCTTCGGGGTGTCGCCGGGCTCGTCGCGGTGCCGGCCCTCGCGGGAGACGGCGGTGGCGATGTGCTCGTACAGGCGGCGCAGCGCCACCCGGCGGGGCTGGAACCGGCGGATGTGGTGGTAGACGCGGCGGCGTCCGGCGGCCCGGGAGCGGCGGGCGCGCAGCAGCGCGCGGGGGGCGCGCAGCACGTCGCCGAACGCGGCGATCTCGTCGCGGGCGGCGTCCTGCCGTTTGACCGCCAGCAGGTACAGGGTGCGCAGCGCGGTGCCGAGCAGGTTGCGGGCCAGCGCGCGCAGCGCCGGCCCGGTGGGCAGGTTGGCCAGCAGCACGTACAGGGCGTTGCGGCGGTCGCGGCGGCGCGGGGAGCCGATCGGCGCGCCGATCTCGCGGAGCCCGCGCGCGGACGCCTCGGCGTGGTGCACGACCGCGTCGCTGACGGCCAGCACCCGGTGCCCGGCGGCCTGCACCCGCCAGCACAGGTCCACGTCGTCGCGGAACAGCCCGAACGCCGGGTCCAGCCCGCCGACCTTCTCGTACGTCTCGCGGCGCACCAGCATCCCGGCGGTGCTGACCGCCAGCACGGCGCGGGTGCCGTCGTGCTGGCCCTGGTCGAGTTCGAGGTGCTCGACGCCGGTGCCGCGGCGGCCGGCGCCGTCGATGGTGACGCCGAGTTCCAGCAGGCGGCGGCGGTCGTCCCAGTCGCGCAGCTTGGGGCCGAGGATCGCGGCGTCGGGATCGGCGTCGGCGGCGCGCAGCAGCATGGCCAGCGCGTCGGGCGCGGGCGCCGAGTCGTCGTGCAGCAGCCAGATCCACTCGGTGCGCGGGGCGCCCGGCTCCTCGTCGGGGACCGGCAGGGACGCGGCGCGGTGCCGCAGCGCCTCGGCGACGGCGTCGCCGTAGCCGGTGCCGGGCGGCAGCCGCAGCAGGTTGCCCTCCCCGGCGACCTCGGTGAGCACGGCGGGGCCGCGGTCGGTGCTGCCGGTGTCCACGGCGACGAGGCGTTGCACCGGGCGGGTCTGCGTGAGCAGCGCCTTCAGCGTCTCCGGCAGCCAGCGCGCCCCCTGGTGGGCGACCAGCACGGCGGTGACGACGTGGCGATCGAGAGCGGGCGACAAGGGATCCCTCGATCTGGGTCGACGGTCAGTGGCCCGCTCCCCGGCGACCGGGGGCGGGTCGGCCGCCCGCCGGGCGGGCCTGGCCGGCCGTGCCGGACCCGGCCGCCGGTGATGTCGGCCGCCGGGCGGGCGCGGCGCAATCACCATACGCGTACCGGTGCCGGTCGTGCCCGCCATCCCCCGCAACCGCGGGCCCGCAGGGCCCGCGCCGCCCGGAGGGACCGGGCGGCGGCCGCTCAGACCGCCTGACGCTTGAGCTTGCGGCGCTCGCGTTCCGACAGCCCTCCCCAGATGCCGAAACGCTCGTCGTGCTGCAGCGCGTACTCCAGGCACTCGGCCCGGACCTCGCAAGCCCGGCACACCTTCTTCGCCTCGCGGGTCGAGCCGCCCTTCTCCGGAAAGAACGCCTCCGGATCCGTCTGCGCGCACAGGGCGCGCTCCTGCCAGCCCAACTCTTCACCGAATGTGCCGTGCGCCAGCGGGATGACGACCTCGCTCACAGCGCACCTCCTAGCCCGTGGAGCCCCCGATGAACGCCCTTCTCCCGGCCCTGTGTCCCCCCGGGGAGAAGAACTACACCTATGAAATTACACGGGTGTGGCGCGTGCTCCGTCAAGCCGAACGCCCGCCTGCCAAGGGCATAGCGGGCCTATCGGTGCCAACTGCCGGGACCTGTGGTCCGACCAGCAAATTTTTACTGCCGGTTGTCGCGGTACCACTCACCGCCGCCGGCCTCCGGGGACTGTCCCGGCGGGCCGTATCCCGGCTGCTGACCGTACCCCTGGGACCCCTGCGCCCCCTGGGCCGGGTCCTGGCCGCCGCCGTAGGCGCGGGTCCACTCGCCGGCGCTCTCCTCCTCCAGCGACTGGCCGGCCTGCTGCTGGTAGCCGCCCTGCTGGTAGCCCTGCTGCGGAGGCTGGCCCTGCTGCTGGTAGTGCTGCGGGTCGTACTGCTGGGGCTGCTGGTACTGCTGGTACTGCTGCGGGTCGTACTGGGGCTGCGCGGGCGGGGCGGCGGCCTGACCCTCCACGCCCGGCTGCTGGTAGCCGCCCTGCTGGTAGCCGTAGCCGGGGTAGCCCTGCTGCATCGGCGGCACGGGCCGGGCCGGCTGCAGGCTCTGGAACACGGTGAAGGTGAACCACGCGCCGACGCCCAGGACCGCCAGCTTGGCCACGCCGTACAGGAACGCGGCCAGCTTGGAGGTGCCGGAGACCTCGCCGGTGGTGATCTCCCGGCCGCCGATCTCCACCGACTCGCCGCCGGCCAGCAGCCCCGCCGCCCACGCCAGCGCCCCGAACAGCAGCGCAACGCCGAACACGGCCAGCGCGGCGATCACCACGGTGCGGGCCTGCTTGCCCGGGGTGTCCCGCCAGGCGGCCAGGAAGACCGCCGTGACCAGGAGGGCGGCCAGCCCGATGCTCGAGACCAGGCTGCCGGTCACCGTCTCGCTCAGCGCCCGGTAGGAGAACTTGCCCTCCTCGAACAGCAGGACGACCAGACCCGCGAGCACGTGCGCGGCGGCCGCGCCGACGAGGACCCAGGCGGCCGGTTCGCGCAGGCGCTGGACCGCTTCCTTGTTCACGTCTGTCTCCAGATTGCGTTGCGAATGCGTCATGCCGACCCGCAAAGCTTTGCACACCGCGGGTCCGCTCGTCCGCCCCCGACACCCGTCCGCCGCCCTCGTCCACGGCCCCGTCCGCGCACCCGTCCGCACCGTCGTGCCGGGGACCTGCCTAGGCTGGACGTCCATGAGGATCGTGGTGCTTGCGGGCGGTATCGGCGGGGCCCGCTTCCTGCGCGGGCTGAAGCGCGCCGCGCCCGACGCCGAGATCACCGTCGTGGGCAACACCGGCGACGACATCTTCCTGTTCGGCCTGAAGGTGTGTCCGGATCTGGACACCGTGATGTACACCCTCGGCGGCGGGATCGACGAGGAGCGGGGCTGGGGCCGCGCCGACGAGACGTTCCACGTCAAGGAGGAGCTGGCGGCCTACGAGGTCGGGCCGGCGTGGTTCGGGCTGGGCGACCGGGACTTCGCCACCCACATCGTGCGGACCCAGATGATGAACGCCGGGTACCCGCTGTCGGCGGTCACCGAGGCACTGTGCCACCGGTGGAATCCGGGGGTGCGGCTGATCCCGATGACCGACGACCGGGTCGAGACCCATGTGGTGATCACCGACGAACAGGGCCGCCGGGCGATCCACTTCCAGGAGTGGTGGGTGCGGCTGCGGGCCTCGGTGCCCGCCGAGGCGATCACCCCGATCGGCGCGGAGGACGCCAAGCCCGCGCCCGGGGTGCTGGAGGCGATCGCCGACGCCGACGCGGTGCTGCTGCCGCCGTCCAACCCGGTGGTCAGCGTGGGCACCATCCTGGCGGTGCCGGGCATCCGGGAGGCGGTGGCGGCCAGGACCGTGGTGGGGGTGTCCCCGATCATCGGCGGCGCGCCGGTGCGCGGCATGGCCGACGCCTGCCTGGCGGCGATCGGCGTGGAGACCAGCGCCCGCGCGGTCGCCGAGCACTACGGGCCGGAGCTGCTGGACGGCTGGCTGGTGGACGAGACCGACGCCGCCGTGGCCGCCGAGGGGATCGCGGGCATCGCCGTACGGGCCCGCCCGCTGCTGATGACCGACGTGGACGCCGCCGCCGACATCGCGCGGGCGGCCCTGGACCTGGCCGGGGAGCTGCGATGAGGATCGAGATCGCCGGGGTGCCCGGCCTGCCGGAGGTGACCGAGGGCGCCGACCTGGCCGCGCTGATCGCCGGGGCGTGCACGCTCGCCGACGGGGACGTGGTGGTGGTCACCTCCAAGATCGTCAGCAAGGCGGAGGGCCGGACGCTGGCCGCCGCCGACCGGAGCAAGGCGATCGACGCCGAGACGGTGCGGGTGGTGGCGCGGCGGGCGCATCCGGGCGGCGAGACCCGGATCGTGCAGACCCGGCAGGGGCTGGTGCTGGCCGCCGCCGGGGTGGACGCCTCCAACACCGCGCCCGGCACGGTGCTGCTGCTGCCGGAGGACCCCGACGCGTCGGCCCGCCGGATCCGGGCCGGGCTGCGCGAGCGCACCGGGGCCGAGGTCGCCGTGCTGGTGACCGACACGATGGGGCGGCCCTGGCGGCAGGGCCTGGTGGACACCGCGATCGGGGCGGCCGGGCTGGCGCCGCTGGCGGACCTGCGGGGCCGCACCGACGCCTACGGCAACCGGCTGGACAGCACGGTCACCGCGGTCGCCGACGAGATCGCCTCCGCCGCCGAACTGGTCAAGGGCAAGCTCGCCGGGGTGCCGGTGGCGATCGTGCGGGGGCTGGGCGACCTGGTCACCGCCGAGGACGGGCCGGGGGCGCGGGCCCTGATCCGGCCGGCCGAGGAGGACATGTTCCGGTACGGGCCCTCGGAGGTGCTGTACCAGCGGCGGACCATCCGGGAGTTCACCGGCGACCCGGTGGACCCCGCGGCGGTGCGGCGGGCGGTGGCGGCGGCGATCACCGCCCCGGCCCCGCACCACACCACCCCGTGGCGGTTCGTGCTGCTGGAGTCGGCGCAGGCGCGGGTGCGGCTGCTGGACGCGATGCGCGACGCATGGGAGGCGGACCTGCGCCGGGACGGGTTCTCCGACGAGTCGGTCGCCCGGCGGCTGCGGCGCGGCGACGTGCTGCGGCGCGCCCCGTACCTGATCGTTCCGTGCCTGGTGATGGACGGCTCGCACGACTACCCCGACGAGCGCCGGTCGACCGCCGAACGGGAGATGTTCGTGGTCGCGATGGGCGCCGGGGTGGAGAACCTGCTGGTCGCCCTGGCCGTCGAGGGACTGGGCTCCTGCTGGGTGTCCAGCACGATGTTCTGCCGCGACGTGGTGCGCGAGGTGCTGGACCTGCCGGCGGACTGGGACCCGATGGGCGCGGTCGGCGTCGGTCACGCCGCCGCGCCGCCCCGCGAGCGTCCGCCGCGGTCCCCGGACGCGTTCATCGAGGTCCGCTAGCGCCAGGAGGCGTGGGCGTCCAGCACGTCGTCCTGCGTCGGCAGCTCCAGCGCCCTGGGCGGGGTCTCCCGCAGCCCGTGGCGGGAGGCGTAGGTGCCGATGAGGGTGCCGTCCGGGGCGCGGAACCCGTACCGCTGGAAGGTCTGCCGGGCGGCGCGGGAACGCAGCGCGGACGCGAACGCGTCGACGGCCTGGAGCCGCACCGGGTCCTTGGTCAGGCCGGTGAACGGGTACTCGAGCATCAACGTGCCCTCGCGCGGCATGAGGACGACCGCGGGGTTGGGCTCGTTGCGCCGGTTGTGGGCGACCACGGCCTGCTCGCTGGTGACGACCAGGGGGCGTGCGAAGCGTTCGGCCGTCAGCAGCTCGTCCAGCACGGAACGGCCCTTCTCCGGGGCGGCGTCGCGCAGTTCCCGCACCAGGCGGTCGCCGACGCCGCCCTCCCGGTCGAGGGCGATCATCGCGAACATCCCGGTCGCGTGCGAGGCCGGGTCGGGCATCCGGCGGGCCACCCCGACGCCCTCGACCCGGCCGGATCGCAGCAGCCGCCAGCTCGGCTCGGCCCCCGCCCTCCGCAATTCCTCCCAGGCGGCCCGGGTGGTGGCCAGCACGACGGCGGAGCCGGCCAGCGGCCCGGCCTGCTCGGGCACCACGCCGGGGTCGGCGCCCGCGTCGAGGGCGACGGTGAACCAGACCGACGACGACGGCACCCACGCGTCGGCCCGGACCCGGCGCCCGGCCAGGGCGGCGGCGGTCGCGGCGGACTCCTCGGCGACGACGCGGACCTCGACGCAGCGGTCCTGCACGCGGTGGCGCTGGGTGCCGAACCGGTCGCCGATGTCGCGCAGCGCCGGGACGATCTCCGGCTGCGCGACCACCGTCACCGGCAGCGGCGCGCCCGGGCACGGCTCGGTCAACGCCTGGAACCCCCAGGCGCCGCCGCCGACGGCCACGGCCAGCACGGCGGCGACGGCCAGGAGGAGACGGGGCCTCCGCCACGCTGCCACCCGGGGGGACGGTGGTGCGGCCAAGGCCCTCTCCTCTCTCAGGTCACCAGCGGGAGGTCGAGTCTGCCACGGTTGCGGGCGGCCTGGGCGAAGTGCCCCACTCCGTCGGTGCGGCGGGCGGCCTCCTGACGCTCCGGCGAGGGCGTTCCGTAGGTGGTGGTGCGCTGGCGGGCGCGGCGTCCGGCGCGGGCGGCGATCTCCTCCAGCGAGGTGATGGTCTTGAACGACCCGTTGTCGGACCCGGCCATCCGGCTGATGGTCTCCTCCATCAGCGTCCCGCCGAGGTCGTTCACCCCGCCCTGGAGGACCTGCGCGCACAGGTCGTCGCCGAGCTTGACCCACGAGCACTGGATGTTGTCGATCGCGCCGTGCAGCAGGATCCGGGCGAGGGCGTGGACGGCGCGGTTCTCCCGGGCGGTGGGCCCGGGGCGGGCCAGCCCGGCCAGGTAGATCGGCGAGTTGTGGTGCACGAACGGCAGCAGCACGAACTCGGTGAACCCGCCGGTGCGCTCCTGGATGCTCCGCAGCAGCCTGATGTGCGCCACCCAGTGGGCGGGGGTGTCGACGTGCCCGTACATCATCGTGGACGTCGTCGGGATGCCCAGCTCGTGCGCGGTGGTGATCACCTCGACCCAGGTGGCGGCGGGCAGCTTGCCCTTGGTGAGCACCCATCGCACGTCGTCGTCGAGGATCTCGGCGGCGGTGCCGGGCAGCGAGTCGACCCCGGCCTCCTTGGCGGCCTGCAGCCAGTCCCGGATGGACATGTCGGTGCGGGCGGCCCCGTTGACGACCTCCATCGGGCTGTAGGAGTGCAGGTGGATGCCGGGGGCGCGGCGCTTGACCTCGCGGGCCAGGTCGAAGTAGGCGGTGCCGGGCAGGTCGGGGTGGATGCCGCCCTGCATGCAGATCTCGGTGGCGCCGGCCTCCCACGCCTGCTCGACCCGCTGCCCGACCTGCTCCAGCGACAGGGTGTAGGCGTCGGCGTCGGTGCGGCGCTGGGCGAACGCGCAGAACCGGCAGCCGGTGTAGCACACGTTGGTGAAGTTGATGTTGCGGGTGACGACGTAGGTCACGTCGTCGCCGACCGCGTCCCGGCGCAGGTCGTCGGCCAGCTTGGCCACGGCCTCCAGCTCGGGGCCGTCGGCGTGCAGCAGGGCCAGGGCCTCGGTGTCGGACAGCCCGGCGGGGTCGCGTTCGGCGTGGGCGAGGGCGGCCTTGACGTCGGCGTCGAACCGCTGCGGGGCGCGGACCCGGTCGCGCAGGGCGTCCCAGTCCCCGTACACCTCGTCGAAGTCGTCGCGGCGGTCGCTGGTCCGGCCGGTGGTGTCGATCTCCACGTGCAGGTCGGTGCGCCCGGCGGCCTCCAGGAACCCGCCGTCCGGCTCCTGCCAGGGACGGCCCTCCAGCACGGCGTCCTCGCGGGCCAGGCCGGTCTCCGGGTCGGCCAGCGCGGCGACGTGCGCCGACAGCCGCGGGTCCAGCCAGGGCTCGCCGCGCTCGACGTACTCGGGGTAGACGGTGAGCCGTTCCCGCAGCGTGAAGCCCTGCTCGGCGGTCTTGGCGGCCAGCTCGTCGATCTGCGGCCAGGGCCGTTCGGGGTTGACGTGGTCGGGGGTCAGCGGCGAGACGCCGCCCCAGTCGTCGATGCCGGCCCGCAGCATCAGCGCGTACTGGTCGCCGATGAGGTTGGGCGGGGCCTGGATGCGGGCCTTGGGGCCGAGCACCAGCCGGGTGACGGCGATGGTGGCGGCCAGCTCGGCCAGCTCGGCGTCGGGGGTGTCGCGCATCTTGGTGTCGGGCTTGGCGCGGAAGTTCTGGACGATCACCTCCTGGATCGCGCCGTACTCGCGCATCGTCCGGCGGATGGCGAAGATCGCGTCGACGCGTTCGGCGGGGGTCTCGCCGATGCCGATGAGGATGCCGGTGGTGAACGGGACGTTGCTGCGCCCGGCGTCCTCCAGCACCCGCAGCCGCACCGCCGGGTCCTTGTCCGGCGATCCGTAGTGCGGGCCGCCGCGCTCGCTGAACAGCCGGGTCGCGGTGGTCTCCAGCATCATCCCCATCGAGGGCGCGACGGGCTTGAGCCGCTGGAAGTCCCGCCAGGTCAGCACGCCGGGGTTGAGGTGCGGCAGCAGCCCGGTCTCCTCCAGCACCCGGATCGCCATGGCCCGCACGTAGGACAGGGTGTCGTCGTAGCCGTGCGCGTCCAGCCACTCGCGGGCCTGCCGCCAGCGGTCCTCGGGCCGGTCGCCGAGGGTGAACAGGGCCTCCTTGCAGCCGAGCGCCGCGCCCTGCCGGGCGATCTCGAGCACCTCGTCGGGGCTGAGGTACGGCGCGTCGAGCCGGTGCGGGACGGTGGCGAAGGTGCAGTAGCCGCAGCGGTCGCGGCACAGCCGGGTGAGCGGGATGAACACCTTGCGGCTGTAGGTGATGATCCCGGGCCGCCCGGCGGCCTGCAGTCCCGCGTCGCGGGTGCGGGAGGCGTACTCCAGCAGCCGGTCCAGGTGCGGGCCGCGGGCGTGCAGGAGGGTGGTGGCCTCGTCCTGGTCGAGGGCCTTGCCGTCGCGTGCGCGGGCCAGCGCCCGCCGGAGTGCCGATTCGGTCACCGTGCTGGCAGCGTCCATGCCAGGCACTCTATGCCAATCGTCATATTGGCGATCTACCGGACCCCTGACGCATTCGGGTCAGCGTCCGGCGGTGCCGGTTCTATTCCCCCGCGCCGGAACGCGCCGGATCAGGCGGCCCGCCCCGCGTCTCGGGGCCCGGGGCCGCCTCAGATGAGCAGGGCCAGGCTGGGGAACCGCTCGGTCAGCTCGGCCGCCGAGCCGCGCAGCGCCTCCAGCACCACCCGCACCGAGGGCCGCACGTCGGCGCCGATCCGGGTCCACACCACGATGTGCCGCCGCAGCTCGGCGTCCGCCAGGTCGCGCACCACCACGCCGGGGAAGCTCTCGGCCCGCCCCACGTCCGGGAACAGGCAGGCCGCCCCCGCGTGCCGGACCAGCGCCATGATCACATGGATGTCGTTGCTGCGGTGCCGGATGTCGGGCCGGAACCCGGCCAGGTCCACGCAGGCGCGTTCCAGCAGCTCGGCGTGGTTGGTGCCGGGATGGCCGGTCACCCAGGTCTCCCGGGCCAGGTCCGCCAGCCGCACCGGCCCCCCGGAGGCCGCCGCCGGATGCCCCTCCGGCAGCGCCAGCCGCATCGGCTCGGTGATCAGCGGCTCGGCCGTCAGCTCGGGACGGCGGGGCCGGGGCAGTGCCGAGTACTCGTCGGTGATGACGATGTCCACCTCACGCAGCACCAGCGCCTGCAGCACCCGGACGAACTCCTCGTCGATCACCTCGACGGTCAGCTCCGGATGCCGCCGCGCCAGTCCCGGCAGCACCGGGGCGAGCAGGTTGATCAGGGCGGTCTGGTAGCCCACCACCCGCACCACGCCGACCACCCGCCCGGAGGCCGCGGCGGTCTCCTCCTCGGCCTGCTGGGCGCGGGCCAGCAGCGCCTCGGCGTGGTCGGCCAGCACCTCGCCCGCCTCGGTGAGCCGCAGCCGGCGCCCGGCCCGTTCCACCAGGGGCACGCCGAGCTCCTGCTGGAGCCGGGCGAGCTGCTGGGACACCGCCGAGGGGGTGTAGCCGAGAGCCTGCGCGACCGCGCCGACGGTGCCGCGGGTCTTCAGCTCGCGCAGGACGCGCAGCCGGGCCAGGTCCAACATAGTTCAGGGATTCTTACATGTTCCATGCAGAAATAGTCGCTGGACCTGAACAATTCGCCGGTCCAGACTGAAGAGGCGAACGGCGCGACGGCGAACCCGTCAACCGGTCGCGACCCGCGCGGGAGCCCACACGTCCACTGCCTTCGGGCCCTGCACAAAGGAATCCCCCATGCACTACGTCCTCGGCCTGCTGCTCGTGCTCGCCGTGCTCGGGCCGCTGTTCGGCGCCGACTCCCGTGACGGGCTGGACTGGACCCCCAATCACTTCTGGCTCCCCCGGCGGGGCCGTTCCCCGCGGTCCCTCAGAAGGAACGGTAGTCGCGCACCGACATCCGAGGCCCGCGCCGCGGTGGCCGCCTGCCCGACAGTTCCAGCAGCCGGGTGACCCGGTACCGGTGCCCGGCGTACGGCTCCAGCAGCGCCAGCATCCCGGCGTCGTCGACCTTGCGGCCGGCCAGTGCCCAGCCCACCAGGCCGGGCAGGTTGTAGTCGCCCACCGAGACGGCGTCGGGATCGCCCGCCGCGCGCTGCCGGATCTCGGCGGCCGTCCACACCCCGATGCCCGGCAGTGATCGCAGCCGCCGCTCGGACGGGTCGCGTTCGAGCTGCGCGGCGACCCGGGCGGCGTTCATGACGGTCCGCGCCCGTACCGCCTCCGCACCCGCCCGGTGCCACTCCCACGACGGGATGCGCGCCCACACGGCGGGCGGCGGAGGCACCCGCATGCCGGGCGCGCCGGGCGCGGGCTCGCCGAACCGGCGCAGCAGGTACCCCCAGGCCCGCCACGCCTCGATGCTGACCACCTTCTGCTCCAGCACCGCGGGCACCAGCGCCTCGAACACCCGGCGGGTCCGGCCGATCCGCATCCCCTCGCCCCGGGCCAGGCATTCGGCCACCACCGGGTGCACCGGCCGCAGCCCGCCCGGCTCGTCCGCCGAGCCCAGCAGCTCCGGCAGCCCGTCCAGCAGCCAGTCCGCGCCCGGCCCCCACGCCGTCGCCTCGACCTCCCCGGCGCGGGCGAGAACCCGTAGCGTGCCCGGCCCGTCCGGGGTGAACGAGGCGCGCCACACGGCCCCGTCCGGGGTCACCCGATAGGCCGGGTCATGGCCGCCCCGCCGATGCGGAGACAGCGTCGCCGCCACGTCCAGCGGCCACGGCGGCCGCCAGACCCGCGTCCGGCCTCCGGTCACGCGTCGTGGGAGAAGCGCACCGCCATCGGCGGCAGCTCCACGCCCGGCCATACCCGCAGCCCGCTGCGGAGCTCGTTGCCGGGGCCGATGGTCGCCCCGTCGCCGATCACCACGTCCTCCAGCACCGCGCCCGCGCAGATCCGGGCGTTCTTGCCGATCACCGACCGGACCACCCGGGCGCCGGACTCCACCACCGCGCCGTCGAACAGCACGCTGGACTCCACCCGGGCCTTCTCCCCCACCCGGGCGCCCTCGCCGACCGTGGTGCCGCCGCCGACCTGGGCGCTGGCGGCGATGAACGCCCCGTCCAGGCACAGCACCCCGTGCTCGGCGCCGCTGACCACCGGCGAGGTCATCGCCCCGGTCACCAGGTCCGAGGCCCCCTTCACGAACGCCGCCGGGGTGCCCACGTCCAGCCAGTACGCCGCCTCCACGTACCCGTAGATCGGCTCCCCGGCGGCCAGCAGCCCGGGGAAGACCTCGTACTCGGCCGACACCACCCGGCCCTCGGGGATCTCGTCGATCACCGAGCGGCGGAAGATGTAGCAGCCCGCGTTGACCTGGTTGGTCGGCGGGTTGGGGGACTTCTCCACGAACGCCAGCACCCGGCCGTCCGGCGCGGTCGGCACCGCCCCGTACCGGCGGGCGTCGTCCACCAGCGTCAGATGCAGCGTCACCGCCGCGTCGGCCTTGCGGTGCGCGGCGAGCTGGGCGTGCAGGTCGTGGCTGGACAGGATGTCGCCGTTGAGCACCAGCACCGGGTCGGCCGGGCCGCCGGTCAGCGCCTGCGCGGCGTTGCGGATCGCGCCCGCGGTGCCCAGCGGCTCCTCCTCGGTGCAGTACACGATCTCCAGTCCGAGCCGCGACCCGTCGCCGAACGCCTCGGTGAACATCGACGCCCGGTAGGAGGTGGCGAACACCAGCCTGCGCACCCCGGCCTCCCGCGCCCGGGTGAGCTGGTGCTCCAGCAGCGGAACGCCGGCCATCGGCAGCAGCGGCTTGGGCGTCGACAGGGTCAGCGGCCGCAGCCTGGTGCCCTGTCCCCCGACCAGAAGAATCGCTTCCACGGGGCTCACCTTACTGATCGGTGTTCCAACACCCGTTCCGCCCGGGGAATGGGGCGGTGTCGGAACGGGTCACTGACGGGCGGGCGAGGCGGTCGCGGCGCGGTCGTACGCGGCCAGGTGCGCCTGGGCGGAGGCGGCCCAGGTGAACTGCTCCGACCGGCGGAACGCGGCCTCGGCCAGCGCCGCCCGGCGGGCCGGGTCGCTGATCAGCTCGCGCAGCGCGGTGGCGATCGAGGCGGCGTCCGGCTCGGTGTAGGCGACCGCGTCCCCGCCGACCTCGGGCAGCGACGAACGGCGGGTGGTCAGCACCGGCGCGCCGCAGGCCATCGCCTCCAGCACCGGCAGCCCGAAGCCCTCGCCCCGGCTCGGCAGCGCCACCGCCAGCGCCCCGCCCAGGAACCCCGGCAGCGACGCCCAGCTCAGATAGCCGGGGCGGATCACCCGCAGGTGCACCGGCACCGTCGCCAGCGCCGCGTCCACCTCGTCGTCCCAGCCGCCGGCCCCGCCCGCCAGCACCAGCGCGGGCGGCTCGTGCATCTCGGCGACCGCCGCCGCCCAGCCGCGGATCAGGTTCGGCACGTTCTTGCGGGGCTCCAGCGCCCCCAGGAACGCCACGTACGGGTGCCCGTGCAGGCCGAGCCGGTCGGAGACCCGCTTGACCTCCTCCTCGGCGGGCCGGTGGAACACCCGGTGGTCCACGCCGTGGTAGGCCACGTCGATCCGGCCGGGGTCGGCGCCCAGCAGCCGCACCAGCTCGTCCTTGGTGGCGTTGGACGGGACGACCAGCCGGGTGGCGCGGTAGGCGGCGGTCCGGGTGGCCGACTTCAGGTACTCCGAGCGGACCGGGTTGTGCTCCTCCGGCTCGCTGAAGTGCGTCACGTCGTGCACCGTCACCACGGTCGGGCAGTGCGCGCGCAGCGGCACCGTGTAGTACGGGTGGTGGATCACGTCCGCGCCCACCTGCCGGGCGATCAGCGGCAGCCCGTTCTGCTCCCAGGCCAGCCGGGAGGTCCGGTGCGCCAGCGTCGCCGGGCCCGCCACCACCCGCGCCCGCGGGGCCAGCGCCGCATAGCGCGCCTCGTCGGACCGCTGGCAGACCACCACCAGATCGGCGCCCTGGTCGTCCAGCGCGCCCAGCAGCCCGTCCACGTAGCGGCCCAGCGCCCCACGGTCGGCGGGTACGGCGGTGGCGTCAACGAGAATTCGAGGCGCCACGGTCCTCCCTCGGATCGACGTGTCGGGGGTCACGCCCCTTTTGAGAGGGTACGCCGCTCAGGCGCGCTTGCGGGCGCGGACGAGCACGATGCTGCCCCGCTCGTTGGGGGCGCGCCGGTCGGTCAGCGCCACCAGCGGGGCCAGCGGGGCCGCCGCGTTGAACCCGACCCTGCCCCCGTAGGCCGACAGCGACAGGTACAGCCGTTCGGCCGCGGCGGTGCGGAACTGGTAGGAGTGCGCGACCACGTCCAGGCCGTGCTCGTTCATCAGCTTGCCCAGCGTCTCGTGGGTGTAGGTGTGCTGGACGTGGTACTTGGCCTTGTGCGCGTCGCGCAGTTTGGGCCAGGCGTCGGCGCGGCTGAGCACGTCGGCGGACATGAAAATTTCACCGCCGGGCTTGAGCACCCGCGCCATCTCCGCCAGCGACCGCCCGCCGTCGTCGAAGTGCTCGATCGCGCACACCGACAGCACCGCGTCGAACGAGGCGTCGGCGAACGGCAGCGCCAGCGCGTCGCCCTCGATCAGCGCCGGGGGGTGCGCCAGCGTCTTGCCGTACAGCATCTTGTTGCGGGCCAGATCGATGGAGACCGCCCGCGCACCGCGCCTGCGGGCCTGCCCGGCCCAGTAGCCGTCCCCGCCGGCGACGTCCAGGACCCGCTTCCCGCGCAGGTCGGGTCCCATCCATCGCAGCAGCGTCCCCGCCTCGCGGAACCGGCAGATGTGCACCTGGTGGCCGACGAACGCGACCGCATCAGCAAGCTTCATAGCGCTCCGAGCTTATTGCCTCCGCCGGGGACGGCGGGCGTCATCCGTCATCCGGCCCCGGACCTGCCGGGCGGGCGGCTCGCCTACGCTATGCGGGTGATTTCCAAGCAGCGGGCCATGAGCGTGGTGCGGGTCCTGTTGGTCGTGTCCGCCGTGGCCTTCTGTGCCTACAGCCTGGTCTCCCAGTGGGACGAGACCAAGGACGCGTTCGCGCGCATGTCGTGGACCGCCCTGGTCGGCTCCTTCCTGGCCGCGGTCGGCGGGCTGGCGGCGTGGATGCTGAGCTGGCGGGTGCTCCTGGCCGGGCTCGGCTCCCCCATCCCGGTGACCGCGGCGGCGCGCATGTCGTTCATCTCCGGGCTCGGCAAGTACGTGCCGGGCAAGGTGTGGGCGCTGGTGACCCTGATGGAGCTGGGCCGCCAGTACGGCGTCCCGCGCATCCGCAACGCCAGCTCGTCGCTGCTGGCGATCGTCACGTCGATGGCCTCGGGGCTGGCCGTCGCGGCGGTGACGCTCCCGCTGACCTCGCCGGAGGCCACCGAGCGGTACTGGTGGCTGTTCCTGCTGGCGCCGGTGCTGCTGGCGATGCTGCACCCCCGTATCGTGACCTGGGGCATCGGCCTGCTGCTGAAGCTGGTGCGGCGGCCCGGGCTGGAGCAGCCGGTGAGCCTGGCGGCGACCCTGCACGCCACGGCGTGGGCGACGGTGGGCTGGGTGCTGTTCGGCGTGCACACCTGGCTGATCGCCGACGCGGCCGGCGGTGACGGCCGGGGGCTGCCGTTCCTGGCCATCGGGGCGTACGCGCTGGCGTTCACCGCCGGGTTCCTGGTGTTCATCGCGCCCAACGGGCTCGGCGCCCGGGAGGCGGTGATCGTCATCACCCTCTCCCCGGTGCTGCCGGCCGGCGCCCCGCTGGTGGTGGCGCTGGTGTCCCGGGTGGTGCTGACGCTGGCCGACCTGGCCTGCGCCGGAGCGGTCCTGGCGGTGGGCCGCGGGAACGGGAATGAACCGGGCCCCGCCCGCCTTGACACCGACAGAGAGCCGATGAAGGAGAGATCGTGAGCGCACCGATCAAGGTCACCGACGAGACGTTCGAGGAGCTGGTCCTCAAGAGCGACAAGCCCGTCCTGGTCGACTTCTGGGCCGAGTGGTGCGGGCCCTGCAAGATGATCGCGCCGATCCTGGACGAACTCGCCGCCGAGTACGACGGCCGGCTCACGATCGCCAAGCTGAACGCCGACGAGAACCCCGCCACCCAGGCCAAGGCCGGCGTGATGGGCCTGCCGACCCTCAACCTCTACGTGGGCGGCGAGGTCGTCGAGCAGATCGTCGGCGCCAAGCCCAAGCGCTTCCTGGTCAACGCCCTGGAGCCGCACCTGCAGGACGTCGCCAAGAGCTGACGCCGCCTTTCACCGAACGGGCCCGGATCGCGTATCCGGGCCCGTTCGTCATGCCGGAGCCGTCCCCGGGGGCAGCGCGCCATCGACGGCATCTCCCAGCGGATGCTCCCGCCTGCGCTACGACGCGTCCTGACCGGCCGGACCTCCGCGCCTTCGTATGGGCGGAAGCCGGGTTGTCACACGCGAGGGGAACGGCGCCGGTTCCGGTGACGGCGTACGGCCCGGATTCCGAGCACGCGGAGAACGTGGCCGCCGATCAGGCCGATGAGGATGCCGTTCACCAGGAGGACCGCGGAGAACAGGAGAAGGTCGCCGAGGGCCGATCCGAGGCCGGTCACCGCAGTTCCGCCCAGACGGTCTTGCCGATGCCGCCGGTGCCGGGGCGATGCCCCCAGCCTGTGGAAAGCCGCTCCACGATGTGCAGGCCACGGCCGGTCTCGGAGACGAAGTCGGGCTCCCGCCTCTGCGGCGTTCCCGGTGCGTCGTCCCAGACGGCGATCTCGACGGCCTCGCGGGTGCGGTGCCACTCGACGTTCACGGTGATGTGCGCGGCGCCGTACCGGACCGCGTTCGTCACCAGCTCCGAGACGACCGTCAGCGCGTCGTCGGCGAGCCGGGCGAGTCCCCATCCGTGCAGTTCGCGGGCCACCCGTTCGCGCGCCCCGGCCGGTGCCCGGTCATCGGGGGCGAGCGCGAACGTGGCGTGGATCCGGTTCTCCTCGTCGGGGGGCGCGGGCGTTCTCATGGCTAGATCTCCGATCCGTGGACGTCCACCGGTCGCGGCTCGGGTCGGGCGGTGACGTCGAGCAGCGCGCAGACCCACTTGCCGCCGGGCCTGGACCTCTCGACCCACAGGTCCCGGGTGAGCGCCGCCACGACGGCCAGGCCCCGGCCCCCGTTGCGGTCGAAGCCGGCGGGGTCGAGATCGAGCGTTCCGAGGGTCAGCTCCGGCATCGGCCCGCGCCGGGGCATCCGCGGGCCGGGATCCCACACCCCGAACACCAGCCCCCGGGGCCGCTGCCCGAGAAAGATCCGGATGGTCCCGCCCCACCGGCACTCCGCAATCGCGTTGGCGACCAGCTCGGTCGCCACCAGTTGCGCGTCATGCACGGCCTCGGCGCACCCCAGCTTGCGGAGTTGCACGTCAACGTACGTCCGCGCTAACCCGGCGGCCGCCGCCGTGGCCAACAGCTCCCGCCCGAAACCCGCCGTCGTCACTCTTCCGACATCTCCCCTCACGACCAGTTGCGTGACTCAGGCCACAGAGTGGACCGAAGGGAGGTACGCTGTCGCGCATTCCAGAAGGTTCAGAAAGTTAAGGAAAGCTGGAGAGCCAGTGCCCAATCTCAAGGAGCCACCGAACCCCAAGACGTCCATGTGGGCCCTCATAGCCTATTACCTGCGAAAATCCCGCCTCAGGCGCAAGCAGACCGGGGAGGACGTGGCCCGGATCCTCAACATCTCACCGAGCCAACTTTCCAAGCTTGAGCACGACATCGTTCGACTGTCCGAAGATCAGGCGGAGGTGCTGGATCGAGCCTGGGAAACGGATGGACTGTTTGCCCTACTTGTCCACTACGCCACGAGTACGCACGATCCCCAGTGGTTCGCCGGATACCTGGAGCTGGAGAGGAAGGCCGAGATCATCAGGATCTTCGAGCCGCATGTGATACCCGGCCTGCTCCAGACCGAAGGCTATGCCCGCGCTCTGCTGGCCACCAGCTTCCGGCGGGACCGAGAAAGCATCCTGAAGGACAGGCTGGCCCGCCAGACGATCCTCAGCCAGCCTGATCCGCCCTACATGTCCGTACTGATCAGCCAGAACGCTCTGGAGTGGCCGGTCGGCAGCCCTCAAATCATGCGCGATCAGCTCGACCACCTGCTGAAGCTGTCCGAGGAGCCCACCTTCATGATCCGGGTCATCCCCCGGAGCTGGGAGGTAGGGGCCTACCCTGGCCTGGACGGCGGGTTTCGCCTGATGACCGCCGACAGCTACGGGGACGTGGCCTACGCGGCCTCTCCTGAAGGGGGAAGACTGGTGCGTTCCCCCTCTGAGATACGCTCGTACACCGTCCGGTTTGACCATATTGCGGGGAACGCGCTTCCGGAAGCGGCTTCCCGGGAGTTGATGGGACAGATCAGAGATGCCTTCCACGCCCAACTGGCGCAAGAGTAGCTATAGCGGCCCGAACGAGCCCGAGTGCGTAGAGGTCGCCGCCCTGCCCACGGGCGTCGGGTTGCGGGACAGCAAGAATCCCGGCGCAGGTCACCTGGCCGTCTCCACCCAGGGCTTCGCCGCGCTGGTACGCCGGATCAAGAACGGCTAGCCCCGTCGCTTCCAAGAGCCCTCTCACCGGGGGCTCTTTTGCCTGGGCCGGGGGCGGCTGCGTCCCGTTCGCTCCGCAGCCCACCGGTGTCGGTCGCTCGGCTAGGATGACGCGCCGCTGATCTTCTCCTGGAGCCGAGAAATGCGCAGAGCCGCCATCGCCGTCACCGCCGTCCTGCTCACGGGAGCGTTGGCGCTGGGAGGCGCGTATCTGCTCGACCGGCAGAAGGCCCCCTCCTTCGACCGCGTGTCCTTCGCCGGCGGCGATCGTGAGAAGCGCGAGCTGGTCGGGCGGTTCATTCTCGCGGTCAGGGACAGGGACACGGCGGCGATACTCCGCCTCGACCGGGGTGCGGAGTTCTATGCCGACCCGAACATCGTCGCCCCTGGCGCCCGGTGGCTGGTCGACAACTACGCGCACGTCTTCGACGCGCCCCTGCGAGTCGCCTATCAGGAGGGCGAGAACTCCGTCCTGGACTTCCTCGCCTGCATATCGCACAAGCCAGGTGACGGGCTTCTGGTGTCGGCAGGCCGACGGTCGGAGTCCAGTCCGTACAGGATCACGGTCGGTGACTACGGTTCGCCTCTCGTGGACGGCCGGCCCGGCGGCGAGTCGTTCTCCTGCGGCTGGGCCTGACACCCCGAGTCTTCGGGGCGGTCGGCGGTCGCTCCAGGTCGAGAACGTTCAGGCGGTCGGGGTCGGGGTCGGGGTCGGGGACGGGGGCATGGCCCCGCACGCGGCGGCGAGCGCGGATGCGGGGGGCGGCCTCACGGGCGCGTGGGCCGGATCCATTCGCGCATCCGGCGTCCGGCGCGGATCCGGATCCGTACCGAGCCGCCGGGCTCGACGGTGATCGTGCGCTCCTCGCTCCATCCGGTGAGGCGGAACTCGCCGAGCCCGAGATGCACCAGGCCGAACGCCGGCCTTCCGTCGATGCCGAGAACGGGGCGGCCGTCCGCGATCTCGATCGCGGCCTCGGCGTCCGGGCCGTCGGCGGCCTCGTCCTCGGACCACTGCGGGAACTCGCCGGGCAGGGCGAAACGGCAGCGGAACGCGTCGAGTTCGCCGTCGACGAGCGGGACCGGCTCGCGGGCGAACAGCACCTCGCTGAGCGGCAGCCGCTCCCGGAAGCCCGCGGGGAACAGGTCGATGAGCCGGTGGCCGACCAGGCAGTCGATCACCATGTGGACGCGGGCCCGGTCGCCGTGGTTGGCCACGTAGTGCGGCCGCCGGAAGTCGCCGAACCACAGCCTGCCCGCGTCCCAGTGCCGCGGCACCCGGTCGATGACCACGACGGCGTCGGGGTTGGTGTCGATCGGCACGTGCAGCCTCAGCAGGCCGTTGGGGAATCCGTACCTGGAGTCGCGGTGCTCGTGCACGGTGGCGCCGCTCCCCAGGGACATCAGCCGCACACCGCGGACCGGTGCGGGGATCGCGTCGATCACCTCGCGGAGGTGGGGGGCCTTGTCCAGCCAGGGGGTGTCGGCGAAGTCGTCCAGGCCCGCGCCGCCGGGGTCGGTGCGTTCCGGATCCCCGCCGATGCTGCGCAGCGGCAGGACCCGCCAGTCGACGTCCGGCTCCGGGAGCAGGCCGTCCCGCCCGATCGGGCGCTGCGCCCGCCACCGCTCGCGGCGCAGCGCGTCCAGGTCGGCCTGGAGTTTCGCGACGTCGAAGTCCAGCGCCATGGGCGTCGATGCGGGGTAGGTGCTCATCGGGCGCCCTCCACCTGCGAGACGTCGGCGGCGAAGCGTCCCACCGCGTAGGCGATGGCGGGCACGTTCTCGTCCAGGGCGCGGCGGTCGATGTTGTCGATCGTGTCGCACGCCTGGTGGTAGCACCAGTCGTACAGCCGCCCGGCCTGTCCGCCGAACACCTTCGCCTCCTCCTCGGTCTTGACGGCGAACGCGCCCCCGTTGATCCCGCCGACCGGAATCCCGGCCTGTGCGAACGGCTCGTGGTCGGAACCGACCGCGCGCATGTTCTGCGGCTTGAACGGCAGTCCCCGGGGGCGCAGGTAGGCACGGAAGACGTCCTCGATCGCGCCCGACCCGGGCGGTCCCGGGGTGGTGCCGGGCGGCTGGTCGCCGGCGTCGCCGTCCATCAGGAACCGCACATGGTTGGGTGCGGCGAGCAGTTCGAAGTTGAGGTACAGCGCGATGTCCGCGCGCTGCTCGGGCGACAGGGTGCGCACGTAGTGCGTGGAGCCGACGACGGGGAGTTCCTCCGCGCCCCAGAACGCGAACCGCACCTTGTTGCGCACCCGCCGCTGGTACGGCGCGAGCCGCTGCGCGGTGGCCAGCAGCGCGGCGACGGCGGCGGCGTTGTCGTTGATGCCGGGGGATTCGGTGACGCTGTCCAGATGCGCTCCGGCCATCACGACGCAGGCCGGGTCGCCGCCGCGGGTCTCGGCGAACAGGTTGCTGGTCGTTCCGGTCACCGAATGGCCGCGCAGCCGGAGGCGCAGGCTCACCGTGCCGCGGGCGGCGTCGGCGGCGAGCCGCTCGCCCTGTTCCTGCGAGACGCTGGCGACCGGGATCGTGACGGCCGAGCGGTCGAACGCGTGCAGCCGCCAGATGTTCCCGGGGCTCGGCGTCGCCATGTAGACCAGCATCGCCTTGGCTCCCAGCGTCGCGGCGACCCTCTGCTGCGCCGTGTAGCCGCATGACCCGCGCCGGACCAGCACGATGGATCCGCGCACCGGCAGGCCGTCGTAGTCGGACGCGGTGCAGCCGCCCGACTCCGTGACGGGGGCGACGACGAGCGGTGCGGTGAGGCCCTCGGGCGGGGTGACGGGCGAGAACCTCATCATGAGCACCCGCACCGGCCGGTTCGCCGGGGTGAGCACGTCGGCCCGCTCGGCGTCGATCCGGTAGTCCTCGTACGGCACCTCCTGCCGGTACACCCGGTATCCCGCGCGCTCCAGCACCCGGGCGGTGTAGGCGTCGGACGCGGCGAACCCGGGCGTGCCGGTGGCGCGCACTCCCCCGTTCCGCCTGGCGATCCGGTCGTAGGCCCGCAGGTGCCGCATCGCGTCGTCGCCGGTGGTGGTCGCGGCGAGCCGGTGGGCCGGCCATGTCCCGTCGAGCCGGCCGGCGGCCTGCGCCGCCGTCGTGGACGCCAGCACCATGATCGCGGTGGCCGTGGCGGTCGTGGCGCGGAGGACCGTCGTCATCGCTGCTCCTGGACGAAGAGGTAGGGGGGCGTCGGGCGGGCGCCCGGCCGTTCGGGCCGCTCGTTCCGCGGACCCGCCACGGCCGGGCGCGCGCTCACGGGGTTCAGTGGATGTAGCGCATCGTCACGGCCCCCTTCCGCCGATCGATCTATCGGTCGCGTGTGCTGTGGGCTCAGTGGATGTAGCGCATGGCGTTCACCTCCTTCGTCGCCGATCGCCGGGGAGAAGGTCAGGAGAGGCTGACGGGAAGCCGGGCGACTCCGCGGAGCGTGAGGTTGCCTCGCCAGACGGCCCGGCCCGTCGCGTGGATGCCGGGATGCTCGGCCGCGATGGTCCCGAACACGATGCGCGCCTGCAGGGTCGCCAGGGACTGCCCGAGACAGGAGTGCGCGCCCCGGCCGAACCCCAGATGCGGGTTGGGGTGGCGGGAGAAGTCCAGAGCGTCGGGCTCGGCGAACCGGGACGGGTCGCGGTTGGCGGCCCCGAGCAGCATCGTGACGGGATCACCGGCCTTGATGGTGTGGCCGCCGATCGTCGTCTCGATGACGCAGGCACGGCCGTCGGCCTGCACCGGGGAGACGAACCGGACGATCTCCTCGACCGCGCGGGCCAGGTCGCCGCGCGCCAGCAGCGGCAGGGCGTCCGGTTCGGCCAGCAGCGCGGCCATGCCGCCGGTGAGCAGCCTGCCCGCCGACTCGTATCCCGCGTGCAGGACCGCGCGCAGGGTGTTCAGCAGCACCGGGCGGCTGATCCCGGATCCGGCCTCGTGCGCGGCGACGTACCCGACCAGCCCGCCGCCGGGCGGGTCGGCGAGCCAGTCCGCCGACATCTCCGCCAGCAGCGCCCGTGCCCGTACGGCGGGTCCGGCCTTCTCGGGCCAGATCCCGGCGTCCATCCCGTCGACGATCGCCTGGGAGACGGGCCGGAACCAGTCGAGGTCGATCGGGGGGACGCCGAGGAACGCGGTGACGGTGTGCAGGGCGACGGGTTCGGCGAAGTCCGCGACGAAGTCGAAGCCGTCCCGGGCGCCGAGGTCCTTGAGCCGGGCGTCGACCTGCCGGGCGATCGTCTCCTCGAGGGCCCGGTGGTCGATGGCGCGGACCGCGTCCACCAGGAAATGGCGTATGCCGGTGTGCTCGGGCGGGTCGACCGTCTGGATGCTGAGCATCGGTTCGGGGACGTCCTCCCCGATCCTTCGCCAGTCCGACGCGAAGGATCGCGAATCGCGGAGCACCGATGTGCAGTCCTCGTGCCGGGTCAGCACCCAGGACCCCAGCAGTTCGCTCCAATGCACCGGGTGATCGGCGCGCAGCCGGGAGTACAGCGGGTGGGGGTCCCGCCCCGGGGACGCTTCCACCAACTCGGACATCGGATCGATGGTCAGTTTCTCCGCCATGGTGATCACCCCGCCTCGTCGATGGCCTCGGCCGTCACGTCACGATGCGGACCGCAGCCGCCGCACCACCCATGCCGTCAGTGCGGCGCCGACGCCGATCGCCGCCGCCTTGCGCGCGCGGTCGCCCACCACGCGCATGAGCGCACTGCGTTGACGGGCCTGGAAGGCGGCCCGGTCGTTCTCCCGGGGCATCGGCTCGTCCGGGACGGGCACGCCGAGGAACGCGCACAGCGGCTCCCAGCCCTCCCGCACGTCGTACACCAGCAGCCGGTCGGCGGGCACATGCGCCCGCACGTCGGCGATGCGCCTGGTGAAGACCTCGACGGCGCGGTCCCGGTCGGCGAAGTCGTTGCCGAAGTCGAGCTCCCAGGTCAGTCGTTGCAGCCGGTCGAGCAACCTGTCCTCACGGCTCGGCCGGCGCCAGGTCAGCAGGCGCAATGGCAGCGGCGGGCCTTCCAGGGCCGGGAAGATGGTGCGGGACGCGCTTTCGTACCATTGCTGCGGATCCCGCACCGAAAGGATCACCTTCGCGTCGGGAAAGGCGTCGATCAGATGGCGCCAGAACAGCGCGCCCGGATCCCCCACCGTGGATTCGAATCCGGAAAGGATCCGCTCCCAGTCGGCGGCGGCGGGTTCGTCGGCGGCGGCGATCCAGTCCTCGGCCCGCCACGGCTCGGCCTGCACCGTCCGCATGTGGTAGCACGGACCGAACCCCAGGCGCTCCAGCGCGAGGGTCAGTGTCGTCGTTCCGGTCCGTAGAAATCCTGCGCATATGATCTGCACCAGCCCAAGATCTATGACCGAAAACGTCAGGTCCAGTAAGATATGTGGCCACATCCGGTCATCCGGTCGCCTCTGGACAGTTCGTCCGGCCCCGTGATCTCATCGCCGGGTCATCGTTCGCTAAGGAGGGGCGGGCCTTGCGAGTCCTGCTGAGAAACCGCGGTTTCCAGCTCCTCGTCTTCGGACAGACCCTCTCCACCCTCGGTGACCGGGCCCTCATCATCGCCTTCGGCATCTGGGTCAAGGAGCTGACGGGGAGCAACGCGGCGGCGGGCGGGGCCTTCTTCTTCGTGGCCCTGCCCTTCCTGTTCGCCCCCTTCGCCGGGGTGATCGTCGACCGCTTCCCCCGGCGCGCGGTGTTCATCGTCACCAACCTGGTGATGGCGTGCCTGCTGCTGATGACGCTGCTGGTGCGGAGCGCCGAAGACGTCTGGCTGCTGTACGCGGTGATCCTGTGCTACGGCGTCTCCGCGGTCATCATCACCGCCGCCCAGGGCGCCCTGGTGTCCGCGATCGTCGACGACGACGACCTGCCGGCCGCCAACGGCCTGCTGCAGACCGCCGGCGACGGGGTGAAACTGCTGGCCCCGCTGATCGGCGCGGCGTTGTTCACCCTCGCCGGCGGGCATGTCGTCGCCCTGCTGGACTCGGCGACGTTCGTCGCGGCGGCGGTGGCCGTGTGGCTGGTCCGGGCGCCGGGCGACAGGCGGCACGTGCAGGGGGCCCTGCGGCTGCGCGAGGAACTGCTGTCGGGGCTGCGGTACGTGTTCGCCAGCCCCGCGCTGCGGAACATGCTCCTCGCGCTCGGGCTGGCGTTGCTGGTCTGCGGCTTCTCCCAAACGCTGGTCTTCGCGATCGTCGACGAGGGCCTGCACCGGACGGCGGCGTTCATCGGGGTGCTCTCCTGCGCGCAGGGGGCGGGGGCGATCGCCGCGGGACTGGCGGCCGGCGCCGCGACCCGGCGCATCGGCGACATCCGCCTGGTGGTGGCCGGGATCGCCGGGACATCGGCGGCGTCGGTGGTCTACCTCGTCCCGAACGCCGTCGTGGTCTGCGTGGGGGCGTTCCTGTTCGGGGCCGGCATCTGCTGGACCACGGTCGGCATGATCACCGCGGTGCAGCGCCGCACCCCCGACGACACGCGGGGCCGGGCGCTCGCGGCGTCGATGGGGATCGTGTCCACTCCCCAGACGGTGTCGATCGCGCTCGGAGCCGGCCTGTCCCTGCTGGTGGACTACCGGCTGCTGCTGGTCGTCATGGCGGCCGTCACCGCGGCGTGCGCCGTCTGGCTGGCCCGGGCGCCGAACGACGCCCCCGCGGTCCGTCCCGCCCCGATGCCCGAAGACGCATCCGGCGGGAAGGAGGCCACCTCCCCGGGCCGGTGAACCTCCTCAACACCCGTCCCGTCTCCGGCATCATCTCGACACCGGAGGGGATGACGATGACCATCGCGAGGACGACGACCGTCCGGGGGCTGCGGCTGGCCTACGTGGACTTCGGCGGTGAGGGGATGCCAGTGCTGGCGCTGCACGGGCACTTCGGGCGGGCCCGGTCGTTCGCCGGGCCGGCCGCCGCGCTCGCGCCGGAATACCGCCTGATCGCGCTGGAGCAGCGGGGACACGGGCACAGCGAGCGTGACGGCGACTTCTCACCGGACGCCTACGTGGCCGACGCCGCCGCCTTCGCGCGTTCCCTGGGCCTGGGACCGCTCGTGGTGCTCGGCCACTCGATGGGCGGGGTGGTGGCGTTCCGGCTGGCGGCACGGCACCCCGAACTGGTCCGGGCGCTGGTCGTCGAGGAGGGCGGCGCCTACAACCGGCGACCCGAGATCCCCCACCCGGTCCTGGACGTGCGGGACTGGCCACGACGCGCCCCGACGCTGGGCGAGCTGAAGCGGCGGGTGGAGGAACGGGGGATCCCGGACGCGGGCTACTTCCTGGAAAGCGCCGTCGAACGACCGGACGGCTGGGGGTTCCTGTTCGACTACGACGACATGGTGCGGTCGCAGGAGGCGCTGATCGGCGACTGGTGGGACGACTGGCTGGCCTCCACCTGCCCGGCGCTGCTGATCCACGGCCTGGACAGCTTCGTCCTGCCGACCTGGATGGCGCGACAGATGGCGCAACGGCGCCCCGGGACGACGCTGCGGGAGTTCCCCGGCTGCGGGCACTGGGTGCACGACGACGACCCGCCCGGTTTCGCCTCGGCGGTACGGGACTTCCTCGCCACGCTGTGACCGGGCCGGGGGACACCGGGATCAGTCGCCGGAAGGGGCCGGCACCAGGGCGTCCAGGCGGTCGGGGTCGGCGAGGACGTCGATGGCGGTGATCCTGCCCTCGGTGACGGTGAAGGCCATGACGGACAGGGGCCGGCCGTGGGCGGTGACGACGGTGCCGGCGGTGCCGTTGACGAGGGCGGGGCGGGCGTACGGGGAGAGGCGGCCGAAGGTGACGGCCTGGGCTGCGACGTTGCGGGCGCCGGTGATGACGGTGGTCTGCCGGGGGCGGGCGACGCCGCCGTCGGAGCGCAGGACGACGTCCGGGTGCAGGACGGTGACCAGGGCGTCGAGGTCGCCGTCCCGGGCGGCGGCGAAGAAGGCGTCGACGACCTCGCGTTGCCGGGCGAGGTCGGGGTCGGGGACGGGGGCATGGCCCTGCACGCGGCGGCGGGCGCGGCTGGCGAGCTGCCGGGCGGTGGGCGTGGAACGGTCGATCAGCGGGGCGATCTCCTCGTACGGCACGGCGAACATGTCGTGCAGCACGAACGCGACCCGTTCGTCCGGGGACAGGGTCTCCAGCACCACCATCAGCGCCAGGCCCACCGAGTCGGCCAGCAGCGCCTCGTGCTCGGGGTCGCCGCCGGTCCCGGGGGCGACGATCGGATCGGGGACGCGCACGTCGAGGGGATCCTCGCGGCGGCGTTCGCGGGAGCGCAGCGCGTTCAGGCACACCCGGGCGACGACCGTGGTCAGCCAGGCGCCGAGGTCGTTCACCTCGTCGGCGCCGGTGCGGCCGAGGCGGATCCAGGTCTCCTGAACGGCGTCGTCGGCCTCGCTCACCGAGCCGAGCATCCGGTACGCCACCGCCCGCAGCCGCGTCCGGTGCTCCTCGAAAAGCCCGGCCAGATTCCGCTCGTCCACGCTGTCACGTTCCCTCCCCGGCCGGGGTCATCCCAGTGGACCCACGAAGAACCGGTCGATCCGACCGGAACCGGCCTGGAGGAACGCTATGACATCGCCCATCCTGATCACCGGCGGCACCGGGACCCTCGGCGGCCACGTCGTTCCGCTGCTGCGGGACGCCGGCCGGCGGTTGCGGGTGCTCAGCCGCCGGAGCCACGACCCCGTGGACGGCATCGAGTACGTGACCGGTGACCTGCTGAAGAACGAGGGCGTCGAGGCCGCGGTGGACGGTGTCGAGACCGTCCTGCACCTCGCCGGGAGCGCCAAGGGCGACGACGAGGCCACCCGGAACCTCATGCGGGCCGCGGCACGGGCCGGGGTGCGGCATGTGGTGTTCATCTCGGTGATCGGGGCGGACCGCGTCCCGCTGGCCTGGCTCCGCTCCCAGCTCGCCGCCGAGGAGGCCGTCATCGGCTCCGGAGTGCCGTGGACGATCCTGCGCGCCGCCCAGTTCCACGACCTGGTCTTCAGGACGGTGAGCGCCATGGCCAAGCTCCCGGTGGTCCCGGCTCCGCGCGGGCTCCGCTTCCAGCCGGTCGACTCCCGCGACGTGGCGGCCCGGCTGGTGGAGCTGGCCCTCGGCGAACCGGCCAGCCGGGTGCCCGACCTTGCCGGACCCCGGGTGTACGCGATGGCCGACCTGCTCCGAAGCTACCTGCGGGCCACCGGCAAGCGCCGCCCGCTGCTCCCGGTCCGGATCCCCGGCAAGCCCGGCCGCGCCTACCGGAACGGGGACAACCTGACCCTCGAGGGCGCCACCCTCGGCACGCGCACCTGGGAGGACTTCCTCACCGAACGTCTCGCCGACGCGGCCCGGCCCGCCACCGAGCGCTCCGCAACAGCGCGTTGAAGAACGGCACCATGCGGGAGTCCTCCACACCAGGAGGGCTCCCGTATCACCCGGACGACAGCAGGCGGTCCAGGTAGGCGTCCCAGAGCGGGGTGTCGTCCACCGGGCGGACGGCGGAACGGAGACGTTCCGGCTCGCCGGGGGCGTAGAAGCGTTCCAGGGCCCTGGTCAGGGAGGGGACGTCGTCCGGCTCGCAGAGGACGCCGTCCACGCCGTCCCTGACCTGGTCGGGGAAGCCGCCGACCCGGGTCGCGATGACGGGGACGCCGTGCTCGTGGGCCATCCAGACGTTCTGGCTCGCCGTCGCCGAGCGGTACGGCAGGACCAGGGCGTCGGCGTCGGCGAACAGCCCCGGCACCTCGGAGGCCGGGACGTAGCCGGGACGCAGGTCCACCCGGTCGGCCAGGCCCAGGGACCTGATCAGCTCCTGGGTCTTCTCGACGCCGCCCCAGAACTCGCCCGCCACGGTCAGCCGCACCTCGGCAGGTCCGGCGGCCAGCGCTCTCAGCAGGACGTCGAGGCCCTTGTAGGGGCGGACGATGCCGAAGAAGAGCAGACGGTTGCGGACCTTCTCCCCCGCCGCGCGTTCCACGGGCCTGGCGGGCAGGTGGGGAGGCATCTCGGCCACCGTGACCGGGCGGGCGGTCAGGGTACGGGCGAGCTGCGCCTGCTGCTCGGAGTGGACCAGGACCCCGTCGACGCGGCGCAGCAACGCCTTCATCAGGGGGACGTCGTAGGGCTTGCGCTCGTGCGGCAACACGTTGTGGCACAGCGCCACCACCCGGGTCCTCCGCCGTACGCCCCGCAGGATCCCCAGGTAGGAGGGCACCTGGACGGGAGTCAGCACGGCCAGGACCACCAGGTCGGCCGAGCGCAGCGCGCGTCCCGTGCGCAGCCAGCCGTCGGGGCGGTACCAGGCCAGCTCACGGCGGGTCGCCGGGAACGGCTCGCCCTCCGGGGCGTCGATGGTCTGCCGCCCCGGATACAGGAACGAGGGGTACTGCGCCTTCCACGACTCGATCACCACGTCGTGGCCCGCGGCCGACAGCCGGTGCGCCAGTTCGGTGGTGTGGTGCGCGCCGCCGCCCTTGTAGGGGAACGCGGGCCCGACGACGGCGATCCTCATGTGTCGCCCCGGGATCGGACGATCAGGTCGGCCAGCAGCGCCAGGGAGGCGATCAGCAGGCCGGAGATGAAGATCATCACGGTGTTGTTGGCGAAGTAGCCGAAGTGGACGACCATGTCGAAGATCCCCTTGACCACGCCGATCCCCAGCAGCCACAGGGCCAGGGGCATCAGCACGGCCAGCGGGTTGAAGTACATGACCATCCGCAGCACCTGCAGGATGTAGCGGTAGGCGTCCTTGGTGAAGTGGAACTTGGACTTGCCGGCCCGCTTGTAGTAGTCGATCGGCAGGTACCGCACCGCGTGCTGGTTGGACAGGAACGCGATGGTGATCGTGGTCACGCAGGAGAACCCGGGGGGCAGCAGCCGCAGGTAGGGCAGCGACACCTCGCGGCGGAACGCCCGCAGCCCCGAGTTCAGGTCCGGGATCTTGGTGTTGGTCAGCCGCTCGGCGACCTTGCGGATGAACCACTTGGCCGGCACCCGCAGCACCTTGTGCGTCCCGGCCTCGGTGACCCGCGCGCCCACCACCTGGTCCACCGAGGGGTCGTTGTCGAGGATGTCGACCAGCTCGGGGATCCGCTCGTTGGGGTAGGTCATGTCGGCGTCGGTCCACACGACGATGTCGCCGCGCGCCTGCTGGGTGCCGATCCGCCGCACCGTGCCCGAGCCGCTGTTGTGCTGGAACGCCATGATCCGCATGTTGGGGAACCGCGGCGCGGCCTCCTGGAGCCGGGCCAGCGTGTCGTCGGTCGAGCAGTCGTCGACCGCCAGCAGCTCGTAGCTGTGGCCGCTGGCGTCCATCGCCTTGCAGATGCGCTCGACCTCGTCGATCACGTGGTCCTGCTCGTTGTAACAGGGCAGGACGATCGTCACGTGGACGGACTCGGATCCGGTCTCGGGCTGGGTGCTCACGCGGGCCGAGAATACCGAGGCCACTGAGTACCCGCACATCGTTCAGGGGGCCGGTTCGGACATCCAGACCTCCATCGACAGGGGCCAGGTGCCGTTCGGGGGGCTCACCAGAGAGCGCTCGTCCTGGCGGGTGCGCAGGTGGAGGACGCGTTCGGCGGCGCCGTGGGAGGAGACCTGGCCGGGGGTCGCGCCGAGGACGGCGGGGCGGCGGCCGGTCTCGCGGATGCCGTCGAGGATGCGTTCGAAGTCACGGTCCTTGACGCCCGGGGCGGGACGGGCGGCGGGGATGCCGCACATGCCGCGGACGACCTGGGCGAGGCGGTCGGCGACGACCGGGTCGACGATGACGACGGAACGGCCGGGGCCGATCTTGCGGCACATGTCGCGGACCGCCCGCAGCTCGCCCTGCTCGGTGGGGGTGAGCATCAGCGGCCAGGCCGTCACCGCGATCGGGACCGTCACGGCCAGCGCGCCCGCCAGCGCCACCGGCATCGCCGCGCGCCGCCACCGCGAGAAGCGCACCCGGCGGACGCACCAGGCGGTGCCCCACAGCGCCAGCAGCAGCAGCCCCGGCAGGACCAGCGCCACCAGCCGGCGGGAGGCCCACGGATGGTCGGGGGTGATGCCGGGCCGGTACAGGATCGTGACCGTCGACCAGGCGATCATCATGAACGGCAGCACCCACTCGCCGGTGCGCCGCTTCAGCAGCCGCCGGGTCAGCACCGCCGCGCCGAGCGCGGCCAGCAGCAGCGCGGGCAGCCCGATGTACCAGATCACCCAGTACAGCGACTGCTCGGTGTACTGCCGCCACCCGTCGATCGGCAGCCCGTTGATGCGCTGCATCTGCTCGACGAACTCGACGTTGATCCGGTCCTCCTCGGTGCGCGGCGCCCGCCGGACGGTCTGCACCAGGGGCCGCGCCGCGAACGCGGCCACCACCAGCACCGTCCCCGCCGCGGCCAGCGAGGGCAGCGGGCCCCGGGAGATCGCCGCGCCCAGACGGCGCAGCCGCAGCCCGGTCGGCCCCCACCGCAGCAGCACCGCCATCAGGACCGTTCCGGCGATCACCGCGGCGGCCAGCAGCAGCGCCGGCCGCAGCGAGTCGCCCAGGTACTCCAGGTAGGGCCGGGACTTGGTGTAGCCCTCCAGCAGCCCGGCCCCCGCGCCCAGCCCCAGGCCCAGGGTCAGCGGCAGCCAGGTCGGGCGGCGGCGGGCGGCCAGCAGACCGGCGAACACCACCACCGGCAGCAGGTCGCGGATGCCGTCGATGCGCACCAGCAGGACCAGCCCCAGCGACAGCCCCGCCAGGAACGCCCGGACCCGCGCGGCCCGCGACTCCAGCTCCCGGACGTCCACCAGCAGGCTCAGCCCGCCCAGCAGCAGCACCAGCGCGGGCAGCTCGCTGTAGGTGGAGCGGGCCAGCCACTGCATCGGCAGCGTCAGCGCCAGCGCCAGCGCCCCCACCGGCGCCCAGCGCGGCCCGACCAGCCGGGCGGTCAGCCCGCCGAACGACAGCACCGCGCCCGCCCCCAGCAGCGGCGCCATCAGCAGCATCGCGCCGGTGCCGCCGAGCCATCCGCCGAGCGCCAGCACCATCGGCAGCCCGGCCATGAACTGCGGGACGATCCACCCGCCGTCCTCGTAGAACGCCGGCCCGCCGTAGTCCAGGTAGCGGTCCCCGGAGCCGAACGCCTCCCGCATCGGGTCGATCGGCAGGCTGCCGTGCTCGTTCAGCCAGGTGGCGAACTGCACGTAGGAGGCGGGGTCGCGGCGCACCACGACCTGCTCGGCGCACATGGCGACCTCGAGCGCGAAGAACGCCGCCGCCACCGCGACCACCGAGGCGGTCACCCACCAGGACACCCGCCCGCGCAGCCCGATCGTCAGCTCCAGCCGGGTCCGGTCCCAGAACCCGGCCTTGAGCACCAGGAACGCCACCGGGACGAACAGCGCCAGCGACGGCCCCAGACCGTACGCCCCCGCCATGAGCAGCGGCAGCGACACCGCCAGCCAGGCCACGATCAGCAGCGCGGGGGCGATGGTGAGCCGGGCCAGCACCCGCCCGGCGCGGGTGGAGTTGCCGAGGGCCCGCGGGTCGTTGGGGAACGGGTTCGGCAACCGCAGCCCGGAGGATGCGCGTCGGCCCGCCTCGCGGGGCGGGCGGGTGCTGAGCTGCTCGCGTTCGTCCACTGGAAGCGCAGAGTAGCGGGCCGCGCCGAACGGGGGTGGCCCTACGCTTCTGCGGCATGGTGCAGAGCACACCCGCGGATCTGCTGGCGCGGCGGCTGGCCGACGACCCGTCGCGTCCCCTGGTGACCTTCTACGACGACGCCTCCGGCGAACGGGTGGAACTGTCGGCCCGCGTGTTCGCCAACTGGGTGGCCAAGACCGCGAACCTGCTGGTGGACGGGCTGGGCGCACAACCGGGCGACCGGGTGGTGATGCTGCTGCCGCCGCACTGGCAGACGGCGGTGTGGCTGATGGCGTGCTGGTCGGCGGGGCTGGTGGCCGAACCGCTGGAGCCCGGCGTCGAACCGGACGGCGGCGAAGGGCCGTACCTCCTGGCGGTCGCCGAGGAGGTGCTGTCCATGCCGGACCGCTGGGAGCCGCTGGCCGCCGGGGCCGACGAGGTGGTGGGGCTGTCGCTGCACGCGCTGGGCGGCCCGCTGGCCGAGCCGCGACCGGACGTCATGGACTATGCGGTCGAGATCCGGGGTTACGGCGACCGGTTCATGCCGTACTCTCCGGTGGACGTGGAGGCGCCCGCGCTTTGTGTGGCGGAGGCGGCGGCAGGGACACACGTGACATATGCCACACTGGGGGCGGGCGAGCTGGCCTCCCGGGGAGCGGAAGCCGCCCGCTCATGGGGGCTGGACGCCGGTAGCCGGGTGCTGAGCGACCTGCCCTTCACCGCCCTCGACGGGATACTCGTCGGGCTCATCGCCCCTCTCGCGGCGGGCGGTTCGGCCATAATTCAACGAAATCTCGACGAAGCAGCCCTTGACCGGCGTATCTCTTTGGAGCATGTGACAGCGGTGGCCGGTGTGCCGAGTTGGGACCCGCGGGACTCCGCGGGCGCCCGGGCGGTCCGCCGGCTGGTGATCCAGCACTGACCCCGACCCCCGCGGGGGTCCGCGCCCGACCGCAGGAGCCCATGAACAGCAACCCGATGTACATGGAGTACGTCGATGACGCAGATCCGGCGCCGGAGGAGCACCGGCGCGGCTGGCGCATCCTCGGCTGGGTCGCCATCGGCCTGTCGGTCACCCTGGTGTGCTCGAGCCTGGGCCTGTACGGCTACTACCGGAAGCTGAACGGCAACATCTCCCGGGAGTCCATCAACTACGGCCCGCGCCCGGAGAAGCTCAACGACGCCCTGAACATCCTGCTGCTCGGCTCCGACACCCGGACCGGCGCCAACGCCAAGTACGGCCGGAGCATGGTCAACGACCCGCCGCGGTCGGACACCATGATCCTGCTGCACCTGTCCCCCGGCGGCGAGCAGGCGATGGGCATCAGCTTCCCGCGCGACCTGATGGTGCCGATCCCCGACTGCAAGGCCCGTGACGGCAGCACCGTCCCGGCCTCCAGCGTCGCGATGATCAACGAGTCGTTCACCCGGGGCGGGGCGCCCTGCACGGTCAAGACCATCGAACGGCTCACCCAGATCAAGATCGACCACTTCCTGCAGGTCGACTTCGTCGGCTTCAAGAACATCACCAACGCCATCGGCGGGGTCGACGTCTGCGTGCCCAAGAACGTCTACGACCCGCAGGCCAAGCTGCGGCTGAGCAAGGGCAGGCACACCATCAAGGGCGAGACCGCGCTGGCCTACGTGCGCTCCCGCAAGGCGCTGGGCGACGGCTCGGACCTGGACCGCATCAAACGGCAGCAGCAGTTCATGGCCTCGCTGGCCAAGAAGGCGCTGTCGGCCGGCGTGCTGAGCAACCCCGGCACCCTGAACTCGCTGCTCAGCGCGACCACCAAGTCGCTGACCGCCGACGAGGACCTGGACGTGGCGGCGATGACCAAGATCGCCCGCGGGATGCAGGGGCTGACCGCCGGCAAGCTGCGCTTCGTCACCGTGCCGTGGACCGCCTACGCCCCCGACCCCAACCGGGTGGCGCTGCGCCAGCCCGACGCCAACCAGTTCTTCACCGCGATCCGGCACGACACCGGGATCCAGGAGACCAGGACCGGCGGCACCGCCGCCCCCAAGATCCCGCCCAGCCAGGTGCGGGTGCGGGTCTACAACGCCAGCGGCGTCGACGGGCTGGCCCGCCGGGTCGCCGACGAGCTGACCGACCGCGGGTTCCGGGTCGTCGAGGTGGGCAACCGGCCCGCCGGCCGGAACACCCAGGTGCTGTACGGGCCGGGCGCCGACCACCAGGCCGCCGCGCTGGCCGAGGTGGTGCCGGACGCCGGCAAGCCCGCCCCGGGCGCCCAGGGCGCCGCTCCCGGCATGGTCGACCTGGTGCTCGGCGCGGACTGGACCTCGCTCAAGCCCCGCCAGTCCGGCATCCCCCGGCAGCAGGACGAGGTCCGCGCCACCGACGACATCTGCAAGTCCTGACCCCTTCCGCTGGAACCCCGGAACCCATGACGCAGCTCAGCGACCCCGGCATCGCGGCGCCCCGGGCCGTGCAGGCCCAGCAGGCCGCGCAGGCCCCGGCGCCGCGTCCGCGCAAGGAACGCGACCCCTACTTCGACAACGCCAAGTTCCTGGCGATCCTGCTGGTGGTCGTGGGGCACTCACTGGTCGGGCTGCGCGACGTGCCCCTGGCGGGGGCGGCGTACCTGACCATCTACCTGTTCCACATGCCGCTGTTCATCCTGGTCACCGGGTACCTGTCGCGGAACTTCACGTTCGGGTCGGGCAAGGCGCGCAAGCTCGTCCTCCAGCTCGCCGTCCCCTACCTGCTGTTCGAGTTCCTGTACTCGATGTACAACTGGGCGGTCGGCGGCAACGAGCTGTCCCTCAGCCTGCTGGACCCGTACTACCTGACGTGGTTCCTGCTGGCGCTGTTCTGGTGGCGGCTGTCCACCCCGGTGTGGCAGCAGATCCGCTGGCCGCTGGCGGTCGCGGTGGGGATCTCGCTGCTGTCGTACCTGGACGACCTGGGCGACGAGCTGGAACTGCACCGCACGCTGGGGCTGCTGCCGTTCTACGTGCTGGGGCTGCTGCTGCGCCGCGAGCACTTCGCGCTGCTGCACCGGCCGGTCGCCCGGGTGCTGGGGGCGCTGACGCTGGCGGGTGCGCTCGCGGTCGCGTTCGTCGCCCACCGGCACATGGCCGTCGACTGGGTGTACTGGAAGCACCCGCACTCGGAGTTCGGCGTGGACCACCTCACCGGGACCGCGATGCGGCTGGCCATGATGGTCGTCGCGGTGGTCCTGATCGCCGCGTTCCTGTCGCTGGTGCCGCGCCGCCGGACCTGGTTCACCGGGCTCGGGGCGGCGACGCTGTACGCCTACCTGCTGCACGGCTTCGGGACCCGGCTGATGACCTACAGCGGGTTCGACGACCTGGAGATGTGGCACTCGGTCCCGGGCGTGCTGGCGATGGCGGCGATCGCGCTGGCGGTCGGGACGCTGCTGTGCACCCCGCCGGTGGTCAGGACGTTCCGCTGGCTGGTGGAGCCGGACGCCGGCCGCATGTTCACCGGGCTGCGCCGGCCGGCCGACTCCCGGAATGTCCCGGCGGGCAAGGGGAACTAGCCGGGAAGAGCCCGCCCGGATCCGGCGGAACGGCCCCCAAGCGGCGTGATCGGGAACACCGCGACGGTTCCCGGCGGAGTCCGCACGTCGGCCGAAGTCGGTTAACCTTCCGCTTGCCGCCCATTCACCCGAGGCCACCGCTCCGGTGCCGGGCCGCGCAGCCGAGTCGCGCGATCGCGCCATCCGACCTGGAGAACCGTGTCACCCCTGCTGAGCGTCGTCGTACCGTTCTACAACGTCGAGCCCTACCTGCGGGAATGCCTCGAGTCGCTGGAACGGCAGAGCCTGCGGGAGCTCGAGGTGATCATGGTCGACGACGGGTCGACCGACGGCGGCGCCGCGATCGCCAAGGAGTTCGCCGAGCGCGACCCGCGGTTCCGGCTGGTCCAGCAGCCCAACGCCGGGCTCGGCCCCGCCCGCAACGCCGGGGTGCCGCACGCCACCGGGAAGTACCTGGCGTTCGCCGACAGCGACGACGTGGTCCCCCCGGACGCCTACGAGCTGATGGTCTCCAGCCTGGAGAAGACCGGCTCCGACATCGCCTGCGGCGGCGTGCGCCGGATCGGCGTCCAGGGCGTGACCCCCTCGAGCCTGCACGAGGGCATCTTCCGGGTCGCCCGGCGCAGGACCCACGTGCGCGAGTTCCCCGAACTGCTGAACGACCGGACCGCCTGGAACAAGGTGTTCCGCCGCTCGTTCTGGGACCGGCACGGCTTCCGCTTCCCGCCCGGCCTGTACGAGGACGCCCCGGTGACCGTCCCGGCGCACGTGCTGGCCGGCTCGGTGGACGTGCTGCGCGAGCCGGTCTACCACTGGCGGATCCGCGAGTCGGGCGAGCGCTCCATCACGCAGCGGCGCACCGAGCCGGGCAACCTGGCCGCCCGGATCCGCTCGGTCCGCGCCGCGTCCGACTTCCTGGCCGCCAACTGCCCCGAGCTCAAGGACGTCTACGACCGGTACGCGCTGCTCAGCGACATCCGCATCTACCTCGACGCGGCCGACCGGGGCGACGACGCCTACCGGGAGACGCTCCTGGACCTGGTCAACGACCATCTCGACCGGATCGACCCGGGGCTGCCGGCGAAGCTGCCGGCGATCGAGCGGCTGAAGTTCCACGCCGTGCGGCGGCGGATGGCGCCGGAGCTGGTGCGGATCGTCTCGTTCGCCAAGCGCGACCCCAACCGCACCGGCGTCGTCCGCCGGCCCGGATCGGACGCCTGGTACGGCGACTACCCGTTCCTGGGCGACCCGCGGTTCCCCGACCACCTGTACGAGCTGTCGCCCGAGCACGAGCTGGCGCCGGTGACGGGGATCCACGAGATCACCTGGCGGGACGGGCGGCTGCGCATCGAGGGGCACGCCTACGTCGACCGGCTGGAGACCGCCCGGCCCGAGGACTCCGTCATCGAGGTCGAGGTCCGCCGCCGGATCAGGCGGTTCATCCCCCGGGTGCTGCGCCCGCGGGTGGAGCGGCTGCGGCGGCCCGAGATCACCGCCGCCAGCGGCCAGGCCACCGCCTGCCAGGACTGGTCCGCGTTCGCGGTCGAGCTGGACGGGGCCAGGCTGGGCAGGTCGGCGGGCACCTGGCACGTGTTCGTGACGGTGACCGCGGGCGGGGTCCGGCACCGCACCCGGCTGACCGGCCCCACGGGCGCGGCGCTGCGGCCGCCGGCCCACGAGACCGACTCCGGGCTGCGGATCAGCCCCGGGTACACCCGCGCCGACGAGCTGGTGATCGACGTGCGGCCGGTCCGGGCGCTGGTCACCGAGGCGCGGACGGACGGCGGCGTCATCGAGCTGACCGGATGGGTGCACAGGCAGGACGCCGGCCTCGCCCAGGACGGCCGGCTGGCCCTGGCGCCCCGGCGGAGCCGGGCCACGGTGGAGCAGCCGGTGACCGTCACCGGGAGGCGGCGGGGCCGGGTGACCTTCACCGCCCGGATCGATCCGGCCGCCCTGGCCGGGCGGGACACCGGCTCCGGGCCGCAGGACGGGACCGGCGGCGTCGATCGGGACGTGTACCTGGCGGCGCGGGGCGAGCGGCTGCGCCTGGCGGCACGGGCCGACCTGTGCGACGCCCGGACCGTCGTCGGCGGGCGCGAGTACCGGCTGGTCGGCACCAGGCACGGCAACCTGACGCTCAGCGAGCGCCCGCCCCGGCCGGTGGCGACCGCCGCCGAGTGGATCGACGCGCGCACGCTGCGGCTGACCGGCTCGTGCGCCGACCCCGGCACCCGCCCCGGCCGGCTGGCGCTGCGCCACAGCCGCACCGGCGACGTGCACGAGGTCCCGGTGACCTGGGACGGCGCGGAGTTCACCGCGCTGGTCACCACCGAACGCCCGACGCCGCAGGGCGTCCTGCCGCTGCCGTCGGGCCGCTGGGAGCTGTGGGCGCCCGGCCCCGCGGGCGAGGTGCCGGTGGTGGTGGACCGCACCGCCCGGGACGCGCTGCCCGGCCCGCGGGTCGCGGGCGTGCACGAGCTGACGGTCGGCCCGTACCGGGGAGAGCTGCTGTCGGTGCGGATCCGCACCGCGCTCACCGACGAGGAGCGCGGCCGGTACGCGCAGCGGCGGCTCAGGCTGCGGTACTACTCGGCCGCGAACACCGCCCCGATACGGGACGTGGTGCTGTTCGAGAGCTTCTCCGGCCGGGAGTACTCCTGCAACCCGAAGGCGATCCACGAGGAGCTGGTCCGGCGCGGCGTGGACCTGGAGCCGGTGTGGTCGACCGCCGACGGCCAGTTCCGGGTCCCCGGCGGCCGTGCGGTGCTGCGCGGCAGCACCGAGTACCACGAGACGGTCGCGTCGGCCCGCGTCATCGTCACCAACGGCCTGCAGCCGCAGGGCTTCGTCAAGCGCGACGGCCAGTACTACCTGCAGACCTGGCACGGCACCCCGTACGGGCACATCGCCTTCGACCTGGCCCGGAGCGGGCGGACCGCGCCCGGCTCCCCGGGGCCGCACCGTTACCTGGAGGACGTGCCGATGTGGGACGGCCTGCTGTCCCCCGGCCCGTACGTCACCGAGATGCTGCGCAAGGCGTTCCGGTACGACGGCGAGGTGATCGAGTCCGGCTGGCCGCGCAACGACCTGCTGCACGCGGCCGACCGGCACGCGCGGGCCATGCAGGTGCGGCGGCGGCTGGGCATCGCGGCCGACCGCCGGGTGGTGCTGTACGCGCCGGCCGGGCGTGACGACGCCCATCCGCCCCGGGAACGGCAGGCGCACCCGGCCATGGACGCCGAGCGGCTGGCCGAGGCGCTCGGCGAGGAGTTCGCGGTGCTGGTGCGGACGGCGGGCACCGGCTCCCGGGTGATCGACGTCACCGGATACCCGGAGACCGGCGAGCTGCTCCTGATCGCCGACGCGCTGATCACCGACTACTCCTCGGTGATGTTCGACTTCGCCGGGACGGGCCGGCCGATCCTGTTCTTCACCCCGGACCTGGAGTCGCGCACCGGCGAGCTGCGCGGCGCGTACCTCGACCTGGCCACCGAGGCCCCGGGGCCGCTGCTGCGCACGACGGACGAGGTGATCGACGCGCTGCGCGACCTGGACGGGACGGCCCTGGCGCACGCGGCGGCGCTCCGCGCGTTCCGCGACCGGTACTGCCCGCTGGACGACGGCCGGGCCGCCGCCCGGGTGGTGGACCTGCTGCTGTCGTGACGGTTCTCCCCGCAGAACGCCCTCCGGGCCGCTGACAAGCGGGTCAGGCGATCTCGGCCGTGCTGCGGTCGCCTGAGCCGTGCGGGCGGCGGACGGTCTCGGCGGACCGCTCGTCGGGATCCGGCTCGGGATCGGGCTTCGGAGCGGCGGTCTCGGCGGTCTCGGCAGGGGTGGCGGGCTCGGGGCGGCGGGCGGCCGGGACGAGCGCCAGCCCGGCGGCCATCGCGGCGAACGGCAGCGCGGGCAGGACGTACCGGGGGTCGAAGTCGGCGGTCGCCGCCGGGACCACCAGCAGGGCCAGCCCCACCGACCAGGGCAGCAGCACCGGGCCGCCCAGCCGCCGGATCCGCACCACCATGCCCGCCAGCCCGACCAGCAGCAGGCCGCCCAGCATCGGCCCGCGCAGGTACACCACGTCCTGGTAGGCGCGGACCCACCCGCCGTACGGCTCGACGACCCTGGCGACGGCCGTGTCCCCGCCGTAGGGGTAGGCGAGCTCGGCGTACGACTCGCGCAGCGACGCGCCTTCGCGGAACTCGTAACCGCGGGCCGTCCACGGCGTGGGATAGGGCCTGCGCTCCCACTCGAAGGCGCGGAAGGTGTCGCGGACGACGACGCGCACGTAGTCCCCGGGCTGTTCCCGGATGGCCGCCCAGGCGAACTCCCCCGCCAGCTCGTTGGCCTGGGGGCTGCGGATCCCGTCCGGCATCCGCCTGAACGGCGAGTCCTCGCCCCACAGCGCCCCGAAGGCGGGGGCGATCTGCGGGTGGGGCTCCAGGTGGTCGCGGCACATGACCGCCACCTCAGGCCGCGGCCGGATCCTGGAGCAGTCGGCGAAGTCGACGGTCCGGCCGTACAGGAAGATCTGGTCGGTCTTGGTCATGGCGAACCTGCCGTGCACCGACTCGAACCAGGCCATGTAGCCGAGCACCGGGAGCGCGCAGGCCGCCACGGCCGCCGCCATGGCGCGCCACCCGGCGCGGCGGGCCGCCATGCCCACCAGCACCACCACCAGCAGCGGCAGCCCCACCGAACGGGTCAGCGCGCCGAAGGCGACCAGCAGCCCGGCCAGCGCCCCCGTCCACCAGGTCATCCGCCGCCGCCACAGCACCACCGTGACCGCCGCCGTCACCCAGAACGTGAACAGCAGGTCGGCCATCAGCAGGTGCCCGAGCTGGAGCAGGTACCCGTCCAGCAGCACCGGCGCGGCGAACGGGGTCGCCACCAGGCCCGGCAGCCAGATCCGGTCCGGCCACGCCGCCCGCGCGGCACGCCACACCACCGCGTACACCAGCACGCCGATCGCGACGCCCACCGCGTGCTGCACGGCCAGCACCACCGTGAAGCTGTGCGCCGGCCCCAGCAGCCACAGGAAGATCGAGTAGCCGCTGGGCCGCAGGTCGGAGGGCTCGAGCTCCAGCGCGCCCTGCAGATAGGTGTAGGAGTCGCCGACGAACCACAGCACCGACGGATACCCCAGCATGGCGAGCCGGCGGACCGCCACCGCGGCCACCACCACGAGGGCGAACGGCCCGTGCGCCAAGACCAGGCGGACTGCTGCTTTCACTCCGCTCCATTCCCACCAGAACTGCCCGGGCGGCACCAAGCGGATCGGGAGTTTCCCGCGCACGCCGGAATGATCTACGGAAAGATCGCACACCGAACGGCAGCGGCCCGCCCAGGGCCGGACGGTCCCCGCGGCGACGGGGCGATGCAGAACACCATAGGGGACGCCCCCGGCGTCACCGCGCATGGAAAGGGGGAGCCTCCGGTGCAGGTTCCGCAGGAACTCGGCCGGGTGCTGGTGATCATCCCGACGTACAACGAGCGGGAGAACCTGGAGCCGATCGTGGCCCGGGTGCGGGCGGCGGTGCCTGCGGTGGACGTGCTGGTGGTCGACGACGCCAGCCCGGACGGCACCGGGGAGCTGGCCGACCGGCTGGCGGCCGGCGACGGGCAGGTCCACGTGCTGCATCGCCAGGGCAAGGAGGGGCTCGGCGCGGCCTACATCGCCGGGTTCGGCTGGGCCCTGGACCGCGGCTACGACGTGCTGGTGGAGATGGACGCCGACGGCTCCCACCAGCCCGAGGAGCTGCCCGCGCTGCTGACGGCGCTGGTGCGCGCCGACGTGGTGATCGGCGCCCGCTACGTGCCCGGCGGCCGGGTGGTCAACTGGCCGCTCAAGCGGGAGGCGCTGTCGCGCGGCGCCAACACCTACGCGCGGCTGCTGCTGGGGGTGCCGCTGCACGACTCGACCGGCGGCTACCGGGCGTACCGGGCGTCGGCGCTGCACAAGATCGGGCTCGACGGGGTGGACTCGCGCGGGTACTGCTTCCAGATCGACCTGGCGTACCGGGCGGTGCGGGCCGGGCTGCGGGTGGCCGAGGTGCCCATCACGTTCATCGAGCGCGAGCGCGGAAACAGCAAGATGAGCAGGGACGTCATGGCGGAGGCGATGTGGCGGGTCACCCGGTGGGGAGTGTCCGACCGGACGCGCGCCCTGCGCGAGCGCGGGAGCAGGTGACGCGGGACCCGGTGCGCTGGGCGGTGCCGGCCGTCCCGGCGCTGGCGGCGCTGGCGGTCGGGCTGTGGCGGATCACCGTGCCGCCGCTGTGGCGGGACGAGGCGGCCACCCTGTCGGCGGCCGCGGAGCGTTCGCTGCCCGACCTGCTGCGGCTGCTGGGCAACATCGACGCGGTGCACGGCCTGTACTACCTGTTCATGCACGTCTGGACGGCCGTGTTCGGCACCGGCGACCTGGCGATCCGGCTGCCGTCGGCGCTGGCGCTGGCCGTCGCAGCCGCGGTGGTGGCCGCGCTGGGACGGCGGCTGGCCGACGCCCGGGTGGGGCTCGTGGCCGGCCTGCTGGTGGCGGCCTCGCCGGTGCTGTCGCGGTACGCGCAGGAGGCCCGCCAGTACACGATCGCGACCGCGCTGGCGGCCGTCTCGACGTATCTGCTGGTGCGGGCGCTGGAGGCGCGGACCCCCCGCTGGTTCGCGGGCTACGCGGTCTCGGTGGCGCTGGTCGGCTGGATCCAGCTGTTCACGCTGCTGATCCTGCCGGCGCATCTGGCCGCGCTGTGGACGGTGCGCCGCGACCGCGCCCTGCTGACCCGGTGGGCGCCGGCCGCCGCCGCGGGGACGGCGGCGTTCCTGCCGGTCCTGCCGCTGGCGCTGGAGCAGCGGACCAAGCAGGTGAACTGGATCACCGCACCCGACGCGGAGACGGTGCAGCGGCTGCTGGACGCGTTCGCCGGCGACCGGATCCTGATCGCCCCGGTGGTGGTGCTGGCGGTGGTGGCCTGGTGGCGGCGGCCCTCCCCCGGCGCGCCGGTGGACCTGCGGATCCTGGCGACGGCCTGGGCGGTGCTGCCGCCCGCCCTGCTGCTGGCCGTCTCGCTGGTCGAACCGGTCTACTGGCTGCGGTACGTGATCTTCGCGGTGCCGGGTGTGGCGTTGCTCACCGCCATGGGCCTGCGCGCCATGCCGCTGTGGGGGGCGGTCCCGGCGCTGGCGGCGATGCTCGCGCTGACCGTGCCCATGCACCTGGAGGTGCGGACGGCCGGCTCCCGGCCCGACGACGTGGAGCGGGTGGCCCGGATCATCGCCGAGCACCGGCGGCCCGGCGACGGGCTGGTGTTCGAGGAGGCGCTCTACCGCCGGATCGTCGCCGCCGATCCGCAGGCGTTCGCGGGGCTGTCCGACCTGACCCTGGACCGGCCCGCCGACCAGGTCGCCGACCTGCAGGGAAGTGAGATATCCGACGTTGCGACCCTGCGACGGCGGGCGGCGGGCCTGCGGCGTGTCTGGTACGTCGACCGCTCCGGGCTGGAGGGCGGTCCGGGCTCGTGGGAGCGGGTCAAGGACGAGGAGTTCCAGCGGTCGGAGGACTGGGACCAGGCGGGCCGGTGGCGGTTCCGCGGCGGGACGGTCTATCTGTACGAACGCCGCTGAGCACGGTACGGTCCGGGATGCGCGCGGTGAACCGGCCCGGCGAGGCCGATGCGGCGGTTCCGTGCGCTCTCTGGTCGAAGCGGAGCCGTGCCGATGAACGGCGCTCCGCGGTCTCCCGATCCACCGATGACACGATGGAGCTGACATCTTGACCTCCCCCACGTCCCGTATCGACGAGCCGGAGATCTACACCGAGCAGCGCCCGTGGGGCGGCTTCGAGCGGTTCACCTGGAACGAGCAGTCCACCGTCAAGATCATCCACGTGGCCCCGGGCCAGCGGCTCAGCCTGCAGCGGCACAGGCACCGCGACGAGCTGTGGGTGGCGCTGGACCCCGGGGCGGTGTTCGAGGTCGCCGGGGAGCGGATCGAGCCCGAGGTCGGCCGGCGGGTGATGATCCGGGCCGGGCAGACCCACCGGATGAGCTCGTCCGGGCCCGCGGTGCGGGTGCTGGAGATCGCCTTCGGGCACTTCGACGAGGACGACATCGAGCGGCTCGAAGACTCCTATGGCCGCGTCTGAGGTGGCCGTGGCGGCGCGGCCGGCCGGGTCCAAGGGCCCGGCCGCCGCGGCCGCCGCGCCGCCCGCCAAGGTCCGCGACCCCTACTTCGACAACGCCAAGTTCCTGGCGATCGTGCTGGTGGTGGTGTTCCACGCGGTCGAGTCGCTGCGCGACGTGCCCGCGGTGCGCGCCGCCTACGTGTTCGTCTACCTGTTCCACATGCCGGTGTTCATCGTGGTCACCGGCTACCTGTCGCGCGGGTTCACCCGGTCCCGGGACCGCACCCGCAAGCTGGTCGTCCAGCTCCTCGTCCCGTACGCGATCTTCGAGACGCTGTACTCGCTGTACTTCTGGGCGGTCTCGGGCGGCAAGCCGCTGGAGATCAGCCTGCAGCGGTCCTCGTACCTGATGTGGTTCCTGCTGGCGCTGTTCCTGTGGCGGCTGTCCACCCCGCTGTGGCAGCGGATCCGCTGGCCGCTGGGGGTCGCGGTGGGCGTGTGCCTGCTGGCGTTCATGACCGACCTGCCCCGCGACCTGACGCTGCCGCGGCTGCTCGGGCTGCTGCCGTTCTACGTGCTGGGGCTGATGCTGCGGCCGGAGCACTTCGAGCCGCTCAAGCGGCCCGCGGCGCGGGCGGCGGGCGCGCTGGTCCTGGCGGCGGCGTTCGCCGGGGCGCTGACGGTGGGCCGCGGCTGGACCATCGACCTGATCTTCTGGAACGACCCGCACCACGCCCTCGGCATGAGCAACGTGACCGGCACCGTCGTGCGCACGGCGATGCTGCTGGCGGCGACCGTGCTGGTGTTCGCGTTCCTGGCGGTGGTGCCCGCCCGGCGCACCTGGTTCACCGGGCTGGGGGCGGCGACCCTGTACGCCTACCTTTTCCACGGATTCATCGTGCAGGTGCTGCGCACGGTCGATTTCTACGAGATCGAGCGGTTGCACACGGTCACCGGAGCGGCCGCCGTGGGCGCCGCGGCCGCCGTCATGGCCACCGTGCTGTGCACCCGGCCGGTGGTGCGCGCCACCCGCCGGCTGGTGGAACCCGACGTGAACTGGCTGTTCTCCGGCCGGGCCAACTCTTAGGGCGTTCGACCTGCGGCGTTAACCGTTCCGCTACCACTTGGGGCTCTTGTGCCTCTATCGTGGGCTTCCTCTGTGTTCGTTCACAGCGCTCCCATATTGAGGTCAGGTTTTCATCTTGCGCGTTGTCTGCGTCATCCCTGCCCGGGGCGGTTCCAAGGGCATTCCCCGTAAGAACCTCGCCCTCGTCGGCGGTCGTCCCCTGGTCGCGCGGGCGGTCAAGTCCGCCTTGGCAGCGCCCCATGTCGACGTGGTCGCGGTCAGCACCGACGACGACGAGATCGCCCTGATCGCCCGGGCCGCCGGCGCCCAGGTGATCAGGCGCCCGGACGACCTCAGCGGCGACACGGCCTCCTCGGAGTCGGCGCTGCTGCACGCCCTGGACCAGCTCGACGGCGAGCCGGAGGTGACGGTGATGGTGCAGTGCACCAGCCCGTTCATCGACCCGGCCGACCTGGACGCGGCGGTGCGGCGGGTGCTGGACGGCGAGGCCGACTCGGTGTTCTCCGGGCTGGAGACCCACGAGTTCCAGTGGCGCTCGATCGGGGCGCGCGGCGTCACCGGGGTGGGGCACGACCCCGCCCACCGGCCGCGCCGCCAGGACCGGGCCCCGCACTACCGGGAGACCGGGGCGTTCTACGTGATGCGCACCGCGGGGCTGCGCGAGCACCGGCACCGGTTCTTCGGCCGCATCGACGTGCAGCCGGTGCCGACCGCGCACGCGGTGGAGGTGGACGAGCCCGCCGACCTGGAACTGGTCCGGGCGATCGCGCAGATCGCCGACGAGCCCGAGCCGCTGGACGTGGACGCGGTGGTCACCGACTTCGACGGCGTGCACACCGACGACCGCGCCTACGTCGACCAGGACGGCCGCGAGACGGTCGCGGTGAGCCGCGGCGACGGCATGGGAGTGGCGCGGCTGCGCGAGGCCGGCGTGCCGATGCTGATCCTGTCCACCGAGATCAACCCGGTGGTGGCGGCGCGCGCCCGCAAGCTCGGCGTGCCGGTGCTGCACGGTCAGGCCGACAAGGCCACCGCGCTGCGCAAGTGGCTGGCCGACGAGGGACTGGACCCGGCCCGGGTCGCCTACGTCGGCAACGACGTCAACGATCTCGGTTGCCTGGCCCTGGTCGGGTGGCCGATCGCCGTCCCGGACGCCCATCCCGGCGTGCTGGCGGCGGCACGGGTGACGCTCACCCGCCCCGGAGGCGCCGGGGCGGTTCGTGAGCTGTGTGAACGGGTCCTGGCGGCCCGCGGAATCCAAGACAGCGAGGACGGCACCATATGAGCAGCACTGCCCAGGCATCGGAGATCAAGCCGGTGCGCATCGGCGACCACGAGGTGGGTCCCGGAAAGCCGGTCTACGTGATCGGCGAGATCGGCATCAACCACAACGGGGACGTCGACATCGCCCGCCGCCTGATCAACATCGCCGCGGACGCCGGCTGCCAGGCGGTGAAGTTCCAGAAGCGCACCCCGGAGATCTGCGTTCCGCCCGAGCAGCAGAACAAGCTGCGGCAGACGCCGTGGGGCGAGATGACCTACCTGGAGTACAAGCACCGGGTGGAGTTCGGCAAGGACGAGTACGAGCAGATCGCCAAGTACGCCGCCGACCGCGGCATCGACTGGTTCGCCTCCCCGTGGGACGTCCCGTCGGTGGAGTTCCTGGAGCAGTTCGACGTGGTCACCCACAAGGTGGCGTCGGCGTCGATCACCGACAGGGAGCTGCTGCGGGCGCTGGCCGCCACCGGCAAGCCGATCATCCTGTCCACCGGGATGTCCACCATCGAGGAGATCGACGAGGCGGTGGAGATCCTCGGCACCGACAAGCTGGTGATCCTGCACGCCACCTCGACCTACCCGCTGCCTCCCGAGGAGGCCAACCTGCGCACCATCGCCACCCTGCAGGAGCGCTACGGGGTGCCGGTCGGCTACTCCGGCCACGAGCGCGGCCTGCAGATCTCGCTGGCGGCGGTGACCATGGGCGCGGTGATGGTGGAGCGGCACATCACCTTGGACCGCACCATGTGGGGCTCCGACCACGCCGCCTCCCTGGAGCCGACCGGTCTGGAGCACCTCGTCCGAGACATCCGTATCATCGAGGAGGCCCTCGGCGACGGCGTCAAGCGCGTCTTCCCGGGCGAGGAGGAGCCGCGCGCCCGCCTGCGCCGGGTGACCGACTGACCTGCCGTCCGGGGGGCGGTCCCCGGACCTGCGAAGAACACGTCAGACGACCGCGCCCGGCCGCGGTCGTCTGACCGTGTGCATGAGCCAGTCACCCGATACGGAACGGAGTCCTGGTGACCACCCTGTCGGTCATCGTGCCCATGCGGGATGTGGCCCCCTATCTGGGGAACCTCCTGCTCAGCCTGACCCACAACGATCGCGGGGACTTCGAGTTCATCGCGGTCGACGACGGATCGGTGGACGCCACCCCGCAGATCCTGGCCGAGCACGCGCTGCGGATGCCCAACTTCCGGGTGCTGCGCAACGACGAGGCGGTCGGGCTGAGCGGTGCCCGCAACCGCGGCATGGCCGCCTCGTCCGGCCGGTACATCACCTTCCTGGACGGTGACGACTGGCTGGCGCCCGGTTATCTGGCGCAGGCGGTGGCGGCGATCGAGGAACTCGGCTGCGACTTCGTCCGCACCGACCACATCCAGGTGTTCGGGCGGCGGCGCGAGGTGCACCGCGCGCCGATGGGCCGCCGCGGCGTCAAGCTCGATCCCCGCGACGGCATCCTGCCGATGCACACCAAGACGATGGTGGACTACCCGTACGCGTGGGCCGGCCTCTACCGCCGGGAGCTGTTCGAGGACGGGCTGCTGCGCTTCGACGAGGAGCTGCTGACCGCCGAGGACCGGCCGTGGATCTGGCGGCTGCACCGGCGGGCGTCCTCGTACGCGGTGGTCTCGCTGTCCGGGGTGTTCTACCGGCGGCAGGTGGCGAACTCGCTCAGCCAGGTCGGGGACCGTCGGCAGCTGCACTTCTTCGACGCGTTCGACAAGGTCCTCGACGAACTGGCCGGCGACCCCGACCGGGACAGGCTCATCCTCAAGGCGGTGCAGAACTACTGCGCCATCATCGCCCACCACCTGAACGAGCGGGAGCGGCTCACCCCGGCGCTGCGGCACACCCTGCGGACCCGGGCCCGGGAACGGCTGCGCACCTTCCCCCCGGACGTGCTGGCCGCGGTCCGCCCGGGGGTGGGCAAGGAACGGCTGGACCTGTTCGCGACCACGCTGGGCATCGGTATCTGACCATGACACAGATCTTCCTCGTCTCCACCCTGTTCGGCGCGATCACGGTGTCGGCCGCGATGGACGCGGGACAGTTCGGCCCGCCGGACCGCAGACGGATGCTGCTGGTCAGCAACACCGGGGCGCTGCCGGAGATGTCCACTCCGGTGCACCGGGCCCCCGGTTTCGCCGCGCTGGCGTCGCGCTGGGACGAGATCCGCTACTGGAACGACGAGATCGCCCCGCTGCACCCCAGCGGCTGGGAGCCCCGGCAGGAGGACCAGCCGCTGCTGGAGCGGTGGCTGCGGGACCGGTGGGGGCTGGGCGACGAGCCGGTCGAGCTGGTCGTCGAGTCGATCGCGGTGCCGCCGTCGCGGGCGCTGGCGCAGATCTTCTTCGACGCCGAGATCACCGTCTACTCCGACGGCCTGATGAGCTACGGCCCCACCCGCAACGCCCTGCCGTACGGCATCGGCACGCAGATCACCCGGCAGCTGCACCTGGACCTGGTGCCCGGCCTGGAGCCGCAGCTGCTGCGCGAGCACGGCGTTCCGGCGCAGACCATCCCGGACGAGAGCTTCCGCGCGGTGCTGGACAAGGTCCGCGCCGAGATCGCCCCGATCCTGGACGAGCAGTTCCCCGACCCGCCGGCGGACGGCGGCGAGGTGGCGCTGATCGTCGGCCAGTACCTGGCGGCGCTGGACATCCTCACCCCCCGGGAGGAGGACGAGCTGCACCTGAGGATGCTGCGCGGCGCGGTGGCCCGCGGGCATCGGACGGTGCTGTTCAAGCCGCACCCGGCCGCGCCCGCCACGGTGAGCACCCGGCTGGCGGCCGAGGCCGACAGGCTGGGCGCCCGGCTGGTGGTGATCGACGCGCCGGTGCCGGCCGAGACCTGGTGCGCCACGGTCCGGCCGGGCCTGATCGTGGGCTGCTTCTCGACCTCGCTGGTGACGGCGGCGCGCTACTACGGCGTCCCGGCGGCGGCGGTCGGCGCGACCGAGCTGCTGGACAGGCTGGCCCCGTACGAGAACAGCAACCGGATCCCGGTCACGATCATCGAGGCCACCCTGCCCACGCTGAAGGCGGACGGCACCCTGACCGACCCGTGGATCGGCCAGGACCGGATCGAGTCGGAGCTTGCGCCGCTGGTGGCCACCGTCGCCTACTGCATGCGGGCCTCGGCGCGCCCCGAGCTGCGCGCCACGGCGATCGACTACCTGGAGCGCAACGGCGGCGGACGGGCCAGGCGCTACTTCAAGCGCCGCAGGCTGACCGCGCTGGGCCTGCCCGGCGGGGTCGCGCAGTCGCATCCGTGGGTGCTGAACGCCGTCCTGCCGCGCAGCAGCCGGCGCCGCCAGTTCGCGGTGAGCGTGCTGCGGCAGACCGAGAAGCTCAAGGGCAAGGAATCCGGCACGTAAACCGTTCGGAAACGTCAGGCGACTAGAGGGAAGGGAGTCGACACCAGAGGGGCGAGTGACGATGGCGGGGCCGGTGTTGTCTGTCATCGTTCCGGTTCGGGACGTGCAGCGGTATGTGCCCGAGATGATGCGGGGCCTGGCCGGCAACGTCCGGAACGACATCGAGTTCATCGTGGTCAACGACGGTTCGGCGGATTCCACCCCGGACGTCGTGGAGGACCACCGTTCACTGGTGCCCGGGCTGCGGCTCGTCCATCACGACCGGCCGCTGGGGGTGAACGCGGCCCGCAATCGCGGCATCGCCGAGGCCCAGGGCCGCTATCTCATGTTCCACGACGGGGACGACTGGATGGCCCCCGGCCACCTGTTCGACCTGGTGGCCGCGATCGAGCGGCTGGGCTGCGACTTCCTCCGCACCGACCACATCCAGGTGACGGGCCGGCGCAGGGTGCTGCACCGGGCCCCGCAGGGGCGGCGGGACATCGTGCTTCCGCCGCGGGACTCGATCCTGCCGGTGCACGAGCCCACCATGGTGGACTACCCGGGCGTGTTCACCGGGATCTATCGCCGTGAGCTCGCCGACGCCGGGGTCCTGCTGTTCGACGAGCGGGTGCAGACCGCGACGGACCGGCCGTTCATCTGGCAGCTGTTCCGCACTGCGGAGTCCTATGCGGTGGTGTCGCTGGCGGGCGTGTTCTACCGGCGCGGCGTGGCCACCTCGCTCACCCAGATCGGTGACGAGCGGCAGCTGCACTTCTTCGACGCGTTCGACATCGTCCTCGCCGGGCTGGCCGACGATCCGGACCGGGACCGGTTCCTGCGCAAAGCGGTCCGTACCTACCTGGCGCTCATCGTCCGCCATCTGAACCTGCAGGACAGGCTGCTTCCCGAGTTGCGGGAACGACTGCACGCCCGGGCGGTGGCGACGATCCGGGCGCTGCCGGGGCCGCTGGTGGCCGAGACGCTTCCGGCGTTGGGGCTGGACCGGATGCGAGTGCTGTCCGAGACTCTGGGAATCGAGGTCGGAGCGCTATGACCGTGCTGGCGGTGGCCTGGACGCATGCGGGCGCGCTCGCCCTCGCGGCGGCGGACGAGGCGGGCCTGCTCCCCGGGGGGCGGCGAGTGCTGCTGGCCGGGGCCGACACCCCGGTGCCCGAGCTGCGGCCCGGCCCGTCCGGTTCCGCAGGCTTCGCGGCGATCGCCCGCCGGTTCGACACGGTGATCGATCTGGTGGAGGAACTGGCGCCGCTGCACCCGGCCGCGTGGGCGCCGCCGCAGGAGGAACTGCCGCTGTTCGAGCGGCTGCTGCGGCGGGCATGGGACCTGGGCGGCGGACCGGTCCGGCTGGTGGTCGAGTCGGTGTCCGAGGGCACCGGCCGGACGCTGGCCTCGATCTTCCACGACGCGCCGATCACGGTGTGCTGCCCGGGGCTGGCGGCGTACGGGCCGACCATGCACCACCTGCCGGACGGGGCCGGCAGCCGGATCGAGCGGATGCTGCACCTGGACCTGGTGCCGGGCCTGCCGACGTTGCTGCACGCCGAGTACGGCATCCCGGTCGGCGTCGTTCCCCCGGAGGCGTACCGGGCGGTCGTGCAGGGGGTGCGCGACGCCGCCGGCGGCACCCAGGTCGTTCCGGAGGGCGCCGCCCTGGTCATCGGCGACCGGGTCGATCCCGACCGCGAGGTGGTGCGCAACGTGATCGCGGGCGGCCACACCACCGTGGTGTACGTGGCCCCGCCGCCCGCCCCGCCCGGCAAGGTGCAACGGCTGGCGGAGGAGGCCACTCGGCTCGGCGGCCGGCTGGTCGTCGCCGCCGCACCCGCCGTTCCTCTGCTGCCGGAGCGTCCCGCGCTGGTGACCGGCTCCGCCTCCCCCGCCGACCTGTTCGTGGCCGACCGGATGTACGGCCTGCCGGTGGCGGCGGGCGACACCGGCAAGGTCCTGGGCCGGCTGGGCGGCTACGAGAGCACCGAACGCGTTCCGCTGACCATCGCCGACGCCGCGCTGCCCGCGCTGGGCCCCGGCGGAGCACAGACGGCCCCCCGGGTGGACGGCCCGGGCGAACTGGCCCCCCTGCTCTCCGCGATCACGTACTGCATGCGCATGACGCTGTGGTCGCAGCTGCGCGAGCCCACCCGCGACTACGTCAAGACCACCGACCCCACCCTGGTCGACCGCTACTTCGACAAGGAACGCCTCCAGGAACTCGCCCTGGTCGATCCCCCATCCCACGAGTCCGCCACCCGGTCCGACGAATCGTCACGGTCCAACGCACCACTGACCAGGCGGATCAAACGAAAGCTCGTCGGCGGCCGCTGAGCGCTTCCCCTAGGCATCCCGGTAACCGGCGGTCACGGTGAAGGCGTTCCCGTACAGGGTGAACGAGCGCACCGCGCCCTGGTCGACCACCATGTGCAGATCGCCGGGTCCGTGGAACGCCGTGGTGCGCAGGCGGAATCGGCCTGTGCCACCGATCTTCAGCGAGCGCAGGTGCCAAGGTGCGTCGGGGGCTTGGCCAGGAGCCGGTGGCAGGGCCAGGTTGACGGTGGCCGAAGCCTCCTTCGCCGACCCGTACCGGTCATGCGCGGCCGTGTAGGAGGCCAGCCGCAGTTCCGCCCGGGTGGGTCGCCTGCGACCGGGCTTCGGATCGGGCTGCGGGAGCGAGTCCAGATGGGAGGCGAGCTGCTCAAGCCATGACCGGGTGCCCTCGGAGAGCCGGGTCCTGTCGGCGGCGCTTCGCAGCCGCTGCGCGAACCACCGCTTCATCAGCGGGTCGGCGCGGTCGATCCATTCCTCCATCAAGCGGCGGAAGGCCTCCTCACGACGGCTCGCGCGGAGGTGACCACCGGCGGCGAGCACAGCCGACCCCGCGCCGGCGAACACCCGGCAGAACGCCGATACCGGCACCTGACCCGCGTATTCGGGGTAGCGGACCGAGCGGATCTCCCACATCGCCTCACGCAGAACCGTGGCGGCGACCAGGGCGGCACCACCGAGCCGACGAGAATCCCGCACCGGATGCGCATTGTCGGTTCTCCCCTCGCGAGGCGGTGTCCGGCGGTCGGCCTCCCGTCCCGCCGTCGACAGATGCCAGTACGAGTCGTCGCAACACACGGTCGCCGTATGCGCGCGGACGATCCCGCGCGAGCCGATCGACACCGCGATCCCGCCCGGCTCGACACTCACGGCGACCGGTGACACGTCGCGGGAGTCGAAGCGCACTTCGGTGACCTCTTCCAGCCACAGGTGCAACTCAGCCAGCTCGCCCGGACCGTTCTCCGCGCCCGTGGAAAACCGGCGTCCGGCCGCCACGATCACAGACCCGACCAGGCGGGTACGGACTCGTTCCACCTGGAGAGCCCGCACCTCCGCTCCCGCCAGGTCATAGTCGGCCTCCAGGTACCGAACGGCCTCCCCCGTCAACGGCACGGGCCGCGGCATCACCTCGCCGCGATAGTCCCGCCCATGCCCGGCATCCTCCCGGCGAGGCGACAGCAACGGTTCCAGCCGATACCCGGCGGCCGCCGCCTGCTCCACCATCCATTCCCGGCGTTGCGCCCCCGCGGCCGCCATCCACTCCAGCGAGGCCCGAGCCCGCCGTTCCCGGCCCCGCCGGGTACCGGTCACCGCGACGCGGAACAGCGGGAAAGTGTTGTTGTCCCACACATCCGCCACCGTCCGAACGGTCTCGCGGTCAAAGACCCGAGCATCCGCCGCCGCCTCCGCGATCTGCACCAGCGACCGATCCAGCAACACTCCCAGCGCACCACTCGCCCCCACCGACCACCCGCCCATCACCACATCACCACCCGCAGGCCACCGTCCGACAGGCGCAGCGAACGACCGAAGAAGACATCACAACACGGCACCCCAGAATCGCCAGACGATCGCCCGCTGCTCCACCAGGGAACGCCTCCAGGAACTCGCCCCTGGTCGACCCGTCGCCCCCGAACCGGACGCCCCGCCACGACGCCCCCCGCCCCGACGACGCACCTTGATCAGACGGATCAAGCGGAGACTCGTCCGGCGGACGAGGCCAGCACCGGCGCAGCGCACACCGCGGCGCCGCCGGAGGAGGCGACGGCTCCGACCGTGACGGCGCAAGCGCGGGCCCGGACCCACCAGGCGGGTCCGGGCCCGGCGGGCGCTAATGCACTGTTCCGATCGGGTAGGCTCCCGCCCCCACCTTCAGGACGTCAGGCTGGGTGAGCACCCCGGCATAGACGCTCACTTCGTCGACCTGGCCGGGGAGGAAGTCGTTCGCGAAACTTCCCCCGTTCTTGGCGGTGCCGATCCGGAACTGCCGCAGCGCCGCCCAGGCTCGGGTGAAGGGGGCCTGTGCGGACCTGGCGAGCTGGCCGTTCACGTACAGCATGATCCGGCGTTCCGTCATGTCGTAGACACCGACCAGATGGACCGGCTCGTACTGCACCACTTCCTCGGAGCGGGCGCGATGGACCGTCGGCGACATGGTGTCGTCACCGACCGTGCTGAACGTCCACCGGAAGCGTTCGCCGGAGGTGTCCGAACCGGTCGGGCCGTAACGCTCCGCCCAGAGGGAGAAGCCGTTGCCGACCTCACCGTCCTGGCTGACCACCGAGGCGCCGTTCTTCCCGTCGGGCCAGCTCGCCGGGTTGCCGGTCACCCGGACCCAGGCCGCGACGGAGAAGCTCCGGTCCGTCCGGGCGATCGGCCCGGACGCCACGGCCTGGTCGTCGATGCCGTCGAGGCCGAGGAAGCCCATCCCGTCCTGCGTCCAGAAGAGGTCGTCGGGGAGGAGGGCGGCTCCGCCTTGCAGGGTGAGCGGTGTGGTGTTGCCGTGCTCGGACGGTGCCGTCGTGCCGTCCTCGGACGGGTCGAGCTTCCAGTGCGCGGCGAGCTGCACCGGGGAGTTGGCCTCTTTCCAGACCTCCGGCTTGCCGTACGGGTCCGAGGGGTCCGCCGTTTCCGTGGCCGGGGCCGTGCGGTACGGGTCATGGTCGATCGCCCGGTCCCAGAGCTTCACCTCGTCGATCCGGGCCTTGGCGTTCCCCTGGAACCGCCCCTCGGACTTCGTCCTGCCGATCTGCAGGTGCTCGGCGTGCCACGGCGTGCCGGTGTAGGCGACGGAGGACTCCAGCCGGCCGTCGACGTACAGCCGGATCTGCCGGGCCACCGGGTCGTACACGCCCAGCAGGTGAGTCCATTCCAGGCTCGGCACCGAGGTCGACACCGCCCGGGTCTGGGTCGCGTCGTCGGAGTCGGAGTCGTGGCGGCCGAAGACCCACCGGTCGTCGTCCTTGGAGTAGGAGAGCTGGAAGGCGCTCGTCCGGCTGCCGGTCTGGCTCAGCAGGGAGTAGGTGAGGTTCTTGTCGGCGAGTTTCACCCAGATGCCGGCCGAGAACGCCTGGTCCGTCCGGACGACCTCGCCCGAAGTGGTGGCATGGGCGTCGGCGCCGCCGTCGAAGGACAGGCCCCTGCCGTATCGGGCGTCGTCGATCTGGGCGGCACCGGGCCCGAGGGTGAGCGTGCGCCCTCGGTAGATCAGGTCCCGGAGCGGCTCGCCGTTCGCCTCGTTCAGCTGGAAGTAGGCCTCCGGCACCGGCGCGGGCTCGCCCACCAGCCGCTGCCAGATCCGGATGTTGTCGATCTGCCCGGCGAATCCCCCGGTGAAAACGCCGTTGTGCTTGGTCCGCCCGACCTGCAGTCCGCCGGTGGCGTTCCAGGGGGAGGTGAAGGACGCCCAGCCCTCGAGCCTGCCGTTGACGTACAGCCTGAGCTGACCCTTCCCCGGGTCATGGACGCCCATGAGGTGCGTCCAGGCGTTCACCGCCGGTGAGTGCGCCCCCACGGCCCTGGCGAACGCCGGGGAATCGGCGTCGGTCACGGGCCGGCTGAACATCCAGCGATCGGCCTGTGCGTCGTAGTGCAGCTGGAATCCGGCTGCGCGTTCTCCCGTCTGGGAGACGACGGTGCGGTCGGCGCTCTTGTCCGTCAGCCGAGCCCAGGCGCTGACCGTGAACGCCTTGGCGGTGTCGACCACCGGGCCGGTGGTCGCGGCGTGGGCCGTGCCACCGTTCAGGGAGAGCGCGCTGTTCATCCGGCCCGGGGCCCAGCCGGCTCCGTCCGCCAGGGTGAGGGTCCGGCCGTCGTTCTTGGCGTCATGAGCGCTGTCGCCGGAGTTCTCGTCGAGCAGGAAATGGGAGACCGGAGGCGCGGCGCCCTTCACGTTGAACGTGTAGACCGCGCTGCATCCCGCCTGGCTCCAGTTGCCCGCCGCGTCCACGCCCGCCGCGTACAGCACCCGGATTCCCTCGGTCTGCGGGGTCAGGATGACGGTCCGGGTGCCCGCCGGGGGCGTCTGCGGCGACCGGTCCCTGCGAGCAGTAGGGGTCGTCCAGCCCGTAACGGAACGCGGTCACATCGGTGTCGCCGTTGGCCGACAGCACGAAGCGGCCGGGCTGACCGACTCCGTCACTCCCCTCCGGCGCCTGGTCGACGGAGGGGTAGTCGGGAGAGGTGACCGTGGGCAGGCTCTGCGGGTTGCCGGTGTCGATCCTTATCCAGCAGGCGTCGCTGAATTCGCTGGCGGCTCCGTTCTCGTCGACCGCCTTGATGGTGAGCCGGTACCGCTTGCCGTCCTGCAGCGCCCCCGCCGGCACCTGCCACTGGTGCTCGAGACCGGTCGAGTTCAACGGCGAGGTGTGGCTCAGCCGCAGCGGGGCGGAGCCGTCCGGGGCCGCCTCGCGGAGCTCGAACACACCCCTGACCGTGCCGTCCGCATCGTGCAGCCGTGCATGGAACACCGGATCGGTCCGGTTGACCGGAACGGGGTCGGAGGAGGAGCCTCCCGAGCACCAGCCGCCGGGCTGTACGCGCATCTCCGCCAGCTCCGGCCGCTGCGGCACGGCGTTGTACTCGGTGACGAGCTTCACCTGCTCGGGGGTGCTGCCGAACCTCTTCCAGGCGTGGCTGTCGTGCTCGTCCTTCGCCCGGATGCCCAGCGTCAGGGTCGGCCGCTCATCCGCCGCCGCGGCCGCGACGGCGTCCTTGACGTCCAGCTCGACGTCGCCCGCCGGGCAGTCCGCGCCGTGGCCCTTTCCGGCGCTCACCTCGTCCAGCAGCCCGCGCCAGGCCGGCTGGTTCCTCCAGTTGGTGTACGCGCCGAATCCACCGGTTCGGTGGACCTGGATCGCGTGGGCCTCGCACGACCGCGAATGCGTCAGATGAAGGTGGAGGCGAGAGCTGAGGATCTGCTTCCCGTACAGGGCTCCCGGCATGGTGAAGCGGTAGAACGTGCGCCACACCTCGCCGTCGTCGCCCGCGTTCCCCACCTCACCGTAGGAGCCGTCGATCCCGCCGTTCGGGTACTCCTGTCCGGGATGCCCGCTGGAGACCTTCGCCCAGGCGGCGCGTCCCATGGTGAGGGGCGGGTCGATGACCACCGGGAAGACGGTGTCGGGGTCTTCCAGCATGTTCCGGTCCGGGATCACGGACAGACCGCCGGAGCCCACGTCGAGCCCGATCTGCTTGCGGCGGGCGCCCACCGCCGGTCCCTGGAGTCTGGGCGAGACCTTCCCCTGAGCCCTCAGCCGCTGGGGCGTTCCGGACGCGGCCGACGCATCGGAGGAGTCCCACATCAAAGGAGTCGGCGCGTACAGCACCTGGCCGCCGGCCGCATCGAGGATGTCGGCGCCGCCCTTCGGGTTGGCCCTGATCGACATGCCCCGGCCGACAGTACGTAGGGTGATGCGCCGCAGGGCCGGGTTCTTGGCGGCCTGCGCGTTCTTCACCACGAGCGCCCAGACGAAGCCCTCGATGTCGGCGCGGACCTGCAGGTCGACTCCGGGCAGGACCTCCGCGTAGGTGGCGGTGTCGCCGTCGAGGGTCGGCTGGGGCAGCTTGTGGGGCCAGTGGAACTCCATCGACTGCGCGCCGTTCCCGAGCGCGACGAGCGGCCGGGCGCCGCCGCCGGACAGCCGCAGGTCCAGCACCGCGGCCGCCGGAGCGACCGTGCCGTCGGAGTTGCGCCGCAGCGTGGGATCGACGTCGACCCACTTGCCCGCGCGCCGCACCCAGCGGGGGCGCAGGCTCTGCTCCATCCGGAACGAGCCGGATGGTTGCGCGAAGACCTGGCGGGTGGACGTCCGCAGGCTCTCGACCTCGACCGGCTTGCCGGTCTTGCGCGCCGTTTCGAGTGCGCCGCCCTCGGCGCTCGCCCGCGGAGCCGGGTCGGCGGCGGCCGGCTCCGGCGGGCCGGCGATCGCCACCGTCACGGTGGACACCATGGCCATGGAGGCCACGATCGCGATGGCCCTGCGACGCAGAGCCGATGATCCCCTGAAGGCCACGAAACCCCCATCGGGTGACGAATCAAGCGAAGCCGCGCAAAAGATAACTTCGCGATGATCACCCGGAAAGATCGTTTCCGTGGCGGTCTCCGTGCTCCGCGTCATCGCCACGGGCCGCGGTCCGGCGGCATGGCGAGGTCGCCCAGCTAGCGCGATCATGGACGGCCGCCGTCGCCCGCACCGTCCGACATCGGATGACCGTTTCCGGTCAGGCCGCCATCCGGATCTTGTCAGACGCGCCTGGACGTGCTGTAGCCGTGCGGTCCGCCGATGGCGAGTGCTGCCGACCGGGCGCTGGAGCAGTCCGGCGGCCACGACGGCACCGGACGGGTTCCGCCGACGCCCGACGACGCCTCGTCGAGCGGAGGGACCGGGCGTGGGCTAGTGGCGGCGCAGGACCCTGCGCAGGACGTCGACCCGGCGGAACGCGGCCGGGCTGAGCTCCAGGCGCAGCCGGGCGCGGGGCTCGCCCAGCGGGTGCGTCCACACCGGCAGGTGCACCGGCTCCGGCAGCCGGCCGGCGCGGGCGTCCTCCAGCAGCTCGGCGAGGTGGGAGAGCCAGGTCTCGTCGGCGGGGTCGTGGAAGTAGTTGGCCGCGCACCAGCCGGGGTCGGGGGTCTTGAAGGTCCCCTCGGTCAGCTCCGCCAGGGTGCCCAGGCAGCCGCTGCCCTCGAAGACCAGGTTGATCATCTCGGCGTTGACCCCGAAGTCCGACAGCACCAGCAGCGGCACGCCGGCGGCGATGGCCTCCAGCGCGGCGGTGGAGCTGACCGTCACGAACCCCGCGGCGCGCGCCAGGTGCTCGCGCATCGGCCCGGCGTCGAAGTGCAGGGCGTCCTCGCGTACCCGGCCCGCCTGCGCCATCCGCCGCCACAGCACCTGGTAGTGGTGGTCCTCCCGGTGGGTCTGCTGCTCGTCGGCCAGCGCCCGCAGCTTGACCACCACCCGCAGGTCGGGCCGCAGTTCGGCGAGGCCGGCGAGCGCCAGCAGGATCCGTTCCCGGTCGGCGGGGGCGGCCGGCACCTTGGCCTGGGTGGCGAACACGACCCGGTCGCGGACCTCGGCGGGCGGGGCCGGCTCCAGGAACGGCAGCCGGGTGAAGCCGACCCGGCCGGGCAGCCCGAGCCGGGCGGCGATCTCGGTGAACTCCGCCACCTCACGGCGGCTGTGCACCACGAACAGGTCCACCGCGCTGCGGAACACCCAGGCCCGCTCCGAGGCCGGCACGGAGATGCCCGGCAGCCCCGACACCAGGACCGGCCGGTCGGCGGCGGGGAGCATCCGGGACAGCACCTTCACCACCGGTCCGGTGCAGCCGAGCACCACCACGTCCGGGCGTTCCCGGCGGACCCGCTGGGCCACCCCCCTGGCGGTGAGCACGTCCGGCGTCCCGGCGGCGGTGCCGTTCAGCGCGGAACGGATCTGCTCGGCGGAGGGCGCGATGGGCGACCGGACCACCGCCAGGGTGCGGGACCAGCCGGCGGGCATGTGGTCGAGCAGGCCCGCGGTCCACTTGAGATAGGAGTCCGAGTCGGCGACCGCGAGCACGCGCGGAGCCGTCACGTGGCGATCTCCAGACCGTCGAGGAAGAGGCTGAGGTGGTCGCGCAGGCCGGGGTCGGCGGCGTCCGTCCACCAGTCCGGGGGTACGGGCACGCCCTCGATCCTAGTGCCGGTGGAGCGCAGCATCAGCCGCAACGACGTCAGCGCGGTGGACGGCAGGCTGACCACCCGGTGCTCGGCGGTCAGCCCGCGCAGTGAGATCTCCACCGGCACCCCGGTCTCCACCACCGAGATCCGCGGGTCGGCGCGCAACTCGTCCAGCACGTCCGGGGACTCGCGGCGGTGCGGCCGGTACTGCAGCGGCTCGGCGGCGGCCAGCGACCGCACCCAGGCCAGATAGCGGTCACGATGCACCAGGCCGTTGCGCACCAGCGAGCTGCCCAGCACCACCAGCCGCTGCGGCGGGGCTTCGGCGGCCGGGCGGCCGCGCAGCCAGGGGAAGTCGTGCACGTGCACCGCCGCGCCCAGCCCGCGCACCGCGTCGCGCAGCTCGGCGGAGATCGGCAGGGCGGTGCAGACGGTCAGCCGCCCGGCGGACGCGGCGGCGCGCAGCCGGCCCCAGGCGGCCAGCCCGAGCGCGCGCCGGGCCGGGCCGGGGCGGGCGCGGGCCCGTACCAGCGCCTTGGGACGGGAGGTGGTGAGCAGTTCCAGCAGGTGGATGGTGGCCAGCCCGTCGTCGACGATCACCAGCCGGCAGCGGCCGGGGGCGACCAGCCCGCGCTGCACCGCGCCGGAGAAGGCGTCGCCGATCACCCAGACGCCGTCCTCGGCGGGACGGACCGGGCGCGGCGCGCTGCCGGCCATCCGCAGACCGGCCGGGACGCCCAGGCGCTCGATCTCCGCCGCGGTGGTCTCCAGGGACGGCGCGCCGGCCCGCAGCCGCGCCTCGGTGCACGGTCCGCACAGGCCCGCCCGGTGGGCCTCCACGGCCGACAGCAGTTGCAGGGGCGACTCCGCCCAGATCACCGATGACGACATGCGGTTTGGCTCATTCCATCGACCGAGCCGAGGCTAGCTGCCCCGCCGCCCACACGAAGGCGACGAATGCGTGAACACTCCGCAAACAGTAGCCCACCGGACAGGGGCTCGCACACTTCAGACGTGCAAAAGGGGATCAGCGTGTACGCTGTGCTCCGACATGAGCAATTCCCCCGGTATCGGCTCCCGTAACCGGCGCGGCGCGCGATGAACCCGACGGAGGAGCCGCCTTCCGCAGTTCCCCCGCCCTCTCGTCGCCGGTTTCTGCTGGGAGCGGCGACGACGACGGCCGGGGTGGCCGCCGCGGGGGCCACGACGGCGCTGACGATCCGCGGCGACGGACCCGCACGGCCGCGCGCCACCCCCTCCACGGCGGAGCGCCGGCGCAGGCCCAACTTCATCCTCGTGCTCGCCGACGACCTGGGCTACGGAGAACTCGGCTCGTACGGCCAGCGCATGATGCGCACCCCGCGGCTGGACCGGCTGGCGTCCGAGGGCGTGCGCTTCACCCACTTCTACTCGGGCGCGGCGGTGTGCGCCCCGAGCCGGTGCACGCTGCTGACCGGCCGGCACGCCGGGCACTCCCGGGTGCGCGACAACCCCCAGGGCACGGACGCGCCGCTGGCGCCGCAGGACGTCACCTTCGGGATGGCGCTGCGGCAGGCCGGTTACCGGACCGGGCTGTTCGGCAAGTGGGGATTCGGCGGCCCCGATCCCAATACCGACACCCATCCCAATGACAAGGGGTTCGAGGAGTTCTACGGTTACCTGTCGCACAAAGAGGCGCACAGTTATTTCCCATCGAAATTGTGGGACAATCGCACTCCGGTGCGGTTCGCGGGCAACCGCCGTTCGGGCCGGGCGGTGTACGCGCCGGAAGTGATCGTGCAGCGCAGCCTGCAATTCATGGAACGGCACCGCGACGAGCCGTTCCTGCTGGTGCTGACGCTGCCGCTGCCGCACGCGCCCTCGGTGGTGCCCGGCGACCCGTACCCGAGGCAGCCGTGGCGGCTGCCGGACCGGGCGCACGCCGCCCAGGTCAGCCTGCTGGACTCCTATGTGGGCCGGCTGGTGGACAAGCTCGCCGAGCTGGGCCTGGTCGACGACACCCTGCTGTTCTTCACCAGCGACAACGGCCCGCACGAGGAGGGCGACTTCGACCCCGACTTCTTCGGGGCGCGCGGCGGCCTGCGCGGCTACAAGCGCAGCCTGTACGAGGGCGGGATCCGGGTGCCGCTCATCGCCTGGGGGCCGGGCCACCTCACGCGCACCCGCGGCACCGTCAGCGCGCGTCCCACGGCGATGTGGGACCTGTTCCCCACCCTCACCGATCTGGCGGGTCTCGGCCCGGCCGAGGGCGACGGGATCTCGCTTCGCGGAATTCTGACCGGCCGGGGTCGCACGCCCCAGCACGAATATCTGTACTGGGTCCGTCCCAGCGGATCCCGGCGGACTCCGCGGGTGGCCCGGGCCGAACGCGGCCGAACCTGGCGGGCCGCCGCCGCCGTCAGGTTCGGCAATTGGAAGCTCGTCGGTTATGCACCGGGTCGGCACTACTCCGAACCGGACGACAGCTGGTCGCTGGAGTTGTACGATCTGCGAGCCGATCCGGCGGAGACGACCGATATCGCGCGCGCACACCCCGACGTCGTCGACCGCGGGATCGGCTACCTGCGCGAGGCCTGGGAACCTCCCGGATGAAGATGGATGGCGACAGATGGTGAACGGCAACAGCCCGAACCGACGAGTGCAGGTCCTGCGTAAGGGCCTGCGACGCAGAAGCGAACTGCTGGCCGCGGCGGTGCGCCCGCCGGGCCGCGGACCCGCTCCCGCGCTGCCCAAGCCGCGCACGGCCCGGCTCGTCGAGTCCCCGGTGTTCGTGCTGTCGTGCCAGCGTTCCGGATCCACGCTGCTGCGCGTGCTGCTGAACAGCCACTCCAAGATCCGCGCCCCGCACGAGCTGCACCTGAACACCGTCCAGGTCCACCTGGCCGCCGACTTCACCGCGGACGTGGTGGAGGAGCTGGCGCTGTCCAAGGAGGAACTGGAGCACATGCTGTGGGACCGGATCCTCTACCACGAGCTGTCCCGCAGCGGTAAGAGCATCATCGCCGAGAAGACCCCCGCCAACGCGCTGCGCTGGCGCCGGCTGCTCCGCGCCTGGCCCAAGGCCCGGTTCATCTACCTGTGGCGCAACCCCGCCGCCATCGTCGGCTCGGTGATGAGCCGCCGCCCCAACGCCGTCCTCGACGACGTGGTCGACGAGGTCCTCAAGCACGCCGAGGGCATGGAGGCCTGCCGCGACCGCGTCCCCGGCGTGGTGGTCCGCTACGAGGACCTGACCACCGACCCCGAGGGCGAGACCCGCAAGATCTGCGAGTACCTCGGCGTTCCGTGGGAGCGGGACATGCTCGAGTACGGCAAGCAGGACCACGGTCCCCTCAAGCCGTTCTTCGGCGACTGGAGCAAGAACATCAAGTCCGGAACGATCCAGCCCGCCCGTGCCCTCTCCGACGACGAGAAGACCCCCGACCCCCTCATCCCCATAGCCAAGACCTGGGGTTATCTCGACTGACGGTGATCCGGCGGGAGTTCTGGGGGCGAAGCCCCCAGAACTTCCACAGCGACCACGGACCAACCAACCCTCACTCGGCCGGAGCCCCCAGGCGGAGCTCCGGCCGACTGAGCGTGCGGGGGTGTGAGGGTCGCTCCCCACGTAAAAGCCGCCCTCCACGTGAAGCACGTTCATCCCGTTGTCCCGTCGTATATCCCGGGTGTTCGCCGAGCGCGCTGAGGATTGGTGCGTACTCGGTAAGTGATCATCAACCCTCGGGGGCGGCATGCGGGTTCTGGTGTGCACGGTGCGGCACCATCCGGAGGACGCGCGCGTCCTGCATCGGCAGATCCGGGCGATGCTGGACGCCGGGCATTCGGTGACGTACGCGGCGCCGTTCCGGGCCTGGCATGTCACGCCGTGGCGGCAGCTGACCCCGGTGGACGTGCCGCGGGCCGGCGGGCGCGGGGCGCTGTCGGTGCTGCGGGCGGTGCGCCGGGCGCTGGCCGAGCACGTGCCGTACTGCGATGTGCTGCTGCTGCACGACCCCGAGCTGACGGTGGCGCTGCCCCGGGCGGCGCGGCGGAAGGCCGTGGTCGTGGACGTGCACGAGGCCCCGGCGGGGTTCGGGCTGCCGGGGGCGATGTCGCGGTACGTGCGGGCGCGGGCGGGGCGGCGGCATCGGCTGGTGCTCGCCTCGCCGGAGTACCGGGCGGAGTTCGGGGACGGGCATCCGGTGGTGCCGGACGTGCCGGAGGTGTCCGCGGTGCCGCCCGCCGAGCCCGACGACCGGCGGGTCGTGCACGTCGGGCGGCTGTCGGCGGCGGGCGGGGCGCTCGAGGTGATCGAGATGGCCGGGCGGCTGGCCGACAAGGGCGTGGCGGTGGAGCTGATCGGCGGCGCCGACCCGCGGGTGCGGCCCGCGCTGCGGGCGGCGCAGCGGTCGGGTGCGCTGCGGTGGTACGGGTTCGTTCCCTACGACCGGGCCATGCGCATCGCCGAGGGCGCCATGGCCGGGCTGGCGCTGCCGCCCGGATCCGGGCACGCCCCGCAGGGCGTTCCGGTCAAGGTCATGGACTACATGGCGCACGGGATCCCGGTCGTGGCCTCGGCCGTTCCGGCGGTCGCGGAACTGGTCGGGGACGAGCGGTGCGGGCTGGTGGTGCCGCCCGGCGACGTGGAGGCGGCACTGGCGGCGGTGCTGCGGCTGCGCGACGAGAAGGGCCTGCGCGCCCGGCTGGGGCGGCGGGCGTACGAGACGGCCCGTGAACGGTTCGACGGGGCCGCGGAGGGCGATCGGTTCGTGCGGATGCTGGAGGAGGCCGCCGGGGTCCGGGAGCCGGCGCGGGCCTGATCCGGGCGTCACGGGCGGGCGGTGCGCAGGTTGGCCGCCACGGCCCGGGCCACCTGGGTCGCGGTGCCGGTGGGCCGGGAGGCGTAGACGCCGATGATGTGGCGGCCCACGCGGAGCGCGATGGTGCCCGAGGTGGGGCCGAGCTCGTAGGCCTCGTCGCCCAGACCGGCGCGCGGGCGCACCTGGGTCTGGGTGTCGCGGAGGGCGCCGAGCAGGGCGGAGGCCGAGGCGGCGTCGGTGGCCACCCACTTGACGCCGACCGTGACCTCGCGGGGGTCGGCCTCGGCGGCGGGCAGGACCGACTCGCCGGCGTCCTCCGGGTACAGGCTGAGACCCGGCTCGTAGGCGCAGCTCACCGGGTCTTCCGGAGTGAGGTGGCCGATCGTGACGCGGCCGGGGCGGGAACGGTAGCCCGCGAGCCGGGTGGCGTCCAGGTCGGCGGGACGCAGCAGGGAGCAGGCGTCGGGCCAGTCCTCGACGGGAACGCCGCCCAGCTCGGGCGTCCCCCGCCCGGACGGGCCTCCGTGCAACGCCGCCAGCCGGGCACCGCCGCCCGGGCGGGGCGTCGCCTGCGGCGCGGCCACGTACAGCAGGCCGCCCGCAGCCGCCAGCCAGGGCACGGCCCCGTCCAGGCCCGGGTCGACGACCAGGCCCGTGGCGGCGGTGGTGGTGCGCCCGTCACCGGGGTCGATGGCGTCCACCCCCGCCGGGAGCAGGCCCTCCGCCAGCCGGGGACGCAGGCCGAACACCCGGCCGCCCGCGGCGGTCAGCGCCAGATAGCCCGGGGCGGCGCGGTCCCAGCGGGTGCGGCCGGTGGGGATCTCCACGGCCTCGATGCGGCGGCCGTGGTCCCACACCACCACGAGCCGGTCCCCCGCCACGGCGGCCGGGCACACGTCGTCCCCGCACACGTCCTCGCCGTGCCGGGCGAGCAGGCGGTGGCCGTCCCGGGTGTAGGCGTACAGGGTCGTGTCGTCGGACACCAGGGTCACCGACCCGTGCACGGCGACCTCCCGGGGACCCGAGGAGCCCAGCGGGCGCTCCCAGCGGACCCGCCCGTCGCCGGGGTCGACGGCCAGCAGCCGGTGGCGCTGCTCGCGGCCCTCCCCGGGGCAGGCTAGCGTCACCACGACCAGGGTCTCGTCGGCGGCGGAGGCGTGCGCGGCGCTGTCGGACAGGACGCACCCGTCCCGCAGCGGGATCCGCCACAGCCGCTCCCCCGTGGCGGCGGAACGGCCGCGCAGGGTGCGCCGGTCGCCGCCGGTCGTCACCACCACGCCGGACCCGGCGGGCCAGCGCAGGGTGGCGCGGGCCAGCGCGGCGGGCTCGTCCCCCTCCCGCTGCCACAGCCTGCGCCCGGTGCGCGCGTCGAACCCGATCATCAGCCGGCGGTCGCGGCCCTCGTCCGGTTCGAAGTAGGCGGCCAGCCGGTCGCCGGTCGCCGCCCAGCCCAGCAGCACCCAGCCGGAGCGCCGGTAGCTCCACCGGGCCGCGCCGGTCCGGGCGTCCCGCACGTCCAGGCCGTGTCCCGACACCGTCACCACCTGGCCGTGCACCAGCCCGTAGGCGACCCGGCTGTAGCCCGGGAGCCGCCCCCGGTGAACGGGGGTGGCGCGGCTCCAGGTCACCGTCAGCGGCCCCGGCGACGGGCCCAGGTCCGACAGCGGGACGGAGGGGGCGGCGGCGACCCGGTGCTCCACCTGCCACCATTCGGCGCGCAGGGCGTACCGGCCGGTGAGCGCGACGGCGGCGGCGACCGCCAGCGCCCCGGCGAGGAGACCGAGCGCTCTGCGCTGCCCGCGCGCGGTCACGGCACCCGGCCTCCTTCCCGTACGGTCCTATTGGGGGCATGGCCCGCATGTCCGGACTCCGCCCCGCCTACCTTGCCGCCTGACGCGGCCCGACGCGACCGGGAGGAACGATCCACATGCAGTTGTTCACCGAGTGGCGGACCTGGGAGCGCGCGCGGGCCGACCTGGAGGCCCGCGCGTTCCCGCCCGCCGACGTGGCCGTCCTGGAACGCGCGGTGGAGGCGGCGCGGCGCTGGCACGGCCCGCAGCGGCGTCCCACCGGCGCGCCCTATCTGGAGCATCTGCTGGAGGCCGCGGAGGTGCTGGTGCGCGGCGCGGGGGTGACCGACCCGGAGACGCTGGCCGCGGCGGTGCTGCACGACGTGGTGGAGGACACCGACGCCACGGTGAACGACGTGGAGGCCGAGTTCGGGCCGGTGGTGGCCGAACTGGTGGACTGGGTGACCAAGCCCCCGGCGGGCGGGCGGGGACGGCAGGCCAAGCGCGCCGCCAAGACCGCCTACCTGCGGCGGCTGCGGGAGGCCCCGCCGGAGGCGATCACCGTGAAGCTGGCCGACCGGGTCAGCAACGTGCAGACGCTGGACCGGATGCCGCCGGACTTCCAGCGCCGCTACTTCACCGAGACGGTGACCTACATCGTCCCGCTGGCCGAGCAGGTCGGCGGGGAGCGGGGCCGCTGGTTCGCCGGCTGGTACGCGGACTGGCGGAGGCGCTTCGCGCACCTGGGATGATCGGCGGCATGGAACGCGAGTGGGTCGCCGAGGAGAGCGTCGTCGTGGCCGCCGAACCCGCCCGGGTGTACGAGGCGGTGGCGGATCTGCGGCGGATGGGCGAGTGGAGCCCGGAGTGCTTCGCGGTGTGGGTGCGCGGCCGGCCGGCGAAACCGGTGGGGCCGGGCACCGGGTTCGTCGGGTTCAACCGGATCCGGTGGCGGGTGTGGTTCACCACCGGGCGGGTGACGGCGGCGGTGCCGGGCGAGGTGTTCGCGTTCCGGGTGTCGAGCTTCGGCATCCCGGTGGCGGTGTGGGGCTACCGGATGGAGGACATCGGCGGGGGCCGCACCAGGCTCACCGAGTACTGGGAGGACCTGCGCCGCCAGGGCCGCCGGGCGGCGTTCGTCTCGCTGCTGGGCAGGGTGTTCACCGGGGTCCCCGCCGGGGAGCGGGCGGCGCTCAACAGGCGGGGCATGCGCGCCACGCTGGAACGCGTCAAGGCCGCCCTCGAGAACGGGTGAGCGCGGCTGACATGGGGCCCTCGTTCTTCCCGCTGACCGTGGCGCGGGCGCTGCTGCGGGCGCTGTGGCGGGTCCGCCGCCGTCCCGCTCCGCAGGACCCGCCCCGTGACAAGCGGGACTGAAACCTGTTCTACTGAGGCCGTGGGCACGTACCTGATCCAGGGCGAACGGGTCACCATGCCGGTGCGGATCCGGGAGGCGTCGGTGGCCTCGGCCATGTTCGCCGTACCGGCCGCCACCGCGCAGTCGGTCATCGGCTACTCGGGGCTGGAGGTCGTGCGGCCGCTGCCCGGCCGGGCCGTGTGCGCGCTGGCGTTCGCCCGCTACGTCGACGGGGACCTGGGGCCCTACCACGAGTTCGCGGTGACGTTCCTGGTCCGCGACCCGGCGGGGCGCGGGGTGGGGGCGTTCGTGCACTGGCTGCCGGTGGACCAGCCGTTCACCCTGGAGGCGGGCCGGTCGATCTGGGGGTTCCCCAAGCTGATGACCGAGATCCCGGCGGAGACCACCCCGCGGGGCACCCGCTGCGCGGTGCGGATCGACGGCCGCACGGTGGTCGCCATGTCGGTGCGGTCCGGCCTGCCGCTGCCCGCCGTCCGCACCGCCCCCGAGGTCGTCGCGTTCTCCTGCCTGGACGGCGTCACCCGCCGGATCCCCTGGACCGTCGAGCCCGGCGCGGTACGGGCCAGGCCGGGCGGCACCGTGGTCCGGCTGGGCGACCACACGGTGGCCGAGGAACTGCGCCGGCTGGGACTGCACCGGGCCGTCTCGCTGAGCAGCGCCACCGTCCCCCGCCTGCGGATGACCTTCCACGAGGGCGTCCCCGTCGCGCCCTGAACGCCCGGTCTCACCCCCTCCGCGGCCCGCGTAGGCTTGTTCCTTCGCCTGCCAGTGTTGAGGGAGCCGCCTGCATGTCGTCGTCCCCGGTCACCGGACGGCCCGCCACGGTCAAGGACGCCGAGATCGCCGCCGAGCAGCGCCGTGTCGACTCCGCGTACGCCCGGCTCGCCGAGATGCGCGCCGAGGCACAGGAGATGATCAAGGAGGGGTACCGGCAGGCGCTGGCCGGCACCAAGGGGTCGCTGGTCGACCGGGACGCCATGGTGCACCAGGCCGCGCTGCGCGCCCGGGCCCTCGACGTGGCCGACGACGGGCTGGTGTTCGGCCGCCTGGACCTGACCACCGGCGAGACCCGCTACATCGGCCGGATCGGGGTGCGCACCCGCGAGCACGAGTCGATGGTCATCGACTGGCGGGCGCCGGCCGCCGAGCCGTTCTACCGCGCCACCCCCGAGGACCCGCGCGGCGTGGTCCGCCGCCGGGTGCTGCACACCCGCGGCCACACGGTGGTGGACCTGGAGGACGACCTGCTCGACCCGTCCGCCGCCGACTCCCTGACGATCGTCGGCGACGGGGCGTTCCTGGCGTCGCTGGCGCGCACCCGCGAGGGCGCGATGCGCGACATCGTCGCCACCATCCAGCGCGAGCAGGACGAGGTGATCCGCGCGCCCGCCGACGGGACGGTGCTGGTGCGCGGCGCCCCCGGCACCGGCAAGACCGCGGTGGCCCTGCACCGGGTGGCGTACCTGCTGTTCCGGCACCGCCGCCGGTTCGGCTCCCGGGGCGTGCTGGTCGTCGGCCCCAACCGCCGGTTCACCGCCTACATCGAACGGGTCCTGCCGTCGCTGGGCGAGGGCTCGGCGGTGCTGCGCTCCCTCGGCGACCTGGTGCCCGGGGTGTCGGCGACCGTCCACGACCCGCCGGACCTGGCCCGGCTCAAGGGCTCCGGGGCGATGGTCCCGATCCTCAAGCGGGCCGTCGCCGACCATCCCCCGGGGGCCCCCGACGAGTTGCGGGTGGTGCACGCCGGGGTGGTCGTCCGGCTGGACCGCAGGCGGCTCGACAGGATCCGGCAGCAGCTCCACCGGCGCAGCGCCGGCAGTGTCAACGCCGCCCGCCGCCGGGTGGCCGAGGCGCTGCTGCACGCGCTGTGGGAGCGGTACGTCGAGGGCGGCGGCACCGAGCCCGAGCCCGCCGCGCCCGGGCAGGGCGAGCTGGCGCTGTGGGAGGGCATCCTCGCCGAGAGCGGGCTGGGCGCCCTCGACGGGCAGCAGCACGCCCCCAAGGCCCGCACCGGCCGCGAGGCGTTCGAGGCGAACGTGCGCGAACAGCGGGCGTTCGCCGACTTCCTGGCCGCCTGGTGGCCGATCCGCACCCCGCTGGACGTGCTGCGCTCCCTCGGCGACCAGGCCCGGATGCGCCGCGCCGCGGGCCGTGACCTGGCCCGGCCCGACGCCGACCGGCTGGCCGCCGCCTGGGCCGAGGCGCTGGGCGGGGAACGCCCGGTGCTCGGCTACCAGGACATCGCGCTGCTGGACGAGATCGACGCGCTGCTCGGCCCGCCGCCGCGCCCCTCCCGCAGGCCGCCCGCCGAGGAGGACCCGTACGTGGTGGACGGGATCAACATCCTCACCGGCGAGGCCGTCGCCGACGAGGACTGGGAACCGGAGCTGCGCGAGGTGACCAGCTCCATCGAACGGCTGGAACGGGCCCGCCGGGTCGACGACGAGGTCACCGACACCCGCCCCGAGTACGCCCACATCGTGGTGGACGAGGCGCAGGACCTGTCCCCCATGCAGTGGCGCATGCTGGGCCGCCGGGGCCGCCAGGCCACCTGGACGATCGTGGAGGACCCGGCGCAGAGCGCGTGGGAGGACCTGGACGAGGCGCGGGCGGCGATGGAGGCCGCGATCGGCGGCCCGCCGTCCCGGCGGCGCGGCCGGTCCAAGCGCCCGCCGGAGCGCCGGCCCCGGTACGAGTACGAGCTGACCACCAACTACCGCAACACCACCGAGATCGCCGCGGTGTCGGCGCGGGTGCTGGAACTGGCGCTGCCCGGCGCCCGCCCCGCCCGCGCGGTCCGCGGCTCGGGGGTGCACCCGGTGATCCGGCTGGTGCCCGAGGGCACGGTGCGCGGCGCGGCGCGCGAGGCGGTCCAGACCCTGCTGACGCAGGTGGAGGGCACCATCGGGGTCATCGTCCCGCTGCCGGACGGCGACTGGTCCGCCCGCGACCACGCGACGCTGGCCGCCGGCCTCCCGGAGCGGGTCCAGGTGCTCGACGTGCTGGACGCCAAGGGCCTGGAGTTCGACGCGGCGGTGATCTGCGCCCCCGAGGTGGTGGCCGCCCAGTCGCCGCGCGGCCTGCGGGTCCTCTACGTCGCGGTGTCCCGCGCCACCCAGCGGCTGACCGTCCTCACCACCGACCCCACCTGGGAACGCCTGCTGTCATGACCCGCTGACCTCCTGGAGGACGACCCCCAGACCCCCGCAACCCCGCCAGACGATCCTCGCTCCGCTGCGGTCGTCTGGCGGGGCGGGGCGGGGGCGGCGCGTCAGATGATCGGGGGCCGTCCCGCCAGGGTCATCCGCCAGGCGGCGCGCCAGGAGATGGGGCGGCGCGGGCCGGCGGGCCTGCGCCAGCCCTCGGCGAAGCCCTTGAACCATGGCTTGAGGGCGGCCGGGCGGCGCACCCGCAGCACCGTCAGCGCCACCCACACCGCGCAGTAGACCAGCCCCAGCGGCCACGGCAGGTTCCGGCGGGCCAGCCACACCCGGTTGCGGGCGTTGAAGCGGTAGAACATCTCGTGCCGGGTCGGCAGCACCGCCGGGTGCATCATCACCGCCTCGGCGTCGTACATGATCCGGTAGCCGGCGTTGATGGCCTGCCAGCCCAGGTCGATCTCCTCGTGGGCGTAGAAGAAGTCCTCCGGCAGGCCGCCGGCCGCGTCGAACGCCGCCCGGCGCATCGCGCAGGCCCCGCCCAGGAACGTCGTCACCTCCGACGAGCGCCCCGGGTCGCCCACCCGCAGCCGCGGCACGTGCCGGCGCTCGCCCGGACCGCCCTCCGGGTCGCGGACCCGGAACGAGATGATCCCCAGCGACGGGTCCGCGGCGAACCGGTCCCGCAGGTGGGCGCCGAGCCGGGTGGACTCGTACCAGCCGTCGTCGTCGAGGAAGACCAGGATCTCCCCGGCGGACTCGGCCACGCCCCGGTTGCGCCCCGCGGGGATCCCCAGGTTGCGCGGCAGGTGCACCAGCTTGACGCGCTTGTCCTCGAAGACCTCGTCGTCGCCGGGCCACCAGTCCCCGGGCACCCCGTTGCCGACCAGGATCACCTCGATGTCGACGTCCTCCTGGGCGAGGGCGCTGCGCACGGCGCGGGCCAGTTCCGCAGGACGATTGCCCATCGTCAGGACGACGACCGAAAGCAGCACGTCTCCACCCTGCCGGGGGATGGGATCGGCTTCGCGCGAAGTCACCACGCCCCCCTCCGAGAACGGCTCACCAGAGCGCACAACACCCCTCCCAGGTCACACTCCCGCAGCAGTCTTTCACCTCACGGTCAGCGAACATGCAACTTGAGGAAAGGTGTCGTTCATCCCGTTTACTGCAGTCTGCGTGAGGCGACGATGCTGACCAGGTGCGCCGCGGTCTGCACGACGGCCACGGCCGCCACCAGGACGGTCAGCGCCCGGGTCGCCGCCGGGGTGTGCCCGCCGACCAGCGCGTCCGCCGCCGCGGCCGCCGCGATCATCAGGGACAGCTCCACCGCGCCGATGATCCGGTGCACCCGCAGCGCGGCGGCCAGCTGGCGGGCCAGCGCCAGCCGGGTGGACCGCGGCCGCAGCGCCCGGTCGCCGACCTCGGGATCGACCGGCAGCCCCGACTTGGCGCGCGCCACCACCACGTTGTCGGTCTCGGCCTTGATCAGCGCGGCGCCCAGCGCGGCGACCAGCCCCAGCTCGACGTAGCCGCCGGTCTCCCAGGCGCCCTGGGCGCGCACGCCCAGCGCCGCCAGCAGCGCCACCTCGACCAGGTAGTGGCCGATGCGGTCCAGGTAGACGCCGGTCACCGAGGTCCGCCGCAGATAGCGGGCCATCTCCCCGTCGACGCAGTCCAGCAGCAGGTACACCTGCACCAGCACCGCGGCCGCCAGCGCGGGCCACAGCGCGGCCCCCGGCAGCGACAGCACCGCCGCCGCCGCGACGCCCGCCGCGATCATCAGGTAGGTGACCTGGTTGGGCGACAGCCCCAGCCGCAGCAGCGCCCAGGACACGTACGGCGACAGCGACCGCATGTAGAGCCGGCCCGCCCAGTGCTCCTCGTTGCGGCGCTCCTTGAGCCCGGGGGGCTGGCCGAGGGCGCGCACGTCGGCGACCCGCGCGCCCCGCCGGGAACGCACCGCGGCCTCAGTCTCCGTAGGAGCGGACATAATCCCTCACCGCGGTCAGGACGGCGTCGTGGTCGAGGGCCAGCCGCTCCAGGACGGTGTAGCGGCCGGGCCTGGTCTGCGGGGCGTACACCACCGCCTCGGCGAACTGCTCCTCGCTCAGCCCGACCTCGCCGGGCAGCCAGGGCAGCCGGTGCCGCTCCAGGCAGGTCACGATCTCCTTGAGCCGCTCCCCGCCGGCGCCCAGGAAGCGGTCGCGCAGGAAGTAGCAGAACGCGGCGCCCAGCCCGGCCAGCTCCCCGTGGTTGGCGGTGCCCGGGAAGAGCTGGTCGACGGCGTGCAGGATCTCGTGGTCACCGCCGCTGGACGGCCGGGAGGAGCCGGCGAACGACATCGCCATGCCCGACAGCACCAGCCCCTCGGCCAGCACCGTCAGGAAGTGGTCGGACTCGATCGACTCCGGCTGGTAGAGCAGGGCCTCGGCGGCGGTGCGGGCCAGCGTCAGCGCCAGCCGGTCCACCGGCTCGCCGCAGTCCTCGGCGGCCAGCAGCCAGTCGTCCACCGCCGACAGGTTGCTGATCACGTCGCCGATCCCGGCGCGCACCAGCCGCTCCGGGGCGGCGTGCACGTAGTCCAGGTCGACGATCATCGCCAGCGGCATCGCCACCCCGAACGAGCCCTTGCCCTTGTCGTGCTCCAGCGAGGCGACCGGGGAGCAGATGCCGTCGTGCGACAGGTTGGTGGCGACCGAGACCATGGGGATGCCGGCCAGCGTGGCGGCGTACTTGGTGGCGTCGATGGTCCGGCCGCCGCCGATCCCCACCACCGCCTCGTACCAGCCCGAGCGCAGCCGGGACGACAGCGACACGGCGGCGTCCACGGTGCCGCCCGGGACGTGGAAGACGTCGCACTCGGTCAGCGACGGCCTGACCTGCTCGGCGATGGCGTCGCCCTGGCCGGGGCCGACCGCGATGGCGACCCGGCCCTCGGTGGCGATCCGCCGGTCGGCCAGGAGTTCACCGAGCGCCGCCACCGCCCCGCGCCGGATCTCCACCGACAGCGGGGCCGGCAGCGACCGCATGAGCTGTGGCATGCGTCAGTACCCCTTGGCGATCCGCCGTGCCTTCTCCAGGTCGTCGTGGTTGTCGACCTCGACCCACTCGACCGCGCCGATCGGGGCGACGGCGATCCGCCCGCCCCGGTTCACGAACTCCTGGTAGCCGTCCTCGTAGTACAGGTCCGGGTCGTTCTCCCAGGTGGCCTTGAGGGCGTCGGCGAGCCGGCCGGCGGCCGACGGCTCGATCAGGGTGGCGCCGATGTACTCGCCGTGCGCGGTGGCCGGGTCCATCAGCTTGGTGATGCGCGCCAGGTGCCCGGAATCGTCCAGGATCACCTTCATCTCCTCGTCGGCCAGAGTTTTCACATCGTCCACCGCGAGGACGATCTCCGGACCCCGGGCCGCGAGTAGGGTCTTCTCGACGCTCACCGGGTGGACGGTGTCGCCGTTGACCATGAGGACGCCCTTGGCGAAGTGCTCGCGGGCCAGCCACATGGAGTAGGCGTTGTTCCACTCCTCGGCCTTGTCGTTGTGGACCAGGGTCAGGGAGACGCCGTACCGGTCCTCGAGGGCGGCCTTGCGCCGTTCGACGGCGTCGGCGCAGTAGCCGACGACGACCACGACCTCGGTGAGGCCGACCTGGGCGAGATTGCCCAGCGCGATGTCGAGGATGGTGGTCTCACCATCCACCGGCACCAGGGCCTTGGGCAGGGTGTCGGTGTAGGGCCGTAGTCTGCGGCCGGCTCCTGCGGCCAGCACCATCCCGATCACGCTGTGCCTCCATCACCGTTCAACCGGCCTCCCGGCCGGCCTGGTCGGTCTCGTCGTCGGTCTCTTCTTCCAGATTCACCTGTGCGCCGTTTCCGCGTCCCGCCTTTACCCACGCCGTGACGCTCTCCACGCCGAACAGCAGACCCAGGTAGACGGCCAGCACCGCGTAGGCCGTCGCGAGCTGCCCGAACAGCCCGGCGAAGGCCGCGATGAACATCCGGCCCTCCCAGCCGAGCCCGGCCGCGAAGACCCACTCGCGCGGCCACAGCCGCTGGCGCGTACGGTAGACGGTGTCGTAGTGGTGGTAGGCGAGAACGGCCAGCAGCACGTAGATCACCGGTGCCGACACGTCCTGCGCGAACCCCAGAACGGCCAGGTAACCATACTCGATGCCGCGCATCAGGGGAGGGACGAGCCAGTCCAGCCGGCCCAGGTGCGGATGCTGCGCCGAGGGCCCCATCAGCAGCAGCGCCAGCAGCGGCGCGTACAGCAGCGGGATGGTGCGCTCTTCTCCCCCGGCCACCACCAGCAGCGCCGCGGTGGTGGCGGCGGCCAGCACCGTGCCGGGCAGCGGGATCAGCCGGCCCTGGGTGAGCTTGCCGAACGCGGCGGCCAGCGGCCCGTCGTCGCGGTAGGCCTGCAGCCGGGTGGGCTGCGGGCGGGCGGGCCGGCTCGACGGGGCGGCGGTCAACGTGATGGTCATCGATTCAGCGACCTCAGCATCCGTCCGGACAGGGTGTAGGCGGCCGCCACCGCGCCCCAGCACAGCAGCGCGATGAAGGTCACCCGGGCGTTCCAGATCGCGGCGGTGATCGACACGACCGCGAACCGCTCGCCGATCGGGAACACGATCATCTTCTTGGCCCAGAACGCCGGGCCCGTGCGGGTCCGCGCCATCACCCGGCCGATCAGCCCGCGCAGGCCGCCGGGGCCGGGGGCGGGGACGGCCGGGGCCGGGGTGCGGCCGTCCTCGGCGGCGGTGAGCGGGACCACCGGCAGCGGGGCGACCGGGCGGGCGCCCCGGGCGGCGCCGAAGGAGAAGTCGATCATGTGGCGGACGGTCTGCGCGACCATCGCGGCCACCGCCAGCACCCACACGTCCCCGGCGTGCACCGAGCTGTCGGCCGCGGCCGCGGTCGCGCCGACCGCCAGCCCGGCGAACACGGTGTACTCCTTGGCGCGGTCGAAGGTGGCGTCCAGCCAGGCCCCGAACGTGCTGAACTTGCGGGCGTAGCGGGCCAGCTGCCCGTCCACGCAGTCGAAGACGAACGAGAAGTAGTACAGCACCGCGCCGGCGATCATCCCGGCCCGGGTGCCGGAGGCGAACGCGATCGCCGCGCCGACCGCGATGGACATCGACAGCGAGGTCACCATGTTGGGGGTGGCCCCGATCCGGGCCGCCAGCCGCGCGATGTACCGGGAGTAGGTGCTGACCGCGAACGTGGTGAAGAAGCCGTCGTTGCTCTTGACCGCCGCGTCCAGCCGGACCCGGTCCTCGTCGATCGCCTCGACCGCGGCGCGCGCCTCGGCGGCCTCGGCGGCGTCGCGGACCGGCCGGCACACCAGCGGCTGCTCCCGCAGCTTCTGCACCCGCACGCCCGACCGGACCAGCGCCACCAGCAGCAGCGCCGCGACGTCGTCGGTCACCCCCGGCAGCGCGTCCGGGGTCTCCAGCAGGGCGGCCATCTTCTCGGCGGCCTTGGCGCAGGTCACCCGCTTGGCGGGGGTGATCCGCAGCAGCCCGCGGAACACCCCGTTGGGCTCGGTCACCTGGTGGAACCCGGTCCCCACCGACACCACGCGGACGGCGCCCTGCCGGATCGGGGCGCCGTCGCCCTCCCGGGCGACCACCGCGGTGACCTCGGCGCGGTGCCAGACCAGCCGGTTCACCAGTTCGTCGGAGGCGACGGTCCCGGCGGGGACCACCAGCAGCGGCTCGGTGAGGTCGCGCACCACCCGGGCCAGGACCCGCAGGTCCTCGGCGGGCGAGTCGGACTCGACGACCTGGACGTTCACCGCGCCGGTCGCGGCGGCGTCGATCTCCTTGCGCAGCCGCGCGGCGTTCTCCGGCCGGGCGACGATATGGACGTCCGGTACGTTGAGCGTGGCGAGCCGGTCGAGCCACCGGTGCAGGAGGGTCGGGGCGTGGGGCCCGTTGCCGTAGGGGATGTCCGCGGTCTCATCGGCCGCGAGCACCAACGCCACAGTCATGCGCACCTTCCAGTAGCGTCGGGTCGGGGATCACGGGAACGTCAGCGTAGCGGGTCGGACACACCACAGCGGTCGAACGGAGACGTAGGGGAACATTGAGAACGGTTGCGGTGATCCTGGCCGGCGGCACCGGGCGGCGGATCGGGGCGGCCACCCCGAAACAGCTGCTCGACGTGGGAGGACGGCCAATCCTCGGGTACTCGGTGGCGACGTTCGCCGCCCATCCGGCCATCGACGACGTACGGGTGGTCATGGCACGCGGGCATACGAGCGTGGCCAGGGAGATAGCAGATCGTTACGGAGCGGGGCGGGTGTCCCGGGTGATCGAGGGCGGGGCCACCCGCAGCGAGTCGACCCTGGCGGCGCTGCGCGACCTGGCCGGCGAGCCCGACGACACCCGGGTGCTGCTGCACGACGCGGCCCGGCCGTTCGTGACGGCCGGGATCGTCGACCGGTGCCTGGCGGCGCTGGAGTCGTTCGAGGCGGTCGCGGTCGGCCTGCCGACCACCGACACGGTGGTGGCGGTCGAGGACGGGCTGGTGAAGGCGATGCCGCCGCGCGACACGCTGAGCCGGTTCCAGACCCCGCAGGGCTTCCGGATCGGGACGCTGCGCAAGGCGTACGAGCTGGCCGCCGCCGACCCGGGGTTCGCCGCCACCGACGACTGCGGGGTGGTGCACCGGTACCTGCCGGACGTGCCGATCCGGGTGGTCGAGGGCGACGAGCGCAACCTCAAGGTCACCCATCCGCTGGACATCGTGATCGCCGAGCATCTGGCCGGCCGGGCGGCCGACGGGGAGGCGCCGTGATCTTCGACGGGGACCGGCCGGTGGTGATCGGCCATCGCGGCGCCGGGTCCGGCGCCGTTCATCTGCCCGGGGCCGAGGACCCGGTCGTGGAGAACACCGTGGAGTCGATCCTGGGCGCGGTGCGCGCCGGGGCGTCCTGGGTGGAGATCGACGTGACCCGCACCGCCGACGACGAGCTGGTGCTGCGGCACGACCCGACCGGCGTGGACGGGGCCTTCCTGGTGGACCGCACGGCGGTGGAGTCCGGGCTGCCCCGGCTGGCGGACGTGTTCGAGGCGCTGCCGCCGGAGGTGGCGCTGGACGTCGACGTCAAGACGATCCTGGAGGACGCCGTCGACCCGCCGGCCCGGCGCACCGGGGCGCTGCTGGTCCCGCTGCTGAGGGCCGAGGCCCGGCGGCGGCCGTTGCTGGTCACCTCGTTCGACCCGTCGCTGCTGCTCGGGCTGCGCGAGGAGCTGGGGAACGCGGTGCCGCTGGGCCTGCTGACCTGGGTGCGGTTCCCGCTGTGGCACGCGGTGGCGGCGGCCGCGGGCCTGGGGATGAACGCGGTGGGCCTGCACACCGGGTCGTGCGGGATCGACCCGCCGGACGCCCGGCTGCGCCCGCTGGACCACAACGTGGACGTGGCGCACAAGGCCGGGCTGGAGGTGCTGGCCTGGTGCCCGGCGCCCGCCGACGCCCCCCGCTACGCCGCCGCCGGGGTGGACGCGATGGTGGTCAACGACGTGCCCGGGGTGATCGCGGCGCTGTCCTCGCCGGATCCGGACGTGCCGGACCCGGCGGAGGACGCCGTTCAGGACTGAGCGCCGTCGTCCTTGCGCGCGCTCCTGCCGCCGTACATGCGGGTCCACTCGCCGGGCTCGTCGTCGTCCTGATCCTGCCGGGGCTGGGACGCCGGCGGCCCGTACTGCGGCGGCGGGGGCGCGTCGTCCACCGGCTGCGGCGGAACGTAGGGCGCGCCGGGCCCGAACGAGGGCTGCGCCCCCGGCCCGACCGGAACGCCCGCCGGAGGCGGCCCGCCGGGAGCGCCGCCGTGCATCACGGGAGGCACGGGAGGAGCGCCCTGCCCCGCCGGAGCGCCGGGCGGCGGCGTCCAGGCGGGCGGCTGCGGACCGGCGGCCGGGCGCCGCGTGGCCGCCCGCCAGCGCGACGGCGGCAGGGAGCCGATCATCAGCGCGCCGCCGATCATGCCGCTCACGCCCAGCGTCATGAGCGTGATGAACGAGTTGCCGTAGCCGTTCGGCACGAGCTCGAAGACCTGCTTGGCCAGGTCGCTGCTCAGCTGCAGCCACGGCAGGTTGACCAGCGCCAGGATCCCCCCGCAGACCAGCGAGGCCAGCGGTGACACCCGCGAGCCGATGAGCAGCCCGACCACGGCCGCCGCCAGGAGGACGAACACCGCGCCGATCCAGCGTTCGGGGCCGTCCTGGAACTGCTGGTTGGCCCGGATCAGCCGCTCGGTGCCGAACAGCAGCAACCCGAAGATCACCGGTGCCGCCACCAGCCCGAGCAGGAACCCCAGACCGTGCCGGGCGCCGTTGGACATGCCTGCTCCGCCTGTGGACATGAGCCCGCTCCTCCCGTGTCCGGTCCGAGCAGGCTAGCGGGATTCACCCCGCCGTGTCCTGCGGTGCCCCGTGGCTCAGCGTTTGGGCGGGGAGGGCTGGCCCAGACCGGGCGGGCTGGTCAGGAAGCCCACCCCCCAGGAGATGTGCATGGTCGCGTACACCAGCGGCAGCCGGATCCAGGCCGACAACGGCAGGCCGCGCCCGGTGACCAGGCTCCCGCCGATCATGACCACCGCGACGTAGCCGCCGGGGATCAGCCAGCCGGGCCAGAAGCCCAGCGCCCCGGCCACCGTGCCGACCAGCATCCCCACCACCGCGATCGGCGGCGCCAGGTAGCGCAGGTTGAGGGTGCCGGCGTGCTCGCGGCCCACCACCCGGCGCCAGCGGCCGGTGTGGAAGTACTGCTTGGCCAGCGAGCGCAGGTCGGGGCGGGGCCGGTAGGTGACGCGCATCCGGGGGGTGAACCAGATCTTGCCGCCGGTCTGCCGGATCCGGTGGTTCATCTCCCAGTCCTGGGCGCGCACGAAGGTCTCGTCGTAGCCGCCGACCCGTTCCAGCGCGCTGCGCCGGAACGTGCCCAGATAGACGGTCTCCACCTCGCCGGCCTCGCCGCCGGTGTGGAAGCGGGCGGAGCCGACGCCGATCTTGGAGGTCATGGCGCGGGCGACGGCCTTCTCGAACGGGGTGATCCCCTCGGCGGCCATCAGCCCGCCGACGTTGTCGGCCCCGGTCTCCTCCATGGTCTCCACCGCGGCCCGGACGTAGTCCGACGGCAGCAGCGAGTGCCCGTCGACCCGGACGACGATGGAGTACTGCGAGGCCCTGATGGCGATGTTGAGGCCCTGGGGGGTGCGGCCGGTGGGGTTGGGCACCACGATGATCCGGGGATCCTCGGCGGCCAGCTTCTCGGCGATCTCCTGGGTGCGGTCCCGGGACGGGCCGACGGCCAGCACCAGTTCCATCTCGCCGGGATAGTCCTGGGTGAGGATCGCGCGGACGGCGTCGGCCAGGTGCCGCTCTTCGTTCAGCACCGGCATCACCACCGAGACGGCCGGCCAGGTACGGCCCTCGGTGGCGGTTTCGGCACTGCGTGCGTGGGGTGACGGATTCATCTGGACTCTCGGGGACGAACCCGGCACTGCGGACCGGGTCAAGCCGCTACCTCTCTGCTTTTCTGTGCGCCAGGGGGCGGGGCGGCCCGGGGACGGCCGCCGGCCGTGTCGGCCGTATCGGGTGTAAGGCCTCGATCGGTGCCTCCTGCGCGGGGTGCCCGGCGGTCGCGCCGGAGGCCGGGCCAGGGCGCCCGGATCGCTCCGCCTTCCGCCGGGAGAGGTCAACTCGGCGCCACGTTACTCCAACGACACGGAACGCAGGTAGCGAACGCAGCGGTGCGGACCACTTTAGGGTGGGGACATCCGCGGCAGGAAACGCACGGACGAAGGGGCAGCAGCCATGCCGGACGTGGGGGACTCCGATCCGATCGAGCGGTACTTCCGCCCTCGCCCGCGCCGTCCGGACGGGGCGGAGGACGCGGTCCCCGAGCAGCCCGGCGAGGGCGTGACCGTCGACGGGGTGCCCGCCCCGCGGGTGGCGGTCGGCGCAGGGCGCGGCCCGCGCCGCCCCCGGCCCCAGCTCAGCCCGCGGGCCGCGGTCGGCGCCCGGCGGCAGCGCCGGTTCCTCATGGCGACCGGGGCGATGTCGGCGCTGGTGCTGCTCACCTCGGGCGGCGCCTGGGCGTTCAACAACTACGCCACCAGCCTGGTCGAGCCCCTGCTGGTGGAGGGGCTCGGCGACGACGACGGCGGGCCGAAGGGCGCGATGACGATCCTGGTGGCCGGCGTGGACCGGCGCGAGGGACTGACCCGCGAGCAGCAGAAGGCCGCCCGGCTCGGCCGCGAGGCCGGGGAGCGCTCGGACACGATGATGCTGGTGCACGTGTCGCGCGACCACGACCGGATCGCGGTGGTGAGCCTGCCGCGCGACTCGCTGGTCACCATCCCGGCGCACCGCTCGAACGGCTCCGAGGGCCCCAAGGGCACCCCCGTCCCGGCCCGCCAGGGCAAGCTGACCTGGGCGTACCAGTTCGGCGGCCCCAACCTGACGGTGGCCACCGTCAAGCGGGCGACCGGGGTGTCGATCGACCACTACGTCGAGGTCAACTTCTACGGGTTCGTCAACATCGTGGACGCGCTCGGCGGTGTGGACGTGTGCGTGGAGCAGCCGGTCAACGACCGCAAGAGCGGGCTGCGGCTGCCCGCCGGCACCACCCACGTCAACGGCCTGCAGGCGCTGGCGTTCAGCCGGGCCCGCTACACCCTCACCGGCGGCAGCGACCTGGGCCGCATCGACCGGCAGCAGCAGCTGATGGCCTCGCTGATGAAGCAGGCGATCAGCACCCGGACGCTGAGCGACCCGGTCAAGGCCAAGCGGGTGCTGGACGCGACGCTCAAGTCGCTGCGGGTGGACGAGGAACTGGCCGACGACCTGGACGAGCTGGCCGCCCAGATGAGCGACCTGTCCACCGACGACATCACGTTCGCCAAGATCCCGCTGCGCAGCGAGAACCACATGACCCCGATCAACGGGTCGGCGCCGCAGTCCACCGTGCTGTGGGACGACCGGGGCGCGCGGGAGCTGTTCGGCAGGATCCGGCGGGACGAGCCGTTGGCCAAGCCCAGGCCCAAGCCGACCACCGCCGCGCCCACCCGCGACCCGAACGCGCCCACCGTCCAGCCGGGCGACATCACCGTGACGGTCCGCAACGGGGTCGGCACCCGCGGCCTGGCCGCCCGCGCCGCCGGCGACCTGCGCGAGGTCGGCTTCCGCACCGTCGTCCCGCCGGGCGTGGCCCGCACCGGGCTGAAGATCACCCAGATCCGCTACGGCCCGGCGCACGCCGACGCCGCCAGGACCCTCGCCGCCGCCATCCCCGGCGCCAAGGTCAGGGAGGACGCCTCCGTCGGCGACGGCATCCAGGTCATCGTCGGCGCCGACTGGAACGGCGCCGAGGAGGTCTCCGTCCAGGGCCTCCCCGGCGCCGTCCCGTCCCAGCCGTCCGGCCCGCAGACCAGCACGGCCTCGCAGAAGCTCTGCAAGTGACCGGGGCCGCGGGAGGCGGGAACGGCGACGCCCCGGCTCGGCGGCCGAACCGGGGCGTGCGCGGACAGGCCGTTACTTGAGGAGCTGACGCGCCATCACCATCCGCTGGATCTGGTTCGTCCCTTCGTAGATCTGGGTGATCTTGGCGTCCCGCATCATCCGCTCGACCGGGAAGTCGCGGGTGTAGCCGTAGCCGCCGAGCAGCTGCACGGCGTCGGTGGTGACCTCCATCGCCACGTCCGAGGCCAGGCACTTGCACGCCGAGGACACGAAGGTCAGGTCCGGCACCTTCGCGCCGTGGAAGGCGCGCTCGGACTTGATCGCGGCGTGGTAGGTGAGCTGGCGGGCGGCCTCGATCTTCATCGCCATGTCGGAGATCATGAACTGCACGCCCTGGAAGTCGGCGATCGGCTTGCCGAACTGCCTGCGCTCCTTGACGTACCCGATCGCGTAGTCCAGCGCGCCCTGGGCGATGCCCAGCGCCTGGGCGGCGATGGTGATCCGGGTGTGGTCCAGGGTGGCCAGGGCGGTCTTGAAGCCGGTGCCCTCCTCGCCGATGATCCGGTCGGCGGGGATCCGCACGTTCTCCAGGATGACCTGGCGGGTCGGCGAGCCCTTGATGCCGAGCTTGCGCTCCTTGGGCCCGAACGACACGCCCTCGTCGGACTTCTCCACCACGAACGCGGAGATGCCGCGGGCGCCCTTGTCGGGGTCGGTGACCGCCATCACCGTGTAGTACTCCGACACCCCGGCGTTGGTGATCCACATCTTGACGCCGTTGAGCACCCAGTGGTCGCCGTCGCGGACCGCCCGGGTCTTCATCGAGGCGGCGTCCGAGCCGGCCTCGGGCTCGCTCAGCGCGTAGGAGAACATGGCCTCGCCGCGCGCCACCGGGGTCAGATACTTTTTCTTCAGCTCCTCCGAGCCCGACAGCAGCACCGGCACGGTGCCGAGCTTGTTCACCGCCGGGATCAGCGAGGAGGAGGCGCACACCCGGGCGACCTCCTCGATCACGATCACGGTGGCGAGCGCGTCGGCGCCGGCGCCGCCGTAGGACTCGGGGATGTGCACGGCGTGCAGCTCGTTCTGCACGAGCGCGTCCAACGCGTCCTGCGGGAACTCGCCGGTCTCGTCGACCTCCGCGGCCTTGGGGGCGATCTTGGCTTCGGCGAGCTCGCGGACCGTCTGACGCAGCAGCTCGTGCTCCTCGGACGGGGCGTACGCGGGAATGTCGGAACTCATACAGTTGAGCGTACCGGCCAGTAGGATGCGCCGGTCAGGCGAGGGGCCGCCTCCGGCGGCCCCCGATGGAGGGAGTTGCCTTGGCCCACCGGCTCACCGTCATCGGCACCGGCTACCTGGGCGCCACGCACGCCGCCTGCATGGCCGACCTGGGCTTCGAGGTGCTCGGCCTGGACGTCGACAAGGACAAGGTCGACCGGCTCCAGGCCGGGGACCTGCCGGTCTACGAGCCGGGCCTGGAGGCGGTGCTGCAGCGCAACCTGGAGGCCGGCCGGCTGCGCTTCACCACCTCCTACGACGAGGCCGCCGACTTCGGCGACGTCCACTTCATCTGCGTGGGCACCCCGCAGAAGCAGGGCGAGTACGCCGCCGACCTCAGCTACGTCGACGAGACGATCGGCGCGCTGGCGCCCCGGCTGGACCGCCGCTGCCTGGTGGTCGGCAAGTCCACCGTCCCGGTCGGCACCGCCCGGCACCTGGCCGAGCGGCTGGCACGGCTGGCCCCCGCCGACGGGGACGCGGTGCTGGCCTGGAACCCGGAGTTCCTGCGCGAGGGCTTCGCCGTCCAGGACACCATGCACCCCGACCGGATCGTGATCGGCGTGCCCGACGACCCCGACGACGCCGCCTGGGCCGAGCAGGTGCTGCGCGAGGTGTACGCGCCGATGATCGCCGAGGGCTGCCCGTTCGTGGTGGCCGACTACCCCACCGCCGAACTGGTCAAGGTGTCGGCGAACGCGTTCCTGGCCACCAAGATCTCGTTCATCAACGCGATGGCCGAGGTCTGCGAGGCCGCCCACGCCGACGTGACCAAGCTCTCGGAGGCGCTGAGCTACGACGACCGGATCGGCGGCAAGTTCCTCGGCCCCGGTCTCGGCTTCGGCGGCGGCTGCCTGCCCAAGGACATCCGGGCGTTCATGGCCCGCGCCGGCGAGCTGGGCGTCGACCAGGCCCTGTCGTTCCTGCGCGAGGTCGACGCCATCAACCAGCGCCGCCGCATCCGCATGGTGGACCTGGCCCGCGAACTGCTGGGCGGCTCGTTCATCGGCCGTACGGTGGGGGTGCTGGGCGCCGCCTTCAAACCCAACTCCGACGACGTGCGCGACTCCCCCGCCCTCGACGTCGCCGCCAACATCCGCTCCCAGGGCGCCCGGGTCACCGTCTACGACCCGCAGGCCCTGGAGAACGCCCGCCGCGCCCACCCCAACCTCGACTACGGCTCCTCCGCCCTGGACGCGGCCCGCGACGCCCACGTCGTCCTCCTGCTCACCGAGTGGGCCGAGTTCCGCGACATGGACCCCGACGCCCTCGGTGCGGTCGTCGCCGAGAAGAACATCGTCGACGGCCGCAACGCCCTCGACCCCGAGCGCTGGCGCACCGCCGGCTGGACCTACCGAGCCCTCGGCCGCCCCTGACCCGCCCCGCTCGTCCTCCCGGGTTCCCCGGCGGCCCGTCGTCCTGGCCGCCGGGGGGCGGGAAGCCGGGGGCGATCACGGGCGTTGGGGTGGGCATGAACGAGCGGTATGCCGATCCGGACGTGATCACGCGGTTGCTGGACGAGTCGAGGACGTGGGCGTTCGTGGGGCTGGCGGACCATCCGCACAAGACCGTGTACGACCAGGCCCGGCGGTTGCAGGCGCGGGGCAAGCGGATCATCCCGGTGCATCCGGACCGCAGGCCGGTGCTGGGCGAGGAGGCGTACGGGTCGCTGGCGGAGATCCCCGAGGACGTGCGGATCGACGTCGTGGGGGTCTACCGGCGGTCGGAGTTCGCCGGGGGCGTGATCGACGAGGCCATCGCGCGCGGGGCCGGGGCGGTGTGGCTGCCGCTGGACGTGATCGACGAGGCCGCCGCCGAGCGGGCGCTGGCGGCGGGCCTGGACGTGGTGATGGACCGGTGCCCGGCGATCGAGTGGTCGCTGCGGCACTGAGCCCCGGCGGGACCTAGGACAGGTTCTCGCGCAGGCGGGCGCCCTTGGCCTTGGCCTGCTCGTACAGGTCCCGCTGGAAGTCGCGCATCCTGGCCCGCAGCCCCTCGTCGGAGGCGGCCAGGATGCGGACCGCCAGCAGCCCCGCGTTGCGGGCGGCGCCGACCGCGACGGTCGCGACCGGGACGCCGGCCGGCATCTGCACGATGGACAGCAGCGAGTCCATGCCGTCCAGGTGCTTGAGCGGCACCGGAACGCCGATGACCGGGAGCGGGGTGACCGAAGCCAGCATGCCGGGCAGATGGGCGGCCCCGCCCGCGCCCGCGATGATCACCCGCAGGCCACGGTCGGCGGCCTGCGAGCCGTAGGCGATCATGTCGTGCGGCATCCGGTGCGCGGAGACCACGTCCGCCTCGTACGGCACCCCGAACTCCTCGAGGGCCTCGGCGGCGAGCCTCATGACGGGCCAGTCGGAGTCGCTGCCCATCACCACGCCGACCACGGGCGCCGTCATGACCGCTCCTTCGTCTCCGGGCCCCACCGCAGGTAGTCGGCGGCGTGGCGGGCGCGTTCGCGGACCTCGTCCAGGTCGTCGCCGAGCGCGGTGACATGGCCGATCTTGCGGCCCGGACGGACCTCCTTGCCGTAGAAGTGCACCTTCACGGCCGGGTCGTGGGCCATCACGTGGATGTAGCGGGGGTAGATGTCGGGGTCGTCGCCGCCCAGCAGGTTCGCCATCACCGTGTAGCGGGCGGTCGGCTCGGTGGAGCCCAGCGGCAGGTTCAGCACGGCCCGCAGATGCTGCTCGAACTGGGAGGTCCGCGCCCCCTCGATCGTCCAGTGCCCGGAGTTGTGCGGGCGCATCGCCAGCTCGTTCACCACGACGCCGCCGTCGACCTCGAACATCTCGACGGCCAGCAGCCCGACCACGCCGAGGCGTTCGGCGATGTCGAGGGCCAGCCGCTGCGCCTCGGCGGCCAGGTCGTCGTCCAGGTCGGGCGCGGGGGCGATCACCTCGTGGCAGATGCCGTCCCGCTGCACCGTCTCCACCACCGGGTAGGCGGCCCCCTGCCCGTACGGGGACCGGGCGACCAGCGCCGCCAGCTCCCGCCGGAACGGAACGTGCTGCTCGACCATCAGGTCCACGCCCTGGTCCACCAGCCGCCCGATCAGCTCGACGGACTCCGGCCCCAGGTCCTTGACGATCCACAGGCCCTTGCCGTCGTACCCGCCGCGTGTGGCCTTGACCACCAGCGGCCATCCGGCCCGCTCGGCGAACTCCTCCAGCGCGGCCAGCGGCGCGTCCGCGGGGACCTTGGCGTACGGCGGGCAGGGCGCGCCGGCGGCGCTGAGCCGTTCCCGCATCACGAACTTGTCCTGGGCGTGCAGCAGCGCCGCCGACCCCGGCAGGCAGGCCACCCCCTCGGCCTCCAGCGCCCGGATGTGCTCGGAGGGCACGTGCTCGTGGTCCCAGGTCACCACGTCACAGCCCTTGGCGAACGCCCGCAGGTCCTCCAGCGAGGTGTGCTCGCCGATCCGCACGTCCGCGCAGACCCGCGCCGCCGACTCCTGCGGAGAGCGCGCCAGCACCCGCAACGTCACACCGAGCCCGATCGCCGCCTGCTGGGTCATCCGGGCCAGCTGCCCGCCCCCCACCATGCCCACGACGGGCATCTGACCTGGAATGCTCACATCGCCAAAGGTTATCGGCAGGCCGGAGTGAACGAAGCGGGCGGGCCGGGCGTCTCATCCGGCATGGGGGCGTTCCCAGTGGGCAGAGCCACGGTGGGGAACTTCGCACTCACGACACCACTGGAGCAACGTGCCTCTATTCTCGTCTTCGTTGTGCCGTGACAACCCCGCGGTCCGGAAGGACGGTCGTTCTTCGTGAGTTTCGTCGCCACCCTGTACCGGCGGTTCGAGCACCTGGTGCGCGAGCTCGCGAAGTTCGGCAGCGTCGGCGCCGTGGCCTTCGTGATCACCATCGGGGTCGCCAACGCGCTGCAGTTCGGCCTGCACGTCGGCCCGCTGAAGTCGTTCATGGCCGCCACCGTGGTCGCCACCACGTTCTCCTACCTGGCCAACCGCTACTGGACGTTCCGCCACCGCGACCGCACCGGCCTGGGCCGCGAGTACGTGCTGTTCTTCACCCTGAACGGCATCGGCCTGGTGATCACCGAGCTCTTCATCGGCTTCGTCCACTACGGCCTGCACCTGGAGAGCCCGATCGCCTACAACTCCGCCCTGATCGTCGGCACCGGCGTGGCGACCCTCTTCCGCTTCTGGTCCTACAAGAAGTGGGTCTTCCTCCCCGCCGAGGCGCCCCCCGTCGACCCGGCCTCCGCCCTCCCCGAGCCCGGCCCCACCACCGCGAACGGCACCGCCCCGAACGACGCCACCCCCACGACCAACGGCCGCCCCCACCCCCACCCCACCGGGGGCGCCCACCGCAAGCGCACCCCCGCCCGGCGTTAGCTTTGTGGGGGGACGACCCCCCACACCCCCCGCATGCGGATCCGGGCATCCTCGCGTCACCCGGCTTCCGCTCGCCTGGCGGCTCGCTCCAGCCGGGCGCCGCTGCGGTGCCCGGACCGCGCTCAGTCGTCCGAAGCTCCGCCCTGGGGGCTCCGCTTCGGCCGACTGAGGGTCGGGTTGGTCTGGGGTTGCTGTGGAAGTTCTGGGGGCTCCGCCCCCAGACCCCCGGGCGATCACCTGGAACGAGTATGTGCAGGCACTAGGCAGGGCCGACGACTACGGGTTCTTCGGCGAGGTGGATGTCGGCGGCCTGGCGGAGGAAGACGGCGAAGACGGCGGGGCGGGCCTGGAGGAGTTCCAGGCGACCGCCGTCGACGACGGCCAGGGAGCGGGCCAGGTAGAGGCCGAGGCCGGTGCCGTCGCCGCCGGTGACGCTGCGTTCGAAGACGCGGCGTTCCAGTTCGGGGGGCACCCCCTCGCCCTCGTCGCCGACCTCGACCACGACGGAGCCGGTGCTGTTCTTGGTGGTGATGGTGACGGTGCCGGCGCCGTGCACCAGGGAGTTGTCCAGCAGGGTCGCCAGGATCTGGGACAGGCCGGCGGGAGTGACCAGGCCGACCAGGCCGCGTTCGCCGGTGAGCCGGATGTCGCGGCCGGCCCGGTGGAAGATCGGGCGCCACTCCTCCACCTGCTGGGCGACCACGTCGTCGAGCGCGACGGGCGCGGCGGCGCCGGTGCGGTCGTGGCGGGCGCGGGCCAGCAGCTGCTCGACCACGGCGACGAGGCGTTCGGCCTGGGAGAGGGCGGCGGCCCCCTCCTCGCGGACGATGTCGGGGTAGTCGGCGGCCTCGACCATCTCCTCCAGCCGCATCGACAGCGCGGTGAGCGGGGTGCGGAGCTGGTGGCTGGCGTCGGCGGCGAACTCGCGGCTGGCGGCCAGCAGGTCGGCGATCCGCACGGCGCTGCGGTCCAGCACCTCGGCGACCCGGTCGACCTCGGGGATGCCGTAGCGGCGGCGGCGCGGGCGGGCGTTGCCGGAGCCGAGCCGGTCGGCGGTCTCGGCCAGGTCGCTGAGCGGCAGGGTGAACTTGCGGGCCTGGAACATGGCCAGCCCGACGGTGACCGCCACCCCCAGCAGCGCCAGCGAGCCGATCAGCAGCAGCTGCCGCAGCGCCTCCTCGCGGACCTGGGCGGCGGGCTGGGAGACCTGGACGCCGATGCCGCCGGCGCTGCGGGAGTCGGTGAGCAGCTCGGCGCCCCTGGGCGGGCGTTCGCCGGCGGTCAGCACGGTCTCATCGGGCAGGGTGATGACGATGTAGCGGCCCGGATAGCCCTGGGCGATCCGGTCGGCGGTGACCATCCGGCCGGTGCTGAGGCTGAGCTGGACCCCGCCGAGGATGGTGGCGGTCTCGCGTTCCAGCGACTGCCGGGCCTCCTCGTAGATGAGGCGGTGCGTGGCGTACGCGAGGGGGATGCCGAGCAGCAGGATGGCGACCAGCGCCACCGCGAGCGTCGACAGCAACAGCCGACGCCTCATCGCGTCTCCTTCCGTAGGGGAACGCGGTCATGCCGCGGCCGGGCCGGTGCTCGGGACACCGCCCGTGCTCTGTGCGGCAGACCTTCTCGGTGAACCCGCCGGGCGGGTTCAGTCGCCGCGTTCGAACCGGAAGCCGACGCCGCGCACGGTGGTGATGTAGCGCGGATTGGCGGCGTCGTCGCCCAGCTTGCGGCGCAGCCAGGAGATGTGCATGTCGAGCGTCTTGGTCGATCCCCACCAGTTGGTGTCCCAGACCTCGCGCATGATCTGTTCCCTGGTGACCACCTTGCCGGCGTCGCGGACCAGGACCCGCAGCAGGTCGAACTCCTTGGTGGTCAGCTGCAGTTCCTGGTCGCCCATCCAGGCCCGGCGCGACTCGGCGTCGATGCGCACGCCCTGCACGATCGGGGTCTCGGTGGAGCCCCGCCGCAGCAGCGCGCGCACCCGCGCCAGCAGTTCGGCCAGCCGGAACGGCTTGGTGACGTAGTCGTCGGCCCCGGCGTCGAGCCCGACGACGGTGTCGACCTCGTCGGCGCGGGCGGTCAGGATCAGGATGGGCACCCCGTGCCCCTCGGAACGTACCCGGCGGGCCACCTCGAGGCCGTCGAGCTCGGGCAGCCCGAGATCGAGCACGATGAGGTCGACGCCGCCGCCCAGCGCCCGTTCCAGGGCCTGCGGACCATCGGGGCTGACCTCAACGGTGTACCCCTCGCGCCGCAGCGCGCGGGCGAGAGGCTCGGAGATGGACGTGTCGTCCTCGGCGAGCAGTACAGACGTCATGTGGGCATCGTATGACCATTCATGAAGGTTTCCCGGCCGGTGCGGGCCTCTTGACCTGCGGTTTGCCACGTATAGTACATCCGCGAACACGGATGAACCGGTGCACGCGGGAATTCCGTGGAGGTGTCGCCGCCCGCGGGCCCGGCCGGCCGACCAGGTCTCCGTGATACTCCCGTGATAGGCCCGCGTGGCCAATTCGGGATACTCCGCCCATTTCCCATGGAAATGATCATTTGCGCCGGAACACCGCGACCGAGGCCCCTGGGAGCCGGGTCGTGCCGGATTCGGCCCGTACCCCCGGGTCGGAGACCAGCAGCGGCTCCCCGCACTCCGGCACCACCGCCTCCCCCGGCCCGAACGCGGCGGCCACGGTCACCGCTCCGCGCCGCATGACCAGCCACCGGGCGTCCTCGTCGTAGGAGACCGAGACCCGGGTGAGCCGGGGGTCGGTCAGCTCGGGCGTCCGGCGGCGCAGCGCGATCAGCGCACGGTGCCAGTCCAGCAGTTCGCGGTGGGGTTCGCGGCCGGGCTCGGACCAGTCCAGGATCGAACGCCGGTAGGTCTGCTCGGCCTGTGGATCGGGGACCTCGCCCGCCCAGCCGTGGCGGGAGAACTCGCGGCGGCGGCCCTCGGTCACCGCGCGGGCCAGTTCCGGCTCGGGATGGTCGGTGAAGTAGCACCACGGCGTGCCCGCGCCCCACTCCTCCCCCATGAACAGCATCGGGGTGAACGGCGCGGTCAGCACCAGCGCCGCACCGACCTTGAGCAGGCCCGCGTCGAGGACGGCGGACTGCCGGTCGCCGGCGGCCCGGTTGCCGACCTGGTCGTGGTTCTGCAGGTAGCCCAGGAACCGGTGGGCGGGCGTGCGGAGCCGGTCCACCGGACGGCCGTGGCGCCGCCCCCGGAACCGCGACCAGCCCCCGTCGTGCCGGAACACCTCGGTCAGCGTCTTGGCCAGCACCGCCATCGACCCGAAGTCGCAGTAGTAGCCCTGCCGTTCCCCGGTCAGCGCCGCGTGCAGGGCGTGGTGGAAGTCGTCGCTCCACTGGGCGTCCAGCCCCAGGCCCCCGGCGTCGCGGGAGGTCACCAGCCGGGGGTCGTTCAGGTCGGACTCGGCGATCAGGACCAGTTCCCGGCCGAGGTGCGCCGACAGCGCCTCGACCTCCGCCGACAGCTCCTCCAGGACGTGCACGGCCCGGTCGTCGCGGATGGCGTGCACGGCGTCCAGCCGCAGCCCGTCGATGTGGAAGTCCCGCAGCCAGCTCAGCGCGTTCTCGATGACGAACGCCCGCACCTCGTCGGAGTCCGCCTGGTCGAAGTTGACCGCGGGCCCCCAGGGGGTCTGGTGCGCCGAGGTGAAGTACGGGCCGTACGGGCCGAGGTAGTTCCCGCTGGGGCCGAGGTGGTTGTAGACGACGTCCAGGACCACCGCCAGCCCCCTGCCGTGGCAGGCGTCCACGAAGCGTTTCAGCCCGTCCGGGCCGCCGTAGGGCTCGTGCACCGCCCACAGGTCGACGCCGTCGTAGCCCCACCCGTGGTGGCCGGAGAACGCCGCCACCGGCAGCAGTTCCACGATGTCGATCCCCAGCTCCACCAGGTGGTCCAGCCGTCCGATCGCCGCGTCGAACGTCCCCTCCGGCGTGAACGTGCCGACGTGCAGCTCGTACAGCACGCTCCCGGCCAGCGGACGGCCGTGCCAGCCCTGGTCGTGCCACTGGTGACGGTGGTGCTCGTAGACCTGGCTGCGGCCGTGCACACCGTACGGCTGGCGGCGGGAGCGAGGGTCGGGCAGCACGTCCCCGCCGTCCAGCCGGAACCCGTAGTCGGTGCCGTGCCCGGCGTCCGGCACCTCCGCCGCCCACCAGCCCGGCCGACCGGGGATCGGCTCCATCGCGTGCAGCGACCCGGCTGCCTCCACCTCGACCCGCCCGGCCTTCGGCGCCCACACCTCGAACCTCGTCACGCATCCCCCCGAACCAGCCGCGTCCCCGGCGCCCGCATCCCGTCGCTCGTCCTCGCCTCAGACCCGCCCGGCCTCCAGTGCCCAGCTCTCACACCTCGTCACCCATCTCTCCGAACGAGCGGTGCCACCCGGCCGGGCGGCCTCCTGCGATCTGCACCTCGTCAGGTGTCCCCCGCGCGAGCAGGGCCCGTTCGCGTCCTTGCGCAGCGGGGGCCTCGTCACGCGTCTCCCTGGACGAGCAGGGCCACCGGCAGGTGGGACAGGACTCGTTCCAGTGCCGTGTCCTCGTGGACCGCGCCGGTGATCACGTCGCGCCACGGCCCCTTCGGCAGGTCCAGCGCGGTGTCGCGCCAGCCGCCGTGGGCCTCCAGGCCCGCGGGGAGGCGGGTGGCGACGGCGACGGCGCCGCCCCGGCGGAACGCCAGGGCGTGGCCGGCCGCCGGGCCGGTGGCCTCGACCGGCTCGTACAGGTCGGGGCCGAACCATTCGGGGTGCCGCCGTCGCAGCCGCAGTGTCCGCGAGGTGACCAGCAGTTTCTCGTCGTCGAGGTCGCGGGGGGACTCGCCGGCGTCCAGCCGGGCCAGGCGGCGGCGCCGTTCGCCGTAGTCGACGGGGCGGCGGTTGTCGGGGTCGACCAGCGACAGGCCCACCAGCTCGCAGCCCTGGTAGACGTCGGCGACCCCGGGCATGGCGAGCTGCACGAGCTTCTGGCCGAGCATGTTGGCGCGGGCGTACGGCTCCATCAGCGCCACGAACGCGGTGACGTCCTCCTCCGGCACGCACTCGCGGGCATAGGCGAGCACGGCCTCCTCGTAGGCGGGGTCCGGATCGGTCCAGGAGGTGCGGGTCTTGGCCTCCCGCATCGCCTTGGTCAGGTACTCGGCGAGCCGTTCCGGGGCCAGCGGCCAGGCCCCCACGACCGTCTGCCAGAGCAGGTACTCCAGGTCCGGTTCCAGCGGCGAGTCGGGCGCGCGCCAGCGCCCCACCGCCGCCGTCCACTCCTCGTCCAGCTCGGCCAGCGCCGCCAGCCGCGCCCGCACGTCCTCCTGCCGCTTGGTGTCGTGCGTCGACAGCGTCGTCATCGTGAACGGCCAGTCGCGCGCCAGCCGGGCGCAGAACTCGTGGAACTCCGCCGGGGTCACCGCGAACCGTTCCGGCTCCCCGCCGACCTCGTTGCGCGCCGCCAGCCGGGACCAGCGGTAGAACGCGGTGTCCTCGACGCCCTTGGCCATCAGCGGCGCGGCGGTCTGCTGGAACCGCACCGCGACCTCCGCCGCCAGGTCCGAGCAGCCCGCCTCGCCCGACACCACCGGGGCGATCGTGTCCAGCACCGGGTGCAGGTCCTCGGGCAGCCTGCGCCGCGCCGCCTGCACGGCCTCGGCGACGACCCGCCTGGTGTGCGGCAGCATCTCCTCGCCGGGCTCCACGTACACCCGGTAGACCGGCATGGCGACCAGCAGCTCGACCAGCGCCCGCCGCATCTGGTCCGGGTCGTGCGAGGGCAGGGCCGCCTGCAGCGCCCGGTGCAGCCGGTCCACCTCGGGTCGCAGGCCGTGCTCGGCCATCTGGCGCTTGGCCTGGTGGGCGACCTCCGCGAAGTCGCCGGGGCCTCCGGTGAACGCCAGGTACGCCTCGGTCAGCGGCCCCTCCGCCGCCGGGTCGACGAAGACCCCGCCGACCATGTTGAGCGCGTCGTAGCCGGTGGTCCCCGCGCACGGCCAGTCGGGGGCCAGCTCCTCCGGCCCGGTGAGGATCTTCTCCACCACCGTCCACATGCCGCGGGTCTCGTCGGTCAGCCGGCTCAGGTACGCGCGGGGCGCGGCCAGCCCGTCGGGATGGTCGACGCGCAGCCCGTCGATCAGGCCCTCGCGGACCAGCCGGAGGATCACCTCGTGGGTCCGGTCGAACACCTCCGGGTCCTCGACCCGCAGCCCCGCCAGCGTGGAGATCTCGAAGAACCGCCGGTAGTTGGGGCCCTCCCGCCAGTACGCCAGCCGGTAGTGGTCGCCGGGCAGCGGGAACACGTGGTCGTGGTAGCGCAGCACGTCCCCGTCCTCGACCAGTTCGTCCCGCACCTCCTCCGGTGGGCCGCCCAGCACCGGCAGCACGATCCGCCCGTCGCCCGCCTCCCAGTCGACGTCCAGCCACCGCGCGTACGGGGAGCCGCGCCCCTCCGACAGCACCGGCCACAGGACGGGGCTCAGGTCCTCGGGCGCCGGGAGGGCCATGTGGTTCGGGACGATGTCCACCACGATCCGCAGCCCGGCCTCGTGCAGCCTGGCGGCCATGGCGCGGAAGCCGTCCTCCCCGCCCAGTTCCTCGGAGATCCGGGTGTGGTCGACGACGTCGTACCCGTGCGCGGACCCGGGCGCGGCCTGCAGGATCGGCGACAGGTAGACGTGGGTGACGCCGAGGTCGGCCAGGTAGCCGGCGATGCCCGCCACGTCGGCGAACCCGAACTCCCTGCGCAGCTGCACCCGGTAGGTCGAGACGGGGGCCTCAGACACGGCGCAGCACCTGCATCGAGCGGGCGTCCACCGCGATGGTCTCCCCGGCCTTGTAGCTGCGCCCGCTGGTCTCCTCCACCAGCAGCGGGTCGGCGGTGTCGATCACCCGCAGCCAGGTGTCGCCGTACCGGGCGGGCGGGATGGTGAACCGCAGTCCCCCGTGGTGGGCGTTGAAGATCAGCAGGAACGAGTCGTCGCGGATCCGCTCGCCGTGCCGGCCCGGCTCGCTGATCGCCTCCCCGTTCAGGAAGACCTGCAGCGACTTGGCGAACCCGGCCAGCCAGTCGGCCTCGTTCATCTCCCGCCCGTCGGGGGTGAACCAGGCGATGTCCGACAGCCGCGAGGTGTCCGGGTCGGCGGGCGGGCGGCCCTTGAAGAACCGGCGGCGGCGGAACACCGGATGGTCGCGGCGCAGCCGCGCCAGCTTCTGCACGAAGTCCAGCAGCGGGAAGTTGTCGCGCAGCCGCGCCCAGTCCATCCAGGCCAGCTCGTTGTCCTGGCAGTAGACGTTGTTGTTGCCGCGCTGGGTGCGGCCCAGCTCGTCGCCGTGCGACAGCATCGGCACGCCCTGCGACAGGAACAGCGTGGTGAGGAAGTTGCGCTTCTGCTGCTCGCGCAGCGCCAGCACCTCCAGGTCCTCGGTCGGCCCCTCGTAGCCGCAGTTCCACGACCGGTTGTCGTCGCTGCCGTCCCGGTTGCCCTCGCCGTTGGCGTCGTTGTGCTTGGTGTTGTACGACACCAGGTCGTGCAGGGTGAACCCGTCGTGGCAGGTGACGAAGTTGATCGAGGCCAGCGGGCGGCGGCCGTCGTCGGCGTACAGGTCCGAGGAGCCGGTCAGCCGGGAGGCGAAGTCGGGCATGGTCGCCGGCCGTCCCCGCCAGTAGTCGCGGACGGTGTCGCGGTACTTGCCGTTCCACTCGGTCCACAGCGGCGGGAAGTTGCCGACCTGGTAGCCGCCCTCGCCCACGTCCCACGGCTCGGCGATCAGCTTGACCTGGGAGACCACCGGGTCCTGCTGGACCAGGTCGAAGAACGCGCTCAGCCGGTCCACCTCGTGCAGTTCGCGGGCCAGCGTGGCGGCCAGGTCGAAGCGGAACCCGTCCACGTGCATCTCGGTGATCCAGTACCGCAGCGAGTCCATGATCAGTTGCAGTACGTGCGGTGAGCGCATCAGCAGGCTGTTGCCGGTGCCGGTGGTGTCCATGTAGTAGCGGGGGTCGTCGTCCACCAGCCGGTAGTACTGCTGGTTGTCCAGGCCACGGAACGACAGCGTCGGCCCCAGGTGGTTGCCCTCGGCGGTGTGGTTGTAGACCACGTCGAGGATCACCTCGATCCCCGCCTCGTGCAGGGCCTTGACCATGGACTTGAACTCCAGGACCTGCTCGCCGGTCTGGCCGGAGGCGGAGTACTCGTTGTGCGGGGCGAAGAAGCCGATGGTGTTGTAGCCCCAGTAGTTGCGCAGCCCCCGCTTGATCAGGTGGTCGTCGTGCACGAACTGGTGCACCGGCATCAGCTCGACGGCGGTGATCCCCAGCTCCCGCAGGTACTCGATCATCACCGGGTGGGCCAGGCCCGCGTAGGTGCCGCGGAGCCGTTCGGGGATGTCGGGGTGGCTGATCGTCAGGCCCTTGACGTGCGCCTCGTAGATCACCGTCTCGTGGTACGGGGTGCGCGGCGAGCGGTCGTCGCCCCAGTCGAAGTACGGGTTGACCACCACCGACCGCATCATGTGCGGCGCGGAGTCGGCGTCGTTGCGGGACCACGGGTCGCCGAACGTGTAGCCGAAGCACGCCTGGTCCCAGTCGATCTGCCCCTCGATCGCCTGCGCGTACGGGTCCAGCAGCAGCTTGCTGGGATTGCAGCGCAGGCCGCGTTCGGGCTCATACGGCCCGTGCACCCGGAACCCGTACCGCTGGCCGGGCATGATCCCCGGCAGGTAGCCGTGCCAGACGAACCCGTCGACCTCCGGCAGCGTCAGCCGGGTCTCCCGGGCGTCCGGCCCGGGCCCGTCGAACAGGCACAGCTCGACCCGCTCGGCCGCCTCGGAGAACACCGCGAAGTTGGTGCCCGCCCCGTCGAAGTGCGCGCCCAGCGGATATGCCTGCCCGGGCCAGAAATCACCCACGTGCCCGCCCTCCTCGATGCCAACAAGTGCCTTCCCCGCCCAGAGGCGATCACACCGGGAGAACAGGACTGGCCAAAACGGACATCTCTGCGCTACGTTAGGGGAGCCTTACCTAGGTAAGGCTGACCTAACCAACCCCTGCGCCGCGGCGCCCGCCCGGAGAGGTCCCGTCCGGATGTACGTCTGCATCTGCAACGGTGTCACCGAGGAAGACGTGCTGGCCAGCCTGGCCGCCGGCGCCGGGACCACCCGCGAGGTCAAGGCCGCCTGCGGGTGGAAGCCCGGCTGCGGCGTCTGCACCCGCCGGCTGTGCGGCATGGTCGCCGAGCACCGCCGCGCCCGCGAGACCGACGTGTCCCTCCCGCTGGAGACGATGCCCCCGGCGCATCCGGCGACCCCCGGCCCGGAGATCCCCGTGCCCCTCGGCATGCCCGCCGTCCGCCAGGGAACCGCCGCCTAGAACCTCCGGACCCGCCCCGATGTGTCCCGCGGCACGTCCGCGACCGGGGTTTTTATGCTGTCCTAAGTCGGCCATCGCGTGGAAGCATGGACATCCATGGAAGGCGACAAGGACATCATCGCGCTGCTGAACGAGCAGCTCACCGCCGAGCTGACCGCCATCAACCAGTACTTCCTGCACGCCAAGATGCAGCAGAACTGGGGCTACACGCGGCTCGCCCGATACACCCGCGACGAATCCTTCGACGAGATGCGGCACGCCGAGCGGCTGACCGACCGCATCCTCTTCCTCGAGGGCCTGCCGAACTACCAGAAGCTCAACCCGCTGCGCATCGGCCAGACCGTCGTCGAGCAGCTGGAGGCCGACCTGGCCATCGAGAAGGAGGCCGTCGCCCGCCTGCGTCCCGGCATCGAGCTCATGCGCTCCCGCGGCGACGTCACCTCCGCCCGGATCTTCGAGTACATCCTCGAGGACGAGGAGAAGCACATCGACTTCCTGGAGACCGAGCTCAGCCTGGTCCAGTCCCTCGGCGAGCAGAACTACCTCCAGCGCCTCACCGACTACCCCGGCGAGGGCGGCGAAGGCCACGCATGACACCACCGCCGCGCCCACGACGCGGCGACGGTTCGGGGGAACGGAGACTTCCGAGGCGGGGCGATCGCCCCGCCTCGTTCGCTTTCCAGCGGCGGTAGCGGGGGTGCGGGCGGCGGCGCGGCGCAGAACGCAGGGCTGGACGATGCCCAGGCCGGTGTTCCTCAAGGGTGTCCGTCTGGACGGGCCTCGCACCGACGTGCGGCGCATCGAGTGCCGGGTGCAACCCCACCTGCCCGAGATCGCGCCCCGGCTGCTGTGGCATACGGAGGTCGCCGGGTGGCTGCTGCTGGCGTTCGAACACATGGACGGCCGTCACGCCGACCTATCACCCGGCTCGCCCCCCTCCCGGACAGGGCCGGATTCTCGGGAGTTCCCCGTGAATCGGTGCTCGGGCGGTCAGGCCGGGACGCCGACGCGGGCGGCGAAGGCGCGCAGGCCCGGTAGGGCGTTGCGGTTGTCGGCGCGTAGGAGGTCTTCGGTCATGCGGTGGACCGGGGGCCGATAGCGGACTTCGGCAGGGGCGGCACGTTCGGCCGTGCGCAGTGCCTTGTAGCAGGCCTCGGGCCTGCCCCACTGGTGATAGGCGCGGGCGACGTCGATCCAGTACCGGCCGCGCCGCTCCGCGGTGGGGATCGCGGCGGGGTCAAGGGCCTTGGCATGTTCGATGGCGGTGCCGCTGTCACCGAGGACCTGGGCGATGCTGACCTGGTACAGGGCGACGTTGGTGGGACCGAACGCGGTGAAGCGGTGGTTGGCGTCGTGGCCGAGTCGGTCGGCCGCCGCCTTGGCTTCGGTGATGTACTCGCGGGCGGCGTGGCGGTCGCCGTCGACGGCGGCGGTGTAGGCGGCGACCTGGAGCAGGGTGCCGTACATCGACAGTCGCTCGGCGGTGGCGTCGCCGCCCGGTTCGATCTGGCCTGCTGTGGCCAGGAGCAGGTCGCGGGCCATGCCGGGCCGGCCGGTGCGGCGCAGCACGGTCGCGACGGCGCGGCGGGCGTCGGCCAGCACGAGCGGGTCGCCGGCGGCCTCGGCGGCCTGGACGGCGCGGTCGGCGGTGGCCCAGGCAAGCTGGTCGTCGTTCAGCTTGATCATGAAATGGCTGGCGGTGATGTAGGCGTCGGCCAGCAACGCCCCGGCGATGTGCGCATCAGGCCCGTCGGCGTGGTCGCGGGTGGCCGCGGCGGTGGCGAGCAACCCGGCCAGACCGCGATGCAGGTGGTCGTAGCGGGCGGCCTGGAAACAGGCGCGAGCCTTGGTGACGGCGGCCCGCAGAGCGGGCAGTGCCACGGGAGCGGCGCCGGGCGGTGCGCCGTACAGCACCGCATCGAGCCCGCCGGCCGGGCTGAGGCTCCGAGCGGAGACGCGTGCGGGCAGGCCGAGAGCGGCGGCGCCGGCCAGTCCTGTGGCACCGGCGAGCAGTTCGCGTCGACGCACCGGGTCCTCACCGTCCTCCCGATCGACCGCAGAGATCACCCTAGGCGCACACGCGCGGGAAGGGGCGCATGTTCATCTCCGCTGGAGGACGAGAACAAGGTCGGTGGTGTCGGTCGCGCGGAAGGTGGCGGCGAGCAGCCCTCCGGGGCGGAGCACGCGGGCGGTTTCCACCAGGAGGGGGACGGGGTCGGTGAAGGAGTAGGCGCCGAAGATGGACAGGCAGAGGTCGAGGGACGCCGAGGGCCGGGCCGCCAGGTAGGGGGCGGCGTCGGCCTGGATGAACGTCAGGTCCGGGATCGTCCCGTAGCTCGCGCGGGCGCGTTCTATCTTGGTGGGGTCGTGGTCGATGCCGGTGGCTCGCGCACCGTGATGTGCTGCGAGGTGGGCGAGGTTATGGCCGCCTCCGCAGCCGAGTTCGAGCACGTGTACTCCACGCAGGTCTCCCAGGAGGGAGAAAGGCGGGCCGACACCGGGCGCGCGGGTCCATTCGAATCGGTCGCGGATCCGGGTCAGGCGTCCAGGAGGTCGGCGGCGTCGGTGAGGTGACGGGTGATCGCGTTCATCCATGTCTCCTCCGCTCCGGCGGCCCAGCCGATGGCCATCTGATGGGTGAACCAGTCGGCCGCCCAGACGCGGTGCCAGCCGAGCGCCCAGCGGGCCGCGGGCAGTCCACCTCGATCAGTGCGGGCGGTCTCGGGGCCGCCCGCGGCGATGTACGCCTCGATCAGTCCGGTGAGCCGGTCGGGGTCGGGGACGGTGACGGTGCCCTGCCAGGAGGCGAGATCCAGCAGCCCGGGGCCGTGGAACGCCCGCGCGAGATCGAGCAGGTGAACGCCGGTCTCGCCGACGTGGACCGAGGTGGGATGCCATTCGGAGTGGCACAGCCCGAACGGTGGCAGGCCGGTTCCCGCCGCCCGGCCCGTGGCGGCCTCATCGAGCGCGCGGGCGGCTTCCAGGCCCGTGGCGTCGCCGTTGATCCGGCTGAGGCGGGCGACGATCGCCCGGGGCATGGCGGCCAGGCGCCGCGCGTTCAGAACCGGGAGCACGCCGGTGGCGGTGACCTGGTGAACGGCGACGGCGAGCCCGGCCCCGTCGTCGTCGGTGGCCTCGCGGAGGGCGGGACCGAGGTCTTCCAGGAACATGCCGAGCAGGTCCGGCCTGCGGACGACGGCCAGGCGACGCGGGACGGGGAGCCCGGCGCCCTGGGCGATGTCCAAGGCGATGTGTTCGTCGGCGAACGGGCCTTCGGCGTACTTGAACACCACCGTGGTCCCGTCGCCCAGCCGCAGGCGCTCGACCCCGGACCGCTCCCAGACCCGGATGGGCAGCCGTTCGGCGAGCGACGCCCCATGCTGAGCCAGCAGCCGGTCCAGGACGGTGTCGACCTCGGTGGTGTCCAAGTGCGGAACCCCTTCTCTAAGCGGTGACGCGGCAGGCTTCGACCGCGGCGATCCAGCCGTCCTTCATCCGGGCGAGCTCGGCACGGAACGCCCCCAGCGGAGCGCCGTACGGGACGACCGCGCCGCCGGTCTGGTCGGGCACCGACTGGCAGCCGTGGACGAGCCGCCCGCCGAGCGCGGTGTGCGCGCGCACGAGTTCCAGCCGGCGGGTCTCGTTGAACCAGCCCCCGTGGTACAGCTCGTCGAGCATGTCGCCCTGCTCGTCGGTCAGGTCGAACACGGCGCGGGTGGTGGAGTTGAAGAACCAGGCCGGGCCGATGTTGGAGATCTCGCCGGTCAGCTCGACCTTGTTCAGGGCCATGAACGTACCGGCCTGCCGGAGCATCGTCAGGTGGCCGGGGGTGATCTGGGGCATCCCCAGGTCGGCCAGGTGCTCTTCGCGGAAGACGTACCGGTACACCTCGTAGCCGGTCGCCAGCACGGTCGCGGCGTCGCCGGTGGGGGTGGCGTTGGCCCGGATGTACTCCAGCGCGATCTGCTCCAGCGACTTGTCGGGCGTCTCGACCGCGCCGAGCATGTCCCGCGCCACCTGCTCCCACGGGATCACGAGCCAGGTGTGATCGGTGAACTTGAAGAAGTACGCGCCGGGGTCGAGCGTCACACGGTGGCCGTCCACCGTGATGCCGGGGATCCGGTTCCACCGCGGGTCGAACGCCTCGGGCAGTTCGACGCTGATCGTCTCGAAGGTCGTCGGGTCGTTCATCCGGCTCCTCCTGTGAGCCTCGGGGCGCGGCCGGTGCCGCGCGTGGCCCCGGCCGGTTCGGGCACGAGGCCGGGGACGCCATCTCCGGCCGTCCGGTCCGCGGATCGCGTGGCCCGGCGGGGTTCGATGGCCTTCGAAGCGAAGGTAAGGACGGCCGTGGAGACCGGTCCAGGAGATTGCGTCAGATTGCGCGCAGCTCCTCGATGGTTGCGGCGATGAGCTTTCGCGCCTGCTCCCCGTACACGGCCGACCGTTGGAGCCGTTCGAACGTCTCGGCGTACAGGGCGATCTCGCGGGGTTGCGTGACGGTGAGCTGGGCCGAGATCGTCTCGATCTGGATGGCGGTCCGGTCGAACATCAGGAAGCCCTCGGCGGGCCATATCCGGCGTTCCCGCAGCGCGGGAACGATCCCCACGCTGACCCGGGGCAGGGACATGACGGCCAGCACCCGGTCCAGTTGGCCCAGCATCACCTCCGTGTCGCCGACGAGCGTCCGGAGCGCCGCCTCCTCCAGCACGAACAGGAACCGGCGGTCGCCCTCGTACAGCACCCGTTGCCGTTCCATCCGGGCCGGGACGGCATGCTCCCGGTCGTCGGGAATCTGGAGCACCTCGATGTACGGCCCCATGATCGCGTGCGCGTAGGCGGCCGTCTGAAGCAGCCCGGGGATCAGGGCCGGCTCGTACGCCCGGATCACGGACGCCTTCTCGTACAGCGGATAGGACGCCTTCTGCCTGACCCTCAACCCGGTCCGGAGCTGCTGCTTCCATTCCAGATACGCGGCCTCGATGTTGCGGTGGGTCGCGATGAGATCCGCGGCCTCGTCGGGTGCACCACATAGTCGGCACCATTCGCGAAGGTCATCTTCGGACGGCGACTGCTTGCCGTGCTCAAGGCGGCTGACCTTGGCGGGGTGCCATCCGGCCGCCTGCGCGAGCGCCCGCCCGGTCAGCCGCGCGTCCCTGCGGAGCTCCCGTAGGCGTGCCCCCAGGGCCTCCCGAGCCTGCTGAACCTGACTCGACATCGCAGGAGTCTAGACGGGCCGGTACTCCTCGTGCGGAATCGCCAGCGGCCACAGTGCGTCCCGCACCTGGACGACCAGCGCGATCATCTCCGGATCGCGCACCCGCTCCATGCGCATGGACAACGCCCGCTCGTCGAAGTGGTTGAAGATCAGCCGGGAGTCGTCGAAGAGCCACACGTCCTCGGGCGGGAGCACCGTTCCCTCTGGCACCAGGTGCCGGGGAAGCCAGCGGACGTCCTCACCGGCCGAGACGTTGAACCTCGTCCCCTCCCACAGGAACCGGGTGTAGTCGGTGATCGGCTCGGTGACGATACGAAGCCTGCGCACCGTCCTGCCCTCGCCCGTGGCCTTCCTCATCTTGACCAGCCACGGCTCCCACCACTGGGCGGCCTCCTCCTCGGTCCACACGCCCTGGCGCCATTTGCGCAGCGGCTCCACCTCGTCCTCGACGCGGTACACGTCCCGCATCTCCAGGTGGAAGGCATCCCGCTCGAAGGTGTCGAACAGCCCCTGCCGTTCCTCGTCGGTCAGCCACTCCATGTCGTGTTCCTCGCCAGGTCGGCCATGGCCTGCTTGGGCACCTCCACCGCGGTCTCGTGCCCGGGGACGTCCATCTGCGCCAGCGCCTCGGCGTCCGTCACCTCCGGCCCCTTCACCACGTAGGTCCCCTTCGCCGTCCTCAGATAGGGCCGCCGTCCCGTGCCGACCAGATCCCCGGGGTCCTCCAGGAAGGTCATCAGCCGGGCCGGCACCTCCACACACGTTTCACCCGCCTCGAGCCCCAGCTCGGCGATGACGGCGGCATCGCCCACCCGCCATCCCTGCACCACATAGGACTCGCGATCGGTGCTGTAGAGCGTCGGGCATCCGTCCTTGCCCGTGTCAATGCCCAGGAACGTCAGACGCATCGCCCACCCTCCATCCAGGTGTTGCCGGATGTTGCGCCATCTGACGGCAGGATTGAACGCAACACTTCGCAACGTCAAGGAAGAGTCCCATGCCTTGGCGGATACGGGAGAGGAACGGCCGGATGCCCTCGCAGTGTGATGCCCGGAGCGGCGGAAGAGCCGCCTCCGCACTGATCGGCCGGAGAACACTCAGTCAGAACGGCTTGTCCGGCCCGACCGCCTGACAAGGTCGCTCGATCAGGCGCTGGGGGCGTCGCGCTTGAGGTGGGTGAGGAGGGCGGCGAAGGCGGCGGGCGGGACGGTGAGGTGACCGGCGGCGGGGTTCTTGGAGTCGCGCAGGCCGATGGCGGCTGCCAAGCGAGCAACCTCGACACAGTCACCGTTCGCGCCGCTGTGGGTGCTCTTGCGCCACTTCCCTTGGGGTGAGGGGACCGTCAGGCGGGCGACCTCGACGCAGTCGCCGCCGGTGTTGCCGCTGTGGGTGCTCTTGCGCCAGGTGACGGTCGTACGGGGCATGTCGGCTCCTGCAAGGGGCGGTCGAGCGCGGTCATGCCCAGTGTGCGGGAACCCTCGGCAGGCGTCACCCCCCAAGCCCGTCGAGGGTCGCCGGGGCTTGAGGGGTGAGAGACGGTCAGGCGGTCGGCTCGTCGCGCTTGACGCGGGCCAGGAGGGCGGCGAAGGCGGCGGGCGGGACGGTAAGGTGACCGGCGGCGGGGTTCTTGGAATCGCGCAGGCCGACGCCAGCGTCCAGCCGGGCGACCTCGACACAGTCACCGCCGTTGTGACCGCTGTGGCTGCTCTTGCGCCAATCGACGTGGGTAGGGGCCATGACGAGGTCTCCTTCTCGGATGCTCATGAGTTCAACTCGGCGGCCACCTGACGGATCAGCTTGATCGTCTGCTCCGGTCCGAGCGCCCGGGCACGCAAGTGGTCGAATATCAGGCTATACCGCTCCACCTCATGCGTCTTCTGGGTGTATAGACCGCCAACCTCGAGCTCCATGTACACCTTGTCGGGGTTTCCATCCGCCGGGAAACGCATGAGTTTGAACGCCCCATGCATTCCCGGATGCGCACCGGACTCGAACGGCAGCACCTGGAGCGTGACGTTGCGCAACTTGGCCAGCTCTACCAGACGTTCGAGCTGTCCGCGCATGACCTTGGGGCCGCCGACCACACGGCGAATGACCGCTTCGTTGATGACCATCCAGATGTTGAGCGGATTGTCGCCGGTCAACCGTGCCTGGCGGTTCACTCGTACGGCGACCTTGTTCTCGATCTCCTCGTCGGAGTCGAGGATCGGCGCGGTGGACAGGATGGCTCTGGCGTAGTCCTCGGTCTGCATGATGCCGGGGACGAGTTCTGACTCGTACCCGCGGATCTCGGACGCGGACGCCTCCAGGACGACGTAGACCTGGAACCACTCGGGGATGGCGCCGGAGTAGCGGTGCCACCAGTCGGGCTCGCGGGCGCGGCGGGCGAGTTCGAGCAGGGCCTCGGCTTTGGCGTCATCGACCTCGTAGAGCTTGATCAGCCGCTTGACGTCGCGGGCCAGGATGCGGCTCTTGTCGTTCTCGATCCGGTAGACCTTGCTCTCGGACCAGCCCATCTCCTCGGCCACGGCCTCCCAGGTGAACCCCGCGCGTTCGCGCAGCGCCCGCAGCTCGGCGGCGAGCCGACTGCTCGCCACGGTCGGTATGTGCCTGCCTCGCGCCATGATCACCACTTTCTGCAACCCATCAGATGACAGGTTGCAAACAATCCCTTGCACTTCCGTGCAGCCACATGCATCCTAGCAAGTAGCTGGATCTGTGCGGGGAGTAACGGACAATCCACTCGTCAGGGTGGTGACGAAGCAGAGTTCCGGCGAAAAGCCGCCGCGCGACCGGGGTTCGGTTGGCTGCCTGGCCCGGTCGCGCGGCTTCCCCCTACTAGGAGGTACCGATGAGAGTACTGGTGTCGGGTGCGTGGGTGGCCGCGTGCCCGCTCGTTCCCTGCGGTGGGGCGGTCCGGTGACCGTCGTGGAGGCCGGGGCCGACGAGCTGCGGATGCCGATGGCGGCCTCGCCCGCCAGTGTGGGGCTGGCCTGGAGCCTGGTGGAACAGCGGCTGTTGCGCTGGGGGCTGGGTGAGGACGCCCGCTATGACGCGCGGCTGATCCTGGCCGAGCTGATGGCCAACGCGATCGCGGTCACTCCACCGGCCGGGTGCGTCACCGTGTACTGCCGTCGCGACGGCGACGGGATCGTGCTGGGGATCGCCGACGGCAATCCGGTCGTTCCCCGGCAGCCGCCGCCGGTCGCCGAAGTGCGGCCCGAAGATCTCGACCTGCGGCCGGAGCACTTCGACGACAACGGCGGATGGGGGCTGACCATCGTCACCGCGCTGGCCGCCGCCTGCGGCGTCACCCGGCTGCGCGACGGGGGCAAGGTCGTGTGGGCGAGGCTGCGGGCATGACCGGCGTTCACTCGGCGATCAGGACGGTCCCCGAAGACCTGGGCTCCATCGCCCTCACGGTCATCGTGTACGGCCTCGCCTGGCTCGTGGCCGGGCTGCTGTCCGGGTACGGGCTGGGGGTCGCCCACCGCGAACGGCGGGGCGGGTTCCGGTCCCGGTGGTTCTGAACGGGCCGGGAAGGTGAACGAGGCGGGGCGGACGCCCCGCCTCGTTCGTGTTCAGCGGCGGTAGCGGGGGGAGTAGGCGGTGGCGCGGCGCAGGACGTAGGGCTGGATGATGCCCAGGCCGCGGGCGGGGCGGCGGACGATGCGGGTGATGGTGTAGTCGTCGTTCTTCTCGAGCTTGGCGGCCAGCTCGGCGTCGATGAGGACCGAGCCGGGGCGGGCGATCGAGGTGAGGCGGGCGGCCAGGTTGACGGTGGTGCCGAAGACGTCGCCGCGCATGGGCAGCACGGGACCGTAGGCGACGCCGACGCGGACGTCGGGCATCTCGGTCTCGTCCTTGATCGCCTCGGCGATCCGCAGGGCGATCTCCCCGCCCAGCTCGGGGGCGTCGGCGGAGAACAGCACCTCGTCGCCGAGGGTCTTGACCAGGCGGCCGCCGCCGGAGGCGACCACGTCGGCGGCGGTCTCCTCGAACCGCTCGACCACCCGGGCCAGCTCCGGCTCGTCCAGCTCCCGGCTCATCTGGGTGAACGACACCATGTCCGCGAAGCCCACGGTGGCGCGGGCCGGGGCGGGCGCCTCGTCGGTGGTGGCGGCGCTCGCCATCGCGCGGGTGCCGGCGGCGGCGAGCTGGCGCCGCCAGGCGTGCACCACCAGCGGCTCGAAGTCCTCGATGTGCTTTTCGGCCAGCTCGGCCAGCAGCCGCATGGACTCCGGGCTGGGCGGCTCGGCCGGGTCGCGCTCCTGGCCGAGCATGCTGGTCAGCAGGTCCACCTGCCACTCGGCGAGCCGGGTCATGGTCTGCCCGAACGCCCGCACCAGCCGGATCACGCCGTCCTCGTCGAGGATCCCGTCGTCCATCAGGCGGCGCAGTCGGCACAGCGTCTCGATGTCGCGTTCGGTGAAGGCCACCGCGTCGTCGCTGAGGTGCGGATAGCCGAACGCCCGCCACAGCCGCTGGGAGAAGTCCTTGGTCACGCCGCCGAGCCGCACGGCGTCCACCCGGGTGTACTTCAGCTCCCCGCCGAGCAGCAGCTCCTCGATCTGCCTGGGATCGGGAACGCCGTCGCCCACGGAGTCGCCCACGGGGTCGCCCGGCGGCTCAGCCGAGGGCGCCATGCCGGCCATCCTCGATCAGCGGGTACGGTCCGTCGTTCAGCACCAGCAGCCCCCGTTCGCGCTTGGGCGGGCCCATCGCAGATTATCGTGACAGAAACCGGGCCGGATGGGTGTTCCGGCGGGCAAACAACCCGGTTCCGGTCATCGCACGTGGACCACGTCGCCGGCATGGACCACGTGGCCCGCGCCGTCGTCGCCGCGGACCACCAGGCCGCCCGCCGGGTCCACGTCCACCGCGACGCCGGTCAGCTCGCGGTCCCCCGGCAGCATCACCCGCACCCGCCGGTCGAGGGTGGCGCACAACTCCTTGTAGGCGGTGCGCAGGCCGCTGGTCTCCGGGTCGCCGCCCAGCGCGGTCCACTCCCGGTACCAGGTCTCCAGCTCCCGCAGCACCGCCCGCAGCAGCGCCTCCCGGTCCTGGAACGCAGCGTTCTCGCAGGCCAGCGAGGTCGCGGTGGGCACCGGCAGCTCGTCGGCGCGCAGGCTCACGTTCAGCCCCACCCCGACGACCACGGCGTCGGCGACCCGCTCGGCCAGGATCCCGGCCAGCTTGCGGTCCCCGACTAGCAGGTCGTTGGGCCACTTGAGCCGGACGTCCACCGCCCGGGTGCCGGTGGCCTGCCCGAAGTCGCCGCGGGTGGCGCGGCCGGTGATCCGGCGCACCGCGGTGGCGACCGACAGCCCGGTCAGCAGCGGCAGCCAGCCCAGCGCCTGCGCCCCCACGGCCGGCCGCAGCAGCACCGAGAACATCAGCCCCGACCGCGGCGGCGCCGTCCAGGACCGGCCGAGCCGCCCGCGTCCCGCGGTCTGGGACTCGGCGACCAGCACCCGCCCCTCGTCCGCGCCCGCCCTGACCGCCTCGGCCAGGTCGGCGTTGGTGGATCCGGTCTCGGTCACCACCTGGATCCGCCGCCACAGCCCCTCGGGCCGGACCAGCATCCGCTCCAGCGCCCGCTCGCTGAGCGGCGGCCGTTCCAGGTCGGTGAAAGGTGAGCTGTTCACCTTTCCATACAACCTGGTCAGCCGGTGTTCTGCAGCCCGGCGGCGACGCCGTTGACCGACAGCAGCAGCAGTTCCTGCAGCCGTTCGCGTTCGGCGTCGTCGGTGACGCCCGCCCGCAGCGCGGTCAGCGCCCGCAGTTGCAGGTGCGACAGCGCGTCCACGTACGGGTTGCGCAGCTCGACGGCGCGGGACAGCACACGGCGGTTCTCCAGCAGCCGTTCGTGGCCGGTGACCGCGAGCACCAGGGAACGGGTCCGGTCGTACTCGGCGAGCACCGTCTCGGTCATCTCGGGACGGCCGCCGAGGGCCAGGTAGCGCTCGGCGATGGCCCGGTCGGTCTTGGCCAGGCTCATCTCGGCGTTGTCGAGCATGGCGGCGAACAGCGGCCAGGCCGCGTACGCCTCCTTCAGCTCCGCAAGCCCCTCCTGGGAGACGGCCGCCAGGCCCGAGCCGAGCCCGTACCAGCCGGGCAGGTTGATCCGGGTCTGCGTCCAGGCGAACACCCACGGGATGGCGCGCAGGTCCTCCAGTCCCTTGGCGGCCTTGCGGCGGGACGGGCGGGACCCGATCCGCAGCTCGGAGATCTCCTCCAGCGGGCTGATCCGGGCGAACCACTCGGCGAAGCCCTCGGTCTCGATCAGCGAGCGGAACGCGTCCTTGGCGGCCGCGCCGATCCGGTCGGCCAGCGGGCGGAACCGGTCGGCGGCCTGGCGGGCACGCGCCTCCACGTCGGGGGTGGAGGCCAGCATGACCGCGTTGGTGACCTGCTCGACGTGCCGCTTGGCGATCTGCTGCTGGCCGTACCGGGCGAAGATCACCTCGCCCTGCTCGGTGACCTTGAACCGGCCCGCCACCGAGCCGGGGGCCTGCGCCAGGATCGCCCGGTTGGCCGGGCCGCCGCCGCGGCCCAGCGAGCCGCCGCGCCCGTGGAACAGGGTCAGCTTGACGTCGTTGCGGGCCGCCCACGCCGCCAGCGCCTCCTGCGTGTCGTACAGCCGCAGGGTGGCGCTGGTGGGGCCGAGCTGCTTGGCCGAGTCGGAGTAGCCGAGCATGACCTCCAGCCGGCGGCCGGTCTCCTCCAGCCGCCTCTGCACGGCGGGGATCTTCAGCATCCCCTCCAGCACGGACGGGGCGCGCTCCAGGTCCTCGCCGGTCTCGAACAGCGGCACCACGTCCAGGACCGGGGCGCGGTCGCCGAGCGAGGCGGCCAGCTCGTGGACGGCGGCGATGTCGTCGGCGGAACGGGTGAACGACACCACGTACCGGCGGCAGGCGCGGACCCCGAACCGCCGCTGGATCCAGGCGACCACCCGGAGGGTCTCCAGCACCTCCTCGGTCATCTCCGAGTACGGCCCGCCCGCGCGGACCTCGGCCAGCGCCTTCTCGTGGATCTCCGAGTGCTGGCGGATCTCCAGCTCGGCCAGGTGGAAGCCGAACGTCTCGGTCTGCCAGATCAGGTGCTGCAGCTCCCCGTACGCCTGCCGGGCCGCCCCGGCGGCGGCCAGCGACCGCTGCACCAGCCGCAGGTCCTCCAGCAGCTCGTCGGGGGAGCCGTAGGCCAGGTCGGCGTCCCGCAGCCGGGTCGCGGCGATCCGCTCGGCGGTGAACAGCAGGTACTGCCGGTGCGGCTCGCCCGGGGAGCGCTGGGCGATCTCGGCGATCCGCCTCGGCTGGGCGGTGCGCGCGGCGGCCAGCGCGTTGCGCAGCTCCGCCGACGCCGGGGTGGTGTCCTCGGCGACGGTCAGCTCCCGGCCGATCCGGGTGCAGGCGTTCTCCAGGGCGCGCAGCACGTGCTCGGCCTGGATCAGCATCGCCTCCCGGGTGACCTGCGCGGTCACGTACGGGTTGCCGTCCCGGTCGCCGCCGATCCAGCTGCCGAACCGCACGTAGGCGCGGGCGCGCGGGGGCCGCGCGCCGGTGGCCGGGCCGGGCTCGCCGGGCACGTCCAGCGCCGCGTCCAGGGTGCGGTAGACCTGCGGCAGCACCCGGAAGATCGTCTCGTCGAACGCCGCCATCGCGGTGCGGACCTCGTCGAGCGGGTCCATCTGGGTGCGCCGGCGCAGCGCGGTCCGCCACAGCCGGTCGACCTCCTCGCGCAGCCGGCGTTCCAGCTCCACCCGTTCGGCCGCGCCCAGCCGGGGGTCGTTGAACGCCTCCAGCAGACCGCTGATCCGCATGATCGCGGTGACCACGGCGCGGCGGCGGGCCTCGGTCGGGTGCGCGGTGAACACCGGCCGGAACTCCAGCCCCTCCAGCACCTCGGCCAGCCGGTGCTCGCCCATCTCGCGGACCCGCTGCACCGCCGCCGCCAGCGAGCCCTTGACCGGGACGGCCGGGTCGGTGTCCCGTTCGCGCAGGGTGCGGATGCGGTGGTGCTCCTCGGCCAGGTTGGTCAGGTGGAAGTAGACGGTGAACGCCCGCGCCACCTGCTCGGCCCGTTCCAGCGACCAGCCGTTCACGATGGCGGCGACCTCGTCGACGGGGACCAGGCCGCGGCGGGCGTCGATCACCGCCCGGCGGAGCCGTTCCACGTCGTCCAGCAGTTCCCGGCCGCCGTACTCGACCAGGCTGTCGCCCAGCATGGCGCCGAGCAGCCGGACGTCCCGGCGCAGCGGCTCGGGCATCTCCTCGCGCAGCGCCCTGCGGCGCTCGGGAGCGGTCTCGGTGGGTGCGTCCGTTTCAGTGGCCACGGCCCCAGCCTAGCCAGCCGCCTCCAGCGGAAATCGGGCGGTCCGCCGTCATCGGGGACCTGCCCGCCGAGCACCGCAAGCGCCTGGTTACAGTGCTGCCTATGGCGATGCATGCTCCCGAGCCCACGGGCGATATCGACATCCACACCACCGCCGGCAAGATCGCCGAGCTGGAGCGCCGCAGGTACGAAGCGGTCCACGCGGGCTCGGCCAAGGCCGTCGAGAAGCAGCATGCCAAGGGCAAGATGACCGCCCGGGAGCGGATCGACGCCCTGCTGGACCCCGGCTCGTTCGTGGAGTTCGACGAGCTGGCCCGGCACCGGTCGACCAACTTCGGGATGGACAAGAACCGTCCCTACGGCGACGGGGTGGTCACCGGGTACGGCACCATCGACGGCCGGCACGTGGCGGTGTTCAGCCAGGACGCCACCGTGATGGGCGGCTCCCTGGGCGAGGTCTTCGGCGAGAAGATCTGCAAGGTCATGGACCACGCCCTCAAGACCGGCTGCCCGGTCATCGGGATCAACGACTCCGGCGGCGCCCGCATCCAGGAGGGCGTGGTGGCGCTCGGCCTGTACGCGGAGATCTTCAAGCGCAACGTGCACGCCTCCGGGGTGATCCCGCAGATCTCGCTGGTCATGGGGCCGTGCGCGGGCGGCGCGGTGTACTCGCCGGCGATCACCGACTTCATCGTGATGGTCGACCGGACCTCGCACATGTTCATCACCGGGCCGGACGTGATCAAGACGGTCACCGGCGAGACGGTGACGATGGAGGAGCTGGGCGGCGCGCACACGCACAACACCAGGTCGGGGGTGGCGCACTACCAGGCGTCCGACGAGAACGACGCGTTCGAGTACGTCAAGGCGCTGCTGTCGTACCTGCCGTCCAACAACCTGTCCGACCCGCCGGCCTTCGACGTGCCGGTGGACCTGGACGAGGCGGTCGCCGAGTGCGCGGCGCTGGACGCCCTGATCCCCGACTCGCCGAACCAGCCGTACGACATGCACACGGTGATCGAGCACGTGCTGGACGACGGGGAGTTCCTCGAGGTCCACCCGATGTTCGCGCCCAACATCATCTGCGGGTTCGGGCGGGTCGAGGGCCGCTCGGTGGGCGTGGTGGCCAACCAGCCGATGCAGCTCGCCGGGACGCTGGACATCGACGCCTCGGAGAAGGCCGCCCGGTTCGTGCGGACCTGCGACGCGTTCAACGTCCCGGTGCTGACCTTCGTGGACGTGCCCGGCTTCCTGCCCGGCACCGACCAGGAGTACGGCGGGATCATCCGGCGCGGCGCCAAGCTGCTGTACGCCTACGCCGAGGCCACCGTGCCGCTGGTCACCGTGATCACCCGCAAGGCGTACGGCGGCGCGTACGACGTCATGGGCTCCAAGCACCTGGGCGCCGACATCAACCTGGCCTGGCCGACCGCGCAGATCGCGGTGATGGGGGCGCAGGGCGCGGTGAACATCCTGTACCGGCGGGAGCTGGCCGCCGCCGAGGACCCCGACGCCCGGCGCGCCGAGCTGATCACCGAGTACGAGGACACGCTGGCCAACCCGTACATCGCGGCCGAGCGCGGCTACGTCGACGCGGTGATCAAGCCGTCGGAGACCCGCGCCCAGGTGATCCGGGCGCTGCGGGCGCTGCGCGACAAGCGGGCCGCGCTGCCGCCCAAGAAGCACGGCAACATCCCGCTGTGACCCGTCCGCTGTGAGGAGGCCCCGGTGAGCGCTCAGGACAGGCCGTTCCTGCAGGTCGTCCGAGGGGACGCCACACCCGAGGAGATCGCCGCGCTGGTGGCGGTGCTGACCGCGCGGGCGGCCGCCGCGGCCGCCGCGACAGGCGGCGACGACGGACCGCGGCCGGTGTCGGCGTGGGCGGACCGGTCGGCGATGGTGCGCCGGCCGCTGCCGCACGGGCCGGGCGCCTGGCGGGCGTCGATGCTGCCGCGCTGACGACCTCGCACCCCGTTCCCGGGCGCCCGGGAACGGGGTGTTCGCCCCTGGTCGCCGGGCATGTCTCCGGGCGTGCCACGCGGTGCGCCGGGCGGTTCCCCTCCGCCGGGACCCGTCCGCGAATAAGGTAGAAAGCCCATGGCTACCTCGGAGCTCGTTCCCCAGCCCGCCCGCTACGCCGTCTTCGTGGACGCGGGATACCTCTACGCTGCCTCGGGGGCGCTGCTCCTGGACGCCACCTCGCGCCGCGAGTACCGGGTGGCTGCCGAGAAGCTGATCCTGGCGCTGACCAGCCATGCCGCCGAGGGGCTGCGGGGCGAGCTGCTGCGGGTGTACTGGTTCGACGCCGCGCCGCGCCGCCAGCCGACCGTGGACCAGCGGGTGATCGCCAACCTGCCGCTGGTGAAGCTGCGGCTGGGCAACCTGAACGCCCAGGGCCAGCAGAAGGGCGTGGACGCCCAGCTCCGCGCCGACCTGGAGTCGCTGGCCCGGCACCGCGCCATCACCGACGCGGTGCTGCTGGCCGGGGACGAGGACATGCTGCCCGCCGTGGAGGCCGCCCAGTCGTACGGGGTGCGGGTTCATCTGTGGGGGGTGGAGCCCACGCACGGCTCCAACCAGGCCGAATGGCTGGTGTGGGAGTCCGACACCGTGGAGGTGCTCACGGCGGACTTCCTGCGCCCCTACTTCACCAAGGCCAAGGTCCTGCCGGTGCCGCCGGCCCCGGCGCCGCGCGAGCCGGCCCCGGTCAAGGCCGCCCCGGTGCCCTCGCCGTCCCAGGTGTTCGCCGGCCGGGTCCCGGCGACCAGGCCCGTTCCCACCGCGGGCGGCCGGCCCACCGGGAGCCCGCTGGCGATCCCGCACACCGACGGCAAGCTCGGCCCGGACCGCCACCAGATGCTGGAGATCGGCGAGCACGTCGCCCAGAAGTGGCTGTTCGAACGGGGCCGCGACAACATCCGCGACCTGCTGCCCGGACCCATCCTCCCCCCGGTCATCGACAAGGAACTGCTGATCGAGGCCGAGAAGGAGCTGGGCCGCTCGCTGCGCCCCTACCAGGAGGCCCGCACCTGGCTCCGCGACGGCTTCTGGGACCGGGTGTACCGCGAGTTCGGGATCAGGGCGTAACCGGTCGTCATCACCCGGACCCGGCGCGTCAAACCCCGCCGGGGTGGACACTTGTGGCCACGCTCCGATCACTTGAAGTGAGCTTTATTGGACATCACCTCTAATCGTCGTCTGGTGGACGTTGAGAGGTGATGCCGATGGAACGTCGGGCGTTCCTGGTCTCGAGCGGGTTGGCGGGGGCGGCGCTGGCCGTGCCCGGGGTGGCGGGGGCCGCCGAGCCGGATGATGCGGGGCTGGTGCGGCAGGCGCTGTCGCGGCTGGCGGTGGACACGTTCAGCGGGCTGGCGGTGTTCGTGATGCCGGGGCCGGACCTGTACTCGCGGGTGCAGGGGACGCCGCGGCCGGAGCCGGGGGGCATCGAGGCCAGGACGCCGCAGTTCCTGGTCGAGCATCTCAACCGGTACCTGCCGTTCCCCGACCGGCTCGCGGTGCCGATCATGCGGGCGCTGATGCAGGGGGCCGGGGGGCTGGCGCTGCCGTCGCCGCGGGACGACGCGCCCGGCGGGGTGCTCGGGCGGGTCGACGCGGGGCTGCGGCGGCTGCTGGAGAACGACGCGACGGTGCCGCTGGCCCCGGTGGTGGCGCTGCTGCTCAACCTGGAGGCGGTACGGGTCGATCCGCCGGCGGTCGCGGGGCCGTTCCTGTCGCCGTTCGCCCGGCTGCGGTACGCGCGCAAGGCGCGGGTGTTCGAGCTGCTGGAAGGGCCGGACCCCACGCTGGTGTCGCTCTTCGACCGGCATCTGCCGGAGCCGTTCAAGGGGTCGGTGTCGGGGCTGCTGAAGTTCCTGGCCGGGGCGCTGCTGGAGCTGACGGCGCTGGGGGCGTACTCGGAGTGGGCGGTGTTCGACCCCGACACCAGGCGGCTGCGCGGGCGTCCGGTGGGCTGGCAGGTCTCCGGTTACACGCCGTCGATCGACGGATGGGACGAGCACAAGGGCTACTACCAGGGTCGGAAGCAGGTGACGGGCTGATGCGCGACGTGATCGTGGTCGGGGCCGGCGGCGGCGGTCCCGTGGTGGCCAAGGAGCTGGCGGCGTTCGGGCTGGACGTGCTGTTGCTGGAGGCGGGGCCGCACTACACCGATCCGCGGGCCTCGTGGACGCACTACGAGAACGACGCCAACAACCCGCTGACCGGGTTCCTGCGGTTCGGGCCGTCCGACCGTGACAAGCCGGCCTGGCTGCGGGAGGAGCCGCAGAACTCGTACGTGCTGCAGCTCGCCGGTGTCGGCGGCACCACCCAGCACTACTACGGCAACTCGCCGCGCGCCTACCGGGGGCTGTTCGCCGGGTACGACGGGCCGGACAAGGACGCCTACGACACCGAGCACGCGTTCCCCTTCCCGTACGAGGAGCTGGTGCCGTACTACGAGTGGGTGGAGGCGACGCTGCCGGTGCAGACCGCCGCCATGGGGACCAAGGAGACGGTGTTCTTCCGGGGCGCCGAGCAGCTCGGCATCCCCGTCCAGACCACCAAGGACACGCTGCGGGACTCCTACCGTCCGCAGGAGAACGCCATCCTCCAGCCGGGCGGCACGGCGGGGCTCACCACCGACCCGGCCAGGCTGCGCTATCCGCAGGCCACCGGATGCACGTACTGCGGGTTCTGCCTGGAGGGGTGCATGGAGCCGATCAAGGCACCGCGCAACCAGTTCGCCAAGCGGTCCACCGACAACAGCTACGTGCCGATGGCGCTGACCGCCTCCGCCTGGTCGCGCGAGGGCAGGGACGTGACGCTGATCCCCGACGCGTTCGTGCTCAAGGTGCACACCGAGCGGCGCGGCAGCCGGACCGTCGCCACCGGCGTCACCTGGCGCGACACCCGCACCGGTGAGCGGCACCGCGAGGACGCCGAGGTGGTCGTGCTGGCCGGCGGCGCGACCGAGACGCCCCGGCTGTGGCTGGGCAGCGGGCTGCCCAACCCGAACGGCTGGGTCGGCCGCGGCTACACCGACCACTTCCTGGACGGCGTCACCGGCCTGTTCGACGAGGAGACCGGCTCGTCGAAGGGACCGTCCTCGGCCGCCCGCTGCGACTTCCCCGGCCGCGGCGCGCTCGAGCAGCTCGGCCTGCCGCCCGCCATGCAGGCGTTCACCATGGCCCTGTCCGACAGCGGCATCCGCGGCCGGTACACCAACGGCCGCGGCATGCAGGGCCCCTGGGACGGCCGCGCCGGCCGCGTCCTCGGCCCGGAGCTGAAGGACGCGATGCGGAACGGCATCGACAACCTGGTCAACATCCTCATCCTGACCGGCGACGACGTGCAGGCGCGCAACCGCGTCGTGCTGTCGGCCTTCCCGCCCGACGAGCACGGGGCCGTCGCCAAGGTGATCATGAACGGCCGGGCCCGCACCCGCCGCACCGTGGACAACCGCGAGTTCCTCGCCCGCAAGGCCACCGAACTGCTCCGCAAGGCCGGCGCCCGCCGCGTCTACCGCTACGACTGGGCCCCGCTCCTCCTGCACGTCCACTCGTCCATGCGGATGGGCCACTCCCCCGACGACTCCGTCCTGAACGCCGACGCCGAGAGCCGCTGGGTCGGGAACCTCTACGTCGCCGACAACTCCGCCCTCCCCAACGCCCTCGGCGGCCCCAACCCCACCCTCACCACCCAGGCCCTGGCCACCCGGACCGCCGAGAAGATCCTCACCAAGCACTTCGGCGGCACCCCCTGGGTCCGCACCGGCACCCCCACCCCCTCCACCGACCCCCGCATCTCCCAAGCCCTGTAGTCGCGTCCGATTCCCGCCGGTGCCGGGCCGGGGTCTTCGGGTTAACTCGGAGACGTGCTGGACTTCGACTCGTGTTATCGGGCCGTCGCGGCCCGGGACGTCCGGTTCGACGGGCGGTTCTTCACGGCGGTGACCTCGACGGGGATCTACTGCCGGCCGGTGTGCCCGGCGCGGACGCCGGCGCGGCGGAACGTGCGGTTCTACGCGGACGCCGCGGCGGCGGAGGCGGCCGGGTTCCGGCCGTGCAAGCGGTGCCGGCCCGAGGCGTGCCCCGGGTCGGCCCGCTGGGACTTCCGGGGCGACCTGGTGCGCCGGGCGCTGCGGCTGATCGAGGACGGCGTGGTCGACGAACACGGCGTGCGGGGTCTGGCGGCGCGGCTGGCGGTGACCGAACGGCATCTGCACCGGCTGTTCGTGGCCGAGATCGGGGCGTCCCCGAAGGCGGTGGCGCGCAGCCGGCGGCTGCGGCTGGCGCGGCGGCTGCTGCGGGAGACGTCGATGCCGGTGACGGACGTGGCGTTCGCCGCCGGGTTCGGCAGCGTGCGGCAGTTCAACGCGACGATGCGGCAGGTGTACGGGCAGACGCCGTCACAGCTGCGGGGGCCGCGCCCGTCGCAGGGCTCGGTGCTGGAGCTGCGGCTGGCGGTGCGGCCGCCGTTCGACGCGGCGAGGCTGCTGGAGTTCCTGGCGGCGCGGGCGATCCCGGGGGTCGAGGAGGTCACGGCGGGGCGGTACGCTCGGTCGGGGCCGGGGCCGTACGTGATCGAGCTGCTGCCCCGGGACACGCACGTGCTGCTCCGGGCCGGCGCCCCCGACCTGCGGGACGTCGCCCGGCTGGTGACCCGCTGCCGGCGGCTGCTGGACCTGGACGCGGACCCGTACGCGGTGCGCGAGGTGCTGGACCGCGACCCGCTGCTGGCCCCGCTGGTGGCGCGGCGGCCGGGGCTGCGGGTGCCGGGCTCGTTCGACGGGTTCGAGATGGCGGTGCGGGCGGTGCTGGGCCAGCAGGTCTCGGTCGCGGCGGCCCGCACGCTGGCGGGACGGCTGGTCGAACGGTGCGGGGAGCCGCTGCCGCAGCCGGTGGGGACGGTGACGCACCGGTTCCCCTCGGCGGCGGCGGTCGCGGACGCGGACCTGTCCGGCCTGGGCCTGACCGGCGCCCGAGAACGCACCCTGCGCGCCCTGGCCGCCGCCGTCGCGTCCGGCGACCTCGACCTGGACGGCGGCGCGGATCCGGCCGAGACCACCGGCAGGCTGCTGGCCCTGCCGGGCGTCGGCCCGTGGACTGCGGCGTACCTGTCCATGCGGGCGCTCGGCGACCCCGACGCGTTCCCGGCCGCCGACCTCGGCCTGCGCAACGCCGTCCACGCGCTGACCGGCTCTGTCCCGGCCGCCCGCGAGCTGACCGAACGCGCCGAGTCGTGGCGTCCGTGGCGCGCGTACGCGGTGATGCATCTGTGGACGTCTGCGTCCACCCGGACCCTGGAGAAGGCTTCATGATCAACGCAACGGTCCTCGACACCCCCATCGGCCCCCTGGCCCTGCTGGAGCACGACGGGGCCCTGGTCGGCGGCGGCTTCACCGCCGACCCCCGCGAGCTGCACGTCCGCCTGCACCCGGCGCTGCGCGCCCACGACCTGACCGAGGTCGACGATCTGGGCGACATCACCAAGGCGCACATCGCCTACTTCGACGGCGACCTGACCGCCCTCGACACGATCGCCGTCCACCAGCCCGGCACTCCCCGCCGGGAACGCCTGCTCGCCGCCCTCCGCCAGGTCCGCCCCGGCGAGACCGTCACCTACGCGGAACTGGCGGCCCGTGCCGGGCTGGAACGCACCGCCGCCCGGGCCGCGGGCCAGGCCTGCGCGCAGAACCTGGTCGCGCCCGTCGTCCCCTGCCACCGTGTCCTCCCGGCCGCGGGCGGCACGGGCCTCAAGCGGTACGGCGGCTACTACTACGGCGCCGAACGCAAGCAGTGGCTCCTGGCCCACGAGTCCGGCCACTGACCGGTTCGTCCGGGGGCGGCTCCCCGAGCCCCGCGAGTGCGGGTCGGACGGTCCTCGCTCGGCGGAGCCCCGCGGCGGTCGTCTGACCCGCGTCAGCGGTGGGCGGGCTGGCGCCAGTGCGGCATCAGCTCCTCGACCAGGGCCTCGGTCTCCGGTTGCAGCTGGTCGATCAGGGGGTTGCGGCCGAGCTGGTCGCGGAGTTCGTCAATGGCCATCCGCACCTGGGTCTGGTCTCCGGTGGCGTGCGTGGCGCGCAGCAGGTCTCGCCACAGCCCCTCGTCGTCGGGGGCCAGCCGCAGGCCGGCGCGGGCGGCCTTGACGGCGCCCTCGGGGTCGTGGTCCTCCAGGCGGACCAGCACCAGGCGGTGGGCCACGTCGATGACCCGGGCGGTGGCCTCGTACTCCAGCGGGTCGGCGGCCAGCCAGCCGTACCGGCCGCGCGGGCGGCCGGCCAGCAGCGGGCCGCGGACCAGGTCCAGGGCGTACGACATGTAGGCGGTCTCGGAGGCGGGCTCGGCGGCCGAACGCCAGATCAGCCAGCGGAACACCGACCAGTCGACGCGGACCTCCGAGCCCAGCCTGATCCGGCCGCGGTCGTCGTAGTACAGGTTCGGCCGGCCGCGCGAGTCCCGGCCGAGCCAGTCGGAGACCCGGGCGATGCAGGCGTCGCGGACGGCGGCGCTGACCCCGCGCGGCCAGATCGCCCCGCCCAGCACGGTCGGGTGCACGCCGCCGGGATGGGTGGCCAGGTACACCAGGATCTCGGTGCACAGGTCGCGGCGGCTGTCGTCCATCGGGCCGGGCGCGTCGATCTCGATGGGGCCGAGCAGGCGGATGTCCACCTCGCAGCGGTGCTCGGCGTGCGGGGGCTCCTCCCCGGCGGCGGGACCGGGCAGCGGGGCGCCGTCCCGGCGGGCCGCGGTGCGGAACAGGTCGGCCACGGCGGCGTACTGCTCCTCGCCGATGAGCTGCGCCGCCACGTCGAAGCCGAGGACCCCGGCGTGCAGCCGGCCTTCGGCGTCGACGTCCCAGGTCCAGGCGGCGCCCTGGACCTCCCCGGCGACCAGGTAGCCGGCCGCCGTCCGCCGTCCGGTGCGGGCCAGCGCCACCAGCCGGTCGGCCTCGGCGGCGGTGGGCTGGTCGGCCATGATCAGGTAGTGCGGCATCCAGGCCTCGCCGAACACCCCGCGGCACCGGCCGGTCAGCACCGAGTCCACGCCGGAGGCCGCCAGCGCCTGCCGCACCTCCTCGCCGCGGGCCTCCAGCTCGGGCAGCGCGTCGTGCAGGGTGGACACCGCCCGGACCCGGTCGGGGGCGATCTCGGCCAGGCTGCGGCCCAGCTCGGAGCCGAACCCGACCAGCGTGATCCGCATGTGGTCGGACCAGCGGTTGGTGGCCAGCTCCAGCGCGATGGCGGCGAGCACGGCGCGCCGGGTCTCCGCCGGTCCGCGCACCGCGATCAGCCCGTGCGCGGCCTCCAGGTCCACCAGGATGCGGCCGGTCCGGTTGGTGCCCAGCGACACCAGCCCCGGGTACGGGGCCAGCACGTCGCCCAGCTCCCCGGCGTCCAGCCCCGCCGGCGCGCCCGCGGGCAGCCGCCACACCTGGCCGTCGTCGAACGCCAGCCACGGCTCGGGCGGGTCGGGGTCGGCGGGCGCGATCCACAGGTCCAGGCTCTCCGGCCCCAGGTGGACGCCGTACACGGTGGGCAGGGTGCGGCCGTCGGCGGCCAGCGACCGGGACAGGTGCCGCAGGCCCAGGTCGAGCAGCCGCGCGCCCTCCTCGTCGCGGGCCACCCGCAGCGCCTCCTCGGCGCGCGCCGCCGCCCCCTCCGGCCGGGCGATCATGGTCCCGAAGCCGCGGTGCCACATCTGCTCGCGCCGCCGCCGGCCCAGCGCCGCCAGCACCCCGGCGGCCAGCAGCGACGCCACCGCCAGCCCCTGCGGCCAGCCGAGCTCCGGCAGCGCGACCCCGCCGTCGTCCCCCTGCTCCTGCCGTTCCGTCCCGGCGGCGGGCCGGTCCCCGGGCTCCTGCGAACGCGGGGACTCGGGAGCCCGCTCGGAACGCTCGGGTTCCTGCGCCCGCGGCGGAGCCTCCTCACGCGGCGACGCGGGAGCCTGCGTGCTCGGCGGGGCCTCGTCCTGCGGCGGCGCGGGGGCCTGCGCGTCCGGTGGGACGGGCGCCTGCGTACCGGACGGAGCCTCGTCCTGCGGAGGCGCGGGAGCCTGCGTGCTCGGCGGAGCCTCCTCGCGCGGCGGAACGGGCGCCTGCGTTCCCGGCGGGGTCTCGCCGTGCGGCGGGGCGGGCGCCTGGGTGCCGGGCGGGGCCTCCCGGGGTGGGGCGGGGGCCTGCGTCGACGGGGGCTCCGGGGCGGAGGACGCCGGGGGTTCGGTCTCGGGCGGGGCGGGGCGTTCGGCGGGCGGCTCGGGGTCGGGGCGGGGTTCGCCGTAGCGGTAGTACTCGTCCAGGTCCTGGACCGGGACGACCTCGGCGCCGACCGCGTCGTCGGGCATCTCCAGGATCCAGCCGGGGCGGATCAGGCTGGCGATCGTCAGCCTGGAACCGTCGGGCTGCATCCGGCCCTTGTTCAGCTCGTAGATCTCCCGGTAGCGGCGGCCGTCGCCCAGGCACTTGTCGGCGATCTCCCACAGGCTCTCGTGGTGCCGTCCCTCCGGAGGCTGCACCCGGTAGATCTTGGTGGTCCGCACCTTCCGCACCGGGTCGGCCGACACCCCGTCGGCGATCTCCTGCGCGACCTGTCCCGCCGGGTCCGCGGCGACCGGCGCGGCCGGGGACATCGGCGTGGCGGCGGCCATCGGCTGGAACTGCGCCGCCTGCGTCTGCACCGGGCCGTTCGGGAACAGGTCCCGCCCGGAGAACGCGGGCATCACCGCCGTCGTCGCGGTGAACAGCAGCAGCGCCGCCACCACCAGCCGGTGCACCAGCGACTGCAGCCCGCCCGCCAGCGGCACCCGGGCGGGCACGCCGACCCCGCGCACGCCGGCGTACACCTCGACCAGCACGCAGACCAGCAGTTGCAGCCACGCCAGCCACACGCAGGCGACCAGGACGGAGATGACCGAGCCGGGACCGAGCCGCCGGGTCAGGTCCTCCGGCGCGGGCATCTGCTCGGGCAGCGGCGAGCCGAACAGCAGCAGCAGCGCCGCGGGCACCCCGCCGACCAGCACCGCCAGCGCCAGCAGCGCGCCCAGCCCCGCCAGCACGTCGCCTGCACTGCGCGTCCGGATCCTGACTGCCTCGCGTGGGGACATCCGTGCCTCTAGGGGGTCTCGCCGGTCTCAGGATGGGCGGAAGCCGTCGAGGTCATCGTAAAGTCCCCCAGGCCCGGCACGATGCCCAGGATCTGGGCGCGCACCCGGATGGTGACGGTGACCCGGACCTCGTCGGCCCCGGGGACGCAGCCGCGCCCCGCGATGTCCTGCCGGTACGCCTCCAGCAGGTCGTAGGCGGCGCCGCAGGCCGCGCCGGTGTCGATCACGGGCTCCCCGGTGGCGCGCAGCGCGTCGGCGTCGATCTCGTTGGCCCCGGCCCGGGCGGCCTGCTCGGCCATGTCGGCGGCGCGCTGCCGGGCGTGGATGGCCAGCCCGCCGTCCACCAGCAGCCCGGCCAGCAGCAGCACCGCCGGGGTGAGCAGCACCGTGTACATGGCGATGCTGCCGCGGTCGTCGCGCCGCCGTTCCCGCCGGGTCACGGCGCGTCCTCCGGCGGGCCGTCGGTGCCCCGGTAGGTGTAGGTGTCGATCGGCGCGACCGCGTCGCCGGTGAACGTGCGGGAGCCCGGCAGCCCCAGGAACGCCAGGTCGCCGAGGTCGACGGTGCAGGTCACGGTGACGGTGACCCGGCCGCCGGGGCCCCACTGGCCGGTGTCGGTGACGACCTGCGGGCCGCCCCGGCACCAGTGGTGCCCGGCCAGGCTCCGCGCGGCGGCCCGGCCGGCGTACGCCTCGGCGTCCCCGGCGCTGCGGGCGATGGACGCGGCCCGCGCGGCGTCCCGGGCCGCCCCGTCGATCTGGCTCTTGGCGTCCACCACCCGGCCGGCCGCGGCCAGCAGCATCAGGAACATCACGAACACCGGGGCGAGCAGCACCAGTTCCAGCGACAGCCCGCCGCGGTCGTCCCGGCGCCGTCGCGCGGCCCGCGCCCTCACGGCAGCTCGCAGTCGGTGCCGCCGTCGTCGGGCCGGAAGCACTCGATCGGCCCGCCCGCCCGCTGGGTGACCTCGAACGTCATGAACGGGATCACCCGCACCGCCGTGCCGTGCACCTCCACCCACCGGTTGTCGGCCCCGTCGGTGCTGGTCCGCGCCTCCAGATCGGTGAGCAGGCCGGACCCGTACTGCCGGACGGACCGCAGCGCCCGTTCCCGGGCGAGCGCCGACCAGTCGCCGCCGGGCTCGCTGCGCGCGACCCGGGCGCCGCTCTGCGCCGCCGCCAGCGCCACGTGCCGGGCGTGGAAGACCATCGCGAACTGCACCACGCACAGGATGACCAGGATGAGGGCGGGGGTGAGCAGGGCCAGTTCCATCGAGGAGGCCCCGCGGTCGCCCGGCCCGCACCACCGGGACGTCCACCGCTCCGCCATCAGTAGCCGGTGTCGATCCTGTTGGCGGCGCTCTGGATGCGGTCCCTGATCACCGCGAAGACGGCGATCGCGATGACGGCCAGCATCCCGGTGATGATCGCCCACTCGATGGCCGAGACGCCCAGCCCGCGGTCCGCGGCGCGCGCCCGGCGGACCCGCTCGCCCAGCAGCGCGCGCAGATAGGTCAGGACGGGGTCGTGCAAGGGGTTCACGGTGACTCCTCGGGGTGTCGGGGATCGCTCACGTCATGCCGCCAGTATCCGGATCAGGGCCGGGAAGCCCAGGAAGATGAGGAAGCCGAAGCAGAACAGCAGCTGGGCGACCAGCATCGACTGGGAGCGCTCGCCGGCCTTGCCCTCCAGTTCCGACAGCTCGCGGCTGCGCATCGAGGCGGCCCGCGCGGCCAGCGACTGCCGCACCTTGGCGCCGTCGTCGGCGACCAGCGTCAGCGCCGCCGACAGGTCGCGCAGCTCGGCGACGTTCACCTCCTCGCCGAGGGTGCCCAGCGCCTGCCAGGGGGTCTGCCCGGTGATCCGCGCGTTGGCCAGCGCCTCCCGGATCCGGATCATCGCCCAGCCCTCGCCGACCTGCGCGGCCGACATCAGCGCCTCGGGCACACCGCGCCCGCCCGCCAGGTTCATCGACACCAGGTCCAGGAACGCGCCCACGGTGTGCCGGAAGTCCCGCCGCCGCTGCGCCGCCTCCTGCCGCAGCTGCAGGTCCGGCAGGATGAAGAAGAACGCCGCCAGCAGCACGCCCAGCCAGGCCGGGACCGCCGGGGAGCCGCCCAGCCCCAGCAGCGCCGTGTACCCGACCAGCGCCGGGATGAAGACCAGCGCCGCCGCCGGCAGCAGGAACTTGGTCGCCAGGAACCCCTCGTACGACCGCCCGAGCAGCGCCAGGTCGGCCCGTACCGACCGCTGCTCCCACCCGCGCGACTCGTAGAACCGCGCCAGCGACCGCCCCACCTGGGCCCGCAGCCCGCCGATCTGCTCCATCCCGGGGGTGGGCCGCGCCTGCCGTCGCGCCGCGTCGGCCGCCCGCGCCCGGTCGAACGCCGCCAGCGAGGCCGCCAGCCCCGGCCGCGCCGGGAACAGCGCCCGCACCAGCACGTACAACCCGAGCCCGAAACTGGCCCCGGCCAGCAACGCCCCCGTCACGACCGCCCACCTCCCGCGTCCATGGCGTGGCGGCCTCTCAGCGGCGGGGTGGACGCGCCCTGCCAGCCGGCGACCAGCCCGCCGGGGACCTCGCCACCACACCACCAGGCGATCACGAACGACCACCTCCGGCGTCCATCGCGTGACGGCCGCGCAGCGGCGGGGTCGACGCGCCCTGCCAGCCGGCGACCAGCCCGCCGGGGACCTCGCCACCACACCACCAGGCGATCATGAACGACCACCTCCGGCGTCCATCGCGTGACGGCCGCGCAGCGGCGGGGTCGACGCACCTTGCCAGCCGGCGACGGTGGCGGGGACCTCGCCGGGGACGCCGGGCCGGTCGGACGGGGCGCTCAGCAGGCGCTGGGGCATGTCGTACTTGGCCAGGCGGCGCAGCCACAGGAAGGCGGCGGCGTACAGGGCCAGGACCACGCAGAGGACGAGCTGGCCGACCAGGCCGTCGTAGGGGGCGACGTAGGGGCGGTTGAAGATGGCCAGCAGGAGGGCGGTGCCCACGGAGACGCCCACGACGATGTGGACGCTGCGGCGGGTGGCGCGGCGTTCGGCCTCCACGCGGCGGCGCATGTCGAGTTCGGCGCGGGCGGAGGCGGACAGGGCGCCGAGCATGTCGCGCAGGCCGGGGCCGCGCAGCCGGGCGTTCAGGATCAGGGCGGCGACGACCAGGTCGGCGGACGGGTCGTCCAGGTCGTCGGCGAAGCGGCGCAGCGCCTCGGGCATCGGCATCCGGGTGTGCAGCCGGTCCACCAGGGTGCGCAGGGGCTGCTGCAGGGCGGGCGCGGCGGCGCGCACCGACGACGGGATGGCCTGCTCCAGGCCGACCGCGCCGGCGATGGTGTCGCGCAGCGACTCGGTCCAGGCGGCCAGGCCCTCCAGCCGGGCCATCGCGCGGCGTTCCTCGGCGGCGCCGCCGGCGATGCCCTCCCAGCCCAGCACCAGCAGCCCGGCGCCGACCGCGGCGACCGGCCAGCGGGTGACGACCAGCACCAGCACGCCGACGATCACCGACATGGCGGTGCGGGTGGTGAGGGTGCGCACCAGGTCCTCGCGGCCGCGCCGCCGGGTGGGCCGGCCGGGGCGGACCGGCACGCCGCGCACCGCCATGACCAGCAGCACGAGCCCCCCGCCGACCAGGCTCCCGGCCACCAGCGCGGGCAGCATGTCCGGCGCCCACATCACCAGCCACCCCCCGGCACCGGGTCGTAGCCGAACTCGGCCAGCTCGTCGGCGCAGGAGACGGGCGCGGCCGGCACCGCGTACCCCTCCGGGCCCATCGCGAAGACCTCCGACGACAGCACCCGCTGGTCGCAGCCGGTGACCTCGCGGACGCTGGAGACGAACCGGCGCAGCCGCCCGCCGCGGGTGTAGTCGTTGCGCTTCTCGATGAACACCACGAAGTCGATGGCCCCGGCGATCAGCATGTGGGTGGCCTCGACCGGCAGCCGCTCGGTGGCCTGGATGGCGTAGGTGGCGATCCGGTTGAACACCTCCATCGAGGAGTTGGCGTGGATGGTCGACAGCGAGCCGTCGTTGCCCTGGGTCATCGCGTTGAGCATGGTGACGATCTCGTCGCCGAGCACCTCGCCGACGATCACCCGGGACGGGTTCATCCGCAGCGACCGGCGCACCAGCTCGGCCATCGAGATCGCGCCCTGCCCCTCGGAGTTGGGCAGCCGCTGCTCGAACGCCACCACGTTGGGGTGCAGGTCGGGGAACGCGTCCAGGCCCAGCTCCAGCGCCCGCTCCACGGTGATCAGCCGTTCGTGCGGGGGGATCTCGTTGGCCAGCGCGCGCAGCAGGGTGGTCTTGCCGGCGTTGGTGGCCCCGGCGATCATGATGTTCTTGCGGGCCAGCACCGCCGCCCGCAGGAAGCGGCCCAGCTCCGGCGACAGCGTCCCGTTGCCCACCAGGTCCGACAGGAACACCTTGCCCAGCCGGGCCCGCCGGATCGACAGCGCGGGCCGCACCGTCACGTCCATCACCGCCGACAGCCGGGACCCGTCCGGCAGCCGCAGGTCCAGTTGCGGGTTGGCGGTGTCGAACGGCCGGGACGACAGCCCCGAGTAGGCGGCCAGGATCTGGATCAGCTCGACCAGTTCCTCGTCGGAGTCGGCGACCGGCTCGCCCATCACCTCACGGCCGTCGGCGTACCCGATGAACACCCGGTCGCAGCCGTTGACGTCGATGTTCTCGATCTCGGGGTCCTCCAGCAGCGGCTGGAGACGGCCCACCCCGAACAGGGCGGCGTGCACCCCGGCGGCCAGCGCCTCCTCCTCTTCGGCGCTGGGCGGGCGGCGGCCGGAGGTCAGCTCGGCCCGCGCGTACTCCTCCAGCACCTGGGAGATCAGCGCCCGGGCGAACTGCCGTTCGTCCTCGGGCGACATCGGCGGCAGCCCGCTGGCGGCGTCCAGCCTGCGCTGGGTGGCCAGCCGGTCCCCGACCTCCTGGCGCAGCCGCTTGACCAGCGCGTGGTCCACCTATCGCCCCCTCTCCCGCACCTGGGCGGCGTCGTGCCGGCGGGTCAGCGGCTCGCGCTCGTCCGGCCGGGGAACGCCCGGCGGCCACGGGCTCTGGCCTGCGGCGGGACCGGCGGCGGGACCGGGGGCGGGACCGGGGGCGGAGGCGGCGGGGCGCTCGGCGGGACGGGGCCCGCGCGGCTGGTCCGCCAGCCGGTCCACCAGCCCGGCGGCGACCTCGCGGGCGGAACGGATCAGCAGGGAGCGGTCCAGCCGCCCGCCCCACCGGCCGCGCAGCATCTCCGCGCCCTTGGGGTCGAGCGCGAACCCGCCGAGCACGGTGGCGGGCAGCGCGGAGGACGCCACGATCCGGTCCACCTCGGCGACCGTGCCGCGGAAGTCGCGCGGGTCGGCCAGCACCACGATCCCGATGGGCGGCCCGCCGGGCAGCTTCTTGGCCAGGGCGTTCACCCGTTCCCGCAGATGGGCGACCTGCTCGAGGGTGGCGCGGCACAGCAGCACCACCATGTCGGCCTCGCGGATCAGGTCCAGCAGCGGGGTCTCGGCGCCCAGCCGCCCGCAGTCGGCCAGCACGTCCACCGGGGACAGCCCGGCGAACGCCCGGCCCAGCGGCCCCCACAGCCAGGTCATGCCCTGCGCCTGCTCGGCGTTGGTCAGCCCGACCAGCACGTCCAGGCCGCCGACCAGCCGCTGGCAGTGCTCGGCGATCTGCTCGGGCCGCAGCCCGCGGCGGGCGGTGGCGGCCAGGCTGAGCAGCCCGCGCGACGGGTTGAGCATGGTGGAGCCGCCGTCCTCGGTGGCGGCGGGCAGCCGGTAGACCAGGTCGCCGCCCGCCTGGTCGCACTCGGCGACCAGCACCGGCCGGGGCCACACCGCGCCCAGGGCGACCGCGGCGGTGGTGACGCCGGGTGCGCCCTTGTCGGCCGCCAGCGCGATCAGTGCCACGTCAGCCCCCGGCCGGGGTGCTCGCCGGCCCGGTGCCGGGCGCGGGCGTCTGGCTGGGCCGCGGGGTCGTCTGGCCGCCGCCGTTGCCGGGGCCGTTGCCGGAACCGGGGCCGGTGGTCGGCTGCTGTGCGGGGGCGGGCTGGGACGGGGCGATCCGGGTGCCCTCCGGAACGATCACCGCCGCGACCGCCCCGGCGGAGGCGGCCTGGGTGAGCAGGGCCACGTCGGCGGGCGGGACGGCCACGTCCACCATGGTCTGGTCGCCGCGCAGCCGGTCCTCGCCGCCGGTCCGCACCTGCTGGACGATCGCGTCGGCCGACAGCAGGGTGCCGGGCCGGGGGCCGCCGCCCTGGCCGCCGGCGACCGCGTACAGCGCGACCCGGGTGCCGGGGTCCAGCCCGTCGGCGGGCAGCTGGCCGGGCTTGAGCGCCAGCCCGACCTCGACCCGGCCGAGGGCTGCGTCGTCGCCGGGCGTGGTCATCGCGTTGGTCAGCAGCGCGCCCTCCACCAGCGGGACCGCCGCGTACGCGGTGGTGACCCGGTGGCGTTCGGACCAGCGGACGTACTCGATGCCGGTGTCGCCGATCTGCACCTCGCGCAGCGCGCTGGCGGGAATGCGCTGGCCGGGGGCGACCGGATGGGCGATCTGGATGGCCGACACCCGCTGCCCGCTGGCCATCACCAGATAGGCGCTGGCCAGCGCGCCGCCGAGGATCAGCAGCACGGCCAGGGCGGCCAGCGCGGGTTTGCGTTCGCGGGGCGGTACGGGCAGCCGCTGTCCGGTGGACGCGCCGAGCCCGGTGCGCCCGAGCGTCGTCGCGTTGCCCGTGGAGCCGCTGCCGGAGCCGCCGGCGACCGTCGACTGACTGGCCTTCATCGCTGGTTTTCTCCGAGATGCGCGTTACCGAGCGATCCATGCTTGCGGCGCGGGTGAGCCCGCGTCAATGGATTCACCGTGGATATGCGATCCCGTAACCGGCCGTCACCCGACGGACCTGCCGTTTCGGTGATCACATAATGGCTTACCGGTCGTACGGGCGGCGCTTACTGCGGCGCTTTGCCGATCCGATGATCGTTTCCGTGCGCCGCCGGGGCCGGCCCGGGGGTCAGCCCAGGGGCCGGGACAGCGCGACCACCTCCGCGCCCGGCAGCCCGGTCAGCGCCCGGCCGGGCAGCAGCAGCTTGGACCGCCGCACCCCGCTGCCCACCACGACCCGCGGCTGCGCGGCGACCAGCTCGTCCACCAGGATCGGCCATCCGGCCGGCAGCCCGACCGGGGTGATCCCGCCGTACTCCATCCCGGTCAGGCCGGTGGCCTCGTCCATCGGCGCGAACGACGCCTTGCGCGCCCCCAGGTGCCTGCGGATCACCCCGTTGACGTCGGCGCGGTGGGTGGCCAGCACCATGCAGGCGGCCAGCTGCGTCTCGCCGCCGCGCCTGGCCGCGACGACCACGCAGTTGGCGGAGGACTCCGGCGGCACCGCGTACCGTTCGCAGAACGCGGCGGTGTCGGCGAGCCCGGGGTCGATCTCGGCCACCAGCGCCTCCGGGACGGCGGCGTCCGGCCCGGCGAGCGCGGCGCGGACCGGTTCGGCCAGCAGGTCGGGGCGGTCGGCGGCGGGGATCCAGTCGAGGTCACCGATCATGCCGCCGATTCTCCCACCGGGGCGGGCAGGCCGATGAGCGCCCCCAGCGCGGCCACGCTGTGCCGGAAGAACGCCTCCCGGTCCTCGATGGCGTTCTGGAACTGGCCGAACAGCTCGAAGCTCACCCACCCGTACACGCCGGCCACCGCGGTCACCGCCCGCGCCGCCGTCTCCTCCGGCACCTCGGGCATGATCAGCTCCCGCACCCGGGCCACGTCCGCCGCCATCCCGCCCTCGAACGCGGCGGGCCCGCCGGGCGGGACGGCCAGGACGCCGGCCCGGTGGGCGTCGGTGATGATGCGGCCGATGACGAGGGTGTCGCGCATGGCCGGGGCGACGGTGTCCTCGGGGGCGCGGTAGCCGGGGACCGGGGAGCCGTACAGCAGGGCGTACTCGTGCGGGTGGGCCAGGGCCCAGGCCCGGATCGCCAGGCAGGCGGCCTGCCAGCGCCCGCCGTGGTCGGCGGGGTCGCGGCCGGCGTCGGCGTGCTCGACGGCCCGGCCCAGGGAGTTGTAGCCGTCGATGATCAGCGTCGTGAGCAGGTCGTCCTTGCTGGGGAAGTAGCGGTAGACCGCCGAGGAGACCATGCCCATCTCACGGGCCACCGCGCGCAGCGACAGCCCGGCCGCGCCCTCGGTGGCCAGATGCCGCCGGGCGATCTCGACGATCTCCCGGGTGATCTCGGCGCGGACCCGTTCCCGGGCGGTGCGGCTGCGGTTCATCGGTTCCCCTCGCATCGTCGCAGAGCACTGCATTATGACGAGAGCGGTGCTCCCCATGACACCGTACACAGCGCGTCAGATGCCGGTGCAGGGGGCGGTAATTAAGCTGAGCCGGTGCCGGAGCCGCCCCGCGGTCGTTGTGGAGGGTGTCATGCGGATCTCGCTCACCGCGCTGACCGGCCGGGGGCCGCGCGACCTGGTTATCGATGCCGATTCCGAAATGTCGGTCGGCACCATCGCCGACGCCGTTTTCGCGGCCATTGACGAGAAACCGCCGACGATTCCACAGCAGCGTCCCGCCGCCGACGCGTCATCCTCCGCACTGTGGGCGGACGGGCGGATGCTCGACCCGCAGGCGCAGGCGGTGCGCGAGCTGCGCGACGGCGCGGTGATCGCCACCGACCGCAGGACCGCCGCCGCCACCGTGCTGTCGGAGCCGACCGGGCTGGTGGAGGTGCGGGTGGCGGGCGGCCCGGCGGCCGGGGCGGTGCACCGGCTGGGCCTGGGCGCGCACACCCTCGGCGGCGGCGAGGACGTCGACCTGACCGTCGCCGACCCGGCCGTGCCGCCCCGCTCGCTGCGGATCACCGTCCATCGCGGCAGCGGCGACGACAGCGGCGTCGTGGTGGAGGCGTCCGCGCACACCACGGCGTTCCTGGACGGGCACCCGCTGGAGGGCGCGACGCCGTGGCCGTTCGGCGGGCTGCTGCGGGTCGGCTCGACGGTGCTGGCGCTGGCCCCCAGCACCGCCCCGGACACCCATCTGGAGCCGCTGCCGGGCGGCGGGCTGGCGTTCAACCGGCCGCCGCGGATCGGCCCGGCCGGGCGGCCGAAGCGGCTGGCGGTCCCGCGCCGCCCCGAACGCGGCCCCCGGGAGCGGCTGCGGCTGTTCGGCGCGCTGCTGTTCTCGGCGTTCGGCCTGGTCATGGCGTACGCGCTGGGCCAGTGGTGGTGGGCGCTGCTGGCGCTGAGCTGGCCGCTGATCCAGGTCGGCGAGTGGGCGTCCGACCGGCTGCACGGCCGCAAGTCCTACCGCCGGGCGCTCAAGGAGTACCGGGAGCGCAGCGCCGCGTTCGCCGACGAACTGGACGCGCTGCGCCGCCTCGACGAGGCCGAACGCCGGGCGATGCGGCCGGACCCCGCCGAGGCCCTGATCACCGCCACCGGCCCGCGGCGGCGGCTGTGGGAACGCCGCATCACCGACGACGACACCCTGCACATGCGGGTGGGCCTGGCCGACCTGCCCGCCCGGATCGAGCTGACCGGACTCCCGGACGACGACGCGGACGGCGACCTCCAGATCCCGTCGGCCCGCCCGCTGGCCCGCACCGTGCCGGTGGCGCTGCACCTGACCGAGCTGGGGGTGCTCGGGCTGACCGGCCCGCGGCCCGCCTCCCGGGCGCTGGCCCGCTGGATGGTCGCCCAGGCCGCGGTCCAGCACAGCCCCCGCGACCTGGCGATCGTGGTGCTGTCGGCCGAGCCGGACGCCGCCGAGCACTGGAACTGGGTTCGCTGGCTCCCGCACTGCGCCCCGCACGCCGGGGAGGAGTGCCTGGCGCTGGTCGGCACCGACCCCGAGTCCGTCGCCCACCGGGTCACCGAGCTGGCCATCCGCATCACCGAACGCCGCCGCGCCCGCCAGCACGCCCCCGGCCTGCTCGGCGGCGGCACGGCCACCGGGACGCCGGACGTCCCCTACAACATCCTCGTCGTGCTGGACGGGGCGCGGGCGCTGCGCCGGGTGCCGGGGATGCCGCACGTGCTGGCGCGCGGCCCCGAGTACGGCGTGTACGCGGTCTGCATCGACGACGAGGAGCGCATGCTGCCCGAGGAGTGCGCCGCCGTCGCCTCCTGGGCCTCCCCCGACACCCTGCGGCTGCGCGGCTACGACCTGGAGGCCGTCGGCCCGGTGCTCGCCGACCAGGTCTCGGTGGCCTGGGCGGAACGGGTGGCCCGCGCGCTCGCCCCGATCCGCGACGTGTCCCGCGAGGACGCCGCCGAGGCCGTGCCCGTGCAGGCCCGGCTGCTGGACCTGCTGGGGATGCCCGACCCGACGCCCGGCCACGTCCAGGACGCCTGGGCGGCCACCGGCGGCCGGTCCACCCGGGTGCCGATCGGGATCGCCGCGGACGGGCCGTTCCACGTCGACCTGCGCGCGGACGGGCCGCACGGGCTGGTCGCCGGGACCACCGGGGCGGGCAAGTCGGAGCTGCTGCAGACCCTGATCGCGGCGCTGGCGGTGGCCAACCGGCCGGACGAGATGACGTTCGTGCTGGTCGACTACAAGGGCGGCGCGGCGTTCAAGGACTGCGCCGGGCTGCCGCACACCGTGGGCATGGTCACCGACCTGGACGGCCGTCTGACCGAGCGGGCGCTGCAGTCGCTGGCCGCCGAGCTGCGCCGCCGCGAGGAGATCCTGCTGGCGGCCGGGGCCAAGGACATCGACGACTACGCCGACCTGCGGTCCCGGGCCGCCGCCGCGCAGCCCGCCGGCCGCTACGCCCGGCCGGGCGCGGCGGCGGCCCCGCACCGGGACGTGACGCTGCCGCCGCTGCCCCGGCTGGTGCTGGTGATCGACGAGTTCGCGGCGCTGGCGGCCGAGCTGCCGGAGTTCGTGGCCGGGCTGGTGGACATCGGGCGGCGGGGCCGTTCGCTGGGGGTGCACCTGATCCTGGCCACCCAGCGGCCGGCGGGCGTGGTGACCGCCGACATCCGCGCCAACACCAACCTGCGGATCGCGCTGCGGGTCACCGATCCGGACGAGTCGGTGGACGTGATCGACTCCCCGGAGGCCGCCGACATCCCGCCGTCCGCGCCGGGCCGCTGCTACGTGCGGTCGGGCACCGCCGCCCCGCAGGCGGTGCAGTCGGCGCGCATCGGGGGCCGCCGTCCGGCGTCCCGCAGGGGCGCGCCCCTGTCCAAGAGCACGGGGACGCCGTCGGTGCGGGCCGTCCCGTGGGACCTGCTCGGCCGTCCGCTGCCCTCGGCGGGCGAACCGGCCGACGACCCGGAGACGATCACCGACCTGGCCGTGCTGGTCGGCGCGGTCCGGGAGGCCGCCGCCCGCGCCGGGATCCCGCCGCAGCGCTCGCCCTGGCTGGACCCGCTGCCGGAACGGATCCGGGTGTCGCTGCGGACCGCCGCCGGGGGCTCGGTGGTGGACGTCCCGCCGATCGAGTTCGGCGTGACCGACCTGCCGGAGACCCAGTCGCGGCAGGCGCTCGCGCTGGACCTGTCGCGCGGCGGGCACCTGTACGTGGCGGGGGCGGCCCAGTCCGGGCGGTCCACGGCGCTGCGCACCCTGGCGGGCTCGCTGGCGTCGGCGGCCTCCCCCTACGACGTGCACCTGTACGCGATCGACTGCGGCGGGGGCGGGCTGCTGCCGCTGGTGTCCCTCCCCCACTGCGGCGCGGTCGTCTCCCGTGACCAGCTCGACCGCTGCGAACGGCTGCTGGCCGCGTTGTCGGCGGAGGTCGCGCGGCGGCAGCAGCTGCTGGCCGAGGCGGGCTTCGCGACGCTGGCCGAGCAGCGGGCCGCCGTGGCGCCGTCGGACCGGCTGCCGTGGATGGTGCTGCTGCTGGACCGCTGGGAGGGGTTCCTGGGGGCGTTCGAGCACTACGACTACGGGCGGCTGGTGGACGTGTTCGTCCGGCTGCTCCGCGAGGGGGCGGCGGTCGGGCTGCGCGCGGTCGTCACCGGCGACCGGACGGGGCTGGGCGGGCAGGTGTCCACGGTGTTCGACCGGCGGCTGGTGCTGCGGATGGCCGACCCCATGGACTACGGCTATGCGGGCCTGCAGGAACGCCAGGTGCCCGCGTACATGCCGCCGGGCCGGGCGCTGGAGCACACCGGTCCCGGCCGTCCGGTGCGCGAGTCGCAGATCGGGCTGCTGGCCGACGACCCGGCCGGGACCGCGCAGGTCGCGGCGCTGCAGAAGATCGCCCGCGGGTGCGGCGAACGGTACGGCCGGCTGCCGCGCCGGCTGGGCCCGCTGCACGTGGACGAGCTGCCGGTCCGGGTGACCGTGCGGGAGGCGCTGGCGCTGGACCCGGACTTCACGGCCCCGTCGGCGCTGTGGGCGCTGGTGGGCGTCGGCGGGGACACCCTCGGGCCGGTGGGCGTGGACCTGCTGAACGAGGGGCCGGGTTTCGTGGTCGCGGGGCCGCCGCGGTCGGGGCGTTCCACGACGTTGCTGACGATCGTGCACTCGCTGCTGGATCCGGCGGTGGGCGGGGGGCTCGTCCCGGTGCTGCTGCTGGCGCCGCGCCGTTCGCCGCTGCGGGACCTGGCCGGGCGTCCGGGGGTCCTCGGGGTGCTGGGCGCCGACGCCACCGAGGACGAACTGCTGGAGGCGATCGGCGACGAGCACCGCTACGTCGTGGTCGCCGACGACGCCGAACTGCTGGACGAGACCGACCTGGACGACGCGCTGCGCGGGGTGCTGCGCACCGCCCGCGACGGGGAGCACGCCGTCGTCGTCGGCGGCACCACCGAGGACCTGGGCCGCGGTTACCGGGGCTTCCTGGCCGACGCCCGCCGCTCCCGTTCCGGCGTGCTGCTGTCGGCGAACTCCCCCGACGACGGCGAGCTGTTCGGCCTGCGCCTCCCGCGCAACGCGGCCCTGTCCGGGCCGACCGGCCGGGCCCTCCTGGTGCTCACCGGCACGGCGGCCCCCATCCAGGTGGCCCTCCCGCTCGAGTCCTGACCTGCGCACGTCGCCGACCCCGATGACCCCCGTGGAAACTCCCGGCGACCCGCACCCGACCTGAACGGCGAACGAGCCGCGCCCCCGCGGCGGCGCAGGACTCCCCGGTATTGACAGGCGCTCCGCGCGGTGTGCTGGTCTGGGAGGAGCAGTCGCGTTCAAGGGGGGAACGACGATGGCATTGGGAGATCAGATCGGCCAGGAGACCGGCCAGATCACCGGCACCCGCGTCCTGCCGGCCGAGGACGGCCGGATGCGCGTGGAGGTGACCTTCGAGTCCCGCGGCAGGCTGCTGGACCAGGACGTCACCGAGGTCGGCACGTACGTCGCCGGGAGCGGCCCGGACGGAGTCCTGCGCGGCGAGGGCCACGGTGTGGTGACGACCGCCGAGGGCGAGTACGCCACCTGGAAGGGCGACGGGGTCGGCCGCCTCACCGGCCAGGGCTCCGCGACCTCGTTCCGGGGCGCGATCTACTACCGGACCGCGTCGCAGCGGCTGGCCCGGCTGAACGGCGTCGCCGCGGTCTACGAGTACGACACCGACGACAGCGGCAAGACCGAGGCCCGGACCTACGAGTGGAAGTGAGATCGGACACCGCGCCGCCGGGCGTCTCCCCGCCCGGCGGCGGTACCGGCTCGGCCCCGGATGTCCCCTCCCCACCCGGGGACGAGCCGGCCGCTGCCCGTCCCAGCCGGGGGCCGCAGGTCAGCCCTGGTCCTGGTTCCGCCGATCCCGGGCAGCGCGCGTCCCGCCACCGGTAGTTGAACGTTCCACCGAACGGGACGCATAGGACACCGTAGACCATGACCGACCTCCGCACGCCCCATGCGCGGGATCTCGTCACCCCCAATTTCCCGGACGGCCGGTGACCGGCCGGTCAGGGGCCCGGCGGACGTCGGCTATACAGGGAGGACGTCCGCGCACCAACGCTGGGGGAACGCCATGAAGAAGCCGTTCGGCCTTCTGCCGCTCGAGGAGCAGCTCGCCCGGCGGCAGGCGGAGCAGCACGCCCGCAAGGTCGAGGGCGGCAAGTACTTCGACCACCCGACGGCCAAGTACATCTTCATCGCGATGCTCGTGGTCACGGTGGTGGTCCACTTCGGGGCGTTCATCGTGCTGGGCGTGCTGGACCTGCACTGACCTGCCGGTCCGGGGACGATCCCCGGACCCCGGGAAGCGGGGTCGGACGATCCCCGCCCCGCCGCGGTCGCCCGCCCCCCGTCCACAGGGTCCGCCCGGGCGATGGGACACTGTCTGGCGGCCGAACGCCGACGCCCGGCCGCGCGGCGTCGGCCGACGCGCCGTCAACGGCCGTTCCCCCGTGCGATCCCTCCCCCGCGGACGGGATCTCCGCCCATCGACGGGCACCCCGCGGTGCCCCCTGACAGGAGGTTCAATGTCCGGAAGTCATGGCGGCCGCCCCAGCTCCTGGCTGGTCGTCGCGGTGAGCCTGCTCGGCTTCGTCGTCGGCGGCTGGGCGCTGTGCGTCGGCCCGAACTGGACGCTGTTCGGCGTGGGCGCCGGCCTGGTGGTCCTCAGCGGCGTCCTCGGCCTGGCGGTCGGCATCATGTCCGACGTCGTCCTCGCCGAGAACCGCGCCGGCCACCCCATCCCCCAGGCCAAGGCCGCCGACCCCGCCCCCGAGATCGCCAAGTGACCGTTCCGCCGGCGGACGTCCCCCCAACGCCCGACCGGCGGAACAGCCTGCCACCTGCGGATCGGAGTGCAGGGCGCGTCACATGTCCCGGGCTGCGCAGTCGCGTCCCGGTCACCGCATCGGCGAGGAACGCGTCGGACTCCGCCAGGCGCTCGGTCATCGGCAGGGGGCACGGTCGGATGTCGAAGGGGTCCACTCCTCGGCGGTGAGCCGGTGTCTCGGGGCTGGAGGCGGCTCAGGGAGTGGCGCCGCTCTCCAGGAGGTCGCGGGCTCGGGCGGCGTACTCGGAGTCCACGCGGACCTCGTAGGTGGAGGCGACGAAGGAGCTGCGGGAGACGAAGTCGCGGTGGCCGCCGGTCAGGGCGTGCGAGACGGCGCCGAACAGGGCGCCGGCGACCGCGCCCCAGACCAGGCCCGCCAGGATGACGCCCAGCCAGGACAGCCCGCCCGGGGTGAAGATCGCGAAGAACAGCCCGATCAGCAGGCCGAACCAGGCTCCGGAGGCCGCGCCCGACAGCGTGGCCCGCAGCACCGTGAGCCGGCCGAGCACCTGCTCGACCAGCCGCAGGTCGGCCCCCACGATCACCGCGTGCTCGACCGGGAACTGCAGGTCCGACAGGCGGTCCACGGCCTGCTGCGCGCCGGCGTAGTCGGTGAACGTCGCGATGGGCTCGGTTCTCAGCAGGGTCCTGTTCAACGGCGGCGTCGTCACCACGATCCCCTCCACCACGTCGCCTGTGCGATCGACCGCTGCAATGCCCGGAAAACGACCCCGCACACCGAGGCGATCACGGAATGTCGGCCGCCGCCGATAGACTCCGCCGCGGCAAGGCCGTAGCGCAGAGGTCGACGCGCCTTACAGCGGGTTGGAGGACGCCGGTTCGAATCCGGCCGGCCTTGCCCCCGGACTTCTGGCGAGGAACGCGGTGGTGATGAGGAACGAGGGGCCGTTCCCGCCCCGCGAGGCGGCCTCCTGGCGGCGGGCCCGCAGATACGGCGTGCCCGCCTGGATGATCGAGCGGGCCACCGAACGACGGCTGGCCGGCGACTGGCGGGGGGCCTGCGCCGCCGCCGGGATCGACGTGCGGTTCGACCTGGCGGCGGTCGCCCGCAACCAGGGTCCGGCGGTCGCCGAGGCGCTGGAGGAGGATCTCCGCCATCTCGCCCCCGACCTGCTGCGGTGGCATCTGCCGAGGGTCGGCCGCGGACGTGACGCGCTCACCCCCGGCCAGACGGTGCTGCTGGGGCCCTCCCACGGCGGGCCACGGCTCCACCTGACCACGCCGTGGTGGATGGTGCACGGCCCGCAACGGCTCGCCCTGCGCTTCGGCACCCTGGAGTCCTCGTCGCAGGACGTGCACCTGGAGACCGACTGGCCGTACTGCTCGTTCTGGCGCAACCTCGTGCACGACTGGTCCGGCGCCCGGCACCTGTGGGACGTCCGCCACACCCACGAGCTGCTGGAACGCTGCGGCGGCGGGAACGGCCGGGCACCGTTCCACGACCCCGACGGCACGCCCCGCCCGGCCCCGCAGGCCGATCCGGGACCGGCCGATCCCGCCGGGCGCACCGAGTGGGTCACCGCGCTGCACGACGCCGGTGACGTCGAGGGGGCCTTCGCGGCGGCGGGCATCGAGCTGGACACCGAGCCGTTCGACCTGCCCGAGTACTGGGGCGCCGACCCGGTGGAACCGGTGTTCCTGCTGTCCCGCGCGCCGCTGGCGCTGACCCGGCTGGAGCCGGAGATCCGGCTGCTGGCCGAGCGCGGCGGCGGGGCACGGTACTGGATCCCGCAGACCCAGCACGCGGCCCTCCTGCTGGAACTCGGGGATCGGCTGCGGGTCCGGGCCGTCGCCCACGAACTCTGGGACGACCCATGGGCGGGCGACAGCCCGCCGAAACCGCTGCGGAGCGCCGCACCGCTGCCGGAGGCGGTCTGGCGGCGGCTGCCCGACCTGGATCTGCTGCGCACCGGGTTCCCGCCCGAACGCCTGCATCCCCTGGTCCACGAGGCGTTGTTCCCCCGGGCCCCGGCCCGCCCGGCCGGACCCCCGCCGCAGCCGGATCCGCCCGCCCCGGTGCGGGTGCGCTGCCAGGGCGAATGGCACGAGGTCTGGTTCCGCGACGGTGCGCTGCGGCTGCCGCACACCGCCGAGGAGCAGCGCCGCGAGGAGGCGATGCGGGCGTTCGGCGGGGCGCAGTCCGGTTGCTTCGCCGCCCGCGAGGCCTGGCGGTCCGGCACCGGCCAGCTGCCCAGGGCGCTCCGCGCCCAGCGCGACGACCTCATGGCCCGCGTCCACCACGGCGACACCCCCGGCGTTCTGGCGCTCCTGGACGCGGGCGTCGATCCGCACGTCCGCGACACCCGGGGCCGGACCCTGCTGCACAAGCTCCCGCTGCTGGACCACGAGGCCCTGCTGCCCCGCCTGCTGAAGACCGGGCTGGACCTGGAGGCGCAGGACGTCGAGCGGCGCACCCCGCTGTTCGCCGCCGTCGTGCACGGCGGCTCGCCAGCACTGGTCGAGGCGCTGCTGGAGGCGGGCGCCCGGATCGACACGGTCGGCGAGATCCACGAGGAGGAGATCGGCCTGTACCGGTTGATCCAGCTCCTGGGACGGGACGACCTGCGGTTCCTCGCCGACCGGATCGAGGACGAACATCCGGGGCTGCTCGACCGGGACTGGTGACCCGCCCGACCCGTCCCCGGCCTCTCATCACCGTTCCGGTCACAGTCCCACGACGGGCACGAGAGGAAGGCGAAGATGCAGAGCTACGCGTTCGTGTTCCGCGAGTGTCCCGGGTGTGCGGAGCTGAACGTGGTCAAGGACGGCTTCTACTACTGCGCGCACTGTGACGGGCCGTTGCCGCGGGATCCGGTTCGCCCCGGCGGTTCCGGTCGGTGACCATGGGGTCATGCTGATCGAGGTGGTGGGATACGACCATCCGGACGCCGTCCGGCTGGTCGAGGCGATCCAGCGGGAGATGGTCGAGCGGTACGGCGGGCCGGACGAGACCCCGGTGACGCCGGCCGAGTTCGCTCCCCCGCGGGGGCTGTTCCTGGTCGGGTACGTGGGCGGCACGGCGGTGGCGTGCGCGGGCTGGCGTTCGCACGGGGAGGACGCCGAGCTCAAGCGGATGTACGTGGACCCGTCCGTCCGCGGCAACGGGCTCGCCCGGCGGCTGCTGGCCGAGATCGAGCGCACCGCCCTCCAGGCCGGTCACCGCCGGGTCATCCTGGAGACCGGGGACCGCCAGCCCGAGGCCGTGACCCTGTACCGGTCGGCGGGTTACGCCGACGTCGAGCCGTTCGGCATCTACGCGTGCGCCCCCGGGTCGATCTATCTGGGCAAGGTGCTGGACGTTCCGGCGCCGGCCGGCTGATCAGCGCCGTTCGACGGTGAAGGTGGTGCAGCCGGCGGTCGACTCGACGGTGCCCTCGATCCGCTCGGGGCGCGGCTCGGTGATCCTCGCCCGCAACCCGACCATCAGGTAGTCGTCGGGCCGGGTGATCCAGCGTTCGCCCTCCAGCCGCAGCACCCCGTCGGTGAGGTCGCCGCGCATGGCGAACGCGCCGGACTCCACGTCCGGATTCGACGGATGCGGGCTGAACCGGAAGGTCGCCCCCAGGCGGCCGTCCTCGGCCTCGACGATCCTGAGGTTCAGCGCGGTGAGGCCCTGCGCGCACTCGTAGGTGCCCTCCCAGGTCCCCACCACCGCCGAGGCGTCCACCGCCGGGGTCGAGGGCGGCGGCGTCCGGGGGACCGTGGGCACGGTGGGCGCGGTCGTCGGTCCGCCGCCCCGGTCGCCGCGGGTGACCACGACGGCCCCGGCGACACCGGCCACGACCAGCAGCGTCACCGCCACGATCGCGATGGCGAGAGCGGCGCCGCCGCCCTGTCGTCCGGGGGCGCCGCCGGTCTTGGTCGGGGCTCCTGGTGGCATGGTGACGGGAGGCGGCGGGGTCCACTGGCCGACCGGCGGCGGGGGCGGGGAGAAGACGGGGTCCGTCTGCGGCGGGGTGTGGGCGGGCGCGGTGGCCGGGCGCGGCTGGGCGGCGGTCCCGCCGGAGGCGTTCGACCGCGCCGACACGTCCCGTTCGGCGATCATCGCGGCGATGCGGGGCGGCGGCCAGTCCCCCGTCGCGCCGCCCGCGGACAGGGCGCGCAGGACCTGCGGGAGCGCCGGGCGCGCCGCCGGGTCCTTGTCCAGGCAGGTCTCCAGCAGGTCCCGCAGCTCCGGCGGAACGCCGTCCAGGTCCGGGTCCTCACGGGTGATCCGGTAGACGATGGAGGCGATGGACCCCGCGTGGAACGGTCCCTCGCCCCTGGCCGCGTACGCCAGCACCGCGCCGAGCGCGAACACGTCGCCCGGCGGCCCCACGGTGCGGGAGCCGGTCACCTGCTCGGGCGCCATGAACCCGGCGGTGCCCAGCATCGCCCCGTCCGCGGTCAGCGCGGTGAAGTCGGTGGCGCGGGCGATGCCGAAGTCGATGATCCGGGGACCGTCCGCGGCGAGCAGGACGTTCCCGGGCTTGAGGTCGCGGTGCACCAGCCCGGCGGAGTGGATCGCCGCCAGCCCCTCCGCCAGCCCCGCGCCCAGCGTCCGCACCGCCGGCGGCGGCAGCGGCCCGTGCTCCTCGACCGCCTCCTGCAGCGACGGCCCCGGAACGTAGGCGGTGACCAGCCACGGCGGATCGGCGAACGGGTCGGCGTCCACGAGCTGGGCGGTGTGGAACCCGCCGACCCGCCGGGCCGCCTCCACCTCCTGGGCGAACCGGCTGCGGAACTCGTGGTCGGCGGCCAGCCCCGGCAGCACCCGCTTCACCGCGACCGGCCGTCCGCCCGGCGAGCGCCCCAGGTACACCTGTCCCATCCCGCCGCCGCCCAGCCGGCCGAGCAGCCGGTATCCGCCGATCTCCGCAGGATCCTCTGGCCGCAGTGGTCGCACCGCCCGCTCCCCGCTCGTCCGACATCGGTTCCCCATCGATCATGGCAGCCCCGCCGATTCCGGGCGGCTCAGTCCAGCGGACTCAGCGGGCCGGTGGGCCCGTCCCGGACGTCCCTGATGACGCGCAGGTCGCCCACCAGGACGCCGGTCAGGTCGGCGGTCACCGCCACGGCGTGGTCCCCGAGGCACTGCCGGTCGCCGTCCTCGCAGAACAGGACGTGGCCGGCGAGGCGGTCGACGGTGCCCGGGACGAGCCGCCAGGGGCCGGGATAGGGCACGGTGACGGCCTCCGGGCGGGTGCGGCGCAGACGGTCGCGCACGGCGCCGGCGACGGCGGCCTCGAACTTCTCGTGCTCCTCGAACGGGCGTATCAGGTTGACCGACCTCAGGGCGGCCCGGCCGCCGGAGACCTCGTAGTGGACGGTGTAGTACGGGCGGGCGGCCAGCGCCGCCAGCCGCTTGTGCCCGGTCATCTCCATCAGCGTCGGCAGCGACCGTTTCGGGGCGGGCAGCCGCCGGGCCACAGCCGTGGCGGCCACGTTGAACGAGCGGACACCGGCATCGGCGGCGCATCTCCCGAGCGACGCCCACACCGACGCCGCGGTGGCGTTCGTCGGCTCCGCCGCCGTCCACGGCACCCCCGCGGACGTCAGCCCGACGATCGGGTGGCCGCAGCGGGTGAACGCGGCGTTCAGCCTCCGCCACCGGTCCGCCTCGGCACGGGCGCGGGCGAGGGCGTCGTCCAGCGCCCGGTCGCAGGGACGGCCGCCGCAGGTGCCCTTGCCCGCGTCGACCCGCAACCGCACCACGGCGTCGGGGTCGTCGGCCACCGCGAACGTGATCTCCGACCCGGTCGTCTCCGGCACCAGGGGGCGCGCCCCGATCACCCGCAGCAGCCCGGGATACCGCCGTTCGGCCAGCTCGGCCGCGTATCGCCGGTCCTCCCGTGTGCTCACCGCGCACCCTCCGGCGAGCAACGCCGACACCACGCCCAGCACGGTCCAGCGCCCCATGCCCGTCACCTCCGCGGCCGACGTTAGGGAACGGCGGAACGGCGGGGATGAGTACGGATGCTCAACCCATCCCCGCCGTCGTGCTCAGGCGACCGCGGCGAAGCGAGGATCACCTGACGCCCCGAAGGGCCTGGGGGCGCCCCAGAAGTGACACGTCAGGCGCGGTGCATGGCGCGGATGCCGACCCACAGGCCGCCGAGGGCGACGGCGACGGCGGCGACCGCCCCCTGGGCGACGGTGGCGGAGGCCAGTTCGCCGTTGAAGAGGGCCCGTTCGGCGTCCACCACGTAGGTCAGCGGGTTGAACGCGGCGAGGGTGCGCAGCCAGCCCGGTCCGTCCTCGATCGGCAGCAGCATCCCGGCCAGCAGCAGCAACGGGAACAGCAGCGTCTGCTGCACCGTCCAGAACAGCCACTCCTGGTTCTTGGAGGCCAGCGCCAGCGCGTACGACAGCGCGCCGAGCCCGACGCTGAACGTCCCGATCAGCAGCAGCCCGAGCACCATGCCCACCGGGTCGGGCCGGAACCCGAACGGCAGGGTGATCGCGACGATGAGCAGCGCCTGCCCGGCGACCGGGACGATCTCCTTCAGCGCCCGCCCGACGATCAGGGCGGGCCGGCCCAGCGGGGAGACCAGCATCCGCTCGTGCGCGCCGGTCTGCATCTCGTACTGCAGGTTCGAACCGGTGGTCGAGCCGGCGAACAGGCAGGACATCACGATGATCCCGGGCACGAACCACTGCAGCGCCGAGCCGCCCGGGGTGTCCGGCAGCAGCGGCCCGTACAGGGCGAGGAAGAACAGCGGCTGCACCATCGAGAACACCAGCGAGAACGGGTTGCGCAGCAACGGGCGCAGCTCGCGGGTGAAGACGATGGCGGTGTCGGCGACGAGGGTGGTCACTGCTGGTCCTCCTTGGCGGGGGCGGCGTCGTGCTGCTCGCGGAGACTGCGGCCGGTCAGGTTGAGGAACACGTCGTCGAGGGTGGGCCGGGCGACCTCGACGGCGGCGACGGAGGTCCCGGACTCCTCCAGGCTGCGCAGCAGCTTGGGCACCAGGCGGGCGCCGCCGTCGGCCCTGATCAGCACCTGCGCTCCCGTGCGCTCGACCTGCGCCCCGGCGACGACGCCCGGCGGCCCGGCGGCGACCAGGGCGGCCTCGCGTTCGGTGTCGAACGTCAGGGTGATGCGGTCCCCGGCGTGGTCGGCCTTGAGCCGCTGCGGGGTGTCGTCGGCGATGAGGCGGCCGTGGTCGATGACGATGACCCGTTCGGCGAGCTGGTCGGCCTCGTCCAGGTAGTGGGTGGTGAGCACCACGGTGGTGCCGTGCTCGGCGCGCAGCCGGCGGATGTGCTCGGCCAGGTTGGCGCGGTTCTGCGGGTCGAGCCCGGTGGACGGCTCGTCGAGGAACAGCAGGCCGGGCGCGTGGATGAGGCCCATCGCGATGTCCAGCCGCCGCCGCTGCCCGCCCGACAGCCCCGACACCACCCGGTCGGCGACGGCGGCCAGGTCCAGCGACTCGATCAGCTCGTCGGCGCGGGCGCGGGCGGCGGCCCGGCTCAGCCCGTACGCCCGGCCCTGGGTGATCAGCTCGTCCCGGCCGCGCTGGCTGTGCGCGGCGCCGTTGCCCTGCCCGACGTAGCCGATCCGGCGGCGCACCTCGCGCGGCTGGGTCCGCACGTCGGCCCCGGCGACCTCGGCGGTGCCCGAGGTGGGCGGCAGCAGGGTGGTGAGCATCCGCAGGGTGGTGGACTTGCCGGCGCCGTTGGGGCCGAGCAGCGCCACCAGTTCGCCGGCCTCGACGTCCAGGTCGAGTCCGCGGACCGCTTCGACCTTCTGCTTCTTGACGGTGAAGTGCCTGGTCAGCCCGCGTGTGCGGATCATCGGTGTGGTCATGTCGTCCATGCTGTCCCCGATTGCGGCCACTTCCTGACCGCAATCGGCGGCAGCATGGATTCCATGGCGAACACGAGCGGGCGGATGCTGCGGCTGCTGTCGCTGCTGCAGACCCACCGGTACTGGCCGGGCGCGGAACTCGCCGAACGCCTGGGCGTCAGCGAGCGGACGTTGCGCCGCGACATCGACCGGCTGCGCGAACTGGGCTATCCGGTGGACGCGGGCCGCGGCGTCGGCGGCGGCTACCAGTTGCGGTCCGGTGCCGCGATGCCGCCGCTGCAACTGGACGACGAGGAGGCGGTGGCGATCGCGGTGGGCCTGCGGTCGGCCGCCGCCGGGGCGGTCGGCGGGGACGGCGACGGCGTGGCGGAGATCTCGGTACGGGCACTGGCCAAGATCGTCCAGGTGATGCCGCCCCGGCTGCGCCGCCGCGTCGAGGCGCTGCAGGACATCACCGTCCCGGCGATGGGGCGGATGCCGCGCCTGGACGCGGCCGCGCTCGCCGTTCTGGCCCAGTGCTGCCGCGACGGGGAACGGGTGCGTTTCTCCTACACGGCCCGCGACGGCGCGTCCACCGACCGCACCGTCGAACCGCACCGGCTGGTCGCCCAGGACCGCCGCTGGTACCTGGTGGCCTACGACCTGGAACGCCAGGACTGGCGGACGTTCCGGGTGGACCGCCTGAGCCGCCCCGAGCCGACCGGCGCCCGCTTCCGCCACCGGGAGATCCCCGGCGGGGACGCCGCCGCGCTCGTCCGTCCCCAGACCACCGCCCGTTCGTTCCGCTACCAGGTGGTGGTGGACGTGCGGACGAAGGCCGACGCGTTCCGCGAGATCGTCGGCCGCTGGGGCACCGTCGAGGAGACCGGCTCCGACTCCTGCCGCTGGACGATCGGCGTCGACGGCCTCGAGTGGCCCCTCATGGTCCTGGCCGTCGCGAACGCCGACTTCACCGTCCACTCCCCACCGGAACTGACCGACCGCATCCGCACCACCGCAACCCGTTTCACCCTCGCCACGCGCTGATCCCGCCGCCGCGCCGGAGGCGCGGCCTAACGGGTCGCGGCCTCGATGTTCTCGCGGGAGCGGCGGATGTCCTGGCTGCCCTCCTCCAGGGCCAGGGCCATGCGGTCGAAGGCGGCCTTGGCCTCCTGCCAGGCGGCGCGGAAGCGGTCGGCGCCCGGGCCCCACCAGATCTCGGTGCTGCTCACGGTACGGCCGTTCAGGTCCTTGATCAGGGCGTCCAGGTTCCTGGAGTGCTTGGAGAACATCCGGGAGAGGTCTTCCAGCGCCGCGATGTTGGCACCCCGCCTGTCGCTCATCGACCCGTTCCTTTCGGTGTGGCACCGGTGACACACCTATTTACGCGCATGATCGCGATCTGTGGAAGGCGTTCGCCGGACCCGGCATGGGACCGGGTCTCACCGTGACATCTCGGTCACCGAGGGGACGGGGGCGGCCGGGGACGGGCTCGCCGGGGTCACCGGGGCCGGCGGCTCGGGCGGCACCGGGGGCATCGGCCGGTCCGGGTCGTTGATCGGGGCGGCGTGCGGGTCGATCAGCCGTTCCCCGACCAGGGTGATCCGGTCCAGTTCGACGGCGAACTCGAAGCGCCGCCGGACCCGCTGGGTCACCGCCCGGCGGCCCTCCGGCGTGACGTAGTGGACCTCGGTGTACTCGGTGGCGTCCAGGGTGATCCGGTCGCCGTGCCGGACCACCGAGGCGTCCGTCAGCCGGGTCCGGGCGTCGGTGAACGGGGGCCCGCCCGGCACCGGCGC